>NZ_JCAUKV010000001.1:0-2156693 GCF_059693665.1 Pseudomonas sp. PGPR N4
ATGCATCGCCGATGGTAGTGTGGGGTCTCCCCATGTGAGAGTAGGTCATCGTCAAGATTCATTTCGCAAAACCCCTATCTGCGCGAGCAGGTAGGGGTTTTGTCTTTTCCGGATCTGGGAATTAGGGGCTGCATAGCGGCCCCAATCAAGGCAGCTTCAGCCCCGAGCCAACTCAGCAAGATGCGCAATCACCTGCTCGGTCTTCAGTACCAATACATCACCTTCAAGCTTATCCAGCACCACTTCAGCAGTGTTGCCAATCAACGCGCCGGAGATACCCGTACGGGCAACGGTGCCGATCACCGTTACCACGGCCTTGTATTTATCCTCGGTGTAAGGAATCAGCACATCTGCCGGACCTTCAGCAATGTGTAGGCGATCATCAGTGATATCGAACTCAGCTTGAAACGCGCTGCACGCCTCGCGATAGCGTTGTTCGATACTGTCCCGGTTCTGGTACACCGGATCAGCTGCGGAGAGCATGGGGGAGGGGTGGGCACTGATCACGTGCAGTTCGCCCTTGGCCAGGCTGGCGATGCCAAAACCGTGATCGATAATGCTCGCATGCAATAGGCGGTGTTCCTCATCATGATTGCCCACGTCGACCGCTGCCAGAATCACCCCACCGGTCCAGGGTTGCTCGCTCTTGACCATCAGTACCGCGCAAGGGCACTGACGCAGTAGCTTCCAGTCGCTAGGGGTGAGTAATGCTTTCTTCAGGGGGTTATCCGGACGATGCTCCTTGATTACCAGGTCGCAACCCTCGGCTTGCTGGGCCTGGATGATGGCCTCATGTACAACATCGTGCCTGCTTTGCTCAAAGCTAATATTGTCGTAGCCGTCTTCCTGCAGTTGGCCCGCCAACACGCTCAGCAGTGCCTGATGGTCGTGCTTTTTGTCGCACATCAGCAGATGCATACGGGCGCCCGTCACCCCGGCAATCAGCTTGGCCCGGGTCAGCGCCCGGCTGTGGGCGTGGTCTGGATCGAGTACAACCAGAATGCTTCTGACCTGTTGCATGAGCATGGACTCCTAAAATGGGTGGCCGATGCCTGACTATAGACGGCGCGCTCACGGTTGCCGTTTGACGTATATCAAGCATAGTCGCTGGCGATCGCCGCTGCCCTCGGTATAATCGCCGACCCTGCCGCTGTTCAGTTGCCGTGAAATTATGTCCCTGATTCCCGAAGTCGAAGCCTTTCTCGGTTGTCGCACCCCTGATGCCTGGATCGAAGCAGCACTGGCCGATCAGGAGACGCTGCTGATCGATCACAAAAACTGTGAATTCAAGGCTGCCAGCACAGCTTTGAGCTTGATTGCCAAGTACAACGCGCACCTCGACCTGATCAACATGATGTCGCGCCTTGCACGTGAGGAGCTGGTTCACCACGAGCAGGTACTGCGCCTGATGAAACGCCGGGGCGTACCGCTGCGGCCGGTTCCGGCAGGGCGCTATGCGTCCAGCTTGCGCAAGCTGGTTCGCTCCCACGAGCCGGTCAAGTTGGTCGATACCCTGGTGGTGGGTGCTTTTATCGAAGCGCGCAGCTGCGAGCGCTTTGCCGCACTTGTACCGCACCTGGATGAAGAGTTAGGGACGTTTTACCACGGCTTGCTGAACAGCGAAGCGCGGCATTTTCTCGGCTATCTGAAACTTGCCAATCAGTATGGCGATCAGGCCGACATCGCGCGCGTAGTGGAGAAGGTGCGCGAGGCTGAAGCAGAGTTGATCTGTTCAACAGATCAGGAATTGCGCTTTCACAGTGGTATACCGCTGGCTCTGGCCGCTTGATCAGCGGCTGAGCCAGCGATCTCGCCCGTATTACGAACGACGGCCCAGCAGCAAGCCGACTACCAGACCGAAGCCTGCAGACACCGCAACGGTCTGCCACGGGTGGCCACCGATATAATCTTGAGTGGCTTCGACCACCGGCTGCGCACGGTCGCGTACCGAGGTGGCAGCCTGACGAGCCTGGCTCAGCTTCTGGCTGATCTGGGCGCGCAGGGTATCGGCCTCTTCGCCAATCAGCGATGCACTTTGCTCGAGTAGACGCTCGGACTCTTCAATTAACGACTGCAGCTCGCTGAAGACCTGGTCCTTGATCTGATCGGTATCGATTTGGGTGGTTTTCCGGGCCATGAACAGCTCCTCGTTTGGTGATGGTTAGAACAATGGATACCTGCGCGGCGGGAAAGTTGCGCAGACGTTCCGGCCGATTGCCGCATCAGTGTAAGATAGCCGGCAAATTTCATGCAGCAGGGTAGATTTTCATGAGTTTCAATCTGGCCAACAGAAGCTTTGAAGAACGGGCGCAGATCGAAGCGGAGAAAGCGCGACTGTTCGAGTATTGGCAGAGCAACCTTGGCAAGGTCAAGGCTGAAGCCGGTCGCTTGATTTCCGAGAAGTCTCGTCGCAAGGGCAAATGGGCCGAGTGGGTCCGCGCCGAGCTAGATGCGATGACGCCTCAGGATTTTGCGATCATGGTCCGTAGCGAGGTCAATAAAATGATGGCCGCCGCCAACGCCAATCGCTGATCAGGTGCTGCTGTCGTTGGCGGCCCTCAGCCGCTAGACACGTCACGAAGCATCTGCACACGAATTCGCACTTTTAATACGAACCTGCCACGCCCTAGGCTATCCAACGCCTGAGCGTGGCTTTTTCGTTTTTGGAGGTGGCACATGAAATCTGTCTGGCCAGTCCTTGGCCTTGGTTTGTTGCTGGCGTTACCTGGCAGCGCCGCATTCGCTGATACCAGTGCGCTGGCGGCCAACAACAACCCCTACAACAGCCCGATTCAGCGCGCCAACCCCAATAGTCGGCAGGGCAGTGCGCCTGATACCCCACCCGTGCGCGGGCCCTCTACCCAGCCCATGCCACGTCCACCGACGCTGGACAATCGCGGTATCGGCAACGGTGACAACTTGCGCCGCCAACAACAGACCCCACGCCTCGAACCCAGTCGCCCGCCGCGTGACAGCCAACGCGCGCCGTGAGCTTTTCTGCAAGGAACCCCGCATGACTCCACGATCCTGGTTGACCAGCTTGACCGTTGCAGCGTTGCTGCCCGTATTTGCCCACGCCGCCTCCGAGCAGCAATTTCCCAGTGAAGAGGGTGAGATCACCGTCAGCACAGTAGCCAATGGCCTGCGTAATCCTTGGGGCCTGGCGTTTCTTCCAGGCGGTAAGGACATGCTGGTCACCGAACGCCCTGGCAACCTGCGTCTGGTGACCGCTGAAGGCAAGGTCGGGCCACCCCTGAGCGGCGTCCCCAAGGTCTGGGCGCAAGGGCAGGGCGGCCTGCTCGATGTAGTGCTGTCGCCAGACTTCGACAAGGACCGCACGGTCTACCTGTCGTTCGCCGAAGAAGGCGACGATGACAAGGCCGGTACTGCGGTTGGCCGCGGCCAGCTCTCGGCCGACCGCGCGCGTCTCGACAATTTCACCGTGATATTCCGGCAGATGCCGAAACTGTCTGAAGGCAACCATTTCGGCTCGCGGCTGGTGTTCGACCGGAACGGCTATTTGTTCATCGCACTGGGCGAGAACAACCAACGCGCCACCGCGCAGGACCTGGACAAGCTCCAAGGCAAGGTCGTGCGCATCCTCCCCGATGGTGAAGTACCCAAAGACAATCCCTTCGTTGGCAAATCAGACGTTCGCCCCGAGATCTGGTCGTTTGGCCATCGCAATCAGCAGGGCGCAGCGCTCAATCCGTGGAGCGGCGAGCTCTGGACCAATGAGCACGGGCCGCGCGGTGGTGACGAGATCAACATTCCCCAGGCTGGCAAGAACTACGGTTGGCCGATTGCTACCCATGGCATCAACTACTCGCTGTTGCCGATTCCAGAGGCCAAGGGCAAGCACGTTGACGGCATGGTCGATCCCCATCACGTGTGGGAGAAGTCACCAGGCATCAGCGGCATGGCGTTCTACGACCGTCCTACGTTCAAGGCCTGGGACCACAACCTGTTCATCGGTGCACTGGCCACTCAAGAGCTGATCCGCCTGCAGCTCAAGGGCGATAAGGTGGTGCACGAAGAGCGGCTGCTGGGCGAACTGAAGGCGCGAATTCGTGATGTGCGCGTAGGGCCTGACGGCTACCTGTATGTATTGACCGACGCCAAAGACGGCGCGCTGCTGAAAGTTGGCTTGAGCAACGACCAGTAATCGCGATAACAGGTACCATGGCGTTTTCCCAAACGCTCACTGGCACATGGCTATCGATCCGCAAACGCTCTATCAGCAGGCTTTGCAGCAGGACGGCTTCGTTGCCGATCCTGCGCAGGCCAATGCCGTAGCCGCCCTTCAGCGGTGTTTCGAATCCTTGCAGACTGACCAGGCCGGCCCGGGCGTCTACCTATGGGGGCCGGTCGGTCGCGGCAAGACCTGGCTGATGGACCAGTTCCATCGCTGCCTGCAAGTACCTGCAAGGCGCCAGCACTTTCATCACTTCATGGCCTGGGTGCATCAACGGCTGTTCCAGCTCAACGGCACCGCTGATCCGCTGCGAGCACTGGCCAGTGAGCTGGCCGGGCAAATTCGCGTGCTGTGCTTCGATGAGCTGTTCGTCAACGACATCGGCGACGCGATCATCCTTGGCCGGTTGTTCAGCGAGCTGTTCGAGCACGGTGTGGTGATCGTCGCCACCTCCAATCAACCGCCGACTGAGCTGTACCTGGACGGCTTCAATCGTGACCGCTTCCTGCCCGCCATTGAGGCGATGCAGCGGCATATGCAGATCCTGCCGGTCGTCGGCGAACAGGATCACCGGCTGCACCCAGGCCTCGCGCGTCAGCGTTACTGGTGTGTAGCAGACAATGCGACCAGTACCTTCGGCACCCTGTTCGAGCATTTGAGTGCCGGCGACGCTGGTTGTGCCGAGCCGCTGCAATTAGGTTCGCGACAAATCCGCGTGGTGCGCCGCAGTGACCAGGCCATCTGGTGTCACTTCAGCGATCTGTGCGAGCAACCGTTGTCGGCCATCGAATTCATGGCCTTGTGTGACCGGTTTCCGGCGATCCTCATCGATGCTATCCCTGCGCTAGGCGGCGAGCAGCGCGCCGGGCGCATTGCACGGGGCACCGAAGATGCTGCCGAGCGAGTAGCAGCCGGCGATCGCCAGCTGCCGACGTTGTCAGCCAAAGACGATAGCGTGCGCCGCTTCATCGCTTTGGTCGACGAGTGCTATGACCGCCGCGTTGCCCTCTACCTTGAGGCCCAAGTGCCGTTGGATGCGCTCTACACAAAGGGCTACCTGGCATTCCCGTATCAGCGCACCTTGAGCCGGTTACGGGAAATGCAGTTGCAACGCTTCGGCTAACGGTCGGCTCAGAGCTGGTTCATTTCTGCAGCCAGTCGATCAAGGTCTTGTGGAAGCGCCGCGGTTCTTCGATTTGCGGCGCGTGGCCCATCCCCTCAAAGACGATCAACTCGCCCTGGGGGATCAGCTTGGCCGCCTGCGGTCCCAGCGCCTTGTAGTTGCCCAGCTTCGCCTTGACCTCAGCCGGGGCAATGTCGCTGCCAATCGCGGTAGTGTCCTGATCGCCAATCAGCAGCAAGGTCGGCATCTTCAGGTTCTGGAACTCGTGATAAACCGGCTGGGTAAAGATCATGTCGTAGATCAACGCCGAGTTCCATGCCACGCGCTCATGCCCAGGACCCTGATTCAAGCCAACCAGCATCTGCACCCAGCGCTCGTATTCGGGCTTCCAGCGGCCGGCGTAGTAGGTCTTGCGCTCGTAGTTGCGCACGCCCTCGGCGTCCAGCTTGAGCTCACGTTGATACCACTGATCGACCGTTCGGTAAGGCACGCCTAGGGCTTTCCAGTCTTCCAGGCCGATTGGATTGACCATCGCCAGGCGCTCGACCTGCTGCGGGTACATCAGCGCATAGCGGGTGGCAAGCATGCCGCCAGTGGAGTGGCCGAGAATGATCGCCTGCTCGACCCCCAACTGCTCGAGCAGGGCGTGAGTGTTGCTCGCCAGCTGCTGGAAGCTGTATTGGTAATAGGCAGGCTTGCTCGACGTGCAGAAGCCGATTTGGTCCGGCACGATAACCCGGTAGCCGGCTTTGCTGAGGGCGTCGATGCTGCTTTCCCAGGTTGCGCCGCAGAAGTTCTTGCCGTGCATCAGCACCACGCTGTGACCGTTGGCCTTGCCTTGGGCAGGGACATCCATATAGCCCATTTGCAAGGCCTGGTCTTGCGAGGTGAAGTCGTAATGCTGGAGCGGGTAGGGGTAGTCGAAGCCTTCGAGTTGCTGCCCATAGGTGGGCGACTCGGCAGCGAACGCCGGGCTGCCGATTAGGCAGGCGAGGGCCAGGGCGGTTGCGCGCAGCATGGGGGCACTCCGTGTAGGACCATGTAGGAAAAAAGCGACTGTAGCAGCCCGACACGCGCAACAAGCGGCAAAGGTGTTACTGGCCGTTAACCCAGCCCAGGGTAATCAGCACTACCACCAGGTAACGCCCACACTTGGCGACTGTCACCAGCAGCAGAAAACGCCAGAATGGCTCGCGCATGATGCCGGCAATCAGCGTCAGAGGATCGCCGATCACCGGCATCCAGCTAAGCAACAGCGACCACTGGCCCCAGCGTTGGTAGCGTTGCTGGGCACGCTCCAGTTGGGCGCCACTGAACGGGAACCAGCGGTGCTCACGGAGCCGTTCCACCGCCCGGCCGAGCAGCCAGTTGACCACCGAGCCCAGCACATTGCCCAGGGTCGCGACCAGCAGCAGGGTCAACCAGGCATGCTGCTCGCGCAGCAGCAACCCGACCAGCACCGCTTCGGACTGCAACGGCAGCAGAGTGGCGGCGCCGAAGGCGCTGAGGAACAACGCCACAAGGCTCATCATCGGCCGCGGCTCAGTAGCTGGCCACCACCTCGTCGTTACCCTCATGGGTCACGCCGATCACCTGATATGAATCTTTGTGATCGCCCATCTCCATCCCTGGCGAACCCATCGGCATGCCGGGTACTGCCACGCCCTTGAGGTCGTTGCGTGTGGCGAGCAGGCGCACTTGTTCGGCCGGCACATGGCCCTCGACGAACTTGCCATCGATGACACCGGTATGACAGGAGGCCAGCCGCGGCGCTACGCCGAGGCGTTGTTTCACGGCGCTCATGTTCGGCTCGACGTGGTCATTGACGGTAAAACCGTTATCGCGCAGGTGGCTGATCCACTGCTTGCAGCAGCCACAGTTGGGGTCACGGTAAACGTCGATGGTCTCGGCAGCCTGAGCAAGGCCAGTGAAGGCCAGCAGGCCCAGAGCAATCAGGCGAGTACGCAGCATGGTCAAATTCCTCGGCAAGGGGCGGCCGCCTGCAGGCGGCAGGCTCGGCGGCAGCTTAACGCAACCGGCATCAGCCTGCTGCAGGCAGGTCAAAAACGGCCAGCATGGCGCAATTCACCTGACAGCAAGCTGACGCAGTCATTACAGCGCTGTCAGCTGGCAGGCGCATCACCGTCCAGATCACGCATCAGCAACGCGTACTCAAGTGGCACCTGCTCAGGGATAGGCAGATACACCACGTGGCCGTCGCCAGGCGCTACCTCGATCTCGCGCTGCTGCCGATCGTGCAGGCGGCTCAGTTCGAAATGGTAGTTGCCGCGGGGTGTCATCAGCTCCAGCTGATCGCCAAGGGCAAAACGGTTCTTGACCTTGACCTCGGCCAGGCCCTCGACCCGCACACCGGTCAGCTCACCGACGAACTGCTGTCGCTCGGACACCGAATTGCCGCGCTGGTAGTTCTGGTATTCATCGTGCACATGGCGGCGCAGGAAGCCTTCGGTGTAGCCACGCTGGGCCAGCGATTCAAGGTTGTCCATCAGGCTGCGATCAAACGGCCGCCCCTGCAGGGCATCGTCGATGGCCTGGCGGTAGGACTGCACCGCGCGAGCGCAGTAGAAATGCGATTTGGTCCGGCCTTCGATTTTCAGCGAATGCACACCCATGCGCGTCAGCCGCTCGACGTGTTGTACGGCGCGCAGGTCCTTGGCGTTCATGATGTAGGTGCCGTGTTCGTCCTCGAACGCCGGCAGCGCTTCACCGGGCCGATTGGCCTCTTCAAGCAGGAACACCTGCTCGGTCGGGGCGCCCAGGCCAAGAGTCGGTTGCACTTCATGGACGATGTCGCCGCTGACGTTCTCCACCGCTGCAGTGGCCTGATACTTCCAGCGGCAGGCATTGGTGCAGCTGCCCTGATTGGCGTCGCGCTTGTTCAGGTAGCCCGACAGCAGGCAGCGTCCTGAGTAGGCCATGCACAGGGCGCCGTGGACAAACACCTCCAGCTGCATAGCGGGTACCTGCTGGCGGATCTCCTCAATCTCTTCCAGCGACAACTCGCGCGAGAGGATGATTCGGCTCAGGCCAAGCTGCTGCCAGAAGCGCACGCTCGCCCAGTTGACCGTGTTGGCCTGCACCGACAGGTGCACCGGCATCTGTGGGAAGTGCTCGCGCACCAGCATGATCAGGCCCGGGTCAGACATGATCAACGCATCGGGCGCCATCGCGATCACCGGAGCAAGGTCCTTGAGGAAGGTCTTCAGCTTGGCGTTGTGCGGGGCGATGTTGACCACCACGTAGAACTGCTTGCCCAAGGCGTGCGCTTCGTTGATGCCCAAGGCCAGGTTGGCATGGTCGAATTCGTTGTTGCGCACCCGCAGGCTGTAGCGCGGCTGGCCGGCATACACCGCGTCGGCGCCGTAGGCAAAGGCGTAGCGCATGCTTTTCAGCGTGCCGGCAGGGGCGAGCAATTCAGGCTTGGCGAGAGAGGTCATGGGCGCACCGGAGCAAAGGGCGCGGATGGTAGTGGCTGGCCAATTCAGGCGCATTGATCTGGATCAACCCTCGCAGGGCACTTTTTCAGATCTCTGCTGCACTAAAGGTCTGAATCCCCGAGGAATACTCATGAACCAAACCGCACTACAGAACAGGGCACTGGCCGTGCTGCTGACCGCCGTCACCATTGCCTTCGTCTGGATCATGCTGCCGTATTACGGCGCGATATTCTGGGCGGTGATTCTGGGCATCCTGTTTGCCCCTTTGCAGCGCAACCTGTTGATCCGTTTCAACCGCCGGCGCAACCTCGCCGCCGGTGTCTCGTTGCTGATCTGTCTGCTGATCGCCATCTTGCCGGTGATCTTCACCAGTGCACTGTTGGTACAGGAGGGCGCCTCGCTGTATCAACGCATCGAGAGCGGCCAATTGGACATCGCCGGTTACGTTGAGCAAGGCAAGAACATGCTTCCAGCGTTCGCGCAGCACGGCCTTGACCAGATGGGCATGGGTAACCTCGATGGCTTGCGCGACAAGATCAGCAAGTGGGCCGGGCAAGCTAGCCAGATCCTGGCCAGTCAGGCGTTCAGCTTTGGCCAAGGCACGTTCGATTTCCTCGTCAGCTTCGGCATCATGCTCTACATCCTGTTCTTCTTCTTGCGTGAAGGGCCGGAGTTGGCGCGCAAAGTGCGCCTGGCGGTACCGCTGCCCGAGGATCAAAAGCGCCGCCTGCAACTGAAGTTCAACCGTGTGGTGCGCGCCACGGTCAAGGGCAACCTGCTGGTGGCGATCACTCAGGGTGCGCTGGGCGGGGTGATCTTCTGGATTCTGGATATCCCCAGTGCGTTGATCTGGGCAGTGCTGATGGCGTTTCTGTCGTTGCTGCCAGCAGTTGGCGCGGGGATCGTCTGGGCACCGGTTGCGGCCTACTTCATTCTGACCGGGGCAACCTGGCAGGGTGTGGTGCTGACGGCCTTTGGTGTGTTGGTGATCGGTATGGTCGACAACGTGTTGCGGCCGATCCTGGTCGGGCGCGACACACGCATGCCCGACTACCTGATCCTGGTATCGACCCTGGGCGGCCTGGCGGTATTCGGCCTCAACGGCTTCGTGATCGGGCCGTTGATCGCTGCGTTGTTCATTTCCAGCTGGACCATCTTTACCGAAACCAAGCCGCAAGTGCAGTTGCCCTGAATCTGCCTTATTTCAAGCTGTAGGACACACCTGCATACACGCCGAATCCTTCCCCGGGCGTCGCCCGGGGTTGATCGCTGCCTTGATCGTCATAGCCCGGGGTGACGCTGGCGCTGTAACGCTTGTTGGTCAGGTTGCGCAGGTCGAGCCAGGTTTGCCAGTCTTGTTGCGGTGAGTCCCAACCCAGTCGCGCACCGAACTGGGCATAGGCATCGGCGTGGTTGCTGTTGGCATAGTCGACCTGCACCTTGGACGCCATCTGTGTATTGACGCCGACATGGAAGCCGCTCGGCCAGTCATAGCGCAGCTCGGCCTGGTAGTAGTGCACGGGCAGGCCAGGCAGGCGGTTGTCGCCAAAGCGCTGGTCATCGCGGTAGTGAAAATCGCTGAAGGTATAGGCTTGGCGCAGGCTCAGCTTGCCGCTGCCTGATTGTTCCCAGAGGGTGCTGTCCAGGCTGGCTTCGACCCCTTCATGCACCGTTGCGCTGGCATTGAACTCCTTGGCAGGCAAGCCTTGTACGAGTTCAACCGCCAGCAGCTCGTGGCGAACCTGAGCGTAATACCAGGCCAGATCCCAGCGGCCGACGGCCGAGTCGCCTCGCGCGCCAAGCTCGAGCGTGGTCGCCGTCTGGTTTTGCATCTTGATTGGCTGGGTCGCAACCGTAGAACTCCAGATCAGCGACCACGGGTGCGGCGGTTCGACCGAACGGCTGAGGTTGCCGTACAGCTGCAAGTTTGGCTGCCAGTCGTAGCGCAGGCCGATCCGCGGGGCGTAGTCCCAATCGTGCTGGCTGACCTTGCCGCCACTGGCGGGATAGCTGACGTCGCTCTCACGGCGGGTGTAGATCATGGCCAGGCCGGTGGTCAGCCACAGGTCTGGGATCAGCTCCAGTTCATTACCGACGTGCAACACGGTATCCGAACCCTGATAACTGAAGTCGCGGCTGCGGGCGCCGAAATTATCGCCATTGGTGCGGGCAAACTGCGACGCACCGTTGTTAGGCAGGTGCTTGGTGGTACGCCAACCCACGGTGGTCTTGCTCTCGTGGCCCAGCAACGTGTCGCGGCGCAGGTAGTTCAGGGTGCCGCTGACATCGGTGTAGGCCACCTTCAGGCGCATTGGCCCTTCGCGCAGGTCCATCGGGAAATCGTGGTAGACCAACCCAGCTTCAACGCGGGCATCGTCCTCAAGGTAGAAGGTAGTCTTGTTGGCCACCCAGGTGCTGCCCGGCTGCGGGCGGCTGTCGTCACGGGCCAGGTAGGCGGCGTTGGCGGCCCGTGGGTCGTGCTTGATCTGCTCCTTGGTCAGGCGCCCGGCCAGTTCGTTCTCGGTTTCCCGGTAGCGCAGGTAGAAGCGCGTTTCCAGATTCGGGTTGAAGCGATAGCCAACGTTGGCAGCAAAGCCCTTGGCGCTGCCACTGCTGTGCTCCTGGTAACCGTCGTATTCCGAGTCGGTCAGGGCCACGTAGTAATCGAGCTTGCCCAGTACCTGGCCGGAACTGATCTGGCGATGGGCGTAGCCGCGGCTGCCGGCCTCATAGCGCACCTGCAGGCGATCGGCATCGTAACCGGTGTGGGTCACGTAGTTGATCGCGCCACCGAGCGTGAGCGCGCCCTGATCAAAACCGTTAGCGCCCCGCAGCACCTCTGCGCGGCTCAGCCACAGCGGCTCGAGCAGCTCGTAAGGCGTGCCGCCGGGGCCAGTCAGCGGCAAACCGTCGAACATCGTGTAGACCCCTGAGCCGTGCGCACCCGGCGCACGGTTGATACCCGAGCCGCGGATCGACAGTTTGATGCCCTCATTACCCGCCGACTGGGCAAACACACCCGGTTGATAGGCAAGTACGTCCTGGTTGCTGGCCAACCGCCCTTGTGCCACCTGCTGCATGTCTACCAGATTGGTAGCGCCCGGGACGTGTCGCAGACGCTCGTCGGCCGCCTCCAACTGGCTTTGCGGCTGATCATTGATCAGCAGTTGATCCAGTTCTACGGGAGCGCTGGCCAGCACCGGGCAGCTGGCCGTACTGATCAGCAGGCCTAAGGCGCGAGAGGGTGGAACACAACGCATCGAACGACTCCAATGGCAGGGGCTTACAGGGCAAAGGAGGTCAGACGTACGAGATGTCGCTCGAAGCACGTCCGATTCTTAAGCGGGCAAGTGTATGAAGTTAGAACGTTGTTGTAGGCGATCGCTTTACAACTGCCGGTACTGGAGCGATCGATCCGCGAGTTCGTAAGGTGGTGTCTTACCCCTCTGCTCTGAGGGCCGGATTCGAAACTGCGGAGAACCAGCCATGAACGCCGTCACCCCACCGATTGATGCTCCGGGCAATAACCCGCCCATTTACCTGACGCCGCGCGAGCGGGAAGTACTGTTGTGGTGCGCCTATGGCAAGACCTCATGGGAAATCGGCCAGATCATTGGCTGCAAGGAGGTCACCGTAAATTTTCATGTCGGCAACATTCTCAGCAAGTTCGCCGTGACCACTCGGGTAATGGCGGTGATCAAGGCCATCCGCTACGGCATGCTGCAAGAATAATGAGGAGGCACGACCATGGACGCCGAGCTTCAATCGCCTGACCCAGCCCCGCCTTTGTACTATCTGGCGCGCCACGACCGGTTCTGGCCGCGCATCGAGCTGTCGAGTTTGCGCCAACGCTTGGCGATACCCGCGTACATCAGCGATACCCATCTGCAACTTGCCGGTCAACAGGCCTTGGCGATCGCCGCAGGGGAGTTCGCCAGCTGGCGCCGGCGTTTACGTGCACTGGGCTACACGCAACTCACCGACCTTTGCCGACATGTGCACGGTCGCCGCCTGTGCAGCTGCTATCAGCGTCTGGTCGAGCACTGTACGTTGCGCGCCTTGGGTGGCCGGTCAGCCTTGCAGGGAGCTGCCCATGAATGAGCTTGCCCAGGAAATGCTGCGTAATTGGGCGCAGATTGAGGGTGACCTGGCCAATTTCGACGGCCAGGCCCTGGCTGGCGCGATACTCGGCGCCTGGCTAGTTAGTTCGTCGAAGGGCAAGGCCTGGGTGACGATAAGGACGAGGCGCAAGTTGAGCCTGCAACAACGCCTGCTTACCCTGTTGCTGTCAGCGGGCGTGGGCTACCTATTCATGCCCCTGCTGTTGTCACTGGTGCCTTTCGTCTCCACAGGCGTTGCGGCTTTTGTCGCTGCGGTGGTCGTGATTCCGATCAGTGTCAAGGTGATGCTCTGGCTGGAGAACGCTGATCTCAAGGAAATCGTCCAGCGCTGGCGCCGTGGATCGTGATTGTCAGGCCGAATGCACAGCGGCGCTCAGTTGCTCGAGGCGCCGCTCCAGTTCCTGCAGGCGCAGTCGGTCCACGATTTGAATACGCAAGGCTTGCAGGTCGGCAGGCGCCAGCCCCTGCACCAGATCAAGCAGCTCTTGCGCCGCGTTTGCTGGCCCTGCCTGGGCTGTCCGTGCCGGGCTGCCAATGCCAAGCAGCAACCAGTCCAGTGACACGCTGTGGCGGTTGGCAGCTTCTATGCAAAACGCGTAGGGAATGCTCTCGCGCACCTTCCAGCTGCTCAGGGTCTGCGGACTGACGCCCAGCTCTTTTGCAAGTGCGGAATCACTGCTGGTGCCGGTTAACTCCTTTAACCGGTGCAACACCGAAACTAGAGAGGTATTACTCATTATGAATATCCCTGATAAGTTCTGATAAGATCGATGGCACGGATGTACTCAATATGAATAATCTGGATGGATCCTTACCCGCACCGCATGGTACGTAATTATGATAGTGATGAATATTCTGATAGCGCGCGGGAACAACTTGCCCAGCTGTTGTCGGAGCGACTTACAGACTGCCGGTTTTCAGGTGTTCTTGCTGCCGACACGTTGTTCCCTACGACAGACCCACCTGATTGGAGGAGGGCGCTGTGAGTAGTTACAAACTGGTGTGCCCGCATTGCAGCAGCCGGATGCGCATCCGCACCAGCGAAGGGCGGCATGTGTTTCTCAGGGTCGCTTACCTGCAGTGCATCAATGAAGCCTGTGGCTGGTCTGTGCGTGCCGAGTTCGAAATGACCCACGAACTGTCGCCCAGTGGCATGCCCAATCCGGATGTCCAGTTGCCCAGCGCCAACCGCGAGCTGCGCCACGCTGCTCGTAACCCTGACCCGCCAAGGAAACCCGAGCCTGAACCCAGGCAGGGCGCGCGTACGTCGATCTGATCGAAGTGAGCCTGTTGCCCATAAAAAAACACCCCGCAGATGCGGGGTGTTTTATCTTGCCGGATGATCAGCCGATCAGTTGCAGGCCGGCCTGCTGGACCATCTCCAGCAGCGGCTGCGGGTATACACCGAGGACAAAGGCGAGCAGGGCAATTGCCAGCAGCATCACGCCACCGGTCTGCTGCTCCCACTTCAGCGGCGCGTCGTGGCGACGCAGGTTCGGCTCGACCAGGTACAGGGTGACCATGACGCGCAGGTAGTAGTAAACGCCGATGGCGCTACCAATCACCAGTGCACCGACCAACCACCACAGTTGCGACTCGACGCCAGTGGCGATGATGTAGAACTTGCCGATGAAGCCTGCGGTCAGCGGTATACCCGCCAGCGACAGCATCATCACGGTCATCACCGCAGTCAGGTACGGACGACGCCAGAACAGGCCGCGGTACTCGTACAGGGCGTCGGCGTCACGGCCGGCGTATGGCGACGACATCAGCGTGATCACGCCAAACGCGCCAAGGCTGGTGATCACATAGGTGACCAGGTAAACACCCATGGCTTCCATGGCCAGGCCTTTGCTGGCGATCAAGGCGATCAACAGGTAGCCGAAGTGGGCGATGGACGAGTAACCGAGCAGACGCTTGAGGTTGCTCTGGGTCAGCGCCAACAGGTTACCGATCAGGATCGAAGCTACGGCGATTACCGCCAGCACGGTGCTCAGTACACCGCTGCTGGCAGCAGGCGAGATCATGTACAGACGCATCAGCACCGCGAACACGGCAACCTTGCTGGCGGTGGCCAGGAACGCTGCGACCGGCGCCGGGGCGCCTTCGTAGACGTCCGGGGTCCACAGGTGGAACGGTACCAGCGACAGCTTGAAGGCCAGACCGACCAGCATCATGCCCAGGCCCATCTGAGCCAGCAGGCTTGGCATGTTGGTGCTGGCCAGCGCCTTGGCGATACCGTCGAAGCTTAGGGTGCCTGCATCGGCATACAGCAGCGCCATACCGAACAGCAGGAACGCCGAACCTGCAGCCGACAGCACCATGTACTTGATACCGGCTTCCAGCGATCGCTTGTTGAAGAACGCGTACGCCACCAGCCCGTAGACCGGCACCGAGAGCAGCTCCAGACCGATGAACAGGCCCGCCAGGTGGTTGGCGCTGACCAGTACCAGGCCGCCCAGTGCCGACATGAGCAGCAGCAGGTAGAGCTCTTCGCGGTTACCCGGGTAGCCTTTGGAACCTTCGCCCAGATAAGCATGGGCCAGGGTTACGCAGGCCAGGGTAGCGACCAGCATGATCGCCATGTACAGGCAGGCGAACTTGTCGATGGTGATCAACGGGGTGATCGCCAGCGGCGCGACTTTCAGTGCTGGCAGGATCGACAGCAGTGCAGCGTTGAGACCGATGGTCGACAGCAGGAAGGTCTGCGAGTGGTTGCGCTTCCAGGCGATCGCCAGCATCACCACAACCGTGGTGAGGGTGGTGATCAGCATCGGCGCCAATGCAATGAAGTGTTGAGTGGTGAATTCCATAGCGCTCTTACCGTGCCGAAGCGAGTTGAGTGAATGCGGAACCGAGCCACTGCTGCACGCCACTCATGGTGGCGGCAGAGGTGTCGAGGAACGGCTGCGGGTAGACGCCGAGCACGATCAGCAACACGGCCAGGCCCAGCACCATGATCAACTCGCGGCCGTCCATGCCAGCAAGCACAGTCTCGGACTTGCTTGGGCCGAAGTAGGCGCGGTGGATCATGATTAGCGAGTAGACCGAACCGAACACCAGGCCAGTGGTGGCAATCACGGTGAACCACGGCACGTGGGCGAAGCTGCCGATCAGGATCAGGAACTCGCCGACGAAGTTGCCGGTGCCCGGCAAGCCCAGCGAAGCAGCTGCAAAGAACAGGCTGATGGCCGGCAAGTAGGCGATACGGTGCCACAGACCGCCCATTTCACGCATGTCACGGGTATGCAGGCGCTCGTACAACTGGCCGCTGAGGATGAACAGCGCGGCAGCCGAAACACCGTGTGCCAGCATCTGGATCACCGCGCCTTGCAGGGCTTGCTGGCTGCCGGAGTAGATACCGATCAGCACGAAGCCCATGTGCGAGACGCTGGAGAAGGCGATCAAGCGCTTGATGTCGGTCTGCGCGAAGGCCAGGAAGGCCCCGTAGAAGATACCGATCAAGCCCAGGGTCATGGCGATCGGGGCAAACTCGGCCGACGCGTTCGGGAACAGCGGCAGAGCAAAGCGCAGCAGGCCATAGGCAGCGGTTTTCAGCAGGATACCGGCGAGGTCGACGGAACCGGCAGTCGGCGCCTGGGCGTGAGCATCAGGCAACCACGAGTGGAACGGCACTACCGGCAGCTTCACCGCGAAGGCAATGAAGAAGCCCAGCATCAGCAGGTACTCGGTACCGGCCGGCAGGTCGGCCTTGAGCAGGTCGCTGTAGTTGAAGGTGATGACGCCAGTGTTGCCGTAGTTGACCAGTACCAGGGCGAGAATCGCCACCAGCATGATCAGACCACTGGCCTGGGTGAAGATGAAGAACTTGGTCGCCGCGTAGATCCGGGTCTTCTTGCCATCCGCCGAGCTGTGACCCCAGAGCGCGATGAGGAAGTACATCGGCACCAGCATCATTTCCCAGAAGAAGAAGAACAGGAACAGGTCCAGTGCCAGGAACACACCGACCACGCCGCCCAGAATCCACATCAGGTTGAGGTGGAAGAAGCCGACGTGGCGCTGGATCTCTTTCCACGAGCACAGCACCGAAAGCACACCGAGCAGGCCGGTGAGCAGGATCATCAGCAGCGACAGGCCATCCAGCGCCAGGTGGATGCTGATGCCGAAGCGCTTGATCCATTCGACTTTGTATTCGAAGGCCCAGGCAGGTTCGGCGCCCGGAGCAGGGGCCAGGGTGTAGTCACCGTTGGCCCACAGCCAGAGGCCGATACCGAGCAACAGGGACATGGTCAGCAGTGCAATCCAGCGCGGCAGGGTAGAGCCGAAGCGCTCACCCAGCCAGCACAGGAAGCCGCCGATGAAGGGAATCAGGATCAGCCAAGGCAAAATCATGACGGGTTCGTTTCCTTTGGCAAAGTCGCAAGGTTCGCAAGTGTGAAAGTCATACCGCAGCCACCAGCACGGCGCCGAGTACGAGTACTGCACCTACGGCGATCGAAGCGGTGTACCAGCGCAGCTGGCCGGTCTCGGTCTTGCTCATGGCGACATGACCGCCACGTGCCAGCCGAGGAATCAGGCCGATGCCGCGATCTACCGGGTCCTTGCGCAGCAAGTGGCAGATCAGCAGGTAAGGTTTGACGAACAGCTTGTCGTAGATCCAGTCAAAGCCCCAGGCGGCGAACCACCAGGCCGTGAGCAGGCGACCGATGCCGCTGTTGGCGATGGCCGTGACCAGGCGACGCTTGCCCAGGAACAGCATGGCCGCCAGCAGGATACCGGCGATGGCAATGGCGCCCGAGGCGATTTCCAGGCTGTGCTTGGCTTCGCCACCGGCATGGCCGACGCTCTGCGGCAGCACACCCGCCAGTGGTGGATGGATCCAGGCACCGACAAAGGTCGACAGCACGATCAGCGTGCCCAGTGGCAGCCAGTGGGAAATTCCATGGCCAGCATGAGCTTCGGTCTTGGCTTCGCCATGGAAGGCAATGAAGATCAGGCGGAAGGTGTACAGCGAGGTCATGAACGCGCCGAGCAGGCCAGCGTAGAGCAGGCCGCTGTTGCCGCTGGCGAACGCTTCCCAGAGGATCTCGTCCTTGGAGTAGAAGCCTGCGGTCAGGATCGGCAGGGCAGCCAGCGCCGCACCACCGACCACGAAGCTGGCGTAGGCCAGTGGCAGTTTCTTCCACAGACCGCCCATCTTGAAGATGTTCTGCTCGTGGTGGCAGGCAACGATCACCGCACCGGAGGCAAGGAACAGCAACGCCTTGAAGAAGGCGTGAGTCATCAGGTGGAAGATCGCGCCTTCCCAGGCACCAACGCCCAGGGCCAGGAACATGTAGCCGATCTGGCTCATGGTCGAGTAGGCGAGGATGCGCTTGATGTCGGTCTGCACCAGCGCGGCAAAGCCGGCCAGTACCAGGGTCACACCGCCAACGATACCGACCAGGTGGAGGATATCCGGCGCCAGGGCGAACAAGCCGTGGGTACGCGCGATCAGGTAGACGCCAGCCGTGACCATGGTCGCGGCGTGGATCAGTGCCGAAACCGGCGTCGGGCCAGCCATGGCGTCAGCCAACCAGGTCTGCAACGGCAGCTGCGCCGATTTACCAACCGCACCGCCGAGCAACATCAGCGTTGCCAGTACCATCCAGGTATCACCAGCCTGGAACTTCTGCGGTGCCAGCACCAGCAGTTCCTGCACATTCAAGGTACCCAGCTGGGCGAACAGAATGAACATGCCGATGGCCATGAACACGTCGCCGATACGGGTCACGACAAAGGCCTTGAGGGCGGCGTTACCGTTGTTGCGGTTGCTGTAATAGAAACCGATCAACAGGTACGAGCACAGGCCCACGCCTTCCCAGCCGAAGTAGATGAACAGCAGGTTATCGCCCAGGATCAGGAACAGCATGCTGGCGATGAACAGGTTGGTGTACGAGAAGAAGCGCGAGTAGCCGGCTTCGCCACGCATGTACCAGGAGGCGAACAGGTGGATCAGGAAGCCGACACCGGTGACCACGCCAAGCATGGTCACCGACAGGCCGTCCAGGTAGAGGGTGAAGCTCGGCGCAAAGCCATCCACCGACATCCACTGCCAGAGCAGTTGGCTGTAGGCGCCGCCCTCAGGCGGGGCAACGTTGAATTGCCAGATGACATAGGCCGAGACAGCAGCCGAAAGGCCGATCGAGCCAACGCCGATCAGCGCCGAGAGGTTCTCCGAGAACCGCCCGCGCGAGAACGACAGCAGCAGGAAGCCCAGCAACGGGAAGACGAAAGTCAGGAAGAGAAGGTTCATCCGCGCATCTCACTGGCAGCATCGATGTCGAGAGTGTGGAAGCGGCGATACAGCTGCAGCAGGATCGCCAGGCCAATGCTGGCCTCGGCGGCTGCCAGGCTGATCACCAGAATGAACATGACCTGGCCGTCGGGTTGTACCCAACGCGCGCCGGCGACGATAAACGCCAGCGCACAAGCGTTCATCATGACTTCCAGGCTCATGAGCACGAAGAGAATGTTGCGGCGGACCATCAGGCCAACCAGACCAAGGCAGAACAGAATGCCGGCGACTGCCAGGCCGTGTTCCATCGGGATAGCACCCATGATTTACTCCTTCGCCTCGTTGCGGCCCAAATGGAAGGCGGTGACGGCCGCAGCAAGCAGCAGCATCGAAGCCAGTTCGACCACCAGCAGATACGGACCGAACAGGCTGATGCCGACGGTCTTGGCGTCCACGGTGGTGCCGCTGATGCCCGCGCCGCTTGGCGCAACGAACAGCACATAGAGCAATTCAGCCAGCAGCAAGGCGCCCAGCAGCACCGGCCCGGCCCAGATCCCTGGGGTCAGCCAGCCGCGCTCCTGGGCGACTGAAGCCGGCCCCAGGTTGAGCATCATCACCACGAACACGAACAGCACCATGATGGCGCCGGCGTAGGCGATCACTTCCAGGGCACCGGCAAACGGTGCACCCAGCGAGAAGAAGATCATCGCCACGGAAATCAGCGAAATGATCAGGTAGAGCAGGGCGTGTACGGGGTTGGTGCCGGTAACCACCCGCAGGGTGGAAACCACGGCAATCCCGGATGCAAAGTAGAAAGCGAATTCCATCTTTCTGTCCTTATGGGAGCAAGCTCTTCACGTTGATCGGCTCGGCTTCGTTCTGTGCAGCGCCTTTCGGCTTGCCAGCGATTGCCATGCCCGCAACACGGTAGAAGTTGTAGTCAGGGTATTTGCCGGGGCCGGAGATCAGCAGATCTTCTTTCTCGTACACCAGGTCCTGACGCTTGAACTCGGCCATTTCGAAATCCGGAGTCAGCTGGATTGCGGTGGTCGGGCAGGCTTCTTCGCACAGGCCGCAGAAGATGCAGCGCGAGAAGTTGATGCGGAAGAACTCCGGGTACCAGCGACCGTCCTCGGTCTCGGCCTTCTGCAACGAAATGCAGCCGACCGGGCAGGCCACCGCGCAGAGGTTGCAGGCTACGCAACGCTCCTCACCATCGGGGTCGCGGGTGAGGACGATGCGGCCGCGATAGCGCGGCGGCAGGTACACAGCTTCTTCTGGGTATTGCAGGGTGTCGCGCTTGCGGAACCCGTGGGAGAACACCATGGCCAGGCTGCGCAGCTGCGTGCCGGTGCCCTTAACGATGTCGCCGATATACTTGAACATGGGTCAAATCCTCACTGGGCCGCGACGGCTGGCGTGTTGTAAAGCACGATCGCAGCGGTCACCAGCAAATTGATCAGGGTCAGCGGCAGGCAGAACTTCCAGCTGAAATCCATCACCTGGTCGTAGCGCGGACGCGGGATCGACGCACGGAGCAGGATGAACAGCATGATGAAGAACGCGGTCTTCAGGGCGAACCAGAGGAACGGCACCTGCGGCAGGATGCCGAACGGGCCATGCCAGCCACCGAAGAACAGCGTTACCAGCAGCGCCGAGATGAGGATGATGCCGATGTACTCACCGACGAAGAACATGCCCCACTTCATGCCGGCATATTCAATGTGGTAACCGTCGGCCAGTTCCTGCTCCGCTTCTGGCTGGTCGAAGGGGTGACGGTGAGTCACCGCCACGCCAGCGATGAAGAAGGTGCAGAAGCCAAAGAACTGCGGAATGATGAACCACAGGTTCTGCGCTTGATATTCGACGATGTCGCGCATGTTGAACGAGCCAACCTGCACGACCACGCCCATCAGCGCCAGGCCCAGGAACACTTCATACGACACGGTCTGCGCCGAGGCCCGCAGGGCACCGAGCAGGGCGTACTTGTTGTTCGACGACCAGCCTGCGAACAACACCGCATAGACCGACAAACCGGCCATGGCGAAGAAGAACAGCAGGCCGATGTTCAGGTCGGCAACACCCCAGCTTGGGGTGATCGGGATGATCGAGAAGGCAATCAGCAGTGCGCTCATGGCCACTACGGGTGCCAGGGTGAAGATCACCCGATCAACGAACGGCGGGTTCCAGTCTTCCTTGAAGAACATCTTCAGCATGTCGGCTGCGATCTGGAACATGCCGAACGGGCCAACCCGGTTCGGACCGTAACGGTCCTGCCACCAGCCCAGCAGGCGCCGCTCGACAAAGCTGAGCAGCGCGCCGCAGACCACTACCGCGAGCAAGACCACAACGGCCTTGACCACGGCGATGATCGCGTCGATCACTTCGGGGGTTAACCAGGTCATTGTGCTGCCTCCTGCAGGCCTTCGACGGATGCACCGAAGATGGCCGGTGGAATCCCGGCCAGGCCTTTCGGCAACGCGACCAGGCCTGCGCCCAGCTGTTCATTGATACGCAGCGGCAGGCGCAGCGAGACGCCAGCGACGGTCAGGCTGAGCAGCGTGCCTTCGTTGACGCCGAGGCGGTCTGCTTCGGACTTGGCCAAGGCCACATAGGCCGGCTGGATGCGCTCTTGCACCGGTGCAGCGCGCGAGGAGGTTTCTTCGCTGCCGAACAGGTGGAACAACGGCACCGCTGTCCAGGTACCACGGGCCGGGCTGAAGGCTGCCGGGATCGCGCTGAACCAGTTCAGACGGTCACCCTGCGACTCGATCAGGCGCACGCCTGGGTCACCTGCACGCAGATGGCCGCCGACCTCATCCTGAAACTTGTTCCAGGCTTGCGGCGAGTTCCAGCCCGGCGACCAGGCGAACGGCACTTGTTGGCGCGGTTCGACCGAACCCGAGTAGCCTTCCATGGAGAAGGCGAACGCGGTGTCCTTGTCTTGCGGAGTACGCGGCTCGTGCACGCTGATGTTGGCGCGCATGGCCGTACGGCCGGAGTAGCGCAGCGGCTCACGGGCAAGCTTCAGGCCCTTGATGCGGAACGCAGCACTAGGCGCGGCGTTGACGATCGCGGCCAGTTGCGGCGTGGCGGCAGCGCAGGCGCTGGTGACGTGGTCCAACTGAGTCCAGTCGACCGGCTTGTTGAGCAGGGTCGCGCGCAGGGCGTGCATCCAGCGCCAGCCTTCGTGGATCTGGATGCTGCTGTCCATGTAGGTCGGATCGAACACCTGGAAGAAGCGCTGGGCGCGGCCTTCCTGGCTGACCAGGGTACCGTCGCCTTCGGCAAACGATGCCGCCGGCAGGACCAGGTGAGCGCGCTCGCTGGTGGCAGTCTTGGAGTGGTCGGCAACGATGACCACCTTGGCCGCAGCCAGAGCAGCGTCGACCTTGGCCGCCGGAACACGGGCGTACAGATCGTTTTCGACCACGACAATAGCGTCAGCCTTGCCGCTGATGACCGCATCCAGCGCAGCGTCCACCGAATCACCACCGAGCATGGCCAGGCCGAGGCTGTTGGCCTCAGGCACCACCAGGCTCAGCGAACCATTCTTCTCGCGCAGCTTGAGCGCTTTGGCGATGTTGGCGGCGGCTTCGATCAATGCAGGTTCGGCCAGGGAAACACCCGACACCACCAGCGGACGCTGGGCAGCGACCAATGCATCGGCGATACGCTGGGCCAGGGCCTTGGCCTCGTCGTCCAGACCGATTACCGCTGGAGCACTTGGATCGATTGCATGGGCAACGGCGAAGCCCAGGCGCGCCAGGTCGGCGGGGGCGGCGTGCACGCACTCTTCAGCGACGTCATCGAGCTTGGTTTCAGCAAGGCTTGCGATAAACAGCGGGTACAGCGCGTGCTGACCGATGTTTTTCACTGCGGCGTCGAGCCACGGCTGTACGCGCATCGCGTCGGCCATGGCCTCGGCCTTGCCTTTGGTGGCCTGGCGAACCGACAGGGCGACGCGCGCTGCGGTTTGGGTCAGGTCTTCACCGAGTACGAACACCGCATCGTGGTCTTCGATGTCGCGCAGGGTCGGCACCGGCAGCGGGCTGTTGTTGAGCACGTCCAGCACCAGGCGCACGCGCTTGAGCTCGGCAGCTTCCATACCGGAGTAGAAGTACTCGGCACCGACCAGCTCGCGCAGGCCGTAGTTGCTTTCAAGGCTGGCCCGTGGCGAACCGATACCAACGATGGTGCGGCCGCGCAGCAGGTCGGCAGCCTTGTCCAGCGCAGCATCGACGCTCAGTTTGTTGCCATCGGCCAGCAGCGGCTGGCGCGGACGGTCCTTGCGGTTGACGTAGCCGTAACCGAAGCGGCCACGGTCGCACAGGAAGTACTGGTTGACCGAACCGTTGAAGCGGTTTTCGATACGACGCAGTTCGCCGTAGCGCTCACCCGGGCTGATGTTGCAACCGCTTGAGCAGCCATGGCAGATGCTTGGGGCAAACTGCATGTCCCACTTACGGTTGTAACGCTCGGAGTGGGTCTTGTCGGTGAACACACCGGTCGGGCAGACCTCGGTGAGGTTGCCGGAGAACTCGCTCTCGAGCACGCCATCTTCAACCCGACCGAAGTAGACGTTGTCATGGGCGCCGTAAACACCCAGGTCGGTGCCGCCGGCGTAGTCCTTGTAGAAGCGCACGCAGCGGTAGCAGGCGATGCAGCGGTTCATCTCGTGTGCGACGAACGGGCCGAGGTCCTGGTTCTGGTGGGTACGCTTGGTGAAGCGGTAACGGCGCTCGTTGTGGCCGGTCATTACCGTCATGTCTTGCAGGTGGCAGTGACCGCCTTCTTCGCAGACCGGGCAGTCGTGCGGGTGGTTAGTCATCAGCCATTCGACGACGCTGGCGCGAAACGCCTTCGACTCGTCGTCTTCGATGGAAATCCAGGTGCCATCGCTGGCAGGAGTCATGCAGGACATGACGATACGACCACGGGTGTCGTTTTCGTCGGTGTACTGCTTGACCGCACACTGGCGGCAGGCACCGACGCTACCAAGCGCCGGGTGCCAGCAGAAATAAGGGATGTCGAGGCCGAGCGACAGACAGGCCTGTAAGAGGTTGTCTGCACCGTTGACTTCGAGCGCTTTGCCGTCTACGTGGATAGTGGCCATGGTTCAAAGTTCTTCGTTGGCCCGCGTGAGCGGGCGTGGCTAATGGAAATCTGTGTGCCTGCGGCTCGCATCGGTCAATACCGTGCGCGCCTGCGAGGCTGGCGGGTGGCACGGACCACCCGCATGCAAATGTGTTACGCGCCGGCCACAGTCGGTTCGACCTGGATCGGCTTGGCCAAATCCGGGCGCAGGGTGTGCTCGCTGGTAGCAGCGACACCGGCCTCGAACTCGGAGCGGAAGTATTTGATGGCGCTGCCCAGCGGCTCGACGGCACCCGGTGCGTGGGCACAGAAGGTACGACCAGGGCCGAGGAAGTTGACCAGGCCGAGCAGCGTCTCGATGTCTTCTGCCTTGCCCTGGCCGTTCTCCAGCGCACGCAGCATCTTCACGCTCCACGGCAAACCATCACGGCACGGTGTGCACCAGCCGCACGACTCACGGGCAAAGAACTCTTCCATGTTGCGCAGCAGCGACACCATGCTGACGCTGTCGTCGACTGCCATGGCCAGGCCGGTACCCATCCGGGTGCCAACCTTGGCGATGCCGCCGGCGTACATCTGCGCGTCGAGGTGCTCAGGCAACAGGAAGCCGGTACCGGCGCCGCCTGGTTGCCAGCACTTGAGCTTGAAGCCATCGCGCATGCCGCCGGCGTAGTCTTCGAACAGCTCACGGGCGGTCACGCCGAAGGGCAGTTCCCACAGGCCTGGGTTTTTCACCTTGCCGGAGAAGCCCATCAGCTTGGTGCCGTGGTCTTCGCTGCCTTCGCGGGCCAGCGACTTGTACCAGTCAACGCCATTGCCAACGATGGCTGGCACGTTGCACAGGGTCTCGACGTTGTTCACGCAGGTCGGCTTGCCCCATACGCCAACGGCGGCAGGGAAGGGCGGCTTGGAGCGCGGGTTGGCGCGGCGGCCTTCGAGCGAGTTGATCAGCGCGGTTTCTTCACCGCAGATGTAACGCCCGGCACCGGTGTGAACGAACAGCTCGAAGTCAAAACCGCTGCCGAGAATGTTCTTGCCCAGCAGGCCAGCGGCCTTGGCTTCGTCGATAGCACGGTTGAGGTTTTTCGCGGCGGTGGTGTATTCGCCACGCAGGAAGATGTAACCGCGGTAGGCCTTGAGGGCGCGGGCGCTGATCAGCATGCCCTCCACCAGCAGATGGGGCTGTTGCTCCATCAGCATGCGGTCTTTCCAGGTGTTGGGCTCCATTTCATCCGCGTTGCACAGGAGGTAGCGGATGTTCATGGATTCGTCTTTGGGCATCAGGCCCCACTTCACCCCAGTGGGGAAGCCGGCGCCACCACGACCCTTGAGGCCGGCGTCCTTGACGGTCTGAACGATGTCGTCCTGGGACATCTGCGCCAGTGCCTTGCGGGCAGCGGCGTAGCCGTCCTTGGCCTGGTACTCGTCGAGCCAGATCGGCTCGCCGTCGTCACGCAGGCGCCAGGTCAGCGGGTGAGTCTCGGCGGCGCGCGCAATGCGGTTGGCCGGGCCGAAGGAAGTGATGGTCATACGTAACCCTCCAGCAGTTTGGTCACGCCAGCAGGCTGCACGTCGCCAAAGGTGTCATCGTCGATCATCAGCGCCGGGGCCTTGTCGCAGTTGCCCAGGCAGCACACCGGCAGCAGGGTGAAACGCCCGTCTGCAGTGGTCTGGCCGAGGCCGATGCCCAGCTCGCTCTGAATCTGGCTGACCACCGACTCGTGGCCGCCGATGTAGCAGACCATGCTGTCGCAGACACGGATGATGTGCCGGCCGACTGGCTGACGGAAGATCTGGCTGTAGAAGGTGGCCACACCCTCGACGTCGCTGGCAGGGATGCCAAGCAGCTCGCCAATCGCATAGATGGCGCCGTCCGGGACCCAGCCGCGTTGCTTCTGGACAATCTTCAGGGCTTCGATGGACGCCGCACGCGGGTCCTCGTAGTGGTGCTTTTCGTGCTCGATGGCCGAGCGCTCGGTTTCGCTCAGGGCGAAACGGTCGGTTTGGATAAGCGTGTTATTCATGCTTAGCGGTCCACGTCAGCCATAACGAAGTCGATACTGCCCAGGTACGCGATCATGTCCGCGACCATGCTGCCTTTGATCACCGAAGGGATCTGCTGCAGGTGCGGGTAGCTCGGCGTACGAATCCGGGTGCGATAGCTCATGGTGCCGCCGTCGCTCGTCAGGTAGTAACTGTTGATGCCCTTGGTCGCTTCGATCATCTGGAACGACTCGTTGGCCGGCATGACCGGGCCCCACGAGACTTGCAGGAAGTGCGTGATCAAGGTCTCGATGTGCTGCAGGGTGCGCTCTTTCGGCGGCGGCGTGGTCAGCGGGTGATCCGCCTTGTACGGGCCTTCCGGCATGTTGCGCATGCACTGGTCGATGATGCGGATACTTTGGCGCATCTCTTCGACGCGGACCATGCAGCGGTCGTAGGCATCGCCGTTGTTGGCCAGCGGCACTTCGAACTCAAAGTTCTCGTAGCCGGAGTATGGCCGCGCTTTACGCAGGTCGAAGTCCAGGCCAGTGGAACGCAGGCCGGCACCGGTGACGCCCCATTCCAGGGCTTCTTTGGTGTTGTAGGCGGCAACGCCGATGGTCCGGCCCTTGAGGATGCTGTTCTGCAAGGCGGCCTTGTTGTACTCATCGAGGCGCTTGGGCAGCCAGTCGACGAAGTCCTTGACCAGTTTCTCCCAGCCGCGTGGCAGGTCGTGGGCGACGCCACCGATGCGGTACCAGGCCGGGTGCAGGCGGAAACCGGTAATCGCTTCGATCACGGTGTAGGCGCGCTGGCGGTCGGTAAAGGTGAAGAACACCGGGGTCATGGCGCCGACGTCCTGGATGTAGGTTCCCAGGAACAGCAGGTGGCTGGTGATGCGGAAGAACTCGGCGAGCATGATGCGGATCACGTCGACCTTCTGCGGCACCTGGATCCCCGCCAGCTTCTCGACCGCGAGCACGTACGGCAGGTTGTTCATCACCCCACCGAGGTAGTCGATACGGTCGGTGTAGGGGATGAAGCTGTGCCAGGACTGACGCTCGGCCATCTTCTCGGCGCCACGGTGGTGGTAACCGATGTCCGGCACGCAGTCGACGATCTCTTCACCGTCCAGCTGCATGACGATCCGGAAGGCACCGTGCGCAGACGGGTGGTTGGGGCCCAGGTTGAGGAACATGTAGTCCTCGTTGGCGCCCTGACGCTTCATGCCCCAGGCTTCCGGGTTGAAACGCGCCGACTCTTCTTCAAGCTGCTGCTTGGCCAGGGTCAGGCTGAACGGATCGAATTCGGTGGCGCGCGCCGGGAAGTCCTTGCGCAACGGGTGACCTTCCCAGGTCGGCGGCATCAGGATACGGGTCAGGTGCGGGTGGCCGGCAAAGTCGATGCCGAACATGTCCCAGACTTCACGCTCGTACCAGTTGGCATTTGGCCAGATACCGGTCACCGAAGGCAGGTTGAGGTCGCCTTCGCTGAGCGAGACCTTGATCATCACGTCGCTGTTACGTTCTACCGAAAGCAGGTGGTAGAACACGCTGAAGTCAGCTGCAGGCAGGCCGCGGCGATGAGTGCGCAGGCGCTCGTCGACACCGTGCAGGTCGAACAGCATGCTGTACGGCTTGGCCACGTTGCGCAGAAACGCCAGCACTTCCTTGAGTTGGGCGCGCTTGACCCACAGCACCGGCATGCCAGTACGGGTCTCCTGGGCGACGAAGGCGTCGGCGCCAAAGCGGTTGTTCAGTTCGACGACCACATCTTGGTCGTCAGCCTTGTAAGGCGGAATATAAATAGCGGTGTCCGCTGTCATGGTCTCGGTCGCTTTCGGTCAACGTAGAGAATGAAGCCAGGCCGCCGGCTCCAGGGGGAGCGGGCGGCAGGTCGCTGGATCAGACTTCGTCGGGGCTGCGCAGGTTGGTGACCTGAATACGCTGTTCACGACGCAGGTCTTTCTGGGCAGGCATCTCGGCACGGTAAATGCCTTGATCGCCTACTACCCAGGAGAGCGGACGTCGTTCTTGCCCGATCGATTCCTGCAGCAGCATCAAGCCTTGCAGGAACGCCTCGGGGCGTGGCGGGCAGCCGGGTACGTAGACATCCACGGGGAGGAACTTGTCGACCCCCTGAACGACCGAGTAGATGTCGTACATGCCACCGGAGTTGGCGCACGAACCCATGGAAATGACCCATTTTGGTTCGAGCATCTGCTCGTACAGGCGCTGAATGATCGGCGCCATCTTGATGAAGCAGGTACCGGCGATGACCATGAAGTCGGCCTGACGCGGCGAGGCCCGGATGACTTCGGCGCCGAAGCGGGCGATGTCGTGGGGTGCCGTGAACGCCGTGGTCATTTCCACGTAGCAGCAGGACAGGCCGAAGTTATACGGCCACAGGGAGTTCTTGCGACCCCAGTTGACCGCACCACGAAGCACATCTTCGAGTTTCCCCATGTAGATGTTCTTGTGGACCTGGTCTTCGAGCAATTGATCGGTAACGGTTTCCCGCTCACCGACCGGATATTGCTCGTTGGGTGCATCCGGATCGATTCTGGTGAGATTGTATTGCATGCCAAAGCCTCATTGTTTCAGCTTCGCTTGCCGCTTGCGACGACCTTCGGGAGCCCAATCGAGGGCCCCGACGCGCCATAGGTAGACAAGACCTGCCAACAGAATTGCTATGAAAACGAGTGCTTCGACGAATCCGGTCCAGCCGCTTTCGCGGACGGACACAGACCATGCAAAGAGAAAGAGGGCTTCGATATCGAAGATCACGAAGAGCATCGCGACCAGATAGAATTTTGCCGACAGGCGCATGCGCGCCCCGCCGGTAGGCAGCATGCCGGATTCAAAGGGTTCGTTCTTGGCGCGGCCCCAGGCTTTGCTGCCGAGCAGGGCGGACAGGCCGAGCATGAAGGCGCACAGGCCGACGACACCCAGAAGGAAGATGGCAAAGCCCCAGTTGTGGGCGATGAGTCCTGCTGAATCCGACATGCTAGAAATCCTTATACAGAGACCCAGCTCTGCAGTCTGAAATAAGTAACGCGGCGACGCGGTGTCGCGGGTGCAGTGACCAAATGTCGCAGCTGAATCAATCGCGCTGATTTTATGGGTAAACCAAGAGCAAGTAAAATTTCTATGGCAAATTAATTCTTCGGTTTAACTACAAAAACCGATTGTAACTGGCTGAAAGCCTTGATTTTCGGGCATTGCGGCTGGTTTTGTTAATTATGTTTCCTGCATCATGTAACGGAATGCAAGTTGCGTAATGATAATTAATATCGTTTGGAGTGGTGCGGTTCATTTTACTTGGTCTGATGCTTGCAAAGTTGCTGGCGTTGCTTTTTTGTTGCAAATGCGAAGGGCTCTCGTTCTAGCAGCTTTTTAAACGGTTTGCCCCGCTCTGGATCAATGGTCTGGTGAGTACTGGGGCGGGTTGATCGCTTCTGGGAGCATAGACCTGATCAGGTTTTTTGCTCATACGCTGCCTGGCGGCTGGTCGGCCCTTTCTCGCTAGTCATAAAAAAACCCAGGCTCCCTCACCGGGAGCCTGGGCCTGCTCATTCCATCAACCAACCGCTACCTCAATGGAACTGCTCTTCCTCGGTCGAGCCGGTCAGCGCTGTCACCGACGAAGCGCCACCCTGGATTACGGTGGTCATGTCGTCAAAGTAGCCAGTGCCGACTTCCTGCTGGTGCGCAACAAAGGTATAGCCCTTGCTGGCATCGGCGAATTCCTGCTCTTGCAGCTTCACGTAGGCGGTCATGTCATTGCGCGCATAGTCATGCGCCAGGTTGAACATGCCGTGCCACATGTTGTGGATGCCGGCCAGGGTGATGAACTGGTGCTTGTAACCCATGGCCGACAGCTCGCGCTGGAATTTGGCGATGGTTGCGTCGTCGAGGTTCTTCTTCCAGTTGAACGACGGCGAGCAGTTGTACGACAGCAGCTGGTCCGGGTATTCCTTCTTGATCGCCTCGGCAAATCGGCGGGCTTCGTCCAGGTCTGGCTTGGCGGTTTCGCACCAGATCAGGTCGGCATACGGCGCGTAGGCCAGGCCACGCGAAATTGCCTGATCGAGGCCAGCGCGTACTTTATAGAAACCTTCACGGGTGCGCTCGCCGAGCACGAACGGCTGGTCGTACGGGTCGCAATCGCTGGTCAGCAGGTCGGCGGCGTTGGCGTCGGTACGGGCCAGGATAATGGTCGGTACGCCCGCAACGTCAGCAGCCAGGCGCGCAGCCACCAGCTTCTGTACAGCTTCCTGGGTCGGTACCAGTACCTTGCCGCCCATGTGGCCGCATTTTTTCACCGAGGCCAGCTGGTCTTCGAAGTGCACGCCTGCGGCGCCCGCTTCGATCATGTTCTTCATCAGCTCGTAGGCGTTGAGCACGCCGCCGAAACCGGCTTCGGCGTCGGCCACGATCGGCGCGAAGTAGTCGACATAGCCTTCGTCGCCCGGGTTCTTGCCCGCTTTCCACTGGATCTGGTCGGCACGGCGGAACGAGTTGTTGATGCGCTTGACCACGGTCGGCACCGAGTCAACCGGGTACAGCGACTGATCGGGGTACATCGACTCTGCCGAGTTGTTGTCGGCGGCAACCTGCCAGCCGGACAGGTAAATAGCCTGGATGCCGGCTTTGACCTGTTGCACTGCCTGGCCGCCGGTGAGCGCTCCCATGCAGTTGACGAAGTCCTTGTCCGGACGGAAGGACGGGTGGGCACCTTGGGTGACCAGCTTCCAGAGTTTCTCTGCGCCAACCTGGGCCAGGGTGTGCTCCGGTTGCAGCGAGCCACGCAGACGAACGACATCGGCGGCGGAGTAGGTACGGGTCACGCCTTTCCAGCGCGGGTTCTCGGCCCAGTCTTTCTCGAGGGCTGCAATTTGCTGTTCGCGTGTCAGTGCCATGTGATTAAAACCTCGTCGCATCATTCTTGGGGTAGTTGTGGTGCTGATGCTCAAAAGTCGCGGATCAGAGCGCCTGACGGCTGTCCTGTTCGAAGGAGGTACGACGGCGAACGCCAAGGCTCGAAGGGGAAGGAGGGCGCAGCTCGGGCAAGGTGCGGCGACAGGTCGGCTCGTGGATGCCTTGCTGTGGCGCGACAGGATTTGCCTGGTGACTGCGGTGATGCGCTTCCGTCCCTCGGGACAACTTCTCGTTGCAGTCGCAATCCGGTCGAACCGCCTTGTGGGCCGTGTAGACACGAGACGCCTCCAGGGGTAGCCGGAGCGCGCCTCGAAGACCCTTGCCAGGGCCTCTGATTAGCGGGAGCGAGGCCATCATGCCCTTGTCAAAAAGTGCCTGTCAAATGTTTTGTAGTGCTTTTCTGGGTCTACTACATCTTTGGTCTAATGCGACTCCACAGTCAGTTTCAAGGCCTTTGGTCGAAGCCTCGAATTGCCTGGGTTCAGTCGAGAAGGTCGACTCTGACACGCAAAGTCAGGTTTTCTCCGCGTTGCGTGCTGTAACTGTGGCTTGACGCACTCCGTTCAGCCTGGCTCTGCTGGTTGTACCCGGCCAAAGTAATCCACTCGCCAAGCCTGCCGGTTACGGTTGTGTCGGTGCTCTGCACTTTCACTACATCGGGACGTTCGCTGCTCATTCGATCATTATTGCTGCTGATTGCCAGCCGCACCGTGTCGCCGCTGACGCTGGGTGTGACATAGAAACCCTGGGTCACATTGCGATATTCAGTGTTGCTCTGCACGCGGCCGTAGCCGTCGGTGCTGCTGCTGGTGATCGGCACGCTCTGGCCAACCTGGATCAGCGCCGGCTGGCCGTCACTGGCCTGGATCTGCTGCAGGCCGCCCTCCCGGTTGCTGGTGCCGTAGCGAATCACCCGAGCATTGCCACGGTTGTCCTGAAAGTTGCTGTCATTGTTGTCGACGCTGATCAGCAAGCGCTTGGCTTTGCTGTCGAGTTGCTGCAGCAGCGCGCGCAAGTCGCCAATGCGTTCGGGGCTGGCGTTGACGATCAGCTTGTTCTCGAAGGCGCTGACGCTGCCTTCCTTGCCAATAAAGGCCTGCGCGGTGGGCAGCAGCTCGGCACTGCTGCGGTGCTGCAAGGGCAGCACTTCGGTGGCGGCCTGGGCGCCAAGGCTGGTAGCCAGCAGCAGTGAAGCGAGCAGGGGGCGTAGCAGCATGTTGGAGTTCTCCGCAGGTTGAACAGACATGATGGCAAATTTGTCACGGTTATGCCGGATGAGGATCACAACCTGAGTCAAATGCGCTCAGTCGCCACGCACAGGTGGTTGCCCCCGGACAAATTACGTAACATCGCGCCCCCGCTCGCTGCACGCCCAGATGCCAGCGCCTGCACAGATTGACTGATCTCAGGAAGCCCATGAAACCCGCCCGACTACGCGCCGATCTTCTCGCCGGCCTGACTACTTCCTTCGCCCTGGTACCCGAGTGCATCGCCTTTGCCTTGGTCGCCCATCTCAACCCGCTGATGGGTTTGTACGGCGCCTTCATCATCTGCACCCTGACAGCGCTGTTCGGCGGCCGGCCGGGGATGATCTCCGGCGCGGCCGGCTCGATGGCGGTAGTGATCGTCGCGCTGGTGGTACAGCACGGCGCGCAATACCTGCTGGCAACGGTGCTGCTGGGCGGGTTGCTGATGATCGTGTTTGGCGTGCTGCGCTTGGGCAAGCTCGTAAGGCTGGTGCCGTACCCGGTGATGCTTGGCTTCGTCAATGGCCTGGCCATCGTCATCGCCATGGCCCAGCTCGAGCATTTCAAAAGTGGCGAGCAGTGGCTCAGTGGCACCCCGCTGTACCTGATGATTGGCCTGGTAGCGTTGACCATGCTGGTGGTCTATGTTTTGCCGCGCCTGACCCGCAGCGTGCCGCCGGCGCTGGTGGCCATCCTCGGCGTCGGCCTGCTGGTGTATCTGCTTGATCTGCCGACAAGGACCCTGGGTGAGATGGCGCATATCGCCGGCGGCCTGCCGCAGTTGGCTTGGCCGCAGGTGCCATGGACGCTTGACACGCTGAAAATCATTGCCCCCTATGCGCTGCTGATGGCCATGGTCGGCCTGCTGGAAACCCTGCTGACCCTTAACCTCACCGACGAAATCACCGAGAGCCGTGGCTTTCCAGACCGTGAATGTGTGGCCCTGGGCGCGGCCAACATGGTCTCGGGCATGTGCGGTGGCATGGGTGGCTGCGCGATGATCGGGCAGACCATGATCAACCTCAGCTCCAATGGCCGTGGGCGGCTGTCGGGGGTAGTGGCTGGCGGCATGATCCTGCTGTTCGTGTTGTTCCTGTCACCACTGATCGAGCGGATACCGCTGGCGGCACTGGTCGGGGTGATGTTCGTGGTGGCCCAGCAGACCTTCGCCTGGGCCTCACTGCGGGTGTTGCACAAGGTACCCGTCAGTGATGTGCTGGCGATCATTGCCGTGACCGTGGTCACGGTATTCACCGACCTGGCCATGGCGGTGCTGTTCGGGATCATCCTTGCGGCGATCAACTTCGCCTGGCAGCATGCCCGCGAGCTGTACGCCGACAGCCATGTCGATAGTGATGGCAACAAGCACTATCAGGTACACGGCACGCTGTTTTTTGCTTCCACGGCGGCGTTCCTCAACCAGTTCGAGCCCACGCAGGACCCTGATGGGGTGACGCTGGATTGCAAGCACCTGAGCTTTGTCGACTACTCGGCGGTGGCGGCGTTGCAAACCTTGCGCGAGCGTTACAGCAAGGCCGGCAAGCATCTGCGTGTTGTGCACCTGTCCGAGCGCTGCAAGAAGCTGCTCAAGCGGGCAGGGGCCCAGCACTGATCGATCATGCCTGGGCCGGCGTGGATGCGCGGCTCAGGCATAACAACCCGCTGGCCTAGTTGCCGGTGTTCTTCTTGATGATCGCCTCGGCGATAGTGGCCGGCGCCTCACCGTACTTGGTGAACTCCATGGTGTAGCTGGCCCGGCCCTGAGTCATCGAGCGCATCTGCGTCGAGTAGCCAAACATCTCACCCAACGGCACCTCGGCGCGGATCACCTTGCCGGCCGGCGTCTCTTCCCCTTCCTGGATCATGCCGCGGCGCCTGCTCAGGTCGCCGATGATGTCGCCCTGATATTCATCGGGGGTGACCACTTCAACCTTCATCACCGGCTCCAGCAATACCGCGCCGCCTTTCTGTGATAGTTGCTTGGTGGCCATCGACGCCGCGATCTTGAAGGCCATCTCGTTGGAGTCGACATCGTGGTAGGAGCCGTCGAATACTGCCGCCTTGAGGCCGATCAGCGGATAGCCGGCCAACACGCCATTGTGCATCTGCTCTTCGATGCCCTTCTGGATGGCCGGGATGTACTCGCGCGGTATGACCCCGCCGACCACCTCGTTGATGAACTCCAGGCCCTCTTTACCTTCCTCGCCTGGCGCAAAGCGGATCCAGCAGTGGCCGTATTGGCCGCGGCCACCGGATTGACGGACGAACTTGCCTTCGATTTCGCAGGTGTTGCGGATCTTCTCGCGGTAGGCGACCTGCGGCTTGCCGATGTTGGCCTCGACGCCAAACTCGCGACGCATGCGGTCGACAATGATGTCCAGGTGCAGCTCGCCCATGCCGGAAATGATCGTCTGTGCGGTTTCTTCGTCGGTCTTGACCCGAAACGACGGGTCTTCCTGGGCCAGCTTGCTCAAGGCAATGCCCATTTTCTCTTGATCGGCCTTGGTTTTCGGCTCGACCGCCACCGAAATCACTGGGTCGGGGAAGTCCATGCGCTCAAGGATGATCGGCTTGTTCAGGTCGCACAAGGTATCGCCGGTGGTGACGTCCTTCATGCCGATCAGCGCGGCGATGTCGCCGGCGCAGACGTTCTTGATCTCGGCGCGCTGGTTGGCGTGCATCTGCACCATACGGCCGACCCGTTCCTTTTTGCCTTTGACCGAGTTGAGCACGGCATCGCCCGAACTGAGGATGCCGGAGTAGACCCGCGCGAAGGTCAGCGTGCCTACGAACGGATCTGTGGCGATCTTGAACGCCAGCGCCGAAAACGGCTCATTATCGTCGGCGTGGCGCTCCAGCGGCCGGTCGTCGTGGTCCGGGTCGGTGCCTTTGATGGCCGGTATTTCGCTGGGGGCGGGCAGGTAGTCGATGACCGCGTCGAGCATCAACGGCACGCCCTTATTCTTGAATGACGAGCCGAGTACGGTCGGCACGATTTCATTGGCGATGGTGCGCTGACGCAGGCCGGCCTTGATCTGCTCGTTGCTCAGCTCCTGGCCGTCCAGATACAGCTCCATGAACTGGTCGTTGGCCTCGGCGGCCGCCTCGACCAAGTGCGCACGCCACTCGTCGGCGAGTGCCTGCAACTCGGCGGGGATGTCCTCTTCGCGGTAGCTGGCGCCATTGTCGGCGTCATTCCAGTAGATGGCTTTCATCTTCAGCAGATCGATCTGGCCGATGAAGTTTTCTTCGCTGCCGATCGCCAGCTGAATCGGCACGGGGTGGTGGCCCAGGCGTTTGTCGATCTGCTTGACCACGCGCAAGAAGTCCGCACCCTGGCGGTCCATCTTGTTGATGTAGGCCAGGCGCGGCACATGGTACTTGTTGGCCTGGCGCCAGACCGTCTCGGACTGTGGCTCGACCCCGTCGGCCGCACTGAACACCACGACCGCACCGTCGAGCACACGCAACGAGCGCTCAACTTCGATGGTGAAGTCAACGTGGCCGGGGGTGTCGATGATATTGAAGCGAAACTTGTCGGCGAACTGCTTGGTCGAGCCCTGCCAGAAGGCGGTAGTGGCGGCTGAGGTGATGGTGATGCCGCGCTCTTGTTCCTGCGCCATCCAGTCCATGGTCGCCGCGCCGTCATGCACCTCGCCCATCTTGTGGTTGACGCCGGTGTAGAACAGGATGCGTTCGGTAGTGGTGGTCTTGCCGGCGTCGACATGGGCGACAATGCCGATATTGCGGTACAGCTCGATGGGGGTCGTGCGGGCCATGGTCAGTCACCTGAGGTGAATGCGCGGGAGGGGTATTCCCACGGTAGCAGACGGCACGCCGCCTGCTAGCCCAATGGCCGGCTATGCGAGGAACGGTGTCAGTCGGCCTGAGCCTGCAACTGCCACTTGCCGTCGACTTCGCGCGCCAGGCCGCTGGCCGGTAGCAGTGCCAGCAGCCGTTGATGCAAGGCCGGGTCGGTGAAACCTTTGACGGTATCCAGGTCGAGCTCGCCGAGCAATTGCATGTCGGTCTTGGTGTACGACAGCCAGGCCTTCTTCAGGTACTGCAGCACATCACTGCCCGCCGTGTTGGCGAAGCGCCGGTTGAGCGTGCGGCCTTCCAGCTCGAAGGTGTGGCGGTGGCTGTAGTTGCTCTCGTCGCCTGCGCCTTCGACGCAGCGGTAGCAGCTGCAGGCGCCGTCGCCGAAGGCGTTGCGCAGGTAGCTGTTGAAGTCCACGACGGGCTTGAGGGAAAGGCGTTTGTCGACCTCGAACAGGTCGGCGGTCATCGGTTGTTCAGCGCTCACGCGGTGTCCTCGTGTGGTGTGGCGTGCATCGGCGGGCACCCTAACAGATCGGCGCTTTTTCGGCCATGCGCGCTGGCGCCCGCACACATCCGGTCGTCTGCCACTCGCGCGGCGCCGCGTGCTGCCGTAACCTATGCGCCCCCGGTGCCCGCGCGCCGATCCCAACCCATGAGGCAAGTCGCTTGAACAAGTTTCCGTACATCGCCACCATCACCGTCAGCAGCGAAGACCGCGGGGGCGACACTGAAGCATCGGAGAACGTCAACATGCGGGTTGGCATCGAGGCTGTGACCGAGACCTTGAAGAAGGTGCATTTCGTCGCTGCACTGGCGGCCCCGGAAAAACCTGCCACGCACATCTGTGTGACGCTGGAGAACGGCCTGGTTTATTACGGCCCGATCGTCAATGGTCACGCCGAACTCGAAGGCGGCTGGATCGCCTTCGAGTCCGACATGCTCACCCCGCAAGAGCTCGGCCTGTAAGCCTCAACCCAGCTCGGCCAGGCACTGCTCGAAGATATCCAGGCCTGCTTCGAGCACCTCTGCCTCGATGGTCAGTGGTGCCAGCAGGCGAATGATATGGCGCGCCTTGCCGCTGGGCATCAGCAGCAACCCCTTGCTGCGCGCCGCTTGCAGCAGTTTGGCCAGCTGCGCCGGGGCTGGCGTGCCGTCGGCATTGACCAGTTCGATGCCACGCATGGCGCCGACCCCGGTCAAACGACCCAGTGACGGGTACAGCCCTGATGCCTTCCAGCGTTGATAGCGGCCGACGATGGCTTGCTCATGGCGTTCGCCCCAGGTCGCCAGATTGGCATCGGTCATCTGCGCCAGGCTGGCCAACGCCGCTGCGCAGGCAATCGGGTTGCCTGAATAGGTGCCGCCCAGGCCACCCTTGGGCAACGCTGCGAGCAACTCCCGGCGACCCACTACTGCGCCCAGCGGCATACCGCCGGCCATACTTTTTGCCAGCAGCAGCAGGTCGGGTTCGATCCCCAGTCGCGGGAAGGCAAAACGCTGCCCGGTACGGCCGAAGCCGGATTGGATCTCGTCGATGATCAACAGAATCCCGTGCTCATCGCAGAAGCGCCGCAGGGCTTGGGCGAACGTCGGATCAAGCGCGAGGAAGCCACCTTCGCCCTGCACCGGTTCAAGAATGAAAGCAGCCACGTCCTCCACTGCCAGTTCGACGCTGAACAGCCGGTCCAGGGCCTTGAGCGCCTGTTCACAGCTGACATCGGTGTCATTGCTGGGGTAGGGCAGGTGATAGACCGGGCCCGGCAAATCGCCGACCCGCTGCTTGTATGGTGCGACCTTGCCATTGAGGTTGAGCGTGGCCAGCGTGCGGCCGTGGAAGGCGCCGTCGAAGGCAATGATCGCGCGCTTGCCGGTGGCGCCGCGGGCGACTTTCAGGGCGTTCTCGGCAGCTTCCGCGCCGCTGTTGGTAAGCATTCCGGCCATGGGGTAGCTGAGCGGCACAAAGCTGCTCAGTTGCTCCATCAGTTGCAGGTACGGGCCGTGGGCGGCAGCGTTGAACGCATAGTGGGTCAAGCGACCGGCCTGCTGTTGAATCGCTGCAACTACTGCCGGGTTGCAGTGGCCCAGGTTGAGCACGCCGATGCCGCCGACGAAGTCGATATAGCCGTTACCGTCGGTATCCCAGACATGCGCATTGAGGCCATGGGAAAGTGTGATGGGGTGAACGATGGAAATGGACTGGCTGATACTTTCCTGATTCATGGGGGCACGCGTACCTTGTTCGATTTTGCTGACTATCCAAGCGCTTTGATCGCCCACGCACAAACGAATAATTCGATTGCGGTCATTCCCCTGATTCCTGAATTTTCAGCGGTGACTTGCACCGTTGCGTAAACCGCCGGCTCAAGGTGGTTGATGGTTTTTATTTTTTGGCCGATCGGTCAGGTCATCTCGGCATGAGTTCATTCCCTTGCGGAATCATGTGCTGCAAAAAGGTCGTTTGTTGGGGCTCCACCAAAGATCAATACTGACGTGGATCAATGATCGCGGCCGGGTAGGTCTGGATAACCAAAAGGCCTGCCTCGGTACGTACAGAACAACAACTAGATGCACGTTTGCATTGTACGAATTCTGCTCCAAGTTCAGCCGCCCGAGCGGCGGCCGACCCACTCGAGGGTTTTCCATGGCTTCGCTAAAAAACAAGAAACAGCGGTCCTTGCAACATGGTCTGACCTCGCGTCAGGTGTCGATGATTTCGATCGCCGGGATCATCGGCGCGGGGTTGTTCATCGGCTCATCCAACGCAATCGCCACGGCCGGGCCGGCGATTCTGATCTCCTACGCCATGACCGGCTTGCTGGTGCTGCTGGTGATGCGCATGCTCGGTGAGATGGCCATCGCCAACCCCAACAGCGGCTCGTTCTCGACCTATGCCAGTGAGGCGATCGGGCCTTGGGCTGGCTTTACCATCGGCTGGCTGTACTGGTGGTTCTGGGTGCTGATCATTCCGGTCGAGGCGATTGCCGGGGCAGACATCCTGCATGCGTATTTCCCTGACGTGCCGTCATGGTTGTTTGCATTTCTGATCATGTTGGTGTTGTCGTGCACCAACCTGATCAGCGTGAAGAACTTTGGTGAGTTCGAGTATTGGTTCGCCTTGATCAAGGTGATCGCCATTGTGGCATTCATCGTTGTTTGCACGATGGCGGTGCTGGGTTTCTGGCCATTGGCCGAGACACGCGGTGTGAGCCAGCTGTGGGCGAACGGCGGGTTTATGCCGAACGGCTTCGGCACGGTGCTGGGTGGGGTGCTGATCACCATCTTCTCGTTCTTTGGCGCCGAGATCGTGACCATTGCAGCGGATGAGACGGCCAATCCAAAAGACAAGATTCGCCGGGCAACCAACCTAGTGGTGTACCGCATCGGCATCTTCTATCTCGCGTCGATCTTCCTGGTGGTGTCACTGGTGGCGTGGAACGATCCTGCGTTGAAGGCGGTGGGGTCGTTCCAGCGGGCGCTTGAGGTGCTGAATGTGCCGGGGGCGAAACTGGTGGTCGACCTGGTGGTGCTGGTGGCGGTTACCAGTTGCATGAACTCCGGGTTGTATACGGCTTCACGGATGCTCTACTCGCTGGCTTCGCGGGGGGAGGCGCCTGCTATGGTGCGGCGTGTGTCGGGTAATGGCGTGCCGACGGTAGCGGTGCTGTTGTCGACCTTGGCGGGCTTTGTCGGGTGTCTGGTCAACTACGTGTTCCCGGGGAAGGTGTTTGGCTTCCTGCTGTCCACAACCGGGGCGATTGCTTTGCTCGTGTATCTGGTGATTGCGATTTCACAATTGCGCATGCGTGGGCGGGCGGATCGGCTGGCGACTGTGCTGGAACTGAAAATGTGGCTGTTCCCGTGGCTGACCTGGTTGGTGATCGGGACGATTGTGATGGTGCTGGGGTATATGCTGCTCAGTGATGCTTATCGGTATGAGACGTTGATGACTGCTGGGGTTACGGCGTTTATCTTGCTGGTTGCGGTTACGCGGCGGCGGGGTGGGCCGGGGCGTTCCTCGATTCTGGTTTCGGGTGATTGAGCGTTTTGGATTAGCCCCTTGATCGCCGACACAACGCGGCCCCTGTAGGAGCGGCCTTGTGTCGCGATAGGGCCGCGCAGCGGCCCCTCGATTCATACAGCGCTGCAAGACTGCCAGCCAGTGGCATACGCCGCCGGCCTGGCTGTTCGCGACCGCGTTAACAGGCGCAGTCGCCGGCCGCGTCCTGATGCAGCCGATCTCCTGCAACGGGAGATAGTCAGTGCTGGCCTTTGTGCCCTACAGTGTCATTCCTACGCACAAAGGCTAGCGACCATGACCGATCTGAGCGCATTCCCTATCACCCGCAAATGGCCAGCCGCGCATCCCGAGCGCCTGCAGCTGTATTCGCTGCCAACGCCAAATGGGGTCAAGGTGTCGATCATGCTCGAAGAGATTGGCCTGGCCTATGAAGCGCACAAGGTCAGCTTCGAACATGAAGAGCAACTGAGCCCCGAATTCATCTCGCTCAGTGCCAACAACAAGATCCCGGCCATCCTCGACCCCAACGGGCCGGACGGCCAGCCGCTGGCGCTGTTCGAGTCAGGCACGATTCTGCAGTACCTGGCCGAGAAGAGCGGGCAATTGCTCAGCGTCAGCCCGGCCCAGCGCTACCAGACCCTGCAGTGGCTGATGTTCCAGATGGGCGGCATCGGGCCGATGTTCGGCCAGGTAGGCTTTTTCCATTTCTTCGCCGGCAAGGATTTCGAAGACAAGCGCCCACGTGATCGCTACGTCAATGAATCGCGGCGGCTGCTCGGGGTGCTTGATCGGCATCTGCACGGCCGGGACTGGATGGTCGACGACTACAGTATCGCCGACATTGCCATCTTTCCCTGGGTGCGCAACCTGGTCGACCGCTACAACGCACGCGAACTGGTGCAGTTCGAGCAGTTCAAGGACGTGCAGCGGGTGCTGGGCAACTTCCTCGCTCGGCCAGCGGTACAGCGCGGTTTGACAATTCCGAGCTGAGCGCACTGAGTGCTACAGGAGCGAGCGATGATGGCCGGCAAATGGATCCTTGAACAGCTTGCAGGCGATGGACAGGCCCGTGCCGCGGCGGTGTTCGATGGCCTTTGAATTGATCCGCGCCAGCGACAGCTACCGCAGCTTTGCGCGGGATCTCACCCGCCAGGCCATGCTGCCGTACTATCAGGCATTCGGCCTGCGCTGGATCGAAGAAGCCTTCGACCAGGCCTGGGGCTGGCGCGAACAGTGGCTTGTCATGGAAGGCGAGACTGTGCTGGGCTTTTGCAGCTTGAGTCAGGATCGCCAGGCGCTGTTCATCCGCGAACTGCACCTGGTGCCCGAGCAGCGCAACCGCGGCGTTGGCACCTGGGCCCTGCAAACGCTGGCTGCGATGGCCGCGCAGCGCAAGCTGGGCTTGCTGCGGCTGATGGTGTTCAAGATCAACCCGGCGCGGCAGTTGTACCTGCGCCAGGGTTTCCTCGAGATGGGCGAAGACGACTGCTTCGTGCGCATGCAGCGCGCAGTCGCCTGATCCTCAACGCTGGCTGACGCGCACGGTATTGCCCTGGCGCACGGTCGACTCGAGCAGGGTGCCCTGCAGCGGCAACAGGTCGCCGATCAACAGGTTCTGCAGCAGTGGCTTACCGTCGAAGCTGTTACCACCCAACTCGACCTGGCGCATGCCTTCTACCCGCAGGATGGCCTTGCCGACCTGGCCCAGACGGTTGCCGCTGAGCAGCAGCGGGCCGGCCATGGGCGTGGCGTTGCGCAGGCTCACCGCGTACTCGGGGGTATTGGTGATGTGGTTGCCAAGCAGCGCCAGTGCGCCGACTTCGCTGGCGTCGATGGCGCTGCCGACACTGCTGCCGAGCAAGTTGTTGTCGATCACCAGTGGCGCTGCCGGGGTTGGCGCCAGGCTGCGCAGCTGGATGCCATTGCCACGGCTGTCGCCGATGCGGTTGCCGGCCAGCAACACCGCGCCTTGTTGCTCGCTGACTTCGATGGCAGCCTTGCCCGCGCCGAGGATCAGGTTGTTTTCCACCAGCGCGCGGGTTTGTCCACGCAGACGTACGCCGCTGTTGTTGTCGATGCCGCGCAGCTGGTTGTCACGCACGCTGACCTGGCTGTCACGGACATCGATTGCATATTGCTGGGACTGCTCGAAGCGGCTGCCCTCGATGGTTGCCTGGCTGCGCTGCAGCTCGACCGCACTGGACATCTCACTGAACTGGCTGTCGCGGATCACCACCGTCGCCGGGCGGCTGCTGGCCGGCTGCTGGGTGCTGATCGCCGTGGTCAGGCCACGCGACAGGTTGGCGTTATAGCCCAGACGCTTCAAGGTCGAGCCAACCACCTGGGTGTGGCTGCCGGCCCAGGCGATCACGAACGGACGCCAGGCGCGGTCGGTATTGCCCGCCTTGTCACCGGCCATGCTCTCCAGGTTGGACTTGTTCAGCCCCAGCCAGCCCTGGTTGATCAGCGCGGTACCGGAGTAGCTCGACAGATACAGGCTGGTGCCTTCGAGGACCAGACCGGCATCGGCGCCGATCATCAGCGGATAGCTGAGCAGGTAACCGTCCTTGTAGCGCTTGAGAATGCGAGAGTCGTTCAAGGCATCGTGCAACTGAGCAAGGGTGATGCTGCCGCCGCGCAGGGTCACCACTTGCGGGTGATGCGCCTGATAGCCAGCAATGGCCCGGAACAGCCCATTATTGACGAACGGCTCGAACGGCCAGCTGCCGGCCTGGGCCGAGAACATCGGTTGCAGGCTGACACTGGCGCGGCCCGCCGGGCGTGCGCGTTCGGCCTGGGCAAAGGTTACCGCCAGGCGGACCTGCTGGCGCAGCTGCTGCAAGTGTTGCTGATATTGCTCGGCTGGCAGCACGTCGACCGTCTGCTTGATGGGCAAGGTCTGCGTGCCAGCCTGGGCAGTACCGGCCAGCAGCAGGGCGGCGAGGCAGGTCAGGGAAAAACGGGCGAAGGGGGCCATGGGCACGTCCTTGTTCAACGCAAATGGGAATAAGCAGGCTGGATCGGGCCGCCGAGCTGACTGTAGTTGTCTACCTCGCCGTCTTCGCTGTCGTACAGCTTGCGCGCCAGGCTATTGCCCGGGTTGCGTTGCAGGTACGGGATCAGCCAGGCCAGCTTGTACGGCGCTACGTCCGCCTGCGACTTGCCCTTGAGTTCTGGCAGGTCGTCCGGATCGAGCACGCTGCGAGCGGCGAAGTTGGCCAGCAGATCAAGCGTATGCTGGTCTTCGGCCGTCCACGGCAGGCCGTTGACGCGGGCCGATTCGGCCAGCAGCACCAGTGGCACCAGCGCGTACTGGCTGTAGCTGGCCGCCAATTTGGCCCGTGCGACTTCCAGCGGCAGATAGGCGTAGCTACCGTCGCTGTTGCGTACCGCCTGGGCCAGTCCGCGGCGCAGGTTGCCGTCGGCCCACTGGATGAAATCGTCACGACCGACCAGCATGCCGGTGGCCGCGACTGCCCAGGCTGCCCAGTAGTCGTGATTGTTGAAGTACACCCCGCGGGCGCTGCGGCGTGGGTCGTACTCAGCGATGACGCGCTCGCCCAGGCGAGTGAACCAGTCTTTCTGCACCGGCGTCAGCTGCAACTTGCCATCGCTGGCCGACTGGGTCAGCAATACCGCGCCGGCCATTGATGCCAGCGCCCATTTGCGTGCCGCCATGCCGGTGCTGCTGGCGTCCTCGGTGAGCAGCGCGCCGGCGCTGGCCCACTGTTCCAGCCACTGGTCCTGGCAGGCCAGGGCCATGTTGGCCTCCTGCGGTTTCTTCGCCCGCTGGAAGCGTTTGCTGGCATAGATCAGGCCGCCGATGAACTCCTTGACCTGCTTGCCGATCCGTTCGCTGTCGGCATCCGGGCTGCTGCGCAAGGTCGACTTGCTCGCGTCGCTCTGGTCGTATTTGCTTTGCAGGCGCAGGCTGCCGGTGTAGGGCGGCGGCGGCGCCTTGCTGCACTCAAGGGTACGGTAGTCGGCGATCATCGCTGCCTGCGGAGTATTGCGCGCAGGCCAGATCGACTGAGCCGCCTGCACCTGAGGCGCGAGCAGGGCCAGGGCCAGAGCCAGCAGGCTCAGTTGACGCGCGTGCGCGCGGCCAGTGCTGGCCGTCGCGCGTTGCAGGTTTACAGGCATAGACGGGTTTCCACATCGGTAGGCGCAGCGCTAGCCTTGGTCGGCTCAAGGAACACCGACAGCAGGTTGGCGCCGGCGTAGGCCGGATCTTTGCTCAGCTCAAGGTAGTACTGGCCACCGGTGACTGCAGCTTCACGGCGGAACCAGACCTTGTCGCGAGCACCGTTGTCGTAATAGACGATGACGTAGAAGTCCTTGACGTTCTTGTCGCTCAGGCGGATATCCAGAAAGCCGTTCGACCCGCTCAGCGCCTGGCGGTCACTGCCGGCGTTGGACAACAGCTCGATTCGTTCGCCGACCTTCAGCGGCGAGCGCTGCAGCTTGTTGCCAAGCACTTCGCGGGACGCTTCGCAACCGCCTTTGACCGCCGGGATCAGTTGGCGATACATCAACGGCGAGTCGAGCCGGTAGTTGGCCGGCAGTTCCCAGACGATCAGCTTCGGCGGCGCGTCGGCCTTGTAGTCATCGGAGAGCAGGTACTCCAGCAGCGAGCCGTCCTCGCCAACGCCGGGCAGGGCGTAGTTGAGCACGTCGACGCTGAGGTACTGCTTGAGGTAGCCGTCGAAGTTGAACTGCTTGCTCTCGTCTTCCCGCGCTGCCGCGTTACTGTCACCGACCAGAATCACTTCCGGGTCCGGCGCCTCGTCGAACAGCGCTTCGGCGCTGGCCTCGACCGGGATGGTCTGGTAGCCGCGTACATACTGGAAACCGTAGTTGTTGCCGCAGATCGCACTCATGGCCAGGTTGAGGGTGCCGTCTTTGGGCACCATCACGCCAGGCTCGGTGCGGTACTGCTTCTTGGTCAGGCCGGCGTAGAACGGCTGACGGCGGATCTCGTCTGCCATCAAGCGCGCGGTCGCCTCGGCGCCGACCGGTGTCCAGTGGTGGTCGCGGCGGAAGAAGTACTCGCCCTTGGGCGGCTGCTGGACCAGCTGCATCATCGGCGCGACCACCGCGCCACCTTGCTTGAGCTGGCCAAGGTAAGCCGCCAGGTTGGCGCTGGCGCGGGCGTAGTCAAAGCCGTAAGGATGCTCGCCAATCAACCGGTCGCGGTGCATCAGGCCACGGGTCGGCTGGATCGCCATGGCGACCTGAATGCCCTGCTGATTGAAGGTTTTCATCAGGCGGGCAAATTCAGGGCGCATCGGCGCCGGAATGCCGAACTCGTTGGTCAGATCGACCGCCGAGCGGAACAGCCAGCGCTCCTGACCAGGGACGATCTCGCGCATCAGCTTCATGCGCCCCTCGGCATACTGCTGAGGATCGCTCAAGGCCGGGCAGACCATGCACTGCAGGTTTTCGCAGCCGGGCTTGGCGCCTTGCGCAGGCGTGGCGGCGTGGCCGGTCTGGCTGAGCAGGGCGAGGGCGGCGCCGAGGCCCAGGGGTTTGAGGATCTTCATTGCCATTTCATCCTTGCAGCGAAATTACTCGGTCGGGTCGATGCTGTTGGCCATGCTCATGCTGCGATTGTCGGGCAGCAGCACGTAGCTGTACGAACGGCCCTTCTTCAGGAACAGCTCATCGAAGCTGGCGACCTTCTGCTCGGCCTCGTAGGCGGCGAAACCAATCTTGATTTCGTTGACCATGCGGCTGCCGGTCTGGCCGTTGCTCAGCGGGTCGACGATCACGTGCTTGCCGTCGACGGTCTTCAGCGCAGCTTGCTTGTCGCTGAGGTTGTAGAAGGCGATCTGGGCTTTTTTCGGCTCGTTGACGTATTTGTCAGCGATCAACTTGAGCTGCTTGCCGTCGTAGACCACGGTGCTGGCGGCATTGGCCTTGAGCTGGGGTTCGATGGCCTTGCCGCCGACGGCGATCTTGTGCGTGCCGGCGGGGATGAAGCGGTACCCGCTGAGCTGGCCGGCGGCGACTTTCTGCGGATTGACCTTGCCGCTGAGGCTGACGTCGATGTTGCTCTGCGACAGGTTGAGCACGCGGACAAACGCCGAATCGGCCGGGGCGACGGCATCGTACAGGTCGGCGTTGCCTTCGGCGGCGACCGCCAGGTGGCTGCCGAAGGCGAGGGCGATTGCGGTAAACAGGTGGGTGAGTTTCATCAGTTACTCCTTTGATTCTTCAAAAATGCTGCGGCTGGGCGCTACGGCTGAGCGAGCCCGGGCGATGGGCCAGCAAAGTGCGCAGGGGGAATTCCCAGACTACGGTGTCGATCTGTGGGTTGCTCAACTGATCGCTGGCGAGAAACTGGCTCATCGACTCGAACGGACCACGGGCCTCGACGGCAATCGAGATCAGGTCACGGTTGAGCGCTTCCTTGAGGAAGCCGACAAAGTTCCAGTCATCGATCTTGCTGTAGCTGGTGCCAACCAGCAGCAGGCTCTGCTCCTGCTCGGCAAACAAATCGTCGCTGCTCTGCTCGGCCTTGAGCGTCTCGTACAGGTCGATCTGGTTCGGGCCGAACTGCGGCGCGAGGCGGTTGTGGTCGAACTGGATGTAGTTCATCAGGTCGCCCTTGACGCTTTTCTCGCCGGCCTTGTGCGATACGTAAGCCTGATCGCCGACCAGTTGCGGGCGTTGCCGGGCCAGCTCGAAGGCGGCCAGGCGGGCACCGTCCGGGCTCCAGTGGGTATCGGACTTGAGGAACAACTCCGGGCCGTTCAGTTTGCTGAGGAACGCCCCGCGCAGCGGCACCACGTCGAGCTGACGCGCTTGCAGTTCGCCGACAAAATCGTCGTACAGGCTGACTACGCGTGGATCGAAGCGGTGCTGTGCATGCTCGGCATACACATCCAGCTTCATCGGCAGCGGCAGGATCACCAGCTGCTTGCCGTGCTCGGCCAGCTGCGTCTTGATCTTGGCGATCTGCTCCAGCTGGGTGTTGAGGTTGGCCTGCAGGTCGTTCGGGACGCGGTATTCCTGGTTGGTGTAGAGCCAGCCCTGCTTGCCCAGGACCACGCCTTTGGTGCCTTCACCAAACAGCTTGAACTGGGCATCGGCCCACAGCTCCACCGAAGGCTCACGCAGGAAGAAGCGCTTGTCGTAGACCTGCTCGAACTTGCGCAGCAGCTTGCCATCGACAAACAGGTTCCAGGTGTCGGTCTGGGTGCGGGCAAAGCTGAACACCGGCGGCAGCGAATAGACGAACATCGCCGCCAGCACCAGCACGAAGAGAATGCCATTGGCCTTGCTGGCCGAATTCATCACGGGGTACATGGCAGTCTCCTAGAACTGGAAATACAGGAAAGGCGAGAACGAATTCGCCGCCAGGCTGCTCAGTGCCAGCACGAAGCCGCCCCACAGCAGCACGCTATGCAGTGCGCCTACATGGCGCATGAAGTAGCCGTCCTTGTTGCCGGCGTAGAAACGCACGTTGTTGATCCCGGCCAGCAGCAGCCACACCACCGCCACCAAGACAAACGCCATGGCCATCTTCGAGGCACCCAGCACGTACAGCTCCAGCGAGCCGAAGCCGTTGAAACCAAACAGCGCCTGGTAGATGTCCAGGCTGTGGCGCAGGTCCATGGTGAAGAACAGCGGCATGCTCAGCACGATCAGCAGCGCGGTGCGCAGGTTGCGGCCGAGCTTGTACGGCGTGTTGATCTTGGTCGCCAGGTGGAACTTGCGCTCGATGACCATGGCGAAGCCGAAGAACAGCCCCCAGAAGATGAAGGCGAAACTCGCGCCGTGCCACAGGCCCGACAGCAGCATGGTCCAGACCAACGCGGGCAGGGCGCCGGTGACGCGTTTGCGCACCAAAGGCATGTACACGTAGTCGCGCAAAAAATGCGCCAGGGTCATGTGCCAGCGCGCCCAGAACTCGGTCACGCTCTGCGCTACGTACGGCTGGTTGAAGTTCTCCGGGAAGCGGAAGCCCATCATCAACGCCAGGCCCAGCGCCATGTGGCTGTAACCGGCGAAGTCGAAGTACAGCTGCAGGGTCGACACCACTAAGCCAAACCAGGCATCGCTGAACTGCAGCGTGCCTTCACCGACGAAGAGCATGTTGATCGGCGCAAGGCGGTCGGCAATCAACACTTTCATGATGAAGCCGAGCATGAACCGACATACACCGAGCGAGAACAGTTCCCAAGAGTGGGTACGCTCGCGCAACTGCGGCGCCAATTGGCTGTAACGCAAGATCGGCCCGGCCACCAGGTGCGGGAACAGCGCCACAAAGGCGGCAAAGTCGATGAAGCGGTTGGTTGGCGTGGCGTCCTTGCGGTAGATGTCGACGATGTAGCTCAGTGCGTGGAACACATAGAACGAGATGCCCAGCGGCAGGAAGATGTTCTCCAGCGTCCAGGTGTTGATACCCAGTGGCGCCAGCAGCACCGCCAGCACTTCAGCGCCGAAGTTGGCATATTTGAAGTAACCCAGGGTCGACAGGTTGCCGATCACGCCGATCCACAGCAGGCGCAGCGCCCAGCGTTTGTCGCCGGCATCCAGGCGATCCTTGATGCGCAGGCCGAACCAGTAGTTCCAGTAGGTGATCGCGACGAACAGCAGCAGGAAGTCCGGCCGCCACCAGGCATAGAAGATGTAGCTGGCGGCAACGATCACGGTCGAGCGCCACTGCGGCCTGGCCAGGAAGTACACGGCCAGGAACAGCGGCAGATACAGGAACAGGAACACATTGGAGGCGAAGATCATGGCAAGGTCCGTCCTTAGTAGCTGACAACTACGCCGAGGCTCAGCTGATAGTCATCGCCGGTTTCCAGCGCGCTACCGGCATTGAGGTAGCTGGCGCTGACCAGGGCGTTGATATCGAGGTGCTTGCCATCGAGGGCGACCGGGAACATCTTCCAGTAGTAGTTGACGTCGAGCATTTGCCCGACGTTCCGGCCACTGCCCTGCGTGCCCTGAGTGATCTCGCGGTTACGCTGGGAGCGCTGGTCACCGTTCATGCGGATCGGCAAGGTGCCATCGGCATCACGCAGGTTCAGCTGAGTGACCCGCATATCGAGCGCGGTGCGTGGCGTCGGCCGGGTTTCCAGGGCGATGCCGTAGTAGCTCAGGTTGCGCAGGTCGAGGGCGACGAACGAGCTGGTCAGGCGGGTGCTGTAGGATCCTGTGCGGGTGATCCGGTCCGACTGAATCGAGTTCAAGCGGAAGCCGTCGTTTTCATCGCTCGGCTTGTCGGTCAGGCCGCCGCGCAGTGCCACCCGTGGCGTCCACGGCAGGTCGTCGAAGCGCTTGCCCACTTCACCCAGCGCGGCCCAGCCTTTGCTGGTGTTGCCGGTGCTGGTGACGCCGTTGCCGTCGGTGTTGTCCATCTTGCCGTTGAGCGCGGCGAGTTCCAGATGGTAGTCGCTGACCAGCGGCGAGGGCAGGTTGTCGCCATTGAAGAACAGGCCGTAGCGCACGCCAGTGAAGTCGTAGCGATCGTCTGCGTCATGTCCGCTGTGGTCGTTTTCGTACATAAGGCGCACGCCGGCGCGGTTGTTCTGGGTCCAGCGGTAGGCGTACTCGCTCATCACATAGGTGGTGCGCGATTCGCTGTCCGGCAGCGAGTTGACGTCGGTGTTGTAGTTGTGGAACTTCTGCCCGACCGCGACGAAGGCGTCGGAGAAGGTGTCTTTGTAGTTGAAGCGCAGCGACTCAAGGCTGTCGTCCCACCAGATGCCGTAGGTATCAAAGAATCGCTGGCGACCGAACGATGCCGAAAAACGTGGATCATCACCGATCAAGTTACGTTTGACGTACAACTCGCGCATCTCGGCGTACCAGCCTTCAGGCTGTTCGCGGGCGTTGGTGGTAGTGCCTTCGTTGGTCAGGTTGCTCGACTGGCTGGAGTCATAGTTCAACCACAGGCGCCCATAGACCATCCATTTGGCCCAGCGCTTCTCCGGCGAATACCAGGCGAACGACGGCTCGTAGCGCAAGCTGTAGAACATCTCGCGGTCGCTGCCGACCTGGGAGTCTTCCGGGCCGTAGCCGGTTTGCACGGTGAGCTTGTTGAAGAACTCGGAGGTGATCACCGGCTCGCTGCCATCAGCAGCGGCAACCCGCACGGGTTCGTTGCTGTCAGCCTCGGGGCCGGTGACTTCTTCAGCAGCGAACGCTGCCGACATTGGGGCCAGGGCAAGCAGGGCGCCGAACAGGGGGGAATGCGCTTTCACAGGGTGGCCTCCTTCAACAGGTCGTTGCGTGCGGCCAGGGCACGCTCGATATCATCCTTGGGCAAGGTTCTTTCCAGGCGTCGGACCAGGCTGCGCGCGCTGCGCTCACCCATGTCCAGGGCAATCCGCGCGTAGGTGTAGGCCTTGACCCGGTCATGGCACAGGGCACGGCCAAAGGTGTGCAGGCTGGCCATGCGGTACCAGGCAGCCGATGAACCCTTGTTGGCCTCGGCCTGGAACAACGCCATGGCCTTTTCCTGATCGGGCTGATCAGCCACGCCCTTGCTGTAGTACTCGGCCAGCAACAGGCCGGCGCTTGGGTAACCGCTGGCGCGCAGCTCTTCGATCAGGGCCAGGGCCTTGTCCGGGTCCAGCGTCAGCCAGTTGTTGACCATATAGAACGACGCCTGCAGGGCTTTGCCGCGGACCGGGTCTCGCTTTTGCACCAGATCGATCATCGCCTGGGTTTCATCGGCGTTGTGCTCGGTCGGGTTGGAGATCATGTAGTTGGCCTTGGACACCATCGCCGGCACAAACCCGCGCTCGACGGCGTCATCGCGCCAGCGCTGAACCTGCGCAATCGACGCCGCCAGCGCCTCGGCCTGAGCCTTGTCGCGGGCCAGTTGCTCAGGCGTTGGCGGTAGCTTGGCAGCGGCCGGGTTGGCCTCTTCGCGCTCGTAGCGGTCGGCGTCCTGCTCGGCGCGTTGCACGCTGGTGATGTTGTCCAGCAGCGAGGCAATCGCGTGCACGACTTCTACCGGCAGCTGGCTGCGCTGCGGCTCAAGCTCGGTGGCGAAGGCGCGGAAGGCCGGATCCTGTTGTTCGCCGAGAAACGCGTAGTAACGGTTGACCGCACGCACATCGAAACGCGCAGCCTCGCGGTACCAGCGCTCGGCGCCGGCGCGATCGCCCTTGCGTTCAGCCAGCACCGCCTTGTACAGCTGCGGCCGGCAGTTGAGCAGGCACGACTGTTCGTACAGGCCGAGCAGCTCGGTGGCCTGCGGCACGTCGACCAGCTCCGGGTAGACCAGAAACACCTCAAGCGTAGTGCTGGCGTTGCGCGGGTCGAGCCGGCTCGGGTAGCGCTCCAGTGCCTGTTTCATCCACGGCTGTTGTGGCTGGCGCAGGCTTGGCTGGCGCTCGATCAAGCGTGCCAGCGAAGCCAGCGCCGGGATCAACCCGCGGCCATCGGCAAAGGCCTGGTGATACAGCGCCACCGATTCTTGCGGTTTGCCATCCGGCCGCCCGGCCAGTACGTCGCCCAGCAGCAGGGCACTGGCCAGGTCACCGCGGCCGGCCAGCTCGCGCAGGTCGGCAGTGACGTCGGCGCTCGGGTCCTTGTACAAGGCGTAGCGGATCTGCTCCAGGCTCTGTCCAGCGCTGGCGGCGCTGGCACAGGCGAGGGCGATGCTGGCCAGCAGCAGGCGCGAAGGCGTCTTCAGGGTCATGACGTCAGCTCTCTCGATGAACTCAGTTCTGGCCGGTAAATGGCAGGCCCAGGAACAGGTCTACCGACACTGCCTTCTGGTAGGCCGTGGCCGGCAACGGGCTGTCTGGGGCAATGGTCAGGGACAGGTTGCGGTTAACCTCGTCAACCCGTGCATCGACCACCTTGCCGCTGAAGTGTTCATCCAGGCCAAACACCTGCATGTCCACCGAGCGAATGCGGCTGACGTCGGCCAGCTTGTCGAACGGCACGTTGGCGCGTACGAACAGGCCTTGGTCTTTCGGCAGCAGATGCATCAGCGGCGCTTCTTTATAGCCATAGCCATCCAGTGGCTGGCTTGGGAAGTACACCTGGCAGTCGCATGGGCTGTTGATCACGGTCTCGATGGTGGCGCGGCCGAGCAGGGTTTGCAGGTCGCCTGGCGAGAGGTCGGCAACCGCCTTCATGTCAGCCGGGCTGGTGAAGCTGGTGGCCAACTGAGTAGAGATGCTGGCCAGTGGCTGACCCGCTTTGACTTCGGTGGTGCCGGCCGGCAGCAGGAACTTCACATAGCCGTTGTCGGGCATGCTGATGATCTGCGCGTTGGTCGCAACCTGGGCCTGCAGGGCCGGGATGCGGAAGAACAGCATGTAGCTCTTGTAGCCAACGAATGCCAGGGCAGCCAGACCAGCAGCGCTGTACAGCAAGGTGCCGGTCATGGCCTTGAGGCGAGCACCGGCAGAACGCGGCGAAGCGTACTTGTGTTTGCGTTCCTTGATGTAGTTTTCCCGCTGCATCACGTTGAACAGGCCATTGATGTCGGCGATCTCGCCGGACATGTAGGCGGTGATGATGTAGCGCAGGATGTCGCGCTTCTGCGCGTCGAGGTCGACGAATTGCGCGCCGACTTCGTTGCCACGCTGGGAGACGATCTTGACCTTGCCATCGATCGACAGGTCGACCTGGTTCAGGCGCAGCTGGATCGATGCGTCATACAGCGCGCCGATGGTCAGCGGGCCTTCATGCAGCAGGCCGATACCGCCCAGCGAGATGTCCTGCAGGGTGGTTTCGATGACGGTCTGACCACCGCTGGCAAGGCGCACGCGGGCGTTGATGCGGGTGCGTACGTACTGGCGCTCGTCAACCGCTTCATGAACGATGTTGGCCGATGTCTTGCCCGGGGCCGCGGGACTGTTGGTCATGCTCATGTGCAGGCGCCTTTCCTTTAACGTTGCGTGAGTTCAAGAAGTACGGTGATGACCCCGAAGAAGATGGCGATGGAGGAGAACAACATCGCCTTCGAGGACCAGCGGTTTAGCGAGGTGTCAAAATCGACACTGCCGGTAGCCAGGGTGGTTTTCTGCCGGGTCCAGCTTTGCTGGTCCATATGGAACATCGCGTAGACCTTCATTACCGAGCCAACGATCTGGTTGTAATAAAGGACAAACGGATACATCGGGCTGACCGGGTGCTTGGCGAACACGAACAGCACGGTCACCAGAGTGCGTGAGATCAATACCCAGAACAGGTACACCAGCAGGTACTGGATGCCGAACACCAAGCCAGCCACCACCGAGGCGGTCAGGCCCATCAGGCAGGTCCACATCGACACCCGTTGGTCCCACAGCACGTACAGGGTGAACAACCCCAGACGCGCGCGGCCGAGCAGGGCGGTGGCGCGGAAGTTCTGCCGCAGCGAGTTGCCGTACCAGCGGAACATCAATTGCCGGGTGGCGATCCAGAAGCTGTCGCTGGGCGGGTGCTCGACGGTCAGGGTGTGGCTGTCGGGTACATAGAAGGTGTCCCAGCCGGCGCGCATCAGGCTCAGCCAGCTGGATTTGTCGTCGCCGGTCAGGAACTGGAAACGGCCCAGGCGCCAGTGCTGAAGAAAGTCTGCTTCGACGTCGCGAATGAACTCCGGGTCGATCATCACGCTGGCGCGGAAGAACGACAGCCGCCCGGTCAGGGTCAGTACCCGGTGCGACAGGGCCATCGAGCACATGTTGATGTGCCGCTGGACAAAGCGCATCGAGTGCCACTGGCGCATCAGGCGGCTACCCTCGACTTCGCAGAACTCGTTGGTAGTCAGGCCGCCGACGTCGGGCAGCACGGCAAACATCTTCACGGCGCGCTCGACACAGCCGGGCAGCATCATGGTGTCGCCATCGACCACGCCGACCACCGCATCCTCCATCGGCATCTGCCGCGACAGTGCGCGGAAGGCGTGGGCCAGGCCATCACGTTTGCCGGTGCCGCGGGCGCGGACGATCACCAGCTTGATGTCGTCGCGGTCGCGCACTTCATTGCGCATGATGTCCTTGATGAAATTCTCGTCGCCCTTTTCCACGATCGAAGCAATCACCGTGCACGGCACATTCAGCCGCTGCACTTCCTGAAACACCGACTGGTAGACCTTGAAGGTGGTCGAGGTCGGGATACGGAAGCTGGTCACCACCATGAACATGTGCGAAGGCAGTGCCGCATCACCCAGGCGCTCGACTTCGCGGCGCATGCGTGGGAACCGCCAATGCAGAAAATACATGCCGCGCAGGTAGTGCACGATGGCATTGCCATAGCGCCACATCCCGAGCGTGCCGATAACAAAGATGAACAGATGATGGCTCGGGTCCAGATAAGCCGGGGCGATCATCTCCGACGCCAGCGCGATCAGCCCGGCCAGGCACGCCCAGGCGCAGAAGCTGGCGGCCGCGCGCAGGTAACCTGGGGCCTCGAAAGGTCGCTGTTGCGTTCGTTCCATGTAGCGTGTGCTCCTGTCTGCGGCCGCACCCAAGGCGAACTGCCGGGGTGCGACCTGCATCGATTACCAGCAGATGCCTTGGCGTTGCTCGTCGCTGACGCCGTCCATGAACCCGACCAGGTCGATGACCTGTTTGCCCTCGTTGTTCTGCAGGGCACTGGCAAAGCGCTCGTCGTTGTTGCCCAGGACGATCACATCGGCTTCGGCGATCACTTGCTCAAGGTCGTTCTGCAGTAACGAAGACACATGCGGGATGACCGACTCGATGTAGTCGCGGTTGGCACCGAACACCCGTGCGTACTCGACGTTGGCGTCGAAGATGCGCAGGTCGTAGCCCTTGCCGATCAATTTCTCGGCCAGGGTTACCAGCGGGCTTTCGCGCAGGTCATCGCTGCCGGCCTTGAACGCCAGGCCGAGCAGGGCGACTTTGCGTTTGCCGGTGCGCTCGACCAGGTCAAAGGCGATATCGACCTGATTGCGGTTGCTGGCCATCAGCGAGGCGAGCAGGGGGTGCTCGACATCCAGCTGGCCGGCGCGGTAGGTGAGGGCGCGCACGTCCTTGGGCAGGCACGAGCCGCCGAACGCAAAGCCTGGGCGCAGGTAATAGCGCGACAGGTTGAGCTTGTAGTCCTGGCAGACCACGTCCATCACTTCGCGGCCATCGACGCCGGAGGCTTTGGCGATGTTGCCGATTTCGTTGGCGAAGCTGACCTTGGTCGCGTGCCAGACGTTGCAGGTGTACTTGATCAGCTCGGCGACTTCCACCGACTTGCGGATCACCGGCGCATCCAGACCCTGGTACAACGAAGCCAGCAAGTCGCCCGACTGGGTGTCGAGCTCGCCGATCACGGTCATGGCCGGGAAGTCGTAGTCCTTGATCGCGGTGCTTTCACGCAGGAACTCAGGGTTGACGGCAACGCCGAAATCGGTGCCGGCCTTCTTGCCCGAGTACTGCTCAAGGATCGGAATGACCACATTCTTGACGGTGCCCGGCAGCACGGTGCTGCGCACCACGACTGTGTGGCGGCTTTGCTTGTCGCGCAGGACTGTGCCGATTTCACGGCACACGGCTTCCATATAGACCAGGTCGAGGTCGCCGTTCTTCTTGCTCGGCGTACCGACGCACAGAAGCGACAGGTCGGTGGCGAGTACCGCGGCCTGCACGTCGGTAGTACCGCGCAGGCGGTCCTGGTTGACGCCGTCTTGCAGCAGTTGCTCGAGGCCTGGCTCAACGATTGGCGACTTGCCCTGGTTGATCAGATCGATTTTCGCCTGGGAGACGTCCACTCCCAACACATGATGACCGCGCGCCGACAAGCAGCCCGCGCAGACTGCGCCCACATAGCCAAGGCCAAAGATGCTGATGTTCATAGATCCCTCTCCCAGGACACGGCAAGGCCGGCCGAGATGCTCAGTTCAAGAAGTTTTCAATTAGGCAGACGCGCAGAAACAAGCCGCGAGGAAGTGGCAATACAGGCTGTTTTTTTTGGTCTTTTTTCATCCTAAAGGGGTTGCTGTTAGAACCGCAAGCGTTGATCTGCGGCTTTGTGAAAATACTTTAATCGTCGCTTGTTAAAGTTTAAAAACCGTTTTAAAACAACGACTTAAAGTTTGATGTAAGTTCGGCGTCAAAAATCCGATGCTGCTTGATTGGCAACAAAATGGCGTCGGTAAACTGTCGTTGATGTATTATTTTCATCTTGCTGGCTGCGTCGGGTGCCAACTTGCGTCGAGCGGCTGTGCTAGGCATAGTTGCACTTGGTTACACCTCGGGTGCTGGAAGTGCTCGATCGCCCTTTACTGCACAGGAGGCATCTCATGAAAGGAATCGGACCTAGGCTGCGCGAAGAGCGTGAACGTCTGGCACTTACCCAGCGCAGATTTGGTGAGATCGGGGGCGTCGAGCCCAATGCTCAGGGCAAATACGAGAGTGGCGAGCGCACACCGCGTGTTGACTACCTTGCCGCGGTGGTCGCTTGCGGCGTTGACGCCAGATACGTGCTCGGTGGTGTCCGCACGCCACCGCCCATAACCAATGTAAGTGAAGACGAGACCCGCTTGCTGGGTACGTTTCGCAGCCTGTCCGCCAGTGATCAGGCTGCGCTGTGGTACCTCGCCGAGCGCTTGCTGGGTGACGCCAGCTAAAGCCTGACCAGATAGTCAGTTCAGATCGAGCAAAAGGCCTGGAATCGTGATGCGAAGGGCTAGGTCGACCTTGTAATTTTTTGTTATGGTGGCGGGATCCAATCGCCCCACTGACGAGGTGTCTGCTTGATTAGGGTCCTAGTGGTCGATGATCACGATCTGGTGCGTACCGGCATCACCCGCATGCTTGCCGATATCGACGGCTTGCAGGTGGTGGGTGAGGCGGATTCCGGTGAGACAGCCCTCAAGCTGGCCCGTGAGCTGAAACCCGATGTTGTCCTCATGGACGTCAAGATGCCTGGCATCGGCGGCCTCGAAGCGACCCGCAAGCTGCTGCGTAGCCATCCGGACACCAAGGTGGTGGCAGTCACCGTGTGTGAGGAAGACCCGTTCCCGACGCGTCTGCTGCAGGCCGGCGCCGCTGGCTATTTGACCAAGGGCGCGGCGCTGGATGAAATGGTCCAGGCCATTCGCCTGGCATTTGCCGGCCAGCGCTATATCAGCCCGCAGATCGCCCAGCAGCTGGCGCTGAAGTCATTCCAGCCGCAGGGCTCGCCGTTCGACTCGCTGTCCGAGCGAGAAATCCAGATCGCTTTGATGATCGTCGGCTGCCAGAAAGTGCAGATCATCTCCGATAAGTTGTGTCTGTCCCCCAAGACCGTCAATACTTACCGCTATCGAATCTTCGAAAAACTTTCGGTCACCAGCGATGTCGAATTGACGTTACTGGCCGTACGCCACGGTATGGTCGACGCAAGCCTCTGAGTTTCCATGTCCCCAATTTTTGATGCCAGCGCATTCCTGGCGACCTGCAGTGGTCGGCCGGGTGTGTACCGTATGTTCGACGCCGAGGCGCGGCTGCTCTATGTGGGCAAGGCCAAGAACCTCAAGAAGCGTCTGGCCAGCTATTTCCGCAAGACCGGGCTGGCGCCCAAGACTGCCGCCCTGGTGGGGCGCATCGCCCAGGTCGAAACCACCATCACCGCCAATGAGACCGAGGCACTGCTGCTCGAGCAGAACCTGATCAAGGAGTGGCGGCCGCCGTACAACATCCTGTTGCGCGACGATAAGTCTTACCCATATGTATTCCTGTCTGACGGCCAGTTCCCACGCCTGGGTATTCATCGCGGGGCGAAGAAGGCCAAGGGTCGTTATTTCGGCCCGTACCCAAGTGCTGGTGCCATCCGCGAAAGCCTGAGCCTGTTGCAGAAGGGCTTCATGGTCCGCCAGTGCGAAGACAGCTATTACGCGAACCGGACCCGGCCGTGCCTGCAATATCAGATCAAGCGCTGCAAAGGCCCCTGCGTGGACTTGGTCAGCCCAGAGGAATATGCCGAGGACGTGCGTCACTCGGTGATGTTCCTCGAAGGCCGCAGCCAGCAGTTGGGCAATGAGCTCAATGCCGAGATGGAACAGGCGGCGATGACCTTGAATTTCGAGAAGGCAGCCCAGCTGCGCGATCAGATCGCCTTGTTGCGCCGGGTGCAGGACCAGCAGTACATGGAGGGTGGCTCCGGTGAGGTCGACGTGGTGGCGGCCTTCATCAACCCGGGCGGCGCCTGTGTGCACCTGATCAGCGTGCGCGGCGGGCGGGTGCTCGGCAGCAAGAACTTTTTCCCGCAGGTGGGCATAGAAGAGGAGGTCAGCGAGGTCATGGCGGCCTTCCTCGCCCAGTATTACTTGGGCAATGCCGAACGCGAGATGCCCGGCGAGTTGATCGTCAACGTCGTCCACGAAGACTTCGCCGCTATCAGCGAAGCCGTGCAGACCTTGCGCGGGCGCGAGTTAGCTATTACCCATCGCGTGCGTGGCACCCGTGCCCGTTGGCAACAACTGGCCGTGACCAATGCCGAGCAGGCGTTGAACGCCCGGCTGGCCAACCGGCAACACATGGCCGCACGCTTTGAAGCCCTGGCCAGCGTGCTGGGCCTTGATGAAGTACCGCAGCGCCTTGAGTGCTACGACATCAGCCATTCCAGCGGTGAGGCCACTGTAGCCAGTTGCGTGGTGTTCGGCCCGGAAGGCCCGATCAAGTCCGACTATCGCCGTTTTAACATCGAAGGCATTACCGGCGGTGACGACTATGCCGCCATGCACCAGGCACTGATGCGCCGCTATGGCCGGATCCAGGCCGGCGAGGGCAAATTGCCCGATGTGTTGCTGGTCGACGGCGGTAAAGGTCAGTTGAACATGGCCCGCGACGTCATGCAGGAACTGGGCATCAGCGACCTGACCTTGCTCGGCGTAGCCAAGGGCGTGACCCGCAAGGCCGGCTTCGAGACCCTCTACCTCAACGACGTAGCCCACGAGTTCACCCTCAAGGGCGACTCTGCCGCGCTGCACTTGATCCAGCAGATCCGCGACGAAGCGCACCGTTTTGCTATCACCGGCCACCGTGCCCGGCGCGGCAAGGCCCGACGCACCTCCAGCCTGGAAGACGTCGCCGGGGTTGGCCCGAAGCGCCGCCGCGAGCTGCTGAAACATTTCGGCGGACTGCAGGAGCTCAATCGCGCCAGTATCGACGAGATAGCCAAAGCACCCGGAATCAGTAAAAAGCTTGCCGAGTCGATTTATGCCAGCCTGCATAGCGAGTAGAATGCCCAGTTCAACTCGCAGCCAGTCGTACCGATGAATATTCCAAATCTGCTCACCGTTCTACGCGTCCTGCTCATCCCGATCTTCATTCTGCTGTTCTATGTGCCCTATCACTGGAGCTACATGGCTGCCAGTACGGTGTTTGCCATCGCCGCTGCCACCGACTGGCTGGACGGCTATCTGGCCCGTCGTCTGCAGCAGAGCACTGCGCTCGGTGCCTTCCTCGACCCGGTCGCAGACAAGCTGATGGTCGCGGTTGCTCTGGTGCTGCTGGTACAGGTACACGCGAACTTCTGGCTGACCTTGCCTGCGGCGGTGATCATTGGCCGCGAGATCGTTGTTTCGGCGCTGCGTGAGTGGATGGCCGAGTTGGGGGCGAGGGCACATGTTGCCGTGTCCAATCTGGGCAAGTGGAAGACTGCGGCGCAGATGCTGTCCCTGGTGATCTTGCTGGCCAACCCGCCGGTCTTTGGCTTCTGGGTTGTGCTGGGCTATGGTCTGCTGCTGGTAGCTGCAGCGCTGACGTTGATCTCCATGATCAATTACCTGGTCGCCGCCTGGCCGCATCTGCGTGAAGGTTCAGAGCCGAAATAAAACTTTTTTGAATCAAGGGCTTGACGGCGTTTGGCAGATCGCTAGAATAGCGCCATCACCAAGCGGGAATAGCTCAGTTGGTAGAGCACGACCTTGCCAAGGTCGGGGTCGCGAGTTCGAGTCTCGTTTCCCGCTCCAAATATCGGTCTGCAGAAGGAAGGTAATTTCTGCAAGGCCTTGAAAAAAGACGCTTCGGCGTCTTTTTTCGTTCCAGGCCAAACCACGCCGATCCATGGGCCGCCAGACTTTTTGCTCCAGGAATCAGCCCATGAAGCCCGCACTCCCGGTCGCTGGAGCGGGAGACCTGGATCCCCGTGGTGTGCCCGAGCCAAAAGGCGACGTCGCTACTCCGGTCGCCTGCTTGGAGTATTCTCACTGCAGCTCACTCCTGGCTACCCAGACACTCTACAAGACGCCCCCCCAGGGGTGCTCGGTAAGCAATCCCAGCGTCAAAGTCAGCGTCAGCTCGCGCTCGGCTGCGCTGCGTTCATCAGCCAGCATGCCCACCGCTTCAATGACTTGCTGCTCGTTGGCGCCTTCCTCGGGCACCAGCAGCGTTTCGAGGCGGTCATGGTAGGGTCGGTTCAGCGCCTCGTATTGTTCCGCAAAGGTCTCACGCAGAAAATCGATCCAAAAGCCATGCTGCGCCATCGAATCTGCGATACGGGCGTTGGTCTCTGCCTGCAGGATGGTCCGGGCGGCGTCACGCAGGCGAGCGTCGTTCACGTCGGAGAATATCCGGTGATACATGTAGCGCGCCTGGGCCGGCAGCCCCAGCGGGCGCACCAGACCGGCGCGATACGCCAGGTGTATTTCCACTTCATCGATCAGACCGTAGGGGTTGCTGGTTCTTAGCTCCCTTATGTGCTGCGCCGCGACGCGATCTACCTCGTCAAGCCGGTACAGCTCGCGGCCCAGCTGCACCAGTGCCGGGCTCATCTCTGCGCTGCCCAGCCCGGCCGTGCGGGTGGCGACCAAGGCGCGCACCTCGAACAAACTGAGCATCAACAGCATCTGGTCTGCGCAGGTCCGCGGGCCCGCTGCTTGCTGAAAAATCGCCTCCCGCACTTGTGTATTCTCCACGCACACCTCAACCAGCGCCCAGATGCGCCTGCGCAAATCGATGCCCTGAAGGTCATAATCACTGGATCGGCCGAGGTCGTTGAGAAACCGCATGAGATCATCGCAACCCGGTTGTTGCGTCAGGGCCAGCCACTGTTCGGAGCGGATGGCACGTTCCTCAACGCTGAAGTCGGCCAGCCATCGCTCGAGCGACTCCTGTCCGCCAGGCCCATGACGTCGCGTAGGCAATGCTCCCGCACCGGCCTCGCCCAGGGTGCTGCGCAAGGCGGTCTGGGTCGGCTCGGGTAACGGGTTGTCATGCAGGCTCAACCCGGCCAGTCGGCGGTGCGACCGAGCAAGGGTCGGGCTCATGTCCTGTATGTGATTGTCGCGCAGATCGATGTCTTCAAGCGCAGGGTGCATGTACACCTCTACAGGCAATTCGCTCAGGCCGCAGTGGCGCAAATGCAGGCGCTGGAGGTTGAGCAGACTGCCCAATGGCGGCAGCTGCCCGATCGGATTATGCGACAGGTCCAGCACCCGCAGTCTGGACAATGCACTGAGCCTGGCCAGGCCTGCATCGTCGATCACGATCTGATTGCGCGTCAGGCGCAGCTCGCTGAGCTGGGTCAGTGCCTGCAGGCCATCTGGAATGCCGCCTAGCAGATTGTCACTGAGGTCCAGGGTGCGCAGGTTGGCGAACCGTTGCAAAAACCCCTCGGTGATGTGCGTCAAATGCGCGCGGCGCAGAATCAAGTGCGTGACATGGTCAAAAGTCACCTGCGCCGGCAGCACCGGCAGACTATCGATACGCTCGCTATCTATCACCAGACGGTACTCGCCGTCCGCGTCAGGCCGCTTGCGCCGCCAGCACTGGCGAATGCGTCGAGCGATCAGGCGGCGGCGCTCGGGCAGGGGCGCAACAGTGGCCTCCCGGCGCCACGCGCCCAGGCTCTCGCCCAGTCCAATCAGGTGCTGCTGCAGGCTGTGCAAGTGGTCCCACGGTTGCTCACCCTGCAAGCGAACGCGCTCCAGGTAGAACTCTATCTCCATGTCGGTCAACGTCGGGAAGATTTGCTGATAACCGCGAAGCAGCGCGCGTCGTGAGCCTTCCGGGCGACCGCTGAGTACATAGCCAATGCGTCCATCACCCAGACGCGTTGGAGGTCGGGGCGTGCCGATCGGCGCCATGCCCAGCAGCCGTGCCGCCTCGTTGCGGTCTGCGAAGGCTAGATCTGCAAGGGTGCTGGCCAGCTTCACCGGCGATGCTGAGGCTTCGCCCAGCGCCACCCGTTGCTGCGTGTCCAGCACATGCAGCAGGGCCTTGAACAGATCGTCGCCAGCCAAGGAACCGGGCTTGGCGAAACCTGCCTTGTCGGTAGCAAGGTAGCCTCGTACGGTGCGGATCAGAGAGTGGGTCTGCGTGGGCTGTTCAGCGCCAATGCTGGCCGCGACATCACCGTTGAGCTGTGTGTCGCGCACCTCCACTCGCACCGTCGATTGCCAGGGCCATGCGGCGTGAAGCAAGCCCAGGGCCAGCTGCTCTGTGTCAGGCGTCACAGCAACTGGCTGCTCGAAGCCTGCGCAAGCGCGATCCAGGCGTGCGTCGCGCAGTTCCCAGCGAGCCTTTTCGGCCAGCGCCAGTGGCACCCTCTGTTGCTCCAGCAACTGGGTGAGATCGCTATCGCTTGCGGCTGCGACCAACGCTCTGCCCGAGCGGATCGTCAGGCCAGGAAAGGCGCGGTGCAAGGGCTGTGCTGGGTCGCTCGGAACCGGCTGCGTCTCCTGCCAGTATGCCTCGAATGCTTGCCCGCGCAGGCGTGGGAACGACTCGTGGGCTACGTACCGTTGCAGTGCGTCACAGAGCCGGGCAGGGGCAGGGGCGTTTTCCAGATGCAGGCGCCGCAGGCACGCTTCATCCATGCCTACACTGCGCAGCAGCGAGCTGGCCAAGTCATGCCTGGCCAAACCAAGGTTCGAACCGAGCCTCCTCATCAGCATTCCCGCATCTTGCCAGTCATGGGGTCGCTCCAAGGCGTGGTGCACGCCACCAGCCTCGTTTTCCTCCAGGGCTATTGCTGCCGCTTGAGCACGATCGGGGTGCACCACGGTTGGGCGCTCCTCACTTTGTCCCAAACGGTAAGCCTGCTGCGCGATCGACACGTGTGGCTTGCCCCGCAGAACACCTCGCTGGCCCGACATCAGGCTGGTGCCTGCCATCGAGTAGCCCGGCAGGTCAGCTCGTGCCAGGCGCTGCTCACCTGTGGGCGTGAGCACGGGTGCCAGCTCATCAACGGCAGCTTCTCGAGCCAGTATGCCGCCTGTTGCGGCTCCGGCGGCCGCCCCTAATCCGATCATCGCAACGTTTTGGGCTACAGACATCAGGTGGCTAAGCGCTGCCTCACGATCGCCCAGCTCCCACTCCTGGTAACCCTCGAATACGTTGTTTGTTACCTGGTGCGCAGCCAGCGCAAGCAATGGCAAGCCAAGCTCTGGTACGAAGAAAGCGGCCAGCCCAAGCATGTCCACGCCGAGTCCTTTGAAGAAATGCATGCGCCGGTCGCGTTCCTGGCTATCGACAGCGCTGTTGGGGACTGCCAAGGCTTGAGCGTCCTGCAGTACCTTATCGATCTGCACCTGACGCAGGTGCTCGGCCAACGAACCGGTAATAAGCTGCTGGCGCCCGTCCAGTTGCATCGGCTGCTGGGCAGCGCCTTGGCCCAGCAAACCCTTCAATTGCTGGCTGACGTGCATCCGGTCATGCTTTTTGATGAACCGTTGGAAGAACGTTCGATAGGCTGGATCGCGCAGACGGCTACCCAAGGTGTTGAACACTTGCGACCATGACCCATAGACGTTCAGGGCCCCATGCGGATCGTCAGGGATCCACACCATCAGGCTCTGCGGCGCAGTGGTTGTTGCACCCGAGCGCGGCTGGAACACCGTCACACCAGTGATCACCCGCCCCAGCAGTCGAAGCTCGCTGAACGTACCTGCCGCGCTTTCGGCTGGAGCCGATACAGCGTTCAGCATCTCATCAAGCAGCACCCCCTCAACCTCGCCTTTGAGGCGCGCCAGTTGCGCAGCCGCCAGCAGGTTCGTGCGCCATGCTTCTTCGAGCATGGCGTTGACGCTGCGCCGGCGGCTATCGTCTGCAAACAGCACCTGCTTGAGATGTTGCTGATAAAGCGCGCCCACATCCAGAGAACGGCACAGGCCGGCAAATGCACGAGGTCGCAGCGCGATCAGCGTACCGTCTGCATCTTGCAGCCTGGACTCTGGCAACCAGGCCGACTCGGAGGTTTCCCGGCGCTCGAAGTTGTGCAGGGCGCAGGCCAGCAGACTTTGCTCCGAGGTTGTGGGGACCACACGATCGGGAACTGTGCTGACACCTGATGGGTAACGCACGTGTACCACCCGGCGGAGCTTGGCCGTGTGGACATCCACTGGGCGCTGCACGAGCTTTTGCAGCGCTGCGTCCAGCGATGTGCTGGCGAAGCTGTCCAGGGGTTCTATCTGGGCGAAAAGACGCGTCAGCTGTTCGCGGGCACGCTGTTGCGCGATCAGTGCCTGATGCAGAACAGAACGTTGATCGGCGGTAGCCGCGGTCAGCCAGTCTGGTAAGCGATCTGCTATGAGGGTATCAACGGAAGTGTCCGGGAATAGAGTATCTTTCATAACGCACCAATGAGCGCAAAACGCTCATTCAGCCCGCGTTGTCACCGGCGCGTGCGGTAGTTATGTCGATGACAGGGGGTACTGGGACGCCAAGATCGAGAGCGCTCCGCGCCGAACACATGAGAATGCAGCGCAATGAACGCTGGCAGGAGGGCTGTAGTTTTTTGATTGATGTTGGGCAAGACAGGTTCACAACTGGCAAAAATGATAGGGCTGCTTCCTGAAATGATCAGCACTGAAGCCGCTGACGGCAAAGTCGACGGCTCGGTTGCCGAGTCGGATCACTCCCACTGCATCTCGCCCTTGGCCACCTTGGCACTCAGCTCCAACGAGCTGTCCCCGGCCAAATCCGGATAGCGCTTTTTCATCGCCGCAATCAGCTCAGCGGAGTTGTCAGCCTTAGCAGTCTCTTTGTCAAACGCGCGAATGTAGTCAGCGGTGAACTGAACAGCTTGCAGGCCCTTAGGGAATGTCCCGTTGAAATGGCCTGGTATCACCGTGGCCGGTGCCAGTGCCTTGATCTGCTCCAGCGTCGCCAGCCAGTGCTCATGGGAGGCGGCGCTCTGCGTATCAGCCATCCACACATGCTCACCCCATTGCACCGGAATGCCGCCAACCACCGTCTTGATCGAAGGAATCCAGACAAAGGTGCGCTCTGGCGTTGGGCCATCGAGGCCGATGATCTTCAATGGCTGACCTTCCAGCATCAGGGTATCGCCGCTGAGGGGCTGCGGCACCACGATCTGCCGCGGCGCATTGGCGCCAAGCTCGGGAGCCCAGATTTTCAGTTTCGCGTCTTTGCTGGCGTTGATATGGGCAACGGTCTGCGCGGTGGCGACAACTTTTGCCTGAGGGAATGCGCGCACCAAAGTGTCCAGCCCGAAGTAATAGTCAGGGTCGCCATGGCTGATGTAGATGGTCGTCAAATGCTTGCCGGAGGCCTTGATCCGGGCTGCCAGTTTGGCGGCCTCCTGCGCGGAGAACTGAGCGTCGATCAGGATTGCGTCCTGCTTGCCTTCGACCAGCACCGATGACACGGCAAAGATTGCCGCTTCTCCTGGGTTGAACACATCCACAGTCAATGCCTGATGCGCAGGCTTGGTCATGGCGGGCGGCTCGCTGACTGGGCTGGCAGCGGGTGCGGTTCCAGCCACTAGCATGGCGAAGGCGACGGTCAAGGCTGAGAGGACAAATCGCGGTGTTTGCATCGGAGTTCACTCGGCAAAAGATTGAAAGGAATGGGGCAACGCCCTTGGATTGAAGCGCACTGTCCGCATCAACGTGTAACGAAAATCAGCCCTCAGCTATTAGCGCTTTCTAAATTAAGTAATCATTAACCTGAGAGTAATGATCAGCCCCGGGCGTTGATTGATCGGCCTGAACTGCCAGCCTTAAATGACTCCACGAAAGCGCACCCGTGGAGTTGCAGAATGACAACAAGAACCTCCCCCCCACCGCAATGGTCGCGGCGGCGCAGCGAAAAGCAGCGCCGCCTTGAGCAGGTGCGAGACCTTGCCGATGGCGTGGTGTTGCCCAGCGAGCGGATCGTCGAAGCCCTTGAGCGCCTGATCGCCCCTGGTGACCGGGTGGTACTCGAAGGCAATAACCAGAAGCAGGCAGATTTTCTCTCGCGCTCGCTGGCCAAGGCCGACTCCGCTCGCCTGCATGACCTGCACATGATCATGCCCAGTGTCAGCCGTGCCGAGCACCTTGATCTGTTCGAGCGCGGCATCGCCCGCAAGCTCGACTTCTCCTTCGCTGGGCCGCAGAGTCTGCGCATCGGCCAGTTGCTGGAAGACGGCCTGCTCGAAGTCGGCGCCATTCACACCTACATCGAACTGTACTCGCGCCTGCTGGTCGACCTGATCCCCAACGTTGCCCTGGTTGCCGGCTTCATGGCAGACCGTGAGGGCAATATCTACACCGGCGCCAGCACCGAAGACACTCCGGCGCTGGTCGAGCCTACGGCGTTCAGCGATGGCATCGTCATCGTTCAGGTCAATCAGTTGGTTGACGACGTGCGCGACCTGCCGCGGGTGGATATCCCGGCGTCCTGGGTCGACTTCGTGGTGGTCGCGGACAAGCCGTTCTATATCGAACCGCTGTTCACCCGCGACCCACGCCACATCAAGCCGGTGCACGTGCTGATGGCGATGCTGGCGATCCGCGGCATCTACGAAAAACACAACGTGCAGTCGCTCAATCATGGCATCGGTTTCAACACCGCGGCCATCGAGCTGATCCTGCCGACCTACGGCGAGTCACTGGGCCTGAAGGGCAAGATCTGCCGCAACTGGACACTGAACCCGCACCCGACATTGATCCCCGCGATCGAAACCGGCTGGGTACAGAGCGTGCATTGTTTCGGTACCGAACTGGGCATGGAGGACTACATCTCCCAGCGCCCGGACGTGTTCTTCACCGGCCGCGATGGCTCGATGCGCTCCAACCGCATGATGTGCCAGTTGGCCGGGCAGTACGCAGTCGACCTGTTTATCGGCGCCACCCTGCAGGTTGACGGCGACGGTCATTCCTCGACCGTCACCCGTGGCCGCCTGGCCGGCTTTGGCGGCGCGCCGAACATGGGCCACGACCCCCGCGGTCGGCGCCATGCAACGCCGGCCTGGCTCGACATGACCACCCCGGTGACTATGCTCGAACGCGGTCGCAAGCTGGTAGTGCAGATGGTCGAGACCTTCCAGGAGGGCGGCAAACCCACCTTCGTCGATACCCTCGATGCGGTCGAGGTAGCCAGGAAGGTCGGCATGCCGCTGGCGCCGGTGATGATTTACGGCGACGACGTGACCCACCTGCTCACCGAAGAAGGCATTGCCTATCTGTACAAGGCGCGCACGCTCGAAGAGCGCCAGGCGATGATCGCGGCGGTTGCCGGCGTGACCAGCATCGGCTTGCGCCACGACCCTAAAGACACCGCACGCATGCGCCGCGAAGGGCTGATCGCCTTGCCCGAAGACCTTGGCATCCATCGCAATCAGGCCTCCCGTGCGTTGCTCGCCGCCAAGAGCATCGCCGAGCTGGTCGACTGGTCCGGCGGCCTGTACAACCCGCCCGCACGCTTCAGGAGCTGGTGATGACTGCATCCATTCAGATCCACGCACCACTGCCGTTGTCGCACCAGTTGGCCGACCTGGCGGTTGAAGCGCTGATCGACGAAGCCGATCTGTCGCCCAAACCGGCCCTGGTCGACCGCCGTGGTAGCGGCGCCCACAGTGATTTGCACCTTGGCCTGATGCACGCTTCGGCGCTGTCGCTGTGGCCATGCTTCAAGGAGATGGCCGAGGCCGCCATGCTCCACGGAGAGGTCGGCCAGCCATTGCGCGAAGCCCTCGGCCGCATTGGCCGGGAAGGCGAGACAGCCATGCGCGTCACTACTGCCGGCATCAATACTCACCGTGGCGCCATCTGGGCACTGGGCTTGCTGGTCGCTGCCCGTGCCCTTGATCCAATCAACAACGATGCCGCATCGATTGCCGCACGGGCAGGGCGCATCGCCCTGATCGACGACCGCTATGCGCCGCGTCAGCACGACAGTCATGGCCTGCAGGTACAGCGCCGCTTCGGCGTGCGTGGTGCCCGCGAAGAGGCGCAGTTGGGCTTCCCGACGGTACTCGCCTACGGCTTGCCGCAGTTGGCCAAAAGCCGCGCTGCTGGCAGTGGCGAGCAGAACGCGCGGCTGGACGCGTTGCTGGCGATCATGAGTCAGCTCCACGACACCTGCGTGCTCTGGCGCGCCGGCCTCGACGGCCTGCGGGCCATGCACCAAGGTGCCCGTGGCGTACTGGATGCTGGCGGCAGCGCAACCCTGGCCGGGCGCCGTGCGCTGCGCCAACTGGATACGCGCCTGCTGGCGCTGAACGCCTCACCGGGCGGCGCCGCTGACCTGCTGGCGGCCTGCCTGCTGCTTGATAACTTCGGGAGCCTTTGAGCATGGAAACCTTGTCTTTCAGATTTCCGGCCGGCGCGCCGGCAACCAACCGAGCCTTGGTCGGCTGTGTCGGCTCAGGCGATCTCGAAGTGCTGCTCGAACCTGGCACCAGCGGTGTACTGAACATCAACGTAGTGACCTCGGTAAACGGCAGTGCGCCGCGCTGGGAGCAGCTTTTTCAGCGCCTGTTCGCCGAGCACAGCCTGCCCGCCATGAACATCGACATCCACGACTTCGGCGCCACGCCTGGCGTAGTACGGCTGAGGCTGGAACAAGGCTTCGAGGAGATCAACCATGACTGACATCGACCGTTTACTGCAGGCCTGCAGCTTTGTTGAACTCAGCGCCCGCGAGCGCGCCCGCGCCTTGCTCGATGCCGGCAGCTTTCGCGAATTGCTTGGGCCGTTTGACCGGATGATGTCGCCGTGGCTACCCCAGCAAGGCATCGTGCCCCAGGCTGACGATGGCGTGATCATCGCCAAGGGCAGCCTCAATGGCCAGCCGTTGCTGGTGGCCGCCATCGAAGGCGTATTCCAGGGCGGCAGCATGGGCGAGGTCGGCGGCGCCAAGATCGCCGGGGCGCTGGAGCTGGCGGTCGAAGACAACCGTAACGGCATACCCACCGCCGCTGTGCTGCTGCTGGAAACCGGTGGCGTGCGCTTGCAGGAAGCCAACCTCGGCCTGGCCGCGATCGCCGAGATCCAGGCCGCGATAGTCGAGCTGCGCCAGTACCAGCCCGTGATCGGCCTGATCGCAGGTTCAGTCGGTTGCTTTGGCGGCATGTCGATTGCCGCTGGGCTATGCAGCCGGTTGATCGTCACCCGCGAAGCACGCCTGGGCCTGAATGGGCCGCAGGTCATCGAGCAGGAAGCCGGCATCGAGGAATACGACTCGCGCGACCGGCCGTTCATCTGGAGCCTGACCGGCGGCGAGCAACGCCACGCCTGCGGCCTGGCCGACGCCTATGTGGCGGATGATCTGGCCCAGGTACGTGAGGCGCTGGTAGCACAACTCGCTGCAGGCGAACCGGCGTTGCCGCGCAGCCGTCGCCACGCTGACTTCCTCGCGCTGTTGGCCACGCTGGGCACTGACTGTGCGCAGGTCGACGCTGCGCTGACGCGAGCGCTGTATCAAGGAGAACTGCAATGAGCCGTGGTCTTGAGTGGATTCGGGCACTGGCCCAGGGCAGCGAGCTGCCAGGCTATCCCGCCTCGGTAAAAGTCATCGACGGCGAGTTGGGCAACCGTCCTGCACGCTTCATCGCGGTTGTGCCCGACGCGCAAAACCCCTTCCCAAGGGCTCGCGATGGCGAGGTCGGCCTGCTCGAAGGCTGGGGCCTGGCCAAAGCTGTCGATGAGGCGATTCAGGCTGACCAGGGCGGCACGCCGCGGGTGTTGGTCGCCGTGGTCGATGTGCCCAGCCAGGCCTACGGTCGCCGTGAAGAGGCGCTGGGGATCCATCAAGCGCTGGCTGGCGCGGTAGATGCTTATGCCCGGGCGCGCCTGGCAGGGCATGCACTGATTGGACTGCTGGTGGGCAAGGCCATGTCCGGGGCGTTTCTCGCCCACGGCTATCAGGCGCAGCGCTTGATCGCGCTGGATGATCAAGGGGTGATGGTGCATGCCATGGGCAAGGCGGCAGCTGCGCGGATTACCTTGCGCAGTGTCGAGGAGCTGGAGGCTCTGGCTGCAAAAGTGCCGCCCATGGCCTACGACATCGCCAGCTATGCCTCGCTCGGCCTGCTCTGGGAGCGGGTCAAGGTGGACGCGGTCGAGCAGCCGACTGCCGCCGATATCGGCAAGGTGCGCGCGGTGCTGGAAAGCGCTGTGGACGACATCGGCAGCAGTACTGATCTGCGCGGGCGACTGGGCGCGCCCAACCGGGCGATGTCTGCCCAGGTTCGGCAACTGCTGCGCGAGCAATGGTGAAAGCATGAACGCACACGACCTGCTGTGGGGCATGGCCCCGGACCATTTGCCTGCAGACGCCCCCGCGTGGGCGCGGCAGATGCTGCTGGCCGGTCAGCCGGTGGTGGTGCGCCGCGCCGTAGCCGGTGCGGGGCGCGTGGCGGTCGGCGTGCGTGGCAGTCAGCGCGGCGAGCGTCTGGCGGCTGAAATGCCCGTCGCCTCGATCAAGCGCCGTTGCAGCCCTGAACAGCTGCGCGGCGAGGGCAGGGCAGAGCTGGCTGCGCTGCAGGCACTGCACGCTGTTACGCCGTTTATGGACAGCCTCGGCCTGTCTTGGGGGCCGACCGGAGGGGTGGGCTATCAGTTGGCGACGGGGATCGCTGTGCTGCACCACGGCAGCGATCTGGACCTGGTTTTGCGCACGCCCGCAGCCTTGACTCGCGTCGATGCGAAAGCGCTGTATCAGGCGTTGTGCGCTGCACCGTGCCGTATCGACCTGCAGCTGGAAACACCCTTCGGCGCCGTCGCGTTGGCTGAATGGGCCGGCGCTTCAAAACGGGTGCTGCTCAAAAGCCGCCACGGTGCATGCCTGGTCAGCGACCCGTGGTCAGCATGGGAACTGTCGGCATGAGCAGCTTGTTTGCCTTCCCCGGCCAAGGCGCGCAACGGCCCGGCATGCTCCAGCAACTGCCGGATGCGGCCGTGGTGCGTGCCTGCGTGGAGGAGGCCAGCGACGTGCTGCAGCAGCCGGTGTTGCAGCTCGACACGGCGCAGTCGCTGGCGTCTACCCGTGCGGTGCAACTGTGTCTGCTGGTGGCCGGTGTCGCCCATGCGCGCTGGTTGCTGGAGCGCAGCCCGGCGCCGGACTACGTTGCCGGTCTGTCGATCGGCGCTTACCCAGCTGCAGTCATAGCCGGGGCTTTGACCTTCGCCGATGCCCTGCGGCTAGTGGCGTTGCGCGGCGAACTGATGCAACAGGCTTATCCCGAGGGCTACGGCATGACCGCGATCATCGGGCTTGATCAAGGCACTGTCGAACGACTGCTTCAAGACTCGGCGCAGCCGCTGTACCTGGCCAACATCAATGCCGACAACCAGTTCGTGATCGCCGGCAGCGATACGGCCATGGCCGCGCTTGCCCGCCAGGCCCTGGCGCTGGGTGCCGGCGCGTGCAAGCGGCTGGCGATGAGCGTGCCGTCCCACTGTGCGCTGCTCGATGCGCCTGCCGCCGAACTGGCGGCTGCATTCGCCGAGGTGCCGCTCAAACGCCCGCAACTGGGTTACCTGAGCAGTACCAGCGCTCGCCAACTGCATGACCCAGAAGCCCTGCGCCGCGACCTGGCGCTGAACATGTGCCGCACCGTCGACTGGTACGGCACGCTGTGCAACGCCTACGAGCGCGGTGTACGGCTGCTGATCGAACTGCCCCCCGGCACCGTCCTCAGCGGCCTGGCGCGGCGTGTATTCAACTCCGGTACGGTGATCGCCTGCCAAGGCGCCCGCGCCGACACCCTGGATGCCCTGTTGCGGCGGGAGGTGAACGCCAGCGACTGACTGCCCGCATTTCGAAGAACAACAACAAAACAACTTCGATTCAACGTGAGGAAAACAACAATGATCATTTACGGTGTGGCCTTGCTGGCCATCTGCACGCTTGCCGGTGTCATCCTCGGCGACTTCCTTGGCGTTCTGCTCGGGGTCAAATCCAACGTCGGCGGGGTCGGCATTGCCATGATCCTGCTGATCTTCGCCCGCCTGTACATGCAGCGTAACGGCGGCATGAGCAAAGAGTGCGAGCTGGGCGTGGGCTTCTGGGGCGCGATGTACATCCCCATCGTGGTGGCCATGGCTGCGCAGCAAAACGTCGTCACCGCCTTGCATGGCGGCCCGGTCGCGCTGCTGGCAGCGATCGGCTCGGTCCTGCTGTGTGGCGCCACCATCGCCCTGATCAGCCGCACCCACCGCGGAGAACCGCTGGAAAAGGAGGTCGTTGAAACCTCCAGCGCAGTCGCACCGGTCGGAGGTCGCTGATATGGAAGTCATCCTCAAAGCACTTGAACACAATAGCCTGATCACTGCCTTCGCCGTAGTCGGCGCAGTGATGTGGATCTCGGTAATCCTCTCCAAGCGTCTGACCTTTGGCCGCGTGCACGGCTCGGCGATTGCCATCGTCATCGGCCTGGTGCTGGCCTGGGTCGGCGGCACCCTCACCGGCGGGCAAAAAGGCCTGGCCGACCTGACCCTGTTCTCCGGCATCGGCTTGATGGGCGGCGCCATGCTGCGCGACTTCGCCATCGTCGCCACCGCCTTTGAAGTGCAGGCCACCGAAGCACGTAAGGCCGGCATGATCGGCGCAATCGCACTGCTGTTGGGTACAGTGCTGCCGTTCGTGGTCGGTGCGGCAGTCGCCTGGAGTTTCGGCTACCGCGATGCGGTGAGTATCACCACCATCGGAGCTGGCGCCGTCACCTACATCGTCGGTCCGGTCACTGGTGCCGCGCTGGGCGCCAGTTCCGAAGTGATGGCGCTGTCGATCGCCACCGGCCTGATCAAAGCTATTCTGGTGATGGTCTTCACCCCCGTCTCGGCGCGCTGGCTGGCGCTGGACAACCCACGCTCGGCGATGGTCTTCGGCGGCCTTGCCGGTACCGTCAGCGGCGTTACCGCAGGCCTCGCGGCAACCGACCGCAGGTTGGTGCCATACGGCGCATTGACCGCAACCTTCCATACCGGTCTTGGCTGTTTGATGGGGCCATCGATCCTGTACTTCTGCGTACGCGGCCTGGTCGGCTGATAGTACCTTTGACAAGCGCCCCGGCCCCGAACGCCGGGGCGTTTGCGTTTCAGCCTTCGCGTTGGCGGCTGTACATCCGGCATTCGGCAACCAAGGCGAGCAGGTTCGGGTCGCGCTCGCGAGTCTTCAAGAACACCGCGCCGATATGCTGCTGATGACGGTAACGCGCCTGCAGCGGGATCAGCCGAATCCGGTTCTCGTACACCGCCGAAATCCGCCCCGGCAACAGCGCATAACCCACCCCGGAACTGACCATGCTCAGCAGGGTGAAAATGTCATTCACCTGCATTGCCACATTCGGCTTGAACCCCGCCTGCTCGAATACCCGCTCGCCATCGCGGTGAGTGGCAAAGCCCTGGGTCAGGGTGATGAAGGTCGAATTGGCCAGATCCGCCAGGTCGACCTCCTGCTCCTGAGCAAATGGCGAATCGGTCGGCACCGCCAGGAAGATATCGTCCGAGAACAGCGGTAACTGCTCGCACGCCGCATCGCAGGTGCTCTCATCCAGCGAGACCAGAATCGCGTCCAGCTCGAAGTTTTTCAGGCGGTACATCAAGTCCACGTTCGAGCCCAAGGTCAGGTCGATGTTCAGCTCGCTGCGGCGCAGCTTCAAGCCCATTACCAGCAGCGGCACGGTTTTCACCGTCAGCGAATACAGCGCGCCTAGCTTGAACCGCTCCGACGAAAAGCCCGCCGCCTCGCGTGTGGCGCGGACCATCTCGGTGGTGTCCTGGATCAGCTTGCGGGCCTTCTCTTCAAGCACGTAGGCGCTCTCCAGCGGCGTCAATGTGCGGCCCTCGTGCTTGAACAGCGGGCAGCGCAGGGCGTTTTCCAGGGAATGGATGGCCCGGTGCACGCTGACACTGCTTGTGTCCAGCGCGCTGGCTGCACGGGCCAGGTTACCGCTGTGCATGAAGGCGAGGAATATTTCGAGCTTCTTCAGGGTGAGCTCTTCGTCGATCTGCATGTGGGCCTCGGGAGCGGTGGGGCGGGTTTCAGTAGCTGCTGACGAGCGAGGGGTAGGGCGGGATCAGGATAGGGCGTTGGGGCTTGGGCGGCAATTTGTATTCAGGGTGGGTGAATAGTGGTGGGTTGTGGATGGCCTCGGCAGCTATTGCGGTGTGGTTTTGCGTGCAGAGGCCGTGGGCAAACTACTCTCTCGGGAGTCGTGTGCGGCGACGACCGTATAGTTTTTTCTTGCGCGACGGTTCGCGTGCGGGTGCCTCTTCAAAGGCTTCAGCAGGCGGCGCTGCAGCTCTGACGTTGAACAGGCGGCAGACGATGTACCAACAGATAGCAAGTGACAGGTTGTATGGGAACAGCACCGCCCAGAAGGGTAGCATCCAGTTTTTCTTGCCCTGCATTTCGCCAGGCTCGCCAGTGCGCCAGGGGGCGTAGTGATGCCAGGCTTGGAGAGGGGTAAGGCAGATGTCGTGCAGTGGGCGGTAGAGCCAGTTGGGTTCGTCGCATGGGGGGAGCTTGTCTGGGCCGTGGTCCATGAAGTGGCGGAGGTATTCCCAGGCTTCGGCGACGTGCTTGATGTCCGGCTCGGTCGGTTCGTTACTGTCGATCCATAGGCAGTCTTTTTGGTGGAGGCTGCCGTCGGCGCGGGCAGGGGCAAATGCTAGGGCATACCAAGCACCGGATCCAGATCCTCCGAACTCGACACGCCTGAATAGCCCGCCGTGCACTTCGCGCCAGTTGAAAGTAAAGAGTTTACTAAAGCGCTGGTAGTAGATCATTTTTGTCGAGCGATTCAGGTAGAAATTGGAAAGCTTCTTGATATACAAAATTCGATAAGCCAGAAAAGGCGCAAAGATAAATGGGGTAATCACATACATCGCCAAAAGTACGTACGCTCCCTCGAAAGAATTGTCGGTATCGAAAGTCCATGGGTAAACAAAGACAGCCGTTGCGACCATCATTGCTGTGTATAGCTTGGCCATGAAGACCGAGTCAGCGACCCAAGGGTTACGCAGAATCAGCAATTTATCATTCATGCCGGAAACCTGGCTGTGTATTTTTGGCGCATGCCCAGAACTGGTCTTTGCGTTGAACAACCAGAGCGTAGCCATTTTCAAGTTCCTCTATTTTTGTTAGCGTGCTCACCAGTTTTTACTCGATCTATTAGATGCGCGTCATCTGTGTCGTGGCGTAGTTCGGGATTTGTCACTGACAATTTCCATAAGAGCTTTCATCTTTACTAGATCAGTCAGCCTGAATCACCCTCAACTACAGCTCCGCCATGGCTAGTCGTATCTCCCTCTCGTGCGGCCGGTTGGCCATCAATTATCGTGCAGTCAGCGCCGGTTTCGATTACAGCGCCGCAGCTTATCTTGTCCCCGACACGTGCTACCGGGCGGCCATCGGCCACATTAGCATCTGAGCCTGTTGTCGCAGTGCCTTCGCCGTGGATAGGACAGCTATGTCGATGGCCGACAAGTACAATTGGTTTCATTTGCGCGCTCTCTTAGATGCTTTGATAGGTGCTTTTTCAAACGCCTCTGCGGGAGGTGGTGCTGTGCGGATATTGAAAACTCGACACATCACGTACCAGCATATGGCTAGTGAAAGGTTGTAGGGGAAAAGCACGGCCCATATTGGAAGCAGCCATGTTTTCTTCCCTTGCATCTCACCTGGCTCACCGGTACGCCATGGAGCATAGTGCTGCCACGCTTGAGCCGGGGTCAGGCAAATCTCATGCAGAGGTCTATACAGCCAGTTGGGTTCGCCAAATGGAGGTAGTTTGTCTGGGCCATGATTCATGAAATGACGCAAATACTCCCACACTTGAGCCACGTATTTCTCGTCTGGTTCAGTGGGTTCGTTGCTGTCGATCCAAAGAGCATCTTTTTGGTTGAAGCTACCGTCTTCTCGACGCTCAGCGAATGCCAGTGCATAACTGGTTGTAAATGATGCACCACCAAACTCGGTGCGTTTGAATACTCCTGCGCCGATATTGTTCCAATCGTAGATGATTAGTGTATTGATGCGCTTGTAATAAATTTTCTTTGTGTTTCGATTGAGATAAATGGCCGACAGGTTTCGTATGTAATATATTCTATAGGCGAGGAATGGCGTAAGAATAAGTGGGCATAGTATGTATAGTGCAATGGAGGTTGGGTCCGTAAACACCAAGTCGCGAAACTCACTGCTCAAGCTGTCTGAATATATCATTGCTGCAAGAAATATTGTAAGTGCTAGATACATTTTTGCCATGAATACTGAGTCTGTGACCCAAGGGTTTCTTAGGGTTAAAAGTTCGTCGCTAACCTCTAATGCTTGGCGGTTTATTGTAGGCGGGTGTGGGGATTGTATTTTCGGATTAAATATCCAGTGAGTCGCCATTGGTCATGCCTCTAGAGTGAAGGTGATTGATGATTCGGCTTGTTCGTCTAGTCCGATATTTGGCTGGTAGATAACTTCTAGGTTGGCAGTTCTGTAGTTATTGTTAGGCGTTTTAAAGTGCAGGATTAGTCCTTCGTTTGTTAAGTGGGCCTCCGGAGTCACCGTGAGTGATTTGGTTTGGTTCTGGGAGTGTGGAACAGTGAGGTGGGCTTGCCATTTGCTCACGCCCAGCATGAAATCCCGAAGTAGTACCGTAAACTCGATGGTCTGAGTGCCTCCTGTGAGCCCGGTATTGTCGATCATTGCCCAGTTGTGGGGTGTCCATCGAGAAACAGCGGACAATTTACTGTCCATGTGCCCTAGGTCGAGAAGTTTGGACTCGCGGGAGGATAATAATATTGGGGTGTAGGATGTGATGTGCCATGATTTTATCTCATCTCCCAATGTGGCGAAATTGGGCAGCTTTTTTTCGAAGTCAAGAGTCACGTCTTTCCGAAACTCTCCGTCGTTCAGTCGATTGCCGAAGATGCTTCTTGCTGCCCACAGCTCTACCGGGGTGTGGAGACGCTCATGAGCTTTAGAATAGAAATACAGGCCACCCAGCAACACAGCTCCCCCAACAAGAGCAACGGAAGCGGCGGCCCAGCCGAAGAACGGAACAAACGCTGTAGGCCCCATTATGGCTAAACTCCCCTCTAACATTAGGATAGAGCCTGCTACGCTGACAGCAGCACCTGCTATCGTATAGTTGGCGGCATTAGAGTCGCCATTTTTTCGTTGTCTTAAAAACTTCTGATAGTCCGACGTGAAGCTCATGATTATCGTCGGGTATCCCGAGACTCTGGCGAATAAATTGCTGGCTAGGAAGCGAATTAGAGAATTCCCGAATGACAATCCCGGTGTCGTTGGGCTAAGTTTTAACGTGGCAATTCTATGGGCTGATCGGCTGCTTACCAATGTCGCAGCTGTCGCGCCGATTACGCCAAAAATAGATGCGGCAAAGCCCGTAGTAGACTCCGGGGTGTATCCATTTTCCAGGTTATTATGGGCGGCTTTTAGGCTAATAATATTGAGCCAGAGCATGGCGGGATTCAAACCGCTGCTGACACTACTTAAAATTATCCCGGAGACTTTTGGCTTTACTCTGCTTTCCAACGTCATCTCTAGGGTCACTGTACGGTTGCCAGTGATGCGCAACTTCTTAATTTCTTCAACCTGTGCCATTCCGCTCTTGAGGTAGCGGTCTACCTCTTGGCTGAATTGACTTTCCTTAAGAAGCTGGTCGGTAATTTGATACCGGGCTGCTAGCAGTCCCAACGCCTTCTCAGCGTTGGCTTCGGACGCCGCCAGGAGTACCTGTTTCCGAAGGTTATTACTGGCGTCCCAGCGGGTCTTGCCGTCCATGCGCTTGAGTACTGTGGTCATGACCGACTGTGCGGTCAGGTCAGTAATGCTGGCCATCGCAGGGAAACGCCCTGCCAGTCCTTGGATTACATTGTCACTGCCGCCTAACAGGCTCCCGACAGAATCAGCCTTGTCCTTGAACGGATTAAACGGCGCCAGCGCCACATACAGCGGGCTGTCATGTTGGTCGAGCCACTGTTCCAATCGCTTGAAGCGCCGATCCTCGTCCTCCGTGCCGAGCGCGGGTTGGCCCATGGGGTGGATCAGCAAGGCGAGCGACATCTCCAGGCCGCGGGAGGAGGTGAGGTTATCGCGGTCGTAACTGGCCAGTGCTGCGGCGAGGCTGGTGGGGTCTTCAATGTGCTGGTTTTCAGCTGTGCCGAGCCAGATATCGTGGTCGTCACTGGCTTGCAGGGCTTGTTTGCGCAGCACGGTGATACGCTTTTCCAGCTCATCGCGCTCCGCCAGAAATTTATGGTACTTGTCCGTATCAATCCGCAAGCCGAGCCGAGCGCCGTGCTCCGAATAGAACTTGTGGGTCAGCGCGCGATAACGTGCTTCGGCGGGTGTAAGGGCAGCGCGGCCGCCTGGCATGCTCAGCGCGCGCGCCGCTGCTTCTATAGAGCGCCGGGGTTTGGCCGGATACAGGCTGACCAGTGTCTTGTCGAGCAGCATGGCCACCAGATTGCGGTGGTGGAAGTCGCGGCTTTGCGGGCTCAGGCGCTCGGTATCCAACCGAAAGCACTTGGGCACGCAGGCCTGCTCGGAATTGGGATCAGGCTCACGGGGGTACAGTTCCTCGGACGGGATCAGGTCGCGCATTTGGTGCTGATAGGCCGAAACCGACAGGCTCAGGTCAAGGGCCATGCCCTCCGCGTCATTGAGCGCAACCACCGCCGGGATCTTTGGCTGCGTATATGGATACTGGCGGAGCATCGCGCCGAGGGTTCCCATCGGCAGGGTTTCCTTTATCGGGTGGCTGCTCCAGGTCAACGACATGCGCCGGTCTTCGGGCTTGAAGTCTTCTACCCATTCCTTCAGCGCGCTGACAGGCAATACGTGCGGCTGGGTCGAGGGCTGTTTGCTGCCGGCGCCCAGTTCAGCAGTGTCCAGCAAACGCATATGCCGCTGGCGCAGGGGCGCAGATTGGCAGATGCGGGCGGTCATGGCGTTGGTCCACAGGTGCGGGCTGTAGGCGATCCACACTTCCTTGCCGGCTTCGGCACTGGTGTCGGCCCAAACCCAGCCCAAGGTACGGCTGCCCATATAGCGGTTACGGCGGTGGTAGCAATCGAGGCCGCGATAGCGCAGTTCCTGATAGTGGCCCTCGCCGTCGTATTCGTGGATGACCAGCTTTTCGCTTTTCGTCCCCTTCATGAACACATACACATAGCCCGGGCGCAGAGCACGCAGGGTGTAGGCGGAGTGCTGCAGCGGGGTAAAGCCTTGTTCGAGGTTGAAACCGGATTCTGCATAGCGACAGGCCGGGGCATCGGCGGGTCGCGGGACGATGGCGTAACGCACCGGCAGGATGGGCACGCGGCCGCTGCAGGTAGGGCCTGAGGACGCACGGGTGACAGCGGGGTCAGTCATGGTGGGGCTCCTTGTTCAGGACCAGCGCCTGCATCTGCCGAAGGCGGGCTTCGGGCGACTCTTCGAGGTTGGTGTAAATAGCGGTTGCCTGTTGATTGCTCATCAGCCACATATGCGCAGCCACAAGCAGGACGAACTGGCCTGCCACCGTTTCATTGGCGAAATTGAGGTCTCTGAGTTGCGGCAGCAGCGCCTCGATCCACGGCCTTATTTCACTGAGGCTGCGTGTGGTGTACTGCGGCATGGCGATGATCTTGTGGGCGAGGCTGAGGACAAAATAGTCGTGCAGGCCCCACGCCAGCTTGTGCACTTCATCCTGCTGCAGCATCAACATCGGCTCGACTCTGAGCCGCGCAACTGTCGGGCTGCGTTCAAGCTGGCGCCATTCGAAGGCAGGGCCCCAATTGATCCGCCAGCCCAGGCGCGACATGGGCCCTAGCCAGGCCTCGCGGTTATCTGGCGCCAATGCATCCAGCCAGGCGTCGAGGTGGTTGGGATCAAGCGAGTGGTTGTTGATTTCCGCGCCGCGAATGCCGAACTGGATCATGCTGCTGAAGTGGTCAGCAAGTTCGACGAGGGGCAGGTCTGAGTCGATCGCGATGGCCGCGTCGACCGGCATCCATTCGGCAACTGCGTGGTCCAGCAACTCAGGCGCCTGGGAAATATCGACCAGTAGCGGCCCGAACTCGTGCTCATCGTCCAGCGCCGTGCGCTTCCATATCCAGGTATGCGGTGGGCGGTTGGTCACCTCGTCGATCAGCTCCAGCACCGACGGGGCGTAGGCGGGTAGAAACCGGGAATCCTGAGCAGCCGGGCGATAAGCCAGGTCCTCGAGTGTGTTGGTCATCAGCAGCAGGTAGCGAAAGTGCTCGCTGGTCGGCGGCCCTTCGGCTACGTATCGGGAGGGGAAGACAGTCATGAGCTTCTGCCCCCCAGACACCTGCATTCGGGCAGCGAACAGCTGCCGTCAGGTTGGCGTCCGCAGCTGTTAGCCAGAGGTTCGCCGCTGACAGGCGCGCTGGCGATCGAAAACGAGCTGCCTGCGCCTTGTGGCGTTTTCAGCAGTTGTCCGTTGATGCGGATAGTCGGCGTGTCCAGAGTGATGCCGTTGTTGTCGATGCGGATCGATCCGCCCGGGCCCTTGATCACCACGGCATCAGCTGCCTGCAGGTCATACACAGCGGTGCGACGGCGAATCTCCGCTTTCGCCAACAGTTCTGCATGACCTTCGACCTGCACCTCCTGGTTGCCGCCAATACGGGCGTGATGGTTGGCGGTAATCTGATCATGGCGGTGGTTGCCGATGGACTCGACACGGTCTTTGCCAATCTTGATCGTCTGGTTGCGGCCGATGGTGACGAACGCGTCCTGGCCGATCGAGACCTGTTCATCGTTGCCTACGGTTTCGCGGCGGTCGTGGCCGATACTGATGGTCTCGTCATGCTCGACCTGCTCTTCACGGTCGTTGCCAACAAAGGTGGTTTCGTCGTGCTTGACGATGTTGTTCTGGTCTTTCTCGGCATGAATGAATACCTCCTGCCGGCCCAGTTCGTCCTCGAAACGCAGCTCGTTGAAGCCCGGCCCTTTGTGGGTCTGACTCTTGATGGTCATGCGCGTCTTGTGTTGTGGCAGGTCATAGGGCGGCAGTTGGTTGCCGCAGTAGGTGCGGCCAGTGATCATCGGCTGGTCAGGGTCACCGTTGACGTATTGGATGATCACGTCCTGGCCGATCCGCGGGATGGCTATAGAGCCCCAGCTGCCACCGGCCCAGCCCTGCGACACACGCACCCAGCAGGAGCTGAACTCGTTGTCGCGGCTTTCTCGGTCCCAAGGGAAGCTGACCTTGACCCGGCCCCATTCATCGCAATAGATCTCTTCGCCCGGCGGGCCAACCACGGTAGCCATGTGCGGGCCGTCGACGCGGGGCCGCTGCAGGGGTTTGGGTCGCCACTCACTCATGCCTGGGACCAGCACCGCGCTCTGTTGGTAGTGAGTGCCGTGCTCGGCTTCGGCGGCTTCTTCCTGCAGGCTGGTGAACTGCTTGCCCTCGTGGTGAATGCTGATCACCCGCCAGTGCACGTTGAGGTCCTCGCGTTCGTGTTCGATCAGTTTGAAGCACAGGCCCGGCTGTAGGCGCACATCGTCGCCGTTGACCTCTGCCAGGCAGGCGTCGTGGCGCAGGCCCGTCATGCGGGTTTGCGTGAAGGGCTTGCCAGCCACATCGCGCTTGTAGCGGCCGGGGTAGTCGAAGCACTCGTAGTCGCTGGACTGATGCGCGGCCTTGCTGGCTGCAGCGTGCTGCTGGCGATAGGCCGGATTGGTGAAGGTGTAATCACGCTGCACCTGGCGTGCAGTGCGTACTTGTTCGCTATAGCTGAACCGGCGCAGGCACGGTATCGCCTGGTCGCCGCCGCCGCTGGGTTGGTACAGCACAGTGTCGGCAGCGAGCGGTTCCGGCGCGGTATAGCAAGCGTCAGCGTCTTCGTGCTTGATCGCACCACGGCTGATCAAACCAAGCGATAACAGGCGGTCGGTGAGCAGCAGTTTGTGCTGCTTGGCGCTGTGTTCGAAGCTGTAGACGAAGCCTTCTTCTGCGGCCAGGCGAGCGATGAAATCAAGGTCGCTCTCGCCGGCCTGAACACAGAATTCACGCACCTGATGATCAAAGCTGGCGCCGATGTCGAACTGGGTGATGCCTTGGCGCTGGAGCATCAGCTGCAGAATTTGCTGCACGGTTTTTTGCTGGAAGATGCGCCAGTTCGAGCGTAACCGCGCGCGGGCCAGTTGCGGTTCGACCAAGGCCCGATAGCGGGTCCGGTGAAAGCCACTTTCGCCCTGGCTGAAGCTGCTGACCAATCCGTGTACGTAGCGCACCGGCTGCTCGCCGCGCCAGACGGTGAACAATACGGGTTTGTCGAGCAATTTGCCGAAGTCTACGTCATGACTGAAGCTGATCAGTTCCAGGTGCAACGCGAAGGGCGTGCTCAAGGCTTCGTCGAGGGTGAACGAGACCACTTCGAAGCTGGCGCCACCCGCGAGCAGTGGCTGGAAGCTGTAGCGCAGATCAGATTGGCTAGCCATATGAAGTCCTTGTCTGCCTTCCGAGAGGGTGATGCCCCAGGCCAGGCACGCTGGCCTGGGGCAATGCAGCTAGGTCAGACGATCGGCTTGCGCCAGTCGTCGGCACCTTCGGTGCCGGCAGTGGTATGGGTCCAGGTGATCTTGCGGTACGCCATCGACACCTCGATCAGCTGGGTGAAGTCGGCGTTCTCCTTGTCTTGGGCGTGAGGCATGACGGTGTTGATGTTGACGATCGTCGCGTCCTCGAGCTTGGTGGTGAAGAAGTGCTCCTGCTTGCCCTCGACCGAGGTGCGGTACCAGTTGACTTCGACGGTGGGCAGCATCTCGCCGCTGGCCAGTGCCTGATACATCAGTGGCGTGGCCTTGTTCAGCGAGCTGGTGAACATGAAGGGTTTGTGCACACGCTGGCCGGATGGCTGGCCGCTTTGCGGGTCAGTCGGCACGGTCACCTGGTGCTTGATTTCCTGTACCAGGATTTCGTCTTCGTGGCCCTCGACGTAGACATTGCCGACCGAGTCGGAGGTAAAGGCACCGGCGGTGATGTTGCCTTGGGTTAGGCCTTCGATCTTGATGTAAGCGGGTGTTGGCATGGCAGAATCTCCTGCATCCATGTGGATAAAACACGTCTTCCTGAGGGGACGTGGCCATCGGAAGCGATGGGCTTGCTAACGAAACCGAGGCTTCGCTAAACGGGTTGAGTCGGTTGAGTTCGATTGGCGTGGGCTATTGCTGCAGGATCCCGCCGAGCGAGCTGAGCACCTCGTTGGTGATCACGTGCAAGCGGTAGCTGTACAGCCCATAAACCGCAGCCATCACGGTCGAGCACAGCAGTAGCGGGCTCCACCATGGCCATTGCCGGTTCATGCGGTAATTGCGTGGGGCAACGTTGCTCAGCGGCTGGCAAAGCTGCTTAGGCACAGGCCCGCGCAGTTCGCGGATGGCGCTGTAGAGTTTGTTGATCAGCGCCTGCAGGGCGTCGTCGCCCTTGGGCGCGATGGCGTACTTGCCCTTGAGGCCAAGGCACAGGCACAGGTACATGAACTCGAGCACGTGTTGGTAGCGCTTGGGTTCCTGCATCATCCGCGACAGCACGGTGAAGAACTTCTCGCCGCCCCAGGTCTCGTGGTGGAAGATGCTCAGCAGGGGCTCATGGCTCCAGCGGCACTTCTTGCCCCACGACCGGCTCATCACGGCTTCGTCCAGGTGCAGGCACAGCGCGTAGGAGTAGGCCAGCAGATGGGCGGGCTCGTAGGCGTGCTGGCGCATCTCCTCGAGGATGTTGCTGACTTGCGTCTGCACCTGGGTGTGGACTTCATCGATGTTGTCCATCTGGTCCACACTGCGCAGACGCATCACCAGGCCCAGCAGCGGCATCGCTGCGTCGACCATGGGATTGGCGTGGCCTCCACGCAGCTGAAATGCTGGATCGGCTGCGTAATGCTTGCTGACAGCGGCAGTGTCAGGCTGTTCTGCAGGCACTGGGTTGGTGTGTACAGCATCAGGTGCTGTACCGAGCTTCGCTTTGCCAAAGGTCATCTCATTCGCTCCTGATCGCCCAGAATTGCATCTCCAGGCCCGGGAACTCACCGGCTATGTGAAAACCAAAGCCGTTGCTTTCCTGCATGGTTGCCCACGCTGCGTTACGCCGGTCCAGTTCGAAGTAGCAGAAACCGGCATGGAAGGGCAGGTCGCGAGGGGCCACCGGCAGCGGCAGCAGCGGGATACCCGGCAGTTGCAGCGGCACCAGGTCGTTGAGTGCTTCCAGCGAAGTGACCTTGGCTTTCTGGATGAACTGCTGGCGCAGGGTTTCTGGCGGCAGGCTGGCGCGGACCGCCAGAATGAACTCGGCCTGGTCGATCAGGCGCCGATCATCCAGGGTTGTCGTCAGCACACCGTAGTCATGGGCATGCAGCGGCAGGGAGATGGCGCGGGGTTGCAGCACCGTGCTCAGAACCCGACGCAGGGTGTCTTCCAGCAGTTTGAACGATGGGCGCAGGGCGCTGTGCTGATACGCTGGGTAGTCTTGCGGCAGCCTGCTTTCATCGGTAAAGGTCACCAGCTCGCCACAGGCCTGGCTCATGCTCAGGTAGAGCTGCTCGGGGTGGACATGCTGCTGGCGTGACAGATGCTGGAAGCACGGCCACCAGCGGTTCATGGCTTGCAGCAGATTGAAATCGCGAATGTCGGCGATACCCGACTGGCCACCTGCGCCGATCCGTGCCGCGAGATTGCGGGCGCGCTCACGCAGGGTGTTGCTGATCTCGTCTAGATACCGTTGCAGTGCCGGCACCGCGCGTACCGAAACGCTGGTCGGATAGAAGTTCTCGTCCAGTTTCAATGCGCCGTTCGGGCTTTTCTCGAGAATCCGCGCCAAGGCCAGGCGGCTATAGCCGTTGCGGTCTTCGCTGTTGCGCTTGATCTGCAGATTGGGCACTGCTAGCTCGACCTGGACCAGATCACCATCTGCGGTGTGAGTGTCTTTAATTTCCTCGGCGTGCGCGGTGTACCGAAAGTTGGCCGCATTGTCGGGCCAGCTCACTTCGCGGCCACCTTCGGTGCGCAGCGGCATGCACAGGTAGATCTCGCCGTTTTGCGATGCGTCGTCGTCGATTTCCAGCGGTGGCGGCGGTGGCAGGTCTGCGGGGATATCGAACACCGTCCCGTCCGGCATGATGCCGCGGGCTCGGGTGATGGCCACCTTGCCCAGGCTCAGGTATTCATCGTTGAGCTGCAGTTCGCTGAAGCCGAAAAAACCGGGGTTCAGGCTGCTCAGGCGCTGATGAAACGCAGCCTCGCTGGCGCGCGCTGCCTGCTGGAAGTGCTGCGGTTTGACGAACAGCCCTTCGGGCCAGAGAACGGGATTACGTGAGCTCATGGGCGCTCCGGATCGAGAAGTTAAAAGGCACGGCGCAGATGCAGGAGAGACTCATCAGTCTTCCTCCTTGAGCACGATCTGCGTGTCATTGAGCAGCACCGAGAGCACGACCTGACGACCCCGTGGGGTGATGCGAAGTACCTGCCCCCAGGTCGCGTCGTTCTGCTCGCGGTAGTCGCCGATGACGGCGATGAAGCGGGTGTCGGCGTGAATCGGTTCGAAAGGTATGAACTTGAACTGCCCTGGCGCGAGCACGTAGTCGTCATCGCGTATATAGGTGCTGCGCAGCACCTTGGCCGGGTCTTCATCCAGCAGCTGATACACGCTGTTGCGCAGCAGCGAGTCATCGCGCAGCTGCAGAATCTTGATCGCAATAGGCGTGGCAATTGGTTCAGCCGCTACCTCGGTGGCACTGGGCAAGGTCAGCACTACTGCCGGGTCGTCATAGCTGCCGAGAGTGCTGTCGTCGTCAGCCGCAAAGGCCAGGCTGCCACTCTGGCTTTGCTCGCTTGGCGCTTGCGGATATTGCTGCTGAAGGTAGTCGAACAAGCTGCCGACCTTTTCCATCAGCGCCTGCGGATCCTGCGCGGTCAGGCTGATGGCATAGGGGCTTGGTGGCAGCGCGCTTTCCTGCTCGGCGTAAGTGGGTGCGCTGTTGGGGTTGCCGTTGAGGGTAGGGCTGGCGTTGATGCTGAAGGCGACCTGAGTGGGATGATCCTCAGGCGGTCCGATCGGCAATGAGTGATCCAGCGCTACCTGGCTCATTCTGCTCAATGAGGTACATCCGGCCAGGCCAAGCAGTGCCAGCAACAGAGTGGTCATTGGGAACTGGCGTTTCATGCTTGCTCCCCGCCGATAAGGCGCTGCAACGCGTCGGCGTGTGCTAGCGGTGTATCCAGCAACGCGTCTAGCGCGGCCAGAGGGTCATGGCCGAGCGGCCGGTCGAACGCTGTGCAGATATCGACGGTGCCTTGTTGCGTTGAAACTTCGATCTGCCAAGGGTCCGCCGGAGCGTCGGCGATCAGGGCGTCGAGCAGTTGCTGGCCAGGTGCGAACAGCTCCTCCAGGGACTGCTCGTCGGCTGAGTGCTGCTGACAATGCACATGAACGCGATAGCTGCCGATGTGCAGCCGGTCGCCTTGTTGCAGGCGCACGGGTGAGCGCTCGCCGAGGCTTCGCGGGGTGTCATTGAGGTAGGTCTGGTTGCACAGGTCGACGGCGCAGAAGCTGCCCTCGATCCAGCGAATTTCGCAGTGCAGCGGCCGGATACGCTGTGCGCGGTCCCATAGCAGCCAGTCGGCTGGTCCGCTGCCGATGCTGCCGCCGTTACGATCGAATCGATGGCGGGCGATTACGCCGTGTTCGAGCCGGTCGATATTGCCGATTACCAGGTCCAGGGTGTTCATGCGCGCCCCCTGATGCGGACCACTGGGCTGCTTTTGCCATGCTTGTCATCGACGAAACTGGTCCAGCCCAGGTGCGCACCCTGGCTGCGGTGTAGGCAGAACGGCGACAGCGCGTGCTGTTCCAGCCGCAGCTCAAGGTCGTAGGCCAGGCCGTCGCGCAGGAGAAAGTCGATCAAGGCGCGCAGGCGACCGAAATTGACTCCACTTGGCAGCAACTGGCGCAGCTGGGCCTGGTCGAGGTCGCTGATGAGGATGGTGAACTTGCTGCTGCGGGTGCGGGTACGGTTACCGACCATGAAGTTACTGCCCAGGCAACCATTGGAGCGGCCAAGGCTGACCGTCTGCCTGATAGCGGTAGGCACTGACCGGCTCTCGAATTCACGGATCTGCACGCTGCTCAAGTCAAAGCAGTGGGCAATGATGCCGGCCACGGTCCCGGGCGCACGGCTGCGGCTGGCGATAACGCCGGCAAAGCTGAGCAGGCGACTCCACGGCAGCTCGGTATCGCCACGCAACTGCTTGTTGTCCAGGCCAATCAGGGCGAACACATACTGCGAAAAGCCGTCAGTGGCGCCCGCCTGGAAGCGAATGTAATAGCGGTACTTACGCCAGATACGATGCAGCAGGCTGAGCAGGTAATGATTGAAAAAGTCGAAGAAGGCCGGGCGCACGCCGATGTCGTGAGCGTGGTCGTAGGCAATCTGCTCGAGGTAATAGGTCGGCAGTGGCGAGTCGGTGCCGTGCAGGCCCATGAAGGTGGTACAGACACGGTAGCGCTCGGCCTGATCGGCAATACGCTCTGCCTTGAATACGTCCGACACGGGAAAGGTCAGCCGCGGGTCGCAGCCAAGCCTCACCCGCAGCCGTGTCGCTTCGTCTGGCCAGCGCGGTTCGAGGTCGTCGCCGTGCAGACCATGCAAACGCTCCAGCAACTGGAAAAAGTTGTACTGGTGCGCCTCGGCGAGCAAAGCGTCGGCTAGATCAGCGGTTGTCTGCCGGTCAGCAGTGGCCATGTGTAGTGCTCATTGTTGGTGGTATTGATCACTTCCAACTGGTGGAAGGAGTTGATGCTGGCGTACAGGGCAAAAAACTGAGATAGCACGCAGCCGAACAAGTACAGGTCGCCCTCGCAGGAGAAGGCGTCCTGGTTCAGCTTGAGCTGTGTGCGCAGCCCGCGGATCGGCTGGCCTTTGATCAGCCAGTCCAGCGGCGCCGTCTGCACATCGCAGATACCGTCCAGGCGCTTGCGCGTGGCGCGCGCTTGCTGGATGTCATGCAAGGCGGCAAAGTCGTAGGCGCCGATGACTGCCTTGAGCGGCTCGGCTGACAGCAACGACAGGTAGTTGAGCGAGAGGTTGGAGATCAATGCCCATTGCAGGTCGCCGTCCAGCACCGGTCGATAGGGGCGGGTAGGACGGCAGATGTTGCGGTAGCTGGCCAGCGGAGGCGTGATCTCGGTGATCACATCGATGTCGCCGATCCCCAGTGCCAGCGGCAGGTCGCGATTGGTGCAGGTCAGATCGATCGAAGCGGTTTCGAGTTGTTCGATGTAGGCGGTGGCATCCCCGCGGACAAAAGCGATGCGCTGAATCACGCCATTGCCGCGTAGCGAGTTCTCGATTTCGCAGTGGTAATAGAGCGCCGTGCGCCCCTGCACGTGCTCGATCTCGTGGGCAAATGATTCGAAGGGCCGGAACGTGCGCAGCGTCTCACCCGGCGTATCTTCGCCCGTGGTGCGCGTGCTGACGACCCGGTCGACGCTGAAAATCTCGTAGGCGTCGGCGCGATTGCCATTGGGTTGCAGTTCTACCTGGGCGTCGCGCCCCGACAAGTCGATAGGCTCGGCGCTGTGCTTGAACAGGTTGACTGCAGGGGTGCAGAACAGGCCGAAGTCGTCTTTGCCCACGCGGATCGAGCTGGGCAGCTGGCGGGTGAAGTGAAACTCCAGCCGTACACGTTTGCTGCTGTGGCCAGGCCAGAGCTTGGCGAGCCCCGTCAGGCTGAAAAAGTGGAAGCGCTGCGGGAAGACGAAGTACTCCTGCAGGATGCGATAGCCGTCGAACACATTTTGCGGATAGGGCAGCAGCGCTTCATCAGGGCTGAAACCAGGGAACACGATGCTGCTGGCCGGCAGGCGGCGCACTTCGCCATCGATGCTCACGCTGATATGTTTGAGGTACTGCGCCAACCACAGGTACAGGGTCTGCGCGCAGCGATCCTCGCCGCTCAGATGAAAGTCCAGGCGTTCGCAGTCGAGCGTGTTCAGCGGGCGATCAACCAGTGTCTGCAGGTCGATACGCACGCTGGTGTTGTCCAGGGTCTGGGTCGCGTCGACGTCGTTGATGGCGAAGGGGTGTAGTTGTACCTCGGCGCAGGTGCGAAATTCGCAGGCGACCCCATCTACCTCTCTGGAAAAAAGCCTCGCACCCTTGGCTACCCTTTGTGGCTGGGTCAGCGATTGCGGCTGCGGGGTAAATTGCACAATGGTGGCGCTGGGTAATGGCCGCAGGTAGTTAGGCCACAACAGCTGCAGCATCGGGTGGGTCAGTTCCGGCATGTCGTCTTCGAGCTTGAGCCGCAGCTTGGCGGTCAGAAAGGCGAAGCCTTCCAGCAGGCGCTCGACATCCGGGTCACTGCTGTCCTTGCCGAGGAATCGGCTGAGCTGCGGGTTGTCTCGGGCGAAATCGGTGCCGAGTTCGCGCAGGTAGCGCAGCTCTTCGCTGAAACGGTCTTTTAACGACATGGTCACTTCACTCGGGTGTAACGGCTGTGCCCGCTCACCAGCAACTCGATCTGCAGTTGTTCCGCGTGGTTGTTGACCTGCACCTGGCAATCCAGATGAAAGTGCAGCTCCAGCGGGGCATGTGCATCGGGCACGGCCTGCAGCGCATGCACTGCGATCCGTGGTTCGAAACGGTCAATGGTGTGGCGGATGTCGGCGCTGATCTGCTGTAGCAAGTCACCGCGGCTCAAGTCATGGCCGTTGAAGTCGCGCAGGCCCAGTTCAGGGCTGCTTTGCGAGCAGCCCTCACGGCAATTGAGCAGGGTTTCGAGGTGTTGCTTGATCACCTCGAACTTGCGCCCACGCGCTTCACGCCGAGACGACTGGACGTTGGCTGTGGCCTTCACTCCCAGCCGATCAAACAACCCGGTCACTGCGTGTCGAGCCGGCCAACCAGCGAGATCTCGAAGTTCGCGCCCATGTATTTGAAGTGCGGACGCACGGCCACCGAGACTTGATACCAGCCCGGATCACCGGCGACGTCGGAGACTACAATCGCTGCGGCGCGCAGTGGCCGGCGGCTGCGAACATCAGCCGAGGGGTTTTCCTGATCGGCAACGTACTGCTTGATCCACTTGTTGAGTTGGTTCTCGAGGTCGCTGCGCTCCTTCCAGCTGCCGATCTGCTCGCGCTGCAGGACCTTGATGTAGTGCGCCAGGCGGTTGACGATGAACAGGTACGGCAGTTGCGTGCCGAGCTTGTAGTTTGTCTGCGCCTGCAGGCCCTCAGGGGTCTTGGCGAAGGTTTTTGGTTTTTGCACCGAATTGGCTGAGAAGAACGCGGCGTTGTCGCTGTCCTTGCGCATGGTCAGGGCGATGAAGCCTTCTTCCGCCAGCTCGAATTCCTTGCGATCGGAGATCAGCACTTCGGTGGGTATCTTCGCCTGCAACTGGCCAAGCGACTCATACAGATGCACCGGCAGGTCATCGACCGCGCCACCCGACTGTGGGCCGATGATGTTCGGGCACCAGCGGTAGCGGGCAAAGCTGTCGTTGATGCAGCTGGCCAACAGGAATGCCGAGTTGCCCCACAGGTAGTTGTCGTGGCGGCCGTCGATGCTCTCGTCATAGTTGAAGCTGTCGGTCGGTTGCTCCAGGTGGTGGTAAGCGGATCTGAGCATGAAGCGCGGCCCAACCAGCGCGGTATGGCGGGAGTCTTCACTGTCACGGAACGCGCGCCACTTGGCATGGCGTGGGCCGGCGAAAATGTCTTTCACCTCTTTCAGATTGGGCAGGTCTTCAAAGCTGCTCAGGTTGAAAAACTCGGGGGCGGGTGCCGTCAGGAACGGCGCGTGCGACATTGCACCGACCGATGCCATATAGCTCAGCAGCTTTATGTCCGGTGAGGAGGGGCCGAAGCTGTAGTTGCCTAGCATGGCTGCCACCGGCTCGCCGCCGAATTGGCCGTAACCGGCGGTGTAAACATGTTTGTAGATACCGCTGCAGGTAATATCGGCGGCATTCTCGAAGTCATCGAGCAAGTCGTCCTTGCTGACGTGCAGGACTTCAAGCTTGATGTTCTCGCGAAAGTCGGTACGGTCGACCAGAAGCTTCAGGCCACGCCAGGCGGACTCCAGTTGCTGAAACTCAGGCTGGTGCAGAATCGCATCCATCTGCTTGCTCAGCACGCGGTCAACTTCGGCGATCATTTGATCAACCCTGTGCTTGTTGATTAGTTGATCTGGCTCATTGCTTTTGAGGATGTCTGCAATAAAGGCCGCAACCCCTTGTTTGGCGACTTGATAGCCTTCCTGGGTTGGCGCCAGCATTGTTTCGGCCATGATCTGATCGAGTAATGTGGCGGTGCCCAGGGATTCAGTGGTGAGTTCGGCGGCAATGGCTGTGTCGGTCTTGTTTGGCATCGTCGGGCTCCGTCTTATTGGTCTTGTTTGGGCGCGTCGAGCACCAGGTTCAGCTCTTGTGCAAGTTGCTTGCGCGCCTGCGGGTCGGTCAGCAGTTGCTGCAGTTGTTTGCGGAACGCCGGGACATTGCCCAGTGGGCCTTTAAGTGCAACTAACGCTTCACGTAGTTCCAGCAGCTTGTTCAGCTCCGGCACTTTGCGGGCGACCTGGTCAGGCCCGAAGTCGTTGATCGAATTGAACTGCAGGTGCACCGCCAACTCGGTATCGGTGGCGGCGCTGAGCATCGACGGCACCGACAGGCACAGGCTGACATCGGCATCCCTTAGCACATGATTGAAGGTGTGCTTGTCGATGCCCATGACCTGGCGGTCTTCGACGGTGCGGTTGTCGTCCAGGCCAAAGTCGCCCAGAACCAGCATTTTATGCGGCAGCTCTATTTCGGCCTGCTCGCCGCCGGTGGCGGGCACATATTTGATGTTGATACGCTCTTTTGGCGCTACGGAACCGTTATTTTTTGCCATAGAAATGCGTAACTTCCTGTTATGTTTGTAGGAGATTTCTCATCTGGATGGTTAACTTTATTATTCGTGTAGGAAGCATCCTACATAAATGTAATATTTCTGTTTAGTTATCCGGTGAGTGACTGCCGGCTTATTAAAACCTTGCGCGCAACCTGGCTTTTTGGTCGAGCGTAAAAGTGTAAGGAAATATTTGCCTGTATGTTTTGTTCTCACTGGATTAGTGTTCTTTCCCTCAGCGATCCTCACATATGGATTCTGGCGCTATGCTGGTTATCCAAGAAAATTTCTACGCTCTATTGGGCGTGCGTCCTATTGAATGGAGTTCAATTCGGTGTTAATTCGGAGTGCGTCTGGCATTGTCTTTTCACTGCTGGTAAGTGCAGGCGAGGTATTGGCCGACTCTGTACGTGATTGCCCGAGTATTACGTCCAACCTGGAGCGTCTGGCCTGCTTTGACCAGGCTGCCGGAACTCCGGCGCCGGTTGCCAGCCAGGACTGGTCGGTACCCGAGCAGGATTCCCCCAGCGTGCAGAGCGTCATGACCAACGAAGCCGAGCGGGCGGGTGATGACCTGACCTTCCGCCTTCGAGTCCATGATGATGGCGGGCCCGCGCGCAAGCGGCTGGTAATCTCGGCTCCGGCAATCGCCGAAGGCGAACCGCGGCCCTACTTGGCAATCAGCTGTGTGCAGAACATCTCAAGACTGCAGTTGATCAGCTCGCGGTCTATTGACGCCCGATGGGTCAGGATCCAGCTGCAAGGCGAGCGCGGATCGACCGTTCCCACAGCCTGGCAGGTGATGGAAAACGGCCAGGTGCTGGATGCCGGCCGTGGCTTGCCGGCTATCGAGCAGATCAAGCAGATCATCGGGGCTAAGCGCATCCATGTTGTCAGCGAACATGCAGACCTCAATGGCCTGAGCTTCGATGCCCAGGGCTTGGATCCATTGATCGAGGAGGCGCGCAGAGCATGTCGTTGGTAGCGCCAGTCTCGGCGGAAGAAATTGCGCGGCTGCTTGCGCCGATCGACCCCGCAGCTCCGGCAGGTCTGTTCGACGTGGAGGACGAGACTTATCAGGCGATTGACCAAGAAATGGTCAAACTGGGCGGCATGCAGGAGTCTTCGATCGACTGGTGCTACATCGAGGAAGCGTCGCGCCAGTACTTGAGCCAACAGTGCAAACATCTGCGCATCGTTGGTCATCTGAGCGTCGTTTGGCTACGCAGCGCCTGTTGGGAGCGCTGGGGATTCACCCTGGAGTTGCTTGCGGGGATGCTAGAGCGCTACTGGGAAACCGCGCACCCCAAGCCCGGGCCTAAGGGCTTCCTGGGTAAACGCAAGTCGGTGGCTTTGATCATCAAACGACTCACCGATGCGATTTCGCAGTTGGATCGATTTACCTATACCCCGGCCAATGCAGCGGCCGCGCAGCGAGCGCTCACCAGCTTGCAGCAACAGGTCAAGTCAGCGCAGCTTGAGGCGGCTGCGGTCGATGATCTGCAGCGCTTGCTACTCAAGCAGGTGGACTTTGCCAGCGGTACCGGCGAGCCGACGCAGGTCAGCCCAGCGCCATCACCAAGGGAGGCAGCGCCATTGGCCGAAGCCTTCTTGCCGGCCAAGCCGGGCATCTCTCTTGGCAATGAGCGCGAGACCCGCCGCGCCGTGCTGAGCATGGCCGAATTCATCAATCAGCAGGACATCTATGACCCCACCGGCTTTCAGCTACGGCGCTTTGGCCTGTGGGCACACATCCAGCTGGCACCCATTGCAAGGCAGGATCAGCGCACCGAGCTGATGGTGGTCCCGGCTGACATCGCCATCAGCTACGAAGAAGCGATCGCTGGCACTGCGGTTGACCCCGCGCTGCTGCTGCGGGTGGAGAAGAGCGTAGCGGCTTCACCCTACTGGATTCGCGGAAGTTTCCTTGCGGCTTCCATCGCCGGTCGGCTGGCAATGGGTGAGGTCGCCGAAGCCATTCGCAGCAGTACCGCACGCTTTGTTTTGCGCTTGCCAGCGTTGCAGTCGCTGTGCTTCAGCGACGGCACGGCCTTTATCGACGAGCAGTGCCTGGCGTGGCTCAAAGGTGGCCACGGTCCGACAGAGCAGACATCGGCTTCGCAAGAATTCAGCAGCCTGCGCGCCGAGTTGGTCAGCCAGCTGGAAGTGGCAGGGGTGGAGCCGGTGCTGCTGCAGCTGCAGGCGTTGCAAACAGACTATCGCTCGCCGCGTGAGCGTTGCCATACCACCGCTATTGCCGCCGACCTGCTCGCCACCAAAGGCCTCTCTTGGTTGGCTCAGGACCTGTGCGCAAGCGTGGTGCTGACCATGCAGCAAACCAACGCCGCTGCCTGGGAGCCAGAGGTGTTCAACCGGCTGCAGCAGGTAGCAGCAGCCTCGGCGCTGCTCAAACAGAACAAGGACTAGGAGCCTCATGAAACAACTCTGGACTGTTTTCAAACGTTGGGGCGTGCCGTTGGCAAGACGAGTCGGCCTGGCCTTGCCGATCCTGTTGGGGCTTGGCGGCGTGCTCGTGCTGATCGCCATCTGGTGGCTCGGCCCGCACTGGAGCTGGCATGGCCAGCAACCGCTGGCGAGTGTGACGCAACGCAGCCTGGCCAGCCTACTACTTGCACTGGTCCCGCTGTTGGCGTGGGCGCTGGTGCTGCGGGCAGGGTTCGCTCGGCTGCAAGCGCAGCGCACGCATGAACTGGCTGCTGAAGCAGACCCTTGCTTGCCGCTGGTGCAGGCACAGGATCGAGCGTTGCAGCGCAGCCTTGAACACTACCTCGGCAATGCTGGCGGGCGTCGAGCTTTGTATCGGCTGCCGTGGTACATGGCCGTGGGGGTGGCGGATGCCGGCAAGAGCAGTTTCATCGAGCGTTCCAATCAGCGCTTCGCGCTTACCCGGATCGATCAGGCTCAGACCCGAGGGCATTCGCTGGACACTCTCGCTTATCCAATCGGCTGGTGGATCAGCGATGACGCCGTGATCATCGATCCGCCCGGGGCTTTGATCACCCAGGCAATGGCGAAGACTGAATCAGGCGATACATCGTCCGATTCCAATGCTGCAATACCTGCCGGCAGCCAGGCGAAGCTGTGGAATCATCTGCTCGACTGGCTGGTCCGCAATCGAAGCCGCCGGGCTCTCAATGGCCTTTTACTGGTAGTGGATCTGCCAGCCCTGCTGCATGCTTCGCCAGAGCAACGCATCGAGCTAGCCAACACCTTGCGCACCCGGCTGTACGACGTTAGTACTCAGCTAGGTTCGCGCCTGCCGGTGTATGTGGTGATGAGTAAACTCGACTTGCTCGATGGCTTCGACCAGTTTTTCGCGCGCATGCCTGTAAAGGGACGCGAGCAGATACTGGGTTTCACCTTCAGGCTGGACGCCGTCAGCGACTTCGATGCCTGGTTGAATGAGTTCGCCAACCACTACGACAAACTGACCGCTCTGCTCTACGAACAAGTACTCGAGCAGCTGCGGCTATTGGCATGCCCGTCCCAGCGGGAGCGCCTCATGTCGCTGCATGCCCAATTCATCGGTCTGCGTCCCGTCAGTTTGAGTTTTCTCAATGAAGTCCTGGCGAGTGATCGCTTCACCACCCCGGCCTTGGTGCGCGGTGTGTACTGGTCGTCAGTACTGCAGCAGGGGCAGATCACCAATGCGTTCGTTCGCGAGGCGGCCCAGCCTTACGTAATCAAACAGGTGCTGCGTGAAGGCAAGCCGCATGGTCAGCCAGTGGTTTACTTCATCCAGCAACTGTTCGAACGGGTCATCTACAAGGAGGCAGGCCTCGCTGGCGACAATGCCAAGGTAATCCGCAACAAGCGCCAGTTGCTGTGGCTCGGCTCTGGTGTAGGCATTCTGGCGCTGGCAGTCGCGACCGCCAGCTGGCAACGCTACTTCGACGTCAACCAACTGAAAGCCGCTGCTGTCCTGGCAAAGAGTCAGGAATACAGCCTTCACGAGGTCGACCAGCATATCGACCCCACCGGGCGTAACCTGCTAGGTCCGTTGGACCAGATCCGCGATGCAGTAGCTGTGTTCGGTGACTATCGCGGAGCATGGCCTGGTGTGGCAGATCTGGGCCTTTATCAGGGGCGCGCAATCGGGCCGAGGGTAGACGAAGCGTACCTGAGTCTGCTGTCCAGACGCTTTCTGCCATCGCTGGCGGCTGGCGTCATCAAGGCCATGGACGCTGCGCCTGCCGGCAGCGAGCAGCAGATGGCTGCGCTGCGGGTTTATCGCATGATCGAGGACCGTAGCAATCGCCGCCCGGAGTGGGTAGAGGAATGGATGGCCCTGCAGTGGCAGGCGGCCTTTCCTGGGCAAGGCCAGGTTCAGCGTAATCTGATGCGCCATCTGCATTACGCCATGGCATACGCCGATACCGATCTGCCGCAGTATCGTCTGCGGGTCAGCGAGATTCAGCGAACCCTGCGCGAATTGCCGCTCCCGCAACGGGTGTACAACGCGCTCAAGCAGCAGGCGCAGGAGCAGCTGCACGGCAACCTTGACCTGCGCAATCAGGTCGGGCCTGCGTTTGACGTGGTTTACCAGTCAAGCACTGCAGGCAAACCTGATTATCAGAGCTTGCTGCTGGCAAAGCTGCTCACGGCTGAAGGCTACAAAAGCTTTTTTGAGCCTCACAGCGAGAAGATCACCGACATAGCCATGATTGACCAGTGGGTACTAGGAGAGCGCGATCAACTCGACTACTCGGACGCCGACCGTAAAGCCTTGACCGAGCGCGTTCGTAGCCTCTACAGCGCCGATTACGTCAATAGCTGGCGGCAGGCCCTGAACGCTGTTGCTATCACTGACTTCCAGGACCTGAAGCATGCTGTGACGGTACTGGAGCAACTGACCGGTCCTGCTGCGCCTATGCAGCGGTTGCTGGAAACGGTGTCGGAAAATACCACGCTGAGTTCGTTGCCGGTGGTGAGTACCGGGCAGGACCAGCCCAATGGTGTCCAGCCTGCAGCGAGCATGCCTGAGTCGCCGCAGGCCGTGAGCATCCGCCGTGCTTTTGCCGGCCTTAATTCCATGCTGGAAGTGAAGGGCGAGAAGCCTAGCTACTACGATGAAACCCTGACCGCGATCACTGCCGTGCACGATTACGCCAGACTGGTCCACGACAGCCCCGATCGTGGCCGGGCCGCACTGAATGCGGTACTGCAGCGCTTCTCGATGACCGGGCACGAACCGATTGGCACGTTGCAACGCGTTGCCAGCGGCTTGCCAGAGCCGCTCAATCAGCAGGTCAAAAAGGTTGCAGACCAGACCGCTCGCGTGCTCAACATCGAAGCGCTGCGTGAACTGGAGCGGCGATGGGACGCCGACGTTTACAGCTTTTTCCAGCAGCGGTTGGCCGGTCGCTATCCGTTTGCCGCGGCCGCAGTCGATGCCTCGCTGGATGATTTTGAGGCCTTCTTTGGACCGAAGGGGCGCTTGCAGCAGTTTCAGGATCAGTACCTGACACTCTTCCTGAAAGACAACATCGAGGCTTTGCAGTCCGACCAATACGGCGAGTCGCTGATCCGCCCTGATGTGATCGCTCAGTTGCAAGCGGCAGAGCGCATCCGCGACACCTTCTTTGATCAGCGCGGCAACCTCAGTGTGCAATTCAGCATCGAGCCGCTTGGGCTCAGCGCCAACCAACGCACCAGTCTGCTGGACCTCGACGGTCAGCTGATTTCCTACACCCATGGCCCGAGCCAGATTACAGGTGTTGTCTGGCCCAATACGCTTGGCCAGCAGGTGCGCAGCAACCTGACGTTGCTTAGGCTCAATGGCAACAGCAGCCGCCTGGAGTACCGCGGCCCATGGTCGATGTTCCGCCTGCTCAGCCGAGGCGCGCTCAACGGTCGCACTGCTACCAGTGTCGACTTGAGCTTCACAACAGGGGAGGGGGTGATGCGCTACCGACTGAATTCCGAGAAGGCCTTCAACCCGATTACCCAGCAGCCGTTCAAGGGCTTCAAGCTGCCCCGCGGGTTATTACAACAGTCTTCGAATCTACTCCAGGCGAGCGTGTTGGAGGAAGGCAGGAGTAGCGCGTTTTAGAGCTGGGACAACCCGGCAAGTGACGCAGTCGGGGTCCATAACAATAAGAAAGAGAGCACTGATATGGATGTAACAATGGGCCTGTTGGCTGCGGTTTTCTGGGGCGTGACCGATTTTCTGGTGGGTATCAATGCGCGGCTGTTCGGTGTCAGGCGATCTGTTTTTTTCGGGCAGCTCATTGGCTTGATCGTGATGAGCCTGATGTTGCTGATGTCGAGTCGACACCTGATTCGCCTGATCGATGCGCCACTGTTAGCCATCATGCTTGGCCTGCTCGCAGCCGTTTGTGCAGTGGCAGGCGCTCTCGCGTTGGCAAATGCGTTCGCAATAGGCAAAACCGCCTTGGTCGCGCCGCTGGTCACAAGCTATGGAGTTGTCACTACTCTGATCGCATGGGTAGCGGGTGAGACGTTGACCAACTGGCAATTCACAGGTGTCTTTATTTGTGTCTGCGGGGTGCTCTTGGTAAGCCGCAGGCCAACCGCCCGCAATCACACTCCAGTGCGACAGGGGAGGGCATCCATCATCTATGCGCTTGCGGCTGCCCTCTGTTACGGCACGAGCTTATGGTTGCAAGGCACCTATGCACTTCCCGCACTCGGCCCAATCAATATGCTGTGGCTTATCTATATCATTGGCGTGGCCGTGCTGTGGCGAGAAGTGATCCCGATGTTGTCACGGCAGAGCGCTATTCAGCTCAAGGCCTATGGAACCCTCTGCGCCGCGAGCCTGTGTAATTTGAGCGGCTTTGCCGCCTTTTCCTTGGGCGCAATGAGCGGCTCAGTTTCGATCGTTACGGTAATCAGTACTCTGTCCGGCGGTATCGCATCCGTGCTCGGCTACATCTTTCACAGCGAGCGCCTCACAGCTCTGCAGGTCTCGGGCATTACCTTTGTGCTGATCGGCGCTGGCCTTATCCACCTGTATGGCTAAGAGGGTTGCTGGCCATGACAGCCGCGGCTGAACGGCGCCGCTGACCCGGCGCCGTTCCCCTTCACTTCACCGTCTTAGGCGCAAAGCGCAATATCAAACAAGCAATCACCGCCGACAGTAGCGACCCCAGCAAAATCCCGATCTTGGCTTTATCAATCAGCTCAGCCTGCCCCGGAAACGCCAACTCACCGATAAACAGGCTCATGGTGAAACCAATCCCACAGAGCATGGCCACCCCGTAAATCTGCAACCAGCTGGCCCCCTGCGGCTTCGAAGCCAGGCCAGTCTTGACTGCCAGCAACACCCCGGCAAACACCCCAACCTGCTTGCCCAGCAGCAGCCCAAGGGCAATCGCCAGCGGCAACGGCGCAAACACGTCGCTCCAGCTCAAATGGGTAAACGCCACGCCGGCATTGGCAAAGCCGAACGCGGGTACGATCAGGAAACCTACCCACGGCGCAATGGCATGCTCCAGCGTCAGCAGCGGGCTCTTGGCATCGCCGGCGGTGTAGGGGATCAGCAGTGCGCCGACCACGCCAGCGATGGTCGCGTGCACGCCAGACAACAGGGTGAAGTACCACAGGGCGGCGACGCCGATCATGTATGGCCACAGGCTGACCACGCGCAGGCGGTTCAGGCCCAGCAGCAGGGCGACGATAGCGCCGGCGCCGGCGAGGGCGATGAGGTTGATCGAGGAGGTATAGAACAGCGCAATGATCGCTACTGCGCCCATGTCGTCGATGATCGCCACCGATACCAGCATCACTTTCAGCGACAGCGGTGCGTGCTTGCCGAGCAGCGCCAGGGCGCCGACGGCAAAGGCGATGTCGGTGGCGGCGGGGATTGCCCAGCCACCGGCCAGGCCGGGCTCTACAGCGGACACCTTGAGGTAGATCAGCGCTGGCACTGCCATGCCCATCAGCGCTGGCAGCGCTGGCAGGCGGCGTTGCTCCCAGGTGGCCAGGCGGCCGTCGACCATCTCGCGCTTGATCTCCAGGCCAACCATCAGGAAGAAGATCGCCATCAGGCCGTCGTTGATCCACAGGTGCACGGTCATCGGCCCGAGCTTTTCTGTGAAGGTGGGGCCGAGGGGCAGGTGCAGCAGGTGTTGATAGGCTGCGGCCCATGGGCTGTTGGCGATGATGATGGCCACTACTGCGGCAAGCATCAGCACCACGCCGCCTGCGGCTTCGCTGGCGAGCAGGCGCTGCAGCAATGGGCGCCGCTGGGCGTTGTTCAGAGAAACGGTCATGCGAGGTCCTCGTTCATGGATTCGCCCTGGATGCTGCAGGCATTGGCCGAACGACGGCCATGGCAAAGCGCTGGCACCGAATGGGCCACTGCAACAATAGGCGAGAAGAAGGGAAGGGGATGCAGCGAGCACGTACCCGGCAAAAAACGCGGGAACGGCATACGCCAAAGGAATAGCAAGGCTGCGTGCAACATGGATGGACTCTCGGAAAACAAATGAATGTTCTCCGTATTCGGGATAGCTCCCGGGCGCACGCAGCACACGCCAGGCGGCGAATTATACAGAGTTGGCAGTCAAGGTGGGCGAGGGGTCTGCATCGAAATGTTGCAATGGGGAGCCGCGCTCGAGCATCAGCCCATTGCGGGCGTCTGCTCGAGCGCGGTCAGGCGTTAGCCGCCGATGGCCGCAGTCGACCCTTGCAGCTGCCAGCGGCTGCGCAGCGACTGCAGTGCATCATCAAGGATCGAGATGCCGCTCTGCTCGCGTGCGATGCGCTCCTGGCGGAAGCTGTCGTCCAGTACCGTCAGCAGGCTCTGGCTGCGGCTGCTCGAGCTTGGCGTGGTCACGTCATCGGTCAGGTCGCCATTCACATAAGTACGCACCCGCTCGCTCTGGCTGGCGGATTGCGAGGCGCTGGCTTCGACCAGGCGGCCTTTGTCGAAGGCCAGGCGCGTGCTGCTGCTGGCCTGGTCGTTGATCTCGTGATAGCGGTAGTTCTGCGATTCGCGGTCCAGCCCTAGCTGCATGTTGGTCAGCGGGTTGAGGCCCAGGTGGTAACCCGCTTTCAGTGCGCTCTGCTGATCCTGCTGCACCGAGCGGGTCAGCTGGCCGCCACCTGTAATGCTGGTCGATTGCGACGCGCGGTAATCGAAGCGGTCGGATTCTTCCAGGCGCATCGGGTTGCTCTGCTGCGAGGTCTGGCTGATCGAGGCATTGAAGTCGGCCAGGCCGCTGAGCAGGGCGCGGTCGCTGGCGCTCTGCAACGAGCCACGCTCGGTCACCGCCTGCTTGCCGTCATCGACGGCGTTGAGCTGGGTGAAGGCGTCCTTGAACAGGTTCATCAGGTTCTCATCGCCTTTACCGCGCTTTTGCGCGGCGTCGAACTGGCTCAGGTAATTGCTGATGGCGGCCTGGCGCTGGCTGCTACTGCCCAGTTTGGCAGCGTCCGGCGTGTCGAGGTTCATCTGTACGCGCCCGGAGGGGCCGTCCAGTGTCAGGTTGCGCGACTGCTCGTTGACGCTGAGGTCAAAGGTCTGTGGTTCGCCGTTGACGTCGAGCTTGGCGTTCAGTTGCAGGCCGCTGAACAGCGTCGTGTCAAACTTGACCAGGTTACCGAGCTGCAAGCGCGGCGGCACCTGGGTCAGGCCGTCGAGCGCCGATTGGAAGTCGTCGGCCATTGCCGCCAGGCCTTGGAGTTCTTCGTCGTTCAGTTCACCGCCAAGCACCTCGGCGCTCACGGCCAGGCCTTGTGCGCTGCTCGCCAGGGAGAGGTTGACGGTCGCTCCGGAGGCCGTGGTCAGGCTGAATGTCACCCCATTGGTGGGGTGCGAGCGCAGGTTGGCCAGCTGCAATTGCAGGGCAGCCTCATTGGGCTGCTCGCCGCTGGCGATGGTCATGATGGACTGCGAAACGGCCTTGCCGCCATTGCCTGCCAATTGCTCCAGCAGCGCGGCGCCGATGTTCTGGAAGCGGCCACCATTGGACGACGACTGGATGCTGTTCATCAGGGCAATGCTGAGCTTGTCCGATCCTTCCCGCTCCCAGACGTGGCGCACCTGCGGGCCAGCCAGAGTACCGTTGGCCAGCGTACCGTTGGCGGTGTAGGTCGGGTCGGGGGTAGCGTCCACCGCCTGGCCGAGGCTGACCGAAGTGCTTGGCGAGGTCAGGGGTTGGCTGGCTTGGGCAACCGCCTGCACTTGAACAGGCGGCGGAGCGTTGTAGATTGGGGTTAGGCGCTGCGCAGCAGTTATCGCATTCATGGTCGGCTTCCGTGCAGATCTAGGGTCTAACCCAAGGTATCGGCACGGTCAGGCAAAACCTTAGCGTTCATGTAGGTATTGGCGGGGCTGCGCCAGCCAGAAACAAATCAGCCCGCCAAAGGGCGGGCTGATTGCTCAAGCACAGACGATCAGCGGCGGCGGAACAGCGGCAGCGGTTCGTCGGTCGCGGCCTGGTAGGTCACCGAAAAATCTTTCAAGCCTTCCAGGGCATCGACGGGGTCTTTGTCAGCGCGAATGGCAAATGCATCGAAGCCGCAGCGCGCCAGGTAGAACAGCTGGTCACGCAGGACATCGCCGATTGCGCGCAGCTCACCCTTGAACTGATAGCGATCACGCAGCAGGCGCGCATTGGAGTAGTTGCGCCCGTCGGTGAAGGCCGGGAAGTTCAGGGCAATTACCTGGAAATGCGCAACGTCGTCACCGATTTCTTCAGCTTCTTCGTCGCTGTCCAGCCATACGCCAAGGCCGCCATCGCGGGCCTTGAGCGCATGGGCGTGATCACGCCAGAGTTGCAGCGGCACGATGTAGTCGTCGCAGTTGGTCAGTTCGTCGAACGAGGCATCCTTGGGCAGCAAGTGCCAGGTTTCGTCGACCAGCTGGTTGTTCTTAATGATTCGCTGCATAGACGCGCTCCTTGAAGGGGTCGATGCCAATACGTTGGTAGGTGTCGATGAAGCGCTCTTCTTCGGTACGTTGTTCAACGTAGACGTCGATCAGCTTCTCGATCACATCGGCCATCTGGTCCTGAGCGAACGATGGGCCGAGGATCTTGCCCAGGCTCGCGTCACGGGCGGCGTTGCCACCCAGCGAGACCTGGTAGAACTCCTCGCCCTTCTTGTCGACACCAAGGATGCCGATGTGGCCGACGTGGTGGTGACCGCAGGCGTTCATGCAACCAGAGATGTTCAGGTCCAGCTCACCGATGTCGAACAGGTAGTCGAGGTCGTCGAAGCGACGCTGGATCGACTCGGCAATCGGGATCGACTTGGCGTTCGCCAGCGAGCAGTAGTCACCACCCGGGCAGCAGATGATGTCGGTCAGCAGGCCGATGTTCGGCGTGGCGAAGCCGCTTTCGCGCAGCTCTTGCCAGAGTGTGTGCAGCTGACGCTGCTCGACATCGGCAAGGATGATGTTCTGCTCGTGCGAGGTCCGCAGGAAACCGAAGCTGTAGCGCTCGGCCAGATCTGCAACGGCATCCAGCTGCTTGTCGGTGAGGTCGCCCGGGGCAACCCCGGTCGGCTTCAGCGACAGGGTCACGGCCACATAGCCTGGGCGCTTGTGCGCACGGGTGTTGCGCGAACGCCAGCGGGCGAAGCCTGGGAACTCCTGGTCGAGCTCGGCGTAGTCGACGTTGTCCAGCGCCTGGTAGGCCGGGTCGACGAAGTGGCGCGAAACGCGCTCGATCTCGGCTTCGGTCAGGGTCGTGTTGCCACCGCGCAGGTGGGCCATTTCGGCTTCGACCTTTTCCGCGAACACTTGCGGGGTCAGGGCCTTGACCAGGATCTTGATCCGCGCCTTGTACTTGTTGTCACGACGACCGTAACGGTTGTACACGCGCAGGATCGCGTCGAGGTAGCTGATCAGGTCCTGCCACGGCAGGAACTCGTTGATGAACGAGCCGACCACCGGGGTACGCCCCAGGCCGCCGCCGACCAACACGCGGAAGCCCAGTTCGCCGGCTTCGTTGTGCACCGGCTCCAGGCCGATATCGTGCACTTCGATGGCCGCGCGGTCGTCCTTCGAGCCGTTCACGGCAATCTTGAACTTGCGCGGCAGGTAGGCGAATTCGGGGTGGAAGGTGGTCCACTGACGGATGATCTCGCACCATGGGCGCGGATCGATCAGCTCGTCGGCGGCGACGCCGGCAAACTGGTCGGTGGTGGTGTTGCGCAGGCAGTTGCCGCTGGTCTGGATCGCGTGCATCTGCACGGTGGCCAGCTCGGCAAGGATGTCCGGGATGTCTTCCAGCGCCGGCCAGTTGTACTGGACGTTCTGCCGGGTGCTGATGTGCGCATAGCCCTTGTCGTAGTCGCGGGCGATCTTCGCCAGCACACGCACTTGCGTCGAGTTGAGTTGGCCGTAAGGCACGGCCACCCGCAACATCGGGGCGAAACGTTGGACATACAGGCCGTTCTGCAGGCGCAGAGGGCGGAATTCTTCTTCGCTCAGTTCACCGGCCAGATAGCGGCGGGTCTGATCACGGAACTGCTTGACGCGGTCCTCGATGATCCGCTGATCGTACTCGTCGTATACGTACATAAAAGTCCTGTCTCAGGCTGCATGCAGCTAATCGCGCGCACGGCCGCGCACTCCGGTTCGGAGCCGGGGAACGATATCAGGTTGCATTTATGCGCTAAAGTGATGTTTTTGCATATGAAAAGAACTAAACGGACTAAGTGAGACTGACTGGCATTTATTCCAGGCGTCTGCGCTGGGTATAATCCGCGCTTTGCTCCACAGAGATGCACCCATGTTCAAAGCGCTGTGCCAGAGTCTGTGCCTGTTTCTGCCGTTATCGGCCGGTGCGCAGGCGGCGTCCGTGGTGTTTCTCAACCCGGGTCATGCCAACGAGAACTTCTGGGTGGGATACACGCGCTTCATGCAGGCCGCGGCTGACGATCTCGGCATGCAGCTGCGGGTGGAATACAGTGAGCGCCGCGCCGATCTGGTGTTGAGCCAGGCGCGGGCTATCTTGAGCGGGCCGCAGCGCCCCGACTATCTGGTGCTGGTCAACGAGCTGTATGTCGCTCCAGAGATCATTCGCCTGTCCCGCGACAGCGGCGTGCAGCTGTTCCTGGTCAACAACGGCCTGACCGATAACCAGCTCGAGAGCGTCCGGGCACAACCGGACAAATACCCGCCAGTGCTGGGCACGCTGACCAGTAACGATGAGCAGGCCGGTTACCAGATGCTGCGCGAGATGGTCGCGAAGTTGCCGCCATCGGACGAGCTGATCGACCTGCTGGCATTTGCCGGCGTCAAGACCACCCCGGCCTCGCAACTCCGCGAGCAGGGCATGCGCCGGGCCTTGGCCGATCACCCGCAGGTGCGCTTGTGCCAGGTGGTATACGGCGGCTGGAACCGCGAGCGCGCGTTCGAGCAAGCGCAGCTGCTGCTCGAGCGCTATCCGCAAGCGCAGTTGGTGTGGTCGGCCAATGACGAAATGGCTTTTGGAGCGATGCAGGCGTTCGAGGCGGCGGGGCGCAAACCTGGCGTGGATGTGCTGTTCGGTGCGGTCAACAGCTCGCCTGAAGCGCTGCGCGCGCGTATCGACGGGCGCCTCAGCGTATTGATGGGCGGCCATTTCACTGTCGGCGGCTGGGCCATGGTCATGCTGCATGACCACGCCCAGGGCATCGCCATCAATCGCGACGGTGGCGGCGAATACAGCTTGCCGGTGCTGCAGTCAATCGATCAGGCCAAGGCGCGGCGCTGGCTGGCTTTGCAGGAGGGCGACGATTATGGTCTGGACTTCCACCGTTTAAGCGCCGAAGGGCGACCAGCCGATTATCGTTACCCGTTTCTAACGTCACCGGTCGACTATTGAAAGACCCTGCTTGAATCAAGGGCATTGCTCGACTTAACTGCTGGTGGTGTATGTGCATTCCCATAACCACTACAAGAGGCAATGCAATGGGTAACTCCACCAAGCTGCGCAAAAGCGACAGCAGTGTCGATGCCTGGGCGATCCTGTGTCTGATCGTGCTGGTCGTCGTCACTGCGGTGTACTGGGTCAGCCATCAGTAGCGCATCACTGCTGTCGACCGTGATTGCAACCTGAACCGCCCGTGGCAGGCACCGCCACGGGCGGCTTGCCTTTCAACGGGCGGTCAGGTGCATGGCCAGTTGCACCAGGCCAATCAGCACCAGTACGAATACCAGCGTGAACAGCACGCCCAGGGCGATGAAATGGCTGGCCTTGCCATGAGTGAAGTCGCGAGCGCGGTTCTTGCCGCTCTGCACGCCCAGGGCAGCGGCAAGCACGCTGTGCAGCATCTGCCAGAAGGTCGGCGGTTTGCCTTGGCTGGGGTCGTCCATGCTGGCCTCCTGTAGGTAGCGCAGGCGATCAGTGCACAGTGTAGACCTTCAGCAGGCAGGGGCCGCGCAGCAGCCCCTGGCACGCTTTAGTTGTCGTAACCCAGATTAGGTGCCAACCAGCGCTCGGTGACATTCAGCGCCTGGCCTTTGCGCTCGCTGTAGCGCTCGACCTGGTCCTTGTCGATCTTGCCCACGGCAAAGTACTGCGCCTTGGGGTGGGCAAAGTACCAACCGCTGACCGCTGCCGCCGGGAACATCGCGAAGTGCTCGGTAAGGAACACACCACTCTGGCCGGTCTCGCCAATGGCCGTGCCGTCGAGCAGGCGGAACAGGGTTTCCTTCTCGGTGTGGTCTGGGCAAGCTGGGTAGCCCGGGGCAGGGCGGATACCGCTGTACTGCTCCTTGATCAGCGCATCGTTGTCCAAGTGCTCATCACGGGCATAACCCCAATAGTCCTTGCGCACCTGCTCGTGCAGCCACTCGGCGCAGGCCTCGGCGAGGCGGTCGGCGAGCGCCTTGACCATGATCGAGCTGTAGTCGTCGCCCTTGTCCTGATAAGCCTTGGCCACTTCCTCGGCGCCGATGCCGGCGGTAGTGATGAAGCCGCCGATATAGTCGCTGACGCCGCTGTCCTTCGGTGCGACAAAGTCGGCCAGCGACAGGTTGGGCTTGCCGTCGGGCTTGATCGTCTGCTGGCGCAGGTGGTGCAGTTTGGCCAGCGGTTGGCCATCGGCGCCGTACACTTCGATGTCGTCGTCGGCGACCTGGTTGGCCGGCCAGAAGCCGAACACCGCACGCGCGCTGATCAGCTTCTCGTCGATCAGTTTGTCGAGCATCTCGCGGGCATCCTGATACAGCGCGGTAGCCGCTTCGCCGACCACTTCGTCGGTGAGGATGCGCGGGAACTTGCCGGCCAGGTCCCAGGAGATGAAGAACGGGGTCCAGTCGATGTACTCGGCCAGGGTCCGCAGGTCGATGTCTTCCAGCACCTTGACGCCGGTGAAGGAGGGCACTGCCGGGGTGTACTCGGCCCAGTCGTATTTGGGCTTGGCAGCAATCGCCTGGGCGTAGCTGAGGCGTTCGGTGCGGGCACTGCGGTTGGCGGTGCGTTCACGGACTTCGATGTAGTCCAGTCGAGTGCGCTCGACGAACTCCGGCTTGAGCTCCTTGGACAGCAACTGGGTGGCCACGCCGACCGCACGCGAGGCGTCGGTCACGTAGATCACCGCGTCGTTGGAGTACTTGGGCTCGATCTTCACTGCGGTGTGCGCCTTGGAGGTGGTCGCGCCACCGATCATCAACGGCAGGTGGAAGTCCTGGCGCTGCATTTCGCGGGCGACGTGGACCATTTCGTCCAGCGACGGCGTGATCAGCCCGGACAGGCCAATGATGTCGCACTTCTGCTCGCGGGCGGTCTGCAGGATTTTCTCGGCCGGGACCATCACACCCATGTCGACGATGTCATAGCCGTTGCAACCGAGCACCACGCCGACGATGTTCTTGCCGATGTCGTGCACGTCGCCCTTGACCGTGGCCATCAGAATCTTGCCCTTGGCTTCGGGCTTGTCGCCTTTTTCCGCTTCGATGAACGGGATCAGGTGGGCCACCGCCTGCTTCATGACGCGGGCCGACTTGACCACCTGTGGCAGGAACATCTTGCCCGCGCCGAACAGGTCGCCGACCACGTTCATGCCGCTCATCAGCGGCCCTTCGATAACCTCGATCGGGCGCGTCGCCAGCTGCCGGCATTCTTCGGTGTCTTCGACGATGAACGCAGTGATGCCTTTGACCAGTGCGTGTTCGAGGCGCTTGCCGACCGGCAGCGAGCGCCACTCTTCGTTCTCGACCTCTTTGGTGGCGCCGCCGCCCTTGTAGTCGTCGGCAATCGCCAGCAACGCGTCGGTGCCTTCGGGGGTGCGGTTGAGCACCACGTCCTCGACCTTCTCACGCAGCGCAGGCGGGATCTCGTCGTAGATCTCCAGCTGGCCGGCGTTGACGATACCCATGGTCAGGCCATTCTGGATCGCGTGGTAGAGGAACACCGAGTGAATCGCCTCACGCACCGGGTTGTTGCCACGGAACGAGAACGATACGTTGGAGACGCCGCCACTGGTCAGTGCGTGGGGCAGATGATCGCGAATGAAGGCACAGGCCTCGATGAAGTCGACGGCATAGTTGTTGTGCTCTTCGATGCCGGTGGCAACGGCGAAGATGTTCGGGTCGAAGATGATGTCTTCAGCTGGGAAGCCCACTTCGTTGACCAGAATGTCGTAGCTGCGCTGGCAGATTTCGCGCTTGCGCGCCGCTGTGTCGGCCTGGCCCAGTTCGTCGAAGGCCATTACCACTACCGCTGCGCCATAGCGCTTGCAGAGGCGGGCGTGATGTTTGAAGGCATCTACACCTTCTTTCATCGAGATCGAGTTGACGATGCCCTTGCCCTGGATGCACTTGAGGCCGGCTTCGATCACTTCCCACTTGGACGAGTCGATCATGATCGGCACGCGCGAGATGTCCGGTTCACCGGCAATCAGGTTGAGGAAGCGGACCATGGCAGCCTGGGAGTCGAGCATCCCTTCGTCCATGTTGATGTCGATCACCTGCGCGCCGGCTTCAACCTGCTGCAGGGCGACTTCCAGCGCCTCGGTGTAGTTCTCTTCGCGGATCAGCCGGGCGAACTTGGCCGAACCGGTAATGTTGGTGCGCTCGCCGACGTTGACGAACAACGACTGGCGGTCGATGGTGAATGGTTCCAGGCCCGACAGGCGGCAGGCCTTGGCGATCTCCGGGATGACCCGCGGCGGGTACTTGGCCACGGCCTCGGCAATCGCCTGAATGTGCCCTGGGGTGGTGCCGCAGCAACCGCCGATGATATTGAGAAAGCCGCTGGCGGCAAATTCTTCGACCACTTCGGCCATTTCTGCCGGGGTTTCGTCGTATTCGCCAAAGGCATTCGGCAAGCCGGCGTTGGGGTGCGCAGAAACGTGGGTGTCGGCTTTGGTCGACAGCTCTTCCAGGTACGGGCGCAGGTCTTTGGCGCCGAGGGCGCAGTTGAGGCCGACCGAAATGGGCTTGGCGTGACGCACCGAGTTCCAGAAGGCTTCGGTGGTCTGCCCGGACAAGGTCCGCCCGGAGGCGTCGGTGATGGTCCCGGAGATCATGATCGGCAGCTCGATGCCGTCGTCTTCGAACACCTGCTGCACGGCGAAGATGGCCGCCTTGGCGTTGAGGGTGTCGAAAATGGTTTCGATCAGGATCAGGTCGGCGCCCCCGGCAATCAGCCCGCGGGTCGACTCGATGTAGTTTTCTACCAGCTCGTCGAAGGTGACGTTGCGATAGCCCGGGTCGTTGACGTCGGGCGAAATCGAGCAGGTGCGGCTGGTCGGGCCGAGCACGCCGGCGACGAAGCGCGGCTTGTCTGGCGTCTCCAGGGTTTTTGCGTCGGCCACCTGGCGGGCAATACGCGCGCCTTCCAGGTTCATCTCATAGGCCAGCGCTTCCATGCCGTAGTCGGCCTGGGAAATCTGCGTGGCGTTGAACGTGTTGGTTTCGAGGATATCGGCGCCAGCGTCGAGGTAGGCTTTCTCGATCGCGGCAATGATATCGGGCTGGGTCAGCAGCAAAAGATCGTTATTGCCCTTGATGTCACTTGGCCAATCGGCAAAGCGCGTGCCACGATAGTCGTGTTCCTCGAGACGATAGCTTTGGATCATAGTGCCCATGCCTCCGTCGAGGATCAGTATGCGCTCCTTGAGTGCGTGCTGGAGTGCTTGGAGACGAGCGCTACGGTCGGACATAGGACTACCTGGTCGGGCGAAAAACAGAAGGTGCGGAATGATAGCAAAGCTGCGCGGTTTTTAGGTGCGTAGGGCTTTTGCATGAATTTCTCTCATGTTTACGCATCCCGCCGGCCCGTTAGATACACCGTGATGGCTTTATTCGAAACCAGGACATTCGGCACATGATTCACCGCTGTTTACTTGCCCTAGCTGGCACGCTGGCCCTGTCGGTCAGCAGCATGGCGCTGGGGCAGGCCCCGCAATCGAGCCCGGCAATCTCCTACACCCGGGACATTCAGCCGATCTTTACCAACAAGTGTGTGGCCTGCCACGCCTGCAACGACGCTGCCTGCCAGCTCAACCTGGGCAGTGCCGACGGCGCCCAGCGCGGCGCCTCCAAGGTGCCGGTGTATCAAGGCGACCGCAGCCAGGCGGTGCCGACCACGCGTTTGTTCTATGACGCCCATAGCGAGCAGGCCTGGCGCAAGCAGGGCTTCTATTCGGTGCTCGACGGCCAGGGCAGTCAGGCGGCGCTGATGGCGCGCATGCTCGAGTTGGGCCACAAGACGCCGCTGACGCCCAACGCCAAACTGCCCGAGAGCATTGTGCTGGGCCTCAATCGCAACAATATGTGCCCGTTGCCCCATGAATTCGATGCCTACGCCGGTGTTCATCCTGGCGAAGGTATGCCCCTGGCCGTCACCGGCCTGACCGATCAGGAATACCAGACCCTGCAGCGCTGGCTGGCAGCCGGTGCGCCGGTCGATGCCCAGGCGCTACAGCCGAGCGCTGCGGAAGCCAGCCAGATCGCCGAGTGGGAAGCGTTGCTAAACCGCCCAGGCTCATCCGAGGCGTTGATCGGTCGCTGGCTGTACGAACATCTGTTTCTTGCCCATATCGACTTCGTGGGTGGCCAGCCTGGGCATTTCTTCCAGTGGGTGCGTTCGCGCACGCCCAGCGGTCAGCCGGCCGACATCATCGCCACTCGCCGACCCAACGACCCGCCCGGTACTGACTTCTATTACCGGTTGGTCCCGGTGCAAGGCGTGATCGTTCACAAAACGCACATCAGCTACCCGCTCGGGCCGCAGAAGCTCAAACGGGTCAAGCAGCTGTTCTATAGTGGTGACTGGCATGCCACCTCATTGCCAGGCTATGGCCCAAGGCACCGGGCCAACCCGTTCGAGACCTTCGAAGCGATCCCGGCGGTGGCGCGCTACCAGTTCATGCTGGATAACGCCGAGTACTTCGTGCGCACGTTCATCCGCGGGCCGGTCTGCCGTGGGCAGATTGCCACCGATGTGATTCGCGACAACTTCTGGGCATTGTTCCAGGAGCCTGCACATGACCTGTACATCACCGACGCACGTTATCGCGGTGAGGCGACGCCGTTGTTGGCCATGCCCGGCCAGATCGACGACGTTGGCAGCGTGATCAGCCTCTGGCATTCCTACCGCGACAAGCGTAACGAATACGAAAAGCTGCGCCGCGAAGCCTATGCTGAGGCCCCCGCGCCGAGCTGGTCGACCTTGTGGGCCGGTAATGACAACGCGCTGCTGAGCATCTTCCGCCACTTCGACAGCGCCTCGGTGAGCAAAGGCTTGATCGGCGACGTGCCACTGACTAGCTGGCTGTTCGACTACCCGCTGCTTGAGCGCACCTATTACCAACTGGCGGTCAACTTCGATGTGTTCGGCAACGTCTCGCACCAGTTGCAGACCCGGCTCTACTTCGACCTGATCCGTAACGGCGCCGAGGTCAATTTCCTGCGGTTGATGCCCGCTGACCAGCGCGGCGCGATCCTCAGCGATTGGTACCAGACCACCGGCAAGGTCAAGATGTGGCTGGATTACGAAGACATCGACACCGATACTGCAAGCGCTTTCAAGCTCGACGAACGTGACCCCAAGCGCGACTTCGGTCTGCAATTGCTGCAGCGCACCAAGAGCCTCAATGTCACGCCCGACCCGATCAACCGCTGCCAGGGCGCGTACTGCTCGCGGCCGCAGATGAGCGCCGAGTTTCGCGATGTCGAGCAGAGCCTCAGCCGCTTGGTATCACGTCCTGCCGCAGGCCTGAAGGTAATCAATCAGCTGCCCGAAGCGAGCATGCTGCGTATCGAAGGGCAGGGTGGGCAACGCCAGGTCTACAGCCTGCTGCGCAACCGTGCGCACAGCAACGTGGCGTTCCTGCTGGGTGAGGAATCGCGCTATCAGCCGGGTCTGGACACCCTGACCCTGGTGCCGGGCGTGCTCAGCAGCTACCCCAATTTCATCTTCAACATCCCGGCCAGCGATGTCCCGGAGTGGGTCGAAGACATGGAAGCTGCGCGCGACGATCCGGCCAAGTTCGAGCGCATCGTCATGCGTTGGGGCGTGCGCCGCAGTCACCCGCAGTTCTGGCAGTACTTCCATGATCTGAATACCTTTATCCAGGAGACCGATCCGCTGGAAGCGGGGGTGCTGGACATGAACCGCTATGAAAACCTGTGAGTTGACCGCCCGGCAGGAGGGCTGATCTTTTCATCGATGTCGTGGTCCCAATAGCAAGTGGTCTGTGGTTCGGCTCGCCGCTCTCGGTGGCGCGTCTGCGCCGAACCCCAGGCTTGAATGCACCAGGACCACAGGGCATTGCATGTTGTACTCGCTTCAGGCACTTCGGGCGTTCGCCGCCTGGGTGGTGGTTTGCCACCATTTCATGCAGATATTCTTCGACTTCCACGCCAGCGGCCCCGTTGGCGCCCTGCTCGCCGAGCGCGGCGCAGTTGGGGTGGATATCTTTTTTGTGATCAGCGGATTGGTGATCTACCTGTCGACCCGTGACAAGGACATCGTCCCCAGTCAGTTTCTGCTCAACCGCGCGTTGCGCATCATACCCGCCTACTGGTTTTACACCGCTCTGATGGCCCTGCTGCTGTTCGGCGCCAGCCGCTGGATGCCGCATCAGGTGTTCGACTGGCAGCATTTGCTGCTGTCGTTGCTGTTCATCCCGGCAGAAAACCCCGGCGGCTACGGCATGTATCCAACGCTCAATGTGGGCTGGACACTGAATTTCGAGATGTTCTTCTATCTGCTGTTCGGCCTCGCCTTCATGGTACGTCGGCGTCTGCACCTGCTGCTGGTAACGGCCGCGCTGTTGCTGGTCAGCGAAGTTCTGGGGCGGCTGGGGGTGGTCAGCCACTTCTACAACAACGGCATCATCTACGAATTTCTGTTAGGGATCGGCCTGGGCGTGCTCTACCGCCGAGGTCTGATCCGCGAGGGCTTGTGGCTGCCGTTGGCATTGCTGGCGCTGGCCGGGTTTGCCCTATACCGGCTGGATGCGTCGCTGCGCCTGCTGCACTGGGGCCTGCCGAGCGCGCTGGTGGTGCTGGCGTTCATCTCGCTTGAGCCGTATTTCCGTGGCAACCAGCTGCTCAAGATGCTCGGTGACTGCTCCTACTCGGTATATCTGATCCATGTGCTGGTGCTGCATGCTGGCTGGTTCGTCAGCGAGCGCTTTGCACTCAACCCTTATCTGGTCTTCGCCTTCTGCGTGCCGTCCATTGGACTAATGTCGTGGCTGAGCTACCAATGGCTGGAACGCGGCCTGTATCAACGGATGAAGGCCTGGATCGACGCACGTTCGGCGCAGCAGCCAGCCTGGGAGCTATCCCGAGTCAAATGCTAGGACTTTGTTCGGGGCCTGGGTTGGCGTACACTTGCCAGCAAGTCTGTGAGGAACTTCCATGAGCGCTATAACCATTACCGACGCCGCCCATGATTACCTGGCCGATCTGCTCTCCAAGCAGAACACCCCGGGTATCGGCATCCGCGTATTCATTACCCAGCCAGGCACCCAGTACGCAGAGACGTGCATTGCCTACTGCAAGCCGGGCGAAGAGAAGCCAGAGGACACTGCCCTCGGCTTGAAAAGCTTCACGGCCTACATCGACGCCGTCAGCGAACCGTTTCTGGATGACGCGCTGGTCGACTACGCCACCGACCGTATGGGCGGCCAGCTGACCATCAAGGCGCCAAACGCCAAAGTGCCGATGGTCAACGAAGACAGCCCGATCAACGAGCGCATCAACTACTACCTGCAAACCGAGATCAATCCAGGGCTGGCCAGCCACGGTGGCGCAGTGAGCCTGATCGACGTAGTTGACGACGGCATTGCCGTCCTGCAGTTCGGTGGTGGTTGCCAAGGCTGCGGCCAGGCCGACGTGACCCTCAAGGACGGCATTGAGCGCACCTTGCTCGAACGCATTCCTGAGCTCAAGGGCGTGCGCGATGTGACCGACCACACCCAGAAAGAAAACGCCTACTACTGATAGCGGTAGTGGTGCGCAAGCAGACCCGGGCAGCAACGCCCGGGTCGCGCTTCTAGCAACAATCTGTTACTGATTCAACCCCCGCGACAACAGGTCGCAGCCGCGTATTACAAGGGCTGCAGGCCGATCACCGGCTTTGTTGGGTAGATAGCCAACAGAGGTCATGCCAGAATGCCGCGGCTTTTTGACCGGCCCTGCCCAGGGGCTGGCACCTTCCCTGTAAAGGATGGTTCCATGACTGATCTGTTGAGCCGGCGTGCCGTTGTCGCCGGCATGGGCGTACTCGGGCTTGGCCTGTTGGCCGGTTGCAACCCGGCGCGCGGCCTTGATTTCAAGTACGGCAAGAACATGAGCAACGAAATCCTCGGCCGTTCGTTCCGCCTGACCGATAGCCAAGGCAACGTGCGGACCTTGTCGAGCTTCTACGGCACCATGCCGATGATCTTCTTCGGCTTCACCCAGTGCCCGGCCGTGTGCCCGACTGCGCTGGCGCGTGCCGCCCAGATCAAGAAGCTGATGGGCCGCGATGCTGGCTTCTTGCAGGTGGTATTCATCACCCTCGACCCTGAACGTGATACGCCCGAAGTGCTTGACGCCTATGTCAAGGCATTCGACCCATCGTTCACGGCCCTGACCGGTACGCCGGAAGAGATCGCCGCGGTTGCGCGGGAGTTCAAGGTGTTCTACGAAAAGGTCCCCACCGACGACACGTACACCATCTCCCATTCGTCCACCAGCTACGTCTACGATTCGCGCAGCACACTGCGCCTGAGCCTGGGGCATTCCCTGAATGCCAAGGAATGCACAGAAGACCTGCTTACCCTGATGGAGATCTGCTAAATGGCAATTTCGCTGCAACCGATCAAGCGCGGCCTGGCCGCTCTGGCACTGATGGGCATGGCGCTGCCGGCCCTGGCCGAGACCAGCGTCAGCGATGCCTGGGTGCGGGCAACCGTGCCGCAGCAGCACGCTACCGGCGCGTTCATGGTGCTGACTGCCACCACCGACAGCAAATTGGTCGGGGTCGCTTCGCCAGTAGCCAAGGACGTGCAAGTGCATGAGATGACCATGAACGGTGACGTCATGGGCATGCGCCAGGTCAAGTCGATCGAGCTGCCTGCCGGCAAAGCCGTGAGCCTGGATCCGAACGGCTACCATGTGATGCTGATGGGCTTGCATCAGCAGGTCAAGGAAGGCACCCAAGTGCCGCTGACGCTGACCATCGAAGACGCCAAGGGCGCCAAGCAGACCTTGCAGGTCCAGGCGCCCGTGCGTGGCCTGACAGCCGATGGCAACACTGGTGGCCACGAGCACGCGCATCAGCACTGACAGCTGCCGGAGCTATTCGCTCAGTAAAGAAAGCCGCTCCCTGAAGAGCGGCTTTTTTTTGCCGAGAATCAACCGCGAAAACGTGGCAGCGGGCGGTCGGTCTTCAGCGAGGTCAGCGTTTTGCGCACCTGTGCTTCTTCAGCCTCCAGTGCCCGCAAGCTGTCGCGGATCTTGCCGGCTGCGGGCACATCACCCTGCCGGTCGATCCAAGCGGCAATTTCCTTGCACGCGCTGGTCAAGTGGGTTTGGCGCTGATTCATCAACGTCAGCAGGGTGTTGAGCTCTTTTGCAGACATGGCAGGTTCCTCCGTTCAGCGCTTGAAGTGTAGCAGCGCTGGCAGAATTTGCCGGGCGCCTCAGCGGCTCAGGCAGGCGCTGCGGTAGGCGCCAGGGGTGACGCCGTAGGCCTGCTTGAACTGGCGGTTGAGATGGCTTTGATCGGCAAAGCCCAGGGCGAACGCGGCATCGGCAGCGGCCATGCCACCCTTGAGCAGCTCCCGCGCGCGGGCCAGGCGCCGTTGCTTGAGCCAGCTGTGCGGGGGCAGGCCGGTGGCTCGGCAGAATACCCGGGCAAAGTGAAACGCAGACAAGTTAACCGCCGCCGCCAACGCTTCCAACGAAGGCGGGTTGGCGAGCTGGCTTTCCAGCAGCTCACGAGCGCGGGCGACAGCCAGCGGCTCACGGCCTGGATCGCGTGGCGCGCTGCACTGGCCGTGCCGCTGGGCCAGGGCCAGCACCGCTTGGCGCCAGGCAGTCTGCTGTTGCAAGGCGCTAGCCCCGGCTTCCGAGAGCTGGTGCAACTGACTGAACGCCGCCGCCAGGGCGGGATCATTGATCACGCTCTGCTGAAAGTACGGCATGCCCTGGCCGCTCAGTTTCAGCTCGTCGAGCACGCCCGTAACCCGTGCCTGCTCGGGATAAAAGCCCCGATAACGCCAGCCGGTCTCGTGCGCAGTAGCGCCGGTGTGCAGTTCGTCGGGGTTGATCAGGACCATGCTGCCCACCGGCGCCAGGTGCTCGCTGCCACGGTGCCAGAAGCGCTGCGCGCCCGATTCGATCACGGTGAACACATAGCCTTCATGCACATGCGGGGCAAACCGTTGCTGCACATAACGCGCGTGCAGCATCTCGACGTCGCCAAGTGCCGGCGCCTGCCAGAGGTGGGTTTGTTCACGCAGGGGTGTGCTCATGCCAGCCAGCTGCGCAGCAGGAAGAAGATCAACATGCTTACCAGCATGCTCAGCAGCACACTGCGGGTCAACAGCACCAGCGCCACAGCCACCACCGAACCGAGCAGGTACGGATTGGTCAGGCTCAGGTCAAGCTGGTGCTCAGGCAGAAAGATGATTGGCCCGCAGATGGCTGTGAGCATGCCGGGTACGGCAAAACCGAGAAACTGCCGTGCGTTGGAGCTCAGGCGCAGCGGTAAACGCGGTTCGAGAAACGCGTAGCGGTTGAGAAATACCAGCAGGCCCATGCCCAGGATCAACAACCAGATCATGCCCGTGCTCCAGCCAGTTTTTGACAGACAAAGCCTGCACCCATGCCCAGCAACCCTGCTGCAATCAATGCGGTCTCCCAGTGCCAGTAGGTGAACAGCACCGAGCTGAACAGCGATACCAGCACGCACACCAATGCCGGCACGTTGCGCACGGTGGGCGCTATCAGGGCAACGAAGGTGGCGACGATGGAGAAATCCAGGCCCAGTTGGTCCAGGTGCGGGATGTTCTGGCCGAGCACAATGCCGGCCAAGGTAAACAGGTTCCACGCCACGTAGAAGGTCAGGCCAACGCCCAAGGCATACCAGCGGTTGAACTGCTGTTGGTCGTAGTGGCTGGTCAGCGCAAAAAATTCATCGGTGAGCAGGAAACCCAGGCCCAGCCGCCAGCGCAATGGCTGGCCCGACAGCAGCGGACGCATCGACAGCCCGTAGAGCAAATGTTGGGAGGTCAGCAGCAAGGTCGTGAGCAGGATCGACAGCAGGCTGGCGCCACCCTTGAGCATCCCGATCGCCACCAACTGCGCTGCACCGGCAAACACGATCGCCGACAGGCCTTGGCCTTGCCATGGGCTGAGGTTCGCCTCGATGGCCATCGAGCCTGCCAGCAGGCCCCAGGGAGCAACCGCCAGCGACAGCGGCAGGCTGGCAATGGCACCGTGGAGAAAGGCGTGGCGAGTGATTGGCTGACTGCTGGGCATGATGACGGCTGCAAACAACAAGGCAGCGCAGCATGGCAGAACAGGTCAAGGCTGGCTTGAACGATCTTGCTCGTCTACGGCCAGCCTGTGCTTCAGCGATTGCTGGTCAGGCGTTGCTGCGCAGCGGCGCAGCCGTTGATCTCTACTGCCTTCTGCAGCAGTGTCTGCCGATGCTGCGGGTCCAGATCACCCAGCAACCGGTAGACCTCGGCCTGATAATCGCGCTGCCGCCCCCATTGCATCTGCAACCCTTGTGGCTGGCTGCGGTTACAGGCCAGGCGCACAGCGGGTTGCGGGTAGTACTGCGCGTACAACGTGGCCATGTTGGGGATGGCTTCCATCGCGTCGCGATACGCCGGGCTGGCGTTGTACGGTGGGCACCAGGTCGAAATGGCCGGCGCGGGCGGGGCAAAGCCCTGCTGCAGGCTGGCCTCGAGCAAGGGGCAGGCGGCGTCGGGAATCTGCGCGGCAGGCAGGTAGGTCATGTAATACAGCGCCAGCCGGTATTGCGCCACCGGATGCCCCAGCGCCACCGACTTTTTCAGCAACGCCACCGCGGTCGGCAGGGTCTGCGCCAGCGCCTGGCCTTGGCGGCTCAGCTCGGGGTCGCTGTCGGCAACCGAGCGTAGCGGCGAGGGACTGTCGCTCACGCTGTCGGCTTGCTCGAGCAGCGGCAAGGCCTGCCGGTAGAGCAGATCAGCGTGCGGGTCGATCTGGCTCTCAAGCGCGTCTGCCATGGGCGCAGCCAGGGCGATGAGCAGGGGCGAGAACAGGACAGCACGCGTGACGATTGAACGTGGCGTGCCGCTGTTGGCAGCGTTGGAGCTTCGATGTTCTTTGCAGATGCGCATATGCCTCGGTAAATCACAGCGATGACCAGCTATTCTAGCCATCCCGAGGCCCATGCCGATAGACCATCGCCGCGTTTATCAGACGAGCTTGATCGGCGTCACCTTGCGCAGGCGTTGTTTATCCTGCGCCAGGCCCAGCTTGGCAGTGATCACCTTGGCCAAGGTATTGTTCCCCAAGTCATTGAAATGCAAGCGATCTACGAACAGTGACTGGGCGAATACCGGTGAGCTGTCGAGCATGCAATTCATGTCATAACAGGCGACAGAATCGGCTTGGTTCTTGATCCGGCGAAAGAATGCCGAGTGCCGTTCGGCATCGAAAACGCCCGCCAGCAACTGATCGAACGGTACCGGCTGCTGCTGCAAAGCATCAAGCCTGGCCTGCTCAGCCGCGGGCACCGTTTCGCGGCACCAGGGCAGCAGCGGCTGCAAGATGAAGGTGAGGGTGGCATGGCTGTCGGCCAGCAAGCGGTCCCACTGGCGCAAGGTGCGCCCAATACAGTCGGCAGCGCGCATCAGGCGCTTGTCCGCAGGCGGCAGCGACCAGCTCAAGGCAGGCTGCTCGCGGCGTGGCACCAGCGCCTGGCGCAAGCGTTGCCAGAGCGACTCGACGTCTTTGCAGGGCGGTGCCTGCAAGGTCTCATTGAAGCTGTTCAGATATGCCTGACGCGGGTCGGAACCCGTGGCCAGCAACTCGCTGAGGGCCTCCTGGGCCAACGTGTTGAGCCCGCTGAGGATCACCACATGGCCGATCTTGCCCAGCCGATGCTGGTGTGTAAGGAACAGCAGCAGCTCTTGCGTAGCGCTCAGCCCGCAGCCAGCCAGGCTCAGCCAGACCTCACCGGTGAGCGCCGACAGGTGCGAGGCAACCGTAGCGTCATCACCGCTCGCGCCTATGCCAAAAGCGGTCGAGCCGCCCACCAGCAAGTTGACTCGCGCCGTACTGCCACGTTCGGCGGGCGAGTAGCGCTTGCCCGCCCAGTGGCTATAGCGCAAGCCCAATGCATCGGTATTGATGGTATCCGAGCGATAACCCCGTTCGTGCATGTACAGGGTTTGCGGCAAACGCCGGCTGCCCAGCTGCATAAAGCGCTGGTAGTCCAGTTGCAAGGGAAGCAGTTGGCCGTCCGTGGCGCTGTCGATCAGGCTCATCAAACCTCCTCACTCGGTCAGCAGGCGTGTGCGGCTCAGGCCGTCAGTTCCTTCAGGTTGTAAAGTAGGCCGACCGCTGCAATCAGCAGCAGCGCTACGCCGGAGGCAAGGCTGATCATGCGGCTGCTGCGCTGCGAAGCGATCCTGCCGATGGCGAAGATATACAGACTGAGTACGGCGAAATCGATGGCGATCCACAGCAGCGACAGCACCACCATGCTCTTGCCGAACGACTCGGTGATCTGGATGAACTGCGGGAAGAACGAGATGAAGAAGATGATGTCCTTGGGGTTGGAAATGCCCACCATGAACCCCTGCAGCAAGCCGCCGCGGGCCGGTTGCGGCGTTTCTGCCACGGCTGCCGCTGTAGCCGTAGGCGGTTGCAGTGCCTCGCGCAGAGTCGCAACGGCGATGTAGCCGATGAATAGGCAACCGAGCAGGCTCATGCCGTTGAGCCAGGCCTTGTCGATGGCGGCGCTGGTCATGATGATCCAGGCCGCAGCGCCGATCAGGACCAGTGATGCCCAGTTGGTACCGATGGCCGTGAACAGCGCCTTGCGTGAGCCGGACGCTGCAGCAGTGTTGACGATCAGGGCGACGACTGGGCCGGGGGTGGCGATCAGCAGCAGCACGGTCAGGGCATAGGTGGCAGTCAGGGCGGTATTCACGATTTCAGTTCTCGATCAGTGTGTCGGGTGCCTTGTGGGCATGGAAAGGGCAGCGCGACGGGTTCAGCGACCCCTGCTCCTGCAACTGGTACTGCTTCCATTCAAAATTGTCGTCTTCGCCGAAGTACCCCAGCGAGTCAGGCACGACACCGTCGTTGTAGTGGCTGACCCGTTCACGAATCCGCGCGCGAATGCGCTGACCGCTCTCGGTCTGGGCACTCGCGACTTCTTCGAAGCTCTCGCGGGGGTTGATCACGAAGACCATGCTGTCGCCCAGGTTGCGGCTCTTCATCAGCCGGTGCGCCGGGAAGTTCATGTTGATGAACAGCGGCATGCCGGCGAAGCAGAACGACCATTGATTATCGTGCGGGTCGCCCGGCACGTCCTGAGGCCAGGGCTGCGGGTCGCGGGCATGCACGCCTTGCAGCACTTTCCAGGCCAGCGCCTGCTGCTCGTCGAGGCTGCCGCCAGGGGCGGTTTCGATGAACACCAGCAGCGGGGTGCCGATGCGTTGCTTGCGAGGTATCGGTTCGATGGTGCGCACGTAGTCGGTCAAGCCCTTGGCCATGTCATCAGCCATGTGCTCAGCACGGGCGAAGACAATGTGACACGTCTTGGCACCGACCGCCTTGCGGCCAAACAAACAAGGAAATTCAGGATTGGCGAGAATTGCGCGAAAGTGTTCTATGGTTTTGAAGGTCCAGTGACTCGTATTCTGGACATGTTCGGCGGCCAGCTCTAGCGCATCCAGGCGATAGCAGTTTCCATATCCCGTAAACATGGTTTCCCCAGACGTTCTAATGATCATTTCTGCCTAGCTAAGGCTGATTAGCTCTATGTATTTATGGTTTACAGGCATTTTCTGAGATGCGCCCAGCGTTGTAAAACGCCTGGATTTATGACCTACTATTAGTCTCACTCATGCTGCGGACGGCCATAGATGTCAGAACGGATTCAAGCACTGCATGCCCTGCGCGCTTTTGAAGTGGCTTCGCGCTACGGCTCATTCACTCGTGCAGCCGAAGAGCTGGCCCTGACCCAGGGCGCCGTCAGTCATCACATCAAGACCCTTGAGTCGATGTTTGGCTGCAGCCTGTTCGAACGACGCGGGCCCAAGCTGCGCCTGACCGAACATGGCCGCCTGCTGGCGCAGGAGCTCAAGGTCGGCTTCAAGATCATCGAAAACGCCTGCGCCTTGCTGCGTCAGGATCGCTATGGCTTGCGCCTGAAAGCACCGTCGACGCTCACCGTACGTTGGCTATTGCGCGCGCTGGATGGCTTCAAGAAGGTGGAAAACAGCTGCAGCGTGCAGCTGTCGAGCGTGTGGATGGACATCGATAGCGTCGATTTTTATTCAGAACCGTACGACTGCGCGATTCTTCTGGCCAACGGTCGTTTCCCTGCCGACGTCGAGGGCTTCAAGCTGTTCGACGAGTGGCTGATTCCGGTCTGCCACCCCGATTACCTGCAAGACCCCAACCCGGATCTGGCCATACTCAGTCAGTGCGACTTCCTGCACCCCTCGACCGACAGGCGTGACTGGCGGCGCTGGCTGGCGCGGATGGACGCATTGCACATCAGCATCGACCAGGGGCAGGTGTTCGACACCCTTGATCAAGGTATTTCCGCCGCCCAGCAAGGCCTGGGCATCTCGGTAGTGGACCTGGTGCTGGCCAGCGCCGACGTCGCTGCCGGGCGCCTGGTAATGCCGTTCAAGCACGCCGTGGCAACCGGCGACGGCTATTACATGACCTGGCTCAAGGCCAGCCCCAAGGCTCGGCAGATGCTGCGGCTGCGCGATTTTCTGCTGGCCCAGGTGCCGCCGCTGGTATCCAAGGAGATCAACTACCTCTACGGCTGACGCAACAGGGTAGAATCCCTGCTCAGCACGCCGTATCACAGAGGTCATCGCAGTGGAGTTGCAGCAGGGCTTTGTCCTCACCCGACATTGGCACGATACGCCCGAAGGCACCTGCGTGGAGTTCTGGCTGGCGACCGATCAGGGCCCGCGCCAGCTGCGTCTGGCGCCGCAGGAATCGGTGGCGTTCATCCCCGAGCGGTTCGCCGCCCACGCCCGCGCAGTGCTCAAGGGCGAGCAGGGTGCTGAGCTCAAACCACTGCGCTTGCGCGACTTCGAGCAACGCCCGGTGCTGGGCCTGTACTGCCGCCAACATCGCCAGCTGATCCAGCTTGAGCACCGTCTGCGCAGCGCTGGTATCGATGTATACGAGGCGGATATCCGTCCACCGGAACGCTACCTGATGGAGCGCTTCATTACCGCGCCGGTGCTCTTCAGCGGCCAGCCGGATGCCCACGGCGTGCTCTGCAACGGTCAGCTCAAGCCGCACCCCGATTACCGCCCGCCGTTGCGCCTGGCCTCGCTGGACATCGAAACCACCGAGCGTGGCGAGTTGTACAGCATTGCCATCGAGGGCTGCGGCCAGCGTCAGGTGTACATGCTCGGGCCGGCCAATGGCGACCACAGCATCGTCGACTTCGGTCTGCACTACTGCGCCGACCGCGCGCAACTGCTGCACTGCCTCAATCAATGGATGGCCAGCCACGACCCAGATGCGATCATCGGCTGGAACGTGCTGCAGTTCGATCTGCGCTTGCTGCACGAGCACGCCGCGCGCTTGCAGGTGCCGCTGCTGCTTGGCCGTAACGGCGCACCACTGACCCTGCGCGCACACCCCGAGCGCAACCATGTGTTCGTCGAGGCGCCGGGCCGCTTGTTGATCGACGGCATCGAGGCGCTGCGTTCGGCGACCTGGAGCTTCCCTTCATTCAGCCTGGAGAACGTCGCCCAGACCCTGCTCGGCGAAGGCAAGGCGATCGATACGCCGTACCAGCGCATGGACGAAATCAACCGCATGTTCGCCGAGGACAAGCCGGCCCTGGCCCGGTACAACCTCAAGGACTGCGAGCTGGTCACGCGGATTTTCGCCCATACCCGCCTGCTCGAATTCCTCCTGGAACGCGCCAGCGTCACCGGTCTGCCGGTGGACCGCAGCGGTGGCTCGGTCGCGGCGTTCTGCCATTTGTACATTCCGCACATGCACCGGATGGGGTTTGTCGCGCCAAACATGGGCAGCCAGCCGGACACTGCCAGCCCTGGGGGCTTTGTCATGGACTCGCGCCCCGGCCTGTATGACTCGGTGCTGGTGCTCGACTACAAGAGCCTGTACCCGTCGATTATCCGCACCTTTCTGATCGACCCGGTCGGGTTGGTCGAAGGGCTGAGCCAGTCCGATGACGAGCACTCGGTCGAGGGTTTTCGCGGCGCACGTTTTTCCCGCACCCGGCATTGCCTGCCAGCCATCGTCGAGCGCGTCTGGCAAGGCCGGGAAGCGGCCAAGCGCGACGGTAACGCGGCACTCTCGCAAGCCTTGAAGATCATCATGAACGCCTTTTACGGCGTGCTCGGCTCCAACGGTTGCCGCTTCTTCGACACGCGCCTGGCCTCGTCGATCACCCTGCGTGGCCACGAAATCATGCGCCAGACCCGCGCCCTGATCGAGGCCGAGGGTTACGACGTCATTTACGGTGACACCGACTCGACCTTCGTCTGGCTCAAGCACGCCCACGACGAGCAGGCGGCGGCGAGCATCGGCAAGGCGCTGGTGGCCAAGGTCAACCAGTGGTGGCGCGAGCACCTGCGTCAGAGCCTGAACCTCGACTGTGCACTGGAGCTGCAATACGAAACCCATTACCAGCGTTTTCTGATGCCGACCATCCGCGGCGCCGAGGAGGGCAGCAAGAAGCGCTACGCAGGCCTGGTGCAGGGCGCCGATGGCGAGCTGCAGATGATCTACAAGGGCCTGGAGTCGGTGCGCACCGACTGGTCGCCACTGGCCCGGCAGTTTCAGCAAGGGCTGTATGAGCGGATCTTTCGCAACCAACCTTATCGTGACTATCTACGCGATTACGTACAGCGCACCCTCGCTGGCGCGCAGGACGAACTGCTGATCTACCGCAAGCGTCTGCGCCGGCCGCTGGCCGATTACCAGCGCAACGTGCCGCCGCACGTGCGCGCGGCGCGTCTGGCCGATGACTTCAATGCGCGGCTGGGCCGTCCCAAGCAGTACCAGCGCGGCGGCTGGATCAGCTATGTGATCACCACAGCAGGCCCCGAACCGCTGGAAAACCTGCAGTCGCCGATCGACTACGAGCATTACCTGAGCCGCCAGCTGCAACCGGTGGCGGACGCGATCCTGCCGTTTGTCGGTGACGATTTCAACGCCCTGACCGGTCGCCAGCTGATGCTGTTCTGAGCCCGCACGGGCGCTAATTTTTCCTCGTTGCATTCGTTCTATAGGGATGGTTCGCCACCGCCCCACGCCTATAGATTCGGATGCCCACACAATGAATGCTGAAGACGCCCTGAAACTCGCTCGTCGCTTTATTGGCCTGCCGGTGGAGAAACGTCAGCTGTTTCTCGCTGCATTGGCCCGCGAAGGGGTGGATTTTGCCCAGTTTCCGATCCCGGCCGACGTGCCCGCCGAGGATCGCCAGGCGTTGTCCTATGCCCAGCGGCGCATGTGGGTGTTGTGGCAACTGGACCCGCACAGCGGCGCCTATAACCTGCCCGGTGCAGTGCGGCTCAAAGGGGCGCTGGACATCAACGCGCTGGAGCGCGCCTTCGCCAGCCTGATCGAGCGGCATCAGACCCTGCGCACTGTATTCCGGCGCCGTGATGACGACAGCGTGCAGCAGGTGCCCGCCGAGCAGCCGCTGCACATCGTTCATCAGGACTTTTCGGCGCTGGCTATTGATGCGCGCGAGCAGGCGGTACGAGAGGCAGCCGAATCCCAGGCGGTGCAGCCCTTCGACCTTGAGCAAGGCCCACTGCTGCGGGTCAGCCTGCTGCGTCTGGCCAGCGACGAGCACGTGTTGCTGCTGACCCTGCACCACATCGTCTCCGATGGCTGGTCGATGAACGTGTTGATCGAAGAATTCACTCGTTGCTACGACGCTTTCGCGCTGGGCAAGAATCCTGCGCTGGCGCCGTTGCCGGTACAGTACGCCGACTATGCCCTGTGGCAACGACGCTGGCTCGAGGCGGGTGAGCAGGCGCGTCAGCTAAGCTACTGGCAGGATGCGCTCGGCAACGAGCACGATCCGCTTGAACTGCCCACCGATCATCCACGCCCGGCGCTGCCAAGCCAGCGCGGCCGGCGCCTGGAATTCGCCATCGACACAGCGTTGGCTGACGGCCTGCTCGAACTGGCCCGCCAGCACAACGTGACCTTGTTCATGCTGCTGCTCGGCGCCTTCAACGTGCTGCTGCTGCGCTACACCGGGCAAACCGACCTGCGTGTCGGCGTACCGATCGCCAACCGCAACCGCAGCGAGATCGAAGGCCTGATCGGCTTCTTCGTCAATACCCTGGTGCTGCGCACTCAAGTCGACGCCCTGCAGCCATTCGCCAGCTTGCTGCAAGCGGTCAAGGAGCGCGTGCTCGGGGCCCAGGCGCATCAGGATCTGCCTTTCGAACAGTTGGTCGAAGCGCTGCAGCTGGAGCGCAGCCTGAGCCACACGCCGCTGTTTCAGGTGATGTACAACCACCAGCCGCACGTAGCCGACATGGCCAGCCTGCAAACGGCCTCGGGCCTGAGCCTGAGTGCGGTGCAGTGGCAGAGCCGCACCACTCAGTTCGACCTGACTCTGGATACCTATGAGCAGGGCGGGCAACTGCGCGGCGCCCTTACGTATGCGGATGAACTGTTCGACGCCGCCACTATTGCACGCATGGCCAAACACTTCACCGGCCTGTTGGCAGCGCTGGTGGCCGACCCAAATCAGCGCGTTGGCGAGCTGGCGCTGCTGGCAGATGAAGAACACGACACCCTGATCAGCGGCTGGAACCAGACCGCCCAGGCCTATCCGCTGGATCAGTGCCTGCACAGCCTGATCGGCGAGCAGGTGCAGCGCACGCCCGATGCGCCGGCCGTGCGTTTCGCTGAACAGACCCTGAGCTACGCGGCCCTCGAACGCCGCGCCAACCAGCTGGCCAACCTGCTGCGTGAGCGCGGAGTTGGCCCGGATGTGCTGGTCGGCGTATGCCTGGAGCGTTCGCTGGAAATGGTCGTGGCCCTGCTGGCCATCCACAAGGCCGGCGGTGCCTACGTGCCGCTTGACCCGGAATACCCGCAGGAACGCCTGCATTACATGATCGACGACAGTGCCGTGCGCCTGTTGCTGACTCAGCGTGCGTTGCGGCCTTTGCTTGAAGGGCAGGCCGGCCTGCAGACGATCGATCTGGATCAGCCGCAAGGCTGGCTCGATGGCTACTCCGAGCAAGCACCGCTGTCGCAGACCTTGCCCCAGCACCTGGCCTACGTGATCTACACCTCAGGCTCCACCGGCAAACCCAAAGGCGCGGGCAACAGCCATGCGGCGCTGGTCAACCGGCTGTGCTGGATGCAGCAGGCCTATGCACTGACCAGCAGCGATGTGGTCCTGCAGAAAACCCCGTTCAGTTTCGACGTGTCGGTGTGGGAGTTCTTCTGGCCGCTGCTGACCGGCGCTTGCCTGGTGGTCGCTGCACCCGGTGCGCATCGCGACCCCGAGCGGCTGATCGAAACCATCGTCGACAACGGCGTGACCACCCTGCATTTCGTGCCTTCGATGCTGCAGGCATTTATCCATGAACATGGCGTTGAGGCCTGCCAGAGCCTGCAGCGCATTGTCTGCAGCGGCGAGGCACTGCCGCTGGAAGCGCAGCAGCAGGTTTTTGCCCGCTTGCCGCAGGCTGCGCTGTACAACCTCTACGGGCCGACTGAAGCGGCCATCGATGTCACGCACTGGACCTGCATCGACGAAGGCGCGTTGGCCGTGCCGATTGGTCAGCCGATTGCCAACCTGCGCACTCTGGTGCTGGATGCCCAACTGCAACCGGTGCCGGCAGGTGTTGCCGGCGAGCTGTACCTGGGCGGGATCGGCCTGGCGCGCAGCTATCATCGCCGCCCCGGGCTGACCGCCGAGCGCTTCGTCGCCTGTCCGTTCGTTGCCGGGGAGCGGCTGTATCGCACCGGTGACCGGGTCCGCCAGCGCCGCGACGGGGTGATCGAATATCTGGGCCGCTTCGACCATCAGGTCAAACTGCGTGGCCTGCGCATCGAGCTGGGCGAGATCGAGACGCGCCTGATGCAGCAGCCGCAGGTCGATGAGGCGGTCGTGCTGGTGCAGGAAGGCAAACACCTGGTGGCGTATCTGGTACTTGCTCAGGAGCCACAGGAGGGCTGGCAGGCCCAGCTCAAGAATGCGCTGCTCGAATGCCTGCCCGAGTACATGGTGCCGACCTACTGGCTGGCATTGGACCAGCTGCCCGTGACTGGCAACGGCAAGCTCGACCGCAAAGCCTTGCCACTGCCGGAGGCGGCGCCGCAGCAAACCTACGTGGCCCCGCAGGACGAACTGCAACGGCTGCTGGCCGGGATCTGGCAGGACGTGCTCGGCGTAGCCCAGGTAGGTCTGGAAGACAATTTCTTCGAGCTTGGCGGCGACTCCATCGTCTCCATTCAGGTGGTCAGTCGCGCGCGTCAGGCCGGCGTGCGGCTCAAGCCGCGTGACCTGTTCCAGCATCAGACGGTGCGTAGCCTGGCCCAGGTCGCGGTGCGCGACAGCGAGGCCCAGCAAGAGCAGGGGCCGGCAACCGGCGACGTACAGCTGACGCCGATCCAGCACGCGTTCTTCGCGCTGGACATGCCGCAGCGCAGTCACTGGAACCAGTCGCTGCTATTGAGCCCGCGTGAACCGGTGCAAGCCGAAGTGCTTGAGCAAGCCTTGCAACTGTTGCTGGCCCAGCACGATGCCCTGCGCCTGCGTTACACCGCGCAGACGCAAGGCTGGCAGCAGGCGTATGCGCCGGTCAGCAGCGCTCGAGTGCTGGAATCCGCGCAGGTAACCGACACCGCCCAACTGGCAGCACTCTGCGATGGGGTGCAGTGCAGCCTCGATCTGCAGACAGGGCCACTGCTTCGTGCGCTGTTGGTAGAGCTGCCTGATGGCGAGCAACGCTTGCTGCTGGTCATTCACCACCTGGTGGTCGATGGAGTGTCCTGGCGGGTGCTCCTCGAAGACCTGCAACTGGCTTATCAGCAATTGGCCGCCGGCCAACCAGCCAGTCTGCCGGCTAAGACCAGCAGCTATCAAGCCTGGGCCGCGCGCCTGCAGCAGCACGTACCGGCTGTGCTCGATCAGCTGCCGTACTGGCTTGCCCAGCATCAAGACATCGCCGAACTACCGTGCGACCGCCCCCACGGCGCCCTGACCAATCAACTGCAGCGCAAGGTCGAAGCGCGCCTGTCGCGAGAAGCCACCCGGCAACTCTTGCAAGTCGCTCCGGCGGCTTACCGCACCCAGGTCAACGACCTGCTGCTGACCGCTCTGGCGCGTCTGCTGCAACGCTGGACGGCGCAACCAGGCTGCCTGATCCAGCTCGAAGGCCATGGCCGCGAAGACCTTGGCGATGACCTCGACCTGACCCGCAGCGTCGGCTGGTTCACCAGCCTGTTCCCGGTACGCCTGCAAGCCACGGCCGACTGGCCGGGTTCGATCAAGGCGGTCAAGGAGCAGTTGCGCCGGGTGCCCGGCAAGGGTCTCGGTTATGGCCTGCTGCGTTACCTCGCCGAGCCTGCCGTCGGCGCCCAACTGGCCGCGCTGCCAGCGCCGCGGGTGACCTTCAACTACCTGGGCCAATTCGATGGCCAATTCGACCAGGCGGCGCTGTTCGCCCCGGCCAGCGAACGCAGCGGCCAGGCGCAGGACCCTCAAGCGCCGCTGGCCAACTGGCTGACCGTTGAGGGCCAGGTGTATGCCGGGGAGCTGGCCTTGCAGTGGGGCTACAGCAGCGCCATGTATGACGATGCCAGCATCCAGCAACTGGCCGACGGTTATCTGCAGGAGCTGCACGCGCTGATTGCCCACTGCCTGCAAGTGCCGGCCGGGCAGGTGACGCCCTCGGACTTCCCGCTCGCCAGCATCAGCCAGGCGCAGCTCGATCAGTTGCCGGCCAGCGCCGATCAGGTCGAAGACCTGTACCCGCTGGCGCCGATGCAGCAAGGCATGCTCTTTCACAGCCTGTACCAGCCGGCAGACGGCGCTTACGTCAACCAGATGCGCCTGGACATCGCCGGCCTCGACGTCGAGCGCTTCCGTCAGGCCTGGCAAGCTGCGCTGGATCATCACCCGATCCTGCGCAGCAGCATCCATTGGCAGGGCCTTGAGCACGCGCATCAGTTGGTCCATCGCCAGCTGCAACTGCCGCTGACGTTGCTCGAAGCGGGTGAACATGACCTTGACCAGTTGGCCGCCGCCGAGCGCGCGCTGGGCTTCGATCTGGCTCGCGCGCCATTGCTGCGCCTGAGCCTGGTGCCGACCGGTAGCGGCGACTGGCACCTGATCTACACCAGCCACCACATTCTGCTCGACGGCTGGAGCAACGCCAGCCTGCTGGCTGAGGTGCTCGGCCGTTATGCAGGCGTACAGCCGAGCGCTGCACCAGGGCGTTACCGCGACTATCTGGCCTGGTTGCAGGGGCGCTCTGCTGAAGCTGCCAAGGCCTACTGGCAAGTCGACCTGGCAGCGCTGGAGCAGCCGACCCTGCTCGCCGAAAGCCTGCGCCGACCGGCGCACGGCAGCGGCTACGGGCAGCTGCTGGCCGAGCTCGAGCCCGTGCAGACCGAGGCGCTGAAGGCGTTCGCCCGCGCCCATAAAGTCACCCTCAACACCTTGCTGCAAGGCGCCTGGGCGGTGTTGTTGCAGCGTTACAGTGGGCAAGCGTGCGTAGCCTTCGGCGCCACCGTGGCTGGCCGCCCGGCCGAGTTGCCGGGCATCGACGCGCAGCTTGGGCTGTTCATCAATACCTTGCCGATCGTCTGCCAGCCGCACCCGCAGCACAGTGTGGCGCAGTGGCTGCAGGCCTTGCAGTCGCACAACCTGGCGCTGCGCGAGTTTGAGCATGTGCCGCTGTACGAGATCCAGGCCTGGGCTGGGCAGCAGGGCAACGCGCTGTTCGACAGCCTGCTGGTATTCGAAAACTTCCCGGTGGCCGAGGCCTTGAGCCAGGCTGACAGCAGCGGGTTGCGCATGCGCAACCTGAGCAACCACGAGCAGACCAGCTATCCGCTGACCCTCGGCATCGAACTGGGCGCGACCCTGCGCCTGGACTTCAGCTACGATCTGGCGCGGTTCAGCAGCGAGCAAGTAGCCGGGTTGTGCAGCCAATTGCGCCACCTGCTTGAGCAGTTTGTCGCCGCCCCGCAAGGCGTGCTCGGCAACCTGACCCTGCTTGATCACACCGGCCAGCACAACCTGCTGCAACGCCAGGGCGACAGCTGCATGGCGCTGCGTGATCAAGCGCTGGTGCATCAGCGTATCGCTGCTCAGGCCGCCAGCACGCCTGGAGCATTGGCGGTGTGGACCTCGGCAGCAAGCCTTGACTATGCCAGCCTCAACCAACAGGCCAACCGCCTTGCCCATTGCCTGATCGAATCCGGCGTCGGCCCCGGCCAACGCGTCGGCTTGGCACTGCGGCGTACCCCGCAGTTGATCGTCAGCCTGCTGGCAGTGCTCAAAAGTGGCGCCGCCTATGTGCCGCTCGACCCCAGCTACCCGGACGAGCGCTTGCTGTTCATGGTCGAAGACAGCCGTCTCGACCTGTTGCTCAGTGAGGGTGAGCTGCTTGCTCATCTGGCACTGCCGGCTGGCTTGACGCGGCTGCAACTCGACGCGCTGGGCGATCAGCTGGCCAACGCATCAACGCTGGAGCCGGCGAACCGCGCTTGTCCTGAGGACCTCGCTTACGTCATCTACACCTCAGGCTCCACCGGCAAACCCAAGGGCGTGGCGATTGCCCATGCGGCCCTGCGCGAGTTCTGCGAAAGCGCCGCTGACTATTCCCGGCTTGCCGCCAGCGACCGCGTCCTGCAGTTCGCCACGTTCAGCTTCGACGGCTTTGTCGAGCAGTGCTACCCACCCTTGAGCGTCGGCGCGGCGCTGATCATGCGCGATGACCAGCCGTGGTCGGTCGAGCAGTTGGCCGAGGTGCTGGTCGAGCAGGGCGTGACCCTGGCCGACTTGCCCGCTGCCTACTGGCATCTGTTGGCCAAGCTGTGTGCCAGCGAAGGCCGCAGCCTGGGGCGGTTGCGCCAGGTGCACGTCGGCGGCGAGGCGATGTCGGTCGAGGGCTTGCGCCTGTGGCATGCTGCCGGGCTGGGCGCGGTGCGCCTGGTCAATACCTACGGCCCGACCGAGGCGACGGTGGTGTCCAGCGTGCATGACTGCCAGTTGGCCGACGCCAGTGCCGTATATGGTGTCCCCATTGGCCAGGCGATTGCCGGGCGCAGTTTGCGCATTCTTGATGCTGGCGCCGAGCTGCTGCCGGCCGGCGCAACCGGAGAGCTGTGGATTGGCGCTGCGGCGAGCCTTGCACAGTGCTATTTCGACCGCCCGGCGCTCACCGCCGAGCGCTTCTTGCCCGACCCGTTTGCCAGCGAGCCCGGCGCGCGGCTGTACCGCAGCGGCGACCTAGTGCGCTACAACCCGGCAGGTGCTATCGAGTACGTCGGCCGCATCGACCACCAGGTGAAGATCCGTGGTTTTCGCATCGAGCTTGGCGAAATCGAAGCGCGCCTCGCGGCTCAGCCCGCCGTGCGCGAGGCAGTGGTCGTAGCGCTGCCAGCCCGCCATGGCCTGCAACTGGTGGCCTATGTGGTGCCAGTCGATGACCTGGAGGCGCTGGCCGTGCCAGCGCAGGATGACCTGCGCGGTGTTATTCAAGCCGCGTTGAAAGCCGATTTGCCGGACTACATGCAGCCCAACCAGCTGATCCTGCTGGCGCGCCTGCCGCTCAACCCCAACGGCAAGCTCGACCGCAAGGCGCTGCCCGCGCCGCAGGCCGTCAGCCACAGTCAGGCGCTGCCGCAGACCGATCTGCAGCGCCGTGTTGCCGCCATCTGGCAGTCGGTGCTGGACGTGGCGCAGGTCGGCCTCGGCGATAACTTCTTTGCCCTCGGCGGCCACTCGCTGCTGGCCACGCAGGTGATCAGCCGGGTGCGTCAGGAGCTGGGCGTACAGCTGGCCCTGCGCAGCCTGTTCGAGGCGGCCACCCTGCAAGACTTTGTCGCCAGCATCGAACACAGCGAGCGCGCTGCGAGCATGCCGGTGCTGCGCCGGGTCGATGAGCGCCAGCCGCAGCTGCAGTCGTTTGCCCAGCAGCGGCTGTGGTTCCTCTGGCAACTCGAGCCGCACAGCTCGATGTACAACATTGCCCGCGCGCTCGAGCTGACCGGCACGCTGGACCCGCGCGCGGTGCGCCAGGCCTTCGACATGCTCGTACAGCGCCATGCAGTGCTGCGCACCACCTATTTCGAAGCCGATGGCGAGCATTGGCAGCAAGTGCATCAGCAGCTGGCGCCGGAATTTGCCTTCACTGATCTGCGTGGCTCAGCCGAAGGGCAGGCTGCGCTCGAGCAGCACCTGCAGAGCGAAGCCCGCCAGCCGTTCGACCTGGTCGACGGCTCGCCGATGCGCGTGCGCCTGCTGCGTCTGAGCGAGCAGCGCCATGTGCTGCTGATAACCCTGCACCATATCGTCGCCGACCACTGGTCGTTTGGTCTGCTGCCGGCGGAGTTCGTCAGCCTGTACCAAGCGGCCCGCAGCGGCAGCCCATCGGCGTTGCCGGAGCCACGCCTGCAATACGTCGACTTCGCCGTCTGGCAGCGCGAGTGGCTGGCGGCCGGTGAACTCGAGCGGCAGCTGGCCTACTGGCGCGCCCAGTTGGGCGATGACCACCGCTTGACCAGCCTGCCGGCATCGCCTGCACGCCAGGCAGCTTCGGCCAATGCCGCCTATTGCGAGGTGCACGAGTTCCACTTCAGCCCGGCCCTGAGCGAGGCCCTGCGCGAATTCGCCACGGCGCGGGGGGTGACCTTGTACATGCTCCTGCTGGCCGGCTTCAGCGTGGTAGTGGCCCAGCGCAGCGCCAGCAGCCGGGTGCGCCTGGGTACCGATGTGGCCAACCGCAACCACGCCGGGGTTGAAGATCTGGTGGGGTTCTTCGTTAACCAGTTGGTACTGCAATTGACGGTCGAACCACAGGCCAGCGTCAGCCAGTTGCTGGAGGCGGCGCGCAGCACCGTGATCGGCGCTGCCGACCACCAGGACCTGCCGTTCGAGCGCTTGGTGGAAGCCCTGCGAGTTCCGCGCAGGGCAGGGCGTTCACCGCTGTTTGCGATCAAGTTCATCTATCAGGACAGCAGCGATGTGCCGCTGTCGATCGACGGCCTCGAGATCCAGCCATTGCCGGCCGGTAAAGCCGCCGCCGAGCTGGACCTGATCGCCGAGTTCGTCAACGCGCCCGCCGGCATATACCTGGGGCTCAAGTGCGATGCCGGGCTCTACGCCAGTGCCGACATGGCCTGCCTGTTTGGCCAGTTGCAAGGGGTGTTCGAGCACATGCTTGGCGACCCACAGGCGGCCTTGGCGCAGTTGCTTGAAGGTGCAGCACAGGTGCAACAGGCGGCCGAGCAACAGGCCCTGGCCGAGCGCCAGGCGCAATTGCAGCAACAGCCGATCCAGCGCCGTCGCCCAGGCCGGGTGGCGGTCGAGTAACGGCGGCAAGGACAGTCAGGCAGGTGCGCGCCAGGGGGCGCCACCTGATACACGAATGGGAGAGGTGCAATGTCGAATTTCGAGTCGCAAGTGATACCGGCGCTGGGCAAGGGGCGGCGCAAGAGCCTCAGCCTGGACCAGTCCAGCCTGGTCACCTTCAGCCCGATGTTCGCCGACCGCCCGCTGCCGCTGGTGTGCACGCCAAGCATGCCCGGGGTCAACCTGATCGAGTGGGCCGGGCAGAACCGCGCCCTGATCGAAAGCAAGCTCGACCAGCATGCGACCCTGCTGTTTCGTGGCTTCAACGTGCCGGATATCCACGCCTTCAACCAGTGCGTCGATGCGATTTCCGGCGGCGCGCTGGAGTACCTGTTCCGCGCCTCGCCGCGCACCCAGATCACCAAGAAGCTCAACGTCTACAGCTCCACCGACTACCCGTCGGCAGAGAAGATTTTCCCGCACAACGAGCACTCCTATTCGCCGGTGTTTCCGCTGCACCTGTACTTCTATTGCGACCAGCCTTCGGCCACAGGCGGCGAGACGCCGTTCGGTGATACCCGGCTGCTGCTCGAACGCATCGACCCGCAGGTGCGCGATGAATTCATCCGCAAGCGCGTGCTCTACGTGCGCAATTACGGCGACGGCATGGGCCTGCCCTGGCAAACAGTGTTCCAGACCGAAGACCGCGCCGAAGTCGAGGCTTACTGCGCCAGGATTGGTATCGCACCTGAGTGGAAGCCCGGCAATCGCTTGCGCACCCGCCAACAAGGCCCCGCGGTGGTGCGCCACCCGCGTACGGGCGAAACGGTGTGGTTCAACCACGCCACCTTCTTCAACGCGCTGACCCTGCCCGAGAGCATTCGCGACAGCCTGCTGGCCGAATTCGAACCGCAGGACCTGCCGCAAAACACCTACTTCGGTGACGGCTCGCCGATCCCCGAAGACTACATCCGCCACCTGCAGCAGCTGTACCGCGAGGTGATGGTCGAGTTCCCGTGGCAGCAGGGCGACGTGGTGGTGCTGGACAACATCTTCACCATCCATGCCCGCAACGGTTACAGCGGCCCGCGCAAAATTCTCACCGCAATGGCAATCCCGCTGAAAAGCACCGACGTGGCCATTGGTTAAGGACATCAGCATGACGTACAGCACTCCAGCAGAAATCTTCCAGACCTCCGCCCAGCAAGCCGCACTGCTGCGCGCCGAACGCAATGCCGGGCGCCCGCTGCTGGCCACCCTGCAGCTGCCTGCCAGCGTTGTCGGTGACGACGCGCAGTGGCACGCCGCGCTGCTGCAACTGGCCGAGCGCCACGAAATTCTGCGCACTCGCTACACCCAGGTGCCTGGCCTGCAGTTGCCCGCCCAGGCGATCAGCGCGCAGGCCGAGGTACGCCTGATGCACGCGGCTGACCTTGAGCAAGCCCGCGAGCTGGCTCGCGCAGCGTTGGCAGAGACGCCGCTGGTGGCAGTGCGTTGGGCTGAGCAAGTGCTGCTCGCCGCGCCGCTGGCCAGCCTTGACCGGACCAGCCTGCGCCTGTTGGCTGATGAACTGGCGGCGCTTGGCCAGGGCCAGACATTGCCTGAATTCGATGCCTTGCAATATGCCGACTACGCCGCTTGGCAGGAGGAGCTTGCCGAGCAGCAACTGGGCCAAGAGGGCCTGGCCCATTGGCGCGGTCTGCTGGCGCAATTTACTCATGCCCCGCAGCTGCCATTCGAGCGTCGGGTTGGCCTGGGCGGCGAGCGGGAGTCGAGCCTTCTGGAGTTGCCATTGGCGACCGTGGCAGGCCTGGCGGCGCAGCTTGGGCTGCCGGCGCAGGCAGCGCTTGGCGGGCTATGGGCAGGTTTTCTGGGCGGCCTGCTGGGCGAGCAACGAGTTTTGCTGAGCCTGCTGGTGGATGGTCGCAACGAACAATTGCTCGCCACCTTGGGCCACTTCGCTCGGCGTCTACCGGTTGCCGCAGAGGTGCCGGCGCAGCAGTCTGTGCGCGAGCACCTGCAGGGCTTTGCCCAGCAGTTGGCGCAGAGCCGCTCCTGGCTTGAATGCTTCAATGAAGTGGAACTGTTCGAGAGCAATCTGGACCATCCCGGCCCGTTGCTGCTTGGCGCTGACATCGAGCTGGTGACTGAGCACGATCTGGTGCTGGTGCAAGATCCCGCTCAAGCCGAAAAACTCCACCTGCAGGCGCGCCGCTGCGGTCAGCAACTGATTCTGCAACTACTGGCCCCGGTCGGCCTGCTCGCACCGGGCTTGCTGGATGCCTGGCTGGCCCAGTTTGCTGTGTTCATCGCCGGGGCTGCGGCCGCGCCTGAGCACCCCGTCAGCGACATCGCCACGCTCGATGCCGGCCAGTCGCGGCAGGTGCTGGCGTCGCTGGACCACAGTGCCAGCCTGCAGGGCCCGCAGGCGCAACTGCTGCACCAACTGTTTGAACGCCGCGCCGCGCTGCATCCGCAGCACATCGCCTTGCAGGTCGAAGGCCGCCAGCTGAGCTACGCCGAACTCGACCGCCAGGCCAACCGCCTGGCGCGGCGCCTGCAAGCCGAAGGTGTCGGCCGTGATGCCCTGGTGGGCGTCTACGGCGGCCGCTCAGTGGAAATCGTGGTGACCCTGCTGGCCATTCTCAAAGCTGGCGGCGCGTATCTGCCGCTGGATCCGTCCTATCCGCACGAACGGCTGAGCTTCATGCTTGAAGACGCTGGCGTCCGCTGCCTGGTGCGCTTGCAGGCGCTGCCTGAAGCACTGACGCTGCCCGCTGCAACCGTGCAGCTGGAAGTGACCGCGCAGACGCTGGAGGAGGGCGACGCCAGCCCGCTGCCGGCCAGCAATCACAGCGACGATCTGGCCTATGTGATCTACACCTCCGGCTCTACCGGCCTGCCCAAAGGCGTGATGATCAGCCATGCCAACGCCTGTGCCTCGACCCAGGCGCGCTTGCAGTTCTACCGCGAACCGATCCAACGCTTCCTGATGCTGTCGTCGTTCTCGTTCGACAGCTCTGTGGCCGGCATTTTCTGGACCCTCGCTCAAGGCGGCAGCTTGTGCCTGCCGGCCGAGCAGGCACACAAAGACCCGTTGCAGATCGCCCAGCAGGTTGCCGACCAGCAAATTTCGCACTTCCTCGCGCTGCCATCGTTCTATGCGCAGATCCTCGAAGCACTGCCAACTGACGCCGGCCTGGCCTGCGTGATCGTGGCCGGCGAGGCCTGCCCGGTCGAGCTCAGCGAACGCCACCAGCAACGCTTGCCGCAGACACTCTTGGTTAACGAGTACGGGCCGTCCGAGAGCGCCGTCTGGTGCACTGCCCAGGCAGTTGCCGAGCCCGTGCTGGCCGAGCGCGTGGCGATCGGCACGGCGATTGCCGGCACCCGCTTGCAGGTGCTCGACGAGGAGGGCGAACTGGTCGGCTTCGGTCGCCCGGGTGAGCTGTATATCGCCGGCGCCGGCCTGGCCCGCGGCTACCTGGCAAGGCCGAGCCTGACCGCCAGCCGCTTCTTGCCGGACCCGCACGGGGCAGTACCCGGGGCGCGCCTGTACCGCACCGGCGACCGCGTAGCCTGCCGCCCGGACGGCGTGCTCGACTACGTTGGACGCCTCGATTTCCAGCTGAAGATTCGCGGCTTCCGTATTGAGCTGGGCGAGATCGAAGCGCGTCTCGGCGCTGACAGCCGTGTCCGCGAAGCGGCGGTGGTTGCCCGTGATACCGCAGCCGGCAAGCAGTTGGCCGCCTATGTGGTATTGCACGCCGACGCGCCCGCCGAGGCCAGTGAAGCGGCGCTGCTGGAGCTGCTGCGCGAGCAATTGCCCGAGCATATGGTGCCCGCCTTCATCAACGCGCTCGAGCGCATGCCGTTGACCCCCAACGGCAAGCTAGACCGCAACGCGCTGAGTGCCCGCGAGCAACGCGGTCAGGCCTACGTCGCACCGCGCAATGAGCTGGAACAGACGCTGGCGCGCATCTGGCAGGAGGCGCTGGAGCTGCCGCAAGTCGGTATCCACGACAACTTCTTCGCCCTCGGCGGGCATTCGTTGCTGGCCACGCGGATTCGCTCGCGGGTACACAGCGAGCTCAATATCAACCTGCCGCTGCGCGCATTTTTCGAAGGTGAAACCGTCGAGTTGCTGGCCCAGCAGGTCGAGCTGCACCGCGATAACGAAGTCAACGAAGACAAGCTCGATGCCCTCGAAGCCCTGTTCGCCGAGGCTGAGCAGCAATGAGTCAGCTACCCGATCGGATGTTGGCCCTGGCCAAACGCTTTGCCGGCTTCAGCCCAGCGGAACGCAGCGCCCTGCAGGCGAAGATGATCGCCCAGGGGCTGTCGCTGGATATTCTGCCGATTCCGCCGCGCGAGGCGGGCATCAGCGAGTTGCCGGCCTCGTATGCGCAACAGCGGCTGTGGTTGGTATGGCAACTGGACCCGCAGTCCAGCGCCTATAATCAACCCGCGCAGCTGCGCTTGCGTGGACAGCTGAACAGCGCCGCGCTGGAGCAGGCGATCGGGCAGTTGATCGAGCGGCACGAAGTGCTGCGCACCAGCTTCCGCTGGCACGAGCAGCAGGTGTTGCAGGTGATCCACCCGCAGCGTCGGTTTGCCCTGACCCGGCTCGACCTGAGTGCCGCGGGTGAGGGCGCCGAAGCGCTATTGGCCGAACAGATGACGGCGCTGGCCGAGCAGCCCTTTGATCTGGAGCGTGACTTGCTGCTGCGGGCAACGCTGATCAAGCTCGCTGCCGAGCAGCATGTGCTGTTGTTCTGCAGCCACCATATTGTCTGCGATGCCTGGTCGTTGCCGATCCTGGTTGATGAAGTCAGCGAAGGTTATCGCCAGGCCTTGCAGGGCCAGCGCGCTGCGCTGCCGCCTCTGGCCGTACACTACGCCGACTACGCCCACTGGCAGCGGCTGTGGCTGGAGGCCGGTGAGGGCGAGCGGCAGCTGGCCTACTGGCGCGAGCGACTCGGTAGCGAGCACGTGCAGCTGGCTTTGCCACTGGACCGGCCACGCACGGCCAGCCGCAGCAACCGCGGTGCGCGCCATGAAATCGAATTCGATGCAGCCCTTGGCGCGCGCCTGCGCGCTATGTCGGCGGCGACCGGCAGCACGCTGTTCATGCTGCTGCTGGCCAGCTTCCAGGCCGTACTGCACCGTTACAGTGGCGCCGCTCAAGTCCGCGTCGGCACGCCCGTGGCCAACCGTACTCGCGCTGAAGTCGAGGGGTTGATCGGCTTTTTCGTCAACACGCAGGTGCTACAGGCTGATATCACGCCCCAGCAGACTTTTGCCGCGCTGTTGGCCCAGGTCAAGAGCCGGGTCCTCGAGGCCCAGGCGCATCAGGACACGCCGTTCGAACAACTGGTCGATGCCCTGCAACCCGAGCGCAATCTGGACAGTAGCCCGCTGTTTCAAGTGCTCTACAACCATCTGGTCGACGCAGCCGACGCCGGCCGCCTGGAATTGCCGGGCCTGACCGTCGAGGTGCAGGGCAGCGGGCATGAAGCGGTGCGCTTCGACCTGACCCTGAGCACCCGCGAAGCCGATGGCCGCTTGTATGCAGCCTTGGTGTACGCCACTGATCTGTTCGACGCCAGCACCATTGCCCGCCTAGCCGAGCACTGGCGCAATCTGCTCGCTGATGCACTGCGCGATCCGCAGCAGGCGATTGGCGACCTAGCGCTGTACAGCCCTGCAGAACAACAGCAATTAGCGCAATGGGCCGAAGGCGGCCCGTTGCAGCAGCGCGCCCTCGATGTACCAGCGCGGATCAGTGCCCATGCGCAAACCACACCTGAGGCCATTGCTGTGGTGCAAGGCGCACGGCGCCTCAGCTATGCCCAGCTCGACGGCCAGGCCGAAGCCTTGGCCGGGCGCTTGCGCGAGCAGGGCGTGGGCGCCGATGTACTGGTCGGTATCGCTGCCGAGCGTTCGCTGGAGATGGTCGTCGGCCTGCTGGCGGTGCTTAAGGCCGGCGGCGCCTATGTGCCGCTGGCGCCCGAGTACCCGCAGCAACGTCTCAACCAGATGATCGCCGACAGCGCCCTCGAGCACCTGCTGGTGCAGGCGCCGCTGGCTGAGCGCTTTGCCGAGCTGACCGGCGTCCACCAGCAACTGCTGCCCGACCCGACCCAGGCGTTGTCCGGCGCAGGCTGGGCGCTGGCGCCGATCAGCGACCCGCAGCAATTGGCCTATGTCATCTTTACTTCCGGCTCCACCGGTCGCGCCAAGGGCGTCACCGTCAGCCACGGCGCGCTGGCCAACTACGTTGCAGCCATCGGCGAACGCCTGCCGATCACTCAGGCGCGGAGCATGGCGCTGGTCTCGACCATGGCCGCTGACCTTGGTCATACCGTGCTGTTTGGCGCGCTGTGCCACGGCCAGGCCTTGCACCTGATCGACAACGACATGGCGGTCGATGGCAGCGCCCTGGGTGCTTATCTGCACAACGAACAGATCGATGTGCTGAAGATCGTGCCGTCGCACCTGGCGGCGCTGCTTGGCGAAGATAACGCCGCAGTCATCCCCCGGCAGTGCCTGGTGCTGGGCGGCGAAGCCTGCCCGCCAAGCCTGTTGCAGCGCATCCAGCAGCTGGCCCCGGCCTGCCGCGTGGTCAATCATTACGGCCCGACCGAGACCACGGTCGGCGCCATCACCCAAAGCCTCGATGGCGACTGGGCGCACGCTACACGCCTGCCGCTGGGGCGGCCGCTGGCCAATCTGCGCGCCTATGTGCTCGACAGTGATGCTGGCGCGTTGCCGGTGAACTGTGCCGGTGAGCTGTACCTGGGCGGTGCCGGCGTCGCCCGCGGCTATCACGTGCGCCCGGGCATGACCGCCGAGCGCTTCGTGCCCAACCCGTTCAGCGCCGATGGCGCGCGGCTGTACCGCACCGGTGACCAGGCGTGCTACCGCGCCGATGGCCTGCTGGAGTTTATTGGCCGGGTCGATCATCAGGTCAAGATTCGCGGCTACCGGGTCGAACCTGGCGAGGTGCAGGCCTGCCTGCAGAGCCACCCACAGGTGCGTGAATGCGCCGTGGTTGCTCAGGACGGCCCGACCGGCAAACAGCTGGTGGCTTATCTGGTCGCCGCCGAGGCCGATCTGCCCGGGATCCGTCAGTGGCTGGGCGAGCAGTTGGCAGCGCATCAGGTGCCGAGCCATCTGCTGCTGTTGCCGACGCTGCCGCTGACCGCCAACGGCAAGCTGGATCACAAGGCACTGCCGCAACCCGACGTCAGCAGCCAGGCCGACTATCGCGCCGCCGCCAACGACGTCCAAGGTCAACTGGTAGAAATCTGGCAAGCGCTGCTTGGTGTCGAGCGGGTGGGCATCAGCGACAACTTCTTCGAACTTGGCGGTGACTCGATCATCGCCATCCAGATGGTCGGCAGGGCGCGTCAGGCGGGCATTCATATCGCCTCCAAAGACGTCTTCCGCTGCCAGACCATCCTTGAGCTGGCAGCCGTTGCCAGCTGTATCCAAGTGCTGCAAATCGACCAGGGCCCAGTGCGCGGCGAGATGCCGCTGACGCCGATCCAGCAGGTGTTTTTCGCCAGCGACATCCCGCAGTTGCAGCACTGGAACCAGTCCGTGCTGTTGACGCCACGCAGCCCGCTGCAAGTGGCACTGCTGGCCCAGGCACTGAGCACCCTGCAACAGCACCATGACGCTTTGCGCCTGCGCTATCAGCAGGTTGCCGGGCAATGGCAGGCCAGCCACGTCGACAGCATCGAGGCTTGCCTGTGGCACGAAGCCGTGGCCGACGAAGCCGCTGTGCGCGATCTGGGCCAGCGTGCACAAGCCAGTCTGGATCTGAGCAACGGCCCGGTGCTGCGCGCGGTGCTGATGGACCTTGCCGATGGCAGCCAGCGGCTATTGCTGGTGATCCACCACCTGGTGGTCGATGGCGTGTCCTGGCGGGTGTTGCTGGAAGACTTGCAGCAGCTGTACCGGGATCTGCAACAGGGCACGCTGGCGCGTCTGCCGGCCAAGACCAGCGCGTTCCAGAGCTGGGCCCTGCGCCTGCGCGAGCATGCCCGCGGCCCGCTGACCGAGGCTGAACTGGCCTACTGGCAACGCTTGCGTGACGCTGATGCCAGCCTGCCACTGGACCGCCCACACGGCGCCAACCTGGCCTGCCATGGCCGCGCTATCAACACCCGCCTGCCACGCGAGGCCACCACCCGCCTGCTGCATGACGCTGCAAGAGCCTACCGCACGCAGATCAACGACCTGCTGTTGCTGGCCCTGGCCGAAGTGGTATGCCGCTGGACCGGTCGCCCTGAGGTGCTGGTGCAGTTGGAAGGGCACGGCCGCGAAGAGCTGTTCCCTGAAATCGACCTGTCACGCACGGTTGGCTGGTTCACCAGCCTGTACCCCGTGCGTCTGGCCCCAGCCGACGATATCGCCAGTTCGATCAAGGCAATCAAGGAGCAACTGCGCCAGGTGCCGGGCAATGGTCTGGGCTTCGGTGTGCTGCGTCATCTCGGTGACGATGCCTGCCGCGCCGCGTTGGCGGCAGTGCCGAAACCGGCGATCACCTTCAACTACCTGGGCCAGTTCGACCAGAGCTTCGACGAGCATTCGCTGTTTGCGCCGGCAGCGGAAAACGCCGGGGACGAGCGCGACAGCCGTGCCCCGCTGGGCAATTGGCTGACCCTCAACAGCCAGGTCTACGGCGGCGAGTTGGCGCTGAGCTGGAGCTTCAGCAGCGAGGTGTTCGACGATGCCACGGTGCAGCGGCTGGCCGACGACTATCAGGCGACCCTGCTGGCGCTGATCGAGCACTGCTGCCAGCTGGCAAGCGGCGGAGTAACGCCGTCCGACTTCCCGCTGGCTGCGCTCGAGCAAACCCAACTGGACGCCTTGCCGGTAGCACCGCGGGCCATCGCCGACCTCTATCCACTGGCGCCGATGCAGCAGGGCATGCTCTTTCACACCCTCTACCAGCAAGCCTCGGACGACTACGTCAATCAGCTGCAAGTGCCGGTGCAAGGCCTCGACGCCGAGCGTTTCGGCAAGGCGTGGGCGGATGCAATTACAGCCCACGACATCCTGCGCACGTCCTTCCACTGGCAGGGCGAGCTGAGTGAGCCGGTGCAGATTGTCCATCGTCAGGTCGAGCTGCCGTTGCAGGTGCTCGATGGCCAAGGCGTGGATCTGGAGGCATTGGCCGCTGCCGAGCGGCAGGCCTGTTCGCGCTTTGATCAGGCGCCATTGCTGCGTCTGCTCCTGCTGGAGCTGGGCGGCGACAAGCAGCACCTGATCTACACCAACCATCACATCCTGATGGACGGCTGGAGCAGTTCGCAGCTGATGAGCGAAGTGATGCAGCGCTATCACGGCCTGCAGCCGGCTCGTCAGCCTGGTCGTTATCGCGACTACATCGGCTGGCTGCAGCGCCAGGACGGCGCCGCCTGCGAAAGCTTCTGGCGCCAGCGCCTGACGGCCCTGGACGAGCCTACCCGGTTGGCCGGTAGCCTCGCCCGGGGCACGGGTGCGAGTGGCCATGGCGAGTTTCACCATGACTGGGACGAAGCCAACAGCCAGCACCTGCAGGCGTTTGCCCGGCAACAGAAAGTCACCGTCAACACCCTGGTGCAAGCGGCCTGGCTGCTGCTGTTGCAGCGCTATACCGGCCAAGCCAGCGTGGCCTTTGGCGCCACGGTGGCCGGGCGGCCGGCAGAGCTGCCGGGGATCGAGCAACAGGTCGGGCTGTTCATCAACACCTTGCCGGTCATTGCCACCCCACAGGCAGGCCAGCGCGTCGGCGACTGGCTGCACAGCGTCCAGGCCGAAAACCTCGCCCTGCGTGAGTTCGAGCACACGCCGCTTAACGATATCCAGCGCTGGGCCGGCACCGGCGGCGAGGCACTGTTCGACAGCCTGCTGGTGTTCGACAACTATCCGGTGGCCGAGGCACTGGGCCAACAAGCCGAGAGCAGCGTGCGCTTTGGCGACGTCGCCAGCCGCGAACGGACCAACTATCCGCTGGCCGTGGCAGTTGCAGCCGAACGCCGCCTGAGTATCAGCTACGGCTACGACCGCGCAGCGTTTACCCACGCCGCCATCGAGCGTCTCAATGGCCATCTGTTGCAGCTGTTGGCCGCCTTCATGGTCGACGCCGAGCGCCCCTTGGCCAGCATCGAACTGCTGACCGAAGCGGAGCGCGCTGCGCTGTGCCACGACTGGCCATGCTTCGCCGAACCGCCGGTACACCTGGGTATCGGCGCCATGGCCGGCGCCTGGCCAGAGCGTCAGGCACTGATCTTCAATGGCCGGCGTTTCAGCTATGGCGAGCTCGACCGGCGTGCCAACCGCCTGGCCCATGAGCTGCTCGCCCGCGGCGTCGGCCAGGAGCTGCGGGTGGGCGTGGCGTTGCCGCGCAGTGACGGCTTGCTGGTGGCCCTGCTCGCCGTGCTCAAGGCCGGTGGCGCCTACGTGCCGCTGGACCTCAGCTATCCACGCGAGCGTCTGGCGTACTTGATGGAAGATTCCGCCATCAGCCTGCTGCTGACCGAGGCGCCACAGCGCGCGCAACTGCCGATCCCGCCGGGGCTGGCGGTGCTTGAGCTGAACAGCCTTGACCTCAGCCAGCACGCGAGCAGCGCACCTGCCGTCGAGGTTGCGCCCGAAAGCCTGGCCTACATCATCTACACCTCAGGCTCCACCGGCCGCCCCAAAGGCGTCGCTGTCGCCCACGGGCCGCTGGCGATGCACTGCCGCAGCACCGGCGAGGCCTATCGCATGACGCCGGCCGATTGCGAGCTGCACTTCCTCTCGTTCGCCTTCGACGGCGCTCATGAACGCTGGCTGACCGGCTTGCTGCATGGCAGCAGCATCCTCTTGCGCGACGACAGCCTGTGGACCCCGGAGCAGACCTGCGAGGCGCTGCGCGAGTACGGCGCGACCATGGCCGGCTTCCCGCCGGCCTATCTGCACCAGCTTGCCGAGCACGTGCAGCGGGTCGGCAATCCACCGCCGATGCGCCTGTACAGCTTTGGTGGCGATGCCATGCCGCAGGCCAGCTTCGAGCTGGTGCAGCAGGTGCTCAAGCCGGAGATGATGATCAACGGCTACGGGCCGACCGAAACCGTGGTCACGCCGATGGTCTGGCGCACTGATTTGAATGACGTCTGCAGCGCGGCCTATGCACCGATTGGCAGTTGCGTGGGCGAGCGCAGCGCGTACGTGCTCGACGCCGACCTCAACCTGTTGCCGGTCGGTGTGGCGGGTGAGTTGTACATCGGCGGCACCGGGCTTGCTCGCGGCTACCTCAACCGCCCTGGACAAAGTGCCGAGCGCTTCGTGCCCGATCCTTGCGGCGAAGCCGGTGCACGGTTGTACCGCACCGGCGATGTGGTACGCCAGGACGAGGCGGGGGTATTCGAGTACCTCGGCCGCATCGACAACCAGGTCAAGATTCGTGGCTTCCGTATCGAACTAGGCGAGATCGAAGCGCGCCTGATGGGCTTTGCCGCCATCAGCGAAGCCGTGGTGCTGGCGCAGGAAACTGCACAAGGGCGCAGGCTGGTGGCTTATCTGGTGGCCGCCGCTGGCCAACGCCAGGCGCATACCGATGCAGCCTTGCTCGAGCCGATCAAGGCCGAACTCAAGGCCGCGTTGCCCGATTACATGCTGCCCGCGCATTGGCTGCTGCTCGAGCAACTGCCGCTGACACCCAATGGCAAGCTCGACCGCAAGGCCTTGCCGCTGCCGACGGTTGACCACGCTGCGCGCAGCTACGTGGCACCGCGCAATGACGTCGAAAGCACGCTGGCTGCGTTGTGGCAGGAGGTGCTCAAGGTCGAGCAGGTTGGCGTCACCGACAACTTCTTCGAACTCGGTGGCGACTCGATCATCTCGCTGCAGCTGGTTGGCCGTGCGCGGCAGGCGTCGATTCGCTTTACGCCCAAAGACCTGTTCGAGCAGCAAACCATTCAGGCCCTGGCTGCCGTCGCTGACGTGGGTGAGGGCGAGCAGATCGACCAAGGCCCGGTAACCGGTGCGCAGGTACTGCTGCCGGTGCAGCAGTGGTTCTTCGAGGAGCCGATCCCGAGCCGGCATCACTGGAACCAGTCGGTACTGCTCAAAGGCCGTGAGCCATTGCAGGCCGCCACGCTGGAGCAGGCGCTGCAGGCCTTGGTCGCACACCACGATGCGTTGCGCCTGGCGTTTGTCGAGCAAGCCGATGGCTGGCAGGCGCACTACCGTGACGTAGACGTTGCTCAGAGCCTGCTGTGGCAGGTCGAGGTGGCCGATACCGCTGAACTGCAAGCACGCTGCGAAGCTGCCCAGCGCAGTTTTGATCTGGCTGCCGGGCCGTTGTTGCGAGCAGTGCTGGCGACCTTGGCTGATGGCAGCCAGCGCTTGTTGCTGGTGGTGCATCACCTGGTGGTCGACGGCGTGTCCTGGCGGGTGCTGTTCGAAGACCTGCAACAGGCCTATCAGCAAGCGCTGCAAAACCAGCCAGTGCAACTACCGGCAAAATCCAGCGCCTATCAACGCTGGGCCGAGCGCTTGCAGACTCATGCGCAGCGCGCCGACGCGCCGGCCGAACTGGATTACTGGTGCAGCCAGCTCAGCGGCGCGGTTACCGGTCTGCCCGGTGTTGCAGCCAACGCGATCGCCAGCGGCCTCGATGCCGCCAGCGTGCACGCCCAGCTCGACACCGAACAGACCCGTCGCCTGTTGCAGGCAGCGCCGGCAGCCTATCGGACGCAGGTCAATGACCTGCTGCTCACCGCGCTCGCCCAGGTGGTGGGCCAGTGGACCGGCGCCGGCTCGACCTTGATCCAGCTCGAAGGCCATGGCCGCGAGGCGCTGTTTGACGACATCGACCTCAGCCGCACAGTCGGCTGGTTCACCTCGGTGTTTCCGCTGAAGCTGACACCGGCTCACGATCCTGCAAGCTCTATAAAAGCCATCAAAGAACAACTGCGCGCCATCCCCGACAAAGGCTTGGGCTACGGCGTGCTGCGTTACCTCGGTTCGGCGGACACCCGTCGGCAACTGGCTGCGCTGCCGGTACCGCGCATCACCTTCAACTACCTCGGCCAGTTCGACGGCAGCTTCAGCCAGGATGATGCCTTGTTCAGCCCGGCCAGCGAAGCCCATGGCAGCGATTCCAGCGCTGAGGCGCCGCTGGGCAATTGGCTGTCGATCAGTGGCAAGGTGTATGACGGCCGTCTACGCCTGGACTGGAGTTTCAGCCAGGCGATGTTCGACCCTGCGCCGATGCAGGCGTTGGCGGATGCCTATGTGCAGGCGCTGGCCGAGCTGATCGAACATTGCTGCGACGAGCGCCACGCCGGCGTCACCCCATCCGACTTCCCTTTGGCCGGGCTTGCGCAGCCCCAGCTGGACGCACTTGGCGTCGCGCCTGCGGCCATCGAAGACATCTATCCGCTGGCGCCGATGCAACAGTACCTGTTGCAACATGAGCTGCACGACGCGGTGGCGGGCGACTTCGTCAACCAGATGTGCATGGACCTCGATGGCGTCGACCCGGAGCGGCTGCGCCAGGCCTGGCAGGCGGCGATGGATCATCATCCGATCCTGCGTACCCGATTTGCCTGGGCGGCGCCGTTGACTGCTCCGGTGCAGGTGGTGCATCGCCAGGTGCGGTTGCCGTTGCGGCAGGTGGATGGTTGCGAACTGAGCACTGCTCAGCTTGAACAGTTGGCCAATGATGAGCGCCTGCGTGGGTTTGAACTGGATGCTGAGCCGCTGTTGCGGTTGGTGTTGATTCACCGCGGTGGCGCGCGTTATCGGCTGCTGTGTACCAATCACCATATTCTGCTGGATGGCTGGAGTGGTTTTCAGTTGTTCAACGATGTCCTGGCTGCCTACACCGGGCAGGCGCTGGTGCGCAGTGGTGGTGGCTATCGCGATTACATTGCCTGGCTGCAAAGCCGTGACCGTTCTGCCGATCAGCACTTCTGGCAAGGCCAACTGGCCTCGTTGCACACGCCGACCTTGCTGCAGCGCTGCGCGATCGGTCGCACTGCGGCAGCGGGAGGAGGGCATGGCGAGTTGGCCTACCGCTTTGACGCACTGCAGACCGAGCAGGTTGCCAGTTTTGCCCGCCGGCAGAAAATCACCGTCAACACGCTGATGCAGGCCGCCTGGTTGTTGCTGCTGCACCATCACACGGGTGAATCGACAGTCACCTGCGGCGTGACCTTGTCTGGACGACCGCCGCACTTGCGCGATATCGAGCGGCAGCTGGGCCTGTATATCAACGATGTGCCACTGGTGGCCGAAATAGATCGTCTACAAGGGCTGGGCGACTGGCTGCAGGATTTGCAGGCGCGCAACCTGCAAGTGCGCGAGCATGGCTATAACGCACCGGCTGAGATCGAAGGTTGGGCGGGTCTGGGCGGTGCTCTGGCGGATACCTTGATTGTCTTCGAGAACTATCCGGTCAGCGCCGCACAAGCGAGCGGCGATAGCCGCGGCTTGCGCTTGCAGGCCATGAACAGTGTCGAACAGGCCAATACCCCGCTAACGCTGTATGTGGAGCTGAAAGGCCAATTGCAGCTGCGCTTTGACTACCGACTCGATGCATTCGCTGAGGATGCGGTGGGTCTGCTGAACGAGCAATTGATGCAGGTGCTGTGGCAGTTGGTGGATGGGCGAGTTGATCGCAATCTGGGGGAGGTGTTGGGCAAACGACCGTTGGCGGCGTGATGGCTTGTCGTGAAGGGTGGAAAAAGGGGCACCGAAAGGTGCCTCTTTTTTTGCGATGACTATGGGCGGCACCCGTTAGCAGAAGCTCACTTGCGCTGCCTGAAGTCGTTGCGACCCAGCCGCTTGGCTTTGCGTAGAGTAGCTGAATGAGGGAGACTCACATGGGTATATGCATTTTGCATGCATCTGCGCTAAGCGGTATCATGCAGGTGAAAATTGCTCAGGTAGATAGGCCGTGAAAGAGGGGTCGCGGCCTTTTTTGAAGCACGTCAGAATAGACCAAAAATGGACAGTCAATATTATCTTCGGCAATGCAAACGTGGGCTGCTCTATAGCGGCGTGTTTTTGATCAACTGGTATTGGCGTGATGCGTATCCCTTAGGTAATAATGTCGTCTATACCTCGCTGGTAGTCGCCAGTTGCTTATTGTTTCCGTATGCTACTAAGTGTTTCGAGCAGCTTGCGCATGTTACGCGTACCTATAGCCTGTGGCATAGATGCTTTGGTGTCGAAACCCTCAGAAATAACGGATTTATTATGCTCTATCACGTTTTTTGTTTGGTCGTAGCGCTGCCAGTTGGCGGGCTGTATTTTCTCTACGCGAGCGCGAGAAAAAGCTGACTCAATAAGTCAGCTTGTTAGATTAAGGTTTGAGAGACAAAACAAAATCGTTGAATTTCTTCATTTGGTTGTCATCGATTGCAGCGCTGACTACAGCCATTAGCACGGCGAAGGCTAGGATTCCAGCAGCCCCTGCCGGCATACCGATAGTCATACTAAAGGCGGCTGCTAACAGTATTCCTGCGAGCTTCCCTGCCACGAAAGTTTCGGTTGCCAGGAAAAAAGAATTCCAGTTATTGGTCTCGAAGCCTTCGACTGCAGCGGTATGTAAGACCTGTAAATCCATGACTAGGGCAGTAACGCCAAAACCTTTGGCAAAGCGTGCAAGGTTCTCCGACATTTGTTTCTTATCCATGGCCTTCAGCGCAGTGGCGATTGCAGCCCTATCTGCGACGCCGAACTTCTTTTGAATGCCTTCCCGGTATTGGTCGAATGCCTTGATCGCCTGAGCTGCGGACCGGATGCGTTTACCCTGAGGAGCCTGTTCCAGTTCCCGGGCTTGCGAGGCCAGTTGATTGCCGAATTTGTCTGTTACTTCGCCATAAAAGTCGACAACGAATTTGACCGCTGCCATGTGGTCGGCTTCAGCCTCAGCCTTGGCTTTCTCCTCGGCTAGCCGTTTGGCTTGCGCCTCGCGTTGCTGCTGCGCTTTGACACGTTCTTGAGCAAGACGCTTATTCATGGATTCGATTGCGGCGTCTAGCCAAAGAACCTTGTGCGCTTCCGCGTAGGACAAGCCGTATTCCGTCTGGATACGCAATGCCATGGACATGTAGCCATCTGGGTTTCCCCTTACGCTGAGTTTGCTTTGCTTGATCTTCATCGAAATCGTAAGAGGATTGCTGCCAAAAAAAGCGTTAGCTTTTTCTACTGCAATTGCTCGTTCTTTTCCAAAGCCGGTGATAAGTACTTCCATTTTTGCAGCATTACTGATTGCATTTGATGTTGTGGCATCTACGGCGGTAAGTTGATTGATCAGGTAGGTGTCGAGTCCTTTGGAAGCCTCGGCAAAGGTTGCTTTTACTTCCCCCTCGATACGGCCGATTTCCTTCGCCAACCCTCTGTTTGCATCTTCAAGTTCATATTTCGCATAGGCCATGTGTGTGGACGCCGCGGCGCTGGACCCGAAGTGGTAAGACTGTACATTGAAGCCGATGCCAAAAGGATCATTACCAGCGGAAGGCTGTGCACCCACAAAGGTTGCTGGGAGATTCATTGTCGTCATAGAGTGTTACTCCTCGCGGTATTTAAAGGCGGAGCAGTTTTGCTCCGGAGCTGCTATCAATGCAGGTGGAGTCACTCTATATGCGTCAATGCATCAATGCAATATAAAATGCATTGATGCATTGAATCGATGGCTGGATCCGTTGAGGGGTGGTAGAGGTGGCTCTAGGCACTCGTCTGCTCGCCGAGGGGTGCAAGCAAAAACGCATGGCAACAAAAAGCCCCCGGCCGGATTTCCGGCTGTGGGCTTTGAGTTTGGGTGACCGAAGGTCAGATCAGAAGCTGTATTTCACATTGAACATCACGTTGCGCGGCGCACCCCAGTACACAGTGTCGTAGTTACCGATCCCACTGTAGTAATGTTTGTCAAACAAATTATTGACGTTAACAGTGCCCTTGAAGTCCTCGGTGAAGTCATATCCCGCCACCAAGCCGACCAACGTGTAAGGTTTCTGCTCGAACTTGGCAGTAGGGTCGTTGGTGCTGTACCAGTTGCCCGGCTGGAAGTACGTGGAGCTCTGCCAGTAAACATTACCGCCTACTGTGACTTTGTTCCAATCGCCCGGCAGGCGGTAGTTGGTAGCCACCTTGAACATATGCTGCGGCTGGTTGGTCGCTACGCGATCCTTATCACCATCATGGGACTCGACGAAGGTATAGCCGCCCATCACATTCAGGCCCTGCGCAACCTCACCCGAGAGCTCCAACTCTACGCCGCGGGTCTTCACGCCCTGCACCGCGCGATAGGCATCACCACCCGTCAACGGGTTGGTGCCGGCAAGGATGGCGAAGTTATCCTGCTTGAGTTCGAACAACGCCAGGCTGGCGTTCAGGCGATCATTGAAGTAAGCGCCTTTGATACCCACTTCGTAGCTTTGCCCGGTGAGAGGATCAAGTGGCTTGCCCGTGGCATCCAGATTGTAGGGCTGTGGTTTGAAGACATCGGTGTAGCTGAAGTAAACGGTATGGTACTGATCGATATCGTAGGTGATGCCGGCATACGGTACGACTTCGCCAGAGATGGTGTCATCGGCCGGAAGTTTGCGTCCGATGGCGTTGATGGTATCGATCTCCCAGGAGTAATCGACCACGCGCGCACCGAGAATGAGCTGGAACTCGTCAGTTGGTTTGAAAATGGTTGCAGCGAAGGCGATGCGCTGACGCGCTTCGATATCGAAGGTCGACCACCATTCAAAATTGGTTGGATAATCGCCGTAACCGTCCCATTGGAACACGTCGTCGATAACGGGATTGGTCACACCATCATCACGCTTCGAGGTCGCTTTGGTGCGCGCAATGCTATAGCCCACCACGGCTTCATGGACGCGACCACCCAGGGTGAAGGGCCCTCGCGCAAACAGATCCAGACTTTCTTCCTTGCTGGTGGTGTTGAACTTGGACGCAGTACCGATTGGGTAGATGCTGCCATCGCTACCAATATTGCCACCGATGAAGCCGTGGGAGATGCTGCCATCTGCCTGGATCGGTTCGCTGCTGATACCAGACATCAGCTCACGTGAGCGATATTGCCGACCGCTCAGGACGCTTTTGAAAACCCAGTCGTTATCAAAGGTATGCGACAGCTCCGCGAACGCACGCTGGGTTTCCTGATTTCGCCAGGTCCAGCGGTCTGCAGCGTTCTCGTCGCGGGAAAACTTGACTGTGCGACCGTCCATGAAGAAGGCTGGCAGCGCGCCAGTGGTGCTGCCGTTGTCGTAGTTCTTCTGCACGTCATAGCCGACGGTGACCATGGTGCTGTCATTCAGGTCAGCTTCGAGCACACCGTAGAAGGTGTTTTGCTCACCACTCAGATAATTTACGTAGCTGTGTTGCTTCTGCGTGCCAGCGACCATTCGTCCCCTAACATTGCCGCTGTCACTCAGCGGCCCTGACAAGTCGATATCAGCCGTGTACTTGTCCCACGAGCCGGCCCCAGCGCCGATTTGCCCTTGGAACTTGTCTGTAGGGCGCTTACGCACCAGGTTGACCACACCAGAGGGATATCCAGTGCCGTTAACCAGGCCGGTGGCGCCTTTGAGCACCTCTACACGGTCGTAGATCAGGCTGTTGCCAATACTGTAGTTATCCCGCAACGAGCCACCATCAGATGACAAGCTCGGCACGCCATCGAACTGGTAGTTCTCCAGCTGAAAGCCCCGCGAGTAAAAGCTGTACGCCTCCGAACTCTCCTGGTTTACGGTAATCCCCGGCGTCTGCTTGAGCACATCGGAAACACTTTGCAGGTTCTGATCATCCATCTGCTGGCGGGTCACCACACTGACCGACTGCGGCGTCTTGCGCAGGCTCAGAGGCAAGCGCGTAGCCGCTGCGGTTTCACCGGTGGTGTACGAACCTGTTCCTTCGGTGGTGATCCCCAACGCCGCCCCGGAAATGTTCGTTGCACCCAACTGCATGGCCGAATCATCCGCCGCCCGCGGAGCGCCAAGGGTGACGACGTTGCCCTGCACGCTGTAGCTGACGCCAGTGCCCTGCAGCAGTCGCGCCAGTGCTTGCTCAGGCGACAGGCGACCGGCTACTGCTGCGCTGCGGCGGCCTTGCACGGTGTCCTGGCTGAACAGGATCTGCATGTCGGTCTGCTTGCCGAAGCTGAGCAGCGCGCTACTCAGCGGCTGCGCCGGAATGTCGAAAGCCAGGTCCTGCGCCTGAGCAACCGTTGCGTAGGGCAGGGCCAGGGCCAGGCCAAGAGCGCTCATGCTCAACGATGGGCGCAAGGCATGGCGCAGAAGCAGTGCTTTTCCTAGTGGGGTGAGGCGGTGTGGTGCTGGCATTGTGTCGGCTCTTATATATGGCGTAAGTGTTAATGCGATTGCGTCTCAACTTACAATGGAACGCATGACCCGCTGAAAACCGGAAAAGTTTTTTCAGGCCGGCTCCAGATCGCTGCGGACCTTGCCCGAATCCATCCGTACCAGCTGGTCGGCCACATCGAAATAACGGTCGTCGTGGGAGATGACAATGATGGTCTTGCCCAGCCGTTTCAGGTCGGGCAGCAGCTCGGTGTAGAAGATGCGGCGGAAGGTCGGGTCCTGGTCAGCGGCCCATTCGTCGAATACCAGCACCGGCCGCTCTTCGATCCAGGCATTGACCAGCGCCAGGCGCTTGCGCTGGCCGGTGGAGAGGTCGGTGGTAGTGAAGGCGCCGTCGCGGATGCTGACCTTGTGGGCAATTTCCAGGCGTTCCAGGTAACGGGCAGCGTCTGCCGGCAGGTCGCCGTCGCCCTGGACCAGGTCGTCGAACAGGTAGTAGTCGGCGAAGATGGTGGTGAACAACTGGCGATAGTCATCGCGGTTTTGTGCCGTTACCGCCTGGCCGTTCAGGCGTATTTCCCCTTGCTGCGGCTCATACAGGCCCAGCAGCAGTTTGATCAGGGTGGTCTTGCCGCAGCCGTTTTCGCCAACGATGAAGACAATGTCGCCCTGGCGGATCTTCAGGTTGACCGGCCCGAGGGCAAACGGCGTAGCGCCGTCAACTACCGGGAAGGCATAGCGCACGTCGCGCAGTTCCAGCTCGTGCACCGCTTGCGCGGGCTTGGCCGGGGCGTCGAGCAGCAGATGTGGCTCCGGCGAGGAGAACGTCTCGGACAGCTCGGCAATGCGCCGGAAGGCAATTTGCGCGCGGCTGACGATCGGCAGGTTGGCAATCAACTGCTCGAGCGGGCCTTTCATGTACAGCAGCACCAACACAAAGCCACTCATCACCGCCTTGTTGCTGTCGGGCCAGTAGGCTTGCATGGCCAGCGCCAGGCCGATCACCACGAAGAACAGCATCGAGCCAAAGGTCTTGGCGACGATGAAGATGTTCACCGACTCGATCTGCTTGCGGCAGATCAGCGAAGCGCTTTCACGGATGCGCTGGGTGAACATGCGCTGGCGGCGCGGGCGGTGAATGCGCAGTTCCTTGGCGCCATCGGCAATCGCGCGGTAGTGCTTTTGCAGGTTGTCTTCTTCATCACGTGCTTCGAGAAAGCCTTTCAGGCCTTTGTTCTGGGCGACGAACTGCGCGGTGCAGCCGATGGCAATGGCCACCAGCATCATCAGGAACATCGGCCACGACAGCATGGCCAGATAGCCCAGGCAGCCGAGGGTGACGGTCAGCGAGATGGCCAGCGGGGCAAACACGAAAGCGAAGTCGCTGATGGTGTCGATGTCGTGAGTGAGCACCGGGATCAGGCGGTGGCTGCGGTAGCGCTCGATCTGCGCAATCGGTGCGCTGAGGACCTTTTCGCCAAGCTCCAGGCGCAGGCGGCGGATAATGTACTGGCCGACGCGGTTGCTGCTCATGTCCGACAGGATCGAGCAGCACAGCGCCAGCAGACACAGGCCGGCGAAGGCGGCGACGACGTTGCCGGTCAAGCCAGCCTCGCTGTTGAGGGCGTTGTTGATGGTGGCCAGCAACACAGTAATCGACAAGCCACCGACCATGCCCAGCACGATGGACACAGTCACGAGGGGCCAGAACGGCTTGAGCAGGCGCAGCAGGTCGGCGAAGGCGCTGCGGCTGCGTGGAGGGCTGATCATGGAAACTCCTGAGTCGAACGGCGAGAAAAAGACAGATAGCCGTGCGCGCAAGGCTGGCGTATCCCTGCAGAGAGGACGAAGCGGGAGGAGGGGGATTTAGCGAGGAGAGAGGTGAGGGTGAGCTGCTCGCGCAAATGGTGGACAGAAATGTCCACCACTCGCAGAGCAGCTCAGGTTGAAGCCAATTCAGATAGCCGTTACGACTCGGTTACGTGCTGTTTTTCACTCGCGTGCTTAGGTGCAGACTTGGTTTCCTGGACGACGATGTAAAACTCCTCGCCATGCTTGACCGCGCCGTACAGCACTGCCTTTTCGATCAGTTCGCTGGCACGCACGTGACGCAGCATCATCGGATCCCTGCGCAGATCGCGATACAGCGCCACGCACAGCAATACCATCACGATCACAAAGGGCAGGGCCACGACGATAGTCAGGTTCTGCAGACCGGTAAGGGCCGCGCCGGGATTCGCCGGGTCGCCAATTGCGAGCATGATCGCCGCAACGGTGCCGGTCAGGCCGCCCCAGAAAATCACCGTGGACCGCGACGGTGTCGTCGTCCCGCGCTCCGACAGCGTGCCCATCACCAGCGAAGCAGCGTCCGCCCCGGACACGAAGAAAATCGCCACCAGCACCATGACCAACACCGACGTCAGGCTTGCCAGCGGGTATCCGTCCAGAAGCTGGTAAAGCGCGGTGTTGCTGTTGACCACGCCGTCCACCAGCAGCAGGCTGCCCTCGCGCACTGCATCGATGCTGGCACCGCCGAACAAGGTGAACCAGATCAGGCTGACCAGGCTTGGCACCAGCAGCACGCCGCTGACGAACTGGCGGATGGTCCGGCCGCGACTGATGCGGGCGATGAACATGCCGACAAAAGGCGTCCAGGAAATCCACCATGCCCAGTAGAACACGGTCCAGCTGGCCAGCCAGCTGTCCATCTGCGGGCCGCCACTGGCGCTGGTACGCGCCATCATTTCCGGTAGCAACTTGATGTAGACACCGATAGAGGTCGGCAGCAGGTTCAACATCAATAACGTCGGGCCGACCAGGAATACGAACACGGCCAAGGCAAGGGCCAGGATCATGTTGACGTTGGACAGCCACTTGATGCCTTTGCCAATCCCGGACACCGCAGAGGCAACGAAGGCGATGGTCAGCACCGTCACGATGGCGAGGTAGAAGATTTTGCCAGGGTGTTCGATCCAGCCGTTGTATTCCAGGCCGCCGGCGATCTGCAGCGCCCCAAGCCCCAGTGAAGCGGCAGAGCCAAACAAGGTGGCAAAAATGGCCATCATGTCGATTACCCGCCCCAGCGGCCCGTTGGCATGCTTGCCGATCAGGGGACGAAATGCATTCGAAACCAGCTGCGAGCGGCCACGCCGAAACGTACCGTAAGCAATCGCCAGGCCTACAATCGCGTACATCGCCCACGGGTGCAGCGTCCAGTGGAACAGGGTGGTAGCCATCGCCACCTGCATCGCTTCGTTGGACTGGGGGGCCGCTGAGCCGGGAGGTGGCGTCATGTAGTGAGACAGCGGCTCAGCGACGCCGAAAAACATCAGGCCGATGCCCATGCCGGCACTGAACATCATCGCGACCCACGACACTGTGCGAAACTCGGGCACCTCGCCGTCACGCCCGAGTGGGATCCTGCCGTACCGGCTCGCCGCCAGCCAGAGCACGAAAATCACGAACAGCGTAGAGGTCAGCACGAAGAACCAGCCGAAATTGATGATGACCCAGGATTGCGCCGCTGACGCGCTGGCGGCAAGAGTCAGCTGGCTGAGGAAGCCCCAGAGGATGAAGGCGATTGCGGTGATGCTGGTAATGCCGAACACGATCCAGTCGATCTTGCCTTCTAGATGCCGATCTTGCCGCGCTTCTTCTGTTTTGGAGGGGTCGGTCACGCCGAGTGCGAGGGTTTCAGCGTTGTTTTCCATTGCCATAAATTAACTACCCACCTTGAAATTTTGCAGGTCTTTGTTCTTGTTTTCTCGGTAACGCTGCAAACAGTCCGACGTCAGTGCGCACTGGAGGCCTGCCGATTATCCATTTCCTGTTCACGCCGCCTGTTCTGAGAGCGTCCATGCGCAATCCTTTTGACGACTTACGACAACTGCGCAGGGGAATTTGGTGCAGGGCAACGGCGGGAGAAGGACGGTCAGGCGGGCGCTTGCCCTGAGCAGAGGCGGGGGATTCAACGGGGAAGGTGGCGGGCAGCCGGTTGCTTAGCGGGTTCAGCCTGATGGCAGGCCAAACCCTTTAACGACGCAGATCAGAGGCTGCGTTCGAAGAAGTATTCGCGCTCAAGACGCAGCAAGGCGGCCTTCTTGTGCACGAACTGGATGTCTTTCAAGTGGCCGAAGCCCTGCGACTTGAGAAATTCGATCTGGCGCGTGTGATCGATGCGCGGCTCGCCAAGAATGCGCTGAGTACGCGGGTCATCCAGGTACATGTAATGCATCAGCGAGTTGAACCAGGCCTTGAGCTTGCCCACCCCCTGGTGCTTGCTCTCACCGACCACCACATGCCAGCCGCGGTCGTAGTCGGCCACGTCATAGAACGGCGCGATGCGGTCTTCCTTGCACCAGTACACCTCGAAGTAGGCGAACGGCTCATCGTCGAAGCAGCCGATCAGCGGATGCACGCGCGGGTCGTCGAGCATCTCGCGCAGGTAGGCGGCGTGCTCTTCGAGGCTGCCGGTCTGCTCCCAGAAGTACGCCACCTGTTCCAGGTTCATCCAGCGGTTGAAGGCTTCGAGGTCGCGGTCGGGGTCGATGGTGCGCAGGCTGAAAGTGCTGTTCAGGCCCGGCAGGTGGCGCCGATAGACTTCGCCGGCAGGGATAGGGGGGCGCTGAGGGTGGCGTTTTTCGCCGCTGAAACAGTAATGCGGGGCCGTGTGCACACTGGCCGGTGCGGTCAGCCATGCCAGCGGGTTCTGCCAGAAGGTGGCGCGTCGGCATTGCAGTTCGAGGCTGCCATCTACACTGGGCAGCTGCGTGTCGAACACGCCCTGGCGGATTGCCGCAACGGCGAATGCCTGCGGGGCTTTGAGGTTGATGTTGAGCACGGCGGATTTTTTGCGGTAGGCAAAGTGGCTGCCGATCACTGCCAGCAAGGCGGTGGCGGGGTAGTGCGCGGGCAGCGGGCTGTCGATCAGCACGCGCTCGCCGTCGAAACGGTAGCTGAGCGCGGGCAGGTCGCCGACCTGCAGCACGCCCTCGGCGGTGTCGCCGTGAGTGCTGGCGCGGCGGCCATCAGGCAAGGTCAGGCTGAACAGTAGTGCGGGCATGGCAGGGCTCCCTCGGGGCACGGGTGGGGTGGCGGTCACAGTTCGCGGGCAACGCGAAAGCTCAGCCAGTCGCCGCGGTCGGACGGGATGGTGGCGTTGCGGTTGCCGGAGCGGGAGAAGATCGGCGGCTCGATCCAGTCGTTGCCGCGCATCGACAGCACCTTGCAGCCAGGCTCAGTCCAGGCGCTGCCGTCGTTGGGTGCGCCTTCATAGCTGTCGCGGTAGCAGTCAGGGGTGAATTCGGAAACGTTGCCGTGCATGTCATAGACGCCAAAGGCGTTGGGCTTGAAACTGCCGGCCGGGGCGATATTGGCAAAGCCGTCTGCTGGGCCGTAGGTGTTGGCATTGAGGGCGATGCTGTATTCCTTGTCCGGGTCCAGCGGGAACGGGAACGGGCCTTTGCTGCCGCCGCGGGCGGCGTATTCACGCAGCGCTTCGCTGGGCATGAAGTACTGCTTGCCGGTCTTTTTCGACAGCCATTGGATGTACGCCTGGGCTTCGTTGAAGTCCAGGCACACCGCCGGGTTGCGCGCTTCGTACTTGTAGCGCGGGATGCCGGCGATGCACTGGCGGCCTTCGCGGTCATCACCGCTGGGCATGCGGTAGCCGCTGTCGCGCAGGTACACATCCCACTCGCCTTTGAGTACCTGGAAGCGGCTGATGGCGATAGGGCGCTTGAAGGTCACCTCATGCTGCGGGCCTTCATCGGGCTGGCGGCCGACTTCACCCTCGGGGGTGCCCATGCTGAAGCTGCCTGCGGGCAGTACCACCAGCTCTGGGCAGTCCTTGCAGTCACGGATCACCGTGCCGGGCGCTGCGGCCTGGGCGCCGCTGCTGAGCAGCATGCCGGCGGCGAGCGCCAGGGTCAGTCCGTGCAGGCGGGCGAGGGTAGGGCGCGAGGTGGGCTGGGACATGGCAATTCTCGTTGGCGAATACATGGGTTACACCGTTTTGCGCAGCAGGGCGACAAAGCGCTCGAGCTGGTCTTCGTCGTTGAGCAGGCCCGGCGCGGTGCGGATCACCGGGCCGACATCGCGGTACACCGCATCGACCATGGCTTTGTTTTTCTGCAGGTAGGCGGCGACCTCGTCGCAGTCGCGATCCTTGACCCGGAAGAAGCAGAAACCGGCGGAAAGCGTCGGGCTGCGGGGGGTTACCAGCTCGACCCCTCGCACCGTCGACAGTTGCTGCTTGAGGTTGCTGTTTAGTTGATAGATTCGCGCCTGGATGTCGGCCTTGCCCAATTGCAGGTGCAACTTGAAGGCTTCATCCAGCGCCCAGCGGTGCTCGAATGCGTGGTAGCCACCGGGGGTAAAGGTGGTGGCAAAGTCGGTGTCTTCGGAGAAGGTTGGCACCATTGGCGTCAGGTGTTCGACCTTGGCGCTGCGGGCGCAGACGATGCCGGTGCCACGTGGGCCGAACAACCATTTATGAGTGCCGGCGATGAAGAAGTCGCAGTCCATGCTCGGCACGTCGAGGTCTTCCACGCCAAGGCCATGCACGCCGTCGATCACATACAGGATGCGGTCCTGTTCGGCGCGGTCGCGGTTGGCCTCGCGCACCAGCGCGCCGATACGCGCAACCGGCAGTTTGACGCCGCTGCCCGACTGTACCCAGGTCATGCCCAGCACGCGTGTCTGCGGGCGGATGGCCTGGCGGATATTGCCGAGAATTTCGTCTTCGCTGACCAGCGCCGGGTCTTTGAACAGGGTGATGCGGCGCACCTGGGTGCCTTGCTTGCGGGTGCGCAGGTCGAGGCTGGTTTCGGCTGAATAGTGCTCGTGCACGGTGGTCAGGATCTCTTGATCCGGGCGTACATGAATGCCGCCGTAGACCATCGCCAGGCCTTCGGTGGTGCTGCCGGTGAGGGCGATCTGGGCCGGGCTCACCTTCAGGTATTCAGCGGCGGCGCGGCGGACCTGGCCCTCGCGCTTCCAGGTTTCCTGCAGGTCCCAGTCCATTGCCAGGGCCGGATTGCGGTCGATCTGTGCGCGGTAGCGGGCGATTGCCTCGCGGACTGGGCGCGGCTGCGAGGTGACCAGGAAGTTGGACAGGTGCAGGTAGCTAGGGTCCTGCTCGAACAGCTGCTGCAGGTCACGCCATTTGTCGCCGCTGGCGCTGGTCGCAGGATTTTCAGCAGCCGTGGCCAGCGCGTATTGGCCCAGCGGCAACGTGGCGGCGAGCACCCCGGCCTGCTTGAGAAAGGTCCGCCGCGGGTTCATGGCTGTGCCTCCACGACAGAGCTGGCCGATTGCAGGCTGGCGACCGGTTGCGCCGCTTTTTGCACCTGCGCCCAGACGCGCATGAAGTTGCCGCCCCAGAGCTTGGCGATATCGGCCTCTGAGTAACCGCGGGCGATCAGCTCGGCTGTGACGTTGCGGACCTCGCCGACGTTGTCCCAGCCTTGCACACCGCCGCCTTCATTGAAGTCCGAGCTGATGCCGACGTGATCGATGCCGACCTTGGCCACCGTGTAGTCGATGGCCGCGACAAAATCCTGCAACGTGGCCTTGGGCTCGTCTTCGAGAATGCCGTACAGCGCGCCTGCGTACTCGCCGAAGCGCTGCTCGGGCCAGCCGGCAATGATCGGGTCGCCTGGCATCAGGGCCATGGCCAGGTCTTGCAGGGGCGGCAGGTCGAAGCGCTGGCGCAGCGCGTTGAGTTTGTCGCGGGTGCCCTGGGTCAGCGGTTTGAGGTATTGCGAGAACGCTACCACCTGGACCACACCGCCACTGTCCTTGATCAGCTGCAGCTCGCGGTCGCTGAGGTTGCGCGGGATGTCCACCAACGCCCGCGGCGCTGAATGCGACGCTACCAGCGGTGCGCGGCTGAGCTGGGCGACCTGCTCCAGCGCTAGTGTCGACATCTGCGACACATCGATGATCACGCCCAGGTCATTGAGCCGCTGCACGGCCTGCTTGCCAATTGCCGACAGGCCACCGAGGGCATTTGGGGTGTCGTTGAAAAACGGCATCGGCCGCGATGAGTCGGCCCAGGCATTGTTGCCGATATAGCTGAAGCCGAACATGCGCATGCCGCGCGCAGCCCAGGTGTCGAGCAGATCGATATCATTACCCAGTGGGTAGGCATTGAGCATGCTCAGAAAGATCACGAACTTGCCTTCGCCGTGCAGACGGCGGAAGTCGTCGGGGCTGTAGGCGATGGCGACCTGATTGGGAAAGTCGCGGACCAGGCCGGTGATGATCCGGTAGCGCACTTCCTGCTGGTGGCGCGCTTCATCGACAAAGGCGGCGGTTGGCTTGTGCGGCGCATTGTCGCCGTTCCACATCTCTGGCCAGCCAAACAGGTTCAGCGCGGCACCGGACAGCCGACCACGGTTGAGCTTGACCAGATCGAACTGGCCCGCGCCGTCTTTATCGAACTCGTTGCCGGCGCTGGCGTAGTCCAGCGGCAGGCTGATATGGCTGTCAAAGGTGAGCATGTATTCATGCAGCGCGTCCGCCTGCTGGGTCACCTCGGCGGGGTAGCCGCGGTTGCTCCAGTGGTCCCAGGCCAGGTAGCCGCCGCCACCCAGCGCCAGCAGCAGGGGCAGGCCCAGGTACAGCGCCTTGTTGCGCAATCGTATGTTCATTGCCATCTCGGATCAGGGTGGTAACCGGGCGTGGCTCAAGCCACACGCTATGAGGGGAAGGACGTGTGGCCACGGGGAAAAATTAATCGCCTGGCGGCAATCGGCTATGCTCAAACGAGGCGTAGGCATTTTCCGTAGGTGCTGTCGTCCTGATCTGCGAAGGTATTGGAAATCGGCAGTTACGCTTGAGCCAAGCAGGTGTTGGATGACTTGGTTTAGGCTCGCCGACAGGATCTTTCTCCCCGATCTGTAGTCTTTGTTTCATCGAGAGAATAAGGAGATGTGCATGCTTGTCCGGTCATTGACCCTCGCCACGTTGCTAGCCGTAGCTGGCCCTTTGCTTGCCGCCGACAGCGATGCGCCGTTGGCCAAGGAGCTGGGCAAGGCCAGGCCGTTGGTGGTGATTGCCCCCAGCCCAGCTGACCCGACCTTGCGTGGCCTTAACGAGGCACTGAATGAATCGGCGACCAAAAAGGCCTTTGAAGAGCGTCAGCTGGTGCTCTACAGCGTTGCTGGCCTAGCGGGTACGCGCGAAGGGAATAACCTTGAGCAGCAGACCACCATGGCCCTGATTCGTGAACTGAAACTGGGTGCGAGCAAAGGCACCAAGGTCATTCTGGTGGGCAAGGATGGCGAGTTTCATGTGTTGAAGGATGACGACAGCGGCGACAAGCTTGATCCGCAGGTGATCTTCAAGGCGGTGGACGAGTTGCCTGCCAGCGAGAAGGCTGCTGCGGTTGCGGCACCGGTTGCGGCAGCTGCTCCGGAGCCCAAGGGTAAGGAGGCCAAGAACGTCAAGCCTGCCAAGCCGGCCAAGCCAGCGGCGCCACCCAAGCCGCTGGAGGATTGAGCGCAAATAAAGGTATACACGCGGTACCAAGCTGTCTCACCGGACGCCAGCCGGCCGGAAAGGATTGCGTAGCGGTCCACCCGCCCGCGTGTATCACTCTGTATCCACACCTATTCCTGACCCACTCCCATACAAAAGCACCGCAGTGCCGATACATCACCGACACACCACTGCGGCTCAATGGCTCCACTACCAACCGCAAGTGGAGCACCACCATGAAACAGTCGAAAAACACCCTTGGCCTGCTTGGCGCTGCTGTCGTCGGCAGCCTGTTGCTGGGCAATAGCGCCTTTGCCGTCGAACCGATGAGCCAGGGTTATCAACTGGCCGCCGCCAAGACCGACGCGGAAGGCAAATGCGGCGAAGGCAAGTGCGGCGGCAGTGAGAAGGCTGGCAAAACCGAAGGCAAATGCGGCGGTGAGGCCAAAGCCGGCAAAGCCGAAGGCAAGTGCGGTGAGGGCAAATGCGGTGCCAGCGAGAAACAGGCAGGCAAAGCCAAGTCCTGACCGCCAACGTCCGCAGGCCTCGATCCTCGGTATGGATCAGGCCTGCGGCACTTGCCCGGAGTACCAAGCATGAACAACCCGCATCTGCGCACCGGCCTAGGCCTCCGTCGCGGCCTGTTACCCGAATTGCTGACCATGCCCCAGGGGGCGGTAGACTTTCTCGAGTGCGCCCCGGAAAACTGGATCGGTGTCGGTGGCAGCCATGGCCGCAGCCTGGCCCAGCTGGCTGAACGCTTTGCCATCAGTTGCCATGGGCTATCGCTGTCACTCGGCGGCATCGCACCGCTGGACCGGACCCTGCTGACCAGCACCCGGCAGTTTCTGGATCGCTTTGAGGTCCGGCACTATAGCGAACATCTCAGCTATTGCAGCGATGACGGTCACCTCTACGACCTGTTACCGATACCCTTCACTGATGAAGCCGTGCGCCACGTCGCCGCGCGCATTCGTCAGGCTCAGGACCAGTTGGGCAGGCGAATTGCGGTCGAAAACATCAGCTACTACGCCGCGCCTTACCAGGCCATGAGCGAACTGGCGTTTATCCGCGCGGTACTGGACGAGGCTGACTGCGATCTGCTGCTGGATATCAACAATGTCTACGTCAATGCCTGCAATCATCGCTATGACCCCGTCGACTTTCTTCGCGGTTTGCCCCGCGAGCGGGTCACTGCCATGCACGTGGCGGGTCACTATGACGAAGCCCCCGACCTCAAGGTCGACACTCACGGCGCGCCGGTGAAAGAGCACGTCTGGGACCTGTACGCAGTGGCCTGCGAGCGCTTTGGCGTGCAGCCGACGGTTCTTGAACGCGATTTCAACTACCCGCCATTGGCCGAGCTTCTGGCCGAAACGGCGCGCATTGCAATGGCGCAACAAGCCCGCGGGAGGCGTGCAGCATGAACCTGCATCAGCAGCAATTGCAGATGGCCAACTACGTGCGCGACCCCGTGCGCAACCCGCCGCCGGCCGATATCGAGGCTCGGCGCCTGCGGGTCTATCGCGAGCTGTTCTACAACAGCATCGAAGGGCTGCTGGCAGCCAGTTTCCCGGTCATGCGAGCAACCCTGGGCGAGCTGGTCTGGCACGCGAGAGTGCGTGATTTCTATGCCGCTTACCGTAGCCAGACGCCGCTGTTTACCGAGGTCGGCGGGGCATTCATCGAGTACCTGCACGAGGCTGATCTGGACGCCCCGTGGCAACTGGAACTGGCCCATTACGAATGGATCGAAGCGCAGCTTTTCCTGAGCGCTGATGAGGCCTTCACCCAGCTGGATACAGCCGATCTGCTGGAGGGCGAGCCAACACTGTCGTGCCTGGCGCGGATCCTGGCGTACCGCTGGCCGGTCGATCGGATCGGCCCCGGCTATCAGCCTTCAGCGCCACCTGCATCGCCAACCTTGTTGCTGGTTTATCGCGATCAGCACCTGCAGGTGCGTTTCGCCCGACTCACCCCAATGGCCTACCAGTTACTGGCCGGGCTCAGCGGCAGCGGACGGCAGCGCTTGCAGGCGCTGGGCGACGAGCAGGTTCAGGCGCAGGGCTTGGCGCTGCTCGAAGACCTGCACGCGCAGCAGCTTGTCATCGCCGCAAATTACCTGGCGGGTGCCTCGGCCTGAGCCTCGGCGGATTTCTTCGCCGGCGGCTTCAACCGGGTGACTCCCAACAGCACCAGTGCCATGCCCGCCACTTGATACAGTGAAATCTGCTCACTGAGAATCGCCCACGACGCCAGCACCGTCAGTACCGGGCCGAGGTTGCCGACAGCCGCCGTCTGGGTAGGCCCCAGGCGCTGAATCGCCAGGGCCAGCCAGTAGATCGGCAGCACCGTGGAGAATACTGCCATCAGTCCGGCATTGGCCCACACCGCAGCCGGCAACTGCGCCAGCTGGCTTACATCCGCCACCAGCAGGTAGTGGGCCAGCACCATCAAACTTGAAGCCGTGCCGCACAACCCGGCCAGGCGCATAGAGCCCATGCGCTTGAGCAGCATGCCGGTGCCGCAGTAATACATCGCGTAAGTGACCGCGCTGGCGAACACCCACAACGAGCCGACAATGATCTGCTGGCCTGCGCTGGCACTGCTGACATCGTGCACGAATGCGATGCCCAGGCCGAGATAGCAAAGCCCCATCGCCGCCATCGTGCGCAAGGTGGGCCGTTCACGCAGGGCGACGGCCTGGATAAGCAGTACCAAGGTGGGGTAGGTGAACAGGATCAGCCGCTCAAGCCCCGCGCTGATGTACTGCAAGCCATAAAAGTCGAACCAGCTGGCCAGGTAGTACCCAAGCAGCCCCAACACTGCCACCCGCAGCCCATCGGCCACCGTCAACCGTTCGCCACCCTGGCGTTGGCTGAGCCACAGCAACCAGACAAACAGCGGCAGGGCCAACGCCATGCGCATCGCCAGCAGGGTGATTGCATCTACCGCAGCTGCGGCGTAGGCGAGTTTGACGAAGATCGCCTTGAAGCTGAAGCCCAGTGCCGCGAGCACTGCAAACAGGCTGCCGTTGTCGATCTGGCGTTTGAGCATGGCGTGTAAGCAAGACATGGCGAATCCGGAAACAATTGGTAAGGTTTATTCTGCGCATAACGCGGCGCACTGTAGAATCGCTATTTAGCGAACAAGGCTTTCGTTTTTGGAGAAGACCTGATGCACTTCGACCTTGCTGATCTGCGCCTGATCGCGGCGATCGCCAGCAGCGGAAGCCTGAGTAAAGCCGCGGCTACCTTTCCGGTAGCCGTCTCGGCTGCCAGCAACCGCCTGCGTCTGTTCGAGCAACGCAGCGGTTTGACCTTGTTCAACCGCCGCGCCGACGGTATGCAACTGACGCCCTCCGGGCGGCTGGTGCTGGAAGCTGCCCGTGGTGTGCTCGGCGAGGCAAGCAAGCTGCAGGCGACTCTGCACGAACTGGCCGGGCAACGCCGAATCACCCTGCATCTGGCCGCGTCGACGGTGACCAACAGCACCTTGCTGCCGGCGGTGCTGGGGCCGTTCCTGGCGGACTACCCGCAGGTCGATCTGCAGTTGGTCGAGCACAAAAGCATCGATGTACTGCGCGTGGTGCTGGCCGGCGAGTGCGAAATCGGCGTGTATGACGGCAACCTGGTCAATGACGGTGTGGTGTCGCTGCCGTTTCGTACCGAACGGCTTGTGCTGCTGGTGCCCGCCGAGCATGCGCTGGCCGAGCGCGGCCCGTTGCGGCTGGTCGACGCGCTGGATTTTGCTTTTGTCTGCCTGCCGGCCGAACGCGCCATGCAACGCTTTGTCGAGGAGCTGGCGATGAACCTGGCCATGCCACTGAAGGTGCGGGTCAGGGCGCCCAGCTTCGAGGCGATAGCGCAGTTGGTCGCGCAACACGCCGGCATTGCCATCGTGCCGCAGACCGCTGCCGTGCGCGCCGAGCAGGAGTTGGACGTGCGCTGGCTGCCACTGCAGGAGCGCTGGGCCACGCTGGAGCTCAGGGTGTGCTTTCGCAGCTGGGAAGGCCTCAGCTCGCATGGACGGCTGTTGGTGAGCTTTCTGACCGGGCAGTGAAGCGCCGCCCAGAGCCCCGGTCGTCAGTTGCGATCACCGAGAACGTCATGCTCAACGACATCGAGGGCGCGTTGCAGACCATGACCGCTCAAGGAGCTGGATGACCAGTGCCATGAAGTACAAGGGTTTTTATTGAGCAGACCACTGGACAATTGCGTTTTGGTGCGGATGATGCATGAACAAATCGCCACGACGGAAATCGTGCGCTAGGCATACCGCGCAGGGTCGCGCAGAGCGGTTTACACCGTGCCATTTCATCACTTCTGCATACAGGCCCGTCAATCCATGGCGCTCGACCCCCCAACGATGTTGACCATCTCGATAGCCCTTGCCGCCGCTGCGGCGCTGTACCTGGCGGTCGAGTGGCGCACCGTGCGTGAATCTTCATTGCTGTATTGGAGCGCAGGCTTCGCCACCATTACCGTCGGCTGCGTACTGTCGTTGATGCGTTTGCAGGGAATGCTGTTGATCGGCATCTGGTTCGCCAATGGCCTGCTGGTTACGGCGCACTTTTTGTTCCTGCTGGGGGTGGCGCGCTTCACCGAAACTCGCCTGTCACGGGGCTGGTATTCGATTTTTGTCATCTGGACGGCACTGTTGCTGCTGCCAGACGGGCCTGAATGGTCAAAGCTGATGCTGTTGGCCAACTCGCTGCTGGTGGCGGTCACGACGCTCAAAGCCAGCTCGCTGCTGCGCCCGCATGGGCTGTCGCTGAGCGTGGGTGCGGTGCAGTTGCGCTTTGTGCTACTGCTGCACGGGCTGTTCTACCTGGCCAAGATGATCCCGCCATTGATGCCCGGCACGTTGATTGACCTGGCGGCGTTCCGTGGCGAGATCATCCAGATTTCGCTGGTTGAAGGGGCGATGGCGATCATGCTGATCGCATTGTCGATGACCGGCACCGAGCGCTATCGCCGCGAACAGCAGATCGCCCGCCTGGCCGCGCGCGACCCGCTGACCGCAATGTACAACCGGCGTGCTCTGGAGGTGCGGGCGCCGCGCCTGCTGGGTCAGGTCAGCTCCGTGCGCCCGGGGGCGCTGTTGATCATCGATATCGACAACTTCAAGATGGTCAATGACCTGTTCGGCCACGCTGCCGGCGATCGCCTGCTGGTGGCGCTGAGCGAGATGATTCGCGGGTTGGTGCCTGCCCATGCGCTGGCTGCCCGGTTGGGCGGCGACGAGTTCATCATCTTGCTTGGCAACACCAGTCGTGAACGGGTCAACCAGCTGGGCGACAGCCTGCGCGAGCAGTTCCAGCTACTGACCTCAGGCTCTTATGCAACACCTGCGGCGGTAACCTTGAGCATTGGTGCCAGCTTGTTCGATCAGCCGCCCAGTAGTCTCACAGCGTTGATCGAGCAGGGTGACAAAGCGCTTTATGAAACCAAGCGGGCAGGGCGCAACAGCATTAGTCTGGTTGATTTGACCCTGGGCACTCCGGTGGCCGATTGAGCACAGCTGCCAACTAATTGACTGCGATGGAGCGGGTTATGGGCGGTCTCGACGAAAAGCTGTCACTGCGCGTTGATGATTACCGTGCGAGCCATGCAGTCTTTGCAGTTGACTACAGTTTCAATCTGGTTGGCTTGCGCATGCACAGCCGCTGAACCGCAGCTTACGCAGTGCAGCCTGGTGCCGCCTGCGGACGCGGCCGCTGCGCCGCCAGGCGTGGGCAATTGGCTGATGTAGGCAAACAAGGTCTGTTCCAGGCCATGGTCATCCAGTTTCAGTACCACGCCATGCAGGACTTGGCTGAAGCCTGACCGCGGTGCCTTCACCTCGTAGCCGGGCCAACGAAACGGCCAGCGCTCGTCGACCGCACGCTGGCCAAGCGCGAGCATCCGCCCGGGGATGGTATTGGAGGCGATGTGTTTGTTTACCTGACACTGCGCGGCAAACGCCAGCGCGCCGCGAATGGCCGTATTGGTCAGCGACCAGATACTGCGTATGGGCAGGTGTAACAGGAGCTGCGCGGCCACCTCACGGGATTTTTTCCACGCATCGAACGGCAGGCCGTGATCGGCCGCTCGGCTGAGGATGTAGGCATATACCTCTTCCACAGCCAAGCGGTGGAGTACTTCGACGATCTCGCCATGCCAGGCCGCCAGCGGCCCCTGTGACAAGTCATCGAGCAACGCCTGCTGCAGTTGCGTCAGGCTCGCCCGCTCCGGGCCGGTCAGGTAGACATTGACGATCCAGCACACTTTGTCCAGCCGCGGTACCAGTGCCGAGCCGGTGCTGAAGGCATCCAAGGCTGAACCTGGATCGATCACCAGCACTTTGCGCTCGCGCAGCGTCTGCAACAACGCGCTGTCCATGTCCTGCGTGGGTGTGAGGCGGGCATCGCCGCGCAACTCGGCCAAGGGCGCCAGGCGCTGGTTGGCCTGGTCTGCATGGGTCATGAGCAAGGCCAGCAGTTGCACTTTGCTGGTGAAGTCCAGCGAGGCGAGCGGCACGCCGGGGATATCATCCAGCGACCACTGTGTTCGAATCCGCTGACGACGCTCCAGGGTTTGTTGCTTTTGCTGGGCCATCCGTGATGCCTTGCAGGGCGCGCAGGTGCAATAACGCAGCAGGCGGGTCCGGCCAGGCGGGTAGTGACGATGATCGCAGCCCTTGCAGAAGGCTGGATCAAGATTCCAGCTGGTCGCCGTCTTGCCCCTGCGTCGCTCATACATCGGCACGGCGCAGTAAGGGCAGGTCACGTCCGGCGACGCGATCGGCGGAAAGCTCTTGATCAGACAGTTGGGTGCAAGGTCGAGGTTATAGCGCTGAATCAGAGCGGCGTTTTTGGCGCCACCGAGGTATTCCTGGTAGAGCTTTTCGACCTGTTCAGCGCTCAAGTGGCGCAGCTTGTTTTGATAGTCCGACAAACCTGATTTCTCCCTCGGAAACATCGCCTTGGTGTGAGGAAGGATCATGCGGCGCATCGATTTAGCCTGGGAAGAGCCAAGAGGGCCGATCCTTCCTAAGCGTTTGTAGGGCGTTTCCCAAGCATTGCCGTTGGGGGCTTCAGCTTACTCGGAGCCAGATGGCGGAGGCATCGTCACTGGCTTTGAATCGGGGGTAACGCAGGCAGGCAGCATCTTCCTTTTCGATCCGACGTAGCTGCAGTGCCAGATCCGCCAGGCCGTGGTGCAGCAGATGGGCGATGAAGTCAGCGGGAGTGAAGGCCGCGTAGCTGTCCAGCAACGCGCTGAAACCGTCGCTCATCAGGACCAGGTCGTCGCCCGCTGCCACTGGCGTGCGGGTGTAGCGCAGGGCAGCGCGGGCGGCCTGGGCATCTACGCTGAGGACTGCCTTGGGCCGCTCCCGCGCCAGCCTGCGGTCAGCGATGATGGCCGGTGTGCGTACGCCATGGGCGCCAGTGCCCGGGCCCAGGGCTGCGGCTTCGGCGCTTTCAGCCTGGCGGTCTGGCGCGGGGGTGAGGAAGGCAATGCCTTGCGCACTGCGGTGCAGCACTGCGCAGTCGCCGAGAAAGCTGCAGCTCAACTGATCGCCTTCGAGCGCTACCGCCGCGAACGAGGCGCGGGGCAGTTCCCAGGTCGCGAGCGGAAGGCGCTGACGCTGGCGTTCGTAGTCACGGGCAACGTGCTCGAAAACCGATTCACACACCTGCTCCAAGTTACCTTCAGCACCCGCAAAAGCCCGCTGCGCGGCCGCCGCCAGCCATGCTGCGCCGCCGCGTTGGCCGAGCAGGCCAGGCGGGCCGAGGTCGGTGGCGCCATCGATCACCCACGCGTGCAGGTCTGCGCTGCCAATACGGTCGTCGTTGGCGACGTCTGGCTTGCCGGCCAGGCTCAGGCTCTGGATAAGGTCGAGGTGCATGGTCGATCGGTCTTCTTGGCGAGTGGCTGGGAGGGGTTGGACCGGGTATTGGCCCGCGGGTTCGTTCAGCTCGCGGGCGCGTTCCAGCATACCTGATGACCCTGGTCGCATTCGAGTAGGGCAGTAGGTGGGGGTTGAGTCCCCAGGCCAACCTCAGAAGCTGTACTTGAAACTGGTCATCAGATTGCGCGGCGCGCCGTACACGCTATACAACCCGGACTGGCTGTAATACTCGCGATCGAACACGTTATTGATGTTTAGCGCAGCACTGAGGTTGCGGCTGATGTCGTAGCGAGCCATCAGGTTGGTAACCGCATAGCTGCTCTGGCTGAAGGTGTGCAAGTCAGCGCCAACCTTGCTCTGCCAGTTCACCCCGCCGCCAATCGTCAGTTTGTTCAGCGGCCCGTGCAGCCGGTAGCTGGTGAAGGTCTTCACGCTGTTGCGCGGCAGGTTGGTATTGATGCGCTGGTCATCGGCATCGGTGGTCACCGAATAGGCATAGCCGGCGGACGCCTGCCAGCCTTCGGCCAGTTCGCCGTTCAGTTCCAGCTCGATGCCTTTGGAGGTGGTGTCCTGCTCGGCACTGTAGACGTTGTCGTGCTGCCAGATGGCAAGGTTGTCCTGCTCCAGCTTGAACAGCGCAAGGCTTGAGTTGAGCTTGCCGTCGAGGTGCGAGCCTTTGATGCCGATCTCGTAGCCGACGCCTTCCATCGGGTCGAGCGGGTTGTTGCCTTCGTCGGTCACCCACGACGCTTGCGGGTTGAAGATCTTGGTGTAGCTGGCATACAGCGACCAGGTCTGATCAAGGTCGTAGACCACCCCGGCATACGGGATGAACACGCCGCTCTCTTTGCGCTTGACCTCGGTCTCGGCGCCGCCGTAAGGGCGCTCCGAGGTGTCGCGCTGCCAGTCGATCAGGCGGCTGCCGAGGATCAGGCTGAGGTCTTCGCTGACGCTGAAGCGCGAGGTCAGGTAGGCCGCGTACTGGTCTTCATCGATCGACGACTTGCCGCTTTCAGTGAAGTTGGGCTTGGCCGAGTTGCCGTCCCAGTCGAACAGGTTGTCGATCGCGCCGGCAGGCGAGCCGGCATAGTCATAGCCCCAACCGCCCCAGCCGGGCACGCTTTCCTTGTACTGGGACAAGGTCATACCGGTGATCAGCTCGTGCTCGCGGCCGAACAGGCTGAAGGGCCCGGTGGCGTAGACATCGAGGTTGTCCTGGCGTGGCGTACCGGAGAAGCGCACGGGCAGTTGCGATAGGCCGCTGCCGTCGGTATTCAAGTCGCCCATGGCGAAGTTGAACACTTCATCGAACTTATTTTCGGCGTGGGTCAGCTCGATCTTGCCGCTCCAGCCGTTGCCCAGTTGCTGTTCAATGGAGGTGAAGAAGCTGGTTTGCTCGTGGTCGTTGTAGGACCAGTCCGGGGCGGCGTTGAGCGAGCGCTTGAGGCTGGTGCGCTGGCCGGTGCTGAAGCGCGACGGCAGGCCCGAGCGCAGCGGCGAGTCGACGTCGCTGCGCAGGTAGCTGAAGCCCAGGGTCAGCAGGGTGTCTTCAGTCAGGTCGAACTCGGTGATGCCGTAGATCAGCTGCGACTGCGAAGAGTAGCGGTCGATCCAGGCCTTCTCGGTCTTGTAGTCGGCGACGAAGCGGCCGCGGATGTTGCCCGCGTCGGTCAGCGGCCCCGAAACGTCGAAGCCTGTGCCGTAGCGGTCCCAGGTGCCGGCCTCGCCGGTGATGCTGGCCTGCGCATCGGCTGTCGGGCGCTTGCGGATCAGGTTGATGGTCGCCGACGGGTTGCCCATGCCGCTGATCAAACCGGTGGCGCCGCGGACGATTTCGACGCGGTCGTACATCGCCATGCTCTGCGAGTAGTTGTCCAGACGAGTGTTGGTGGGCACGCCGTCGACCTCGTAGTTCTGGATGGCAAAGCCGCGTGACCAGTACGAGTCGCTCTCGGCGCCGAGGCCGTCGCGCACGACGATGATGCCGGGGGTGGCCTCGAGGGCATCGGTGAGGTTGGTCAGGCGCTGGTCATCGAGGCGCTGGCGGGTCATCACGGTGAGCGACTGCGGGGTTTCCTGCGGGGTCAGGTTGAGGCGGGTCGAGCTGCTTGACGAATAGGTGGTGTAGAGGCCGGTGCCTTCGGTGGTCGAGCCGGGGGCTTTGCCGGAGATGGATACCGCGTTCAGCTCCATCGCGCCGCTGCTGCTGGCTTGCAGGGTGTAGTTGCCGTTGGCACTGCGGCTGGCCTCCAGGCCACTGCCGGCAAGCAGCATGGCCAGGCCCTGGTCAACGTCGAAGTTGCCGTGCAGGCCGGCGGTGCTGCGCCCGTCGGTGAGGGTGCTGGGGTAGCTCAGCAGAATATGGGCGGCCTGGCCAAAGCGGCTCAGGGCTGGCGCGAGCGGGCCGGCCGGGATGTCGAAGTCGGCCTGGGCCTGCTCGGCGGCGCTGGCCCAGGTGGGCAGCATCAGCAGCGGTGCGGTGGCGGTCATGCAGGTGATGGCCTGGACCACGGCGCCGGCCAGTTTATGCTTGAGATTCACGCGTTGTTCCCCGATTGAATGGATTGTCTGGGGGTTAAGTCTCGCGAGAATCAAAAAGGGACCACCCTTGCGCAGAATTTTTTGCGTCAGGCGATGCGTGGCTTCAATGTCACCCAGTATCGGGTGAAATGCTCGACCTCAAGCTGCAGGGTGTTGGCCACGGCGAGGATGACCTTGTCGGTGTCGGCCAGCGGGAAGGTGCCGGATACACGTAGCCTGGCCAAAGCGGGATCACAGGCCAGATGGCCGCGGCGGTAACGGCTCAGTTCAGCGATGAATTCTGCCAGTGGCTGGTTTTGAGCGACCAGCATGCCCTGGCTCCAGGCTGGGGCGGCGAGCGGTTCAGGTTGCCGGCTGACTAGGCCGGTTTCGGCAAAACTGGCCCGCTCGCCGGCTTGCAGGGTGATCGGCGGGTGTGCCAGCAGGGCAGGGCTGAGCACCAGCGTGCCGCGGTAGACGCTGATCTGAGTAACGCCTGCGCGTTGCCTGACGCTGAACTGCCCCAGTTGCGCCTCAAGCCGGCCCTGAGCGGTGTGTACCGACAGCAAGTGCCCGGCGCCGGCGCTGCTACGGGTGATCAACAGCTCGCCGCGCAGCAGTTGCAGCCGCCGCTGGTTCTGTTCGATGGCGACGTTGACCGCCGTGTCAGTGTTCAATTGCAGCTCAGTGTCATCGGCCAGGCTGATGCGCCGTTGTTCGCCGACCCGGCTGTGATAATCAGCGCTGAAGTCTTGCACCAGGGCCGTGTCCTTCATGTACCAGGCACTGGCGCCGGCGGCCATCAACACACTCAGTTGCTTGAGCACCGCGCGCCGCGACGAGCCTGGGCGCAGCGCCGCCTGGGCCAGACGGCGCTGGCCCGGATTACGCAGGTCGCCCATGCGCTGGGCGAATGCTTCGGCGCGTTGCCAGGCATGTTCATGCATCGGCTGCGCCTGCCTCCAGGCCATCCACGCGGCGAGGGTGGCCGGGCTGACCTCAGGTTCCTGCAACTCGAAATGCCAGTGCATGGCCTGCTCGGCCACTTCTGCAGCAATTGGCGCGGTGCCGCTGGTCACGGCAGGTCCAGGCTGTCATCGAGGACGATGCACCGCGCGCTGGCTTTGATGATGTAGCGCTTGATGGTAGTTACCGACAGCTTGAGCCGGTCGGCAATCTCGGCGTGGCCGAGGCCATCGACCTGCGACAGCAGAAACGCCTCGCGCACCGGCCGCTCCAGGCTTTCGAGCATGGCGTCGAGGGCGATCAAGGTTTCGAGCAGGATTGCCTGGGTTTCCAGGCTTGGCGCAACCGGCTCGGGCATTGCCGCCAGCGCTTCGAGATAGGCGCGTTCGATTTTCTGCCGGCGGTAATGGTTGCACAGCACGCTCTGCGCCACCTTGGCGAGAAAGGTCCGCGGTGCGTGCAGCGCTGGCAGCTGCTCTTTGGCCAGCAGGCGCATGAAGGTGTCCTGGGCCAGATCCGCTGCGTTGTGCGAGCAACTCAGGCGTTGCCGCAGCCAGCCCGTCAACCAGCTGTGTTGCTGACGGTAGAGCACAGCCACGTTGCACAGGGCAGGTTGGGGGGATGGGAGCATGATCTGCAGGCGCCGATGGGAAGTGTCGCAAACGATAATGCTTATCATATATACGGCTCGGGGCGATGCGCAACAGGTGCGAATCGGTTGGCTATTGCAAAGCTACTGGCCACCGCACGACAATAAGAGTCATTACCACTCGCGAAACGTTCTATTGCCATGTCCGCCAATGATGCGTCCCTGCACACCGCCGTCAATGACCTGTACTGCGAGCATCACGGCTGGCTCAATCGCTGGTTGCGCCAGCGCCTGGGCAATGCTTTCGATGCCGCCGATCTGACCCAGGACACCTTCGTGCGCGTGCTCAAGGCGCGCAGCGCCCTGGAGATCCGCGAGCCGCGGCCGTACTTGTCGAGGATCGCCAACGGTTTGCTGATCGACCTGTTTCGGCGCCGTTCGCTCGAACAGTCCTACCTGCAGGCACTGGCCGCCATGCCTGAAGCGCTGCAGCCGTCTCCGGAAGAGCAGGCGATCATGCTGCAGGCGTTGGTCGAGATCGACCGCTTGCTGCAAGGCCTGGGGCCCAAGGTCAAACAGGTGCTGATCCTGTCGCAGTTCGACGGCCTGAGTTACCCGCAGATCGCCGCGCAGTTGGGTATCAGCCTGCGCAGCGTCAACAAGCATATGGCCAAGGCCATGGAGCACTGCTGCTTGATGCAGATCCAGATGCAGCTGGCATGAGCCTGACCCTCGCTGAACGGCAAGCGATCAGCGCCGCAGCGCGCTGGTACGCAGCGCTGCAATCAGGGGTCGCTACCGACGCCGAGCGGGCGGCCTGGAACGCCTGGCTGGTGGCCGATCCTGTTCACCTGCAGGCCTGGCAGCGTATGACTGCCGTTGCCGAGCAGATGGCCAGCGTGCCAGGTGCGGTGGCGGCACCGGCATTGCGTGGCCTCGAACGCTCGCGCCGACAGGTGCTGCGCAGCGTCATGATCCTGGTGCCTGCTGCGTCACTGGGTTGGCTGAGCTGGCGCAGTGATACGCCGCAGCAGCTGTTTGCCGATTTTCGGACCACGGTTGGTGAGCGTCGCCAGTTTCAGTTGGCGGATGGCAGCAGCCTGTGGCTGAACACCGATTCGGCAGTCAACGTGAGGTACGACGGCAGCCAGCGTCTGCTTGATTTGCTGCAGGGCGAGATTTTGATCAGCACGGCCCCTGACGCTGCGCAGCGGCCGTTCAAAATCCACACCCGTCACGGCGAGGTACTGGCGCTGGGCACGCGCTTCATCGTTCGCACTCACGAGCAGAACGCCGAGGTCGCCGTAATCGAGAAGGCGGTAGAGGTCCGCACGGCCAGCGCTGGCGCAGCCATTCGGGTCGAAGCGGGGCAGCGGCTGGACTTCAATAAACGCTCGTCGGGGGCTGTGCAGCGCAGTGATGCCTCCGTGGGCGCCTGGCAGCAGGGCAGCATCATTGCCGTGGAGCGGCCGTTGGCTGAGCTGTTGGCGGATCTGTCGCGTTATCGCCGCGGCGTGCTGCGTTGCGATCCGCAGATTGCCCGGATGAAGGTCTCCGGAGCGTTCCCGGTCGATGACACCGACCTTGCCCTTACCGCACTGGAAAGTGGCCTGTCGCTGCGGGTCACGCGCTTCAGCCGCTACTGGGTGCATGTCTCGGCAGCGGCCGTGTCCCATTGAAAAAAATTCGCAGGCATGTGCACTTTTTACCGACGCCGTTCGGCTCATCCCCCAATACGTTTTATTGAGCAATGTTCAGGGGGAGGGTAGGCATGTCTGCAATGCACAAGCGGGGTCGTCTGGCGACCGCAGTCAGGGCTGGTTTGTTGGCCGCAAGCATGGCCAGTGTATGGTCGACGGCAACAGTCGCCGCTCCGGCGCAGGAGCAAGGCGCGGCGCGGGCGTTCGCGATTGGCCCGGACAGCCTGACCGAGGTACTCGGCCGCTTCGCCAGCGCAGCGGGTGCTGCGATCTCTTTTGATGGCCGCCAAACAGCCGGGCTGCAGTCGCCAGGGCTCAATGGGCAGTTCAGCATTGGCGAAGGTTTTGCGCGGATTCTTGCCGGCAGCGGCCTGCAGGCCGAAGCGCAGGCTGACGGCACCTATGTGCTGCGTGCTGCGCCCGCTACTGGTTCGGCAATGGAGCTGGGCGCCACCACCATCAACGGCCAGGTGCTTGGCGCCACTACCGAGAACAGCGGCTCGTATACTACCGGCGCGGTCACGATCGGCAAGGGTGAGCACTCGCTCAAGGAAACACCGCAGTCGGTCACGGTGATGACCCGCAAGCTGCTCGATGACCAGAATCTCAACACCATCGACCAAGTCATGGAAAAGACTCCGGGCATCACCGTGTATGACTCGACCATGGGTGGAAAATACTTCTACTCTCGCGGTTTCCGCATGTCGGGCCAGTACCAGTACGACGGCGTGCCGCTGGACATGGGCAACCTGTACGTGCAGGCCGACAGCTTTAGCAGTGACATGGCCTATTACGACCGGGTCGAAGTCCTGCGCGGCGCCGCCGGCATGATGAAAGGCGCGGGCGGCACCGCCGGTGGCGTCAACTTTGTGCGCAAGCGTGGCCTGGCTGCTGCCCACACCGATGTCACCCTGTCGGGCGGCAGTTGGGACAATTACCGTGGACAGGTCGACACGGGCGGCCCGCTGAATGCGTCCGGCACGCTTCGCGGCAGGGCGGTGATCGCGCAGCAGAGCCGGCACTACTTCACCGATGACGCCAGCCGCAAGGATCAGGTCTATTACGGCGCACTCGATTTCGATCTCGGCCCTGACACTACCCTGGGCCTCGGTGTCGCCTATGAAGACGTCGACGCCAATCCATGCTGGGGTGGCTTGCCGCGCTATCGCGATCGCAGTGACCTAAAGCTGAGCCGCTCGACCTGCCTGGACCCTTCGTGGAATACCTGGCGCAGCCAACGCACTACCGTATTCAGTGACCTCAAGCACCAGTTCAATGATGACTGGCAGCTCAAGGTCGCCAGCGTCCATTCAACAAACACCCAGGATATCAAATACGCTTTCGCCTCCGGCGCTGTTACCCCCGGCGTCGACACCACCGGTATGCTCGGCAGCATGTATGACTACGACCAGGTCGGCTATGGTCTGGATGCCTATGTCGATGGCAAGTTCGCAGCGTTTGGCCGGCAGCACGAGTTGGTGTTCGGCGCCAATGCGAGCCGCGCCGACAAGGACGACTTCTATTCGGTCGCGTTTCTGCCGCAACGACAGAATGTATTCAACCCTGACAAGAATATCCCTGAGCCGGATGACAGCTACTTCATCGACAATGCGTCGCGCGGTGGCCCGGTCAAATCGGTTACCAAACAGAAAGGCGTGTACTCGACGCTGCGCCTGAAACTGGCCGATCCGCTGACGCTGGTGGTCGGTGGACGGGTCAGTTGGTACAGCTCAGAGACCGATTCGGAGTTCCTCAACGGCGTTGCCCCACAGCATTCGCGCAGCCGCGAGACCGGCCAGGTGACCCCGTTTGCCGGCGTACTGCTGGACCTCAATGACAACCTGACGGCCTACGCCAGCTACTCGGATATCTTCACCCCGCAAGGCAATTACCGCGATGAAGCCGGATCGGCGCTCAAACCGTTGGTAGGCCAGAGTTACGAGTTGGGGATCAAGGGCGCCTGGTTCGACGGTCGCCTCAACAGCGCGTTCAACCTGTTCCGCACCCTCCAAAAGGACCAGGCGCAGACGGATTACTTTTCGTCATGCCCGTCTTCCGACGGCTATTGCTATGTCAACGCCGGTAAGGTTCGTGCGCAGGGTTTCGAGGCTGAAATCAGCGGCGAAGTCATCGAGCGCCTGCAACTGATGGCGGGCTATACCTACACCCAGACCAAGACCCTCGACGACATCGACGCCAGCCTCAACGGCGCAGCGTTCAACAGCTATGTGCCGCGGCATGTACTGCGGATGTGGGGTGAATATGCCTTGGGCGGGGCGCTCGAGCGCTTCACGGTTGGGGCAGGGGTGAATGCGCAAAGTGACAATTTCCGCCTGTCGCCTGCCAGCGGCGAGAAAATCACCCAGGCAGGTTACGTGGTCTGGAATGGACGGATCGGTTACCGCATCGATGACACCTGGTCGCTGGCACTGAACGCCAATAACCTGTTCGACAAGCGTTACTATGCAACCATCGGCACCGAGGCGTTCGGCAACTACTACGGTGAGCCGCGCAACTTCATGGCGTCGGTGAAGGCGAGCTTTTGATCAAGGAGACTGCGTTGATGGATCGGGCCTATTGGCTAGCGCTAGGTGGTCGCGCGGCGCAGGATATTTATGCCTGGTCGGCGTTCGTCGCGGCCACGGAGTTTCTCTGGCAGGACGCTGCGCTGGTCAAGGACAGCGATGCCTGGCAGGCGCTGTGGTTTGAACTTGAGATCGTCAATGCGCTGGCATTGGCCGAGTGGGATGAGCAGGGGCGACCTGGAGACTGGTCGGTGCGCTGGGGTAAAAATTATCAGCAGGATGCGGCTGAGCTGGCGGGGCGGTTGCTAGCGCTGTTGGAGTGATCCGGATTTCGACATGGGGGCTGCGCGGCAGCCCCCAACCATCCAACGGTCTGTTATCAAGGCGCGCCAGTTAGGTGGCGCGAACCGTTCACTCAGTCATCAGCGCAGCCGTTTGCTGGCTGTGCAGCTTTCGCGATGCCTGCAGTGCCACCAGCAGCACTGCACAGGCGGCCCCCAGGGCCAAGGCAAATCCAGCGTGGACACCCGCGCCGTCAACGATTCGCCCGGCACCCGCTGCGCCCATAGCCACGCCAACATTCAGCCCAGCCAGCAGCCAGGTCATGCCCTCGGTCACTTGCTGTTCAGGGACCAACCGCTCGATCAGGGTCATCGCCACAATCATGGTGGGTGCGAAGCACAGGCCCGCCACCAGTACTGCGGCAGCCAGGGCAGGGATGCTGCCCGCAAGCATCAGCGGCAGCGTAGTTACGGCTGTAGCGGCTGCACCGATGAGCAGCTGTCGATGCAGCGCAACGTTCGTCTGCAAAACGCCAAACAGCAAGCCGGACGCGCAAGAGCCGAGCGCATATGCGGCCAGGACCACGCTCGCAGCTGCCGGGCGCTGAAGCTGCTCGGCGAATGCCACGCTGGCGATATCGACGGTGCCGACAATGATGCCCATGCACACCATCAACAGCGTCAGCAGACGCACGCTGCCCAGGCGGATGACCGAGCATGATGGTGTAGCCAGATTATCGGCAGCAGCAACGCCTGGCTCGGTGGCACGTTGAAGCAGCAGCGCAGTCACGCCAAGCGCCAACACGCTTGCGCTCAGCAACAGCGCAGCTTCTGGAAACACCGCCACAGACAAGCCGACTGCAAGCGGTGGGCCGAGGATGAACGTCACTTCGTCAAAGACCGTTTCCAGCGAATACGCCGTTTGCAGGCAGGGCTGGCCGCGATAAAGGGCGGTCCAGCGGGCCCGCACCATCGCCGACATGCTTGGCATGAATCCGGCGAGCAGAGCTGCGATGAACAAACACCAGACTGGCGCCTGCCACCTGGCGCTGGCGGCCAGCATCAACAGGCCCACCACGCTGATCGCGGTCGCGACCGGCAGCACGCGGCGTTGCCCATGCAGATCAACCAGCCGCGACAGCTGCGGCGAGAGCAGGGCGTAGGTCAGCACAAAGGTCGCCGAGACCAGCCCTGCCAGGGCATAACTGCCGTAGAGCTGGGATAACAGGGTGATGATGCCGATACCGGTCATTGGCAGAGGTAGCCGCGCCAGCAGGCCTGCGGCGGTAAAAGCAGTGCTGCCAGGTGCGGTGAACAGTGCTCGATAGGTGGGGGCCATGGGGATCTCCTGAAATGCCGACTTGCATGTGCATTGCCCATGCAGGGAAAATACATACGCTGTGTATGAAAGCGATCGTATATTCATACGATGCGTATGTAAATCATCATTCAGGCCGTAGCCAGGAGAACGCAGATGGTTCGTCGCACCCGTGTCGAGATGGAAGAAACCCGCGCAGCCTTGCTCGCCACCGCGCGCAAGGTGTTCACCGAGCGTGGCTATGCCGACACTTCAATGGATGACCTGACCGCCCAGGCGGGCTTTACCCGCGGCGCGCTATATCACCACTTTGGTGACAAGAAAGGGCTGCTGGCGGCGGTAGTCGAGCAGGTCGACAGCGAGGTGGACGCACGGCTGCAGGCCATTTCTGATTCCGCTGAGAACCCCTGGGAAGGCTTCAGCGGTCGCTGCCAGGCCTATCTGCAGATGGCCCTCGAGCCGGAAATCCAGCGCCTGTTGCTGCGTGATGCCCGAGCGGTGCTGGGCCCTGCCTCGGCCGAGGCGCAGCGCCACTGTGTCGAGTCGATGACGGGGTTGATCGATGAACTGATGGCGCAAGGCGTAGTGGCCGAGGCGGACTCGGAAGCGTTGGCATCCTTGATCTATGGCAGTCTGTCGGAAGCGGCGTTCTGGATCGCGGAGGGCGACCAAGCCTCCCGTAGGCTGGAGCGGGCCAGCGCGGCATTGGAGTTGCTGCTGCGCGGTTTGCTGCTTAGAGCATGATCCAAGGACCTCTGGATACCTGCATGAATATGCCTAATGATGCTGTGAAATCGTTTCATTAGTTTGCACACAACCAGCAACCTAGACTACGTCCTACTTAGTTACGCGATAAAACTGAAGCCCGAGTTGCCCACTGCTGGAAATGTGCGTTCGGGTTTCGGGTTTCATCTCGCTCAACAGGATGTCAGGTTGCGATGAATAACCAGTTTGCCTTTACCCTGAAAAGTCTTCGTTTCGACGAAAACTATCAACCCTGCGAAAAGACCCGCATTACCACCAACTTCGCCAATCTGGCGCGCGGCAGCAACCGCCGGGAGAACTTGCGCAATACCCTGCAGATGATCGACAACCGCTTCAATGCCTTGGCCCATTGGGACAACCCGACAGCGGATCGCTACAGCGTCGAACTGGACATCATCTCGGTTGAAATGGACCTCGGTGCACCTGACAGCGCGCGCGGCCTGCCGTTGATCGAGATATTGAAAGCGACCGTAGTGGATCGCGTCACCGGCGAGCGTACCCAGGGCATGGTGGGCAACAACTTCTCCTCCTATGTGCGCGATTACGACTTCAGTGTGCTGTTGTCGCAGCACAACAAAGGCGCGTCCGAGTTTGCCGTTCCGGAAAACTTCGGCGAGCTGCACGGCAAGCTGTTCCAGCACTTCGTCACCTCCAGCGCCTACCGCGAGCACTTCGCCAAGCCCCCGGTTATCTGCCTGAGCGTTTCCACCAGCAGGACGTATCAGCGCACCGACAATCACCACCCGGTGCTGGGTATCGAGTATCGCCAGGATGATTACTCGCTGACCGATGAATACTTCAAACAGATGGGCTTGAAGGTGCGTTACTTTATGCCGCCCAACAGCGTTGCGCCGCTGGCGTTTTATTTCTCGGGTGATCTGCTGGCCGATTACACAACGCTTGAGCTGGTCAGCACCATCAGCACGATGGACACCTTCCAGAAGATCTATCGTCCCGAGATCTACAACGCCAATTCCGCAGCGGGCAAGTCGTACCGGCCAAGCCTGCAACATGAAGATTATTCATTGACGCGCATCGTCTATGACCGCGAAGAGCGCAGCCGGCTGGCGCAAGAGCAGGGCCAGTTCGTCGCCGAACACTTCATCAAACCTCACCGCGCTGTTCTCGAACAGTGGGCCGCCAACTACGCGGTTTGAGCCGTTAACAAAGCAAGGTTATCTACCGTGAAAAAACTGCTACCCACTTCGACTGCCGGCAGCCTGCCGAAACCCTCCTGGCTGGCCCAGCCCGAAACACTCTGGTCGCCCTGGAAGCTGCAAGGCGATGAACTGACTGAGGGTAAACAGGATGCTCTGCGTCTGTCGTTGCAAGCGCAGCAACAGGCGGGCATCGATATCGTCAGTGACGGTGAGCAAACCCGTCAGCATTTCGTCACCACGTTCATCGAGCATTTGAGCGGGGTTGATTTCGAAAAGCGCGAAACTGTCAGGATCCGTGACCGTTACGATGCCAGCGTGCCAACCGTCGCAGGCGCTGTTGCGCGGACAAGACCGGTGTTTGTCGAAGACGCCAGGTACCTGCGCCAGCTGACCGATCAGCCGATCAAGTGGGCACTGCCGGGCCCCATGACCATGATCGATACGCTCTACGACAGCCATTACAAAAGTCGTGAAAAGCTGGCGTGGGAATTTGCCAAGATCCTCAATCAGGAAGCCAGGGAACTGGAAGCGGCCGGCGTCGACATCATTCAGTTCGACGAACCGGCCTTCAACGTGTTCTTCGACGAAGTCAACGACTGGGGCGTTGCTGCCCTGGAGCGGGCAGTCGAAGGCCTGAAGTGCGAAACCGCGGTGCATATCTGCTACGGCTACGGCATCAAGGCCAACACCGACTGGAAGAAGACCCTCGGCTCGGAATGGCGTCAGTACGAAGAGGCGTTTCCGAAACTGCAGAAGTCCAGCATCGACATCATCTCGCTCGAATGCCACAACTCCCATGTGCCAATGGACCTGATCGAGCTGATCCGTGGCAAGAAGGTAATGGTCGGCGCGATCGATGTCGCGAACCACACCATCGAAACGCCCGAGGAGGTGGCCAACACCTTGCGCAAAGCGCTGCAGTTCGTCGATGCCGACAAGCTGTACCCGTGCACCAACTGTGGCATGGCGCCGTTGCCCCGGCAGGTTGCCCAGGGCAAGCTGAGCGCGCTGAGTGCGGGTGCAGAGATCGTTCGCCGAGAGCTCTGAAGCCCCTGCCGGGCCAGTGGCGGGTCTGGTCTACAGATCCGCCAGCGCACCTTTGTACAGTACCGGCCCGGTCGGTTGACCGGTCGGCGAGCCGCCTTTGGGTTCAAGGCTGATCGCCAACACCACGGCCTTGCCGAGCAATCGGCTCTGGGCCTGATCAAGCTTGAGCGTGCTGCGGCCAGTCGCGGCGATCACCCCGAGCGAGACCGGCTTGCTGCCCGCGGCGATCGCCCAGAGTTGCAGGCTGTGCGCCGGGGTAATTGCAGTCAGTGCCAGCGCTTCGATGTGCAACTGGTCTGCACCAGCGTCAATCCGGAACACAGCCTGCGCAGTGTCACTGCGCAGGGTGGCGCGGTAGCGGCTGTCGTCGAGGTTGTGGATCACGCCAAACACCACGGCCACCGCCAGCGCACAAGCCACCACGCCGATACGCAGCCCGTTCCACCACCCGCGTTTAGCCGGTTCAGTGACCGGCTGCGGTTCGATGTGTGCCCTGATCCGCTGCCAGACATGCTCCGCAACGGGCGACTCTGGGATAGTCTCGGTCATGCTGGCCAGGCAGGTTTGCCACTGGGCAAGCTCTGCACGCAGCGCCTTGTCTTCAAGCAACAGCCGTTCAAAGCGCCGCTGCGCCAGCGCCGGCATCAAACCGACGGCGTAGTCGCCAGCCAAGGCACGGCGCAGGGCAGGGGTTTGATAGTTCATGATTCAAGGCACCTGCGCAGGCGCTCCATACCACGGCGGATCCACGACTTGACCGAGCCCAATGGAGCCTTGAGGTGGACGGCGAGTTCGGCACAGGACAAACCCTGGAAATACGCGACGGCGATCGACTGGCGTTGCATGCCTTCAAGCGTGTCCAGGCAGCGGTTCAGCGCGCTAGCCTCGCGGGCAGTGCTCAATTGCTCATGCGCGGAAGGACCTTGATCCTCCAGCAGCTGCGCTTCGACATCGCTCAGCGAGCGTTCACGTTGCTTGCGCAGGTGATCCACGGCCTGATTGCGAGTGATGTTGATCATCCAGGTCATTGGCGCGGAAATGTGCACCTGGTAGCGGGAGGCGTTATGCCAGATGCGCACGAAACTCTCCTGCAGCACATCTTCAGCCAGATCGCCGCGCCCCATGAAACGCAGGGCAATCCCGTGCAAGCGCGGGCTTACACTGCGATAGAGCGTTTCGAAGGCGCGTCGGTCGCCCAGCGCAGTGGATGCCAGGAGCTGCGCCAACTGGTCACTTTCGGCGATTGAGATAGCTGTTCTCCAGGCAATCGGTTGAGTGATGCGAGGCTTCGATTGCAGTCAGAGAATAGTGTAGGAAATGGGGACGGGCCATTCACTGAGCGGCGCCTGGCCAATACCGCCGCACCCCGTCCGATGGGCGCGGCGGCAGGGCTCAGCCTTTAGGCATCAGGACCTTGTCGATTACCTGGATCACGCCGTTGGACTGGTACACGTCGTAGGTGGTGATGTCGGCCACGTCACCCTTTTCATCCTTGAGGGTGATGTTGTGCGGCCCGTTCATCATCGCCCACAACTTGCCGCCCGCCACGGTGGTCAGTTCGGCTTTGCCGCCGCCCGCCTTGATCTTGGCGGCAAGGGCAGCCATGTCGAGCTTGCCGGCAACGACGTGATAGGTGAGCAGTTTGCTCAAGCTGGCCTTGTTTTCCGGTTTCAGCAGCGTGTCGACAGTGCCCGCGGGCAATGCCGCGAAGGCTGAGTTGACCGGCGCGAATACGGTGAACGGGCCTTTGCCTTTGAGGGTGTCGACCAGCCCGGCCGCTTTCACTGCGGCGACCAACGTAGTGTGATCTGCAGAGTTCACCGCGTTGTCGATGATGTCCTTGCTCGGCAACATGCTCTGGCCGCCCACCATGACGCTGTCCTGGTTCATGCTCGCCGCTTGCGCGGTACTGATGGTGAAATTACCGGCGAAGGCGAGCGTCAGCAGGCTGGCGACCAGCTGCGTTTTCAATGCAGTGCGTTTCATGGTGGTGATCCTTGCAGGAAGTATCGGCCAGGAAGGTCTGTCCGTGCTTGATATACGCGGTGGGTGGCGGGTTGGATGCAGTGGGGCAAGTTTTATTTTCAGGGCGGGACAAGCGTGTCGCTTGGCGCTGGTGAAATGTCGCTGATCGGCCCGGCCCGAGTCGATCAGCGTGGTTCTTACAGTTCCAGGTCCAATAGCGCCTGAATGGTTTGTCGGCGCCTGATCAGACGAATATCGCCATCCTCGATCAGCACTTCGGGCAACAACGGCCGACTGTTGTAGTTCGACGACATGGAGGCGCCGTAGGCCCCTGCGTCGTGGATCACCAGCAGGTCGCCGACACAGGCCTGGGGCAACAACTGCGCCGCCAGCCCGTGCTCGTCCTGGGTGAAAACATCGCCCGACTCGCACAGCGGGCCAGCCACCTGAGTCAGTTGCAATGGCCGCTCGACTGGATTGCCGTTGGCATCAAACACTGTCATCCGGTGATAACTGCCATACAGCGCCGGGCGCAGCAAATCGTTGAAGCCGGCGTCGACCATGATGAAGCGGTTGCCGCCCATCTGCTTGACCGCACGCACCTCGGTCACCAGGTAGCCCGACTCGGCAAGCAAGAACCGCCCCGGCTCGATCTCCATGCGCACGCCATGGCCAAGCATTGTTTCGATCTGGCTTTTCGCCGCTGCCCAGGTCCGGGCATAGCGCTGGATGTCGACCGGAGTGTCGCCGTCCCGGTGGGGTACCGATAACCCGCCGCCGATCGAGAACGCCTCGATATCCATGTTCAGCCGGCCGACCAACTTGACCATCGCCTGGGCGACCTGCTCCAGGTGCGCATAATCCACACCTGAGCCGATGTGCATGTGCACGCCCACCAGGTGCAGGCCGTGAGCGCGGATGCAGTCGAGGGCCTCGCCAAGTTGCTCGTGCCAGATGCCATGCTTGCTGTTTTCGCCGCCGGTGTTGGTCTTGCGGCTGTGGCCGTGGCCGAAGCCCGGGTTGATCCGCAGCCACACCCGGTGCCCGGGGGAGCATTCGCCCAGCTGTCGGAGCATGTCGATTGAGCCCGCATTGACCTCGATGCCCGCTTCGACCACCCGCGCCAGCGTCGCGCGATCCAGCACATCGCTGGTCAGTACCAGCTCTGCTGGCTGCCGATCGAGCGTGGCGCCTGCAGCCAGGGCCCGTTCGATTTCGCCCAGTGATACCGCATCCAGGGCCAGGCCTCGCGCGCGCATCAGGCGCAGGATATGCAGATTCGGGTTGGCTTTCTGCGCATAGCGAACCAGATCGAAGCCTTGCAACTGGTCGATCCTGGCGTTGATGGTGTTTGCGTCGTAGGCCCACAACGGCGAGCCATGGCGGCGAACTGCGCTGGCCAGCAAGTGGAAGGGGGTGGATTCAGGCATGGGGTAATCCTTGTACGGGAGGGGCCCAAGGTTGCGGTAAGCGACGTATTTATAAAAATAGCTTTTTATGTGTCAGCAATTCATATCTGATATGGCAATTCTGCTGCGTCGGTGCCGCTGTGAAGCTTACATTTCGTCATATCGAGATCTTTCGGGCCATCATGTCAGCCGGCAGCGTGACCGGGGCTGCACGCCTGCTGTTCACCTCGCAACCTACCGTCAGCCGTGAACTGGCGAGGTTCGAACAACTGGTGGGGTTGAGCCTGTTTGACCGCGAAGCAGGACGCTTGAAGCCGACGGCGCAGGCGTTGCTGCTGCTGGAGGAAGTGGAGCGGTCGTACATCGCTCTGGAGCGTATCGATCGCTGCGCCCAGGCCATTCGCAATTTTGAGCAGGGCAGGTTGGCGATCACTTGCCTGCCACTGTTTTCGCAGACGTTACTGCCAGAGGTGTGCCAAAGCTTTCATCAACACTACCCCGGCGTGAGCGTGCGGATCGAAGCGCAAGAGTCGCCACTGCTGGAAGAGTCTCTGATTGCACAACAGCATGACCTTGGGCTCACCGAGGTCGAGCAAACGCCACACGGGACCGTCGCTGAGTTGTTGTTCAGCGCAAGCATGGTCTGCCTATTGCCGGATCAGCACCCGTTGCTCGACAAGCGCCAGCTTGAGCTCAGTGACTTTCACCAGGTTGATTTCATCAACCTCTCCAGCCTGGATACCTATCGCCAGCAGCTGGATCAGCATTTCAGCGCGGCAGGCGTCAACCGGCGCACCGTCATCGAGACGACCAATGCCGCCTCGGTATGCGCGATGGTCAGGCAAGGGCTGGGCGTGGCAGTCATCAATCCGCTAAGTGGCCTGGACGCTGCGCGCAGTGGCCTGTCGATACGCAGGCTGAGTGTCTGCGTACCCTACAAAGTGATGTTGGTTCGCCCAGACCACCGCCCCGGCTCGGCGGCGGTCGATCGTTTCTGCCAGGCAATGCGGGCGCAAGCGCGCAAGCTGAGTGATGCCTTGGCTACGGGGCTGTAGATTCCTTTGCCCGTTCCGAGCGCAGCAGCAGGGCCGCGACTGCGCAGGCGGTAAGCGCCAGGCACGACACATAGAATGCATCGCTGTAGGCCATCAGGTAGGCCTCGCGGCGGATCGTCCCGGCCAGCCCTTCGAGCAGCTGTTGCTGCTGCAGCAGCCAGCTCTGCATCGGTTGGCCGATACGCTCCTGCAGGGCGGGCGAGAACAGCGTGACGTGCTCATGCAAGCGCTCGCTATGCAGCCGTTCGCGGCTGGCGACGATCTGCGTCAACCCCGCCGTACCGATGGCCCCGCCGAGGTTGCGCAGCATGGAAAACACCGCCGAGGCTGAGCCGGCCTGGCGCTTGTCCAGGCCAGCGACGGCCAGCACCGACAACGCCACCATGATGAACGGCTGACCAATGCCGCGCACCACGGTCGAGGGAATGATCACGTTGTTGCCGGCATCGGCGCTCAGCCACGCGCCCAACCAGCAGCCCAGTGCCATGATCAAAAAGCCGCTGGCGACCATGAACTTGGCACTGGTCCAGCCCATCAGGCGGGGCATCAGTGGCGCCAGCAGCAGTTGCACCACGCCGTAGGCAATCAGCGCCACGCCGACCTGATGGGCGCTGAAACCCTGCAGCTGCGACAGATAGTTGGGCACCAGAAAGACCAGGCCAAAGGTAGCCGCGCCAAAGATGAACATCGCCGCGCTGGCCACGCCGAAGTTGTAGTGGCCGAGCAGGCGCAGATTGATGAAGGCACGTGAGCCAAACAGCTGGGTCGCCACGAACAGCACCAGCGCAACGGCGGCAATCAGGCTGAGGCCGGCGATCAACGGCGAGCTGAACCAGTCGAGGCGGCCGCCTTCTTCCAGCACGATCTGCAGCCCGCCCAGGCCGATGACCATGGCGGCGATGCCCAGCCAGTCGCCTTGGCGCAGGCGCGCCAGCTGCATCGGCTTGGCTTCGATCGACCAGGCGATGGCGAGCAGCAAGGCAATACCCGGCACCAGTTGCAGGTAGAAGATCCAGCGCCACGAAAAGGCGTCGGTGAGCCAGCCGCCCAGCGACGGGCCGGCGGCTTGGGCGACGCTGTTGGCCAGGCTGAACAGGGCCATGCCCATGGCCATCTTGCGCGCCGGTAGCTCGGTGATAATCAGCTGGAACGACAGCGGAATCAGCACCGCGCCAGCCGCGCCCTGAATGATCCGGATGAAAATCATCGTCTCCAGATTGGGTGCCGCCGAGCAGGCTACCGAGGCGAGCAGAAAGATAAACGAACCGGTCCACATCACTCGGCGCAGGGAGAACACTTCGACCAGCCAGGCGGTCAGCGGGATCATCACGATTTCTGCGACCAGATAGGCCGTGGATATCCATGAGCCTTCTTCAAAGCTGGCCCCCAGTGAACCCCGGATCTCGGGCAGCGCCGCGCTGGTGACGTGTACGTTCATGCCGGCCATGAAGCAGCCGAACAGCCCCGCCATCACTGCCACCCAGGCACGCAACGATACCGGTTGCTCAGTGCTCATCGGTGCTTGCCCCCGGGCGCGTGTCGACCCGTGTCGCAACCGACATGCCGGGCAGGATCGGCAGATCCGGCAACGGTTGATCGAGCAGGATGCGTACCGGGAAGCGCTGCACGATCTTGGTGAAGTTGCCGGTAGCGTTATCGGACGGCAGCAGCGCGAAGACATTGCCGGAGGACGGCGACAAGCTCGCTACATGCCCTTGCAGGTCGTGGTCGGAAAAGCTGTCGACCGCGATACGTACCGGCTGGCCGGGGCGCATGTGCTCCAGCTGGGTTTCCTTGTAGTTGGCCACGACGTAGGCCTGCTGCAACGGCACCACTGCCAGCAGCGGCTGGCCTGGCACTACATATTGCCCGGCACGAACTCGGCGTTGGCCGACCACCCCGGCGATCGGGGCGCGAATCACGGTGTCTTGTTGATCCTGTTCGGCCAGCCGTTGTTGGGCTTGCGCGCGGGAAAGGGTCGCTTGGCACTGCTGGAGTTCGGCATCGACCTGCGCGGCGCGCAGTTTGGCCATGTTCAGTTGCGCTTGCTGTTGCTGCAGCGCGGCCTGGGCGACTTGCTCGCCCGCTTGCGCCTGGCTGGCCTGGCTGGTGGCGGTTTCCAGCCGTTGCGCGGTGGCGGCGTGGTCACGCACCAGTTCGCGATAACGCTGGACATCGAGCTGGCTGCGGCGTGCTTCGGCCTTGGCGCTGCGCAGGGCGGCCTGCGCCTGGAGGATGGCCTGGCGTTGCAGGGTGATCCGCTCGGCCGCCAGTTGCTGGCTGGCAGCGGCTGCGAGCAGTGCCGCCTGCGCCTGGGCAACACCGGCTTTTGCCTGATCAAGGCGGGCGCTGTAGTCGCGATCGTGCAGGCGCACCAGCACGTCTCCGGCCTTGACCGGTTGGTCGTCTTCGACTTCAACGGCCGCCACATTGCCCGCCACGCGCGAACTCAGCGCCACCCAGTCAGCCTTGATGTAGGCGTCATCGGTGCTCTGCAGATAGCGGCCTGTGGTCCACCAATAACTGGCCAGCGCCACCAGCGCGACCACGGTCACGGCGAGCGCTAGCGTCAGCGCCAGGCGCCGCCGGGTTGTGGTTTTACTGCGCTGCTCGGCAGCGTTGGGCACGGTGGGTTGTACGGCACTGTTCATGGTTGGGTTCCGGTTTTACTGATGGGTGCCTGCCAGCGGCCGCCGAGGGCGCGCAACAGGTTGATCTGGGCCTGGGCGAGACGACCTTGGGCGTCGACCTGGCGAGCGCGCAGGCGTATCAGCTCGCGTTCGCTGTCGAGCAACGCCAGGCCGTCGAGGGCGCCGGCGCGGTAATTGAAGTCGGCCAGTGCATGCGCACGTTGACCGTGCTCCAGCGCAGCGGTGACGGCCAGCAGGCTTCGCCGCTCACCGTCGAAGCGAGCGAGGGCCTGGCGCACATCCTTCAATGCGGCCAGCGCGACGCCTTGATAATGAGCCCGTTGGGCCTGCTGCAAGGCTTCGGCCTTGCGCACTCGGGCGCGGTTGGCGCGCACGTTGGGGAACTGCCAGGTGATCAGCGGGCCGATGCCGAACATCACAGCGCGGCTGTCGCCGAGGTGACCGAGGTGTTGGTCGGCAGCCGTCAGCGAAGCGCCAAAGCTGACCTTGGGGTAGAGGTCGGCGGTGACGATCTCGACGTCCAGCCCGGCGGCGCGCAGCTCACGCTCGGCCTGGCGCACATCCGGGCGGCGTTCGAGCAACTGCCAGCCATCGCCGAGCGGCAGCGCAGCCGCCAGCGTGGGCGGGCTGTCGCAGGTTATGGCCTCTGCCGGCGCAGCCTGGCCGCTGAGCATGTTCAGCTCGTACAGGGCCATCTGCCGGTGCGCTTCGAGCAACGGTAATTCGGCGCGCAGCTGCTCTCGCAGTGCGAGCAGGCGCTCGCGGTCCAGCTCGGTGGCGATGCCCGCTTGCTGCTGGCGTTGGCTGAGTTGCACGCTGCGCGCAAGGCTGCGCAGGGATTGCCTGGCCTGGTTCAGACGGGCGCTGAAGGTGCAGTGATGGACGTAGGCACGGCTGGTTTGAGTGACGACATTCAGGCGCACCAGGTCCAGTGCTGCGGCGCTGGCGTCGGCCTGCACCGCGGCGCGCTCGATGGCAGCGCGTACCTGCCCCCAGATATCGACCTGATAGGCCAGCTCGATGCCCGGATTGAGTTGCCACTGCGCCGAGGCGTGGCTGTCGGTGGCTTTGGCCAGGGTCTGATCATCGGCAGTTTTACCGTATGTGGCTGCCAGGCCAAGTGCAGTGGCGGGCCAGCGTTGGGCGTCGAACTCGGCAATGCCCGCCAGCATCGCCTGTACGTTGGCTTCGGCCTGGGCCAGGTCCTGATTGCGCGCCAGGGCGCGCTGTACCCAGCGGTCAAGCTGCGGATCATTGAACAGCCGCCACCAGTCCTCGGGCAGGGCCTGCCTGCTGGTACCGATGGGCACGCTGGCCAGGGCATGAATCTGCAAGGGGGGCGGCGCGGGCACAGGTTGCCGGGCGCAGGCAGTCAGCGCACAGAGCATGGCCAAGGCAAGCCGGGTAGGGCGGGGGGAGGATTGGCGTAAAGGCATCACAAATGTCGCATCAGGGGCTGTGATGCGAGGTTACTCAGCGCGCCCGCTGCGCCGCTGCCGCAAGCGCGCCAACCATGCGTGCAAACGGGACAACCTGCTGGCTAGTCGCTGCTGCCCAGCAGGCGCAACTGCCAATCGCTCGGCGCCTGACCGAGCGTGCGCTTGAACATGGCCGCAAAGGCGCTGGCGCTTTCGTAACCGTGCTCCAGCGCCACCGTCAGGATCGGCTTGCCCTCGGCGAGCTTCTGCTGGCTGAGCATGACCCGCGCGCGAGTCCGCCATTCGCCATAGGACATGCCCACTTCCCGCTGAAACAACCGCGCCACGCTGCGGGCACTGAGGTTGAGCTGCGTGCCGCATTGCTCCAGGGTGAGGTCTTGGGCCGGGTCGTCGAGAAAGCGCTCGCACCACGCTCGCAGCCGCGCATGCTGCGGCATCGCTACGAAGGCATCGAGGTGGGCCGCGTTGGCCAGTTCGTGTTTGATCAGGGCGCGGATGTGCTCGCCGTCCTGCCGGTCGGGCAGGCGTGACGCGGCCAGGATCAATTCGCGCAGCAATCCGGAAACGACGATCACCTGACAGCGGTCGATGTGCGCTTCAAGCAGCAGCGTGCGCATGCGCACCTGGCCTTGCATGGCGATCGCGTGGTCGACCCCGGCCGGTACCCACAGGGCATGCCCGCCGGGGATGACGTAGTTACCGCCGTCACTGCTGACACGCATGATGCCGCTGGCGGCGTAGATCAGCTGGTCTTCGCCGTGGCAGTGATGGGCAACGTGCTCGCCGTGTTGATAATCCCTTCCCAGCGTTTGCATGGATCGCTCCGTTTGACCGGATCTGATTATACCGTTGGCTGGTGGTGGTTTATTGCAACATGTTTCTTTCGGGGGATTTATTCTGCCTGAATTTCGCTTTTTTAGAGCGTTTATCGGTTGCCCATTGCTTTTTGTCGCAATCAGCGTGCGCTTGTTCCTGCTTGCGGTTGCAGCTATTTCACTGCCAGCAAGGTGTAACACATCGGCACCTGCAGCTCGTTGCTCTCATAAACGTCATAGAGCTCTTCGCGGTTCGAGTGCGGGTATTCGGTGAACGCCTGCAGTTGCAGCGACGCTTGCAGCACAGCGGTGACGATGTCGCTCATGCGGTGGATGTGCCAATACGACGTCACCCCATTCGCCTCACCCTGGCCCTCATAAACAATGGCCTTATCCTCAACCACAGGCTCGGTCTGGAAGTAGCTGCCGCTGATGCGCCAGGGGTCGTTGGACTCAGGTTCGAGCATTTCCAGGAACGGGTGAGTTTCGTAAATTGCCAGCGTCCCGCCCGGCTTCAGCGTGCTGGCAGCGTGGCGGAAGAACGCGGATAGATCGGGCATCCAGTTGAGCACGCCGATGGTGATCAGCACCAGATCGAAGCGCCCGTTCATCGAGGCTGGTAGCTGGTGGATGTCGGCCTCGATGAACTCGACAGCGTGGGGCGACCTTGCGGCGAGTTCATGGGCTTGCTGCAGGAATGCGGCGGACTGATCGACGCCGACCACATGCTCGGCGCCTAGCGCATACAGCGAGAGCGCTTCGCGGCCATTGTTGCAGCCCAACTGCAGTACCTGTTTGCCGCGAAGGTCTACTTGCTTGAGCAGCGCCGTGAGTGTCGGGTCCAGGCAGGAGAACTGTGCATGGGCAACCTCCGTCAACAAGCTCTGCCAGGTGGCACCGTTGCGATGCGCATCGGCAGAGGCGTTCCAGGCATCGCGGTTGCTTTCGATCATTTGCTCGAACGAAGGCATATTCGGTTTCACTCCATGAGAGTGCCGGTGATCAGGCCGGCTGGTTGCTCAGTGAGCACGGTAGTGAGGCGTAACGCAAGTTACAAACCCACCGAGCAGCGAGTACTTCGGCTTTCAAATCTAGCAGGGCTGTGCCGCCAGGTGGTTGCTGACCTTGCGGCCCAGCACCAGCACCGTCATGAAGCCGCAGGCGACCAAAGCAGTTGCCAGGCTGAGCAACGCTGCCGTACCCAGCTGATCGACGATCTGCCCACCAAAGAACGAGCCTAGCGCAATGATCACCTGGAACATCGCCACGAACAGCGGCATGCCGCGTTCGACGTCCTTGGGTGCAACGATGAACATCCAGATGCTGGCGCAGGCCGGGAACGCACCGAAGGCGAAGCCCCACAGCGCAATCAAGATGGCCGCGCCGGTCATGCCGGTGGCGAAGTGGGGGAACAGTGCAGTGCTGATACCGATCATTACAGCCACCAGCATCAGGGTATGACGCACGCTGCGGTTGGCGGCAAAGCCGGCGAAGATATTGCCCAGCACACCGGCCACGCCGTACAGCAACAGCAGCGAGCCAATGGTCGGCCCGTCGAAGCCGGCATTCTGTTTGAAGAACGGCGCCACGTAGGTGTATGCCGCAAAGTGCGCCAGGCCAATCAGCAACACGGCAATCAGGCCAATCCGCGCCTGCGGATTGATGAACAACGCCGGCAGGTCACTGACGCGGATAGCCTTTTCTGGATTGAGCCGCGGTAGCAAAAGCACCTGCGCCAGCAGCACCGGAATGCCCACCAGTGCGGTCACCAAGAAGGTCATGCGCCAGCCCATCAGTCCGCTCAGCCAGGTACCGACCGGCACGCCGAGCACGGTGGCCAGGGTTACGCCGACCATGATGATCGAGGTCGCCTGTGCCACGCCGACACCCTTGGGCGCGAGGCGGCCACTCAGGGCAATCGCGGTGGCCCAAAAGCCACCGATACTGATACCCAGCAGCACGCGGCCGAACAGCAGCAGGCTGAAGTCGCTGGCGTAAGCCACCACTGCGTTGGCGATGATCATGATCAGGGTCAGGCCGATCAGCAGGTAACGGCGGTCCATAGTGCCGATGCCGACTGACAGCAGCGGGGCAGCGAGGGCCGCCATGATGCCCGGCACGGTGACCATCAGCCCGGCGTGGCCGGCGCTGATGCCCAAGTCGCGGGCGACGTCGTTGAGCACGCCCACTGGCAGAAACTCGCTGGTAACCAGGGCAAATGCGCCCACAGCGACCGAGAGGATCGCCAGCCACTGCTGTGCGACGCTTTGTTGATTGTGTTCAGGGAGGCCGCTAGGGGCCTGGCTGGCGCTTGGCATGGTGCTTGGTTCCAAGGATGAGGTCGCCTTGAGCAGGCGGGAGAGGGCGGATTGGCGGGCATTATAGAAGTCGCCTGCGGCAAGCGGGCAGGCGTGCGGTTCGATAGTAATCATCAGTGGTATCGATGAAAGGTGCTGAACAGAGCGGCTGCCGGCGTCGGGTATTCACGCTTGCCGTGGCGTGCTCTGGGAGCGGTAGAATTGAGCGAGCGCATCGACTTACGCCAATATGGACGGCGACTATGAATCAAGTGACAAACCAGCACCTGTTGACGATCATCCAGACCAATGCGATCAACCAGCAACTGTTGACGCTGCTGCCGACGTTGCAGCTCCCGGACTGCATGCTGGTGGCTGGGTGTCTGTTCCAGACCTTCTGGAATCACCAGGCAGGTCAGAACGCCGAATGGGGCATCAAGGACTACGACATTGCCTACTTCGATAGCGATCTTTCCTGGGAAGCAGAGGATCGCGTGATTCAGCGTGTGCACGAGGCCTGCGCGCACCTTGGTGTCAACGTCGAAGTGCGCAATCAAGCCCGTATTCACCTTTGGTACAAAACCAGATTCGGTGCTGACTACCCGCAGCTTCGCAAGGCTACCGACGGCATAGACCGCTACCTGATCGCCTCGACCTGCGTCGGCGTTGATGTATATACCGGCGAGCTGTACAGCACCTACGGGCTGGATGATTTGCAGCACAACGTCCTCAGGCTCAACCCACTCAACCCGCTGGCTGGTTTGTTCAACGATAAGGCAGCAAGTTATCGCCAGCGTTGGCCTTGGCTGAAACTGGCAGATCAGCATTGACAGTGCCGGTCACCCCCTTACAATCGCGCCCCCTCGATTTAGCACGCACAGCGAAAAGGAGCTTCGATGCAACGGGTGATGATTGTTGGCCAGCCGGGTTCGGGCAAAAGTACCCTGGCGCGGCAGCTGGGTGAACGCACTGGTTTGCCGGTCGTGCACATCGACACCATTCACTGGCAGCCCGGCTGGGTTGAGCGCAGCCGGGATGAGAAGACCCGACTGTGCGGCGAGGTCGAGGCGGGTGAGCGGTGGATCTTTGAAGGAGGGCATTCGGCGACCTGGGAAAATCGGCTGGCGCGCGCCGACCTGTTGATCTGGATTGACCGATCGACTCCGCTACGGTTCTGGCGAGTGTTGCTGAGGACGTTGCTCAATCGCGGTCGGACCCGGCCTGACCTGCCGGCAGATTGCCCAGAGTTGCTGGGCAATCTGCCTGAGTTTTTCCGCTTCATGTGGCAAACCAGGCAGTCGGCGCGGCGCAAGATGCAGCAGTTGGTGGCGGATGCACCGCGGGGTTGCCGGGTGGTTTGCTTGCTTTCTGATCAAGATACTCAGGCGTTTTTGGCGAGTTTCGACTAAGGATTCGCGGTGCGCTCGTGAAGTTGGGCCGCTTCTGCTTCTATCGCAATGTCTTTTGCATGATGATCGTGCGCTCGGCACCGTGAAATTCGTCGCGAACCTCGCTGAAGCCCAAGCGCCGATAAAATGCCTGAGCAGTAATCGACGAGGGCACGCTCAACACGCCGAGGCCTCTGGCCTGCGCCACTGCCTCAAGTTTGCGCATCAATTGCTGCCCAACCCCGCGGCGCTGATAATCAGGACTCACAAATACACTGCGCACCACACCGCCATCCAGGCCGCCGTAGCTACTACCTGATCTTGCAGAGTTGCGACATACACCTCACGCAAGGCAATCAGTTGCTCGACCGCTGCGGGTGAAAAACTGCGTTGCACCTGTTCAATGATGTCTGCTGAGTAGTCCCTGGCGTTGGACACACGCAATGCGCCAATCACGACCGCGCTGATTGCTGCTGCGTCCGCCACGGTTGCCGGTCGAATCACAGAAGTCATCCTATGCCCCGGCTTGGGTTGGGGGTGTACCAAGGTGCTGCTGACTCGAGATGAACGTGTTTCTGTTTGGCTGGCAGCAACGGTGTGTCGAGCGTGCCCAGTGCAATCGAAACCCAGTCAGCGAACTCACCCGTTGAGCGCGACCAGAACAGCGTTGATCCGCACTCGCTGCAGAACTCACGTTTTACTGTGGCTGATGATGCATAGGCCCTGATGCTCGACTCGCCACTGAGGATGCGTAGCGCGTCGCGTGGCACGCTGGCGTACGACGCGAATGCGGCGCCGTGGCCTTTGCGGCATTGACTGCAATGACAGTGGCTGACGGCTTTTGGCGGCGTGAGTAGCTGGTAGCTGACGGCGCCGCAGAGGCAACTGCCGCGATGGGTTTCGGTCATGTGCTTCTCCAAGGGAGCGAAGCAGCAGCGTAGCCAGTTGTGCTGGGTGGGTCTAGTCGCGGGTAAGGGGGCCGCTGCGCGACCCTATCGCGACACAAGGCCGCTCCTACAGGGACCGCGCAATACCTGCTGACGCGGTCCCCTGTAGGAGCGGCCTTGTGTCGCGAAAGGGCTGCAAAGCAGCCCCAAATTCCCACGCTCACATCGTCAGGTAGTTATCTCCACACTGCGTGGCTGCCCCCCAATCCTGAACCAGACTGCATCGAACGGATCCAGCCCGGTGCTCTGGTTCTGATGAAATTGCGGCATAGCGAGCGTTAGGTGGGGGCTGGTCGCCCGCTGAGGCAGTTACGCAGCGGCCTCAGTAGGCAAGGTTCACCACCACCTCAAAACTGCGTGACCACCGTCACGCCTGCCGTCTCGAACCGGGCCATGTTCACCAGTGCATCAATCGACTGCTCAAGGCTGATGGTCTTGCCCACCAGCTTATCCGGGGCCAGCTTGCCGCTGTGGATCATCTCGAGCATGGCATCGTAGCGGTGCGCCTGCATGCCATGGCTGCCGCAGATTTCCAGTTCGTGCGCAATCACCTTGCCCATCGGCACGGCCGGGCTGGCGTGGTCGGCGAGCATCAGGCCCACCTGGACGTGCCTGCCGCGACGGCGCAGGTTATTGATCGAGTTGAAGCAGGTAGTCGGATGGCCCAGCGCGTCCAGCGATACATGCGCACCGCCTTTGGTAATCTCCATCACCGCTTCGGCAACGTCCGCCACCTGAGTGGCGTTAATCGTGGCAACGGCGCCCAGCGTGCGTGCCAGCGCCAGTTTGTCATCGGCGATATCGACTGCAACCACATTCGCGCCCAGGGCGTTGGCGATCATCACCGCGGACAGGCCAACCCCACCGCAGCCGTGCACGGCGACCCATTGGCCCGCGCTGACCTTGCCTTGATCAACTACCGCGCGAAATGAGGTGACGAAGCGACAGCCCAGGCTCGCAGCAGTGGCATAGTCCATCGATTCGGGTAGCGCGACCAGGTTCAGATCCGCGTGGTGGATGCCTACGTATTCGGCGAACGAGCCCCAGTGGGTGAAGCCAGGTTGGAACTGGCTGTGGCAGACCTGCTGATTGCCGCTGTTGCATTCCGGGCATGCCCCGCAACCCCCCACGAACGGTACGGTAACGCGGTCACCGACTTTCCACCGGCTGACGTGGCTGCCGACCTCGGCAATGACTCCGGCTAGTTCATGCCCTGGCACGTGTGGCAACTGAATGTCGGGATCATGGCCTTTCCAGCCATGCCAGTCGCTGCGGCATACGCCGGTGCCCTTGACCTCGATGACCACGCCGTGACGCTCCGGGGTTGGGTCGGCGACGCTCATCAGGCGCGGTGGCTGGTTAAAGGCTTCGTACACTACAGCTTTCATGGCAACGACCTCCGTGTGCATGGCAGCACAATCTGGTTCAGCGCTTGGGGTGCGGTCAATTATCCGCAATCAAGCTGAAATTGCCTTTCAGAGTGCAATTGACTTTGAGGGTTGGCTGAAATTAACTTCGCTTAAAGTCATTTCTTTTGAAGAGTCCTTTCATGAACGAACGCCTGGATAAGGTAGATGTTGCGATATCAGACAGACTGCAACGCGACGGCAGGCTGTCCAACGTCAAGCTTGCCGAGCTGTTGTCCTTGAGCGAAGCCTCCTGTTGGCGAAAGCAAAAGCGCCTGGAGCAGTGTGGGGTCATCGAAGGCTACCAGGCAGTGCTCAATAGAAAGAAGCTGGGCCTTGGGGTGATGGCTTTCGTGCAGATTTCCTGCACGGACCACAGTGAGGAAGCGACTGCAAAATTCGAACGGATCATCGAATCGGCGCCGCAGGTGCTGAGCTGTCACAACACCACGGGGGAGGCCGACTTTTTGTTGCAGGTAGTGGCCAGAGATCTCGACAGCTACAGCCGGTTTGTTGAAAAAGTGCTGAGGACCCTGCCGGGCGTTTCCAGTATCAGATCCAATATTTCCCTGCGTGAGCTGAAGACTTCCAATCGACTGCCGGTGACCGAGCTGGTGAGTATTTGACAGGCGGATGCCAGTAACCAGGGCAGCGTACTCGCTGGCTACTGGCGAAGCTCATTCAGCCAAGCGGCGCTGTGGTTACCCCGTCAAGCTGGCGCCAGATCTGCAGTGGATTGTCTTGCTTGAGCGCGTCAGGCAGCAAGGCATCCGGCAGGTTCTGATAACACACCGGTCGCAGGAAGCGCTCGATGGCGGTCGAGCCGACCGACGTGCTGCGGCTGTCGGAGGTGGCCGGGAAGGGGCCGCCATGGACCACCGCATCGCAGACTTCGACGCCGGTAGGGAAGCCGTTGACCAGCAGCCGGCCGGCTTTCTTCTCCAGCGTCTGAACCAGGCTGCGCGCAACCTCCAGGTCCTGCTCCGTCAACTGCAAAGTTGCCGTCAGCTGACCTTCAAGCGACCTGGCGAAGGCCAGCATCTGGTCCACGCTCTGGCAACTGATGACGATTGCCGCAGGGCCGAACACCTCTTCCAGCAGCTGCGGGTTGGCCGCGACATTGGCGAAGGTCGTGCGGTACAAATGACCCTGCGCTTGCGTCGCGGCAGAAGGCGGCTGGCCAGCGGCGACCAGTGCTGTGTCGGGCTGCGCAGCGATCCGTTGCAGGCCGGTCAGGTATGCCTGGTGAATGCCCGTTGTGAGCATCGTCTGGCTGGCCTTGTCAGCCAGGCAGGCACCGGCACGGGCAACGAACGTTTCCAGCTCAGGCCCTGCAACGGCCAGCAGGATGCCTGGGTTGGTGCAGAACTGGCCGGCGCCCAGCGCCAGCGCGTCGGCAAAGCCTGCGGCTATTGTCTCGGCTCGCGCTGCCAGTGCGCCTGGCAGCAGGAACACCGGGTTGACGCTGCTCATCTCGGCGTACACCGGGATCGGCTCGGCACGCGCTGCGGCTGCCCGTAGCAAGGCCAGGCCACCGCTGCGCGAGCCGGTGAAGCCAACGGCCTTGACGGCCGGGTGGGCGACCAGTTGTTGGCCAACGTCATTGCCGTCACCCACCACCAGCGAGAAAGTGCCTTCGGGCAGCTCCAGCTGCTGTACAGCCTGTTGGATCACGCGCCCGACCAGCTCACTGGTGCCCAGGTGTGCTCGGTGCGCCTTGACGATCACCGGGCAGCCTGCGGCCAGTGCCGAGGCCGTGTCGCCGCCCGCGACCGAGAACGCCAGCGGGAAATTGCTGGCGCCGAACACCACCACAGGCCCCAGCGCCACCTTGCACATACGCAGGTCCGGGCGCGGCAGTGGCGCTCGGTCGGGCAGGGCAGAGTCGAAGGTCGCCTGCTGCCAGCGGCCTTGGCGCAGCACCGAGGCAAACAGCCGCAGTTGGCCCACGGTACGCCCGCGCTCACCTTCCAGGCGGGCCAGAGGCAGCCCGGTTTCGCTATGGGCGCGCTCGAGCAGCGTTGCGCCCAGGCCGACGATACCGTCGGCAATCGCTTCGAGAAACTGCGCGCGCCGTTCCGGGCTGGTCGAACGCAAGCTGTCAAACGCCTGGTCGGCAAGCTCGCACGCCTGTTTGACCAAGTTGGCGCTGGCGCAGTTGAACACAGGGGCGGGGATGGCCTCTTCAGTCGCGGGGTTGATCGCCAGCAGTTCACGGCCTTGGCCACGAATCAGTTGATGCCCGATTATTTGTTCGCCGGTAAGTGGCATTGCTCTACTCCGTAAACCAGTTACTTGTCAGAAGAAATCGGCTGCTTCAACAGCAACAGGTAAGCCATGGCGGCAACCGCTGCGACGACGGCGCTGATGAGGAATGCCGAGGCGAACGAGCCCGATTGCTGAATGCTGAAGCCGGTGACGATCGGTGCCACCGATCCTGCCAGGTAGCCGCCGAAGTTCTGAATGGAGCCGAATGACGCGACTTGGCGGCTGTCGACGATGGTGTTGGCGATCATCCAGGCGGTGGAGCTGGCCATGTTGATGCTGAACAAGGCGCAGCAGAGCAGGGCCAGGCTGAGCACAATGCCGCTGCCAAAGGCCAGGGGCACGGTGAACGCCGCTGCAGCCAGCAACGCGCTGATCACCACCCGTTTGCGACTGCCCAGCACCGTGCCGCCTTTTTTCACCAGGCGGTCGCAGAGCCGGCCGGCGACGATGGTGCCCAAGGCGCCGAACACGTAAGCCAGTGACACCACCCAGGCGGTCTGATACAGGCCCAGACCGTGCTCACGCTCGAAGTAGCCGGGCAGCCAGGTCAGGTGCAGCCAAAGCATGTAGATCACGCCCATGAAGCCCAGCACTGCGCCCCAGGTGCTCTTGTGGCGGAACAGTTCAGCCCAGGCGCTGAGCTGGGATTTCAAACTTGGCTTTGGTGCCACGTTGGCCTGTTGCTGAGTCTGCGACGCCAGCAGGCGCTCGCGTTCTTCGGCAGGCAATTCGGCCAGGTAACGCTCCTTGCTCTTGTAGAAGGCGAACCAGCACAGCGCGATGACGATGCCGAACACGCCGGTAGCGATGAACATCCCGCGCCAGCCCCAGTTGATCATCAGCAGGGTCAGCAGCGGCGGGGCGATGCACGGGCCGATGCAGGTCGAGGACAGCACGATGCCGGTGGGCGTCCCGCGTTTTTCTGCCTCGAACCATTCCGCCAGGGCCTTGGCCGCCGAGGGGAACATCGGCGCTTCGCCGATCCCCAGCGCGATGCGCAAGCCGATGAAGGCCGAGAAGCTGTTGATCAGGCCCGAGGCGGTCTGCGCCACCGACCAGCCCAACAGGGCGGCGCCGAGCGAGAGTTTGCTGCCCAGGCGATCGATGATCACCCCCAGCGGCAGTTGCGAGAAGGCATAAGCCAGGGAAAACGCCGACAGCAGAATGCCCATCTGCGAAGGCGTGATGGCCATGTCGCGCTGGATCGAGGTGTTGGCAATCGACAGAGCGCTGCGGTCGACATAGTTGATGATGCCGATCACCAGCAGCAGGCTGACAGTGATGAACTGGTATTTCTTGAACGGGTTTCGGCTGGCTACCGTATCCGCAGTGCGGTCAAGCTCGGCTTGCGCATATTTACTGGTCATGGCTGTTCACTTTTATTGTTATTGGGATTAGCTGTTGGCTTGGGCTTACATGGACGCCTCGAGCATCCAGCGGTAGTCCTCGGCACTGGCTTCACGGGGATTGGTGCGGTGGCTATGGTCGGCCAGGGCACCCTGGATGATGCCTGGGAACATCGCTTCGCTGACGCCCAGTTCACGCAGGCCTGTCGGCAAGCCCAGGGCACGGGTCATGTCACGCAGGGCCGTTTCGATCTGGCTGTCGTCAGCCAGGCCCATGGCCTGGGCAATGCGCAGCGTCTTCTGTTCAGCGGTCATCGTCGCCGCCTGACGATTGAAGGCAATCACCGCCGGCAAGAAGATCGCGTTGAGCGTGCCGTGGTGCAGGCGCGGATTGATGCCGCCCAGCGCGTGGCTCAGGCTATGCACACAGCCCAGGCCTTTCTGGAATGCCAGGGCGCCCTGCAGTGACGCGCTCATCATGTTGGTCCGCGCTTCGAGGTTGTGCGGGTCGGCGGTGGCAGCGGTGATGAAGCGCCAGGCGCGCCATAGCCCGTCCAGGGCAATGCCGTCAGCCGGCGGGTTGAACGCAGGCGCCATGAACGTCTCAAGGCAGTGCGCAATAGCGTCCATGCCGGTGGCAGCGGTCATTGCGGCGGGCAAACCTACGGTCAGCGCAGGGTCGCAGATGGCTGACTTAGGGACTACATGCGGTGAGATCACGCCGACTTTGCGACCGTCATCGAGGATCAGGATGGCGCCGCGACCGACTTCGCTGCCCGTGCCGGCAGTGGTCGGTACTGCAATCACTGGCGCAGTGGCGGCGGTGATGTGGGCAAGGCCGCCTTCGATCACGGCAAAGCGCTTCAGTGGGCCCTCATGGCGGGCGCAGACGGCCGCGCCTTTGGCCAGGTCGATGGCCGAGCCGCCACCAATGGCGATGATGCCGTCGCAGTTACATTCGCGGAACATGGCGACTGCTTCGCGGACTGCGCTCTCGTTTGGGTTGGGTGGCGTGGCGTCGTAGATCGGCAAGGCCATGTCAGCGCCTTCGAAGGCGTCAAGCGCGCGGTCGACCAGCCCGGCGGCGCGTACGCCGCGGTCGGTCACGATCAAAGGTCGGGTTATACCAATGCGCTGGCATTCCGCCGGCAGCAGCGCAATCGCGCCGACCTCGAACTGGATTTGAGTGATGTAGTTGATCAGGGACATGCGCTCTCCTGGAGCCTTTTGGCCTCTTTGTTTTTGGCCAATCTCAGGGCCTTGCTGGCGCACCGGGTGCGTCATCGTGCGGGGCCAGTATAGAAATCCCCTGACGGCTGTGGTACTGAGAACAATCCATACAGCTATAACCAGGAGTCATAGCCAATGACGCCATCGCTGAACTCGATCATGTCCCGGCTGCACGCCAGGCATTTGCGCCTGTTGATCGAGCTGGATGCGCACCGCTCGCTGCTCGGCGCGGCCGACAGCGTCGGGCTTACTCAACCCGGTGCGAGCAAAGCGTTGCAGGAGATCGAGACGACCTTTGGTACGCTGCTGTTCAGACGTACCAACCGTGGCCTGGAGCCGACCGCTGCCGGCCACTGTGCGATCAGATCCGCTCGGGTGATCCAGGCCGACCTGTCCAACCTGCGGCATGACCTCGATGCGATTTTGCGTGGAGTCGGCGGCAGGCTTGCGGTGGGTGCGATCATGGGCGCCGTGCCGCTGCTGATGAAGGCGGTATCAGAACTCACGGCGATCCAGCCGGAAATGTCCTTCGAGATCGTCGAGGGCACCAGCCAGTTTCTGCTCAGCCAGATTGAGAGTGGCCGCCTGGACATGGCTGTGTGCCGAACCTCTGTCAGCAGCTCACCGCATTTGTTCGCCAGTGAGTTCGTCCAGCACGAGACACTTGCAGTGATCGCCAGCGTCGATCATCCGCTCAAGGACGCCGCGACCTTGAGCCTGGAGCAGCTGGCCGAGAACCGCTGGATTGTCTACCGGGCGAACATGCCCATGCGCGTGCAACTGGAACGTGAATTCCACGATGCCGGCCTGCGCTTCCCGCTGCACCTGGTGGAAACCACGTCGATTCTGGCGACCTTGTCGCTGTTGCAGAACCAGCCTGAATTCGTCGCGCTGGTGTCTATCGATGTGGCCCAGCAGTGTCTGCAGCATCACCGCATCTGCATTCTGCCGCTGGCGATCCAGTCGGTGAGTGACCCGTATGAGTTGGTTACACGCCAGGCCAGCCAGGAAACGCCCGCCATGCAGCAGCTTCGCGGCTTGCTGCTCAGCGCTGCTGCTGGCGGCTCGACAGGTTAACCAGCGAGCCAGTGCTCATACGCCGCCATCATCCGCTGCCGGGTCTGCGCATCTGCCGGAATCAGATGCTCGATCCGCATCGACTCCACGGTGATGTCCAGCGGCATGCCAAAGGTGGTGAAGGTTGACAGAAACCTCAGCTCACCCTCCGCTGTATTCACCCGCGTCAGCAACACCGGCATGGCTGCGGGCGCGTGCAGTTGAGCAGCGGGAGCCGGCAGCTCGCGTAGTAACTGCGCGAGCTCGGGACTAGCCACGGCCTCCCGCGACGCACGCTGCCAGGCGACCGCGCGAATCTCGTCGGCATTGGCCAGCCGATCACCCAACCCGCCGGGGCGCAGCAGTGTGTCGAGCAAATTCAGCCGTGCAGTTGCCTCGGGCGCGATGCCGGCCATGGCAAACAGCAAGCCGGCACTGGCATTGGCCGCGGTGACATCCCAGTTGCTGGCGATGACGATGGCCGGCGCCGGGTTGTTCGCGTGCAGAATATGTTCGATAGCTTCGTGGACCATCTTCAGCTCCGGCGCATCCAGCGGCGATGTGGCGTAGCGCGGGGCGTAGCCGGCGGCGACGAACACCTGGTTGCACTGCTCCAGCGGTGCGGCCAGCGCCGAGAGCAGGGCATGCAGAGTGCTCGGGCTGGCTTTGGCACGGCCAGTTTCGACGCAGCTTAAGTGACGCTGCGAAACCCCGGCCAGCAGCGCCAGTTCGAGCTGGCTGAGGCGCGCCTGCTGACGCAACTGGCGGACCTGCTGACCGGCCGAGGCGCTCGGGGCCGGTTGCTGGCGATGGAAAATTGGTTGGCTCATACGTCGACTCTGACCGTCCTTGGTGCCTTGTGTCCATGACCTGTCAGGTCATTGAGAGGGCGCAACACTATCACTACTCTGCCGGCGAACCCTACCCAAGGAGTGGCTGATGACCCTGCGTTTGCTTGCCCTGACCTTGCTGGTGCCGTTTGCGGCGTATACCGGCTGGACTCTGCTGAATGCCGAGCAGTCGCTCGTCGCGTTTGGCCTGGAACTGATGGCGCGCCCTGATACAGCTCAGGTCGTCATCGACCTGTATCTGATGGCAGGGCTGGGCTGCTGCTGGATGGTCAGCGATAACTGTCGCCGTCGTGGAACATGGATTGCTCTGCTGCCTTACTTGCTGCTGACCGCGGTGTTCGTCTCGCTGGGGCCGCTGCTGTATTTGGCCATCCGAGGCGTTAGCAGTGAGCGTCCAGCATGAATGACGCCCTGCAGGTGTATGCGCTGTGTGTTGTGCTGCTGTTTCTCAAGATGCTTGCGATCTCTTGTTATCAGGGCCACCTGCGCTTAAGCCTGTTGGCGTTCCACAACACTGACCTATCTGGCCGGCGTGCAGCCGTGGCGAACGATCTGCTATGCGGTTGCGCTGGTATGCCTGCTGGGCTTTTGCGCGGTCATCGCCACCCAACTGGCGATGGGATGACGCCGCGCCGCTACGGCGGCTATCAACGGTTGACCAGCCTGGCCGGCAGAGCGATCACCAGCAGGCAACTGAGCAGCAGGCAGACGGCAAATGCCCACAGCGCGGCATGGGCGTTGCCGGTCAGGTCGGTCATCACTCCCATCAGCGAGTTGCTGACCAGCCCGGCAATGTTCGCCAGCGAGCAGGCGAGGGCGAAGGCAGTGGCCGCCGCAGTGCCCTTGAGAAAGGTCGCCGGCAGGCTGAAGAACACCGGCACTGCACCGATGATCGCTGCTGAAGCGATGGCAAACAGCAGTACCGTCATCAGCAGGTCATGGCTGAACAAGGTGCTGCTGGCCATGGCAATCGCGCCGACAATGAAGGGCACGATGATGTGCCAGCGGCGTTCGCGATAGCGGTCGGAACTGGCGCCGATCAGCAGCATGCCGATCAGCGCTGCCAGGCTCGGAATGGCCGTGAGCAGGCCAATGTGGAAGGTATCGCTGACCCCCGCGTCGCGGATGAAGGTCGGCATCCAGAAGCCCATGGCATAGGCGCTGAGCAAAATCGAGAAGTCGATGCCGCCGAGCATCCACACCTTGAGGTTGAAGAAGCCATCGCGAAAGCGCTGCTTGCTGCCTGTGTCTTCGGCATCGTCTGCCGCGAGGTCGGCAGCCAGCTGCGCCTTGTCGTCATCAGACAACCAGCGTGCCTGCTGGAAGCTGTTGGGCAGAATCCACAAGGTCGCAACGCCCAGCAGCACACTGGGGATCGCCTCCAGCAAGAACAGCCACTGCCAGCCGCGCAGGCCGTGCAACTGGTCGAAGCTGCTCATGATCCAGCCAGACAACGGCCCGCCGATCACGCTCGACAGCGGCAGGCCAATCATGAACAGGGCAATGATTCGCCCGCGCCGGTAGCTTGGGTACCACTGGGTCAGGTAGAACAGCACGCCCGGCAGAAAGCCCGCTTCGGCCACGCCGAGCAGAAACCTCACCAGGTAGAACTGAGTGGTGGTGGTTACCAGCAGCGTGCAGGCCGACAGCAGGCCCCAGGTGATCATGATGCGGGCGATCCACAGCTTGGCGCCGACCCGTTGCAGGATCAGGTTGCTGGGTACCTCGAAGAGGATATAGCCGACGAAGAACAAGCCCGCGCCCAGGCCATACGCGGCGCTGCTGAACTGCAGGTCAGTCAGCATCTGCAACTTGGCGAAGCCGACGTTGATGCGGTCCAGGTAGGCCGCCAGGTAGCACAGGCACAGAAACGGGATAAGCCGCCAGGTAACCCTGCGATAGAGCGCGTGCGGGCCCTGCGCGACTGCGCCATGGGCGGTTGTGGGGTGGTGCATTCGGGTCTCCTGACGCGCGGGCGAGCAGCGCATGCTGCAGCGCTTTGTCGTGCGCCGCAGCTAAAGAACAGAGGCAATCCCGGCGGGAAACACCCGGCATGCCGATCCGTCGATATAATGCCCGGCTTCTGCAGGTATTCGGAACAACCTATGCGTCAGGTTTTGCTTGTTGTCGATGTTCAGGCCACCTTCAGCCCGCCGGAATGGCTGGTTGATGGTGTGCGGGCGTTTTCTGCGCGCATCCCCACCATTGCCTCGGTCGAGTTGCATGACGAGCAGGTGACGCCCTTCGAGCGCCAGCTCGGCTGGCACCCTGCAGCGCAGGATGAATGCCTGGTGGAGGTCGATCAGGTGTTTATCAAGCACGGCTACGGGCCCACTGCAGCGATGCTCGACTATCTCAAGCAGATGGACGTCGAACGTGTGCTGGTGTGTGGTCTGCAAACTGAAACCTGCGTGCTCGCCGCAGGCTTTGCCCTGTTCGATGCCGGCCTGTCGCCGACGCTGGTCACCGACCTCACCATCGGCTCGTCGCTGGACCGTTCCGGCAAACTCGGCATCGAGCTGTGGCAGCACCACTTTCGCCAAGTCACCACGCGGGCCGAGGTACTTGCCGGGTTGCATGGCTGATCCGCTGCGACCTGACCGGGCTCAATCGAATGGGCCAGCGCTGGTAAAGGCGCCGCCTTGCAGCAGGGCACTGCGCTCGTCCGCCGCGGCTTGGGGCAGTTGCTCCAGCTTGCCCCTAAACTGCTCGGAGCTGTCCTGCGGCGCAAAGCCCAGGTGCGCGGCGTAGCGGTTGTTCCACCACAGGTCACGGTTGGCAGACACGCCATACACCACGGTGTGGCCGACGTCCTCTGCGAGCAGCGCGCGTTCGACCAGGTGGGCCAGGTCGGCGTAGCTCAGCCAGGTCGAGAGCATGCGCAGGTTACGCGGTTCCGGGAATGACGAGCCTATGCGCAAACTCACGGTCTGAATGCCGTAGCGGTGGAAATAAAACGTCGCCAGGTCTTCGCCGTAGGCTTTCGACAGCCCGTAGTAGCAGTCCGGTCGGCGCGGCGAATGAGCATCGAGCTGGACATCCTGCGGGTAAAACCCGGTGACGTGATTGGAGCTGGCGAACACCACCCGTTTGATACCGTGCAGGCGCGCCGCTTCATAGATATGAAAGGTGCCGCGAATGTTCGCGTCGAGAATATCTTCGAACCTGCGCTCTGTGGATATACCGCCCAGGTGGACGATGGCATCCACCTGATCGGCCAGCGCATGCACGCCGGCTTTGTCGGCCAGATTGCAGCTGACCACTTCTTCATGGTCGCCGGCAGCGGGCGCCATCTCACTGATATCGGATACTCGCACGACATTCGCGTGCGCCTGCAAGGCATCGCGCAGGATCTGCCCGAGGCCGCCGGCAGCGCCGGTCAGCAGCAGGCGGTTGAAGGGTTTGGTCGAGGTGGAGGAGGGTGCAGTCATGGCGGGTGCCTGTAGTTGGAGGTGCAGGTTCGGCGGTGCTCGGTAGCAGCGGGCAGGCCTTGTGGCCGCCCGCCAGCGAGGCCTTACATGAAGTTGTACTGGATGCCCAGGCGCCAGCGCGCCTGGCGGTCATCGGTGTAGGAATTGACCTTGATGTCGCCGATCTCCATGAATGGCGCCCACTGTTTGTTGAGCTTGTACTTGATGATCAGGTTCTGCTCGTAGTCGCTCTTCTTGTTGTCGTAGCGGATGTAATCGGTACTGAAGTGGATGTACTGATACTCGAACGCCCACGGCCCTTTGGGGGTGTAGCCGAGCCAGCCTTCCAGGCGCGTGGTGTTCTGGTTGTCCTTGGCGCGGTGCTCTTTGCTGTGATCGATCTGATCACGGTCGAGGCTGCGCGCGTCGTGGCGTACGCGGCTGGCGACGTACCAGGTGTCGCTGATCTTGTAGCTGTACTTGAGGCCGAACTTGTAGGTGGTGGCGTCTTTCGAGCTGTCCATCTGGAAGGCCGGGGTCAGCGTCGATTTGGCACTGAGCTTGTGGTTGTAGTCGACGGTGAATTCATGGCCGTTGTTGACCATGTTGTCGTAGGCGACGTCTTCGCGGTCGCCGGCAGTCTTGTATTTGATCTCGGCGCCAAAACCCAGGCCACTGTCCATCCGGTAGTTCAGCTTGATCCGGTCGGAGTGAATGCTGTCGTCTTCGGTAAAGCCGTGCCGGTAGTTGATGCTGGCCGAATCTGCGTGGGCGTGGAGCGACAGGCCAAGCGTGCTGACAGCGATAAGCGTGCGGAGTGTGGTGTTCATGCGATCTTCTTTTTTTGTTTTTGTTGAGGTCGTTATGAGGTCGGGCAGTGAGGATGAGTGCGGGGTGGGGGATGCCCTCCGTGGCAAATGTTTCAAATAAGTTATCGTACAACTTTAGGGTTGTCTATTTTTTATTGAAATGTTGTCTGATGACATGACTTAGGCCACCTATATCAAGGTTTGTAGAGGTTAGTGGCGGGGTGACAGGTCGCTGATGGCGTATAGAGAAGGGAGGTTTTGCGCGGTTTATAAAGTTTCAAAGCGGTGCTTTTCAATTGTTGTATGATGACGTAGGATCATCCCCAGAGCGTGACCTTTCCGCCACAATTCCAATAAGAAGGCTCAGACGTCCATGATCATCACTGCAGTAAACGTCCAGGTATTTTCCTACCCCACCCGACGCGCCGTAGACAGCGCCGGCCATGCCCATCCGGGCGATGTCACCCAGGCTAAAATGGCCTTGCTGCGAATCAAGACCGAATGCGGCAACGAGGGTTTTGCACTGGGTGCGCCCGAGCTGATTCGCCCGTACGTGCTGGATGGCTTCGTGCGCAAAGTGCTGGTCGGCGCCAACGCCTTCGACCGCGAAAAGATCTGGCACGACCTGGCACACTGGCAGCGCGGCAGTGCCAGCCAGTTGACCGACCGCGCGCTGGCGCTGGTTGAACAGGCGCTGTGGGACTGGGCCGGGCGCAAGCTGAACCTGCCGGTGCACAAGCTGATCGGTGGCTTTCGCGACAAGGTTCCGGCGTACGGTTCAACCATGTGTGGCGATGAGCTCGAAGGTGGGCTGTCGACCCCGGAAGAGTACGGCCGCTTCGCCGAAACCCTGGTCAAGCGTGGCTACAAGGCAATCAAGCTGCACACCTGGATGCCGCCGGTGTCGTTCGCGCCGAGCGTGAGCATGGATATCAAGGCCTGCGCGGCGGTACGTGAGGCGGTTGGCCCGGACATCGCGTTGATGATCGATGGCTACCACTGGTACAGCCGGACCGAAGCGCTGACCGTTGGCCGCGCGCTGGAGAAGCTCGACTTCGCCTGGTTCGAAGAGCCAATGATGGAAGACTCGGCCGAGTCCTATGCCTGGCTGGCGGGCCAGCTGGACATCCCTATCCTTGGCCCGGAAAGCCTGGGCGGCAAGCACCTGAGCCGCGCCAGCTGGGTCAAGAACGATGTCTGTGACATTCTCCGCGCCGGGGTTGCCGGTGTCGGCGGGATCGCACCGTGCCTGAAGGTTGCGCACATGGCCGAAGCGTTTGGCATGGACTGCGAGATCCACGGCAACGGCGCGGCCAACCTGGCGGTGGTCGGCGCCATCAAGAACTGCAGCTGGTACGAGCGCGGCCTGCTGCACCCGTTCCTCGAGTACGACGACGTCCCGGCCTACCTCAAGCGCCTGGTCGACCCGATGGACCAGGACGGCTTCGTGCACCTGTCTGACCTGCCGGGCCTGGGTGAGGAGATCGACTTCGACTACGTCGAGACCAATACGCTGCACAGCTTCTGATTCGTGCATGGCGGCGCGCGCCATCGCGTGCCGCCCGAGAGTCCAATAACTATAAAAAGGCTATCTCACATGAGCGTACTTCCCACATTCTGGGCAGGGGTGTTTGCCGCGTCGCTGGCACTCACCTCAGTCCCTGCAGCATTCGCCAAGACCCCGGCCGATCAGTTGATCGTCGGCATGAGCATGATCAACCTGCTCTCGCTCGACCCCGCTGCGGCGACCGGGCTGGATGTTTCCGAGGTCAATGCCAACCTGTACGACATGCTGCTGGTGCAGGATGTCAAACAACCCGACCAGCTGCTGCCGGCCCTGGCCGAAAGCTGGCAGGTCAGCGCAGACCGCAAGACCCTTACCTTCAACCTGCGCAAGGACGTCAAATTCCAGTCCGGCAACGCCCTCAGCGCCGAAGACGTCGCCTGGTCGCTGCAGCGCGTGCTCAAGCTCAATCTGGCCCTGGCTTCGACCTGGAAGGCCTATGGTTTCAATGCCGGCAACGCCGAGCAGTACCTGCGCGCCAGCGACGAGCATACCTTCGTCCTCGAACTGCCACGCCCGACCGACCCGATGCTGGTGCTCAACACCCTGGCCACTTCGCCCAGCGCCTTCATCCTCGACCGCAAAGTGGTCCAGCAGCACCAGAAAGGCAATGACATGGGCGGCGCCTGGCTGACCACTCATGCGGCCGGCAGCGGCCCGTTCATTCTCAACGACTGGCGCGCCAACGATGTGATCCTGATGACCCGCTTCGACGGTTACTGGGGTGGCCCGGCCAAGCTCAAGCGCATCGTCATGCGCAACATGACCGAATCGCAGTCGCTGCGCCTGATGGTCGAGCGCGGTGATCTGGATCTGGCCAAGGGCATGTCAGCACCGGATATCGAAGCACTGGAAAAGTCCGACAAGGTTCGCACCCAGACCGTCCAGCGCGGCACCCTTTACTACGTGGCACTGAGCGTCAAGAACAAACCCTATGACGATGCCCGTGTACGCAAGGCAGTGCGCTCGTTGATCGACTATCAGGGCATCAACCAGACGGTCATGCCGCACTATGGCCAGCTCAACCAGCGCCCGCTGCCGCTCGGCTTGCCGGCGCGGCTGGATGATCCGGGCTACACCTTGAACGTCGCCGAGGCGAAACAGCTGTTGGCTGACGCCGGTTACCCGAACGGCTTCAAGACCACCATTCGTGTCCTCACCGAGCCGCCGTTCATCAACATTGCCTCCAGCCTGCAAGCGACCCTGGCCCAGGCCGGCATCCAGGCAACCATCGTCACCGGCACCGGTAACCAGATCTACGGCGCCATGCGCGAGCGCAGCTTCGACATCCTGGTCGGGCGTGGCGGCGGCGGGGCCGAGCGCCATCCGCATTCAAGCCTGCGCACCCTGGTGTACAACCCGGACAACCGCGACGAAGCCAAACTGAGCAATTTCCAGGGCTGGCGTACGTCGTTCTACAGCCCTGAGTTGAACGGCCTGATCGAGCAAGCCGAAGTCGAACCCGACAAATCCCGGCAACAGGCCCAGTACCAGCAGATCCAGGCCACCCTCGACGAGCAGGTGGGGGCGATCCTGCCCGTGTCGCAAATGACCGACACCGTGGTGCTGTACCACGATGTTCAGGATTACCAGGGCCATACCGCGGCCACCACCCGTTACAAGGACGTCTACAAGTCGCGTTGAGTCGAGCCGGGGCGCACTGCCCAGGCCGGCCGGTGATTGGTAAACGCTTTTTCAGGAGCCTGTTATGTTTGTTTCGACTGCCTCTGTGCTGGGCGCGCGCGCGTCCGGTACTGCCCGCCGGGCGAGTACGGTGCTGGTGACCCTGCTCGGTTTGCTGGCGCTGACCTTCTTCATTGGTCGGGTAATGCCGCTGGACCCGGTGCTGGCCGTGGTCGGTCCAGACGCCGACAGCTCCACCTATGACCAGGTCTATCGGGCGATGGGTCTGGATCAGCCGATCTGGACCCAGTTCGGCATGTACCTCAACGACCTCCTGCACGGTGATTTCGGCAACGCCCTGCTGACCGGTCACCCGGTGCTGGAAGACATCAAACGGGTGTTCCCGGCGACCATCGAACTGGCCACCCTGGCGATCCTGTTCGGCATCCTCATCGGCCTGCCACTGGGCGTTGTCGCTGCCAGCAATCAGGGGCGTATGGGCGATCACCTGGCGCGGGTAATCACTCTGTTCGGTTACTCCACGCCGATCTTCTGGGTCGGCATGATGGGCCTGCTGGTGTTCTACGCCTGGCTCGGCTGGGCTGGCGGGGCAGGGCGGATCGATCTTGCCTACGATGGCATGGTGCCGGACGTCACCGGCCTGCTGCTGATCGACACCGCCCTGGCCCGCGACTGGGAAGCCTTCACCAGCGCGCTGCGGCATATCGTCCTGCCGGCGCTGATCCTTGGCCTCAACTCGGTGGCCTATATCAGCCGCATGACCCGCAGCTTCATGCTCGAGCAGCTGTCTCAGGAGTACATCATCACCGCCCGGGTCAAGGGCCTGTCGCGCCGTCAGGTGGTCTGGGGCCATGCCTTTCGCAACATCCTCGTGCAGTTGCTGACCGTGGTCGCACTGGCCTACGGCTCATTGCTCGAAGGCGCGGTGCTGATCGAGACGGTGTTTGCCTGGCCGGGCTTCGGCCAGTACCTGACCAGCAGCCTGATGCTCGGCGACATGAACGCGGTGATGGGCTGTGTGCTGGTGATCGGCTTGATCTTCGTTGCCCTCAACCTGATCAGCGACGCGCTGTACAAGGTGTTCGATCCAAGGACCCGCTAAGCCTGCGCGGCAAGCGCGAACCCATAACTATAAAAAAGGATGCCCCATGAATATTGTATTTGCGACCCTGCGCAACAGCCTGTTCGGCGCGATCCTGGCGCTGAGCCCGATGCTGGCAGCCCAGGCAAAAACCCCCGCCGACCAGTTGATCGTCGGCATGAGCATGGTCAACCTGTTCTCCATCGACCCGGCCAACGCGCCTGGCCTGGACGCTTCCGGGATCAACGCCAACCTCTACGACACCCTGGTCAAGCGCGACAACGGCAACCCCGAGCGGCACGTGCCGCAATTGGCTGAAAGCTGGACGGTGAGTGAAGACGGCAAGCAGATCACCTTCAAGCTGCGCAGCGACGTCAAGTTCCACTCCGGTAACCCGCTGACCGCTGAAGACGTGGCCTGGTCGCTGTATCGGGTGATGAAGCTCAACTTCGGCCTGGCCACCACCTGGAAGGCCTACGGCTACAACCTCGACAACATTCAGGCGTCTATCCGCGCCACCGACGCGCACACGCTGGTGATCGATCTGCCGCAGCCGACCGATCCTTTGCTGGTGATCGACTCGCTGGCGATTTCGCCCAGCGCGGTCGTCGTAGACCGCAAGCAGGCCCTGCAACACGAGAAAAACGGCGACCTCGGTGCTGCCTGGCTGGTCACCAACGAAGCCGGCAGCGGCCCGTTCACATTGAGCAAATGGAGCGCCAATGACAGCCTGGTGATGACCCGCTTCGACGGTTACTGGGCCGGGCCGGCGAAGATGAAGCGCGTGCTGGTGCGGCACATGACCGAATCGCAGTCGCTGCGCCTGATGCTCGAGCGCGGCGACCTCGACCTGGCCTACGGCATGGCTGCGCCGGATATCAAGGCAATCGAGCGCTCGGACGCGTTGCAGGTCCAGGCGCTGCAGCGCGGCACCATGTACTACGTGGCGATGAGCATGAAACAGCCCGAGTTCGCCAAGCAGCAAGTGCGCGAAGCGGTACGCAACCTGATCGACTACCAGGGCATCGACCAGCAGGTCATGCCGCACTACGGCACCCTCAACCAGCAACCGATGCAACTGGGCCTGGCTGCCCGCCTGCCTGACCCTGGCTACACCATGAACGTCGCCAAGGCCAAGGCGCTGCTCGCCGAAGCGGGCTACCCGAACGGGTTCAATACGACCATTCGGACCTTGTCCGAGCCGCCGTTCATCGACATTGCCGCACGTATGCAGGCGACCCTGGCCGAGGGCGGGATCAAGGCCACCATCGTCACCGGCACCGGCAACCAGGTGTACGGCGCCATGCGCGCGCGCAACTTCGAGATGATCGTCGCACGCGGTGCCGAGCGTTACCCGCACCCGTACTTCAGCCTGCGCACCTTCGTCTACAACCCCGACAACAGTGACGCCGCCGGCCTGCCTAACTTCCAAGGCTGGCGCGCATCGTTCTTCAACCAGCAGCTCAACGAGCTGATCGATCGAGCCGGGGTCGAGCGCGACGCCGACCAGCGCCTCAAGCTCTACCACCAGGCGCAGACCCTGTACGACAAGCAGGTCGGGCCGATCATGATGATCTCGCAGATGACCGACACCGCGGTCAGTGCGGCCGACGTCAAGGGCTTCACCGGCGACGACGCCGAGGCGACCCGTTACCTGGGCGTCTACAAGCAACGCTGAACCCCGCCGGGACGCCTGCGGGCGTCCTGCCGGGCCATGATTGCACCGAGAGAGCATGCCGATGATAGCCAACATCTCTACCACTGAAACCGCTGCCAAACGGCAGGCCGACAACACCCCGGCGTCCAGCCTCGACGCCCTCTACAAAAGCAGCCTGCGCGTGCTGCGCCACCTGCTGCGCAACCCGATGACCCTGGCTGGCCTGATGGTCGCGCTGCTGCTGGTCGTAGTGGCTGCGTTCGCACCGTGGATCGCCACCCACGACCCGGTCGTGCAAAACCTTGCCAATGCCTTGCAGGCACCGGGTGCGGCGCACTGGTTCGGCACTGACGAGTACGGCCGCGACATCTTCAGCCGGCTGGTCTATGGCGCCCGGATCACCCTCTACATCATTGCCCTGGTGACCATCATCGTCGGCCCGATCGGGTTGTTCATCGGCACCGTCTCCGGCTACTTCGGCGGCATCGTCGATACGGTGTTCATGCGCATCACCGACATCTTCATCTCGTTCCCCAGCCTGGTTCTGGCGCTGGCGTTCATTGCGGCCCTCGGCCCTGGCCTGGAGCATGCGGTGGTGGCGATCGCCCTGACGTCGTGGCCGCCAATCGCGCGTCTGGCACGGGCTGAAACCCTGTCGCTGCGCAAGGCTGACTTTGTTGTTGCCGTCGAGCTACAGGGCGCGTCATCGACGCGGATCATCCTCCGGCACATCGTGCCGATGTGCATGTCGTCGGTGATCATCCGCCTGACCATGAACATGGCCGGGATCATCCTCACCGCCGCAGCGCTGGGCTTTCTCGGCCTCGGCGCGCAGGCGCCGCTGCCGGAGTGGGGCGCGATGATTTCGACCGGGCGCCGCTACATGCTCGAGTGCTGGTGGCTGGTAGCCGTGCCGGGCGCCGCGATCATGCTGGTGAGCCTGGCGTTCAACCTGTTGGGCGATGGCCTGCGGGACATTCTCGACCCGCGTAGCGAGTAACTGGAGGCTTTATGTCGACGCTCAAACTCAATGTCGATTCGCTCAATGTGCGCTTCGTCAATGGCAAGAAAGAAATGCACGCGGTGCGCGATGTGTCGTTCACCCTGGGCCGCGAGAAGCTGGCGATTGTTGGTGAGTCTGGCTCGGGCAAGTCCACCGTTGGCCGCAGCCTGCTCAAGCTGCACCCAGGCAGCACCCAGATCACCGCCAAGGCCCTGCAGTTCGGCGATGTCGACCTGCTCAGCGCCAGTGAAAAGGCCATGCAGAAGATCCGTGGTCAGCGCATTTCGATGATCATGCAAGACCCCAAATACTCGCTCAATCCGGTGGTCAAGGTCGGCGAGCAGATCGCCGAAGCCTACCTGGCGCACCACAAGGCCAGCCGCAGCGAGGCCCGTGAGCGGGTCATGCTGATGCTCGAAAAAGTGCATATCCGTGACCCCAAGCGCGTCTACAACCTGTACCCGCACGAAGTCAGCGGCGGCATGGGCCAGCGCATCATGATCGCCATGATGGTGATCACCAACCCGGAAGTGATCATCGCCGACGAGCCGACCTCGGCGCTGGACGTCTCGGTACGCCAGCAGGTGCTCAGCGTGCTTGAAGAGTTGGTGGTCGAGCAGCAGATGGGCCTGATTTTCGTCAGCCACGACCTCAACCTAGTGCGCAACTACTGCGATCGGGTGCTGGTGATGTACGCCGGGCGGGTGGTCGAGTCACTTGCCGCGTGTGACCTGCAGTACGCCGAACACCCTTATACCCGTGGCCTGCTGGCAGCCTTGCCGAGCATGGACAACCGTCGCCCGCGCTTGCCGGTACTGCAACGCGACCCGCTCTGGCTCACCTGCTGAGGTAACTGCCCATGTCCATGATCCAAGCACACGCATTGAACCTCAGCTTTGGCGTCGGCGCTGCCGTCAACCAGGTGCTGCATGACGTCAACCTGACCGTCGAGGACGGCCAGTCGTTCGGCCTGGTCGGCGAGTCCGGCTCCGGCAAGACCACCGTGCTGCGCTGCCTGGCCGGGCAGTACCGACACTGGAGCGGGGCGCTGAGCATTGCCGGTGTGCCCTTGCAGCAGAAGATCCCCAAGGATCACTTTCGCAAGGTCCAGATGGTGTTCCAGGACCCGTACGGTTCGCTGCACCCGCGCCACACCATCGATACCGCGCTGCGCGAACCGCTGACCATTCATGGCATCGGCGAGCGTGATGATCGCATCAACGACATCCTGCTCAAGGTCGGCCTCAACGACAGCTTTCGCTATCGCTACCCGCATCAGTTATCGGGTGGCCAGCGCCAGCGCGTGGCGATTGCCCGCGCGCTGATTCTGCAGCCGCGGGTACTGTTGCTGGATGAGCCGACCTCGGCGCTGGACGTCTCGGTGCAGGCCGAGATTCTCAACTTGCTGGCCGACCTGCGCCAGCGCGAGAAACTCACCTACCTGATGGTCACCCACGACCTCGGTGTGGTCAGCCACCTGTGCGACAAGGTCGCGGTGATGCAACAAGGGCGCATCGTCGAGCGCCTCGACAGCCAGGCCCTGAGCCAGGACCTCGCCAGCCATGAGTACACCCGCATGCTGGTCCAGGCCAGCCGCGATTTCAGTGCTGAGTCAGCCCGCCCTGCAGTTGCCTGAAATCTCTGGGGCCGCCTTGCGGCCCTTCGCGGGTGAACCCGCTCCCACAAGGACTGCGGTGAACCCTGTAGGAGCGGGTTCACCCGCGAAGGGCTGCGAAGCAGCCCCAAAAATCTTGAATACGAAAAAACAAGGAAGATAAAAACATGCCGTACGTACGCATTGCCGTTGTCCGCAAACAGCCCTTGGCGCAAGCGGTCCTCGCCGCACTGAGCCTGGGCTGCAGCCTGCCGCTATGGGCGCTGGAAGCGCCGAGCAAGGTCCAGGTGCCGACTCTGGCCTACGACGATCAGCAGATCATTCTGGTCTGGGAAAAACCCGCCGGTCATGCCGACATCAGCGACTACCACGTCTACGCCAATGGTCAGTTGCTCGGCAGCAGCAACGCCAACAACGACCAGGTGTCGCCCGCCAAGCCCTACATCGACCGCTTCTACCAGCAGGACACGCGCAACTTCCACCACCGCATCGCCATCCACAGCTTTACCGCCAACGGTCTCAAACCCGATACCGAATACCGCTTCAGCGTGCGATCAGTGGGGCGCGACGGCAAGGAGTCAGGCGACAGCCCGGTGGTTGTGCAACGTACCACCGCCGTGCCGGCGTTGTTCGATGTGAAGAAACACGGTGCCAAAGGCGATGGCAGCAGCCTTGATACCGCCGCTATCCAGCGCGCCATCGATGCTTGCACGGTCGGCTGCAAGGTGCTGCTGCCCAAGGGCACCTACAAGAGCGGCGCCCTGTACCTGAAGAGCAACATGACCCTGGAGATCGCCGAAGGCGCGACCTTGCTCGGCTCCGAGCGCGCCGAAGACTACCCGCGTGAGGGTTACATCCAGTACCCGTATTCGACCACGGTGCGCCCGGCCTCGTTGATCAATGCCTTGCCACGTGATCCGCGCCAGCACCAGGCCTTTGAAAACATCCGTATCGTCGGCAAGGGCACCATCGACGGCAACGGCTGGAAGCGCAAGGCCGACGCCATCGATGAGCGCGGCCAGCCGTTACCGGTGTACCTGGCCAGTGACAATACCCGCTATATGCTCGACGGGCTGCTGGCCAAGGCTCAGGTCGAGCGCGCCGTGGCCGAAGGCATGAACGTCAAGGACGCCTACGGCCAGATGCGCTCGTCGCTGATCACCCTGCGTGATGTGAAAAACGTCTTTTATGGCGGCTTCACCGTGCTCAACCCGGCTTACCACGGCATCATGAACCTGGAAACCGAGAACGTGGTGCTGGCCAACACCACGCACAAGACCTACGACGCCAACAACGGCGACGGCATCGAGTTCGCCAACAGCCGTGGGGCGATGGTGTTCAACAACTTCTTCGATACCGGCGATGACTGCGTCAACTTCGCGGCCGGCACGGGTGCCGAAGCAGTCAAGCAGAAGGCCCAGCAGGATGCCTGGATCTTCAACAACTTCTTCCGCCAGGGCCATGGCATGGTCGTCGCCGGCAGTCACACCGGCGCCTGGATCGAGAACATCCTCGCCGAGGACAATGTCTCCGATGGCACCGACGCCGGGCTGCGCATGAAGAGCACCAACTTCATGGGCGGCGGCGCGCGCAATGTCACCTTCCGCGATTCGGCGATACGCAACACGGTCAAGCAGGCGTTCATCTTCACCCTTGATTACCACGACCCAAACGCCAAGCTCGACTACCAGCGCTCGACCATCGCCGGGCAGTTCCGGGATGTGCGGGTCAGTGATGTCACTGTCGAAAACGCGCAACTGGCGGCAATCGAGGTCAAGGGCGACAGCCAGCATGGTGCCTATCACCAGGGCTTGAGCTTCGAACGGGTCCGCTTCAGTGGTCCCGCGCTGGCCAGAATCGATGGTTTGAAGGACTCACGTTTTGACACCATCCGCTTTAGTGAAACCGGCGGCACCAACCCGTGGCAGGTCAAAGACAGCGACGGGCTGGCGTTTCAGGATGTCGAGCCCGCGCCGGCGCAGCCCTGATCCGATATCTGCTTACTCGCTGTAGAACGCCTGAACCTGCTGCGCCTCGCGCAGGCGCATGCGGCTGTTGCTCAGGTGCAGGAACATCGCCGCGCGCGCGGCATCCACCTGGCGGCTGGCAATCGCGTCGAAGATCTGCTGATGTTCGGCGTTGATCCCGGCCAGGTAGGTGCTGCGGTTGCTCTGCCCGGTGTAAGCGGAGTTCATCCGGGTGCGCGGGATCATCTTGGTGCCCAGGTGTTTCATGATGTCGATCAGGTAATGGTTGCCTGCCGCCTTGGCGATTTTCAGGTGGAACTGAAAATCGGCATTGGTGGTGCTGCCTGACTTCTCCGGCCCCTGCAGCAACGCCTGCAACGCCTGCTGCAACTCCTCCAGCGCTTGCGCCGACGCGCGCTCGGCAGCCATGCCGGCGGCTTGCACTTCAAGGCTCAGGCGGAACTCGAGAAGATCGAGCACATCGGTCAACAGGACGATGGTGGCGGGCCCGACGTTGAAACCTTCGGGCGCCGGCATGTCGAGGACAAAAGTGCCGACACCGTGCTGGGTATCGACCAGACCGGCCGCCTGCATCCGCGACAAGGCTTCGCGCACCACCGAACGGCTGACGCCTTCGCTGGCCATGATGGAGGCTTCGGTGGGCAATTTGTCGCCACGTTTGAGGGTGCCGTCGCGCATGCGCTGAGCGAAGCGTTCGACCAGCGACTCGGCTAGGCGGCGTGGCTTTTGCGGGGCGGTTGAAGTTTGATCCGGCATTGTTCTGCTCGCGTGTGAACAATCGCCATTATAAAGGGTTTCCACGGCAAAGCAGCGGGTATAATGCTGCCATCGTCTGATTTCAATGGATCCAAGCAATGGCCCCTGCTGCCCCTGACCGACGCGTGAGCCTGGCCCAGCAACTGGTACTTGACCTTTCCCGGCAGATCCTCGCCGGCGAGCTGCCGCCGGGTAGCAAACTGCCCACCGAACAGGCGTTCACCGAACAGCGCAAAGTCAGCCGCACGGTGGTCCGCGAAGCGATGTCGCGGTTGCAGGCCGAGGGCCTGGTAGAAACTCGCCGCGGCATCGGCACTTTTGTCGTCGACAGTATGCGACCTGCCCAGTTTCACGAGAGCAAGCCACAGCAGGGCAGTGCTTACGATATCGTAGCGATCATCGAACTGCGCTTGAGCCTTGAAGTGGAGGCTGCTGCGATCGCCGCCCAGTGCGCGAGTCCTCGTCAGTTGGCGACGATTCGCGCCGCCCTGGACGAAGCCAATGACCTGCAGCAGCTAGGTGCACAGAGCACCCGTATCGACTTTGAATTCGACTTGCAGATCGCCCTGTGCACCGGCAACAGCTTCTTCATCGATGCCATGAACCATGTCGGCAGCACCTTGATGAGTGCTGCGCCGCCAGCGCGGGCGGTAGAGAGCGAGTTGCGCACGCTGCAAGTGCGCGAACGTGAGCAGATCTACGCTGCGATTGCCCGCAAGGACGCCGACGTAGCGCGTGCAGCCATGCGCCTGCACCTGACCAACCTGCTGCACCACGCGCGGGCTGCGGTACCATCCGCGCAGTGAGTGCAGGGCAGGATCACGGTGTGCCGTTACGCCCATGCGAGCGAAAACCTTCCCGCGTGCTCAACCGCTCGTAGTAAGCGTTGACCGCCGGCAGCCCAGGCTTGGCGTCAATTTCAGCGCAGGCTGGCGAGCACCTCGCGTGCCTTGTCCAATGCCAGTCTGGCGCGGTCATAGGCACTGACGCCTTGCTCCATCAGTTGCCGGGTGGGGATCTCCAGGCTCAGCGGGATACCGCTCGGCAGTGCCCTGAGCAAACCGTGCAGGTCACAATCGCCATCCCCTGGGAAGCGTCGTTCCTGGCGAGCCTGGCGCAGGATCTCGGCCATCTCCGCAGGCCGTGGGCCCACCACGTCGCACAGCTGGGCGTAGCGCAGACGCTGCGGCGCAGTTGCGCTGGCGGCAGCGAGTGCTTGCAGCGACGAGCCTGAGCGATCGAAGTGGAAGGCATCGACCAACACCGCGCCGTTGCTGCGTCCAGCCTGCTCGACGATGTGCCAGGCCTCGGCCAGGTTGCGCACATCGGTCCAGGGCATGAACTCCAGATTGACATGGATACCGAAGGGTAGGGCCAGCTCGCACAGCGCGGCGAAATTGTCTGCCGTGCGCACTGGGTCCGGATCGTTGCCGGCAATCAGCAGGTCGCTTGCTTCAAATTCGGCGCCAGCCTCCAGCACGGGCAGAAACGTCTGCACCTGGGTGTCTGGCTTGAGCCGCAGGATCTCGATATCCAGCACCTTGGTCCCGGTGTCGCGCAGGCGCTGAAGGGTCTGGCGCCGTAACTGCGCATCGGCTACCAGCGGGAAGTGCTGCTCTTCAGGGGTTGCAGGCTCCAGGCGCAGGCCCACATGGCTATAGCCGGCGCGCGCTGCAACCTCGACCATATCGGGCGGGGACAGCTCAAGTACGGTCAGGGCAGCAAGGGAGAATATCTGGTCGCTCATGCTTGGCTCTCTAATTGTGTAGCGGCGCTGGTCTGGTGTGCGCCGGTTAGAATCGAGTTCCAGTTGTAATCAAATTCTTCCCTGAGGACTACCTGAAAAGCGCGCCCAAGCGGCGCTTTCGTTCGATAATCGCCCTTATTAATCCGCCTAACGCTGTCCTTTGATTGACCCTCCTGCATTGCTGGAATAGTTTTCCAGCCATAGAAAACCCATTTGGGCTGACTTATGTAGCCCGGGACCAGGAGACCTTGATGAGCAACGTCGCAAGCACCGCAGAACCACCCTACGCAGGCCTCTTCGATCGCGGGCTTGCGGTGCTGGAACTGCTCGCCAGCAGCGCCGAGGGCAGCTCGCTGACGGACATTTCCGAGCAACTGCAGATCCCCCGCAGCGCCACCCACAGGCTGCTGAGCACTTTGTGCGACACCGGCTATGCCCGGCAGGAGCACGAGCGCGGCACTTATGTGCTGACCTCCAAACTGCAGGCGCTGGCGTTTACTCACCTGGCCGCCGACGGCACGATCGATGCTGTGCAACCGGTGCTCAACCGGCTTGCGGCCGAGGTCGGCGAGCTGGTGCGGCTGTCGGTGGTGGACGAGCAGCGCCTGACCTGGGTTGCCCGTGCGCAAGGCGCACGTTCCGGGCTGCGCTATGACCCGGACATGGGCATGGAGGCCAGGCTGTCCTGTTCAGCCAGTGGCTATGCGTGGTTGGCGAGCATGACCGACAAGCAGGCCCTGGCCCTGATTCTCAGGCAGGGTCTGGGGCAAGTGCAAAATTATGGTCCGAACGCACCACAGACGGTGGAAGCGCTGCTGACCAATATTCAGGCCGCGCGCGAGCAAGGATACGCGCTGGCTGTACAGACCTTTGCCGACTGGATGTCGGCCATCGCAGTGGCATTGCATCATCCGGTCACCCACGAGGTGATCGGCGTGGTCAGCGTTGCCGGGCCGGTCTTTCGCCTTGGCGAGGCCCGGCTGCACCAGATCGCGCCGGCGCTGATCGCCGCGGTCGCAGAGATCCAGCAGTTGATACCAGGCTCGCCAGCCTTGATGAGCCCAGGCCTGACCGCTCTAAGCCTCACTCCGGGGGGCCAGGCATGAGCATGCGACGTCTGGACTGCGACCTGCTGGTGATTGGTTCGGGAGCCTCCGGGCTGGCGGCGGCAGTCACTGCTGCGGCGCAGGGGCTGAAGGTCATTGTTGTAGAGAAACACTCATCCTTTGGCGGCGCTACGGCGTGGTCCGGTGGCTGGTTGTGGGTGCCGGGCAATCCGCTGGCCAAACGCGCCGGTATCCATGAGGACCCGCAACATCCACGCACTTACCTCAAACACCAGCTCGGCGACCGCTACAACGCCGAGCGGGTAGATGCGTTTCTCGACAATGCGCCGAAGATGGTCGCGTTTTTTGAAGAGAACACTGCGCTGCAATGGGCCGATGGCAATGGCATCCCGGATATTCACGGGCACTTGCCGGGCGCGGCGACGCAGGGGCATCAGGTGATCGCCGCCCCGTATGACGCGCGCGCCATGGGCCCGCTGATCAAGCGCATGCGCACGACCATGCGCGAGACCTCGTTCATGGGCATGCCGATCATGGCCGGTGCTGACCTGTCGGCTTTCCTCAGCATGACCCGCTCGTTCAAGTCACTGCTGCACGTCAGCAAGCGTATGCTCCGGCACCTGCGCGACCTGGCCGTGCATGGCCGGGCCATGCACCTGGTCAATGGCGTGGCACTGGTGGGCCGGCTGGCCAAGTCAGCCGAAGACCTGGGCGTGACGCTTATCGAGTCGGCGCCGGCGCAGCGCTTGCTGCAGGAGCAGGGCAGAGTGATCGGCGCGCTGGTCGAGACGCCTGCTGGGCCCACCGAGATTCATGCGCGGTGCGGGGTGGTGCTGGCTGCCGGTGGCTTCCCCAACGATCTGCAGCGCCGGCAAGCGCTGTTCCCGCGCACCTCGGCCCCTGAAGATCACCTGGCCCTGCCGCCGGTTCAGTGCAGCGGCGATGGTATTTCGCTGGGCGAGGCGGTGGGTGGCGTGCTCGAACTCGACGTTGCTTCAGCGGCAGCCTGGGCGCCGGTGTCGCTGGTGCGCCATGCGGACGGCAGCAGTGGCCACTTCCCGCATATCATCGACCGGGCCAAGCCCGGATTGATCGGCGTGCTGTCCAACGGCAAGCGCTTCGTCAATGAGGCTGACGGTTACTACGACTACACCGCAGCCATGGTGGCTGCCGCGCCAGCAGGTGAGGAGGTTGCGTCCTGGCTGATTTGCGATCATCGCTTCCAGCGCCGCTTCGGTCTTGGCCATTCGCGGCCGTTCCCACTGCCGGTTGGGCCGTCGGTGCGCAGCGGCTATCTGCAACGCTGCGCCACCCTCGAGGGGCTGGCGAAAGCCTGCGGGATCGACCCGGCAGGCTTGCTCGAAACCGTGCGCAGCTTCAATGAACATGCCCGCAAGGGTGAGGATCCGGAGTTTGGCCGTGGGCTTAGTGCCTATAACCGCAAGCAGGGTGACCCGCTGGTGACAAAGGGCAACCCGTGCGTGGCACCGATCGAGCATGGCCCGTTCTATGCGGTCAAGGTCCGCCCTGGCAGCTTCGGCACCTTTGCCGGGTTGAAAACCAACGGCAACGCGCAGGTGCTGAACAGCGCAGGCGTGGCTATTGCAGGTCTGTATGCAGTGGGCAGCGATATGGCCAGCATCATGGGCGGCATGTATCCGTCAGGCGGGATCAACCTCGGGCCGGCCATGACCTTCGGTTACGTCGCAGGTCTGCATGCTGCGCAGAGCAGATGATGGTGCTGAGTCATACGAGCCGAACCAATTGAGCTACAACTGACTCAATAGGCCATCTACATGATGGGTTTTTGCCATGATTGATTCAGCCGCTTCATTCACCGATTTGCTCCAAGCTGGAGGGGCCTGTGCCAGGCTCCGCTAAGCTTCGCGCCCGCGCCACGGTCATTTGCCTGCGTGAAGGCAATGTGCTGTTGGTGCGCAAGTCGGGAGGCAAATGGAATTTTCCTGGCGGCGCGATCGAGCAGGGCGAGCTACCGGTTCAGGCGGCTGCAAGGGAGATGAGCGAGGAGACTGGGCTCGACTGCGAAGCACTGCTGGAGTTATGCACCCTGGAAGAGGGCAGCGTGCTCCATCACATCTTTACCACGCAACTGTTCGAGGGTGCCAAACCCGCACCCGGCAACGAGATTGTCGCCTGCAAATGGGTCAAGCGCGTTGCGCTTAAAAAGACCCAACTCAACCCCAGCGCTTCAGCCTTGATGGCCCGTGCGCTGCCTGCCCTGATGGCCTGAATGGCTCAAGCGCAGGCGGTTTCGTTACGCCTGACGCATTCCGCCTGGGCATCTGCGCGCTTGGCGTAGGTGGGGGTCAAACGCAACTTGGCGACAGTGTCATACAAGTCAAAGCCGTTGCACGACGGCGCGGTACAAAATCCTACCGCTCTGCGGTAGTGATATTCCTTGATCGGTAAAGCCGAAACCACGACGAAACGTGCGCGCATGCTGGTGCCTCCGATGGCAATGCCAAATCATTAGTCATATTGTGGGTACATGGCAAGCAGACTAATACTAGGCCGACCGGTGGCAGCCGCGCTGACACGCACGTGTAGGAGCGGCCTTGTGTCGCGAAAGGCTCGCGCAGCGGGCCCATGATTTGTGCAGCACCGCAAAATGTCGGGCCCGCTGCGCGAGCCTTTCGCGACACTAGGCCGCTCCTACAGGGACCGCTACGCATCAAGATAGGCGCTGTTGGCGTCGTACCCGGTGGGTATGGTCTATTGTGATGCGATGCATCACACCAGCGTGAAATGCTCGATCACCATCGAGGTCGAGACGACTGCGGGCAAAGGCACCACCTTCAACGTGCGTATCCCGCTGCAGGTGGCGACGGTTGCTCAGAAGTCGTAGCGGCCAGTGACGCCAAGCGTGCGGGGTGTTCCCAACACCCCGGTGTAGGCACCGTTCGGTGAGTTCCACAAGGTGCTGTAGTAGGTCTTGTTGCCGGCATTGCGCAGCCACAGTGACAGGTCCCACTGGCCGTCGCCGAGGTCGCCGCGCACGCCCGCCGAAAGATTGACCACCGCATAACTGGGCAACTGCGCAAAGCGCGAGTCATCCACCGTGCCGACCGCGTGCGAGCGGAATGCATAGCTGGCATTGACGTAAGGCCGCAACATCCCGGCCTGCCATTCATAGGCGCCGTTGGCATTGAAGATCCACTTCGAGGCGCCGACCACCGCGTGCCCGCTCAGATCACAGGAGGCCGGTGCGCCCGGTTGCAAGGCGACCTCAGCCGGGCAGGGCGCGTCGACGTAGTCGCGATAGCGCACGTCGTTCCACGAGCCGTTGAGGTTCAAGGTCAGACCGCGGATCGGCAGCAACGTCGACTCAAGCTCCAGCCCGCGGCTGCGCACCGCCCCGGCGTTGGTCAGGTAGCTGGTGAGGTTGGCATCATCGTAGGCGTTGGTCTGGTAGCCATGCACCTCAGTCCAGAACAGGTTGGCATTGAGCAGCAGGCGCTGATCGAACAGGCTGCTCTTGAGACCAAGCTCGGCATCGTTGGCGCGTTCGCTGCCAATCAACAGCGAGTCGGCGCCGGCCACCGGCGCGCTGGCCACGCTGAGGTTGACCCCGCCGGACTTCTCGCCGTGGGACAACGACGCGTATCCCATCACCTGATCATTGAAGTGGTAGGCGAGGCTGACCAGCGCCGAGGGGCTGAAACTGTACAGGCCAAGGTCGCCCGAGTCGTAAGCACCCAGCCGCGCCGCGCGCACGTTGGCAGCAGCACCCGTCACCGATGCGCCGCCGCTGGGCGCAAAACGGTTGACCCGCGCCTGCTTGACCTCATAAGTGCCGCGCAGACCGGCGCTCAGGTCCAGACGCGGCGTCAGGTGCCAGGTGCCCTGGGCGAACAAGGCAAAGCTGTCGGTATCGATGCGTCCCTTACCCAGGCTGGAGACATCGTTCAAGGCGCCTTGAGGCGTGCCGTTCCAGGTGTCGGCGAGCGGGCCGTAGTCGGTGAACACTTCATTGCGCATTTCCTGGCGCATGTAGTAAGCCCCGGCTACATAGTCGAACACCTCCCCGCGCGGCGAGGCCAGGCGCAGCTCCTGCGAATACTGGCGGTCGCGCGCCGACTGGCCGACATTGCGCATCACCGGTACGTTCAGCTCGTCATCGTTGCGCGGGGTGAAATCCCACCAGCGCCAGGCGGTGATCGAGGTCAGGGTGTAATCACCCGCCAGGGTCCAGTTGGCTTCCAGCGAGCTGCCGCCCTGAAATACGCGCACGTTCTGTTCGGCATCCAGATTGACCCGACGGCCCTCGGCCAACGTTGCGCCCACGGCTGCTGCGCGCTGCTGATAGCGGTTGACGCCGTTGATGGTCGGCCCGGTGCTGAACAACGAGCGCGTGCCTGCGCTGGAGTCTTCTTCGTTGTAGTCGGCGATCCAGCGCAGGTTGAAGCTGTCGTTGGGTTCGAACAGCAATTGCCCACGTAGGCCCTGGCGGGTGCCGCCACCCAGGGTTTCACCATTGAACTGATTATCGACGTAGCCATTTTCTACGCTGCGGTAGGCCGAAAGGCGCCCTGCCAAGGTGCTGCTCAATGGCCCGCCGAGGCTGGCGTGTGTCTGCTGATAGCCGCCTTCGCCGATCGATGTGGCGACGCTGCCCTCGGGGCTGAAGGTCGGCCGCCGAGTGCTGATATTGAGCACTCCGGCGGTGGTGTTCTTGCCAAACAAAGTGCCTTGCGGGCCGCGCAGCAGCTCCAGCTGCTCGATGTCGAGCAGGTCGAACACGGCCATGCCTGGTCGGCCGAGATAGACGTTGTCGAGGTAGATGCCGGCGCTGCCCTCGAGGCCGTCGCTCGCCGGATTGTTGCCCAGGCCGCGAATCGACAGGCTCGACTGACGGGCATGCATGAACGCGACGTTGACGCTGGGCATGGCTTGTTGCAGGTCTTGCAGCCGGTACAACCGTTGGTTCTGCAGGGTCTGCGCTGACAACACCGACATCGCTGAGGGCACGCTTTGCGCATCTTCCTCGCGGCGCCGGGCATTGACGGTAACGGTTTGCAGGCTCGTGTCGTCGGCGTGCGCCGAGGCTGCGAGCGGCTCTGCGGCATGGCTTGGGCTGCACGCCAGCGCGAACAGGCCGGGGATAACCCGGGGCCAGAGGCACGCGCGGCGCTGATGAGAAAAACGCAGGTTCATCGGTAACTCCAGTGATGAGGCACCTCTCGCTGCGCGTGGTTTGCGTAAGCGTGATCGCAAGGGTTGGGGGGTATTGGCTCAGTCGCGCAGCCAGGGGATATCAGCGGCCTGATAGCGATGGGCGCGGAAGATCGCGTTGTTTTCACCGGGCAGGTACGCACGCGAGGCTGCGTCCGGGTACGCGGCAAAGTGCGGATTGATGTATTCCCATACCACTTCGCCGGCGCGGGTTACCTCGAACAGCCGGCCGAAGTTAGCTTCGGTGATCAAGGTATTGCCGTTATGCAGGCGTTGGGCGCCGCCCATGAACGGGGTGAAGAAGGCATAGCCTGGGCTGTCGGCGTATTGCCATTCAATGCGCTGGGTCTGCGGGTCGACTTCGATGACCCGCGAATGCGGCATCGACACGTGTGGCCGCGAGATGCCGTTGTCGAAGATCAGGATGCGCCCGTCCTCAAGTTCACTTGGGCAGTGCTGCTGGGCTACCACATCGTGACCCAGGCGCCAGAGCACGCGGTCGCTGGCCTTGTCCACGGCAATCACCGCCGACACGCTGCGCAGGCTGAGAATGACCTTGCCGTCGCGGCCCGGAGTAACTGCGTTGGTCATCGGCCAGTGATAGCGCTCAAAGCAAGCGTGCAGCGGGTAGTCTTCCGGCGCCAGGTGCTCCCAACTGCGCCATTGCCAGACCAGCGTGCCGCTGCGGTCGACCTCCTTGACCACATCGCCGTAGATCACCCCGCCTGCGGCCTCGCTGCCGGGGATACCGCCCTGGATGCGCTGCGCAAACGCTGCCGGCAGTGGCTCGGCGGTGGTGTAGAGCAGGTTGCCGTTGGCCAGCCATTGGGCATCGTGGTGGTGCGCCAGGTCGGTGTACTCCCAGACCACCTCGCCGTCCGGCGTAACCTCGCTGAAGGCACCGCCATGCCAGACCGACCAGCCGCCGAACAGCTCAGCCGAGTCTGGGTGGTTGCCGTTGTAGCCCAGGTTGCCATTGGCCAGGATCACCGCATCGCGGCCGGGTCGCTGCGGCAGTTTCCAGTGGTGTACCTGCTCACCGCGCAGGTTGATCAGGTACACGTTGCCGTCGGCGGTCTGCGGCGCAAACAGGGTGTAGCCGCCAGCCGAACGTTCGGCGTCGATGCCGATCAGGCCGGTGGCATGGCGACGCAAGGTAGTGCGGTCGAGTGCGTGCATGGCTTTTCTCCAGATGAGCGCAGCCCTGCCGACGAGTGCGGCATGCTGCGCGGGATTCAGGTCAGGGGCGGTGGGGCAACAGCGGGTTGTAGCGGTCGTCGAAGGCCTCGGCGACCTTGATCGGGCGGGGCAGCAAGCGCGCCTCGGCAAAGCGGTCAGCCAGACGTTGCTGCAGGTCGGTCACCCGTGGGTCCAGCGCCACGTAGTGCAGCTGCTGGCTGGCGAGCATCTCCTGCAGCAAGGGCAACGGCAGGCGGGTGACTGTGGCCAGTTGCGCGGCCCAGGCGTCGGGATGCGCGGTGGCCCAGTCCTGCGCGCGCGCCAGGCGCTGGATGAAGTCGCCAAGCAGCTCGGCCTTGACCGGGTCTTGCAGCGCCGCGAGGCTGGCGACGGTGAAGTTGAGGCCGGTTTCTGGCCATTGGCTGCCGTCGAGCAGCTTGCGCGCACCGCGCGAGGTGGCCTGGCCGACAAATGGATACCACACCGCCCAGGCATCCAGCTTGCCGCTGGCGAAGGCGTTTTGCGCATCGACCGGGCTGGCGTAGATCAGCTCGACGTCGCTGCTGCGCAACCCGGCCTGGGCAAGCGCTGCCAGCAGCAGATAGTGACCGCTGGTGCCCTTGGCCACGGCAATCCGTTTGCCCTTGAGCTCGGCTACCTGGCTAATCGACGAGTTGCCCTGAACCAGCAGGGCGTTGTTGTTCTGCGCGCCTTCGGCAGCGGCTACCACCCGCACATCGAAGCCGCCGGCCTGGGCGAAGACGGGCGGAGCATTGCCGACTACGCCGACATCGACTGCCGCAGCGTTCAGGGCTTCCAGCAATGCAGTGCCGGCCGCAAAAGGATGCCAGTCGAGGCGATAAGGCAGCCCTTGATCCTCACCCGCTGCCGCCAGCAGGGCCTGGGTCAAGCCGCTCTGGTCACCCACCTCCAGTTCGGCCACCGACGCTGCCTGAGCGGGCAGGGCGGCGAACAGCAGGCTGGTCAACAACAGCTGTGCCAAGGGACGCGCAAGGTACTTGGCAGGCAACGATTTTGTCGGCATCGTCTGGGCTCTTGAATTGGAAAGTGCCCTCAGTATGTCCACGCGGCCTCGTCCCCACCATGTCAAACACCCCTCGTTTTCTGCCATGACGGCGCCGCGAACGGTACTGGTGCTGGCCTTCCCCGGCGCACTGCTGCTCAACGCCGCCGGGCCGTTGGAGGTGTTCGCCGCCGCGCCACGGGTACTTGCTGGCGAGTTGGCAAGTAACCCGCCGTATCGGGTGGTGTTGGCCTCGCCCGCAGGGGGCGAGGTCGAGACGATCTCCGGTATTGGGGTCATGACCCGCTCTTTGCAGGAGGTCGAGGCCGAGGCAGTGCTGGACACGCTGATCGTGATTGGCGGGCCGGGGGTGGCCGCGCTGGAGCGTGACGCCGAGGTGATTGCGTGGTTGCAACGGCGTGCGCCGAGTGCGCGGCGCGTCTGCTCGATTGGCAGCGGCGCGTTTGCCTTGGCCGCTGCCGGCCTGCTCGACGGGCGGCGGGTGGTCACCCACTGGCAGTTTGCCGAGAGCCTGCAGCGCAGTTACCCGGCATTGACCGTCGAGCACGACGGGCTTTACCTGCACGACGGCGCGCTGTGGACCTGTGGTGGCGCCAGTGCCGGGATCGATCTAGGGCTGGCGTTGGTCGAGGAGGACCTCGGCCCCCATGCTGCGCTGGCCCTGGCCCGCTACTTCACGCTGTTTCTGCGCCGCTCGGCCGAGCAGGCCCAGCTCAGCGCACCGCTCAAGGCGCAGAGCGATGCCCTGCGTAGCGACCGTGATCAGCGCCTGGTGCGCCTGCATGGCTGGATTGCCGAGAACCTCGGCAGTGATCTGCGCGTCGAGCGCCTGGCCGAGAAGTTCGGTATGAGCCCGCGCCATTTTGCCCGCGCCTACACCGCAGCCACCGGCGGCACCCCGGCACAGACGGTCGAGACCTTGCGCCTCGAGGCTGCCTGCCGCTTGCTCGAGACCAGCCAGGAGCCGATCAAGCGGATTGCCGAAACCAGCGGCTTCGGCAATGAAGAGCGCATGCGCCGTAGCTTCCAGCGCCAGCTCGGCGTGAGCCCGTTGGCCTATCGCTCACACTCGCGGCTCACCTCAGCGACGCAGGACGCGCCAGCGGCAGGGCAGACCGGGTATCGCCATGACCCCCGGCTGGAGATTGCCATGGACCACCTGGCGCAGTAGCCAGCGGCTATTTGCAGTTGCCTGCCTTGCGGTACCCGGCAGCCTGCGCCTGGGCTTCGGAGTCGAACGTCACCTGGTTCTTGCTGGCGACCTGGCTGTAGCTCGGGCAGCCGCTGGGCAGGTGATAGACGTGGCTGTTGCGGTTACCGATGATTGTGCCGGTGTTGGCACTGGCCAGTGACGGTTGTGGAGCAGGGCGCGCTGCTTTCGTCGGAACACTGCTGACCACGCCATCGGCCACCGGCTTGTAGCCCGGCGTCCAGCTGCGGGCGCCGGTCACGAACGGGTTGGAATGGCCCATGACGGCGCTGATGCGCCGGTCGCGTTCCTTCTCCCAGGCCGTCACCGGGTGCTGTTTGTCCCAGGCCATCAGCAGCTGTTGCTGTTGCCGCGACATGTTCAGGTTGTAGCGATCGAACATGTAGAAGGTGGTGCGTGCCACCAGGCCTTTGACCTCGTCACGCGGCTCGGCGGCGCGCTGGTTGAAGTCGACGCGGGTCTGGCACTGGCCATATTGCGGGCCGACGCTTGCGGCCATGCCGTAATTGAAGTTGCTGCGGTCGCCATTCACTTCACCCACGGCCGGGTAGAGGTTGAACAGGTCGGCTTCCATCGCCTTGAACACCGGATCGTCGTTGGCGCAGTTTTCGCGGCCGCCGTTCTTCCAGCACTGGCGCTGGTGGCCGAAGGTCCAGGCCGGGACAATGTGCTCCCATTCGGTACGCTCGGCGCGGCTTTGTTGCTTGCGGGTCTGGTAGCCGCACGACGCCGGGTCGATGCGGCCGCCGGACTTGCCGACCCAGGTCCATTTGCAGCCACAGTACAGCTCGCCCATGGCGCTGCTGGCCTGGTCCAGATAGATCTTCTGTTTGGCGACGACTTTGGCTTCGGTGAAGGTGGCAGGTGGTGTGGCGAAGGCGGGGTAAATGACCGCGAGGCTCAGCCCGAGGACATACAGCAGTTTTTTCATGGTCAGGCTTATCAGTCAGGCTTATCAGATTGGGGCGCGCATTATACGCACGAAACCTGTCTATCTTGCCTGCATCAGGGCAGGCTTATGCCTACAGCCAAACACCCTTTGGCCATGCAGGGGTGCTGGCTTGCAGCCATGTTTATCCAAGGTTCTGGCCCGCCAGCATCCGCGCTGCCAGGTAGCCAAAGGTCATACCGGGGCCGAGGGTGATGCCGCCGCTGGGGTAATAGCCGCGCATGATGCTGTTCATGTCATTGCCCACCGCGAACAGCCCAGGGATCGGCGTTTGCTGTTGGTCGAGCACGCGGGCCTGGGCATCGGTGACCAGCCCGGTGAATGTGCCAAGGCTGCCCGGCACCAGCTTGACCGCGTAGAACGGGCCCTGCCGGACACTGCCCAATGACGGGTTGGGGCCGTGCAAGGGTTCACCCTGGGCTCGGTTGTAGGCTGATTCGCCACGTTGAAACAGCGGGTCGCGGCCCTGTTCTGCATGCTGGTTGAAGCGGGCCACGGTCGCTTGCAATTGCTCGCCATCGATCCCGCACTGGCCGGCCAGTGCCGCCAATGTGGGCGCCTTGTGCAGGTAGCCTTGGCGCACGTAGGGGGTGGTCGGAAACGGCCATGGCTTTGACCAGCCGAGGCCATAGCGGCGCTGCGCGCGGTGGTCGCAGATCAGCCAGGCCACCGGACTTTCATTCGACGCGGTGGCGGCAAACAGCGCGCACATGAAATCGTGGTAGGAGTCGGCCTCATTGACGAAGCGTTGGCCATTTTGCCGCACCGCGATAAAGCCCGGCTTGGCCCGTTCCATAAGGTGGGCGAAGCCGCTGAAGCCGCCATCGGCACGCGGCACCCGCGACACCGGTGCCCAGGCAGCGCCATGGGCCATGTCGGCGCTCACCTGCGCACCGACGCCTTCACCCAGGCGCAGGCCATCACCGCTGTTGCCCTTGGGTGCAGCGCTCAAGTGCTCGCTGCCGTCGGCACAGTGAGCGAGCAACTGGGCGCTGCGGTGGCGATCGTGGGGGAAGCCGCCGCATGCCAGCACTACTCCGCGCCTGGCGTGTACCTGGACACGTCGCCCGCCTTGCTCAACCGTCGCTCCGAGCACGCGCTGGCCGTCGCTGAGCAATGCGCGGACAGGGGTTTCGGCAAGTAGCTGCACATCGCGTTGGAGGGCGCTCTTCAGCAGGCGTGCGACCAGCGCATTGCCGTTGACCAGGTGCATGCCGCGGCCATGCCAAAGCATGTCTCGGGCATGGCGCAATACGCGCATGCCGGCGTAGCGCAGTGAGCGCCAGCGGTGTCTGGCATTGAGCAGATGATTCAGGTCAGCGCCGCCGGCAATGCCCATGCCGGCCGGACTGATCAGGTCGAGTGGGCGCCGCAGCTTGTTGATCCACGGCCCCAGCTCGCGGCCGTCATAGGGCTCGGCGCAGACCGAGCGGCCGCCTTTGGCATGGCCCGCGCTGGCGTGAAAATCAGGCATCGTGCTGCCGCAGAAAAATTTCACTTCGGTGTGCTGCTGGAAGAAACCGACCATCTCCGGGCCGTGGCGCAAGTACGCCTCCAGGCGCGTATCGAGCTGATCACAATGCAATTCGTTGCACAGGTAGAGCCGCGCCTGCTCGATATCGGCGGCCCCGCCATCAGCGCCCGCCAACGGATTGCCAGGGACCCACAACCAGCCCCCGGACCAGGCGCTGGTGCCGCCGAAAACCGGCTCCTTCTCGACCACGATGACCTCCAGCCCCAGCTCGGCAGCGGTGACGGCTGCAGCAAGGCCCGCGGCGCCGGAGCCGACCACCAGCACATCGCATTGCAGGGTTTGACTGGCCGACAGGGCAGCAGTGTTCGACGGCAAAGCGCTCAAGGCAGCCTCCGTTGTAATGGCTTGAAGAAGCGGCTGCGCCCGAGCGGGCGCGAGCCTTAGGGACCTGCGCGGTTATTGCAGCGGCGAGAAATCGGTCGGGCGCAGCAGGCGCGACTCCAGCGTGACTACCGCATCGAGCGCTTTGTTCTGGCGGGCGAACTCCAGCCAGCGCGGGTCGGCCGCCATTGCTGCGCGGCGGGCGGTGCGCTCATCCAGGCTGGTGTAGGCCCACAGGTGTACCACCTGGTTGACCTCGCCAATTTCGGTGGTGAAAAAGCCGACCAGATTGCCCAGGTGCTCTTGCTGTACTTCCAGCGCAGCGCTTTTGTACAACGCCAGCCAGTCAGCCAGCTTGGTCGGTTTCAGGGTGTAGGTGCGTAGTTCATAGAACATGCTGCTCTCCAGAGGGCTGTGTTGAGTGGGTTGAGGTGGTTGCAGTGGCGCCATTCAGGCGCCCGGCGATGTCTTTGGCAGCCAGATAGGCAAAGGTCAGGGCAGGGCCGAGGGTGATGCCCGGCCCTGGATAGGTACCGGCCATGATCGAGTTCATTTCGTTGCCGGCGGCATACAGCCCGGCGATCGGTTCGCCCTGTGCGTTGAGCACATTGGCCTGGCCGTTGGTGACCAGCCCGCGTGCCGAACCGAGGTCGCCGGTGTGCAGGCGAATGGCGTAGTAGGGCGGCTTGTTCAGCGGCCTCAGGCAGGGGTTGGGCGTGTGCAACGGGTCGCCCATATAGCGGTTGTAGGCATTGCTGCCCTTGCCGAACTGGCGGTCGACGCCTGCCGCTGCGTCGTTATTGAAGCGCTGTACGGTCTGCGCCAATTTGCTGGGGTCGATCGCCAGCCGCGCGGCCAACTCGGCCAGGCTATCGGCCCGCAGCAAGTAGCCGGCTGCGATCAATGCGCTGTTGTCGACCGGCCGCGGTCGCGCCAGGCCCAGGCCGTAGGTGTTCAGCGCCTCGCCGTCACAGACCAGCCAGCAGGGCGCGTTGGCTCCGCCGTTGGCAAACATCGCCTCGACAAAACTGTGATAGGAGTCGGCTTCGTTGACGAAGCGCTGGCCGTCCTGATTGACCGCAATCACCCCCGGCTTGGCGCGGTCGGTGACCAGGTGGGGAAAGCGCTCCTCGCTGCCGTCGGCCTTGCGCAGGCGCGAGACCGGCGCCCAGAAGAAGTTGGCTGCCAGTTGCTCGCCCAGCGCTGCCTGCACCGATGCCGCCAGGCGCTGGCCATCGCCGACATTGGCTGGCGGCGACATGCTCAAGTGCGGCGCAGCACTGGCCGGGCGCCACTGCCCGGCGTGTTCGCCAGCAGCAAAGCCGCCCATGGCCAGCAGCACCCCGCCCCGGGCGCGCACGGCGTGTTCCTCGCCGCGCCAGTGGATGCGCACGCCGCTGACCACACCATCCTCGACGATCAACGCCTGCGCCGAAGCCTCGAGCCAGAGCTCGACACCATTGGCAAATGCCGTGGTGGCCAGCCGCGCGATCAACGCATTACCGACCGTCAGGCGGGTGCCGCGCGGGTGACTGAGACGATCCAGGCCATAACGCGCAAGCAGTTTCAGGCAATGGCCGAGCGAACGCAGCGAGCGCTTGCAGCTGAGAAAATGCTGGATGTCGACCCGATTGACCATCATCCCGCCAAACAGCAGCATGCCGTCCGGTGGTTGTTTCAGGTGCCTGAACTGCGCGCCCAGGCGGCGCCCGTCGTACTCGTCGATCTCCAGCGCGCGCCCGCTCTGGGTCGCGCCGGGCAGGTCCGGGTAATAATCTGGCGACAACGGCCGCAGGCTGTATTTGAGTTCGCTGTTCTGTTGCAGAAAACGCAGCGCCTCACGGCCATGTTCGATAAAGGCGTCGACCAGTTCGGGCTGATAGTTGGCGCCGATGACCTGCTGCAGATACAGGCGCATTTGCTCGGCCGGCAACTGCAGCCCGGCGGCGCGCGCCTGGTCGGTGTCATGTAGCCAGACCGCACCGCCGGAAATCGCCGAAGTGCCGCCAAAACGGTCGGCTTTTTCCACCAGCAGCACGTTCAAGCCAAGGCTGCTGGCACTTACCGCAGCGGCGAAACCGGCAGCGCCGCTGCCGAGCACGATCAGGTCATAATTTTTGTTGTTCATGTCTGTCACCTGATTGACCCTGCGGGTCAGATATCCAGCGGAGTCACGCCCATGAAATTGCCGAGATTGCCCAACTGCGCCAGCGCCATCTCCGGGCCGGTCTGGATGGCGCAGCCCATGCCCCGGGCAAACGACAGGAACGGCGTGAGCGCCGGCGCCGTGACTACGTCGGCGACCAGGGTGCTGTCGCGCAGGGTCTGCATCAGCGCGACCGGCAGTGGCATCGGCCCGTCGCCAGTAGCGCCCATGCCCACCGGCGAGGCGTTGACCACCAGATCGAATTCGGCCAGCGAGGCGGGGCTGGCGCTGATGGCGATATGCGGGAAGGAGGTGCGCAGCAGCTCAGCCAGCGCTTCGACACGCTGGCCGTCGAGGTCGCTGATGGCCAACCGGATCAGTCCGGCCTGGCACAGCGAATAGGCGATGGCGCTGCCAACGCCACCAGTGCCGATCACCAGTGCGTTTTTATCGCGCGGATCGAAGCCCTGCTTGCGCGCGGCATTGAGAAAGCCCTCGCCATCGACGATGTCGCCGAGTAAACGGCCATCGGCTTCACGGCGAATCACATTGACCGTGCCCAGCGCCTGGGAGCGTTCGCTGAGGCCGTCCAGGCGGCTGGCCAGCTGCTGCTTGTAGGGCACGGTGACCACGCATCCGCGCAGGTTGTGCCAGCCGCGCAGCATCGTCACAAAGCCATCAAGGGCCGTGTGCTGCAGGTCGATGGCGAGCATGGCGGTGTCCTGACCTTGCTCGGCGAACCAGCGATTGAAGTTTTCCGGTGACTTCACCTGGGCAATAGGTGAGCCGACGATGGCGACCAGTTGGGTCGATCCCTTGATCATATGCAGCACTCGCTGGTTGGCTTTGTTGTGAGCCGATAGTGCGAGCTGCGGCTTGCAGCAACAATCAAGGTGAACGCTAGATCGGTTGATAATCGCGCTGTCGATGCGATAATCGCACTCATCCCTTTAATGAGCGCAGGCGCCATGAAGCAGCCCACTATCCACTCGCGCGATCTGATCGTCGGGCTGCAAAAAGGCCTGGCGCTGATGCAGTTGTTTTCCCAGGACCACCCGCGCCTGAGCGTGCCCGAGGCGGCGCGGCTCGCCGACATGACCCATAGCGCCGCCCGGCGCTTCCTGCTGACCCTGGTGCATGACGACTATGCGCAAACCGATGGCCGCTATTACTGGCTGACTGCCAAAGCCCTACGCATCGGCCAGGCCTACGTCGATTCGGCGGTTTTGCCGCGCATGCTGCGGCCGATCGTCGAGCAGGTCGCGCGAACCACTCAGGAGCATGTTTCGGTCGGGGTGCGTGATGGCGACGACATCGTGCATATCGTACGCAGCCGCTACAGCCACATCGCGTCGCTGTCGATCCGTCCAGGCTCGCGGGTGCCGATGTACTGCACCGGCAGCGGTCGGCTATGGCTGGCGAGCCTCGATGAAGAAGCGCTGGCGGGCTATTTTGCGCGTAACCCGCTGCGGGCGATTACCCCGTATACCTTGATCGACGAGACAGAGGTGCGCGCCCAGATCAACCTGGCACGCGAGCGCGGGTATGTGTTGCTGGATCAGGAATACGAGGTGGGGATGCGCGTGCTGAGCGTGCCGCTGATCGATCGGGAAGGGCGGTTGCAGGCGGTCCTGACCATCACCACCCATGCCTCGCGAATGACCACCGAGCAGATGCGCGAACGCTATTTGTCGGCGTTGTACGAGGGCCAGGCGTTGTTGCGGCCGATCATGACCTTGTAGCTGAGGGTAGTTCGCCGCCAGCGCCTGAGCGATAGCGGCGAACGTTTGGCTCAGTCAGCCTGTTCCTGGCGCAGTCGCGCCAGCAGCGCCTCTGCCGTCGCTTCCGACGATGCCGGGTTCTGGCCGGTGATCAGGTTGCCGTCCTCGACCACGTAACTGGCCCAGTCGGCGGCTTTGGAGTAGTTGCCGCCTTTGGCCTTGAGCATGTCTTCGACCAGAAACGGCACCACCTTGGTCAGGCCGACGGCTTCTTCCTCGGAGTTGGTGAAGCCGGTCACGCGCTTGCCCTGGACGACCGGGCTGCCATCAGCTGCGTTGACGTTTTTCAGCACGCCTGGGGCATGGCACACGGCGGCTACCGGTTTGTTCGAGGCGTAGAAGGCCTCGATCAGGGTTTTCGAGTCGAGGTCTTCGGCCAGGTCCCACAGTGGGCCGTGGCCGCCTGGGTAGAACACTGCATCGAAGTCGTACGGGTCGATCTCGCCCAGCGGCAGGGTGTCGGCGAGTAGCGCTTGCGCTTTGCTGTCAGCGGCGAAGCGGCGGGTGGCTTCGGTTTGTGCGTCGGGTTCATCGCTTTTCGGGTCCAGTGGCGGCTGGCCGCCTTTGGGCGAGGCGAGGGTGACCTCGGCCTGGGCGTCGATGAAGGTGTAATAAGGGGCGGCGAACTCTTCCAGCCAGAAGCCGGTTTTCTTGCCGGTGTCGCCGAGTTGGTCGTGGGATGTCAGGACCATCAGAATCTTCATGTGAGGCTGTCCTCCAGAGCTGGATGTGTAGGTGCGTTTATTTCAGAGGCTTGGCTGGCGCAGACGTTCAACGATTCCGGCCATGAGCCCAGAAACAGCTGGGAGGCGCTGCGAGCCAACCTCAAGCATCCACCCCACCGGCAATCGCAGACAAAGCCCTGAACGCATCACTGCCCAACGGCCGACTCAAGTAATACCCTTGACCTTCATCACACGCCACCGCCTGCAGCAGTTTCAGGTGATCCGTAGTTTCCACGCCTTCAGCGGTAACCGTGAGAGACAACGCCCGGCCCAAGCCAACGATGGCCTGAATGATCGCCTGATCACTTTCGTTGTTGTCGCTCTGGTCCAACCGACTAAGAAAGCTTCGGTCGATCTTCAAGCCATCGAACGGAAACGCGCGCAGGTAGCTCAACGACGAATAACCCGTTCCAAAATCATCAAGGGCGATGCGCACGCCCAAGCGTTTAAGCGTGCGCATGATCTCTAGCGCACCCGCAGCATCGTCGAGCATGACCCCTTCGGTGATTTCCAGCTCAAGCCGAGCAGGGGCGATGTTGCTGGCGCTCAGCACATGCTGGATCCGCTCGATCAGGTTGCCGCGTTTGAATTCGGATGGCGACAGGTTGACCGATACAAACAGCTGCGCGGGCCAGTTGGCGGCATTGCGGCAGGCCTGTTCGAGCACCCAGTTGCTCAACGCCAGGATCAACCCGGACTCTTCGGCAATCGGCACGAACACATCCGGTGCGATCTGTCCGCGCAGCGGATGCTGCCAGCGCACCAGGGCTTCGGCGCCGACCATCTGGCCGTCGGCGATGCGGTAGCGGGGCTGGAAGTGCAGCTCCAGCTCGCCGTTCTTGATCGCCTGGCGCAGGTCGCTTTCCAGGCGTCTGCGCTCGATGATCCGCGCGTTCATGTCGCCGGCATAGAAGCGCCAGGTGTTGCGCCCGCCGCTCTTGGCTTCATACAGGGCGATGTCGGCATAGCGCAGCAGTGCGGTCGCCTCGCAGGCATCGTGCGGGGCCATGGCAATGCCGATGCTAGCACTGATGAACACCTCCTGGTCTTCGATCGCGATCGGCATTTCGATGGAGGCGATCAGCCGCCGGCACAGGGTTTCGACCTCTTCCTGAGAACTGACATCGGTCACGATCAGGACGAATTCGTCGCCGCCCACCCGCGCTACCAGGTCGGCATGCCGTACGCAATCGGCCAGGCGGCTGGACACTTCATTGAGTACCCGATCACCGGCGGCATGGCCGAGCAGGTCGTTCACCGGCTTGAAGCGGTCCAGGTCCAGGCAGAGCATCACCAGCGGCTGCTCGACAGTGGGCTGGGCCTTCAGTTTGCCGTCGAGGAAGGCCTGCAGGCGGGTGCGGTTGGGCAGGCCAGTCAGGGCATCGTGCTGAGACAGGAACTCGATGCGCCGGCGCGCTTCGACTTCTTCGGTGACATCGGTAGCGGTGCCGCGCACGCCGCCGTCGGGCAAGGTGCGTGCTGACAGGCGGGTGATCCGTGCTTGCCCGCGGGCATCCAAGTAGCGGCATTGCACGCTGATCTCGGGGCGGCGGTTGGGAATGCTCAGCCACTGCGATAGCAGACCCATTTCGGTGGTCAGCAGATCGTCGATGTGGGCGCCCAGCCAAGTGTCGCTGGACAGTCCAGTCACGCACTGAAAGCGCTCCGACAGGTAAGTGAAGCGCAGGGCCGCGTCGACCTCCCAGATCCAGTCGGAGCTGGCTTCGGCAACATCGCGAAAGCGCGCTTCGCTGGTGGCCAGGGCAGCCTGGCTGTGTTGCAACGAGGCAAAGCTGGCGTCCAGCGCCTGGGCGGCGGCGGTGGTACGGCGCAGGATCACCCAGGTCATCAGCGCCACCAGCAAAGCGGCCAGGCCGATCAGCGGCAGGCCACCGGCCAGCAGGCGCCAACCCGGCTGAGCTGGGGTCCATTGCAGGGTGCCGCCGTCATCGGCCAGCGTTACTACGCTATCAACGGAATGCTGGCCATGGCTTGCTACACGCAGCTGAGCTACACCGAAGTCGGTACCCAGGGCAGCCAGTTTTTTCGGGTCCAACACATCGACAAAGATCAGCACCGAGTGTGCTCGGTTGTCTGGCGTGACGGTGGGATCGGTGCCTGGGGTGATGGCCGCTGCGGCAATCACTGCGGGCGCACCGGCAACGTTGATATAGCGGGTAACGGAGGTTTGCGCCTCGGCACCGGCCCGGGCCGCGTCGGCGATGCCGGCAATGGGCTGACGCAGCCAGTCGCTGGCTTCTTCACTGCGCTGTTTGCCATCGATTACCGAATACACCGTGCGGTTCTGGTCATCGACCACGAACAGCCCCTGAAAGCCGAAGTCGTCGTACAGCGTCGGGCCGATATTCTGATTGATGTAGGCCCAGTCGGTGTCGACCTCGGCGTGCAAATGGCGGTACGCATCGCCCCAGAAGGCATAATCCTGAACCGTTACGGCCAAGGATTTTTCCAGCGACTGCACCGCCTTGCGCACGTAGAAGGCATTTTTTTCCTGCTCAGTGCGGTCGAGATCCTGCGCCAGATAGACCAGCGAAATGGCGGCGAGCAAAAACACGCCAGCGAGCAGCGCAACGAATTTGAAAAGTGGCGCACTGGCCAACCGTACGCTGGAAGGGCTGACAGCATTGGAAGACCTGTTGGACATGGATTGCGCTGCTCGAAAGGGCTCATGGAGGTTATCGGCTGCGTGAACTCGAGGATGAGGAGTGGCGGGCAGTTCCCGATGAACTGTCTATCGGTTGGCGCCGTTTGTGACTTACCAACTGATCGGCTTGCCATCCCAGGCCCAGAAACTACCGCTCTGCTCGGGCCCATGCTGGCGTGCCAGCTCGAGGATGCACTTGGCGGCAAACGCAGTGGTGAATAGCTGCTCGGCGGGTACATTGGCCTGAAAGGGCCGGGACAGCTGTGTGTCAGTGGTGCCAGGGTGCACCAGCAATACGGTGGATGCCGGGTTGACTCGGCGCAGTTCGATGCTGGCGGTGCGCAGCAATTGATTAAGAGCGGCTTTGCTGGCGCGATAGCTGTACCAGCCGCCAAGCTGGTTGTCGTCGATCGAACCGACCCGTGCCGACAGCGCAACGAAGGTTGTCGGTTGCCTGCGCAGCAGTGGCAGCAAGTGCTTGAGCAGCAGCACTGGAGCAAAGGCATTGGTCGCGAAAGTGGCTTGCAGGCCGCTGAGGTCGAGTTGCGCCAGGCTCTTTTCGGCGCGGGCGCCGTCCTGCTGAAGAATACCCAGAGTGCTGATCACCAGGTGCAAGTGTTGGCAGCTCGCGCCAACTTCGCGCGCCAACTGTTCCAGCGCTTGCTCATCGCGGGCATCGCAGTCAAACCGCAGCAGGCGTTGGCCATGGTCCTGGGCCAATGCTTCCAGCTCAGCGCTGGTACTGGCGTGCCGCGCTACTGCGTATACCCGCTCGACGTCAGGGTGGGCGAGCAGGCTTTGACACAGAGCCAGGCCAATGCCTTGGCTGGCGCCGCAGATCAGTGCACTGGCAGGGGCAGCGAGCGCGGGAATCAGTTTCATCGACTACCTCGGAAACGCAAAAAACGGCCGTCCGAGGACGACCGTTCTGGGTTACGTTGGCGACACTATCAGTGTTTGTCCACTGTGTTCTTCACATCGCCTACCACTTGCTGAGCTTCACCTTTCTTCTCCTGAACCTTGCCTTTGACTTCCAGTTCAGTGTTGTCGGTGGCCTTGCCAACGGCTTGTTTTACTTTACCAACAGCTTCGTTGGCCATGCCTTTGATTTTGTCAGAAGTACCGCTCATGGACGTTCTCCTAGCTCAATAGTATGTGTGTGTCGTCGACATCTTTAATGACCGCTTGCCGCTTTCAACAGTTGCACCTCCTGGCGAAAATAAATTCGGTTTCATCTTCTTCGCTTTCATTGCCATCAACTAATCAGCGCCATCAACTAATCAGCGCAGCGTTGCGATCTGGCGGTTACGGCTGGTCAGCGCAAAGCGACCGATAGCAAAGCTCAGTGCGCCGCTGATAAGCAGGGTGATCAAGGTGCCCCAGGCTGCTTTGGACAGGTTCTTGGCGGCTACGTCAGCTGCTTCGCGGGCTTGCTGCTCAGCCTGTTGCTTGAGGGCTTCGACTTTCTCTGCAGCCTGCTGGTAAGCACGGGCGTAGTTGTCGACGACCTGCTGGGCTTCTTCGCGGCTCTTGCCGGTCCGAGCAGCCACGATGTTGACCAGTGCATCCTTGTCAGCGGCGCTCAGCGCTGGGTCGCCAGCCTGCTTGATGCGGTCGAACCACTGCTGCAGTTGCTCCATGGCTTGAGTCGGGTCATTGGCGACGGTGGTCGCAGCCTGTTCGGTCTCGGCGCTCACCTGGGCAGCGCTTTGGTCAACATTATTCGGCGCCAGGCCTGCTTTGCCGGACTGTTGCAGGGTTTTGTCCAGCTCAGCCTTGAGGCTGTCCCAGTCCAGGCTGATACCGTTCTTGTCGAGCTGCTGCTTGATGCTCTGGCCAACCCCCGGCGCTGCTGCGGCTACGCCATCAGCGGCCAGCGACAAGCCTTTGCCCGCGATATTGCCGGCGGTGCCGACCACACCGGTGGCCAGCGAGGCCAGCAGCCAGGTGGTGAGCAGGGTGGTGATGGTCCAGCTCAACAGGCCATGCAGGCCGCCGCGAGTGGGGGCAGTGCGGCCTGCCACCCACGCACCAGCAGCTACTGCAAGCAGGGTGCTGGCGAACAACCAGATACCGGCACCGGTGCCGAATCCGCGCAGCGGGTTGCCGGCTTCGAGCGGATCAACCGCGCCAGCACCGATCGCGGTACCGAGCACGCTCAACAGCAGATAAGTCACCAGGGCAATTGCACCACCGGCGAACACCGAGCTCCACGATACCCGCAATGGCTGGGCAGGCACTGCGGTAGTGGTTGCGTACGCGTCAGTCATGTCAGTCATCTATGCATCCTCAGCAAGGCAGATTCCAGTTCAGTCACCCGTGGGTGGACCGTGATTTGAGTTTGCCCAGGCGTCCAGGGCCTGTAATGACGCATCTGCACCCCCCGATCTGGTGCATTCGCACTAATCTGCACGGGCAGGCGATGCACTAAGCTGGGCGGGCACCTTTTGCCACGGCGTGCTTCTAACCCGGGTGCGCCTTGACCCACTGGAGATCGACCCATGAGCGACGCTGTGCTTGCCCGAGAAACCAACCGCCGCCAGTTGCAGCAGATCATCTCCGGGTTATCCGATGGGGTGATCCTGGTCGAGGTCGATCAGACCATCCTCTGGGCCAACGAAGCTGCCCTGCAGATGCACGGTGTCAGCGAGATCAGCGAGCTGGGCGCCAACGCAGAGGAGTACCGCGAGCGGTTTGCCTTGCGCTATCGCAACAACCACCCGCTGGAGCCCGAGCAATACCCGATCAGCCGGGTCGCGGCCGGTGACGTGTTCAGCGATGTGCTGGTCGAGGTGCTGCGGATAGGCGATGAAGAAGAGCGCATGCGCGTGCAGCGCATCCGCAGCATGGTCCTGGAAGACAGCAAGGGCGGCCCGGAGTCACTGGTGCTGATCATCGCCGATGCCACCCAGTGGGCCAGTGCCGAGCAACGCTTCGAGAAAACTTTCAACGCCAACCCGGCACCGGCGGTGATCTGCCGCTTGAGCGACCTGCGTTTCATCAAGGTCAACCAGGGCTTTCTGGAGATGACCGGGCACACCCGAGAGAACGTCATCGGCCGCTCGGTGTACGAGGTCGACGTGCTGGAAAACGCCGAGCGCAAGGACCTTGCCATCGAACGCTTGACCAGCGGCGGCACCATTCCGCAGATGCAGGCGGAATTGCGCCTGCCTGAAGGCGGCAGCAAGCTGGTGATCGTTGCCGGCCAGCCACTGGACATGCATGAAGAAGACTGCATGCTGTTTTCCTTTACCGACCTTGAGCCACGGCGCAAGGCCGAAACCGCGTTGCGCCAGAGTGAAGAGCGCTTCGCCAAGGCGTTTCGCCTGAACCCGGTGCCGACCCTGGTGTGCAGTGCTGACCGCCAGCAGGTGGTGGACGCCAACGAGGCGTTCCTGGCGACCCTGGGCTACACCGCGCAGGAGCTGATCGGCCGTACCGTTGATGAGCTGGATGTGGTCGAAGGCCGCGAGGTGAGCACTCAGCTGTTCGACCTGCTGGAAAAGTCCGGACGCATCGAGGGCCTGGACTTGAAGTTGCGCAAGAAGGGCGGGGAGATCATCGACTGCGTGCTCGCCGCCGACACCGTCAGCCTGCAGGACTCGCCGTGCTACCTGCTGGTGGTGATGGACATCACCGAGCGCAAACGCTCCGAGCTTGAGCTGGTGGAAGCCATTGAGACGGTGATGCACGATGCGTCCTGGTTCAGCCAGACCCTGATCGAAAAACTGGCCAACGCCAAGAACCTCAACACCCGCCAGTTCCCGCCGGCGTCAGTGACCGACCTGACCGCGCGCGAGCGCGAAGTGCTGGGCCTGATCTGCGAAGGCCTGGCTGACAAGGAAATCGCCGCGCGGCTCAAGCTGGCGCCCAACACCGTGCGTAACCACGTAGCGACGGTGTACTCCAAGCTCGATGTGCACAGCCGCAGCGAGGCCATTGTCTGGGCTCGCGACCGGCGCCTGTTCGTGCGCCAGGGTTGAACGTTGGCCGGCGCGCGGGTCTCTAACGGTACGCATTGATCACTGGAGAGGTACTGACGATGAACCCAGCAACGGAAGGTTTGGAAGAACAGGGGCCCAGCGGCGTGCCGTTCGTCAACGACCCGCAAAAGCCTGCCAACCATGGCCACACCGAGGTGGTTGAGGAAGAGGAAGATATCGATCCGGTCGAGCCAGAAGAGGCCGACTGATGGCCGCGCCAACCACACCTGATGGTCGTTATCTCGTCATCGATGGGATGCTCTGGCGCTGCTCCAATCCCAGCCTGGCCGAGCCAGAGCGGCAACGCTTGGTGAATGAGCTGATGACTGCTCGACGTGCTGTGAAAGCGGCCAAGGGCCGTGTGGATGCAGAGGCGTTGCGCGAGGCTAGAGCAGGCGTGCAGGCGGCCAAGGTAGCCTTGGGCGAACGCGGCCCGGTGTGGTGGGACGATGGCAGTGCCGACTTCAATCGGCACAAGGTCCGGAATACACCCTATGCGCAGTGGTATGAGGGTTTGCAGACCTGAGCAAGCGGCTATCGCGGGCCAGGACGGCCCGCGACAATTGCGCTATGGCACCTCAGTGATGCTGGAGCGCGGCGCGTACTTCACGGACCTGTGCCGCAGTCACCTTCGAGGCCTGGTTCGACCAGCCATGGCGCAGGAAGCTCGCCAGCGCGGCCACTTCAGCATCGTCCATGCGCTCGGCAAAGCCGGGCATCGGCAGCACCGAAGGGGCACGTTCGGTGGACGGCGTCATGGCACCCGCGAGGATTACCTGGATCAGCGCCGACGGGTTCTCGGCATTGACCACCGAAGCACCGTCAAGCCGCGGGAATACCTGCTCGGCGCCCTGGCCGGTGACAAAGTGACACGCGCCACAGTTGTCCAGGTACAGCCGCTGACCCAGATCCAGGTCCTTGGCCGCCGTCAGTTTGGCGATGGTGGCCTGGCTGCGCTGCGGGGCGTGCTGATACTCACCTTTACCGGTGGCCTCCAGCGATTTGAGGTAGGCGGCCATCGCCAGCAGGTCTTCGTCGCTCATGTGCGAGGTACTGTTGGCGACCACATCCTTCATCTCGCCCGCCACAGCGGCGATGCTGTTGCGCCCGGTGCCCAGGTAGTCAACGATCTGCTGCTCGCTCCAGTGCGGCATGCCGCGCAGCGCCGGTACCGCCCAGCCATTGAGCTCAGCGCCGCTGAGATAGCTGCCAGTGCGCTCGTCCAGCCCTTGCTCCTGCATGGTCAGTGCCCGTGGCGTGTGGCATGAGCCACAGTGGCCAAGGCCCTGAACCAGGTAGGCGCCGCGCTGTAGTTGGGCATCGTCGATGCTCACGGCGTCGGCCGCAGCCGCTTCGGGCGTAGGCGAGAACAGCGCGCGCCAGTACGCCAGCGGCCAACGGATCGACAGCGGCCAGGCAATGCCATTGGCTTTGTTGGCCTGTTCCACCGGCGCCACACCCTTCATGAAGTAGGCATACAGCGCCTGCAGGTCGGCATCGCTGACCTTGGCATAGGACGGGTAGGGCATCGCCGGATACAGCGCGCTGCCGTCATGGCCGATACCGCGGCGCATGGCCCGTTCGAACTCACCGTAGCTCCAGGCGCCGATACCGGTCTTGTGGTCGGGGGTGATGTTGGTGGAGTAGATGGTGCCGATTGGCGAGGCAATGCCCAGGCCCCCGGCGAACGCCTTGCCGCCATCGTGGCTGGTGTGGCAGGCCACGCAGTCGGCGACCCGGGCCAGGTAGGCGCCCTTGTCGATCAACTGTTCGGTGATCGGCTGTGGCATCTGCGCGCTGGCGTCGCCGGAGCGGTTCAGCCACAGGCTCACGGCCCAGGCCAGCAATGCCAGCAGGGCCGCGAGCAGGAGCAGACGGATCAGGGTCGATTTCATCGAAGCGCTCCTCATGCCTGCACCAGCGGGCCAGGGTTTTTCAGGTACTGGTCCTTGATCGCCTGGGCGGCGAACAGGGTCAGCGCGCCGATCAGCGCGGTCGGGTTGGCCTGGAAGTTCTGCGGGAAGGCGTTGCCGCCGGGGACGAATACGTTGTGCACGTCCCAGCTCTGCAGATAGCGGTTGAGCGCGCTAGTCTCGGGCGAGTCGCCCATGATCGCGCCGCCGACGTTGTGGGTGGAGACGTACTTGGTGATGTCCCAGTGCGAATCCATGTCCAGGTAGCTTTCGCTGACGCTGTCGGGGTTGAGCTCCTTGGTGATGTCGCCAACGATGCCACGCAGGTGCTGCTGCAGTTTCAGCTCGTTGGGCTTCCAGTCGAAGGTGATCCGCAACAGCGGCTGGCCCCACGGGTCCTTGTAGGTCGGGTCGAGGTCCAGGTAGTGCTCGCGATAGGACATGCAGCCGGTAGAGATACTGACCTTCATCGAATGGCCGTACCAGTCCTGCATGCCTTCTTTCCAGCCCTGGCCCCACTCAGGGGTGCCGGCGGGCAGGGCGGTGCCGATCGGCGTGCCGGTGGCCTGCGAGCTGTGGATCTTGGCGCCGCCGATCACGCCCAGTGCCGGGCCGTCGAAGTTGCCTGGCGAGATGTCGTTGAACATCTGCCCGGTGGCGCCGGCAGTGGCGAACGGGTTGAAGGTCTTGTCCTTGAAGAACAGGGTGCTGCCGCCAACGCTGAGGAAGGCATAGTTGCGGCCGATGGTGCCCTTGCCGGTCAGCGGGCTGTACGGCTGGCCGATGCCCGACAGCAGCATCAGGCGCACGTTGACGAACTGGAAGCCCGCCAGCACGACGATCTTGGCCGGCTGGAACACTTCGTTGCCCTGGCCATCGGCATAGGTAACGCCCTTGGCAGTCTTGCCGTCGGCGTGCAGCTCAACCCGCAGGACGTTGGCGTTGGTGCGGTAATCGAAGTTGTCCATGCGCTTGAGAGCGTCCATCACCGCGGTTTGCGGCGAGGCCTTGGAGTAGTTCAGGCACGGGTACTTGCTGCAATAACCGCAGTAGTTACACGGCGCGATCTGGTTGCCGTAGGGGTTTTTCCAGGCTCGCGAAACGTTGGCCGAAGGGTTGGGGAACGGGTGATAACCCAGCTTGCGCGCGGCTTCGGCGAACATCGTGTTGTTCAGCGTGTCTTCCAGCGCCGGCAGCGGGAAGGGGCTCGAGCGTGGCCCTTCGAACGGGTCGCCGCCTTCGACGATGCGCCCCTGCAGGTTGCCGGTATTGCCCGACAGGCCGCAGATCTTGTCGAATTTATCCAGGTACGGCTCGATTTCTTCCCAGGTGAACGGGTAGTCCTGGATCTGCATACCTTCACCCAGCACGCCGGGTTTGTAGGCCTGGTCGGCGTAGGTCTTGAGCTTGATGTCGGTCGGCGTTGGCCGGATCAGCACGCCGGTCCAGTGCAGGCCCGAGCCGCCGACGCCGGTGCCGGGCACGAATGCGCCCCACTGGCGAGTCGGCAGAGCGGTGCTCTGCATGTTGTGGCGCACGGTGAGGGCGCCGTCCTTGGGCGTGACCATGATCTTGTTGCGCACGCCGTAAGCGTACTGGTCGGCGGGCTTGGGGTAGGTGAAGTCGGCATTGCTGCGGTCTTCGCCACGTTCCAGGGCGCGCACCTTGAGTCCGGCCTGGGCGAGCTCGATGCTCATCAGCGAGCCGGCCCAACCGAGGCCGACCACGACTACATCGACTTCGTCATTGGTAATGTTTGGCATAGGTAACCTTGAATGCTCTGTCGCTTGGCGAAGGGTTCAACCGCGCTGGCCGGTCAGGCTGACCGGGCCGAGCGGGTAGGGGACGTTGTGCTGGGCTACCCATTCCAGGTAGCTGGCACGCGCGCCGGGGAAGCCGATCGCAATCCACGCCTTCATGCCTTTGTTGCCGCCGTAGATCGGGTCGGCAAGCCAGCCCTGGCGGGTGATGTTGAGCAGTTCGCTGAACAGCAGCTTGGCCTTGAGCACAGGCTCGCCGTGGGCGGCAAAGTCGACCTGGCCGTTCTGCATCTGCTTGAGCAACTGCTCGCGATCGCTCAGGGACAGCAGGGCGAAGTGCTGGCCGTATTTGGCCTGGCACCAGCCTTCGAGCGCGGCGATGCCCTGGCGGTAGATCTGCTGCGGAGTGAATGGCAGCTGGTAGCCGAGGGTGGCCGGCGCGTTGACGTCGAACGGGCCCTCAAGGTACACCTCGCTACCCAGGTCACCGGCCAGTTGCTGGTCGATGAAGATCGGCACGTTGGTCTCCAGCGCACCTGGGCCACGGCCATCAGCAGGGATCAAGCGGTCGCAGGCAGCCAGGATGAAGGTCCATTCGGCTGCAGTGAAAAAGATCGGCGTGTAGCTGTCCAGGCTCGGCGCGGCGAGCTCGGCGGCGGCAGCGGCGCTCAGGCCGTTGAGGGCGATGCCCATGGCGGGCAAGGCGATCAGCGAGGACAGCAGAAACTTTCTTCGCGATGTTTGCGTGGCAATCAGCATGCGGGTTCACCTATGACTATTCACGAGGAACCCGAGATGTATCCGGTAATCCGTTACCTGTAGGAGCCGCGATAGTCTCAGATGAGATAGCGCTATCTTCCAGTGTGCCTGGTCAGGCGCTACAGCAAAAACGGCTCTACGAAGTGTGGGGAGACTGAATTGGGCGCTGCTCTTGTATGAAGCCTGGCAGTCGCGTGGCTTGAATGAACGACCCTCTCGAGGGCGTCATTAGGCCTGATTTGGACATCACGGGTAGCGAGAAGCATAGCAAGCTACCGAGTCTGTTACAAAACATTTCTCGACGGATGTCAATGTCGCTATCGTCGCAGGCCTTCAATGCACCAGCTGAGTGATGCATACCGGTCGCGAGAGCTGTCTGGCCGCTTTATTCAGGGCTGGATACGGCGGCCTCAGCTGCTTCGGCAGCGGCTTTCAGACGGTCAGCCTTGCAGATGTACTTGGGTTTTTTCGGGGCGAGTTTGGCGTTGGCTTTTTGCGCCTTGGCCTTGAACAGCTGTTGCAGTTTTTTCTGGCGGTTCATGTGCTTTCTACCTGCGAGTGGACGCCGGCATGATATCGCGATTTCGGCTCGCGCGTGTGCGCCGGCTGGCCGGCGCACAGAGCGACTGAAGCGTAAACCTCAGGGAATCAAACGTGCCTCTCGCAATTGATCAAACACCTCGAAAAACGCCCGATCACTTGCTTGATAGGCACTGAAGCCCAGCAGCCGACTCTTGCTCATGTCGGTCACGACTTCGATCGGCCGGCCGAGGTCGGCATCGGTGTGCCAGGGCGAGACCAGGCGGCTGATGTCGGCTTCTTTGAGGCCATGCTCGGCGACGATCTGGCTCCACAGCGCCTGGTCATCGGCCATCTGCGCCTCCAGCGGCGCCGGCGACTCGGGGAAGGGCGCGGGTGTGAGGCCGAAGTAATTGGCGATCCGGCCCCACATCCACTGCCAGCGAAACACATCGCCATTGGTGATGTTGAACGCCTGATTGGCGGCTTCAGGGGTAGTCGCCGCCCATAGTTGCTGCTGCGCGAGCTGGCGGGCGTCAGTCATGTCGGTCAGGCTCTGCCACTGCACGCGCGAGCCGGGGAACACGAACGGGCGGCCGCTTTGCTTGCAGATGCTGGCGTATACGGCGAGGGTGGTTGCCATGTTCATCGCATTGCCGACGGCCACGCCGGTGACGGTGTGTGGGCGGTGGACGCTCCAGGTGAAACCATCGCGCTCGGCAGCGGCAAACAGTTCGTCTTCCTGGGCGTAGTAGAAGTTCTCGACATCCAGCCGGCCTTGTTCCTCACGAAACGGCGTCTGCGGCAGGCTGCCCTTGCCATAGGCCTCGAAGGGGCCAAGGTAGTGTTTCAAGCCGGTGACCAGAGCGACGTGTTTGACGCTGCCTGCCGGGCGCAGCGCTGCGAGCACATTGCGCACCATGGCGCCATTGACGCGGATGTTTTCCGCTTCGCTGGCCTGGCGCGACCAGGTGGTGATGAATACGTGGGTAGGCTTGAGGTCGGCCAGCGCCGCCTGCAGCGAGGCAGGGTCTTGCAGGTCTGCGGCCACCGGGATGATCCCCGGCGCCGCCGTTGGCGTACGCGAGAGCGCTGCCACCTGCCAGTGATTGTCGAGCAAAAGCTGGGTGATGGCGCTGCCGACGATGCCGCTGGCGCCGACTACCAATGCTGTCTGGGTCATGATGTTCTCCTCAAGTAATGGTTTTCTGAGCAGGCCAGCACGCCAGAGGTTCAAGCCGATCTGTGTTCGATTCAGCCGCTGGCCCGAGCGGCGCGCAGGGTCAGCAGCGCTGACAGGACCAGCAGTGCGGCGCTGGCAAAGAATGTCAGCCGATAGCCACTGCTGTCGAAGAGTACCCCGCCTGCGGTCGAGCCGAGTGCGATGGACAACTGGATTACCGCCACCATCAGCCCGCCGCCGGCTTCTGCATCATTGGGCAGCGACTCGGCCAGCCAAGCCCACCAGCCCACCGGTGCAGCGGTGGCAAACAGGCCCCACAGGGCGAGCAGGGCGAACACGGCGGGTACCGAAGTGCCGAACATGACCAGGCCTACGCCGATGACGGCCATCAACAACGGGATGACGATCAATGGCCGGTACAGGTTGCGCTTGAGGAAGGCGCCGATCAGCACTGTGCCGATAAAGCCCGAGACGCCCAGGCCAAGCAGGATCATCGACAAGGTGGTCACATTTACCCGGCTGACGCTTTCCAGAAAGGGCCGCACGTAGGTGAACAGCATGAACTGGCCCATGAAGAACACGCCGACAGCGAGCAAGCCCAGTATCACGATAGGCCTTTTCAATAGCGCCAGGACGCTGCCCGACGGGCCAGCTCGCTCATGCGTCGGCGTCGACGGCAGGCTCAACCATTGCCAGACCAGCGCGAGCAATGCCACCGGCACCAGGCAATAGAATGCGCCGCGCCAGCCGATGACACCACCAAGATAGCTGCCTAATGGCGCGGCAATGACAGTGGCCAGCGCATTGCCGCTATTGAAGATGACCAGCGCCCTGGGCACGCTGGCCTTGGGCACCAGGCGCATGGCAACCGCCGCAGACATCGACCAGAAGCCGCCGATGACCACGCCGATCAGGGCACGGCCGAGCATGTAGACGCTGTAATTGCTGGCCGAGCCGACAATCAGCCCAGATACGCACATCAGTGCGGTCAATAACAGCAGCAGGGCCTTGCGGTCGAGCGAGCCGGCCAGCCTGGCGATGGTCAGGCTGGTCAGCACGGCGAATGCGCCGGAGATGGCAATGCCGTAGCCGGCCAGCCCTTCGCTGACGCTCAGGTCGCGAGCGATTGGCGTAAGCAGGCTTACCGGCATGAACTCGGAGGCAATCAGCGCGAACACGCACAGGGTCATGGCAAAGATGCCGCTCCAGTAAGCGGGCGCACTGCCCTGGCCGTCGTTGCGGTGCATACCCGGCGAGGCCTCGATGGTTGGGCTGGACATAATGGATTCCGTTTTTGAAGGACAATGCAGCTGACGTGTCGTGGTTTAAATCTTGACTGATAGAGCGTCTGCTGATTAGTAGAGGGAATCTGAATGTGGTTGTGAGAAAATCTCAGCAATGAAGCACGCCAAGATCAACGACCTGCAAGCGTTCATCGCTGTCGCCCAGGAACAGAGTTTTACCAAGGCAGCGGCCCAGCTGGGCGTCACGCCGTCGGCGTTGAGCCATGCGATGCGTGCGTTGGAGCAGCGCCTGGGCGTACGGTTGCTGGCCAGGACTACCCGCAATGTCGCGCCCACCGAGGCCGGGCAGCGCTTGCTGCAGTCGCTGGCGCCGCTGTTCGAGCAGATTGCCGAGCAGGTCGAGGCGCTCGGCGAGCTGCGCGACAAGCCTGCCGGGACCCTGCGCATCACCTGCACCGATGACGCCATCGATCTCTACATCCGGCCCAAGCTGAAGGCCTTTCTGCAGACCTACCCGGATATCACCCTGGAGCTGATGGTGGACTACGGCTTCACCAACGTGGTCGAGCAGCGTTTCGACGCCGGGATCAGAATGGGCGAGTCGATCAGCAAGGACATGATCGCCGTGCGCATCAGCCCGGACTGGCGCCTTGCGGTGGTTGCTTCACCCGAGTATTTCGCCGCTCACGGCATACCGCAGACGCCACACCAGCTCACTGAGCACCGCTGCCTGAATATCCGCCACCGCCCTGCTGGATCGATCTATGCGTGGGAGTTCGAGAAGGATGGCCAGGCCTTTACCGTGAAGGGCGAGGGCCAGTTGGTGGTCAACAGCATCATGCACGTGCTCAACAGCGCGGTTGACGGTATCGGCCTTGGCTACGTGCCGTACGCCCTGGCGGCGCCACTGATCGCTGAGGGGCGCTTGCAGGAAGTGCTGGCGGACTGGTGCCCGTACTTTCAGGGCTTTCACCTTTATTACCCGAATCGGCGCCAGCCCTCGCCAGCATTTACCGCCTTTGTCGAGGCGATGCGCTATCGCCCGTAGCTCAGGTGAGCGCCGGTTCGACTGGTTCGATCGCCCGGCCCAGCTGCATTGCCTGCGCCTGCAAGATACGCATCAACTGCAGCGTGGCCTGGGCTGGTGGCTCGAAGCGCGAGTAGACAAAGCTGATATCGAAGCTGATCTCATCACTTAGCGGCACAGTTTTGAGGCCGCTGTCCTGGGCCACGAACTCGTCGATGATGGTCATACCCATGCCTTGCTTGACCAGTGCCACGGCCTCCACTGCATTGGTGAACGACAACAGCGAATCAAGCTGCACGCCGCAGCGGCTGAAGGCCTCGCCGAGCAATTGACCGAATGCCATGTCCGGGCGGAACAGCAGCAGGGGATAGCCCTGCAGTTGTTGCAATGACAGGGATGGGTGATGCGCCAACGGGTGGTCGAACGGCATCAGCGCAACCATGCGCCCGCGCATGTAGGGCACCGAGTGCAGGTGGTCGTGCGGCAGCGGCAGGGCGGCGATGGCCAGGTCGACCTTTTTCGACAGGATCTGATTGGCCATCTCGACCATGAGCGTGGTCTGCCATTCGATATTCAGCGCCGGCACCTCGCGCTTGAGCTGGGCCAGCGCTGCCGGGATGACCACGGTCGACAGCGAGGCACTGCAGCACAGGCGCAAGGTGCGCTGGGCACCGCTGGCCAGTGCCAGCGCACAGTCGTTGACTACCAACGCAGCTTGGTACACCCGCTCGACTTCACGATAGAGGACCTGCGCCTCGCCGGTCGGTACCAGGCGATTGTTGATCCGTTCGAACAAGCGGTAACCCAGGCGCCCTTCGATGTAGCCCATGAGCTTGCTCACCGCTGGTTGCGAGACATAGAGCAGCTTGGCCGCGGCGCTGATCGAGCCGGTCAGCATCACCGCGCGGAATACTTCCATGTGCCGCAGCTTGAACAGCATGTGATCTGCGCTCGGTCGGTCTGAGGGCATAATCATTACCTTTGGTTATGGTCTTGCTCATCCAGGTATGAGCGCTGGTGGCGGCTGCGCAGTATCGTTAGCTCCTGCCTGGCGCCATGTCGGTGGCGACAATACCAAGATTTGCCGGCCCGCGCTGCGGCGTCTGGAGAGAGAAACGCATGAGTATTTTCGACGAGCCAAAGATCGACTGCCATAACCATTTGTTTGATCCAGTAGCTTACCCCTATCACCCCGATGCGCCGTATGCGCCCTCCGGCCAGGAAGTGGCCACGCTGACGCAGTGGGAGGAGGTCATGGCTGCCTACGGCGTATGCAATGCCTTACTGGTCGGCCCCAACAGTGGCTACCACACCGACAACCGTTGTCTGCTGGCGGCATTGGCAGCTGGTCAGGGCCGTTTCAAGGGCATTGCGGTGGTCGACAACGCTATCAGCCTCGACGCCTTGGCTGCGCTGCACGCCCAGGGCGTAGTTGGGGTTGCCTTCAACCCGGCGCTGTACGGCCTGCAAACCATGGATGGTGCCGAAGCACGTCTGGCCAAGCTGGCCGAGTTGGGCATGTTTGCCCAGATTCAGGTGTGTGATGACCAGTTGCTGGAGCTGCACGGGCTGCTCGAACGTAGCCCGGTGCGCCTGCTGATTGATCACTGTGGCCGGCCGAACGCGGCGGCCGGGGTAGGGCAACCGGGCTTTCAGGCGTTGCTCAAGCTGGCGCATTCCGGGCGCGCCAGCGTCAAGCTGTCGGGTATGCAGAAGTTTGCCGCGGCCGATGCCTTGCACGCCCAGAGCCATGCCTATGTGCAGGCCTTGATCGAGGCATTCGGCCCAAACGCCTGCGTGTGGGGCTCGGACTGGCCGTTCATTCGTCAGCACTCGCGGATCGACTACGGCCCGCTGCTCAAGCTTGCCGAGCGGCTGATGCCAGACCCGCAACTGCGCCGCGAGATCATGTGGGACACCCCACGCCGGCTGTTCGGCTTTGCCTGAGCCGCGGCCATCACCGCCTGTAATCTCAACCAAGGAGCAACACCGTGAGCCTGCACCTCGAAGGACAAACCGCGATTGTGACCGGTGGCATGCGCGGCATCGGCCTGGCCATTGCCCGCCGGCTGCATGCCGAAGGCGCCCGTATCGTCATCTGGGATCTGGCGGTGGATAGCTGGGACAGCACTGCCGCTGGCTTCGAGCCCGCAATGTACCAGGCCGTCGATGTCGCCTCGCTGGCTTCGGTCGAGGCGGCCTTTGCCGAACTGATCGAGAACCTGGGCCGGGTCGATATTCTGGTCAACAACGCCGGCATCAACGGGCCGGTGCTGCCGTCCTGGGAGTATCCGGTAGAAGCCTGGGACAAGGTCATCGCGATTGACTTGAACGGCGTGTTTTATTGCTGCCGCACGGTCATCCCGCATATGCGCGAACGCGGCTACGGCCGCATCGTCAATATCGCCTCGATGGCCGGCAAGGATGGCGTGCAGTACATTTCCGGCTATTCGGCGGCCAAGGCTGGTGTGATCGCCTTCACCAAGGCTGCAGCCAAGGAGCTGGCGCAGGACGGGGTGCTGCTCAACTGTGTGGCACCTGCCATGGTCGAGACGCCACTGATGGCCGAGATGACCCAAGAGCACATCGACGCGAGCAAGGCCAAGATCCCCATGGGGCGGTTCCTCAAGGCCGAAGAAATCGCCAACATGGTCACCTGGATCGCCGGCCCAGAGTGCAGCTTCACCACCGGCTTCGTGTTCGACCTCAGTGGCGGCCGAGCCACCTATTGACGGGATTGTTGCCAACGATTGACTTGCGGCATGCAAACCCGCCACGCGCGCATTGGCGCCCGGGCAATTCTGGGCCAGACTGACGGGGCGTCGTCAGTCTGCCGGGATTGCTTGGGCAGACGCACCGTCATCCTTGCCGAGGGTCGCCAATGCTCGAACGCTGTCGCTGTCGCTGTCGCTGTCGCTGTCGCTGTCGCTGTCGCTGGCGATGTTGCCTGTTGTCGCTGATTCTGCTGCTGCCGATGGCTGCGATGGCAGCGGACGACTGTCGGCACCTGACCGCTACCGGTAATCCGGAATATCCACCGTACCTGTGGCGCGACCCGGACAACCCGGCACTGCTGATCGGCGCCAATGTCGACTTGCTCCAGCATGTGGCCAGGCAACTGGGCATCGACATCGCCGTGGTCTACAGCGGGCCGTGGTCGCGGGCGCAAGAGCAGGTACGCAACGGCCGTATCGACCTGCTTGCCGGTCTGTTCATCACGCAAACGCGCGAACAGACCATGGACTTCATCAAGCCGGCCTTTCTGACCACCGCCAGTATGGTCTGGGTCCGTCGTGATGACGGCTTTGCCTACGTCAAATGGGACGACCTGAAAGGACGCAGTGGCGGCACCCTGGTCAACAACAGCCACGGCCAGGCGTTTGATGACTTCGCCAGCGCCAATCTCAACCTGGAAGCCGTGCCCAGCGCCCACCAGGCGTTCGAGAAGCTGCTGCACAAACGCAACGACTACGTGCTGTTCGAACGCTATCCCGGCATGGCACTGGCGCGCACGCTGGGTGTGGAGCACAAGCTGCAGATGCTTGAGCCGCCGGTATCTGCCGAGGGTTTGTACCTGGCCGTGTCGCACAATGCACCATGCAACGTGGCCGAGCTGCGCCAGCGGCTGGCGGCGAGCATGCAAGAGGTGGCCGCCGGGCCGTTGCCCGCGCAGTGGGTCATGCACAACCTGCAGCGTTGGCGCAGTCAGAACGAGCCCGGAACGTTGCCTGGCAAGCCCTGAACGTTTCAGCCAGGCGCACTCACGTTAAGCCGCGAGCACTCCGCTTCAGCCTCAGCTCGCTGATTGAAGGTCAGTTGCAATCGCAGCTTTTCGACGTTGTCATACAGGTTGAAGCCGCTGCAGGCCGCCCCTGTAAAAAGACGAATACCGTGCTGCGGGCACGGTTTTTCTTTTGGCATAGCCGGAACCACAACAAAGCGCGGCTGCATGTCGAGTGCCTCCCCAGGCAGATGCATTAACTATTAGTCTGCATCATGCAAGCGTGCAAGGAGGCTCATGATTGGGCGACCGACGGCAGCCTGCCGCACCAGGGCGCCCGTTGCGGGCGCCACGTCCTCGGGGCGCGGTCAGAAGTCCCAGCGAGTGGTCAGCATGTAGTTGCGCGGTTCGCCGTAGGCGCCGGCTTTGTAGAAGCCGAGGTTGGTGTAGTAAGTCTTGTCGAACAGGTTGTTGGCATTGACGGTCGCGGACAGCTGCTTGGTGAACTGGTAGCGGGCCATGGCATCGACCAGCCAGTAGGCCTTTTGCGAAAACTCCTCGTAGCGCGCCTGCGGCGTGTTGTAGATGTCCTGCCAAGCCACGCTCTGCCAGCGCGCGCCGCCGCCGATAGTCAGCTTGTCGAGTGCACCGGTCAGCTTGTAGCTGGTGTACAGGGTGACCTGATCTTCAGGTTCGAAGGTGGAGATCTTCAGGTTGTTGTCATCACGCACGATCTTGTGGGTGTAGCCGGCCTGGACCTGCCAACCCGGCGCAAGCTCGCCGGACGCTTCGATCTCGTAGCCTTTGGTGACTGCCTGAGTGCCCTTGAAGGCATAGTTGTCTGGCGTGGGCACGCGATCGTTGTATTCGTCATCGGAAATCGAGCGGTTGTCCTCATGCACCTCGAAGTAAGCGGCGCTGGCGTTCAGGCGGCCATCGAGAAACTCGGCTTTCAGACCAATCTCGTAGTTCTGGCCTTCGTCCGGCTCGAGCATCTTGTTGTCGCGATCACGATTGAAGGCTTCCTGCGGCATGAAGATATCGGTGTAGCTGGCGTACACCGAGTAGGTGTCGTTGAGGTCGTAGATGGCGCCGACGTAGGGCACGAAGCGGCCGCTTTCCTTGTAGGTCGGGTCGAGGCCACTGATGGTGTAGTTGACCACCCGACCGCCGAGCAGCACTTTCAGGTCGTCAGTGATGTTGAGCCGGGTGGTGAAGTAGGCGCCGGTCTGGCGCACGGTATCGTCGGTACGCTGCGAAGGCCTGCCCCAGTCCGGTTCGGCAATGTTGCCGTGCCAGTTGTTGAAGTCGACTACGTTGGGCTCGCGCAGGGTGTAGTTCCAGTAGCCTTTGCCATCCCAGTTGGAGTGGGCGATGGAGCCGCCGACCACCAGTTGGTGTTCACGCCCAAACAGGCTGAACGGGCCGGAGGCATACAGGTCGGCCGAGTCGCTGACAGTCTCGCCGGTGAACTTGCCGGGGACGATCGCCGAGGTGCCGTCGGCATTCGGCGTGGTGCCCTGAATGGTGCCCATCACCGCGTGGTAACCATTGATCTTGTGATCGACCTGCAGTTTGCTCACCCAGCCGTTGTCGAAGTTGTGCTCGAGCATGGCGAACACGGTGCGGGTGTACTGCTCCCAGCTGCTCCAGTCAGCCGCATTGTTGAACGAGCGCGAGATGTTGTTGTGCTGGCCTTGGGCGTTGAGCAGGGGGAAACTGCCTGACCACGACGAGGCCTTGGGCAGGCTGTCCTGATAGTCGCCGCCGACGGTGAGCAGGGTGTCTGGCGACAGGTCGAACTCAAGGATGCCGTAGTACACCGGGGTCTTGCGCGAGTAGCGGTCCATGAACGAGTGCTTGTCCTGATAGGCCGCTACCGCTCGCCCACGCACGTTGCCGCTGTCGTTGAGCGGGCCGCTGACGTCCAGCTCGCTGCGGTAGTTGTCCCACGAGCCTGCGCCCAGCGTCGCGTGGCCCTGGAAGTCGGCCGTAGGCTTTTTGCGTACCAAGTTGATGGTCGCACCCAGCGAGCCTGCGCCGGTGAGCAAACCAGTCGCGCCCTTGAGCACCTCGACGCGGTCGTAGATGGCCATGTCACTGAGGGTGTTGCCGGCTGAATAGCCGACGTTGCGCGCGGTCGAGGGGATGCCGTCGTACTGGAAGTTGTTGATCGAAAAGCCGCGCGCGTAGTAGTTGCTGCGCTCGCTGTCGAAGGCTGAAACGGTAATGCCCGGGGTGTGACGCATGACGTCGTCGACGCTGTTGAGGCCGAAGTCATCCATGTGCTGACGGGTGACCACGGTGATCGACTGTGGCGTCTGGCGCGGGGTCAGTACCAGCCGGGTGGCGGTGGCGATCGAGCCTGGGGTGTACGAGCCGGTGCCTTCGCTGACGGTACCCAACTGATTGGAAATCACTTCGGTGGCGCCCAGCTCCAGGGCCGCGCCGTCCTGTGCGATCGGTTGCAGCGAGTAACGACCGTCGCCCTCGCGCACCGCTTGCAGGCCGGAATTGAGCAACAGTCGTTGCAGGCCTTGATCGGAAGCAAAACTGCCATCCAGGCCAGCCGTAGCCAGACCCCGCGTCAGCGCTGGGTCGAACGACAGCACCACGCCGCTTTCTGCAGCGAAACGGGTCAGCGCAGTGCCCAGGTCGCCGGCCTGGATGTGGTAATCGTGCTCTCTGCTGTCGGCAGCCTTGGCGGGCATGGCCAGGCCCAGCCCAAGCAGGGTGGAGAGGAGCAGGGCGCTGCGAAGGCTGGCGCTGAGGCGGCCAACCGGGAAAGGGGCGGTCATGGCGTGAAATCTCGTTGTGGGTGGCAGGCGGGCTTATCTGCCCTTCGCTGAGTAAGTCGAATGGGAATGAGAAAACCTATCATCCATGCCGAGATTTTTTTTCAGCAGCGTTTGCCGCCTGGCAAACGTATGGAACCTGGACGAACACGAGCAACTCAATCCTACGCGACGCCGTGATTCCAACCGGGTACTGATGAGGTGCTGAATGAACGCTATCGAACTGCTGGAACAAGACCACAAGACGGTGAAAAAGCTGCTCGAAGAGCTGTCCAACACCACTGAACGGGCGTTGAAAAAGCGCACCGAGCTGCTGGCGCGGATCGAGCTGGAGCTGCAGGCGCATACCACCATCGAAGAAGAGATCTTCTACCCTGCGCTGACCCAGGCCGGCGACAAGGACGACGTCAAGATGTACCACGAGGCCAAGGAGGAGCACCGCACGGTGGATGCGCTGGTATTGCCTGACTTGCTCAAGACGCCACCCGATACCCTGGAGTTTTCAGGGCGGATGAAGGTGCTCAAGGAACTGCTCGAGCATCACATCGAAGAGGAGGAGTCGGATATGTTCCCGCGCGCCAAGGAGCTGCTCGACAAGGCAACTCTTGAGCAACTGGGCGACGCCATGCAGGCGCAGAAAAAACTGATCAAAGACGAACACCGCGTCGCCTGATGCAGGCAGGGGCCACGCGCCAGGTTGAATCTGGCGTGTGGCCCTTGCACGTCTTCGCTTAGAAGCTGTACTTGGCGGTCAGCATCATGTTGCGCGGCGCGCCATAGACATCGCCGCCGTATTGCCAGGATTGCGAGATCGCCGAGTAGTACTTGCGATCAAAGATGTTGTTGGCATTGAGCTGCAGGTCGAGGTTGCGGTTGACCTGATAGCCGGCCATCACGTCGGTGACTGCATAGGCACCTTGTTCAAGACGGTAGTTGCCACCGTCGACCAATGCGATGTCGTTGTACATCCGGCTCTGCCAGTTGACGCTGCCGCCGACTCGCAGTTTTTCCAGAGGGCCCTGGAAACGGTAGGTCGTGCTGATCTTGAACTGATGCTCAGGGGTGTCCGTGTCGAACTGCTTGTTGACCAGCGCCGGCTGCGCGGCATTCTTGGTGGTATGGGTGCGAGCATAGGTGTAACCGCCGCCGATCTGCCAGTTGTCGGTGAGTGCGCCTTGCAGCTCCATGTCGATACCTTGGCTGCGGATCTCGCCAGAGGCTTCGTAGCAGGTAAGCTGAGTCGACGAACAGACAGTACGGTCGAGCACTTCCACCGCACGGTTTTCCTGGTCGACGCGGAATACCGCCAGGCTGGCGTTCAGGGCACCGTTGAAGTACTCGCCCTTGATGCCTACCTCGTAGTTCTTGCCTTCAATCGGACGCACCGGCGAATTGCTTGAGCCGCGCTCGGTCTGTGGCTGGAAGATATCGCTGTAGCTGACATACACCGAGTGATTGTCATTGAGCTCGTAGATCAGGCCGGCATAGCGGGTCACGTTGCGGGTGACCTTGTAATCGCCCTGGCCATCCTTGTCATCGTAGTCATACCAGTCCAGCCGGCCGCCGAGGATCAGCTTGAGCGGGTCGGCCAGGCTTAGGCGGGTGGTCATGTACAGGCCGTCTTGAGTCGTGACGGAGCGGTCGTTGGTGGTATGCAGGAAGTTCGGTTTGCCGGCGTTGATGGGCCAGTTGGGGTCGTATGGGCTGTAGTTGTGGTTGGTCTTGTCGTAGATGCGGCGGCTGGTGCCGACCACCAGTTCATGGCTGCGCCCCAGCGCCTGGAACGGGCCGCTGACGAACACATCCACGCCTGCCTGGTTTTCATCGTGCTTGGACTGATAAACCGTTCGACCCAGCGTAGTGCCGGTCCAACGCGACTGATACGAGCCCGAGAACAGCGCATTCTGCTCGGCATAATTGGCATTGACCTGCAGCTTCCAGTCATTGGCCAGGCGCTGGCGCAGTTCGGCAAACACCGTGTTGATTTCCTGGTCCTTGTTCTCCCAGTCGGTGCTCGGGTTGTACGAGCGCGGCAGGTCGAGGTGGTGGCCATCGAGGCCAACCATCGAAGAGCCCCAGAAGTAGTTGGTCTTGTCCTTCTGGTGCGACAGGCCTACGGTCAGCGTGGTGTCCTCGCTGAGGTCCGCTTCGGTCACCGCGTAGAACAGGCCGTGGCTTTCTTCGGCATCGTCGACAAAGCTGTTGGCGTCGCGGTAGGAGGTGACCACTCGGCCGCGCAGAGTGCCGCTGTCGTTCAGCGGGCTGGAGGCATCGACCTCGCCGCGGTAGTCGTCCCAGCTGCCGGCAGCGCCGGTCAGGGTGACTTTCTGTTCGGCCAAGGGCCGCTTGCGTACCATGTTGATCGCCGCCGACGGATTGCCCGCGCCGGTCACCAAACCTGTGGCGCCGCGTACTACTTCACCCGGTCGAACATCGCCAGGTTTGGCTGCACCCCGGCCGTCCAGCCCGAGTAACCGCTGGGGATCCCGTCGTACATGATGTTGTCGATGTCGAAGCCACGCGCGGTATAGGTCTGCCGGCCAGGGCCACTGGAGAAGTTGAGGAACAGCCCCGGCGTGGCCTTGACCACGTCATTGATGCTGGTCATCGCCTGGTCGTCCATGCGCTGGCGGGTAATCACCGTGACTGCCTGTGGCGTCTCGCGCATGGTCAGCGGCAGTTTGGTCGCCGTGGCCATGGCGCCTGTGGTGTAGGAGCGGGAGCCTTCGGTGCTGCTGCCCAGCCGGTCCGAGCTGACTTCGGTTGCGCCTAATTCCATGACAGTCGATTGCGCCCCATCCTTGGGCTTGACGGCTTCTTCGGCTACGGCATGGGCCATGCTGGCCATGCAGATGGCGGAAGCCAAGAGAGTAAGCGACGGGCTGAAACGACGTTGCGGGATAAGGCGCGACATGGGTTGCGGTTCCTGACGGTCTTTTTAGTAAATGTTTATGCTTATGAGAAACATTAACAATTAGTTTGTCAGGATTTTCCGCGCAGCAATAGCCAAGGGCTGCAAAAAATCCAATGAATTTTTCACATTTGGCTGATCAGTAGATGCAGTGGGTGCCGCGACCGTTTCAGTCTTTGCCTTTGCCGATACGTTTGCCGGCCTGCTGAGCAACTTCCAGCGCCTGGCCATCGCGCTGCTTGCCTTGTCGGGCCTGGCCCATCAGTTGCGGGATCAGCATGCCCTCGGGCAAGTGCCGCCAGAACCTGCCCGGCATGTGCATGCGCATTGCATCGGGGTTGAGCCGGGCCGGATTGAAGATGTGCCGGTAGTAGGTGCGCCACAGATCCGCACCGGGGTCGTCGGCGTGCTGCGCCCATTGCCGCCAGGGCTCGGGGCAGTGGCGCCGGTAGTCCAGTGTATGGCCGTCGAAGCGAATGCCGTCGCGGTCGGTGGCGATCAACCAGCGCTGGCGGCCGAGGCGCTCGGCAAAGTGGCCGCTGGCGCTTTCAAGAATGTCGTGGGCCGGCTGATGATAGGCGACCAGGTCCAGTTGCAGCTGCGCAGCCAGTGCTGCCGGCAGCGGCACGAAGCGCACAAACGCATGCAAGTGATGGGCTTCGCGGCTGACCTGCTTGATCCGCCGGTGCAGCTCGCTGCCGAGGCGGTCGCCGGGGAGCATGGCGGTACGATCGCCATGGGCGACCCGCCAGAGCACTTCATACAACAGGTTCCAGCGCTGCTCGCCGCAGTAGCGCGAGGCCTGTTCCAGCTGCGCCAGCAACGCCGCTGGCACCTTTGCCCGAAACGGCCCCGGGCCCTCTGGCAGGGGCGCCGGCACTGCCAGCAGATCGTCCATCGGCCCTTGCGCCCAGGTGACGTCGGCGGGATCGATGCCATGCCCGAGCAGCGCGCGCGCCTGTTCGCGCCAGAGGCTGAATTGCTGGTCGCAGTCGAGCGCGATCATCCCCACAGGCCCATCTGCACTGGCGCTTGCGGTTCGCGCAGGCGCGCTCGCAGCAGGCCGCTGCGCAAATCGGCCTGCGCCGGGCGATAGTCGCTGGTGACAATGAAAGGCCGCGCCTTGTCTAGTACGCAGCGCAGCTGGATCAGGTCGTCATAACGTATGCGCCGCTCCCGGCGTAGAGCTACCAAGCGTTCGACGCTGCGCAGGCCAATGCCGGGAATCCGCGCGAGCAAGGCGGGCTCGGCGCGGTTGAGGTCCAGCGGGAACACCTCGCGATTGGACAGCGCCCAAGCTAGCTTGGGGTCGATATCCAGGTCCAGGTTGCCAGCCTGGCTGAGCAGCTCGCCAGCCTTGTAGCCGTAACCGCGCATGAGGAAGTCAGCCTGGTACAGACGGTGCTCGCGCAGCAATGGCGGGGCGGCCAGCGGCACGCTGCCAGGGCTGTCGGGGATCGGGCTGAAGGCCGAGTAATACACGCGCTTGAGGCCAAACCCCTGATACAACGATTCGGAATTGCCAAGCAGGGTCCGGTCATCGGTGTCATCAGCGCCGACAATGACCTGGGTACTTTGCCCTGCGGGGGCAAAACGCGGCGCCCGCGGCTCGCCAGCTACGGCCTGTTGACCGCGCTGGATAGTACCCATGGCCTGGCGGATGGTGTGGCCCTGTTTTTCCGGGGCCAGGCGCTTGAGGCTTTCATCGGTGGGCAGTTCGACATTCACGCTCAGCCGATCCGCCAGGCGACCGGCTTGCTCGATCAGCAGCGGGTCAGCGTCAGGGATGGTCTTGAGGTGGATGTAGCCGCGAAACTCGTGCTCTTCACGCAGCAGCCGGGCAACTTCGATCAACTGCTCCATGGTGTAGTCGGCCGAGCGAATGATGCCGGAACTGAGAAACAGCCCGCTGATGCAGTTGCGCCGGTAGAAATCCAGGGTCAGCCGCACCACCTCTTCAGGGGTGAAGCGCGCCCGCGGCACGTTGCTGGTACGGCGGTTGACGCAGTATTGGCAGTCGTACAGGCAGAAGTTGGTCAGCAGCACCTTGAGCAGCGAGACGCAGCGGCCATCCGGCGTGTAGCTGTGACAGATGCCCATGCCATTGGTCGCACCAAGCCCGTCGCGGCCGCGCGAGCTGCGCTTGGGCGCGCCGCTGCTGGCGCACGAGGCGTCGTACTTGGCGGCGTCGGCAAGGATGCCGAGCTTGGCGATGAGCTCCATTAGTCGATCTCGATGTACTGAATATTCATACAGTATTTGTAGATCGGTCTGGTTGCAAGTGTTGGCCGTCGGCAATTGCCAAATGGCCCTGAAACCATTGCGGCAAATGCGCCGCAGCGGCTTCAGGGCATAGGCATCAATCGCGTTTAGGCAGTACGCCGCTGAGCAATTGCTTGGCAGTCTGCTTGATGATCCCGGCCTGATTGGGATCGCCCTGGAGCAATGCCGAGGCAAATTTCTTCGCCTGCTCAAGGGTCATATGAGGCGGCAGCGGTGGCACATCCGGGTCGGTGCGGAAATCGATCACCACCGGCACATCACTGGCCAGGGCTTCTTCCCAGGCGGGCGCGACGTCTTCTTCGCGGCCTACATAAATGCCCTTCAAGCCGATCGAAATGGCGAACAGGTGATAGGGCACATCAGGGATGTCCTGGCTGGCGGCGAACTTCGGGTCGCCCTCCATCACCCGTTGCTCCCAGGTCACCTGGTTGAGGTCCTGGTTGTTGAACACCGCGCAGATCCAGCGGCCATTGCCCCATTGCTGCCAATACTTGGCCACGGTGATCAACTCGGCCATGTTGCTCATCTGCATCGCGCCGTCACCTACCAGCGCGACAACGCTGCGCTCCGGATGGGCGAACTTGGCGGCAATCGCATAGGGCACCGCTGCGCCCATGGACGCCAGCCCGCCGGAGAGCGAGCACTGCATGCCCTTACGGATCTGCAGGTCGCGGGCAAACCAGTTGGCACACGAGCCGGAATCGCTGGTGATGATGGCGTTGTCGGGGAGGCGTGGCGACAATTCGTGCACCACTCGCTGCGGGTTGATCGGGTCGGCAGAGGTCAGCGCTCGCTTGGCCAGCTTCTTGTCCCAATCCTTGCGCCAGCCTTCGACCTTGTGCTGCCAACTGCGTTGGGTTTTTTCTTCCAGCAGTGGCAGCAGGGCTGCGAGGGTGTCGGCGGCATCACCGATCAGATTCACTTCCATCGGGTAGCGCAGGCTAAGCATGTCTGGGGCAAGGTCGATCTGCACGCCCCGAGCCTGGCCCTCCTTGGGCAGGAACTCGGCGTAGGGGAAGCCCGAGCCGATCATCAGCAAAGTGTCGCATTCCTCCATCAGCTTGAAGCTTGGTTCGGTGCCGAGCAGGCCGATGCAGCCAGTGACCCAGGGCAGGTCGTCAGGCAGGACCGCTTTACCGAGCAGGGCTTTGGCAACACCTGCACCGAGTTTTTCGGCAACTGCCTGCACCTGCTCACCCGCCTGCAAGGCGCCGGCACCGACCAGAATCGCAACTTTCTTGCCAGCATTGAGCGCATCGGCTGCGCGCTGCAGATCGGCATCGTACGGAACTACTTTGGGCTTGCTGAAGCCGATACCCGAATGCAGCGTGCCATGGACCCGGGCTGGTTCTTCATAAGCCAGCTCCTGCAAGTCGTTGGGCAGGATCAATGCAGTGACCTTGCGCTCGCCGATGGCGGTGCGCACGGCGCGGTCGACCAGGTGTCGCACCTGCGACGGCGCGGCGGCCTGCTGAACAAAGGCGCCGGCGACGTCCTTGAACATCGACACCAGGTCCAACTCCTGCTGGTAGTGCCCGCCCAACGCCGTGCGCGCCTGTTGGCCGACAATGGCCAGGACCGGCATATGGTCCATGCGTGCGTCATACAGACCGGTCAGCAGGTGCGAGGCGCCGGGCCCGGAGGTGGCGATGCACACTCCCAGCTCGCCGGTGAACTTGGCATGTGCGCTGGCCATGAACGCGGCCATTTCTTCGTGGCGGCACTGCACGAATTCGATCGAGCCGGCCCGACGCAGGGCGCCGAACACGCCGTTGATGCCGTCGCCGGGGTAGCCAAAGATGCGCGTGACACCCCACTGGCGCAAACGCTCGACGAGAAAGTCACTTACGGTGATGGCCATCGGTTTCTCCTTCATTGATACGTGGATGAAGGTTGGGACTGGCTCTGTCCCGGCGCGTTCAGATTAAACCGGCCAGAGACGACCCCGGACACTCGGTTGAACTGATCCCGCCTGGCTCGCCTCGAAACCAGACACCCCTGAGTGGAGGCAGCACCCAACCTGGGCTAACACTGATAAGGCTGGGTCATTCATTCACCTACAGACAGAGGCGCGTCTGGCCTCGCTGGAGAACCACATGACGATCACGAACACCTCGAAACTGCTGCTCGCAGGTTTCACCCTCAGTTGTGGGCTGGCCAATGCCCAGGCTGCCGAAACCAAGCGGGTGGACGTCTTGCTGGTTGGCGGCGGGATCATGAGTTCGACCCTGGCGATCTGGCTCAACGAACTGGAGCCGAGCTGGTCGATGGAGATGGTCGAGCGCCTGGACAAGGTCGCCGAAGAAAGCTCCAACGGCTGGAACAACGCCGGCACTGGGCACTCTGCGCTGGCCGAACTCAATTACACCCCCGAGAAAGACGGCAAGATCGACATCACCAAGGCGGTGGAGATCAACGAGTCGTTCCAGATCACTCGCCAGTTCCTCGCCTGGCAGGTCAAGAACGGCGTGTTGAAAAACCCACGCTCGTTCATCAATTCAACGCCGCACATGAGTTTCGTCTGGGGCGATGACAACATTCGCTTCCTGAAAAAACGCTACGACGCGCTCCAGGCCAGCCCGCTATTCAGAGGGATGCAGTATTCCGAAGACCCTGCCCAGATCAAAAGATGGGTGCCGTTGATGATGGAAGGGCGCGACCCCAATCAGAAGCTGGCGGCGACCTGGACGCCGCTCGGCACCGACGTCAACTTTGGTGAAATTACCCGCCAGTACGTAGGGTATTTGCAGTCACGCGAAAACTTCAGCCTCAAGCTCTCCAGCGAAGTGCAGGACATCAGCCGCAACGACGATGGCTCCTGGCACGTCGAGTACAAGAACCTCAAGGATGGCAGCAAGTCGGCCACCGATGCCAAGTTCCTGTTCATCGGTGCTGGCGGCGCAGCGCTGCCGCTGCTGCAGAAGTCCGGCATCGAAGAGGCCAAGGATTACGCAGGCTTCCCCGTGGGTGGCTCGTTCCTGGTGACCGACAATCCAGCTATCGCCGAGCGCCACATGGCCAAGGCCTACGGCATCGCGGCAACCGGTGCGCCGCCCATGTCGGTGCCGCATCTTGATACCCGTGTGCTGGATGGCAAGCGGATGATCCTGTTCGGCCCGTTCGCGACCTTCTCGACCAAGTTCCTCAAGCAGGGCTCGCTGTTCGATCTTATGGCCAGCATGAGCCTGCACAACACCTGGCCGATGGTGCGTGTTGGCGTGCGTGAATTCGACCTGGTGCAGTACCTGGTTGGCCAGGTACTGCAGTCCGATGACGACCGCTTCGAAGCGTTACAGACTTACTTCCCCGAGGCGAAGAAAGAAGACTGGCGCCTGTGGCAGGCCGGTCAGCGCGTGCAGATCATCAAGAAAGACGAAAACCAGGGCGGGGTGCTCAAGCTCGGCACTGAAGTGGTCGCGTCCAAGGATGGCAGTATCGCCGGGCTGCTCGGTGCATCGCCGGGCGCTTCGACTGCGCCGCCGATCATGCTCGATCTGCTCAACAAGGTGTTCAAGGACAAACTCGCGAGCGCGCCGTGGCAGGACAAGATCAAGCAGATCATCCCATCGTACGGCACGCATCTGAACGACAGTCCCGAGCGGGTCGAGGAGGAGTGGGCCTACACCAGCGAGATTCTCCAGCTGACCCCGCCACCGGCCATCGACAAGCGCCAGGACCCGGCCAACCCGGATGATATCGACCCGGTCAGCCAGGACCATCAGACCACTGACCCTGACCTCAAGCCCTGATCAGCACAACCCGCAATGCAGAAGGGGCGCCATCATGGCGCCCCTTCGTGTTACTGCTTAGGCTTCAGCGTCCCAGGGACGATCGCCGTGTTCATCCTTGATACGGGTCGGCAGGCCCATCACGTCCAGCGCCTTGAGGAACGGCTCGGCTGGCAGCTCCTCGACGTTGGCCATGCGCTTGACGTCCCATTCGCCGCGAGCAACCAGCAACGCCGCCGCCACTGGCGGCACGCCTGCGGTGTAGGAGATGCCCTGGCTGTCGGTCTCGGCGTAGGCTTCTTCGTGATCAGCCACGTTGTAGATGAACACTTCGCGCGGCTGGCCGTTCTTGCTGCCCTTGACCAGGTCACCGATGCAGGTCTTGCCGGTGTAGCCAGGCGCCAGCGAGGACGGGTCAGGCAGCACTGCCTTGACCACTTTCAACGGCACCACTTCAAGGCCTTCAGCGGTCTTGACCGGTTGCTCGGAGAGCAGGCCAAGGTTTTTCAGCACGGTGAAGACGTTGATGTAGTGCTCGCCGAAGCTCATCCAGAAGCGCACGTTGGGCACGCCGAGGTTTTTCGACAGCGAGTGCACTTCGTCGTGACCGGTCAGGTACAGGTTCTGCGAACCGACCACCGGCAGGTCGTCGGTGCGCTTGACCTCGAACATGGTATTGCTGGTCCACTGGCTGTTCTGCCAGCTCCACACTTGCCCGGTGAACTCGCGGAAGTTGATTTCCGGGTCGAAGTTGGTGGCGAAGTACTTGCCATGCGAGCCAGCGTTGACGTCGAGAATGTCGATCGAGTCAATCTGGTCGAAGTATTGCTGCTGTGCCAGTGCGGCATAGCTGTTGACCACACCCGGGTCGAAACCGACGCCGAGAATGGCTGTGATGTTCTTGTCCTGGCATTCTTCGAGGTGTTTCCACTCGTAGTTGCCGTACCACGGCGGGGTCTCGCAGATCTTGCCCGGCTCTTCGTGGATGGCGGTGTCCAGATAGGCAACGCCGGTATCGATGCAGGCACGCAGCACCGACATGTTGAGGAATGCAGAGCCGACGTTGATCACGATCTGCGATTCGGTCTCGCGGATCAGTGCCTTGGTCGCCTCGATATCGAGTGCATTGAGCGAGAAGGCCTGGATATCGGCGGGAACCTTGAGGCTGCCCTTGGCCTTGACGCTGTCGATGATGGCCTGGCATTTGGAGATGTTCCGCGACGCAATGGCAATACGACCGAGTTCGTCGTTATGCTGCGCGCACTTGTGGGCCACCACCTTGGCGACACCTCCTGCACCAATGATAAGAACGTTCTTCTTCAATTTATCCCTTGCTCCTTACTGAAGGCCTGACTTACGACAGGCTGGAAACGTAGTCTTCAAAACCGAACTCGCGGACCACTTCGACGCTGCCGTCGAGTTGCTTGACCACAATGGACGGCATTTTCAAACCGTTGAACCAGTTTTTCTTGACCATGGTGTAACCGGCCGCATCGATGAACGACAGGCGATCACCAATGGCCAGCGGACGATCGAATTGGTACTCGCCGAAAATGTCACCGGCCAGGCACGACTTGCCGCACACCATGTAGCTGTGCGCGCCATCGTTGGGGGCCATCTTGGCGTCGAGGCGGTAGATCAGCAGGTCGAGCATGTGCGCTTCGATCGAGCTGTCGACCACGGCCAGGTTCTTGCCGTTGTACAGGGTGTCGAGCACGGTCACTTCCAGCGAGGCGCTCTGGGTGATGGCGGCTTCGCCCGGCTCCAGGTACACCTGCACGCCGTACTTCTCGGAGAAGCCCTTGAGGCGCGCGCAGAACTCGTCCAGCGCATAGTCGGCACCGGTGAAGTGGATACCGCCACCGAGGCTGACCCACTCGACCTTGTGCAGCAGATGGCCAAAGCGCTCTTCGATGTGCGCAAGCATCTTGTCGAACAAGCTGAAGTCGCCGTTCTCGCAGTTGTTGTGGAACATGAACCCAGAGATCTGGCCGATGACTTGCTCGATCTTCTCCGGGTCCCACTCGCCGAGGCGGCTGAATGGGCGCGCCGGGTCGGCCAGCAGGTAATCGGAGCTGCTCACCTGCGGGTTGACGCGCAGGCCGCGGACCTTGCCTTCGGACTGTTCGGCAAAGCGCTGCAGCTGGCCGATCGAGTTGAAGATGATCTTGTCGCAGTTGGCGAGCATGTCTTCGATTTCGTCATCGGCCCAGGCCACGCTGTAGGCGTGGGTTTCGCCGACGAACTTCTCCCGGCCCAGTTTGAGCTCGTAGAGCGAGGACGAAGTGGTGCCGTCCATGTATTGCTGCATCAGGTCGAATACCGACCAGGTGGCAAAGCACTTGAGTGCCAGCAGCGCCTTGGCGCCGGAGTGTTCGCGCACGTAGGCAATCTTCTCGAGGTTGCCCAGCAGCTTCTGTTTGTCGATGAGGTAGTACGGCGTCTTGATCATTTAAGGCCCCCGGCCAGGCCGGCCAAAAAAAGGACACGCATTGTGCCTTCACTGGCCGCATATCGAAAGGGTCGTAGACGCATTTCGTCAGAGTTGTGTGTCGCCCTGCGCCTGTTGTCGCCATTGGGCGAACGGCGAGGAATTATTTCCCGCAGCTGAGGCCTAGTAAAACAGACAGATATGACGGTCGTGAGGAGGCATCAACCGATGAGCACAAAATACAAAGTGGGCGACACGGTGCGCTGGAATTCCGAGGCCGGAGTCATCCATGGCACGGTGACCAAGGTGCATCTGCACGATGTCGAGTTCATGGGCAGGCAGCGCCATTGCTCGAAGGATGAGCCGCAATACGAGGTCAAAAGTGCCAAGACCGGGCACCTGGCAATGCACCGTGAAGACGCCTTGCACAAGGAGTGAACCTTCGCCGTACTCGACCGGTCGCAGCAAATACCTTCATGCAAAAAGGACGTTAACGATGAAATCGATGACTCGACTGTTCACAGGTCTCGCTCTGGTAGGTGCATTGGGCGCAAGCGCAGCCTGGGCTGACCAGCCTGGCGCCGACTGGAAAGTTACCAAGGATCAGGCCGAAGCCAGCCTCAAGGCCGCCGGCTACACCCAGATCACCAAGATCGAGGCCGACGACGGCCATTGGGAAGGCGAGGGCGTCAAGGCTGATGGCATGAAGTACGACTTCCATGTTGACCCGTACAGCGGCAAGGTCACCAAGGACGAGATGGATCATTGATGGCCAGTAACTGACGTTTTCTGCGGTGGTGCTCTTGGCCCGTGCTCGTCACGGGCTTTTTTACGCGCTTGGAATGAGCTATTGCGCAGCCAACCACAGCTGAATCTGCTCAAGCGTCGCCGTAGCCCCGCCGCACACCACCACCAGCACCTTGCAGTAGTTGCCCAGCGCTTCGGCTTTATAGGCCAGCGCCAAGGCCGCGCCGCAGGCCGGCTCGACCAGCAGACGGTGATCGGCAAGGAAGCGCTCACAAGCCCGCAGCGCCTCGCGGTCCGTGACCAAATGGCTTTCAACCGGATGGCTGCGCGCGCATTCCAGCGCTTGCTCCGCTACCCGCTTGGCGCCCAAGGAGGTGGCGATGGAGCTAAGTGCCGGCAGCTCGACCGTGTGACCAGCCTCGACTGCAGCGTGAAATGACGCCGCGCCTGTGGTTTCCACCGCCAGCACCGGCACATCGTCCCAGCCATTGCGCTTGAGGCCTTCGACTACACCGCTGAGCAAGCCGCCACCACCGACCGACAAGATCAGCGCATCGGGCTTGCAGTCGGCAGCGGCGACTTCGTCGATCAGGCTGGCGTGGCCCGTCCACAGTAGCGGGTCATCGAATGGATGAATGAAGGCATCATTGGCGCCGACCAGGGTTTGCGCCAGCTGGTTGGCTTCCTGCCAGGAGCCGCCGTGGACGATGACCTTGGCGTCCTCCAGGCGCAGCAGCTCCCTGGCCCGCTCGCTGGTGGTCTCGGGGACGACCACGGTCACCGGCACGCCCAGGCTGCGCCCGGCATAGGCCACCGCCAGCCCGGCGTTGCCGCCCGACGACGATACAAAGTGACGCGCACCGCGAGCATGGTGTTGCTCACAGGCGTGGCCAACCCCGCGCAGCTTGAACGAGCCGCACGGCTGCAGGGCGTCGAGCTTGAGCCAGATCGAACGGCCAGCGGCGAGCGACATCGGCCGCGATTCGATCAAGGGGGTGTGGATGTGCAAAGGCATGCTGATCTCCGCTGGATTATGGCTGGCGGGGCGCTGCAGTGGGCTCGCCACGCAGCTGCTCCAGATAGTTGTAAACGGTGTAGCGGGTCACGCCGAGCGCGGCTGCGGCCTTCTCGACCCCACCCTTGACGATGAACAGGCCGCGCTCCTGCATCAGGCGCACGGCCTCGACCTTGGCCTGCTTGGTGAGCCGGCCCTGACCAGATGAAGCCAGGGCGCTGTCGATGATCTGGGTCATCAGCAGCGCCATGTCGGCCGCGTCCTCAACCACCGCCACTGCAGGTGGCGCGGCAGTCAGTGGCTGCAGCTGGGTGAGAAAGGCGAGGGCGGCATCCAGCCCACTGTTGTCGACGTTGATGCACAGGCTGGCGAACGGCTGCCCTTCGCTGTCGCGCAGGATCGCCGTGGCGCTGCGCAGGGTGCGGCCTTTGATCACGGTGGGGTAGTCGGGCAGGATCACCGGCTCGCAGCCAGGCTGGTTGGCCGCCTGCATCAGGGCCTTGAAGCCTTGGTCCTGCTCCGGCGCGGCAAGGATCGGGCTGCCGACCACGCGCCCGGACAGCAGGCCATTGGCGATGGCGACCACCGATTGCTCGGGCTGGTCGAGGTCGTGCAGGAGGATTTCCATATTGCGCCCGGCAACGCTGCCGATTGCCGCGATGGCGGCTTTCAGCGTGGAGAGGACGATCTGGCGTTCACGAAGAATGTGTGCAGCGGGCATGGATAATTCAACAAAATGTCAATTTTTAACATTCTGTTGAATTATCGCGAGGGCGTCAATCGGCAGCGCGTGGTTCAGCCCAGTGCCGGAGTGCGCGGCGGCACGATGCGGCGCGAGCCGGTCGACTCGAAGGCGCAGGCGAAGCTCAGCAGGGCCGAGTCATCGTAGGCACGGCCGGCAAACGTCAGCCCGACCGGCATACCGATATCGGCCATCACACCCATCGGCACGGTTACGGTCGGCACGCCCAGGTGGCGGATCGCGAGGTTACCGTTGGCAACCCAGACGCCGTTGCTCCAGGCAATGTCGGCCGAGGCTGGATTGACGTCGGCATCGGCGGGGCCAACATCGGCCACCGTCGGGAACAGCACGGCGTGCAAGCCAAGCTGGTCCATCCAGTCTTCCAGGTCGAGCTTGCGCGTCTGCTCCAGGCCGCGCAGGCCATCGGCAACGGTGTCGATCTGATCCCAGCTCTTGAGGCCGCGCTTGGCCATGTTGACGTATTCGTCCATGCCGGCCGCGAGGTCGTCTTCACGGTTAGGCAGGGTGCCCGGGTCGTGCGGGAAGATCTGCGGCCCGTCGACATCGGCCAGGCAGTTGAGCTTGGGGTCGTTGTTGGCGCGCAGGAAGTCGTCAAAGGCCCAGCCGGACAACTCCCACAGCTCGTCGTGGAGAAACTCCTTGCTGACGATGCCACGGTTGTAGACGGTCGGCGCGCCCGGGCGATCGCCTTCGCAGTTGGACACCAGCGGGAAGTCCACCTCGATCACTTCGGCGCCGGCGGCTTCCAGCGCCTGGCGCGCCTGCTGCCACAGCGCGATGACGCTTGGGCGAGTGTGGATACGCTGGCCGGTCGGGCCACCGATGCCGGGTTTTTCCGAGGTGCCGGCGAGTTCGTCGGCATTGATGTACATGCGTGGCACGCCGAAGCGCTTGCCCTGCAGCGAGTTGGCATCCTGCGCTAGATCAAGATAGGACGCCGGGCGTACCGCCGATGCCTTGGGAATTGGCACCCACGGCTGCAGGCGCCACAGATCGCCACGGGTGTCGGCATCGTCGGCCACCACCACGTCGAGGATTTCCAGCAGGTCGTGCATGGTCCGCGCAAACGGCACCACCACATCCATGGTAGGTGTCAGCGGCCAGTTGCCGCGCACCGAGATCACCCCGCGCGATGGCGTGTAGGCGCACAGGCCGTTGTTCGAGGCCGGGCCGCGGCCACTGGACCAGGTTTCTTCAGCCAGGCCAAATGCGCAGAAGCTCGCGGCGGTGGCGGTGCCGGCACCGTTGGACGAGCCGGAGGCAAACGGTGCGGTCAGGTAGGCGGCGTTATACGGGCTCTCGGCGCGGCCATACACACCGCGCTGCATGCCACCGTTGGCCATCGGCGGCATGTTGGTCTTGCCCAGGCAGACCGCACCGGCGGCGCGCAGTCGCTCGATGGTGAAGGCGTCCCGTTGCGCCACCAGCTTGGCAAATGCCGGGCTGCCGGAGGCGGCGGTCATGCCTTTGACCAGGTAGCTGTCCTTGGCGGTGTAGGGGATGCCTTCCAGCGGGCCGCGGCTTTCACCACGAGCACGGCGAGCATCGGACGCCTGGGCTTCGGCGATCGCCTCTGGGTTGCGCACCACGACCGCATTCAGCGCGCTGGCGCTGTCGGCCGTGTCATAGGCATCGATGCGTGCCAGGTAGGCCTTGACCAGTTCGACCGCTGTGGTGCGGCCAGCTTCGAGCGCGGCGCGCAGCTCGGCAATGGAAACCTCGGTTACCTCGATCATGCTGTCACCAAACGTATACAGGTGGGGGCTAGTGGCGCGAGTGTACAAGAAGGATTGGGGGGAAGCAGGCTTGCAGCGGGGAAAAGCATTGTTGCAGGGCGGCATTTATTGGCCCTATTTGCCCTGAGTATTGATCGTTTTCCGACAGACATTGTCGGACGAAACATGCACGGTCTACGCTTGACCTGAGAAAAAGTGCGCACGATGCGCCACGCTGGAGCCAACTGCCTGATGTCGACACCGCCTGACAAAACACCAAAAGCTACTATCAATCCCCCTGTATTCTGGATTTCTTCTGTCCTGCTGTTGCTGATCGTGCTCTACGCGAGCGTGTTCCAGGCCCATGCGCAAAGCCTGTTTGCGCACATCCAGGGCTGGATCATCGGCAACGTCAGCTGGTTCTACATCCTGGCCGTGGCAATCATCCTCGGCACCGTGGTGTTCCTCGGCATCAGCCGCTATGGCGACATCAAACTCGGGCCTGACCACAGCACCCCCGACTACAGCAGCACCACCTGGTTTGCCATGCTGTTCTCGGCCGGCATGGGCATCGGCCTGATGTTCTTCGGCGTTGCCGAGCCGGTCATGCACTTTCTCAAGCCGCCCATTGGTGACGGCGGCACGGTCCAGGCGGCGGGGGAGGCGATGCGCATCACCTTCTTCCATTGGGGCCTGCACGCCTGGGCAATCTATGCCATCGTCGCGCTGATCCTGGCCTATTTCAGCTATCGCCAGGGCTTGCCGTTGACCTTGCGCTCGGCGCTGTACCCGCTGATCGGTGAACGCATTTACGGCCCGCTGGGGCATGCCGTGGACATCTTCGCCATCATCGGTACGGTGTTCGGCGTTGCCACTTCGCTGGGCTTTGGCGTGGCGCAGATCAATACCGGGCTCAATGCGCTGTTCGGTGTGCCGGTGTCGACCGGGGTGCAGATCGCCTTGATCATCGGCACCACCTTCCTCGCCACCTTGTCGGTGATGTCTGGCCTGGACAAAGGCATCCGCCGCCTGTCCGAGCTGAACCTGGGTTTGGCGGTGCTGCTGTTGCTGATGGTCATGCTGCTGGGGCCGACCGTATTGATCCTGCAGACCTTCGTGCAAAACACTGGCGGTTACTTGAGCGAGATCGTCAGCCGCACACTCAACCTGTACGCCTACCAGCCAACCGACTGGATCGGCGGCTGGACCTTGTTCTACTGGGGCTGGTGGCTGGCCTGGTCGCCCTTTGTCGGCCTGTTCATTGCGCGGATTTCCCGTGGCCGGACCATTCGTGAGTTCGTCACCGGCGTGCTGCTGGTACCGACCGCGTTCACCCTGCTGTGGATGACCGTGTTCGGCAACACCGCAATCCACATGATCCTCGACGAGGGCCTGACTGACCTGGCCATGGCGGTCGACAAGGACACCTCGCTGGCACTGTTTGCCTTCCTTGAGCACTTCCCGTTCGCCAGCGTGATCAGCACCCTGGCGGTGATCATGGTGGTGGTGTTCTTCGTCACCTCGGCGGATACCGGGGCGATGGTAGTGGACATGCTGGCGTCTGGTGGGCAGGAGAACACCCCGTTGCGCCAGCGCGTGTTCTGGGCGGCGAGCATGGGCCTGGTGGCGATTGCGCTGTTGCTGGCCGACGGCCTCAAGGCGTTGCAGACGGCAACCATCGCCAGTGCATTGCCGTTCACCCTGGCGCTGCTGTTCAGTACCCGCGGGCTGCTCAAGGCGCTCAAGCTGGACGCTACCAAACGTGATCTGCGCTATCAGGCACTGGCGATTTCGCCAACAGCCTCGCGTGCTGCCGGTAACTGGCAACGGCGCCTGCGCACCCTGGCGATGTTCCCGCGGCGTGCCCACGTCGCGCGGTTTATCGCCGACGTTGGCTTGCCAGCATGTGAGGCGGTGGCTGATGAGTGGCGCAGGCAGGGTTATGACTGCAGCGTCGAGCAAGGTAGCGAGGGCAGCGTGATGCTCAAGGTCGGCCCGAGCGAGGGCACCTTCGTCTACGAGATCAGGCCGCAGGCGTATGCCACGCCAAGCTTTGTCACCGCCAGCGATGCGCCGCCGGGCGAGGAGCGCAAGTACTTCCGCGCCGAGGTGCACCTGCGTGAAGGCGGCCAGGACCATGACGTGATGGGCTGGTCCAAGGATGAGGTGATCGGCGACATTCTCGATCACTTCGAGCGGCATATGCATTATCTGCATCTGGTTGGTTGAGGCAGGTCCTGCTCTATACCGGGCAAAAAAAGCCCCGCGGGCCAGGCCTGCGGGGCAAACGGTTGGGGGAGGAGCCAACCAAAGGAGCTGTTGCTAGGCCATCCGCTTTTCAGATACTTGCGCTTAGCTTGAGTACGTCGGGGCCAGCTGCGCTGGCCTTTCGCGACACAAGGCCGCTCCTACAGTGACCGCGTAAGCCGTTGATGCGCGGTCCCTGTAGGAGCGGCCTTGCCGGGGCGCCGGACCGGTCGGAAAGGGGTGCATAGCGCCCCCCAGCGTCATCGCAGGCTGGCTACCGTCTCAGGCTGCCAGCCGCCACCCAAAGCCTTGTAGATCGCGACGATGCCGCGATACAACTCGACTTCGCCCTGGGCCTGGGCATCTTCCGCGCTGAGCCGCTCGCGCTCGGCATCCAGCAGTACCAGATAATCCACGGTGCCTTCGCGATAGCGGATCGAAGCCAGGTCGGCGGCCTTGCGGCTGGCATCGCTCTGGCGCATCAAGGCCTGCAAACGCTGTTGGGTCTTGCCGTAATCACTGATTGCATTGGCTGACTCTTCCAGCGCCAGCAGCACCTGCTGTTCGTAGGTAGCCAGTGCGCCTTCGGCGTCAGCCTTGGCGCCACGGATGCGCGCACGTACGCTGCCCAGGTCGAACGCTGCCCAGGTGATACTTGGGCCAAGCCCCCAGGCATTGGCTGCGGACGAGCCGATCTGCGAGCCACGCGCGGCGGTGAAGCCAAGGAAGCCACTCAGGCTTACCCGCGGGAACAGGTCGGCGGTCGCTACCCCAACGTTGGCGGTCGCCGCTGCCAACTGGCGCTCCGCGCTGCGAACATCCGGGCGCCGACGCAGCAGTTCAGCGGGGTCGCCGATCGGCAGTGCTTTGGCGATTGCCGGCAGCTGTTTAGGCGACAGATCAACGCTGAGCTGATCCGGGCGCTGGCCGAGCAGAGTGGCGATGCGGTTTTGTGCGCGCACCTGCTGTGCCTGTAGTTGCGGCACGGTGGCCTCGACTGCCGCCAGGCGGGCATCGGCGCGAACCACGTCGAGCTCGTTGCCGACGCCGGCATCGCGCAGGGTCTCGGTAATGCTGCGCGAGTCCTGCTGGGTCTTGAGGTTGGCCAAGGCGATTTTTTCGCGCAACTGCGCGCCACGCAGCTGGCCATAGGCATCGACCAGCTCGGCGATCATGCTCACCTGCAACTGCTGCAGGTCGGCCGCGGCGGCGGCCTCTTGCGCTTCGCTGGCTTCCAGTTGGCGCTGAATGCGGCCGAACAGGTCCAGCTCCCAGGCCATGTCCAGGCCCAGGTCATAGCGTTCGCTGTTGACTCGGCGCTCGGTCTGGCCCGGGATCTGGCCTTTGCCCAGCTCACTGCTGGCACGGCTGCTCACCACAGGCAGGTTGTCGTTGTCGACATCCTCCCGGATCGAGCGCGCCGCCTTGAGCCGGGCGAAGGCCACGCGCAGGTCGCGGTTGCCTTGCAGCGAAGCCTGCACCAGCTGATTCAGGGTCGGGTCGTCGAACTGCTGCCACCACACGCTTTCAAAGCGGCTACGGTCGAAGGCCTTGACCTGCAACTGGTTGCCCAGCTGCGCCGGCTCGGTGTTCGGCGTCTGGTAGTCCGGGCCCACCGCGCAGGCCGCCAGGGCCAGCGCCAACAGGCTCGGGGTCAGTGGTTTGAGGAGGTTCATGCGTGGTTCTCCAGCGGCTTGGCTTGCGCGGCCTTGCGGGCTTCGCGACGCTCGACATAACGGCGGATCAGGACGAAGAACACCGGGGTCAGGAACAGGCCGAACACGGTCACCCCGATCATCCCCGAGAACACTGCCACACCCATCGCATGGCGCATCTCGGCACCGGCGCCGGACGAGAACACCAGCGGCACCACGCCCATGATGAAGGCAATCGAAGTCATCAGGATCGGCCGCAGACGCAGGCGGCAGGCTTCCAATACTGCGGCCAGGGGATTGAGCCCTTCGGCTTGCTTGTCCTTGGCGAACTCCACGATGAGGATGGCGTTCTTGCACGCCAGGCCCACCAGCACGATCAGGCCGATCTGGGTGAAGATGTTGTTGTCACCGCCCGACATGATCACCCCGGTAATCGCCGACAGCAGCGTCATCGGTACGATCAGGATCACCGCCAGCGGCAGGCTCCAGCTTTCGTACTGCGCCGCCAGCACCAGGAACGCCAGCAGTACGCAGAGCGGGAACACCAGCAGTGCGGTGTTGCCAGACAGGATCTGCTGGTAGGTGAGGTCGGTCCACTCGTAAGTCATGCCGTTGGGCAACTCGGCCTTGAGCAGTCTTTCCATAGCCGCCTCGGCCTGGCCGGAGCTGTAGCCTGGGGCGGCGCCACCGTTGATTTCTGCGGTGATGTAGCCGTTGTAGTGCATCACCCGGTCTGGCCCCGAGGTGTCGCTGACCTTGAGGAAGGTCGCCAGCGGGATCATCTCGCCCAGATTGTTACGCACTTTCAGCTGACCGATCTGCTCGGCGTCGAGGCGGAACTGCTGTTCAGCCTGAACGTTGACCTGATAGGTGCGGCCAAAGCGGTTGAAGTCGTTGGTGTACAGCGAGCCCAGGTAGACCTGCAGGGTGTCAAAGATATCGTTGATCGCCACGCCGTGGGTCTTGGCCTTTTCCCGGTCGATATCGGCATCGACCTGCGGCACGTTGACCTGATAGCTGGTGAACAGCCCTGCCAGCTCGGGTACGTTGTGGCTCTTGGCAATGATGTTCTGGGTTTCTTCGTACAGCGCTTCGTAGCCGAGGTTGCCGCGGTCTTCGATCTGCAGGCGGAAGCCGCCAATGGTGCCCAGGCCCTGTACCGGCGGCGGTGGGAAGATCGCGATGTAGGCATCCTGAATATCAGCAAACTGCGCGTTCAACGCAGCCGCGATGGCCGCCGCCGACTGGCTCGGGTCGGTACGCTCTTCAAACGGCTTGAGCGGAGTGAAGACAATGCCGCTGTTGGGGCTGTTGGTGAAACCGTTGATCGACAGGCCTGGGAAGGCTACCGAGTCGGCCACACCGGGCTGCTTCAGGGCAATCTCGCTCATGCGCTTGATGACGGCTTCGGTGCGGTCGAGGCTGGCCGCGTCGGGCAGTTGGGCGAAGGCGACCAGATACTGTTTGTCCTGCGCCGGGACGAAGCCGGTCGGGGTCGAGGCAAAGCCCAGGTAGGTCAGCGCCATCAGCCCGGCATAGACGAACAGGGCGATGCCGCTGGAGCGGATGACCCGGCCCACGCCGGCCACGTAACGCAGGCTGGCACGCTCGAAGAAGCGGTTGAACGGGTTGAACAACCAGCGCCCGAAAATTCGGTCCAGGGCACGCGAGAAGCGGTCCTTGGGCGCGCCGTGTTCTTGCAGCAATACCGCCGCCAGTGCTGGCGACAGGGTCAGCGAGTTGAAGGCCGAGATCACTGTCGAAATAGCGATGGTCAGGGCGAACTGCTTGTAGAACTGCCCGGTCAGCCCGGAGATGAACGCTGCCGGGATAAACACCGCGCACAGCACCAGCGCCGTAGCGATGATCGGCCCGGTCACTTCACTCATGGCCTTTTGCGTGGCTTCGAGTGGTTTCAGGCCCAGGCCGATATTACGTTCGACGTTTTCCACCACCACGATGGCGTCGTCGACCACGATGCCGATCGCCAGCACCAGGCCGAACAGCGACAGGGCGTTGAGCGAGAAGCCGAACAGATGCATCACGGCAAAGGTGCCGATCAGCGAGACCGGCACGGCCAGCAGCGGAATGATCGAGGCACGCCAGGTCTGCAGGAACAGAATCACCACCAGCACGACCAGAATCAAAGCTTCGAACAGCGTGTGCACGACGGCTTCGATCGAGCCACGGACGAACACGGTCGGGTCATAGACGATGCTGAAGTCCATCCCTTCGGGGAAGTCCTTTTTCAGCTCGGTCATCTTCGCCCGGACTTCGTCGGAGATTTCGATGGCGTTGGAGCCAGGGCGCTGGAAGATCGGGATCGCCACCGCTGGCTGGTTGTTCAGCAGCGAGCGCAGGGCGTATTGGCTGGAGCCGAGTTCGACCCGGGCAATGTCCTTGAGGCGGGTGATTTCACCATCGGCACCGGCGCGGACGATGATGTTCTCGAACTCTTCCTCACTGACCAGGCGGCCCTGGGTGTTGACCGACAGCTGGAAGCTGGTCGAACCTGGCGCAGGTGGTGCACCGAGCTGGCCGGCAGCGACCTGACGGTTCTGCTCGCGAATCGCCGTGACCACATCGGTGGCGGTCAGGTTGCGCGAGGCAGTCTTGTTCGGATCGAGCCAGACCCGCAGCGAGTAGTCGCCCATGCCGAACAGCTGCACGTCACCGACGCCGCCCAGGCGGGCCAGCTCATCCTTGATGTTGAGGATGGCGTAATTGGACAGGTAGAGCATGTCGTAGCGCTGATCCGGCGAGGTCAAGTGCACGACCATGGTCAGGTCGGGCGAAGCCTTGTCGACGGTGATACCAATGCGCGTGACTTCTTCGGGCAGCTTGGGCTGGGTCCGGGTGACGCGGTTCTGCACCTGTACCTGGGCGTTGTCCAGGTCAGTGCCCAGGGCGAAGGTGATGGTCAGGGTCAGCTTGCCGTCGGCGGTCGACTGCGAGGACATGTAGAGCATGTTCTCGACACCGGTAATGGCCTGTTCCAGTGGCGCGGCAACGGTGTCGCCGATGACCTTGGGGTTGGCCCCGGGGAAGTTGGCGCGTACCACGACCGTAGGCGGGACCACTTCGGGGTATTCGCTGATCGGCAGTTGGAACAGCGCAATCGAGCCCGCGATCAGCAGGATCAGCGACAGCACGGCGGCGAAGATCGGCCGGGTAATAAAGAATTTGGAGAAGCTCATCGGTGTCGTCCCTTAACCGCGCGGTGCCTGGGCACTGGCGACTTTCACACTGGGGCCGGCCACGCGCGGCGCCGGGTTGCTGGCTTCCAGCGCCTGACGCTGCTGGGCGAGGTTGGTCAGGGTCTGCTCACTGGCCATGGCGCTCTCTTCTGGAGTCACCTGCGAGCCTGGGCGCACCCGCTGCAGGCCCTTGACGACGATGCGCTCGTCCTTGTTCAAGCCGCTGCGGACGATGCGCAGGCCTTCAAGCTTGGGGCCCAGTTCAACGGCGCGGTAGGCAGCCTTGTTGTCCTGATCCATGACCAGCACGAACTTCTTGCCAAGGTCGGTGCCGACCGCTTCGTCGTTGATCAGCACTGCGTCGTACTTGGCGCTGCCGACCAGCTTCAGGCGGGCGTACAGGCCCGGGGTGAACTGGCCGTCAGTGTTGTCGAACACGGCGCGGCCGCGGATGGTGCCGGTGCGCGGATTGACCTGGTTGTCGACGAAGTTCATCTGGCCCAGGTGCGGGTTGCCGGTTTCATTGGTCAGGCCCAGGTACACCGGAGTGCTCTGGCCACGTTGGCCTTCACGCGCCAGCTGGGTGTACTTGAGGTACACGCGCTCGTCGGCGTCGAAATAGGCATAAACCTTGTCGGTGGACACCACCGAGGTCAGCGGGGTGACATCGGCGCTGACGATGTTGCCGGCGGTGAACTCGGCGCGGCTGACCCGGCCGCTGATCGGCGCGGTGACCCGGGTAAAGCTCAGGTTGAGGCGGGCCAGATCCAGTTGTGCCTGGATCGCGGCAACCCCGGCGCGGGCTTCGGCGGCGGCGCTGCTGCGCGACTCGGCCAGCTCGGCGGAGATGGCGTTGCTGTCACGCAGACGCTCGCCGCGGCGGGCTTCGTTTTCGCTGCGCTGGGCGCTAGCGCGGGCTTGTTGCAGTTGTGCTTCGAGGCGGCGGACTTCGGCCTGGAACGGGCGCGGGTCGATCTGGAACAACAGGTCGCCCTTTTTCACCTGGGCGCCTTCGGTGAAGGCCACCTGATCGATCTGGCCCGATACCCGTGGGCGGACTTCGACGGTTTCTGGCGCTTCGAGGCGCCCGGTGAACTCGTCCCACTCGTTGATCGGTTGCTCGATCACCTTGGCCACGGTGACCTTCGGCGCGGTCGGAGCCTGCACGGCGTCTGGAGTACGGCCGCAGGCGCTGATCACCAGCACTGCCAGGGCAGCGAGGGGATAACGCAAGGGTTTGAGTGATTGTTCCATGGAGAAATCCGCCAATGTATATGGATAGTGGGGCGGATTCTGCGCGGCGCGCGGGTGGGGAACGAATCGAATGGGCCGAAGGTTATTATCATCCAGAATGATAAACCCACTGCCGCCATCGATACTGCGCATGGCCAGCATGCCGCGCTGAGGCGCGGATAGGCAAAATAACGTCAGGCCTTAGGCAAATGCTTGCCCGGCCAGCGGCGCTGCAGCAAGGGGCTGAGGTAAGGTAGCAGGGATAAATCAGAGCGCGCCGCCGACGGCGCCCCAGAGGTGCCTGTGGCTTCCTATACCTTGCGTCAGTTGAAGTATTTCGTCACCACGGTGGAGGCCGGCAGCGTTGCCGAGGCTTCGCGCCAGTTGTATATCGCCCAGCCGTCGATCTCTACCGCGATCAAGAACCTGGAAGAGAGTTTTGGCGTGCAGCTATTTATCCGCCATCACGCCCAGGGCGTGTCGCTGACGCCCAGCGGCAAGCGTTTCTACGCCAAGACCAAGTCGCTGCTGCAGATGGCCCACGAGTTCGAGCAGAACGCACTGGCCGACAACGACACGGTGGCTGGGCAGATCGACATCGGTTGTTTTGAAACGGTGGCACCGCTGTATCTGCCGCGTTTGATCGCTGGGTTTCGCGAGCGTTATCCGGGGGTCGACATTCGCCTGCGCGACGGTGAACAGCAGGAGCTGATCCAGGGGCTGACTGCTGGCACCTTTGACCTGGCGTTTCTCTACGACCATGACCTGGATGGCACCATCGAGGCCGAGCCGTTGATGGCACCCCAGAAACCATACGTGTTGTTGCCGGAGAAGCACCGCTTTGCGGGTCAGGCGCAGGTGTCGTTACGCGATTTGTGCCCAGAACCGATGATCCTGCTCGACGTCGCGCCGAGCAGGACCTACTTCGTTAGCCTGTTCAATGAGTTGGGGCTGACGCCGAATATCGTATTCAGCTCGCCGTCGATCGAGATGGTGCGGGGGATGGTCGGGCAGGGGTTTGGTTTTTCGCTGCTGGTGACTCGGCCGCATTCCGAGTGCACCTACGATGGCCAGCGGCTGGTCACGGTCGACATTGCCGAGCCAGTCGAGCTGTCCGGGTTAGCCGCAGCGCACTTGAAACGGGTGCAGTTGACCAAGCCGGCGCAGTTGTTTGTCGAGTTTTGCCGTGAGCAGTTGGCCAGCCTTTAGGGTGTGGGGCTGCAACGCAGCCCCAGCAACTTCAGCTATGCCGCTCAGTCCGGCACCACCGCAATCACATCGATCTCCATCAGCCACTCAGCCTGCGCCAACCCGGCGACCACCAGCCCGGTGGAAATCGGGAACACGCCCTTGAGCCATTTGCCGACCTCCTGATACACCGGCTCGCGGAAGCGCGGATCGGTGATGTAGGTGGTGGTCTTGACGATGTGCGACATGTCCGAGCCGGCTTCTTCAAGCAGCTGCTTGACGTTCTTCATGGCCTGCTCGGCCTGGGCACGCGGGTCGCCCAGCCCGACCAGGCGGCCTTCGAAGTCGGTACCGACCTGGCCGCGCACATACACGGTGTTGCCGGCGCGCACCGCCTGGCACAGGTCATTGTCGAGCGACTGGTTAGGGTAGGTGACCTTGGTGTTGAACATCCGTACGCGGGTATGAGTAGGCATCAGTGGGCTCCGAGGGTGCTGACGTTGTGAGGTTGGGCGGCGGCATCGGCGTCGCGCTGATGACGGTCGCGGTAGGCCAGGTAAGTGCGTTGCGTGGCGATATGACCGGCGACGTGCTTGGCGTCGTGCCACACCCCCCAGATGAACGACGAGCCGCGCCGCGACAGCCACGGCAGGCCGAGGAAGTACACTCCAGGCTCCTGCGACACGCCGCGTTGATGTACTGGCTTGCCGTTGCTGTCGAATGCATTGACCTGCAGCCAGCTGAAGTCGACGCCGTAGCCGGTGGCCCAGATGACGCTGGTGACGCCGGCCGCGATCAGGTCCAGCTGCAGGATCGGTTCGCTGATGCAGGCTGGGTCGGGCAGGCGTTTGCGGGCTTCGGGTTCTTCCGGCAGGTCCAGGCCGTTGCGCTCGATGTAGGCATCGGCGGCGTCGAGCAGGGCCAGGTAGTTTTCGTCGCCACGGCGAATGTTGTCGGCCAGGTTGTTCTGGAAGGTGGCGACACCGTTGTCGAATGAATCGGTCAGGCCGACCAGGGTCATGCCTTGGTGGGCGAGGGCGCGGAAGTCCACCGTGTGTCCGCCACGGGCGCCGCTGACGGCGATGGTCACGTGCTCACGGCCAGGTTTGGCGATTTCTGCATCCCATTCGCCCAGTACCCCCAGCCACCAGCAGAAGTCGCGGTTGCGGTAGGCGCGCGGCGGGCGGTCGTGGGCGCCGACCGAGAGGTACACCTTGCGCCCGGCACGCATCAGCTCTTCGGCGATCTGTACGCCGGAAGAGCCCGCGCCTACTACCAGTACCGCGCCTTCAGGGAGCTGCTCAGGGTTGAAGTAGGCGGCAGAGTGGATCTGCTGCAGGCGTGGGTCCTGCGGGGCAATGGCGGGGATGACCGGGCGCTGGAACGGGCCGGTGGCAGCCACTACGCGGTTGGCGCGGATGGTGCCCTGGTTGGTCTCGATGACAAAGCCTGGGCGGTCGGCATTGCGTATGACCTTCTTCACTTCAACGCCAGTGCGTACCGGCAGATTGAATTTACGTACATAGCGCTCGAAGTAATCGGCCACCTGCTCCTTGCCGGCGAAAGCGTCGGCGTCCAGGTCGAATTCCAGGCCGGGGAAACGGTCGTGCCAGACCGGGCCGTTGGCTACCAGCGAGTCCCAGCGGCCGCTGCGCCAGGCCTCGGCAATGCGGTTGCGCTCCAGCACCAGATGCGGCACGCCGAGTTTGCTCAGGTGTTCGCTCATGGCGACCCCGGCCTGGCCGGCGCCGACGATCAGCGTGTCGATTTCGATGTTGTTCAATGTCATGTTCGAGCCCTTCTTGGAAGGCGATTTGATCAGGTCGGTGGGAGACCGCCTTTGCCTGGGGCCAGACTAGGGACTGCTCAATAGCGGCGAAAATACTATTTAGCTGGGGCTTGCCGATAAATTGGCGAAGGCCAGGTGCAGCAAGGGCTGCAGCGCGGTTTGGCAGTGCTGTCAGGGTGATTTTGTTGGCCGTGAGTTTTTTCCTGTGCAGGGGCAACAAAAAAGGTCGTTTCGTGGGCTGGGCGGGCTGTCCAGAATGCTCGGTATTGAGTGGCGGGCAGTTGTCTTCCGCCTGGTTTTCGCCTGATACAGGAGCTGCACCATGACCTTTTCCATCATTGGCCGCTGCGCCGAAACCGGCCAGCTTGGTATCGCCATCAGTTCTTCCAGCATCGCGGTAGGCGCCCGCTGCCCATGGGTGCGCGCTGGGGTCGGTGCAGTTGCCAGCCAGAACATCACCCTGCCTGCCCTTGGCCCGCAGATTCTTGATGCGCTGGAGCAAGGCCAGCTCCCCCCCGCCGCACTGGACCAGGTATTGACGGCCAACGGCTGGAGTGAATACCGCCAGGTCACGGTGATCGACAGTCATGGCCAGGTCGCGCTGTTCTCTGGCAAGCAGGCCTTGGGCGTACACAATGCCGTGGCCGGTGAGCAGTGCGCGGCGGCGGGCAATCTGCTCGCTTCGCAGCAGGTGATCCAGGCCATGGTCGACGCCTTCGAGCAGGCCGGTGGGCACCTGGCGGATCGCTTGCTGGCCGCCATGCACGCGGCTGTCGCGGCAGGTGGCGAGGCCGGGCCGATCCATTCGGCGGCGTTGAAGATTGCCGGTGAGCTGACCTGGCCGCTGGTTGATCTGCGTGTGGACTGGGCCGAGCACGACCCAATTGGCCAGCTCGATGGTCTCTGGCAAGCCTACCGGCCGCAGATGAACGACTACGTGACCCGCGCACTCGATCCGACCCGTGCACCGAGTTACGGAGTGGCGGGCGATGAATGAGCTGAGCAGCCAGCAGCTGTTGCGGCGGCTGATCGGCTTTGCCACGGTCAGCCGTGATTCGAACCTGCAACTGATCGGCTTCATTCGTGATTACCTGGCTGAGCTGGGGGTAGCGAGTGAGCTGTTTTTCAACGCCGAGGGCACCAAGGCCAATCTGTTCGCCAGCATCGGCCCGACCGATCGCGGCGGCGTGGTGCTGTCGGGGCATACCGACGTAGTGCCGGTCGATGGCCAGGCGTGGAGCGTCGACCCGTTTGTCATGACCGAACGCGATGGCCGCTTGTATGGTCGCGGCACGGCGGACATGAAGGGGTTTATCGCCTCGGTACTGGCGGCGGTCCCGGCGTTTCTCGCGCAGCCGCTGCACACGCCGGTGCATCTGGCGTTTTCCTATGACGAGGAAGTCGGCTGCCTGGGCGTGCGCTCGATGCTCGACGCCTTGGCCCAGCGGCCGCACAAACCGCGTTTGTGCCTGATTGGTGAGCCGACCGAGCTGAAACCGGTGCTTGGCCATAAGGGCAAGCTGGCGATGCGTTGCCAGGTGCATGGCGCGGCCTGTCATTCGGCCTATGCACCTTACGGGGTGAATGCCATCGAGTATGCGGCGCGGATGATCGGCAAGTTGGGCGAGATTGGGCAGGCGTTGGCCGAGGATCAGGATGCGCGTTTCGATCCGCCGTTTTCGACGGTGCAGACGGGGGTCATCAAAGGTGGCCGGGCATTGAATATCGTGCCTGAGGAATGTGAGTTCGACTTTGAAGTGCGGGCGTTGCCGGGGTTTGCTGCAGAGGCTGTGGCGGATCAGTTGCAGGCCTACGCCGAGGCCGAGTTGCTGCCGCGGATGCGGGCGGTGAGTGCCGCGAGTGATATTCGGCTGTGGCCTTTGAGTGCGTATCCTGGGTTGGCTACGGCGGCTGATAGCGAGGCTGCGCGGTTGGTGGCGTTGCTCAGTGGGTCGAGTGAGTTTGGCACGGTGGCGTTTGGGACTGAGGGAGGGTTGTTTGATCAGGCGGGGATAGCGACGGTGGTATGTGGGCCAGGGAGCATGGAGCAGGGGCATCGGCCGGATGAGTTTGTCAGTGTGGCGCAGTTGCTGGGATGTGATGCGATGTTGTTGCGGTTGGTGGATTATTTGCGGGGCTGATGATTGCGCTGCTTTGAGTGGCGCCAGCTTGCCTTGGCATATCCGTCTGGTGGTGGGCCGTGCTGTGCGCTTCTGCTGTACCGGTGGCTCACTGTTTGACGGCCCGAGGCCGTGTGTCAGCTCTGTAAACCGTTAGATAGTGCGTTCAAACGTAAGGCATTCCTCTCGCTGCTGTAGGACGCATCCTGTTCGCTTTTGGCGGGGAAAAATACCGGTCAGAAGCTGCTAGTTTCCCTGGCTCAACAAGCACAGGGCGTTTGCAGATGCGCGTGATAATTGACGGTAAAGGTCAAGCTGTCGATGGCGATGATACGGCAACGGGTACAGTGCGCTTGCCCGCCCGGTACCAACCGAGTTGTAGCGCCACCTGATTGTCCCACCCTGGCGGGAGACAAGGTCTTCGCGCGTGGTCGGCCCAGGCGCGCAGAGCTTTGGTCAGCCTGTGCACTTCGTAGATAGCCGGCCGTATATCAATGAGCCGGGCTTTCATGTTGTCCAGCGCAACATGTCCTTCCCGCAGGCGCTGCTGCACTTGGCCGAGCAGGACAGTACCTTGCCGATCTCGCGCCTGCAGATACTCAACCCGACCTTCAAGGACGGCTTCAAGGCCGGAGAGATTTTCGTCATCGGTAACCCCGACATCGGCGACGCCTGCACCCGCGAAGAAGCTCAACTGATGGCCGCCGCACAGCAGGCCCGTGACTCGTTGGCGCTGCTCGACTACGACGAAGCCGAATTCATGATGGAGCATCAGGCTGAAATTGCAGGCCTGCTGACAGGCGCCAGCCAGTCCATGGTTAGGCGCCCCTATATGTGGCTTGGTGCTCGTAGGTGCTGGCTCATTGGCCGGCGGCATGCTAGGTGAAATGGTTGGAGAAGTAGTAGGCGAGTCACTTTATGAGCAATATTATGATTGAGTTCAGCAGTTGGCCGCCGATGTTTCGCATAGTTATATTGGTGTGCCCTACAATGATTGTTCTATCAGGCTTGGCGTTAAGCTTTTATATTGCATACAGTCGAGACTTCTTCATAGCGCTGTCTGCTATCAAAAGTAGTCCGTGGCTTGAGCAGCAAAAGAATTACATGGGCGTTTCAAGTGTGCGCTCGCGCTGGATGCTTGTTTGCAATATGTGCGGTTTGTTGCTTCTGCCAGGTCCGCACATTCGAAGAGGGTTACTAAGCATTGAGGAACTGCGGGCGTTTCCGGTCGGATTGAAAAAAAGGATGCTGACGTCTTTGTGGCTGACTATTGTTGGATGCCTCTGGATACTGATCGTCGTTGCAATAATCAAGATAGAGCAGTATTGAATGTTCCGGCTTACTGCAGGTGGCGGCTGTTGGCAGGCGCCAGCCAGTCAGCTCCGTATATATGTAGCTTTGGCGTCTATGGGCGGCTCGCTTGTGGCATCGCCTTGGCAGTGGGCGGCTCCGTCGTGGGGGGCGGCTGGGAGTGGAGCCGGCGAGACTTTTGGAGAGGTCATGTACGAATGGACTACGCCTTGATTCCTGACCCCAGATCCTGGTCGACAGTGTGGCAAATGGTAGTAGTGCTAGGCCCTCTCGCGATAATGGTTATCGGTATGTTTATGGGCATTTCATAGCTTGGGGGCGCGACCTTGAACGCATGCTAGGCGCTTTGCAGAGTAGTGTATGGCTCGAGATGCAGAAGCGGGCGTGGGGTAACCAGAGATTTTTCTCGCTGGCTATTGTTTGGCACTATTAGCGGAATTCTCGCCATGCCGGGAATTCATCTAAAGCGAGGTGAGCTTGACGAGCAGGAATTGGATAGTTTTCCAAGAACACTGAGGCGACGGGTTTTTATAGCGAACGCAATGATGTATGGCGCAGCTTTGATTGTGCTATGTGTGGTCGGCCTGTATAACCTGCATAAATAGTGATGTGCGGGCGTGGCGACATCGGCTAGCTCTGCGCTGCTAGGGGTTCCCTTGCTCCGGTATTGCCTCTGAATCGCTGAAGGATCAAGATCAAGATCAAAAGCACGCCTCGCTGCGCTGGCGCACATCAACAGCGGGGCTGCCTTGCAGCCCTTCGCGGGCAAGCCCGCTCCCACAGGGTCCGCGTTGCCTGAGAGTGGCTTGGTCAGTATTGATAGAGGTTGCCGGGGCGACGGACTTAAGGGATTAATGCTGACCTGAAAGTATCGCGAACTCTGTGGGAGCGGGCTTGCCCGCGAAGGGCCGCGCAGCGGGCCCAGCAATCTCAAAGCAGAGAAAAATTCAGAAAAATGCAGAGACCTTGAAAGGGACGGCCCGTAAAGGCGAAAGGGGCAGCATTGGCCAACACCAGGAAAGGATAAGCCAACAACCGCAAACCCCATGCAGCTCACCAAGCCAGCCCCAATCAGAAGCTGGCCTTGACCTGCAATCCCACCACCAGCGCATTATCGATATCAGTCCCGGAAAACGCTCCAGGCTCGATGATGTACTGCACGTCCGGTCGCAGATTCAGCCAGGGCGTGGCCTGATATCCATAGCTCAGCTCGATCAACTGCTCAGCACTGTCGATATTCGGGAACTCGCGATCACTGCCAGCAGCGGCATCCTCCAGCACATCCCGACTACGTGGATTCGGCACTGCTCGGCCATAGCCCAACGACAAGGTGTCCCGCGGGCGGCCTGCAAACGGCTGGTACAGCACCACGCCCGTGCCATACCACTTGGTAAACGGCGATGCCGCCTTGCTCGACGCCGAGTATTGACCAAACGCATGCAGGCTACGGCCGGCCAGGGCGGGGTCATTCCATACCGCCTGATCAATCAACAGGTAGTGCCCACCTCGGCCAGCCACTTCGTCATCACTGCCAATGCGTTTGACGTTGGAGCTGTCGTAGTAGTAACCCAGCTTGTACTCACCCGGCAGTTCGCCTCGCAGTTTGTACACCAGCTCTACCGGCACCACCGTGCCTGTGGTGTGCTTGGGGCCCAGCTTCCAGGCACGGCTGGAATTGCCGTTGCTTTCAGGGTCAACGTTGAACGCCGCCACGCGCACTTGCCAGGCTGGCGAAAGGTCATATTTGACCCGCGCACCGAGCCGCGCATTGGGGTAGTTGGTCCAGCCACTGCCGCCGGACATGTTCAGCGGATGGCCGCAGAAGCCGGCGTTCATGAAGTTGCACAGGATGCCGCTGTCGAGGCCGCCGAGGTCGTTGCCCATGGCCATGTAGCCGAGCTTGATGTTCAGCGCCGGAGTGAAGTTGCGTTCGTAGCTGAGCTCGGTCAGGCGTGTGTACAGGCCGCCGAAGTTTTCCTGGATCGGCAGGCGGTTGCCTACCAGTTCCTCCGAGGCGCTGTGGCCGCGGCGGTCGTTGATGCTCAGTTGGACCTTGCCGGCGTTATCCACCCCATACAAGCGGGACAAGTCGAACTGCACGCCCAGCTTGATGTTCTGCGAATAGCGCGCCGAGCGGTGCAGGCCGCCATCGGCGTTGTAGGCAGTCTCGCCGCTGTAGTCGGCGCTGAACTTGACGCCATCGTCTTCAAGTTGATGGCGCAAACCGCCCCAGTCACCACTGAGGGTGCTGCGCTGGAGCAGATCGGCTTCGGCCATGGCGCCGTTGCTGGCCAGTACCAGCAGCAGGCTGGCGGTGATGCGGGTAGGGGTAAAACGGAACACGGAGGACATTGCGCAGCTTTCCTGGGAATCGCGAGGTGGTGATAAATAGCGCCGCTGAAAGCATGAGGCCGCTCCTGCAAAGGGTATGCAGGAGCGGCCTCATGCCGCACGGGAGTGACGCGCGTTATGGCAAGGCGTAGGCCATTACATAATCGCCACGGTCGGTCGACTGGCGGGCACCGCCAGCGGTGACGACCACGTATTGCTTGCCGGTCTTGGGCGAGACGTAGGTCATCGGGCCACCCTGGCTACCGACGGGCAGGCGGGCTTTCCAGACCTCTTCACCGTTGCCGCTGTTGAAAGCACGCAGGTAGAAGTCCTGGGTGCCGGCGATGAACACCAGGCCGCCTTGGGTCGACAAGGTGCCACCCAGCGTCGGCAGGCCAACCTTGATCGGCAGGTGCATGCGGATGCCGAGCGGGCCGGTGTCTTCAACGGTGCCGACCGGCACTTGCCAGGCGACCTGGCGGGTCTTCATGTCGATCGCGGTCAGGGTGCCGAATGGTGGCGCCTGGCAAGGGATGCCGGCAATCGACAGGAAGCGGTTCTTGTTCACCGCGTACGGCGTGCCTTTCAGCGGTACCGCGCCCATGCCGGTGTTCAGCGCTTCGCCACCACCGGCGGCTTTGCCCTGGTTCTGCGACGGGATCATCTGGACCCACAGCCCCAGGCGCATGTCGTTGACGAAGATGAAGCCATGCACCGGATCGGTGGAGATGCTGCCCCAGTTCATGCCGCCCAGCGAGCCCGGGAAGCTCAGCGACAGGTCGGTGCCTGGCGCGGTATAGAGGCCGTCGTAGCGCATCTTCTTGAAGTCGATGCGGCACAGCAGTTGGTCATATGGGGTTGCGCCCCACATGTCCGATTCGGTCAGGGTCTGCGCGCCGATCTGCGGCATGCCGACTGACTTCGGTTGGGTCGGCGAGTACGGTTCGTTGGGGATGTTGCCTGGCTTGACCGGCACTTCGTCGACCTGGGTCAGCGGTTTGCCAGTGGCACGGTCGAGCACGTAGATCTGCCCGGCCTTGGTGCCGATCACCACCGCAGGGACGGTCTGGCCGTCGTCCTTGGTGAAGTCGATCAGGCTCGGCTGCATCGGCAGGTCGAAGTCCCACAGGTCGTTGTGGACGGTCTGGTAGACCCACTTCTCGTTACCGGTGGTAGCGTCCAGCGCCAGTACCGATGCGCCGTAGGTGTGGTCGAGCTTGCTGCGTTCTACACCATAGATGTCGGTGGACGACGAACCCATCGGCAGGAACACGGTGTTCATTGCCGGGTCGTAGGACATCGGCGCCCAGCTGTTCGGCGTGCTGCGCACGTAGGTGCTGCCGTCAGTCGGGGCGTTACGGTCTTCAGGGTTGCCTGGGTCGAAGGCCCAGCGCATTTGCCCGGTGATCACGTCAAAACCACGGATCACGCCACCTGGCATGTCGGTCTGGACGTTGTCGGCAACACGCCCGCCAACCACCACGGTGGTGCCGGCCATCAGCGGTGCCGAGGACAGCTGATAGTACGAATCCGGGACATCACCCAGGCCCGCCATCAGGTTGACCTGGCCGTTGTTGCCAAAGCCTTGGCAGAACTCGCCGGTATCCGCGTCGACTGCAATCAAGCGACCGTCGATGGTGTTGGTCAGCAGGCGGCGCTGGCAGTTGGCGCCAGGGGCAACCGTGGCTGCAACGACCGGCGAGCTGTTCGGCTGGGAGGGCTGGGCCAGCGGCGCGCTAGCGTCGAAGTAGGCCATGCCACGGCAACGCTGCCAGACTTTCGACTGGGCGTTGATGGTGTTTTTCCACAGCTCCTTGCCGGTGTCGGCGTCGAGTGCGATCAGGTTGTTGTGCGGGGTGCAGATGAACACCTTGTTGCCGACCTGCAATGGGGTCAGCTGGTCTTCGGCACCGTTGCCGTCGCTGAGGGCGACATCACCGGTGTGGTAGGTCCAGGCGACCTGCAGCTTGTCGACGTTGCCACGGTTGATCTGGTCGAGGGCGGCGAAGCGGCTGCCACCTTCGGTATTGCCGTAGTGAGCCCAGTCTTTCTGCGCTTGCGCAGGTTCGACGGCGGTCAACCCCGGACCTTTGCCAGTTGGGGCAACGCTTGGGTGGGCGACGAACATGTTGCCGGCCGCGACCACGACTGCTACCGCTATGACGCCAGCGACGGCGTAGGCGCCGCGGCCAGTGGCGGTGCCGTTGGCGCGGGCCAGCAGCGGGTACACCAGCGCGACTACGGTGCCGATCACGGCAAACATGAACAGGCGCGAGAACAGCGGCCAGAACACCAGGCCGGTGTCGAGCACTGCCCACAGCGCGGTGCCGAGCAGGAACGCGGCATACAGCCAGGCGCCGGCGACCTTGCGGCGGGCGATGAGGATACCGGCGATGGCCATGGCCAGGCCGCCGATCAGGAAGTACCAGGAGCCGCCCAGACCGGCCAGCTTGATGCCGCCGGCAGCCAGCAGCAGGCCGAGCAGGGCGATGATCACGCCCAGGCCAACCAGAATGATTTTCGAGGCGCCTGAGGCGCGCGGTGAGTCGTTCATGCCAAGGATCTCGCAGGTGGAATACGCGGAGTTTAAGCCCTTAGCAAGCTAATTAACAAGTTGGTACATTTGCCCTTGAGGCCTATTGTCGCAGGGCTGAGCTTGCCAAGATGCCTCGAAAAGCTTAGATCAAGTCGCCAACTTCAGCTTAAAAACGGCCAAATCAATAATGTGAAAATTTCGCGAAAAAGCTTGATCTGGCTTTGTCGAGGTAGATTTTTGCGTCTGCCCGCTGCGGTCAAGCTGGCGGACTGGTCAGGTAAGGCTGGCCGTGATTGCACCCAGGCTCCATTTGGAGCAAGGTTGGCCGATTTGGCGGACATCAACTGCGATGGACAAGCTGCTGGCAATCAAGGCCTTCATGGCAACCGTCGACGCGCGCGGCTTTTCGGCTGCAGCGCGTAACCTTGGGGTCGCCACCTCTTCAGTGACGCGCCTGGTCGATGCCCTGGAGGCTGAACTGGGCGCCGCCTTGCTCAACCGCTCCACCCGGCAAGTCAGCCTGACCGAGGCGGGCGCCAGTTACTACCAGCGCTGCCGCGAGGTGCTCGAGGCATTGGCCGAGGCCGATGCCAATGTCGGCGACCGTGGCGAGGAGCCCGTCGGGGTGCTGCGTTTGTGCCTGCCCGTCGAGTTCGGCCGGCGGGTGATAGCGCCGCATCTGGGGCGCTTTCTCGCCGCGCATCCGGGGCTTGAGCTGGACATCGACCTGAGTGATCGCTTCGATGACCTGCTCGAGGGCCGCTACGATGTGAGTATTCGCCTGGGCGAGGCCGCGCCCAGCGACGAACTGATCTGCCGTCCGCTCGGACGCTTTCAGCGCTGGCTGGTGGCAAGCCCCGCGTACCTCGCCGGGCACGCGCCGCTGGAGCATCCACGAGGACTCAATGAACACGCCTGCCTGCGTTTTCGCTATGGGCAGTCCGCACGGCCGTGGCGCCTGTCACGTGACGAGCAGACGCTGGAGCTGGATATCAGCGGGCCGCTGCGCAGCAGTAACGCCGATGTGCTGCGCGAAGCTGCACTGAGTGGCGCCGGCATTGCCTTGCTGGCCGACTGGCTGGTGCGCGAAGACGTCGCCGCCGGGCGTTTGCTGCGGCTGTTGCCTGATTGGCAGATCAGCCCCGGCTCCGCCAGCAACGCGATCAATGCCCTGTACCTGCCCAACCACCGCGGCTCACGCCGGGTACAGGCGTTTGTCGGCTTTTGCGAGGCACTGCTGGGCGAGTGAGGGCAGGGCGTTGCGCTACGCGCAAAGACCCCTTGCGCAGCCGCTGGATTCTCTTGAAATGCACCGCTGGGTAACGTGCACAGCATCTTCCCTGATCATCCACCGAGGCACCTGCACATGAGCCCATCCATCGCTGCCAGCCAGCCCTCCACCGCAGGCCTGAGTCGGGCCCTGGTAACCCTGTTGGCGTTTTGCTGTGGCGCGATCGTCGCCAATATCTACTACGCCCAGCCGATTGTCGGCCTGATTGCGCCAGACCTTGGCCTGTCAGCCGAGCACGCCAGCCTGATCGTGTCGCTGACCCAGCTCGGCTACGCGCTCGGTCTGCTGTTACTGGTGCCTCTGGCAGACCTGGTGGAAAACCGCCGGCTGATGGTTGCTACCGCAGTGCTGGCTTGCATCAGCCTCGTCCTGGCGGGCACCAGCAGCAATGGCCAGGGTGGCTTGTTTCTTGGCTATGCCTTGTTGATCGGCTTCAGCTCGGTGTCGGTGCAGATGCTCATTCCTCTGGCAGCGCACCTTGCCCCTGAGCAACAGCGTGGGCGCGTGGTCGGCAATATCATGGGTGGCCTGTTGCTGGGGATACTGCTGGCACGGCCACTGGCGAGCGTGGTTGCTGACCACTTCGGCTGGCGCACAGTTTTTGTCGGCGCCGCCGGGATCATGCTGGCGATCATCCTGTTGCTGGCGCTGACCTTGCCGCGGCGGGTGCCTGAGCACAAAGCCAGCTATGCGCAACTGATGGCCTCTTTGGCAGGGCTGTTGCGCCGCTACCCGGTACTGCGTCAGCGCTCGCTGTATCAGGCGTTGATGTTCGCCGCGTTCAGCCTGTACTGGACGGCGGTGCCGATGGCATTGAGCGGGGAGCATGGCCTGTCGCAGAGCCAGATCGCGTTGTTTGCCCTGGTCGGAGCAGTCGGCGCGATCGCTGCGCCATTGGCCGGGCGGCTGGCCGATGCCGGGTATGCCCGCCGCGGGTCTCTGCTGGCGCTGGTTCTGGCGCCGCTGGCGCTGTTGCTGGGCCTGAGCGCCCCAGGGTTCACCGTGATCGGCCTGGCGCTGAGCGGAGTACTGCTGGATTTCGCCGTACAGATGAACATGGTGATTGGTCAGCGCGAAGTGTATGCGCTGGACCCTGCCAGCCGCGGCCGATTGAATGCGCTGTACATGACCAGCATCTTCGTCGGCGGCGCAGCGGGCTCGGCACTGGCCAGCCCACTGTATGAGCAGCTCGGCTGGCATGGCGTAGCGCTGGTGGGCGCCACATTGCCACTGCTGGCGCTGGGCATATTCGTGCTGCGTAGCCGGCGCGGTTGAAGGCGCCGATTCAATGACTGCAGAGCGAGCGGACTCAGCTCAGGCGATCATTGCGGCGCACCAAACAAGCCGGTCCAGTAGATCCCGGCATCGCTCTTGGGGTCCACGGCGTAGGCCGCGCCCAGTTCGCTGAAATCCGGGTTCATCAGGGTTGCGCAATGGCCTGGGCTGGCCAGCCAGCCATCGATGACCTTGCGCGGAGTGTCCAGCCCGGCCGCGATGTTTTCGCCGACCAGCCGATAGGAGTAGCCGGCCAGTTCGGCGCGGTCACCCGGAGTGCGGCCATCACGGTCGATGTGATCGAAGAAGTTCTGATTGGCCATCGCCCGGGTATGGTCGGCAGCAACGCCGGCCAAGGTGGCGTTCCAGCTGAGCGGCGCGGCGGCGGCGAACGGCTGGCCACCGCATTGGCGGGGCAGCTGGCGCGCTGCATTGATCTCCTGCAGCAGCTTCTGGCCTTCGGCCTGCCAGTCACCGAGGCGACCACTGAGCAGCGGCCGAGCCAGCACGATGCGCCAGTCGCGGCCTTCCTGGCTGACGCCTATATCGACGAACTGCGGGTCGAGCACCACCTGGCAGAAGCTTTCGGCGATGGCCTTCATCGCCGCCGGCGCATCGCGCGGCCCGGACAGGCTGATCGCCTGCACGTTGACCATCGGGTAAGCCGCGCGGGACATTGCCTGCTGCAGGTCGCGGGTGCCTTCCGGCGACAGCGCCAGGCGGGTATCGCTGCTCAACGGCGGCAGCTCCAGCGAACCTTCGCCGGCGCAGCTCTGCGGCTGGCTGCGGTAGGCGTTGATCGACGCGATCAGTTGCCCTTCCTCGCTGGTGAACGCCTGGGCGCCACAAGACACACCCAGGCCCAGCGTCAGCACGGTAAGACAGGCAACGGATGACAGGACGCGCATGTGTATCTCCCTATCTGGCAGCGCGAGACTCGGCGCTGCTCATCCTACACAAGCATCTGGCTTTTGGCCCTGCGTCGTGCGGTGCAATTGAACGGCCGATTGTCGAACATTATCGGCAAAAGAGGGAGTAGACCTTTCTTGCTGAAAAAAGTGCGGTACTTGCTGGGAATTATTTGCATTCTCAGCAGAGCGCTGGCCGTTACTGTCCGCAGGCCAACAGCAGTGCAACAGTTTGCCCGTCGCCATTCACTGCCAATAAGGTCAAACCCAGCAAAATCAGGGAGTTGAAACCAGGCACAAGTCCTGCAATAGGCCTTGCACACCCCTTGGGCCCGTGCAGGAGCATCCTTGAATAACTCCATCCTCCCCCTGACCTTGCTCAGTGCAGCATTGATGCTGGTCGGCTGCGAACGCACCGAGCAGGTCAACGCCCATGGCGATCAGCCGGTCCACGGCGGCACACTGGTGTACGCCACCGACCGCGAACCAACCTGCCTTGACCCGCACGTCGCCGGGGACATGCCGCAGGTATTCGTTGCTCAGCAATACCTCGACTCGCTGGTGTCGATGGACAGCCAAGGGCGCATCGGCCCGTGGCTGGCCACGCACTGGCAGGTCGCCGCGGATGGCCTCAGCTACACCTTCCAGCTACGCCGCGATGTGCGCTTTACCGATGGCACGCCGTTCAATGCCGAGTCGGTCAAGGCCAACCTCGATCACATGGCCAACCCCAAGACCCAGTCGAGTACCGCCGGTGGCTATATCCGCCAGTATCGTGGCACCGATGTGATCGACGAGTACACCGCTGTGGTCCACCTGGCAACGCCCTATGCAGCGTTTCTCGAAGTGCTGGCGCAGGGCTTTCTCGGTATTCAGTCGCCTACCGCGCTCAAGCGCAGCCGTGACGTCAACTGCGAAAGCCCGGTCGGCAGCGGGCCGTTCAAGGTGGCCCGCTGGGACCGGCAGAACCAGGTCGAGCTGGTGCGCAACCCGGACTACAACTGGGCGCCGCCAACCGCCCAGCACCAAGGCCCGGCTTACCTGGAACGGATCGTGTGGAAGTTCATCCAGGAGCCGTCGGTACGCTTTGCCTCGCTGCAGGCAGGCGAAGTCGATGTGATCGAAACCCTGCCGCCCGAATCCCACGAGGCCGCACGGCGCAACCCGGATGTCGAGCTGATCGTCGCCCAACGCCCGGGTAACCCCACCAACGGCACTTTCAACCTGCGTCGCGCCCCGTTCGATGACATCCGCGTGCGCGAAGCCTTTGTGCGCAGCGCCGATATCGAGGGCGCGCTGAAGAGCGTTTATTTCGGTGAATTCCCCCGCGCCGGCGGCCCGCTGAGCATGGCCACGCCGTTTTACAGTGCCGATTTCGAGCACAGCCAGGACTACCAGCCGGCCCGCGCCGGCAAACTGCTCGATGACGCTGGCTGGACCAGCCGCGATGCCGAGGGCTACCGCAGCAAAGACGGCAAGCGCCTGCGCGCAACGGTGTTGATCGGAGCACGCACACCGCCGTCGGAGCTGACCTTGTGGGAGCAGGTCCAGGCCACCACCCGCGAGGCCGGGATAGAGCTGGTGCTGGAGCAGATGAGCGATGTGCAGGTCACGGCCCGGCAGGCCGCCTGGGACTACGACATCCGCATTGGTTACTGGAACACCAACACCCCGGACGTGCTGCGGATCATCTTCAGCTCGGCCTTCGTCCAGCCGGCCGGGGTCGGTGGCTACCACCAGAATTCCTCAGGCTACGCCGATCCCGGCTTCGACAGCCTGCTTGATCAGGCCCTGGCCACGCAGCAGCCGGAGCAGCGCCGCGCGCTGTATCAGCAGGCCCAGGCGCAAGCCGCCGGGCAATACCTGCAGCTCACCACCTATCCGCAAAGCACCCGCCTGGGCATCTACAAGACCGCCCGAGGCGTGCGCCTGGAGCCGTCGTTGGCGGTCACTTACCTGTATGACGCCTGGGTGATCAAATGAGCAGTGCAACTGAACTGGCAATAGCCGACCCGCGCCGCGAGCGCCTGGCCGCACTCGGCCGCCGCGCCGTAATCCGCCTCGGTGGCGGTTTGCTGGTGCTGTGGGCCGTGGCGACGCTTACGTTTTTTGCCTTGCGTCTGATGCCGGGCGATCCGGTGCTGGCGATTCTCGGTGGTCCCAGCGGCAACCCCAGTCCGGAAACCATCGAAGCCACGCGCATCGAGTTCGGTCTGGATAAACCGCTGGCCGTGCAATACCTGCTGTACCTGGGCCGCCTGCTGCAAGGCGACCTTGGCCTGTCCTACTCGCAGCACCTGCCGGTGACGCGGGTGCTGGCCGAGCAGGGCGGTGCGACGCTTGAGCTGACCATCGCCGCGTTGTTGTTGGCCTGGGTGCTGGTGTTGATGCTGACGGTGATCACCGCCGGGCGCGGTCGTCTGATCGGCGGGCTGGCCTCGCTGGCGGAAACCCTCAGCGCCGCCTTGCCGCACTTCTGGCTTGGCGTGGTGCTGCTGGCGGTATTTGCCTTTGGCCTGCGCTGGTTCCCGCCGGCGGGCAGCGACAGCCTGGCCAGTTTGGTATTGCCGGCATTTTCTCTGGCCATTCCGCTGGCGGGTTTCATTGCCCAGGTGACCCGCGAGTCGCTCGAGCTGACCCTGGAACAACCGTTCATTCTCACCGCCCGCAGCCGTGGCTTGAGTGACCTGGCCGTGCGCTTCCGGCATGCCTTGCGCCACGCCTTGTTGCCCGGGGTTTCACTGTCGGGTTGGGCCATTGGCGCGCTTATCAGCGGCGCGGTGGTGTGCGAAGTGATCTTTTCCCGCAAGGGCATCGGCCGCCAGCTGTATCAGGCGGTGCAGGCCCAGGACATGCCGCTGGTGATCGGCATCAGCCTGGTAGTTGCCGCGGGCTATGTGCTGGCCAACATTCTGGTGGACCTGCTCTACCAGTGGATCGACCCCCGCCAACAGGAGGCCACGCCATGAGCGACCTGATACTTGAGCGTGTGCAGGCGCCGCTGCGCCGTCAGCGCCGGATCAACCTGCCGCCAGTCGGCGCAAGCCTGGCCCTGCTGTTTCTGGCCGCGTTACTGCTGGCTGCGCTGTTTCCCCAGCTATTTACCCACGTCGACCCACTGGCAATCGTGCCGCGCGATGCGTTCCAGGCGCCGAGCTGGGCGCACTGGCTGGGCACTGATCAATCCGGACGCGACATCTTTGCGCGGATCATTCACGGCGCCCGCCAGAGCCTGCTGATCGGCGTCGCCGCCACGGCGTTGTCGATGACCATCGCAATCAGCCTGGGCCTGTTTGGCGGCCTCGGTGGTGCGCGGGTCGACCGCGCTGTCGGCTGGCTGCTGGAGGTGCTGTTTGCCTTCCCCAGCTTGATCCTGGCGTTGCTGTTCGTGGCGGTGTTCGGCAGCGGCGTCGGCACGCTGATCGTTGCCACCGGCCTGGGAGGGGCGCCCGGTTACGCGCGCATGGTGCGCGGCCAGGTGCTGGCGGTGCGCAATGCCGGCTACATCGAAGCGGCGCGCGCGCTCGGCCATCCCACCTCGCGGATTGTGCTGCGCCAACTGCTGCCCAACGCCATGCGCCCACTGGTGGTGACCATGACCATGGGCGTCGGCCAGGCCATTGTCTGGGCCTCGGCGCTGAGTTTTCTAGGCCTAGGCGCCCGGCCGCCGGCACCGGAGTGGGGGACCATGCTGTCGATGGGCCGCGACTTCATCGCCAGCGCCTGGTGGCTGACGTTCTTCCCTGGGCTGTTCATCGTTCTTACCACCCTGGCCACGACGGTCACGGGGCGCTTCATTCAACAACGCCTGGAGGGCCGCCAAGCATGAGTGACAAGACCTTGATCGTCGACGGCCTGACGGTGTCGTTCGCCGGCCAGAGTGTGGTCCGCGACCTGAGCTTTACCCTGGCGCCCGGGCGTTGCGTGGCCTTGGTCGGCGAGTCCGGCTCGGGCAAGAGCGTCAGCGCCCGGAGCCTGGTCGGCCTGACTGGCACGGGCGCCGAGGTGTCGGCGCGTCAATTGCGCTTTGCCGACCACGACCTGCTTGATCTTAGCGAGCGTCAGTGGCGGCAGGTGCGCGGCAAAGACATCGGCTTTGTCTTGCAGGATGCGCTGGTCTCGCTCGACCCGTTGCGACCGGTCGGCAAAGAGATCCTTGAAGTGTTGCAGACCCATGGCTACGGCGACCGCCAGCAGCGTGCGGCGCGGGTGCATGAACTGCTTGAGCTGGTCGGCGTGCCGGACCCTGCACTACGCGCCCGCCAGCGCCCCGGACAGCTGTCGGGAGGCTTGCGTCAGCGCGCCCTGATCGCCAGCGCGCTGGCCATGCAGCCGGCGCTGGTGATCGCCGACGAGCCAACCACCGCGCTGGATGCCACGGTGCAGGCGCAGATTCTGCAGGTGTTTCAGCAGATCAAGGCGCGCGGTGCGTCGCTGCTGATCATCAGTCACGATCTGGCCGTGGTTGCCCAGTTGGCTGACGAGGTGCTGGTGCTGCGCCATGGCGAAGTGGTCGAGCAGGGGCCGATGCAGCAGGTGCTGCGCGAGCCTCGACATGCCTACACCAAGGCGTTGCTGGCGGCGGTGCCAGCCGAGCATCCGCGGGGCACCCGGCTGTCGCCGCAACACGTGGCCAGCACGCCCAGGCTGGTCAACCGTGGCCTGGGCGAGGTCCTGCTCGAAGGCCGTGACCTGGGCAAGCGCTACACCGGCCCGGACGGGCTGGCGCGGCAAGTGGTGCAGGGTGTCAGCTTCACCCTGCACGCCGGCCGCACGCTAGGCATCGTTGGTGAGTCCGGCTCGGGCAAAACCACCGTGGCGCGCCTGGCGCTGGGCCTGCTGACGCCAGACCAGGGCCAGGTGCTCTATCGCGGCAAACCCTGGAACCTGCCCGACGATGCCATCGCCGAGGCCAGCCGGCGGCCGCTGCGCCGCGAAATCAGCGTGATCTATCAAGACCCGCTCGGTTCGTTCGACCCGCGCTGGACGGTTGCGCAGATTTTGGATGATGCCTTGCAGGTCGCCGGCGTCGAGGCGCCAGCACGGCCGGCGCGGATTGCCGTGCTGCTCAATCAGGTGCGCCTTGCCGCGGACCTGGCCCAGCGCCGTCCTTTGCAGCTGTCGGGCGGCCAGCGTCAGCGCGTGGCGATCGCCCGCGCCATCGCAAGCGAGCCGAAGCTGATCATCTGCGACGAGCCGGTGTCGGCGCTGGACGTCTCGGTACAGGCGCAGGTGCTGGATCTGCTCGCTGATCTGCAGGACGAACTGGGCCTGGCCTACCTGTTTATCTCCCACGACCTGGGGGTGATCCGCCATGTCAGCGACGACGTGCTGGTGATGCGTCACGGCCAGGTCGTCGAGCATGCACCGGTCGAGCAGCTGTTCCGGCAGCCGGCCCATAAATACACCCAGCGTCTGCTTGGCTCAGTACCGCGCCTGCCCGGCGCGGGCACTGAATTGGTCGTACCGCCGCTCGACCTCGAGCATGAGGCCTTCGACCTGTTCGACGAAGCAAGACTGTGGAAAATTGCCATCTAAGGACTGCCCCATGACTACCTTTCAACGTTTGCCTGCCCAAGCCCCAGCCAATACCGTCGCCGCGCTGAAGGCCCGTGTCAGCGCCTTGCTGCCGGCGATTGCCGCCGGCGCTGCCGAGCGTGAGCGCGAACGCCGGCTACCCTATGCGGCCATCGCCGAGCTGGCCGCAGCCGGCCTGTACACCGTGCGTATCCCGCAGCAGTACGGCGGCCCTGGTGGCAGCGTCAGTGATGTGATCGAGTTGCTACTGCAGGTGGCTGCCGCCGACTCCAACGTCGCCCAGGCGCTGCGCCCGGGCTTCGCCTTTGTCGAAGGCCTGCTTGCGGCCAGCGCCGAGGGTGCCGAACAGGAGCGCGTGCGCTGGTTTGCCGTGTACCTGCAAGGTGCGGTGATCGGCAATGCCGGCTGGGAGCTGGGCGGTGCCAATGGCGCCATTGCCGCGCGTTTGGTGCGCGAGGGCGATCACTTCCGCGCCAACGGCAGCAAGTTCTATAGCACCGGGGCGCTGTTTGCCGACTACGTCAGCGCGGTGGCGTTGGACGAGGACGAGCAGCCGGTGTCGTTCATCCTGCCGCGTGACCGCGAAGGACTGGAGCTGGTCGACGACTTCGATGCCATGGGCCAGCGCCTGACCGCCAGCGGCACCACCCACCTGCACAACGTGCGGGTCGAGGCCAGCGACATCCGCACGCGCACCGTGGAGGAGGGCAAACGCACCATCGTCACGCCGTTCCTGCAGCTGTTTCTCGGCACCGTGCTGGCTGGTATCGCCCGCAATGCCCTGAACGACGCGGGCCAGTTTGCCCGTGAGCATGCACGGCCCATCAAGCACAGCAGCGCCAGCCAGTCGGTCGATGACCCGTACGTGCAATTGTCGGTGGGCGATATTGCCGCCAGGGCTTTCGGTGCCGAGGCACTGGTGCTCAAGGCCGCCGCCAGTATCGATCGCGCCTGGGCCGCGCAGCTGGATGAAAGTGCCGTCGAGCAGGCTGCACTGGAAGTCGCCCAAGCGCAGTACCTGGCAGCCGAATTGGCGCTGAAAGCCGGCGAAACCCTGTTCGATGTCGGCGGTGCCTCGACCACTGGCCGTCAGCACAACCTCGACCGGCACTGGCGCAATGCGCGCACGGTGGCCAACCACAACCCGCGCCACTGGAAGGCGGCGGTAGTCGGCGCCTGGCAGCTCAAGGGCACCCGGCCACCCGTCTCGGGGCTGTTTTGACGGCTCAGCCGGCGGCTTTGGTCGGCCATCTGCAAAGCCCCAAGGTGCCGGTGATCATCGGCGCTGCGCTGTTCATGGAACTGCTCGACAGCACGGCGGTGATGACCGCGCTGCCGAGCATGGCCGCCGATTTTGGCGAGCCGGGGCTGCGTATGAACCTGGTGGTCTCGCTGTACATGCTGGCCCTGGCGCTGTGCGTGCCGATCAGCGGCTGGGCGGCCGAGCGTTTTCGCCCACGGCAGGTAATGCTGCTGGCGATGGGCTTGTTTACCGGCGCCTCGCTTACCTGTGCGCTGGCTGACACGCTCTGGCAACTGTGCCTCGGGCGCATGCTGCAAGGTGCTGCCGCAGCGCTGATGACGCCGGTGGGGCAGGTGATCATCCTGCGCTGGTCGAGCCGCGATCAGTTGCTGCAGTCGATGTCGTGGCTGGCGTTGCCGGCCTTGGTCGGGCCGTTGCTGGGGCCGCTGCTGGGCGGTTTGTTGGTGACGGTGCTGTCGTGGCACTGGATCTTTCTGGTCAACCTGCCGATCTGCCTGCTTGGCTGCTGGTTGATTCTCAAACATGTGCCGGACTTCCCGGCGCGCAGTGTACCGCCACTGGACTATCGCGGCCTGCTGCTCAGCGGCGGCGCGTTGGCGCTGCTGGTGGCTGGCCTGGAGTCGCTAGGCCTTGGCCAGCTGCCGCGGCCATGGGCCCTCGCGCTGATCGCCGCCGGCGGGCTGTTTGCCCTCGGCTATTGGCTGCATGCCCGCCGCCATGCCAGCCCACTGGTCGACTTGAGCCTGTTGCGCCTGCGCAGCTTTGGTGTTGCCCAGGCGGGCGGGGGGCTGTTCCGGCTGGGCTCGGCGGCACAGCCGTTTCTGCTGGTGCTGTTGCTGCAAAACAGCCTGGGCATGAGCCCACTGGCGGCGGGGTGGTTGATGGTCAGCGGCGGCGTCGGCGCGTTGTTGATGAAGTTGCTGGCAGTGCCGCTGGTACGCCGTTACGGCTACCGCCGGGTACTCAGCTGCAACGCACTGCTCAGCGGCGTGGGCATCGCCTTGTGCGCAGCGTTCGACCGCGATACGGCAGTGTGGTTGATGGCGGTGGTGCTGTTTGCCGCAGGCCTGGTGCGCTCGTTGCAGTTTTCCACCCTGGGTGCAGCGAGCTATCAGGATGTGCCAGGCGAACGCTCGGCGGCGGCCAGCTCGCTGTCGGCGATGTCGGTGCAGTTGACCATGGCCATGTCGGTAAGTCTGGCTGGGGTGATGCTGGGGATCCTGGCCGCGGCTGATGGCCGGGTCGAGACGTCTGTCGAAGATATCGCTGCAGTGATGCTGCTGTCGGCGCTGCTGTGTGTGCTCTCGGGTCTGGTGTTCCGGCGTTTAGCCAACTGATTGAACGGGGCCGCACACCAGCCCCGTTCATTGGTCGATCAGTGCGCGCCGGCGGCCTTGCTCAGGTCGCTCTCGGCCCACTCGGTGTAGATGCAGGCATCGGCCACCGCCCAGCGCACCTTGACCGTGTCGCCCGGCTGCATCGGCATACCGGCTGCCGACAAGGCCTTGACCGTCATCTCGGTGCCGCCTGCGCTGACCACATGGCAGGTCTGGCTTTCACCGAGGAACAACACTTCGCTGACCTTGGCACTGACTTCGTTCCAGCCTGCCGGCAAGGGCTCCCGCGCTGCCTGTTCGGCGCTCAGGGCCAGGGCTTTTTCCGGCCGCACCATGATCAGCGCGTCCTGCCCGGCGACCAGTCCTGGGGTCAGGCGAATCGCCAATGGCTGCCCTTCGAAACTGCCGGCGCCGTTGCTGCTGGCCTTGATCCGGAAGAAGTTCGAGTTGCCCAGGAACGACGCCACAAAGGCATTCGGCGGGTTCTGGTAGAGGTCATAACCACTGCCCAGGCCGACGATCTTGCCGTGGCTGAAGATGGCGATGCGCTGTGACAGGCGCATGGCTTCTTCCTGATCGTGGGTCACGTAGACGATGGTGATACCGAGGCGACGGTGCAGCTGGCGCAGTTCGTCCTGCAGGTCTTCGCGCAGCTTTTTGTCCAGTGCGCCGAGCGGCTCGTCCATCAGCAGGATGCGGGGCTCGTAGACCAGCGCGCGAGCAATCGCCACGCGCTGCTGCTGGCCGCCGGAGAGCTGCGCCGGGCGGCGGTGGGCGAACTGCTCGAGCTGCACCAGCTTGAGCATGGCGTCGACGCGCTTGCTGATCTCGCTGGCGCTGAGCTTGCGGATCGCCAGCGGGAAGGCAATGTTATCGCGCACCGACAGGTGCGGGAACAGCGAGTAGCGCTGGAACACCATGCCAATGTCGCGCTTGTGCGGCGGCACATTGACCAGCGATTGCTCGTCGACCAGGATCTCGCCGCTGCTCGGTGTCTCGAACCCGGCCAGCATCGACAAGGTGGTCGACTTGCCCGAACCGCTGGAGCCGAGGAAGGTCAGGAATTCGCCGTTCTGAATATCCAGGTTGATGTTGTCGACGGCGGCGAAATCGCCGTAATGCTTGTTCAGATTACGCAGGCTGACAAGGGTCTTGTTCGGCGCGTTGTCTTTCATCACTGCACTCATTGTTATTGTCTCCGGGCACTCAGGCGCTGACTGGATTGCGCCGGCGCAGGGCGGCGGCGATGAGCATGACCAGGAGCGACAGGCCGATCAGCAACGTCGAAGCGACGGCGATCACCGGGGTCAGGTCCTGGCGCAGGGTGGTCCACATTTTCACCGGCAGGGTCTGCAGGTTGGGGCTGGCCATCATCACACTGAGCACCACCTCGTCCCACGACACCAGAAACGCGAACAGGCCGCCGGCGATCATCCCCGGGCGAATTGCCGGGAAGGTCACCTTGAAGATCGCCTGCAAGCGCGAGGCGCCGCAGATCACCGCAGCGTCTTCGATCGACTGGTCGAACAGCTTCAGCGAGTTGATGATCGAGATGATGGTGAAGGGCAGGGCGACGATCACATGGCTGACGACAAAGGCGAACAGCGTCCCGGTGTAGCCAAGCTTGAGAAACAGCGCGTAGACCGCCACGGCGATGATCACCAGCGGCACGATCATCGGCAGGGTAAACAGGCCGTAGAGCATTTCCCGCCCGGGGAAGCGCCCGCGCACCAGGGCGAAGGCGGTCGGTAAGCCCAGTGCTACTGCGCACACGGTGGTGAGCACGGCAACCTTGAGGCTGGCCAGAGCGGCGTCCATCCACTCCGGGTTGGAGAAGAACTGGCCGTACCACTTCAGGGTCCAGCCTGGCGGTGGAAATACCAGCCATTGCGAGGAGCCGAATGACAGCAGCACGATGAACAGGATCGGCAGCAGCAGAAACGCGGCAATCACACCGGTGGTGGCATACAGGCCAAACCGCAGCGGGCGGCCCATTGCATTTGGAGTCAGGAGCATCGCGGCTTACCTCGCATTGCCGACCGGGGATTCCGGCTGCAGCTTCAGGTACAGGTAGAAAAGCACCAGGGTGATCAACACCAACAGTGCGGCGGCAGCGCTGGCCAGGCCCCAATTGAGGAACGACTGCACCTGCTGGACGATGAACTCGGGCAGCATCATGTTCTGCGCACCACCGAGCAGGGCCGGGGTGACGTAGTAACCGAGCGACATGACGAACACCATCAAGGCCCCGGAGAACAACCCTGAGCGGCACAGCGGCAGGAACACCTTCCAGAAATTGGTCCACGGGCTGGCGCCACAGATGGAGCCTGCCTGCAGCACCATCGGGTCGATGGCGTGCATGGTTGCCTGCAACGGCAGCACGATGAACGGGATCATGATGTAGCTCATGCCGATCACCACGCCGGTCAGGTTGTGCACCATTTCCAGCGGCGCATCGATGATGCCCATCGCCATCAACGCCTTGTTGATTACTCCGGAGGCCTGCAGCAGCACCAGCCACGAGTAAGTCCGTGCCAGCAGGCTGGTCCACATCGACAGCAGCACGATGTTCAGCAGCCAACGGCCCCAGCCCTTCGGTACCAAGGTGATCGCCCAGGCCAGCGGAAAGCCCAGCAGCACGCTGATCAAGGTCACCAGGCCGGCCACCGAGAAGGTGTTGAACAGCACCCGTGCATAGGCCGAGTTGGCGAACAGCTGCTCGTAGTTGCCCAGCCCCGGCACCGGTTCGAGCACGCCGCGCAGGAGCAGGCCGATCAGTGGCGCAAAGAAGAACAGGCCTAGGAACACCAGCGCGGGCAGCAGGTTACGGCTACCGCGCCAGCGTTGACCCATCCCGCTGCGGCGGGTGGCCGTGCCGGGGGCGCCGGTGCCGCTGGGGGCACCTTGCGCGTTGTGCAGGGCGTTGATGGCGACTTTCATTTGACCAACCACTCATTCCAGCGCGCAGCGATGGCCTGGCCGTTTTTCGCCCAGTAGGCGAAGTCCAGCGTGACCTGATCCTGGGCGTAGGCGGTGGGCAGGTTCGGCGCCAGTTCAGGTTTGAGCTGGCTGACGCTGTCGAGGTTGACCGGGGCGTAGGCGGTGAGATTGGCGAACTCGGCCTGGCCCTTGGCGCTGCTGGCGTTGGCCAGGAACTTCATCGCCGCGTCCTTGTTCTTGGCGCCTTTGGGAATGACCAGAAAATCAGCCATGACCAGGTTCTGCTTCCAGCTCACACCGACTGGTGCGCCGTCTTGTTGCAAGGCATACACGCGGCCGTTCCAGAACTGCCCCAGCGACACTTCACCAGACGCCAGCAGTTGCTGCGACTGGGCGCCGCCGCCCCACCAGACGATGTCTTTCTTGATGGTGTCGAGTTTCTTGAAGGCGCGGTCCAGGTCCAGCGGGTACAGTTTGTCGGCGGCTACACCATCGGCCAGCAGGGCCAGTTCCAGCACGCCGGGGCTTGGCCACTTGTACAGGGCGCGCTTGCCGGGGAAGGTTTTGGTGTCGAACAGCGCCGACCACTCGGCCGGCTTGTTGCTACCAAGCTTGCCTTCGTTGTAACCGAGCACAAACGAGAAGAAGAACGAGCCGACGCCGTGGTCGGAGACGAACCGCGGGTCGATCCGGTCGCGTTTGACGGTGTTGAAATCCAGCGGCTCGAGCAGGCCTTCTGCTGCGGCGCGAAGGGCAAAGTCGGCTTCGACGTCCACCACATCCCACTGCACGTTGCCACTCTCGACCATGGCCTTGAGCTTGCCGTAGTCGGTCGGGCCGTCCTGCACCACCTTGATGTTGCTCTCTTTGGAGAACGGCTCGGCCCACGCCTGCTTCTGCGCGTCCTGGGTCGTACCGCCCCAGCTGACGAAGTTGAGGCTGTCGGCGGCCTGGGTGGCCTGACAGGCCAGGGTCAGCAGGCTGGCGGACAGCACTGCGCTTACACGTTTGCTCAACAGCATGGTTACGCCCTCGTTACTTTTGTTATTCGAGGCGGGTTCTGTCACCCGCCAATATGTTCGGGAGCAGCAATTTCAACGATGTGGTGCGGCCGGTTTTGAGTGTAGGAGCCGGCCAGGATTTTAAGGTCTACGGGATATCATATTATGGTATTCCAAGCTTTTCGCAAGAGGCATGCGTGTACCGGCGGTCAGCGATTGCTCAAAGCACAGCGGGCTCGAACGGGATGCTTTGCACCACTTCAAGCTCATACCCAGCCAAACCCGCGTACTTGAGCGGCGGCCCCAGATGGCGCAGTTTGCCGACGCCCAGGTCCTGCAGAATCTGCGCGCCGGTGCCGACCTCCGAATAGACCTTGGACTGGCCTCGCTGATAGGGCCGCACGGGCTGGGTCAGGTGTGGCACACGCTCCAGCAGCGCTTGCGAAGACTCGTGATTGGCCAGCACAACCACTACCCCGGAGCCTTCTTCAGCGACCCGTTGCAGGGCGGCCCACAAGGTCCAGTTGGCGGGACCGGCGTACTCGGCGCCGACCAGGTCGCGCAGCGGGTCGATTACGTGCACACGTACCAGGGTGGGCTGTTCGCGGCGGATATCGCCCATGACCATGGCCATGTGCACGCCACCTTCGATCCGGTCTTCATAGGTCACCAGACGGAAGGTGCCGTGCACGGTGGGCAGTTCGCGCTCACCGATGCGCTTGATGGTCTGCTCGGTGCTCAGGCGATAGTGGATGAGGTCGGCGATGGTGCCGATCTTGATGCCATGCTCGGCGGCGAACACTTCCAGGTCGGGGCGGCGGGCCATGGTGCCGTCGTCATTGAGCACTTCGACGATGACCGAGGCCGGGCTGAACCCGGCCAGGCGTGCCAGGTCGCAGCCGGCTTCGGTATGCCCGGCCCTGGTCAGCACGCCGCCTTCGCGGGCGCGCAGGGGGAAGATATGCCCCGGCTGGACCAGGTCCTCGGGGCGAGCATCGGCCGCCATCGCAGCCGCTACCGTGCGCGCGCGATCAGCGGCGGAGATACCGGTGGTGACGCCGCTGGCGGCTTCGATGGAAACGGTGAAAGCGGTGCTGAACACGCTGCCGTTGCTCGGCACCATCTGCTCCAAGCCCAGCCGCTGGCAGTGCTCGTCGGTAAGCGTCAGGCAAATCAGCCCGCGTGCCTGGCGCGCCATGAAGTTGATCGCCTGGGCGTCGCAGCGTTCAGCCGCGATCAGCAGATCGCCTTCGTTTTCACGGTCTTCGTCGTCCACCAGCAGGACCATCTTGCCTTGCCGATAATCCTCGAGAAGTTCTTCGATGCTGTTGAAAGCCATGCTGCACGCTCGCTGTAGTTTGTCGATTATTGTGGTATACCATCATACACAACAATCTGAAAAACTGGAGAGCAGCCGATGAAGGCTTACTGGATCGCCCACGTCGATATCAGCGACCTCGAGCAGTACCAACAGTACACCCAGCGCGCGCCGGCAGCGTTCAAGGCGTACGGCGGCAAGTTCCTCGCCCGGGGCGGGCGCAGTGAAGCGTTGGAAGGCAGGTCGACACCGCAGCGCAGTGTGGTCATCGAGTTCGATTCTTATGAGCAGGCACTGGCCTGCTATCGCTCGGCGGAATATCAAGACGCCTGTAGCCACCGACAAGGGGTGGCCAAGGCTGAGGTAATCATTGTTGAGGGGGTCGAGGGTTGAGCACTGCGTGAAGCAGGTGAGGGGCCAGCACTGATGGCCCCTCTGCTCATGCCATCCCAGGCAGCTCGTTCGGGCGCAGGTCGAATACCAGCACTTCGGCGTCGTGGCCGTTGGCCAGGCTCAGCACCTGCTCCTGGCGTAGCCGCACGCCGTCACCTTCGCTGAGCAGCTGGCCGTTCAGCTCGATGCTGCCGCGGGCAACATGCACATAGGCATGACGGTTGTCCGGCAGCTTCAAGGTGGCACGCTCATCACCGTTGAACAGCCCGGCATAGACCTTGGCATCCTGGCGCACCTGCAGCGAGCCCTGTGCACCATTCGGTGAGATGATCAGGCGCAAGCGGCCACGTTTGTCAGCAGCGCTGAAGTGCTGCTGCTGATAGCGCGGCTCGGCGCCTTTGACCTGCGGCACGATCCAGATCTGCAGAAAATGCACCGACTCGTCATGGCTGTGGTTGAACTCGCTATGGGCTACACCGTGGCCGGCACTCATCAGCTGCACGTCACCGGGGCGGATCACCGAGCCGGTGCCGAGCGTGTCCTTATGTTCCAGCGCGCCTTCCAGCACGTAGGAAAAAATCTCCATGTCCCGGTGCGGATGCTGACCGAAGCCCTGGCCGGGCGAGACACGGTCGTCGTTGATCACCAGCAGGTCGGAGAAACCTTGCTCTTCAGGGTCGCGATAGCTGCCGAAGGAGAAGGTGTGAAACGATTTCAGCCAGCCATGAAAGCCCAGGCCGCGGTCTTGTGCTTTGCGAAGTGTGAGCATGGTGATTCTCCTGTGAGCCTGCGCCGGGAAGGCTTTGGGCTGTTGATGGATGAATCTTACTGTCACTCAGTATCATGAAAAACTAGCTTCTCAGAGATTAACTGTCAGGTTCAGGCTGACAATCCTGCGCCAATACAGCGAGGTGGGCTTTATCTGGATCTATCATCAACCGACTGATTCAGTTCAATGATCTCGAGGCTTTTCGATCAACCAATAAACCAATAGATGCCCAGGCAGACAAAAGCCGCTATAAAGCGCTCGACCGTCACCAAGAGCAACCCGATGAACCCATACGAAGACATGCGCATTTTCACCCAGGTGATGCAGGCCGGTAGTTTCACCGCGGCAGCCGACCTGCTGGGCATGTCCAAGCAGTCGGTCAGCCGGCGCCTGATGCAGCTTGAAGAACGCCTCGGCGTGCGCTTGCTCAACCGTTCGACCCGGCGCCTCGACGCCACCCCACTGGGCCAGCAGTACTTCGATTCTGCCGTGCGCCTGCTCGGCGAGATGCAGCAGGCCGAGCAGGACATCAGCGGCCAGACCCAGGCTCTGCGCGGGACCCTGCGCTTGAGCGCGCCGCTGTCGTTTGCCATCAGCCATCTGGGCAGTTTGCTCACCGAGTTTCTGCAACTGCATGCGCAGTTGATCGTCGAGATCGACCTGAGCGACCGCGCTGTGGACCTGATCGGTGAGGGCTACGATCTGGCGCTGCGGATTGGCACGTTAGAGGACTCAAGCCTGGTTGCGCGGCGTATTGCAAGTATCGAGCGGGTGTATTGTGCCAGCCCGGGCTACCTAGCCGCGCGCGGCACACCGCTCGAACCCGAAGCGCTGCGCGAGCATGATTGCCTGCCCTATGGTCATTCACGCCAGGTGCAGTGGCAGTTCAAGGGGCAGGGCAAGACACTGCAGGCGATCGCCGTCAGTGGGCGCATGCGGGCCAACAATGGCGAGCTATTGAGAGATGCGGCGATTGCCGGGATGGGGGTGACCTACTTGCCGGCCTTCATCGTCGAGCAGGCGCTGGCCGATGGGCGTCTGGTCAAGCTGCTCGAGGCCTGGACACCGCCGCCGCTACAGCTGTCGGCGGTGTATCCGCAGCACCGCCAAATCGCTCGGCCGGTGCAGGCCTTTGTCGAGTTTCTGCGCGAGCGGCTGTAGCCAAACCGGGCCGGCGCGAGGCCAGCCGGTGATGGCCTTGGCTCAGGCAGTTGCGGCCAGTTTGGCGCCGGTCTGGCGCCGACGGTAAGCGCTATCGCGGCTGGCCAGCCACCAGTACAGCGGCGAGGTGATCAGCAGCCCCACCAGCCACGACAGGTCGGCGCCGTTGATGTGCTCGGACACCGGGCCGACGTACAGCGGGGTGTTCATGAACGGGATCTGCACGATGATGCCTACGGCATAGGCCAGCAGCGCCTGCGGGTTGTAGCGGCCGTAGATCCCGCCATCGACCTTGAAGATCGACTCGATGTCGTAGTCGCCCTTGTGGATCACATAGAAGTCGATCAGGTTGATCGCGGTCCACGGCACCAGTACCACCAACAGCACCAGCACCATGTCGACGAAGTGGCCGATAAAGTCTGCTGAAGCAAACACTGCCACCACGCAACACGCCGCAAGCACGATCAGCGACAGCACCGCACGGCTCTTGGCGGTGGGGATCCAGCGCCAGGCGAAGGTCTGGATCAGGGTGATGATCGACAGCACCGCGCCGTACAAGTTGAGCGCGTTATGGCTGATCACACTGAGCAGGAACAGCACCAGCATCAGCGGGCCGATGGCGCCGGTGGCCATCTTCACCGCGTCCATGGTGTCCATCCCGGCCGGGATCGCCAGCACGGCCACGGCGCCGAACACGAACGACAGGCTGGAGCCGAGCGCCGAACCGAGGTAGGTGGTCCAGAACGTCGAGGAGACTTTGACGTCGGCGGGCAGGTAGCGCGAATAGTCGGACACATACGGCGCAAAGGCGATCTGCCACAGCGCGGCGAGCGAGACCGTGGCCAGCCAGCCAGCCAGGTTGAAGCCGCCGCGGGTGAGGAAGTCGTCGCTTTGCACATGGCTGAAGATATAGCCAAAGCCGAACACAATACCGATGCCCAATACCCAGGTGCCGATACGGTTGAGCACATGGATGAAGCGGTAACCGATGATGCCGATGATGCCCGATCCCAGCGCCCCGACCACGATGCCGACCGATACCGGAATCGACTCCGCGACACCGTGCAGTGACTTGCCGGCAAGAACGATATTGGATGCGAAGAAGCCGATGTACATGACCCCGGCAATCACCACCACCAGCAGGGCGCCGAGCGAGCCGAACTGGGCGCGGCTCTGAATCATCTGCGGGATGCCCATCTGTGGCCCCTGCGCCGAGTGCAGCGCCATCAGCACGCCGCCGAGCAAGTGGCCAACCAGAATGGCGACGATGCCCCACACCAGGTTCAGGTGAAACAGCTGCACGCCGAGCGCGCCGGTGACGATCGGCAGCGGCGCGATATTGCCACCGAACCAGAGGGTGAACAGATCCCTGACCTTTCCGTGGCGATCCTGCGGCGGTACGTAGCCGATTGTATGTTTTTCTATCAGAGGGGCCGAATTGGCTGCACTGGTCATGACTGACTCCAAGGCAAGGAGGGGCGTCGGGAGATCCCCGGGTACGCGCCGGCAATGGGCGACGTGTTCTTGTTGGAGGGATGATGGCGGCTGGTTGGCGAACGAGAAATTAGTAAATATGTACTCATGAACGTTAAAAAACCTAAGGCTGAACTCGGCCTGAAAGGTCTTGGCGAGCAAGCTTCGTGCCGGCCTGGCAAATGCCCGCAGGCACGCGAGTAAAGGGCCATGCGTGGAGAGTCTGTGCAAGGCAATGGGGCGCGCTGTGACGCCCTGCACCAGCCTGGTGATGGCTACTGACGGCCGTTTGTCCGACCTGGTACAAAATGCCACGGAACGTCTGCGCCGGTTTGATTTCCTATTCAGCAGATAGAGGACAACACTATTGGGCAATTCACGGTCAGCACACGATGAAGTCAGGTCAGAATAATCATCCAGACCAGGCAAAACTGCCTTTTCTGCTGGGGGGTGGCAGCATTGGCAGCCAGATCCAGACCATGGACTGGTCAGGCTCTCCGCTGGGTGCGCCGCAACAGTGGTCTCTCAGTCTGAAGACGCTGATGGCAACCATTTTGCCGGCTCAAGCGCAGATCGTGCTGTTCTGGGGTCCTGAATACGTGGCGCTGTATAACGATGCTTACTCGACCACAATTGGCAACAAGCACCCGCGCGCGCTAGGGCGACCTGCACAGGAAAACTGGACCGAGCTGTGGGATGACCTAGAACCGCTGCTGAGCGGCGTGCGCAACACTGGGCAAACTTTTTCAGCCAAGGACCGACCGTTTTACCTGGAGCGTAGCGCCCACGGCGAGACGGCTTATTTCGACGTGTCCTACTCTGCCGTTCGCGAAATCGACGGCAGCGTTGGCGGTGTATTGTGCGTCGTCTCTGAAACCACGCAAAAGGTGCAGTTCGAACGGCGGCAGAGCTTTCTCCTCGAACTGGGTCAGGCGCTTCCGGAATTGACCGAGCCGGAACAGATAGAAGCCTATGCCATCGAACGCGTAGGCCAGCAACTGGGCGCCGTGCGGGTTTTTCTAGCCGAATCGCAAGGAGATGATCAGCAGATGCGCATCGCCCGCGATTGGGTAAATGGTGCGATTTCCAGGGTTGGTGATCTGACCTGCGGCGAGAGTCCAGTGCGACTGACCGAACAGCTCGGTCGCGGGTTCGCCGTGCAGGGTGCAGATGCCGCCAGCGTGTATGTGCCGGTACTGCGCGGCAGCAGCATTGATGCCATCCTCGGCGTCGAGTTTGCCGCGCCGCATTTTGTCGACGAGGACCAGTGCCTGCTGCTTGAAGACACCGCCAAGCGGGTCTGGCAGGCAATCACCCACGCCCGCTCCGAGCGGGCGTTGCGCGCCAGCAGTGCGCACCTTGAGGCAACTTTTGCCGAGCTGCTGGCGCTTAATGAGTCCCTCGAAGAGCGTGTGTCGGCAATGCTGGCCGAACGCGAGGAAGCCAATCGGCAGCTGCATGAAACTGGCAAGATGGAGATGATTGGCCAGCTCACCGGCGGTATCGCCCACGATTTCAACAACATGCTCACCCCGATCATTGCCTCCCTGGAGCTGATCCGTCGACGGCCAGAGGATGCTCAGCGTTCAGTGCGCTTGATCGATGGTGCGCTGCAGGCCGCTGAACGTGCGCGAATTCTGGTCGGGCGCCTGCTCAGCTTTGCTCGCCGGCAGACACTTAAGCCGCAAGCCGTGTGCCTGGCAACACTGGTCAATGACATGCACGAGTTGATGGCGCGCTCGCTGGGGCCGACCATTGAGGTCGTGGTGCAGATCGATCCACAGCTGCCCAATGTGCTGGTCGATCCCCATCAGCTTGAGCTTGCTTTGCTCAACCTGGTGGTCAACGCACGCGACGCCATGGCCAATGGCGGGCGTGTGTATCTGGCCGCCGGGGTTGGTGAAGATGACCCGGATTGGCCGGAAAGCGTGCACGGCCGCCAGGTCTGGCTGCAGGTGCGTGACAGCGGCTGCGGCATGAGTGAAGAAGTGCTGGAGCGTTGCTTTGAGCCGTTCTATTCAACCAAACAGGTCGGCAAAGGCTCCGGCCTTGGCCTGCCCATGGTGCAGGGCCTGGCAGCTCAGTCAGGCGGTGGCTTTGCCATCGATTCGCAGCCGGGGCAGGGCACTCGGGCGACATTGTGGCTGCCAGTCAGTCGCGGCCAGGTCTGTGAGCCGCTTGCCGAAGTTGGCGACGCCATCATGGCACCAGGGCAAATGCAGGTCTTGCTGGTTGACGATGAGGACATCGTGCGCAACGCAACGGCCCTGCAATTGCGTGACCTTGGCTACCGGGTAACCGAAGCCGCCAGCCCCGCGCAGGCGCGGCGAATGCTGGCAGAGGGGCTGGCGATGGATGTGCTGGTGACTGACCAGATCATGGTCGATGAGACCGGCGCCAGGTTCGCTCAGCAACTGCGCCAGCAGCAACCGCAATTGCCGGTGCTGATCATTACCGGTTATGCCAACCTGACCCCGCGTGAACTCAATGGTTTTGCTGTTCTGCGCAAGCCGTTTCGCCGGGCCGAACTGGCTGAGAGTCTGGCCCAGTTGCTCGCGCTCAACAGCCCACTGACGGAGCCTCCTGAGGCAAGTACAGGGTAAACGTGGTGCCCTGGCCAGGCTGGCTGATTACCTGCACATCGCCGCCTGACTGCTTGGCGAAGCCAAATACCTGCGATAAGCCCAGGCCGGTGCCTTCACCGGCCGGCTTGGTGGTGAAGAAGGGGTCAAAAATCCGCTCCAGCAGCTCTGGCGCAATACCCGTGCCATTGTCGATCACCGAAATCGCGGCAAACGCCCCCGCCTGCAGATGATCACCCGGTTGCGCGGGCATGCGCTGGTTGGCAACCAGTTGCAGTACCAGCCTGCCTACTCCATTCAACGCGTCGCGGCCATTGATCATCAGGTTAAGCACTGCGGTTTCCAGCTGGCCTGGGTCCGCATGGACAAAACACGGCGTCTGCGGCAGTTCCAGTACCACCTTGACCCGCGCACCAGTGGCGGTATCGAGCATGTCGGCCATGGCTTGCAGGCGTTGGCCAACCTCGAATATCTGTGGGCTGAGCGCTTGGCGCCGGGCAAAGGCGAGCAGCTGGCCGGTCAGTTTCGAGCCACGCTCAACCGTCTCGATCATGGTTTGCAGATAGCGCTGGCGGCGGCTGTCTTCCAGGTCGGGACGTTGCAGGAAGTGCAGCGACGAGCGAATGATGGTCAGTAGATTATTGAAATCGTGCGCCACGCCTCCGGTCAGCTGGCCGATCGCTTCGAGCTTTTGCGACTGGCGCAGGACTGCTTCGGTTTGCAGCAATTGCTCGGTGCGCTCTTCGACACGCTGTTCCAGGCTGGCATTGAGTGCTTCGAGGGCGGCGGCGCTGGCGCGCACCTCGGCAACGGCCTGGACCCGCTGGATATGCGCCCAGCAGCGCTCGGTGACTTCGCTGATGAGCCCCTGCTCGTAAGCCGTCCAGTGGCGCGGTTGGCGGTCATGGATGGCCATCAGTGCGGTCAGCCGACCGTCCTTGATCAGCGGCATGCAGATGGTCGCAGTGATGCCAATGGCCTGGAACGTCGCGGCCTCATGTGGCAGCAGTTGGCTGAGGTTGTCGTCGATCACCAGCGCCCGACCGGCGCGCAGCTGGCTGACCGCCAGGCTGCCGAAATCGGCCAGCCGATAGTGGCCCACCAACCGTGGTGAGCCGGTCGCGACGGCATCGCCGCAAATGGTGAAACCGTCCTGATCTGCGTCCATGACGGCATAGGCACAGCTGGACAGGCCGAGATGTCCGACCAGTAGACGGGTGGTGGTGGCCATGATCAGGTCAGGCTCGGTGGCGTCGGCCAGGGTACGGCTCAGACCGTCGAGAAAATTCAGGCGCTGATTGGCGATCACTGTCGCGGTGGTCTCAGTGACCGTATCGAGCATGCCGACCAATTCGCCATTGTGGTCGCGGATCGGGCTGTAGCAGAACGTGAAGTAAGCGCGTTCGGTACCGCGCTGGCGATCAATCAGCAATGGAAAGTTATCGATGAACACCGCTTCGCCGGCAAGGGCTCGCTCGACAAGTACTCCGATGTCGCTCCACGCCTCCTGCCAGACTTCGCTGAAAGGAATGCCCAAGGCCAGTGGCTTGCCGCCCAAGATATCGCTGAAGGCATCGTTGTGCAGAGTGAGCATCTGCTCGCCCCATAGCACGGCCTGAGCGAAGCGTGAGTTAAGGCACAGCGACAGGGTGGTCTTGAGCACGTCGGGCCAGCTTTCCATAGGCCCGAGCGCAGTTTCCGCCCAATCGTGGGCGCGGATGCGTTCGGCCATCAATCCGCCGCCTTCCAGCCATTTAGCCATTGCTAGGTCGATCCGTTTGCAGGGAGCACAAGGTTGCCCGTTGGCAGGGCTGATTGCGAGCGCTTTATGCGGGATGTCAGGCACTTTCGCGCGCGATCAGCTCGCAGTGCAACAGGTTCAGCCGCTGCACATCGCCATTCACGGCGATTGCTCCCAGGTGCTGCAGCACGCGCAGCGCGGCGATCTCGCCGATCTCCCGCGAGGGCGGGCGCAGGGTGGTCAGGCTTGGCAGCAGCATGTCAGCGAAGGCGTAGTCACCAAAGCCCATTATGGCCATCTCTTCGGGCAGCTTCAGGCCGGCGCGCTGGCCGGCGAGCACGGCGCCGGCGGCCAGGTTGTCGTTGGCAAAGATGATCGCATCCGGGCGCGGCTCGCGGCGGATCAAGGCCTGCATCGCCTGCTTGCCCGCCTCGAACGGAGCGCTGTCCGCCGTCGGCACGAAGAACCACGGCTCCAGCCCGGCATCGCGCAAGGTTTGCGCATAACCATCGCGCCGTTGCAGCGCACTGAAGTCGCCGGCCGCGCTGTTCTGCACGAAGGCGATGCGCCGGTGGCCCTTGTCGAGCAGATAGCGGCAGGCCTGCACGCCGACCTCGAAGTGCAGAAAACCTACCTGCAGTGGCTCCCGCTCGGGGCAGTAGTCCCAGATTTCCACGACCGGTACATCGGCCTCTGCCAGCATCTTCTCGGTGGCCGGGCTGTGAAACTGGCTGGTGACCACCAGTGCCGCCGGCGACCAACCGAGAAACGCGCGCACTGCGCTTTCTTCCTGTTCTTCGCTGAAATAGCTCGACGCCAGCAGCAACTGATAACCGTGCTTGCTCAGGGTGTCGCTGAAGGCCTGGATGGTCTGGGCAAAGATTGGCCCGGAGATGTTTGGGATGACCATACCGACGATACGCCCGCGTGCCGAAGCCAGCCCGCCGGCCACCAGATTGGGCACATAGCCCAAGGCTTCGACCACGACTTTGATGCGCTCACGCAGGGGCGGCGAAACCTGCTCGGGTTGATTGAAGTAGCGAGACACGCTGATCGATGACACGCCGGCCTCGCGCGCCACTTGGGCGAGGGTGACGCGGCCCGCGCCGCGGCGCTTACGAGGGGTGTCCTTGAGCTGGCTCACAGGGGCATCTCGAATGAATGAGCGCCGATGTTAGCGCTAACCCAGGCATGCTACGCAAATAGCTTTATGGAATAACAAAAGTTTTTTTAAGTATTTGACCTGCTAAGCGGCGGGCTTGGATACTCGGTCCATGTTAGCGCTAACACAGCGCTGCTGTTGGCCACCGACTGCCACTCGCACGAGCGAGACCAGACATCGACAGCACTTCAATTCAGTCTGGTCTTTCAGGGCAGTAAGCATCATGCACACACATCAGATCCGAGGCGCCGTTGCGCGCGCCAGCCGTTTCCCCGTACGTTCGCCTCTCGCCACAGCCGTGTTGCTGGCTGCCATCGGTCAGTCGGCACAGGCTGCTGATAACGACCAGCAGAACCCGCAGGCCACTGCGCTGAGCGCCGTCACCGTGACCGCTACACGCCGCGAGGCCAGCCTGCAGGAAGTGCCGGTTGCGGTCTCGGTGGTGCAGGGCGAGCAGCTCGAACGCGATAACCGCAACAGCGTCGCCAGCATCGTCCAGCAGGTGCCTACCCTCAACTACCGTGCGGGTGCGTCGAACAAGGACACCTCGCTGTTCATCCGTGGCGTCGGCACTATCTCGACCTCACCAGGCGTCGAGCCGACCGTAGCTACTGTGGTCGACGGCGTGGTGTTTGGCCGACCAGGCCAATCCACCCTCGATCTGCTTGATCTGGAACGCATCGAAGTGCTGCGCGGCCCGCAGGGCACGCTGTTCGGCAAAAACGCCTCCGCGGGCGTGCTCAACGTGGTCAGCAAAGCTATCCCCGAGCAGACCCAAGGCTATGTCGACTATTCGCACTTTGGCGGTGGCGACGAAAACCGCCTGCGCTTTGGCCTCGGTGGCCGCTTGAACGAGCAGCTCAAAGGTTCGTTGAGCACGCTGTGGGGCGACTATGACGGCAACGTGGAGAATCTCGCCAACGGCCATGATGTAAATGGCTATGAGCGCAAAGGCCTGCGCGGCAAGCTTGAATTCGAACCCAGCGATGAGCTGCGCCTGACCCTGATCGGCGACTACATGAAGGGTGAGGACACCTTGCCCAGTGGCGTCGTCACCCAGGCCAGCACGGCCTTTCGCAACCAGCTGGGCGCGGTCCGGCCGAGCGCACACAACCGCGACATCAGCAGTGATTTCAAGACCCACGTCGAGGACGAAAACCAGGGCTTCTCGGCCCAGCTTGACTGGCAACTGGGGGATTACACCCTGACCTCGATCAGCGCCTGGCGCGGTTGGGACAACACCCAGTATCAGGACGGTGACCGCCGTGCGCTGTTGCCGCTGACCGCCTCCCATGACAAAGGCACTGTCGACTACGACCAGTACAGCCAGGAGTTTCGCCTGACCTCGCCCAAGGGCCAGTTCAACGAGTACGTACTGGGCGCGTTCTACATGCATGGCACCTCGCGGGAAACCTACCAGCGGCTTTCGGTCAACGGCGGCGTAGCCAACAGTGGCCGCGCCGACTATTCGACGACCAATGACAGCGTTGCCCTGTTCGGTGAAAACACCTTCAACTTCACCGATGATTTGCGGGCCATCTTCGGCCTGCGCTGGACCCACGATGACCTCGAATACGATCACCGTCGGGTGTCCACCTCGCCGACCTCGGTGACCGGCATCCAGCCCTCGACTGCCAGTCAGGGCTCGGTCGATGAAGACGGCTGGAGCGGCCGCACTGGCCTGCAATATGACTTCAACGACAACCTGACCGGCTACGTGACCTATTCACGTGGTTACAAGGGGCCGGCCTACAACGTGTTCTTCAACATGCAGCCGCGCGATACCGGTGCACTCAAGCCAGAAACCTCCGACGCTTACGAGATCGGCCTCAAGAGCACTGCGCTGGACAACCGCCTGGTGGCCAACCTGGCGCTGTTCCATACCGACTACGACGACTACCAGGCCAACTTCTTCGACACCGTGGCCAACCAGGTGGTCACCCGCCTGGTCAACGCCGGCAAGGTCAAGACCCAGGGCGTCGAGCTGGATGCCAGCTTCCAGGTCACCTCGCAGCTGAAACTGTCTGCCGCAGCGGCCTACACCAAAGCTCGCGTCGACCACTTCAACTGCCCAGCGGGCGCGGCTGCCAGCTGCGACATCGACGGCGGCCGCCTTCCGTTCACCCCGGACTGGAAGACCTACCTGCGCGCCGACTATGTGATCCCGCTGGACAACGGCCTGGATATCGAGTTGGCCAGTGACTACAGCTGGCAGGACTCGGTGCAGTTCAGCCTCGACCAGAACCCCGACACCGTACAGGGTGCCTACGGCATCTGGAACGCCAGTGTTGCCCTGGCCGATTACAACGAGGGCTGGCGGGTCGCACTGCTGGGCAAGAACCTTGGCGACAAGTCTTACGCACAGATGCTCTCCAGCGGCGGCGACTATATCTATCGCTCGGTGCCGCGCGATGACGGCCGCTACTTCGGCGTGCAACTGCGCAAGGACTTCTAACCGAGCGGCCAGTCCTGTGGCCGCCTCTTTACACCGATCAGCGAGTAACTCCGATGAGTACAGCACCCCGTCAACTCAGCCTCGGCGCCTTCATCATGGCCACCGGGCACCACGTCGCCGCCTGGCGTCATCCAGACGTGCCGGCTGATCCGCTGGACTTCGCCATCTACCGGCGCGTAGCTCAGGCTGCCGAGGCGGCCTGCTTCGACGCACTGTTCGTCGCCGACAGCGTGGCCGCGCCGAGTGATGCCCTAGCCAGCCACAGCGCACGCTCGGTGTACTTCGAGCCACTGACATTGCTGTCAGCACTCAGCGCAGTGACCGAGCGCATCGGCCTGATCGCCACGGCTACCACCAGCTACAACGAGCCGTACCATGTGGCGCGCAAGTTCGCCTCGCTCGATCACTTGTCCGCCGGCCGCGCAGGCTGGAACCTGGTAACCTCGGATGCCGCCGCCGAGGCTGGCAATTTTGGCCGCAGCGCGCATATCCCGCATGGCGAACGCTATGCCCGCGCTCGCGAGTTTCAGCAGGTGGTGCAGGGGCTGTGGGACAGCTGGGCGGATGATGCGTTTGTCCGCGACAAGGCCAGTGGCGTGTTCCATCACGCCGATGGCGTGCGTGCCCTTGAACATGTTGGCGAGCACTTTCGCGTCAAAGGCCCGCTCAATGTCGCTCGCACGCCCCAGGGCAGGCCGGTGCTGGTGCAGGCCGGCTCGTCCGAGGCCGGACGCGAGCTGGCGGCCGAAACTGCCGAAGTGGTGTTTACCGCGCAGCCTTCACTGGCCCGGGCGCAAGCGTTCTATGCCGACCTCAAGGGCCGCTTGGCGCGCTACGGGCGCGAGCCGGATGCGCTGAAGATCATGCCCGGCGTGTTCATCGTGGTGGGGCAGAGCGAGGCCGAGGCGCAGGACAAGGCCGAGCAGTTTCAGGCGCTGGTCGACCCACGGGTAGGCGTGGCCTTGCTCGGGCGCATGCTCGGTAACTTCGACCTGTCCGGCTACCCGCTGGACGGCCCGTTGCCGGAGCTGCCACCGACTGAGGACGGCCAGCGAAGCCGCCAGCAGTTGCTCACCGAGCTGGCCGGCAGCGAACAGCTGACCCTGGCCCAGCTTGGCCAGCGCATCGCCGGTGGCCGCGGCCACTACAGCCTGATCGGCACGCCGACGCAGATCGCCGACGAGCTGCAGGCCTGGTTCGAAGGCGCCGCCGCCGACGGTTTCAACGTGCTGGTGCCGCACTTGCCGCAGGGCCTGGAAGACGTCGCCCGCTGGGTCGTGCCCGAGCTGCAGCGCCGTGGGCTGTTCCGCCGTGAATACCAGGGGCGCACCCTGCGTGAGCATCTGGGCCTGCAAGTGCCGGCCAATCCCTTCTTTGCCAAACGAGGTCAACCATGAGCTACACCGCCCACCCCGAGCGCTATGCGCGCATGCCGTACCGCCGCGTCGGCCGCACTGGTCTGGTCCTGCCGGCGTTGTCACTGGGCCTGTGGCACAACTTTGGCGATGCCACGCCGATCGACACCCAGCGCGCGCTGCTGCGCGCGGCGTTCGATGCTGGCATCAATCACTTCGACCTGGCCAACAACTACGGCCCGCCGTACGGCAGCGCCGAAAGCAACTTTGGCCGCTTGCTGCGCGAAGACCTGCGCGCCCATCGCGATGAGCTGATCATCTCCAGCAAGGCTGGCTGGGACATGTGGCCTGGGCCCTACGGGCAGGGCGGCAGCTCGCGTAAGTACCTGATCTCCAGCCTCGATCAGAGCCTGACGCGGCTGGGTCTGGACTACGTCGATATCTTCTATTCGCATCGTTTCGACGCCGACACGCCGCTGGAAGAAACCGCGATTGCCCTGGCCGATATCGTCCGCCAGGGCAAGGCGCTGTACATCGGTATCTCGTCCTATTCGGCGGGCAAAACCCGCGAGATCGCAGCATTGCTGCAAGCGCTGAATGTGCCGCTGCTGATCCATCAGCCCTCGTACAATCTGTTCAACCGCTGGATCGAACAGGACCTGCTCGACACCACCGCAGAGGTCGGCGCCGGGGTCATCGTGTTCACTGCGCTGGCCCAGGGGCTGCTCACCGACAAGTATCTGCAGGGCGTGCCGACTGATGCGCGGGTCAACCGTGCCGGCGGCAGCTCGCTGCGCGCCGAGCATTTGTCCGAAGCCAATATCGCTCGCGCCCAGGCGCTCAACGAGATCGCCCACCGGCGTGGCCAGAGCCTGGCGCAACTGGCACTGGCCTGGACCCTGCGCGATCCACGCGTGAGTTCGGCCCTGATCGGCGCCAGCCGGCCCGAGCAGATCATCGAGAACGTCGCGGCTCTGGACAACCTCGCGTTCAGCGCCGAGGAGCTGGCCGAGATCGACCAGTTCGCCGTGGAAGGCGGGATCAACCTCTGGGAAAAACCCTCGACCGACTGGAAGGAGTAAGCCATGACTATTGTTCGCCTGGCCGCAGCACTGCTGTTGGCCCTCGCGGGGACTGTGCAAGCGGCAGATCCGGCCAGTTTGCGCATCGGCTACCAGAAGGGCTCGATCAGCCTGGTGCTGGCCAAACAGCACGGTTTGCTCGAGCAGCGCTTTGCCAATACCAAGGTGCAATGGATCGAGTTTCCGGCCGGGCCGCAGATGCTCGAGGCGCTCAACATCGGCAGCCTGGATATCGGCTCGACCGGCGATATCCCACCGATCTTCGCCCAGGCGGCCGGTGCCGATCTGCTCTACATCGGCGCCGAGCCGGCCAAACCGCAAGCCGAAGTGATCCTGGTGCCCAAAGCCAGCACGCTGGCCAGCGTTGCCGAGCTCAAGGGCAAGCGCATCGCCCTGCAGAAAGGCTCCAGCGCGCACAACCTGCTGTTGCGCAGCCTGGCCAAGGCCGGCTTGAGCATCCGCGACGTGCAACCGGTGTACCTGGCCCCGGCCGATGCCCGCGCGGCGTTCGAGCGCGGCAGTGTCGATGCCTGGGCGATCTGGGACCCGTTCTATTCGGCTATCGACGTCGAAGGCAAGGCGCGGGTACTGGCGGACGGGCAGGGCTTGGGCCTGATCGGCCCGTTCATGCTCGGCGCGCGGGGCTATGTCGAAGCCAACCCCGAATTCGTCGGCCAGTTGCTTGAGCAGATAAGCCAGGCCGAGGCGCTGACCCGCAGTGACGAGGCCGGCAGTATCCGCACATTGGCGGACTTCATGGGCATGCCCGAAGAGGTCGTGCGGCGCAGTTTCAGCCATCGTCCGGCGTCGCCAGTGCTTGCTGTCAGTGACGAAATCATCGCCGCGCAGCAGCGCACGGCACAGTTGTTTTTCGACAACCGCTTGCTGCCCAGGCAGGTGCAAATTGCGCCGGCAGTGTGGCGGCGACCGTGATCTATCCCGCAGCAGTACAAAATGTGTATCTGCTTATTTGAGGCTAACTGTATAGGTGGGCGGGCGAGGGCGCTGGGCTACTGTGGGCGCACAACATCTACCCGCTCGGGACACTTGCTCATGTTTGCCTCCTTCGACCTGCTGATGGCGTTCGTACTGTTCGCCTTCGTATCCTCCATCACTCCGGGGCCCAACAACACCATGTTGCTGGCCTCAGGGGTCAACTTCGGCGCGCTGCGGACCATTCCCCACGCGCTGGGGGTCAGTATCGGCTTCATGCTGATGGTGCTGGGAGTGGGCTTTGGTCTGGGTGAAGTGTTCAAGGCCTGGCCTGTGCTGTACACGGTATTGCGCTATGTCGGCGCTGCCTATCTGCTGTACCTGGCGTACAAGATCGCTACCTCCGGGCCGATCTCCGCCAACGGCAAAAGCACGGCCAAACCGATGACCTTTCTCGGCGCTGCGGCGTTTCAGTGGGTCAACCCGAAAGCCTGGGTCATGGCTGTTGGCGCCATTACCACCTACACCCCAGCGCAAGGCTACGTGGTCAACGTGATCGTGATTGCTGCCGTATTCGCCCTGGTCAACCTGCCTAGCGTTGGGATCTGGGTAATGTTCGGCAGTGCCTTGCGCAACCTGCTGCAGAATCCGCGCTGGCTAATGCTGTTCAATGTCCTGATGGCCGTGCTGCTGGTGATATCGCTTTACCCGCTGCTGTTTGTACAATCGGCGTTTTCCTGAACCGGCGAGTACAGCCAAGCGATGCAATTGATCCCCTGGTCTCACGACTGCTCCGAAGGCTTTACCCTGCGCGGCTGGCGCACGCCGGCCAGCGGCAAGCCGTTGTTACACTTTCTGCATGGCAATGGCTTTTGCAGCCTGACCTATCAACCCCTGCTGATGCGCCTGGGTGATCACTTCGACCTGTGGCTGAGCGATGTGCAGGGCCACGGCGACAGTGACCATGGTGGGGTGTTTCGCGGCTGGAACCGCTCGGCTGAGTTGGCGGTCGAAGCCTTCGAGGCTGGCCGAGGCGAGTACGGCGCGGTGCCATGCTACGCGCTGGGGCACAGCTTTGGTGGCGTGCTGACTGGGCTGATCGTGGCTAATTATCCGCAATTGTTCGAGCGCGCCGTGCTGCTCGACCCGGTTATCTTCAGCCAGCGCATGCTCGTCACCATGGGCGCTGCCCGGCTGTTTGCCCTGCACCGCAGTCATGGCCTGGCGCGCAAGGCGGCCACCCGGCGCAGCCACTGGCCTGACCGCGAGGCGGCTTTCGCTGCGTTGCAGGGCAGGGGGATTTTCAAAGGCTGGCACGACTCTGCGCTGCGGGCCTATGTCGAGCATGCGATCGGTGATTGCGGCGAGGGGGTGGTGCTCAAATGCCGGCCTGCGCGTGAGGTCGATATTTTCAGTTCGTCGCCGCAGCGGTTGTGGTCGAATCTGGCCAGGATCAGCACGCCTACGTGCATTCTCTATGGTGAGCAGACGTACCCGTTTGTAGTGGCGTCGGTGCAGCGGCTGGCTGCGCTCAATCCGCAGGTGAGCAGCCAGGCGGTGGCGGGAGGGCATTGTTTCATGCAGGAAGATCCGGCAGCGGCAGCACCGCGGATCGCGAGTTTTCTTGATCATCAAAAGGTTTCAGACTCTGTAGCGATGCAGTAACCCTGGGTCATAGCAGGGTAATTGCCCTGTCAAGGCCGTCCCGGTATAGTGCGATCAATTCTCAAATGCGATTGCATCGCTCACAGGACTCCAGCGTTATGGGCTCGGCTTCTTCCCGCGACTTATCCGCCCATGGCGACATCCACGGCCTGTATGTCGAGCACCACGCCTGGCTCAAGCGCTGGCTGTGGCAGCGGATGGGCTGTCGTAGCGATGCCGCCGACCTTACTCAGGACACCTTCCTGCGGTTGTTTCGCCCCGCAGTTGCGCCCCGCGCATCCGACCTGCGCCAGCCGCGTGCTTACCTGGCCACTGTTGCGCGCCGTTTGATGCTCAACCTGTACCGTCGCCGCTCGGTTGAGCAAGCCTGGTTGCATACCCTGCAACAGATGCCTGAGCAGTGGGCTGCGTCGGCCGAAGAGCAGTATCTGATCCAGGAAGCCCTGCAACTGATAGATTCGCTGCTGCACGGCCTGCCTTCGGTGGTGCGCCGGGCGTTTCTGCTGTCGCAGCTCGAAGGCCACAGCCATGCGCAAATTGCCATGGCACTGGGGGTAACGGTGCGCAGCGTGCGGCGTTATCTGACCCAGGCGATGGAGCATTGCATGCTGCTCGCCATGGCCGATGAGCGGTGAGCGAACGGCCGTTGGAGCGACACATCGTTCGCGAGGCCGCGCGCTGGTACATACGCTTGAACGGCGCCGAGCATAGTCCTGCACTACAACTCCGATTCGAGCGCTGGCGCGATCAGCACCCGGACCACGCGCGCGCCTGGCAGTTGGCGCAGCGGGTAAGTGAGCAGTGGCAAGGCGTTCCCGAGGGCGTCGCGTTACCCACCCTGGAACGAGCCGATGGGCTCAGCCGTCGTGCTGGCCTCAAGGCGCTGATGGTGCTGATGACCACCGCTCCTGCTGCGCTGGTGGCCTGGCGGCAGACCGATTGGCTGGCCGATGAACGTACAGCGATTGGCGAGCAACGCGAGCTGACCCTGATCGACGGTACGCGCCTGGCCCTCAATACCCAAACTGGCGTGGACATCGTTTTCGATGCCAGCCAGCGGCTGCTGCGCTTGCGTGGCGGGGAGATCCTCGTTATCACCCACCCGGACAGCCTGAGCCGACCGCTATCGGTGCAGACCGAGCAAGGCATCATCCGTGCACTGGGCACGCGCTTCAGCGTGCGTCAGGAGGGCAACGACAGCCAGGTCAGCGTGTTCGCCGGCGCCGTCGCCATTCAGCCTGTGCAGGGCGGCAGCGACTTACACCTGAGCGCTGGGCAGAGCGCCCATTTCGACCGCCGTCAGGTGTCGAGCCCAGCGCCATTGCTTACCGGCGCTGGCGAGTGGGCCAGCGGTGTGCTGCGCGTCGAGCGGATGCCCCTCAACCTTTTCGTCGAAGAACTGAACCGCTACCGAGCCGGCTGGGTGCGATGCGATGCACAGGTCGGGCAATTGCTGATCAGCGGCGCGTTCCTGTTGCGCGACACCGACCTGATCCTCAGCGCAGTGTCCCGGGCGCTGCCAGTGCAGGTGGTGTATCGCACGCGGTATTGGGTGAGTTTGCAGGCGCGAACCGTCTGAAAAAAAGTCTGCAGCGCCTGTCCGCTTTGCCAGCGCTCGCGTGTCCTCCAGGCACACAGATCTTTTCGATTCGGAGTCTGCATGCCTTTGTCATTTCGTTGCTCACCAATTGCCTGCGCCGTGCAGGTCACAGCTCTGGCTGTGAGCCTTAGCGCCAGTCCCTCGTTGTTTGCCGCCAGCAACCTGCACTACACCATCTCGCCAGGGCCGCTGGGCCAGGTGCTGTCGAGCTTTGCCGCACGTTCGGGCATCAATCTCGCCATCGAACCGGCGCTGGTAGAGGGACGCCAGAGTGCCGGCCTGCAAGGTGAATTTGCGCTGCAGGCGGGCTTTTTACGCGTACTGGCCGGTAGCGGTTTGCGGGCGGTTGATCACGGCAACGGCGTGTACGTACTGGCGCCGATCCTCCAAACGGACGCAGCGCTGGAACTCGACGCCACGCAGGTCGTCGACACCCGCTTCAGCAGCACCATTGGCGACGGACCAGTGCCGGGTTATGTGGCCAAACGCACCACGGTCGGCACCAAGACCGACACGCCAATCAATGAAATCCCGCAAAGCATTTCGGTGATTACCCGCGATGAAATGGACCAGCGTGGTGTACAGGATTTCAATGCCGCTGTGGCCTATACCCCCGGGATTCGCGCGTTGGACTACGCAGGCGGGCAAGGCGCCCCGGATATCTTCCTGCGCGGTTTTCGTGCCTTCAACCTGTTCGGTCTGTATCAGGATGGCCTGCGCACCGGCTTCAACCAGTACGACACCAACTTTGAAACCTTTGGCCTGGAGCGAGTCGATGTGGTCAAAGGTCCCGCTTCGGTGCTGTTCGGGCAGATGGCGCCGGGTGGGGTGGTCAACATGACCAGTAAACGCCCGCAGGAAACGCCGATTCGTCATCTCGAAGTGCAGTACGGCAGCTTCGACCGGCGCCAGCTGGGTCTTGATGTCGGTGATCAGCTCGATAACGACGGCACCCTGTTCGGTCGGCTGGTCCTGCTACAGCGCGAGAGCGACACCCAGGTCAGGCACGCCCCTGATGACCGCACTTATGTAGCGCCGTCCCTCACCTGGAAACCCGACGATGCCAATACGCTGACGCTGCTTGGCAGTTACAGCAAGAGCCGTACGGGTGGCTCGGAGCAGAGTTTTCCGTTGATTGGTACCGTGCGCAAAAGCCCCTATGGCCATATTGATTCAGACACCGACCTGGGCTGGAAGGGCAGCTATTACCACAGCGAAAACACGGTCATCGGCGTGCAGTACGAGCATCAGTTCGACAATGGCTGGAAGCTGCAGCAAAACCTGCGCTACATGCATTCCAATGTTGGTTACCTGTCCAGTGGTCCTGATGTGGTACTCAACGCCGACGGCCGTACCCAGGACATCGGTTTGCAACTGCGGCCCAAAAACAGCGATACCTTCCTCATTGACAATCATCTGCAGGGGCTGGTCGACACGGGTCCGTTGCAGCACATGTTGCTGGCCGGTCTGGATTATTCGCACTACAAGGCACGCGAAACGCGCCGTAACGGCGACCCCGATCCTGAGGTCGAGATGATCGATCTGTATCGCCCGGTCTACGGTGGTGGGGCCATCTGGTACGACCCTTTGCAGCGCTCTACCGACACCCGTTTGCAACAGGTCGGGCTGTACCTGCAGGATCAGATCAAGCTCGACCGCTGGGCGCTGACCCTGGGTGGCCGTCAGGATTGGTCCACCGCCTGGGAGGAGGGCTTGTACTTCGGTACAGAGCAGGTTGATACCGTGCAGCGTGACCGCAAATTCACCGGCCGCGTGGGCCTTGCCTACCTGTTCGACAATGGCATCGCACCCTATGCCAGCTACAGCACTTCGTTTCAGCCCAACCCGGAAGCCTACCGTGACGGCACGCTGTTCGAGCCGACTGAAGGCCGCCAGTACGAGGTTGGCGTTAAGTACCAGCCGCCCGGTTATGACGCTTTCATCACCGTTTCGGCGTTTGATCTGGTGCAGACGAATGTCTCCACCACCGATCCGGTCAATCCCGGTTTCTCGGTGCAGAGCGGCGAAGTGCGTTCACGTGGCATCGAGCTGGAAGGCAAGGCCAGCCTCAGCCATGAGCTGAACGTGCTGGCGTCCTACGCTTACCTGGATGCCGAGATCACCCAGGACAACAGGTTCGAGGGCAACGCGCCGCGGGCGACTGCGCGCAATACCGCCAGCCTCTGGCTCGACTACACGATCGCAGACGGTGCGCTCAAAGGCGTAGGTATGGGGCTTGGACAGCGCTATGTTGGCTCGTCATATAACGTGCAGCACACCGCGAAGACGCCCCATTACCTGCTGACCGACTTCACCTTGCGTTACGACCTGGCGGGTAACGGGCTGGACGGTATGAGGGTGTCGGTTACGGCCAGCAACCTGTTCGACAAGCACTACTTCCAGCCGGGCTTTTACGAAGACTCGGTGCTTTACGGCAACCGGCGCAACGTGATTGCCAGCCTGAGCTACGACTGGTAGCGGCGCTGGCCCGGAGCCCTTTCAGGCGGTAAGGGGCTGATGCAATCAGTGCGCCTGCCCAGACTGTTTTTTACGCAAGGCAGCCGCCACCTCGGCCTCGATCGCGTAGGCCGGGGCTTCCAGCTCGTTGTAGTTGCGCGTGTAGCGCCGGGCGAACTCGCTGACGCCCAGCTCTTGATACTGCTGTACATGCTTGAGCTCATGGGCCCACAGCGCGACATTGTTCTCGGCATCGCTGGCATGGCGGAAGATCACCGTGTCGATCAAGGTCACCGCGTTCACATCGGGGTTTTGCAGCAGGGCATTGGCGGCGCTGACCTGCTGTTGGTCACCGACCCGGTAGCGCACGGCGTCGAGCACGGCAAAGTCGTACCAGGCGTCTAACTGAACGCGGATATGTAGCGGGATCGGCTCGGTGCCGAGTGCAGTGGCGTCGGCCTGAGCTTGTTGCAGGGCGAAGACCAGGCCGCTTGAGGCCATGTGTTCGACATCCTGCAGGATCTGCCCAGCCTGGCCGGGGTCGAAGGGGGTGCAGAAACAACCCATCAAGCACACTTGATACTGGCCCGCCGGGCAGGTGTCTGCGGCAGCTGCAGGTCGGGCCAGGGCCAGGGTCAGGCTGAGCCACAGCAGCAGGGCAGGCCTCAAGCGAGCACCTTGGCGACCAGGCTGCGGCTGGCCTGCAGCAGTTCGCTTTGCACGGTTTCGCTGGCCAGCATGCGCCCGACCACCACCGCGCCGACACATTGGCTGATCAAGGCCCAGGCCAGTTCAGGATCATCCAGGGTCTCGCTCCAGGCTGCATGCAGTACGACCAACCAGTGCTCTGCCTCCTGGCGTACGGTTTGGTCGGCGCGGGCGATCTCCACCGCCAGTGGCGGCAGTGGGCAGCCTTGTTCGGCGTTATGCAGATGGGCCAGGCTCAGGTACTGCTCCAGGCAGCGGGCCAGATGATGGCGTTCGGCGCCGCGCGCGGCCAGGCGGGCGAGGGGGCTGTTACTCAGCTCACGGCGAACGATCTCGCTGAACAGGTCGTCCTTGCACGGGAAGTGGTTGTAGAACGCGCCGCCGGTGAGGCCAATAGCTTTCATCAAATCAGCCACGCCGGTGCTGGCGAAGCCGCCGCGCTTGGCCAGTGCGCCACTGCTGGCGATGAGTTTTTCGCGGGTCTGCAGTTTGTGTTCAGTGGAGTAGCGCATCCAGATGATCTCCGCGCCCGGGCTTGACGGTGGTCGGATCATAACATAGCGTTCGTTTACTAAATGATCGTTCACCAATGGAGGTGGCCGTGGCGGAACAAGACAAGGTGGTGCTGGTGATTGGTGCCGGCGATGCGACCGGCGGGGCCATTGCCAAGCGCTTTGCCCGCGAGGGTTATATCGCCTGTGTGACCCGTCGCGACGCGGCCAAGCTGCAGCCGTTGCTGGACGAGATCAATGCCGAGGGTGGCCGGGCGCATGGCTTTGGCTCCGATGCGCGCAGCGAGGAGGACGTCGCCAGCCTGATCGAAACCATCGAGCGCGATATCGGCGCGATCGAAGCTTTCGTGTTCAATATCGGCGCCAATGTGCCGTGCAGCATCCTCGATGAAACCCCGCGCAAGTTCTACAAGATCTGGGAGATGGCTTGCTTTGCTGGTTTTCTGACCGCTCAGGCAGTGGCCAGGCGCATGGTCACTCGCGAGCGCGGCAGCATCATCTTCACCGGCGCCACCGCCGGCACCCGTGGTGCGGCGGGGTTTGCCGCGTTCGCCACCGCCAAGCATGGCCTGCGGGCGCTGGCGCAGAGCATGGCGCGGGAGCTGGGGCCGCGTAATATCCATGTTGCCCATGTAGTGGTCGATGGGGCCATTGACACCGCGTTCATTCGCGACAACTTCCCTGAACGGTATGCGCAAAAAGACCAGGACGGCATCCTCGACCCTGCGCACATTGCCGACAGTTACTGGTTTTTGCATGCCCAGCCCCGCGATGCCTGGACCTTCGAGCTGGACCTGCGGCCGTGGATCGAACGCTGGTAAAACTGCCCTTCAAAGGATCGAGCGATGAGTAAATCCGTGGAGTTTTTCTTCGACCTCGGCAGCCCAGCCAGTTATCTGGCCTGGACGCAACTGCCCGAGCTATGTGCGCGCCATGCTGTGCAGCTGGTCTATCGGCCGATGCTGTTGGGGGGCGTGTTCCAGGCGACCGGCAACGCATCGCCAATCATGGTCCCGGCCAAGGGCCGCTACATGATGCTCGACCTGCAGCGGTTCGCGCAGCGCTATGGCGTGGCATTCGGGCTGCCAGCTGGCTTTCCGCTCAATACCCTGGGGTTGATGCGCGGGGTGACGGGCATGCAATTGCAGGCACCTGAGCGCTTTGAGGCCTTGCTTGCGTTGCTGTTCAACGCACTTTGGGCAGAGCAACGCGCACTGGGCGATGCGCAGGTGTTGGAGCAGACGTTGGCTGCTGGCGGTTTCGATCCACAGCAGTTCGCCGAGCTGGCAGCGCAAGTCGAGGTCAAACAGGCATTGAAAGCGGCAACCGAGGAAGCAGTTACGCGCGGCGTATTTGGCGCGCCGACCTGTTTTGTCGAGGGGCAGATGTTCTTTGGTCAGGACCGGTTGGACTTTGTCGAACAGGCCTTGCGCTAGCTATCCAGGCCTAGCAGTAGCTCAATCTGTCGGCGCTCCCAGATGCTTAGCAGCTCGACCGGGTTGGTGCCGTAGCGCTGCCAGCTGTCACCGTTGCTGCTGACACCTTGCGGGTTGCAGCAGCTGGCGCAGTGGGCGAGGCCTTCGGGATCGATGATCAAACTCAGTTGCCAGCCGGCGCTGCTGACTTCGATCAGGTCTGGGCGCGGGCGCGCACAGACCTGCAACGGCTCCACCCCCATCGCAACATCACGCAGGCATTGGTATACCTCACGGCTGCTGGGCGCGCGCATGCTGTCGATCAGAAGTTGGCCGGGGTGTTGGCGCTGATGATCTCAGCCTCGTCCTGGCCGATGTTCTTGAAGCTGTGGGCCAGGGTAGTGGGAATGTAGTAACCATCGCCGGCATTGAGCACGCTGACCTGGCCGTCTACCCACAGCTCAATGGTGCCGCGGGTAACCAGGCCGCATTCTTCGCCTTCGGCATGCACGATCGGCTCGCCGGAATCGGCGCCAGGCGCATACAACTCACGCAGCATACGCATCTGCCGGCCTTCGACGCTGGCACCGACCAGCAGCATGCGCAGGCCGTTGCGGCCCAGGTCGGGCTGGTCGCCGCCGCGGAAGACAAAGCGCTCTTCGCGCACCGGGGTATCGAAACTGAAGAACTCCGCCAGGGACATGGGGATGCCTTCAAGCAGCTTTTTCAAGGAACTGACAGAGGGGCTGACGCGGTTTTGCTCGATCTGCGAGATGGTCGAATTGGTCAGGCCGCTGCGGCGAGCCAGTTCTCGTTGCGAGAGGCCGTTGCGTTCACGCACCAGTTTGAGTCGTGTCCCCGTGTCCATTAGCCGCCTTGTCTGTACTGATGAGTGGTGTAAAAAATAATAAGCGACGCATTAAAACACACTCTTGTCAGCAACGCGCTGCGCATCTAAACGGCGCTGGTCGTGGTGGCTTGAGTCACGGCCAGCGCCTGCTGCAGCTTATTTGCCGTCGCGCAGCGGCCCCGGCCACATGCTTTTGAACACAGCATCGCGGCGGACCCAGGCGTGCATCAATGCCGCACCCAGATGCACCAGCACCGTGGCAAACAGCAGATAGCCAGCCCAGCTGTGTGCGCCTCGCAGCAGCGCATACAGCTGCAGGTCGTGCGGGGCAATGGCCGGCAACTGCAAGGGGCGTGGATAACCACCGGCCGAGAGCATCGCCCAGCCCAGCAGCGGCATGCTCAGCATCAGGCCATACAGGGCAATGTGCGAGGCCTTGGCGGCTAGCCGCTGTAGTGCGGGCAGGTCTGCCGGCAGCGGTGGATGGGGAACTGTCAGGCGTACAGCGATGCGTACCAGCACCAGCAGCAACAGCAACAGGCCGGTTGCCTTGTGCAGTTCCACCAGCAACGGATGGCGGGTCGACAGGTCGCTGACCATGCCCACGCCGATAAACAGCATGGCCAGGATCAGCACCGCCATCAGCCAGTGCAGCAACCGCGCGAAGGGGTGAAAGGCAGCAGGTTTCATGGCCGTACTCCAGTGTTGAGAGACTCGCGGCTACGCCGATTGAAGGACTCCGAGTAGGCCGCCGAGCGTGCTGCCAGGATCGGATCGGCAGTGGCCTGAATGCCGCTCGGCAGAATCAGCGGGTCGAAGTTGAGGTCACGGCAGGCGCCTTGCTCGGGGGCATCGACGGCATTGATCACCAGCGTGCCGGCATCGATGCTGCGCCGTTGCGCCGGCCACGGTTTGGACGGGTCTTCCAGCGGGTCGCCCGGCTCGGCCAGGACCAGGCGCAAGGTCCAGCGCAGTGGGCCCTGGCTCAGCCGTTGGGCGAGGTCGTGCTGCAAGAACAGCGTGTCGCTGACCTGTGCGGGGAGGGCGCTATAGGGTGTTTGCGGCTCGACCTGCCAGCGCACCGGCTGCTCTTTGCCCTGGCGGTCGATCAGGCGGAAGGCGTTGATGCTGTGGTATTGGGTGCTGGCAAAGCTGTCGCTGGGCTTGTATGAGGCCGCCCATTGGCGAAACGCCGCACTTTCCGGGTGCTCGGCAAAAAACGCCTGCATACGCGCCGGGTCCGGCTTGCCGGTGGCAGGATCCGGGGTCATGGCCAGCACCTGTTGGTAGAACGCCTCTGGGGTGCCGATTGCCAGTACCGGCGGGTTGTTCATGCCGGTGCGCCAGAGCTGGCCGTCGTCGGTGGCAAATTGCAACGCCATGCTTCGCACGGGCACACCGGTGTCAGGCGTGGCCGGGTTGGCGCCGCCAATGGCGAAGCGGCCGATCACTGGCACCCGCGCCTGCTCGAAGACTCGCGCGCTGGACAACGGCGCGGCCAGCCCGCTGCTCTCGAAGTAGCCGGTGACGCAAAGGCCTTTGGCGTGGTTCTTGCGATACCCGGGGTGGTGCCCGGCCTGGGCTTCGAAGGTGTCGATGATGCGTTGCGGGCTGAGTTTGGGGCCGCCGATCCAGCCAGCGGTGTAGGCAAACGCGCAGCCGGCGACGAGCAGGCCGGCGGCAATGGCCGTCAGCCGCCAAAGCTTGGCGGGGCCGTGCACGGGAGTGTTCATAGGCAACATCCGGGTCAGTGAAGATGCGAGTACGACGGGGCGCGGCGCAACTTATTCCAGCCGCCCGGGAATAAATTTCGTGGCGCTGCGTCTGCCCCTTACACTGACTGCCCATGGGCCGGAATCACAGCATGCACGATCTCGACGACTCGCAATGGCGCGAACTGCTGCAGCGCCTGCGCCGCTTTGCCGTGTGGCTGACGCGCGAGCCGGGCAGTGCCGACGACCTGGTCCAGGCCACCATCGAACGCGCCTTGAGCCGTAGTGGCCAGCAGCGCGAGGCCGAGGCGCTGCGGGCGTGGCTGTTCAGCATCCTCTATCGGCTGTTTCTCGACAGCAAGCGCCGCGACCGGCTGCACCGGCGCTGGCTGGCCTGGTTCAGCGGCGGCCAGGAGATCAGCGAGCCGATCGGCGACAATACCGAAGACATCATCTTCGCCCAGGCCGACTTGCAGGCATTTGCCCAGTTGTCGGCCGAGCAGCGCGCGCTGCTGTTGCTGGTCAGCGTCGAGGGCTTGAGTTACAAGGAGGCCGCCGAGGCCTTGGCTATCCCTATCGGCACGGTGATGTCGCGTTTGTCGCGGGCCCGTGCAGCATTGCGCCAACTGACCGAGGGCAGCCCAGCGTCCCCGGCCCTGCGGAGATTGAAATGACACGCCTGACCCCCACCGAGCACGAGTTGCACGCCTATATCGACGAGCGCCTCGACCCTGTGCGCCGCGCTGAAGTCCACGCGTGGCTGGCCGCCAATCCGCAGGAGGCTGCGCGTATCGAGGCCTGGCGCAACGACGCCCGGCGCCTGCGTGCAGCCCTGGCCGGTTTTGGCGAACTGGCCCCTGGCCCGCAGCTGGAGCTTGGCCAGCTGCAGCGGCGCCTGCGTCAACGGCGTGTGCGCCGGCTGGCGACGGCGGCGGCGTTGTTGTTGAGCCTGGGTGTCGGCGGCATGGGCGGCTGGCAGGCGCGGCAAATGAGCATGGCCTCCACCGAATTGCCCATGGCCGATGCGCTGCAGGCCCATCGGTTGTTTGTCGGCAGCAGCACATTGGATATTCAGGCCAGCGACCCTGGCCAGCTGCGCGCCTGGCTGGGCAGCCATTTCAATCGGGTCGGCCAATTGCCTGACCTGGCCGGCTTGGGCTTTCAGCCAGTGGGTGCGCGCCTGCTGAGCAACGAGCAAGGGCCGGCGGCGCTGGTGGTGTTCGAAGACAAGCAGGGCGAGCGGGTCAGCCTGTTCATGCGCCTGCCCGGCGAGCACTTTGCCAAGATGCCGACCGGTCAACGCACCGATGGCCAGCTGGAAGCGCGCTACTGGTCGCATGGCGCCTACAACTTCGCGTTGGTCAGCGACGCTGACGATCAGCGCAGCGAGTCGCTGCGTGAAGTACTTGGCGTCAGCCTGTAGCGGTTGCTGTCAGCCGCGCATCTGTTCGATCAGGTGCCACAAGCGCGGGTCGTTGAAATCATCGATAACCAGTTGCGCGCCGGCTTGCTGCAAGCGTTCGGCCGTCTGGGTGGTGGCTATGGCCACGGTGAAGATCCCGGCAGCGCTGGCAGCGGTTACGCCGGGCAGTGAGTCTTCAAACGCCAGCGCATGCTCGGCATTCGCCTGCAGCCGCTCCAGGCCGGTCAGGTAGGGCAGCGGATCGGGCTTGGCCCGCGCCAGTTCGTCGGCTACCAGCACCTGCGTGAAACGCTGGGTCAGGCCCATTGCGCCAAGCATGTGTTCGGCATTCAAGCGCGGCGCATTGGTCACCACACACATGCCGATGGCCTCTGCCTGGGCGTAATCGAGCAAACGCAGTAACCCAGGCAACGGTTGCAGTTCAGGGGCGAGCTCGCGAAACAGCGCTTCCTTGCGCTCCGCCAGTGCCTGGCGCTGCGCCGGGCTCTGATCTGGGAACAGCCTGGCGAATAGCTCACCGTTGGCCTGACCGCTGATCTGTTCATCGAACTGCGCCTGGGTCAGCTCGCGGCCGTCCTGCTCGTGCAGCAGTTGGCGGAAGGCTTGCAGGTGCAGTGTGTCGGTATCGGTCAGGGTGCCATCGAGGTCAAACAGCAGGGCGGTCAGCATCGGTTATCCATAAGCTTGTACATCGAGCAGGGGATCATAACCAATGCGCACGACGAAGGGGGCTGTTCAGTTTTAGCAGAAAAGAGTACAAATGTGCTCCATGGACAATATGACCCCCAAACGCCGCGCGATTCTGGCTTTTATCCGCGAGCGCATTACCGATCACAGCCAGCCTCCGAGCCTCGCCGATATCGCCGAGCGCTTTGGTTTTGCCTCGCGTAGCGTTGCCCGCAAGCACATCAGTGCGCTGTGTCAGGGCGGCTATATCGACGTCACGCCCAATCAGGCCCGCGGTATCCGCCTGGCCGAGCCTTTGCGCCGGCCAGAAATCCTTGAACTGCCGGTACTCGGCCAAGTCGCTGCTGGTGCGCCGATCGGGCCTGACCTGGATATCCACGAGCAGTTGCTGCTCGACCCAAGCCTGTTCCGGCGCACGCCCGACTACCTGCTCAAGGTGCGCGGCGAGTCGATGATCGACGACGGCATATTTGACGGTGACCTGGTCGGCATCCGCCAGCAAGGCGAAGCCGACGACGGCCAGATCGTGGTCGCCCGGCTGGATGGCGAGGTCACTATCAAGCGTCTGCAGCGCATCCCCGGCGGCTTTCGTTTGCTGCCGCGCAACCCGGCCTATGCGCCGATCGAGGTTGGCCCTGAGCGCGACTTCTGTATCGAAGGGGTCTTCTGCGGCCTGCTGAGGCGCGACTAATGGGCGCCGTGGTCGATCTGGACGGCCTGCTCGACCAGCGCCGAATTTGGCGTGGCCGGCAAACCCAGGCGCGCCCGCTCGGCCTGCAGCCAACCGGCCATGCCCAGCTCGATGAGCGCCTGCCCGACGGCGGTTGGCCTGCCGCTGCGCTGAGTGAGCTGCTGTTGGCCAGTCCAGGCTGTGGTGAATTGCAATTGTTATGGCCGAGCCTGGCCCGGCTCACCGCAGAGTCCGGGCGGGTGGTGCTGATTGCACCGCCGTTTATCCCTTTTGCGCCGGCGTGGCAGGCAGCCGGGGTTGATCTGCGCTGGCTGATCCAGGTCGAGGCTGCGCCTACCGATGCCTTGTGGGCTGCCGAGCAGTGCTTGCGCTCGGGCAGTTGTGCAGCGGTGCTGTGCTGGCCTGAACGGGCCGATGATCGCGCCTTGCGCCGCTTGCAGGTGGCTGCCGAAACCGGCCAGGCGCTGGCGTTTGCCTGCCGCCCGCAGCACGCGGCGCACAACCCGTCACCGGCGGCGCTGCGTATTGCTGTTGATACCCGGCCCGCACAATGGCGGGTGCTCAAGTGCCGCGGCGGCATGCCGCCTGCTGTGCCCATTGCCAGTCGCGGGCAGGGTTGATGCAGCATGTTGTGGGCCTGCATTTTATTGCCGCAGCTGACGCTGGACAGCGTCCTGCGTGAACGCGATGACCCGGATACGCCGCTGGTATTGATCGGCGGGCCGACTCAGCGCCGGGTGCTGCAAGCAGTCAACCCGGCTGCTGCCAGGCTCGGCTTGTGCGCTGGGCAGACGCTGACGGCCGCCCGCGCATTGGCCGATGGTTTCACCTGCGTTGAAGCCGACCCGGCCCAGGTCGAGCAGGTTCAGCAGTTGCTGGCTGCCTGGGCCTACCGCTACAGCGCGCAGGTCAGCCTGCATTATCCGCGGGCCTTGCTGCTCGAGGTCGGTTCCAGCCTGCAGTTGTTCGGGCCATGGCCTGTGCTCCAGGCGCGCCTGCGCGAAGAGCTGGATGCTCTGGGGCTGCGCCAACGCATTGTGCTGGCGAGCAACCCGGTGGCTGCTCGCATGCTTGCCAACTGTCATGACGGCCTTGCCCTGAGCGATGCCGACGACACCCGCGCGGCCCTGGCCAAGCTGCCGATCAACAAGGTCGGGCTGCCCACCGAGGCCAGCGAGGCCTTTATGCGGATGGGCCTGCGTCAGCTCGGTGAGGTGCTTGGCCTGCCGCGTGATGCGCTGGCCCGGCGCTTTACCGCCGGGGTGCAGCTGCATCTGGATCAACTGCTGGGGCTGCGCAGTCTGGGTCTTGAGTTCTACCTGCCGCCGGACCGCTTCGAGACGCGTCTAGAGCTCAACTTCGACGTTGAATCGCATCAGGCCTTGCTGTTCCCGTTGCGGCGGATGATCAGCGACCTGGCGGCATTTCTGGCCGGGCGCGACTGTGGCGTGCAGCGCTTCGAGCTGCACCTTGAGCATGTTGAGGGCCCGGACACCGTGCTCAAGGTCGGGTTGTTGGCCGCCGAACGTGATGCGACCCTGCTGTTCGAGCTGGCCCGCGGGCGCCTCGAGCCGCTGCGCATCACTGCGCCGGTGCGCAACCTGCGTTTGCTGGCAGCAGACCTGCCGGCCTTTGTGCCGCAGCATCAAGCGCTGTTCGACCCGCGCGCGCAACAGGCGCAGCCGTGGGAGCAACTGCGCGAACGGCTGCGCGCGCGGCTGGGTGATGAAGCGGTGCAGGGCCTGCGTGCCGAAGCCGATCATCGCCCCGAGTGCGCTTGGCAACTTGCCAGCCAAGGTGCGTCCGGGCCGCTGCAGGCTGCTGTAGATAGCCGCCCGGGTTGGTTGTTGGCGGCCCCTTTGCGCTTGAGCGAGGCCGATGTGCAGCTGTTGGGGCGAGCCGAACGGATCGAATCGGGCTGGTGGGATGGCGGCGATGTGCGCCGTGACTACTACCGCATCGAAACCCGTGAAGGCTTGCGCGGCTGGGCCTATCAAGACCTCGCCGAGCCTGGTCCGCTGTGGTTGCAGGGGTGGTTCGCATGAGCGCCGGCGGCTATGCCGAGCTGCATTGCCTGTCGAACTTCAGCTTCCAGCGTGGCGCTTCCAGTGCCGACGAGTTGTTCAAACGTGCCCGCGAGCAAGGCTATACGGCGCTGGCGATCACCGATGAGTGCACCCTGGCCGGTATCGTACGCGGCTGGCAAGCCGCCAAAGCGCACCAACTGCGGCTGATCGTCGGCAGCGAAGTACGCTTGCAGGACGGGCCGAAACTGGTTTTGCTGGTCGAGAATCTGCGCGGCTATCAGAGCCTGTGTGGCTTGATCACCCGCGCCCGGCGGCGGGCGGGCAAAGGCGAGTATCAGTTGTTTGCTGCGGACCTTGAGGCCAATTGCGAGGGCTTGCTGGCGCTATGGATACCGGATGAGGCTGACGACGCGAACGCCGTTCAGTGGCTGCGTGAGCTGTTTGGCGAACGGCTGTACCTGGCCGTGCACCTGCACCGTGGCGCTGACGACACTACGCGCCTGGCTCGTTTGCGCACGCTGGCTACCCAGTTAGACATTCGCGCTGTGGCCTGTGGTGATGTGCACATGCACAGCCGTGGACGGCGCGCCCTGCAGGATTGCATGACCGCCGTGCGCCATCACTGCACGATTACCAGCGCCGGGCGTTACCTGTTCGCCAACGGCGAACGCCACCTGCGCAGCCTGGCTCAGCTCAACGAGCTGTACCCTGCAGACTTGCTCGAACAAAGCCAGTTGATCGCCGAGCGCTGTCACTTCGACCTGAGTGAACTGAAATACCAGTACCCACGCGAAGTAGTGCCGCCAGGGCAAACCCCGGCCAGTTGGCTGCGCCACCTGTGTGAACAGGGCCTGCCCCGGCGTTGGCCGGACGGCGCCAGTGCCGAGGTGCGCCAGGTCCTCGACAAGGAGCTGGCGCTGATCGAAGAGCTGCACTACGAGAGCTACTTTCTCACCGTGCACGACATCGTCGATTTCGCCCGCAAGCAAGGCATTCTCTGTCAGGGCCGCGGTTCGGCGGCCAACTCGGTGGTGTGTTTTGTGCTCGGCATCACCGAGCTTGATCCGATGCAGCATCATCTGCTGTTCGAACGGTTTCTCTCACGCGAGCGCAACGAGCCACCCGACATTGATGTGGACTTCGAGCACAACCGCCGCGAAGAGGTCATTCAGTACGTGTTCCGCCGCTATGGTCGCCACCGTGCGGCACTGACCGCCGTGGTCAGTACCTATCACGCGGCTGGCGCGGTGCGCGATGTGGCGCGGGTGCTCGGGCTGCCGGCCGATCAGGTCGATGCGCTGGCCAAGTGCTGCGGCCGCTGGACGGATCGCATCCCCGATGCGCAGCGCCTGGCCGAGGCGGGCTTCGAGGCGCAAAGCCCGTCGTTGCGGCGGATTCTGGTGCTGGCCGGCGACCTGATCGGTTTCCCCCGGCACCTGTCGCAGCACCCTGGGGGCTTTGTCATTTCCGAGCAACCGCTGGACCAGCTGGTGCCGGTGGAAAACGCGGCGATGGCCGAGCGCACGGTGATCCAGTGGGACAAGGACGACCTCGATATGGTCGGCCTGCTCAAGGTCGACGTGCTGGCGCTGGGGATGCTCAGCGCGCTTCGCCGTTGTTTCGATCTGCTCGCGCAGCACCGTGGGCGCCATTTGACCCTGGCTACCATTCCCAGCGAAGACCCTGCGACCTACGCCATGATCAGCCGCGCCGAGACCATCGGTGTGTTTCAGATCGAATCACGCGCGCAGATGGCCATGCTGCCGCGGCTCAAACCCAAGACGTTTTATGACCTGGTAATCGAAGTGGCGATCGTCCGCCCGGGCCCGATTCAGGGCGACATGGTCCACCCGTATCTGCGCCGGCGGCTAAAGCAGGAAGAGGTGACGTATCCGTCGCCAGCGCTCGAGGCCGTGTTCAAACGCACGCTGGGTGTGCCGTTGTTCCAGGAACAGGTCATGGAGTTGGCGATGGTTGCCGCCGACTACAGCCCTGGCGAAGCCGATCAGTTGCGCCGCAGCATGGCCGCCTGGAAGCGGCACGGCGGCCTTGAACCGCATCGCGTGCGCTTGCTCGAGGGCATGCTGCGTAACGGCTACGAGCTGGCTTTTGCCGAGCGCATCTTCGAGCAGATCAAGGGCTTTGGCAGTTATGGCTTCCCTGAGTCGCACGCTGCCAGCTTTGCCTTGTTGTGTTACGCCAGCAGCTGGCTCAAGTGCCACGAGCCGGCGATCTTCACCTGTGCCTTGGTCAACAGCTGGCCAATGGGCTTCTACAGCCCTGACCAGTTGCTCCAGGACGCCAGGCGCCAAGGGATCGAGGTGCGCCCGGTGGACGTCTTTTACAGCGACTGGGACTGCACCCTTGAGCCGTTGGCCGGCGGCGCCTTGGCGATCCGCCTGGGCTTGCGCCAGATCCGCGGGTTTACCCAAGCCGATGCCTTGCGCCTGGCACAGGCCAGGCAGCAACAACCTTGGCGCGATGTCGAAGACCTGTGCCTGCGCGCCGAACTCGACAGCCGTGCCCGCGCGCGCCTGGCAGATGCCGGGGCGTTGCGCGGGTTGGCCAGCGATCGTCATCAGGCCCGCTGGCAGGTGGCTGCCGTGCAGGCGCAACTGCCCTTGTTCGCCGATATCGGCAGCGCAGGCGAGCAGGCCGTGGCGTTGCCAAGGCCAACCCTGGCGCAGGACCTGGTAGCCGATTACGCCACCCTTGGCACCACCCTTGGGCCGCACCCGTTGAGTCTGTTGCGCCCGCGTCTGCGCGCGCTGGGTTGTCGCAGTTCGGCGGAGCTGGACAGCGTCGAGCATGGCGATGCAATTGCTGTGACCGGTCTGGTGGTTGGCCGGCAGCGTCCTGGCACGGCCAGCGGGGTGACATTTGTCACCCTGGAAGACGAGGCGGGCATGGTCAACGTGGTGGTCTGGCGCGACCTGGCCGAGCGTCAGCGAAGGGCGCTGGTTGGCGCCCAGTTGCTCAAGGTCAGTGGCCGACTGGAACACGAGAAGGGCGTCAGGCACTTGATTGCCCGGCGCCTGGAAGACGTCAGCCCGCTATTGCAAGGGCTGGACGTGCGCAGCCGCGACTTTCACTGAGGCCCGCCTAGACCATCGCCAGGTGCTGCTTGCGCGTAGGCGGGGCAAAGGCCTGATCAATCGCTTGCAGGTCGGCAGCGCTCAAGCACAGCTCGCCTGCCGCGGCATTGAGCTGCACATGCCTTGGGTCGACGGCCTTGGGGATGGCAATCACTCCCGCATGGCGGGTAACCCAGGCCAGGCTGACCTGCGCTGGGGTGGCGTTGTGGCGCTCGGCGATTTCGGCTATCAGCGGATGCTGCAGTAGCTGACCTGCCTGGGCCAGCGGGCAGTAGGCCATGATCGGCATCTGCTGCGCCTGGCTCCAGGGCAACAGGTCGAACTCGATGCCGCGTTGGGCCGGGTTGTACAGCACCTGGTTCGCTGCACAGTCCGCGTTATCAAGCTCGATCATGTCGTCCAGATCGAAGTTGGAAACACCCCAGCGGCGAATCTTGCCTTGTTCGCGCAAACGCTCGAAGGCCTCGACGGTTTCTTCCAGCGGATACTGGCCACGCCAGTGCAGCAGGTACAGGTCAATGCAATCGGTGCCCAGCCGGCGCAGGCTGCGCTCGCAGGCTTGCGGCACGCCGCGCTGGCTAGCGTTGTGCGGGTAGACCTTGCTGACCAGAAACACCTGGTCACGGCGACCAGCCATGGCGGCGCCGACCACTTCCTCGGCGCCTCCTTCGGCATACATCTCGGCGGTGTCGATCAGGCTCATGCCAAGCTCGATGCCTTGCTGCAAGGCCGCCACCTCGGCGGCCTTGCGCGCCGGGTCTTCGCCCATGTACCAAGTGCCTTGGCCTATGGCGGCAACGCGGCGGTCTGCAAGTTCTACTGTGCGCATGTCAACTCCTGTGGCGGGGTGTGGGCAATGACTACATCCAGCAGCGCCTCGGCTGCGGTTGAAAGCTTGTGTTCACTCAGCGAAATAACGCCAATACGCCGCTCGACGCTGGGTTCAACCAAGGCGACGCAGCGGGCGCCAAGCTCCTGCATCTGCTTGATGCACAGGGCCGGCACAGCGCTGACGCCAAGGCCATTGGCGACCATGCGGCCGATGGTGGTCAACTGATGGCTCTCGAACGCCACGGTCAACTTGCCGTGGCCGGCGGCGACGTTTTGTTCCAGCAGCAGGCGCACCGCAGACGGTCGTTGCAGGGCGATGAAATCTTCGGCCAGCAATGCCTGCCAGCTCACCTCATGCTGCAGCGCCAGCGGTGAGTCTGCTGGCACCACCGCCACGAAGCGGTCCATGTACAGCGGCACAAAGCGCAGGCCGTCGAGGTTGTCCGGCTCGAAACCAATGCCTAGTTCGACGCGGCGATGGCGCACCAGTTCCTGCACCTGTTCATTGATCACGTCATGCACGGTGACGTTGACCCGCGGATAACGCTGGCGAAACACCTTCAACGCCTGCGGCAGCAGATTGCCGGCAAAGGCCGGCATCGCCGCCACCGAGACCCGCCCCAGTTGCAAGGTAAAGCGCTGGCGCAGCATCTCTTCGGTGTCGTCCCAGTCGGCCAGCAGCCGCCGCGCCAACGGCAGCAGCACCTCGCCTTCGGGGGTCAGGCTGACGCTGCGGGTGGTGCGGGCGAGCAGGGCGCCGCCGAGGTTGTCCTCCAACGCCTTGATGGTCAGGCTCAAGGCCGGCTGCGACACATGCAGATGCTCGCCCGCCTGGGCAAAGCTCAGGTACTTGGCTACGGTGACAAAGGCACGCAACTGCTTGACGTTCATGCGGGGGTGGGCCTTTTGTTTTAGAAAAATTATCAATCGATGACTAAAACAAAATTAACAAATCAGTCGGCAGCGGTGAAGATGGCTGCACGCACAAACAACTATAAAGGCGAATCAGCATGGCCGGACTGGACAAGCGCGTTGCAACCTACGAAGAGGCCCTGGCAGGCCTGACCGACAACATGACCGTACTGGCCGGCGGCTTCGGCCTCTGCGGCATCCCGGAAAATCTCATCGCCCAGATCAAGCGCAGCGGGGTCAAGGGCCTGACCGTGGTCTCGAACAACTGCGGCGTCGATGGGTTCGGCCTGGGCATCCTCCTCGAAGAACGGCAGATCGCCAAGATGATCGCGTCCTATGTCGGCGAAAACGCCGAGTTCGAGCGTCAGTTGCTCAGCGGCGAACTTGAAGTGGTACTGACCCCCCAAGGCACTCTGGCAGAAAAAATGCGCGCGGGCGGCGCTGGCATACCGGCGTTCTTCACCGCCACCGGCTACGGCACCCCGGTTGCCGAAGGCAAGGAAGTGCGTGAGTTCAATGGCCGCAAGTACATCCTCGAAGAAGCCATCACCGGCGATTTCGCCATCGTCAAAGGCTGGAAGGCCGACCACTACGGCAACGTGGTGTATCGCAACACGGCGCAGAACTTCAACCCGCTGGCCGCAACCGCCGGCAAGATCACCGTGGTCGAGGTCGAGGAGATCGTCGAACCCGGCGTGTTGCTGCCAAGCGAGATCCATACCCCAGGGATCTTCGTCGATCGTGTGATCGTCGGTACCTTCGAGAAGCGCATCGAAAAGCGCACCGTCAAGGCCTGAACGCCGCCCATAGAACAACAAAGAGATCCAGACCATGGCACTGACCCGCGAACAGATGGCCCAACGCGTCGCCCGTGAACTGCAGGACGGCTTCTACGTCAACCTCGGCATCGGTATCCCGACCCTGGTGGCCAACTATGTCCCCGCCGACATGGACGTGATGCTGCAATCGGAAAACGGTCTGCTCGGCATGGGCGAGTTTCCCACCGAGAGCACTATCGATGCCGACATGATCAACGCCGGCAAACAAACCGTCACCGCCCGCCGCGGCGCCTCGATTTTCGATTCGGCACAATCGTTCGCGATGATCCGCGGCGGCCATGTCGACCTGACCGTACTCGGCGCCTTTGAAGTGGATGTGGAAGGCAACATTGCCTCGTGGATGATCCCCGGCAAGCTGGTCAAAGGCATGGGCGGCGCCATGGACCTGGTCGCAGGCGCCGACAACATCATTGTCACCATGACCCATGCATCCAAGGACGGCGAGTCCAAGCTGCTGTCGCGCTGTAGCCTGCCGTTGACCGGTGCTGGCTGCATTCGCAAGGTGCTGACCGACCTGGCCTATCTGGAAATCGAAAACGGGGCGTTCATCCTGCGCGAAACCGCGCCGGGCGTGACTGTAGAAGAAGTGATCGCCAAAACCGCCGGCAAGCTGATCGTTGCCGATGATGTGCAAGAAATGACCTTCTGATCGCCACTGGTTTACCCCAGCCCCCTGTAGTGGTGGGCTTGCTCTGCAAAGGCTGACCCCCTTTGCCGAGCAGGCCCGTTGCTGCAGGTTTTTGCGTGTGCCTTGAAATCCCCTGACAAGACCAATAAAAGGAAAACTACCGTGGCCGCTGAAATTCAGGATAGCCGCTCCGCCCGGTTCGCTCTGCGCTGCTCCAACTGGGCCGAGCGCTGGTTCCCCGACTCGTGGGTATTTGCCGCCTTGGCGGTGGTGCTGGTGTGCGTGGCCGCAATGGCCATGGGCGCCAAGCCGACCGACACTGCCAAGGCCTTTGGCGATGGTTTCTGGAGCCTGATCCCGTTCACCATGCAGATGGCCTTTGTGGTCATCGGCGGTTATGTGGTCGCCAGCTCACCGCCGGCGGCACGGCTGATCGATCGGCTGGCACGGATCCCGAAAAACGGCCGTTCTGCAGTCTGCTGGGTGGCGCTGATCTCGATGGTGGCGTCGTTGCTCAACTGGGGCCTGTCGCTGGTGTTCGGCGGCTTACTGGTAAGGGCATTGGCCCGCCGCACCGATCTGAAAATGGACTATCGCGCTGCAGGCGCAGCGGCCTACCTTGGCTTGGGCGCGGTATGGGCGCTGGGCTTGTCGTCGTCGGCGGCGCAGCTGCAGGCCAACCCGGCCAGCCTGCCGCCGTCGATCCTGTCGATTACCGGCGTGATTCCCTTCACCGAGACCATCTTCCTCTGGCAGTCCGGCGTCCTGCTGGCGGCGCTGGTGATCGTCTCGCTGATCGTGGCCTATGCCACCGCACCCGGCGCCAGCAGCGCGCGTACTGCCGAGCAATGCGGTATCGACCCCAGCTTCACCGCGCCGCCGCCGGCGCAGCGTACCCGTCCCGGCGAATGGCTGGAACACAGCCCGGTGCTGACCTTGTTGCTGGTGGCATTGGCTGCAGGCTGGCTGTACCAGGAGTTCGCCAGCAAACCGGCGATTACCGCGATTTCCGGGCTCAACACCTACAACTTCCTGTTCATCATGCTCGGCGCTCTGCTGCACTGGCGGCCGCGCAGCTTTCTCGATGCCGTGACCCGCGCAGTGCCGACCACCACCGGGGTGCTGATCCAGTTTCCCCTGTATGGCTCGATCGCCGCGGTGCTGACTCAGGTCAAGGGCATCGATGAGCAGACTCTGGCTCACCATATCTCGACCTTCTTCGTGCAGATCGCCACGCACGACACCTATGCCTTGCTGATGGGTGTGTACTCGGCGGTGCTGGGCTTCTTTATCCCCTCGGGTGGCGGCAAGTGGATCATCGAAGCGCCGTACGTGATGCTGGTGGCCAACGACCTGCAGTATCACCTCGGCTGGGCGGTACAGATCTACAACGCGGCCGAAGCCTTGCCCAACCTGATCAACCCGTTCTACATGCTGCCGCTGCTTGGGGTGCTTGGGCTCAAGGCGCGGGACCTGATCGGCTTCTCGTTCGTGCAGCTGCTGGTGCATGCGCCGTTGGTGCTAGTGCTGCTGTGGGCACTCGGCTCGACCTTGCAGTACACGCCACCGGTGATGCCGTGAGCGGGTGCGGGCACTTAAACGGTTAAACGCGGTCACAGCCGGGCACATATTTACTCAGGAGCTGCAATGAAGAAGATTTCTCTGTGTCTCGGCGCCGCACTGTTGGCCGGGCTGGCGGGCTGCGCCGGCAATGACCACCTCGACACCAGCCGACTGACCAAGGTCGATGAGAACCACGCCAACCTTGAAGCGAACGGCGCGCGTTATACCCTCGACAGCTACATCATCCCGTTCAACCAGCCATACTTCATCAGCGTCCAGCGCGATGACGGCAAACCGCTGACCATCGCCGAGGCGGCAGCTGTCGCACAGCCGTACATCGAAACACGTGGCTGCACCCAGCCCGTGGCGCGTCGTCCGGATCTGGACAAGAGCAACGCTGCGAAAACCCAGTGGATCGTTGGCATAGAGTGCTGATGACTGGCTGTTTGCTGGTGCGCTGAATCGACAACGCCTGGCTGACCTCTGTTGAGGTTCAGGCAGGCGCTTGTGCAGGGTGTGGCTACCCGCTCAAACCGCTCAGCGCAGTTGCGCCAACAGTTCCTGCAGTTTTTCGATGTTCTGTTGATCCAGCGCGAACACCGGCCGGCGTGGTTCACCCGCATCCAGCCCGGTCAGGGTCAGGCCGGCCTTGACGGTAGCCGGTAAGCCGCCCTTGAGGATGAACTCAAGCAATGGCAACTGTCGGTAGAACAGCGTTTTGGCCTGTTCCAGGTCACCCGCCAGTACCGCGTGGTACAGCTCCAGATTGAGTTCCGGGATCAGGTTGCAGGCCGCCGTGCACCAGCCCTTGGCACCCGCCGCGAACGCTTCCAGCGCCAACGGGTTGCAGCCGTTGTAGAACGGCACCTGACCCTCACCGAGTACATGCAGCTTGTGCATCCGCTGAATATCGCCGGTGCTTTCCTTGACCATGGTGACGTTGTCGATTTCGCGCACGATGCGCAGGATCAGCTCGACCGGCATGTCGGTGCCGCTGGTGGCCGGGTTGTTGTAGAGCATGATCGGCAGGTCTACCGAAGCTGCGATGGCGCGGTAGTGCTGAACAATCTCGCGCTCGCTGAGCTTCCAGTACGCGGTCGGCAACACCATCAGCGCATCGGCGCCATGTGCCTGGGCAAAACGGGCACGGCGGATCGCCCCGGTAGTGGTCAGGTCAGAGACGCTGACGATGCTCGGCACGCGCTTGGCAATGCTGGCCAGGCTGTACTCGGCGACCTGTTGCCATTCACTGTCGCTCAGGTAGGCGCCTTCACCGGTGCTGCCCAGCGGCGCGATCACGTGTACGCCACTGTCGATCAAACGCTCGATGCACTGGCCGAGTGCGGGCAGGTCAAGCTGTTCGCCGGCATGGCTGAACGGGGTAACGGTGTAGCCGATGATGCCGTGGAATTGTGTAGTCATGGTGCAAGGCTCCGCAAACAAGGCAGGGTTGATCAGTTCAGGCAGTCTTCATGCTTACGCAGGCACTGGCGGGCGTAATAGTTGAAGGCAGCAGTGTGGCGTTTGGGCCGGTCGATCCAGTCGTGTGCCTCGCGGCCCAACGCGGGAGTGATCGGTTTGATGGTGCCGGCAGCCATCGCCAGCAATTGCAGACGGGCGGCGCGTTCGATCAATTGGGCGTAGACGCAGGCTTGCTCGACGCTGGCACCGGTCGACAGCTGGCCGTGGTGCGAGAGCAGAATGGCGCGCTTGTCGCCCAGCGCGTTGCTGATCAGTTCGCCTTCTTCGTTGCCCACCGGGACACCTGGCCAGCCTTCGAGAAAGGCGCAGTCTTCGTAAAGCGGGCACAGGTCCATGTGCGAGACCTGCAGCGGCACTTCAAGCATCGACAGCGCTGCGACGTGAGTCGGATGCGTGTGAATGATGCAGTTGACGTCTGGACGGGCGCGATAGACCCAGCTGTGAAAACGGTTGGCCGGGTTGGGCATGCCCTGTCCTTCGAGCACTTCCAGGTCCTCGTTGACCAGCAGCAGGTTGCTCGCACTGATCTCGTCGAAACCCAAGCCCAATTGCTGGGTGTAGAAGGTACCGGGTTGTGGCCCGCGGGCGCTGATTTGCCCAGCCAGGCCGGAGTCATGGCCGTGGTCGAACAGAATTCGGCAGGTCAGTGCCAGCTTTTCGCGCACGGTCCACGTATTATCGGCGAGCGAACTTTGCATCTGGGTCAGCGCCTGGCGCACCAGTTGCTCTTTGCTGTGTGACAGGGTTGTGGCCATGGGCGACTATCCTCTGTGGCGAATGATGAAGGTCAGCGGTCTGTGCTCGGCTGTGTGGTGTGGTCCGAGCTCGATGACGCAATCAATGACACGAGATATCCTATATGACACAAAGTGTCATAAGCAACAGCGTTTCTTGGGAATACCGAAATTCATGTCTATCCGATTGAAATTGCTGAGAAAAAAACTCGGTATCACGCTTGAGGTACTGGCTGACAAGGCCGGGATGACCAAAAGCTACCTGTCCAAAGTCGAGCGCGGGCTGAACACACCGTCGATCGCCAGCGCGCTGAAATTGGCGCGGGCGTTGAACGTCAACGTCGAGGAGCTGTTCTCCGAAGACGCCAGCGATCAGGCGCGCTACAGCCTGGTCCGCCAGGGTGAACGGCAGTCCTTGGTCGGCAGCGGCGAGGGTCCCGGCTATGCCGTGCTGACCTCGCAGGTCGGCCAGCGCAGCCTGCTGCCGTTTCTGATCCAGCCGCCCACCGAGTTCAGCGATCCGACCTTCAAAGAGCACCAGGGCGAGGAGTTTCTGTTCGTCCATAGTGGCCAGGTTGAGGTCGATTTCATGACCGAGCGTGTGCTCCTGGGGCAGGGCGATGCCTTGCATTTCAACGCCCAGACTCCCCACCGGCTGCGCTCGATTGGCCCGCAGCAGGCGCAGTTGCTGGTGGTCGTGCAGGGCGGCGAGTAAGGGGGCGGGGCGATGATCGAGGTCTCACGGTTCTGGCGCGATCCGGCATTGCCTTTTGTTGAAGCGCGCCGCGTGGGTGACGGCCGCCAGGTGTGTTACGCGGCACACTCCCATGAGAGCTTCTCGCTTGGAGTGATTACGGGTGGGCGCAGCAGCTACATGACCGGAGCGGTCAGTCATGAGGTGACTGCGGGCAGCACGGTGTTGATCAAACCGAGCGTGGTGCACAGTTGCAACCCAGTTGCTGGCGAGCCGTGGTCGTACCTGATGCTGTTTGTCGATATGCCGTGGCTGAGTGCGCAAGGCGTGCTGTTGCCAGAGGCAACCCTGAGCCATTCCACAGCGCTGTACAGCCGGGTACTACAGTTGTTCGCGGACTTGTTCGATGAAGCGACGGCCGAGCGCGAAGCCTTGCTGGCAGCTTTTTTTCGGGACTTGCCCGGCTATCTGCAACCTGAGGTAGCGACGCCCAATGATGAGCATGCGCAATTGGACGCTGGCGCAGCGTTCATCCGCACGCACCGGCAGGACCCGTTGACCCTCGCCGATATCTGCGCCGCTGCCGGATTGTCGCGGGCCTACCTGATTCGCGCCTTCCGCCAGCGCTTTGGGTTGACCCCGCATGGTTATCTGCTGGACCAGCGCGTGCAATATGCGCGCAGCCAACTGCGCCTGGGCTGGCCCATCGCCGAGGTGGCGGTGGACGCAGGCTTTGCTGATCAGGCGCATTTGCAGCGCGCGTTCAAGCGGCACCTGGCGGCAACCCCCGGGCACTACCGTAACGCCTCAGGCGCGCAGCAGCACCACAGCGCTGGCCACGAGTAATGCCGCCAGCAGGCGATTGAACAAGCGCAAGCGCTTCGGCTTGTCCAGGTAGTGGCTGATCACACTGCCGGCCCACGCCCAGCTGGCGATCGAGACAAAGCAGATCGGCGCGTAAATTGCGCTGAACAGCCACAGCAGTGGCTGATCTCCGCCGGTATAGGCGCCCACGCCGGCAACAGCCGCCAGCCACGCCTTCGGGCTCAGCCACTGCATGGCCGCGCCTTGCCAGGCTGAGGGTGCCTGCAGCTGTTGTTCAGCCGCTAGTTCACCGTTGTCGCGGGCCAGTTGCCAAGCCATGTACAGCAGGAACAACACACCGCCCCACAACAGCAACTGGCCCAGCGCTGGCCAGCGCAGCAACAGCTGGTGCACACCCAAACCGCACAGCAGCAGTAGCAAACAGAAACCCAGCGTCGCACCTGCGACATGGCCAAGGCTCGCCCGCAGGCCGTGGCGGGCGCCGCTGGCCAGGGCTACGATATTGACGGGGCCGGGTGAAATCGAGGCTGCCAGGGCAAAGGCAGCCATGGACAAGGACAGGCTCATGAGCAGGATTCCAGAGTTGAGGTGCGCTGATGGTGCGCGCCCACCCGGCCTACGTATTGAACCAAAGTCCCCTGCGGTTTGCCTCGGAAACACCTGTTACAGGTTTTGTAATAGTTTCCCGCTGTCAGAAAATACGACTGTAATTGTAGGATCTCCATCCCAATTTCCCATTCAGGTATCTATGAACACCTTCTCGGAGCCCCCCAGTTCCTGGTCGTCTCGGCCATCTTGCACCCCCTCCCGTAACACATCTCTTGTGAGTACCCGCTAATGGAATGGCTTGCCGACCCCACGGCCTGGCTAGGCCTGTTGACGCTTATCGTCCTCGAGCTGGTGCTGGGTATCGACAACCTGGTGTTCATCGCCATCCTGGCTGACAAGCTGCCCCCGCATCAGCGCGACCGCGCGCGGGTGATCGGCTTGAGCCTGGCGCTGATCATGCGCCTGGGCCTGCTGGCGAGTATCTCGTGGATGGTCACCCTGACCGAGCCGCTGGTCGAGCTCTTCGGCAAGACGTTCTCGGGCCGTGACCTGATCATGCTGTTTGGTGGTGTGTTCCTGCTGTTCAAGGCCACCATGGAACTGCACGAACGACTGGAAGGGCATGTTGCGCAGTCCAGCGGCAGCGTCCGCCATTCGGCGTTCTGGCCGATCGTTGCGCAGATCGTGGTGCTCGATGCGGTGTTCTCGCTGGACGCGGTGATCACTGCAGTGGGTATGGTCGAACACCTGTCGATCATGATGATCGCGGTGATCTTCTCGATCGGTATCATGATTGTTGCCAGCAAGCCGCTGACCCGCTTCGTCAACGCCCATCCGACCGTGATCATGCTGTGTCTGGGCTTCTTGATGATGATCGGCTTCAGCCTGACCGCAGAGGGCCTGGGCTTCCATATCCCGAAAGGCTACCTGTACGCGGCGATTGGTTTCTCGATCCTGATCGAGCTGTTCAACCAGCTCGCCCGGGCTCGTCGCAAGCGCAGCCTGCAACAGCATCGCCCACTGCGTGAGCGCACTGCGCATGCGGTATTGCGCCTGATGGGCGGTCGCCGGGTAGAAGCGGACGAAGTTGGTGAAGAGATTGCCGATCTGGTTGAGGGTGGTCAGGAGCAGGTGCTGTTCGATCGCCGCGAGCGGGTCATGATCAGCGGTGTGCTGAACCTTGCCGAACGGCCGATCCGCACGGTGATGACGGTGCGTACCGAAGTCGATGCGCTGGACCTGGCACTGCCTGCCGAGAGCATAACCTTGGCCTTGGCCAACTCGCCATACTCGCGCCTACCGCTGATTCGTAACGGGCGTATCGAGGAGCCGCTTGGTTTCGTGCACAAGAAGGAGCTGCTCAAGGAGTACCTCGAGGGCAACAGACCTGACCTTGAGGCGATGGTGCGGGCGCCCCTGAATCTGCTGGAGAGCTTCAGCATCCTCAATGCGCTGGAACAGATGCGCGGCCAGTCGACCCATATCGCCTTTGTGGTCAACGAATTCGGTGACTTCACCGGTTTGCTGACCATGACCGATATTCTTGAGTCGATTGCCGGTGAGTTGCCAGACGCCAGTGAGGTCGAAGGCCCGGCCATTGTCGAGGAGGCTGACGGCTTTGTGGTCAGCGGTGCCTTGAACCTTAGCCAGGTGCAGGCGCGGACCGGCTTCAGTGCCCGCGCTACCGAGGACTACCAGACCCTCGCGGGCCTGGTGATGAGCTTGCTGGACCGCTTGCCGCGGGTCGGTGATTGTCTGGCCTGGAACGGCTGGACCATGACCGTGATTGCGGTGGAGGAGCGGCGCGTGCGCCAGGTGCGCCTTACACAGAGCGGCGGCGTTGACGGAGCAGGTGCTTGATGCCCTCGAGCACCAGCACCAGTACTGCCGCCCAGATAGGCAGGTAAGTCAACCACTGGTCACGACCAATGGTTTCGCCCAGCAGCAGGGCGACGCCGACCAGCAGCACCGGTTCGACATAGCTGAGCAGGCCAAACAGGCCGAACGGCAACAGCCGACTGGCGAGTACATAGGCAATCAGTGCACCGGCGCTGATTGCCCCGAGCAGCGGAATCAAGCCGTAAAGCCCGGGGTGTGCACGCAGGTCGGCGGCCGACAGTGGGCCGTGGAACACGAAGTACAGCGCCCACGGCAACAGCAGGAACATGTCGCACCACAGACCGCCCAGGTGATCGGTGCGGCAGCGCCTGCGCAGCACGAAGTAGATCGGGTAGCCGATCATCACCACCAGGGTTTCCCAGGCGAAGCTGCCATGCTGGTACAGCTCGTGGCCTACCCCCAGCGCTGCGCACGCCACTGCCACTTTTTGCAGGCGTGAAAGCCGTTCGCCGTAGACCAGCCGCCCGGTCATGACCATCGCCAGCGGCAACAGGAAATAGCCCATCGACACCTCTAGGCTGCGCCCGTGCAACGGTGCCCAGAGGAACAGCCACAGCTGCACACCCATCAACCAGGAAGTGCCGAGCATGCCCAGTAGCAGCGCCGGGCTGCGGCGCACCCGGGCAAACAGCTCGGCGACACGCTGCCAGTCCTTGCTCAGCAGCATGAAAAAGGTCAGGCAGGGCAGGGTCAGCAGGGTCCGCCAGCCAAAAATCTCTTCGCCGTCGAGCGGCGCCAGCAGCGAGCTGTAGAAGTACATCACGGCGAACAAGCAGGACGCCGTGACCGATGTAACAATTCCTTTTGACACGAATGCCTCAATTACAGTGAATGAACGGTTTGGTCAGCTGCGCATGATCTCAGGGCGAACCTCCTTGGGCAACTGCGGACGAGCCGCCAACGCCTGGAGAAAGTCCTCCAGCGGCATCGGCCGGGCAAACAGGTAACCTTGCTGAAAGTCCACGCCGTGACCTTGCAGATAATCGCGCTGCGTGGCTGTTTCGACACCTTCGGCGACAATGCCCAGGCCCAGCTTGGCCGACAGTTCGATGATGCTCTCGAGGATGTGCTGCGACAGCGCGTCACCGCCGATCATGGCGACAAAGCTCTGATCGATCTTGAGGTAATCGACCTTGAACTGACGCAGGTAATTAAGGCTTGACTGGCCGGTGCCAAAGTCGTCGAGGGCGATCATCACGCCCATGTCATGCAGTTTGGCAAACAGCTCGAGCGCAACCGGGGTGGCCTCAAGCAACTTGCGTTCGGTGAGCTCCAGAGTCAAGGCAACTCGCCCAGGAGGAAAGTGCTGCAGGAACGTCCGGCAATCTTCCAGCAAGCTCAGATCCTGGCAGTGGTCGGCAGTGATGTTGATGCCGATATGAAAGCCGTCTTCCAACAGGGCCGCGTAGGGCGCGAGGCTTTGAGCGGTGTGCAGCATGAGGGCGCGGGTCATCGCGACGATCTGCCCGCTGTGTTCTGCATAGGGGATGAACAGGTCAGGGCGCACCAGACCTTCGCGCGGATGGTTCCAGCGCATCAACACCTCGGCCCCGGCCCAGTGGTAATCACCCTTGCGTACTACAGGTTGGAAGTATGGTACGAATTCGTTGGCCTGTAGCGCCCGATCCAGCTCCGCGCGTGGGGACGATGCACGGCGCAGTTGCCAGCGGCAGACACCTGCGGCCGCGACGCCCAGCAGCAGTAACAGGGCCATCACCGCAGGGTACTGCTGACTGATCAGTTCGACCTGCTCGCCTGCGGCAAAACCGCCATGGACACTGAACGGATAACGCGTCGAGGCCTGCTCTACTGCGGCGCTGGGCGATGCAGGCGGAGTGCCTTGATGAACTATGCCATCTTGGCCCATCCAATTGCCGCCGACGCGCAGGTACAGTTGCTGACCGCTGCCAATGAGCCGCAAGGCAGTGAGCAGATGGTCACTGTCGACAATGGTGAGCGCCGCGCGTTGTGCGTTGCCTGCACGATAGACCAGCAAGGCATGCCCTGGTGTGACAGAGTTGCCATCCATCAGCCACAGACGGTCGTCAGTGTAATGAATGGGGCTGACAGCCTCCTGATGCTCGCCAAACAATGACGTACAGTAGAGGATGCTGTCGCTGACCAGATTGGCTGAGCGCACAAAAGGATTGCGCGTGACCTCACTGCGCAGCGCGACCGCAAGCTGCGCGCACGGCTGCCCTGCCAGTGGCAGCAGGGCCTGGGCTGCCGTTGCCAGGCTGTCAAGAATGTGCTCGACATGGGCAACGACCAGACGGCTGGTTTTCTCGCTGGCCTGATACATGTCACGCTGGCTTTGCCAAGCCATTACACCAGCCCCGCACAATACAGGCAGAAGGCCCACCAGCCACGGGAGCAGGGCATGCCAACGGCGGCGGCCGGGATGTTTGTTTGAAAGGGGCATGTGGACCTGAATGTGACGATGACCTGCCTAGGATAGCCGCTGGTCGGGCTGAGCGGACAACTAAAAGCGCGACAAACCCATTTACGCCCTATAGAATCCAATTACGAATAAAACAATAAAGTCCTCTCATGCTGAGGGCCAAGCCGCCGAGAATGTGCCCCTATGCCACACCATGGGTTCAAATTGATCATTGGTACTTTCCTCGCCCGCAGCGTGCGTGGCATCCCCTGCTCGCCACCCCGGCTGTCCGCCATCGAACGCAACTGAATAATCGTTATTACGCAGTAGATGAGGACACGAACATGGCTGATATCTTCGAAAACCCGATGGGCCTGATGGGCTTTGAGTTCATTGAACTGGCATCGCCGACGCCGGGCGTGCTGGAACCTGTATTTCAGATACTGGGTTTCACCAAGGTCGCTTCGCACCGCTCCAAAGATGTCCACCTGTACCGCCAGGGCGACATCAACCTGATCCTCAACAACGAGCCCAAAAGCATTGCCTCGTACTTTGCTGCCGAGCATGGTCCGTCGGTGTGTGGCATGGCCTTCAAGGTGCGCAACGCCCATGAAGCCTATGCGCGTGCACTCGAGCTGGGCGCGCAGCCGGTGGAGATCGAAACCGGCCCGATGGAGCTGCGACTGCCCGCCATCAAGGGCATTGGTGGTGCGCCGCTGTACCTGATCGACCGTCACGAAGAAGGCAGCTCGATCTACGACATCGACTTCAAGTTCATCGAAGGCGTCGAGCGCAATCCGGTCGGTGCGGGGCTGAAGATCATCGACCATCTGACCCACAACGTCTACCGTGGGCGCATGTCGTATTGGGCCAACTTCTACGAGAAGCTGTTCAACTTCCGCGAAATTCGCTATTTCGACATCAAGGGTGAATATACCGGCCTCACCTCCAAGGCCATGACTGCGCCGGATGGCATGATCCGTATTCCGCTGAATGAAGAGTCGTCCAAGGGCGCCGGCCAGATCGAAGAGTTCCTGATGCAGTTCAATGGCGAGGGCATCCAGCATGTCGCCTTCCTTACCGATGATCTGCTCAAGACCTGGGACGCGCTCAAAGCTCTGGGCATGCGCTTCATGACCCCGCCACCACAGACCTACTACGAGATGCTTGAAGAGCGGCTGCCAGGCCACGGCGAGCCGGTGGACCAGCTGCACCCGCGCGGCATTCTCCTCGACGGCGCGGCTGAATCAGGTGACAAGCGCCTGCTTCTGCAGATCTTCTCGGAGACCTTGTTGGGACCAGTGTTCTTTGAATTCATCCAGCGCAAGGGTGATGACGGTTTCGGTGAAGGCAACTTCAAGGCCTTGTTCGAATCGATCGAGCGGGATCAGGTGCGTCGCGGCGTTCTCGACGTGCAATGACGGCTGGCGCACCCTGCTTGTGGGTCAGGCAGTGGTGCGCTCTCGCTTGCGCCGAGCGCGGAGTATGCCCCAGTAGGTAATGGCGGCAGTCAGCAGACCTACCAGCGTCAGCGAGGGCAAGACCTGAACCATCAGCATACGCGCCTCTGACAGCGTGTACCCCGCTGGATAGCCCACGTTCACCCGATAGTCATGCCGAGTCGACGGCGTACTGCGGAAGAATTCGCTCTGTGAAGGTTGTTGCTGATCGCGGCTATCGCCTTGACTCCAGAGATAAGCGTCCTCGAACTCCAGTACCAACACAAGCCCATCCTGAAAACCCTGCAGTTCTCTGCGCAGCTCAATGCCATAGCTCGTCGCAATGATGCCTGGGCCATCGTTGCTCAACCGGTATTCGACCATCACGCCATTGGGCGTTGTCGGCGAGTCGAAATTCAGCCTGACCGTGCGTCCGGCGGTGATGTCGATGTGATGCGGAATGATCGTTGGCAAGGTGCTGCAGTACGCCAGATCATCTTTGGTCAGCTCCAGTGAGTGGATTCGCGGGTCGCTGGCGGTCATCGCTCGCAGTTGTTCGATCACGTTGTCACACGCCTGGCCGCTGAACTGGCTGGCGGTACTGGCCGTGAGCAACAGACTGTCCAAGCGTCGATCGATCGCGAACAAAGCCTCATGGGCCGATATGCGCGCGTTTTCGTCTAACTTGCGCTCCAGCTGGTAGTACATCACGGTCAGCCCGGAAACGATCGGTATCAGCCCGACCGCCGAGACTAACAGCAGCTCCAGCAAACTACGCCCTGTGTGCATGAGTTTTGACATCGGCAACATCCTTCCCTCTGGTGCTGTCCGCGTTTGGACAACTGGCAGATCAGATTACGTAGGGCGCGACACCGCAGATGTAGGCTTATGTCGATTCAGCTTTGGGGAAACACCAGCTACGCTGTGGGAGCTCGGAGCAAAGCGGGGTCAGAGGTCTCCTGCTTGCCTCGCAAATCCGGCGTTGCAGTGGATCAACTTCCAGCAGATCATGCGCATTAGCACCGAGGCCGGCAATGTCTGGTGCGCCCTGGGTTATACGCCGATCAGAGACGAGCAGGCACGCGTCGCGGGTTTTCTGCATACCGTCATCAACGCCACAGCCAGCGTCGAACCGCCGGGCGAGTGGCGTGAGCTGACTGAGTTTGTGACCGTGGTGGGCAGTGACATCGAATGCCCGTGAGGCCTGCAATCTTGCGGGCACAGTGACCATTCCATCACCGACATTGGCCTGCCTGGCGGATCCAGTGGTCGCCAGGTGGCGCAGGCGATGCGGCGGCTGCAACCGCAGCAGAAGATCCTGTTCATAACCGGCTACAGCGATCACCCGATCGAGCAGGCCTTGGCTAACAGTTTGTACAGTCCGCGTCGCCTCTAACCCCAGTCCTGAAGCCTCGGACAGAGTGCTATTGGTTGCCAGGTGCTACAAGCCTTGTTGCAGAATCGGATCGTCCGGGTTCTGGCGCTCTAGCTCGGCCAGCAGCACTTGCACATTCTGCAGTTGCCCGGTCTCCTTCCAGTACTGGATCAACAAAAGCCGCGCATTGCGATTGGCAGGTTGCCGGTCGAGGATGGTTTGCAGCTGCTTCTGGGCGGCTTCAACCTGCTCAAGCTGATGCAAGGTGACCGCCAGCATGTAGCGGTAATCAGTGTTTTCCGGCTCCAGTTCAACCGCGCGGGCAAACGCCAGCAAGGCATATTCAGTTTGCTGATGGCGATTGAGCCACAGACCGAGATCGTGCTGCAGAAAGGCCGAGTCTGGCTGCAGCGCCAGCGCTTTGGCCAAAACCTGGCGAGACTCGTCGTGCAAGCCTTGGCGTTCGAGCAGGCGTACCTGGACGGCGAGGGCATCCAGGTTTTGCGGGCTCAGCTGCAAACTGCGCTGCAGGGCCAAAGCGGCATGTGCGTAATCATCCTCATGCAGGTACAACCGGGCCAGATGCACTTGCGCAGCGCTGTCTTCCGGTTGCGCCAGAAGGGCTCGTTGGTAGGCTTCGAGGGCTTGTTGCAGCGGCCCGAAATACAAGCCGATGGCGTCCGCGTCGAGGCCGAGCAGGGCATCTACTGCCGCGAAGCGCACACTTGGCTCGTCATCATCAAGCATAGGCCCAAGCGCCAGGCTGCGTTGGCCGGCAGGCAACAGGCGGCGAATACTCTCGATGGCTGCGCGACGTACCATCGGGTCATCGTGTTGCAGGTCAAGCCCGGCCAGCTCGAGCGCTTTTGGCGAGGGATAGTTGGGCAACTCGGCATACAGTGCTGCGCGCCGGATGGGCGTCAGGTCGTCACGCTGCAACTGTTGATAGAGCACCCGCGCAGCTCCTGGCAGGCCGTCGTGGGCCTGGCGCAGCGCTTTGCCATAACTGTGCGGCGCGACTGCCGGGACGCTAATTTCGACATCACGCGAGCAGTAGCCGAGGGTGGCCGATACCAGGATCAGAGCGAACACGGCGATCAGGTACAGGCGGTGTCTGGGCATTGGCAGGTCCGGTGGTCAGGTAGCACTGAGCTTGGGCCAGCCGCCGCCTAAATGCAATGCGGGAGGGCGCGTGGGCGTCGCTAGACAACACCGCAGTCAGCGAATGAAATGCACCTTGCCGGTGTCGTCATTGCCCATGTAGATCCCGTACACACCCGCCTGACGCTCCAGGATATAACGCTCGAGAATCTGTCGGATGGCCGGGTAGTAGATCTCGTCCCAGGGGATCTGGTCAGGCTCGAAAAACTTGTAGGCGAGGGTCTCGGCACCGAACACGCCGGTTTCAGCGGTGGCGATGGCGCGGAAGACGATATACACCTCGCTGATTTTGGCCACGCTGAAGATCGAGTAGGGCGAGACGATTTCGGCCTGTACGCCGGTTTCTTCCCAGACTTCACGCAGCGCCGCCTGTTCGGTGGTTTCGCCGGCTTCCATGAAACCTGCCGGTAGCGTCCAGGTGCCAGGGCGCGGGGGGATCGCGCGCTGGCACAACAGGTACTTGCCATCGCGCTCGATGATGCAGCCGGCGATGATTTTCGGGTTGATGTAATGGATGTAGCCACAAGCGCCGCAGTACAGGCGCTCATGGGTATCACCGGAAGGTACGCCCCGGGCAAGCTCGGTAGTGCAGTACGGGCAATAGCGCGGGGCGTTGGGCATGGTCAGCGGCCTATGCGAGGGTCCTTCAGGGCCAGGGGCGCAACGATCTCGCGCACCTTGGTATTGTCGTCCTGCTTCTGGCGCAGGTAGTCCAGCGCCACTGCAGCGGCAGCGCGTACGTGATCGACCGAGGCCTGGTGTGCGGCCAGCGGGTCGCCACTCTTGATCGCCGCAACGATCTTTTCCATTTCCTTGTTGCTGGCGCCACGGCGGTTCTGTTGCGACACGGAGGTCGCTCGCAGGTAGCTGATGCGTGCCTGCAACTGACGCAACTGGGTTGCCGCGACATGGTTGCCGGAGCCTTCCAGGAGCACGTCGTAGAAGCCTTGCACCGAGTCGATCACCTGTTGCAACTCGCCATCTTCAAGCGCTTCGCGGTTGACTTCGAGCGCGCGCTCGAGGGCGCGGATGTCCTTGGCCTTGGCGTTGAGGGTGAACAGCTGGACGATCAGGCCCTCGAGTACACAGCGCAGCTCGTAGATGTCACGGGCATCTTCCAGGGTGATGATCGCGACCCGCGGGCCCTTGGCGTCGGCAAATTCGACCAGGCCTTCGGATTCGAGGTGGCGTAGCGCTTCGCGGACCGAAGTACGGCTGACGCCGAGGCGGTCGCACAAGTCGCGTTCGACCAGGCGGTCACCGGGTAACAGGTGAAAGTTCATGATCGCGTTGCGCAGCTTGTCGAGCACGATCTCGCGCAGGGTAACGGGGTTGCGGTTGACCTTGAAGCTGTCGTCGAGTGGCTGGCGTTTCATCAGGTGCGCTCTTTATGAGGCTGTTGCGCCAACCTCGCGAAGCACCACGAACCGGGGCGCTCCTTGCAGTGGTTCGAACAGCCCGCTGTTAACGGGTTGACTCCGCGTCGGCTTCGGCAAATGCCTCGCGGGCCAGCCGGAAGCTGTCTACCGCCGCCGGCACGCCGCAATAAATGCCGACCTGGAGCAGGATCTCGCGAATCTGTTCACGGCTCAGGCCATTACGCAAGGCGCCGCGGATGTGCAGCTTAAGCTCATGGGGCCGATTGAGCGCGGAAATCATTGCCAAGTTTATCATGCTGCGCTCTTTGAGCGACAAACCATCACGGCCCCAGACATGCCCCCAGCAGTACTCGGTGACCAGGTCCTGCAGCGGCTTGGTGAACTCATCGGCGTTCTGCAGAGAGCGGTTGACGTACTCTTCGCCCAACACTTGTGTGCGGATCTCCAGGCCCTTTTGATACTTGTCGTTGCTCATGGCAGTGCTCCGCAATAAAACAGGGGCCGCGAACAAGGATGAGGTTCGCCGCGGCCCCCAAAAAGTCAGCGCTGCGCCAGGCAGCGCGGTGGCACTCAGGTCAGCCCAGCGATGGCAGGGCGCCGAGCTTGCCACGATGGTAGACCATCGGCGTCACCGGCTCGGCCGGCAGCACCAGGTTTTTCACCGCACCGACGATGATCGCGTGATCGCCGCCGTCGTATTCGCGCCACAACTCGCACTCGATGATCGCGGTGGCCTTGGTCAACAGCGGGTTGCCCAGCTCGCTGAGCTGCCACTCGATGCCCTTGGCCTTGTCTTTGCCCTTGCCGGCAAAGGCATAGGCTTCGGCGGTCTGCCCGGCCGACAGCAGGTGAATGGCAAACTGCTTGCTGTCTCGCAGGATCGGGTAGGTGTCCGAGGCGTAGTTGGGGCAGAACAGCACCAGCGCCGGCTCGATCGACAGCGCACTGAAGGCGCTGGCAGTGATGCCGACGATGCCGCCGTCGGCGTCCAACGTGGTAACGACCGTGACGCCCGAGGGAAACGAGCCCATCACGTCTTTGTAGATGCCAGGTTCGATCATCTTGGCAGTGCTCCTTAGCGCATCACGAAGGGGTCGGGCATGGGCGCGGTGGACAGGTTGATCCACACGGTCTTCAGCTCGGTATAGGCCAGCACCGAATCGATGCCACTTTCACGGCCGTAGCCGCTGTTCTTGAAGCCGCCGATCGGCGCCATGGCCGAGACTGCACGGTAGGTGTTCACCCAGATGATCCCCGAGCGCACGTCACGGGCCAGCCGGTGGGCGCGGCCCAGGTCGCGGGTCCAGATACCTGCCGCCAGGCCGAACTGCGAGTCGTTGGCGATCGCCAGGGCCTCTTCTTCGGTCTTGAAACGAATGACCGCCGCGACCGGGCCGAATACTTCTTCCTGCATGATCTTCAGCGAGTTGCTGTCGCACTCGAACAGGGTCGGCTCGTAGAACCAGCCATCGCCCTCGACCTCGGCACGCTTGCCACCCATGCGCAGTTTGGCCCCCTCGGCGCAGGCTGCGGCGACCAGGCCTTCGACCACTGCCAGCTGCTGTGCTGTGGCCATCGGGCCCATTTCGCTCTGCTCGTCCTGCGGGTTACCGATGCGGATGCGTTTGGCCCGCTCGACCAGCCGTGCAACGAACTCGTCGTAGATTTCGTCCTGCACCAGCAGCCGCGAGCCGGCCACGCAGCTCTGCCCAGAGGCCGCATAGATACCGGCCACTGCACCATTGATGGCGCTGTCCAGGTCGGCGTCGGCGAAGATGATGTTGGGCGATTTGCCACCCAGTTCCAGCGACAGTTTGGCGAAGTTCTCGGCGCTACTGCGCACTACATGGCGGGCAGTCGCAGCGCCGCCGGTGAAGGCGATCTTGCGGATCAGCGGATGACGGGTGAGGGCAGCGCCAGTGCTTGGGCCGTAACCGGTGACTACGTTGACCACGCCAGGTGGGAAACCAGCCTCAAGGGCCAGGCGGGCCAGCTCGAGAATGGTCGCCGAAGCGTGCTCGGACGGCTTGAGGACGATAGTGTTACCCGCGGCCAGCGCCGGTGCCAGCTTGATTGCGGTCAGGTACAGCGGGCTGTTCCACGGGATGATGCCGGCCACTACGCCCATCGGCTCATGCACGGTGTAGGCGAACAGATCAGGCTTGTCCAGCGGCAGGGTGCCGCCTTCGAGCTTGTCGGCCAGGCCCGCGGTGTAATGGAAAAACTCTGGCAGGTAACCGACCTGGCCGCGGGTTTCGCGGATCAGCTTGCCGTTGTCGCGGCTTTCCAGCTGGGCCAGGTGTTCTTTATTCTCGGCAATCAGGTCGCCAAGCCGGCGCAGCAGTTTGCCCCGCGCAGTCGCGGTGAGGCCGCGCCAGGCCTTGCTGTCGAAGGCGCGCTGGGCCGACTGCACGGCCTGCTCGACATCAGCTTCGTCGGCGTCGGGCAGTTGCGCCCAGACCTGCGCGGTGGCCGGGTCGAGGCTGTCGAAAGTCTTGCCGTTCTGGGCATCGCACCATTGGCCATCGATGCACATCTGGAAACGAACGAGGGTCATGCAACTATCCCCTTGGCGGATTCGGTGAGGGTGCGCGCTTGACTGAGGAAGTCCAGCAGCATCTTATTGACTTCACGCGGCGCTTCTACTGCCATCATATGCCGTTGTTCGGCGAGGACCACGCAATGTGCGCCGGGGATGCGTGCGGCGAGCTGGCGGGTCATGGCCGGAGTGGAGCCGGAGTCGAGCTCGCCGGTGGCGATCAGGGTTGGTGCCTGAATGCTGCCCAGATCGCTTTCGCGGTACATGTCCTGGGTGGCGAACAGCGAATAGGTAGTGTGGTAGCCCTGCGGGTCATTGCTGGCCAGGATCTGCTTGATCGCGGCGACCTGAGCCGGGTTGGCGGCCTTGTACTCGCGGCTGAACCAGCGCTCCAGGGCGGCGTCGACGTTGGCGTCCGGGCCCAGTTCGGCCGCTTGTGCCGCGCGGGCGATGACCCCGGCGCTCTGCTCGGGCGAGCGGTTGAACACGCTGTTGAGCACCACCAGGGCCGTCAACCGCTGCGGATAATTCAGGGCAAAGGCCCGTGCCACCAAGCCGCCCATCGAGAAGCCGATAACCGTGGCCTGGGCGATCTGCAGATGGTCGAGCAGCTCGGCCAGTTGCGCGGCGTAACCCTCAAGTGGGGTATCGGCGGCAGGCAACTGGCTCTGGCCGTGGCCGAGCATGTCGTAGGCTATGACCTTGTAGTCAGTGGCGAGGCCGACGATCTGGCCGCCCCACATTTCCTTGTTCAGGCCGACGCCGTGGATCAGTACCACAGGCTGGCCTTGGCCAGTCACCAGGTAGCTGGTGCCGGCGGGTGTGCGTTCAGCAACAGGCTGAATCATCGAGGGCGCTCCTTGAGCGTGAGGCGTGGCGCTGTGCGCACGCCCCGGCCCGTTGATCTAATTGTTATTGAGCTTTTTCGGCTGCCAGTTCTTCGAGGTCGATGTAGCGGTTGCCGATGCGCGGGTGCAGGCGGCCGCCGTCAGCGGCGCCCAGTACCACCACGATCTCGTCGGCACGTGGTGCATCTTCGATCTGCATTTCCAGGGTGATGTAGTGCGAACGCAGGCCTTCGTCATCCTTCTGCATCATCGGGATCTGGATCGAGGTGCCTGGGCCGCCACGCTTGTTGGTGAAGCTCAGGTAGCTCTTGGCTTGCACCGCTTCGCGGTAATGGTTGCCAAAGCGCAGGGTGTGGATCACCGCCGAAGCGTGTTCGATCTCGCCATCAGCACCGACGACCGCCGCTTTGCCGTAGGCCTCGATCTTGTCCGCGCCGCCGATGGCAGCAATCAGACGCTCGACCATCAACGCGCCGAGGTCGGAGCAATTGGCACGGATTTCCGGTTTCAGATCATCAACGAAACCGCGACCCGCCCATGGGTTCTTGATCACCACAGCCAGGCCGACCATGGTCACCGGTTTGTCGGTGGCCTTGCCGCCTTCGATGCGGGTTTCTTCGGAGTAGGTGACGATCTTGCGGATTTCGAAACTCATGGGTGGCTCCTGTCAAAGGTATCTGGTCTTGTTGTCTGATGGTATACCATAATATTTGTTCTGCAATAGCTTGATTGAAATTTCTCCGGCGAGAAGACGAAAGGCCGGGCAATCCAGTGATGCAGGTGCGGGGGGGTAGATGATCGGCAAAAAAATGCCCGCTCTCGCAGGCGATCAAGCCCGCAGGAGCGGGCTGTTCCCGCAATGAATTCAGGTAATGGGAATTCAGTTGAAAGCCGGCACGACTTCCTTGATGAACAGCTCCAGCGACTTCTTCTTTTCGGCATGCGGCAAGCTGTTGTCACACCAGAAGCTGAACTCGTCGACGCCGAGCTCCTGGTAGTACTTGATGCGCGCAATGATTTCTTCAGGCGTGCCGATCATGGTGTTCTTGCGAATGTTGTCCAGCTCGAAGGCGGGCACTTCGGCAAACTTCGACTCCGGGCTCGGCTCGAGGAAGCCATTGACCGGAACGGTCTTGTTGCCGAACCAGGCATCGAAGGTGCGGTAGAAGCGCGCAATCGCCTTGGCGCCTATCTTCCAGCCATCTGGCTCGGCAGCGCTGTGCACGTGGGTGTGGCGCAGCACCATCAGTTGCGGGCGCGGTACCTCTGGGTTGTTGTCCAGCGCGGCCTGGAATTTGTTTTTCAGGTCGAGCACTTCTTCGTCACCCTTCATCAACGGGGTGACCATCACGTTGCAGCCGTTCTTCACGGCAAAGTTGTGCGAGTCTGGGTCACGTGCGGCAATCCACATCGGCGGCATGCCGCTTTGGACTGGCTTGGGTACGCTGGTCGAAGTAGGGAATTTGTACACCTCGCCTTCGAAGGCGTAATCGCCTTTCCACAATTCGCGGACCGCCGGGACCATCTCACGCAGAGCCTTGCCGCCTTCAGTGGCGGGCATGCCATTGGCCATGCGGTCGAATTCGAATTGGTAGGCGCCGCGCGCCAGGCCCACTTCCATTCGCCCGTTGCTGATCACGTCGAGCAGGGCGCATTCGCCGGCTACCCGGATCGGGTTCCAAAACGGCGCGATGATGGTGCCGGCGCCCAGGCGAATCTTCTCGGTGCGTGCGGCCAGGTAGGCCAGCAGCGGCATCGGGCTGGGCGAAATGGTGTATTCCATGGCGTGGTGTTCGCCGATCCACACGGTGCTGAAACCGCCGTCCTCGGCCATCAGGGTCAGTTCGGTGAGGTCTTCGAACAACTGGCGGTGGCTGACCTGTTCATCCCAACGTTCCATGTGCACGAACAACGAAAATTTCATGGGGCATTCCTCAACGCTTGAATGTCGCGCCTGGCAGGGCAGGCGTCAGTGATCACAACGGACGCGCCTGGCATCCGTAGACAGAATAGGCAGTGCTCAGGCGAAGGCAGGCAGGCTGGCCATCTTGCCGCGGCAGTAGATCATCGGCTGTGGCGCTTGCTCAGGCACGATCAGGTTCTGCACCTTGCCGACCATGATGGCGTGGTCGCCACCTTCATATTCACGCCACAGTTCGCACTCGATGATTGCGGTGGCGTTGGCCAGCAGGGGATTGCCCAGCTCGCTCAAGGTCCACTCGATGCCAGCGGCCTTGTCCTTGCCCTTTTTCGCGAAGGCGTAAGCCTCGGCCTGCTGCTCGCCGGAGAGCAGGTGAATGGCAAAGCGCTTTTTGGCGATCAGGACAGGGTAGGAGTCGGAGCTGTAATTAGGGCAGAACAGCACCAGCGGCGGGTCCATCGACAGCGAGGAAAACGCGCTGGCGGTAAGGCCGACGATCTGGCCGTCGTCATCCAGGGTGGTGATGACGGTAACGCCGGACGGGAAGGAGCCCAGGACGTTCTTGTAGACGGTTGCGTCGATCATGAAGTGATCCTCTTCGCAGGGGAGCGGTGGTCCGCTTTTTATCGTTGATGTGTCTGATGGTATACCGTAATACTCGTTTTGCAAGCGCTAATTACGCATCTGGAAAAAACACGATGAAAGGCGCCAACCCTTTGAATACGCGGTCTTGCCGTCAATTTAGATTGGCTTGGAAAGTTGCTGAACCGGATCAGTTACTGATTTTTAGGGAGGCGCAGTGTTGTCAAAAGTTTGGAATACCATAATATGGTCCGCAGCTGAGAGGCCGCCATGAGCGGTTTCCTACAACGATAAAAACGACCCTTTCGAGCTGAATTCCTATGTCCCAATCGTCGTCGCAGCACCAGTTTGTCGAGAATCACACGGTCGATTACGTTCCACCTGCAGAGCGCCACGGGAAGGCGCGCGACCTGTTCACCCTCTGGTTCAGCACCAACATCGCGCCACTGCCCATCGTCACCGGCGCCATGGTGGTTCAGGTGTTTCATCTGAATCTGCTGTGGGGGTTGATCGCCATCGCTCTAGGGCACTTGCTCGGCGGGGTGGTGATTGCCCTGGCCTCGGCGCAGGGGCCGCAATTGGGCATTCCGCAAATGGTCCAGAGCCGTGGCCAGTTCGGCCGCTATGGCGCTCTGCTGATCGTGTTCTTCACCGCACTTATCTATGTTGGCTTCTTCATCTCCAACATCGTGCTGGCCGGCAAATCGATCCATGGCATTGCCCCCAGCGTACCGATGCCGACGGCAATCGTGATCGGCGCTCTCAGCGCCACGGCGATCGGCGTGATCGGCTACCGCTTCATTCATAGCCTCAACCGCATCGGCACCTGGGTCATGGGTTCGGCGCTGCTGGCCGGTTTCATCATGATGTTCGTCCAGGACCTGCCCGCCGACTTCTTCAGCCGCGGCAGCTTCAACTTGTCCGGCTTCATCGCCACTGTGTCGCTGGGCACCATCTGGCAGATCAGCTTCTCGCCCTACACCTCTGATTACTCGCGCTATCTGCCGCGCGAAATCGGCATCGCCAAGCCGTTCTGGGCGACCTATTTCGGTGCCACCCTGGGCACCATCCTGTGCTTCAGTTTTGGCGCGATTGCGGTGCTGTGCGTGCCGGAAGGCACTGATGCCATGGCGGCGGTGGAACAAGCCACTGGCTGGTTGGGGCCGATCCTGATGGTGCTGTTCCTGCTCAATATCATCAGCCACAACGCCCTCAATCTGTACGGCGCGGTGCTGTCGATCGTGACCGCGATTCAGACCTTCGCGGCGCAGTGGACTCCCAGCATCAAGGTGCGGGTGATCCTCGCTGCAGTGATTCTGCTCGGTTGTGGGATGGTTGCGCTGAACGCGTCGGCTGACTTCATCGGCCAGTTCATCGGGTTGATCCTGGCACTGCTGCTGGTGCTGGTGCCGTGGGCGTCGATCAACCTCATCGATTTCTACCTGATCAAGAAAGGCGTGTACGACATCGCCTCGATCTTCAGCGCCGATGGCGGCATCTATGGGCGCTTCAACCACCACGCGATCATTGCCTACGCCTGCGGCATTCTGGTGCAGCTGCCGTTTGCCAATACTGCGCTGTATGTCGGGCCGTACTCGAATCTGGTCGAGGGCGCAGATTTGTCGTGGTTGTTTGGCTTGTTGGTGACCTGCCCGCTGTATTACTGCCTGGCCACACGTGGCCAGACCCAGCGGGCTGGCAAGCCGCTACGCATCAACCCCTGATAGACAGCGGGGGCTGCCCGGCAGCCCCCTTTTACTGTCAAAGCTTGAACTGCGCCACCATCCCGTTCAGGTCCACTGCCAGGCGCGACAGATCCTGCGCCGCAGCGCTGGTCTGGTTGGCGCCCGCCGAGGTCTGCATCGACAGATCGCGGATGTTGACCAGGTTGCGGTCCACCTCTCGCGCCACCTGCGCCTGTTCTTCGGAGGCGCTGGCGATGACCAGGTTGCGCTGGTTGATCGAGGCAATCGCTTCAGCAATTACCTCCAACGCTTCGCCGGCTGACTGGGCCACTTCCAAGGTGCCGTTGGCGCGGCTGCGGCTGCTGTGCATGGCTGTCACGGCGCGTTCGGTGCCGTTCTGGATACCGGCAATCATCTGTTCGATTTCAGCGGTGGACTCCTGAGTGCGGTGGGCGAGGGCGCGCACCTCGTCGGCGACCACGGCAAAACCGCGGCCAGCTTCGCCAGCGCGGGCGGCTTCGATTGCCGCATTGAGGGCCAGCAGGTTGGTCTGCCCGGCGATGGCGCCGATCACGTCCAGCACGCGGCTGATTTCGTTGGCACTGGTGGCCAGTTGTTCGATTTCAGTTGAAGTGCCGCTGACGTCGTTGACCAGATGCTGGATCGAGCTGAGTGCCTGATTGACCTGATCGCGACCGTCACGGGTGCTCTGGTCGGCGCCTTTGGATGCATCGGCAGTGGTCACGGCGTTGTTCGCGACTTCTTCGACGGCGGCAGTCATCTGGTTGACCGCAGTGGCTGCCTGGTCAATTTCGGCACTTTGCTGATGCAGGCCGCGGCTGGTGTCTTCGGTCACGCTGTGCAGCTCTTCGGAGGCCGAGGCCAACTGGTCGGATGAGGCAGAGATCTTGCGCAGGGTGTCGCGCAGGCTGCTCTGCATCCGCGCCAGGGCAGCGAGCAGCAGGGCTGGCTCGTCCTGGCCTTGTACACGGATGTCCTGGGTCAGATCGTTGGTGGCGACGCGTTCTGCCACTGCGACGGCATCAGCCAAGGGCACGACGATGCTGCGGGTGAGCAGGATCGCGATGGCCACCAGTGCACCGAGGATGATCAACAGCGACACGACGATCACCGAAAACGCCTCATCGGCCACGTCGCTGCTGCGCTGGGAGGCCGCTTCGGCGCCATTGCTGTTGTAAACGAGCAGAGCGCCCAGGGCTTTCATCATCACATCGGCGGACTGCGCCATGGCGCCAGTCAATAACGCATTGGCCTCGTCAGCCTTGCCAGCCACTATCAAGCCGAGTACCTGCTTCTGCTGATCCAGATACTGGCGCTCGGCGGCGGCGAAGGTATTGAACAGGGCGCGATCATCAGCAGCGACGATGGTTGCTTCATAGGCCTTGATACCGCTGGCCAGTTGCTGGTTAATGCTGTCGACCAGGGCCATGCTGCTCTGGCGGGCACTTGCCTGTGTTTCCAGTGCGGTGCGCAGGGTAATGGCGCGGGCGCGGCCCAGATTGGTGCCGACGTCGCTCAAGGCAACCATGGCCGGGATCCAGGTATCGCGGATCTCATCGGTGGAGCGGTCCATCTGGCGGGTTTCGTACAGTGAGAGTAAGCCCATGACCAGTACCAGCACGCCCAGCAGGGTAAACACACTGGCGGCGCGAGTGCCGATCTTCATATTCCGTAATTGCATGGGAAGCTCCTTGACGATGGCTGGCAGGCGTCAAGAGCTGGTTCGGCGAAGCCGCGTCACCTGGTAGGCGCCGGGCTCTCGATGCGCTGCGAAAGGGTGAGGTTGTTCCTCAATCGTGCTGATTGTTTTTTTCGATGATGCCACAGTGCCACTATTATTGACCACTCATTCAATGTAACTGCAACTTACGACAGTTCCGTCATTTTCTGACGAAACTGTCAGCTTTATTGCGCTCAGACGATAGCAATCGCGGGGTCGGCGGCAGCCAGCGCCGTGGCCCTGTCTGCGGCTGGCGGGTAGATCCATTGCGTGTTGATTTGCCGTTTGACTGCCTTGCCTTCCTCACCTTGCAGTTTCAGCTCGCGCTCCCAACCTTCGCTGAAGGTCGCGCCCCACGCGCCGAGGTCGAGGCAGGTGACATATTTGGGCTGGCGATAGACCACGGGCGTTAGCGCGAGCAGATCTGCTGCGGCGTTGTTGCCCGCATGGCGGCCCATAGGGATGGCGTGCTGGCAGGTCATCAGGGCATGGTTGCCGAGGTCATCGACGGCCGCCCAGGCAACGTCGCCGGTGGCATAGATGTGTTCCTGACCTTTGACCTTGAGATGCTCGTCTACCCGCAGCCGACCCTGGCCGTCGCGCTCGCCGGGTATTTGTGCCGTCAATGGGCTGGCCTGCACGCCGACGGTCCAGATCACTGTCTTGCTGGCGATGTAGTCGCCGTTGTCCAGCGTGACGCCGCCACTGTCGACTGCCACCACCGAGGTGCCGGGCAACCATTCCACGCCGGCTTGTTTGCAGGCGGCGACGATTGAGGGAGTGATCCCGGCGCCTAGTGCCGCGCCGATCTGTGCGCCGCGGTCGACCACCACTACGCGCAAGCGGGTGTCGGCGCCGAGCATTGCACGCAAACGCTCGGGCATTTCGGTTGCCGTTTCGATGCCGGTGAAACCGCCGCCACACACCACCACGGTGTTGCGCGCAGGGGATCCCGGCAGCGCGGCGAGCGCGTGCAGATGCTGTTCAAGGCGCACGGCCGATTCCAGTTGGTCGACATCAAAGGTGTGCTCGGCCAGGCCGGCAATGTTCGGGCGCGCCACTTGGCTGCCGGCGGCGAGGATCAGGCGTCGATAGCTGATCCGTTGGTTGTTGCCAGCGCCGTCTTCATAGCTGACCTGGCGTCCATCCGGGTCGATCTCCCGGGCGTGACCCTCGATGAACTTCACCCCAACCGCATCGAACAAGGCGGTCAGAGGCGCCTGCAGGGTATGTGCCTGGGCCTCGTAAAGGCGTGGGCGGATGCGCATCTGCGGCTGAGGGGCGAGAACGCTGATGCTCAACTCGCCGCGTTGCGCCTGGTCGAGCAAGCGCGCAGCGCTGAGTGCGCTCCACACGCCAGCGAAGCCTGCGCCGATGATCAGGATGTCGGTTTTCATGGGATTGCTCCGGGTGATTGAGAGGGACGAGACACCATCGAGCACAATCCTGTTGTCGCTCGAATAACTACGACTCTATTGGTCGTAGTTATAAATCACAAGTGTTTTGTTGATTGCGATCAGCGTCGAACCAGCCGGTCTTTGCCTACAGGCGGCCACAGGCGTACCATTTGCGACTAATCCAGTCGGAGATTGATATGTCGCTTTACAGCGCCGGGGTTGAATACGGCATCCATTGTCTCCTGCTGTTGCTCAATGAGCAGGGTGAGAGCCGCGAAGCTAGCGTGCGTGATCTGGCCGAGCTGCAGGGGGTGCCTCAGGAATACCTGGCCAAGGTCTTTACCAAACTGGCTCGCGCCGGCCTGGTGGCGGCCACCGAAGGCGTGCGCGGCGGGTTTCGCCTGGCGCGGCCGGCGGCCGAGATCAGCGTGTTGGACATCGCCACTGCAATTGACGGGGCGAAGAAGATTTTCGATTGCCGCGAAATCCGCGAGCGCTGTGTGCTGTTCGAGGGCTCGGCGCCGAGCTGGGCGACCGAGGGCACCTGCGCAATCCACGCGGTGATGATCAGCGCGCAGAAACGCATGGAAGAGACCCTGGCCCAGCAGAGCATCCTTGATCTGGGGCAGCGCTTCGGGCGCAAGGCGCCGGCGCAGTTTGGCGAACAGCTCAACGACTGGATGAGCGATCGCCGTGAGGGCAAGGGCAGCGCCGGCGACATCCCTTTGACCGAGGTTTGAGTGGGGCGGTCAATGCACCGCTTGGCGCTGCCTGACGCAGGCCTGGGCCTGTAGCGCCAGTTCGTCAAGATGCTCATCGCGGCGCTGTTCGGCGTCGATCATGGCGTCTTCGCCTTGCTGCTTGAGCAGGTAGGCATGGATCTGGCGCACTTCCAGCGTTTCATAGATCGGGGCGATATCCAGAGTGCCGACCAGCGCGCCGCTGGCGTGGCCTGTGCTGCTCATCAGCACTTGCGGGCCACGTGCCGCGACCACCTGCATGCCCATCTCTTCAAACCAGGGCACCAGCCCTGCGAAGGCATTCAGTTCGACACAGCTGTAGCGTGACTGCAGGTCAGCCAGCAGTGCGCGAGCGATGCCCTGGCGACGGTGGCTGGGCAGCACCACCATGAACGCCAGCGAGCAGGCCTGCGGGTCGTCCTGAGCGGGCAGAGTGAGCGCGAAACCCAGTAGTTGATCAGGCGCGTCGGCATCCAGCGCGAGCAACAACTGCACGGCCAGCCCACGTGTGCCGTCCATGGCTTGCAGGTACTGGTGCACCTCAAGGCCGACACCGTATTGATAGAGCGGGTAGAGCGGGTTGTCACTGCTGATGGCGACACTACTCAGCTCGCCGACATGGTCGATCACCAACTGGCGGATCTGGTTCTGGAAGGATTCGGGCGGCACGCTGTCGAGGCGGCTGAGAATGAACATTGCAGGCAAAGCTCCGGCTGGCAAAAACACCCCGCGTCAACGGCAACGCGGGGTGACAGTCTACCCGGTTTTGCCGGTTCAGCTGTGCTCGGCGAACGCCGCCAGCATCAGGTCAAGGTTTTGTACCGCCGCGCCCGAGGCGCCTTTGCCCAGGTTGTCGAATACCGCAGTGAGCACAACCTGGCCGTGCTCCGGGTTGGCGAACAGCGCCAGGCGCAGATCATTGCTGTCGTTGAGCGCCTCTGGGTCCAGTGCTGCGGCTGGCCCGTGCTGGTGCAATGGCATCAACTGGACGTGACGGGCGTTTTGATAATGCTCCTGCAGGCAAGCTTGCAGATGCTCGGCATTCACCCCAGCAGGCAACAGCCGCAATTGCAGCGGGATGCTCAGCACGATGCCCTGGCGGTAATCGCCATAGCCTGGGAGAAATACTGGCCGCGCGCTGAGGCCGGCATGCTGCTGTATTTCCGGGACATGCTTGTGGGCCAGATCAAGGCCGTACAGCTGCAGCGTAGGCAAGCGTTCTGCGCGTGGCTGTTCATGCCGCTCGACCGCGGCCCGGCCGCCGCCGGAGTAGCCTGAGATCGCATGTACTGTCAGTGGATAGTCGGTGGGCAGCAGCCCGGCCTCGATCAGTGGCCGCAACAGGGCAATGGCCCCGGTTGGGTAGCAGCCAGGGTTGCTCACCCGCTTGGCCTGGGCGATGCGCTCAGGCTGCTGCGCATCCAGTTCCGGCAAGCCATACACCCAACCTGGTGCAGTGCGGTGGGCGGAGCTGGCGTCGATGACCCGCACCGCCGGGTTGTTGATCGCCGCTACCGCTTCGATCGCGGCGGCATCCGGCAGGCACAGCAGGGCGATATCGGCGCTGTTGATCGCCTCTGCGCGGCGCTGTGGGTCCTTGCGCTCGGCTTCGGCAAGGGTCAGCAGGCGCAAGTCGTTGCGCCCGTGCAGGCGGGCGTGGATCTGCAGGCCAGTGGTGCCTTGGTCGCCGTCGATAAAGACCAGAGGAGTACGCATGGGGCGATGTCCGTGTAATAAGGAAGATGGCCTATGCTCGCTCACGACTGGACGAATGGAAATTTGCATTTCATGATGGTCACGTTCAGAAATCCTGAATCAGGGAGCGCTTCCGTGTCAGTCCATTTGCATCCAGCCCATGCGTGAAATCAGCCTCGACCGTTTGCGCACTCTGGTGGTGATTGCAGACCTTGGCTCGTTCGCTGAAGCTGCCCGCCAGCTCAACCTGGCGCCGCCGACCATCAGCCTGCACGTCGCCGAGTTGGAGGCGCGGGTAGGGGCGCCGCTGCTCAGCCGGACCCGCGGCCAGGTGCGCCCGACGGCCATCGGCGAGACGCTGCTGGTGCGGTCGCGAAAGCTGCTGGCAGACGCCGAACTGGCACTGGAGGAGGTGCGTCGACAGGTGCAGGGCTTGACTGGGCGGGTGCGGCTGGGCGCGTCGACTGGTGCCATCGCCCATCTGTTGCCGCAGGCGCTGGAGATGCTGCGGGTCGAGCATCCGGGGATTGATGTGCAGGTGCAGGTGTTGACTTCGCAGGCTTCGTTGGCGGGTCTGCGCGAGGGGCGGTTGGATATTGCTCTGGTGGCACTGCCGCAGGTGGCTGGCAAAGGCGTGCAGATTACGCCTTGGCGGCGGGATCCGATCATGGCCTATGTGCCCAGTGAATGGCGCCCACCTGCGCGGGTGACGCCGGCGTGGCTGGCTCAGCGGGCGTTGATTCTAAACGACAGCAGTACTCAGTTGTCGCGGGTGATTGCGCAGTGGTTTGGGGCGGCGGGGTTGTTTCCTGAGCCGCGCATCGAGCTGAATTTCAATGATGCGATCAAGAGCCTGGTCGGTGCTGGGTATGGTGCGACGCTGTTGCCGCAGGAGGGCGAGGTGGCGGCGCTGGATCCGCGAGTGAGTCGGCGGCCGCTGCGGCCGGGGTTGTGGCGGCAACTGGGGATTGCTTGCAGGGTTGGTGAGATGGAGCGCGCCACCGGCTATGTGCTGGCGGCGTTGCAAGGGTTGCGGCAGTGATTCGAAGCGCACATGGTGTCTGTGGGAGCGCCCCGGCAAGGCCGCTCCTACGGAGTGCGTATGCTGCGGGCGGCCCTTTCAGTACTTCTCGCACAGCTGATACCCCAGCCCATGCACCGTGTGCAGTAACGGGCTGTCGAATTGTTTGTCGATGATGCTGCGCAGGATATGGATGTTGCTGCGCAGGTTGTCGCCCTGCGGTGCGTCACGTCCCCAGATGGTTTCTTCCAGCTCGCTGCGACGGACCAGGTTGGGGCTCTTTTGCATGAGCACCTCGAGCAGTTTGCGGCTGGTTGGCTTGAGCTTTAGCACCGTGCCGGCTCGGGTCACCTCGAGGGTGTCGAGGTCGAACTGCAGGTCGGCTACTACCAGCTTGCGACTGGCGCGCTGCTGGCGCCGAGCGACCACTGACTGCACCCTGGCCAGCACTTCGGACATGGCGAACGGCTTGACGATGTAATCGTCGGCACCGACCTTGAACCCGGTCAGGCGATCGCTCAGCTCATCGCGTGCGCTGAGCATGACGATCGCCACCTGCGAGCGCGAATGCTCGCGCAGGCTGTGGCAGATCTGATTGCCGTCGATGCCTGGCAACATGATGTCGAGGATGATGGCGTCAAAGTTGTTCGACGCCGCCAGATGCAGGCCGGTCAGGCCGTCCAGCGCGCCGGTGACCTCGTGGCCCCTGAGCTGGAGAAACTCGACCAGATTGTCGTGAATATCGCGGTGGTCCTCGATAACCAGAATTCTCATTGCTGTCCCTTGTGTTTGAAGCGCATCAACCGCGTGTCGATAACTCTTGAAGTCTTATGCCAACCGCTCAAAGCGGGCAAACGTGCAAGCCTCGGCGTCGGAGTCAGTGCGGGCAAGCCCTGCAAGGCTGGCCGGCCATAGCAGAACAGGGCCGTCAGCCAGGTCGTCAACCAGACAAAGATCCCGGCCCAGAACGTATGTGACATGAAGTGCCAGCCTTGCAGTACCCGGGTGGTGCCATAGACCAAACCTAGCAAGACAATCCCCACCAACAGCAGCCGTGCGTGGCGCCATTGATGGCGCAGCGCGACAAAGTACAGCGCCAGCAGGGTGAAGCCGCTTGAGGCATGGCCCCCGGGCCAGCAGCGGCCGCCGGCAGTCTTCTCGGTCCAGTTGAAGTTGCTGAACCACTCCTGGCGCAGGTGCGTACCACCGTAAAGCGTAGTTTCTACCGGGCAATACACCCCGGTGTGACTCTTGAGGTAGTGGATGACCGTCGTGCTCAGTGCGAATGCGACGACCACGAACAGCAAGTCCTGCCGGTGGTCGCGGGTAAAGCGCAGCAGCGGCGCCGCGCCGATGGCGTCCAGCAGGCGCTTGGGGTTGGCCGTGAGGCGTGGCCAGATGAACGACAGCAGCAAGCCGACAATCGCCGCCTCGCCGGTCCAGTCCGGAAGAATGCGCGGCCACTTGTGGCTGACCTTCTCGAACCACTGATCGTGCAGCAACGGGAACCGCCCGCTGACCGGATCAAGTAACAGGTTGCTGATCGACTGATCGAGGCTGGTCAGGTCGAACAGCACAAAGACCAGCGCCGCCAGCAACAGTGGCAGGCCCAGATTGATCAGATAGAAACGGGTGCGCGGTGACGGCTGCATGGCTCAACTACCTCTTTTGGCAATCAACCTGGGCCATTGCTCGGCGTTGGTCTGGCCGAGAATGTGGGGTTTGCCGTGGCCGTCGACAGCCACGAACAGCGCGCTGGCATAGGCACTGGAACGCTGCCCGCCAGGCACATGCAGTTGCCGCTCGAGTTGATCGATGCAGCCACTGTGGGTAACGAGGGCCAGATTCTGGCCCGGCTGCTTGTGGCTCAGCGCCACATCGGCGAAGTGGCCATCACAGTCATTGAGCCACTCCTGCGTGGCGAGCGGCTTGTCGAAGATGAACTGCGCCGTTTGCCGCGTGCGCAGCTCCGTGCTGCTGAGCAATGCGGTGTTGGCCAGGCCCAGCCTCTGCAGGCCTTCACCGACGCGGCCAGCTGCCTGGCTGCCGGCCACCGTGATACCTGTTGGGTCGTTCAAGCAGACGTTGCTGGAGCGGTCACAGCGCTCGGCATGGCGGATAAGGACCAGCACCGAGCCCTCGGCCCAGGCCGCAGACAACCCGCTGCTGCGCATCTGCTGCTCGCTGCTGATAGTCGGCACGTGGTTGCTCAGCGCAAACCAACCGAGCGCACCGAAGGCCAAGGCAGTGGCTGCGACAACGCCGACGACCGAGGCCATGCGCGGCAGGCGCCGGGTCAAACCGGCTGAACCGGAGTACTGCTTGAAGACCGCTTGTTGCACGTTCGATGCTCCCGACGTTTTCAATGGTGGCAATTTAGGTGTCGGGCTGTTGGGGTCGGGTGAAGCAAATGTGAAAAATACCTTCAACTGGCGATGCTGCCGAAATCTCTTGCAAAGCAGCCTGGGCAACGCCACCGTCAGGCTTTCACTGGGCGTAGAAGGGGCAAGGATCGGCAATGGCTTATGAAGTGGACGATCGTCTGGTCATCGGCGTGGCATCGAGCGCGGTGTTTGACCTGAGTGAATCAGACGCGGTATTTCGCCGCGAAGGCGAAGCGCAGTACCGCGAATATCAGCAGCAGCATCTGCATGTACCGCTGGCGCGGGGGATTGCCTACCCGTTCATCAAGCGCTTGCTGGCGCTCAATGACCTGTGTGATGACCCGCAGGATCCGCTGGTCGAGGTGGTCTTGCTGTCACAGAACGATCCGGATACCGGCCTGCGCGTGATGAAGACCATCGAGCACTACGGCCTGAACATGACCCGGGCGATCTTCATGCAGGGGCGCTCGCCTTATGAGTACATCCCTGCGCTGAACATCGCCCTGTTCTTGTCGGCCGACAAGGCCCACGTTGATGCGGCGATCAAGGCAGGTTACCCGGCCGGGCAGGTGCTCGATTCACAGTTCGACGATGACGAGGACGATGATGGCCTGCGCATTGCGTTCGACTTCGATGGGGTGCTGGCAGGGGACGAATCGGAGACGGTGATGCAGCGCGATGGCCTGACCGGCTTTCATGCCCATGAGGTCAGCAACGTGACCCAGCCGCACAACCCCGGACCGTTGAAGGAGTTCTTTGTGCGCATTGCCAGCATCCAGGCCGCCGAAGAGCGTTACAAGCTGGCGCATCCCGGTTACGAGAACCGCCTGCGCGTATCGATTGTCACCGCACGCAATGCGCCTTCCCATGAACGCGCGCTGAATACCCTGAAGAGCTGGGGGGTGATGGCCAACGACGCGTTCTTTCTTGGCGGTATCGAGAAGCGCCGGGTGCTGCAGGTGCTCAAGCCGCATATCTTCTTCGATGACCAGTCTGGCCACCTCAACAGTACGCGCACTGTTGCGCCGTCAGTGCACGTACCGTTCGGCATTACCAACCAGCCGCTGTGAACCTCAGAACCAGCGGTCGTTGCGTTTGCGACCGCGGGTCAGTGCCGGCAGGATCAGCCCCAACAGCAGGCCGGCACCGGCAATGCTGCCGCCGTAAACCATGTAGCGCATCATCACCTGCTTGTTCTCGTCCCCCAGCTGCGCCTGGGCATCGCGCAGGGCGGACTGGGCTTGGTCGAGTTGCTGGGTCAGGTCTTTGTTGCGCACTTCCAGTTCGTCAGCCAGCGTCTTGCGCGAGTCGAGGGTCTCCTGCATGCCCTGCACGCGGGCCTTCCAGCTGTCGTCGATGGTTTTCAGCTGCTCGGACAGTTGCGTGACCTTACCGTCCAGCTCTGGCAGGCGTTCGGCCTGACCCGGTACTGCCTGCAGGTCGCTGTTGAGGATCCACACCAGATCGCCGTTCTGGCCGCGGATCTGGCTGTAGTTGCCCTGGGTGTCGACCAGGCTGACCTTTTCGCCAGCCTTGAGGCTGCCAACGATGCGGTGGCCATTGGTCGGGCCGCTGCGCACATAGGTGCTCAGGCTGTCACTGACCCAACGCGCATCGCTACTCGGCTGTTCGGCCTGGACCGGCGCGGCGAGGGCGATCAGGCAAGCGAGCAGGCTGCCACGCAGGGCAGGACGGACGGGCAGGGCGGGGCGGGAATCGGGCATGATGATCTTCGCTGCTACTGGACAAAAGTAGGCCCGATGACTGGGCCGATGAACGGGTCGGTGACTTGACCGTCAGCCAAAGACCGTTTTTTTGTCAGCAGGTTCACCACCTGGCGTGGGAAATGTCAGCTAAGTGTTGCGGAATTGTTCAGGGCTGATGATGGCAGGCGTACTGGCCCGATTGCATGAAAATGCCATCGAGCCAGCTCGTTCAATCACGCTTTCAGGTCACGACCTGGTAGCACGGCACATAGGCTGCGCCGCCAGGTAGCTTCATCCGGTGCTGGTCAACGAAGGCCTGCAGCAAGCGTCCCAGCGGGTCGAGCACAGCGCTGTCACCGCGGATCTGATACGGGCCGTGTTGCTCGATCAGGCGGATGCCATTGTCCTTGACGTTGCCCGCGACAATCCCGGAAAACGCTCGGCGCAGGTTGGCCGCCAGTTCGTGCGGCGGCAGATCGCGGCGCAGTTCAAGGTTGGCCATATTGGCGTGGGTCGGGTCGAACGGGCGCTGGAAGCTCTCTTCAATCTTCAGCAGCCAGTTAAAGTGGAAGGCATCGTTGCGCTCGCGGCGGAACTGCTTGACCGCCTTGAGCCCCTCGACCATCTGCCGCGCGACCTCGGCCGGATCATCGATGATGATCTGGTAATGCGCTTGCGCCGCTTCACCCAGGGTGGCGCCGACAAACGCATGCAACTGCTGCAGATAAGCTTCGGCGCTGCGCGGCCCGGTCAGCACCACCGGGAACGGCAGGCCTTCGTTGTCCGGGTGCATTAGAATGCCGAGCAGGTACAGGAACTCTTCGGCCGTGCCGGCGCCACCTGGGAAGATGATGATGCCGTGACCAACCCGGACGAAGGCTTCCAGGCGCTTCTCGATGTCGGGCAGGATCACCAGCTCGTTGACGATCGGGTTCGGCGCCTCGGCGGCGATGATGCCCGGCTCGGTCAGGCCGAGATAGCGGCTGCCGTGCATACGCTGTTTGGCGTGGGCGATGGTCGCGCCCTTCATCGGCCCCTTCATTACGCCCGGGCCGCAGCCGGTGCAGATATCCAGCTTGCGCAGGCCCAGCTCGTGGCCGACCTTCTTGGTGTACTGGTATTCCTCGCTGCTGATCGAGTGGCCGCCCCAGCACACGACCATCTTCGGCTCGACGCCCGGGCGCAAGGTGCGCGCGTTGCGCAGCAAGTGGAAGACGTAATCGGTGATGCCCTGGGAGCTTTCCAGGTCGATGCGCTGGCTGGCCAGTTCGCTCTCGGTGTAGACGATGTCGCGCAGGGCGCTGAACAGCATCTCGCGGGTGCTGGCGATCATCTCGCCATCGACGAAGGCATCGGCCGGGGCGTTCAGCAGTTCGAGGCGTACGCCGCGGTCCTGCTGATGGATGCGTACTTCGAAGTCCTTGTAGGCTTCGAGAATGGTCTTGGCGTTGTCGACATGGGCGCCGGTGTTGAGGATCGCCAGGGCGCATTGACGGAACAGGGTGTAAAGGCTGCCGCTACCGGCTTCGCTCAGTTGCTGAACTTCACGTTGCGACAGCGTTTCGAGGCTGCCTTTGGGGCTGACGGATGCATTGATTACATTGCGTTGGGGCATCTAAGTCTTTCCTGTGCATGTAAAACTCCTACTTGGACACCACCATACCGACAAATGTGCGCCGCAACGAGGGGGCTGTTGAAAATCCCTCCTTCGCTGCTCAGCCGAACAGCCGTTGCACGGCCAAGGTGATGCCCAGGCCGCCGAATACCAGCCACAGATTGAGAATCGCCCCGGTTGCCAGCGCCCTTGGGCCGGCCTGGCGAATCTGGCTGAATTTGGTCTCCATGCCCAAGGCGGTCATGGCCATGGTCAAGGCGAAGGTATCGAACTGATTGACCGCGCTCACGACGCTGGTGGGCAGCACCTGCAGCGAGTTGACCAGCACCAGTGTGAGGAAGCCGAAGGCAAACCACGGCACGTTGATCCTGCCGTTGCCCTGCGCCTGACCAGCCTGGCGCGAACGGCTGATCCACAGGCCCACCACCAGCAACACCGGCACCAGCAGCATGACCCGGGTCATCTTGACGATGGTGGCGATATGCGTGGCTTCAGGGCTGACGTTGCTCGCCGCGCCGACCACCTGGGCGACCTCATGCAGGGTGCCGCCGAAAAACAGGCCAACGCCGAGCGTGTCCAGGCCCAGCCAGCCGCTGTTGACCAGTACTGGGTAGAGCAGCATCGACAGCGTGCCGAACAGCACCACGCTGCCAACCGCCATGGCGCTCTTGTGCGGCTGTGAGCGCAAGGCCGATTCAAACGCCAGCACTGCGGCTGCACCGCAGATGGCGCTGCCGGCGGCGGTCAGCAGAGCGGTGTCGCGGTCCAGCTTGAATAGCTTGATGCCGACCCACAGGCCGAGCAGCAAGGTGCTCACCACGATCGCCAGCGACACGGTCAGGCCTGACCAGCCGACTTGGGCGATCTCCTGCAGACTGACCCGCAGGCCGAACAAGGCCACGGCGATGCGTAGCAGATTGCGTGCACTGAAGTTGATACCGCTGGCCCAGCCGGCGGGTATGCCTTGGCGCAGCAAGTTGCCGTACAACGCGCCGGCAAGGATGCCGACAATCAGCGGGCTGATGCCCAGGCGGGCAAAGGCGGGCAGTGCTGCCAATTGCGTCACTGCCAGGGCGAACAGGGCGACAAACAAGATACCGTTGAGCCGCCCACGGGTGTCGTGAGTAGGCGTATGCGAGTGTGTAGCGGGAGCCGTAGCCATCATGCATCCTCCGGTCGAGGTAGCGTTTCGATAGGCCCACGTTAATTCAGTTATAAGCTTATAAAAAATCGTGATTCAGGATGGAAAATATCCGCCTAGCTGATACTTTGTGCAGATGACCCCTGAACAGCTTATAACTTTCGCTGCCGTTGCTGAGCACGGCAACATCAGCCACGCGGCGCTGGCCCTGCACCTGTCGCAGCCTGCCGTATCCGGGCAGTTGAAGCTGCTGCAAGAAGAATTCGGCGAGCCGCTTTACCAGCGTGCCGGCCGTGGCGTGCGCCTGACTGCAGCGGGCGAGCAATTGCTCGGCCACGCGAAACGGCTGCGCGATACCTTCGTCCAGGCCAAAGCGCTGAAGGACGCGCTGCGCGGGCTGGAACGCGGCACCTTGCGCATCGGCGCCAGCACGACCCCAGCGAGCTATCTGCTGCCGTACCTGATTGCCGATTTTCGCCAGCGCTACCCCCAAGTGCTGGTGACGACCATCAATGGCAACACGGCTGACATCGTCGCCGCCCTGGGATCGTTGGATATAGCCCTGATCGAAGGTCCGCCCGGCCCCGACTTGCCGGCAGGCACAGGGGTTACACCGTGGCGCGAGGACGAAATTGTTGCCATCGTGCCCAGCCAACACCTGCTTGCCGCAGTTGAGCACGGGCAGACCCTGCAAGCGTTGGGCGCCTATCCACTGGTGCTGCGCGAAAGCGGTTCGGGCGTACGCCAGTTGGTCGAGCGAGCATTTGCTCGCAGCGGGGTGGCGATGCGGGTGGGCCTGGAGATTGCCGGTGTGGAAGGGGTCAAGGAAGCAGTGCGGGCAGGGATGGGCGTCGGTTTTGTCTCGTCGATGTCGATGCGCCACGAGGACGCAGCGCTGCGGCGCCTGCGGGTTGCCCCGGAGGCGTTGACCCGGCGCTTCTCGATCCTGATGCCGCATGCCGACACGCCGTCGCGGGTGGCGGCGCGGTTTCTTGAGCTCTGCACTGCGCCCGCTTGCGAGCCGGGGCAAGGCGTTGGCCCGGCGAATCAGTAGACATCGCGCAGGTAGCGTCTTTCCTCGCTCAACTGGCGCCAGTAATCAGCGGCAGCGTCGGATTCCAGGCCACCATGACATTGCGCAACCTGGCGCAGGGCATAATCGACGTCCTTGGCCATGCGGCTGGCATCGCCACAGATATACAACTGCGCGCCTTCTTGCAGCCAGCGCCAGAGCTCGGCGCCTTGCTCCAGAATGCGGTCCTGAACATAGATTTTCTGCGCCTGGTCGCGGGAAAATGCCAGGCTCAAATGGGTGAGCAGGCCATCGCGCTGCATGGCTTGCAGCTCTTCGCGGTAATAAAAATCACTGGCCGCGTGCTGCTCGCCGAAGAACAACCAGTTGCGGCCTGGATCACCCCGCGCCTGGCGCTCCTGCAAAAAGCCCCGGAATGGCGCCACGCCAGTGCCCGGGCCGATCATGATCATCGGCAGCGAGCCATCGGCCGGTGGGCGAAAGTGCTTCGATTGCTGGAGGAAAACCGGCACCTCGGCGTGCTCTGCGCGGTCGGCAAGAAAGGTCGAAGACACGCCCTTGCGCTTGCCGTAGCGCACGGCTGCAACCGTAAGATCGACTGCACGGGGATTGGCCTTGGGGCTGGAGGCGATCGAGTACAGGCGCGGTTGCAGGCGTTTGAGTGTGCCAAGCAACTCGCTGGCGCCGCAGTCGATCGGGTAGGCATGGAGCACGTCTGCCAGCTGGCGGCCCCACAGCCACTCATTCAGCTGCGCTTTGCGCTCGCTGCTGAGCAACTGCTTGAGTTCCGGGTTACCGCTGCGTTCGGCGATCAATGCCAGCGCTTCGCGGCTGGGGCGGGCGATTTCGAAGTGTTCGCTCAGTGCCTGGCCTAACGGAACGTCACCAAGCTTGTCGAGGCTGACCGGCGTGTCCGCAGCCAGGCCGGTCAGTTCGAGCACTTCGCCGACAAGTTCCGGGCAGTTGCGTGGCCACACGCCCAGTGCGTCTCCCGCCTCATAGGCCAGGCCTGAATCTTCCAGGGCGAAGGAAAACAAGCGGGTATCCTTGCTCGCACCCGGCTGATTCAAGCGAACATTGCTCAACAGGCGTGAGGCATAAGGCTTGGCTTTGCTCGGCGTCGCGCTGGTTGCTGGGTCCTCAATCAGCGCTGTCGGCGCAAGATCGAGTGCCTGCTGCAACTGCGCCAGCCAGTGCTCGGCCTGCACCTCGTAGTCGCTATCGCAGTCGACTCGCTCAATCAGGCGGGTCGCGCCCAAGGCTTGCAGGCGATGATCGAGTCTCTTGCCGTGGTTACAGAACTGCTCATAACTGGCGTCACCCAGCGCCAGCACGGCATAGCGCAGTGACTCAAGCTGCATCTGCTGCGCATTCAATGCGCTCCAGAAGCGCTCGCCGTTGTCGGGTGGGTCGCCGTCACCAAAGGTGCTGCTGATCAAGGCCAGGGTCTGCGTGCTGGCCAGCTTGCTCGCGGGAAAGTCCGCCATCGCACACAGCTGCACGCTGACCCCTGCGTCGCGCAAGCGCTTGGCGTAGCGCTCAGCCAGGGCTTCGGCATTGCCGGTCTGCGAAGCCCACAGCAGCGTCACGTGGCCTGGCAAGGCAGCGTCTTCCTCGGCCCCCATGGCGAGGTCTTCGTGAGCAGGGCTGGCGGTGATTGCGGGAGCGCTCGCCGTATCCAGCCATTGGTGGTCGATCAGCTCGACCCGTTGCAGCGCAATCGCACAGCACTTGAATTCGGGTTGCAGCGAAATCGGGTCGACAGCGTCGTTGGTCACGGCATTGATCGCCAGGTTGTCGCCAAACACATCGTTCCAGTGAAAAGGTGCAAAGCAATTACCCGGCAGGACCCGTTCGGTGATCACCGCTGGCAATACGGCGCGACCGCGTCGCGAGCGTATTTCCACGGCGTCTCTGGCCTTGATGCCAAGTATGGCTGCATCCTGCGGGTGGATCTCGATAAACGGCCCAGGATTGAGCTTGTTCAGCGTGGCCACCTTGCCGGTCTTGGTCAGGGTGTGCCATTGGTGCTGCACGCGTCCGGTGTTGAGCAGCAATGGGAAGTGTTGGTCGGGCATTTCAGCGGGTGGCAAATGCGGGCGCGGCAGAAACACGCCCTTGCCATGCTCGGTCGGGAAGACGATGGCAGGTCGGCTGCCGTCTTCTGCCAGTGCAAGCGACTGGCTGACGCCGTCGTTGAGGTAGCGGACCGGATTGCGCGTCTCGCCAGGGTCCACAGCGCACGGCCACTGCAGCGGCTGTTCGCGTAGACGGGCGTAGGTCGCCCCGCGAATGTCATAGCCGGTCTTGGGGTTCCAGGCGCGCTTGATTTCTTCAAATATCTCGGCTGCGCTGCTGTAGCTGAAGGCATCGGCAAAACCCATCTCGCAAGCCACCCTGGCAATGATCTGCCAGTCGGGCAGGGTTTCACCGGGTGCCTGCACGGCTTGCTGCATCAGGGTCAGGTTGCGTTCGGAGTTGATCATTACCCCTTCAGCCTCAGCCCACAGCGCGCCGGGAAGGAGGATATCGGCGTAGCGATTGGTCTCGGTGTCGAGGAAGGCGTCCTGAGTGATCACCAGCTCAGCCTGTTGCAAGCCGTCGATGACCTGCTGGCGGTTGGGCACCGATGCCACCGGGTTGGTGCAGATGATCCAGCAGGCCTTGATCAGGCCGCTGCGCATCTGCTCGAACATCGCCACAGTGCCGCCGCCTACGTCCTGCCGCAGGCTGCCGCGCGGGATCGCCCACAGGTCTTCGATGAACTGCCGGTCGGCCTCGACCAGCACCGAGCGTTGGCCGGGCAGGCCGGGGCCCATGTAACCCATCTCGCGCCCCCCCATGGCATTCGGTTGCCCGGTCAGGGAGAACGGCCCGCTGCCCGGGCGGCAGATGGCGCCGGTGGCCAGATGCAGGTTGCACAGCGCGTTGGTGTTCCAGGTGCCGTGGGTGCTCTGGTTGAGACCCATGGTCCAGCAGCTCATCCATTCGCCGGCTTCACCGATCCAGGCTGCAGCCTGATGAAGGTCGGCCTCAGGGATACCCGTGATGCGCGCGACCTGGTCTGGCGGGTAGTCTTCGAGAAACGCCGGCATGGCCTCCCAGCCCGCGGTGAACGCCGCGATGAACGCCGGATCGGTGTGGCCGTTTTTCACCAGCAGGTGCAGCAGGCCGTTGAGCAGGGCCAGGTCGGTGCCGGGCTTGATTTGTAAAAACAACTCGGCTTTGTCTGCCGTGGCAGTGCGGCGAGGGTCGACGACGATCAGCCTGGCTCCGGCCTTGACCCGATCCATCATGCGCAGGAACAGAATCGGATGGCAGTCAGCCATGTTGGCGCCGATCACGAAAAACAGCTCGGCCTTGTCGAAGTCCTGATACGAGCCCGGCGGCCCGTCCGCGCCAAGCGATAACTTGTAGCCGCTGCCGGCGCTGGCCATGCACAGGCGCGAGTTGGACTCCAGGTTGCTGGTGCGGACAAAACCCTTGGCCAGCTTGTTGACCAGATACTGCGCCTCCAGCGACATCTGCCCGGAGACATAGAACGCCAGTGCATCGGGGCCGTGCTGTTCAAGGATGGCGCGCAGGCGCCGGGCGGTCTCGCTGATGGCAGTGTCCATGGCGATCCGCACCGGATCCTGATTGCGCTGCTGGCGCAGGTAGGCGTTTTCCATCCGGCCAGAATCAGCGATGGCCTGGCCACAGGTGGTGCCCTTGGTACAGAGCCTGCCGAAGTTGCTCGGGTGCGCCTTGTCGCCGCTGACCTTGACCACGCGGTTGTGCTCGACCTGCATGACGATGCCGCAGCCCACGCCACAGTAGGGACACACGCTGCGTACAGTTTTGCTTGTCATCTTCGCCCCTTGATCTCTGCCCGCCGCAGCGGCCCAGAAACAAAAAAGGCGCCATGAGACCTTCCGTCGAAACGGGGTCTACACGGCGCCTTTGTCGTATTAGGTGCAGTCTTCGTTGACTGCGCAGGTGAACTAGCAAACAGCGGGCCATAACTCGCCCAGCACCCGCCCGACTCGCGCTGGCGAGTAACTCTATTGGACGCTGTTCACTTACGTTGCACTCAGAATTTGCACGGGAGGGCAGGTCGCACCAGTTCAGCGCACAGCGCTGGCATGTCTCGTTCAGCGATGCAACGCGCGGTTCAGGGCCTTGAGCAGGTCGTCGATCGCGTAAGGTTTTTTCAGTAGCTGAGGGTGGCGCTGGGAACCCTGGGAAAGGGCGCTGCTGTAACCGCTGGCAAGCACCACCGGCAGTCCCGGCCAGCGCTCGCTGATCACATCAGCCAGTTCCAGCCCGGTCATGCCCGGCATCACTACGTCGGAGAGCACCACGTCAACTGGCGGGTGTAGGTCTTGCAGCAGCTCGATAGCGGCTGCTGCGCTGCTCACCAACTGGGTCTTGTAGCCAAGTTCCTGGAGCAGGCTGACGGTAATTTCGCCAACCTGTGCGTTGTCTTCCACCAGCAGCACCTGAGCATCGTTTACTGCCAATGGCACTGCAATCTCTTGTTGCGAAGGGGGAGGCGGGGTTGCTGCGGGCAGCGCGATCCTCATCGTCGTGCCCGTCCCCAGCTCGCTCTCGACGCTGACCTGGCCACCGGACTGATTGACGAAACCATACACCTGGGACAGCCCCAGGCCAGTGCCCTTGCCGACGGCTTTGGTGGTGAAGAAGGGTTCGAACACCCGTTCAAGGTTGGCCGCATCGATGCCATGCCCTTGGTCGGTAACGCTGATGATCACAGTCGGCGCACTGGCTGGCGAAGAAAGCGCAGGTGCGGCACTCACTGCCAGCGTTATGTCGCCCGCGCCCTGCATAGCATCGCGGGCATTGATTACCAGATTGACCAGCGCCGTCTCGAATTGATTTGGATCGGTGTTGACGTAGTGGTCCTGCTCCGGAAGTGACAGCTCGATACGAATGTTCGCCCCGACCATGCTGCGCAGCATCTCGGCAATTTGCTGCACGCGCTGCGCCGCCAGAAAGGTTTCTGGCTTCAATGTCTGGCGGCGGGCGAAGGCCAGCAATTGCCCGGTGAGTTTGGTCGCTCGGTCAGCAGTTTCCAGGATCAGGTCGATGAAACGGTGTTGCTTGTCGCCCGCGCCGGGATTGCGCCGCAGCAACTCTGCTGCGTTGCGGATGATGGTGAGAATGTTGTTGAAGTCATGGGCCACGCCACCGGTGAGCTGGCCGATGGCTTCAAGCTTCTGCATTTGCCGCAGTTGCGCCTCGGCGGCGAGCAGGTCGCGTGAGCGCGCTTGCACCTCAACTTCCAGCTGTTCGTTGAAGTTACGCAGTTGGTCTTCTGCGTCATGCCGGTCATGCACGTCGATGGAAGTGCCGTACCAGCGCAGGATCTGCCCTGAATGCGGCTCTCGATAGGGCGTAGCGCGGACCATGAACCAGCGGTAGGTGCCGTTTTGCCCGCAGAGGCGATGTTCGGTCGTGAAGTCCTGCCCGCTCGCCCGGGCCAGTGCGAAATCTTGCACTGTTTTGCCAACGTCCTCAGGGTGAACACCAGCATGCGTCATCAGCCCGATACCCGCACCATCGACCGCCGCGCCGAAATATTCCTGCCAGCGGTTGTTGACGAACACCACACTGCCTTGTGCATCGCATACCCACGCCAGCTGCGGCATGGTGTTGGCCAGAAGCTCGAAGGCCGCTTCGCTCTCATCGAGCCGTGCCTGGCTGCGGTGGCGCTCGGTCAGGTCGCTGGCTGCACCAAACCACTCGATGAGCTCGCCGGACTGGTCAAAGATAGGCACCGCTCTGGAATGGGTCCATCCAAAACTGCCGTCGGCGAGTAACACTCGATGCTCCAGTTCGAACACGGATTGGGTGCGGATCGCTTGCTCGACCGCCGCCAACACCTGGGTGCGGTCTGCGTCTGGAATGTATTTCTCGATCCAGCCCTGGCATGGCTGAGCGGTCTCTTCGAGAAAGCCCTGGCCGGTCAACTCATGCATCTGAGTCCAGTCGGGGCTCATGGGGTAGAGGGTGGTACTGCTGGCACTGACCAGTGCGCGGAAGCTACTGCTACCTGTCGCGGACAGCGGCGGCCCGGCGCGTTCAGTTCGAAGTGTTGGTCGATGTTCCATGAGCTGTCCCTGAGCTGAAAGTTGCCATGCAGACCCGGTCGGATCACGCGTGATTACGCAGGAGAGGCCATGCTTGCTCGTGGAGTTCAGTGCGAATGGTCATGGTGCGATATGCGGCATGCCCTGGACTGAGGCATTCGCGCCCTGTACCGCAATTGTTGTGTCGCTGAACCTGGCAGGCAACGGAACTGGACGATGGCAAATTCGACCGGTTCAAAGTGCTGTCAGCGGCGAGGGGTGATGGAGGTCGGCGCCGCAAGCCTGGGCATCGATCTGAGCCACGACTATGCCGGCTTGTACAAGTGGCTGCTGGCGAGCTTTCTCGTTGGTAAACGGATTCGTTAGTCGGTGGCACTTGCGGCGTATCACGCGCTGGTCGTGGGCAATGGCTAACTATTTGGACCTTAATGTCAAAGTGGATGCAGTTCGGCTGAGTCAATAGTTGCTCAGCTTCGACGGTATCGGTCCCAAGGCGTTGGAAATATTTATGCGGGAGTTGCACTGCATGCAACGGTGAATCAATTAGATATCCGGCGTTATGCAAAACTCTTCGTTTTGTATAAGTTTTTTTGCCGTTTATCAGAACGTTACCCTGTTTGCACTGATGTAGTTGATTCGACAACCTGAAGCGCTATGTTGGGTAACGATAGGATTAAAGTCGCAGGAGGATGCCATGCGAATTCGCGGTGATGTGTTCTGGAGTTGGGCCGACCCCGCGCTGCACCATCGAGGTCATGACGAAAAGCTCGAGAGTGGCGTCATGATCGACGTTCAGGTGCGCTTGGCACGCACTGGCCAGACGCAGTTGTTCATCGGGATCTATGCCGCGAGCGGAATGTCGCTGCACGAGGAGGCTTACGATTCTCGTCCTGGAGAATCAATGACGCACGCATTGGCCTGGGGGGTAGGGCGAGCACGGCATTTGATCAAGGAGCAGCGGCTCGGCAAACGTGTCGCCTAGCTGCGTAGGGCGGCGCGGCAGTGGGCCCTGACGAAGACTGCCATTTTTGGTAGCGTCTGCGCCCTATGAAGAATCCCAATCAGACACGCGTCAACACATCATCGATGTCGCCAGGTCGCTGATGATCCAAAAAGGTTACACCGCGGTCGGCCTCAGCGAACTGCTGGCTACGGCTGGAGTGCCGAAAGGCTCGTTCTACCACTACTTCCGCTCCAAGGAGGAGTTCGGTCAGGCGCTGCTCGAGGAATACTTCAGCGAATACCTGGGGCGCGTCGATTCACTGACGCATGCAGAGAATCACCAGCATGGTCGAGCAAGGCCAGGCGGATGGCTCGATCAGCGCGGCTTCGCCGCCAACGGTCCTGGCTGAAGGTATTTATCAGCCTTGGCTAGGTGCGTCGTTGCTGGTCAAGGTTACCCATTCGGAACAGCCTTTTGATGTGGCAATGACAAACAGCCAACGCCTCTTGAACTGACTTTTTCAGCGCCTTCAACCCGTCTCATACTGAATAACCGTGAGCAAATCTAACTTCGTCGCTGAATATAGCGCCATCGTTGCAGTGCTGAACAAATACAACGAAGGCGGCAAGCAAGCGGGCAGCCGTATCATGCAGCCGGCCTTAAGCGATCAGGCCACTATTTTTGGGCTTGATGGCAACAACAAGTTGGTCGGGGGCGCCATTCAGGAGTTGTTCGACACCATCGACAAACCATCTTTCCGACCTTCGCCCGAAGCCCAAGGTGTGATTGTCAATGTTGATATTGTGGGTACTGCCGCCAGCGCGCGGATCGATACCAATGATATTTCCGGTTTCTGCTTCACCGATTTTTCAATCTGCTGAAAGTCGAAGGTGAGTGGAAAGTGATCAGCAAGATTTACCACACCCATGTAGCGCCCTGAATCTGCGCTCTGCACCGAGAGCAGGACTGTGATCCAATGGTCTGCCAGCTTCGATAATCGCGGGCTGGACTCGCAAGGCCAGCAGGTCGAGGCTATCCGCGAATTGATCGTAGCTGGCCATGACAGCCTGCTGGCACATTTCCAGAGCCAGCCTTAGGCTTGAATCAATGCTCCGGGCGCGCAGTCGATGCGCTCGGACAGCTGGAGCATGTACCCATGAATGAACACATTGCAGCAGTCGCGCTGGAAAAAGCCTACAGGCTGCTCAACCACGGCCCAACGGTCCTGGTCTCTGCTCGCCATGCTGGCGTGGACAACGTGATGGCTGCGGCTTGGGCGTGTGCGCTGGACTTCTCGCCGCCCAAGTTGACGGTGGTGCTGGATAAAATCGCCAAGACTCGTGAGCTGGTCGAGCAGAGTGGCCAGTTCGTGATCCAGATTCCGACCGTAGCGCAGGCTGAGCTCACCTTCCAGGTCGGCCACCGTAGCTTGCTCGAGCAGCCGGACAAACTTGCGCGCAGCGCGGTCGAGCTGTTTGCTGTGCCCGGCCACGATCTGCCATTGGTTGCGGGTTGTTCAGCCTGGCTTGCCTGCCGCCTGATCCCCGAGCCGCACAACCAGGATCGCTACGATCTGTTCATTGCCGAGGTCGTAGGGGCCTGGGCCGATACGCGGGTGTTTCGTGACGGGCACTGGCACTTCGAAACTGCTGATCCCACCTTGCGCAGCCTGCACTATGTCGCTGGCGGCCACTTCTATGCGATCGGTGAGGCCGTCGACGTCGAATCCAAGGCTGAATAAGGCCAGTCGATAAACGATTGTCACCGCACAAAAACGCGTTCGGTGGCGGTCCCCTTGAGCGTCTCTCCCTCCCAGCGAGCAATCACCAGAGGAGCAATCGCATTGCCAAGCACGTTGAGCGTGTTGGTACCGCTTTCGACGATGCGGAAAATCCTCTGCACTTTGCGCCCCGAGAAGTCTGTGAGCTGACATGGCCAAAGGCGTCTGAGCGGGTTATCCCTAAAAAGCCGTCTTCAACGTCAACGACAGGCTGCGCGGGTCACCATAGATGGCACCGGCATAGAACCCGTAGCGGGTGTAGTAATGCTTGTCGAACAGGTTGTTGGCATTGAGCGTCAGCGAGACATCGTCATTGATGTCGTATTTGGCCATCGCACTCCAGATCGCATAACCCGACCAGTTGACGTCCGTGGCAGCGCGGCTTACGCCGTTGCTGGGCTGGCCAGCGGGGGTGGAGTTGGCGCGGATGTTGGTCTGCGCGGTAACGCCGGTTCCGACGGTCAAACGATCGAGTGGGCCAGACAGGCGATAGGTGGTCGAGGCCTTGAACAGGTGCGACGGGTCGCTGCGACCGTCCGCATCGAGCCTGCGCAAATGCAGATAGGTGTAGCCGGCATAAAGGTTCCAGTCCGGAGTAAGGGCACCCGAAACTTCCAGATCGATACCGTCGGTTTCCACCCCTGAACCGGCCTTGTAGGCCTGGGCGCCGGTTGGCGTCAGATTGTCGCTGTCGGTGACGGCCTTGTTTTCCTGACGGGTCAGGAAGTACGCCGCCTGGGCGTTGACCAGGCCTCCCAGCCATTCGCCCTTGATGCCGCTTTCATAGCTTTGGCCACGAATTGGCTCAATCTTGCTGCCGCTGACGCTTTCTTCGCTCTGCGGGGTGAAAATATCGGTGTAGCTGGCGTACAGCGAGTAATTGTCGTTGAGGTCATAGACTGCTCCCAGGTACGGAGTGACGATGCCGTTTTCTTCCTGGTTGCTGCGCACGCCTGCGGTACTGCGGGTAGTGCTGCTGTAATTGCTGACGCGGGCGCCGACGATCACCGACAGCGGGTCGGTAATGCTCAGGCGTGTCGCCGCGTACATGCCCTGCAGGCGGGTGGTGGTCTTGCTGTGCAGGCCGGTCTTGTAGGCATTGATGGCGTAATCGTCGTCCACGCCATCATGCCAGTTGCTGATCGGGAAGCCGTTGTTGGCGCGGAACTGGCAGCCGAGGGTGTTGGCGCTGGTGCGGTCGGCGCTGACCATGTTGCAGGTGTACTGCGGCGACCAGGCAACCGTGCGGCTGTCGCTGTAGCCGAGCATGGCTTGATGGCTGCGACCAAGCATTTCGAACGGGCCGCTGACATCGATCTGCGCCGATTGCTGGGTCGTGTCGGTCGAGCTGTGCAGGCCGTTGAGCACCGCGCCGCTGCCGTCCTGGTTCCAGTAGCCGCCATATACGCCGCGGCCGACCGAGTTGACCTTGGCCAGGCCGCGGTGGTTGAGCGCGTCGGTGGTGCTCTGCGCCGCCTTCAGGTTCAGGCTCCAGTCGTTGTCGAAGTGATGCTCCAGCGAGCCGAAGGTGGTGCGCGTTTCGTACTCGCCAAAGCTCCAGCTGGGCACCAGGTTACTGCTGCGCGGCAGCTTGGTCTTGCTGCCGTCGCCGTACCAGATCGGAATGTTCGCGCCCCAGCCACCGCCAACAATCTTGCTGTATTCGTACTGGTAACCAGCGCCCAGGGTGGTGGCATCACTCAAGTCGAACTCGAAGCTGGCCAGTGCCGCGCGCGAACGCTCGGACTGATTGTCGCGGAACGAGTTGGCATCCTGCTGGGTCATCACCAGCCGCGAGCGCAGCCTGCCGTCTTCCGTCAGCGGCAGGTTCAGGTCGGCGCCCAAGCGGCGTTTGTCCCAGCTGCCGTAAGTGATGTAGGCACTACCGCCAAATTCCTTGCCTGGACGCTTGCGAATCAGGTTGACGGTGGCCGATGGGTCACCGGTGCCGCCCATCAGGCCGTTGGCGCCCCGGACGATATCGATGCGTTCATACATGTCCATGTTCAGCGCCGTGCCTGCGCCGCTGAAGTCCGAGCCGCCGGGGAACTGCAAGCCGTCTGCCTTCCAGTTGGTGATCGGGTAACCACGCGCGCGGTACTCGGTGCGGCCGCCAACTTCCATTTTGCTCATGCTGACGCCGGGCGTGGTATCCAGCGCCTGCTCGATGTTGGTGATCTGTCGATCCGCCATTTGCGCCTGGGTGATCGTCGTGACTGACTGCGGCGTCTCGCGGGGTTTGAGCTTCAGCCCGGTGGAGCTGGTGGTGCTGTTGACGGTATAGCCCAACTGTTCGGTGCTGTTCTCAACCGGCATCTGGCCATCGACGTTGACCGCATCCAGTTCGACGACCCTCTCGGCGTTGGCGTGCAGGCTGAGGCTGCCCAGGGCCAGGCCGATTGCCAGGGGCAATGGCGAGCGGCGGCAGTACAGACGTGGGTGTTTGCTTGCGATCGCAAGCGGTGTATGCGCGGAATGACTGGTCATGATGCCCTGCTGTGCAATTGGTAATTCATCGTATTCGCAGATGATTTTTGCTAGCATTCTATGCATCGCTTCTGCGCGCTCTATCAGCGGCTTGTATGGGTATGTAATGGAATGTAATGAAGGTTTTATCGACCGTGCGGAGGTCGCCCGGCTTGCGTCGGCGAGAACGTTTCTGGTGGTCGATGACGATGACGAGATCCGCGAACTGCTCTGCGATTACTTGAGCGAAAGCGGCGATCGGGTACTGGCCGCCGCCAGTGGCAGCGAGATGTGGCAGCAGTTGGCACGGGAACCGGTGGACCTGGTGGTGCTCGACGTGATGCTGCCTGGCGAAGATGGCTTGAGCCTGTGCCGGCAACTCCAGGCCAAACCTGGCTTGAGCGTGATCATGCTGTCGGCCAAGGGCACGGCGTTCGACCGCATCATTGGCCTTGAGGTAGGCGCCGACGATTACCTGGCCAAGCCGTTCGAACCGCGCGAATTGCTCGCCCGGATCAAGGCCGTGCTGCGCCGTTCAGCGCGCGCCGACGCTGCAGCCGAGCAACGGCCGGATCTGCCACAGCGCTTTGCCGGCTATCGCCTTGATCCTGTCAAACGTCTGCTCACGGCCGCCGATGGTACGGCCTGCACATTGCCGCGCTCGGACTTCCGGGTCCTGCGCGAACTGCTCGCTGCGCCCGACCAGGTGCTGACCCGCGAGCATCTGACGCGCAGTGCGATGGGTCGCGATTACACCGCAGATGATCGCTCCATCGACATGTGCATCAGCCGTCTTCGCCAACTGCTTAAGGCTGCGCCCCAAGGCGAAGTGCAGATACTGACTGTACGTAACGAGGGCTACCTTTTGAGCCTCGGCGCTGCAGATGCGCGGCACTGAGCATCCGCGCACCCGCCTGCGCAGATCACTCCGGCGGCTTTGGCCGAAATCGCTGTTTGGCCAGCTGACGCTGATCATGGTCAGCGGCACGGTGGCGATTCAGCTGCTGTCGAGCAGCATCTGGTTTGACGTGCGCTTTGCCCAAGTGCTCGAGGCGCCGGTGCGGCTGATCGCCAGCCGCACTGCGCCGCTGCTGGACACGGCCGGCTGTGACCCCGTGGTGACCATTCAGGCACCGGCGCATTATCAGGCCAGCTGCGTGCAGTCCCCCAGCACAGCTGAGCGGCACAAGGGCCTGCGCCGAACCGGTCTGTTGCTCGAGCAGGCCCTGGCGTACGAGCTTGGCCGCGAGCAGAGGGTGCGGGTGCTGAGTGTCGAGCTCACCGACCCGCAAGGGCAGCCGGTCACCTGGCCGAGCCTGTTCGGTTTGCAGACGGCCATGGCCCATGTGCGCTTTGCCGTGGCCTTGGCCGACGGCCACTGGCTGCAGGTCAGCGGCCAAGAGCTGCAGGGCTGGAGTGGTGAGTCGGCCTGGGCGCTGATAGCCGATTACGTAATCAGGGTGTACGTCCTGCGCATCCTTGCAGTGCTCGCCGTGTGCTGGCTGGCGGTGCGGTTGTGCCTGCAACCGCTGCGCAGGATGAGCGACGCTGCGCGGGCGCTGGGCGAGAGCCTGGAGCAACCGCCGCTGCGGGTAGAAGGGCCTTCAGAGGTGCGCCAGGCGGCGCATACGTTCAATGCCATGCAGCAGCGGATTATCGCCATGGTCAATGACCAGAGCTTTTTCCTGGCGGCCGTATCCCACGATTTACGCACGCCCTTGACCCGCATGCGCCTGCGCGTAGAGCGCATGGGCGACAGCCCGGACAGCCAGCGCCTGAAGCTCAATATCCAGCAGATGGACCAGATGATCGCCCAGGTGCTGGACTACCTGGAAAGTGCCAAGCAGCACACCTGCCAGATCATCGATGTCGACCGGCTGGTGCGCAGCGCCTGCGCCGAGCTGTGCAGTGCTGAAGAGCGCCTGCCCATCAGCGGCCATGCTGGCGCGGTCTATGCCAATGAGGTGCTGTTGCTGCGCTGCATCCAGAACGTACTGGTCAATGCCCTGCGTTATGCGCAGCAGGTCGAGGTGCGACTGGAACGGACCGAGCAGGGCGTGCTGATCCAGGTCGACGACCGCGGCCCGGGCATTGCCGACAGCCAGCTGCAGGTCATCACTCAGCCCTTCGTGCGCGGTGATCACTCGCGTAATTGCCAGTCCGGCGGTTACGGGCTGGGGCTGAGCATCGCCAAGCGCATCGCAGAAAATCATCAGGGCAGCCTGCTCTTGAGCAACCGCCAGGGCGGCGGGCTTTGCGTGCGTATTTTCATCGCCCAACGCAAGGCCGACACCGCGCCCATCAACGGTTGCGCACGGTAGTCAGGGCGGGTGACCACACGCCATGCCCGCAGCGCGCGCATGAGCGCTGTTCGGCGCTGTCGTGGAATACGCTCAGGCCGCAGCTTACACAGCAGTACAGCCCAGGGCCGGGTGGTACCTTGTACTCCGGGCGATGCTCATCAGGCAGAACCGACAGGCCGGGCCGGGTTTCTTCGGCGGTGTAGAAGTACAGACTGACATCGCCGTCCGTTTCCAGAAGTCCAAGCCTGACCTGGCCCAGATGTTCGACGCCTTGCTGGCGCAACTCCATGAACAATTCTTTGGACGAGATATTCAAGTTGCGCAGTGAGTGGATTTCATAGATGCCGTCTTTCACTACGGTAATGGGTACACCATCGATCCAGGCTTCGCAGGTTTTACTACGCGTCATGATGTAGATAGTTACCCGATAGAGCAGTAGCAGTGTCACAAATACCAGCGCAACAGGCAGTAGTGGCACATCTTCATAAAAAGTGACATCACCCGCAGCGGAGCCCAAGGTCAGAATCACCACCAACTCAAAACGCGAGAGTTGTTTGATCCCCCGTCGGCCACTGAACTTGAGGAACAAGAACACCGCTAGAAACGCGGCCAGTACACGGCAGGCGACTTCCAGCAGAAACGTCCAGGGCAGGTCGCCCAGCAGCATGCGTTGCAACTCGAACGACTCCATCCATGACCTCGATTTCGATTGTCTTCGCTAGGATTGACCGCGACTGGCATGGCGCAGTTCATCAAACGCCAGGGCTGCCCTTATGAAATGAATTGGGCCTATTACTTGTACAATATATTTATTATGTACAAGAAAGCTCCGCGCACGCTGGAGAATGTAAATGAAACTGTAAATTAGTGAATTTTCAGAATTGCCAGGCGGTCCTAAATACTTAGGGGAGGACTGCACAATGTTGGGTCAAAAGTTATACATCGTTGAATACACACTTCGCGGCGCCGAGCGCAACTTCGTTATCCGACTGGAGCGGATGGACAATGCCTTGGCGTGGCACTGGGCGGGCTGTGATGCCGGGATTGCGCTCATCCCGCGCTTCGGTCAGCACAATATAAAACATGTCAGCCGGCCCATGGCTGAACGCTACGGGTTGGAGAACGTGCGCTGGCGGCTCGCAGGGGCAGGCCCGGCAGCTGCTCTCGAACAGCCGTCAGCGAGCAGCGAGGTCGAGGAATCCCAGTGAAATTCACGTCCGAAGGTGCGGTGCTGGCCGGCAAGTCGATACTGGTGATCGAGGATGAGCCCCTGTTGCAGGAGTTGATGTGCGCAATCCTCAGCGAACTGGGGGCGCAATGTTCGGCGTTCGCCAACGCCGAGGATGGCCTGATGGCATTGCTCAAGCGTCAGGATCAATACTCGTTGGTGATTGTCGACCACTCCTTGCCGGGAGATATCAAAGGGCTGGAATTGGCGGCGATGGTGCGCCAGCGCTGGCCCGCCACGCCTGTTCTGGTTACTTCCGGGCATGCCCTTCGGAGTAGCGATCTGGGCACTGACCAGCGTTTTCTGATGAAACCGTGGTCAGTCCAACAGTTGAGCGCAGCGGTGTTCGCCGCGCTCGACGGCGATTAGCCACGCCTCAGCCGGCGGTAGCTAGATGTTGGCGCGTTGCGCACGCGTCTTCGCGGTGTCGACTCTGCCACTGACCAATGGCATTACGACGCGGCGTTCTCGCGGCGGGCGCGCTGGATGCGGCTGACTACGATTTGCACGACCATAGCCACCAGGCACAGCAAGCCGATGCGCCAGCTGCCCTCGACGGCGTAGTGCTCGGCCACCTTGCCGGCAAGGATGACGCTGAAAAAGATGGCGACAGGCAGGATCAATTTGTTCATTGCAAAGACCACAGATGATTCAACGAGCCGCCATCCTACAGCTATGCGCACCATGCTCCTACTGCTGATCAGGCAAAACGGAACGATGCACCATGGGCCGAAGCCGGCAGGTAGCTGGAGCCGTCATTGCGCAGGCGTGAACGCAAGGTGCCGCTTTGTGGCTGGGTGCGGTACAGGCCACGTTTCTGCAAGGCCGGGATCACCAGTTCGACAAAGTCTTCCAGGCTGCCCGGGCTGATCAGCGGATTTATCATGTAGCCGCTGGTGCCGGAGATTGCTGCGTGCTCCTCAATGCGCTGCGCTACCTGCTCAGGCGTGCCGACCAGGATCAGGTCGGTGCCTCGGGTGACGCTGGCAAAGCGCTGTTTGACATCGCCAGCGGTCAGCGGCTTGCCGCTGCCGTCAGGGCGCATCATGTACGAGGTCAGGCCTTCGGTGTGGGTCGCCAGGGGTTCGTTGTCGGCATAGCGGCTGATGTCGATGCCCGTGTCGCCGGCATAGCTCACCAGTTGCGCTTGCAGGTGGTAGTTGCTCTGCAGTTGCTCGTATTTGCGCTGCGCCTCGATTTCAGTCTTGGCGGTGACGATCCGCAGCACCGTCAGCGACTTTACATCGTCGGCCTGGCGACCACGGGCCTGCGCTTGAGCCCATATTTCATCCAGACCCTGACGGATTTCCAGCGGGTTGGACTTGGCGATGAAGATCAGCTCGGCGTGCTTGGCGGCAAACTCGCGCCCGCGCCCGGACCAGCCGGCCTGGATCAGCAGCGGGGTTCGTTGCGGCGACGGTGAGCTGAGGTGCGGGCCGGCGACGCGGTAGTGTTCGCCAACATGGTTGATCGGCCGCACGCGTTCACCCTGGGCATAGAGTTGGCGGGACTTGTCGGCGACCACCGCGTCCTGCGCCCAGCTGCCTTCCCACAGCTTGTAGACCACATCGAGGAATTCTTCGGCACGCTCGTAGCGGTCATTGTGCTTGATCATCTGTTCCAGGCCGAAGTTGCGCGCGGCACTGTTCAGGTAAGAGGTGACGATGTTCCAGCCAACCCGGCCATTGCTCAGGTGATCCAGCGTGCTGAAGCGCCGGGCATGGGTGAAGGGATGTTCGTAGCTGGTGCTGACGGTGACCCCGAAGGCGAGGTTTTCAGTCACTGCAGCCAACGCCGGGATGATCATCAGCGGATCATTGGCAGGCGCTTCGACGGCCCACTTGAGGGCCGCGTCGGCTGTGCCGCCATAGCCATCGTAGAAGCCCAGCACATCGGCAAAGAACAGCATGTCGAGGTTGGCCTGATCGGCGATTCGCGCCAGGTTCGACCAGTAGCTCAGCGAGTTGATGCCCAGGCGTTCGTCGGCCGGGTGGGTCCACAGGCTCGGCGCACCGCCACAGCCGACACTGGCTTGTTCATACAGGGCAAACAGCAAAGGTTTGGGATCAGCTCCCGGGTGCGGCGAAGTGCTCAAGTTGCGGCTCCAGTCCAACAGAATTCGTTAGATTGAAGCGCACTAAAAAATCTAAATAAACGACTTATTGGGAATATAAGACTCTGTTGCGGCTATATGACCGCATCTTTGAGGGTGCGCTCGATACCGCCCAGCAGCAGGCTCTGCATCAAGCGCAGGCCCTCATCCTCGGGCAACCCGCGCCCCTGTAGCCAGCCAGGCAGTTGATTGAGCAGGGTACCGAGCGCTTGCCCGGTGGCCGCCAGCGCCGGACCACTGAGGCGTGTCTGTGGTGCCACCAACTTCAGCAAGCCCGCCTGATAACGCAGGCGAACCAGCGCCAGCCGCGCCTGCTGTTCATCGCTCAGGCAACACAGATCGCGTTCGGCCAGGCGAAACTGCAAGCCGCGCTCGGCGTGCAGTTGCCAGTGCGCTGCGATCACCGCAGGCAGCGCCGGCTTGCCTCGGGCCAAGGCCTTGCGGCCCTGGTCGAGGGTCGCCTGCAGCTCCTCGTACAGCTCTTCGATCAGGTCATAGAGCAAATCCTGCTTGCTCGGAAAATGGTGATACAACGAGCCTGCAGTCAGGCCAACATGCGCCGCCAGCTCACGCATGCTGACCTGGCCAAAGCCCTTGGCGGCGAACAGTGCCATGGCCTTGTCGCGACGCTCGTCAAAATTGCTGCAGCGCAGGGCGGCATTGGCCGACATGGCAGGCGCTCCTCAGTAGGTGAAGAAGCCGCGACCGCTTTTGCGGCCAAGGTAACCGGCCGCGACCATTTCCCGCAGCAGCGGAGCAGGGCGGTACTTGCTGTCGTTGAAGCCGTCGACGAATGCCTCCATGATCGCCAGCACGGTGTCCAGGCCGATCAGGTCGGCCAACGCCAGCGGGCCGATAGGCTGGTTGCAGCCCAGACGCATGCCGGTGTCGATGTCCTCAGCGCTGGCCAGGCCTTCCTGGCGCACGAAGATCGCTTCGTTGATCATCGGCAGCAGGATCCGGTTGACCACAAAGCCCGGACGGTTGCCAGCTGTGATCGGCGTCTTGCCGAGCTTTTCGGTCACCACCAGGGCTTGGGCGTAGGTGCTGTCGTCTGTCTGCAAACCACGGATGATTTCCACCAGCGCCATCATTGGCACCGGGTTGAAGAAGTGCACGCCGATAAAACGCTCGGGGTGCTCGATGCTGGCGGCCAGCTGGGTTACCGACAGCGATGAGGTGTTGGTCGCGATCAGGCAAGCGCTACTGACGTTGGCCGCGGCCTGTTGCAGGATGCGCTGCTTCAACTCGAGGTTTTCGGTCGCAGCCTCAATCAACAACTGCACCTCGCGCAGGTCTGCATAATCGGTGCTGGTACGAATCCGGCCACTTGCCGCAGCAGCCTTTTCGGCCTCCAGCGTGCCCTTGCTGACCTGGCGTTCAAGGTTCTTGCTCAAGGTCGCCATACCGCGCTCCAGCGCAGCATCGCTGACGTCGATCAGCAGCACTTGATAGCCCGCCACTGCGCACACCTGGGCAATGCCGTTACCCATGGTCCCGGCGCCAATCACTGCAATCCGTTCAATGCTCACAAAGCCGCTCCTTATACGCGTTCAAAGACGACAGCGATGCCTTGACCGCCACCGATGCACATGGTCGCCAGGGCATAACGGCCTTGCACCCGCTGCAGTTCATGGATGGCTTTGGTAGCAATGATTGCACCGGTGGCGCCGACCGGGTGACCGAGCGAGATGCCCGAGCCGTTCGGGTTGACCTTCTCTGGGTCGAAGTCCAACGCGCGAGCCACTGCGCAGGCTTGCGCGGCAAACGCCTCGTTGGACTCGATCACATCCAGGTCATTGACCGTCAGGCCGGCCTTTTGCAGCGCTTTTTGCGTAGCCGGAATCGGTCCCAGGCCCATCAGCGCCGGCTCGACGCCGGCATGTGCGTAGGCTACCAACCGCGCCAGCGGCTTGAGGCCCAGCCGGCGTACCGCTTCACCGGTGGCCAGCACCAGGCCGGCGGCGCCGTCGTTGATGCCGCTGGCATTGCCTGCGGTGACCGTACCGTCCTTCTTGAACACAGTCTTCATCGCAGCCAACTGCTCGGCGCTTACATCGCCGCGCACATGCTCGTCGACGGCGAACTGCACTGGGCCTTTGCGGGTTTTCAGTTCCAGCGGCACGATCTGGCTGTCAAAACGGCCTTCGGCAATCGCCCGGGCGGCGCGTTGCTGGCTGGTCAGCGCCAGCTCGTCCTGCATCTGCCGGGTGATGCCGTGCTTGGCCGCGACGTTCTCGGCGGTGATGCCCATGTGGAAATGCTCGAACGGGTCCTGCAGCACACCGACCAGATAATCGATGCCTTGCAGATCCCCCATGCGTGCGCCCCAGCGCGCCTGTGGCAGCAGGTACGGCGCGCGGCTCATCGACTCGGCGCCGGCCGCCAGGGCGATATCGGTGTCGCCCAGCAGCAAGCTTTGCGCGGCCGAGACGATCGCTTGCAGGCCCGAACCGCACAGGCGGTTGACGTTGAAGGCCGGGGTTTCCTTGGGAATGCCGGCATTCATCGCCGCCACTCGGCCCAGATAGGCATCGCGGGCTTCGGTGGGGATGACGTTGCCCATCACCACATGACCAATCTGCTCGGCAGCCACGCCGGAGCGCTCGATGGCGGCACGGGCCAGCGCCGTGGCGAGGTCGGCCAGCGGCAGGTCCTTGAGGGCACCGCCAAAGCCTCCGATGGCGGAACGGACGGCACTGACTACGTAGATTTCTGTACTGCTCATGGCGGGCTCCAGTTGCGAAGGCGTAGCGGGACGGGGCCAGGCTCTGCGAGAATGGCCGCCATCTGTGGATGGCCCGAGTCTAGGCAATGCCTGCCTGGCGGCCTATGTCGGATCTGCTCATTCAACCTGGCGTTTTTTGCCACTCAGCATAGACAAGCGAACCCCAGCCATGCGCGATAGCGATTCGGTCGCGGTGTATTTTCTCCAGGCCATGCTGCATGCCCTGGCTGATCAGCCGCAGTTGCGCGATGCACAGTTGCGCGCCGTCGGCATACTCCCTGAGCTGCTTGAAGACCCGGAGGCACGGGTGCCGGCCAAGGCCTTTGCCCAGCTCTGGTTAAGTTTGATTCAGGTGCTGGACGACGAATTTTTCCGCCTCGACAGCCATGGCATGCCGCTGGGCAGCTTTGCCTTGATCTGCCGGGGGTTGATCCAGGAGCCCAGCCTGGACAAGGCACTGCGTCAGTGCCTGGGCAATTTCGGCCTGTTTCTGCGCGACCTGCGTGGCTCGATCAACGTACGTGGCTCGCGCACAGTGATCAGCGTGCAGTCGAGCATTGCCGATCCACTGACCCGGGGGTATGCCGAGGAAACCTATCTGGTGCTGGTGGTCGGTCTGCTGTGCTGGTTGGGCGGGCGCCGGTTGCAGATCGAACGCACCGAGCTGGCCATTGCACGTCCGCCACTGGAAGACGACACGCTGCTGTGGGGCGCTGACCTGCGCCTGGGCAGTGGCCGTACCGAGGTGGAGTTCAACAGTGCCGACCTGCGCCTGCCCGTAGTGCAGGACCTGGCCGCCCTGAAGACTTTTTTGCGCACTGCGCCGCAAGGACTGGTCATTCGCTTTCGCAATCAGAACGGCCTGGTGGCGAAGGTTTATCGCCACCTCAAGGCCCGCGATTATGGCGAGTGGCCGACGCTGGTCGGCCTGGCAGAGCAGCAGGGTTTGAGCGCCAGCAGCTTTCGCCGGCAGTTGCAGCGCGAAGGGCGCTCATACCAGCAGATCAAGGACGAAGTACGTCGGGCGATGGCCTTCGAACGCCTGCGCGAGGGCCTCTTGAGCGTTGCTGAAATCGCCGAGCAGACCGGTTTCCAGGAGCCCAGCGCGTTTCACCGCGCGTTCAAGAAATGGACCGGGCACAGCCCTGGTAGCTACCGCTCGCGGCTGCTCGGACGCGAGTAACCCCAGCTCAGGCCGGGATCATTGCGAACCCTACGCCGAAACGATTCCAGGCGTTGATGGTGGCAATTGCCAGCGTCAGGTTGACCACTTCGGCAGGCTCGAAATGCTCCTGCAGCGCTTGATACTGGTCTTGCGGCGCACCGTGTTCAGGCAACTTGGTCAGGCTCTCGACCCAGGCCAGCGCCGCCCGCTCGCGAGGGGTGAAGTAGTGGGTTTCCTGCCAGACCAGCAAGGTTTGTAAACGGGCCTCGGTTTCGCCGGCCTTGCGCGCATCATTGCTGTGCAGGTTGACGCAGTAGGCGCAGCCGTTGATCTGCGAGGCGCGCAGGCGGATCAGCTCGAGCAGCGAGGTTTCCAGGCCACTGTTGGCCAGCGCCTGCTCCAGGCTGAGCATGGCTTTGTAGGCTTCGGGCGCGTGTTTGGCCCATTCAAGGCGACTGTGCATGGTTTGGCTCCGGTAGGTGCTAGAGGCCGCCGGCTGGCGGGCTGTTGCGCAAAGCTTAGCGCCGCGCAGCGTGGCCCCCGATAGCCAATCCCCGGCTTTGCCAGGAGGCCAATGGCGCTATTCAGGTGGCCACTGACAGGCATCCAATCTCTTCATTTCAGCCTTGACCCTGGAGTCGGGATAATCAGCGCATCGCTTACCGGAGATTCATTCATGTCCAACCCAAGCCATATGCGCGAAGCGCTGGATCTGGCCCGAGAGAATATTCAGGCCGGCGGCCGTCCGTTCGGTGCTGTGCTGGTCTATCAAGGTCGGGTAGTGGCGCGTGCCGTCAATGAGATCCACAGCAGCCAGGACCCAACTGCCCATGCCGAAATGCAGGCTATCCGCCAGGCGTCGCAGGTGCTCGGCACCGCACGCCTGGACGGCGCAGAGGTCTACGCCAGCGGTCACCCGTGCCCGATGTGTCTGGCGGCCATGCACCTGTGCGGCATCGAGCGCGCATGGTTTGCCTACGACAACGACGAGGGCGCTGCCTTCGGCCTGTCGACCGCTGCCGTATACGCTGAAATGGCCAAGCCGGCGCAACAGCAAAGCCTGCCTTTGCGGCCACTCAAGCCGCAGGGCGAGGCTGGCCTGTATCAACAATGGCAACAGGCCCAGCAGGTATGAGAGGTGCATTGAACCTGCTGCTGATCATGCTCCTGGCGCTTAATCTGCGGCCGATCCTGACCAGTATCGGGCCGTTGCTTGAAGCGATGCGCGCCAGTACCGGCCTTGGCTATCAGCAAGCGGCGCTGCTGACTGCGTTGCCGGTGCTGTGCATGGGCCTGGTGCCCTTGACCCAGCCCTGGCTGCGACGCTGGCTGAGTGAGCATGGCGGCATGCTGTTCGGCTTGGGCGCCATCGCTGCGGCATGCCTGTGGCGTTTGCAGGTGGCCAGCGCCTGGGCGCTTATCGTCAGTGCTTTGCTGGCCGGGATCGGCGTGGCGCTAGTGCAAGGCATGATGCCGGGGTTGGTCAACCGCTGGTTCCCGCAGCGGCTGGCAACCAGCATGGGCCTTTATTCAGCGGCGTTGATGACCGGCGGCGGCCTGGCGGCGGTGCTTGGCCCGCACATCAGCGAGTACTTTCAGCGCTGGCAGGTCGGCCTTGGCATCTGGGCAGTGCCGGCGCTGCTGGCAATGCTTGCCTGGGGCGTGTTGCGTCCACGCCAGGCGCCTGCACAGGCACCGGGCGCGGCGCGCGGGCACTGGTTCGGCAATCGCCGGGCGTGGTTGCTCGCACTGTACTTCGGCCTGATCAACGGCGGTTACACGAGCATGGTGGCGTGGCTGCCGGCCTATCACCTGGAGCACGGCGGCACCGCTCAGGGCGGGGGGGACCTGGTCGGTTTGATGACCGTGTTCCAGGTCATCGGCGCGCTGGGGATGCCATGGCTGTTGCGCCATCTGGTGGATCGCCGGCCTGGCCTGTGGCTGGCGTTGCTGGTGCAACTGTGCGGCTTCAGCGGGCTGCTGCTGGCACCCAACAGCGCGATGGGGTTGTGGGTCGGCTTAATCGGTTTTGGTCTGGGCTCATGTTTCAGCCTGAGCCTGACCTTGACTCTGGAACATCTGAAAAACCCGGCAGAGGCGGGAAGCCTGGCGGCTTTCGTGCAAGGTATCGGCTTTATCATTACCGGCATCGTGCCGTACATCACCGGCTGGCTGCGCGATGTCACCGGCGACTTTGAGGCCTCATGGACCTTGCTCACGCTGACGGTAGTGGCCATGTTGCTGGTCACCGCTCGGTTCGTCCCGCAGGGCTACGCTGGCGCGATGGCCCGGCCAGCACGTGGTGCCGAGGTGCAGCCGCTCAGCTGATCTGGCGCAGGGTATCGGCGACCCGGTCCAGCGCCGGGTCGATATCCAGTAGCTCGATGGCGCCGAAGCCCAGTAGCAGGCCAGGGCGTACGGGCACCTCGCTGAAGAACGGCGCCAGCGAATACAGGCCGACCTCGACCTTGCGCACCAGCTTGATCAGCAACTCGACATCGACAGTGGGGCTGGCCAGCGCGCTCATGTGGAAGCCAGCATTGGCCGGCACCGCACTGAACCATGGCGCCAGGTCCCCCTGCAAACGCTGCAGGATCCGCCCGCGGCGGGCGCTGTATATTTCGTGGCAACGGCGGATGTGCTTGCTCAGGTAGCCCTCGTTGATAAACCGCGCCAATGCCCACTGTTGCAGGGCCGGGCTGTGCAGATCGCTCAGGTGCTTGGCCACGCAGGCGGCGCGCAGTACCGCGGGCGGCAGCACCGCGTAGCCGAGGCGCAATTCCGGCAGCAAGGTCTTGGAAAAGGTCCCGACATACGCCACCAGGCCGTGCCGGTCTAGTCGCTGCAGGGCATCGCTGGTTGGTCCCTGATAGCGGAACTCACAGTCATAGTCGTCTTCGATGATCAGCGCGCCCAGCTCAGCGGCCTTGTCCAGCAAGGCCTGGCGGCGTGCTTCGCTCATCGGCATGCCCAGCGGAAATTGATGCGATGGCGTCACATAGATCAGCCGCGTGCCAGGCTCGATCTGTTCAACGCACAGGCCTTGCTCATCCACCGGCACCGATTGCAATTGAGCGCCCAAAGCGAGAAACAGCTGGCGCGCCGGTGAATAGCCGGGGTCTTCCATGGCCACTCGACAGCCCGGCTCGACCAGCACCCGGGCGATCAGGTCCAGCGCTTGCTGGGCACCGTTGCAGACCAGGATGTCCGCCGCACTGCAATGCACGCCGCGGGCGTAGGCAATGTGATGGGCGATGGCTTCGCGCAGCTCCGCCAGGCCCTGGGCATGGAATTGCCGTTCGGGGTGGCGCTGGCTGCGGCGCAGGGCGTACTGCATGCAGCTGCGCCATTGGTCGAACGGGAACTGTGCCTTGGTCGAAGCGCCACCGATGAAGTCATAGCGCGACGGGCTGTCCAAACCGGGCCTGGCGAGCACCGTCGCCCGTTGCTGCCAGCGTTGCAGCGACGCGCTGGCCGCCAGTTCGACCACCGCCGTAGGGGTTGCCTGAGGCGCGCGCCGCTGGCTGATGAATGTGCCGCGGCCAACCACGGCGTTGAGCAAGTTGTCGTAGGTCAGGCGCGAATAGGCCTCGGCAACGGTCTTGCGCGACACGCCCAATTGCTCGGCCAGCAGGCGCGTTGGCGGCAATTGGCTACCCGCCGCGAGGTGGCCGCTGTCGATACCGGCGCGCAGCTGCTGATAGAGCTGATCGGCAAGGCCTTTGCCCCCTTCGAGGCGAATGTGCAGTTCCATGGAGCGTTCCCGAGCGCGTCTGAATGCTCAGGATACCTGCTCTAGCAGACAGTTTCGCGGCCAGGCCAGTGCACGTCCGGCAGTGTCTCGAAGCCAGGGCGGGCAAACAGATAGCCCTGGAACAGATTGACGCCCAGGCTGCGCAGTGTCAGGTACTCCTCGACGCGCTCGATACCTTCGGCGATCACCGTGATATCGAGCTTGCGGCAGATACCGACGATGCCGTCGACAATCGCGCAGCGTGCGCGGCTCTGGTGAATATCGCGGATCAGCTCCATGTCGATCTTGATGATGTCTGGCTGAAACTCTGCCAGCAGACCCAGCCCCGAATAGCCAGCTCCGAAGTCATCGATCGCGGTCTTGAAGCCAAGCTTCTGGTACTCGTGCACAATGCCGCGCAGGTGCTGCTTGTCGACCATGCTTTCGTTTTCAGTGAATTCGAAGATGATCCGATTGGTAGGGAAGTTGAAGCGCTGAGCAGCATCGAGCGTGGCGCGGATACACGCGGCTGGCTGATACACCGCGTTGGGCAGGAAGTTGATGCTCAGGTAGGTCGGCAGCGCGAGCTTGGCGGCCAACTCCACCGCCTTGACCCGGCACGTCTGGTCGAACTTGTAGCGATTGGCCTGAGTGACTTGGTCGAGGATGCTCTTGGCACCGCTGCCATCGGTGCCGCGGACCAAGGACTCGTAGGCGAATACGGCCGAACTTGACGCGTCGATGATCGGCTGGAAGGCCATGCTGATGGCAAACGGCAGCGGTTCGCTGTCACGACATTGGCGGCACCCAGAGGAAGGGGGTTCGCCGGTGCTGGAAATGTTCATTGCGGGTGCCTCTTGATGGCTGGGTATCAACATCTCGCCAGAGGCGGAAATGGCTTGAACGTGCGGGCCTCTTCCTGAGGTAGACAACTCCGATATACGGTATGACTGCATCAATGTGCGCATGGTATGCAAAAACAGTGGACGCGCGTGGCGAAAACCGACGCATGGCACTTTGGTATTACGGCTGCAGGGTACGTTTCAGAGCGTTTTTGCGCCACTCTTGAAAACAGATCAAGCGAGTTGATCAGCCCTGCGCGGTCAACGCTTGCTCGACGATTTCGATCCAGTGCCGCACAGGCGTGCGGCCCGCGCCGTCGAGATGGGTCTGACAGCCGATATTGGCAGTGGCGATGATCTGCGGTTTGCCGCTTTCCAGCGCGTCCAGGCGATTATCGCGTAGTTGCCGGGCCAACTCGGGCTGGGTCAGCGAGTAGGTACCTGCCGAGCCACAGCACAGGTGCCCGTCCGGCACGCTGGTGAGGCTGAAGCCCAGCCGTGTCAACACGGCTTCCACCGCACCGCCGAGTTTGAGCGCATGTTGCAGCGTGCAGGGGCAGTGGAACGCCAGCCGTTGTTCGCGGCACAGGCCGAGCTGCTCCAGCGGCTCGTCGCGCACAACCTCCACCAGGTCACGGGCGAGGGCGCTGATGCGGGCGGCTTTGCCGGCGTACAGCGGGTCGTGGGCAAGCAAGTGGCCGTACTCATGGATAAACGCGCCGCAGCCGCTGGCGGTCTGCACAATGGCTTCAGCGCCGGCCTCAACCGCCGGCCACCAGGCATCGATGTTGTTCCGGGCGCGTTGCAAACCCTGCTCTTGGGCGTTCAAGTGATACTCCACCGAACCGCAGCAGCCCGCCGCCGGGCTTGGCTCGACACTGATGCCGAGGCGATCGAGCACGCGTGCGGTGGCGCTGTTGGTGTTGGGTGAGAAGGCTGCTTGTACGCAGCCTTCAAGCAAGAGCACGCGACGGTTGTGCCGCGGCGCCGGGCGCAGGCCTGGCGCTGTCACGCTTGCAGGCAATTTGGTTTTTAGACCCGCCGGTAGCAGCGGGCGCAGTACCTGGCCGCTGCGAGTCAGCGCCTGGAACAGGGTTGGCCGTGGCACCACGGCGCGCAGCGCGCCACGTAGCAGGCGTTGACCGAGCGGGCGGGGTACCTGTGCCTCGACCACGGCGCGGCCGATGTCCAGCAGGTCGTGGTATTGCACGCCTGAGGGGCAAGTACTTTCGCAGTTACGGCATGTCAGGCAGCGGTCCAGATGCAGTTGGGTGCTGGCGGTGACCGGCGCGCCTTCCAGCACTTGCTTGATCAGGTAGATCCGGCCACGTGGCCCATCCAGCTCGTCGCCCAGGAGTTGGTAGGTGGGGCAGGTGGCGGTGCAGAAACCACAGTGCACGCAGGAGCGCAGAATGCGCTCGGCTTCTGCGCCGCGGGCCAGGCCTTGGGCTGCTTCGCTCAGATTGGTCTGCATGATCTGCCCTCACAAGTCTGCATACATACGCCCGGGATTGAAGATGCCCTGGGGGTCGAGCTGCTGTTTGAGTGCTCGGTGGTAGCGCAGCAGCGCTGCGGGCAATGGGGTAAAGCTGTCAGCAACCGCTGAATAGGCCGTGGCGTGCCCTCCGAGGGCAGCGGCCTGGCTGCGGATCTGCGCAGCGGGTGCTGTGGACTTCAGCCAGCGCTGGGCGCCGCTCCAGTCGATCAGCTCGCGCCCAGGCAGGCCGGTGGGGCCTGAGGCAATTGGCAGCGACAGGCGCCAGAGCGGCTGCGAATCGGCAAAAAATGCCAGCCGCTGCTCGCGCAGATCGTCCCAGAAGCGGCTGTCGATCAGCTCGCCGCCGAGGCGCTGAAATGCCGACTGTACCGACCCTTCGCCACCCTCCAGGCGCAGGCAGAGTACCTCGCCGTCATGGCAGGCTGCGCTGATCGGCAGCGGCTGTTGACCCCATTCAGCGAGTGCACTTAGTGCCAGATGCGCAGGCATATGCAAGCGCAGGCTGAGGCATTGGCGCGGTCGCGGCAGCACTTTGAGCGAGACTTCGCTGAGCAGCCCAAGGCAGCCGAAGCTGCCGGTGAGCAGGCGTGACAGGTCGTAGCCGGCAACGTTCTTCATCACTTCGCCGCCGAACCGCAGCAACTTGCCGTGGCCGGTGATGACGCGGCTGCCGAGAACATGGTCGCGCACCGCCCCCGCCCAGGGCCTGCGTGGGCCGGAAAGCCCCGCCGCAACCGTGCCGCCCACTGTTGCTGCCGGCCCCAGATGCGGCGGTTCCCAGGGCAGCATTTGCCCAGCTTCAGCCAATGCGGCTTCGATTTCAGCCAGTGGCGTCCCGGCGCGCGCGGTCAGGACCAGCTCGGCAGGGTCGTAGCTGACGATGCCGCTATGGCCGCGGGTGTCGATGAGCTCGCCTGCAACGTGGTTGCCGAGCATGGCCTTGCTGTTGCTACCCTGGATGCGCAGTGGCGTATTTGCAGCCAGCGCCTGCTTGACCTGATCAAGCAGGTCCTGGCTCAGATCACCGGCAAGGCTCATCAGAAACGCTCCAGGTCAGGGAAGGGCAGTTGGCCATGGTGTACATGCAGGGCGCCAAATTCGGCGCAGCGCTGCAGGGTCGGAATGTTCTTGCCGGGGTTCAGCAGCCCCCGCGAGTCAAACGCTGCCTTGACCGCGTGAAACAGGGTGATTTCGTCGCTGTTGAACTGCGCGCACATCTGATTGATCTTTTCCCGGCCGACACCATGCTCGCCGGTAATGCTGCCACCCACCGCCACGCACAGCTCGAGGATCTTGCCGCCGATGGCTTCAGCCCGCTCCAGCTCGCCCGGCACATTGGCGTCAAACAGGATCAGCGGGTGCATATTGCCATCGCCGGCATGAAACACATTGGCCACGCGCAACCCATATTCGGCGGACAACTCAGCGATCGCACTGAGCACCCGCGCCAGCTGGCGGCGGGGAATCGTGCCGTCCATGCAGTAGTAGTCCGCTGAAATCCGCCCCACGGCAGGGAAGGCGTTCTTGCGCCCGGCCCAGAAACGCACCCGCTGCGCCTCGTCGCAGGCCAGTTGCACCTGGCTCGCCCCAGCCTGCTCCAGCACGGCCTGCACCCGCGCGCAGTCCGCCGTTACATCGGCTTCGACGCCATCCAGTTCACACAGCAGGATCGCCGCTGCGTCCACCGGGTAGCCGGCATGGATGAAGTCTTCAGCGGCGCGGATAGCGAGGTTGTCCATCATCTCCAGGCCCGCGGGGATGACCCCCGCGCCGATGATTTCGGCAACCGCGCGGCCAGCGTCCTCGACGCTGTTGAAGCTGGCCAACAGCACCCGCGCCACCTGCGGCTTGGCCAGCAATTTGACGGTGACTTCGGTGACAATGCCGAGCATGCCTTCGGAGCCGGTAAACAGCGCCAGCAAGTCAAAGCCTGGGCTGTCCAGAGCATCACTGCCCAGACTCAGGTGCTCGCCTTCGATGGTGAGGATGTCGACTTTGAGCAGGTTGTGCACGGTAAGGCCGTATTTCAGGCAATGCACACCGCCGGCGTTTTCAGCCACGTTGCCGCCAATCGAACAGGCGATCTGCGACGACGGATCAGGTGCGTAGTAGAGGCCGTACGGCGCTGCGGCCTGAGAGATGGCCAGGTTGCGCACGCCAGGTTGCACCCTGGCATAACGCCCCTGCGGGTTGACCTCAAGGATCTGGTTGAAGCGCGCCATCACCAGCAGGATGCCCTTGCTCAACGGCAAGGCGCCGCCGGACAAACCAGTGCCTGCGCCGCGCGCAACCACCGGCACCCCGCGCTGGTGGCAAATCCTGAGCAGCGTCTGCACCTGCTCCAGCCGCACTGGCAGTACCACCAGCAACGGCAGGGTGCGATAGACCGAGAGGCCATCGCACTCATACGGCTTGAGGTCCTCGCTGCGGTGCAGAATCTCCAGGTCGGGCAGGGCGCTGCGCAGCGCCCCCAGCACCTCGGCCTGGTCGATGGCCGGCAGCCGGCCATCGACGCGTTCATCGTAGAGAATGTTCATCACGCTCCCTCACGACTGCAAGGCTTACTGCGCCAGCTTCCTGATCATCGCCACCGTCAGGTACAAGCGCGGTGCGACACTGGCCAGCTCGATGTACTCGTCATCGCCATGCAGCCCAGCACCGACCACACCCATGGTTTCCAGCACTGCAGGCTTCGCGCTGCCCGGCACGTAGGCATACCCGGCGTCGGTGCCAAAGCGCATCGCAATCGGCTCAAGCGTGCGGTCGATCTGGCCATACAGCTGGCCGGCGGTTGTGGCCAGGGCGCTTGAGCCTTCATTGCGCGCCAGGGGTGGGCGGCCTTTCTCGAGGGTGACGCTGGTCTGGGTGTCGGCGATCAGCTGCTTTTGTGCGATGCGTTTGGCATCGGCCGCGACGCGATCGCTTTCGCTCAAGTCCGAATAGCGCATGTCGGCTTCGGCCGTGGCCAGGGCAGGAATGATGTTGGCCTTTTCGCCGGCTTTTGCCAGGGTCCAGTTGACCGTGGTGCCTTTGTTGGCATCGCCCAGGTCCTTCAACTGGAGGATCTGATGGGACAATTCAGTCAGTGCGTTGCGGCCTTCTTCAGGTGCAGAACCAGCGTGCGAGGAGCGGCCTTTGACTTCGAGTTTGAGGCGGTTGATACCGTTGGTGGCGACAGTGACGGCGTCCTTGTCTGGCGGCTCGTAGGAGAATACGTAATCATGCTTGCGGGCCAGCTCGGCGATGATCTTTTTGGAGCCGGCGGAGCCCATTTCTTCATCTGGATTGAACAGTATTGTGAGGGTCCGGTAGCCTTTGAATTGCTGGTCCTGCAGCAGCTTGAGCGCGTGCAGGATCATCGCCACGCCGCCTTTGGCATCGGCAACACCGGGGCCGTAGGCGCGTTTGCCTTCGATACGAAACGGCCGCTTGGCCACCGTGCCGGGGCCGAACACGGTGTCGTAGTGGACCATCAGCATGAAGTCTTTGCTGCCGGTGCCCTTGAAGGTACCGACGATGTTGTCGCCAACAGAAGGTGTGGCGGGATGGGTTTCAACCTGGGCACCTAGCGCCTTGAGGCGCTTGACCAGTTCCGCGCTGACCTGGCTAAGGCCTGCTTCGGTGCCGGTACCGGTGTCGACCGAGACCAGGCTTTTGAGGGTGTCGAGGTAATGTGCTTGCTCGGCTTGGGCTTGCTTGAGCAGGTCCTGTGGGGTCGGTTCGGCGGCAATGGCCTGGGAGCAGGCCAGGCACAGGGCGAGGGCGGCGGCAAAGGGTGGGCGGGGCATCGGCATTGGTGGTCTCTTTTTATTGGCTTGAACTGTCAGCCTAGACCCTCAGCGCTCTACGGCAAGGCTTTGGCTTGAATAGGTGAGGATTGGCGGTTGATCAAGAAACTGGTGCGCATGGACGATCTGCAGGTATTCGTCACCACCGTCGAGGCCGGCAGCTTCTCGGCGGCGGCGCGGCAACTGGATATTTCCCCGGCCTTGGCCAGCGGTGCGGTGCAGCGCCTGGAGCGCAGCCTGGGTATCCGTTTGTTCGTGCGCTCGACGCGCAAACTGCGCCTGTCCGACGATGGCCAGCGCTACCTGCCGCATGCCCGTCAGGTGCTGGAAGCACTCAGCGAGGGTGAGTTGGCACTGGCTGACGGGCGCGAGGAAATTGCCGGGGCGCTGCGCCTGTCGATGCCTTCCGATCTGGGCCGTAACCTGCTGTTGCCGTGGCTGGATGAGTTTCAGGCGGCGCACCCACGGATCGAACTGCAGCTAAGGCTGAGCGACCAGGTTGCGGACTTTTTCAGTGACCGACTGGATGCGGGGATTCGTTATGGGCAGTTGGCCGACTCCAGCCTGGTGGCGCTGCCGCTGGCGGCGAACAACCGGCGCATCCTCTGCGCAGCACCTGCCTACATCGCCCGGCATGGTGCGCCGCGCACCCCAGAAGATCTCACCCAGCACAACTGCCTGCGCTACATGATGGGCGACCTGACTCATGAACGCTGGAGCTTTCATACCGAGCACGGCGTCAAGGCGGTGATGGTCGCCGGCGATCGCACCAGTGATGATGCCGATGTGGTGCGGCGCTGGGCGGTGGCGGGGCTGGGTGTGGTGTTCAAGTCGCAGCTGGATGTGCGCGCCGACCTCGAGGCCGGGCGCCTGGTCGAGCTGTTCCCGCGGGCCTGGGGGCAGCCGACGCCGTTGCACCTGGTGTGTGCCCACCGGCAGTCATTGACGCCGGTGGTGCAGCAATTGCGCGCATTCCTGTTACAGCGGCTGCAGGCCCTGGGCGATTGATCCAGGTACAGCCGCTGGCTGAGCAAGCCTAGGCGTCGAATCCTTCAAGGACGATCTTGCCCTTGGCCTTGCCGCTCTCGATCAGGGCGTGAGCCCGGCGCAGGTTCTGTGCATTGATCGCACCGAAGTGCTCACCCAAGGTGGTGCGTAACACTCCTTCGTCAACCAGTGCCGCAACTCGATCCAGCAATTGGTGCTGCTTGATCATGTCGGCGGTCTGGTACAGCGAGCGGGTGAACATCAGCTCCCAGTGCAGCGACAACGATTTGCGCTTGAGCGGCACGACGTCAAGGGTTGCCGGGTCGTCGATCAGCGCCAGCCGACCTTGTGGACGCAGGACTTCGATCAGCTGAGCGAAGTGGCGGTCGGTGTGGGTCAGGCTGATGACCTTATCGACCTGGCCATCGCCGATCTGAGCAATCTGTGCGGGCAGCGGCTGGCTGTGATCGACCACATGATGCGCGCCCAGGTCCTTGACCCATCGCTGGGTTTCGGCGCGTGAGGCAGTGCCGATCACGGTCAGGTCGGTCAGTTTGCGGGCCAGTTGGGTAAGGATTGAGCCCACCCCACCGCCAGCACCGACGATCAGCAGGGTCTGCCCCTGGCCGCCACCTTCGGCAACGCCCAGGCGGTCGAACAACAGCTCCCAGGCGGTGATCGACGTCAGCGGCAGCGCTGCGGCACTGGCGGCGTCGAGGCTGCGCGGTTTGTGCCCGACAATGCGCTCATCCACCAAGTGAAACTGGCTGTAGCTGCCGGGTCGGTCGATGGCGCCGGCGTAGAAGACCTCATCGCCTGGCTGGAACAAGCTGACGTCGCTGCCGACCTCCCGGACGATACCCACGGCGTCCCAACCGAGTACTTTCGGCTGCGCGGTGCTGCCGCTGCCGGCGCGGACCTTGGTATCGACCGGGTTGACCGAGATGGCCTGCACTTCGACCAGCAGATCGCGGGGCCCAGGGGTGGGCTGCTCAAGCTCGGTGTCGAACAATGCCGCAGGATCGCTGATCGGCAGGCCGTGCTGGGTAAAGACAATGGCTTTCATGGAGGCTGTTCCGCTGGGTTGTGAAGAAGTGCAGCAACCATAGCGGCTGGCAGTGAGGGCACCAAGGCGTGGCGTGCCGAGACTGTTTCGTCGATTTATTGAAAATGACGGATGATTATCAAAGCCGCACAGCAAAAGACCACGTTACGCGGGGCGTAGACGTGGTCCAGTGTTTGTCGCATACAGCAGCGATCAGTTGTCTTGCGACAGGATCGCCTGAGCCAGCTCTTCGTCACTGACCTGCAGGCCAGGGTTGCTTTGACGCGCCTGCTCCAGCGCCGATTCAACGTAAGCGCCACGGATGGCACCGCCGCTGGCTACGAATGCCGACAGCTCGTCACGCGCCGGGATGATCCGCTTGTCATCCTTGAAGGTCGAGTACAGGGAAGCGGATACACCCGCCGAAGTAGCGATATCACGGCCATCGACACGGGCCATTGCCGAGCCAACAGGCAGCAGAACCAACAGCGAAGAAACAACAATCAAACGACGCATGGCGAAACCTCCAGAAGGGTGAAGCCTAGGGGAATGTCTGCATGATAATAAGAGCGGCAATGACTGAAACTAGTTCAATTGGCTGCGCGCGCGCAGTGGTCGACGTACCCGAGCCATGCTCTACTGCTGGGCGAGCTGTCTCATTCAACCCAAGCTGAAGGTCGACCATGTCTGAATACACGCTGCACTGCTTTGGTGAATCCGGCAATGCCTACAAGGTTGCGCTGATGCTTGAATTGACCGGTTGCGATTGGCAAGCGGTGCCGGTCGACTTCTTCAATGGCCAGACCCGAGATGAAGACTGGCGCAGCCAGGTCAATCAGCAGGGCGAAGTGCCAGTGCTTGAACACAACGGCAAAACTTTGACCCAGTCTGCGCTGATTCTCGAGTACCTGGCCGAGCAGACGGGCAAGTTTGACTGGCACAGTGAAGACGAGCGCCGCGAGATCTGGCGCTGGATGTTGTTCGATAACCACAAATTCACCAGCTATTACGCGACCCTGCGTTTTCTCTACGGTTTGAAAAAGACCGGTGAAACCGAAGTCACGACGTTCTTCCGCGATCGGGCAAAAGCGGCCTATTGCGTGGTCGACCAGCACCTGAGCAGCACGCCCTATATGGTCGGCGGGCGCTTGACCATCGCTGACCTATCGCTGGCCGGCTACGTGTACATGCCTGAAGATACCGGCATGCAGCTGAGTGATTTCCCTCATATCGAAGCCTGGAAACAGCGGATCAAGGCCATGCCCGGCTTCAAGTTGCCCTATGAGCTGATGCCGCGCGCCTCGAACCTCTGAGGCGTCGGCGTTGCTCCGCTTGCGCGGGGCAACGCCGGTTTGCCGTCAGTAGCGCAGCTCGAGCCCAACATAGGCGCCGATGCCGTCGCCCGGCCAGAACGACGCCGAATCCTGCCCGCGCGCGTTGTAGACGGGGGTAATGGCCGAAACATAAGCTTTGTTGGCCAGGTTTTTCACGTCCAGCGAGACTTTCCAATTGCCCTTGGGCGCCTCGTAACCCACTTTCGCGCCCCAGATCGTGTACGAAGGCGCATACAGCGTGTTGGCGTAGTCCACTGCCGTGCGCGATGCTGACTGCACGTTGACGCCGCTGTACCAGCCGCTGTGGTGCTGGTATTGCAACTCGCCTTGATAGACATGCTTGGGGATGCCAGGTAGCTGGTTGTCGCCGAAGGTATCGTCGTTGCGGTAGTAGAAGTCGTTCAGGGTGTAAACCTGGCGCAGGCGCACCTGATCGCCTTGTGGGTTTTCCCACAGGCGGGTGTTCAGGCCTGCTTCGATGCCCTGGTGAATGGTCGGCGTGGCATTGAATGCGCCGGTGACCGCCGCCGCGCCATTGCTGGCCGGGATGATCTGCACGTTGAGCAACTCGTTATGAATCCACGAGCGGTACAGCGCCAGGCTGCCGTCGAAGATCCCGTGCGAGCCTTTGATGCCGACTTCGAAGGTGTTGCCTTTCTGTTCCACCAGCGGGCGAATGTACGGCAGGGTCGGGCCGGAGCCTGAGTATTCCCAGGATGCCGGCGGGTCGATACTGCGGCTGAGGTTGGTGAATACCTGCAGGTTGGGGCTGAACTCATAGCGCAAACCGACCCGCGGGGCGACGCTCCAGTTGTCGTAGTCGACATGCTGCGGGAAGTCGGTGCGGTTGGGGTTCACCGCGTAGTCGATGTCGGCCTTGCGTCGCACGTTGACGAACGACACACCGCTGGTCAGCCACAGGCCATCGACCAGGTTGAGATCATTGCCCAAGGCGATCACCCGGTCGAACGAATCCTGATAGTCGACTTTCTTCAAGCTGACCTTGTCGTCATTGGCCGAATTGACCCCGCCGCGCAGGTGTTGGGTTGAGGTGAAGGCAATGCTGCTGCGGCTTTCATGGCCGAACAAGGTGTCGATGCGGTCATAGCCGAGCAGCAGACCGAGGTCGTGCCAGTCCCAATAGCTGGGGTTGGTCGGGCTGCGCGGGTTATTGGTGTGGCGGTAGTCGTGGTAGGACAACCCGACGGTCAGCCGGGCATCGTCGTCGAAGGTGTAGGTGGTCTTGCTGCCCAGCCAGATGCTGCCGGGGCGGCGCGCACCGGCACCGCTGCTTTCGGCGGTCGCACTGGCCCGGCGTGGGTTGTGCTTGGCCGCGGCGAGGGTCGTCGCGCTTGGGTCATTGTGGAATTCGTCGCGGTAACGCAGCAATACCCGCGTTTCAAGTTTGGGGCTGAAGCGGTAGCCGGCATTGGCAACGATGCCTGAACTGCGCGACAGGCTGTAGTCGCGGTAGCCGTCGTTGCGGTAGTTGTCGGCTTGCAGGTAGTAATCCAGGTCGCCCTCGACCCCGCCATAACTGATGCTCTGCTTCTGGTAACCGTAGCTGCCGGCCTCGCCACGCAAACGCAGGCCGGGCGCGGTATAGCCACTATGATTGACGAAGTTGACCGCGCCGCCGAGGGTCAAGGCACCATACTGGAAGGCGTTGGCGCCGCGCAAAATCTCGGTGTAGTTGACCCCTGCGGCGTTGAGGAACTCATACGGCGTACCGCCCGGACCGGTCAGCGGCAGGCCATCGAAGAGAAACTTGATGCCTTCCCGAAAGTAGCCCGGCGAGGTGTTTGCGCCCGAGCCTCGAATGGAGATCTTGGCTGCATCGTTGCCGCCGGTGGACTGCACGAATACCCCCGGCTGATAGCCAAGGGTGTCCTGCAGGTTGCCGGTGCGGCCTTTGGCGACTTCTTCGCTGTCGACCACGCTGGTGCCACCAGGGACCTCTGCCAGTTGGCTACTGGCCGCTTGCGCAGCAGTCTGCTTTGCCCCTTGGACGGTGACGGTACCCAGGGTCCGTTCGGTCTCTGCAGCATACAGTGGGCTGGCCAGGGTGGCGCTAAGGGCTGTGGCCAGGGTGGCGTGGCGGACAGCCACACGCAGTTGATTGGGTTGCAGCACGGGCATTGGGGTAATCCTTGAAGTTCATTAGTTAGTTGCCTCGGCGTTCTATGGGCATAGTCAGGCCTGTCACAAATTGCAGAGCAGGTTTTATGCCAGCTTGGGAAAGACACTGCGGGGCGGGGCGCGCCGTCATTCAGTCTTCGATGCGTGAGTGAAAAGCACCTTAATTGTTGCTCGGCTGTCGGCATTCAAACACTCAAGGTTATATGTTAATTACTCGAATCAAGGAGTGATGTGGTCTTTGCGAAACTGCTCTGATGGCCGTGCTTGAGCGCTTATTGGAAAGATACGGGCAACTGTTGGCTGAGCAACAGAGCGGCAACAGTTTGTGCTGGAGCACAACTAGGCAAGGCGCCTGAAGGCCAGTAAACAGGTACTTTAATAGCTGGCACGACACCTGCAGTACTCACTTTACAACCATTCAACGGTGGCCCTCGAAACAGCGAGGTGCGGCGGTGATATATATAAAGGGAGTATCAGCATTGCGTGCGAAAGTTCGACTTACCGGTCACCCGCTAGGCAACGCCGCCAGTGTGGCAGTGCTGATGGCGCTGCTCAGCCCCTCGGTATTTGCTGCCGGGGAGTCCACTCTCGGCACAGTTACCGTCACCGGCGCCGCAGCCAGTGGCGCTCAGAAGGATCAGAAGCGCCTGCAGAAGGTTGCCGGCAATACTGCAGTGATCGACAACCGTCAGGTCGAGCAGGGCCGTGCTGCCAATGCCGAAGACGTCCTCGCCCTGCAGCCGGGGGTGTTCGCCCAAGGCACCAGCGGCACCGCCGCGAACAAGATTTCGATCCGCGGTTCCGGGCTCAATACCTTCTATCAAGGCTACGTGCTGGGCACCAAGTTTCTTTTCGACGGCCTGCCGATCACCGGTCCCGGCGGCACCCAGGAAGACTTCCTCGACATGCAGGGCATCGACCACACCGAGGTCCTGTACGGCGGCAACGCCTCTGAGTACGCAGCGCTGTCGCTGGGCGGCGCGATCAATTTCGTCAGCAAGACCGGGCGCACCGACCCGGGTAATTACGCCCGCTTCGAGGTGGGCAGCTACGGTTACCGCAAGCAACAGCTGAGCACCGGTGGCGTAGTCGGCGACAGCGACTATTACATCAACGTGCTGCACAACGAGCGCGACGGCTACCAGGACCAGGCCAACAACGAAGGCCGCGGCCTGGCGGCCAACTTCGGTCATGTGTTCAGCCCCAAGCTGGAAACCCGGCTGTTCGTCAAATACCGCGAGGAGCAACTCACCAACGGCAACACGCTGACCCGCCAACAGCTCAAGCACGACCCGCGCAGCAATAGCGCCCCGACCGGGCGGCGCAAGGACGGCACCACCTTCATCGGCAACAAGACCACCTACACCTTCGATGATGGCAACAAACTCGAAGTCGGCGCTTCATACAACAACTACCCCTTGCTCAACGGCTGGCGCTACTCACCCACGCCGCAGGACTGGCGCTCCAAGGACATCAACCTGACCCTGCGCTATTTCCGTACCGGCGATCGCCTGTTCGGCCTGCCCAGCGACAGCAGCATCATCTTCAGCAACACCCGGGCTTCGCTGGCTGACGTCAAGTCGCACAATCGCAGTACCGGCGCGAAAATCCAGGAGACCAACTACACCGGCTCGCGGGACACGGTGCTGACGTTCGGCAACGAGCTGCAATTGACCGATGCGCTGTGGCTGTCCTCGGGCTTGTCGTTCGTCAATATCCGCCGCAAGGCCGAGATCGAAGGCACCACGCTGACCACGGCCAACCCCAGCAACCTGCCGACCCGCGTTGAATATGTCGAAAATGACCTGGCGCCGCGGCTCGGCCTGCGCTATCAGATCAACCCCGAATTCCAGCTGTTTGGCAATGTCAGCCGCAGCATCGACCCGCCGGTGACCTGGCAGTTGGGCAGTACTGGCAACCCGTTTCTCTATGATGTGCGGCCACAGAAAGCCACCACCTTCGAAGTCGGTGTGCGCGGCAGTCATGGCATCTTCGATGGCAGCCTGACCCTGTACCGCTCGTGGGTGCAGGATGAGCTGCTGACTGTGGTGGTGCGCCAGGCCAGCGCCACCCAGGACCAACTGACGGCGACCTCGAACGCCAGCCCGACGATTCACCAAGGCATCGAAGCCGGCCTCAATGCGCTGCTCTGGACCGGTGCCAGCGGCGACACCCTCGACCTGCGCCAGGCTTACACCCTCAACGACTTCAAGTACCGCGACGACGACACCTTCGGCGGCAACGAACTGCCAAGCCTGCCGCGCCAGGTGTACCAGGCTGAACTGGCCTACCGCCAGGCCAGCGGTTTCTACGCCTCGCTCAACCTGCGCGCAGCCTCCAGCTATTACATCGATTACGCCAACACCTGGCAGGCGCCGTCGTACCTGCTGTGGGGGGCCAAGGTCGGCTTCCAGGCGCCGAGCCGCAAGTGGGAAGTGTTTGCTGACCTGCGCAACCTCACCGACCAGCGCTACGCCAGTGCGGCCAACACCGCCTACAACGCCAACGGTCGCGACTCTGCCAATTTTTATCCGGGTGATGCGTTCTCAGTCACCACCGGCGTAGCGGTGCGCTTCTGATGGCGGCTGCCCAAAGGCACGTGCTGACGCCGATGCTGCTGGCCAGCGCGCTGCTGTTCGGCGGCTGCTCGCCACCTGCACCGCCGCACACGGCAAGCAGCCTCAAAGGCGAGGCGGTGACGGCCGTCAACGGTATCATGCGCTACCCGGCGAGTGATTTTGTCGAGCAGCGTGAGGGCCTGCGCGGTGGCACCTTGCGCGTGTCTGCCGCCACCGATTCGGGCAGCTTCGACATCCACGGCTTGTCCCACGGCAACATGCAGTGGTTGGGGCGGATCCTGTTCGATTGCCTGGTCTATCAGGCCGAAGACGGCACGCTGACGCCCTGGTTGGCGAAAGGCTGGGATATCAGTGCCGATGGCCTGACCTATACCTTTCACCTGCGCGATGACGTCACCTTCAGCGACGGCGCGCGGTTCGATGCCGAGACGGTGCGGCTGAACCTTGAGCACATGCGTGACCCGGCGACCAAATCTCCACTGGCGGCCGCTTATATTGCGCCTTACCTCAAGGGCCGGGTGATCGACGAGTTCACCTTCGAGGCGACCCTGCGCGAGCCTTACGCACCGTTCCTCGACGTGCTCTCGCAGGCATGGCTGGGCATGATTTCGCCGAAGCAGATCCTGGAGGCGCCTCGTAGCATCGCGACCCGGCCGATCGGCAGCGGGCCGTTCGTGCTCGACAGCTATGTGCGCGACCAAGGCGCGGTGTTCAGCCGTCGCGCTGGCTATGATTGGTCGCCGGCGGCCATCAAACATCAGGGCGAGGCTTATCTGGATCGGCTCGAACTGAGCTATGTGCCCGAGGCGATGATCCGCTACACCGCACTGGAAGCCGGCGACAGCGACATGGCCCTCGACGCACCGCCGCAGAACGCCGCTGCGATCCGCGCCAACCCGCAATTGACCCTGCGCAGCCGGATCCGCAAAGGCAACCCAGCGCGCAGCATCACCTTCAATGTCGAGCGGGTGCCGTTTGACGATGTGCGGGTGCGCCAGGCCATGGCCAAAGCCATCGACCGCGACGGCCTGGCATGGATATCGGGCTTTGGCGAATTTCTCGCCAAGGGCGACTATCTCGCCGTGAATACCCCAGGCTACGACCCGGTTGCGCAGGACGCACTGGCGTTCGACCCGGCCGCAGCCAATCGCCTGCTGGATGCGGCCGGCTGGACCGAGCGCGCTGCCGATGGCGTACGCATGCGCAACGGCCAGCGCCTGCAAGCGACCTTGCTCACCTATGACAACCCGGCTTTTCCGGCCAACGTTGCAGTGGCGGTACAAGCCGATTTGCGCAAGATCGGCTTTGCCATGGCCATCGAAGTACTGCCGCTGACGCGGGTCATGCAGCTGCGCTACGCCGGTGAGTTCGATGCCATCGGTGGCGGCTACTGGCACACCAATACGGCTGACGGCCTGTACATCCTCTACCACAGCAATGCCATTCCCAGCGCGCGTTTGATTGGTCAGAACGTTGGCCATTTTCGTGATGCGCAACTGGACCAATACCTGGGCGAGGCGCGCCGCAGCACCGACCCGCAGCGGCGTCGCGAGCTCTATCGGCTGGCCCAGCAACGGCTCGGCGAGACCGTGCCGGCAGTGCCGTCGGTAGAAAGCCAGATGCTGCTGGCCTACCGCAAGGCCGTCGCCGGCGTGCTGTTCGACGGCTCGCACAATGTCCCTCTGTTCACCAGCGTGTGGCTGGCCAAGGAGCAACCATGAAGTTAGTGGCGACGGTACTGCGCCGCCTGCGCGATGGTGTGATTGTGCTGTGGGCGGCGGCCAGCCTGACTTTTCTGGGCATGCAGCACAGTGGCGGTGATACCGCGCTGGCGATTGTCGGCGGCCCGGATGCAATGCCCAGCGCCGAGCTGCTGGCCCAGGTGCGCGCCGAGTACGGCCTTGATCAGCCGCTGTGGCGGCAGTACCTGAGCTACCTGGGACGCCTTGCTCAGGGTGATCTTGGCGAGTCGTACCGCTTGCGTATCCCGGTGGTGCAGGCGATCGGCGAGCAACTCGGTGCGACCTTGGCCCTGGCCAGCACTGCAGCGTTGCTGGCGGTAGTGCTGGCTCTGGCGTCGGCGCTGCTCACCGCCAACCGCGGACGGCGCTTGCGGGCGCTGGTATCGGGGGTCGAGCTGGTGCTCTCGGCGGTACCCAATTTCGTCATCGGGACGGTGCTGCTGCTGGCCTTCAGTTTCTATTTCCACTTGCTGCCGCCGTCCGGCTCGGCCGGCTGGCGGTCGCTGCTGCTGCCCAGTCTGGCGCTGGGTCTGCCCATCGCTGCGCTGCTGGCGCAGGTGCTGCGCCAGTCACTGGAACAGGTGCTCGAGCAACCCTTCATCACTCAGGCACGCGCCCGCGGCATGTCCGATACCGGCGTGCGCCTGCGCCATGCCTTGCGTCACGCGCTGGTGCCGTTGGTGACGCTGGCCGGATATGTATTCGCCAGCCTGCTCGGCGGGGCGGTGGTGCTCGAGCTGCTGTTCGGCCGCCAGGGCATCGGCCGCTTGATGCTCGACGCGACTGCCAACAAGGACGTGCCGCTGGTGCTCGGCGTGACCTTGCTGGCTGCTGCCATCTACGTGCTGGTCAATCTGCTGGTGGACCTGTTGACCCAGGCCATTGACCCGCGCACTGCCCATCATTGAATCCGTGAAAGGAACCGTCATGAGTCACCCATCGAACACTGCAATCACCGATGCCGAACTGGACGCGCGGTTCGGCCCGATCTACACCCGCATCGCTACCGGTGCTGTTGAACGCGAGCAGCAACGAGCCCTGGCCCATGAGCCAGTGGCCTGGTTGCGCGCAGCGGGGTTTGGCGCGCTCAGGGTCCCGCACGTCCACGGCGGGCTGGGCGCCTCGCTGCCGCAGTTGCTGCGCCAGCTGGTGCGCCTGGGGCAGGCTGATTCGAATCTGCCGCAGATCTTTCGCGCGCACTTTGGCTTCGTCGAAGGTCGCCTGTCGGCAGCCGATGCTGATTCGCAGCAGTACTGGTTTGCCCGCGTTGCCGCCGGTGAGCTGTGGGGTGCGGCCATGGCCGAGCGCACTGACAGCACCAGCAACACGGTGCAATTGAGCGACAGTGGGGAGGGCGGCTATCGCCTCGATGGCGAAAAGTATTACTGCACCGGCACGCTCTACGCGGACTGGGTTGCAGCCGTGGCCAACCATGGCGACGACTTCGTCAGCCTGGCGGTGCCGACCCGCGCGGCCGGGGTTGAAGTGGTCGATGACTGGGACGGCTTTGGCCAGCGCCTGACCGGCAGCGGCACCACCCGCTTCAACCAGGTTGCCGTCCCCGAACGGCACATTCTGCGTCGTTTTGCCAAGCGCGAACTGCGCGCCGAATCGTACCTGACGGCGTTCTACCAGGCCGTTCACCTGGCCACCCTGGCAGGCATCGCCCGGGCTGTCCTGGCGGATGCCGTGGGCTTTGTACAGGGCCGCACCCGCGCGTTCGGCTTGCCCGGCCAGTCGCGACCGGCTGACGACCCACTGGTGCAGCAAGTGGTCGGGCGCCTGTCGAGCCTGGCCTTCAGTGCCGAGGCGCAGGTTGGCGCGGTTGCCCAGAGCCTGCAGGCTGCATCTGCAGCCGGCCAGCTCGGCGCGGTGCCGGAGCAGCTCTACACCGATGCCGAAGTGCACGCCTTCCAGGCGCAACAGATCGTTTTGCCGCAAGTACTTGAGGCGACCAGCTTGCTGTTCGAAGTCGGCGGCGCTTCGGCCACCAGCAACCAGCGTCGGCTCGACCGCCACTGGCGCAACGCGCGCACCCTGGCATCGCACAATCCAGCGATCTATCGCGAGCAGGCGCTGGGCAACTACTACCTCAACGGCATCAGCCCGGCTGCCGCCTGGCGGGCCAAACAGTCGGCAGCCAGTGACGTGCAGCCTACCTTCGATGAAGCCAGCGCTGTCTGAACAGGAGCAACCCCATGACGCAAGCAAAACAGATGAGCCTGGGCATGAACATTCTCGGCTTTGGCTCACACTCCGGCGCCTGGCGTCAGGGCGAGGCTGCGCTGAATGCCTATATCGACGTCGACTATTACCGCAACATCGCGCGCATCTCCGAACGTGGCTGCCTTGACGCGATCTTTCTCGCCGATGGCCCGGCATTGCCAGCGGATGTCGCCAGCCAACCGGGCGGGCGCCTGGAGCCGACCCTGCTGCTTACCGCCGTGGCGGCGGCCACCGAACATATTGGCGTCATCGCCACCTGTTCCAGTACCTACAACGAGCCGTTCAACCTGGCCCGGCGCATCGCCTCGCTGGATCACATCAGCGGCGGCCGTGCCGCCTGGAACGTGGTCACCAACGCTGGCGATGCCGCCGCGCAAAACTTCGGCCTCAGCGGCGCGCCGCTGCATGTCGACCGCTATGGCCGTGCCGAGGAGTTCGTCGATGTAACCCTCAAGCTGTGGGATAGCTGGGAGGACGACGCGATCATCGGCGACCGCGCCACAGGCCGCTTTGCCGACCCGAGCAAAGTGCACACGGTGGACTTCAAAGGCGAGCACTTCCAGGTCAAAGGCCCGCTCAACCTGCCACGCTCGCCGCAAGGCCGGCCAGTGCTGGTCCAGGCCGGTTCGTCCGAAGGCGGCAAAGCGCTTGGCTCACGTTACGCCGATGCGATCTTCACCACCCAGACCACCTTGCCCGACGGCCTGGCCTTTTATCGCGAGATGAAACAACGCGCCCAAGCCTGGGGCCGCGACCCGCAGCATTTGAAGATCATGCCCGGGCTGTCGACGGTAATCGGCAGCACCGAGGCCGAGGCCCACGCGCGCTTCGACCAGCTCAACGCCTGGCACGGTGAGCACGGCTTGCTGCAGCAGGTGGCCGGGCGGATCGGCATTGATGCCCGCGAACTGGACCCGGACGCGCCGCTGCCCTGGGCGCAAATCGGCGCTGTAGCGGACTTCGAGCGCGGCTCGCATGGGTTTCTCGAGGCGCAACTGAACCTGGCCCGGCGCGAGAACCTGACCATCCGCCAGCTGTCGCGGCGGATTCTGGTGGGCCACCGGTTGGCCGTCGGCACGCCCGAGCAGGTTGCCGACACCTTGGCCGAATGGTTCCTGGCTGGCGCCGGCGACGGCTTCAACATCATGCCGGACATGTTCCCGTCAGGCGCGCAGGTGTTCGTCGAAGAGGTAGTTCCGCTACTGCAGAAGCGTGGTTTGTTCCGCCGCGAATACCAGGGCCGCACCTTGCGCGATCACCTCGGCTTGCCCAAGGCGGTCAACCAGTACACCCAGGCCAGCAGCGCGGGCCTCGCGCGGCTGGCCTGAGACCATCGCCTTCAGTCATTTATCGAAAAGGATCACATCATGCAGTATCGCCGCCTGGGCCATACCGACCTCAACGTCAGCCTGCTCAGCCTTGGCTCGATGACCTGGGGCCACCAGAACACCGAGCAGGATGCCCACCAGCAACTGGACGCCGCCGTCGCCGCCGGGATCAATCTGATCGATACCGCCGAGATGTACCCAACGCCGACCCGGGCCGAAACCTGGACCACCACGGAGCGCTTCATCGGCAGTTGGCTTGCTGCAAGCGGTAACCGCGACAAACTGGTGCTGGCAAGCAAGATTGCCGGGCCGTCGCGTGATCCTGCAGGGCAGACGCACATTCGTGACGGCCTCTCGCACCATGATCGGCGCAATATCGTTGCCGCGCTGGATGGCAGTCTCAAACGCCTGCGCACCGACTATCTGGACCTGTATCAGTTGCACTGGCCGGACCGCACCACCAACTTCTTCGGCGCGCGTGAATACCCCTACGTGGATGACCACCCGGACAGCGCTGCAATCGCTGAAACCCTGGCGGTGCTCGACGAACAGGTCAAAGCCGGCAAGGTCCGCCATATCGGCGTTTCCAACGAAACGCCGTGGGGCGTGGCGCAGTTCCTGCGGCACAGCGAACAACGCGATTTGCCGCGCATTGCCAGCATCCAGAACCCGTACAGCTTGCTCAACCGCCTGTATGAGAACGGCTTGTCGGAGTTCAGCCACCGTGACGGCGTGAGCTTGCTGGCGTATTCACCGCTGGCGTTCGGCACGCTGACCGGCAAATACCTCGATGGCGCACGCCCCGAAGGCGCTCGCCTGTCGTCGGTGTACCGCACCTTCAACCGCTACGACAGCAGTGAAGCCAACAGCGCCATCGCCAGCTATGTGCAGATCGCCGCCAAGCGAGGTTTGAGCCCAGCGCAGCTGGCGCTGGCCTTCGTCATCCGTCAGCCGTTCGTAGCCAGTGCCATTACTGGCCAGACCAGCCTGGCGCAGTTGCACGACAACCTCGGTGCGCTGGAGCTGCAACTGGATGACGAACTGCTGGCCGAGATTCAGGCTGTGCATCGGCGTACGCCAAATCCGGCGCCTTGAGCCAGGAGGTTGCATGAACGCGATCATTCCCGCTGCCCAGGTGCCGACGCTGGCAACCAGTGCGCGACTGTCGCGCTGGCGCCCTGCGCGGCCAGGGTTGTGCCTGGCCTGGGCGACCATCGGCTTGCTGTTGCTGGCGGTGGCACTGCCTGGTTGGCTGGCGCCGGCCGATCCTTTGCTGGCTGATGCGCGCCTGGCTTATCAACCGCCCAGCAGCCAGTTCTGGCTGGGTACCGATGAGAATGGTCGAGACGTGCTTAGCCGTGTTATTCACGGGGCGCGTGCATCCCTGCTTATCGGTTTCACCGCAACCCTGCTCGGGCTGGGCCTGGGCACCTTGCTAGGATTGCTTGCCGGCCTCGCACCGCGCTGGCTGGATAACCTGCTGATGCGCGCGGTGGATGTGCTGCTGGCATTTCCCGACCTGCTGCTGGCGCTGGTGGTGATCACGCTGTTTGGTCAGGGCACGACCAACTTGATCATTGCCGTCGGCATCGCCGCAGTGCCGCGCTATGCCCGGCTGGTGCGCGCGCAGACCATGAGCATCCGCCATGCCAGCTTCGTCGAGGCGGCACTGACCCTGGGTCGGCGGCCGCTGGCTGTGGTGTTTGCCCATGTCCTGCCCAATGCGGTGCAACCGGTCCTGATCCTCGCCTGCATCGGCCTTGGCGGGGCTATCACCGCCGCTGCCGCGCTGAGTTTTCTCGGTTTTGGCGCTCCGCCACCGGCACCCGAGTGGGGCGCAAGTATGGCAGTGGCACGCAATTTCATGGCCAACGCGCCCTGGCTGATGGCCTGGCCGGCGCTGGCAATTACCTTGACTGTGATTTCCATCAGCGCCATCGGCCGAGACTGGCTACGGCGCAGTGAGGGCAAAGGCCTATGAGTGGCTTGAATACGGCGTCGGCACTGGTCGACATCCGCGACCTGCGAGTGAGCTTCAACGGTGTAGCGGTGGTACACGGAGTCGATCTGCAGGTGCGCGCGGGGCAGTGCGTGGCGTTGGTTGGCGAGTCGGGCTCGGGCAAGAGCGTCACCGCCCGCAGCCTGGTCGGCCTGGCGGGCCCCGGCGCGCAGGTGCAGGCGCAACGGCTGGAGTTTGCCGGGCGCGACCTGCGTGTATTCGACCAGGCTGACTATCAACGCCTGCGCGGCGCGCAGATCGGTTTCATCATGCAGGACGCACTGGGTTCGCTCGACCCGTTGCGGCGGGTGGGTGGCGAAATCGAAGAGGCACTGCTGCTGCACTCTGACCTGGGCGCGGAGGCACGTCGTTTGCGGGTGCTGCAGTTGCTCGCCGAGGTCGGCGTGCCTGAGCCGCAGGTGCGCGCTCAGCAGTATTCGTGGCAGTTGTCGGGTGGCCTGCGTCAGCGCGCGTTGATCGCCTCGGCGATGGCCTGCCGGCCGCGCCTGCTGATCGCTGATGAGCCGACCACGGCGCTTGACGCGACCGTGCAGGCACAGATTCTGCGCCTGCTTGAACAACTGCGCGATGAGCAGAACAGCTTGTTGATGGTCAGCCATGATCTGGCAGTGGTGGCACGGTTGGCCGATTGGGTGGTGGTGATGCACGGCGGACATATAGTGGAGCAGGGCAGTGCCGAACAGATTCTGCAGGACCCGCAAGACCCTTACACCCAGCGCCTGCTCAGCGCCGCGCGTGCCGTCCACTTGCAGCGCCCAACGCAGCCTGCGCTGGCGTTGGTTGAGCCCAGTGCGAGCAGCATTGAACAGCCGGTATTGCTTGCTGCAAGCGGGCTGGGCAAATCCTTTGCCGGCCCCGACGGCAGCGTCCGCCAGGTGTTGAGCGAGGTATCGTTGCAGCTGCGCGCCGGGCAAACCCTGGGTGTGGTCGGTGAGTCCGGTTCTGGCAAAAGCACCCTGGGGCGCATCTTGCTCGGCCTGGAACAACCCGACCAGGGCCGGGTCGAGTTCGCCGGTAGCGACTGGTTGGCGCTCGGCGCCGAGCAGAAGCGGCGGGCGCGGCAGGGCATCCAGGTAGTGTTCCAGGACCCGCTGGCTTCGTTCGACCCTCGCTACAGCGTACTGCGCGTACTCAGCGAAGCGCTTGCGCTGGCCGGGGTGCCGCGCTCCTTGCAGCGGGCCGAGGCGGTGGCGTTGCTGGAGCGCGTGCAGTTGCCTGCCAGCGTGCTTGATCGGCGCCCGCTGGAGCTGTCCGGAGGCCAGCGTCAGCGCATTGCCATTGCCCGTGCACTGGCGATGAAACCGCGCCTGTTGATCTGCGACGAACCGGTGTCGGCGTTGGACGTGTCGGTACAGGCTCGCATCCTCGCCTTGCTGGCTGAACTCAAGGCCGAGCTGAACCTGGCCTGCCTGTTCATTTCCCATGATCTGGGTGTGGTCGAGCAGGTCAGCGATCATGTGCTGGTGATGCAAGCAGGCAGGGTGGTTGAGCAGGGTAGCGCCGCTCAGGTGTTGGGCCAGCCGCGCCATGCCTATACCCGGGCGCTGCTGGATGCGGTGCCGACGTTGCCACCTGCGCAGCCACTGTGGGTGCGCCGCCTCGCGGTATAAAGCTCAGCGCGCGAGTGCTGGGTTAGGTTTGTAAAAAAGGAACAGCCTGGTCTCGGCAGTCTTGCGGTAAGCCCTGGCCCAGGCTGGCCGCGCCGAGCGGTCGTGGAAATACAGGGCGCCATTGGTAGGGTCCTTGAGCTGCTGGTTGAGCGCCTTGCGGGCAATTTCCTTGGCAATGTCGTAGCGGTCCTTTTCCTCGACCTGGTCAGGGCGCCCGTCGCACCACCAGGAAAACTGGCAACTCTTGCTTTCGACCCCCTGCTTGACCACGCCGCAGATGGTGTCAGGGAAACCGTCCTGGCCGAGGCGATTGAGCACCACGCTGGCGACTGCGCTCATGTCCTTGGCATCGGCCTGTTTGGCCTCCCAGTAGATGGTGCGGGCCAGGCAGGTGATGCTGTCGTCCATCGGCGCCTGGCCACTGGGATCGACCGCCATGACCTCGCCTGAAGTCAGTGCCTCGTTTTTTTTCGGCGGCGGTGCGTCGTTGACGACCTTCTTCTCGAGCGCTTCGGCCTTGTCTTCGGCGACCGCGGCGGTGGGTGCATCGGCGGCAAGGGTGGGGCCTGCGAGCAGGGCCATGAACAAAGCAAAAATGATCGCTGACGCGCGCATGACGAGCCTCGCAGGTGGGTGCTGGAGGTCAGTCTAGCTGCCGCTGCGTTGGGCTGCCGCAACCTCAACTGCGGGCTGCAGAGGAACCGCTTCGTGCTGGGAGGCGGCGGGATGCGGCGCAATCATTGTTGTTCGGCCGCTCGCGAAGGAGTCGGCTGCACTTGAAGGGAAGCCGCCTGATGAGCATCAATATCGAAATCCTCTACTACCGAAACTTCAATTTCGATGGCAAGTTTCACTTGCGCTGTATCGGTCCAGACCTGCACAAGATCAAGCGTATTCGCTACGTGCTACGCGTCATCAACGCGCGAGGGCCCAAGCGACTGGACTCCTCCACCTCAAGCTCCCAGGTTGACAGCGGGCTGCTGGTTGACCATGGCTGTCCGGCCATTCTAGGCACCGATCTGAGGCACGGCCGCTTCGAGATAACCGCAAGCATCATCCTGACCGACGAGCAGATCATCCAGCTTGACCTGCCCTCCGATGCTGATGCCACCATCACTTGGCCAACGATGGTCATCGAGATCCAACCCGAAGAAACCGAACGGCGTATGCTGGATCGGGTCCCGCTGACGGGAGCCTCGTTACGCGTCAAACGTTCTGCAGCGCCGCCTGAATCTGGGCCCAGGCCTGTTTACGACCCACTGCTGCCCGTGTTCAGCGGACTGCCCGACGGCGCTGCCGACAAGGCTCTGCCGGCGCTGCTGGTCAAGTTCGGCAAGGACGGTTTTGCTTCCTTCGTTGCCGATCTTGAGCCGGACAGCCGCTCGAGGTTGGTCCGTCTGTGGCCGAACCTCAAGCAGGTCATCCAGCTGCAGCCGGTGCTGAGCGCTGAAGAGCATGACGACGACGCGCTTGCAGTGCTGCACGATTACTACCTGCTCGCACAGCCAGCAAGCATGTCCAGCGATACCTTCATCGCGCTACTACGAACCCTGGCGGCGCTGGACTACGTCGAGTCGCTATCCTTCCCGCCCGCCGAGCAGGAACCCGGCAACCTCATTGCCGCGGCGCTCGCTGCGCTAGTGGCGACACTGATCACGGGTGCGGCGGTGGTAGCGGGTGATGACGCTCACGACGATTCGCAACCGACGCCGGACTTCGATGCGCTGCAGACTTACCTGGATGCACCGACCGCCTCGCACAAAGGGATGAACATCCGCAGCGTCTGGAGCAAACAGGTGACCGGCAAGGGCACCCGCGTGCACTTTTCCGATGCGGGCTTGTTCGCCAGACATGAGGACCTGCGCGGGACTGAACGGCTACACGTGATCAGCGACCAACCCAACGCCGACCCGGCCCACGGTACCGCATCGGTGGGCGTGCTGTTTGCCCAGGCCAATTCGTTCGGCATGAACGGGATCTGCCATGATTGTGAGCTATACCTGTACGACAATCGGGCCATCGACCCCCGCAATTACCCCCGCACGCCCGCAGACCTGCTGCGCCAGGTACGCGCAGGCGACATCGTCGCCATCAACAGGCAAAGCGCCAGCATCCATGTACTCAGCACCTATTTGCCGTCGCTGCACGAGCGCGACTGGTGGGATGTGTGCGAGGCGCTGACCGCGCGCGGCGCGGTCGTGGTCAATGCCGCCGCCAATGGCAGCAATCAGTCGCTGGCGGACAAGGGCACGACGCGGGGGCACGGTGTCGATCTAGGCCAATGGCCTTACTTCGACGACCATGGCGATGCCTCGACCATTTTGGTAGGGGCCTGCCAGTCGTGGGACGGCAAGCCTCATCAGTACTCCAATTACGGCTACCGCTATCGAATGCTCAACGCGTGGGGTGATAGTGTCGCCACACTGGGCTACGGCAACCTACAGGACAAAAAAGGGGATGACCGAGACTACACCAACAGCTACGGTGGCACCTCCAGCGCAACCCCTTTGGTGACGGGTGCCCTGAGCCTGATTCAGTCCTACGCCATGCGCCAGCATCATGTTTATCTGAATGCCGACCAGATGCATTTGCTGGTGATGGCGACAGGTTATCAAGACGCGACCTTGCCTCTGACCGACGTCCTGCCGATGGGCAGTAGGCCGAACGTGGAAGCCGCGTTGGCGTTGCTCGACCGCCTGCTCGGCGGCGGCAGTTTCCGCGCCCACGACGAGCTGTAGCGGTTCGGATCAGCTATGGTCCGGGCTGCGTGATGGGCCAGACGCAGCAGTCAGACTCTGAACTGGTCCATCAATGCTTGCTGCTGGTTGGCCAGTTGATTGAGCGACTGGCTGACCCGCGCCGACTCGTTGGCCTGGCTTGACAGCGACTCGGTTACATCGCGAATGGTCGCGACGTTACTGTTTATCTCTTCCGCCACTGCGCTCTGCTCTTCGGCAGCGGATGCAATCTGCAGGTTCATGTCGGTGATCACCGTGACTGCCTGACCGATCCGTTGCAGCGCAGTGACCGCCTGACCGACTTGCTCGACGCCGCCCTGGGCCTGGCGGTGGCTGCTGTCCATGGCGTCGACTACTTCACGCGTGCCAGCTTGCAGCGCCTCGATCACCTGGCGAGTTTCTTCGACCGATTCCTGTGTGCGCCGGGCCAGATTGCGCACTTCATCAGCGACGACGGCGAAGCCGCGCCCGGCTTCGCCGGCGCGGGCTGCTTCGATCGCCGCGTTTAGGGCGAGCAAGTTGGTCTGTTCGGCGATCGAACGAATCACCTCGAGCACCGAGCCGATTTTTTCGCTGTTGCCGGCCAGCCCTTCGACCTGGGCCATGGCACTGCTCATGTTGGCCGCCAGGCTGTCGATGCTGTCGGTAGTCTGGCCGATCACGGCCAGGCCTTCACGGGTAGCCAGGTCAGCTTCGCGGGCGGCCTGAGCAGCTTGCGCTGCGCTGCGCGCGACGTCCTGCGCGGTAGCACTCATCTCATGCGAGGCCGTGGCGGCCTGGTCGACCTGGCGGTACTGCTGCTCCATACCGGCGCTGGTCTGGCTGGCAATCGCAGCAGACTGGTCAGCTGTACCGCGGGCGGCCTGCACCGAGCGTTTGACGTCAGCGATGGTGGGCTGCAGCTTGTCGAGGAAGCGGTTGAACCAACCAGCCAGTTCACCGAGTTCATCACGCTTGTCGTACTGCAGGCGACGGGTCAGGTCGCCTTCACCACTGGCGATGTCCTTGAGCATCGCTGCCACGCCCAGGATCGGCCGGGTGACGCCTCGCGCCATTAGCCAGACCAAGAGCAAGCCGGCCAAGGCGGCGCCCAGGCCCAGCCCCAGCTCAAGCAAGGTGCCGCTGGTATTGAGTGCGTCGAGCTCGTTCTTCAGCGCTTCGGCAGGGCCGGTCAGGGCGCTTTGCGGCACGTCGAGCAATACGCCCCACGGCTTGCTGCCGGGAATCGGCTGAAACGCTGCCAGCACTTTCAAACGCTGTTCAGCGTGAACAATCTGCAATTTGCCGTCCGCCAGCTTGCGCACCAACTCGGCGCCTTGCGCGGTATCGACCTGGTCGAAACGCTGGGCCAGCTTGCTTGAGTCGGCGCTGTAGCCTGCGAGCAGGCCGACCGGGCTGAGGATGCCGACCGTGGTCTGGCCTTGATAAAGGCCGCGGCTGGCTTCTTCGCTCATGGCCTGCAAGCTGCTCAGGTTGATGTCCACCGACAGCGTGGCAATCACCTTGCCCTTGACCGACAGCGGGAAGACGATGCTCGTCATCAACACCTGTTGGCCGTCGATGGCATAGAAATACGGCTCGACCACGCAGACCTTGCCGGTACTGCGCGGGCATACCCACCAGGTGTTGGCCGGTTGCCCGCTGGGGCCGGTTTCGATGTTGGCCATGTCCAGTTCAGGCAAGGCCATTGAGGTCAGTTTGCCGGCCTGCGGTTGCGACCAATACAAGGCAAAACGGCCAGTTTCGTTGCTGCCCAACTCGTGCTGATTGGTGAACAGGCTGTCCTTGCCATCCAGCGCGTCAGGCTCGAACACCAGCGACAGGCCTAGCAGCTCAGGGTTGGCCAGCAGGGCGCTGCGCACTTGTGCGGTCATGTCTTCGCGCAGGTCAAAGGCGTCCAGATAGCGTTTTTCCGCCTGCTCGCGCAAGAACAGCACCTGCCGAGCAAAACCTGCGCCGTACTGGTAGGCGTCCATGAACTGGCGGCGAATGTTCAGCGCCTGTACTTCACCCTGCGATTCGATGCGGGCTTGAGCTGAGTCGGAGAGCATCTTCATGCTGCTGGCCTTTACCAAATCGGAGCTGTGGTCCATGCGGTACAGGGACAGACCGACCAGTAGCGTGACGATGGCGGCCAGGCACAAGCCGGCGAGCAGGGTGATCTTCCACTGGATAGACAGTTGTCGCAGAGGCATTTTGGGAAAGTCCCTTGTATTAGGTCTGCACTCTGTGTCGGCGACCACAGGATTTTCTTTATTCAAACGTTCAATTGAATTCGGCCTTGGCCGATTTGACATCTGTCGACTCGCCCTTCAGAGTGTGCGCCCTTCGCATTGCACCCCTCTGGACCGGCCGCTGCCTGTGTGCAGCCTGACGCCGGTGCCAATGCTTTCCGTCTGTCGTAACGAGGTAGTCCACACCATGAATGCAGTCATTGCCGCGGTCGGCATCATGCTGATATTGAGCCTGTCCCGCGTGCATGTGGTGATCGCATTGATCATCGGTGCGCTGACCGGCGGCCTGGTCGGCGGCCTGGGTATCGAGGGCACGTTGAAGGCCTTCAATGGTGGGCTGGGCGGCGGCGCCACGGTCGCGTTGTCCTACGCGCTGCTTGGCGCATTTGCCGTAGCCATTGCCAAATCGGGCCTGGCTCACGCGCTGGCAGATCGGGCCTTGAATATGATCGAGCGCCAGGGCCATAGCGAAGGTGGCAAGGTCAAATGGTTGCTGATCGGCCTGATGCTGGTGGTGGCCGTGTCGTCGCAGAACATACTGCCCATTCACATTGCCTTCATCCCCCTGTTGGTGCCGCCGCTGTTGTATGTGCTGACCCGACTGCGCATCGATCGGCGGCTGATTGCCTGCGTGATCACCTTTGGCCTGATCACGCCGTACATGTTCCTGCCGGTTGGCTTTGGCAACATCTTCCTCAATCAAATCCTGCTGGCCAATGTCAGCCGCGCCGGGGTCGACGTCAGCGCGGTCAACGTTACCCAGGCGATGGCCATTCCTGCGGCCGGCATGCTCGCCGGGCTGCTCCTGGCAGTGTTCGTCAGCTACCGCAAGAAACGCGACTATGACCTGGCGAAAATCGAGCAGGTCGAGCAGGTCAGTGTCAGCTACAACCCCTTGACGCTGATGGTCGCTGGCCTGGCGATCGCAGCAGCGTTCATCATTCAGCTGTGGCTGGATTCGATGATCATAGGCGCCATGGTCGGTTTTCTGATCTTTTCGCTGTCGGGCATCGTGCGCTGGAAAGACACTGATGATCTGTTTACCGAAGGCATGAAGATGATGGCCATGATCGGCTTCATCATGATTGCCGCCTCGGGCTTTGCCGACGTGATGAAGGCAACCGGCGAGGTCAACAGCCTGGTCCAGGCCTCTGCGCAGTGGATCAACCACAGTAAGGGCGTTGGTGCCTTGCTGATGTTGCTGGTGGGCTTGCTGGTGACTATGGGCATCGGCTCGTCGTTCTCTACCGTTCCCATTCTAGCCGCGATCTTCGTGCCGCTGTGTGTGCAACTGGGCTTCGATCCAGTGGCTACAGTGTGCATCGTCGGCACAGCGGGTGCATTGGGTGACGCCGGGTCGCCAGCATCGGATTCGACCCTGGGGCCGACTTCGGGCTTGAATGTGGACGGCCAGCATCACCACATCTGGGACACCGTGGTGCCGACCTTCCTCCATTACAACCTGCCACTGCTGGCCTTTGGCTGGCTTGCGGCGATGGTGCTCTGACGCCCCGCGTCAGCCCTTGTTGGTCAACGGTGTGATGCGGTTGAGGACGGTGCTGCCGTCCTTGCTGCGGGTCAGGTAGACCGGCAACACCTTGGGCAGGTTATCGACCATGCGCTTGACTTCGCGGGTGTTGTACACGCCGCTGACGCGGATTGCGCCGGTACTGTCATCGGCCAACAGCAGCGGGCGCTCCAGGTAGCGGTTGATCACCGGCAGGGCCTGGGCCAGGCTGAGGTTGTCCAGCACCAGCTTGCCACTGCGCCAGGCCAGGCTGTTGTCGGCGTCATCATTCTGCGCCAGGGTCGGCTCGAAATCGCCGGCGTGATAACTGGCTTGCATGCCCGGGCCCAGTCGATAGCCGCCATCGTCACCGTGGCTGCTGACCAGTACCGAGCCTTCAACCAACGTCACCTTGACCTCGTCGTTGTACTTCCAGACGTTGAATTGGGTCCCGGTTACCCGCGTCTGGCCGTTGCCGGCGCGCACGATGAACGGGTGGGCGGTGTCGTGGGTAACCTTGAAAAACGCCTCGCCGCGGGTAAGCGTGACCTGGCGTTGATCTTTGTAATTGAAGAAGCGCAGTTCGCTGTGCAGGTTGAGCTCGACCTGGCTGCCATCGCTCAGTTGCACCTGGCGCACCTGATCGGTAGCTTCGAAATGCTGGTAGTGATTGGGTAGCCAGCCTTGCTCCCAACCGACCCAGCCAGCCAGCGGCAGGGCCAGCAGGGCAATGGCTGCAGCCGAAGCGAATGGCCGCCAGTGGCGTGGCTGCGCCTTGCGTATTGGGCGGGCGCCAATCTCGACGACAGCCGTGCGGCGTGGCAACAGGTCAGCGGTCTGCCAGATTTCCTGCATCGCGCGGTATTCAGCAAAGTGCCGCGGGTCGGCCGCCAGCCACAGATCAAATGCCTCGCGCTCGGCCGCCGTGCAGTCATCGGCATGCAGGCGCATGCACCAATGCGCCGCAGCGTCGGTGATGGCATCGTCCTGGTTGGGGGTCAAACGGTCCTGATTCATTACGGCTCCCGGTTTTGCGCATTCTACCCCTGCCAAGGGGGTCCCGAGAACCGAGATAATGGCGAATGACTATCAGATACGCGATATTTCGTCAGCTTTGCCTATCTGCGGACGCTAATCAGCGTCCGCAGCGCTGATTTATCAGGCCAGCTCCAGCCAGATCGGCGCGTGATCGGAAGGTTTTTCCATGCCGCGCAGGTCATAGTCAACACCAGCGTCCTTGAGTCGTGGCAGCAAGCCACTCGAAGCCATGATCAGATCAATGCGCAGACCGCGCTTGGGCTGGTCTTCAAAGCCGCGGCTGCGGTAGTCGAACCAGCTGAAACGGTCGCTGACCTGCGGGTTCAGGTAGCGAAAGCTGTCGACCAGGCCCCAGTCCTTGAGACGCTGCATCCACTCACGCTCCTCTGGCAGGAAACTGCATTTGCCAGTCTTTAGCCAGCGCTTGGCGTTGTCAGCGCCGATGCCAATGTCGCAATCTTCAGGCGAGATGTTGACGTCGCCCATCACGATCAGCGGCTGCTGATTGTCGAACTGGCCTTCGAGCAGCACCTGCAGGTCGCTGTAGAAACGCTGCTTGGCGGGGAACTTAGTGGGATGGTCGCGGCTTTCTCCCTGCGGGAAGTAACCGTTCATGATGGTGATCGGGGTGCCGTTGGCGTCGGCGAAGGTGCCCCAGATGAAGCGCCGTTGGGCGTCCTCTTCGTCACTGGCAAAACCTTTGTGCAGTGCCAGCGGCGCCTGGCGCGAGAGCAAGGCGACGCCATAGTGGCCCTTCTGGCCGTGGTAATGCACGTGGTAGCCCAGGGCTTGCACGTCAGCCAAGGGGAACTGCTCGTCACTGACTTTGGTTTCCTGCAGGCCGATAACGTCTGGCTGATGCTTCTCGATCAGCGCCGCCAGCTGATGCGGACGGGCGCGCAGGCCGTTGATGTTGAACGAGACGATCTTCATGGCGAGGCAACCCCGGTAAAACTGCGGATGCTATCGAACATCGGCGCTCATCGCCAGCATGGCGGCGCTGCCTGCGCGCAGCGGTGAACCAACCCGCGCTGCCTCGCCTCCAAGGTGTACGTTCACTCCATGAAGGTTTAACTGCAATGCCCGACGATATCCGCGCAACCGCTCGCACCTGTTTGCTCGACAAGGGCTACCGCCGCGAGGTGCGCGCTGTGCTGTACGAAGTCTATCGGCAAGAGCCGACCGTTGCCTATCTGTTCGAGGCGCAGCGCCCTGGCTATGAACGGCGCCTGCGCGCCATGATTCGGGCATGGGTTCGCCAGCACTTCTACCTGCAGCTACCGGCAGTGGGCCTGATGGTCGAAGACCGTCTGGCCGGGGTGGCGCTGATCGTGCCGCCGCTGCGGCGCCTTGGCGTGGCTGACAGTTGGATGTGGCGCTTGCGCATGATCATCGGCACCGGCCTGCGCTGCACCCGCCGCTACCTGGATTATCAGGCAGCGTTGGTAGGGAGCTTGCCGTCAGATCAGGTACATATGCTGCCACTGCTGGGCGTGCACCCTGACTTCAGGAGTCAGCAGCACGCTGAACAATTGTTACAGGCTGTTCATGACTGGTGCGCCGAGGAGCCAGGCAGCCATGGCGTGGTGCTGGATACCGGCAATGCGCGTTATCTGGCGTTCTACAAGCTTCAGGGGTATCAGGAGATTGGCGAAATTGCTATAGGTCCAGTCACTGAGCGGGTGTTTTTTCATCCCAATCCGTTGTCATCCAGGTCTGTAACAGGGTGACCTGCGCGCTAGACGGCTCCCTTGCGCAACAAGCTCTGGTAGCATGCGCAGCATGACGTATTCAGGAAGATTGACCTGGGGCCTGATCATCCTGGCCGCCAGCAGCACAGTATGGGCCCAGAGCGAACTGCTGGTGCGGGTCAAACCCGCCAACAAGGCGCTCAAGGCGAATGTCGAAGGCTATATTGGCAGCCTGGGAGACCGTGACGAGGACGCATTACTGCGTTTCAGTCGCGGCGCCGAAGAGCAGGCGCGCAAAGCCGCACAGGCACTTGGCTACTATCAGGCCCAGATCGACACCGAGGTCAAGGCGCCGACCGGGCCTGACCAGCATCCGCAATTGATCATTCGCATTGACCCCGGTGAGCCGGTGCGCTTGCGCAATGTCACTGTGCGCATCGAGGGCCCGGCCACCGAGCTGAAGAGTTTTCGTGTGCCCGATAGCGCCGCGCTGCGCCCCGGCGAACGCCTCAATCATGGTCTGTATGAAGACGCCAAGCGTCTGATCCAGAATCAGGCTTCGCGTTACGGCTTTTTCAAAGGGCGCTTTACCAGCCAGCGCCTGGCTGTAGATCCGCAGGCCGGCGTTGCCGACATCGAACTGGTGTATCAAAGCGGGCCACGCTTTCAGCTTGGCGCCGTGCACTTTGCCGGCGACACGCCGCTGGACCAGGACCTGCTGCAGCGCATGGTGCCGTTCAAGGCCGGTACGCCCTATGATTCCGAGCTCATCGCCGAACTCAACAACGACCTGCAGTCGAGCGGCTATTTCGAAGGCGTGCGGGTCGATGCGGCGCCCACCGCTGCGGTGGGCGAACAGATCCCGGTCGACGTCAGCCTGGAAACCCGCAAACCACGCACCATGGGCCTGGGCCTGGGCTTCTCGACCGACGTTGGCCCGCGCGGCAAGGCCAACTGGACACGCCATTGGGTCAACCCGCAGGGTCACAGCTATGGTTGGGAAACCGAACTGTCGGCGCCGCGGCAGAATGTCGGCCTGTGGTATGACATACCGCTGGATCCGCCACTGACCGACAAACTGCGCTTCGCCGGTGGCTACCAGAATGAAGAGATCGCAGGCACCGATACCGTCAGCAAGCTGCTCACCGTTGGCCCTGAATGGCACAGCAAGCTGCCCAGCGGCTGGCAGCGGGTGGTGTCGCTCAAGTATCAGCGCGAAGAGTACAAGCTGGGGGATGACTCCGGTTTGAGCAAGCTGCTGATGCCTGGGGTAAGTTACTCGTACCTGCGCAGTGACAACCGCATCGACCCGCACAATGGCTACCGTCTGCAGTTCGATGTGCAGGTGGCCAAGGAAGGGCTGATGTCTGACACCAACCTGCTACACGGCAACGTCCTGCTCAAGGGCCTGACTACCCTGGGCCAGAATCACCGGCTGCTCGGCCGGCTGCAATTCGGTGGCAGCGCCACCAACAGCTATCAGAGCAAGATTCCGCCCTCGTTGCGCTTCTTCGCCGGTGGCGACCAAAGCGTGCGTGGTTACGACTACCAGACCCTGTCTCCGAAAAACAGCGACGGCGACCGTATTGGTGGCCGCTACATGGTGGCCGGTAGCGCCGAATACCAGTATTCGGTGGCCGAGAAGTGGCGTATCGCGACCTTTGTCGATCAAGGCAACTCGTTCAACTCGCTGGATCTGCCCAGCCTGAAAACCGGCGTCGGTGTCGGCGTACGTTGGGTGTCGCCGGTCGGGCCATTGCGCCTGGACCTGGCCAAGGCACTGGACGACGACGGCGGCATCCGCCTGCACTTCTCGATGGGGCCTGAGCTGTGACGCGTGCTTTGAAGTACATATTAATCAGTCTGCTGGGCTTTGCGCTGCTGATCGCACTGAGTCTGAGCCTGCTATTGGGCACGCAAGCCGGTAGCCGCTGGGCGCTGGGCCTGGTGCCAGGTCTGACGGTCGACGACTTCCAGGGCCAGCTTGGCAGTAACTGGCAGGCCCGTCGCTTGAGTTGGGACGACGGCGCCAGCCGGGTCGAGGTGCAGGCACCGCAGTTGAGCTGGTCGCCGCTGTGCCTGCTACGGGCCACCCTGTGTATCGAGCGCCTGCAGGCTGAGCGCATCGACATGGCATTTGCCGCCAGTGAAACCGTAGCCGACAGCAACCCGCTGCAGTTGCCGACGCTGCGCCTGCCAGTGGCTATCGAACTGGGCGAAGTGAAACTTGGCCAACTGCGCCTGGATGGCAGTGACCTGCTGGGTGACCTGCAGCTTGCGGCGCACTGGAGCAACAATGGCCTGCGCATCGATACCTTGCAGTTGCAACGCGATGACCTGCATGTGAGCGTGCAGGGCGACGTGCAGCCCGAGGGCGACTGGCCAGTGCAACTGACTGGCAGCGTGCAGCTGCCGCCGGTAGAGGGGCAGGCCTGGCAACTGGCGCTGAATGCCACCGGCGAGCTGCAGAAGACACTCAATCTGGACGCAACCAGCACCGGCTACCTGAGCGCCCGCCTTACCGGTGAACTGCAGGCTTTGGCGGAGCACCTGCCAGCCAGACTGCGGCTTGAGTCGGCCGCCTTCAAGCCGGTTGCGACGCTGCCGGATACCTTGCAGCTCGAGCAACTCAAGCTGGATGCCGTGGGCGATCTGGACAAGGGCTACCAGCTCTCCGGCTCGGCCAATCTGCCGGCCGAGCAGGGGCCTATAGGTCTGCTGTTGGCGGGCAAGGTCGACGCCAAAGGCGCCCGACTGGATGCTTTGGACCTGAACGCCAGCGACAGCCAACGGCTCAAGCTGCAAGCCACTGCCGACTGGCAGCAGGGGCTGATTGCCGACGCCAAAGTCGATTGGCAGGACTTCCCGTGGCTGCGTCTGTATCCGCTTGAAGAAGCGCCGCAAGTGGTGCTCAAACGGTTGACTGCGGATGTACAGTACCGCGATGGCAACTATCAAGGTTCGTTCAAGGGTGATCTGGACGGCCCGGCCGGTGCATTCAATTTGAGTAGCCCGTTCGAGGGTGACTTGAGCCACGTACGCCTGCCGCAATTACTGCTCAGCGCAGGGCAGGGCAAAGCTGCCGGCAGCGTCATCGTCGGTTTTGCCGAGAAGATCAGTTGGGACGTCGACCTGCAGCTTTCAGCGCTCGATCCAGCCTACTGGCTTGCCGAGCTGCCAGGCACGCTCGCCGGGCCGCTGCGCAGCAAGGGCGAACTGCACAACGAGCGCCTGCAACTGAGCGCCTTGCTCGACCTCAAAGGCCGCTTGCGCGGTCAACCAGCAGTGCTCAAGGCCGAGGCCGAGGGGGCTGGCGACAGTTGGACACTTGGCGCCCTGGCCATCCAGTTGGGCGACAACCGCATCAACGGCAGCGGTAGCCTGCAGCAGCGCCTGGCCGGCCGGATCGATCTGGATATGCCGCGCCTTGGCCAGCTGTGGCCCCGCTTGCAGGGCCAGGTCAAAGGTCGCCTCGACCTCGCCGGGACCCTGCAAGCGCCGCAGGGCACTTTGAGTGTGCAGGGGCAACAACTGGCTCAGGCAGAAAACCGTGTGCAACGACTTGATCTCGATGCCCGCCTGGACAGCGCCCAGCGCGGCCAACTCACCCTCAAAGCGGGCAATATTCGCCTGGGCGAGACTTCGCTTGGCAATCTGAACATTGCCGGCAAAGGCGATATTCGCCAGCAGGCCGTGACGCTGGCGCTGGCGGGTCCGCAGCTCAAGCTCGACCTGGCTGCCGACGGTCAACTGGCCAAGGGTGACTGGCGTGGTCGTCTTGCCAGTGGTCGGATTCAAGCTGGCGGGCAGGACTGGCAGTTGCAGGCGCCGGCCCGTTTGCAGCGCTTGGCCAACGGTCAGCTGGATTTCGGTGCCCATTGCTGGCGCTCGGGCCAGGCCAGTCTGTGTGGCGAAGACCAGCGCCTGGCGCCGGAGCCGCGGCTGCGTTACCACCTCAAGCAGTTCCCGATCGAGAGCCTGGCACAGTGGATGCCCAAGGACTTCGCCTGGCAGGGGCAGCTCAATGCCGACATCAATCTGGATATTCCTGCCGCCGGACCCAAAGGCACGATACGCGTGGATGCCAGTGGCGGCACCCTGCTCGTGCGTGATGGTCAGCGCTGGCTGGATTTCCCGTACCAGGTCCTGCGCCTGGACAGCACGCTCAATCCGCGCCGTATCGACACGGTGCTGAACTTCCGCGGCGAGCGCCTTGGCGAGCTCGCGCTGACAACCCGTCTCGACCCGTTGGGCAAGGACAAGCCGCTGTCTGGCGACTTTCGTCTGAGCGGGCTCGACCTGGCGATCGCGCGGCCATTCGTGCCAATGGTCGAGCGCCTTGCCGGGCAGCTCAACGGCAGCGGCCGCTTGTCTGGCTCTTTGCTTGCACCGCAAGTCAATGGCACTCTGGCCCTCACTGGCGGCGAAGTCAGCGGTGCGCAGCTGCCGGTCAGCCTGCAGGATCTGTCGGTGCAGGCGCTGATTGCAGGGGAACAGGTTCAGTTGCAAGGCGGCTGGCGCAGCGGTACAGCCGGTCGCGCTCAGCTCAGCGGCAACCTGACCTGGGACCAGGCGCTGGCGATGCAACTGCGCTTGCAGGGTCAGCAACTGCCAGTCACGGTCGAGCCTTATGCCACGTTGGAAGTAGCCCCTGACCTGACCATAAGCCTTGAAGGCGAACAGCTCGCGGTCAAGGGCAAGGTATTGGTACCCAAGGGTGCAATTACCGTACGTGAGCTGCCACCCTCCACGGTCAAAGTGTCCGACGATACTGTCATTATCGGCAATCAGACCGAACAGGGCACGCCGCCAATGGCCATCGCCATGGACGTCAATGTCGAGGTCGGCCAGGACAAACTGTCGTTCAATGGTTTTGGTCTGACCGCCAACTTGCGCGGGCACGTGCACATTGGTGACAACATGGATACCCGTGGCGAACTGAGCCTGGCCGATGGCCGGTATCGCGCCTACGGCCAGCGCCTGACAATCCGCCGTGCACGGTTGTTGTTCGCAGGTCCCATCGATCAGCCCTACCTGGATATCGAAGCGATTCGCCAGGTTGACGATGTGATTGCCGGTATTCGTCTGAGTGGCAGCGCTGAGCAGCCGACCACCCAGGTGTTCGCCGAGCCAGCGATGAGCCAGGAGCAGGCATTGTCTTATCTGGTACTGGGGCGGCCGCTGGGTGGCTCCGGCGAAGACAACAACATGCTTGCCGAAGCAGCCCTGGGTCTGGGCCTTGCCGGCAGCGCCGGGCTCACTGGCAGCATGGCGTCCAATCTGGGCATCGAGGACTTCCAGCTCGATACCGAAGGCTCGGGCAACACCACCAGCGTGGTCGCCAGTGGCAATCTGACCGAGCGCCTGAGCCTGCGTTATGGGGTGGGTGTATTCGAGCCGGCCAACACCATCGCTCTGCGTTACAAGCTGAGCAAGAAGGTATATCTGGAGGCGGCCAGTGGCTTGGCCAGCTCGTTGGATATCTTCTACAAGCGCGACTTCTGATCGAGAGGGTCAGCGTACGCTGGCCGCTTCGACATACTCGCTGCTGTCTGCTCCAGGTGGCTGCGGGTTACCGCGCGGCGTGGGCACCATGAGGTTGGTGTATTGCTCGATCAGGCGATTGAGCGCCTCAGGCGGCTCGCATGCCTGGAACTGCATGCGGATCTGCACTTCGTCCGGGTCGCGGCCATCGCCGCGGCGTGCTTGTGCTCCGATGCTGACCTTGAAGCGAGCGCACGCATGCGCATCGGCCGCTTCGGCCAGCGCAGTTTTTATCTCTGTGCTCCTTACCCGGACCGAAAGGTCTACCTGCATACGCTCCAGGGCCAGGCCCTTGGGCGCCACCAAGGTAATCAGCGGCACCCTGATCATGTGCTGACCATCCATGGCCACCTCGACCATTTTGGCTTTCATCGGTGCGCCGAGGGCGTCGGGGTCATGATCGAAAAACTGATCGAACAGGGTGATGTACTGCTGGGCGATCAAGCTGTTGGTGGCGGCAGCGGCTTCCTGCAGGCCGCGGGTGATGTCGCGCAGGTCACTGCAGAGCATGGGCGCGGGCGGGGTAGGGGTGTCATCCAAGTTCATCGCTCCTCTAGGCGGCAAGCCCGCCATCAAGGCCGGGCTCTGGATTCACGGCAGGGCGTTGCAGTCATGCCTGCTCGACAGGCGGCAGGGTGTCGTCCTGGGAGATGTCGCCAGGGTTGCGTGCGTTTGCCGAAGGCAGAAGGCTCGGCCTGGTAGCTGCTTCGGTCAAAAAGTCGATTACCCGCATCATCGCCTCCGGCGGATCCTGACGGCGGACGGTTGTGTTGAACGCGTAGCGGGCGCGGGTATCGGTCTTGCGTACCTGAGTCGACTTTTGGCTGACGCTGCCTTTGACTTCAAGCTTGAACGGGCCCCAGCCGAGGCTACCAGTGAGGCTGGCGTCGGGCTCGGTGGAGGTGCTCAGTGCAGCCATCTGGCTGATGGTGATCTCGAACTCGACCCGACCTTCTTCGATAGCGATGTTGGGGTGGGTGACGGCGGCCAGCAACGGCACTTTCAGGCTCTTTTGCACTACGCCCTGGTATTCACCGTCTGCGCCGATCAGCGTTTCGTCATAGTCGATCTGGATCGCGACCGCCTTGCCATTCTGGATGCATACACCCATCAGGAAGTCTGCGTAGGCTTTGCTGGCGCTGATCTGGGCCTGGATCAGCGCCTGTAATGGCGCGGAAATCATGCGGTCCATGGGCAGGGCGTTGATGACCGAGCCGACCAGTGTGGGATCAATAGACATTATCCAGCTCCTTGGCTAGCACTAGGGGTGCTCAGCGGGCGTGGTTTCCTGACGGCGAATGTTGCCGATTTGGCGCAGGCTCAACCCGTACTTGTCGGCCAGCAGGCTGCGCGAGAGGCCATCGGCGCTCTCTTGCTGAATCTGCAAGTTGCGCAGTTGGCGCAGGAAGTGGTCGGCCTTGGGAATCTCCAGGGCAACCCCGGCGAAACGCTTTATCAGCGCGTCCAGGGCTGCGGCTGGAAGCACTTCTGCAAGCTTGGTGCGGTCGCGATGCTTGGGAATGTACTTGGGGCGCCCACCATAGGCGCAGGTCAGGTTGTAGGCATTTTCGATGCCGATACACTCAATGAGCGACTGTAGTGAATGCGGCAGCAAGGCGATATCGATACGGCTGAAGTCTGGCATTTGCATGTGTGGCTCCCTCGTGGGGGTAATGGATTGCGCTGTGCGTGACCATGACTGGATAGAGCGTGCCGGGGGTTTTTGCCCCGTGGCGTGATTCGATTGTCGATGACCCGTGCAGGCAGTCCTAGGCGTCAAGCGAACCGAGGTGTGTAGTTCCTGGGTGCGCTTGACGCAGGGATCGAGAGATTGGGGTGTAGGACTATGCGACAGGGCCCGCCTGTACGCCTTGAAACTTCTTGTTCCGCTGCCAGAACAGTTGCCATGGGTAGGGTTGCCCTCAGTCACAGGGATAGCTACTCAGCAGGCTCACGCCAGCCAGGTAGGCGTGGGGCGCGTCGACCATGCTTGCTGGGAGTGCTCGGTAGTCGACCAGCAAACACAGGGCGGTCATTGGATGATCGTTGATGCGTCCTGTCACGGTCGGCGCAAAGTCTTTTCGGTACAACGCTTGCGCGTGTCCGCTCAGACCTGCCTGGTCGGCGTGGGCCAGCGTTTCCCGGGCGAGGCGGGGAAGCTCGCGTTGCTCCACGAGAAAATGCAGCTGGTCAACCTCGGGGTTCAGGTAACCGGCGTTGCGCACGCGTTGCCACAGTTGTTGCCACTGGCTTGAGCCGGCACTTTGGGCGAGTTGGCTACCCAGTTGATGCAGGTGATCATCGGACAGCGCTGGCCGCTCGACGGCCAGGGCCGACGCTGCGGCAAACCAGAGAGTGAGGATGCGTAGACAAGTATTCAGCATGGGGCCACCTATGGGCTGGGTAGAACCCCTATGCTTTCAGCAGACGCGGATGTGGCTCAGCAGGAAATACACGCCTGCGCCTGATGCCGTTGTATCATTGCCTCGGCTCCATGTGAGCCCAATGTCTCTGATGTCGCAAGGAACTCCCGATGACACACGTTCAGCGCCTGAAATACTCGATCCTGATCATCCTGGTGGTACTGGGCATGATGCTGGGGCTTTCCTACCTGCAAAAGCAGGGAACGATCACCGAGCAGACGTTCCAGTACTGCGCCATTGCCATTGCAGTGATCGTAGTGGTGATCAACGGTTTGTTGCGGCGCAAGGTCAAACCCTGAATCCAGCCGGCCGGCCATCCTGGCCGGCCGGCGGCTCAGCGTAGTTGAGCCGACTCGAGTACGGCGCGTGCCTCTGGGTTGAGGCTATAGCACTTGTCGCCGCCCAGGCTGATCACGCCCTCGGCGCAAAGTCGCTTGAGCACTTCGCGCACGCTCAGAAACGACAACGGGATGTCGAGCTGTTCAAGCTGCGCATGGATGCCGCGCACACCGACACTGCGACCGTTACGATCAGCGGCATGCAAGGCATCGATCACCTTCAGTCGGATCAGGCTGGTGCGCAGGCCATATGTGCGCAGCAGCTCGCGAATCAGCTCATTGCCAATCCGCTCTTCACTATCGGCAAGTTGCCCAGCGCCGGCATTGGCTGCGCCGTTCGGCTTGGCTGGGGCCTGTTGTGGCTGATACATGTGAATGCTCCTTTTCGTGGGCTGTCCCGAAATCATGGTTCCTCATTGATAAAGACGAACGAGATTGGAAAAACTGCAGTTTTGCCGGAAAAATAAACGGCTGATTCTGTTCAAGACGTGTCAGCACGGCTGCATGCGTAAAATTTTCGTCCAGCTATTCGTCTCAACGGGATGATCTCAGATACTCAAGGAACGCCCGTGAAGCTATATTTGCGCCGCCCCGCTCAGTTGAGCGGGGCTGTTGCGTTGGCGGTATTCGGCCTGCTGGCCCAGCCCCGTGAAAGCGCTGCTGCTGCCAGCGCCGAAATCCGCCGCACCAGCTTTGGCGTGCCGCACATCCTGGCCAGCGACGAGCGGGGGCTTGGCTACGGTATCGGCTACGCCTATGCGCAGGACAACCTGTGCCTGCTGGCCAATGAGGTGCTGACGGTCAACGGCGAACGCTCGCGTTATTTTGGCGGCCAGGGCAAAACCGTTGAGCAGCGCAACAACCTCGACAGTGATCTGTTCTTCACCTGGCTCAACACGCCCGCTGCAGTCAGTGCCTTTCTGCAGGCTCAGCCGGTGGAGGTGCACAACCTGCTCGAAGGCTATGCCAGCGGCTTCAATCGCGCGCTTGGCGAGCGGCGGGCGCAAGGCTTGCCGGCGGAGTGCGGCGGGGGTGAGTGGGTGCGACCGTTGACCAGCCTGGATCTGGTCAAGCTGACCCGGCGCTTGTTGGCCGAGGGCGGCGCCGGGCAGTTCGTCGAAGCGCTGGTTGGCGCATCACCGCCCAAGCTCGCTGCGCAGCATCAGGCCGCTGACTTCAGGCTGGCGCTCGAGCGCCAGGCACTTTTCGCAATGCAGCGTGGCAGTAACGCGGTAGCGGTGGGCTCGGAGCGCTCCAGCAATGGTCGCGGGCTGCTGCTGGCCAATCCGCATTTCCCGTGGATGGGCGGTATGCGTTTTTATCAGATGCAGCTGACCATTCCAGGTCGGTTGAATGTGATGGGGGCGGCGCTGCCGGGCCTGCCGCTGATCAACATCGGCTTCAATCAACATCTGGCCTGGACGCATACGGTCGATACCTCCAAGCACTTCACGCTCTACCGGCTGCAGCTGGACCCCAAGGATGCAACCCGTTATTTGCTCGATGGCAAGTCGCTGCCACTGGCGCGGCAATCCCTGCGGGTTACGGTCAAGGGCGAGGATGGCTCACTGCGCGAGGTCGAGCGGCAGGTCTACACATCGAAGTTCGGCCCGGTTGTGCAGTGGCCAGGCAAGCTTGACTGGGACAACCGCTACGCCTACAGCCTGCGCGATGCCAATCTGGACAACAGCCGAGTGCTGCAGCAGTGGTATCGGATCAACCGCGCCGACAGCCTTGACGCCCTGAGGGGCTCTGTTGCTGAGCTGCAAGGGATTCCTTGGGTCAACACGCTGGCAGTCGATGCCGGCGGGCGGTCGTTGTACCTCAATCAATCGGTTGTACCCTATGTTGATCAGCAGACGCTGGCGCAGTGCAGCGACCCGGCAGCCGGCACCAAGCTGGTGGTACTGGATGGCTCGCGCAGTACGTGCCAGTGGCAAAGCGACCCACAGGCGGCGCAGCCAGGTATCGTTCCGGCGCGACTGTTGCCGAGCCTTGAACGGCGCGACTTTGTGCAGAACTCGAATGATCCGGCGCGGATGAGCAATCCGGCGCAGCCGTTGCTGGGCTTTTCGCCGCTGGTCAGTCGCGATGATCAGCCCCTGAGCATGCGCGGCCGCTTCGCCCTGCAGCGGCTGCAGGGCCGTGGCAAGCTCGGCGTCGCTGAACTGCAAGGCATGGTGTTTGATGATGAGGTCTATCTGGCCAGCCTGCTGCTGCCGGAGCTGCTTGATTGGTGCAAGGGGGGCGGGGCTGACGTTGCCCAGCTGTGCCAAGGCCTCAAGGCCTGGAATGGCAAGGCTGACCTGGATGCTGGCGTGGGTCTGCTGTATTTCGAGCAGATCGCCGAAGCGATGGCCGAGCATCCGCAGAGCTGGCGCGTGGCCTATGATCCGGCCGACCCAGAGCACACACCGCGTGGGTTGGCCGTCGAACAGGCCGCTGTACGCAAGCTGCTGCACCAGGCGGCGCTGGCCGCGCAAGACCAGGTAAACCAATCCGGGATAAGCGCAGACAGCCGCTGGGGGCAAATCCAACAGGCGGCGGATGGCACCCCGGTGCCAGGCGGACCGCAGGAGCTGGGCGTCTACAACGCCATGTACAGTGTGCCAGTGGGGCAGGGCAAGCGTCTGGTCGTCAGCGGCACCAGTTACCTGCAAATCGTCAGCTTCACCGAGCAAGGGCCGCAGGCTCAGGGCTTGCTGGCGTTTTCGCAGTCCAGCGAAGCGGCCTCGGCGCACCATGCCGACCAGACTCGTGCGTTTGCTGCCAAGCAGCTGGCACCGCTTGCGTTCACTGAAGCGCAGATCAAGGCTGACCCGCAGTATCGGCGGTCGGTCATCAGTGAGCGCGACAAGGCTGCGCCGGTCAGCAGCGCAGATTAAGCGATGGGATAGACAAGGCCGCTGTCGCAGATATCTGCAACAGCGGCCTTGGTGAGTGCAGCAGCCGACGTCGACGACTCAGGTGAAGTCGAACGGCGCCAGCTGGAAACCCTGATCATCTACCTGCAAAGCCCAGCCGCGACGGTCCCAGTCGCCCAGAACAATCCTGCGCGCCGGGCTGCCATCGACCAGCAACTTGTGGATCGCCGGCCGGTGGGTGTGCCCGTGGACCAGCGTGCGCACGCCGTGCGCCGCCATCACCCGCGGGACTTCATCGGGCGTGACATCGACAATCTCGGTGTTTTTCATGCGGGTCTGGGTCTTGCTTTCGCTGCGCAGCTTGCGTGCCAGTTTGAGCCGCATGGACAGCGGCAGGTGGCGCAGCACCCACAGCGTCAGCGGGCTACGCAGATAGCGGCGCAGCTTCATGTAGCCGACGTCGCGGGTGCACAACGTGTCGCCGTGCATCAGCAGTACCGGCTCGCCGCCCAGATCGACCACACTGGGATCGGCGAGCAAGGTGCAGCCAGCGGCAGCACAGAAATCCTCGCCGAGGAGAAAATCGCGGTTGCCGTGCATCAGGTAAATAGCGGTACCGCTGTCGCTCAAGTTACGCAATGCCTGGCAGATCGACCGCTGATACGGGGTCATCGCGTCATCGCCGATCCATGCCTCGAAAAAGTCACCGAGGATGTACAGCGCTCTGGCGTGGCGTGCGCGACCTTCGAGCAGGTCAACAAACGCCCGGGTAATCTCCGGGCGTTCTTCTTGCAGGTGCAGATCAGAGATCAGCAGAATCACCCAATGATCTCGGCTTTCTCGATGATCACGTCTTCTTTCGGCACGTCCTGGTGGCCGGCTTTGGAGCCGGTGGCAACGGCTTCGATCTTGTCGACCACGTCCTTGCCTTCGATGACTTCGCCAAATACCGCGTAGCCCCAGCCTTGGGTGTTCTTGCCGCTGTGATTAAGGAAACCGTTGTCGGAGGCGTTGATGAAGAACTGCGCCGAGGCCGAGTGCGGTTCCATGGTGCGGGCCATGGCGATGGTGTACCTGTCGTTCTTCAGGCCGTTGTCGGCTTCGTTCTGAATGCTTGGGCGCTTGTCTTTCTTCTCGCTCATGCCGGGTTCAAAACCGCCGCCCTGGATCATGAAACCTTTGATCACACGGTGGAAAACGGTATTGCTGTAGTGGCCGGCTTCGACGTAGGCGAGGAAGTTTGCGACGGTCAGCGGCGCCTTCTCGGCGTTCAGTTCCAGGACGATGTCGCCGTGGTTGGTGGTCAGTTTGACTTGGGACATGCTCAAATTCACTCTTCAAGGCATACAGAAATTGGCTGCGAGCAGCACGCGTACATCAGCTGACGCAGGATTGGCTTGCCGCGACACAGCGCGCGCGGCGCCATTTTGCCCGGGTTGCGATAAATCGCGCCACTTTGTCGGCGCCCGGCTGTCAGCAGCTTGACTGCTTCGGCTATGATAGGCCCTTTGATTCAATCGGCCTACCCGGGCTGAACACCAGCATTCAAGGATCCTATGAGCAAGCCCACTGCCGACAACGCGCCCAACGCCGCTGCCAAAGGCGCTCCCGCCGTCCCTGCAAACTTCCTGCGGCCGATCGTTCAGGCTGACCTGGACTCGGGCAAGCACACGCAGATAGTCACCCGCTTCCCGCCGGAGCCCAACGGTTACCTGCACATTGGCCACGCCAAGTCGATCTGCGTCAACTTCGGCCTGGCCGAAGAGTTCGGCGGTGCCTGTCACCTGCGCTTCGACGACACCAACCCGGCCAAGGAAGACCAGGAGTACATCGACGCGATCCAGAGCGACGTCAAGTGGCTGGGCTTCAACTGGACCGGTCCCGTGCGCTATGCCTCGCAGTACTTCGACCAGTTGCACGACTGGGCGGTCGAGCTGATCAAGTCGGGTAACGCCTATGTCTGCGACCTGACTCCGGAGCAAGCCAAGGAGTACCGCGGCAACCTCACCGAGCCTGGCAAGAACAGCCCGTTCCGGGAGCGCAGCGTCGAAGAAAACCTCGACCTGTTCGCGCGCATGAAAGCCGGCGAGTTCGCTGATGGCGAGCGCGTGCTGCGGGCCAAGATCGACATGGCCTCGCCGAACATGAACCTGCGTGACCCGATCCTCTACCGGATCCGCCATGCCCACCATCACCAGACCGGTGACAAGTGGTGCATCTACCCCAACTACGACTTCACCCACGGCCAGTCGGACGCGATCGAGGGCATTACCCACTCGATCTGCACCCTGGAGTTCGAAGGTCATCGCCCGTTGTACGAGTGGTTCCTCGACAACCTGCCAGTGCCGGCGCACCCGCGTCAGTACGAGTTCAGCCGGCTCAACCTGAACTACACCATCACCTCCAAGCGCAAGCTCAAGCAGCTGGTTGACGAGAAACACGTGCAGGGTTGGGATGACCCGCGCATGTCGACCCTGTCGGGCTTCCGTCGTCGTGGTTACACCCCGGCCTCGATCCGCAACTTCTGCGACATGATCGGCACCAACCGCTCGGACGGAGTGGTCGACATGAACATGCTCGAGTTCAGCATCCGCGATGACCTCGACCGCACCGCGCCGCGCGCCATGTGTGTACTGCGGCCGTTGAAGGTAGTGATCACCAACTATCCGGAAGGCCAGGTCGAAAACCTCGAGCTGCCACGCCACCCGAAAGAAGACATGGGCGTGCGCGCGTTGCCCTTCGCCCGTGAGCTGTACATCGACCGTGACGATTTCATGGAAGAGCCGCCAAAAGGCTACAAGCGCCTGGAGCCGAACGGCGAAGTGCGTCTGCGCGGCAGCTACGTGATCCGTGCCGACGAAGCGATCAAGGACGCCGATGGCAACATCGTCGAACTGCGCTGCTCGTACGATCCGGACACCCTTGGCAAGAACCCTGAGGGGCGCAAAGTCAAGGGCGTTATTCACTGGGTCCCGGCAGCGGCCAGCGTCGAGTGCGAAGTACGCCTGTACGACCGCCTGTTCCGTTCGCCGAACCCGGAGAAAACCGAAGAGGGCGGCAGCTTCCTGGACAACATCAACCCCGATTCGCTGCAGGTGCTGAGCGGCTGTCGTGCGGAACCTTCGCTGGCCAACGCCCAGCCTGAAGACCGTTTCCAGTTCGAGCGCGAGGGTTACTTCTGCGCCGACCTGAAAGACACCCAGCCGGGCCGCCCGGTGTTCAACCGCACTGTCACCCTGCGTGACTCCTGGGGCAGCTAAGGAATCGCCGTGCTTAACATCTACAACACGCTGAGCAAGACCAAGGAAGCCTTCAAGCCGCTGGATGGCAACAAGGTGCGCATGTATGTCTGCGGCATGACCGTGTACGACTACTGCCACCTCGGCCACGGCCGCAGCATGGTGGCCTTCGACCTGGTCACTCGCTGGCTGCGCAAGAGCGGCTTTGATCTGACTTACGTGCGCAACATTACCGACATCGATGACAAGATCATCAACCGGGCCAATGAAAACGGCGAGACCTTCGATGCGCTGACCGCACGCATGATCGATGCAATGCACGAAGACGAGCGCCGCCTGAACATCTTGCCGCCGGATCAGGAGCCGCGTGCCACCGAGCACATCGCTGGCATGCACGCGATGATCCAGACCCTGATCGACAAGGGTTATGCCTACGCACCGGGTAATGGCGATGTGTACTACCGGGTGGGCAAGTTCGTCGGTTACGGCAAGCTGTCGCGCAAGAAGATCGAAGACCTGCGCATCGGCGCCCGTATCGAAGTTGACGAGGCCAAGCAGGATCCACTCGACTTTGTCCTGTGGAAGGGCGTCAAGCCGGGCGAACCAAGCTGGGATTCGCCATGGGGCCCGGGCCGTCCGGGCTGGCACATCGAGTGCTCGGTGATGTCCACCTGCTGCCTGGGCGAGAGCTTCGACATCCACGGCGGCGGCAGCGACCTCGAGTTCCCGCACCACGAGAACGAGATCGCGCAAAGCGAAGCGGCCACTGGCAAGCAGTACGCCAATGCCTGGATGCACTGCGGCATGATCCGCATCAATGGCGAGAAGATGTCGAAGTCGTTGAACAACTTCTTCACCATCCGTGACGTGCTGGAAAAGTATCACCCGGAAGTGGTCCGCTACCTGTTGGTGGCTAGCCACTACCGCAGCGCGATCAACTACTCGGAAGACAGCCTGCGCGACGCCAAAGGTGCGCTTGAGCGCTTTTACCACGCACTGCGCGGCCTGCCACGGGTCGCTCCTGCGGGCGGTGAGGCATTTGTCGAGCGCTTCAGTGTGGCCATGAACGATGACTTCGGCACCCCCGAAGCCTGCGCCGTGCTATTCGATCTGGTGCGCGAGATCAACCGCCTGCGCGACACAGACGTCGAGGCTGCCGCTGGCCTGGCTGGGCGCCTGCGCGAGTTGGGTGAGGTGCTCGGTGTGCTGCAACTGGAGGCTGATGACTTCCTGCGGGCCGGCGCCGAGGGCAAGGTCGACGCCGCTGAAGTGGAGGCGCTGATTCAGGCGCGTCTGCAGGCTCGGACTGACAAGAACTGGGCCGAGTCGGACCGTATCCGTGATCAGCTCACGGCGATGGGTGTGGTGCTTGAGGACAGCAAAGGCGCCACCACCTGGCGCCTGGCTGACTGACCGCAGTGCCGGGGCCGCGCAATGCGGCCCCGGTGTTCAGCTGGCGAGCGGGCAGTGCAGGACCAGCCTGGCGCCGCCCCATTGGCTTTCACCAATTTCAAGGGTGAAGCCGTGCAAGTCAACGATCGCTGCAACTATCGACAGCCCGAGGCCGAAGCCAGGGTGGCGATGACCTTCCTCACTCCGATAGAAACGCTTGAGTACGGCGGTGCGTTCCTGTTCCGGGATGCCTGGCCCGCTGTCTTCGATCGCTACATGCACGCCGCTGGCATCCTGACTGGCAGCAATGCGCACCTGGCCACCTTCAGGGGTGAATTTGATCGCGTTGCCGACCAGATTGGCCAGCGCCTCGAACAGCAGCTCGCGATCGCCGTGCAGCGCCGACAACTGCGCTGGCTGCTCCAGTTGCAGCTCGATAGTGCGGTCCTCGGCCAGCGGCAGGTAGAAGTCATGCAGCTCGACCAGCAGTGCCTGTGGATCAAGCTGGACGAAGCCGGCGCGGCGCTGGCGGTCCTCCAGTTCACTGATGCGCAACAATCCGCGAAACCGCGCCATCAACGTGTCAGTCTCGCCGATGGCCTGATCCAGCGCCTCGGCCTGGGCAGAATCCTCGCCGCTCTGCTGGCGAATCCGATACAGCTGCGCACGTAGCCGCGTCAGGGGCGTGCGCAGGTCATGGGCAATGTTGTCGCAGACGCCTTTGACTTCATGCATCAGCCGCTCGATGCGGTCGAGCATGGCGTTGACGATGGCCGCAAGCATGTCCAGCTCATCGCGCCGGGCCGACAGTGGCAGGCGGTGGGTCAGGTCGCCGGCCACGATCAGTTCGGCGCTGGCCTGCACCGCGCGGATCCGCTTGAGCGGCCGCCTGCGCAGCAGGTACCAACCGGCAAAGCCTGGTATCAGGGTCAGGGAGATGCCCCACAGCAACGCATCCAGGATGATCCGCGTGACCACGAACAACGAGCCGTTGTCGCGAAACAATACCAGCCAGCGACCGTCCTGCACCTTGATCGCAACCGCGTCGCAGGTTTCGTGGATCATGCCCGGGTCGGCGCTGTCCAGGCAGTGCTTGAGCTCATGCACCTTGCCGTCCAGGCGCAGCTCCTTGGGGATGGCGCGGATACGCCCGCCCAGTGGATTGAGCTGTGCGTCGAACAGGCCATAGGCGTCGAAACTGCGCTCTTCGAAAGCCTGGCTGGCGATCAGGGCGTCGTCCAGCTGCTTGCCGCTCATGTGCGCAAACAGATGCTGACGCTGCAGCATGGAATGACGGGTGAGCTTGTTCAGGTAGCTAGAAACCTCGAAATACAGCACCCCCATGAGGATGCTGCTCCAGGCCACGAAGAGAAAGCTGTACAGCGCCAGCAGGCGACTGGTGGACGAGCTCCAGCCTTTAGACGGGTTCAGCAATGGCATAGCCCGAGCCCCGCACGGTTCGAATCAGTGCGCACTGGCCGGGAGCGTCGATCTTCTTGCGCAAGCGGCCGATGTGCACGTCGATCAGGTTGGTGCCTGGGTCGAAGTGATAGCCCCACACCTCCTCGAAAATCATCATCCGGGTGATTACCTGGCCGGCGTGGCGCATCAGGTATTCGAGCAGCTTGTATTCGGTGGGCAGCAGGTTCAGCGTTTGCTCGCCGCGACGGGCTTCATGGCTGATCAGGTCCAGCTCGAGGTCCGCCACCTGCAGGCGGGTCTGGGTCATCGGTACGCTGTTACGGCGCAGCAGCACTTCGACCCTGGCAGCCATTTCGTCGGAGGCAAACGGCTTGGTCAGGTAATCGTCGCCGCCGGCACGCAAGCCGCGCACGCGTTCGTCAACGTCGGAAAGGGCGCTGATCATCAGGATCGGCGTGGCAATCTTCAGGCTGCGCAGGGTGGTGACGATGGTCAGGCCATCGACTTCGGGCAACATGCGGTCCACGGTGATCAGGTCGTAGCCACCGGCAATGGCCTTGGCCAGGCCTTCGCGGCCATTGTCTGCCCACTCTACATCCAGGCCGTGGCTGGTCAGTTCAGCGACGATTTCCTGGCCGGTGACGGCGTCGTCTTCGATGGTCAGTACGCGGGGCATGCTGGTTCCTGGGCGGCGAATTGAGGTTCGATTGTGCCAAAGAATAGCCAAACGGCGATTTAAGAAAAATTCATCTGGCTAAAAAGCACTACGGGGCAAGCCCACTCTCACCCAACCGCACGCGGTAAGTGAGAGCAGACTTGCCCCGCAAGGGCATGGCGTTAGCGCTTACGCGACTTTGACGATCCAGCCAGCCGGCGCTTCGACGTCGCCGCTCTGGATGCCGGTCAGCTCGTTGTACAGCTTGGTGGTGACCGGGCCGACTTCGGTTTCACTGTGGAACACATGCAGCTTGTCGTTGTACTGGATGCCACCAATTGGCGTGATCACTGCCGCGGTGCCACAGGCACCGGCCTCGACGAAGCGCTCGAGGTTGTTGATCTGTACGTCGCCTTCGATGACCTTCAGGCCCAGACGCGATTCGGCCAGCTCCATCAGCGACAGGCGGGTGATGCCCGGCAGTACCGAAGCCGACTTCGGCGTGACGAACTCGTTGTTGGCAGTGATGCCAAAGAAGTTGGCCGAACCGACTTCTTCGATCTTCGAGTGGGTCAGCGGGTCGAGGTAGATGCAATCGGCGAAGCCGGCTTTCTTCGCCTCATAGCCCGGCTGCAGGCTTGCCGCGTAGTTGCCACCGACTTTGGCGGCACCGGTGCCCTGCGGCGCGGCGCGGTCGAAATCGGAGATCAGGAACTTGTGCGGGGTCATGCCGCCCTTGAAGTACGAACCGACCGGGATCGCGAATACCGAGAAAATAAACTCAGGTGCGGTACGCACGCCGATATTGTCACCGGTACCGATCACGAACGGACGCAGGTACAGAGCGCCCTTGCCGTGTGGCGGCACGAACCGCTCGTTGGCCTTGACTACCTGTTTGCAGGCTTCGATGAACTGCTCGGTCGGCACCCGCGGCATCAGCAGGCGGTCGCAGCTGCGCTGCATACGCAGGGCGTTCTGATCCGGACGGAACAGGTTGACGGTGCCATCCTTGCAGCGATAGGCCTTGAGGCCTTCAAAACACTGCTGGCCGTAGTGCAGGGCGGTCGAGCCTTCGCTGATGTGCAGCACGTTGTCATCGGTCAGGGTGCCCTTGTCCCACTCGCCATCGCGGAACACGGACAGGAAGCGCTTGTCAGTCTTGATGTAGTCGAAGCCCAGCTTGTCCCAGTTAATGCTCTCGTTACTCATGACACCCTCGATTGTCTTGCAGATGCCCGATCACTCGGGCTGCTGTTATTTGCGCACCACGCCACGATAATACATCCGCCGCAGATCGGAAACGTCCAGTCTCAGATTCATCCAAGCCGTAGCGAATCGTGCAGTTGCAGGCGTTGTAAAAAGGCCTGGTCATGGCAGGCCACCAGTAGGCCACCGCAGAACTGATCGAGCATCCGTTCCAACGCCAGCAGCGACGGCAGGTCGAGGTGATTGCTCGGTTCGTCCAACAGCAGCAGGTCGACCGGACGCTGGCGGTAGAGGAGCCCGGCCAGAGCGGCCTTGAGCCGTTCGCCACCGCTGAGCAGGGCAGTGGGCATCTCCACCCTTGCCGCGTCCAGGCCCAATTGTGCCAGGCGGGTCCGCACCTCGCTGTGGGCCAGCCCTGGGTTGGCCAGGCGCAGGAAGGCGAGGGCGCTCAGTTCGGCGGGCAGCAGGCTGTAATGTTGGTCGAGCAGGGCGACCTCACCGTATACCTGAAAGCTACCTGCGCTGGCCTGGAGCTGGCCCGCCAGCACCTTCAACAGTGTCGATTTGCCGGTCCCGTTGGCACCGATCACAGCCATGTGCTCGCCGCTGCGCAGATGTAGATCGAGCGGCGCCTGGCTGCCCCGGGGCAACTGCAAGCCGCTGACGCTCAGCACCGATTTGCCTTGGCTGCGGCCAGCGTCCGGCGCGTGCATGACGATGGGGCTGTTGCGTTCTACCTGCTTGTTGGCCTGGCGCAGTTGCGCGTGCAGCTTGGCCTCGGCTGCCTGGTGTTCGCGCTGCTGTCTACCGGCAGTGGCCTGGCTGCGCTGCTGCTGACGGCCGATAAGGATTTTTGCTTGATTGGCCTGTCTGGCCTGGCGCCCCGCGTCGGCTTGCCGTCGCTCGAGGCTCTCGCGTTGCTGTTGCAGCACCTGCGTCTGACGGCGCCGTTCGTGCTTGAGGCGATCAAGGGTGTGCAGGGCACACGCCTGTTCATGCGCTTTGGCGTGCTCATAGTGCCGGTAGTCACCGGAGTAGCTGCGCAGGCCTTGCGGCGTCAGCTCGACAATCCGCTGCATGTGCCCAAGCAGGGTGCGATCGTGGCTGATTACCAGCAGGCCTTTGACCCAGCCCAGCAGCATCTGGTGCAGTTGCTCGCGAGCATCCACGTCGAGGTGGTTGCTCGGCTCATCAAGGATCAGATAATCGGCCTGGCTAACCAGCGCGCCGATCAGCGCCACACGCATCGCCTGGCCCCCGCTCAAGCTCGCTGCATCGCGCTCCAGCTCAAGCTGGCCGAGCCCATGGCGGTCCAGCTGGGCTTGCACTCGCTCGCGGATATCCCAGCGTTCAGCCACTACGTCGAAATCTGCCGGGTCAGCGCTGCCTGCTTCTATGCGCTGCAGCGCAGCAACGACCGAACCCACCTGCGCCAGCTCTGCAACTGTGCTGCACTGGCTTACAAAATGTTGATGAAGGTAATGCACCCGGCCGCTGCGCAGGCAGCGACCCTCGCTGGGTGCCAGCGAGCCGGCGAGGATCTGCCCGAGCAGGCTCTTGCCGACGCCATTGACACCGACCAGGCCGGTGCGGCGTTGGTCGAAGGATTCACTGATAGGGGCAAACAGCTGCCTGCCATCGGGCAAGGCCAGGGTGACGCCGTCCAGCGTCAGGATCGAGGTATTGGTCATGCACAACTCCACTCATGCCGCGACATCCCCAGGCGAGAGCTGAGGGCTGAAGGCTGGCCGTCGAAGTGACGGCGGCATCAATAGCGCATTGGACCAATACCTGTTTGAGGGGATGAAGGCCAAGCCTAGCGGATACCCTGGCATGGGTAAAGCCTGACCCGGCCAGGCCGGCTGGCCGAGGGCAACCGTTAGTCTTCGCTCTGCTGGCAGAAGCGCAGGCGGTTGCCGAACGGATCCCAGATCTGCATCTGCAGGCCCCAATCGACGGTTTCGGCCTCGGGGCGGGCATAGCCGTACTGTTTGTCCTGCAGTTCACGCTCCAGCGCGCGCAGGTCGTCGATGCGGGCAAAGATGGTCGAGCCGGGCGAGGCGTCACCGTGGTGTTCCGACAGATGCAGGATCAGCCCATCGCGACGGATTTGTGCGTACAGCGGCAGATCCGGGCTGAACCGGTGCTCCCAATCGAGCGTGAACCCGAGAAAATCGAGATAGAACTCTTTGGCCTTGTCGACCGAGAAGATCCGCAGGATCGGGATGGCAGGGGCTAATTGCATGGTGACTTCCTTGGTCAGCTGAAGGCGCTACTGTAACCCGCTTCGCGTCCTCCAGCACCAACCTGGCAGCACTGAAACGGGGCCGGGCGACGCCCTCTAAGTGTGCGGCATGCGCCCCGGTGCCTCTTGCCAGAGCGCTTTGTGCCTCGCGCCAGGGCAAAGTTGGCCCGCAATCTGCAAAGCATCCCCCAAGCAAAATTGATCGACTGGTCAGACGCGGCGCGCAACGGCGCCATGCTGATCGGCTCAAGGCCGCAGGGCCGGGATTTTCAGGGGGCCAGGATGTCTTTGGCGCAACAGATCGAGCAGCAAGACGACGACAGCGGGTGGAGCGCCTACCTGCAACTGCGCTTTGTGCAACGGGACGGCGTGACCCGCCTTGGTGCGCGCAAGCATTTCGGACCTCTTTTGGTGCAACGACCGTTTTATCCGGAAGGCAGCCCATGCCACGTGTACATCCTGCACCCGCCAGGCGGCATCGTCGCCGGCGACCGGCTTGAGCTGGACATCCAGCTGGAAGCCGGCAGCCACGCGCTGCTGACCATGCCCGGTGCGAGCAAGTTCTACCGCAGCATCGGCCCGACCGCGCGCTTGCATCAGCACTTTCACCTGCAGGCCGGGAGCACCCTGGAATGGTTGCCTCAGGACAGCATCTTCTTTTCCGGCGCCAGGGCAAGCCTGGACAGCCGCTTCACCCTGGAGCCGGGCGCGCGTTTGCTCGCCTGGGAAACGCTATGCCTGGGCCGTCCGGTAATGAACGAGCGCTTCGAGCAAGGCGCGCTGGACAGCCGCCTGCGCGTCGAGCTGCCGGGTGATCCGGGCCTTCACGAGCGCCTGCGCATCGAGGGCGGGCGCCTGGACAAGGTCGGCGGGCATCCACTGCTGGCGACCTTTTGCGCCGCGCCCGCTGACCAGGCGTTGCTGGAGCAGGTCCGCGAGCTGCTCGACAGCCTTGGCAACCCGGTCGGGGCAACCCTGCTGGGCGAGCTGCTGGTGATCCGCCTGCTCGATCACGACAACCAACATCTGCAACACACCCTGCAGCGCCTTTGGCATGTGCTGCGCCCGGCTGTTCTCGGCCTGGCGCCATGCCCGCCGCGCATCTGGGCTACCTGAGAGAGACGCCGTGGAACTGACCCCCAGAGAGAAAGACAAGCTGCTGCTGTTCACTGCCGCATTGCTGGCCGAGCGCCGCCTGGGCCGTGGCCTGAAGCTCAACTACCCGGAAGCCCTGGCGTTGATCAGCGCCGCGGTGATGGAGGGGGCCCGCGATGGCCGTACCGTCGCCGAACTGATGAGCCTTGGCCGTGAGGTGCTGCGGCGCGATCAGGTCATGCCCGGCGTACCGGAAATGATCCATGACGTGCAGGTCGAGGCAACCTTTCCTGACGGCACCAAATTGGTGACCGTTCATGATCCTATCGTCTGAGGAGGCCGGCATGATTCCGGGTGAAATCCAAGTCGCCGCTGGCGACATCGAGCTCAACGTGGGCCGGGCAACGGTCAGCGTCAAGGTTGCCAATCACGGTGACCGGCCGGTACAGGTCGGCTCGCATTACCACTTCTATGAAGTCAACGACGCACTGGTGTTCGAGCGTGAGCCTACCTTGGGCTTTCGCCTGGATATCCCGGCCGGCACCGCGGTGCGCTTCGAACCCGGCCAGGCGCGTACCGTGCAGTTGGTGGCCTACGCCGGCAAGCGCGAGATATATGGTTTTCAGGGCAAGGTGATGGGCCCATTGGAGGGCAGCGCATGAGCCGGCTGTCGCGTCGCGCCTATGCCGACATGTTCGGCCCGACCGTGGGCGACCGGGTACGCCTGGCGGACACGGCGCTGTGGGTCGAGGTCGAGAAAGACTTCACCATCTATGGTGAAGAGGTCAAGTTCGGCGGCGGCAAGGTCATCCGTGACGGCATGGGTCAGGGCCAGATGCTGGCGGCCGAGGCGATGGACCTGGTCCTGACCAACGCACTGATCATCGACCACTGGGGCATCGTCAAGGCAGACATCGGCATCAAACACGGGCGGATTGCCATGATCGGCAAGGCCGGCAACCCGGATGTGCAGCCTGGCGTCACCGTACCGGTCGGCCCTGGCACCGAGGTCATCGCCGCCGAGGGAAAGATCGTCACCGCTGGCGGCATCGACTCGCATATCCACTTCATCTGCCCGCAGCAGGTCGAAGAGGCCCTCACCAGTGGCGTCACCACGTTTATCGGCGGCGGGACCGGGCCGGCCACCGGCACCAACGCCACTACCTGCACACCTGGCCCTTGGTACATGGCGCGCATGCTGCAAGCGGCCGACAGCCTGCCGATCAATATCGGCCTGCTCGGCAAGGGCAATGCCTCGCGCCCTGAAGCGCTGCGCGAGCAGATCGCTGCTGGCGCAGTCGGGCTCAAGCTGCATGAAGACTGGGGATCGACTCCGGCTGCGATCGACTGCTGCCTGAGCGTGGCCGAAGAGATGGACATCCAGGTCGCGATCCACACCGACACACTCAATGAATCGGGCTGTATCGAAGACACTCTTGCCGCCATCGGCGACCGCACCATTCATACCTTCCACACCGAAGGCGCCGGCGGCGGCCATGCCCCGGACATCATCCGCGCAGCAGGGCAGGCCAACGTGCTGCCTTCGTCGACCAACCCGACCTTGCCGTACACCGTCAATACCGTCGACGAACACCTCGACATGCTGATGGTTTGCCATCACCTCGACCCAAGCATTGCCGAAGACGTAGCGTTTGCCGAGTCGCGCATTCGCCGTGAGACGATTGCCGCCGAGGACATCCTCCATGACATGGGCGCATTTGCCATGACCTCGTCCGATTCGCAGGCCATGGGCCGAGTTGGCGAAGTGGTGATTCGCACCTGGCAAGTAGCCCATCAGATGAAGCTGCGCCGTGGTCCGCTGGCACCCGACAGCGACTACAGTGACAACTTCCGGGTCAAGCGCTACATCGCCAAGTACACCATCAACCCGGCAGTGACCCACGGCATCGCCCATGAAGTCGGCTCGCTGGAAGTCGGCAAGCTGGCTGACCTGGTGCTTTGGAAACCTGCGTTCTTCGCGGTCAAACCGGCCTTGGTGATCAAGGGCGGGATGATTGTCACCGCGCCGATGGGCGATATCAACGGCTCGATTCCAACGCCGCAGCCTGTGCACTACCGGCCGATGTTCGGCGCACTGGGCGCCGCTCGCCATGCCACACGCATGACTTTCGTGTCGCAGGCAGCGCTCGATCAGGGCGTGGTCGAGCAGCTCAACCTGCAGAGCCTGATCGGCGTGGCCAAGGGCTGCCGCCAGGTGCGCAAGCGCGACATGGTCCTGAACACGCTGCAACCGCAGATCGAAGTCGATGCACAAACCTATCAGGTGCGTGCCGACGGTGAGCTGCTGGTGTGTGAGCCAGCCAGCGAACTGCCGTTGGCGCAGCGCTATTTTCTGTTTTGAAGGAGCACCCATGATTGTTCTCAACCGGCGCATCAGTGCCGCCGACAGCGCCGAACAGACGATTACCGGCACGGTGACCCTGAGTGTCGATAGCCGGATCAAGAGCCGCCTGCGGGTGACTCTGGACGATGGCCGTGATGCCGGCCTGATGCTTGAGCGTGGCCACCTGCTGCGTGGCGGCGAGCTACTCGGCGATGCCGACGGCGTGCACCTAGTGCGCGTGCTGGCTGCTGCAGAGTCGGTCTCGACCGTGCGCTGCAGCGACCCGTTGCTGCTGGCGCGGGCAGCCTATCATCTGGGCAACCGCCACGTGCCGTTGCAGATCGATGCCGGCCTGCTGCGTTATCAGCATGACTATGTGCTGGACGACATGGTCCGTGGCCTTGGCTTGCAGGTCACGGTCGAGCAGGCACCGTTCGAGCCTGAAGCCGGCGCTTACCAGAGTGCGCCACACAGCCATGCCCACGGCAATGATCACCCCTTCGTGCGTATGCCCGCTGCCCATTAATAAGGAACCCAGATGAAAAAGACACTCGCCCTTGCCCTGCTGTTGGTGGCCGTACCGGCCTTCGCGCACCCCGGTCATGACAGCAGCCCGCTGCACGATGGCCTGCTGCATCCGTTGACCGGCCTTGATCACTTGCTGATGTTGCTCGGTACCGGCGTGCTGGCGGCCTTGACCCGGCGCAACCTGCTGTTGCCGCTGGCAACCCTGGCAGCGATGTTTGCCGGTGCTGTGTTTGGCCATCTGTTCGGTGGGGTGCTGGGCATGGAAAGCATGATCGTCGGCTCGCTATTGGTGGCAGCAGCGGCGTTGCTGGTACCTGGCCGGCAAGTGTTACTGGCCCTGGCAATGCCGCTGTTCGCGCTGTTCCACGGCTGGGCACATGGCGTTGAAGCAACCCCAAGCGCCTTCTGGCTGTTCAGTGCCGGGTTCGTTACCGTCAGCGGTTTGTTGCTCGCCGCGGGCTTTACCGTCGGTTGCCTGCTACGCCGCCACGCCAAGCTGCAGAAAGCCTGTGGCGGCGGCCTGCTGGCGTCGGCCGCTGTCATGCTGGTCGGCTGATGAGCAGCGACCTGGCGTTGCTGCGTTTACTGCAGCTGGCCAGCCCGGGCTTGCCGGTGGGTGGCTTCACCTACTCGCAAGGGCTGGAGTGGGCGGTCGAGGCCGGCTGGGTAAGCACCACCGAAGGTTTCTGCAACTGGCAGCGTGAGCAGTTGCACGACACCCTCGGTTATCTCGACTGGCCGCTGCTGGCCCGCCTGTACCGCGCGTGCGAGCGTGCTGACGTCGAGGCTTTCGGGCACTGGAGTCAGTTTCTCCTGGCCAATCGCGAGACCGCCGAGCTGCGCCTTGAAGAGCGCCAGCGGGGTTACGCGCTGGCGCGCATTCTTGACGGCTGGCAGCTCGGGCAAGACCTTGCCTGGCGGCCGCAGCTTGAACTCACCCAGCTAGGCGCGATGGCATGGCTCGCCGTGCACTGGGCAATTCCTTTACGCCAGCTGGCGCTGGGGCTCGGCTTTGCCTGGCTGGAAGGCGCGGTCATGGCCGGCGTCAAGCTGGTGCCGTTTGGCCAGCAGGCGGCGCAGACCGTACTGCGCGACCTGGCCGCCGAACTGCCGGCGGTGCTGGACATGGCGCTGGAGCTGGACGACGAGCAGTTGGGCGGCGGCCTGCCGCTGCTGGCCATCGCCTCGTCGCGTCACGAAACCCAATACACCCGTTTGTTCCGTTCTTGAGGACTGCCAACATGCAAAGCTATCAGCAACCCCTGCGCATCGGTGTCGGTGGCCCGGTCGGCTCCGGCAAGACTGCGCTGCTCGAGGCCCTGTGCAAGGCCATGCGTGATCACTACCAGATCGCCGTGGTCACCAATGACATCTATACCAAGGAAGATCAACGCATTCTTACCGAAGCCGGCGCCCTGGAGCCCGAGCGGATTGTCGGCGTGGAGACCGGCGGCTGTCCGCATACGGCGATCCGCGAAGACGCCTCTATGAACCTGGCTGCGGTGGAGGCACTGGCGCGCAAGTTCGGTAACCTTGAGGTTATCTTCGTCGAGAGCGGCGGTGACAACCTCAGCGCTACCTTCAGCCCCGAGCTGGCCGACCTGACCATTTACGTCATCGATGTTGCCGAGGGCGAGAAGATTCCGCGCAAGGGCGGCCCAGGGATTACCAAGTCGGATTTGTTGGTGATCAACAAGACTGACCTGGCGCCCTATGTCGGCGCATCGCTTGAGGTCATGGAACGTGATACCAATCGCATGCGTCCAGAGCGGCCCTGGACGTTCAGCAACCTGAAAAAGGGCGAAGGGCTGCAAGCGGTGATCGACTTTATCGTCGAGCGCGGCATGCTTGGTGTCAGGGCGTAAGGCACAAGCGCCATCAGTCATGGCTGCAGCAACTGGTCGGCTCTCGAGGGGCCGACCAGTAGGGTTGGTTACCAGCGGGCTATCAGCGCTGCGGGATCAAGCGCTCAATTCGTCGCGGTAGCTGGCCAGGTAGACCAAGCGCTGATGACTGGCCTTCTCACGATCGTCGATGATCATTTTCAGGGTGAAAGAAGCCTGGTCCAGATACGCTGGCAGCTCCTGGCCAGTAATGTACGTGCCTGACAGCTTGTTGAGTTTGCTCCAGCCATCCTTGAAGGTCTGGGCAAATCGGTCCGATACCACGCCAACCGCCAGCCACTGTCCTGCCTGGCTGATAAAGAATTCGTCGGTAGAGCGGACCAACTGGGCCAGGCGATTGGCACGCAGCCGTGCGCTATTGCCGGCACTCTCATAGCTGGAAACCTGGTCCGTCGCCTGGTCAAGGATGACCTGCATGAAGTCGGAAAATGATTTGAAGAAAAACGCCATTTCTTCAACGATCTCTTTGGTCCGCTTGAGTGCGCTCACGCTCAGGTTCAACGATCGAACGGCAAGTTCGATGTTCTGTTTCTCGTTCCGCTGGCCGGCAAGCAGGGCAGTGAGGTTTACCAGCTCGGAAGCTTGCTCACGGCGGGTATTTTCGTACTCCTCGGCTTTAACGAGCATCTGCATCTGCATGTCGCGCAAATGGCCTGCTTGTTTGCGTTGCTCATCACTCAGCGATGCGGCATGTTCGCCGATGGCTTTGAGCGCCTCCTCCAGTCGTGACAGCTCCTGGCTGAGTTCGCCTTGCCGTGCGGCTACCTTTTCAAGGTCGGCCTGGACATCGCTGATACGGCCATCGAGGGTACCCTTGGCCGGATCAGCGGCGTCGGCGTTGCGCTTGCTCAAGTCATCCAGGTTTGACTTCAACTTGTCACGCTGCTCGTTGAGCAGCGTTTGCTCCGCACGAAGCTCGGAGCGCGCTTTTTTCATCTGGATATCTTTGTGCAGGCCATCGGCCTGGTTCTGCTGGCCAAGCCCCGCTGCGGCCGCCATCGAGGCGCCGCCAATCACGGCCGATGCGCCGCCGGTAGCTCCCATGGCTATCATGGGCAGCAGCCCCCCCAGCATCTGTGCGCCGGTCTTCAAAAGCGACGCCCAGAACGATTTTTGCTCGGCGGTCTTCGCCTGTGATCCGTATTCTTGCGCCAGCTTTTCATAGCGGGCAACCTGTTGCTGCAAGTCGGTGACCAGACCCTCGAGCATCTCGCGCCGAGCATTAGCGATGACGAGTTCGCTCTGCAGCTTGCTATCTGCCTGAATGGTATCGCTTAGCGCGACTTCGCTGCGTGCGGTCGCTTCGGCGGTGTTACGGATGATGACATCGTATCTGTCTGCGATCGTGGTAAGGCTGTCGCGCACGGTAATTGCCGCTTGGGTGATTTCGTTGGCCATGGCCAGCAAATCAGCGGTGACGAATTCCTTGATTTGCTCCGGGTCACCGCCTTCCTTCACGTCCAGCCAGTCGGGTAGGCAGTTGCGCAAGGTAGTGCCGATTCTATTGGCGACGCGAATAGCGCTCTTGATGCTTCGCTCACTCTCCTGCTGAGCGGTGATCAAGTCATTCATGATCGAGCCGATCCTGACGCGGATGTCTCCCTGCTCCTGGGGCGTGGTGTTGTAGGCGATGTAGAGCAGGTCGATGGCATGGTCGGTATCGTGCTTGGCCCGACTGGTGTCATAGGTGCCTTCGATCTTCTCGACATAGTTGGCGACCAGCGCAGTCTGCTCGACAGGTAAGCGCAGCGGTGTGGCGGTGCTCAGCGCTTCGATATGGCTGCTTATAGCGCTATCGATACGAGCATTGCGGCTGATGAATGGAATGACTTCGCTCATGGGAATGGCCTTTTTGGTGGGTTATCGGGGCTGCAGTCCACTTCCCAGGAGGTCGGGAAGCGCACGCCTTGGTCGCGTAAAGGCGACCAGGCTTTTTCCAGAAGACGCCGGCCGGCGATCAGGTTGGCTTGAGCAGGCGGCTCAAGCAGGGCAAGGGCATCGGCTTGGCATTTGCGCGGATTGGCCGTGTTTGCTGCGCACTCGTCGCCGGCAAACAGGAAATCGTCAACGTCGTGGGTAATGCTCTGCCTGGTTTCGCGTGACGAGGCCAACAGCGACTTGACTGCTGCGATCTGGGGCTCGGCCGAGCGGCCGATGGCAATGCAGTATTGGACAGCCGCTATCTCGTTACTGATGCCGCGCAGAGCCTGGTCGTGTTCAGGTCGCCACGGTAGGGATTGGTAGCGCTGGCGTTCCTGTTGCAGCTGTCGCTGCAGACGCCCGCGTGCGGCCTCCAACTCAGGCAGGCGCCTGAGCTCACCGCCGACACTGTTTTCGATGTGCTGAATACGGCTAATCATCAGCTCTTCCACGCTTTGCAGGTGTGCCGTGCAGACAGTCATGCGTGCCTCCAACACGGGTTCGAGGCTGGCATGGGCTGCGTTGCCGTAAAGCACCGCACCCAGCGCGAGCAGCACGCACGGCTGAGCAAGCGATGAGTGCAACCTGTGGCACATTCGGAAAGTGATTTTCATTGGGCACCTCGCTACGAAGTCCCTTGAACACCCGTCACGGACTGCTGCAAACAAGCGCGACGGTGGTCCTCAGGTGGTGCCGGGATTAAGCCCCGGGCGCCATCTGCGGATAAGCAGGAAAGGCTCTACTTGGAGTTGAGCGCTGAGTTAAGTGAGGAAGCTCAAGCGCGCAGACGTGCCCTAGAGGGCGGAGGTGGGGTAACGCTTGAGGCCAAGCGTTACCAGGCGAGGGTCATCAGTTGCCTACGATCTGGCCAGCATTCGCCGCGAGCCATCGTCGGGTAAGCGTCATTTCAAGGCTGAGGGTTACTGCTGCCAGATCCCTGGCCAGTGCCCGCGGGAGCGTCGGGAGTACCCATGCCCGGTAGCTTGTGATCGTTGCTCTGGCTCGCAGGAGGGCTGTCTGGATCATTGCCGTTCAGGCGAGGGTCAGTGTTGCGTGGCATGGGTGTTTCGATAGGGTTGAGCGTGCTGTCCGCGCCAGGCTTGGGCGCGCTGTTATGCGGGTCGTCCGGGTAGGTCGGGCCAGTACCGGCGGCCATGGCCAAAGGCGTTGCGAGCACGGCGGCAAGCAGCAGGAAGCGTTTCATGGGCAAGCTCCTTTGCGTGGATAAAGTGCCAGCCTTGCCGCGGAACAGACGTTGATCACGCGGCAAGGCCCTCATCTCACTTGAGCCTGACACCCCACGCTAGGTGCCAGTATCCCGACCAACGGTCAGACGAACTGCGCCAGCAACATGATGAAGATGATGCCGACCACCGACAGGATGGTCTCCATCATGCTCCAGGTCTTGAACGTTTCTGCTACGGTCATGTTGAAGTACTGCTTGACCAGCCAGAAACCGGCGTCGTTGACGTGGGACAGAATCAGCGAACCGGCGCCGGTGGCCAGCACCAGCAGCTCACGGTTGACCCCGGGCACCAGCGCGATCACCGGTGCAACGATACCAGCGCCGGTGATGGTCGCTACCGTTGCCGAGCCTGTGGCGATCCGGATGACCGCCGCCACCAACCAGGCCAGCATGATTGGCGATATCTGCGCTTGCACCGCCATCTGGCCGATGACGTTGCCCACACCAGTGTCCACCAGCATCTGCTTGAAGCCGCCGCCAGCGCCGACAATCAACACGATGGCGGCGGTGGGGGCCAGGCTCTGGTCAAGCATCTTCATGATCTGCTGACGGTTGAAGCCGCGCGCCGCGCCGAAGGTGTAGAACGCCAGCAGCAGCGCCGCGAGCAGGGCGGTGATCGGGTGGCCGATCAGGTCCATCCACTGGCGCACGATGTTTTCAGCGGGCAGCACCACATCAGCAAACGTCTTCAGCAGCATCAGCACTACCGGCAACAGCACGGTGATCAGGGTGATGCTGAAGCTTGGCAGGTTGCGCTGGTCGGACTCGCGAGCAATCTGGTCCATCAGCTCTTGTGATGGGTTGCCCGGGATGTAACGCGAGATGAAATTGCCGTACAGCGGGCCGGCGATGATTGCCGTCGGCAGCGCTACCAGCAAACCGTAGAAGATGGTCTTGCCGATGTCGGCATTGAAAATGCCGATCGCCAGCAGCGGGCCTGGATGCGGCGGCACCAGCCCATGCACGACGGACAGGCCTGCCAGCAGCGGAATACCGATCTTGACCAAGGATACCCCGGTGCGTCGGGCTACGATGAACACCAGCGGGATCAGCAGCACAAAGCCGATTTCGAAGAATAGCGGGATGCCCACCAGAAATGCGGCGAACATCATGGCCCAGTGCACCTTCTGTTTGCCGAAGGCGCGGATCAGAGTCTGCGCGATCTGGTCAGCGCCGCCGGAGTCGGCCATCAGCTTGCCGAGCATGGTGCCCAGTGCAAGCACGATGCCGACAAAGCCAAGCACGCCGCCAAAGCCGTCCTGAAACGACTTCATGACTTTGGCCACGGGCATGCCCGAGGTCAGGCCGAGAAAGCCCGCAGCCAGCGTCAGCGCAACAAAAGGATGCACCTTGAAGTGGGTGATCAGCAGGATGAGCCCGATGATGGTCACCAGGGCATCGAGTAGCAGGAACGTATCGGTAGCCAGTCCGAACATGATTAATGAGCCTCGGTTTTGTCTTTGTTGTTAGGCGTAGCGTTATGGAACTTCTGGTGCTTTTTAACGTCGAGACAGCGCTGTCTTTGGTGAGCTGGTAAACCGCCGCTCAGGCGATTCGCGCCAATGCCCGCTCACCGCAGGGCTTTAACCAGTCATGTACGCTTTCGGCCAGCGCGGCCACCGGCCGGGTAGCGTCCAGCGCCAGGGTCAGTGGCTCGCCGCGAGGGGATTCGAGGGCGGCAAACTGGCTTTCGATAAGGCTGGCAGGCATGAAGTGGCCAGGACGGGCGAGCACGCGCTTCTCGGCCTCGGCAGGGGTCAGCTCGAGGAACACGAAGCCTAGCTCAGGCACCGCTTCACGCAATGCATCGCGATAGCGGCGCTTCAAGGCAGAGCAGGTCAGGATTGGTCGTTCGCCGGCCTTGAGCGTGGCCTGTAGCTCCTGGCCCAGCAGCACCAGCCAACCGGCACGGTCGGCATCATCGAGCGGCACGCCAGCGCTCATTTTTTCGATATTGGCAGCGGGGTGGAAAGCATCGCCTTCGATCAGCCGACCGCCACTGCGGGCGGCAATGGCAGCGCCGATGCAGCTCTTGCCGCAGCCTGCTACACCCATTACCACGATCGCGGACAGGGGAGAGTTCATCAGTACCTCCTGCAGGTAAGATAGCGCTGTCTCGACATGGACGTCGATGTGTGGGCGCCACCCTCCCGGATGTTATTGGTCTTGTCTAACGCAGTATGGTCGCTCGACGCAGGGCAATTGATAAAGATTACATTGCCTGTGTCCTGGGACAGCGCTACCTTAGTGGCCGTTCCCCACCCTTGGCAAGTAGTAAAATTACAACACCCATGTCACGCACCGGCTCCCGCACTACTGGTCGTCCCACCCTGGCAGAAGTCGCCAGGCTCTCCGGCGTTTCACCGATCACGGCCTCGCGGGCGTTGCGCGGCGTCGCCACCGTTGCCCCTGAACTGGCCGAAAAGGTCCTCGCTGCAGCGGCCACCCTGGGTTACATCGCCAACCCGGCAGCCCGCGCGCTGGCCTCGGCGCGCAGCCATTCGGTGGTGGTATTGATCCCATCGCTGTCCAACCAGCTGTTCATCGATACCCTCGAAGCGATCCACGCAGTGATGCGGCCGCGCGGTCTCGAAGTGCTCATCGGCAACTATCACTACGACGTTGATGAAGAAGAGAACCTGATCCGCAACTACCTCGCCTATCAGCCCTGTGGCGTGCTGTTGACCGGCTTTGATCGCACCGAAGGTTCGCGCCATTTGCTGGCTGCCAGCCGAGTGCCCTGTGTGCACATGATGGAGCTGGGTGAGCAGGCAGATGCGGTGTCTGTAGGGTTCTCTCAGCAGCAGGCAGGCTACGCTGCCGCCCGCCATTTGATCGAGCGGGGTCGACGGCGGCTGGCGTTCATTGCCGCGCAGCTCGACCCGCGGGTAATGCAGCGCGCCGCAGGCTTTCGCCAAGCGCTGCTTGAGGCCGGATTGCAAGCGCCCGAACTGGAGCTGCTGGCCGCACAGCCCTCGTCAATTGGTCTTGGCGGCGAACTGTTCAGCCGCTTGATGGCACAGGCGCCGGAGGTCGACGGGGTGTTCTTCTGTAACGATGACCTTGCGCAGGGCGCAGTCCTGCAGGCCCTGCGCCAAGGCATCGCAGTGCCGCAACGAGTGGCCATGGTCGGCTTCAACGACCTGCCAGGTTCTGCCCACATGGTGCCGCCGCTGACCTCGATCCGGACCCCGCGTGCTGCCGTTGGTCGGGCCGCGGCGCAAGCGCTGCTGGCGATGCTCGATGGCAAGCGGGTGAGCGCCACACGTCAGGATCTGGGCTTTGAGCTGATGGTTCGGGAAAGCTCCTGAAGCGGATAATTGCAAGGTGATATCAGCGGCCTTGCGCCGTTTCGCCGGCGATCTATGCTGAGGGCACCCCGTCCATGCAAGGAGCCCGGCGTCATGTTCGATTACCATCGCAAATCCGATATCGTCGAAATCCAGCGCTGTCATCAGGCCTTGGTGGGGATGGAGGCCAGACTGGCCGCGATCAGTCGCTCGATGGCCATGATCGAGTTCACCGCCGACGGCGCTATCATTGCCGCCAACGATAAATTCTGCCAGGCATTGGGCTATAGCGCCCAGGAGATCGCGGGCAAGCATCATCGCCTGTTCTGCGATCCGGAGTACGCCAAAAGCCCGGCCTACCAGCAATTGTGGCAAGCGCTGGGCAGAGGCGAGGCCATCAGCGGTACCTTCGAGCGCGTCGACAAGGCTGGCCGCGAGGTCTGGCTGCAAGCCAGTTACATGCCCGTGCTGGATGAGCAACAGCGCGTCACCAGTGTGATCAAGGTCGCCTCTGACATCACTCAGCGAATCCACGACGAGCACGAAAGCGAAGCCCTGCTGCAGGCGATCGGCCGATCCATGGCAGTGATCGAATTCACTCCACAGGGGCGGGTGCTGACTGCCAATGCCAACTTCTTGCGAACCATGGGCTACCGCCTCGAAGAAGTGGTGGGCCGTCATCATGGGCTGTTTTGCCTCGCCCATGAGCGTGAGTCGGCCGAATACCGCGAGTTCTGGGCGTCGCTTAACCGCGGCGAGTACCATTCGCACCGTTTCGAGCGAATCAACAAGCAAGGGCAGGTTGTCTATCTGGAGGCTTCATACAACCCGATCTTCGATAACAAGGGCCGGTTGGTCAAAGTGGTCAAGTTCGCCAGCGACATCACCGCCCAAGTCAGCACTCAGCAAAGCGCCGCCGATGCCGCCCACGCCAGCTCCGTGCAGACTGACGCCTGCGCGCGTAAAGGCAGCGAGGTGGTGCAGCAGACCGTGCAGGTGATCGAACAAATCTCTCAGGAGCTGAGCGACGCTGCGCGGACCATCGACGCTGTCAGCAAGCAGTCGGAGATCATCGGCCAGATTGTATTGACCATTCGCGGCATTGCCGACCAGACCAACCTGCTGGCACTCAACGCCGCAATCGAAGCGGCGCGCGCCGGTGAGCATGGCCGTGGTTTTGCTGTGGTAGCCGATGAAGTACGTAATCTGGCTGCACGCACCAGCAAGGCCACCCTGGAGATCGTCGATGTGGTCAGGCAGAACCACGACTTGTCACTGACTGCGGTCGCCAGCATGCAATCGAGCTTGTCGCACACAGGGCGCGGCGTGCAGTTGGTCAACGAGGCGGGCACGGTCATTCTGGAGATTCAGCAAGGCTCGCGGCACGTTGTCGATGCGATCGGTCAGATCAGTTCGACTCTGCAATTGCATTGAGCCCAGCGCGCAGTTCACCTAGCAGGGTGTGCAGGCTTGCCTGCAATTGCTCCCGGGCGGCTGCGCTGGGTTGGTCCGAGGCCAAGGCCTGCTCGAGTGTCTCGCAGTCGCGTACGACCCCGCGCACCTTGAGCATTTTCGCGCCGCCCTTGATGCGATGCGCAAGGTCGCGTAGCGCAGCGCTCGGCGGGTTTGCTCCCAATGCGTGCAGGGCGGCCAGGTCTTCGGCGGCACTGCGTGCCAGTTGCTCGAGCAGACGTCTGATCAGTTGCTCGTCACCTTGGGTCAAATTACGCAACTGATCGATGTCGAATCCGCTTGGGCGCGGAGTTGGCAGATTCAATGCGCAGCGCGGCAAGTGCGCCTTGAGGGTATGCAGCCCGATCGGTTTGAACAGACAGTCGTTCATGCCGCTGTCCAGGCAGCGGACGCGCTCCTCGGCCTGCGCGTTGGCGGTAACGCCGATGATGGTGCAGGCTGGCTGGCCACTTGCGCGTTCCAGCGCACGAATGCTGCGGCTGAGCTCATGACCATCCATGACCGGCATGCTGCAGTCGGTGATAACCAGATCGAACTCGCCCGCTTGCCAGCTGGTCAGGGCCAGTTGGCCGTTTTCAGCCAACGTCACCTGATGACCGAGGCTGTTCAGTTGTTTGTCGAGCAACAGCAGGTTGGCCGGGTAGTCGTCGACCACCAGAATGCGCAGAGGTTGGCCGGGTTGCTGCTGGGTGGCCTCGCTGATCTGCGGCTGCGATGCAGGCGTTGCGCTGAGCAGCGCCAGTCTGACCTCGACGCGCGTGCCAAGGCCCTCGACGCTTTGCAGCTGCAGCGTGCCGCCCATCAGTTGGGCCAGGCTGCGACTGATCACCAGACCCAGCCCTGCACCTTGCTGGGCGCGTGGGCCGTCGACCTGGGCAAAGCTGTTGAACAGGCGCGCCTGGTTGACGGGGTTGATACCCACGCCACTGTCTTGCACGCATAAGGTCAGTTGCAGCAGCTCTGCCGAGGCCGGCGCGCAGGTGAGGCTGACGAGGATCTCGCCGCGGTCGGTGAACTTGATCGCATTGCTCAGAAGATTGGCCAGGACCTGCTTGAAACGCAGCGGATCGATCAGCACCCAGAGTGGCTGCTCAGGCAGCTCGCTGCGCAGTTGCAGGCGTTTGATCCGGGCATTGCCGTCAAATACGCGCAAGCTGGCACGGACCAGTTCGATCAGATCGGTCGGCACCGGTGTCAGGGTCATGTGGCCAGCTTCGATGCGCGAGATGTCGAGGATGTCGCCAATCAGCTCAAGCAGACCAATCGCGGAATCGTGGGCAGTCTGCAAGGTCAATGGGTCGCTGCGAGCGCCATCTTCCAGGGCCAGCTCCAGCAAGCCGATAACCGCGTTCATTGGCGTGCGAATCTCGTGGCTCATGGTGGCCAGGAAGGTGCTTTTAGCCTGACTGGCCTGCTCGGCAGCGTCCTTGGCCTGGCGTAGCTGCTCAAGCAGGCCCCGACTGAGGAGCAGTTGCGCCTGCAACGCCCGTTGGGCCTCGGTGCGCTGCTGGATCAGCTTGCGCAGATAGGTGTTCCAGAACACGACACCGGCCAGCAGCACGCCGCCGAGAACCAGCACCTGCAGGGCCAGGCTGCGATAATTGCGCCACGGGCTGTCACTGACCAGGGTGGTGTTGCGCCATCGGTTGACCAGTTGATCCAATTCGTCGGGCGGTATGCTCAGCAGCGCCTTGTCTACAATCGCATGCAGCTCAGGCTGATTGGCAGCCATGGCGAAGGCAGCCATCGCCGGTTCCTCGCCAAACAAGGCGGCAATGCGCAGGCGATGATTGAACACATGATCTATGTAATAGCGCGCATTGATATGGCTGCTCAAGGCGACTTCTGCTTCACCGTTGGCCACCGCTTCCATCAGCCCCAGTGGTGAATCGACTTCCACCAGCTTCGCCTGTGGATGTTGGCGCTGCACCAGTGCACCCTGCGGAGAGCCACGTACTACTGCGATCCGGCGGTTGTCGATCAATGCCGCCGGAGTGCTGGCGGGGTTGCCGGCGCGGGTTACCAGCACCCGCGGACTGACCAGGTAGGGGCGAGTGAAGCGCAAGCGTGCCGCGCGCTCGCTGCCGTAACCGATCGCGCCGATCATTTGCGCCTCGCCCCGCAGCAGTTGGTCAACCATTTCCTGGACGGCATCCACTTCGCTGATCTGAAAATCCAGCCCGGTGCGCAAGCTGATCTGCTTGAGCAGATCGGGGGCGATCCCGCTCGGGCGTTGCTCGGCGTCGTTGAAGGTCAGCGGCGCCAGGGACGGCGTGACCAGCACCTTGACGCTGCGGTTATGTTCGATCCAGTGTTGTTCGGCAGGGGTCAGCGGGGTGTTCAGGCGCTGGAGCAGGAGGCTGGTATTGCCGCTGCTCCAGCGCCGCAGAATGTTCAGCCGCTCGCTGTCGCTGATGCGGCTCAGGGCCTGGTTGAGCAACCTGAGCAGGCGCGAGTTGTCGCGGCGCGTGGCGAAGGCGAACGAGCCGCCGGGCAGCGCCGAAAAATGGTCGATGCGCACCTGGCCTTGGTAGCTCTTGCCGATCAGGTAGTCGGTGCTGATGGCGTCGCCCAGGTAGACGTCGGCGTCGCCCATGGCGACCGCAGACAAGCCGCTCAAGGTCGAGCGATAAAGTTGCAGCTGTGCCTGCGGATACTGGGCCTTGACCGTACTGGCCGGCAGGTAATGGTCGACCATCGCCAGCCGCAGCCCGGCCAGGTCATCGCCGTGGCGCACGGCCTTGTCCTGGTCCTGTCGAGCGACGATCACCGGCAGGTCGTCTGCATATGCCTGGCTCAAGGTAAGCTCGGCATTGCTGGCTTCGGTTGCGTTGGAACTGCCCAGCAGATCGATTTGCCCGTCCTGCAAGGCTTTGATGGCCTGTTCGCGGCTGTCAAAGCGCTGCACTTGAACGGCTATGCCCAACTGCTCGCTGATCAAGCCGGCATAGTCAGCATTGAGCCCTTCATGATCGGCTGGGGTGATATTGATTTCAAAAGGCAGGTAATCCGGCCCCGAGCTGCCGAGTACCAGTACCTTGTGCTGGTTCAGCCACTCGCGGTCATCGACGGCAAGGTCCAGTGGAGCAGCAGCGCTGCTCGAGCGTGCCAGCAACTGCCGTGGCTGACTGTCAGCGAGCACGGCCGCAGATGCGCCGCTAAGGCTGATCAGGAGTAGCAGTGTGCGCAGACCGGTCATGGCGTAAAGCTTCAGTTGACGCTGTTGCGCTTGGCCAGATCGATCATTTCCACCAGCGACTCCGACTTGAGCTTCTCCATGATGCGTCCGCGGTAGGTGCTGATGGTCTTGGCGCTAAGGTTCATGGACTCGCCAATGGCCTTGTTGTTTTCGCCCCGAGCCAGCCTGCGCAGTACCTCCATTTCACGGTTGGACAAACTGTCCAGTCGGGCGTTTTCAGACTCCAGCGAATTGCTGTTGACCGACATTTGCGGAAAGGTCGAGTAGCCCTTGATCAGTGCCTTGAGGGCGAATACCACCGACTCGATGTCTTCGTTCTTGTTGACGAAAGCGCCAATCCCGGCGTCCAGGCAACGCCTGACGTAGAGGTCGGCAGGCTGCCCGGTCAGGGCCATGATCTTGGGTGGTGGGTCCAGCAGCTGCAGGCGCTTGATCACCTCCATGCCGTCCAGCTCGGGCAGGCCGATGTCAACGATCACTACCTGGGGTGAGAGTTTGCGGGCCAGTTCCACGGCTTCCTTACCATCTTCGGCGGTGCCAATGACTCGAAAACGTTCGCGCTCAAGCAGCATGCGTACAGCCGTCAGAACGATTGGGTGGTCATCGACCAGCATCACGGTTGTCATTGCTAGCTCCTGTGGTGAAGAGGGTCCGTTGCCTGAATCACACAGGAACGTAGCTGAGGGTTGATCCGCAAGCCTCAGGCAGCGCGCAAGATACGTCGATTCTCAGTCCATGATAATGCCGAGTATATGCGTGATGAACAAACCAGGTGATTCTGAGGAAAATTCCTACAAAAAATACGGTAACAATCAGGATGCGGAAGGCCTTCCGGCCTGCCGGCGGTAGGAATCAGGCGCAGGGCGCGTGGTCTTTGATGACGCGCTTAGTTGAGGCGGGGTTGTTGCTCAGTGCGTTACCAACGCGGGTCGGCCGGCTTTGCAGCTGACCAGCGCAGTTCGGGCAGCGTCCGTGCAGACGTTGTTCGGCACAGCTACGGCAATACGTGCATTCGAACGAGCAGATCATTGCATCCGGGCTGTCGCCGGGCAGTTCGACGGCGCAGCATTCACAGTTGGGGCGTAGTTCCAGCATGGGCGTGGCTCCGATAGCAACAAGGTAGGTCGAGTCTGCTCCGCGCTGGCGGCGCTGGCAATCAGCCGTTGCCGGGGCGATACAGGTGAGCATGGCCGGCGCGATACAGGGCTGATTCGGCGAACGGTGTATCCCCAAGTACGTGACCGACCAGGATCAGCGCAGTTCGCCGAAAATCCCGTGTACTGGTGAGTCCGACGATGTCCGCCAGCGTGCCTTTGACCCAGTCCTGATCCGGCCAGGTGGCGCGATGGATGACCGCAACCGGGCAGTCAGCGCCGTAATGCGGCAGCAGCTCTGCGACGATCCGTGGCAGGTGCTTGACGCCGAGGTGGATCGCCAGGGTGCTGCCATGCCGGGCCAGATCGCCGAGTTGCTCGCCGGCGGGCATCGGCGAGCTGTCGCCGTAACGAGTGAGGATCACCGTTTGGGCGATGCCCGGCAGGGTCAGTTCACAACCCAGCAGCGCGGCGCTGGCCGCCGTTGCCGTTACCCCAGGGATGATCTGGTAGTCGATGCCCAACTCGCGCAAGTGACGGATCTGCTCGCCGATGGCGCCATACAGGCTCGGGTCACCGCTGTGCACCCGCGCCACATCGTGGCCTAGCGCATGCGCGCTGTGCATGGCGTCGATGATCTGCTCAAGGTGCAGTTCGGCGCTGTTGATGACAGTTTCGGCGCTGTGGCCCTCGAGCACTGCGGCGGGGACCAGCGAGCCCGCGTAGATGATCACCGGGCACTGCCGGATCAGGCGCTGGCCTTTGACCGTGATCAGTTCCGGATCGCCCGGGCCGGCGCCGATGAAGTAGACCGTCATGGCAAATCCTTGCAAATAAAATGGAGGCGATTATCCAGCACTGGCGAGGGCGAGGGTAGCGCCCGCCAACGTTTGCCGGGTGAGCACCAGCCGCGCGCAGCCGTGAGCACGCGCGGCCAAGGCCAGGGCGGTGCTTTCGGCTACGCCCCAGCAGCCGCTGTGGGCGAAGGCTGTAGCGGAGTGCTGGCTGAGCTGTGGGGCAAAACGCTGCAACTGCTCTGCGGGAAAAAACTGCAGCGCCAGTTGCAGGCGATCGGCCAGTTGATGCAGGCCCGCCTCGCTGACTTTCAGCTCGATACTGGCGATGCCCTGCACTGCATGCAGGGTTAAGCCAAGGCTGGCCAGACTTTGTTGCAGCAGCGCTTCAAGCAGGTCGGCGGGGCAGCCCTTGCGGCAGCCAACGCCGACATACACGGCGGGTAGCGGCTCAGACATCAAGTCTGCCGCGAGCGGCGGAACAACCACGCACTGAGCAAGCCCAGGGCAATCCAGAAGGCGGCATTGGTCAGCCACGAGGCGATCTTGAACTGGGTTGCCAGGGCTTCAGGCGCAAGACTTTCATGCACGCTCGGCTGCGGCGCGCCGATCACGTGTGGCAGCGCCAACAGCAGTACGCCGACTACCTTCAGCAGCCAATGCTGGGCAAACACAATCAGGCCCAGGCCGACCGCAGTTGCGGCCGCAGTGCCGATCCACCAGGTCTGGCGCTGGCCAAGGTCGGCTGCCGCCGTGCCCGGCAGCTCGGCCGGCAAGCCCAGCGTTGGCGCCAGGCAGAACACGGCAAAACCGGCCAGGCCCCACAGCGCTCCGGTGGCGACCCGGTTGGGTTCGCGCAGGCTGTACAGCGCTGCCAGCATCAAGGCAAAGCCGACTGCAACCACCAGGTTGCCGCCGGTGGTGGCCAGCACGCGCTGCCAGCCGTCTTCAGGCGCCCAGGCTTCGGCACTGTGCTCGTGGGCAGCAACGGCGCTGTCGCCATGCTCATGCTGGGCAGCCGGCGCTGGGCTCTCGAAGGTTTCCGCTTCGAGGATCAACGGGCTGATCCAGAAGCTTTGCAGCAGGGTCAGCAGCAGGGCGGCGAGCAGGCCGCTGAACCCTGCAGTACGGGCAATGCGCGTGATCATGCGAGTCTACTCAGTGGCAGGGGAAGGCAGCGCTGTGGCGCGTATCGTGGGCTGCGTTGTGCACCGCCTCGATGTGCGAGAAACCGGCGAAGTACACCAGGCACAGGCCAACCAGGCTGGCGCCGACGGCGATGACCAGGCGTTGACTGAGGCTGACGGGGGTGGCGATGCTGTGTTTGGCACTGGTGATGGGCATGACGCAATCCTCTGCTTGTTATAGGCAGGGGGCAAGCGCACCGGCCCCGGGCATGGATGGCCCAGGGCAATGCGACAGCGCCCGCCCACCGCGGGGTGTTGATATTCGACTACGCAGGCCGGTCTCCGGGCTCACGAGGAGGAGCAGGGCTCCTTGAAAAGCGTCACCTTCCCATGCCCTACATCCTGGCACAGTGGTCAAGACACTTCGCTCGCTTACCGTTGCGGGGGCAGCACCGGAGTAGTCGGGCTCTCCATTGAGGCCAGCGACGCACCGGTTTCCCGTTTCACCCCATAGGGGGCACCTGAACGCAAGGCGCTAGCAAACCATGCCGCAGCGGCGCGCTGCAAGTGACAAGTTGCACGCCAGCGTGCATTCAGCCGCCTATATATGGCAGATGACAGCCCCTAAAGCCGCTTGCAGCTTGCCGCCGGGGTGCGTAGCCTTGTCTGCTTCGAGGTTCTCCGGCGTGGCCGGAGCTAAGACGGGAACGCGGTCAAGCCGCGGCTGCCCCCGCAACTGTAAGCACTGATCAGGATCGACACAGCCACTGCGCCTTGCGCGGGAAGGCGTCATCCAACCGGCCCGGCGCCGGTGCGGTGCAAGCCAGGAGACCTGCCTCGAGACGATTTCGACTTTAATCCGGGCGGGGTGATCCGGAGGCGAACAAGCCCGGCTGTGACAGCCTGCGGCGCTCGTCCTGCATGCCCGCGCCATTCTGCCAAGGGCACACGCATCCATGAAAACACTGGCCAAACTCCCCGTCACCATCGTCACCGGCTTCCTCGGCTCGGGCAAAACCACGTTGCTGCGGCACATGCTCGACAACGCCCAGGGCAGGCGCATCGCGGTGATCGTCAACGAGTTCGGCGAGCTCGGTATCGACGGCGAAATCCTCAAACAATGCACCATCGGCTGCACCGAAGAAGAAGCCTACGGGCGTGTCTTCGAGCTGGCCAACGGCTGCCTGTGCTGCACCGTGCAGGAAGAGTTCTTCCCGGTCATGCGTGAGCTGGTGGCACGTCGCGGCGATCTGGACCACATCCTGATCGAAACCAGCGGCCTGGCCTTGCCCAAACCGCTGGTGCAAGCCTTCCAGTGGCCAGAAATCCGCAACGCCTGCACGGTCGATGCGGTGATCACCGTGGTCGACAGCCCGGCAGTGGCTGCCGGTACCTTCGCAGCGTTCCCAGACCAGGTCGATGCACAGCGCAAGCTCGACCCGAACCTTGATCATGAGTCGCCGCTGCACGAACTGTTTGCCGACCAGCTGGCCAGCGCTGACCTGGTGGTGCTGAACAAGGCCGACCTGATCGACGCCGAAGGCCTGGCCAAGGTTCGCGCCGAAGTCTCCGAAGAGCTGCCGCCGGCGGTCAAGGTCATCGAAGCCAGCAGCGGCCGCCTGCCGCTGGATGTGCTGCTGGGCCTGGGTGCCGAATCGGAAGCGCACATTGATGGGCGCCGAACTCATCATGACAGCCACCATGACGACGATGATCATGACGATCACGACCATGATGCCTTCGACTCGATCTCGCTGGATTTGCCAGAGGCCGATGAGCGCTTGCTGCTGGCGGCCCTCAACCAATTGGTAGTGGAGTTTGGCATCCTGCGCGTGAAAGGCTTTGCAGCCATCCCGGGCAAGCCGATGCGTCTGCTGATCCAGGGCGTAGGGACCCGCTTCGACAAGCATTTCGACCGGGCCTGGGGCGCTGACGAGGCGCGCATCACGCGCCTGGTACTGATTGGCCAGGAGCTTGACGCCATTCAGCTCGAAGCCCGTCTGCGTCAGGCTCTGGAAGCCTGATCCATGCACCTGTTGCGCACCCAGCCCGGTGGTTTTGTCCCGGACGACAGTATTGCCGACCTCGGCCAGACTGCCGCCGAACTGGTCATTCTGTGCAGCGGTGACTCGCACCTGGCGCTGCTGGCCGAAACCGCGGAACAGCTGCCTGGCGACTACCCCAGCGTGCGCCTGGCCAATCCCATGCAGGTGCAAAACCATGCCTCGGTCGACCTGTATGTCGACCAGGTGCTGCGCCATGCAAAGTTGATCCTGGTATCACTGCACGGCGGCGTTGGCTACTGGCGCTACGGCATCGAGCAGTTGGTCGAGCTGGCGGCGCGCGGTGTTCAGGTGATCATGGTCCCGGGCGATGATCGGCCTGACCCCGAGCTCACCGGTTTGAGCACGGTCAGCAGCGACCAGGCCGAGCGCCTGTGGCACTACCTGCGCCAGGGCGGCAAGGCCAACGCGCTGAATCTGTTCAACTGCGTGGGCAACCTGTGGTTCCAGCGCGACTATGCCTGGCAGGAGCCGGAAGCGCTGGCCCGTACCGTGGTCTACCACCCAGCCAAGGCCAGTGCGCAGTTGCCGGACTGGTACGCCGACTGGGATCCTGCGCTGCCGGTGGCGCCGCTGCTGTTCTACCGCTCGCACCTGCAGGCGGCCAACACCGCGTTCATCGACGTGTTCTGTCAGCGGCTGCAGATGGCGGGGCTCAACCCGTTGCCGATCGCTGTAGCCAGCCTCAAAGAGCGGGCCTGTCTCGATCAGGTTGAAGCGTGGATGGATGAGGTCCAGGCCGAGGTGGTGATCAACACCACTGGCTTTGCCTTGTCCAGCCCCGAGCGCCCCAACGCGCGGCCGCTGCGCCGGGATGTACCGGTGTTGCAGGCGATCTGCGCGCAGGACAATCAATTGGGCTGGGAAACCAGCGAGCAGGGCCTCGGCGGCCGCGATCTGGCCATGCACATCGTGTTGCCGGAGCTGGACGGGCGGATCATCACCCGGCCGGTCAGCTTCAAGGACCTGGCCTGGCGCAGTGAACGCAGCCAGGCGGATGTGGTGTGCTATCGCGCCCACCCGGAACGCATGGACTTCGTCGCCGAGCTGGGCCGTCGCTGGGTCGCGCTGGCGCGCTTGCCGAATGGGCAAAAGCGTGTCGCGCTGATCCTCGCCAACTATCCGACCCGCGATGGCCGGATTGGTAACGGTGTCGGCCTGGACACGCCGGGGGCGGCCTTGAACATCCTTGAGGCGATGCGCGCTGCGGGTTATCCGCTGGACGAGCTGCCGGCCACCGGCACCGCGCTGATCCAGCACTTGCTCGGCGGCGTGACCAACGACCTCGACAACCTCGATCAGCGCCCATGCGCGCAGAGCCTGAGCCTGGCCGACTACCAGGCCGCGTTCGCTCAGCTGCCGGCAGAAAACCGGGCGGCCGTGCTCGCCCGCTGGGGCGCCCCTGAAACAGACCCGATGTGCCGCAGCGGCCGCTTGATGGTAGCGGGCCTGCGCTTTGGGCAGACCTTCGTCGGTATCCAACCGGCGCGCGGTTATCAGGTTGACCACAGTGCGGTGTACCACGACCCGGATCTGGTTCCGCCGCATGGCTACCTGGCCTTTCACTTCTGGCTGCGCCACGCTTATGCAGCGGACGCCGTCATTCATGTCGGCAAGCATGGCAACCTCGAGTGGTTGCCAGGCAAGGGCGTCGGTCTGTCGGCGCAGTGCTGGCCCGACGCGCTGCTGGGGCCGATGCCGAACATCTACCCGTTTATCGTCAACGACCCGGGCGAGGGCGCCCAGGCCAAACGCCGCACCCAGGCGGTGATCATCGACCACCTGATGCCGCCGCTGACCCGCGCCGAGAGTTACGGCCCGCTGCGCGACCTCGAACAGCTCGCCGACGAATACTACGAAGCCCAGCTGCTTGATCCGCGCCGTGCGCAGGAGCTGCAGCGTGACATCCTGGCGCTGGTCAAGGCCAACCATATCGACCGAGAGCTGCAGCTTGAAGGTCAGCTGGATGATGCTGCCGTGTGGCTGCCGCGCCTGGATACCTACTTGTGCGACTTGAAAGAGTCGCAGATTCGCGATGGTTTGCACGTGTTCGGCCAATCGCCGCAAGGCCGCCTGCGCAGCGATACGCTGCTGGCGTTGCTGCGGGTCGAGCGCGGTGACGGCAAAGGCGGCAACGCCAGCCTGATTCGTGCTCTGGGCAAAGCCTTCGAGCTCGGTTTCGATCCGCTCGACTGCGACCTCGGTCAGCCTTGGCAAGGGCCACGGCCGGCCATGTTGCAGGCACTGGACGACGCGGCCTGGCGCACCCACGGTGATACGCGCGAGCGCCTTGAACAACTGGCGTTGACGTTGATTGAACAAGCGCTGGCCGGCAACCTGAAGCTGCCCACCGAAGAACAATGGCAGGGCGTGGCACAGGTACTTGAAGAGCTGCTCTCGGTTGTCGCGCCAAACCTCGACAGCTGTGGCGGCGCCGAGCTCGAGGGCCTGCTCGCGGCACTGGCTGGGCGCTTCGTCGCGGCAGGCCCCAGTGGCGCACCGAGCCGCGGCCGGCTTGATGTGCTGCCGACTGGGCGCAATTTCTACACCGTCGATGTGCGCAACTTACCCACTACCACTGCGTGGCGACTGGGCTTCGCCTCGGCCAACCTGATTCTTGAGCGGCACCTGCAGGACCATGGCGATCATTTACGCCAACTCGGCCTTTCGGTCTGGGGCACCGCGACCATGCGTACCGGTGGCGACGACATTGCCCAAGCCATGGCCTTGATGGGCGTACGCCCGGTGTGGGCCACCGGCAGCCAGCGCGTCGACGACTTCGAGATCCTGCCGGTGAGCTTGCTCGACCGGCCACGGGTCGACGTCACCCTGCGTGTGTCAGGCTTCTTCCGTGATGCGTTCGGTAACCTGATCCGCCTGTTCGACGCCGCCGTGCAGGCAGTGGCGGCACTGGACGAGCCAGATCACCTCAACCCGCTGGCGGCCCGCGTGCGGGCTGAGCGCCAGGCCCTGATCGAGACAGGCATCGAAGCCGAGCAGGCTGCGCGCCAAGCTGGTTGGCGGGTGTTCGGCGCCAAGCCCGGTGCCTATGGAGCCGGGGTGCAGAACGCCATCGACGGCCGTCTGTGGCAGGACCGCAAGGACCTGGCGGAGGTTTACCTCAACTACGGCAGTTACGCTTACGGTGCCAGTGACGAGGGCACGCCCGCCCGTGCCCAGTTTGCCACGCGGCTGGGCCAGGTGCAGGCAGTGCTGCAGAATCAGGACAACCACGAGCACGACCTGCTCGACTCCAACGATTATTACCAGTTCCAGGGCGGCATGCTGGCCGCTGCCGAAACCTTGCACGGCGAGGCGGTAGCGAGTTACCACGGCGATCATAGCCAGGTCGACCGACCACGCATCCGCACTCTCAAGGAAGAGCTCAACCGAGTTATCCGTGCTCGGGCGCTGAACCCAAAGTGGATCGACGGCGCCAAGCGCCACGGCTACAAAGGCGCGTTCGAGCTGGCAGCGACGGTCGACAACCTGTTCGCCTTCGACGCCACCACGCACCTGATCGACGACCATCATTATCAGGCGCTGGCCGAGGCCTATGTGCTTGACCCGGCGACCCGTGAATTCATGCGCGAGCACAACCCCGAGGCCCTGCGCGACCTGACCGAGCGTTTGCTGGAGGCCCAGCAACGCGGCCTCTGGGAAGAACCCGGCAGTTACCGTGATGCCCTTGAGGAGCAGTTGCTCGAAGGTGAGGAAGACCACTGAAATGACTGAACCGATGCAGTTTCCGCTGGCCGCCGTGGTCGGCGCCGAGGCGCTCAAGCTGGCATTGTGCCTGACCGCAATCGACCCAAAGATCGGCGGCGTGCTGATCGAAGGCCCGCGCGGCATGGCCAAGAGCACCCTGGCCCGTGGCCTGGCAGACCTGCTCGGCAGCGCCGAGCAGCAGCCACCCTTTGTCACCTTGCCGCTGGGCGCGACCGAAGAGCGCCTGGTCGGCACGCTGGACCTCGACGCAGCGCTGGGCCAGGGCAAAGCGCAGTTTTCCCCTGGAGTGCTGGCCCACGCCGATGGCGGCGTGCTGTATGTCGACGAAGTCAACCTGCTGCCCGACCCGCTGGTTGACCTGTTGCTGGACGTTGCTGCCAGCGGCACCAACCGCATAGAACGCGACGGCATCTCCCATCGTCATTCGGCGCGGTTTGTCTTGATCGGCACGATGAACCCGGAGGAGGGCGAGCTGCGCCCGCAACTGCTTGATCGCTTCGGCCTGAACGTGTCGCTGGACGAGTTGCCCGAGCCGCAGGCACGCCAGCAGATCATCCGCCGGCGCTTGGCCTTCGACAGCGATCCGCAAGGCTTCTGCGCCGAGTGGGCCGGTGCGCAGCAGGACCTGCGCGAGCGCTGCCAGGCAGCGCGCGTGCGCCTGGAACAGATTGCGCTGGATGACCAGGCCCTGGCCTGGATCACCGAACGCTGTTTTGCTGCCGGGGTCGATGGCCTGCGCGCAGATCTGGTCTGGCTGCGAGCTGCACGTGCTCACGCTGCCTGGCGCGGCAGCGAGCACATCGATGAAGAAGACGTCACCGCCGTAGCCGAGTTTGCCTTGCGCCATCGCCGCCGCGAAGCCCCAGCCCAGCAACCGCCAAGCCCAGCGCCGGCGCAGTCGCCAGCCATCAGCAATGCCAGCGCGGGGCAGGGCGGCGACAGTGCTGCACTGCCAGCCCAACCGGTTGCAGCGGGGCCGCGGCGTGAGGTACCAAACTGGGCAAAAAAGCCCTGAGCATCCGTCAGCAAGGTTTGTCCGCGGCGGATGCCAAGCCCCGGCCAGGCAGCTTGCGCGGTGCTGCGCGTGGACAGGCGCGCAAGGCCGCTGCCGGGCGTGTCGCCTGGCCGGCGACCCTGCTCAAGGGGCGGCCAAAGCAGCGTGGCGATTTGTGCTGGCAGCAGCGTCAGGGGCAACCGGCAGAGCTGTGGCTGGTGATTGTCGATGCCTCGGCGTCAACCCGCCGACATCAGGCGCTTGCCCAGACCAAGGGCGTGCTTGCCGAGCTGTTCGATCAAGCCTATCGCCAACGCGCACGTCTGGCTCTGCTGACCGCCAGTGGTCGTTCGGCCCAGTGGCAGCGGCATGGGCTGAAAGCTTCGGCGGCACTGCAGCCCTGGTTGCAGGCCCTCGGCGCGGGTGGCGGCACGCCGCTGATCAGCGCCTTGGAGCAAGCTCGGCAATGGCTGCAGGCACGACACCAGCGGCATCCGCAGGAGGTCCAGCGTTGCCTGGTGTTTACCGATGGTCGCCTGCAACGCTGGGGCGCGCTGCAGCCGATGCCCTGCACGACCTGGTTGATCGACATGGAATTGGCGCCAGTGCGGGTCGGTAAAGGCAGATTGCTAGCGCAGCAAATGCAGGCCGAGTATCAGCATATCCAGCACTTCAAGCAGCTGCGCTGATATATATCCAGACGTCACGAATGGCGGCTGCGACAGGATGTCGCGCTAACGAGAGAGTTGCCATCAAGGCACAGTGCGAGTTGCTAAAAGTGCGCGCCAGGCACGCACTTTTAGCATCAACAAATGCTTACTTGGGCATCGACCAAGGTTGCAAGTCATAACCCTTCTGACACAGTTCGGCGCGCACTTCCTCGATCAGGCTGGCCCATTGCGCCGGGTCTGAATAAATACGCGAGGAGACTTGCTTGCTGCCGATACGGGTGTTGGTCCGGTCGATCACTGCCAGGCTCAGTTCACCAGTACCGTTGGGTGCATCCCAGGCAACGCACTGGAAGGGTTCGAAGGCGTGGTCGGCAATCAGCAGTGCTTCGTTGACACGGAGCGGGGCATTCATGGTTCGGTCTCTCTATGGTCCCAAACAGCGAAAGTAAGTCCGCGCTGTATCAAAGGTGCCAAGGTAAATAGCGCGGGGTTATGGATACTGATGCTCGCTGAGCAGGGTGAAGTCACAGCCTTGATGAATTTTTTTTTGCAAATACTCAAATCCGCGCAGGTGCCCGGCTCAGACGGCAACAATTTGTAAAAGTCGGCGTGTAGCGGAGTTGCCGGCGGGCAGTCGGCAGACCAACGGTACTGGGTAAGTTGGAGTTCGTTGCTACTGTTAATTCGGGCGCTGCAACGTATTGTTTCTACTTAAAAAACCAACAATTGGCGCCAAGGAACGGTCATGCTCGAAGCTGCAGCGCAACGTCGCCTGTTGATCGTCGACCCGTGCGACGACTGCCACCGTCTGTTACCGGGCCTGCGCGGTGCCGGTTGGGACGTGCACAGCTGCACCCTGGCGGCGGCGCTTGAGCATCCTTGCGATGTTGGCGTACTGCGCCTGCAAGCGTCGCACCTGCAGGCGCCTGATGCGGTCAAGGACATGATCAAGCGCAGCAATACCGAATGGATCGCCGTGCTCAATGCCGAGCAACTGCGTGCGCAGAACGTTGGCGACTTTGTCTGCGAGTGGTTTTTTGACTTTCATACCTTGCCGTTCGACGTTTCCCGCGTGCAGGTAACCCTCGGCCGCGCCTTCGGCATGGCCCGCCTGCGTGGCAAGGGCGCAGTGCAGGTGAACAAGCCCGAGCATGAACTGCTGGGTGACAGCCGGCCGATACGCGAGCTGCGCAAGCTGCTCGGCAAGCTGGCACCGACCGAGTCGCCAGTACTCATCCGCGGCGAGAGCGGTACCGGCAAGGAGCTTGTCGCGCGGACTCTGCACCGTCAGTCGCAGCGGCACGATAAGCCGTTTATCGCGATCAACTGCGGGGCGATCCCTGAACATCTGATCCAGTCCGAGCTGTTTGGCCACGAGAAGGGTGCATTCACCGGCGCGCACCAGCGTAAAGTCGGGCGCATTGAGGCAGCCAACGGTGGGACCCTGTTCCTCGATGAAATTGGCGATCTACCGCTTGAGCTGCAGGCCAATCTGCTGCGTTTTCTGCAGGAAAAGCACATCGAGCGTGTTGGCGGCGATCAACTGATCCCTGTTGATGTGCGGGTTTTGGCTGCTACCCATGTGGACCTTGAGCAAGCCATCGAGCGCGGCAAGTTTCGCGAAGACCTGTATTACCGGCTCAACGTGCTGCAGGTGGTCACTGCGCCGCTGCGCGATCGGCACGGTGATCTGTCGATGCTGGCCAGCCATTTTGCCCAGTTTTACAGCCTGGAGACCGGGCGCAGGCCGCGCTCGTTCAGCGACAGCGCGCTGGCCGCGATGGGCCGGCATGAGTGGCCGGGCAACGTGCGCGAGCTGGCCAATCGGGTCAGGCGCGGGCTGGTGTTGGCCGAGGGCCGGCAGATCGAGGCGCAGGATCTGGGTTTGCAGGTGCTGGTCCCCGAGGAGCAGCCGCTGGCGACGCTGGAGGATTACAAGCACCGTGCTGAGCGCCAGGCCTTGTGCGATGTGCTCAACCGGCATTCGGACAATCTGAGTATCGCCGCCAAGGTGCTGGGCATCTCTCGACCCACCTTCTATCGACTCTTGCACAAACACCAGATCCGTTGATTGGGACGTGCAATTGCTCTCCTGCTGCCCTTGGACATTGAACTGGGCCAGTTAACCCGCCCGGCGCAAGGTGAGGTTTATCCGGCGTGCGCCCATCCGTGGGTGGGTGCCGGGCTTGACCGGCATTACCCCGTGAAAGCGCAGGCGGTCTTCGCCGCCCCATACCAGTACGTCACCGTGATTGAGGGCGATGCGCTGGGTCGGGTCCTTGCGTTGCATCCCGCCGAACAGAAACACCGCCGGCAACCCTAGCGAGATGGACACGATTGGATGGGCGAAGTCATTTTCGTCGTGGTCCTGGTGCAGGCTCAGCTTGGTGTCGGCAAGGTAGTGGTTGATCAGGCAGGCATCGGGGGTGAAATTATCGAAGCCAGCGGTTTCAGCCGCGTTACGGGCGACCTGCAAGAAGCTCTCAGGCAGGGCTGGCCAGGGCTGTTGGGTGAGCGGGTCGTGCGGGCTGTAGCGGTAGCCTTGCTGGTCACTGACCCAGCCAAGCGAGCCGCAGTTGGTGAGCGCGACGGCCATGGCCTGGCCACCTGGGGTGCGCATGTGCCGAAACGGGGCTGCGCGCAGGATTGGCCGCAGGTCGTCCAGCAGGGTTTCGACCTGAGGCAGTACAAAACCTGGAAGCAGGACCGTCTGCGCAGCCAGGCGCTGCGGGGATGGGCCGAACAGGTCGAGGTCGGACTGGATCATCTGGCTAAGGCTTGGCGTCGTTGGTTTGGGTTCAGGTGTACCTAGCGATGCAACCCATACTAACGGCAGGGTGCGCGTCATGTCGCGCTGGTCCGCTCGGCGGAGCTCCTACCAGACAACGCCAAGACGTCTGCAAACGGGCTTGGGCAACTGATAACCTACTGGTTTTGTGTGAAGGATCACCATGAACGACAAGCTGCTGGCCGCCATGTTGAGCTGTACCTGTCTGCTGGGGAGCGGGTCTGCTCAAGCCTGGACCAAAGACGGTGACAAAATCGTCTTCCAACGCGAAGAAATCAGCCATTGCGATGACTACGCCATGGACGCAGGGGCAATCATGCTCGGACGGCAGTCGAACGAGCCGCCTTACTACGGCACTGATGAGTATCGGCCGCCGACAGCCGCGACTTATACCCTGCGCGACATCCTGTCCAGGCAAGTGTTGGCTTATCCTGTGCGCGATACCGAGCAAGAGCGACGCAAGGACCTGGAAGACTTCGTGCAAAAAGCCAAAGCCATGTGCGTGCAAGCTTACATGGAGTCAAAGCCGGCCAAGTCTGCGCCTTGATCCGGCGCTGGCAGTTCAGCCCAAACTGGGCTATTGCTGATGAACTGGCGGTGAGGCCGCGCTTGGAGGTAAACGATGAAACGAGTATTGAGCATCATCGCATTGGTATCGCTGGCCGGCGTCGCCAACGCAGAGATCCCGATGGTGAACGCTACCTGCCCGGGCAACCTCGAGGTTCACACCGATGAAGGCGGGCCGTTGTTCATCAATGGCAAAGAAGCCAAGTTGAAGAAGATCAATGACAACTACTTCGAGGCCAAAGGCGGCGGTGTGACCGTATCGTTATCGATCAGCCCTGATGGTACGCCGAGTATGTCCTATACCGGCAAAGGCGGGGCGAATGGCATATGCGAAATAGCCGAAGAAGATTAGATCGTGAGGGTTGCCACAAGGGTTCATCAATCGCCCTTCGCACGACCTGACCCTCCTCAGCGCGAGCTATGCGCTCCAAACCAGCGGGTAGCAAAGGCCGTCAGCGTACTTCGCAGACCCACTTGTGATTGCACCGGTACGGGGTGCGTGTAAACCGAACCTGGACCAGACGGGTCAGCCCCTGCTGGGCCAGGACATCGGTGAGCTGGGTGAGTGTCTCTGCTTCGATAGTCATCGCTGTTACCTCTTCAGATTACTTTGCTCATGATTATCGACTGGCACACCCGCGCAACAATTCAATTTGATTAGCTCGGCATCGATTGCAGTAAGCTGTTGATTCTTTGTTCATGGTCCGCCTTATGCCCAGTTCATTCACGCTCATGCCGTCGCCCGTTGGCGTGCTCACCCTGGTCGCCCGCGATGACCGCCTGGCTGCTGTACTGTGGGAGCAGGAGCGCGCAAACCGGGTGCGTTTGGGTGAGCTGCTGCGTGATGACGAGCATCCGCTGCTGCAGCAGACCGCGCTGCAGTTGGGTGAATATTTCGCCGGTCAGCGGCGCCACTTCGAGCTTGAGCTGGACTTTGCCGGCACCGCGTTTCAGCGTGAGGTGTGGGCGGCGTTGATGACCATCCCGTTTGGCGAAACCCGCAGCTACGGCGACATTGCCCGACAGATCGGCAAGCCGAGTGCGGTGCGCGCAGTCGGCGCGGCCAATGGGCGCAATCCCCTGTCGATCATCGCGCCGTGCCACCGGGTGATTGGCGCCTCGGGTAGTCTGACCGGGTTTGCCGGCGGCTTGCAGGCCAAGCAGTTTTTGCTGGCTCTGGAAGGGCGCCAGAGCCTGGTGCTGGATTTTTAACGGCCGCCAGACAGCTCGGCCAACTCAATTACCGCGGCGCTGGCACTTGTGGTGTCGAGCATGATCAGGCCTTCGCTGTGCTCATCCAGCGCTGCCAGCAGCCGGCCCTGGCTGTTCCAGGCTGCCGAGCAGCCGGCGCCAGTAAAGTTGTCCGCCGGGCCCACGCAGTTGGCCAGCAATACAGGCATGCTCAGCCGGCTGGCAACGGCGGGATAATGGGCAAAACCTTCACGGATGCCTTTGGCTGATTTGGCTACGCTGACCAGATATACCTCTGCGCCGTCTTCGCGAGCCTGCATCGCGTGCTCAACAAACATCGACTCATAGCAGATCGCCGGAGCGACCCGCAGCTCACCTGCAGTGAACACCAACGGATTGTCCCCTGCAGTAAAGAACTCCATCTCGTCGGCATGCAAGCGCTGTTTCGCGTACACCAGTGCAGCTTTCGCAGGGCGCAGAATCGGCATACCGATCTGCACGCCACTTGCGGCCTGCAGCGGCAAGCCCAAGGCCACGCTTACTCCAAGCTGGTCACACAGCGTTTGCACCGGTTCCAGCCAGACCGAGTCTGCGGTTTGCGCCAGCGCTTGGGCGAGGGCGGGCTCGTAGCCGCTCAGGGATAACTCCGGAAACACCACCAATTGCGCGCCGGCACGTGCCGCCTGCTCGATGCAGTACAGGTGTCGACGCAGGTTGCCAGCCAGGTCACCCTTGAGGGCTGCCAGTTGTACTGCACACAGTTTCATGACCAATCCCTGGATGACGCCGCTGAAGCACCGAGGATACTATCGGAGCAATTACCCACGCCAGTGGGATCCAGGGAAGGAGACGAGATGAGCCAGCACGCAGCTATTCCACCTGATTCACTGATCTGGCCCAGCGCCCAGCAAGCCAGCTTTAGTCATTGTCAGTCGATCACGCTCGTGGACCATGGGCTGCCGGCGATGGCGCATTACCTGCAGATGATGCGCGGTATGCCGCGCTGGATCGATAATTTGATGGTGCTGCGCAATTGGCTGGTCCAGCTGGTGGGGCTCAAGGATCTGGGCCGGCTCAGCGCAGTCAATTCGCAGCGCTCTCCGGGCAGCTATGAAGCAGGGCAGCGGGTGGGCATTTTTACGCTACTGGCCAATACTGATGATGAGGTGCTGCTGGTCGACAGCGATCGCCATCTGGATGTGCATGTAGCCTTGTTGCGTCGACCGTCAGCACAGCCCGGGCAGTGTGAGGTACTGGTTAGCACCGTGGTGCGAACCCACAACCTGTTGGGACGTCTGTATATGTTGCCCGTGGCGCCTTTTCACCGGCTGATAGCACCGATTGCCTTGCGTCGTTTGCGAAAGGGGTAGTTGCAATGCAGCGTTTCCAGCAGGTAGCCGCCAATGAACTGGGCAGGGACTTGGCAGTTGGCGATATCCACGGTCATTTTCCGCGTTTGCAGCAGTGCCTGGACGAGGTGGCGTTTGATCCGCAGGTTGATCGCCTGTTCAGCGTCGGCGATCTGGTTGATCGTGGACCGCACAGTGAAGAGGCGCTGGAGTGGCTGGCGCAGCCTTGGTTCCATGCAGTGCAGGGCAACCACGAAGCGCTGGCGGTGAGTTACCTGTGCGGCGACCCGCTGGATCTGGATATGTACCGCGCGGCAGGCGGCGGCTGGTTTCTCGATTTGCCCAGTGCTGAGCAGCAGCGCTATGCCAGTGTTTTCGTTACCCTGCCGCTGGCCCTGCAGGTGGCCACCGTAGAGGGGCAGATCGGCCTGGTGCATGCCGATAGCCCATTCAATGAATGGTCACAGTTACGTACCAGCCTGTTGGGCGAGGATGACCCGCGCGTCCGCGAGATCTGCCAATGGTCGCGGCGGCGTTTGCGCGAGGGCGATACGCATACGGTAGAGGGCTTGAGAGCGCTACTGGTGGGGCATACCTCGGTGCTGCAGGTAAAACAGCTGGGCAATGTCTGGCACCTGGATACCGGCGGCTGGAACAAGGGCCATTTCAGCCTGCTGGATATGCAGCGGTTGGTCCTGCTCAGCCCCGCCACAAGTGAATGAGCACGGCGCTGGCGAGCACAATCAGCAGTGCCCCTGAGGCACGTTCCAGCCATGGCAAGGCGTGGATGAAGCGGCTAAGCACGCGGCGGTTGCCAATGGCGCAGGCGACCAGCAGGTCCCACAGCAACACCACACCGAACATCCAGCTGGCATAGGCAAGTTTCCACGCGGTGCTGGTACTGGCGAGCATGCTTGCCAGGCTTACGTAGAACAGTGCGTTTTTCGGGTTGAGAATGGCCGAAGCAAAGCCCATCAGCAGGCACCTCAACCAGCCTTGCGCGGCCTGCACGGGTTCGCTTTCGACCTCACCAAAGCTGCTTTTGCCGGCATGGCGCAGGAACAGTCCGCCGATGTACAGCAAGTAGGCGCAGCCTGCGATTTGCAGCGCGATAAACAGTGCACTGCCGTCCTTGAGCACCGATACCCCGGTAAACGCTGCACCGATAAACACGCCGTTGGCCAGGGCGATACCCAGGCAGGCGCCGCTGGCTACCCGCCAGCCGGCTTTGATCGAGCTGCGCGCAACCAGAAAGAAGTCAGGGCCGGGTGACAGCAGCGCGAGGAAGTGGGCGCTGGCGACTATCAGAAATTGCTCCATGGGGCGGCACTACTCAGGCATTGGAGGCGCAATTCTGCGGCCCGCCCGGGACAGCGTATTGAACAATATTGCAGTCAGCGCATCAGGCGATAGCGCCCCGGCGTTGTGCCGGCATGCGCCTTGAATACCCGCTGAAAATGGCTCTGGTCGGCAAAGCCCAGTTTATAGGCGACTTCTGCCAACGGCAGGCCTTGGCGTAGGCACTGCCGTGCCCGATTGACCCGCGCATTGAGCAGGTAGGCGTGCGGGGTCAGGCCGGTGGCCGCCTGGAATGCGCGGATCAGCTGATAACGCCCAAGCCCGGCTAGGGCTGCGAGAGAGGCCAGACTGAGCTCGGCCAACTCGGCCTGGTCGATAGCCGCGATAACGTCGACAAGGGCGGCGCCGCTCAAGGACGGTGCAGGGGCTGTCGGAGAGGGCGCATACGCTGAGAAGTCGTGCTCGGCCATGAACTGCACCAGCGCAGCCTCTTTGTGCAGCGGCGCGGCGGCGGAGAACAGCAGCGTGTTCAACTGACAAAAGTGTCGATAGGCCTGCGGGCAGCGGCTGATTCTTGCCGGTCCGCCACGGTCGCCTGCGACGACGCCGGATTCTGCGCGCAACTGACTTAGCCACTGCGCATCGATGTGCACCATCTGATAACTCCAGGCCTGCCCGGATTCAGGGTTGCACGCATGCACCCGCTGCGCGGGCACCAGTACCAGAGCGCCCGGGCTCAAGCGTTGCTGGCCTGCACCGGCACCGCTGAAGCGGCTGAAACCAGCATCGACCGCGCCAATCGAGAAGGTCGGATGGCTGTGTGCCTTGTAACAGGCACGGCTATGACAGGCGCGTCTGCTCTCGACGAAGGGCAACGCCGGGTCGTGCCAGATTTCGCTGCTTGCGGTGTGCATCAGTGGCCTGTCTGAGTTGCTGTGCAGACCTGCGAGTCTACCTGCTCGGTACTGTGTCGGCCATTTGCCGCGTGACTGTGCTTGACCCGGTTCCAGAGCGGGGCGACCCTTCGCAGGTATTCGAGGAGAACAACAATGGACATGTCGAGCCTGCTGCTATTCGTCCCCGCCTGCTTTGCCCTGAACATGGCGCCTGGACCGAACAACCTGCTGTCACTGCATAATGCCAGCCGTTATGGCCTGCATACTGCTTGCCTGGCCGGGGCCGGCCGAATTCTGGCGTTCAGCGGCATGATCGCCCTGGCGGCGATGGGCCTCGCTGTGGTGCTGCATACCAGCGCCTGGCTGTTTCTGACCATCAAGTTGATCGGGGCGGGCTACCTGTTCTATATCGCCTGGCAGCTGTGGCGGGCGCCGGTGGGTGAGGCTGCTTCAGGAAGCGGCGAGCCTCGCGGGATCTGGCGGCTGGCCCGGCAGGAGTTCTGGGTGGCGGCGGGCAATCCAAAAGCCATATTGCTGTTCACCGCGTTTTTGCCGCAATTCGTCAGCACCGACAGTCCCACGCCGGTAGGCGAGCAGTTCCTTTGGTTGGGCGTGTGGTTCCTGTTGCTGGAATGGGCAGCCATCGCCATCTATGGCGCACTCGGTGCCTATCTGCAGCGCTGGTTCAACCAACCGCGGCCTCGGCGGTTGTTCAACCGGATCAGTGCCTCGCTGCTGGGCTGCGCCGGCCTGGGATTGTTGGCAGCACGACGCTAGCGGCGCCAGCGCCCTCTGATCTCAGTCGCGGTAGACCACCTGGACCAGGTGATAACCAAACTTGGATTTGATCGGGCCGTGGATTTCGCGCACGGCTTTCTTGAAGATCACCTGGTCAATCGCGCCAACCATCTGCCCGGGGCGCACTTCGCCCAGGTCGCCGCCACGCTTGGCAGAGGGGCAGGTTGAAAACTTCTTGGCCAGCACGTCAAACGCCTCGCCCTTGGCGATACGCTGCTTGAGCTGCTCGGCTTCAGCGGCGGTCTTGACCAGAATATGGCGGGCTTGAGCTTTCATGGGACACCTGCGTACCGGGAAAAAAAGGCGGCCATTATGCCTGATCGCGGCGCGCACGGCAGGCCGCTCGACGGTTACTGGGCGAGCCAGCCGCCATCCACGTTCCACGCAGCGCCACGGACCTGGCTGCCGGCCTCGCTGCACAGGAACACCACCAGCTCACCCAGATGCGCAGGGGTGACGAACGCGCCTGAGGGCTGCTTCTCGGCCAGCAGATCGTGCTTTGCCTGCGTCGGATCGACACCTGCCGCGATGCGATCGTCAATCTGCTTTTGCACCAGTGGGGTGAGCACGAAGCCTGGGCAGATGGCATTGCAGGTGACGTTGCTGGCGGCGGTTTCGAGGCCAACCACCTTGGTCAGGCCGATCACCCCGTGCTTGGCTGCCACGTAGGCCGATTTGCCGACCGAGCCCACCAGGCCATGCACCGAGGCGATATTGATGATCCGCCCCCAGTTGCGCTCACGCATGCCCGGCAACACCAGGCGGGTGCCATGGAACACTGCGGAGAGGTTCAAGGCGATGATCTTGTCCCAGCTCTCGGCGGGGAACTGCTCGACCTGGGCGACATGCTGGATACCGGCATTGTTGACGAGAATATCGACCCCGCCAAAGCGCTCGGCAAACGCGAACAGCTCTTCGAGCTGGGCAATGTCAGAGAGGTCAGCCGGATGATGGGCGACTTGCACGCCGTGCTGATTGATTTCGGCAAGGGCAGCGCTTGCATCGCCAAAACCGTTGAGAACGATATTGGCACCCGCGCCGGCCAGTACCTTGGCTATACCCAGGCCGATGCCGCTGGTGGAACCGGTGACCAGTGCAGTTTTACCTTGTAGAGACATGCAAAGCTCCTGGAGTGCTGGCGTTTGTGGAGGGCGCCTCGGCGAGGAATTTGAGGGTAGCACTTCCGCCTCTGCAGATGCCTGCCCCGCACTAGCCAGTTACGCTTTCCAGCCCGGCTAGATAATCGCCAAAACCCTCGCGTGCACGGCTGTCACGGCGGCTGCTGGTGGCTACGCTGTGCCTGGCGGTCCAGACTATCTGTGCGCCTTGAGCCTCAAGCGCCCGCACCAGGTGCACGTCTTCATGGGCGGCCAGCGGAGCGAAGCCGCCAGCCAGGGTATAGGCTCTGGCACAGATGCCAAGGTTGGCCCCATGAATATGCCGATGGCCCTCACGAGCTTCATAGCGGCTGAGGTACAACTTGCGCAGCGCTGCCGTCTGCCACGGCTGCCAGCGCTCGATATGCACCGTGCCGCAGACTGCCTGCGCTTCGCAGGCCAGTTGCGACAACAGCCAGTGGCCGGGCACGCGGCTGTCGGCGTCAGTGCACGCCAGCCAGGTCGCGCCGCGCTCCAGCATCAGTGCCGCGCCCGCCTGGCGCGCGGCACCGACGCTGCCCGCGCTGACGCTCAGCGTCTCCACCTGATGACGGCGGGCAATGGCTGCGCTGCTGTCGGTGCAGCGATCCAGCACCACCAGCACTTCTACCTGATGCCCGGCCTCGCGTGCCAGCGCGGCGGCGGCATTGACTGACTTCAGGCAGCGGCCAAGGCGGCGCGCCTCGTTATGGGCGGGGATGATCACGGCAATCATGCGCACCTCTCGTCGACATCGACCACGCGGGGCTGACATGACCAGTACTCGAGCAGGAAGTCAGCCTCCTCATGGCGAAACTGGGCGTATAACGGTAGATGCCTGGCGAGCATCGCGTGCACTTGGCGGCCGTTCTGCGGGCATCCGGCAATCGGGTGTAGCCAGTGGCAAAGGATCAGGCCACCGTCATCGTCCAGGCTGGCTACCGCTTGTTCAAGCACCTGCAACCAGTCGGTAGGGTCCAGGTAGTAGCCAACCTCGCTCAGGACAATCAGATCGAAACGCTCAGCTGGCCAGTCACCCGGCAAGCGCCCGCGCTCGACGCTGACATGGGCCATATCGGCTGTGCGCTGGCGGGCCAACTCGACGGCGGTCGGATCAAGGTCCTGGCACACCAGCTCCGCGCAGCGCTCAGCCAGCAGCACACTCAGCTCGCCGTTGGCGCAGGCAGGTTCGAATGCGCGCTCATAGCGCTGGCGCGGCAGGCTGGCGACCAGAAGCTCGCGCTTGCGCCGTTCATACCAGCGGCTGCGGAATGCCCATGGGTCATCATTACCGGCGTACAGGTCGGCGAAATACTGCGAATCAACGCTCATAGAAACACCAATTCGAAAGGTTGCAGCAGGCAGTCGAGCAAATGTTGCGGCAGCACCGGCGGCTGGCCGTCATCGGCCTCCAGTTGGCTTGAATAGGCGCCGATGGCTTTGCGCTTGCGGGTTTGGCGCAAGTCGTCGAGCGGGTAGCGGTGCGCGCGTGACCACGGTAGGCGTGGATCATCCGGTTCAGCCCAGTGCCAGGCCCATACCGGCACCTCAGCCAATTGCGCGCTGCGCGCCTGAGCCGCCTGCGCGGCGGCGCGGCCTACGGCTTCGTGGTCGCAGTGGCCGTCGTTGCGCCAGGTGGCCATGAGCAGGTCACCCGGCTTGAGCAATTGATTGAGATGGTTGACCAGAAATGCCTCGTCGCGGCGCACGGCACCGTCTTTCAGATTCAACCGGCGCCAGTCCAGCTTGTTCAGGTCCAGATCCAGCTGCTGCAAGGCGTGGCGGCTTTCAAGCGGCCGCTGCTGGCGCAGCCGGTGCTCGCTCCACTGGGCGGAGTCCGGATGGCTGCCCTCGCCATCGGTTACCGATACCAGCACCAGATCCTCCTCACGGCCCTGAAAGCCGGCCAGCAGCCCTCCGGCCATGAGGATTTCGTCGTCTGGGTGCGGCGCCAGCAGGACCAACCGGCGACCGGGCGGGCACAGCGTGTCAGCGTCGATCCACTTGCTGCGGGCCAGGTGCGCAGAGTGCTGCCAGTCTGCCCAGGCGGTGCCGGTGCTGGCCTGGATCAAGTTTTCGGTCATAGCTGCCAGGCTCCTGCTGGCTGTTGTGCCAGCTGTTGTCCAAGGGTTGCCAGGTCCCGCTCGGCGTGGCTCTGGCGCAGGTAAACGGGCAAGTCGGCGCTGAGCCGGGCGAAGTGGCTATCACGGCAGAACGGCGTCGCACCAAGGGCGCGGCCCACATGATGAATGACGCACTCTGCTGCCTGCTCGACCTGGGCGCGTACGCGGCGCACCGGCAAACTGGCGTCTGCCTGCGGATGTTGATCAATCCAGGCGGCGCACTCGTGCAGCGCGGCCCGGGCGGCGCACAACGATGCGTCAACGGCGCCGAGATGGGCATCACCGTGGGGGTCCGGGCGTGGCTTGCGCCGCTGCTGGTGTAGATACCCCGCCAGCGCTTCGGCGGCGCCATACCAACAAGCGGCAATGCCGCCACCGCCCTGCCAGAAGCCAGGGCGGGCGAGGTACTGCCCAGGCTTGCCGACGGCAACGCCAATAGCTCCGTCGAAGACGATGTCGGCGCTGGCTGTGGCAGCCATACCGACCGCCTGCCACTTTTCCCGCTCAATCCGCAGGCCAGGCTGGCGCAGATCGATGGCTACCAGTTGCGGCTGGTCATCGTCGGCCCAGGCAGTGATCAGGGCATGGTCAACCTGCAGCGCGCCGGAGCACCAGGCTTTGCGACCCGCGAGGCGTACCTGCTCGCCGCTGCGCGAATTGATCAGCGCGCGGGCATCCGGTGGCTCTGCAGCCCATACCGCCCATATGCCATTGCCGGCAAGCCGCGCAGCACCGCATTCAGCCAAAATCGCCAGGGCATCGGTATGGCCTTCGTAAAGTTTGGCCAGGGTCAGATCGCAGCCGCCAATCTGCGCCAGCATCCGCCAACGTTGAAGCGTCTGGCCATGGCCGGGCAATGGCAGTTGGTCGAGCTGTGCCGCTTGCAGTGTGTGCATCAGCTCGGGCAGGTGAGTGTCCACACTCACCTGTAGCGGTCGCTCGGCGAATGCCTGCAGCAGTGGCGGTAACTGATGTTGCGGCTGGCCAGCAGTTTCCTTACTCAGGCACGCCTGCAGGGGCTTCTCCATGATGGCTCCAGGACAATCGACAAGTCTCTAGAGTGGGAGAGGGCGGAGCAGTCCAGAGTTCAATCGATTCGCGGCGCGGACAGTTGTGCCGGGCTTAAGCACGCGGGTCGAATGCCTCGCGCAGCGCATCGCCGATGAACACCAGCAACGACAGGATCAACGCCAAGGCAAAAAATGCGGTAAAGCCCAACCATGGCGCTTGCAGATGTTGCTTGCCCTGGGTCACCAGTTCACCCAGCGACGCGCTGCCGGCAGGCATGCCGAAACCGAGGAAGTCCAGTGCCGTCAGGGTGGTGATCGCCCCGGTGAGCATGAACGGGACGTAGGTCAGGGTCGCATTCATGGCATTGGGCAGAACATGGCGCAGCATCACCTGCATGTCGGTCAGGCCGAGCGCACGTGCCGCCTTGACGTATTCAAGGTTGCGCCCGCGGAGAAACTCGGCACGCACCACGTCGACCAGCGCCAGCCAGGAAAACAGCGCCATGATCCCCAGCAACCACCAGAAATCCGGCTCGACGAAACCGCTGAGAATGATCAACAGGTACAGCACCGGCAGGCCGGACCAGACTTCCAGCAGGCGCTGGCCAAGCAAATCGACCCAGCCGCCGTAATAGCCCTGCAAAGCGCCGGCAGATACGCCAATCAGCACGCTGATGGCGGTCAAGGCGAACGCGAACAGCAGTGACACGCGAGTGCCGTACAGCACCCGAGCGAGCACGTCCCGGCCTTGATCATCGGTACCCAGCCAATTGCTCGCGGAGGGTGGGCTGGGGGTGGGTACCTGCAGATCGTAGTTGGGGGTGTCGGCACTGAACGGGATCGGCGCAAACAGCATCCAGCCGCCCTGATCCTCGATCAGCTGACGCACATACTGACTGCGATAGTCGGGCTGGAACGGTAATTGGCCGCCAAACTGCTGCTCGGTGTAGCGCTTGAGGGCCGGTACATACAACTCGCCCTTGTAGCCGAGCAGCAGCGGCTTGTCGTTGGCGACCAGCTCGGCGCCCAGGGTCAGCACCAGCAGGCTGGCAAACAGCCACAGGGCAAGCCAGCCGCGGCGGTTGCGGCGAAAGCGTTGCAGGCGGCGCAGGGTGACGGGCGAGAGCATCAGTGCGCCCTCCCGTCGAAGTCGATCCGCGGGTCCAGTACGGTGTAGCAGAGGTCACCGATCAGGCGAATCAGCAGGCCGGCCAGGGTGAAGATGAACAGCGTGCCGAACACCACCGGATAATCGCGCGAGACCGCTGCTTCATAACTCATGCGGCCCAGGCCATCGAGCGAGAAGATCACTTCGATCAGCAGGGATCCGGCGAAAAACACCGTGATCAGCGCCTGGGGTATGCCGGCCACTACCAGCAGCATGGCATTGCGCAGCACATGCCCGTAGAGCACCCGCCGCTCGCTCAGGCCTTTGGCGCGAGCAGTCACCACGTATTGACGAGAGATTTCTTCGAGAAACGCATTCTTGGTCAGCAGGGTAAGCGTGGCGAAACCGCCGATCACCAAGGCGCCTACAGGTAATACCAGATGCCAGAAGTAGTCGGCGACCTTGCCCAGCACACTCAACTGATCGAAGTCCTCGGAAACCAGTCCGCGCACCGGGAACCAGTTCCACGAGGTGCCACCGGCAAACAACACGATCAACAGCAAGGCGAACAAGAATGAGGGCAGGGCGTAGCCGATCACGATCAGCGCGCTGCTCCAGGCATCGAAGCGGCTACCGTGGCGCACGGCCTTGCGGATGCCCAGGGGGATCGACACCAAGTAAGTGATCAAGGTCGCCCAGAAGCCCAGCGACAAGGTCACCGGCAGCTTCTCCACGATCAGATCGGTAACCTTTGCCCCGCGAAAGAAACTGTTGCCAAAATCCAGCCGGGCGTACTGACCCAGCATCAGCCAAAGCCGCTCGGGGGCAGTCTTGTCGAAGCCGTACTGGCGCTTGATCTCCTCGATCAGTTTCGGGTCCAGGCCACGGGTGGCCCGGGACTGTGCATGAACCACTTCGCTGCCGGCGCCTGGCGTACTGCCACCGCCGATACCCTGCAAGCGCGCTACCGCCTGTTCGACCGGCCCGCCAGGCGCGGCCTGAACGATGGCGAAGTTGACCAGCAGAATGGCCAGCAGGGTTGGGATGATGAGCAGCAAGCGGCGCAGGATATAAGCGGTCATGGCGAAGCCTTCAGCCGTTCGGCCATCTGCTCATTGGTCAGTGCGGTCGGGCTGATCTCCCACCAGGTATCCAGGCCTTCATCATAGGCGGCCTGGACCTTGGGCCGGCCAAAGCGGTTCCACCATACCGTGGAGCTGCCGGGCGGGTAGTAGTTGGGGATCCAGTAGTAATTCCATTGCATCACCCGGTCCAGTGCATGCGCGTAACGGCGCATGCTGACCTGGCTGTCGGCCCGCACCAGCCCAGCCAGCAGGCTATCCACGGCGGGGTCCTTGAGCACCATCAGGTTGTTCGAACCTGGATCGTTGGCGGCCGCCGAGCCGAAGTAGTTGAACAGTTCGCTGCCGGGCGAGAGGGTCACCGGATAGCCGGTGACGATCATGTCGTAGTCGCGCGCCATCAGCCGGTTGACGTATTGCGCCGCGTCGACGTTGCGAATGTTCAAGGTGACGCCGATTTGCGCCAGGTTGCGCTTCCACGGCAGCAGCATGCGCTCAAGCCCTGCCTGGCCGTTGAGAAAGGTGAACTCGAACGGCTGGCCCTCGGCGTTGACCAGGCGGTCACCAAGCGGCCGCCAGCCGGCAGCTTGTAGCAGTGCCAGTGCCTGAAGTTGTTGCTGGCGGACGATCCCTGAAGCATCGGTCACCGGCGCGGTGAACACCCGCGTAAAGACCTCGTCCGGCACGCGACCGCGTAGCGGCTCAAGCAACTTCAACTCTTGCGCATCCGGCAACTCCCGGGCAGCCAGCGGCGTGTTGGCGAAGATGCTCTGCTGGCGGATGTACATGCCGCGCATCATCTGCCGGTTGCTCCACTCGAAATCCCAGAGCATGGCCAACGCCTGGCGTGTGCGGCGATCCTTGAACATCGGCTGGTCGAGGTTGAATACAAAACCTTGGGCCACCTGCGGCTTGGCTGGGCCTAGGTGGGCGCGCTGCAAACGACCGTCGTCCAGCTGCGCGCCGTTGTAACCGAGGGTGTAGGCGGTGGCCGAGAACTCGCGGTTATAGTCAAAACCGCCACCACGCAGCACCTGCCGGGCGACCTCGGTATCGCCAAAGAACTCGATGCGCATGCGTTCGAAATTGTAGCGGCCACGGTTGACCGGCAGGTCCTTCGCCCACCAGTTCGGGTCGCGCTCGAAGGTGATGCTGCGGCCATTGTCGATCTTGCCGATGCGGTACGGGCCGCTGCCCAGCGGTTTGCCGAAGCCGGCACCCGTGGCGAAGTCGCGCTGCTGCCAGTCGTGCTCCGGCAGTACCGGCAACGTGGCCAAGTCCAGCGCCAAGGTGCGCCCATGGGGTTGTTTGAAGTCGAAGCGGACAGTGCGCGGGCCCTCTATGACAACCGCCGCAACCTCGGCAAACTGCGTGCGAAACTTCAGGCTGCCTTTGCTCAACAACAGCTCATAGGTAAAGCGCACGTCTTCTGCGCGGACGGGTTTGCCGTCGGCGAACGTCGCGCGGGGATCGATCTCGAAGCGCAACCAGGCGTCGTCCGGCCCGCGTTCCATACGCCGAGCAATCAGGCCGTAGACCGTGTAGGGCTCGTCGAACGAACGTACTGCCAGTGGCGCATACAGCCAACCGTCGACTTCGCTGACGCCGGTGCCTTGGTCGATGTAGGGCAGGACATGGTCGAACTGGCCAATCTCCATCGCCGAGCGGCGCAGGCTGCCGCCTTTGGGGGCGTCAGGGTTGACGTAGTCGAAATGCTGGAAGGTATCGGGGTAGCGTGGTGCTTCGTCATAGACCGTAAGGGCGTGCCTGGGCTCCGCCTGGGCGAAGGTGACAAGGCAACCGCTAAGCAGCATTGTCACCGGACGACAAAAGCGCCCAATACGCGCGATAGCGCCTCCCCGGCATGCGCCAGGTCGGTCGCCATCGCGAGCCAGGCCCGGCGCCGCAGCGAAACTGCAGAGACGGGCAGGCAAGACTGGATCAGTCCTGACGGCTGGTCACTTCCAGCAGGTGGTAGCCGAACTGGGTCTTGACCGGACCTTGAACTTCATTCAGCGGCGCGCTGAAGACCACGGTGTCGAACTCCTTGACCATCTGGCCTGGGCCAAACGAACCCAGATCACCGCCTTGGCGGCTGGATGGGCAGCTGGAGTTGGCCTTGGCGACTTCAGCGAAATCAGCGCCGCCCTGGATCTGAGCTTTGAGCTCGTTGCACTTGTCTTCGCTGCTGACCAGGATGTGGCGGGCGGTGGCTTTGGCCATGGGAAATGCTCCTTTTGAATGAGTCCGCAAGCCTAGCGCAAACCACACGCGGTTGTCTGCCATGGTTGCTGTCGCTGGCAGCCAACACAGTTTGCAGGGCGCCGCAGCTGCCGCTGCTGCGCGCCGTGTCCGCGCCGGGTACTACTGACGCAGGCGCATGGCGCAGCGTTGCAACAGTCGCTCGCTGGCCTCCCAGCCAAGGCATCCGTCGGTGATCGATACCCCGTAGGCGAGGTCGCCTTTGCCCAAGGCCTGGCAGCCATCGTACAGATGCCCTTCAAGCATCATGCCGACCACTGATTGATCCCCCGCCAGCCGCTGCGCCAGCACATCGTCGAACACGGCTGGCTGCCGAGCTGGGTCCTTGCCGCTGTTGGCATGGCTGCAGTCGACCACGATGCGCGCAGCGAGCCCCGCCTTGGCCAGGCTCTGACGCGCACGAGCGATGCTCTGCGCATCGTAGTTAGGCCCATCATGGCCGCCGCGCAGGACCAGGTGGGTGTCTGCGTTGCCCAGCGTATCGATGATCGCCGGATGACCCTGAGCGTCCATGCCAAAGTGCCGATGCGGATGGGCGGCGCTGCGCATGGCATCGGTCGCAACCGTGATACCGCCGTCGGTGCCGTTCTTGAACCCCACCGGCAGCCGCAGACCGCTTACCATCTCGCGGTGAATCTGCGACTCGGTGGTGCGTGCACCAATCGCTGCCCAACTGAGCAGGTCATCGAAGTAGCCGGCAGCCATCGGCTGGAGCAATTCGGTGGCGATCGGCAAGCCGCGTTCGAGCATGCTCAGCATCAAGCCACGGGACAGGGCGATACCGGCGTGCATGTCGTCGCTGCCGTCCAGATGCGGGTCGTAGGCCAGGCCCTTCCAGCCGACTGTAGTACGCGGCTTTTCGACATAGGCGCGCATCACCAGCAGCAGCTTGTCGTCGACCTTGCGGCTGAGTGCAGCGAGGCGGTCGGCGTATTCCAGCGCTGAGCGTGGGTCATGAATCGAGCACGGGCCAACAATCACCAGCAGGCGCGAGTCGCGGCCTTCGAGAATGGCGCGGACGGCCTGGCGGTGCTGCTCCACTTGCTGGGCAAGTTCAGGCGTGAGTGGCATTTGCTGCTTGAGCAGGTGCGGGCTGGGCAGGCGCTGGCTGACAGCGGAGTTGGCAGCAACAGGTTGGGTCAGGGGCAGGGCGAGGGTAGCGGCTTGCATAGTTCTGTTTCCCTGGGCGGACAGCGGGTTCAGGCCCGCGTGGTCGGCCCTATCGAGGTGTTCGACAAATCGTCAAATGCGGTTCTTGTGCGGCATCGCCACCGGAAATCGACCGAACGGAGGCGGCAGGCTGGCCCGAACGGGATTGGCTAAATCGCCAGGTATAGGTGGCTGCGCGGTAGGAAGTGCGGTAGTTCATGTTGAAATCCTCGATATGTTTGGTGTTTTTCAAAGGCCTGGAAACGCAAAACCCCCGGTCGGGAAGCCGACCGGGGGTTGAGTATTCTCATGTTCGGCGGCCCCTCGAAGAGTGGGCGCCGTTGGGTATCAGCGGCGCCTAGTGGCTAAACCAATACCCAAAATAAACGGTGGAGACGACCGAACCAGGCACGACAGCCAGCAGCCGGCGCGCAGTGCGTGCGGTGCAGGTGGCAGTGTGGTGGTGGCTGTGGGTCATGTTGCACTCCAGTGATTGAGTCCGAGCTTACTGCACCTGCAACGGCGCATTCAATGGCTGAATGCGCTTTTTTATTTCAGCGCCGCAGGTAGGCGGTGAAGTCGATATCGCCGGCGCTGAGGATCGCCTGCACCCGGTTGTGCACATTCAGCTTGCGCAGGATCGCCGACACGTGAGCCTTGACCGTGGTCTCGGCAATGTCCAGGTGGTAGGCAATCTGCTTGTTCGATTCGCCCTTGGTCATCCGCTCAAGTACCAGCAGTTGCTTGCGGGTCAGCGCCTGCAGCAGCTCCGGGGCGAAGCTCTGCGCTTCGCTGACCGCGCGGCGGGTGCCGGGCTTCTGCGTGCGGATGATGTCCGGTGGCAAGTAGACATTGCCGTTGAGAATCTGCTCGATGGCGTCGGTCATCTGCGCCCGCGGCGAGGACTTGGTGATGAAGCCGACCGCGCCATAGGTAATGGCCTGGAGCACCACCTGCTTGTCCTGCTCGGCCGAGACGATTACCACCGGAATGGTCGGCGCCTCGTTGCGCAGGTTCATCAAACCGCCCAGACCGTGCATGCCGGGCATGTTCAGGTCGAGCAGGATCAGGTCGAGGTCGTCGTTTTCGCAGGTCATCGCCAAAGCGCTGTCGAGGTCGGCGGTTTCCATTACCTCGCTGCCTGGAAATCCATCGGCAATCACGTTGTGCATGGCCTCGCGGAACAATGGGTGATCGTCGGCGATAAGAATCTTGTACATGGCTGTGCACCTTATTGTTGTATGTGTGCTCGCACGCAGGGGCAGTTCGCTTGGCAGCAGCCCTCGTTATGCCGCTATTAAGAGCCGGTAGCAAGGCTTTGTGAATGCGACCATCGCCATGCGAAGCAGTACCAAAGTAGTAGGTCTGGGCAGCGGCAGGGCTTCTAGCATGGAGGCCTGCACTGTACAGGAGGCACAAGGCATGGCCATTTTGCTGGTAGACGACCACCCGTTGCTGCGCGCCGGCATTACCGCGACCCTGGCCCAGGCGTTGCCGCAGATGCCCTTGCTGCAGGCCAGCGATGGCGAGCAGGCGCTGGCCATGGTGCAGGCGCAGGTGCCGGGGCTGGTGATCATGGATTTCGACCTGCCGGGCATCAGTGGCCTGGAAACCACCCGCCGTCTGCGCCAGCGTTTGCCACAGCTACGCGTGCTGTTTCTCAGTGAACATGCGCAACTGAGCCTGGTGCGCCAGGCATTGGCGGCGGGGGCTTGCGGCTTTCTGTCCAAGCAGGTCACCCCTGAGGTACTGGTCGAGGCGGTGCGCAAGGCCCTTAGCGGACATGCCTATATCGAGCAGGGCTTGGCGACCGCGTTGGCCTGTCAGCCCGCGCAGGCTGAGACCGACTGTCTGCATGGCCTGACGCCGCGCGAGGCCGAGATTTTCCTGCTGCTGGCCAAGGGCACGGCGTTGCGCAGCATTGCCAGCCAGCTATGTATCAGCAGCAAGACCGTGTCCAATCACCTGACCCTGCTCAAGAGCAAGTTGCGCGTCAGCAGCCAAGCGGAGCTGGTCCACCTGGCGTTGCAGGCAGGGTTGCTCAAAGCGGTCGCCTGAGCAGGCCGGTTTACTTCCAGGTCTGCGGGCAGCCTTGGCAGCCTTCCATGTTGCTGTCCTGGAAATTCGCATAGTGCTGACGGGTGCCGCGCAAATCAGCATTTTCCAGATTGCTTTCGCCAAGCTTGGCTTCCTGCAGATTGGCATCGGCCAGGCTTGCGCCCTTCAAGTCGGCTTTGCTCAGCCAGGTCATCTCAAGGTCAGCCGCCTGCAGCTTGGCGCCGTGCAGTTTGGCCCCGGACAGGCGTGCGAATTCCAGATAGGCCGCTGACAAATCGGCATTTTCAAAATTGGCGCCTTGCCCGTACATGCCCCAGGCCTGTACCGCTACCAGTGTTGCGTTCTGCAGTTGCGCCAGGCGCAGGTTGCTTTGCTGCAGGCTGGCACGGGTCAGGTTGGCGCCGCGCAGGTCGGCTTTTTCCAGGTTGGCCAGATCCAGCCGGGCATGGCGCAGGTTGGCCTCGCGCAGGTCGGCGCCAGACAGGTCGATCTTGCGCAGGTCCTGATTGCTCAGGTCGGCGCCGCGCAGGTTGGCGTTGGCGCACTTGCTTTCGGCGGCGATCACGCAGCCATTGATGGTCAGTGGGGCATCGCCCAGTTCATCTGCAACAACCGGGCTGAGCGCCAGAATCAACGCGAAGGGAAGGTAGTTCATGGTGGCTCCTCAGAGGAGGGCAAGGCCCTCGTTCACGGCGCTTGGCCGCAGCCACAACCAGCGTACGAGGCGCTGGTTGGGGCCGCAACCAGGCAACTCAGCGCTGGGCTGTCTTGCTGTCCCAGGCCGGGATCTTGAACACCCAGAACGAGCCGCCCTGTGCCACAGGTTTGGTCAGCTCGGCCATGTCGCCACCCCACAGCGGTACCGCGCCACCGTAGCCGACGGTTACGCCGATGTACTGCTCACCGTCCTGGTCCCAGGTGATCGGCGGCGAGACGATGCCGCTGCCGGTCTGGAATTTCCACAGCTCCTCGCCGGTCTTGGCGTTGAACGCCTTGAAGTAACCGTCGCCGGTACCGGTGAACACCAGGTTGCCTTTGGTTGCCAGCACGCCAGCCCAGAGCGGCAGGCGCTCCTTGTGCTCCCAGACCATCTTGCCGGTGGTTGGGTCCATCGCGCGCAGGGTGCCGACGTGGTCGTCATACATGCGTTTGATGCGGAAGCCCATGCCCAGGTACGCCGAGCCCTTCTTGTAGTTGACCTCTTCGGTCCAGTATTCCTCTTTCCACTGGTTGGCCGGCACGTAGAACAGCCCGGTGTCCTGGCTGTAGGCCATCGGGTTCCAGTTCTTGCCACCGAGGAACGGCGGCGAAACTTCGACTGGCTTGCCCTTGGTCTGGCCTGGTTCAGGCTTGGCCGGACGCTGCCCTTCGTTTTCCACCGGGCGCCCAGTCTTGAGGTCGATGTGGCTGGCCCAGGTGATGTTGTCGGCGAACGGGAAGGCGTTTTTCAACTTGCCGTTGGTGCGGTCGACTACGTAGAAGAAGCCGTTGCGGTCAGCATGCGCGGTGGCTTTGAACTGCTTGCCGTCCTTGTCCTTGTAATCGAACAGGACCAGTTCGTTGTTGCCGGAGAAGTCCCAGGCATCGTTCGGCGTGTGCTGGTAGAACCACTTGACCTCACCGGTGGTGGGGTCGACGCCGACCTGGCCGGAGGTGTACAGGCTGTCGTAGTCGTGCGGGTTGCCGTCCTTGGAGGTGCGCGCCCAGGTGTTCCACGGGCCAGGGTTGCCGGCGCCAACAATGATGGTATTGGTTTCGGCATCGAAGCTGGCGCTCTGCCAAGGAGCGCCGCCGCCGTGGCTCCAGGCCTCGACCTTGCCGGTTGGCGAGCTTGGATCATCCGGCCAGGACGGCGCTTTGACGTCGCCGGTCGGGGTGCTGTCCTTGCCGTTCAGGCGGCCCATGTGGCCTTCGACAAACGGTCGCATCCAGACTTCTTCGCCGGTGTCCGGGTCACGTGCATACAGCTGACCCACCACGCCGAACTCATCGCCCGAGCTGCCGTGAATCAGCAGTACCTTGCCGCTCTTCTGGTCTTTGATCAGGGTTGGCGCGCCGGTCATGGTGTAGCCGGCGCTGTGGTCGCCGAACTTCTTGTTCCAGACCACCTTGCCGGTGTCCTTGTTCAGCGCCACCACCCGTGCATCAAGGGTGCCGAAGAAGATCTTGTCGCCGTAGATGGCCGCGCCGCGGTTGACCACGTCACAGCAGGGGCGAATGTCGTCCGGCAGGCGGTGGTTGTAGGTCCACAGGCGCTTGCCGGTCTTGGCATCAAGGGCAAATACCCGCGAGTAGGAGCCGGTGACGTAGATCACGCCGTCGTTGATGATCGCCTGGGATTCCTGGCCGCGTTGCTTTTCGTCACCGAAAGAAAACGACCAGGCCGGGGTCAGTTTGAATACGTTCTGGTCATTGACCAGCGCCAGTGGGCTCCAGCGCTGGGCGTTGGTGCCCATGCCGTATTGCAGCACGTTACCGGTGGTCTTGTGGTCGTCGGCGATATCTTCCCAGGTAACCGGCTTGGCCTGGGCAGCGCCGCCGCAGGCCAGGCTGGCCAGGAGCAGGGCGGCAGAAAGAGGCGAAAGCAGGGCGGGTGATGTTCTTGTTGTCATGGTGGAGTTCCCAGTGAGGTTGTGCCTGGTTAGCCTGGAACGCCGCCGCTGATCGAGATACGGAAAAAGTCCCGGTCACTGCGGGAAATCTTCCCAGTCCGGACATGATTTGGCACTGCGCCGCAAGCGCTACTACCAAGGGATAAGGGTGCGACCCCCAAAGCAGCATGTGGCCGCTGGCACTGGCTTTCTAGGATGGTCGGGCCGCCTCCGTTCGAGAGGCGCAGCGTGCAACTTCAGCAGTCGAGGGCAGAACAATGACAACCCCTAAAAGCGCCTGGCACCTTTCCCTGTTGCTGGCTGGCCTGTGCGCCGCCGGTGGCAGCTTCGCCCACGGCAACGTAACGCCATCGGCGGTCAATACCGATGGCCTGTCGCCATTGGGCAGTGAATGGCGCGCGGAAAACCCTTACCGCGAGGGCAAGGATCACGACAAGGCACTGAGCATTGGCGCGTCGGCCTACAACCAGAACTGCGCGGCCTGCCATGGCCTGGAGGCGAAGTCGGGTGGCATCGCACCGGACCTGCGCATGCTCGACGAAGGCGCCGCCGGCGATGAGTGGTTTGTCGAGCGGGTGCGCAATGGCGCGGTGCGCGACGGGCGGGTGTACATGCCGAAGATGGCCGACTTTCTCAGCCAGGAGGCGCTGTGGGCGGTGCGTACTTATCTGGACAGTGTGCATGTCACCGAGTGAACCGCGACCTGTACTGCTGTGATGCGCAGGCCGCGGGGAGGGAGCCAGCGCCGCAGGGCGGCCTGGGGCATCAGCGCTCAGTCGGGTGGCTCAATGGACGGTTCTTGCGCCTTCTGCGACTCGTCCATTTGTCTCAGGATGTCTACCAGCGAAGGGATCTTTGGCTGTTCGAAGTCGCCACCAGGGGTTTGGGACTGCTTGAGCAGTCCTTCGATCGAGTCCCGGTGCCCTGGCGGGTAGCGCATCAGTTCGAGTTCGCCCAGGTTGTCTATGAATTCAAGCGTTCTACGTACATCCAGACGCCCGTCAGACTCGTGGTCGCGCAACAGTGCGTTTTGCTGGACCCATGCATTGTCCATGTCCTGTCGAGCTTCCCAGGCGGCGTACCGCTCTACGCTGGTATAGGCGCCACTTTCGTCTTCGAGGATGGCGACAACCTCTTCGCGCGAGAGATGAGCAAAGGGGTTGGCAGTGTCACGCTGCCCCCGTACCACCCCCGCGATGTACTTCGCGGCCTGTTGACTCTGCTTGAGCCGTTCGGGTGAAGCCTCTGCAGGAATCTCATTTAGTGCCACAGACGCATTACCCAAACGCTTTATCTCGGCGTTGACCTTGAATATGAAACTGTCTGGGCCATAGACGCGCTGAAATTTTTCTTCCAGTTGTTTTTGCGTGAGTGTGGCCTTGGCGCTGAGCGCCATGCCTTCAGCAGACAGTTGTACTTCACTACCGGCTTCCGGCTTGCTGGCAACGTTGGCAGTCACCGGCGCGGATCGCGATGTCGCCGTTGCCAAAACAGGGCGAGGCACGCCCTTTAATGTCGTGTCTATCATGCGTAGAGTCCCTTGACCGGGAGGGTTGCACAGGCGTGCACTCCTCCCGCATTGATGAGCGACTATTTGATCGTGAAAGTCACGCTGTAGTCATAGGGCGGCGAACTGTTAATGCGGGTTGTCTTGGCCTCGCACGTGGCCCGGGTTGATCCGACAGACGTTGCCTTTTTGTCCCATTTCACCAGAGGTAATGAGACGTGAGATGTTTCGAATTTGCACTCTTTGCGACCTGATTTATAGGTAAAACGCAGGCCAGAGGCAGAAGAGGACGCACTGTTCAATTTGAATTGAGTTGAAGATTTTTCGCTGATAGGTCCCGGAGCAGGGTCGAGGGAACCAAACGCATATTGGTAGGTAAACGTGGCAATGGAAGTTGTCTCATTCTTCACCGTCACACTCACGACGGTGTTGCTCCAGGCATTCGCCATGGGCGCTACTACTGTCAGGATCACTGCAGCGATCTTTAGCCGATACATGTACTTTCCTCCTAGTGCTTTCAACGCCCCCTGAATAAGCGGCGCCACTCGATATCCGGGGTGAGAAAAAGTGCTCAGGCCCAGACACCTGACATGTCGGCAAGGAAACAGCACGCTGTATCAGACGTGGTCTGATAGATGCGTAGGAAATTTCGCTATTAACAAAACAGGCGCCTCAATCGGCGCCTGTGGAGGTCTGTCGCGGCCTGTATTCAGGCAGGTCCGGGAGGAGGGCCGGGGCTACAGCGGATAGTGCTTGAGCTCGCGCGCGATCAGCATCCGCTGAATCTCGCTGGAGCCTTCATAGATCTGCGTGATGCGTGCGTCACGGTAATAGCGCTCCACCGGATAGTCTTCCAGGTAGCCGTAGCCGCCATGCACCTGAATCGCCATCGAGCACACCCGTTCGGCCATCTCCGACGCGAACAGCTTGGCCTGTGACGCCTCCGAAAGGCATGGCTTGCCCGCACTGCGCAAACGCGCGGCGTGCAGGATCAACAAGCGCGTGGCGTTGACCTGGACCTGCATGTCGGCCAGCAGGTTGGCGATGCTCTGGTGCTCGTTGATCGGCTTGCCGAACTGGATGCGATCTCGCGAGTAGACCAGCGCGGCCTCGAACGCGGCGCGGGCAATCCCCAGCGCCTGGGCGGCGATGCCGATGCGGCCGCCTTCGAGGTTGGACAGGGCAATGGCCAGGCCCTTGCCGCGCTCACCGAGCATATTGGCGGCCGGGATGCGGCAGTTGTCCAGGCTCACGGCGCAGGTGTCCGAAGCACGGATACCCATCTTGTGCTCGCTGCGATCAACCTTGAAACCAGGATTGTCGGTCGGCACCAGAAACGCCGACAGGCCTTTTTTGCCGAGCTCCGGATCGGTCACCGCAAAAACGATCGCCAACCCGGCGCGACGGGCGTTGCTGACGAACTGCTTGGCGCCGTTGAGCACCCACTCACCGTCCACTTGCTCGGCGCGGGTGCGCAGGTTGTGCGCCTCTGAGCCGGCCTGAGGTTCGGTCAGGCAGAAACAGCCGATGACCTCGCCACTGGCCAGCCGAGGTAGCCAGGCCTGCTGTTGCTCAGGCGTACCGTAGGCCAGCAGCGGGCCGCAGCCTACCGAGTTGTGAATACTCATCAAGGCGCCGGTCGCGCCGTCGCCAGCCGAGATTTCCTCGACCGCCAGGGCATAGGCCACGTAGTCGGTGAAACTGCCGCCAAACTGCTCCGGCACGACCATGCCAAGCAAGCCCAGCTCACCCATCTTGCGCACCACCCCGTCGTCGATCCAGGCGGCTTTTTCCCAGGCCTGGGCATGCGGGGCGATTTCGCCGCGGGCAAAATCGCGCGCCATGTCGCGGATCATGATCTGTTCTTCGTTCAGTTCCAGGTCTTGCATCTGCGTACTCCCAGGCTCACAGCCCTTCGAAGAATTGGTCGACCCGCGCCTGCGCTAGTTCTGCCAGGGTCGGCGGGTTCCAGCGTGGCTGCTTGTCCTTGTCGATGATCAGGGCGCGCACGCCCTCGATGATGTCGCCATGCGCGAACCACTGCCGGTCCAGGTGCAGCTCCATGGCAAAGCACGCCTCCAGGCCGAGTTTGCGCCCGCGCCTGAGCATCTCCAGGGTCACGGCCATGGCCAGCGGCGAGCGGCTTTGCAGCAGATCGGCGGTGGCCAGCGCCCAGGCCTGACTGTCGCCGATCCGCACCGTGCGCAGTTGTTCGATGATGCTGGCAAGGTCGGCCTGGGCGAAGTAGTGGTCGATCACTGGGCGCAGCTTGGCCAGCGGCGCGTCGGCCAGTACCTGGGTGCCGAGGCGGGCCAGCGCGCCCTGCAGGTCCTTGAGCGGATGCTGACCGAAGCTGAGCTGGTCCAGGGCCTGATCGAGCTGAGCAAGCTTGTCGCTGCTCAGGTACCAGTTGGCCAGGCCGCAATACAAGGCATCGGCCGCCTGGATCTGGCAGCCGCTGACGCCCAGGTAGGTGCCAAGTTCGCCCGGCACGCGGGACAGGAAGTAGCTGCCGCCGACGTCCGGGAAGTAACCGATGGCGGTTTCCGGCATGCCCAGCCGGCTGCGCTCGGTAACCACGCGCAGGTCGGCGCCTTGTGCCAGGCCCATGCCGCCGCCGAGCGTGAAGCCGTCCATCAACACCAGGGTCGGTTTGGGGTAGTGATGGATGCGCAGGTCGAGGGCGTACTCCTCGACGAAGAACTCTTCATGCAGGCTGCTGCCGGCCTTGAAGCTGTCGTACAGCGAGCGGATATCACCGCCGGCGCAGAAGCCTTTTGGCCCTTCACCGCGCAGGACCACAGCCTGCACCTGCGGGTCGACTGCCCAGGTGTCGAGCGCCTGCTGCAGGCTGCGCACCATGTCCAGGGTCAGCGCGTTGAGCCCGGCCGGGCGATTCAAGGTGAGGTGGCCAATCTGATTGCGGACTTCAGCCAGCACATGATCGGTGGATGAAATTCGAGCGTGCGCGGTCATCGCGATCTCCCTGCTTTGTTATTGATTTTCCAAGTGAAGTCTGGAGTGCACTGGAGGATCAAAAGATCCTGCCATGCAAATATGTCCTGCACAATCGACATATCTGCAGCAGCTGACTGCATGAATGTGCCATGTACCCGCTTTGTGCACCCCGCCTTGCGAATGAGTTACTGCCACTTTAGCCGAGTGCGCCCCAAGGAGCGGGTCGTAGTGCTTGCAGGCGCAAGCCGCCCGGCACCGGCCAAGGAACTGGCCAATCGCCGCCAAGGCAGCGTAGGGCCGCGTGCGTGGGCTTTCGATAATCGCCTGGACACCTGTCCAACCGATTGCGGAGCGCGTCATGCACAACAACAATAACAACTCCCACCGCCGTATCCTGCCGCTGCTTGGCGGCCTTGCCAGCCTGGCCTTGGCCCCGTTGGCGGGGGCCGAGATCATGCTCTACGACAAGGACCAGACCACCTTTTCCACCGACGGCTACATCAACGCCTTCTACGTCAACAGCGATATCGACCGCGCCGGCGAGCAATATGATCGGCGCCAGTCACGGGTGAAAATGGGCTTTCTGCCCAATACCCTTGGTTTCAACATGACGCGCCAGATCGACGATCTCAAGCTGGGTGGGCGTGCCTCGTTCTGGGTCAGCATCAACGACAGTGAAACCAACGGCACCGACACCGCCATCGATGTCCGCCAGTTCTACGGCACGGTGGCCAACCCGGACTGGGGCGAGGTGTTGATCGGCAAAGACTTCGGTTTGTTTGCCCGCTCCAACATCCTCCTCGATGAACTGCTCACTGGCTACGGCCAGGTCAGCGACACACTTGGCCTGGTTGACGGCGGCGGGGTCTCGTTCGGCAACATCGGCAGCGGCTATCCCTATCCTTTCCCGACCTCGCAGATCACCTACCGCACACCGGTAATGGACGGCCTGCGCGTGGCCGTGGGGATCATGGACCCGGTCGACACCAACGACGACAGCGCGGTCGGCAAGGCCTATCAGAAGAATCCGCGCACCGAGAGCGAGATCACCTACCAGTTCGATCTGGGCGGCGCGAAGATCTACAGCTGGCTCAACGGCAGTTACCAGACCTCCGACAACACCGACAGAAACGTCGACTCGGTGACCTCCAAAGGTCTTGGCTACGGCGTACAAGCCAAGATGGGTGCGTTCTCGCTGACAGGCTCGGGCTTCAGCGCCAAGGGCATCAACCCGTTCTTCACCAACAATGCTGGCGAGGCGACCCTGCGTGAGGTCGACAGCCAAGGTTATCTGGTGCAGGGCTCGTACACCTTCGGCAAAAACCGCCTGGCGCTGTCGTATGGCAAGACCAAGGATGACGGCAATGGTGCAGTGAACACTGGCGCCGACTATGAAACCCGCGGCATTGCCCTGTTTCGCGAGATCAATGCCAACTTGAAACTGGTCGCCGAATACAACCAGTTCGAGATCGATGGCTATGGCGGCGATGCGCAAAACGAGGACACCGATACCTTGGCCCTGGGGGCTGTGCTGACCTGGTAAGCGGGCGGCTGGCGCGGCGGCATGCCGCTGCAATCCGCTGGGGCATTTGCTGTATGCTCACAGGCATTGCCAGGAGATGCCGCGCCATGTTCACCAGTCTGCTGACGTTTCTGATCACCCTTGCCGCCATGGAAGGCGTTGCCTATCTGGCCCACAAGTACATCATGCATGGCTTTGGCTGGGGCTGGCACCGCTCGCATCACGAGCCACGCCACGGTGTGTTCGAAAAGAACGACCTGTACGCCGTAGTGTTTGCCGGGTTGGCCATCACCCTGATCGCGTTGGGCACTGCCGGCTGGTATCCACTGCAGTGGATCGGTGCCGGCATGACCGGCTATGGCCTGCTCTACTTCATCGCCCATGACGGCCTGGTGCACCGGCGCTGGCCGCTGCGGATCGTGCCGCGCCATGGCTACCTCAAGCGCCTGTACCAGGCTCACCTGATGCACCATGCGGTGCAGGGCAAGGACGGCTGCGTGTCGTTTGGTTTTCTCTACTCGCCTACGGTTGAGCAGTTGAAGGCGCAGCTGCGTGCGCGTCACGGTGGACCGTTGCGCGAGCAGCGAGTGGACGCTGCCAAAGCTGCAGCGCCCGTGGCGGATAGCGACGCCAGCCGCGGCTGAGGGCCTGCCACAGGCCACTGGCAACGGCGGCGAGTTTCTCCCCCTTGCTGGTCGACAGGCGCCCGTCCCAGGCGGCATCACCCTCCGCTAGAATCTTCAGGCCGATGCGCCGATACACCGAACCCGCTGTTGCCACAGCCCAGGCTGAACGCCAGGGCAGGGCACTCAAACCGGCCTGGGCGCTGGCATAGTAGGGCTCTGCCTGCTGCACCAGACGTGTGCCCATGCGCGCCACGGCAGTGCGGTGGCGTGGTTCGGCAAGCTGTTCGGCAGTGACCGAAAACTCGTCCAGCCAGGCTTGCGGCAGATAGCAGCGGCCAACCTTGGCATCATCAACGATATCCCGGGCAATATTGGTCAGTTGCATGGCCAGGCCAAGGTCGCAGGCGCGATCGAGCACGGCGTCATCGCGTACGCCCATGACCCGCGCCATCATCAGGCCGACCACGCCGGCCACGTGGTAGCAATAACCCAGTGTTTGCTCTAGCGTCTGGTAGCGCTGGCCGGCAACGTCCTGCTCAAACCCCGCCAGCAGGTCGAACGCCTCTGCCTGCGGTACGCCATGGCGCCGGGCAACTTCGCGCAGTGCAGCAAAGGCGGGGTCGGTGACCGGCTGATCGGCGCAGGCAGCTGCGGTTTGCTGATACAGGCCGGCCAAACGCTGGCGGGCCTCCTCAGTCTCCAGCACGCTAGCCTGATGGCCGGCTTGCTGGCCGTCGATCACGTCGTCGCAGTGGCGGCACCAGGCGTACAACAGCACTGCGCTGCGGCGGGTGACCGGGTCGAACAGGCGCGAGGCTGCAGCGAAGCTTTTCGAGCCGACGGCGATGCTGTGTTCGGCGTGGGCGAGCAGTTGCTCGTCGCCACTCATCGCTGCAGATCCTCGAGCATCAAGCCTGCGGTGGCCTTGGCCGAGCCGATCACGCCCGGCACGCCAGCGCCTGGGTGGGTGCCGGCGCCGACCAGGTAGAGGTTGCTCACCTGCGCATCACGGTTATGCGGGCGGAACCAGGCACTTTGGGTCAACACCGGCTCCAGCGAGAACGCCGAGCCCAGGTGGGCGTTGAGTTCGTCACGAAAATCTACCGGGGTGAAGCTGCGGCAAGTGACCAGGTCTTCGCGCAGCCCAGGGATGTAATAGCGCTCGAGGTAATCGAGGATTTTCTCCTGATAGCGTGGGCCTTCGACCGCCCAGTCGACCGGCGCATTGCCCAAATGCGGCACTGGCGCAAGCACGTAATGGCTGGAGCAACCGTCCGGCGCCATGTCCGGGTCGGTCGCGCAGGGCGAGTGCAGATACAGCGAGAAGTCTTCCGGCAGATTGGGGCCGTTGAAGATTTCCTGCACCAGCTCACGGTAGCGCGGGCCGAAGCACACAGTATGGTGACGCAGCTGCGGCTGCCGGCGCTTGAGGCCGAAATGCACAACGAACAACGAGTTGCTGAAGCGCTTGCTTTTCAATCGGCGTGCTTCGGACTGGCCGCGCCGGTGCGCGCCGAGCAGGTCGGCGTAGGTATGCACCACGTCGGCGTTGGAGGCGATCGCATCAGCCGTCCAGTGGCGGCCGTCGCGGCTGCGCGCACCGATCAGGCGGTCGCCCTGGGTATCGAAGCTGACCACGTCGGCGTTCAGTTCGAGGGTGCCACCGAGGTCGGTGAACAGCCGCGCCATGCCCTCGACCAGCGCGCCGGTGCCGCCTTTGGCAAACCACACGCCCCACTCACGCTCCAAGGCGTGGATCAAGGTGTAGATGGCCGAAGTGGCGAATGGATTGCCGCCCACCAGCAGGGCGTGGAAGGAGAACACCTGGCGCAACTGCGGGTTGCGGATGTACTGTCCGACCATGCTGTAGACACTGCGCCAGGCCTGCAAGCGGGCCAGTTGCGGGCCGGCGTGGAGCATGTCGCGGAAGGTCAGGAACGGCACGGCACCAAGCTTGATATAGCCCTCTTCGAGGACTGCTCGGGAGTACTTCAAAAAGCTCTGATAGCCGGCGACATCGGCCGGCTCCATGGCGTGGATCTGCTGCTCGAGCTCGGCTTGATCGTTGCTGTAGTCGAACTGCGTGCCGTCTTCCCAGCACAGCCGGTAGAACGGCGCGACCGGCAGCAGCTCGACGTAGTCGGCCATCGGCTTGCCGGCCAGCTCGAACAGCGCTTCGATCGCGGTCGGGTCGGTGATCACCGTGGGGCCGGCGTCAAAGGTAAAGCCCTGGTCGTGGTAGACGTAGGCACGCCCGCCCGGCAAGTCGCGACGCTCCAGCAACGTGGTGTGAATCCCGGCCGCTTGCAGGCGAATGGCCAATGCCAGGCCGCCGAGGCCGGCACCAATCACCAGCGCGGTTTTGCCTTGGGTCATGACTGCTCCTTGAAATGCTGTGGAGAATGGCGCAACGCCGCCCGTAGCGCCTGGCCGACGGGGACTGGCGGTTTGCCCGAAAGAATGCGCAGACGATCAGCCGCAGAGCTTTGGCCTGCATAAAAACGTGCGATCAAGCCTTCCGGCAAGCGGTAGAAGCGCTGCATGACCTGCCAGCGCTGCTGCGCGCTACCAGCCAGGAACAGCATGCGATTGAGCAGCCGATAAAAGCCCTGGCCGCGCCAGCGCTGCGCCAGATAGCTGCCCATGGCCCGGTGCAGCTGCGCGCTGCTGTCGAACGGCTGCGTTGCGAGCCAGTCCGCTAGGCGCACGGCCTCCGGCAGCGAATAGCCGGTCGTACAGTGGCACAGCCCGGCGCGCAGCCCTGATGAGACCTGCCCATGCTGCTGCGCCCACCAGGCCGGAAAGTCTTCTGCCAGGGTGATCGGCAAGTCGCCTTGCTCTTCGCGCAGGCACTCGGCGACCTGCCAGCCGTGCTGAAGCACGTAGTCGTCGATATTGCTGCGCAACTGCGCTGTAACTGGCGGGCTGTGGTCAACGTAGTGGGTGTCCTCGATCAGCAGGGTATCGGCGCTGAACGGCAACACGTAGACAAAGCGGTAACCGTTGCCCTGGGCGACTCGGGCATCCATCAGGATCGGTGCTTGCAAGCCGTGGGGCTGCTCAAGCCGCAGCACCTGGCCGAGAAACGCCTGGCGGCCAAGCACCCGGTGCGGGCTGGCCTCGGCGCCACGGCCATCGATGGTGACCCGCGCCTGCAGCACTTCGCCGCTGGCCAGGGTGACCTGCTCCGGCGCAAGCGAGGTGATCTCGCAGTCGGTACGCAGGGCCGGCCCCAGGGCCTGGGTGATGACCTCGGCAAAGCGCTCGCTGGTGATGCTCGCATAGCCACTGGCCAGGCGCCGCGACAAGTGCGGAAAGTGCACGTGGTAGGCCGGCCAGCGCTTGACCACCAACGGCTCCAGCCAACGCTGCTGGGCGGGCGTGAGGTCGGCATCATGGAACGACCAGGTATGGTTGCCGCCAAGGTTGGCATCACGCTCCAGGCACAGCAGTTTCAGCTCAGGCCGTAGTTGGCTCAGGCGCCAGGCGATCAGGCCATTGGCCAGACCGCCACCGGCGAGGATCAGGTCGTAATGCATGGTGAGTTCTCTGCCAGTACCGGTTGGTGGCTGCGCAACGCTGCCTCGACGATGTCCGCTGCCTTGGCCGCGCCACCGGCCGTGGCCAGTTCGCGTTGCAGCGCTGTCAACCTGGGCAGCGGTTCGCGCAGCAGGTGGGCGAGGGCGCTGCGGATGGCACTGACACTGGCCCGCCGCGACAGCGCCACGCCCAGACGATGATAGGCAACCCGCGCCGCCACGCCCGGTTGATCGAATGCAATCGGCATGACCAACAGCGGCGTGGCTGCGGCAATGGCATCCAGCACGGTGTTCAGGCCGCCATGGCTGATGACCACGTCGGCACGGCGCACCGCCCATTGCTGGGGCGCGAAGTCGGTCACGAAGGTAGCGCCCTGTTGCAGCAACTGCGCTTGCTGAGCGTGATCGAGGCCGCCGCAGTGGGCGATCAGCAGCTGCACATCCAGCGCCTGACAGGCCTGGCTGATCTTGCTGAACAACTCGAAGCGATGGCCCTGCAGGGTGCCCAGGCTGGCAAACACCAGTGGCCGCGCCGGGTCCAGGGGCCAGTCGGCGGCGTCCTGCTGCGCCGCCACCCGCAGCGGCCCGACTGCATGAAAGTGCGCCGGCAACGCCTGGCGGGGGAAATCAAAGCTGGGCACGGTCTGGCTGATTTGCGCCAGCGGCGACAGCCAGTCATGCAAACCCTCACGCTCGACCAGGCCATGTTCGCGGCAGGCCTGGCGCAGCACGCGCCCCAGTGGCTGCATCAACCAGTCGAAGACCTCGGTGCTGCCGCGGTACAGGCGCCGCTTGAAGCGGCTTTGGCCGTAGTCGAACGGCATCACCGGCAAGGGTATGCCAGGTTCGCGGTTGATCGGCAGCGCGCAGGCGATGGATATCCAGGGAATACCCGCCAATTCCGCCGCCAGCGCCCCGGCCGGTTCCATTTGGTCACACAGCATGGCATCCACCTGCTGCGCAGCGAGCGCCTCGGGCAGGCAGGCGCAGAGCATCGCGCTGGTGCTCGCCAACTGGTCGATCAAACGGCGCAGATGCATCGGCCCACTGGGGATGGCGGCCAGGCGCAAGGTCTGTTCAAGATGGTCGTTGGCAAGCCGCCCGTGGCCTACCGCGACAAAGCCGATGCGTGGGTCGCTGAGCCAGCGCTGCGCGGCAGGTTGGTGAAAAAAACTCACGCGGTGGCCGCGCTCGACCAGCTCCCCGGCCAGCGCCTGCAAGGCCTGGAAATGGCTGGGGTAGGGCGGGGCGACCATCGCAAAGTGACTCATGACAGGTCCAGCCCGGCCGCCAGCAAGCGCGCCCGACGCAGCGCTGCCAGGTCACGCGAGCCGGTGCAGAAGCACGCGACCCGCAGCTGACGAATGATGATCTCGAAGTGCTCGACCACCGCCTCGGTGGACTCGGTGGCAGCCTGCAACACGCCGGCTGCCTGACCGACCAGATCAGCGCCGAGGCGGATCGCCTTGGCCGCATCGATGCCGTCACGAATACCGCCGGAGGCAATCAGAACGCTACTGGGCAAGGCCCGGCGCAATGTCTGCAGACACAGCGGAGTCGGAATGCCCCAGTCCGCGAAAGCCATGGCCACAGCGCGATCGGCGTGGGTGCTGGCACGCTCGGCTTCAACCGCTGCCCAGCTGGTGCCGCCGGTGCCGGCCACGTCGATCACCTGCACACCGGCTTCGAGCAGGTCGCGGGCCACGCTTGGCGAGATCCCCGCGCCGACTTCCTTGATGATCACCGGCACAGGCAGCGCTGCAGTCAGCGCCGAGATCTGCGCCAGCACGCCGCGCCAGTCGCGGTCACCTTCGGGCTGCACTGCTTCCTGCAGCGGGTTGAGGTGGATGATCAAGGCGCTGGCTTCGAGCATTTCGACGGCGCGCCGGGCCAGATCCAGGCCGTCGGCTTCGCGCAGTTGCGCCGCGCCAAGGTTGGCCAGCAGCGGGATATCAGGGGCCAGCCGGCGTAGCTCGCGGGTCAGGCCCTGGTCGTCGGCGCTGCGCAGGCTGACCCGCTGCGAGCCTACACCCATGGCAATCCCCAGCGCCTGCGCAGCCTCGGCCAGATGGCGGTTGATGCGTGTGGCGCGCTCGGCGCCACCGGTCATCGAGCTGATCAGCAGCGGCGCACGTAATGGCATACCCAGCAAAGAGCTGCTCAGGTCGATGCTGTCGAGGCACAGTTCAGGCAGGGCGCAGTGCTCGAAACGGACAGCGGCCCAGCCGGCATCGGCATGCGCGATGGTTTTATCTGCGCCCAATACGATGTCAAGATGATCGTCCTTGCGCTGGCTCAACACGCTTTTTTTCATTCCGGCTCCGCTGCCAGTGAATCATTGGGTGAAAATCATGGCCTTACCTTGTACAACGCTAGTAGCTTTGTACAGCTATGCTGGGAAACAGTACAGTTCTGGCAACGGCCCCTGATAGTCGTTCCGTCAACTCGCGGCCTAGACCGCACCACCGAAGAGGCCAGGATGACCACTATCGCCCGTACAACCTCGGCCACTGACGCCGACTTCGCTGTGTACCTTGCTCGCCTGCGGGCAGAGCTGGACAGCCGCCTCAGTGCGCTGCTGCCAGAGGTCGGTCACGAACGCGATCTGCTCGCCGCCGCCATGCGCGAAAGCGCCCTCGCGCCGGGCAAACGCCTGCGCCCGTTGCTGTTGCTGCTGACTGCCGAGAGCTTAGGTGGTTGTAAAGCGGCAGCGCTGGATCTGGGCTGTGCGATCGAGATGGTGCACGCCGCCTCGCTGGTGCTCGATGACTTGCCGTGCATGGACAACGCCGCGCTGCGCCGTGGCCGGCCCACGCTGCACCTGGCGTTTGGCGAGGACGTGGCCATCCTTGCCGCCATTGCCTTGCTGTCGCGCGCCTTTGGCGTGGTGGCGGCGCTACACACGGTCGAGCCGGAGCAGCGCAATCGCCTGATCGCGATCATGTCGCAAACCATCGGTGCCCACGGCCTGGTCAAAGGCCAACTGCAAGACCTGCGTGACGGTGCAACAGTGCGCAGTGCCGAGCAGATCACCGAGACCAATCAGCTCAAGACCGGCGTGCTGTTTGCCGCGATCATGGACATGGCCTGCCTGCTCGGCCACGCCCATGAAGGCGTGCGGCAGCCTTTGCAGCGCTTTGCCAGCGAGCTGGGCCAGGCGTTCCAGCTGCAGGATGATCTGCGCGATTGTGACCCGGACACCGGCAAGGACCTGGGCAAGGACGCCGGCAAGTCGACACTGTTTGCCTTGTGCGGCGAAACCCAGACGCGCCATCGCCTGCACAGCCACCTTGAGGCTGCCGAGCAGTGCCTGGAGCAGGTGTTTCTTGCCGAGCAACCGATTGGTTGCCTGCTGCGTGCAGTGTTCGCCAATGTGCGTTCACCCTTGGCCCAATCAAACTTTTGCGCCAGCGTGCGATCTGCTGAAGTACAGGTAGATATCTCAAGGAGCACGTCATGACCGACCACGACCCGCAACACAACGGCGACAAGGTGCCACGTCCACTGTCCTCCGAGCAGGCCCAGCAAGGCCAGCGCGTAGAGGGCAAACCGCTGGAGCGGCCGGACCCGGACACCGAAACGATCGACAAGGTGATTACGCCCACTTCGATCAAGGAGCTGGATGAGCAGACCGCAGAAATCGAGCGGCGCCTGCGTGAGGCGCGGGAGAAGGGTTTGTAATTGCTTGAAGGCGTGCCTGCCTGCTGATTGCCAGCAGGCAGGCACGCTTGGCACCGCGCCTGCCAGGGCGCGGTTGATCAACGTCAGAAGGTGTAGGCAACCCCGGCCTGCACAGTGCGTGGCTCACCTGGGTAGGCGTAGCGATTGAACGCGCCTTCGTCATAGCCTTTGTTGAACACGTTGCGCACATCCAGATTCAGCCGCACATGCTCGTTCAACTGATAGAAGCTCAGCAGGTCGACCACGGTGTATTGCTCCATGGTGTAGGTGCTGGCGGCCGTCTGACCCTGGCGGTCATCCACGTATTTGACGCCCATGCCCATGCCGAAACCTTTGGCCAGGCCGTCCTGGAATTCGTAGGTGTTGAGCAGGCTGAAGCTGTTGCGCGGGATGTTTGCCAGACGGGTGCCGGTAGGCAGGGTGTTGTCCTTGGTGACTTCAGCATCCACGTAAGCGTAGCCGCCGATTACCCGCCACTCAGGGGTCAGGTTGCCGGCCACGTTGATATCCAGGCCACGGCTGCGTACTTCACCGGCGGCGACGCTGAAGGTGCCGGTAGGATCAGCTGGGTCGCGGGTCAGCACGTTCTCTTTGACGATGTGGTAGATCGCCGCGTCGACGCTTAGCTGGCGATCCAGTGGCTCCCACTTGACGCCCAGTTCGTAGGATTTGCCCTTTTCAGGGTCGAAGCCGTTGCCTTGCATGCTCGCGCCGCTGTTTGGCTTGAACGAGCGTGCGGTGTTGGCATACACGGCGACAGTTTCGGTCAGGTCGTAGATCGCACCCAGGCGCGGGGTGACGGCGTTGTCTGCTGCGTCCCAGCCAGTGGTGCCTGGCAGGTAGTTTTCGTACTCGTGCTCGAATCGCTCGAGCCTCACACCAGCCAGCACCTTGAAACGCTCGGTCAGGGCGACTTGATCTTGCACGAAGGCCGACCAGGTCTTGAGATTTTCCTTGTCATGCGTGGTGGTGCGGGTCAGAGCAGGGCGTGGCTGGCCGAGGACTGGATTGTAGATATCGATCGGGTAGGCGCCAGAGCCGTTGGCGGAGCGCTGGATGATCGACTTGTAATCATAGTCTTCGTATTCGACACCGGTCAGCAGCGTGTGAGCGAAGCCTGCGGTTTCGAAGTGGCCGGTCAGGTTGAGCTGGTAGTCACGGTCGGTCCACTCCAGTTTGCGATAGTTGAAGTTGCGACCAAGGGTACGGCCATCAGCTTGCAGGCTGTTGGCTTCGACGGCATTCCCTTTCAAACTCCCATCCAGCCACTGCATACCGCCAGCCAGGGTCCAATTGTCATTGAGCAGATGCTCAAAGCGCAGCTGGGCCATGTTGTTGTCGTTGTGCAGCAGGTTGTCGCTGCCTTTCTCCCAGACGTTGGTGTCACGCGAGGCGCTGCCGCGCTGGGTGTCATAGCGGGTCAAACCACGGTCGAGCGGGTGGTTGTTGCGCATGAAATCGCCTTCGAAGACGATCTTGGTGCTGTCGTTGGCCTGCCAGCTGAGTACCGGGGCGACGTCATAGCGTTCGCTGTCAACGTCATCGCGGAAGCTCTCGCCGCCTTCGCCCAATACGTTCAGGCGATAGGCCAGGCTGCCGTCTTCGCTGAGCGGGCCGGTGGCGTCGAGCGTTGCCCGGTGCATGCCCTGGTCATCGAACTGGCTGCCCAAGGTCACCTTGGATTCGGGCAACGGCTGTTTGCTGACAACGTTGAAGGTGCCGCCGGGATCGCCACGGCCATACAGGCTGCTGGCCGGGCCGCGCAGTACTTCCAGACGCTCGACGGTGTTGGCGTCCGGCGCGTTGGGGTAGCCGCGGTTGATCGGGAAGCCGTTGCGATAGTACTCGCCCGTGGTGAAACCGCGCACGGTGACGGTGGTCAGGCCCTGGCCGCCGAAGTTGTTGGCCCGGCCCACGCCGCCGGCGTAATCCAGCGCGTCCTGCAGGCGGGTTGCGCCAGTGTCTTCGAGCACGTCCTTGGGCACCACGCTGACTGACTGCGGAGTCTCGTGCAGGGCGGTGTCGGTGCGGGTAGCGCTGGCCGAGCGGGTGGCGCGGTAGCCGATCACAGGGCCATCGGCGCGTTCGCGCTCGCTGGCGGCATCGATGTTGACGGCTTGCAGCTCGACCGTTTGGGCCGGGTCGGCATCAGCCAAAGCCACAGGGGAGATAACATTGAGCAGACAAAGGGAAACGAACGCACGACGCATGGACGATACGATCCTGGCAGGGGGAAGATGCGCGGGATCATATCTGGAAACAATTCTCGTTTACAGAAATATTTTGCGTACTAACGTACCAGGTTTTGGCTGCAATCGTTGGGTTGATTGCCCAGCGAGCCGCAGCGCTGACAAAGCGCTGCGGCAGGCCGATCAGTGCGGAGCGCGGATGATCGTCTTGAGCAGGTCTTCCGGGCTGATATGCCCAACCACCTGCTGGACGCCGCCACTGCCTGGCGAAGGCAGGTCGATGATGTGCGAGCGCATCTTGCCGACAACATGCATCTCACACGGCTTGCAATCGAACTTCAAAGTCAGCACTTCGTCGCCCTGGATCAATTGCATCGGTGCAACCTTGGTGCGTACGCCGGTCACGCCTTTGGCCTGTTTCGGGCACAGGTTGAACGAGAACCGCAAACAGTGCTTGGTGATCATCACCGGCACTTCGCCCAGCTCTTCGTGAGCCTCGTAGGCGGCGTCGATCAACTGCACACCGTGGCGGTGATAAAACGCCCGGGCCTTCTCGTTGTAGACGTTGGCCAGGAACGACAGGTGCGATTCCGGATACACCGGCGGCGGGTTGCTTTCGGCCTTGCGTGCACCGCGTGGGTGGGCGGCGATCCGTGCTGCGGTCAGCGCCTCGATGGCCTCACGGCGCAGGGCCTTGAGCTGCGAGTTGGGGATGAAGAACGCCTGCGGTGCATCCAGCTCGATAGCGCTGGCGTGGTACTGGGTGGTGCCCAGTTGGCCGAGCAGGTCATGCAGTTGATCGAGCGCCTGTTGCGGCTTGTTGGCTGGGCCAAACGGGCCGTCGAGGGCGACGCTGACGCTGATGCCTTCTTCACTGGTGGCGGTCAGCTGCAGACGCTGCTCGCTCAGTTGCGCCTGCCAGGCCACGCCGACCCGGCGCTCCGCGGAGGTGCGCTGCAAGGCCTGCTGCCAGTTGTGATCGAGGTTGCGCGACAGCGGATGGTTCGGCTTGAGCCGGTACATGCCATCCGGCATCTCGTTGGGCTCGACCCGGTAACGGTAGCGCGGTGCACCGTCTTCCTCGAACTCGCCCTTGAGCTCGGCGATGTTGGCGCGGAAACCCACCACTTCGCGCTTGACCAGCACGTTGAGGCCGTCACCGTTGCTCAATGGCACCTCGGTGACCACCTGCATGTCACGCTTGCCGACCTTTTCCACCACGCCTACCGGCAGGCCGGTGAAGGTGGGCGAGTCGAACGCGCCGATGTCGATCTTGCGGTCGCTGACGAAGTAGTCAGTGCTGCCGCGGTGGAAGGTCTTGTCCGGGTCGGGCATGAAGAAGTGTTCGGTGCGGCCACTGGAAGCACGCGCCAGCTCGGGGCGGTTCTCCAGAATCGCATCGAGCTCTTTGCGGTAATGGGCAGTGATGTTCTTCACATAGCCCATGTCCTTGTAGCGGCCCTCGATCTTGAACGAGCGCACGCCGGCATCGACCAGATCGCTGAGGTTGGCGGTCTGGTTGTTGTCTTTCATCGACAGCAGGTGCTTCTCGAACGCTACTACTCGGCCCTGATCATCCTTGAGCGTGTACGGCAGGCGGCAGGCCTGCGAGCAGTCGCCACGGTTGGCGCTGCGCCCGGTCTGCGCCTGGGAGATATTGCACTGGCCGGAGAACGCCACGCACAGCGCGCCATGGATGAAGAACTCGATGGCCGCATCGGTTTCGCTGGCAATCGCGCGGATCTCTTGCAGGTTGAGTTCACGCGCCAGCACCAGCTGGGAGAAGCCGGCCTGATCGAGGAAACGCGCCCGAGCCAGGGTGCGGATGTCGGTCTGGGTGCTGGCGTGCAGCTCGATCGGCGGGATGTCCAGCTCCATCACCCCAAGGTCCTGCACGATCAACGCATCGACGCCGGCATCGTACAGCTGATGGATCAGCTTGCGCGCTGGCTCCAGCTCGTTGTCATGGAGGATGGTGTTGATGGTGGTGAACACCCGCGCATGGTAGCGCCGGGCGAACTCGACCAGTTCGGCGATCTCGCTGACTTCGTTGCAGGCGTTGTGCCGCGCGCCGAAGCTCGGGCCGCCGATATAGATGGCGTCAGCGCCGTGCAGGATGGCTTCGCGGGCAATCGCCACGTCGCGGGCAGGGCTGAGCAGTTCCAGGTGATTCTTGGGCAAGGACATGGCTTTATTTTTTCGGGCTGTCACGGTTTAGGCGGGCATTGTAACGGTGAAACGCTCACGCGGCACCTGCGCGCTGCCCGATGGTGAGTCGGTACTGGTCAATTAGCTTGAACGCCTGCGCTTGCCACCCGGTCGTACTTGAAAACATAGCCCGACCGACCGTGATGAGGCCCCGACCATGAGCGACACCCCGACCGACCCTAGCGGCCAGGCCATCAGCCTGAGCTTGAACGGAACGCCCCGGCAGCTGCAGGTGCAGCCCTGGACCACCTTGCTTGACCTACTGCGCGAGCAGCTCGACCTGACCGGTACCAAGAAAGGCTGCGACCACGGCCAGTGCGGCGCCTGCACAGTGCTGCGCAATGGCCGCCGGGTCAACGCCTGCCTGACCCTGGCGATCATGTGCGATGGCGACCAGCTGACCACCATCGAAGGGGTCGCAGACGGCGACAGCCTGCACCCGCTGCAACAAGCCTTCATCGAGCATGATGCCTTCCAATGCGGCTACTGCACCCCCGGGCAGATCTGCTCGGCGCTGGGCATGGCCAACGAAGGCCGCGTGCGCAGCCGTGACGAAATCAAGGAAGCCATGAGTGGCAACCTGTGCCGCTGCGGTGCCTACAGCAATATTCTCGATGCCGTGGAAGCGACCTTGCCGTTGATTCATGGAGGGCCGCGGCCATGACTCCGTTCCAGTACAGCAAGCCCACCAGCATCGACGCCGCTTTGGCCCTGACCGGCCCACAGGCGCGGTTTATCGCTGGCGGCACCAACCTGCTCGACCTGATGAAGGAAAACCTCGACCAGCCCGAACACCTGATCGACATCACCGGCCTGCCGCTGGACCAAGTCAGCGAAACCGAGGCGGGCGGGCTGCTGGTCGGTGCGCTGGTAAGCAACGCCGAGCTGGCCTGGCATCCCCTCGTCGAACAGGCCTATCCGCTGCTCAGCCAGGCGATCCTGGCTGGTGCTTCGCCGCAGTTGCGTAACATGGCCAGCACTGGTGGCAACCTGCTGCAGCGCACCCGGTGCTACTACTTCTATGACGCCGGCACGCCGTGCAACAAGCGCGAACCTGGCTCGGGCTGCCCAGCCCGTGATGGCCTCAACCGCATCCATGCGATTCTCGGCGCCAGTGACAGCTGCGTTGCGGTGCACCCTTCGGACATGTGTGTGGCGCTGGCAGCGCTTGAGGCGCGGGTACATGTGCAGGGCAAGGCTGGCGTGCGCCAGATCGACTTTGCCGACTTCCACCGCCTGCCGGGTGACAGCCCGCAGCGCGACAACCAACTGGCCGACGATGAACTGATCACCGCCATCGAGCTGCCGGCGCCGCAGTTCAGCCTGCACAGCCGCTACCTCAAGGTGCGTGATCGGGCCTCCTATGCGTTTGCGCTGGTCTCGGTTGCTGCCGCGCTGGAACTGGACGGCGACAAGATCGTCAGCGCCCGGCTGGCGCTTGGCGGCGTCGCCCACAAGCCTTGGCGCAACCCAGCGGTGGAGCAGATGCTGCAGGGCCGCGCTGCCACCGGCGAGAGCTTCGCCGCTGCGGCGGACATGCTCCTGGCCGATGCCCAGCCACTGGCGCACAACGCCTTCAAGATCAAGCTGGCCCACGCGGCCATCGTCCGCGCCTTCACTGAAGCTGCCGCAACAGGAGTTGCCTGATGAATACCTTGAAACCCGTTAGCGGCCAGCCCATGGACCGCGTCGACGGCCCGGCCAAGGTCACCGGTCAGGCCCGTTACGCTGCCGAATACCCCACCCCTGATTTGCTCCACGGCAGCGTGGTCTCGAGCACCATCGCCCGCGGCCGTGTGCGCCATATCGACTGCGAGGCAGCATTGCGCCTGCCAGGCGTGGTGGCGGTGCTGCACCATCAGAACCGGCCAAAGCTGGCGGGCGAAGACGAGCAGTACGAAGACGCTGATTCGGCCGATGGCTCGCCGTTTCGCCCGCTATACAACGACCGTGTGCTCTACAGCGGTCAGCCGCTGGCACTGGTCGTCGCCGACAACCTCGAACTGGCCCGGCATGCCGGTACGCTGGTGCGCATCGAATACGAAACCGACGCCCATCAGACCGATCTGCTCGCCGGGCAGGCCCATCCCGCGCCGGCTGAGCTTCCCAAACCCCGCGGCGACTTCCAGCAAGCCTATGACGCTGCACAGGTGCGGGTCGATGCTACTTACAGCACCCCGATCGAGCATCACAACCCGATGGAGCCGCACGCGTCCACGGTCATCTACCACCCAGGCGGCAATCTGGAAGTCCACGACAAGACCCAAGGCACGCAGAATTGCCGTGATTATCTGCACAGCGTGTTCGGCCTGCCCAAGGAGAAACTGCGAGTATTCGCGGCCTATGTCGGCGGCGCGTTCGGCTCTGGTTTGCGCCCGCAGTATCAGTTGCCACTGGCCGTGATGGCGGCGCTGCAACTGCAGCGCTCAGTGCGCGTCACCCTGACGCGCCAGCAAATGTTCACCTTCGGCTACCGCCCACGCACTGTGCAGCAGTTGCGCCTGGCCGCTGACGCGCAGGGCAAGCTGCAGGCGATCCATCACGCCGCTACCGGCCAGACCTCGCGCTTCGAAGACTTCAGCGAGCACGTGGTCGAATGGAGCGGCATGCTCTACCAGTGTAACAACGTGGCCATGGACTACCGCCTGGTGCCGCTGGATGTCTACACGCCGCTGGACATGCGTGCGCCTGGCGCGGCGCTGGGCTTGATTGGCCTGGAATGTGCGATGGACGAGCTGGCGGTGGAACTGGGCATGGACCCGGTCGAGTTGCGCCGGCAGAACTTTGCCGAGAGCAACGGCAACGAAGGCAAACCGTATTCCAGCAAAGCTCTGCTGGACTGCTACAGCCAAGGCGCTGAACGCTTTGGCTGGGCCGCCCGCAACCCGCAGCCACGCAGCATGCGCGAAGGCCACGAACTGATCGGCTGGGGCATGGCCGGTGGTGTCTGGGAGGCGATGCAGATGAAAGCCAGCGCCCGTGCGCGCCTCGATGCCCACGGCCAGTTGGTGGTGAGCAGCGCGACCACCGATATCGGCACCGGCACCTATACCGTCATGACCCAGATTGCGGCTGACGCCATGGGCATGGCGCCGGGCGAGGTGACCTTCCTGCTGGGCGATTCGGCACTGCCGACCGCGCCATTGCAGGGCGGCTCGTTTACGGTGTCATCGGTCGGCTCAGCAGTGCGCCAGGCCTGTGAAGTGCTGCGTGGCAAACTGCTGATGGCGGCGCGTAGCTGTTATCCGGAGCTGGCCGGTCATCCGGCTGAGGACATGGTTATCAGTGAGGGTGAGCTGCACGTTGGTCGCCGCCGTTATCCGCTGGGCGAGATACTGCCGCGCAGTGGCCTGGAGGCGAAGGTGGTGTGCGAGCCCGATGCCCGCCGTGACGGCTATGCAACGGCAACGCACTCAGCGGTATTCGTTGAGGTGCGGGTCGATGAGGAGCTCGGTACGGTGCGTCTTGGGCGGGTTGTCAGTGCGATTGCAGCGGGGCGGGTGATCAATCCGAAGATGGCCCGCAGCCAGATTCTCGGTGGGGTGGTCTGGGGCGTCAGCATGGCGCTGCATGAAGAGACCTTGATCGACCATGAACTAGGCCGCTACATGAACCACAACCTGGCGGAGTACCACATTCCGGTACAGGCGGATTTCGCCGACATCGACGTGCTGTTCGTGGACGAACCGGACGAGATCGTCAACGCCCTCGGCTCCAAGGGCGTCGGTGAGATCGGTATCGTCGGGGTGCCGGCGGCGGTGGCCAATGCGGTGTATCACGCCACTGGCAAGCGGATGCGTGAGTTCCCGTTGACTATTGATCGAGTGCTTGATTGAGGCTGACTCCGGCTGCAGCGGCCTGGATCGAGGCTGCTGCAGCCGGGGCAGGGGTCAGAACTGGTATTCCATGCCGGCGCCGGCGTACCAGGAACGGCCGGGGGCTGCTTCGTAGTAGCGCTGGTTTCCATCGCCGACAATCACCGAACCGACGTATTGGCGATCGGTCAGGTTGTCCAACCGCAGCAGTTGATGGAAGGTCCATGGGCCAAGGTTCTGCTCGAAGCGCGTGCGCCAGTTGAATACGGTATAGGCCGGCGCAGCGGTCTGTTGATTGCTGTCCTCAACGTAGACTTTGCTGCGATATTGGCCCTCAAGGCCCATGCTGATCCCTGGATGCGGTTTCCACACGAGCTCGGCAAATAGACTGCTGCGCGGTACGCCAGGCAAATTGTTGCCTTTCTCGATGGTGCTGCTGCCTTGGCTGACGGATTCGTCATAGGTTGCATCAAGCAGCGTGTAGGCGACGTTTGCCTGCCATTGTTCGCTCAGCTCCCGTTGCACACCAAGCTCCAGGCCGCGTCGCAGTGTCTGGCCGGCGTTTTGGTAACTGGTGCGACCGTTGCTTGAAGCAAATACCACCACTTCGTCTTCGGTCTGAATCTCGAACAGCGCCAGGTTGATCCGGGTGCGCTCGTCTGGACGGGCTTTAAGGCCGATCTCGTACTGGGTGCTGGTCGCGGGTTTGAGGCCGAAGTTGAAGCCTTCCACGGCACCTGGCGCATAGGCCATCTCGGCCTGCGTCGGGGTCTCGAACGCCTTGCCAGCGCTGACGTAGCCGTGCAGCTCAGGGGTGAAGGCGTACATCACCGACAGTGTCGGCGTGGTGCGTTGATACTTTTTCGAGCCGCTGGAATCGCCATTGGCCAGGTACTTGTCGTTGACCTCCATTTCCATGCTGCTGCGGCGCAGGCCAGCGTCCACGGTCCAGCGGTCGAGTTGCCAGTGGGCTTGTAGATAAGGGTCGAGGCTGGTGGCGGTGTCCTTCTCGTCGCGACGCAGTTCACCTTTGACGCCCAGCGTGTCGCCGCTGAAGTTCTGGAAGCCGCGGCGGTCGTCCGTGCTGCGGTCGTAATCGGCGCCGGCGGTGAGGGTCAGGGCACCGTAGGCGACTTCGACCGGTTGAACCCAGCGCAAGGTGCCACCGTGGAACTCCCGGTCGAAATCGACCACGCCACCGCCGCGGTTGTTGGGCGCTGTGCCTCGGGGGATCGACAGATACTGAATCACACTGCGCTTGCCCGCATACAGATTGACCTGCAAGGTCGCGTCACCGAAGTAACGCTCGTAATTCATCCCCATTTGCTGGTGATGGATGCTTTTGCGCGTGTTGTATTCTTCGGCGCGGCTGCTCACTGAGCGCGGATCAGCCTTGTAACCTTGCCAGGTCTGCCCCAGCGGGTCCTGCGTGCCGTTCTGCTCCAAAGTGCTGAAGATCAATGCCAGGCGGCTGTCTTCATCGGGGCGCACATGCACCTTGGCAAAGGTCTGGTCGCGCCGGGCCGCACTGTGGTCGCGGTAGCCATCGGTGTCCAAGCGAGAAGCATCGAGGACGAACCCGGCATAGTCATTGCCACCCTCGCCGTAGACATGGTTCTTGTTGAAGCCATCGCTGCCAAAGGTGGTGTCGACGCCGACTTTGGGCGCCCCGGCGCCATCGCGGGAGAACATCTGGATCACGCCGCCGGCATTGCTGCCGTAGATCGCCGACGCAGGGCCGCGCAGCACTTCGATGCGCTCGGCCACATCGAGGTTGAGCGAGGCTGCCTGGCCCTGGCCATCGGGCGTACTTGCCGGGATTCCATCGCTGAGCAGCTTGATCCCGCGAATGCCAAATGCCGATCTAGCGCCATACCCGCGAGAAGATATCTGCAGGTCCTGGGCGTAGTTCTGACGGTTCTGCACCACCAGCCCGGGCACGCGATTGAGCGCCTCGGACAAATTGACCCCCAACTGGCCATCAGCGATCTGCGCGCGCTCCACGGTGTCGATGGAGTAGGGCAGGTCGAAGCTCTGGTTGGGTGCATAGGTGCCCGTGACTACCACCGGCTCGAGCAGGTTGAAGGTGGTTGCAGGCTCGGCATGGGCCAGGCTGCACAGGCCGAGGGTTGGCAGTAGAACGGTGAAATGGCGACGCATGGGGCTTCCTGCTGCTTGAAGCGGTGATAAATGTGCGGTTCACGCGGTCTCCGTAGGAGCGGCCTAGTGTCGCGAAAGGGCTGCGTAGCGGCCCCAGGATCTGCGCCACGCCGCAAAATCGCCGGGGCCGCTACGCGCCCCTTTCGCGACACTAGGCCGCTCCTACAGGGGGATCGCGTCAGGCTTTGGCGGCCATTGCGGTTACTTCTACGCGCATGCCTTCCACTGCCAGTGAGGCCACGCCAACGGCGGCCCGGACCGGCCATGGCTGGCTGAAGAAGCGCTGGTAGACCTCGTTGAATGCAGGCCGGTCGGCCATGTCGGTGAGGTAGATGGTCAAGTGCAGCACACGGTCCATGGAACTGCCAGCGCGCTCCAGGGCAGTTTTCAGCGCCTGCAGAGTGCATTCGCTTTGCTCGACAATCCCGCCCAGCTCCAGGCTGCCGTCTGCCCGGGTCGGGATCTGCGTGCTCACCAGCAAATTGCCGAAGCCGGTCACGTCGGACGAGATCGACTCCGGGTCTGGGTCTGGAATGAAGGTAATGTCTGCATTTGCCATGGGAATAGATGCCTAGCACGGGAGGAAAGGCGCAAGCCTACGTGAGCGAGCCGGGCCGGTCGAGCCGCCGCTGGGCCATTGAAATTGAAATAGTAGGCATTGCCGTTCAGAATCGCGGCCATTTGGCCGAGCGCACAGCCTCGGTTATGCAGAAGGAACAGGGCTTGAACGAACACACACTTTCGCAGCGCCTGGAACGGGTCGCGGCGAACGTGCCGGCATCTGCGCGGCTGGCGGATATTGGCTCGGACCACGGTTACCTGCCGGTGGCGTTGATGCTGCGCGGGGCGATTGAGTTTGCCGTGGCTGGCGAAGTGGCGCAGACGCCGTTTCACTCGGCGCAGCGCAAGGTGCGTAAAAATGGCCTGGAGCAGCGTATCGCCGTGCGCCTGGCGGATGGCCTGGCGGCGATCGAGGCGAGTGACCGGATCGATGTGGTCAGCCTGTGCGGTATGGGCGGCGAGACCATGTGCGAGATATTCGAGCGCGGCAAGAATCACCTGGCTGGCAGCGAGCGGTTGATCATGCAACCCAACGGTGGCGAGCAGGAGCTGCGCACCTGGCTGATGAACAACGGTTACCGCATCGAGCATGAAGAGGTCCTGCGCGAGAACCGCTTCGACTACGAGATCATCGTTGCCGTGCCGGCTGCTGACGTGGTCTACACGCCGCAGCAGCTATTGTTTGGCCCGCGCTTGATGGAGCAGCGCAGCGAGGCGTTTCTGGGCAAGTGGCGCCGCGTGCTGCGTCAGCGCCAGCAGACCCTGGCGCACTTCGAGCATGCGCAAGAGGTGCCGCAGGCCAAGGCCCGGCTGTTCAGCAAGCAGGTCGAGTGGATTACTCAACTGCTGGCCGGGGCCTGATCGATTACATCTGCGAGCAGTTACCCATCTCGCGGAAGCTGATGTCGTGGCGCTGGCCTTGCTGGTCCAGATAGGCCATCCGCGCGGTGCCCACCTTGCAGTCTTCGATGTCGCTTGCCGGGGTAATGGAAATCACCTTGGCAACGTCCAACGGCATGCCGTAGTGGTATTGCTCAACCGCTGCGGGTACTGGTTGTTGATCGCCCTGGTCGGCGTAGGCAACGGTGGCAGCCACTGAGCTGAGAAGGGCAAAAATTGTGATAACGGCTTTCATGATGAGCTCCTCTTACGTATGAGCCATGATGCATTGCTTGGCGATTCACAATAAATGGCCTGCAACGTGATAGATTGCTGCTCTTGATGTACGAATTAAATTTCAGGAGCGCGCTTCCATGGACATGCTGCATGCCATGCGGACTTTCACCCGGGTAGTCGATTGCGGCAGTTTCGCGGGCGCCGCCAATGCCCTCGACATCTCTGCCGCCCAGGTCTCACGCATCGTCGCCGAGCTTGAAAACCAGTTGCAGACTCGCCTGCTGCATCGCACCACCCGGCGCCTGCGCATGAGCGAGGCGGGCGAGCGATTCCTTGAGCGGGCGCGGCAGATCCTGTTGCTCAGTGAAGAGGCCATGGACGAAGCGCGCGGCGCGCACCTTACCCCGCGCGGGCGGCTGCGGGTGCACTCCACCCATGGCTTGGGCCTGCTGATGATGCCGCTGGTGGCGGCCTATCAGGCGGCCTGCCCGGAAGTGGTGATGGAGCTGACCCTGTCGCAGCGCAACCCCGATCCGCTCGATGAGGGCCACGACGTGGTCATCACCATCGGCCGCGGCTTGCCGGATTCGCAGCTGATTGCCATCCCCCTGGGCGGCATCTACAGCATCCTTTGTGCCTCACCTGACTATCTGGCGCGTCACGGCGTGCCCGAGCGACCAGAGGACCTGCAGCAGCATGTGTGCATGCGCATGGGCGACCCATTGTTCGAAGAGGACTGGGTGTTTGAACAAGCGGCCGAGAGCTGCGTGATTCAACCGCAGCAGACCTTCCTGACCAACGTCGCGGATGCCATGTTGCAGGCTACCGAGCTGGGTATGGGGATTGGCTTGATTCCGTATTTTTCCGCGACCAGGGCCATCGAGCAGGGACGGCTATGCCGGGTATTGGCGCCACATCGTCTGCGGCAGCGGGAGATTTATGCGATCTATCCGTCCCGGCACTATCTGGATGCCAAGGTGCGGACCTGGCTGGACATGCTCAAGGAGCAGTTGCCGCTGATGTTCCAGGCGCATGAACAGGTAGTCGAAGAACAGCGCCACTGGCGCTGATTGAACTGAAGCGCGGCGCTGCAGGTTTCCCTACAGCGCCCCTGCAATCAATGATCGTCTTGTTCGGCACTGCTCGAGTCGCTTGGCCCAGGGGTCTTGCCATCTGCGCCATCGGAGTCGGTACCGGTATCGCTGCTGTCGTTATCCGGGCTGCCGCCTGGGCTGTTGACGCTGCTGCCATCACCGGCGGTGCTGCCACGCGGTTGGTCGCCAGAGGACTGTTCAGTGGTGGACTTGCCGCTGTTCATGTCTGTGGCAGCAATGCTGACGGTAGAAGCAAGGCCCAACGACAGGGCAAGAACTAACGGAAGCGGGCGGAAGCGAACCATGGTGAATCTCCTGTAAGGATGATCGTCATGTGTTCGGCCACGCCAGCGGGGGCAGGGTGCCCGTCGGGCGACGAGCGGTCATGCCCCCGGCGCGGGTCAGGCGTGTTCTGCAGCAGGCGCCGGCGCCTGGGTTTCAGCCATCGACGGGTGCTCCTGCACGGCATGGCGCAGTTCTTCGGTCACCCGCAGTTCGGCGCCACTCGGCGAGAACGTGGTGCTCGCAGCAAACGGCGCGGGATGCTCCGGTGCCGGCCGCTTGCCGCGGCGCCAGAGGAAGAAGCTGACCATGGCCAGGTTGATCACGGCAAAGGCCCAGAACAGGCCGACTTCGCCGTACGAGGTCATCACCGGCGAAATCGCCAGCGGCGCCATTGCCGAGCCCAGCGAGTTGATCAGCAGCAGGCCCTGGATCATCGGCACCAGCGCATCCGCCGGGGCGCGGTCGGCAGCGCTGCTGACCGACACCGGGTACACCGCGAACACACAGCCGCCGAGCAGGAACAGCATTGCCGGCAACAGCACCGAATTGGCCGGCAGCAGGCCGATCACCAGCGACAGCACGGTGCACAGCGCGGCCAGCGTGATCAGTACATCCTGGCGGTCCTTGCGGTCGGACCAGCGCCCCACCGGATACTGCAGCAGCATGGCGCCGAGAATCACCCAGGCCATCATGGTGCCGACTTCACCCACCGCCAGACCGATGCGCTGCAAGTACAGCGGCAGCAAGGTATACACCGCAGCGATTGCCACGCCCGAACCAAAGCAGCCGACCAGCCCGGTGGGGGCCACGCCCAGCAGCTGCCGGGGTTTGAGCGGCTCGACCTGATCGAGCACCGGCGATACCTGCGGCAGGATCACGATCGGCAGCACCGACAGCGCTGCCAGCATGCCGGCGACCATGTATGGCGCACTGGCGCCCAGGCCAGTGATCTCGCCCAACGCAGCCTGGGCCAGCACGCCAGCACCGTAGAAGGCGATCATGTAAAGGGCCAGCAGACGCCCGCGGATCTTCGCGTCGCCGGCCATCAGCAACCAGCTTTCAATCACCAGAAACACGCCGACGGCAGCCCAGCCGTTGATCAGGCGCATGGCCATCCACCAGGTGGTGTCGTAGAACAGGCCCTGCATCAGGCTGGTGGCGGCGATCAGCGCGGCGAAGCTGCTGTAGGCACGGATGTGGCCGATGCGCAGGATCAGCCGGTCATTGAACAGGGCGCCCAGGGTCAGGCCGATGAAGTAGGCCGAAGAGACGATACCGATCATCGTCGCCGATTCGCCCGCCGTACCCAGTTGCAGTGTGGTCAACGAAGACATGAAACCATTGCCCAGGGCCATGATGAACAGCCCAAGCAGGGGCGCCAGCGCCATGGCCAGCAAACGCGGAGACATACATACCTCAAGAAGAAATCAGCAGATGTGTGCCTTTTTGCCGCGCAGGCTGGGCCGGGCCATTGCGGACCGGTAGCGAGGGTGCCTGTAGCAGGGTGACTGGCGAAAAGGAGGCGCGATTTTAAGCGTTATCCTGGATTTGCCAAGGGGGCTGGCCCTGCGACCATCCGCCGCAGGATCAACGGTCGGCGTGTTGATGCAGCAGCCCGCGCTGTCAGGCGTGGCCATCCGCCAGCCGTGGCGGCTGAAACAACTGCCGAATCAACTCGCGCAACCAGCGATTGCCGCTGTCCTGGTGGTAGCGTGCGTGCCAGTGCTGCTTGACCGTGAAGCCGTCGACCGCAAGCGGGCAATCGGTCATCTGCAGGCCATGCATGGCGGCCAGTGTCTGGCCGATATGCCGAGGGAGCGTCGCGATCAGGTCGGTCGAGCCGACCACCATGCCCAGCCCGAGAAAACCGGGCAGCTCAAGCATCACCCGGCGCTCGATGCCGGCCCGGGTCAGAGCCGCCTCGAGCAGTTTCTGGCCGGTGCCGGCACTGACTTGCACGTGTCCCTCGGTCCGGTAGCGGGTGATGCTCATGGGCTCCCCGTCAGTGGCATGCTTGGGGTTGCTCAGGCACACCCAGTCCTGCTCGAACAACACCTGCTGGTACATGCCGCCGCCCAGCCAGGGCACAAAACCAATGGCCAGGTCGGCCTCGCCTGATTCCAGCGCGCTTTCGGTATTGCCGTCGATGCGTGCCGCTTCCAGGCGGATGCCCGGCGCGTGCGAGCGCAGATGATTGAGGATGCGCGGCAGCAAGGTGATGTGGCTGGCATCGCTGACGCATAAGCGAAAACGGCGCTGCGCGGTCGCGGCGATGAATTGTGGCTCCGAGGCAGTCAGTCGGCGCAGCGATTCGAGCACCTCGCGGCACGGCCCGATCAACTGGTCGGCCCGCGGCGTGGGCGCCATGCCGCCGGGGGTGCGTACAAACAAGGGGTCGTTCAGTTGCTCGCGCAGGCGTGCCAGCCAGATGCTGATGGTCGGCTGGCTCTGGCCCAGTTGCTCGGCGGCGCGGGTCACGCTGCGGCAGTTGTAGAGGACATCGAGCAGGCGCAGCAGCTTGGGATCTGGCAGGGCATCCAACGGGGTCATTATTGTAATTCTCAATAGTGCTATTGAGGCCATTGTATAGCCCAAATAAGCCCGCCTGCCTAATGTAGTCGCAAAGCACAGGAGGCTTGCGACGTGAAAATCTGCATTCTTGGAGCCGGCGCCCTCGGTTGCGCCATTGGCGCTGCCTTGAGCGAGGCGGGGCATGAAACCTGGTTGTTGAACCGCGGCCAGGCGCATGTCGCTGCGATCAACCAGCACGGCCTGCACGTCAACGATGAGCGTGGCGAGCGCCACGTGCGGGTCAACGCCAGCGTCGATGCCGAAGAGATCGGCGCGGCCGATCTGGTGGTGGTGCTGGTCAAGTCGTTCCATACCGCTGAAGCGATTGCCGGCGCCACTGCCTTGATCGGCCCGCAGACGCTGGTGCTGTCACTGCAGAACGGCCTGGGTCACGAGGACATCCTGGCCGAGGCGGTCGGTCGCGAGCGGGTATTGGCCGGCAAGACCTACGTCGGTGGCGTGCTGCTGGCGCCCGGCTCGATCCGCGCCGGGGTAGCCGGCAAGCAGACCTTTATCGGCGAGCTCGACGGCCAGTTGACGCCACGGGTGCAAGCCATTGCCGACGCCTTCAACGGCGCCGGGCTGGCCACCATTGTCAGCGACAACATCCTCGGCACCATGTGGGACAAGCTGTTGGTCAACGTCGCCACCGGCGCGCTCAGCGGCATCACCATGCTCAGCTATGGCCAGCTGTACAGCGAACCGCTGCTCGAGAGCACGGCCAAGGCAGCGGTGGCCGAAGCCATCGCGGTCGCCGAGCGGGCCGGTATCCGCCTCAGCCTGACCAGCCCAGAAGCTGCCTGGCAACTGGCTGCCGAAGGCCTGCCGGCGAGTTTTCGCACCTCGATGCTGCAGAGCCTGGAAAAAGGCTCGATCACCGAAATCGACTTCATTAACGGCTCCGTCGTGCGCTGGGGCCAGCGCCATGGCGTGCCCACGCCGGTCAACGCGACCCTGGTGGCCTGCATCAAAGGCATCGAACGCGCCATGGCCGACTATCAAAAGAGGGACTTCAAGTGACTGCCAAAGCCTACCTCGAACACGTTGCATTCTTCGTCAAGGACATCCACTGGCACATCGGCTTTTTCAGCGAGGTGTGCGGCATGACCATGCGTGAAGTCCAGGGCAGCCTCGAGCAGCCTGCGCAGTACTGGACCCTGGGCGGTTTGCAGTTCATCCATCAGCCGGATTTTGCCGGCCCGGAAGGGCGCATGGCCCACCTGGGCATCATGTGCGAAGACCTCGAGGCCAGCCTGGCTGCTGCGCAGCGCTTCGGCGTCACGCCATTGCCGCAAGGCTTCAACTGGTTCCGCCTGCCGGATGGCCTGGCGATCGAGCTGATTCAGGCCCGGCCGGTCAGCTGCGTAGCCCAGGCATTGGCGATTGACCCACGTGCACAGGAGCAAGCATGAACGTAGTGGAAAAATTCTGGGACGATGCCCGTGAAGGCGACGAGTGCATCAGCCCAAGCTATACCGTGACCCGTGAGCGCATTCTGGCCTATGCCGACCTTACCGGTGATCACACCCCGGTCCATGTCGACGAGGCTTACGCCAACGCCAGCCACTTTGGCTGCCTGGTTGCCCATGGCTTGTTCGGCCTGTCGATTGCCGACGGCCTCAAGACCCAATGCGAATACCGCTTCGTGCCCGGCATGTCGCTGGGCTGGACCTGGGACTTCCTCCTGCCGATCAAGGTCAACGACGTGCTCCACGTGCGCATGCGCGTCGGCTCGGTGCGCGCAAGCAAGAGCCGCCCAGGCTGGGGCATCGTGGTCTTGCCGTCGGAGCTGATCAACCAGCACGGCGAAGTGGTGCAGCGTGGCGAGCACCGGTTGATGGTCCCAAGGAGGGCGCAGGCATGAGTCAGGCATTACCACTCGCGGGCATTCGCGTCATTGATTACAGCCACTTTCTCGCCGGCCCTTACGTTGGCCGCTGCCTGGCTGCGCTGGGCGCCGAAGTGATCAAGGTTGAGCGCCCAGGCACAGGTGACGCGGGCCGCCAGCATGCCTTCACCCTGGACGAGCAGCAGAGCGGTTACTTTCTGCAGCTGAACATGGGCAAGCAGGGCGTCAGCGTCAATATGCGCGACCCGCGCGGCAAGGCCTTCATGCAGCGCCTGACCGACTCGGCCGACGTCTTCATCGAAAACTACCGGCCCGGTGCACTGGAAAAGCTCGGTCTGGGCTACAGCGAGCTGTCGGCGCGCAACCCGCGGCTGGTCTATTGCTCGATCTCGGCCTATGGCCACACCGGGCCTGATGCGCACCGCGCAGGCTTCGGCCTGATCGCCGAAGCCAAGAGCGGCATCATGCAGATGGTCGGCGTACCCGGCGAGGCGCCGCCGTTGCTGCGTATTTCGCTGGGTGACATGTACACCGGCATTCATGCCGTAGCTGCAATCAACGCGGCGTTGTTGGGCCGGGTCAGCAGTGGCCGCGGCCAGCATATCGACATGGCCCTCTACGACACGCTGGTGTCGATGCACGAATACGCCGTGCAGTGCTACACGCTGTCCGACGGCACTGTGCTGCCCGAGCAGACCGGGCATGACATGCCGACGTCGACCCTGTACGGGGTGTTCCGCGCCGCCGATGGTGACCTGGTGATCGCCGCGCAGGTGGACGACGCCTGGCAGCGCTTCGCCGCCATGCTCGAAGCCAACGGCGGCCCGAGCGGCTTTGGCAGTGACAGCCGCTTCCACAGCCTGAACGGGCGCAACGCCAATCGCGAGGACATTCTGGCGGTGGTGCGCGAGTGGGTCGGCGCGCGGCAGGTGGCGGATATCCTCGCCTTGCTCGACGGCATCGACATCCCCAGCGCCAAGGTCCAGCGCATCGACGAGGTGCTCGCCGACCCGCAGATCAAAGCCCGCAACATGGTCATCGAGCAGGAGCACCCGCGCTACGGCACCTTGCGCCTGCCCAACCTGCCGTTCCGCTTTTCGGACTGCGATACCACCATTCACCAGGTCGCCCCGGACCTCGGCCAGCACAACGCCGAAATCGCCGCCGCGCTTGGTTTCAGCCCTGAACAGATCGCTGCGATGCAGGCAGATGGGGTCTTGTTCAGCCACGGAGATGCAGCATGACTGACCGCTATACAGTGATCGGGCGGCCGATCAATCACACCAAGTCGCCGCTGATTCACGGCCTGTTTGCCCAGGTCAGCGAGCAGGTACTTGAATACGGCGCCATCGAAGGCCAACTCGACGGCTTCGAAGCGCAGGTACTGAGCTTTCGCGAGTCGGGCGGGTTGGGCATGAACATCACCGCGCCGTTCAAGCTGCGCGCGTTCGAGCTGGCCGACCGGCGCAGCGAGCGCGCCCAGTTGGCCGGTGCCGCCAACGCGCTGAAGTTTGAAGACGGGCGCATCGTTGCGGAAAACTTCGATGGCATCGGCTTGCTGCGCGACATCGAAAGCAACCTTGGCCAGCCGCTGCGCAACCGCCGCGTGCTGTTGCTCGGCGCCGGTGGTGCGGTGCGTGGTGCGCTGCTGCCGTTTCTGCAGGCAGCCCCGTTGGAGCTGGTCATCGTCAACCGCGATATGTCCAAGGCCGTGGCGCTGCGCAACGAAGTCGACCACCCGCTGCTGCGCATCAGCCGTTACGAAGAGCTGCAGGGCGAGACCTTCGATATCGTTATCAATGCCACCTCGGCCAGCCTCAGCGGCGAGCTGCCGCCGGTGCCTGCTGACGTATTGAACGGTGCCCAGCTGGCCTACGAGCTGGCCTACGGCAAAGGCCTCACGCCATTCCTGCGGCTGGCCCGCGAGCAGGGCGTGCCGAACCTGGCGGACGGCGTCGGTATGCTGGTCGAGCAGGCGGCAGAGGCGTTTGCCTGGTGGCGCGGGGTGCGGCCTGAGACGCGCGCTGTGATCAACCAACTGACCATCCCCCTCGAGTAGCGCCATGAGCGTCAATATCCTGATGCTGCACGGCATCAACCACAACATGTTCGGCAAACGTGACCCACGCCAGTACGGCACGGCCACGCTGGCAGACATCGATCAGGCCTTGCAGGCGCTGGGTGAGGAACTCGGCGCGCGCATCGAGAGCTTCCAGAGCAACTACGAAGGGGCGATGTGCGAGCGTATTCACCAGGCCTACGAAGAGCGGGTCGATGCGGTGCTGATCAATGCCGGGGCCTGGACCCACTACAGCTACGGCATTCGCGATGCGCTGGCGATTCTGGAAGTGCCGGTAGTGGAAGTGCACATGTCGAACATCCATGCCCGCGAGGCGTTCCGGCATCACTCGGTATTCGCCGAAGTGGTGCGCGGGCAGATCTGTGGATTTGGTGTCGACACCTATCTGCTGGCCTTGCGTGCGGCGATGGGCATGCTCTGATTGACGCTGGCCTGCTAGCGCTTTTATCAACGCCAGAACGCCGGGCGCGGGGCAGCTGGGGCATACTGGGATATTTTCCAGGCGATCGGCACTGATCGCCGTTGAGGGCAAGGCATGCTGGCTTCGTTGTTCGCTGTTCTGGCACCGGTGTTTATCGTCGCGGGCATTGGCTACGGCTGGGCCCGCAGCGGTATCGACTACCCCACCGAATTCATCGCCCGGCTGGTGATGAACATCGGCACCCCAGCCTTGGTGCTGTCGACCTTGAGCCGGACCAAACTGGACCAGTCGGCCTTTACCAATATGGCGTTGGCCTGCGTGCTGTGCATGGCTGGCATGGCCTTGGTCGGGCTGCTGGTCAGTCGCTTGTCTGGCCTGCACTGGCGCGTCTTGTTGCCGGCGTTCATGTATCCCAACACCGGCAACATGGGCCTGCCAATCAGCCTGTACGCCTTTGGCGAGCATGGCCTGGCGCTGGCGGTGGCGTTCTTTCTGACCTTGTCGATCTTCCAGTTCACCGTGGGCATTGCCGTGGCTGGCGGCGCCAGCTCGTTCAAGGCGCTGCTGCGCAACCCGATCGTGATCAGTCTGGCGGGGGCCATGCCGATCATCTTTCTGCAATGGGAATTGCCCAAGTGGCTGGCCAATACTGTCAATCTGCTGGGCGGCATGACCATCCCGTTGATGCTGCTGACCCTGGGCGTGTCGCTGGCCAGCATCCGCCTGCAGCAGGTCGGCAAGGGCATGCTGCTGGGCGGCCTGCGGATCGTTCTGGGTGGCGCGGTTGGCTGGGCAGTGGGTGAGCTGCTTGACCTGGAAACCATGGCCAAGGCCATCCTGGTGTTGCAATCGTCGATGCCGGTGGCAGTGTTCAACTACCTGCTAGCCGTGCGCGCCAAGCGCTCACCTGAAGAGGTCGCCAACCTGGTGATGTGCTCGACGATCCTGTCGTTCGTCTGGTTGCCGCTGGTGCTGGCCTGGTGGCTGTGACCCGCAGCCTAGTCGCTTGAATGCTCGGCGCGGGTATCGATGCCGACCACCACCGACATCCCCGGGCGCAGACGCTTGGCGTCGGGCTGGTCCGGGTCGACGGTGATCCGCACCGGGATCCGTTGCGCGATCTTGACGAAGTTGCCGGTGGCGTTGTCGGCTTGCAGCAAGGCGAACTCCGAGCCGGTCGCGGGTGAGATCTGCTGCACGTGGCCGCGCAGTTTCAAGTGATCGAGCGCATCGACGCTGAAGGTCACCGGCTGGCCAATGCGTACCTTGGCCATCTGGGTTTCCTTCATGTTGGCGATGATCCAGTGGTTGTCCGGCACCAGCGGCATCAACTGCGCACCTGAATTGACATAAGCACCCAGGCGCGTGCCGATCTGGCCGAGCTGGCCATCGCGCGGTGCGGTGACCCGGGTGTTGTCCAGGTCGATGCGGGCCAGCTCGACCGCGGCCTTGGCGTTTTCTACCGAGGCTTCCAGCGAGGCGCGGTTGACGATCACCGTCTCTACGTCCTGGCGCGCGATCTCCAGCGCGGCCTTGGCCTGGGCCAGGCTTGCCACTGATGCTGCATGATTGGCGCGGCTGACATCCAGCTCGCGGCGCGATATCGAACCGTCGCTGACCAGCGCCTGATTGCGGCGCAGGTCAGCCTGGCTCTTGTCGGCCTGGGCGGCAGCATCGGTGATCGCCGCCTGGCGCTGGACGATGGTCGCCTCGGCGCTCTTGCGCTGCTGCAGGTTGTTGGCCAGCGCGGCCTGCTGTTGCTGTAATTGCGCAATGGCCTGGGCCAGGCGCTGGGTGTAGATGCGGTCATCAAGGCGCACCAGCAGGTCGCCGGCCTTGACGTACTGGAAGTCCTGCACCGGCACTTCGACGACATAGCCGGACAGCTGCGGGCCGATCAGCGTGACCTGGCCACGCACCAGCGCGTTTTCGGTGCTCTCGATATCGCTGCCAAATGGCGGCAGTTGCCAGGCGTACAACACCAGCAGGATGCCGGCCAGGGCCACGCCGGCAAAGGTCAGCACAGACAATACCCGCACTCGTCGCGAGCCGCCGGGGTTGCTCGGCTGCGTGGGCGGGGTCTGACCTTCCGGAGTTTCGGCAATGGCGTTGGTAGAGGTGATCGGTGTTTCTTCATTCATTGATTCGAAGCGCCGCGGGTTGAGTCGGAAAGGGCCGCCTGGCGGGTCGTGTGCCAGACCCACAGGCTGCGCAGCGAAATCCAGAGCATGGTCAGTATGGCAATCCCGGCGATCAGCAGGAATACATCGTTGTAAGCCAGCACGTTGGCTTCGCGGGTGGCGGCATTGGCCAACAAGCGGGTGCCGACTTCAGTGCGCAGGGCCGGGTCGGCAATGACTCCAGCATAGCTGCCGCCACCGCTTTGGACCCGAGCGTTGACCAGGGGTTCGAGGCGGCTCAGCTGTTCGCTGAGGTTGCTCGAGTGGAATTTCTCGCGCACGGTCTGGAAGGTGCCGAGCAAGGCCGCGCCAAGCAAGCCGCCGAGGTTGTTGCAGATCCCGAACAGCACCGAAAAGCTGACCAGGTTGCGCGGGTTGGCGCGCACGTGGCCGATGCCCAACGCCATCGATGGGCCGAGGAAGAAGGTGCTGCCAAACGCCAGCATGAACTGGCTCAGGTACATCTGCGCTGGCCGGGTCAGGTTGCTCGAGCTGCTGTCCATGTAGGCGCCGACAGCCATCAGCGCCAGCGAGCCGAACAGCGGCAGCACCAGGTGCTTGGGGTTGATGGTCAGGGCACTGGTGACCAGCCCGGCCACGGCGCCCAGCAGCATCACCCCATACAGGCTGCGCAGCTGCTCGGTGCCCAGGTTGAGCGTTTGCAGAAAGCCCACCGCGCCGGTCGATTGCTCGGAGGTGACCATGCGGATCAGGATCACGCACAGTGCCAGGCGGATCACCGCGGCGCTGCTCAGCCAGCGGGTCATCAACAACGGGTTGCTGCGGTTGTGCTCGATCGCCAGCCCGGCGCAGATCAAACCGATCGAGGCCGCCAGCGCCATGCCGATCCACGGCGTGTCCAGCCACCATTCGATGCGCCCCAGCGACAGCGCGGCGCAGAGCAGCGCGGTGCCGCTGGCCATCAGGCCAAAAGTGAGAAAATCCAGCGGCTCGAAGGTCTTGAAACGGTCGCCGGGCGGCAACTTCAGCAGTAATACGCAGCCCAGCGCGGTCAGCGCCAGGCCCAGTTCGAACATGTACAAACCGCGCCATTCGGCAATCTGCAGCAGGTCTTCGGAGAAGATCCGCGCCAGCGGTATCGCCAGCTGCGAGGCACCCAGGCCGAGCACCATGGCTTTGAGTCGCCAACGCTCGGGAAAGGCCTGAATCATGTAGTACAGGCCCAGTGAGCTCAGCGCTGCGCCGACCATACCGTGGGCTGCGCGCACGGCGATTGCTGAGTTGATGTCGTTGACGAACAAGTGGGCGAAGGTGACCAGTGCATACAGCACCAGGAACACTTCGGTGAACGCGCGCAGGCCAAACTGCTGGCGAAACTTCACCAGCAGCAGATTCATCGACACGTTGGTCATCACGAACGCCGCCGGCAGCCAGGCCATTTCGGCGCTGGTGGCACCGAGCGCGCCTTGCAAAAAGGTCAGGTTGGCAGTCACCAGAGCATTGCCCAGGCCGCCGGTGATAGCCACCAGCAGGCCCACCGCGCCGTAGGCGAGGCGAGTCAGAGGTGGATGCAGCGGGGTCGACGGCGAGCCGGGAATGGTCGGCTTTTCGTGGGGGAGCCACTGGCGTGGGGCGTACTTGTCCATCGGAAGGGCTTGGCCTTGGTCTACTTGCGAAACTGTACGTCAGATCGGTCAAGCGGGTGAAGCTGCTGCAGCAATTTTAGCGCTGCTCAACTGGCCAGCAACTCAAGCTCTTGCGCGCGTTTGGCTTCGGTGACCGACAGCTCGCCCGGCAGTTCGACATTGTTTTTGCACGCGAGAATCTCGGCCATCACGCTCACGGCGATCTCGGCTGGGGTCTTGCTGCCAATATAGATGCCAATGGGGCCGTGTAATCGCTTGAGTGACGCCTCGGTTTCGCCAAAGTGCTCGATCAACCGCTCACGTCGTTGCTGGCTATTGCGCCGCGAGCCGATCGCGCCGATATAGAATGACGGGCCGTGCAGGGCTTCGAGCAGGGCCAGGTCATCCAGCTTGGGGTCGTGGCTCAGGGCCAGAATGCAGGTGCGCAGGTCCGGCACGAACGCCCGCACCACGTCATCCGGCATGCCCACCACCTGCTCGACACCGGCAACACTCCAGCCCGCCATGTGTTCCGGTCGCGGATCGCACACGGTGACCTTGAAACCATTGAACTGGGCCATGGTAGCCACATACTCGGCCAAAGCGCCGGCGCCGATCAGCAACATCCGGTAGCCAGGGCCAAGGGTGCTGACCATGCGCGCGCCGTCGAAGCTGAATTGCTCTGGGGTCGACGTGTGTTCCAGCGTCGCCGTGCCGCTGGCCAGATCCAGGCTGCGTCGGGCCAGGCCACCTGCATCCAGCCGCTCCAGCAGCAGGCCAAGGGCTTGATGGCACGGGTTGAATTCGAGCACCAACTCCAGGGTGCCGCCGCAGGGCAGGCCAAAGCGGTGGGCTTCATCGGCGCTGACGCCGTAGCACACCACCTGCGGCAAACCGTCGCTCACACCGCTGCCACCGTAGGCGCGGGTGTAGCGGTGGACCAGGTCATCTTCGATGCAGCCGCCGGAAACACTGCCGATCACCCGGCCGTCCTCGCGCAGGGCCATCATCGAGCCGACCGGGCGTGGCGACGAGCCCCAGGTGCGGGCAACGGTCGCCAGCAGCACCTGCTCGCCAGCCGCCAACCAGTCGCGGGCGGTGCGCAGGACCATCAGGTCAATGCTTTCCATCGGTGTTCCTTGATCTGTTTGTGCACTATGCAGTCATGCTCGCTGACGGTAATCGCCCAGCGAGCACTCCTGTCTTACTGAGCATCGCAGCATGCTTGAGGTTCCTTTCAACGCATCTGCAGGATGATCGGGCTGCTGCTGGCCGGGTCAGTGTGCTCGCGCAGCTTGGCCACGTCCTTGGCGGGCACTGCGGTGCCGGTGTTGCCCCAACTGCTGCGGACAAAGCTCAGTACCTCGGCGATTTGCTGATCGCTCAGCTGCTCGCGGAATGACGGCATGCGGTAGGCATCCGGTACGCCGGCGGCAACCACCCGTTGGGCACCGTTGAGGGTGATGTTGATGGCCGAGGCGTTGTGCTCGGCCAGCGCAGAGGTCGCTCCGGCCAGTGGCGGCATCCATTCAGCCTGGCCGCGGCCATCCAGCCCGTGGCAACTGGCGCAGGCGGTGACGTAGGTGTGCGCACCAGGTTTGTCCAGCTGCTGCGCTGCCGATACGGCTTGATATTGCCAAGGCGGGCCATCGCGTTTCGGGTCGCCCGGCAACGACTTGAGGTAGTGGGCGATCGCTGCCAGGTCTTCATCGCTCATGAACTGCGTCGAGTTGTTGAAGGCCTCGGTCATCGAGCCGTAGACCACCGCATGCTGGTTGCGCCCGGTCTTGAGGAAGCGGGCAATGTCGGCTTCGCTCCAGCGGCCCAGGCCGGTGTTGTGGTCATTGCGCAGGCTCGGCGCGTACCAGCCGTCGAGCAAGGCCCCGGAGACGAAGGTAGCGCCGCGCTCGCTCAGGGCTTTTTCATCAAAGGCGATGCCGCGTGGGGTATGGCAACTGCCGCAATGGCCGGGGCCCTGCACCAGGTAGGCGCCACGGTTCCACTGGGCATTCTGCTCAGGCTTGGCGGCGTAGGGTTCGGCCTCGGTGAACAGGCCGTTCCACAGTGCAATTGGCCAGCGCAGGCTCAACGGCCAGGGGATTTCCCCGGGCTTGTTGGGCTGGTTGGCTGCTTGCACGCCCTGCATGAAGAAGGCGTACAGCGCCTGCACGTCTTCGTCGCTGAGCTTGGAATAGGACGGGTATGGCATGGCTGGGTACAACCGGCGCCCGCCGGGCGCAACGCCGTGGCGCACGGCCTGGTCAAACTCGGCCAGACTGTATTTGCCAATGCCATGATCAGGGTCGGGAGTGATGTTGGTGGCGTAAATCGCCCCCAGCGGCGTCGCCATCTTCAGCCCGCCGGCAAACGGCGCGGCGTCCGGCAGGCTGTGGCAGGCCACGCAGTCGCTGAGGCGGGCGACGTACTCCCCGCGCTGGACCAAGGCCGGATCGGTGTTGCTCTGGGTTGTAGCGGTAAACGGCGAGGCCGGTTCGCGGGTGACGTACCAGGCCAGCAGGCCGGCCGCGATCAGGCACGGCACGGCCAACAGGGCCAAGGGTCTTGCAAGGCTTTTTCGAGTCATGTGCAGGTCGTCCTGGGCCAGCTTAGCTGAAGGTATAGCGTGACAGTGGCATGCTGCGGATGCGCTGGCCGGTCAGCTGCGCTACCGCATTGGCGACTGCCGGGGCGACCGCAGGCAAGGGTGGTTCGCCGATGCCGCCCATCTTCTCGCCACTTTCGACGATGCGTACATGCACTCTGGCCATGCGCGCCGCTGGCAGAATCGGATACAGGTCGTAATTGCGCGCGCGGGGCTTGCCATCGACATACACCGCTTCTTCGAGCAAGGCTTGCGACAGCCCCAGCGAGACCGCGCCGTTGACCTGAGCCTCGACGATGGCTGGGTTGACGATGCTGCCAGGGTCGATGGCCTGCCAGATGTCATGCACTTTGACCTGGCCGTTCTCGATCGAGACTTCAGCGATTACTGCTGCATGCGAGCCAAACGGTGAGGCCATGGCTACGCCGCGGGCACGCTTGCTGCCGTCTTCGGCGGTGAACGGGCCCCGTTTCCAGCCACCAGACAGATCGGCCACCGCCTTGAGCAGGGTGCTCAGGCGCTGGTTACCCTGCAGCAGGTGCATGCGCAGCGCATAGGGGTCCTGGCCGCCTTTGTCGGCCAGTTCGTCGAGGAACGCTTCATAGAAGAAGTCGTTCATCGAGTTGCCCACCGAGCGCCAGTAGCCGAGCATTGCCGGGCCCTTGACGTAGATCTGCGCGACGCGACGGTTGGCGATCGCGTACGACTTGCCGGACAAACCTTCGAGTGCCGTCGGGTCGCCTTTTTCCGCTGGGCTGCCGGCGATTGCTTCGGTCGGGCCTTCGGTAGCGCTGACAGCTTCGATTGCCACCGGCATGCCGTTGGCGTCCAGCCCGGCACGGAACTTGACCACCGCCATCGGCCGTAGCACGTCGCGGACAAATTCTTCTTCGCGGCTCCAGATCAATTTGATCGGGCGGCCGACGGCCTTGGCCAGGGCGATTGCTTGCGGATAGGGGTTGGCGCTGTCGTAAAGGAAATGCCGGCCAAAGAACCCTCCGAGCAGCGGCGAGTGCAGGGTGATCTGCGCAAGATCGAGGCCGGTGCGCTTGGCGATGTCGGCGCGGAACATGTCGGGTGCCTGGTTCGGCAGCCAGACTTCGAGCGAGCCATCGTCGTTGTAGCGAGCCAGTGCAGAAGGTGGCTCCAGCTGCGCGTGGTTGACGAACTGATTGTGGTAAGTGGCCTCGACCTTGGTCTTGGCGCCGTCCAGGGCTTTACTGAAATCGCCTTCAAGCTCTTCTTCGCGCTGCGGCCCGGTCTGCGCCGCCAGGTGCTCGCGGAAGCCGTCGCTGGAGAAGTCTGCCGGCATCGGCCGCACCTTGGAGTCCGCAGTCGGCTCCTGCCATTGCACCTGCAGCGCTTCGGCAGCGCGCTTGGCGTGCCACCAGCGCTCGGCAACCACTGCCACTGCGCCCGGCAGCTGATGCACCGAGTGCACGCCCTTCATGGCCTTGACCTGCGCCTCGTTGCGCACACCAGCTACGGTCATGCCCAGGCGTGGCGCGTGCTGCACGGCGGCGTGGAGCATGCCGTCGACTTTCAGGTCGATGGCGTAGACCGCCTTGCCGGTGGATTTGTCGTAGGCGTCGACACGCTTGACCGGCTTGCCGATCCAGCGGAACTGGCTCGGGTCGCGCAAGGTAATGCTGTCCGGATCGGGCACCGGCAGGTCCATGGCCGCGCCGGCCAGCTCACCGTAGCTCAGCGAACGGCCGGAGCTGGCGTGAATGACCCGACCCGGCTCGGTGCTCAGCTCACTGACCGGTACGCCCAGCTTGGTGCTGGCGGCCTGTACCAGCATGGCCCGGCCGAGGGCGCCCAGGCGCCGCATGACCGGGTAGCTCAGGCGCACCGACATGCTCCCGCCGGTAATCCGCATGCCGTTTTCCAGCACTACGTAGGCTTCACCGGGCGGCGCGGCTTCGACCAGGAAGGTGGCAGGATCGGCATCCAGCTCCTCGCCGACAATTTGCGCCATCGCCGTGAAGGTGCCTTGGCCGCCTTCCATGAACGGGCTGAGCAGGCGGATGCTGTTGTCCGGGCGGATTTCCAGGAACGCCGGCACCTGAGTGCCCAGCGCTGGGGTTGCCGCAGCAGCGGCTTGTACCCGCGAAGTGCCTAGCGGCAGGCCAAAACCCAGCACCAGAGCGCCAATGGCGCTGCCGGCGAGAAAGCGCCGGCGCGACAGGTTGACCGGTTGATCGAGCGCGAGCAGATCGGCGGGGTAGACGACAGGCTTGGTCATACCACGTCCTCCTGCTTGGCCAGTGCATGCACGGCGTCATGGATCGCGTTGTAGGTACCGCAGCGGCAGAGGTTGATCATCGCCGCAGAAATCTGCTCATCGCTGGGCTTGGGGGTGTGCTTGAGCAGGGCAGTGGCGGCCATGACCTGGCCGGACTGGCAGTAGCCGCACTGTGCGACTTGTTTGTCGACCCAGGCAGCGACCACGCGCTTGCCGACAGCGTCGGCCTCGACGGCTTCGATGGTGGTGATCTCACGCCCGACCACGCCGGCAATCGGCGTCACGCAGGCGCGCACCACATTGCCGTCGACCAGCACTGAACAGGCGCCGCATTGGGCCAGGCCGCAGCCGTATTTGGTGCCGGTCATGCCCAGGTCATCACGGATTACCCACAGCAGTGGAGTATCCGCGTCGGCATCGACCTCGTAGGTCTTTTGGTTGATTCGAAGCTGCATGGCTCACCCGTAATCAGTCGGTTGGATGGATCTTTAGTTTTTATCAGGCCGCCAATGCCCCAGGCCCTGCGCACCCCATGCGGAAAAACTAGCACAAGGTGGTCAAGGCGCAGCCGGCGGCTGCTCAAGCGGTCGGCGGTGTTGCTCATTTGATTCAGTTCAGGCGCAGTGTTTCGATCACGACCTGCATGGCGCGTGAGGTCTCGCGCTGCGCCGAGTAATACAAGTGGTAGCCAGGAAAGCTGCGCCACCACGTTTCAAGCACGGGCACAGCCCGGCCAGCCGCCAGATGGGTGGCAGCCAGATCGTGTGGGACATAGGCCAGACCATGGCCGTCGAGGGCGGCATTGAGCACCTGGTAGATGCCGTTGAACACCAGCCGGCCCTCGACCCGCACGCTGATTTCGCGCTCACCGTGCTTGAGCTCCCAGGCATACAGGTTGCCCTGGGTTGGCAGGCGCAGGTTGATGCAGGCGTGTTGGCTGAGTTGCTCCGGGGTTTCTGGCATATGCCGTTCGGCGAAATAAGCGGGCGCAGCGATGATTGCCAGGCGCATGTCCGGGCTGATGCACACCGAGCGGATGTCCTTGCCCAGGCTGTCCCCCAGGCGTACGCCAAAGTCAAACCGGCCCTGGACGATATCGGAGAAGGCGTAATCGCTGTGCAGCTCCAGGTTCAAGCGCGGGTAGCGCGCCAGCAGGCTTTGCAATTTTGGCCAGAGCAAGCTGTCGATGGCATGGTCGCTGGCGGTGATGCGCACGGTGCCGCTGGGCATGTCGCCGAGTTCGACGACCGCGTGCAGTTGTGCTTCGATCAGCTCAAGGCGCGGTGCCACCTCGGCGATCAAGCGTTCGCCTGCCTCGGTAACCGAGACGCTGCGCGTTGTGCGCGTCAGCAGGCGCACACCGAGGCGCGTTTCCAGGTCGCGGATGGTGTGGCTGAGCATCGATTGCGACATGGCCAGCTGTGCTGCGGCGCGGGTGAAGCTGCGCTCGCGGGCAACAACGATCAACGCCTGAAGTTGGCTGTAGTGCTCTCTGGCCATTGCAGCAGTCCTGAAATCCAGTGGTGTGCGCTAATAATTGGCGCAGAGACGACACTGTAGGCGGGATGGGCGGCACTAGAAACCTGCATAAACTGCATGCAGCTATGAGCTTGGTTGATAAATACCGGTGCAGCGTGCGTGGCTGGAGCACGTTTGGCGAGCCGGGCAGGGTAATTGACTAGACGCGCAGTGCCGCAATCAGCAGGGCCATCGCCCCTGACGGTTGCCGTCGGCTGGGGTAATAAAGGTGTAAGCCGGGCCACACCGGGCTGAAGTCTTCGAGCATCTGCAGCAGCTTCCCGGACTGCACATGCTGCTCGACCAGTTCCGCAGGCAGATAGGCGACGCCAAGCCCGGCCAGGACGGCTTCCACGGCGTCGGAGGTGTTGTTGAAGATCAGTTGCCCGTCCACACGCAGATTGACTTCGCGGCCATCGACTGCAAATTCCCACGCCCATAAATTGCCCCGCGTCGGCAGGCGCAGGTTGATGCAGTTGTGCTGCAACAGGTCGCTTGGCGTATGCGCCATACCGTGATGCTGCAGGTAAGCCGGGGTAGCGACAACTGCATAGGGCGCATCCGCAGCGATGCGCACGGCGATCATATCCTGCGCCACTGCCTCGCCGAGCCTGACCCCGGCATCGAAACGTTCGGCAACAATGTCGACAAAGCCGCTGTTGGTCGACAGCTCGACCTTGATCCCTGGATGTGCCGGCAAAAACAGCTTGAGCTTGGTCATCAGCACCGCCCGCACGGCGTGATCGGAGGCGGTGATGCGGATCGTGCCGGTAGGGCTGTTGCTCAACTCGGTCAGCGCCTGCAACTGCATATCGATGGCCTCGAATTGCGGTGCGACGTTAGCCAGCAGTTGCTCGCCGGCCTCTGTCACCATCACGTTGCGCGAGTTGCGTGACAGCAGGCTGACGCCCAGGCGGGCTTCCAGGGCGCGTACGGCGTGGCTGACGGCTGTCTGTGACACACCCAGCCGCGCTGCCGCTTTGGTGAAACTGCGCGCGTGCGCGACGGCAAAGAACACACTCAGGCCGGAGAACGCATCGCGCAAAGTCTTGGGGTCCATGGAGGGCACTTCACTGGAGAACTGTCGGGCAAACTACAGGGATGGTCTGACGATGAACAGCGTCCTGATCGAGCGCTGGAGTGAGCAGATAGGGCTAGGCGCTGCCTATAAGAGGCATGACGATTCAGGCCGCTGGTTTCGCTCGTTTGGCAATGAGAGATCACTTGGCGGCCCCAAGATCAGCGTTGCTGGCGTTGCTCCAGACGCTGGGCGAACTGGCCAATCACTTCAACCACCCGCTGCGCACCGTGCTGAATATCCTCGATCACCGCGCCAGCCTTGTGCGCCAGCTCAACACCTTGCTCGGTCTTCAGCGTACTCGCCTGCATGCTCGCCACAGCCTGGCGGGCCAGTTCGCGGTTCTTGCCGACCACTTCACTGATCGCCACGGTGGCCTTGCTGGTGCGTTGCGCCAGGTTGCGCACCTCATCGGCGACCACGGCAAAGCCGCGGCCTTGGTCGCCGGCGCGGGCGGCTTCGATTGCCGCGTTGAGGGCCAGCAGGTTGGTCTGCTCGGCGATGCTGCGGATAGCATCGACAATGGTGCCGATCTGCTCGGACTGCTCACTCAGCGCACTGATCGCCTGGCCCATCTGCGTGAGCTCGTCGGCAATGCTCTGCACCATGTTTACGGTCTGTTGCACCACTGCAGAACCCTGCTGGGTACACTCATCGGTGTGCTGCGACGTCTCGAAGGCCACCAGTGCAGCTTGCGATTCGGCCTCGCGCTGCTCGATCTCAGAAGTGATATCACTGGCAAACTTGACGACGCCATAGAGCTTGCCGTGCTCGTCATACAGCGGGTTGTAGGTAGCCTGCAGCCAGACCGTGGCGCCGCGACTGTCCAGGCGCGGGAATTGGCCTGCCTTGAACGTGCCACGATTCAGCGCTGCCCAGAACTCGCGATAGGCGTCACTTTTCGCTTCGCTGGCAGAGCAGAACATCTGGTGATGCTGACCGCGTATCTGATCCAGGCGATAGCCCATGACCTCGAGGAAGTTGGCGTTGGCATTGATCACGCGCCCGTCGAGAGCAAACTCGATGACGGCCATCGAACGTTCAATGGCGTTGATGAAGCTGGCCTGTCCCTTGGCGTGCTGCTGGGCTACACCATGCTCGTCCTGAAGCGTGGCGACGGTCTTGCGCAGCGCAGCCACTTCGGCCTCGAGCGCGGCTTGACGGGTGTGTTCCGCATGCAACAACTGCTGGTGGGTGCTGGCGCGGATGAGCATGGCGGCGGGCCTCGGGGACAAAATCTGCGTGTTGGCACGGTGCCCACACAGGAGGTGCCATTAAGCCACCACCGCTAATATTTGTACAAATATTTATTGTTGTACAAGTATGAGAACTTAAGTGCCCCGTTCGCGGTCAGGCTCACTTCCAGCCCAGCAGCCACCGGGTGGAGTCGCGCAGTTCCTGCCAGTCGAACACTTCACTGCGCCCGGTCAGCACCGCCTGCAGCTCGACTTGCAGCGGCGTGCCTTCGTCATCACACAGCAATTGTGTGACGATGAAGTGCTTCTCGCGGTTTTGCGGCGCGCGTGCTGTCCATTTCGACAGCGCCAGTTTGCGGGGGTTGAACCTGTTCATAAGAGCTCCATGCGCGGTGGCTGCTGATATCTTTGCGTCTAGGCTATAGACTTATACACGCATTGCGGATTGTACAAGAATCGCCATTTTGTCACAGGGAGCTCCCACATGACCGACGCTACCCGTACTACCTCGATCACCTTGCAGCAGTTGCGCAGTCTTGCTGATGCGGATTCAGTCGACGAGCTTGAGCTGCTGTCCCTGGAGGGCGGCATTTACCTGCTCAGGGTGCGTACCGCAACAGGCCTGCAGACTTTGGCCGGTGAGGGCGGCAGGCCGATGCACCTGCGCTCGTCGACGCACTTGCGCAGTTTGCTCGCGGGCTTCCCGGCAATGCGCTGTGTGCTCGTCCAGCATGTAGTCCACGATGAGATGTGCGGCCAGCGCGAAGGCCAGATCGAGCCATTGCGCCTGCCATTGTCACTGGAGCAGACGTGGTAGCCGCAAGTACTCCGCGACTGGGCCTGATACTCGGTGACCAGCTGTCATTCGACCTGAGTTCGATCCAGGCACTGGACCCGCAGCGTGACATCCTGCTGCTGGCTGAAGTGCAGGACGAGGCGAGCTACGTGCCGCATCATCCGCAAAAAATAATCATGATTTTCAGTGCGATGCGACACTTTGCTAAAGCTTTACGTGAGCATGGTTGGCAAGTGATTTATGTTGAACTCGATGCTTCCAGCAATACCCATAGCCTGCCCGGCGAAGTCCAACGCTGGCAGGCCGAGCTTGGTGCAAGCGAAGTGCACTTCACCGAATGCGGCGAGTGGCGCCTTGAGCAAGCGTTACGCAGTTGCCCGGTGGCTCAGGTGTGGCACCCTGACCGGCGCTTTCTCTGCTCGCGCCAGGCCTTCGCCGGCTGGGCGGCAGGCCGCGAGCAGCTGCGGATGGAGCAATTCTATCGGTCGATGCGCAAGCGCTGCCGGCTGCTGCTCGAAGACGATGGCAGCCCGCTGGGCGGCGCCTGGAACTTTGACCGCGACAACCGCAAGAGCCTGCCACGCACTCTGCGCGGGGCGTTCCCGGCGCGGTTCAGCCAAGACGCGATCACCCAAGCGGTGGTGGCGCTGGTGCGCGAGCGCTTTGCCAGCCACTACGGCAAGGTCGACGGCTTCGACTACCCAGTCGATCATGCCCAGGCGCAGGGGCTCTGGCAGCACTTTCTCGACTTCGGCCTGGCCGCCTTCGGTGATTATCAGGACGCCATGGCTGAAGGTGAGCCGTTTCTGTTCCATTCACGCATCAGCGCGGCGCTGAACATCGGCCTGCTGGATTTGCGCCAGCTGTGCAGCGATGTCGAAACCGCTTACCGCCAGGGCCGCGTGCCGCTGAACGCGGCCGAAGGCTACATCCGCCAACTGATCGGCTGGCGCGAGTACGTGCATGGCATCTATTGGCTGCGCATGCCGGAGTACGCCGAGCTCAATACCTTTGGCAACCAGCGTCCGCTGCCCGAGTTCTATTGGACCGGTAACACCGGCATGCGCTGCATGGCTCAGGCGATCGGGCAGACCCTCGAGCTGGGCTACGCACACCATATTCAACGGCTGATGATCACCGGCAACTTTGCCTTGCTCGCCGGCATCGCCCCGGCGCAGATCTGCGAGTGGTACCTGGCGGTATATCTGGACGCCTTCGAGTGGGTCGAGTTGCCCAACACGCTGGGCATGGTCATGCATGCCGACGGCGGCTACCTGGGCTCCAAACCCTATTGCGCCAGCGGCCGCTATATCCAGCGGATGTCCGACCACTGTGGCAACTGCGTTTATCAGGTCGAGCAGTCGCTGGGCGAGCAGGCTTGTCCGTTCAACTCGCTGTATTGGCACTTCCTCATGCGCCATGAACAGCAACTGGCGCTCAACCCGCGGCTGGCGCAGGTCTATCGCGGCCTGGCCGGGATGGACCCGCAACGCCGAGAAGCGCTTTGGCAGCGTGCTGAGACGCTGCTGGCCAGGCTCGACGCAGGAGAAACGCTTTGAAAAAAGCCCATCTGCCGCAAAAGGTCTGCCCGGTCTGCGGCTTGCCGTTCAGCTGGCGCAAGCGCTGGGAGCGGTGCTGGGATGAGGTGAAATATTGCTCTGAGCGCTGCCGCCGAGCGCGGCGCAGTGCCCCGGGCGAGGACACTCAGGCGGATTGCTGAGCGCCACGCTGGAACTGTTCGATTATCGAGCATGATCCGCTTTTGAGCGCTCAATTTTGGCTAAAAGGCGCCGAACGTAATGGGTAGTGCAGCTCACCCTTCGCATTCGGAAGTCTAGCCATGTCCTTGCGCCACTTGAATATTGCCACTCGCTCTTACTTGAGTTTCAGCCTGATCGCCGCACTGGTGGTGATCCTCGGCGTGTTTTCCATCAACAAGATCTCCACCATGCGCGAAGCGGTGGTGTACACCGAACAGGTGACCAACGTCGGCACGCGCTACCTTGGCGAAGTGCGCAGCCACATGCTGGGGCTGCGTATCATCACCATGCGCATGGCCATCGCCCGTCAGCCTGCACAACTGGCGCCCACCCTGGCGCGCCTGGAGGAGCTCAAAGGCCTGCTGGACAAGGGTCTGCAGGGCTACAGCGCGGTGATGCCGGCGCAGGCCAAGCCGGTGTTTGCCGAGATGCAGCAATTGATCAGCCAATATCGGGTACTGCTCGACCAGTACAAGGTCTTGTCCGATCAGAATCGGCTGGAGCCGATGCAGGGCATGCTCAGCGGCACCATGCAGGATATCTCCACCCGCACCGGAGAGCTGTATGACAGCCTGGTCAAGCTCAGCAGCGAGGCGGCCGCCGCACATACCGCCGAGGCCCGCGAGGACTATCAGCGCGCCTTGTGGCTGACTGCGAGCGTGGTCGGCCTAGTACTGCTCCTGACAATCAGCCTGGCCTGGCTGCTCACCCGCAGCATTGTCAGCCCGCTACGTGCGGCGATTGCCGTGGCCCAGGACATCGCCGCCGGTGACCTGTCGCAGGCGGTGGTGGCTAGCGGCAACGATGAAGCCAGCCAGTTGATGCGTGCACTGGCGGCCATGCAGGCCAGCCTCAAGGATGCGCTGCGCTTGATCGGTGACTCGTCCCAGCAACTGGCAGCAGCCAGTGAACAGATGTCGGCGATCACTCGGCAGACCTCCACTGACCTCAGCCGGCAAACCGACGAGATCCAGCAAGCCGCTACGGCAGTTACCGAGATGAGCGTGGCGGTGGAAGAGGTGGCGCGCAACACCGTCAGCACCTCGAGCATTTCACGCGAGTCCGAAGAAGCGGCCCAGCGCGGGCGCGAGCGGGTAGCCGAAGCCATTCGCTCGATTGGCAAGATGCGCCATGACGTGCAGGAGGCCTCGGCGCAGATCGAGGCGTTGTCGGTGCAGTCGCAGGAGGTGGGCAAGGTGCTGGATGTGATCGGTGCGATTGCCGGGCAAACCAATCTGCTGGCGCTCAATGCGGCCATCGAAGCCGCACGGGCCGGTGAGGCTGGCCGAGGCTTTGCGGTCGTAGCCGATGAAGTCAGAGCGCTCGCGGCGCGTACCCAAAGCTCGACGCTGGAGATCGAGGAAATGGTCAATGCCATCCGCACCGGCACCGCGCGGGTGGTCGACTCGATGCTCAGCAACAGTCAGCAGGTTGCGCATACCCTCGAAGTGGCGCAGTTGGCCGGCGAGGCGCTGGATGAGATCACCAACGGCGCCTCGACCATCCACGAGCGCAACCTGGTAGTGGCCAGCGCCACCGAAGAGCAGGCGCAAGTCGCGCGCGAGGTTGATCGCAACCTGCTGAACATCCGCGATCTGGCCCTGCAGACCTCGGAAGGCGCCGACCAGATCAGCGCAGCCAGCCAGGAACTGGCCAACCTGTCGATTGGTTTGAACGGGATGATGAAACGCTTTCAGCTGTGAAACACTCCAGCCATTAAAATAAACCGCCCTCAGGCCAGCATTACATCGTTTTTCAGCGCTGCTGGCCTTCCCTATAGTCCTCGCATACCCAAACGGAGCACCAACGTGCTCCCTTGATGCGAGACTGGCTATGAACAACAAGAAAACCCTCGACGCCAAGGTCGGCGCCGGCACCCGCGTAGTGTGGGGCGGCGAGCAGGTCAGCCACCCTTACAACGCTACCCAGACACCGATCGTGGCCAGCGCCGCCTATGGCTACGACGATATCGATACCTGGTATGACGTGGCGCTGGGCAATCAGCCTGGGTTTATCTACAGCCGCATGAGCAACCCCACCGTTGCCGTGCTTGAAGACAAGCTGTGTGCACTGGAGGCCGCCGAGTCCGCAGTCGCCTTCAGCTCTGGCATGGCCGCCATCAGTGGCGTGCTGCACAGCCTGCTGGCCTGTGGCCAACGGGTGGTGTCGACCCGCGACAGCTATGGCGGCACCAACAAGATCTTCGAAGAGTTCCTGCCGCGAATGGGTGTTGAGGTAACCCTGTGCGACACCTACGACACCGAGGCCATCGAGCGAGAGATCGCCCGTGGCTGCAACGTGGTGTACCTGGAAACCCCCACCAACCCGACCCTGAAGGTGCTGGACATCCGCCGCCTGGTCGCAGCGGCCAAGCGGGTAGGGGCGCTGGTGGTGGCGGACAATACCTTCGCCACGCCGTTGAACCAGAACCCGCTGGCGCTTGGCGTTGACGTGGTGGTGCACAGCGCGACCAAGTTCCTCTCCGGCCACGGCGATGTGCTGGGCGGTATTGCCTGCGGCGCTGAAGCACTGATGAGCAAGGTGCGCCACTACCGCGAAATCAACGGTGCTGCGCTGGACCCGTTCTCGGCCTACCTGATCATCCGCGGGATCAAGACGCTGGCCCTGCGCCTGCGTCAGCAGCAAGCGAGCGCCCAGGCGCTGGCGGAGTACTTGTGCACCGAGCCTTTGGTCGAAGCAGTCAACTACCCGGGCCTGGCCCAGCACCCTGGGCATGCCATTGCCCGCGCGCAGATGCGTGGCTTTGGCGCGATCGTCAGCTTCGTGCTCAAAGGTGGCATGCGCGATGTAGCGCAGTTGCTGCCGCTGCTCAAATACGCCCACCGTGCCGGCAACCTGGGTGCGGTCGAAACCATCTATGGCCCGGCGCGCACCACCAGCCATGTTGAAAACACCCTGGAAGAGCGTCAGGCACTGGGCATTTCCGAAGGCCTGGTGCGCATCTCGGTCGGTATCGAAGACACCGCCGACCTGCTCGCGGACCTGCGTGATGCCTGCACCGTGTTGCGCGAGCGACAGCGTACGCAACCTCAGTGCACTGCAGTGCACGCCTAGCGTGAGCTCAAGGCCTGGCGATAAAAACGTCGCCAGGTCGCTTCATGAAAACCGACAATAACAACAACTGCTGGCTGCCGAACTCACCGTGGCGTCATCGCGGCGGGACGGGTTCGCCATCACTTTCATGAGAATAAAACCATGCACTCTGAGCACAATGACGCACAGGCCGGCAGCGGCCCTGCGTTCAACAAAGACATGCAAACCCGCCACATCGTCATGCTGGCGTTGGGCGGTGTGATCGGCACCGGCCTGTTCCTCACTTCCGGCTACACCGTCAACCAGGCCGGCCCGCTGGGCGCAGTGATCGCCTACATGATTGGCGCGGTAATGGTCTATCTGGTCATGGTCTGCCTGGGCGAGCTTGCCGTGCAGATGCCGGAAACCGGCTCGTTCAGCAGCTACGCCACCCGCTACCTGGGCCCCGGCACCGGCTACACCGTAGCCTGGCTGTACTGGCTGACCTGGGCGGTGGCCATCGGCTCGGAGTTCACCGCAGCCGGCATCCTGATGGTGCGCTGGTTCCCGGAAACGCCGGTGTGGATCTGGAGCGCGCTGTTTGCGTTGGCGGTGTTCATCAGCAATGTGGTGTCGGTGCGGCTGTTTGCCGAAACCGAATTCTGGCTGTCGCTGATCAAGGTCCTGACCGTGGTGGTGTTCATCGCCATCGGCGCTGGCGCGATCTGCGGGCTGTTCGATGTGCAGCATGCGCAGGGCGCGGGGCTGAGCAACTTTACCCGTGAAGGGTTGTTCCCCACCGGCTTCCTGCCGATCGCCATGACCTTGCTGGCGGTGTCGTTCGCGTTCTCCGGGACCGAGCTGATCGGCATTGCCGCAGGAGAGGCGGCCGACCCGCAGACCAGTGTGCCGAAGGCGATCCGCACCACCATCGTGCGTCTGGCGCTGTTCTTCGTCGGCACCATCTTCGTGCTCGCCACCTTGCTGCCGCGCGAACAGGCCGGCCTGGTCGAAAGCCCGTTCGTGCTGGTGTTCGAGCTGATCGGCATTCCGTACTCGGCCGATATCATGAACTTCGTGATCCTCACCGCGCTGCTGTCGGCGGCCAACTCCGGCCTGTATGCCGCCTCGCGGATGCTCTGGACCCTCAGCGATCAGGGCCATATGCCCAAGTGCTATGCACGCCTGTCGCGCCGCGGCACGCCGGTCAACGCGATCATCCTGAGCATGGCCGGGGCCGTGGCCTCGTTGCTCAGCAGTGTGTTGGCGCCGGATACCGTGTACCTGGCACTGGTGTCGATTTCGGGGCTGGCCGTGGTGGTGGTATGGATGAGCATTGCCGCCAGCCAGATTGCCTTCCGCCGCCACTACGTAGCCAACGGCGGCCGGGTCGAAGACCTGCACTTTCGCGTGCGCGGCTATCCTTGGGTACCCCTGGGCGCGATCGCTTGCTGCCTGCTGGCCTGTATCGGCATTGCCTTTGACCCGGCGCAACGGGTAGCGCTGTACTTCGGCCTGCCGTTCATAGCCTGGTGCTACTTCGTCTACTGGGTGACCCGCAACAAACGTGCGCAGCGCCTGCGCGCCGAGGCTGGCGTGCAGCGTCCGGCTAGCGCCGCCTGAGCCGCACAAGCGATAGTGCACGCAGTCAATTGCCGAAGAGGTTACGCCGATGAATCAAAAAACCCTACCGCCGCTGAATTGGCTGCGGGCGTTCGAAGTGTCGGCGCGTTACCTCAACTTCACCCACGCGGCCGAGGAGCTGTGCCTGACCCAAGGCGCGGTCAGCCAGCAGATCCGCCAGCTGGAGAGCCACCTTGGGGTCGCGTTGTTCAAGCGCCTGCCACGCGGGCTGGGCCTGACCGAAGAAGGCCAGTCCTACCTGCCAGTGGTGCAGGACGCCATCAGCCGGCTGGCGGTGGGCACCAACGAGATCTTCGGCCACAACCAGCGCCGCCCGGTGAAGGTGCGTGGCAGCTTGAGTTTTCTGCAGTACTGGCTGGCACCGCGGCTGGCGGATTTTTGCCGAGAGCACCCGCTGATCGACATCCGTTTCATCAGCAACCTGTGGGTGAAAGAGCCTGACGGTGAAGATGACCTGGAGATCCGTTGGGGTGCCGGCAGTTGGCCGGGGCTGGTGTCGCAGCGCTTGACCTGGGATGTGCTGCAACCGGTCTGTTCGCCGGCGCTGCTCGCCGCCGCTCCCCTGCAACACCCGCGCGACCTGGCCCGGCATGCGCTGCTGCATGTGCTGGGTTATGAAGAGGGCTGGGGCTATTGGCTCAAGCGAGTCGGTGCCGATGCCGTGGATTACTCGCGCGGTTTGCAGTTCGACACCATGGTTTCCACCTTGCGCATGGCCGAGCTGGGCCAGGGCGTGGCCTTGGCGCGCTCATCCATCGTCGAGGATCTGCTCGCGTCTGGCGCGCTGGTCGCGCCGTTCAGCCAGCGTATCGAAGCCAGCGAATCGTTCTATCTGGTCCGCGCCCAGGGCGAAACCCTGAGCGCCGAGGCCGCCGCATTTTCCACCTGGCTGGTGGCACAGGCCCATCGCCATTTGTAGACCTTATCGCGTAGCTCTTATCAGGAGTAACCATGCATTACGTAAGCACCCGCGGCGCAGCTGGGCTGGCCGATTTTCGCCGGGTAGTGCTCTCCGGGCTTGCCGACGATAGCGGCTTGTTCGTGCCCCAGGCCGTGCCGCAATACACTCCAGAGCAGATCGGCAGCTGGTCGTGGCTGCCGTTCGACGAGCTGGTCTGGCGGGTGGTCTCGCCCTACGTGGGCGGAGCAATGGACGAAGCTGCGTTGCGCGCGCTGCTCAGTGACAGCTACCGCGACTTCGATCATCGGGCGATCACGCCGTTAAGGCAGATCGGCCATAACGAATGGATTCTGGAGCTGTTCCATGGCCCGACGCAGTCGTCCAAGGACTTTGCTGCGCAGTTGCAGGCGCGCCTGGTTGCGCACTTTCTGCCGCAACAACAGGGCAGGGCGCTGGTGATCGGTGCCACCAACGGCGAGACCGGGCTGGCCGCGATCGAGGCCTTTGCTGGCTGCGCCAACGCTCAACTGGCCGTGTTGTACCCCGAGCAGGGTGTGCCGCCGGCGCAGTTGGCGGCCTTGCACCAGGCAAACCCGCAACAGGTCGCGCTGATCCCGGTAGCGGGCAGTTTTGACGACTGTCAGACCCTGGTGTCGCGCCTGCTGCGCCAGTGGCCGTTGCCTGAGGTGACGCCGATCTGCTTCAACTCGACCAACTGGGTCGGGGTGCTGGCGCAGATCGTCTATTACTTTCACGCCGCGCTGCAGCTTGGCGGCGGCACGCGGCCGGTGGCCTTCAGCGTACCCGCGGCGAGCTTTGCCGAAATCTACGCAGGCTACATCGCGCAGAAGATGGGCTTGCCGATCAACCAGGTGATCGTTTCGACCAACAGCAACGACGCCCTGCATCACTTCATCCAGCGCAACCGCTACTCGACCCGGCAAAGCAGCCGCACCTCGTCGCCGGCGATGGACTTCTCGCTGTACTCAAACCTCGAGCGGTTTATCTGGGAGCTGTACGACCATGATGGCCATGCGGTGAGGGCGTTGATGGAGCACTTCGAGGCGTGCGGTGAGCTGAGCATCGGCAATCAGCAATGGTTACGGGCGCGGGTGCTGTTCGACTCACATGCTGTTGAGGAGCTGCAGATTCGCGAAGAGGTCCTGCGCTTGTTTGCCGAGACCGGCGCGGCGGTTGATCCACATACTGCCGTAGGCGCTTTGTCTGGGCGGATTCAGCGACGCAGCCTGGGCGCGCCGATGGTCACCCTCGGGCAAATCGCGCCGAGCAAATCGGCTGGCCTGCTGGCGGAGCTTGGGGTGTGGCCTGGCCCGGTTGCCGCCCTGGCCGAACCGGACGAGGTGCGCACAGGCCTGCAAACGGGCGATCTGGCCAGCTTGATCCAGGCGCTGCGCCAAGCAACGCAGGCGCGGCCATGAAGCGCATTCTTGATCCACTGGACGAACATATCCTGGCCGAGCTGACCGCCAATGCGCGTATCGGCCACGCCGAGCTGGGCGCCAAGGTCAATCTGTCGCGTAACGCGGTGCGCCAGCGGATCGAGCGGCTGGAGCGCGATGGCGCGATCCAGGGCTATACCATCCGCCACGGCGACTCGCGGCGGGCCTCGTCATTGATCAGCGCGGTGATCTTTGTCTACCGCTATGACCGCATGCGCGGCGCCGATGTGCTGGCCGGCTTGCGCGGCATTCCCGAGGTGGTCCAATGCGAAGTGCTCAGCGGTGAGTTCGACCTGATGCTGCGGGTCAATGCCGCCTCGCCCGAGCGTGTGCACATGGTCTGGAAAGAGATCGCCGGCATGTCCGGGGTGGAAAACACAGTGACCTCGTTCGTGCTCTCGGCCGAGCACTGAGGCGAGCAAAACGACCAACAAATGCAGCATTCTGACCAATTCAACTGACTGCGGTGAACACTTAGGCTGACTCCATCAAACAACGCCTGAGAGCAACGCAGACATGACTGAATATAAAATTGCATTGGTGGGTTTTGGTGGGGTCAACCGTGGCCTGGCGCAACTGGTTGCCGAACGTAATGCCTGCTGGCAGGCAAGTTTGGGTTTCAGCCTTAAGATCGTTGGCGTCAGCGATATCTTCCTTGGCTCGATCGTCAACCGCGACGGTCTCGATGCCGCCCAACTGGTGGCCCTGCCAGCCGAGAAAGGCGCCTTTGCCAAGCTGCACGGTGGCACCTCCGAAGCTTTCACCGAGACAGTGATCAAGCAATCCGGCGCTGACATCATCGCGGAGGCGACTTTCACCAACCCTGTCGACGGCGAACCCGCCACCACCTTCTGCCGCTGGGCGCTGGAAAGCGGCATTCATGTGGTCACCACCAACAAGGGCCCGATTGCCCTGCACGGCAGTGAGCTCAAGGCGCTGGCGCAGCGCAACAACGTCGCTTTCGAGTACGAAGGCTCGGTCATGAGCGGTACGCCGGTGATTCGCCTGGCCAGGCAAGCGCTGGCCGGCGCTGAAGTGCAAGGTTTCGAAGGCATCCTCAACGGCACCTCCAACTATGTTCTGACCCGCATGCAGGAAGGCCTGAGCTTTGCTGCGGCGGTCGCCCAGGCGCAGCAACTGGGCTACGCCGAAGCTGACCCAAGCGCCGACGTCGATGGCTATGACGTGCGCTTGAAAGTGGTGATCCTCGCCAACGAACTGCTCAACGCCAAGCTGCAGATCAGCGACGTGGCCTGCTCGGGTATCAGCAACATCAGCGCTGAAGACATCGCCACCGCCAGCCGCAATGGCCAGTGCTGGAAGCTGATCGGTGCGGCCCAGCGCCAGGCCGATGGCTCGGTGCAAGCCAGCGTCGCTGCACGTTTGTTGCCACTTAGCCATCCACTGGCCGGCATCAGCGGGGCAACCAATGCGGTCTCGTTCACCACTGAGCTGGTCGGTGCAGTCACGGTGTCCGGCCCGGGTGCAGGCAAGATCGAAACCGCCTTTGCCTTGCTCTCGGACATCGTCGCCATCCACACCAGCCAGCAGCAGTAAGCGGAGAGCAGCCATGAGCGTAGCCAGCAAGGTCAATGTGCAACGGGTCGAAGCGCAGCAGATCGATGTGTTCAGCCCTTATGACGGCCGCTTGATCGGCAGCGTGCCGTGCCTGGATGCCAGTGCGGTGCCGGCCATCCTCGAGCGTGCCCGCCAAGGTGTGCGCCAGGCCGCGGCAATGCCGCGCCATCAGCGCGCACGTGTGTTGGAGGAGGCGGCGCGGCGGGTGCAGGAGCAAGCCCAGGCGTTTGCCCAGTTGATCGTCGCCGAAGCCGGCAAGACCTTGCGCCAGGCCGAGAAAGAGGTCAAACGCTGCATCAACACCCTCAAACTGTCGGCTGAAGAGGCGCGGCGCAATGCCGGTGAGGTGGTGCCGTTCGAGGCCTATGAGGGCTCTGAATCGCGCCAGGGCTGGTTCAGCCGAGAGCCGTTGGGGTTAATCGTCGCGATCACACCGTACAACGACCCGCTCAATCTGGTCGCACACAAGCTCGGGCCAGCGATTGCCGGTGGCAATGGGTTGATCCTGAAACCGTCCGAACTGGCGCCGCTGTCGGCCCTGAAACTGGTCGAATGCCTGCTGCAGGCGGGTTTACCGGACTCGGTGGTCACTGCCGTGACCGGTGGTGTCGAGTTGGGCAAGGCGCTGGTCGAACTGCGCGAGGTGCGCATGGTGTCGTTCACCGGCGGCTTTGTTACCGGCGAGTCGATTGCCCGCAGTGCTGGCCTGAAAAAGCTGGCGATGGACCTGGGCGGCAACGCACCGGTGCTGGTGTTGGAAGACTGCGACCTGGAACCCACGGTCGAGTCGTGTGTCTCCGGGGCGTTCTGGGCGGCGGGGCAGAACTGCATCGGCACCCAGCGGATCTTGGTGCAACGGCCGATCTATGAAGCGTTCCGCGCACGCTTTGTCGCCCAGGCACAGGCCTTGCTGCTGGGAGACCCGGCCCTGCGTGAAACCGATGTCGGGCCAATGGTGACCGAACAGGCTGCACGCCGCACTGAACAGTTGGTCAACGAGGCGCTCAGCGAGGGTGCGCAGCTGCTCTGCGGTCACCAGCGCAAGGGCGCCAGTTACGCGCCAACGGTGCTGGAGCAGGTCAGTCATGCAAGCCAGATCTGGCAGCAAGAGGTGTTTGCGCCGGTGGTGATTCTTGAGCCGTTCGACCAGCTGGACGAAGCAGTGGCGCTGGCCAACGCTCCGGAATACAGCCTGCACGCCGGAGTGTTCACCCGTGACCTGGCCAAGGCGTTGAAGCTTGCCAGGCAGATCGAAGCGGGTGGGGTGATGATCAATGATTCGTCGGACTATCGCTTCGATGCCATGCCCTTTGGCGGCTTCAAGTACGGCAGCCTCGGTCGGGAAGGGGTGCGCTTCGCTTATGAAGATATGACCCAGCCGAAAGTGGTGTGCATCAACGATCTGGGCTAACCGCAGCGCGCTGCCCTGCGCTGGTTCGGCGACAGGGTAGCGTGATGTGCAGAGCAGATCCGACGAACGGTAGGTGACTTAGATCTCGACTTTTGATGTATTGAAATCGGTTTCATAACCCGTCTCAAACAATAATCACAAGAGACCTCAGATGACCGATACACCGTCCAGCCCGCGTGAGCGGGTCACCATCAGCCAGGTTGCACGGGTCGCCGGCGTATCCAAGGCGACCGTGTCGCGTTATATCGGTGGCGACCGTCAGTTGCTCGCCGATGCTACTGCGCAGCATCTGGCCGAGGTCATCGAGCGTCTTGGCTACCGGCCAAACCAGATGGCCAGGGGCCTCAAGCGCGGCCAGACGCGCCTGATCGGCATGCTGGTCGCCGACATTCTCAACCCCTATTCAGTGGCCGTGATGCGCGGCGTTGAAACTGCCTGTCGCGAGCACGGCTACAGCCTGGTGCTGTGCAACACCAACCGCGATGACGAGCAAGAGAGCCATCACCTGCGCGTGCTGCAGTCCTACAACGTCGAAGGGCTGATCGTGAACACCCTCGGCCACCACCAGGGCGAGCTGCTGGCGTTGCACCGGGATATCCCCATGGTGCTGGTCGACCGTCAGGTGCCGCAGCTCAATGCCGACATGGTCGGGCTGGATAACGCCGACGCAGTCGAGCAGGCGCTGGACCACCTGCAGGCTCGCGGCTACCGCGACATTCTGGCAGTCAGCGAGCCGCTGGATGGCACCAGCTCGCGACTGGAACGGGTGCAAGCCTTTACCGCATCGATCAATCGCCGCCCCGGCATGCGCCAGCAGATCCTCGAGTGTGCGGCTGATTTGCCCGCATGTCTGGGCAATTTCCTCGGTGCCAGCGGGCATGGCCCGCAAGCGATTTTCACCTTCAACGGCGTGGCCACCCTGGCCGTCACTCGCGCCTTGCACCAGCGCGGCTGCAGATTGTTCGAGGATGTCGGCCTGATCGCCCTCGACGAACTCGACTGGCACCCATTGGTCGGCAGCGGCATCACCGCGCTGGCGCAACCTACCGAACGCATCGGCGCGTTGGCTTTCAACTGCCTGCTTGAGCGGTTGCGAGGCGGTAACGCTGCTGCGCAGCGCATCGACCTCAAGGCCGAACTGATCATTCGCGGATCGACCAACCCCCGTATTTGACCAACGGAGTCACGTCCGTTTGCGTTGCATCGAAATGAAACCGGTTTCATAAGGACAATAACAATGCGCTCGAACCCCGTTTCCATCAGCCTTTCCAGCTACGGCGCCGACTTGGTCCGCCAGCGTGGCCAGGCCAGTTTCGTGCCGATGCTGGCTGCGGCCGGCGTCAATCGAGTGGAGCTGCGCGAAGAACTGTTCGCCAGCCCGCCGGACTGCCCGCAGCTGTCTGCCGCAATCCGCACCTCAGGTATGGAATGCCTGTATTCCTCGCCGCTGGAGCTGTGGCTGGAGGACGGCCAATTGAACCCGGCGTTGCCTGCCAAGCTACAGACCGCCAGGGCCGTGGGCGCGGTGGCACTCAAGGTGTCCCTTGGTCACTATCAGCCGCGCTGTGACCTGACGGCGCTGGCTGCGCAACTCTCGGCGGATGGCCCAGTGCTGCTGGTTGAAAACGACCAGACTGCGCACGGCGGGCGAATCGAACCGATGCTGCAGTTTCTTCTGCGCTGTGAATCCATCGCACTGGCGCTGGGCATGACTTTCGATATTGGCAACTGGCGCTGGCAGGGTGAGTCGGCGGTTCAAGCCGCTCACGAGCTGGGCCGCTGGGTGCGCTATGTGCACTGCAAGGCGGTCGAGCGCCAGGCCAATGGCCGCCTGGTCGCAGTGCCGCCACGCGCAGCCGATCTGCTGGCCTGGGAGCAGATGTTCAGCGAGTTCAGCCCGGCAGTGGTGCGCGCGGTCGAGTTTCCTCTGGTCGGTGACGACCTGTTGGCGGTAACCCGCGCCCAGGTCAACAACCTGGCTCGGCTTGCACTGACGGCGGAGGTGAGCCATGCCTGACCATGACGTGTTGTGCTTTGGCGAGACCATGGCCATGTTCGTCGCCGAACAAACCGGTGAACTGGCGCAGGTCGGCCAGTTCGGCAAACGCATTGCCGGTGCCGACAGCAATGTTGCGATCGGTTTGTCGCGGCTGGGCTTCAAGGTGCGTTGGCTGAGCCGGGTCGGCAATGACTCGTTGGGCCGCTTCGTGCTGGACAGCCTGCTCAAGGAGGGCCTGGATTGCTCGGCGGTGCAAGTCGACCCTGAGCATGCCACCGGCTTTCAGCTCAAGGCCCGCTGCGATGATGGCAGCGACCCCGCCGTCGAATATTTCCGCCGCAACTCGGCTGCCAGTCATATGTCGCCGCAGTTGCTGAACGCACAGTTGACCAGCGCCGAGCATCTGCATGCCACCGGCATTCCGCTGGCGCTGTCGGCCGGCTGCCGGGCGTTGTCGCATGGCCTGGTCGACGCCATGCGCAGCGCTGGCCGGAGCATCTCGTTCGACCCCAATCTGCGCCCATCGTTATGGCCTGACCAGGCCAGCATGATCCGCGAGGTCAACGCGCTGGCAGTCAAAGCCAACTGGGTGCTGCCAGGCCTTGAAGAGGGCCGTTTGCTCACCGGTCGACAAAGCCCAGCTGACATCGGCGCGTTTTATCTGCAGCAAGGCGTCGAGCTTGTGGTGATCAAGCTGGGCGGCGAGGGCGCTTATTTCTGCAGCGCGGACGCTGAGGGCTGGGTGCCGGCATTCGCTGTTGCGCAGGTAGTCGACACCGTCGGCGCGGGCGATGCCTTTGCAGTGGGCGTGCTCAGTGGCCTGCTGGAAGGCTACCCACTGGGTGAAGCGGTTGCCCGCGGCAATTGGTGCGGCAGCCGCGCGGTGCAGTCGCGCGGGGATATGGAAGGCCTGCCGCTGCGCAGTGAACTGGAACTGTACAACCGGCGCAGCTGCGCCTGAAACGCTGATCGCCGGTTAGCCGGCACCTGGTGCAACAAAAACAACCAAGCTCAGGAGCACACCTCATGCAAACGACCAGCCTCGCGCGTCGCCGGTGGTGGTACATCATCCCGATCGTGTTCATTACCTACAGCCTGGCCTATCTGGATCGCGCCAATTACGGCTTTGCCGCAGCCTCCGGCATGGCCGACGACCTCAAGATCACCCCGGCCTTGTCGTCCTTGCTCGGTGCGTTGTTCTTTCTCGGCTACTTCTTCTTTCAGGTGCCCGGGGCGATCTATGCGGAAAAACGCAGCGTCAAGAAGCTGATCTTCGTCAGCCTGATCCTCTGGGGTGGGCTGGCGACGCTGACCGGGATGATCAGCAATGTGTACTTTCTGATCGCCATCCGCTTCCTCCTCGGGGTGGTCGAGGCGGCAGTGATGCCGGCGATGCTGATCTACCTGTGCCATTGGTTTACCCGCGCCGAACGCTCGCGGGCCAACACCTTCCTGATGCTCGGCAACCCGGTGACGATCCTGTGGATGTCGGTGGTGTCGGGCTATCTGATCAAGCATTACGACTGGCGCTGGATGTTCATCATCGAAGGCCTGCCGGCGGTGCTCTGGGCGTTTATCTGGTGGCGCCTGGCGGCGGACAAACCGGCCCAGGTGAGCTGGCTCAGCCAGCACGAGAAGGACCAGTTGCAAGCGGCGCTGGCGACTGAGCAGCAGGGCATCAAACCGGTGAAGAATTATCGCGAGGCGTTCCGCTCGCCGCAGGTCATCGTGCTGTCGTTGCAGTACTTCTGCTGGAGCATCGGCGTGTACGGCTTTGTACTGTGGCTGCCGTCGATCCTCAAGCAGGCCGCCAATGTCGATATCGTCACGGCGGGCTGGTTGTCATCGGTGCCGTATCTGGCGGCAGTGCTGGCCATGGTCGGCGTGTCGTGGGCCTCGGACCGGCTGCAGAAGCGCAAGCGCTTCGTCTGGCCACCGCTGCTGATCGCCGCGCTGGCGTTCTACGGCTCGTATGCGCTGGGTAGCGAGTACTTCTGGTGGTCATACGCCCTGCTGGTCCTGGCCGGAGCCTGCATGTATGCGCCATACGGGCCGTTTTTCGCGATCGTGCCGGAGATTCTGCCGAGCAACGTCGCAGGCGGGGCCATGGCCTTGATCAACAGCATGGGCGCACTGGGCTCGTTCGGTGGCTCGTGGCTGGTGGGCTACCTGAATGGCGCCACCGGCGGGCCAGGCGCCTCTTACCTGTTCATGTGCGGTGCGCTGCTGACGGCGGTTGCCCTCACGGTCGCACTGCGTACATCCCAGGCTCAGCCCAAGCGTCGCGCTGGCGGCCTGGCACTGAATCATTAAGGAATTGCCATGAAAAAGACCATAGTCCTCTACAAGCGCTTGTCCGATGATTTGCTCGGCCGCCTGCGCGAGCAGGCCGAAGTGATCTTCGTCGACACCGCGCAGGCGGATGGCCTGGCCCGTCTGCGCGATGCCTTGCCCCACGCCCATGGCCTGCTCGGGGCCAGCCTGCGCCTGGACAGCAGCCTGCTGGACCTGGCACCGCAACTGGAAGCGGTGGCCAGCGTCTCGGTGGGGGTCGACAACTACGACATCGCTGACCTGACCCGACGCGGCATCGTCCTCACCAATACCCCCGATGTGCTTACCGAAACCACCGCCGATACTGGCTTTGCCTTGATCCTGGCGACGGCGCGCAGGGTGGTCGAACTTGCCAGTTGGGTGCGGGCAGGGCACTGGCATGCCAATCTGGGGCCAGCTCACTTCGGCACCGATGTGCACGGCAAGACCTTGGGCATCGTTGGTATGGGCCGCATCGGTGAAGCACTGGCCAAGCGTGCGGCTGCGGGGTTTGGCATGCGCGTGGTGTATCACAGCCGTCAGCCCAAGCCTGCCGTCGAGGCCCTTTATGGCGCCGCTTGTCGCAGCCTCGACGGGTTGCTGCAGGAATCGGATTTTGTCTGCCTGACGGTGCCGTTGAGTGCCGCGACCGAGGGTTTGATCGGCGCGCGGGAACTCAGCCTGATGAAACCCGAGGCCATTCTCATCAACATTTCCCGTGGCCGGGTGGTGGATGAAACCGCGCTGATCGAAGCGCTACGTGAGCAGCGCATTCGCGGGGCCGGGCTGGATGTGTTCGTCAAAGAGCCGTTGGCGGCGGATTCGCCTTTGCTGCAACTGGACAACGTAGTGGCGACGCCGCACATCGGCTCGGCGACCCACGAAACCCGCCAGGCCATGGCCCGCTGCGCGGTAGACAACTTGCTCTGTGCGTTGGCTCACCAGCGCCCACAGAATCTGGTCAATCCGCAGGTTTGGGCAATGCGCTAGCCGGCATTGCTGGGGGCGCAAAGCGCCCCGACGTTCTAGGGCCAAACTCACTGTCGTGCTGAAACCAATTGACATATGTTATTTGTGATCACATATTGAAGCCATAACAACGCCAATATGTGAGTCTGCCCATGACTGATCGCCCAACCCTCCTGCCGGTAATGCGCCAGGTGTCGCGCGACACACTGCAGGACCAGGTCTACCGCCAGATCCGTGAAGCGCTGATGAGCGGCCGCTTTCAGCCCGGCCAGAAGCTGACCATCCGCGGCCTGGCCGAAGCCTTGGGTTCAAGCCCGATGCCCGTACGAGAGGCGCTCAACCGCCTGAGTGCCGAAAACGCTTTTGAAGTCACTGAAACAGCCCGCCTGCGGGTGCGCATGATGACGCCGGAGCGTCTGCGCGAAATCCGCGACGCGCGGGTAGCGCTGGAAGGCTTGCTGGCCGAGAAAGCCGTGGTGCTGCTGACCCAGCGCGACCTGACCGAGATCACCCAACTCTGCGAACAGATGCAGCACGCCGCTGACAACGTCGATGTGGCGCGTTATCTGTGGACCAACTTTGCCTTTCACCGGCGCATCTACGCTGTGGCCAACGCCGAGTTGACCGTCGCCGCGGTGGAGAACTTCTGGCTGCACATGGGCCCATGCTTTGCCCTGGTCGCGCCGGACAAGGCTCACCTGCAACGCTCGATGGAGGCGCACAACCGCATCGTCGAAGCCTTGCAGGCCGGTGATGGCGCCGCTGCGCGGGCGGCGGTCACCGACGACATCATGCAGGCGGCCGACTCGCTGGCACGCCTGATCGTCAAGAGCGACCGTTCGAGGTCGCCTGCTTCAGGAGTTAAAAAAGCATGAGCGTTCTGAACCGACTGATTCCCTATAGCGGCCTGCGCGTATTGATCTCTGGCGGCGCCGCCGGCATCGGCGAGGTGCTGGCTGCGGCGTACATGGAGGCCGGCGCCAAGGTGCATGTCTGCGATGTCAGCGAAGCGGCCCTCGCGGCGTTTCGTGATCGCTACCCGAATAGCCTGGCAACCAAGGCCGATGTCGGCGACCCAGCGCAGATCGAAGCCGTGTTCAAGGTCCAGCGCGAGCAGTTCGGCGGCCTCGATGTGCTGATCAACAACGCCGGGATCGCCGGGCCGACGGCGGGCATAGACGCCGTCACCGACGAAGAATGGCAGCGCACCGTCGATATCAACCTGACCGGGCAATACCGCTTCGCCCACCATGCGGTGCCGCTGCTCAAAGCCTCGCCGAATGCCCACCTGATTCACATCGCCTCGGTGGCGGGGCGCCTTGGCTATGCCTGGCGTACGCCTTATGCCGCCACCAAATGGGCGATCGTTGGGCTGATGAAGTCTCTGGCCAGCGAGCTGGGCGAGAGCGATATCCGCGTCAACGCCTTGCTCCCGGGCATCGTCGAAGGGCCACGCATGGACGGCGTGATTCGCGCCCGGGCCGAGCAATTGAACGTGTCTGAGGCGGCGATGCGTGACGAGTACCTGCAGAAGATCTCGCTCAAGCGCATGGTCACCGCCGAAGACGTCGCTGCCATGGCGCTGTTCCTGTGTTCACCGGCGGCACGCAACGTGACCGGCCAGGCCATCAGCGTGGATGGCAACGTCGAGTACCTGTAACGGCTCGACCCCTCATGCAGTAACGGCGGGGCTGCAGCCCTGCTGCTGACGTATTCACTTTCTCACCAAGAACAAGAATGGAGAAATTCGCATGTCCAGAAAACGCCCGATCATCATTACCTGCGCGGTCACTGGCGCTATTCACACGCCGTCGATGTCGCCGCATCTGCCGATCACCCCGCAGCAAATTGCCGATGCCGCCATTGGTGCCGCCGAAGCCGGCGCTGCCATCGTCCACCTGCATGCACGTGACCCGATCGATGGCCGGCCCAGCCAGGACGTCGACCTGTTCCGCCAGTTCTTGCCGCAGATCAAGGCCAAGAGCGACGTCGTCATCAACATCACCACCGGCGGTGCGCCAACCATGGGCGTTGAAGAGCGCCTGCAGCCGGTGGCTCAGCTCAAGCCGGAGCTGGCCTCACTGAACATGGGCTCGATGAACTTCGGCCTGTACGAAATGCTCGAGCGCTTCACCGAGTTCAAGCATGACTGGGAGCGGCCATACCTGGCAGAAAGTGACGACCGGATCTTCCGCAATACCTTCCGCGACATCGCCCACATACTCAACGCCTGTGCCGAGAACCGCACCCGCTTCGAAATCGAGTGCTACGACATCGGCCACCTGTATACCGCCGCGCATTTCCTCCAGCGCGGCCTGCTCAAGGCACCGATATTCATCCAGTCGGTGTTTGGCCTGCGCGGCGGTATCGGTGGCCACCCGGAAGACCTTGCGCACATGCGCCGTACGGCTGATCGGCTGTTTGGCGACGCTTATCAGTGGTCGATCCTGGGCGCCGGGCGCAATCAGATCCCGCTGGGTACCATGGGCCTGGCAATGGGCAGCCACGTACGGGTTGGCCTGGAGGATTCGTTGTGGGACGGCCCGGGCCAACTGGCCGCATCCAATGCCGACCAGGTCAAACGCATCCGGACAGTGATCGAAGCGCTCGGCGCGCGCGTAGCAACGCCGGATGAAGCCCGGGAAATGCTCGACCTCAAAGGCCAGGACAAGGTCGACTTCTAGCCCCGGCGTCACCTCGCGGATTCTGTGCAGCGGGGCGTTGGGCCCGGCTGCCGGCACCTTCAGCATTCACCGGCTACTCAAGCCATGAGGTTTGTGCGATGACAATTACAAGAAACATCGATAGCGCTGCCACACCCCGTGATTCAGCCACGCTGAACAAGGTCATCTTCATCAAGCTGATGCCGTTGCTGATTGCGGCGTACATCCTGAGCTTTCTCGACCGCACCAACATCGCTTTGGCCAAGCATCAGCTGGATGTGGATCTGGGCATTTCGGCGGCGGCCTATGGGCTGGGCGCCGGCTTGTTCTTTCTGACCTATGCGCTGTCGGAAGTACCCAGCAACCTGATCATGCACAAGGTCGGCGCGCGCTTCTGGATCGCCCGCATCATGGTGACCTGGGGCCTGATTTCGGCCGCGATGGCGTTTGTTCAGGGCGAAACCTCGTTTTACATCCTGCGTCTGCTGCTGGGTGTGGCCGAGGCGGGGCTGTTCCCCGGCGTGATGCTCTATCTGACCTATTGGTTCGGCCGCGAGCAACGTGCGCGGGCGATTGGCTACTTCCTCCTGGGTGTGTGCTTCGCCAATATCATCGGCGGCCCGCTGGGCGCGTTGCTGATGCAGCTGGACGGCGTCTGGGGCTGGCGTGGTTGGCAGTGGATGTTCATGCTCGAAGGCCTGCCGGCGGTGTTCTTCGCCTATGTCGTGTGGACGAAGCTGCCGGACCGGCCGAGCAAGGCGCCGTGGCTGAGCCCGGCTGAAGCCGAGCAGATCGAACGCGGCCTGGCGGCTGAGCAGGAGGAAGGTGCAGGGCAGGGCGGCCATTCGCTCAAGCAGTGCCTGACGCCGCAGATCTTCCTGGCGATCCTGGTGTACTTCTGCCATCAGATCACGGTGTATACGGTGATCTTCTTCCTGCCGGGGATCATCGGCAAATACGGCGAGTTGACCACGCTGCAGATCGGCTTGCTGACCTCGCTGCCGTGGATCGCCGCAGCCGTGGGTGCCATGGCGCTGCCGCGTTTTGCCACAACCCCGCAGCGGGCGCGGATGATGCTGGTGTGCGGGTTGCTGACCATGGCCGCCGGGCTGGGTATCGCCTCGCTGGCAGGGCCGGTGCTGAGCCTGCTGGGCTTCTGCCTGTCGGCGCTGATGTTCTTTGTGGTGCAGTCGATCATCTTCCTGTACCCGGCGTCACGCCTCAAAGGCGCTGCACTGGCCGGTGGGCTGGGCTTCGTCAACTCGTGTGGGCTGTTGGGCGGCTTTGTCGGCCCGTCGGTGATGGGCCTGATCGAGCAAACGACAGGTAACGCCATGGACGGGATGAAAATCATCGCGGTGATCCTGGTGCTCGCCGCGCTGGCTGCCCTGCGCCTGCGTCAAGGGCATGAGCGCAAGGTCCCCAAGGCTGAAGCGCATGGACGCCGACAGGTAGTTTGAGTCCACGCTGGGCTGCTCTGGCTGACGTTGCCGGCCAGAGCAGCCCTTTTGCGGTTGTAACCTTGGACTATTTGTCTTTGACCTGCTCGAACGACTTGGCCATGTCTCTGGCCCAGCCATCGAGTACCGCTTTCACATCCTTGGTCTGCATGACCTGGTCGGCGTTATCCAGTTCGGCGCCTGTACCTTTGCGCACCACCTGCGCCACCACTTTGTTGTCGGCCGCGTCGATGAAGGCCGCTTCAGTGGCGAGGCTGGTGTCCTGATCACGGATGCCGGTCGCGGTGCTCACGCCGGCTGCGATCAAGGCAATCGGGATCACTTCATAGGCTTGCAGGCTCTTGGTGCTCGCACTCACCCCAGTAATCGCCGGCCGCACGATCAACACCCCCGGGCCTGGTCCCTTGGCCAACGGCATGACCTTGGCCATTTCCCGCTGCAGGGCCTGATCGTAATACTGGGTGATGCCTTGCAGGGTGCTGGCGGGGATCTTGGCCGTGGGCTGCGGCTTTGGATACAGCTGGCTCGGTTCGATATAGACCTTGGTGTAGCGGCGTGCATCGAGCTTCGGATCGACCCAGCGCATCACCGGCGCACCGGAAGGTGAAGTCTCCTGCTTGAGCAAACTGTAATCCTTGAGGAATCCGGAATACTGGTTGGACTCGACGTACTTGCTGGCACAGCCAGACACTGCAAGTGTTGCCACGCACAACGCGGTCAGCAGTAACTTTGACTTCATGTTGTTGCTCCTTGTGGACCGATCTCGGACGAGATCACACTGCCGAGGGGGAATCGCCACGTCGCGCGGCCTTTCACACTATCCAGCTGCAGCGTTGCGATTGGTGTGAAACAGGGTGGTGCGAGTTGCCCTGTGGCCCGCATTGCTCATGTAATGAGCGCAGCCGAGTCCAGTACATGACAGCGCTGTTACTTGGCACACCTGGGCAACCGTCAATCAGCATAGTCCAGCCATGCGTAAGTAAAGAGTTGGGCTAGGATTAGCTGGAACAGGCGCGGCGGGCATTCGAGCTGCGGATTACAACGAATGCCAAAGAAGGTCCAGACCCTTGAACACCTCACGCCGCGGCTTCTCCCTGCAAGTGCTGATTGGCCTGGCAATCATGTTCAGTACGCTGACGCTTGGGGCAGTGCTGGCCTACCAGGGCTACCGCAGCATTGAGCACACCTTGCTGGCTGCGTCGGCCGACACCAGTCGCCAGCTGGCGCGCACCATCAACGAGCGGGCGCAGCGCTTGATCAACCCGGTGCTCAGCTCGATCCGTCTGCTTGCCCATGACTCGCTTGCCGAGGCCGTCACGCTGCAGCAACGGCTTGATCGTTTGCCCTTGCTCGCGGCCAGCCTGGACGCCAACAGCATGCTCAGCGCGGTGTATGTGGGCTATGCCAATGGCGAGTTCGTGCTGTTACGGGCACTGCGCGACAAGGCCGACAGCCAGAGCGTGCATGCGCCCGCAGGTGCCGCGTACCTGTTGCAAAGCATCAGCCTGGACGGCAGTGGGCAGATGCTCGGTGAGTGGCGCTTTTACGACAGAGGGCTGACGCTGCTGCAAACGCTGGCCAAACCGGACTACCACTTTGACCCGCGTACGCGGCCGTGGTTTGTCGAGGGCCTGGCCAGCGCGACTACCCAGTTGACCAAGCCCTATGTCTTTTTCACCACCAAGGAGATCGGCCTGACGGTTGCCCAACGCAGCATCACTGGGCACGCAGTGCTGGGCATGGACGCCTCGGTCAACGACCTGGGCGGCGAAGTTGCTGACCTGCGCACGACCCCCGGCACGCAGATGGCGGTGGTGGGCAGTGACGGCGAGGTAGTGTTTTACCCAGACCTGCAGCGGGTAGTGGTCCAGGACGGTGCGGCGCTGCGTTTGTCGCGCCTGGACGAGCTGGCGGTCGACAGCCTCAGCTGGCTGTTCGTCAACAATTACCAGAGCGCAGACCCGGTCCACTATCAGGCGGCCGGCCAGGACTGGTACGGCGTGCAGGTTCCGCTTTCGTCATTCACCCAGCACGACATCCGCCTGCTGATCGCAGTACCCGCGGCTGAGCTACTGGGCGGCGCGCGGCAGATGCTGATGGCCGAAGCGCGCTGGGCGATTGTTCTGATCGGGGTCCTGCTGCTGGTCGGCTGGGCCCTGGCGCGGCGCATTGGCCAGCCGCTGCAGGCGCTGACCGAGCAAGTACAGGCTCTGGCCAGTTTCGACTTCAGCCGGCGCGTCGGGGTCGAGTCGCGGATCAGCGAGGTCAGCGCACTGAGCGAGGTGCTCGGCGGCATGTCGCGCACCATTCACAATTTCCAGGCGATCACGCTCAGCCTGAGCCGGGAAACCAATCTGGAAGATATGCTTCGCCAGGTGCTGGGTGAACTGGTGGAGGCGACTGCCGTAACCAGCGGTGCTGTCTATCTGGCCGGCGAAGACAGCGAGGTATTACGCCTGGCTGCACACTATCGCGATGAGCGCTATCCCGCTGACCTGCAGCTTGGCGTGCACGAGCCGCATCAACTCAATAGCGCAGTGGAGCAGGCGATGCCTGGCCAGACACCGACCATGGCCGTGGCGCTGAATGACCGCAGCGGGCAGCGCCTTGGGCTGTTGGTGTTGCAACTGGGCCCGGCGCAGCTGCACTCGGGCGGCATTGCACCGGCATTTCGCCAGTTTGTCGAGGAGCTGTCCGGGGCGGCCGCAGTGGCCATAGAGACACGCCAGTTGATCGAGGCCCAGCAACGCCTGCTCGATGGCATCATCCAACTGCTCGCGGATGCCACCGATGCCAAAAGCCCCTATACCGGGGGCCACTGCCAACGGGTGCCGGTGCTGGCGCAAATGCTCATGGACAGTGTCATCGCCGCAAACAGTGGGCCTTACGCACAGTTTCACATGAGCGCGCTGGAGCGCTATGAGTTCAGGATCGCGGCGTGGCTGCATGACTGCGGCAAGGTTACCAGCCCAGAGTACGTAGTCGACAAGGCGACCAAGCTGGAGACCTTGAACAACCGCATCCACGAAATCCGCACCCGCTTCGAAGTGCTCTGGCGCGATGCCGAGTTGCTCTATTGGCAGCGCTTGGCTAAGGGTGGCGAGCAGCAGGCGCTGCAAGTAGCGCTGGAGAATACCCGGGCGCAGTTGCAGGAAGAGTTCGCCTTTATCGCCAATGCCAACATCGGCGGCGAGTTCATGTCCGATGCCGATATCGAGCGCTTGCGTACCATTGGTTCGCGCCCGTGGCTGCGCAACTTCGATAACCGCCTGGGCTTGTCCCGTGACGAGGCAGAACGCCTTGCACCAGTGGCCTCGGCATTGCTGCCGGCGCCTGAGCAACTACTGGCTGACCGTGTCGACCACCTGGTGCCATGGGGTGAGCGCAAGCCGCCAGTCGACAAACACGACCCACGCAATACCTGGGGCTTCGACATGCGCCTGCCGACCCATGCCTACAACTATGGTGAACTGCACAACCTGAGTATCCGTCGCGGCACCCTGACTGACGAAGAGCGCTTCAAGATCAACGAGCACATCGTGCAGACCATCATCATGCTCAACACCTTGCCGTTGCCCAGCCACCTCAAGCGCGTACCGCAGATTGCCGGCAACCATCACGAAAAGATGGACGGCAGCGGCTACCCGCGTGGTTTGAAGAAAGACGACATGAGCATCGCCGAACGAGTGATGGCGATTGCCGATATCTTCGAGGCTCTGAGTGCCGCTGACCGGCCCTATAAGGCAGCCAAGACGTTGTCGGAGTCAGTCAAGATTCTCGGCTTCATGGCCCGCGACCAGCACATCGACCCAGGGCTGTTCCGCCTGTTTTTAAGCAGCGGCGTGTACCGCGAGTACGGCGAGCGTTTTCTGCGCAGTGACCAGCTTGACGACGTCGATATCGAGCCTTATCTGCGCGCATTCGCAGGGTCTTGAGGGCGTCTTGAGGGCGTCTGGAGGGTGCCTGCCGACTATCGACTGCGCTCATGAAAGTTTGACCGATGAGTCAAATCTGCCTAGGGTAGCCCGCTCTGTTTTTCTGTTTGAGCGTGTTATGACTACCCCGTACAAGCTGCCAGCAACCGTCTACCTGCTGGGTTTGACCATCTTCACCCTGGTCACCGCCGAGTTCATGGTCGCCGGGATGATGCCGGCATTGGCTGATGCCTTCTCCGTCAGCCTGGCCCAGGTCGGCAACCTGATTGCCTTCTATGCATTGGGCATGGCCCTCGGTGGGCCGCCGCTCACAGTGCTGTTGATTTCTCGCGGCATCGGTAACAAACGGGCGTTGATCGCCTTGTTGGTCGTCTATTTATTGGCCGCCGGGGTGTCCGCCGTGGCGCCGAGCTACACCATTCTGCTGACAGCGCGGGTGATCATGGGTGTGGCCAGTGCAGCCTGCATCGGCCTGTGCATGACTCTGTGTGCCGGGCTGGTGCCGTTGGCCGCGCGGGGCAGGGCGATCGCGGTGGTGCTGGCGGGGCTGATGCTGTCGCCGGTGGCCGGCGTGCCGCTGACCACGGTGATCGAGCAGGTCGCCGGCTGGCGCGCCAGTGCTTGGATGATCGTTGCCCTGGCGCTGCTGTGCACTTTGCTGGTCGCACGCCAGCTGCCGCAGGACGTCGCCGGCCAGCAGCCCAGCCTGCGTCGGCAACTGGACGACCTGAAAAGCCGCAGCCTGTGGGGGGCCTATGTCACCAGCGGGCTGATCATCGGTGCGACCTTTGCCGCATTCAGCTACATCACACCGATCTTGATCAACGAAGTCGGCGTATTGCCCGCTTACGTCGCACCGCTGCTGGCGCTGTACGGCGTCGCCAACGTGCTTGGCAACCTGTTCATCGGACGTATCGCCGAGCGGCACACCTTCCGCGCCTTGGGTTGGGGTCTGGCGCTGCTGGTGCTGGCCATGGCCGGCTTTGCGCTGGGCGGCGAGCATCGCTGGTTGAATTTGCTGTGCTTTATCCTGATCGGTTTTACCGGCGTGGCGCTCAACCCAGCGATGGTCGCGCGGGTGATGAAGGCCGCCGAGCCGGGCGCGTTGGTCAATACCCTGCACACCTCGGTCATCACCGCTGGTTTGGCCTTTGGCAGTTGGGCGGGGGGCCAGGCGATCGATGCGGGCTTTGGCCTGCGTGCGCCGCTGTGGGTTGGCGCGGCGCTGGCCGGACTGGGCCTGATCAGCCTGGCGCGGCCACTGCTCAATGCCCGCACGCCTGCGCCAAGGCCGTATGCCTGATTGAAGCAGGGCGCAACAGTCAGGACTGTTGCGCCCACGTGTCTGCTTAGTGGCCGCCCTTCATGCGGCGCGCCAGCAGATACAGGCCCAGGCCGACCAACGCGGTCGCCGCGCCGATGTAACCGGTGCTGGTCCAGCCCAGTCCAGCAGTAATCGCCATGCCGCCCAGCCACGGCCCCAGCGCATTGGCCAGGTTGAACGCTGCGTGGTTGGATGCCGCCGCCAGGCTCGGCGCCTCGTGGGCGATGTCCATCAAGCGAATCTGCAGCGGCGCTGCCAGGGCGATCATGCTGCCGACCAAGGCGATGCCGAGCATGACTGACCACAGTGCATGGGCGGCGTAGGTGAAGAACAGCAGCACGCCGATCGACCAGAGCAACACCAGGCCTACCGCACGGAACTGCAGCCGATCAAACAGCTTGCCGCCGGCAATGTTGCCGATGATGCCGCCGGCGCCAAATGCCGCCAGGGCAAAGGGGATCATCTGTGCCGAAGTGCCGGTCACCTCGAGCATGGTGGGCGCCAGATAGCTGAACACGCAGAACATCCCGGCAAAGCCCACGGCGGCAATGCCCAGCGCCATCCACACTTGCGGCAAGCGGAACGCCTGCAACTCCTTGCGCGGATCGCTGCGTGCTTCATCGTCACGCTGCGGCACGTAACGCCAGACCAGGGCAATGGTGCATAGCGCGATCACGCCCACCAGCAAGAATGCCGACCGCCAGCCAAAGTACTGCCCCAGCAGGGTTGCCACGGGATTGCCCAGCAGCATGGCCAGGGTCAGCCCGAGCATCACTCGCGCCACCGCCCCGGCCCGCTGGTTACTCGCGACCATGCTCGAGGCCACCACCGCCGCGATACCAAAATAGGCGCCATGGGGCAGGCCGCTGATAAAGCGGAACGCCACCAGGCCGCCGAATGATGGGGCAAAAGCTGTCGCCAGGTTGCCCGCGGCATACAGCGCCATCAGCAACAGCAGCATGTGCTTGCGCAGCAGCTTGGCGCCGAGAATCGCCAGCGCTGGTGCACCGACCACCACGCCCAGGGCGTAGGCACTGATCGCGTGGCCGACTTGAGGCTCGCTCAGGTGCAGGTTGCTGGCAATGTCGGGCATCAGGCCCATGATCGCGAACTCGCCAGTGCCGATGGCGAAGCTGCCCAGGGCCATGGCGGCCTCCATTTTCGCCACGGTGGCTTTGGAGGCGGTTGGGGGAGGGGCTTGGTGAACTGACATCGGGATCCTTGTTGAAATACGCTGAAACGTTTAACTGAGCAGTTTATGGATGTGAACACGCTCCGTCGAGGCGGTTCATCGCTTGGCCAGCTAATGCTGTAAATGCCTGCGGAGTACAGATGTACTCCGCGTCGAAAAAGCTCAGCTCAACCAGCCTTGCGCCTCTTCCAGAAAATGCATGACTGCCCGTGAGCGCTCATCCACGCGGGTGATCAACGACAGCTCGCTGTGCATGTCGGCCTGCTCGAGTTCAAGCGTACGGATGCCCGGCATGCTCAGTTGAGTGAGGGTTTGCGGGAGAATGCTGATGCCGATACCGGCTGCAATCAGGCCAGGAATGCTCATCAACGAAGGCACTTGCATGACGTTGGCAGGGTGCAACTGATACTGCCGGCATAGCTGCAGTATGTGTGAGGTCAGGCCGATGCCGAGCGGGTCCTCAAGGAAGATGAACTTCTCCTGGCGCAGGCTCGCCAGATCGCCGTTGAAGGTATCTGCCAGCGGATGGTTGTCAGGCATCAGCAGGACCAGCCTGGAGGTACTGAAGCAGTGGGTGCGCAGGCGGGCGGGCAAATGGTCCTTGAAGATCCGGGCAAAGCCGATGTCGAGCGTGCCTTCCAGCAGTTTGTCGAACTGAGCCTGAATGCGCGCATCGAGCAGTGTCACCTTGACTTCCGGATAGCTGCTGAAATAGTGCCGAATCAACTGTGGCAGATTGGCCTCGAGCAATGCCGAGTGGTAGCCGATGGTAATTTCACCGATCTCTCCGCGCCGAGCGCGCTTGGCGGCGGCCACGGCCAGCTCACTGGAATGCAGGGCGTCCCGCGCATGCGGTAGAAACGCCGCGCCAGCGGCGGTCAGTTCGACGCCGCGATTGGCCCGGCGAAACAGCGTGACGGCCAGCTCGCTCTCCAGAGTCTTGATCAGCTGACTCAACGCAGGTTGGGCAACCTGCAAATGCTCGGCAGCCTTGCTGAAGTGCTGAAACTCGGCGGCGCAGACGAACGCGCGCAGGTGACGTAGCTCCATGATTCGACCTGTATAAGGCTAGCTTATGAATTTATCCGGTTTTCGATAATTATCTTGCAGGTAAAAGCGCCTAGAGTCGACTCAGATGCACAACCGTCCGCTACGGGCGCTCGATAACAATAATGATTGAGACACTCATGAATACGACAGATGCCTCTGCTGCAGACAGTCAGATGTCCAGAAAGGCGGTCACCGCCGCCACCATCGGTACCGCGCTGGAGTGGTTCGACTTCACCCTTTATGGCGCGGTAGCTGCAACGGTCCTGCCCAAGCTGTTCTTCCCGGCCATGGAGCCCACCTCCGGCCTGCTCGCGTCACTGGCGACCTTTGGCGTAGGACTGGCGGCGCGGCCACTGGGCGCGATCACCTGCGGCTATCTGGGTGACAAACTCGGCCGGCGCAACCTGATGCTCGCGACAGTCAGCTTGATGGGCCTGGCCTCGGTGCTGATGGGGCTGCTGCCGACCTACGCGCAGGTGGGGATCTGGGCGCCGATCATGTTGGTGATCCTGCGGATCATTCAGGGCTTCGCGCTGGGCGGCGAGTCGACTGGCGCGCAGCTGATGGCCCTGGAACATGCACGCTCGGATCGGCGCGGGTTCTATTCAGGGCTTCTCGGCCTGTGCTCGCCACTCAGTCAGATACTTGCCAACGGCGCATTGCTTGGCCTGGCCGCGTTGCTCAGTGCCGAGCAGTTCGAGTCGTTTGGCTGGCGCATACCCTTCCTGATGAGTTTCGTGCTGGTGGTGGTGGCGATCTTTATTCGCCTCAAGGTCAGTGAAACGCCTGCCTTCGTTGCCTTGCAGAAGACCCAGGCGCCCCATGCAGGCAGCCCGTTGAAAGATGTGCTGAAGACGCACTCGCGGACCATTCTGCGTTTGATGCTGTTCTTCTGCTCGCCGGCCGCGCTGTTCTACCTGATCGTCATCTTCAGCTTGAGCTATCTGGTCAAAAACCTCGGCATGAGCCAGTCCATGGGCTTCATGTCACTGATGGTGGCCAACGTCTGCGCCATCTTCGGTGCGCTGGCCGGCGGCTACCTGAGCGACCGTTGGGGGCGCAAGAAGGCCTTGGCGTTTGGCTCCTGCATGACCCTGGCGATCCTGATGGTCTACTTCCCGATGCTCAATACCCAGCAACCGGCAGTGATCATGGCAGCGATGGGGCTGTTCCTCGGTTTCACCCAGTTCCAGAGCGGCATCCAGCCCGTCGCCTTTGCCGAAGCGTTCCCGACCAACGTGCGTTACAGCGGCTCGGCCCTGGCCTACACCGGTGCCAACCTGCTGATCGGCGGGCCGATGCCTATCCTCGCCGTGTGGCTGATGAGCCAGACCGGCAATTCACCCTGGCTGCTGGTGGCTATTTGCGCCGCGATCAATCTGGTCTCGCTGGCGATGATTCTGATCGGCCCGGAAACCCGCGGCATCGATCTCGACCAAGCCGACGGCGACGCCACTGTGCAGGCCAACGCGTCACCCCAGTACCTCAAATAAATGCAGAGTCCGACCATGAATCGTTCAGTCTTTATCCTCAACGGCCCCAACCTGAACATGCTGGGCCGCCGCGAACCCGAAATCTATGGCACGACGACACTGGCCGAGGTGAAGCACGATTGCCAGCAGTTGGCGGCCGAACTGGACCTAGTGTGTGAGTTTCGCCAGACCAATCATGAAGGGGTCATGGTTGACTGGTTGCAGGAAGCCTTCGAGCGCGAGGTGGCCGTGATCATCAACCCCGCTGGCTTTTCATTCCACTCCATCCCGGTGCTGGATGGCATGAAGTTGATCAAGGCGCCGTTGCTGGAGGTGCACATTTCCAACATCCATGGACGCGATGAACTGCATCGCCATTCGATTACCTCGACAGTGGCCAATGGTGTGATTGCAGGCCTTGGGGTTGAAGGGTATCTGCTGGCGTTGCGGGCGATAGCCAGCCGGCTTGGCTGAGTGTACGGTCAGCACTTCTGAAACTTGTGTTTGGGTCGAGAACGTCGGGGCTGCATCGCAATCCTTTCCGACCGGTCCGGCGCCCCGGTAAGGCCGCCCCTACAGATTGACCGCATCCGGCAGGCCAGCGCGTACATCTGTAGAAGCGGCCTTGTGTCGCGAAAGGGGCGCAGAGCGCCCCCACCGTCACCCATTAAGCAGGGTAGAATGCGGCTCGCCATGAGCGCATTGAAGGTAGTGATTTTGCTGACTGCAGGCCCTGTGAATCGTCCGTTGTTCGTCGCCTTCGACGGCCCTAAAGGCACCGGTAAAACCACGCTTCTGGAAGCCGTGACTCAGGCTCTGCGCGCGGAGGGCAACAAGGTTGTCCGCCTTTGCGAGAAAAAGAGCGATCCGTTTCGTGGCGAGACCATGGCCCTGGTCAACCAGGTCGCGCGAACCCCTTGTGCAGACCTGGAGTTGCAAATCTGCCAACGCCTGGCAGACAGCCGCGCCTGGATCTCACAGCAGATACTGCCCAAACAGCCCGCCGACAGCATCATCCTGATCGACCGCTGGTATCCCTCCGATGCTGCCTTTCGCCGTCTGGTGCCGTTTGCGCAGATCCTTCAGCTGAACCTTGAGCGTGACGTGCAGGTGCCCGACCTGCACGTTGGCGTCGTCACCGCCCCGCACATTTCATGGGCCAGGGCAGCGGCACGCTCGCGCGGACTGAACAGTACCGTGATGCACACGCTGCAAGAGCATGTCGCTTCGAGCGAAACGTTTGAACGTGCGGTTGCCGAGCATGGCTGGGTATTGTGTCGCAATGAGGGTAGCGTTGAAGACGCGACGAAGCAGATTGTGGCTGAAGTTCAAAGCCTGGTTGCTGGTTTGCCAATATGAAGTGATGTCAGCCACCCTAGTGCAGGAAATAACCCGATGCAGACACCCATGCGCCACATCCTCGGTGTACTCGCAGCCAGCTTGGTCACGGCGCTGCTCGCCAGCATCATCCAGACGCAACTGATACTCAGTGAGTTGATCGGGCTGGGGGCGCCGATCACGGCATCGATCCGCATGCACTCGACCGTGACGGATCTGATGACCTTCGCGCCGATCATGATGGCTATTGCAGTTGCGACGCTCGCCCCGGCGTTGCTGCTGGCGCATTGGCTGGCCAACAAGGTTTCAGTGCCACGCATGGCATTATGTGCGGGTGCTGGCATGTGTGGGCTTTGGACGGTGTTCTGGCTGATGCGCTCGGTCATTCCCATGCCGGCGATCCCCGGCACCAGAGACTTGCTCGGCCAGGTGTTGATGGCTTCGACGGGGATTGTCGCGGGTTTGCTCTATGCACAGCTGACCTCACCAACCCTCGCAGTTGTAAGCAGTCAGGACCGGGCCAAGGCGCTATTGGCGGTTGCGCTGGCTGGTATCCCGGCCATCCTGTTCTTTATTGGCGCACCGGCTGGCGTCGAGCGGCCTGCCGTCATTGATGCGAGTAGATACAAAGTCCAGACAGTGGCCACTGGCTTGAGACAGCCATGGTCGGTTGCACTACTGCCGGATGGACGCGCATTGGTGACCGAGATGGCAGGGCGCCTGCTGGCTATCAGCAGCGACGGCTCAACTGCACAGGTAAACCTCGATGGGCTTCCGGCGCTGTTCCAGCAAGATGCTGTCACTGGTTTGATGGATGTCGTGCTGGACCCGCAGTTCGAGCACAACGGCCTGCTGTATCTAACCATGGGTTATGGCAAGGCAGGCGCCAATGGCACACAGCTGGTGCGGGGCAGACTGGTTGGCAATGCGTTGAATGACGTCCGCGTGCTATTCAAATCGACACTCAAGCCCAGCGCCGGCAACAACGGCGGGCGCCTGGCATTTCTCGCCGATGAGACCCTGGTGCTGACCTTAGGCGATGGCAGCACGCGCCGCGAAGAGGCGCAAAACCGGGCCAATTCGCTGGGCAGCGTGGTCAGGCTCGACCGCGATGGCCGGCCACCGGCGGACAATCCTTTCATCGATCAGGCAGGCACCGCTGCCGAGCTCTACAGCCTGGGCCATCGCAACCCGCAGGGCATCGCGGTCGATCCTGCAACCGGCGATTTGCTGCTCAGCGAACACGGCCCCCGCGGTGGTGACGAGATCAATCAGATAGTGCCGGGCGGCAACTATGGCTGGCCCATCGTTACCGGCGGAGTTGACTATCCGTTTGCGCAGGTAACACCATTACGTCATCTGGCGGGCTATGAAGATCCAGTCGTGCAGTGGACACCCTCGATCGCACCGGCCGGCCTTGCCGTCTATCGCGGCGCGATGTTCCCAGACTGGCGCGGCAATTTGCTGGTACCTGCGCTCAAGGAACGGGCGGTGCGTCGAGTATTGCGCAACGGCCGCCAAGTGGTCGGGCAGCAACTGCTGCTGGCAGACCTGAAGGAGCGGATGCGCGATGTGAAGGTTGCGCCGGACGGTTCAATCTACGTCCTCACCGACGGGCCTGACGCCAGGCTATTGCGCATCGTCGAACCCTGAGCCGGATCAATCGGCCATGAACTCACGCGGCGGCGGCTGCAGATCAGCCAGCAGATTCTTCAGACCGTCGCTCCATTGCCGGCGAATATGGCTGTAGTACGGGTCATCCTGATGGATGCGCACCGGCGCCTTGGCGGCAAAGCTGTCCTTGGCATACACCAGCAGATCCAGCGGCATGCCCACTGACAGATTGCTGCGGATGGTCGAGTCGAACGAAATCAGGCCGCAGCGCAGCGCCTCGTCCAAAGGGGTGTGGTAGGTCAGGTTGCGATCGAGAATCGGCCGGCCGTACTTGCTCTCGCCAAGCTGCAGAAACGGCGTGTCCTGGGTGGCCTGGAAGAAGTTGCCCTGGGCGTAGACGTTATAGATGCCCATCTCAGCGCCGGCTATCTGGCCGCCGACCATGATCGTGCAGCTCAGGTCGATCTGTGCGGTCAGCTTGCTGCGGTCGCGGCTGATGACTTCGCGCAGCGTATCGGCAACCAGCACCGTGGCGTCGTACAGCGAGGTGACATTCAGCAAGTGGGTGCCGCTGCCGCGGCTGCGCTGTTCGAGCAGGCTGACCACCGATTGCGAAGTGGCCAGGTTGCCTGCGGTCTGCAACACGATCAGGCGTTCACCTGGCGCGCTGAAGACGAACAACTTGCGAAAAGTGGAGATCTGGTCGATGCCTGCGTTGGTGCGTGAGTCGCAGATGAACACCAGTCCGTCTGCCACGTGCATGGCGACGCAATAGGTCATGCTGGTTACCTTGTGCTGTGGGAATAGAGGCCCCGTCCTGGCGAACCTGACGGGGCTTTGTTACTACTGGCGATGGACGTGAACGCTGGCCTGCATCGACTCGGTGCCGCCACCGCGGCGTACACCGCGGACCGGGCAGGCATCCAGGTAGTCGAGGCCGACTGCCAGTTTCAGGTGGCGCTCGGGGCGGGTGATGCGGTTGGTCACATCGAAGCTGTACCAGGCGTCATCGATCCAGGCTTCGGCCCAGGCGTGGCTGGCCAGGTGGGTTTCATCCTCGGTGCACAGATAGCCGGACACATAGCGCGCCGGAACGCCCAAACTGCGGGCGCAGGCGAGAAAGGCGTGGGTGTGGTCCTGGCATACACCGGCACCGCCGTTGAAGGCTTCGATGGCGGTAGTGACTACCGAGGTGGTTCCCGGGCTGTACGGCATCTGGTCGGCGAGGCCCTGCATCAATGCGGTCAGCGCTGCGCGGTCACGGTGCGCGCCGCAATGCTGAATGGCAAAGGCCTTGAGCGTGTCATCGGCCTTGGTCAGGTGGCTGGAACGCAGAAACGGCAGGGGCGACTGCTCGCCGGCTTCCTGCTCGCATTCGGAGTCGATTTCGACCTGGCCGCTGGCGGTCAGGGCCAGGTGCCCGTGGGGTTTGTCCAACGTCAGCACATGCAGGATGTTGCCGTAGGGATCGATCTGGCTGTTGACCTTGCGCGGCAGCTCCAGCTGCCAGTCGAGGATACGCTGGCGATCGCTGCTGCGCGGGGTCAGGCGCAGCAGCTGGATGCTGTTGCTGACATCGCTGGCGTAGCTGTAGGTGGTGTCGTGACGGATAGACAGTTTCATACGACCTCCAGGTAGGAATTGTGCACGCTCTGGCCCAACTGGTGGATACGGCCGATGAAGTCGGTCAGCCACAGGTGCAGGCCAGCGTCGAGGATTTCGTCGATGCCGGTGTAGCGCAGGCGCGCATTGAGTTCGGCGGCCATGCGCTGGGCGGCGCGACCGGTGTTGCCCGGCAAGCCGGCGAGGATCTGGTCCAGCTCGTCAATACAGGAATGCAGCGAGCGCGGTACGTCGACCCGCAACAACAACAGCTCCGACACCGGCCGCGCGCTGGGCGCGTTACGGTAGATCTCGTTGAACGCCTCATAAGAGGTCAGGGCGCGCAGCAGGGCGCTCCACTGGTAATAGCCGCGGGCCGAGTCGTCGCTGACTTCTTCGGAGGTTTCGCCGAACATTTCATAGCGCGCATCGAGCAGGCGCAGGGTGTTGTCGGCACGCTCGAGAAAGGTTCCCAGGCGGATGAAGCTGTAAGCGTCGTTGCGCATGATGGTGCCGGAGGTGGCGCCGCGGAACAGATGCGAGCGCTCCTTGACCCAGTCGCAGAACTGGCTGATGCCATAGCGGCCGAGGCCGTTGCTGGCGATGTTGCGCATCTCGATCCAGGTGGCGTTGATGTTTTCCCACATGTCGGCGGTGATACGCCCGCGCACGGCGTGGGCATTGGTCCGCGCTGCCTGCAGGCAGCAATAGATGCTGCTGGGGTTTTCCGCATCGAGGGCGAAGAAGTGCAGCATGCGCTCGGAGTCGAGCTCGGTGTGCTTGCGCAGGTAGTCGTCAAGGGTGCCCGAGGCCAGCAGCGACATGGCCAGTTCAGCGTGGCCATCGGAGCGGCCGGCCTGGGGCATCAACGACAGCGAGTAGCTGACTTCAAGCATGCGCGCGAGGTTTTCGGCGCGCTCCAGGTAGCGCGACATCCAGTACAGATCGGAAGCGGTTCTTGAGAGCATCGGTCAGTCCTCCACCACCCAGGTGTCCTTGGTACCGCCGCCCTGCGACGAGTTCACCACCAGCGAGCCTTCCTGCAACGCCACGCGGGTCAGGCCGCCAGGCACCAGGCGGGTCTCGCTGCCGGACAAAACGAACGGGCGCAGGTCGATATGGCGCGGGGCGATGCCTTGTTCGACAAAGGTCGGGCAGGTCGACAGGCACAGGGTCGGCTGGGCGATATAGGCATGCGGGCGGGCTTTGATGCGCGCGCGGAAGTCCTCGATCTGCGCTGCCGTTGCCGCCGGCCCGACCAACATGCCGTAACCGCCGGAGCCTTGGGTCTCCTTGACCACCAGTTTGGGCAAGTTGGCCAGCACGTGGGACAAGTCGGCAGGCTTGCGGCATTGCCAGGTGGGGACGTTCTTGAGGATGGGCTCTTCGCTGAGGTAGAAGCGGATCATGTCGCCCACATAGGGGTAGATCGACTTGTCGTCGGCCACGCCGGTGCCGACGGCATTGGCCAGCACCACATTGCCGGCGCGGTACACCGAGATCAGGCCGGGCACGCCAAGGGTCGAGTCCGGGTTGAAAGACAACGGGTCGAGGTAGTCGTCATCCAGGCGTCGGTAGATCACGTCGACCCGCTGCGGCCCGGCGGTAGTGCGCATATAAAGATGCTCGTCACGCACGAACAGGTCGGCGCCTTCGACCAGTTCGATGCCCATCTCGCGGGCGAGAAACGCATGCTCGAAATAGGCACTGTTGAAGCGCCCGGGGGTGAGCACTACGGCGGTCGGGTTGTCCAGCGGGCTGGCGCTCTTGAGTGTGTCCAGCAGCATGTTCGGGTAGTGGTCGATCGGGGCGATGCGCTGCGCGGCGAACAGCTCGGGGAACAGGCGCATCATCATCTTGCGGTCTTCAAGCATGTAGCTGACGCCGCTTGGGGTACGCAGGTTGTCTTCGAGCACGTAATAAGTGCCATCGCTGTCGCGCACCAGGTCGACCCCGGCGATGTGCGCGTAGAGCCCACGGTGCAGGTTCAAGCCCTGCATTGCGACCTGATAGCCCTCGTTGGCCAATACCTGTTCTGGCGGAATGATGCCGGCCTTGAGAATGCGTTGGTCGTGGTAGATGTCGTGCAGAAACAGGTTCAGCGCCTGCACCCGCTGAATACAGCCGCGCTCGACAATACGCCATTCGCTGGCGCGGATGCTGCGCGGGATGATGTCGAAGGGGATCAGGCGCTCGGTGTCCTGCGCGTCACCATAGAGGGTAAAGGTGATGCCAGCGCGGTGGAACAGCAGGTCGGCCTCGCGTCGACGTTGTTCCAGCAATTCCAGCGGTGTATTGGCCAACCAGCGCGAAAAAGCCTGGTAGTGGGAGCGGCAACTTCCGTTTGCCTCATACATTTCATCGAAAAAAGCCCGGGACATACCCACTCCTTGCTACGCATCGTCAGCAGCGTTGTCGCATACCTGATCAGCGTTGCAATGAAGGTGCCGAAACGGGCAGGGCAGTGTGGCTAGGGCTCGAATTGATGCAGAAATTGCGATTGGGCGCTGTTTAGCATCAGAAAAACGACGCGCCAACGGCTTTTACGCTCAATCCACGTCAACGGCGGGAAGGCTTGGCGCATCAAACAGGTGCGCGTTGGCAGGCTTTGCCAAAGTTGCCCCAAACGGGGGCGTTCAGGCGGTGGTGCGAACGTGCTCGACAAGCTCGACGCGGTTGCGGCCGCTGGCTTTCGCGCGATACATGGCCTTGTCAGCGCAGACCAGTAACGCATCAAGATCACTGTCGGCAGTTGTGGCATAGACCAGGCCGATGCTTGCCGTCACGCCGTGCTCGCTGCTCACGTTGAGTTGGGCGATCAATGCCCGCAGGCGCTCGGCAATCTCGACGGCCTCGGCCTGGGGCGTGTTGGGCAGCAACAGTGCGAACTCTTCACCGCCGAGCCTGCCGGCGATGTCATCGTCGCGCAGGCAGGCACTGATGACCGTGCCAATGCGTTGCAGGACCCGATCCCCCGCCGCATGGCCGAAGGTGTCATTGATCTGTTTGAAAAAGTCGACGTCCAGCATCAGCACAGCGACCAGCCCGCTCTGCTGCTCGCACAAGGCATGCTGGGCCGAGGCATGATCGAAGAACGCTCGGCGATTGTTCAAACCGGTCAGCCCGTCTGTGCAGGAGGCAATCATGGCCAGCCGGTGGGCATGTTCCATTTCATGCTTCAGGCGCCAAGCAGTCTCCAGTGCTGACGACAGACTGCGGGTGGCATTGACGACAAACGAGGCGAACACCAGCACCGCCAGGGCTATGCCTTGTTGCAAGGCAGAAGGCTGCAGTAACAACCAGATCGTGCAAGGCAGCAGCACCAGAGCAACGGACACCAGGGTCATATTGCGAAAGGACGAGTAACACGACACCGCGCTGACCGACATGCCTACTGCAAACAGCATGATCAGCGTCTGCCCGACCAGATCACCGACCGGCATCACCGCAAGCGCGCCGAGGCCCCAGGTGCCTGCCGACAATGCCAAGGTCAGCCAGTAGCGGCGCTCCCACTGTTGCGGCGAGCGCTGGTTGGGCGCGGCGCGGCGGTAGGTGATGAACATCTCGGTACGCAGCAGCGTGGTCGCAGTCAGCACGCTCATCCAGATGAGCACCGCTTCGTGATCAAAGCGCTCCCAGCCCATCCAGCACAGCATCGCTGCAGCCAGGTAGCTGCCCAGCACCGCCGGCGCCGATTGCACGAACAGCTGCTTGAGCCGATCGGTCCTGACGTGCTGGGTGATCTCGGGGCGAAGGTCGGGGGCGTTCATGGCGTGAGGCCGCAGCTCTGGATACGGGTGCGGCATTGTGTCATTGCGCCAGCGCCGCGCAAAGCGCTCCAGGCGAACGTTCATTGCTGCCATGCGTCATACCCTAAAGCCTGCGTACATTCACTTTTGCCTTGTGGGGAGCTTATGACAGATCAGGACGACTACATTAAATGGCTCGAAGCGCGTTCCATGCTCAAGATTTCCCAGGACCGGGCCAAGCTCTACGGCGGCCAGTCGCGGCTGTGGATGAACGCCTATGCCGAGTCGCAACCGCGCCGGGCAATTGAAATATCCTCGGTGTGGTTGACGGTGTACCCCGACGCGATCGTCTCGCCTGAAGGGTCTTCGGTGCTCCAGGCGCTGGGCCATGAAGCGCTGTGGAAGCAGTTGTCCGAGATTGGCATCCAAGGCATTCACACCGGTCCGATCAAGCAGGCCGGTGGGATCAGCGGTGATCAGTTCACGCCAAGCGTGGACGGTAACTTCGACCGCATCAGTTTTGACGTCGACCCGCTGTTCGGTACCGAAGAAGAATTGGTGCGCATGAGCAGGATCGCCGCCGCGCACAACGCAGTGACCATCGATGACCTGATCCCCGCACATACCGGCAAGGGCGCGGACTTCAGGCTGGCCGAGCGGGCCTATGGCTTGTATCCGGGCTTGTATCACATGGTCGAGATTCGTCAGGAAGACTGGCACCTGCTGCCTGACGTGCCCGCGGGCCGCGACGCCGTCAACCTGTCACCAGCGGTATGCGACGAGTTGAAGGCGCGGCATTACATTGTCGGCCAGTTGCAACGGGTGATCTTCTTCGAGCCGGGAGTCAAGGACACCGACTGGAGTGCAACACCAGCGATTACCGGCGTCGACGGTATCGAACGGCGCTGGGTCTATCTGCATTATTTCAAGGAAGGGCAGCCGTCGCTGAACTGGCTCGACCCATCGTTTACCGCCCAGCAGATGATCCTCGGTGACGCGCTGTATGCCCTCGACTGCCATGGCGCACGCGGTATCCGCCTGGACGCCAACGGCTTCCTCGGCGTCGAAGCCCGCGCCGAAGGCCCGGCCTGGTCCGAGAGCCATCCGTTATCGATCACCGGCAACCAGATCCTCGGTGGGATGATCCGCAAGGCCGGCGGTTTCAGCTTCCAGGAACTGAACCTGACCCTGGATGACATCGCCCAGATGTCCAAGGGCGGTGCCGACCTATCCTACGACTTCGTTACTCGGCCGGCCTACCAGCACGCGTTGCTGACCGGCGATACCGAGTTCCTGCGCCTGATGCTGCAGCAGATGCATGCGTTCAAGATTGACCCTGCCTCGCTGATCCATGCCCTGCAGAACCATGATGAGTTAACCACTGAGCTGGTGCATTTCTGGACCCTGCATGCCCATGACATGTTCATGTACAAGGGCCAGACCATCCCCGGCAGCATCCTGCGCGAGCATATACGTGAAGAGATGCATGAGCGCTTGTCTGGCGAGCATGCGCCGTACAACCTGCGTTTCGTCACCAACGGCATCTCCTGCACCACCGCGAGCCTGATCACTGCCACGCTGGGGATTCGTGACCTGGAGCTGATCACCGAGGACGATATCGCCCAGATCCAGAAGATCCACCTGTTGCTGGTGATGTACAACGCCATGCAACCCGGCGTGTTCGCGCTGTCGGGTTGGGACATGGTTGGCGCACTGCCACTGCCGGCCGAGGCTGTCGCCGAGCGCATGCTCGATGGCGACACGCGCTGGATTCACCGCGGTGGCTATGATCTGGCTGGGCTGGCGCCTGAAGAGCAAGCATCCGTACGTGGCATCCCCAAGGCCCGCGACTTGTACGGCAGCCTGGACAGCCAGCTGCAACGCAGCGATTCGTTTGCCAGCATGGTGAAAAAGATCCTCGCTGTGCGTCAGGCCTATGGCATCGCAAGCAGCAAGCAGATTCTCGTGCCGGAAGTCAGCAGCCCTGGCTTGCTGGTCATGGTGCATGAACTGCCTGCCGGCAAGGGTATCCAGATCAGCGCGCTCAACTTCAGTGCTGAGGTCATCAGCGAGGAACTGACGTTGGCCGGCTTTACCCCGGGGACCGTGGTCGACATGATCAATGAAACGGTCGAGGGCGACCTCAGCGAGGACGGGCGCTTGATGATCAACCTGGAACCTTATGAAGCGCTGTCGCTGCGGATCGTCAACAGCAGCGGGCATTTCTGAAGCCCGGTCTCGTTTTGTGAAACCAGGCCAGCGACCGCGCTGGTCTGGTTTTCCTGAGCGTGGCTAGAAGCCAATCGAACCAAAAAGCTGTCTCCCTGGTCAGGATAAGGGTCTAGTCCACCACATGAGAATATGACCATGCATACCTTTACCTTGGAATACCTCTTCAACGGCGAGCGCCGCACTCACCAGTTCGAGCTCAAGCAGGATCACCTTGCTACCCATGAGGCCGCGCTGCACTTGATCATGTTGCACCATGGTGATGGTGAGAACAGCCTGGTCATGCCTGACGCCGATGCGACCCCTGCAGAAGTTCTGGAACAAGCGGCGTTGCTTGGCATAACTGAAGTCAACGTAGTGCTCTAATGCGCAACAGCTGGTAAAAGGACCTTCCGCTGGCGCTATGAAGTACCAGCGCTTGAAAGTAGCTGAAGAGACTCGTCATGCAGAAAACAATCAGGCTGGCCAACACCGCTGATATCGATGCGATTTTCCATATCCGCACAAGCGTTCGAGAAAACCACCTGTCGCGTGAGCAACTGACGGAGATGGGCATCACCGCCGAAGCCATTGAGCAGGCACTCGCTGAAACGCCGTGTATCTGGATCGCTGAGGTCGACGGTGTCCCGGCAGGCTTTTCAATGGCTGATAGCGGTGATGCTTGTGTATTCGCAGCATTCGTACTGCCCCAGTTCGAGGGGCAGGGTCTGGGTCGCTGCCTTATGGAACGCGCAGAGTGCTTCCTTTTCCAGCAGCATGAGACGATATGGCTGGAAACCGCAAAGGCCAGTCGCGCCAGCGGTTTTTATCGCAAGCTCGGCTGGCGCTGCGTGGAGCAGTTGCCTGAAGGCGATATTCGCATGGAGAAGCGCCAGCAGCAGGCTGATACATAGTTTGCCGGCACCCCTGACTTGAGTCCTACGGCTCGACGATGTTGTCCAGCAGTGTCGTTCCGTAGGAGTTGTCGACGGCGCATAGCCATTGGTCCGCAATGAGTCGAAATACGTAAGTTGCTTTGCGCGAAATCTCGATTTTGTCACCTGCCTTGTCAGTAGCCTGCAACAGGGTTTCCATGACGACGAGCGCGACATCCGCCCCCGGAATGACTTGCATCTCGCCTTGCGTGACAACAATGCTGTGATTGAAATGCTCCGCGATGGCGACAAATGCGCGGCGGATGCTGTCTTTGCCGGTGACCGTCAAACCCGGTTTGACCACCAGCGTTGCGTCGTCGGCATAAAACTTCATTAACTCGTCGAAATCTTCGGCGGTGATCGCGTGATCAGCGGCCTCAATTGTCGCTTTGAGCGTTCGGGTAAGTGCATCCATTGCTGTGCTCCTGCGTGAGAATGCTGTGGACCGCCAACCCGGCGCCTGTGATCACGGCGATAAGCCCTGACGTCTCTATGAACGTTGGCAGCCTGGCGTTGAAGAGTAAGCCGAGCAGGGCGGCAAACAAAGACTCCAGTGAGATCAGTTGACCTGAGAGCACCATCGGTAGCCGCCGTGTCGCAGCGTTCCAGGCCCAGGCGCCAATCACCGAAGACACAACAGCGAGGACCAGGCCCCAGGCATAAAAGCGTGCCGCAGTGGTGAAACCGAAACTCGCACTCGTCAGTTCAAGCAGGCCCAGCGAATGTAATAACGGCAGGACGCACAGTGTAGCTATGCCGGCGCCGGCCATCATCAAACCCGTCCAAGCGCGTGTGGCGGCAGGGGCGATCTTTCCCATAGCGCGTTGATTGAGCAGGCTGAAGGTCAACCACAGTGCTACTGCCAGGACGGAGAAGAAAACGCCCGCCAGCCAACTGGCGCTATCCGCGTGCGGCAGCGCCACGCTGCTGATATTGGAAAGAACGAGCCCAAGCACAATGAACAGCAGTGGTAATCCAAGGCGACGCCACTGCACTGTCTTTTCTTTGGCATTGCCGAGCAAGGCAAGCAAGACCGGTACGAGGCCCACAAACGCCGCCGCCAGTACCGGGCCGGCGAAAATTACGCCTGCGGCAATACAGCTGCCGTAGCCTAGATAACCTATTACGCCCAGGCCTGCAGCGAGCACCTGCTGAGAGAACCGCAACGACCGCATTTGGGCGCGGCACAGCATGACGCCCAGCACGCCCAGAGCACCTGCTATCAAATAGCGTATGACCATCAGGTCGTAGATGCTGTAGGGGCCAGTGACATAAGGCGCTATGAAGTTGAGGGCCCAGGCCAGGGTCGCCATGACGGCGAACAGTACTCCAGCGATAAGCGTTGAAGGTGAGGTTGTCATCAACTGAAATCCATCAAGGGTTCAGCCAATTTTGCGCGCGCGGCAAGTATGTTAAAAACGACTTTTCAGGCTTGGATTCATAACAGCTGATTATGAATATGCTCAGGAACACATTACCTCCGCTGACCAGTTTGTTGCCGTTCGAGGCGGCCGCACGGTTGGAGAGCTTCTCCAAGGCGGCTGACGAGTTGCACATCACTCAGGCCGCCATCAGCCGGCAGATAAGGGCGCTGGAACAAGATCTGGGTGTGAAGCTCTTTGTCCGCCGCAATCGAGCAGTGTTCTTGACGGATGCGGGGCGAGCGCTGGCGGAGGCGGTAAGCACAGCATTGCGAAGCATCAGTAATCAGGCCGTGGCACTACGGCAAACCCATGGCAACGACCGGGTGGTCTTCCTGTGCCAGCTATGCGAAGCCTTTTACTGGTTGATGCCCCGTCTTGCCAGGTTCCACGAGCAATACCCGCACCTTGAGGTTCAGGTGATCACCTCGACGCGACCTCTTGGCGAATTCACTGACCACTTCGATGTAGCCTTGCAAACTACCGGACGCGCGAGCGGGCCGCACGCAGTGTGCTTTACGGCAGCCGATGAAGTGTTCCCGGTGTGCAGCCCCAGTTACCTGGCGGCTGACACGTTGTTGAGCCTTGAAGAGCTCCGCCTGCATACGCTCTTGCACTATCGCTCTACACCACAGGACTTCATTGACTGGTCAGACTGGTTAAGCGCTTTTGGCAGGGCGATAGCGCAAGATACGCCTGGGAAAATGTTTGATAGCTACCCGCTGATGCTGCAGGCAGCAGTAGCGGGGCACGGCGTGGCTCTTGGATGGCGCCACAGTGCGGGAAAACTGATCGAGGAGGGCGCTTTAATTCAAGTGTGCGCTGAATCCATTCCTCTGCCTGATGCCCTTTCTGTCTACACAGCACAAGGCGCGGCTGATCGGGCTGAAGTGCAGGCGCTGCTCGCGTGGCTCCGGGAAGAGTTGCTGGAGCGGTAATACCCGCGGGCTGGCCCCGATTAGAGTCAATGATTGCGAATCCTTGGCCTGTCCAATCATCCAGCATGGATGCAAAGCCAGTACCCCACCTGGCGTGTACATAGTAGCGTTGCGCATTCGACGAACTGCCACGGTCCGTTGTCTGTCTGCCCACGGATCGGGCCACTCACGAACTAGGATGTCAGCATGGAACGTGTTCAAGCGGTAAACCAAGCGGCGATTGATGAGGCGCTGATCGTCTTTGCTCGTTATAAGATTGGAGCGATCAGGATTTTCGACCTGGAGCGCGCCATGAGTTACGAAGTTGGCGAAGCGTTGGCCAAAACTGACCTGGTGAGGTTTTCGATTGCCAGAATGGCTTCCGGTCGTTATCGCATCAGTGATGAAGGGGAGAACGCCATTACCGAAGCCGGTCGCGCTCGCCTAGAGCGGCTGCGGGGGTAAGGAGACAAAGCGTCCTGGGAGCAGCCGATGAGCATACGCAGCCTCGTGAAAAACTTGCCGGCGGACCCTGCCAGACCAGGCTGGGTGCTCGGCTGGGGCGTGCTGCGCGACCGCCATCCGTGGCATCTGGTCGATGTATATGCCGACCAGACTACCGCCAGAATAGAATCCGAACGCCGCGGCGACAGTTACGTCGTGGAGTTCGGCTCGCACCGCATCGGCTCAAGCGATTTCATCTGCGGCGTCAGCTTGCCCGAGGGCTGACGGGCAACCAGGCCGCGGGGGATGTTAAAAGCGATAGGCAGCACGCAGCGACAGCGCATCCGAGCGCGACTGCTGCCCCAGTGCCCGCGTGCCTTGATAGCCAATCCCGGTGCTCAGCCCCGATGCCCACAGCAGATCCATCCCGAGCGACGCAGCCAGGGTGTCGTCACCGAAGCCTTCGGTGGTGATCGTGTAGGTTGAATTGCCAACATCGGCATAGCCAAGGCGGGCGCTGGATTCGGAGTTGAAGGTGTGGCTGAACTCCAGGCGCGAGCGCAACGTCAGGTAGGCCCAACTCAGCGCAATCCCGTACTGCCCACGCAGGCCAGCCACGCCCGACACCAGTGAAAAACGCTGCTGGGCGTAATCGAGGTTGTTGGCATCTGCATTCGACTCCTGATAGCCGTGCAGCCAGGTCGTAGAGGTATCCAAGCGGCCATAGGGCGATACCAGCCAGTTCTGGCTTTTCAGCTCGTAGCCAGAGCTTAGCGAGGCGAACAGCTGATCGCCGTCGCGGCTGCCTTTGGCGTAGCCGCCGGAGTCAGTCACGAAGCGCTCACTGTCGAATTGCAGGCGGCTGTAGCCGAGCAGTGCATCGACAAATACCGCGCTCGGGTGATAACTGGCATAGGCAGCCACGCTGTAAGACTTGCCGCGGTTAGTGCTGCCGGCAGAGCCGATATCACTCTTGTCGCTGCCATAGCCAACCCCCACTCCGGCTGTCAGCGCACGGCTCAAGCGAAAGTCGATCCCGCTGCTGACGCCAATCAGGGTGCTGCTGACCTTGCTGCCGCCGCGCTCGGTATTGCCGAAATCAACATAGCCCCCTGTCCATACCGATACATTGCCGCTGGCAGGCGCAGTGGGGTCATGGTCGGCTGGATCTGCATGCATCAGTTGCGGCTGGTCGTCGGCCAGCATCTGTGTGGCTGCGAGCATATCGAGATCGGTCTGCTCGCTGTCGGCCGCCTGGCCTGGCTTGTTCCGTGGGTGTGCCTGCGTGGGGTTGAAGCGCAGATTGAAGGCGTTGCGGTGCCCGTCCGGGCTATGCAGTTGCTCAAGACGGTCAGTGAAGTTGGTGACCTGCGCCCGGGCGAACTGCTGAGCACTTTGGGTCTGCGCATTGAGCACGCCGATCACTTCGGCGTCCTTGCCCGGGTCAGGCCGTGCATTGATCTGCAGGGTCAGTGTTGCAACCTGCGAGACACCCCAGGCGTTTGCCAGGGTGAAGCGCAAAGTGACGGTGCCACTGGCCCTGGCCGCTGCCGTGAATTCAAGGGCGGTCTGCTTCAGGCGTACGCTGCCCAACGCCTGCGACGGTGTGTCGAGCAGGGTTGCAGAGGTGAACGGGCCACCGCTCGCGCCCGCAGTCAGGTTCAGGGCGACACTCTGGCCGGCCGCAACCGACGCACTGACATCGGCTGCCTCGGGCGTGACGCCGTTGCTGAGCAGCGAGTAATTGGCCGTCATTTGGGTGCCGTTGGCATCGGTCACGCTGATCGAAAATGAGCCACTGCCGGTAGTAGTCGGCGTGCCGAACAGGCTGCCGGATACCGGGTCCAGCGTCAGCCCGGCCGGCAGCCCAGCCGCACTGAAGCGATAGGGGCTGACGCCGCCGCTGGCACTCACATTCTGCCGGTAGACGCTGCCCAAGGTGGCAGCGGGCAACGCGCCGGCTGCCGGAGCCAGCACCAGGGTAGCAGGGCTGACCGTGATGGAAACGCTGGCAGCAGCCGATGTGCCACTGGAATTGCTGGCACTGTAGCTGAAGCTGTCACTGCCCGAGAAACCTGCTTGGGGCGTGTAGCGAATGCTGGTGCCACTGGCGACCGCCGTGCCATGCAACGGCAACGATGTGACGGTCACGGTGGTAGCAGCGCCACCCGAGAGCCCCAAGGCAATGAGGTTGTTCGACGAGTTGGCGGCGACCACCGCGGATACCGCCGCGACCGTGGGCAAGGCGGTGCCAATGGCCAGCGTGTAGTTGGTACTGCCGGCATTGCCAACATTATCCGTGGCCGTGACTGCAACGCTATAGGCGCCGGCCAGGGTAGGTGTGCCGCTGATCACTCCGCTGCTGGTGTCGAGGGTCAAGCCGCTCGGCAAGCCGGTCGCGGCATAGTGATAAGGCGCAGTGCCGCCGGATGCCAGCAGCGAGGTGCTGTAACTGGACGCGACCGTGCCGCCGGGGAGCGGGCCGCTGGCCGGGCTGAGTGCAAGCGTCACCGCCGTGACGGTAATGGTTACAGTCGCCGGCGCAGAAGTGCCGGCCGCGTTGGTGACGGTATAACTGAAGCTGTCGACCCCGGCGAAGCCCGCTGCAGGCGTGTAGCGCAGGGCAAGGCCAGACGCCGTGGCGGTGCCATGCTGGGGCTGGCTGGCGATCGCCGCGCTGTCGGCAGGGCCGCCGGACAGGTTGAGGGTGAGCGCGTTGCCTGTGCTGTTGGCGGCAACGCTTGCCGATACGGCGCTCGCCACCGGCCCCTGCGCCACGATCGAGAGGGTGTAGTTGGTGGTGGCGGTCGCGCCATAGGCATCGGTGACGATGACCGATGGCGTGTAGCTGCCGGCAGTGGTGGGCGTCCCGCTAAGCACGCCGGAAGTGGTATTCAGCGACAGCCCCGCTGGCAGTCCGCTGGCTGCGTAGCCATAGGATGCCGTGCCCCCAGCACTGCTGATGGTCTGGCTGTAACTGCTGCCGACCTGGCCTGCGGGCAATGCACCGGCAGACGGAGTGATGATCAGTGTTGGTTGCGAGACGGTCACAGTGACCGTCGCCGGCGCAGAGGTGCCTGAACTGTTAGTCGCGGTATAGGTGAAGGTGTCGCTGCCTGAATAGCCCGCGACAGGCGTGTAACTGATGCTGGTTCCGCTCGCCGTGACTGTGCCATGGCTGGCTGCAGTAGCGACGGCGACCGAGCTGGCGGTGCCGGTAATGGCCAGGCTGATCGGGTTGTTTGTGCTGTTGGCACTCACGTCTGCCGTAACCGCACTGGCCTGCGGTGCGGCTTGGGCCCTGTCGACGGTGATGGTGTAAGACTTGGTAGTGACTCCATCTGCAGCCGTGATCAGCAGCGTGAAGACGTTCGAACCCACTGCGAGGCCGATGGGCGGGGAAGCGCTACCTGAGTTTACCGGTGTGCCATTCACTGTGACCGTGCTGTTGTTGTCTGTGGTGGTCGGTGTGAGGGAGAGGGTGCTTGTAGCGTTGGCGACCGAAGCGGTGTAGCTGGTGGTGGCCGTGCTGAAAGCTGGCGTCAGGCTGCCTGTCGAGAGCGTTAGGCTGGATAGAGTGGCATCCGTGGATACTGCACTGAGGCTGGTGCAGCTGAACACCAGGTTGCTGATCTGGCCATTGGAGGTCGTAGCCCGAATGGCTGCACCATTGGCCTCCAGGCTGCCTGCGGGGACGGTCATGCTGACCGTGTGCGGCGTATTGGTGGTGCTGTTCGCTGCGTTGTAGGTCTGAAAACCGGCAAGGCTGTAGCGAGCGAGACTAAGGCTGTCAGCAGCGGTGGGATTGCCCTGGTACGCCGCCCCGCTGTCACTGAACGTCAGCGTCAGCGCATCTCCCGGAAGAAAGTCCGAGGCGGGATATTTATTCGTACCAAATGCCAGTGAAACTGAGCCGGACAAGCTGTTGATGGCCGTACAGCCATTTGATAGCGCGAACGCTGGAACGGTGTTGAATACGGTCAACGCGGCCACGGCCACCCCAGCGCGCAGCCACTGGCCCAACGATATACGGCGCATTCATCACCCGGTGCTTAGGCTTTTATCAAGCAGTTATTGGTAGCTGGCGAAACGGATAACGCCCGTGTCTTGCCGTGAATACTCACTACAGCCTCAGAGCTGGTAGATAGAGCAGGGCGCTGATAGGGGCCAGGATGGCGCTTGGACAGTCGCTCTGAGGGATATCGGCACGTGCGTGCCGAACTTGACGCCTTCCCGTTGAGGAACGCGATAACCCGGAAACCTTGCGGCTTCATTTTCACCGTTAAAGCGAAAGTGTTGCCGGAATGCGAGGGTTTTTCTGCAGAGCTTGCCAGGTGAATATCATCGCCACGGACCACGGTGGTCCCCAAGCTCATTGTTCCGGAGAACTTATGATGGATGCGTCCGCCAAAGCGTTGGTATCAATTGCCGTACTCAAGGCCAAGCCTGGTCAACGAAAAGCCTTGAAGGATGCACTGCTGTCGTTGGTCGAACCGACCCGTGCGGAGCCGGGCAACCTGGACTATGTATTGTTCGAGCTGCGTGATGAGCGTGGCACGTTCTACATGCGCGAGGCATTCGCAGATCAGGCCGCGCTCGATGCGCATTTCGCCATGCCGTATTTCCAGCACTTTGCTGGCATCGCTGATGATCTGCTGGCTGAGCCATTGCAGCTGATCTTTCTTGAGCAGGTGTCGGCGTAGCTAGTCGTTTGGCGATATGACCGGTGCGCATCGACGTTGAACTATTCATGACGCCTGTCACCCTAACCTTGTGCAGCTATCTACCGGCTCAGGCAGACCCTGAGCCTCCCCACTGACACACGAAGGTTTGACGAACATGAAGAGTGAACAGGTTGAAGGCGTAGTAGAACAAGTTGCCGGTAAAGCCCAGAGCGCTGTCGGGAAACTGTTTGGTGATTCCAGCCTCGAGGCAGAAGGTGCGGGCCGCCAGGCATGCGGTCAAGTGACCCAGGCCTACGGCGATGCAATGAACAGCGTGTCCACCTTCGTCAAAGAAAAGCCAGTGACTGCGATGGCTATTGGCGCGATTGCCCTGTTGGTGCTGGATCGCGTTCTGCGCCGCTGAGTGCAGGCAGGAGCCTCTAGTAATTGTCCCGGTTAGCCGTTGAAGGCGAGAGGCATTGCTTGAGCTTCTGCGAGCTCCAGCATTAAACACAAACTGTACTACTGTTGGGCCTCCGTCTGATTAGCTGGAGGCTCAATTGTTTCCGCATCTCCCTGGACTATCCGTTAGCACACCGCGAGGAATCTTCTGTCCTCCTGGAAAGCAGGCCATGAGCAAAAGGGATATGATCCGGTGAGTTCCAAGGCCGCTCGCGCTGACAGTGTTAACGGCTGTGGAGTAGGGCAGTAACACACACGTCGGATAACCTGCCGGAGCGGAAGGTGCAGTAATGTTTTTAAGCCTCGAAGTGCGCAGCTATGAGCGGGACACCCCTCACCATCACCACGATCACGCTCAATTGGTCCTGCCGATTCGCGGCCGAATGGACATAGACGTAAACGGTCGCGGCGGATGTATTGATCAGTCATTGGCGGCACTTGTGGAACCTGGCTCAGAGCACTCGCAACACTGCGACATCGATAGTCGCTTTTTGGTTCTGGACTGCGCGCCTTCCACGCTGGAAACGCTCCACATCGAGCGCCTGGCTCGAAACATCTATGTGCCAATCCCCCCCGCAACGCGTCGGCTCATCGAGTTCGCCGAGTTGATAGGTCATGCGCAACTCTCCATCGCCACGTGCCAGCTGGGGCCCTTGTTGTTGTCCTCCCTGAGCCCGGACGCTACCTGTTTTACCGACCCTATGGAGCGGTTGATTGGTCGTCTTCGGAGCAATCCTGGAGCCCATTGGAACAATGAAGCCATGGCTCGGTTTGCCAACATGAGCGTGAGCCAGTTGCATCAGCGATTCCGGCAAGTGTTCAACATGAGCCCGCAGGCCTGGTTGACCGAGTTGCGTGTGCAGGAAGCGCAGCGATGGTTACGTGGAACTGCCTTGCCCATTGCTGACATAGCCTTGCGTGCGGGCTTCAGCGACCAGGCATCGCTGACACGCACCATGCAGCGCCTGAAAGCCACGACCCCGGCGGCCTACCGTCGTGCGCAGCAACAGCCTGGGTAAAGCATTCCGTAGTTACCGACAATACGCACCGAAACAGCTGCTCCAGACTTCGCTCATCAGGTTTTGGAGCGCGGGTGAAATGGGTGCAGATCGATTATTGCTGAAAGGTATCTTCTACGGGGTGTGTGCGGGTGTGTGCTGGGGGGTGATCTTCCTCGGCCCGCAACTGACCCCCGGACTGAGCGGCCTGCAATTCGCCGTGCTGAGGTTTCTTTGCTATGGCGTGATTTCCGGGGCGCTGCTCGCACCTCGCTGGAAGCGCGTGTGCGCCAAGCTCAGCAAGGCCGACTGGAAGTCGCTGTTCTGGCTCAGCCTGATAGGAAATCTCATCTACTACACGCTGGTGGGCACCGGTGTGCAGTTGGTTGGCATAGCTACAACATCGCTGATTGTCGGGCTGATTCCGGTGCTCATCACACTGGCAGGTCGGCATGACGAAAATGCCGTTCCGCTGCGCAAGCTCGTTCCTTCGCTGTGCTGTGCAGTGGGCGGGGTAACGCTCATCAGTTGGCATGCAATTACCAACGGCGACCGGACCGATATCCTCACCAACATCGCAGGGATTCTGTGCGCGGCGGGCGCGTTAGTGACCTGGAGCTGGTTCGCGGTGAGTAACGCTCGGCGTCTGGTTCAGGTCGCCAGCGTTTCCTCCAATGACTGGGCACTGCTGACAGGGGTCATGACGGGCGCTCAATCATTGCTCTTGGCGCTACCTGTGCTGGGGTGGCAGGCCGGAACGTACGGCAACACTGAATGGCTTGATTTTCTTCTGGTAGCTGGCGGGGTAGCTTTTCTGTCTTCCGTGGTGGGCGGCGCGTGCTGGAACCAGGCGAGCCGGCTCCTGCCCTTGGCACTGAGTGGGCAAGTGCTCGTGATAGAGACATTGGCGGCGCTGCTTATTGGCTTTCTATGGGCGCATCGGCTTCCTGATCCATACGAAATTGCAGCAATTGCGCTGCTGGTTACAGGTGTTGTCTGGTGCCTGAATTGTCACCGTACTCAGCATCGCCGGGATAGCCGTGTCATGCCGCTTTAGGAAGCGCACCGGGTGAGCAGTGGCAGCTACTGCCACATGACTGACCACGCTCAATGTCGCACTGAAACACTGTAAAGGACTAACAATGCTTATCGTATTCGGCGGCCTTCCAGGCATGCCGGCATTCAGTGGGAGCGACTTTTCAGCCTGCGCCGATTTGGTTCAACAGCGACGCCACAATGGCCTCGGGCCGGTCTTCTTGCATGAGATGACCGCAATTCTCGACTCGAATACAGGGCTGCTGGGCGATCAGCTCGGCAAGACGCTCGCCCTGCGCATACGGGATCCAGGCGTCTTCAGCGCCCCACAAAACCGACACCGGGCAATCAAGTCTTGTGTACAGCGGCTGAATCTCGTCAGTGAACAATTGATCCATCTGTGCGATTTGCCGATAGAACGCAGGCTGACCAACTTCACCCACCCAAGGGGCACTGTAGATGCGCAGGGCTTCTTCACTCAACGGGGTCGCTGCTGAGGTTTGCAGGTAAGCCGCCAGCAGCGCGCGGTGCATGTAATCGGGCATTCCAGCAAATGCTGCCTCGTGTTGGCGGACATGCTGGACGAACGGCGAGCCCCACGGAGCCAAAGCGACTGCGTCGAACAGGGTAAGAGACGCGTAACGCAGCCCGTTCAGGTAGTACGCTCGCAGCGCAGTAGCACCGCCGAAGTCATGTGCGAGCACGTCTGGCCGGTTCAAACCCCATTCTTTGAAGAGCGCAGTGAGCACATTGTTCTGGACGGCCAGCGAAACGTCTTGATCCGCCCTCATCTCAGACTGGCCGTACCCGACCAGATCGAAGTAGTACACGGTGCGATGGCCAGCTAGCAGGGGAACGATGCGCCTCCAGACCTGGGAGGAAAAAGGGGTCCCGTGGATGGCTACCAAGGGCGCGCCTGATCCCATCTTTCCCCACCTGACGGCGTTGCCTTCGATGATTGACGTGTAGGGTAGATCCAGCATGGTTCACCTCATATTGTTATTTAGCTAAATGACTATATGATGCCGGCATGGACAGATCAATACAGATGAAAGCGATGAGCAGCGAGGTTCGGGTAACGATACTTCGATTGCTTGCGAAGCCTCATGAACACTTTGCAGATCAGTGGTCGGCCGATCCTGCTGAACTCGGCGTTTGCATGACGCTTATTGCCAAGGCGCTGGGTGTCGCTCAGCCGACCGCAAGCCGGCATTTGGAGATTCTTGTGCAGGCCGGGTTTGTAACGGTGGCGAAGAGGCACAAGTGGTCTTACTGCAAGCGTGATGAGGTGATGATTGCCGGGTATCTTGAGTGGCTGACGCGGGAATTGGTGGTAGGGAAGGGCTCACAGCACGCGGTGTGAGCAAACTCGGTGTACGTGGAGTGAATCGCCCCGGGTTTCGTAGACACCTCTTTGCCTTAAACTGAGGCCAATTAGGAGGTGCCATGAGCAACCCGCGTTACCCCGAAGAATTCAAAATCCAAGCAGTCAATCAAGTGACCGAAAAGAAGCTGCCTGTCGCTGAGGTAGCGGCCCGTCTTGGCGTGTCGACGCATAGCCTCTATGCCTGGATAAAGCGCTACAGCAAACCTCAAGAAGAACGGCAGCAGGATGATGATCAGCACGCTGAACTGCGTCGTCTGCGAGCGGAACTCAAGCGCGTCACTGAAGAGCGAGACATATTAAAAAAGGCCGCCGCGTACTTTGCCAAGGAGTGCGGCTGAAGTACGCCTTTATCAAGCAGCGCGCGGGCGACTATTCGATTCGACGGCTTTGCCTGACGCTGAAAGTCCATCCCAGCGGTTATTACGCCTGGCTGTCTGAGCCTGAGATCCAGCAATTAGAGCGCATGGCTGCGCAAGGCTAATTCGTGACCAAAGGCTGTGAAGTCTAGAAGCACAGGGGCGATATACCGTGTTGATCGACTGCAGCACGCCTATGTACAGAGAAGGTCTAGCCTTCCAGCTTTGGAGAAAGCGAGAGGTGAGGATGAATAGCGACTTGGATGGATGGAGCCGTGATATACACCGTGTGGTTGAAGGCTTGGTCGAAGAGGTGGAGCAGATGAGGCAAGAGCAGGCAGTCGAGAAGCAGATCAGCGCTTTCATACAGCTGAACGAAAAGCTTATGAGCAACGCCACTTCCTACACGAATCTGATCATGGTGGCTGGATACGCTGGTTATTTTGCATTCTGGTCAACTTTGGCCGGGAAAATCCCAACCTGGCTGTTCAACGCCTGTGGCCTCGCGATCACAGTCTCTCTGACTCTGTTCATCAGCTGGGAGATCGTCAAAATGTTTTGGGGCGCCAAGCATATGCGAAAGACCCAGGCCATTCTTGGTAAGCGGGCGCATCCCAACGTTCTAGTGGAGTTCGAGAAAGCTTTCCAAGACTTCAGTTCTCGAACCCAGTGGGTTTGGCTGGTGTTTCTCGTACCCACCGTAGTTTCCGGCATTGCTGCTGCTTGCCTGCTGATCGGGTATTTTTGCCTTAGCTTGGCTGGAGTGATCTCGACGACGTAGCAGAAAAGCTAATTTCTTCAGCATGGACGCGTGCTCCCTCAGCCGCCTTTTATCGGATAGGCCCGGTCTTACTGAAGTAACTAGCGAGGACGGTGTCCACTCAGGCGGACGTATGCCGGGTTGGTTGGCAGGATGCTCACCGTTGAATTCAGATCGGAGTGGGTACATGTGGAAGACATCAGCAAAATGATCAATTAGTGCAAGATCTGATGGAAGCACAGCGATTGCGTTTCTGAAGGGCGCATCGAACGTGGCAGAAGTATGGCGAAGCCAATGAGACGACGCCACGCGTAATAACGTGCAAATACGGCTGAGGGGCCCCGAGTTTCTTGAGCTGCAGTGATGCAGCGATCAGCATTGGAAAACGCACGAGTGTGACCTTTGCGAATCGTGGACACTCCCCGCAAGCCCCGAAATTCAAGACCTCCAGCATTACAATTTGCACTCAGGACACTTTTTGACGGGAAGTGTCCAGATTATTTGCAAATTTTTCACATAAAGTGTCCGATTTAACTGACCGCTTGAACTGAAAGTGTCCGCATTAACCGCGCAAACTGCGGAAAGTGTCCGTATTAGCTAACGCTTTTTTAGTCGCGATGGCCAAGAACATAGAGTCCTAGGAAAAATTTTGCACAAAAAACATTTGTGATTTCGATGCGAACCTCACGAGATCGCGAATCGCATATATCGATGCCGCAGATAAGATTTTTCTCAATATATATAATAATACTCCATCTCTCGTCTCATTTGGCAAGTTTTTCATGAGGCCAGCTCAACCCCTCAAAGCCTGACACCATCGGGCCTCCAATATTTTTTAGGCGTTGAAAACAGTAAAATAAAATAGCCTAAATTGTCAGTCAATATATGCCTAATTAAACTTTAATGCTCTCCGGAGTGGGACTTGACCTTGCCGGTCTAGGAAGTAAAACTAGCTCGGCTTTCGCAGTGCCGCTCTTTAAAAACCAGCAAGTGATAACCACTACCTAAAACCAACGGGCAGATGCCATTACCCAACGGCAATTCGTCAAATGGTAGGCGGAATGACAAATCGCAACAAAACATCTGAAAAAGAGAATGAGCTATCGAAAGCGCCCTCCCTGGACGCAGAATCAAAATCGAGCTCAAAGCTAAACCTGGATAGTTCGGATAAGACCATTGCTCGCTTCGATCTTGCTAGCGACCGGATTCCGACGATCAAGCTTTATCTTTCCGGTCAAATCAGCGCTGTTGATGCGGCGAACGCGATCGGTATGAAGCCATCAGGCTTTCATAAGATTATTCGGCGAGTGAGGGCACGTGGCGGTGATCTAAGTGCCGTTACGTCCAGCATGCCCGGACGCCGTCCGACGCCGTCCGAGCTTGGGGGAGAACTTGAGGGGTTGATTGTTGACTCCATCAAGACCTACGCAGGGAAGGCAGCAACCATCGAAAGGGTTTGGGTGACCGCCCAAATGCTTGCTGACGAGCGTGGTCTCAAACGGCCTAGCTATCATGCTGTACGACGGCGGCTTTTGAAGAAGGGCAAGCGGTTCCTGGCTAACATGAAGCTAGGGAAGGTTGATGCTGCTGACATCTTCGAGGCTCGCCCCGGATACAAGGTTACGTCCCGCCCGCTTGAATGGGTTCAGATCGACCATACCCGTGTCGACATGATCGTCGTGGATGAGCAGGAGAGGACGGTGATTGATCGCCCTTGGGTTAGCTTTGCTATCTGTATACATACGAGGGCGATTGTCGGGTTTTACCTGAGCTTACTTCCGCCCAATTCTGTAACGGTAGCGATGCTGATCGAGAACTGCGTCCTTCCCAAAACGGCCATGCTCGCCAGTCTTGGGCTGGATGCAAGCGTCTGGCCTATGCACGGCGTGCCCGAGGTCATACACGCGGATAATGCGGCTGAGTTTCGCTCAGAGGTGCTGAAGGCGAGGTTAAAACGTTTCGGTGTGAGAGTTGAACACCGTGATGTCGGTAAAAAACATCAGGGAGGGCACATCGAGCGCTTGATAGGTACGATGATGCGATCTCATATCCATTTCTTGAGGGGGACAACCTATTCCAATACACAGCAGCGAGGTGATGAGAACAGTGTGGCTAGGGCATCCATCTCTATTACTGCACTTAGGAAGTTCTTCGTCTGCGCCATTCATGCTTATAACGATCGCAAGCATCCGGCCATAAAGATGTTTCCCTCCCAAAAATGGGATGAGCATTTTGGGAAGCATTCACAGCCTCGTCAGATCGACGAGTCTTTGCATGAAGGATTTCGGTACGCACTTTACCCAGAAAGGCCGAAGCTCATCCGCGCAGGTGGGATCGAAATGCACGGGCGATTCTACTATGCACCGTGCCTGCAGAACAAAGTGCGAGAAGAACTGGTAGTTAAGTACGACCCAAATGATCTTTCGAAGATATTCGTAGATCTTGAAGGAGATGGTACCTACGTAAGTGTACCAGAGTACAGAAATCAGATGCGGCGTAGCCACGACTATGCCCTGTACAGGGTTGAGCGGCAGGAGAAGGGTGAGCGGGATGGCACCTACTCTGCTGATGCGACCGCTTCTCTTGCTTTGGGCAATGCAATCGTCCAAGAAGAGTACCGGCGGACTGCTCAAAGCAAGCGCCAAGCTGCCAAAGCGGCGGGCAAACGCGATCAGCGGAATTATACTGAGTCGCTTGATTCCAGGTCTCAAGTCAATACGCAAGCCAAACCGGAGTTTACGGATCAAACGGAACACTTGGATAACTTCCTTGACAATGCTGCAACTGCCAAGCCCGCCAGCATCGCATCCCCCAGAAAGCCCGAAAACGCCACAACTCCTAAACCCGAAGTTTCAAAAGTTCGGAAAGGGCGTGCGGCACTTCGAGCTGTTGGGGGAGAACGAAAGGCCGCGGAGCGTCCCTGGCAGGGCTTTTCGAGGAGCAGCACGGCAGAGCAGATCGACTTTGATGCGCCACCGACTCTCTACTGAAGCTGGCCTGACCTTATGAATGACTGAGACTCCGCCTCAGACTTAGATCCAGCCAAGACTCACCCCAGACTCACCCCAAACCCAGTCCCTGAATTCAACATCAGGCTCCAAATCACCGATCCAATCAACAAGAGTGAGGTAAAGAAACCACAATAGTTACTGTTCCAACTTATACATCCTGCAAGCAGGGTGCTTAAGATCGTGGTTATCACCATTCGGTCTGCTTGCGCAGAAAATGCTGTTGGTTGGATACAGAGTAAAGATCAATCAGTATTTAAGCAACGCATCTGCCAAGGCGCTACAAAGCGCTACAATAACAAGCCTGTTAACTCATCGACACAGCCAAAACTTCAGCTCAAAGATACAGCTGAGGCTTCAGTGTGTCTTTTTATCCTCAATACGTCTTATACATTATATCTGGAGATAAATTATGGATCTTTCTCATGTGCACCACAGCTGCCACAAACTGTTTGAACTGAGCAATCATGATCGGGCTATGTCCTGCCTGAAAGATTTTTTCGTTCCGCACCACTCCGCCGAGCGATTGTTCAAAAAGATGGACATGATCATGTCCATGCCAAGGAAGGTTGTTGCCCCTTGCTTGCTGTGTTTGGGTAAGGGGGGCGTCGGAAAGACGAGCATGATCGAGGAGCTTGGACGCAGGAATATCACTTCTGTGAACCGAATTGTCACCGTGACGATGCACCAAAACGCGGACAACATGGGTCTGAAGGAGCTGATACTTGCCGAAATGGGGTTGGACACGAGCCGTAGAGCCCGCCAGTCCCGGAGGATCAGTCCGGATCTCCAGCATCTCATCAAAAGCCAGAACATCAAAGCCATTGTCATTGATGAGGTGCATGATGCGCTGACACTCTCGCCTTTCCAGCGAAAGGTCAACCTGTCGCTGTTGAAGAACCTTTCCGGTTCCACTTATGGCCTTTCGGTATTCGCCTTTGGTGTGCCTGACGCCGCCCGCTTCTTAAGGGAGGATCCGCAACTCGCTCGTCGTTATGCAGTTCACGACTTGGAAACTTGGTCGAATGGCCAAGATGTTCGGAATTTCGTGTTCAGCTATATCCACCGGCTGCCCCTGAAAAAGCCGACGGACTTTCGTGACCAGGAACTCTGCTTGGCCATTGTCGAGAAGTCGCTGGGGATCACCGACAACATCGTCAAGATTCTGCAGGCATCGGCTTGGGCTGCAATCGCAGACGGTACCGAACGCATCACGCTCAAGCATGTCCGTGACGTGGAAGCCATCATGGCGATGGAACTGGGAACGAGTTTGCAGGGCCTGCACGACGTGAGCATGGAGAAGGACTGCGCGTAATGACGCCCTCTCAAGCTAAAGCTCTAGCTCGAGAAGTATTGGAGGACGATTTCGTCCTCCCGTATTTTTCAACGGAACAGCTGGTCATGATGAAGACTTTAGAACAATCCATCTGGCCCAGAAACCTACCCCCTCAATCAAATGCAGAGGCAAATACAGAAACAAATACAGAGTCAAACGTGATGCTGCTGGATGGTGTTTCAGGATGCGGCATCACAACATTATTCAGAACGCTGCATCAGCGCCACCCCAGTAGCACTCAGCTACTGCAGGGTGATGTTTACATTGGCGGATCAGAATTTTTGGATCATTTGTCTGATGCATTCCATGTCAGGCGTAAGTACCATCCCAAAAAAAGGGTACTGGCGCCAAATTTGGTACGGACTTTGTCACTCTCATCTCAAAAAATGATTTTGGTCGATGATCTAGATGTCTTGGCGAGTGACATTGATGACTATGATACAGTTTTCGGTGTTATTCGTCTTCTCTCAGAAGAAATTCGAGATCTCAAGTTTGTAATTTCAACGCGCAGTGCTCTACTGCAGAAAAGGTTCGACAGGTACTTGCGGCTTGGTTGGCGCCGCTACACATTAAGGCAGCGGCTGACAGATGAAGAATACCATGAGTTCGCGAATCGACTATGGGGGAGGTTGAATTGTGATTACTCGCTCAGCCTTACTGCAGAAAGCCTTATAGTCCCAGAGCCAAAATTTGGCTTAGACATTCAGGACGTCAATAGGTCACTCAGGCTGAAACTAGTTGAGCGCTTCCTTCACCAGCAAAGCGCAGTGGCGGCGCTCAGCACGACGAATGATTTAAATGAGTACGAAAGTTATGTCCTCCAGTTTCTCTACACATGAGGTCTACCCGGGGCCTTCTTCTAACCCTTATTCTAAACTTTATCCTGAACCTTATCCTGATGAAACGCTTTCATCCTGGATGTACAGAGTGCGTGAAGTCCGGCCTGAGCCTGAAGTGCGAGCGTTTTGGGGAATGCCATCCGACGCGTGGGAAAGCTCAACGCTACGCGCACCCTACATCGAAGCGCTAGGAGGCAGAGGCAAAGACTATGATTTTGACTTCAGTCTACCAGGGGTCAGGGCCTTTGCAGAATGCTACGAAATCTCGATGGAGTGGATCGAATCCATGTTCCGTCCCTCTGAGGCTCAAATCATACCGATCTGCTTTCGATCAGATTACTGCCTTACTTGCATGGAGGAATCGGTGACGGCAACGGGTTTTCCAGTTTATCTCAGAAGCTGGCGATACTTATTGAAGCCGTTTTGTCAGGTGCATGGCTGTGTACTGCGTAGCGCTGGAAATTATCTGCATGACTCAGTGGATTTTGCGATGGATGTTTTCGAGTACGACAGCGCTCGTGGTCATGAACTGGAGCGGGAAACGAAATGGCTCGAGAAGGATAGTGCAGTGCAGCTACTTGGCAGGATGGTCGTTGAACGCGCATATAAATTAATGAAAGGTTGTCACGATCAGGCAGTGCAGCGTAACGCTGAAAACTTTTTGTTGACGCTTCTTCGCCTTTCAATGAGGGCCGAGATCATGGGTAATTACACGTCAGTGCTGAAGTTCATGGTTCAGTCGAGTAGTGAATTTGATAATACAAATGGAATTGCCCTGTTTCATCAGTTGCCATTGCGCGTCACGGCGATCGCCCGCGCTCGGGCTTTTTACCTGATAGGCCTGTTATTGGGGTGGATTACCGACGAGCAAGCCGCGGATGCTCGGCCAGATCATGACTTTTATCTGAGCACCTCGGGATCTTCATTATGGCGACGACTTGACTTGACGCAGGGCGTTCGTACGGTACTACAGATGTACAGCACTGATTTGTTGGGCGTATCTTCTTTGAAAGGGTGGGGGTAATAGCGTGTATAAATATCTCGTACCCCTTTACTGGGTTTCTAGTTTACGCATCCGTACGGTGCACGCTAACAACTACGCTCTCACGCCAGTCTGTTTCTTGATTGATAGCGCCACTGGTATGATCATTTCGTACAGCTTTAGCTATGGCTTGCCACCTTGCAAACTGCACTACCTCGCACAGCTGGCGTTTCAGGAAAAAATGGCTCGGCCAACAGCAGCCAAAAAATTGTACAGGAGTGCGTCAGGGGACATACCTTTGGCGAGGCGGAAAGTTGAGATTGATAGATACCAGTTGTCTCTTGAAACATACAAATATCCTAGACCTAATACATTCGACTGGCCAAAGGCTGGTATGCTTATAGCGCATCTTTTTTATGATTGGGATTATTCGATGCTCAGCGAGCTTGATAGTTTCCAAGTAATTAATTCAAGCCAGCTTGTCCGGATGTTAGATTGTGTAGTAGGTCGCTTCAATAGTGCCGTCGACTCCGGTGTTGTCACCTTCTCTGACGTCTGAGCCCGAGCGTTCTGACATGTGCTATCACCAGTTTGCGTGCTTGTATTTTGGCTGTGCTCACCTGCTAATCCCTATAAGGGGTTCACAAGGTGACCCGCACCATAGCATGGGGTCAAGCGCCCTTATTGACATAAACTGCTTCTGGCGTCTTCCACAGCTTGCTCACTGTCGACTTTGCGAGTCCCAGAAGCTGCGCGGTCTCTTTCTGCGTCCTTCCTTCAGCCTTGCACTGAAGCACCGCCGCTCGATTGGCAGCGCCTGATCGAATGCGACCGTGCGCTGATTGAAGCTTGCCGTCGGTGAACTCGCCGTCGAGCTTGCCCAGGACGCCTAGCTTCTCAAGCTTGGTGATCTCGCCGGCCAAGTCTTTCAAAAATTCCTTTGGGGTTTGGCTTCGGACATGAGCGCTGGCCACGGCCACGAGCGCTACAAGATCAACGTCCAATGCAATGGCGATGTCTTCGAGCGAGGACAGGGTAGGGCTGCTTTTCGCGCGCTCGATATTGTTCATATGACGCGCCTCGACCCGGCCATGAAAGTCTTCCTGGGACAGATTCCGGGCGGTGCGTGTCAGCCTCAAGACGGCGGCCAGCGGTTCTCTCAACGACATTTGGAATACCCAAAGCCGAGGATAAAGCCATATTGCGCGGTTCGACTCCATGCAATATAGTGCTGTGAAATGAACTGTCAGGCGCGCTTGGTGCGCTGTTCTGATCGAGGAAGAGAGGGCTGGGATGCTTCCGCTCCATTGCGCCGGCAGTCCCATCACGCGTGCGCTCTGTAACCAGTCTGCGTCAATTTATAGCTAAACCCTCAAGGTCAGCGTTTTGAGAATCAGAATCTACTCAGACCTCCACGCCGAGATCCACCGTTTCGACCCGCCGCCCCTCGATGCTGGGGTTGATCTGGTAATTCTCGCAGGGGATATCAACAAGAAGGCCAGGGGCGTCCAGTGGGCCAATGACACCTTCGCCTGCGAGGTCGCATACATCGCAGGGAACCACGAGTACTACGACGGCCACATCGATCGCAGCCTGGAGAAGATGAAGGACGCCGCGGCCGGCCATGTCCACGTGTTGGAAAACGAAACCATGATGCTGGGTGACGTGAGAGTTCTTGGCACCACAGCGTGGACTGACTTCACCTCCACAGGGGATCAGCTCGCGGCTAGCAGTGCTGCCAGGCAATGCATGAATGACTTCAAGTACATCAGGGCCGATTTGAACTACAGACGGTTGAGACCGGACGACCTGGTTACCCGGAACCACATCGCATGGGATTGGCTCACCCAAGAGCTTGCTAGACCATTTGGCGGCAAAACGGTTGTCGTGACCCACCATTCTCCCTCTCCGCTTGCGATTAGAAGCAATCATGATGGGCACCTCACAGCAGCCTACACCAATGACTGGCACAGCTTGGTGCCGCTGGCGGACGTATGGGTATTTGGTCACACACATGAAGCCATTGATATGGACTTGGCCGGCTGCCGGGTCATATCTAACCCTCGTGGCTACCCCAATGAGGATACCGGGTTTGACCCTTACTTCGAGATTCAAATCTGATGGCCAATTCGTGATGAAGTCCTTTCTCGAGCTAGCTTTTGCCCCCGGATCGCTTGAGCAGGACGTTCCTTCAGAGGTGATCCAGGCGCAGGGCATCGACTGGGGTGTGATGGTCGACGCTTACCTCATCAACGCTGCCAGGGTAGGGCAGAGCTACGCGGCGCTCGTTTACAACGATCAGTCAAACGTGAGCTCGAACGGAATGACTGTTGCCACCCCTCCATTAGTACTGGTCGAGTCGAGGGAGGGCTTCAAGCTAATGCGTAGCCTAAGTGGTCAAGACCACTTTGTGATTGCTAGCGAGCTAAGTGAACCGCGGTGAGCATCTGCGTTTGGCTGACTCGCCATCCATTTTGAACGCGTTCTCAAGCTGCCCGATCAGGCGGTGCGCATTTTATGTGTCCCGCTGACACCGCCTGGTGAGCTGTTCGTGTACGTGTGTTCAGGCGGCCTCAGGCTGCCGGCGGCCCCAAGATTAAATGCACTAAGGAAAATGCATGTCTGATCTGAAGAAAATGACACTCGCTGTCAAGAATTATCATCTCCAAGCCAGTGGCGACCTGGATGCCCTTTATACTCAGGTGCGGTGTGAAGACGGCGAGGGCAAAACGTTTCATTTCAAAGAAGTTGTTATGCTGCGCTACTTGCAAAGACATGGTGCCATGTCGACTGACAGCCCCAGAGTTTGGTACTACAAGCATCTTGGTAAAAAATCAATCGTTCTTGTAGCATGCGAGAAGAGTAACGGAAAGGTTGAGTATGATCTCGATCATATGAAGCTCGTGGCCAAATCCAGTGTGCTGAAGGGGATTGTGTTCACTTTGGCAGCAGTTCCTGCTGGGCTAATCATCGCAACAGCCACATACGGCCTCGGCCTTCTAGTTATCCCCGTAGGCCTGTTTTACGGATATAGAAGTATTTTTAAAATTCCTGGAATGCTTCGCCGCAAAACCCTAGTAAACGATCTTGCAAGCCATGGTATTGTGGTTCGTTAGCCGAAAAGGGCCACTGATCGCTTGGGCGAATGTATATCATTGACGAGAGCCAAATGGTCGATGGGGTGATTTTCGACGCCTTCGGGACGCTTGTTGAGATTCGGAACCATCAGAACCCCTACCGACGCCTTTTGCGACTGGGATCCCAGCAGGGCCGCGCCGCTTCACCTGACGATATTCGCTGGATCATGACCCACGGCCATGGGATCGAGGGCACCGCGGCTGCTTTTGGAATCAAACTCAAGTCTACCCAGCTGATCGAGCTTCAGAACATGCTTGATCGTGAGCTTGAGTCGATCAAGTGCTTTGAGGACGCTATGCCTGCCATTGAGCGTCTCCAAAAGCATGGGATCAAAGTCGGGGTGTGCTCAAACTTGGCCGGGCCTTACTGCTCACCGGTCAAGAGTCTGCTTCCTGGGCTGGATGCTTATGCGCTCAGCGCTGAAACAGGTGTACTCAAGCCAGATCCGGAAATGTACCGGAGCGTTTGCGTGATGCTTGGCGTCTCTCCCGGCCAGGTCTTGGGATCTGAAACCGCCCAAGTGCTGATGATTGGTGATTCCAAACGATGTGACGAGGATGGGCCGCGTTCTTTTGGAGTCGTTGGATATCACTTGGATCGCAAAGGAGCAGGGCGCTTCCGGAGTCTGATCGAGTTCACTAGTGCCATTACACAGGCCTGGCGGTGAACCCGATCACTTAGGTTTCAAAAGCGTTACGCTGTTGCTGTTAAGCGGCTATGAATCCAGTCTAAGCTGGTACTCAGTAAGAATTTAAATCGCTGTCCTTTTCGATGCATTTTACAGCAAGCCAGCGTATCAATGGGGCAACCCATCGTAGCGCTTGTGATTCAGCGGTGTACGGCTCGAACGTGGGGGTCAATTGCCGTTTACGAGTCTTCTTTGAATGTACTACTGCGCATCGAATTTCGTAAAGCCAACGAGCTAGGTCTTTACCTGCGCCTGTCGTATCATCGTACTTATTTATTTTAATGCCTGAAGATGTAGGTAGGTCTGCTTTAATGAGGGCGATTTCTTTAGCGCCAAGGCTTCCAATGAATCCGCTGACTTCTTGGTCTGTAACTAGCAGTTCCACTACGCATTCTAACTGGTTTTTTTCTGAGCGAGCATCTTTTCCAAGAATGCCAGGGGCTTCCTCGAAATAGTACTCCAGTACATTGTAGAAACCCACAAAACTCTTAAGTGCATTTAGCTCATGCAGCCCTGAGAAATAGTGTGACAACATGACGGGGTTGTGGAATTTTGTCGCAACAATACGTTCCACTGGAAGAGAGTGGTCACCGCGCCAACCTAAGGTAGCCGATTCTGCCTGCTCAGATATTTGACGAAGAGATAGATCGGTAAGCGCCATGGCTGAATCGTAGTCAATTAGGCTTAATTCAGGTTTTACGACCCTCATTTTACCCATGTAGCCATCGCGGTTGGCGCTCGGCATTATTATTGCCATTACCTTTTTTTCTAGAACGCCAGTAACGTTTTCTATGTGGCGGTGCAAACTATCTTTAATATAGTTTCGCCCTATGTCCCAATCTTGCAGATCCACCGTGTCACCTGGGTCAATGGCTTCAATCGAGTGCACGGCTTCGTCATTCAGAACGTCTGCAACAAGAACTTTTGTCAGTCCGCGATCCGCAAGTAGATAGTGGTCGCGTGCATCGTCCTGCCAGAACTTACCCTCTAGAACCTTAAAGCTCATGCGGGATTCAGGGTATCTCTTGCTATATTCGAAGAGGTAGTTGTCAATGAGGAATTCAATTTTATCATCAGATAATACGTCTTGATCTTTCTCAAATCGAACCTGGGCAACGGAGTCTAGGTGGTCTAGATAATAAAATGCTTGCGCCGTAAGCGCGGGCTCACCGTGTACGATGGGGTGGATAATTGCAGGAGCAGTTAGTCCGGAACATACAACTACCTTACTTAGCCCTATTCCGTTTTCAAGTTGAAGCAGTCTATTGATGGCCATAAATTATTCCTCATGAAATACCTGTCTAGGCCTACACGAAATCTCACTTAGCCCAGCGTTGCGATCATCCGTGTCAGTCATTGGTTGCTTAACGGTTTACTTAAGAGTGCGCGCCTGACTGATTCGCCATGACGAGCTTGCTACCTAAGCGTGAGCATCATTTCGAGGACTGGTCGATGTTAAGAACATTTAAACGATTCTTAAGCTCTATATCGCTTAGCGGGCTCCACCCATCCGTGATACGATTACATGGATAGTCAGCGCCATCTGTAACCTCAACTGTGCCCCTGCTGGTTAGCTCAGTATTTAATGCCAAGAATTTTTCACGCCCGGCATGTAACCTGTTGTGCCTTAATGCGGATAATATTTTATTTTTATAATCTGCGTTGCATCGGGGGCCAAAAATCACCCCTTTGATTGCTGTATAGTTGTGATGGAAAATCCTTTGCATTGGAAGATCCGGAACTTTTCCCCTCATGGCCAGATAGCGTGGATCATCAGTTTTGGTAATTAGGAGTCTAGATTCTTGTTCGTAGTCCCAGAAAGAGTTTTTCTGGACAAGAGAAAAAATTTTCGTTGCAACGCCATCTGTAGCGCTTTTAAGGATAGGGATAGATTTCTCAGAGTCCAAGTAGGTTACTGGCAGGAGCTTATGCGTTGCCCATTGAGTTGAGTTTGGATGGGCCTGAAGATCAATTTTTTCTTCGTGATCGTCATAAATCAATGCGCATCCTTTAAATCCGTCTGCGTAATGTGCCCACATTTTTGGCTCAAGCGCTTGCTTGGAGAATGAAACGCTATAAAATGTGTGGTTGTGTCCGCCACTCAGCAGAGCTGTTAAAGTTAATATACAGATTTTTGCGCGTGCCTCAGCTGGGCTATCTTGGCTGAATGCAAAATTTGATTCTTTATCACCTCCTTGCCAAAGGGAGGAGATAAAGATTTTAGCAAGCTCATGCTCTTTTTTTCTTATGATTTCGAATATTGACTCGGTCGACTTGAAGCTTACGTTCTTGAATAGTTCTGCCAGTTGGGCAGCTAGCTTTAAGCACCGAAGATCAACATGATGGCTCATGTTCCAGGCGTCGTCAGCTTGTGGGCGTTGCAGAAGTTTTGACCAGAGCTCTACATCGTCTTCGAAATAGTAAACGCCCATAAGATCATTCGGGTCGTTCAACTCGTGATTTTCGGAGAAGTATAATTCATTATAGCGGATGGCGCTCTCCAGACGGGCGCCGGGCCTGAAATATTTAAATACAGCCATATTCATATCCTTTGAAAATACATGTGCGATCTTTGTAGCGAGGCATCATTATGCCATCATGTACTGTAAGCACCAAGCTTCGGGCAGTCTTGGTTTGGTGCTTTCCATCGTGGAAGAGATTGTGACTCGACATGGCCAGACTATCGATTTCGAGTCCAGTCTGGCTGCGGGCACCACTTTTAGCATTTCGCTACCCTGGGATTAATCGCTGACAAACCAAAGCTGGCCATTGCGAGTAGCCGAGTAGGGTCGAAAGCGGTCATCCACGACCGACCGCTATCAACCCGAAGCTGTCCTTCCCGGAGGAAAATTTCAGGCAAGTAAGGGATCTGGCCGTGCGCCGTCGGCCAGCCTCGGATCCTTGCCATCCGAGGTCAGAACAAACGAGTCAGGAGACCTTGATAACTACTTTGCCAAAGGCGCCTCGTGCCAGGTGTTCGAAGGCTTTGTGAGCGTCGTAGAACGAGTAGGTCTGATCGATGACCGGGCGAATCGCGTGTACGCTCAGGAATTCGTTCATGCGATCAAAGGACGAACGAGGCGCCACGGCAATGCCACGAATCGTGGTCTGGCGGAAGATAAGCGGCATTAGGCTCAGCGAGGTGGACTGACCGGTGAGGAAGCCGATCTGAGCGATCTTGCCGGCGGTCTTGGTTGCCAGAATGGACTGGTTCAAACCCTCGCCTCCAGCCACATCAAGCAGCAAGTCGACGCCTTTGCCGTCGGTGAGTTTCAGAACTTCCTCTTCCCAGCGCGGGAAGGTGCGATAGTTCACCCCAGCCACGGCGCCGAGCTTTCTCACCGCCTTCAGATTGGCGTCACTCCTTGAGGTTACGATCACCTTGGCGCCAAGTGCGGTTGCCAGCTGCACGGCAAAAATCGATACCCCTCCGGTGCCTTGCACCAGCACCGTCTGGCCGGGCTGAATCTGGCCATAGTCAACCAACGAGTACCATGCGGTCAGCGCTGCAATCGGGAGGGTTGATGCTTCCTCGTCGGTCATGTTGTCCGGTGCACGTACAGCGCTTTGTTCATGGATGATCATGAACTCGGCCAAGCCACCTGGCAGTGGCATGCCGAAGCAGTGGGCAGGTTCGTCAGGCCCAGGTTCACCGTCGATCCAGCGCGAGTAGAGATGCGAATTGACACGGTCACCCACCTTGAATCGGCTGACGCCTTCACCCACGGCAACTACGGTGCCCGAGGCATCGCTGACCGGTATCAATGGCTTCGGTACCAAGTGAGGTTCGTAAAAGCCATTGACGATGGCGTTATCGCGATAATTTAGAGAAACGGCTCCGACCTTGACCAGCAATTCGCCTGCCTTGGGGGGGGGTGGCTGCTTCGCCGAGCGCCAGATTATCGAGTCCGAAATCGTTCAGAAGCCATGCTTTCATATGCCTATCTCCAGTGAGTGTTACCCAATGGCGACATTCTCCCCAAGCAGGGGCTCTCAATAAATGCTCAGCCCGGCACAGGATTGTTATTTCTATAGGCAACAATCAGACTGTTAGCCGGAGCCGAACCGGCAACAAATAATCGAAGTGAGAAGACGCTATGGAACTGCTTCAGTCCATGCAGGTGTTCAGCCGATTGGCCGAACTGGGCAGTTTTACTCGAGCGGCAGATGCCCTGCAGATTGGCCGTCCCTGTTCAATCAAGACGTCAGCGTTGTTCAGATCCCCAGTCTCAGGATCCATGGTAATTAAGGTGGCATTCCGCAGAAGAAGCCGACCTCCTTGTGAAGCCTTGGGCTCTGAAGCTACTGCAGGCAAGATCATGCTAGCGCCTGCCAATGAACCAAGCTGTAGAAGCGTTCGGCGGTCAATTGCCATGAATCTCTCCTCCTGGAAATGATCGAGTACGAGAGCCTACATCCTCGGTAGGGTCAGTCGGCAGGGTAGGGGCGCTAAACCGCCTTCGACATCAAATTACAGCAGCCGCTGATGGGGTGGTCGTACTTAAGTATTTCTAGGTGCGTCTCAACCCAGACATGACAGGCAGATCTAGGCCTATCAGCTTTTCCTGTCCCGCGAACAATTGTGTAAACCCTGACGAGCTCCGGTTCAGTAAAGCTCTCGGGGAAGGCACGCTTACCCGCGAGCTGCTTCTGGTAACGTCCAGGATCTGAAACGGCAGGCGGCCTAGGCTCAAGGTGCGTCTCACGGCGCCCAGACGGCCTCAACTGCCGACTGGGCGTTCGGTGGTCGACTACACCAGCGAAGATTCAGGGGGAGATCTCGGCATTCTGTTGAGATTTAGATAGCTGGGCAATTGCGTCTAATTCAGCGCGAACCACCCGTTCGTAAGGGAATTCGAACCGGATTGCATTTTCTCTGCCTTGCCTGAGGAGCGTCGCCATTAACTCAAGCTTAGGGAAAAATTCTTTAATTAACTCATCCGCCTGCTCATAAGCCTCGCTGAAAATTTTTTGCGATCGGCTGTCATTCACGTCCGTATCAGAAGACGCTTCATGGTCAATGCTGACCAGGATGAACATCAACTCTTCCACCTTTCCCCGGTCATTCAATCCTGTTTCATCCATCACACCTTCGTTGAAGACGTTGTCTATGACCGCTTGGCTGACTCTTGGGCCGCGCGATTGGATGTCTGCCACTACCCCGGCACACAGCACCACCATTCGGTTGAAAATGTGGCTGCGCACCTGCTTTGTGTCTGCCAGCGGAACTGGAGCGTAGGGTTCGATAAGGGATGTCCCCAAAACCTGCTGATCCTCAAGCCGGACGCTGACCTCACCGGCCTTGAAACCGAAATGGCGGGCTACCAGCCAATGCCCAAGCTCATGGTGCAGCGTCGTTCTGAGCTGATTCCGGATACTTGATGAAACTGCCATGTGTCGCCCTTGAGTCCGTTTACCTAGAAAAATGATTCCGAATCTTCACCTTGCGGTGCGCTCGGTGTTTTCTTAATGAGATAGTTGCTGAGGGACGCACACAAGCCAACGATCAGCTCAGCTTCCGTGTAGGAAGGCTCACGTCCCTCTCTAAGGTGACGACCATTCTCAGAGGCGTACCCCCAAGCCCGAGCGACTGCTTGATCGAGCGGCGGAGGGATAAGCGTGTTGTGCCGTTTTAGGATATCGCCTAGGTTGGCCTTCACGTCACCAGTCACCTGACGGGCTACGCACTCAAGTGAGGCCATCGCATGCTGGATGGCACCAGTAGGATCTGGCTGAGGCCGGCGGGACAAATCAGCTATAGCCTGATGCAGCTCTTTGCTGGCCGTAGAGTGACCGGCATTGTGCTCAGCATCCTTTGCATTCTTGACGATCACCTCGAAGGATTCAGGGCCCCGTGTCTCGAGCCGCCCTGCGACCAGCTTCCATCCGATGCCAAACTCGACGAAGTAGTCGTTCAACTCGGTAACGAAGTGGTTGTACACATCCCGGTCGTAACGAGTCTCTGCAAGGTAGTCATGCAGACGTTCGATGATGTCGTACACCTTGAACCACTTGCACCCCTGAAGGAGGTCTTCAACCTCGTTGTCTACGTTGGGGAAGTCGCTCCAGTTGTTGCGATCGGGTTGCCGTTTTAGCGCCTGGCACACCATGCCTCGGAGAGTAGAGGGTGTCAGTCCGCAGTCATAGCACAGCTGGACGAAGAAGCTGCGCAACTCTCTGGGAGCGTCCTCTCTGACTGTGATTTCTGCCTCTTCAGTATTCGAGAAGCCGTGCCGCCTTGAGAATGTCTCCCTCACAACGCATCTCCTTGAGTAGAGGCCCGAAGCCTCGATTTCTGAGCTAACCCTGGCTGTCAGATGTTCAGGCTAGGCCAAGCGTTGATATCCAAAAGCCACTACCTTAAGGTACCGCGCGAGCGGATGCCAAGGCCTATAGCAGGGCATCAGGGCAAAAAATCACCAACACTAGGGAGAGTAGCTTTGAAGGTCATTTACAATGGGCGACCTAGCCGGCGCACAAATGCCTTACCTGCAGGCACAGAGGATATCCTAGAGCTACTTTCCAACGACTGGAACGACTTCGGATATGAAACCACATTTATCGTTTCCTGTAGGATCGGGGGAGAGCGCATTGAACTAGCACCTGTGCGTATTCTCGTAGATGGGATCAAAAATACCAGGCGCTATTTTGATAATCTGTTGAGCGAAAACTGGGATGGACACTTCCCGATACCTCATGTAAATTATATATCAATTCCTGGTGAGATTGCATTTTATGAACAGCTGCAAGGGGCGCTCTCTAAAGACGGAGCACTTGAGGTTGCCGATTTGCTTCGCGATGCGAGCTATCTTGTACATATCAAAGACTCCACTGAAATACAAAAACTAATAAGATCTGTAGGCTTCAAAGATTCACTGCAGCGTGAGCGAGGCAGCATCGAATCTTTCAGCGATGGTTGGAAGGTGCTAGACCAGTCATCCATCACTGCAATGGACATCCCTTTTGAATTTAAGGATGTTTTCAAAAATCAGTCATTGCTGAGCTTGAAATTTAGCAAAGATAGAACAGGTCTGCCTCGCGAAATCAATGTGCTTATTGGAGCGAACGGCACAGGTAAATCTCAGTTTTTGCATCAAATGGTTGATGCCTGGCTTGCAGATGGCAGAAAGGAGCGGCGGCGTCACAACGACATGCCAGAGAGCATCAGTCGTCTAATTGTCGCTTCATATAGCCCATTCGAACTTTTTCCCGTGGATATGGAGGAGTCGAAAGTCAGAGATCGAGATGCTTATAAGTATTTCGGCCTGAGGGGTAGGTTTGCATCGCGACCTGCCAATGAGTCAAAACAAGTCTCGAACTCATCAGTTTCTCTTTCCAGAGAAATCCCCAAAAAAGACACCGTTAGATCGATGCTTGATTGCGTGGCAGATGATCAACGATATCGCCATATTAAGCACTGGGGCCAGAAGGTCAGAACTGCAACTCGCGTCCTTCAGGCTGCAATCGATTTTGATGAAATAGCTCTCAAGGTCAAGCCTCGGATCAACTCTGATGATCTCGTCAGCGATGGCGATGTTGAAGAGCCATTCAAGGTCATCACAACAAGAGCTAGAGAGACAAAGTTTGCACTAATATCGCCTAGCACCATCCAAATGTGGGACTCAGATCTCCTAGCTAAAAGCATCGACAAAGAGTTTGGGCTGGCATTCATCAAAGGGGAAAAAGTTTTGGCGCTGAGCTCAGGGCAGCGTCTCTTTGCCTATTTGGTTATTAATTTACTAGGCGCTATCAAACGGAACAGCTTGATTCTAATTGATGAGCCCGAGCTATTCTTGCATCCTTCCCTTGAAGTGCAGCTGGTTGATATGCTGAAGCAAATCTTGGATAAATTTAACTCCAGAGCCGTTCTCGCAACCCATTCGGTATCGATTGTACGAGAAATGCCCTCCGACTGCGTTCATGTCCTGGAACGCACTGAAGATAAGCTTGTGGTTAAGAATCCACCATTCCAAACCTTTGGTGGCGACGTGCAACGAATTGCGTCGTATGTCTTCGGGGATAAATCAGTTTCCAAGCCATTTGAACAATGGATCAGCAAGCGATTGGAGAGCATGACTGCTGATGAGCTAATAAAGTCGTTGAAGGGTCACATTAATGAAGAACTAATCATTCAGATTCATTCAATGGAGGCTGAGCAATGGTAATGCGCTTGCCAACGCCGCAGCATTGTAGCGTCACGCTTGTCGATGATGTAGTCAGAGAAAGGCAGGGCGGATCAAATGCCCTGTACTTCACTGGCATTAAAGCGGAGTGGAAGGCGCGAACCCAAGTATACCTTGATAATAATGGCTCTCCGGCACATGTCCCAATGTGGGCGGCTATTCCTGTTACAAAGAAGAAGAGCTTTAAGAATCTTTATACTCATCCAGCACTTGGAAGCGCTCAGGGCATTGTGCTCGACGACCTAAATGACCATGAACTGAACCTCTGCCCAGCATGTGGGGAATTTGGCAAGCCCAACACACTCGACCACTACCTGCCGAAGGGGAAATACCCCCATTTCAGCATCACGCCAGTCAACCTTTTCCCAATGTGTGACAGCTGTCAAAAAGAGAAGCTTGAGAAAACTCACACGACCAGGGAGTCGAGGCTGTTTTTGCACCCGTATTTTGACGATTTTGTAGAAAGACAAATCTTACGCATCGTCATCCACCCGCCTTATGATACACCGACGTTCTCAATCGAATTAATGGATTGGCTCTCGGACGAACAGCGAGCAGTAGTGCGAGCCCACATTCGAGAGCTGGCCATTGAACGTAGGTTTGCGGGCTTCTTTAAGGGAGAGAGTATGCGAATACTCAAGCATGCGGCCAAGATTAGAAAGGGTAATCAGACCATTGAGGAATCGGTAGAGCTATTCCGATCACTGCACGAGGATCCCACCTTCAATAGCTGGCAACATCTGTATTACAGAGCTGTGTTGGACAATCCTGACATGCTTGAATATCTAGCCACTGGGGTTCTTCCCGCCAAAATATAATAGTGGCCTCAGGTTGCAGGCGCTAATTCAAATGCGTCTGCAACTGTAGGTTATACGCTGGCTGGGAGGAGGCGACCCAGCCGCCCCATGAAGACGCGTACCTTTGGTGGCAGATAACGGCGATCGGTCATCAGCACAGATACGGGCTTCGGTATGGTTTTCAGCTCGGACAGAATCTTGACGAACTCACCGGAATCGATGAAGGGCTGGATAGTAGGGCGAAGACCTACCAGCATTCCCAATCCTGCAAGCCCACAGTTTAAAAATGCCTCCAAGTCGCCGACTACGATGCTGCTCTTGAGGGTAAGCGCGGCTTCCTCGCGATCGATCTGGAATTTCCAAGGCATAATCTGGCGACGATGATCAATCAAGAAGTTCACCGCGAGATGATCGTCAAGGTTATCTATGTCTGTAGGGGCGCCATACCGCTCAAGGTAAGCCGGTGCAGCAGACTGTACCAATACGACGCTCGATTAGGCTTGAAGAGTCAAGATCGCCTAAGCGAACAGCGCAATCTACACCCTCTTCGGGATAATGATCACGGAATTTGGGTAATGATGGAATGATGAACGCTTTCGTCAGCGTTACCGGAGCGTCCACCCCCAATTTCCCACGAGGGCGCCGATTAGGGGAGAACCAGGCAACTGTGTCTGATAGGTCTGCTAGGAGTTATTTGGCGCGAGCGTAGAACTCTTCACCCTCAGGCGTTACATGAGTTCTACGCGTTGTGCGATGGAGAAGCTGGACGTTGAGTTGTTGCTCAAGGTTTTGGATCGCCTTTGAAAGCGCTGGACGGTACAGCTGAAGAGCCTTGGCCGCACGCGTATAGCTACCTTGCTCGACTACGGCGACGTAGATTTCTATCGCCTCAATCATATTCGCTTAACTGGCCTCCAAGTCGCCGCCCGCGGCTGCCCGATTTCTCTCAATGACATCCAGGAGCTCCGCGTGATCTTCCGCCCACTGATACAGCGCCATCAGCGGCTCTACAAATCTTTGCCCTACTTCAGTTAGTGAATACTCGACCATGGGCGGTACCACCTGGTGCACCTTCCGCTCGATCAAGCCATCACTTTCTAGCTCGCGCAGCGTCTGGGTAAGCATTTTCTTTGAGATCCCAGGCATAGAGCGCTGAAGCTGACCAGTCCGCAACGAACCGAAGCTCAGCACATAAATCACCATGGACGACCATTTGGGGGCCAACAGAAAGTGAATTCTGCGTGGTGGACATTGCTCACAGACGACTAGGGGATTCCCTGGATCGCGAACAGTTGGTTTTGTCATGGTTACCATTTGGTGCCTACGTTCCAAAAAAGTGCCTAGTCGACAGAAAAGACCTAAAGGCTCAAGCTCACCCTAATCCCTAGATTCCACACTGTAAACAACCTAAATGGAGGTCAGAATGAACAGCCAGTCCACGATGCGAGCCATGGTGCTAGAGGACTACGCCACCGGGACATTGGTGGAGAAAATCGTAGAGCGTCCGTCTCCAAAGACCGGCGAGGTACTCGTACGGATTGCAGCCAGTGGCGTTAACCCGATCGACAACATGATTCGCCAAGGACTGGCTCCGTATGCCATGCCGGAACTACCCGCTATCTTGGGCACAGATTTGGCTGGTGTCGTCGTCGAGACTGGCCCTGATGTGACTGATTTCAAAGTGGGCGATGAGGTTTACGGTCTAACTGGAGGGGTTCGGGGTCTGCAGGGCTCTCTGGCCGAATATGCTGCTGTGGACACTGCACTTCTGGCACTGAAACCGAAGAATTTCACCATGCGTGAAGCCGCAGCCATTCCACTGGTGTTTCTGACCGCATGGGAAGGCATGGTCGACCGAGCTGGCGTCCACGCTGGCCAGCGAGTCTTGGTGCAGCGCGGGGCAGGCGGTGTGGGCCACGTAGCAATCCAAATTGCGGTAGCGCACGGCGCAGACGTGTATGCGACAGCGTCGTCTGTCAAGCAAGAAATCGTGGAATGTTTTGGCGCTACGCCGATTGATTACAGCGTCAAATCTGTCGACGAGTACGTTGCAGATTTCACTGAAGGCAAAGGTTTCGATATCGTTTACGACACCGTTGGCGGGCAGAGCCTGGACGACTCTCTTGTCGCTACCAAGCCATACGGCCATGTCGCCAGTTGTTTTGCTTTCGCCTCTCATAATCTGGCCCCAGGCTCACTACGCTGCGTGACTCTGTCAGGCGTATTCGTCCTTTTGCCAATGCTGAGCGGGGAAGGGCGAGCGCATCATGGTGAGATCCTCCGCCATGCGACTCGGCTCGCAGAAGAAGGTAAGCTTAAACCACTGATGCATCCTCACAGCTTTGGATTAGGGGAAGCCCAAGTTGCACAGATTTTGCAGGGCTCTGGTAAGGCAGTAGGCAAGATCGTCATCGACATCGAGTAATGCCCAAATGTGCCGGGTTGTGCCGCTCGTTGGGGCTCAGCCTGGCGTTTCTTTGCTGAAAGTACGTCTGCGCAATGAGCCTGGGGTACGTAGACGCAAGCGAGATTTAAAATACTCTCTGCAGCGACCGTGCGCCCCTCGACGCATTTGTGAGCTTTCCCGAACACTAAAAAGGGCTGTACGGTGAGATGTGCCAACACAGGGAGATGATGTGGTGGGGCTTATCGACGATGCCATCTGTAGTCTTACCTCAGCTGGATGGGCCACGTTCCTGCTGCCGGGCCCCGACGCCAAGGTGATGGAAGAAGTTGCTCTGGACATTGGCAACCGGCTAGGACATCCCGTGGGCAACAGAAGGCGGGGACAGTTGGTTGACTATCTTGTCCCGAAAAGTAGGCAAGCTGCCAAGCCCGGCTCCCTCAGCGCATGCTATGGCTTGAACATTTTCCCTTGGCACACCGATGGCGCTCATTGGGGTACGCCGCCACGATTTATCGTTATGGGCTGCCTAGAGGCTGACAGCCAGGCTGCGGACACCCTCATCTGCGATGGCCGTTTCTTCGCACCATTGAATTCAGAAGCAGCTCGATCATCAGTCTTCAGGATTACCAATGGTGGGAGGTGTTTCTACGCAGCCGCTCGAGCCGGCCTCGATCGTTATTATCGATACGATCCAGGTTGCATGACACCTATGGATGCTGGTGCCCAACAGATCATGAGTTCAGTTAACCGTGTGATTCCAGAAGGGCAACAGATGATTACCTGGCGCGCCGGGGCCTTTTTGCTTCTTGATAACTGGCGCTTTCTGCATCGTCGAACAGCTTCAGTTGAAGGCTCAGTGCGTAAGCTTCTGAGGGTTACTGTCATGGAGAAGATGAACAATGGCTAATGCTGGAAGCCGTGTGAAAAAGCCACTCAAGGATGTCCCTCCAGCTATCTCTGCAGAGGCACTGTTGGGTAAATCACGGCTCTATGCTGCGCGAGCATTGCACGCCAAGGCAGCGAAGGACTCCGAGGTCTACCAAATTTGGGCTGCGTTGGCACTTGAACTGCTGGGCAAAGGCCAGTTAGCCAGCATTCATCCTTGCTTGGTCGTTGAGACGGACAACACGAACAGTCTTCTCGAAGCTTGCGGCGTAGAGACTGATACCAAGGTAAAAACCATTAGTGCTCATGTGGTGTTCGCACGGCTGAAGCATACCGTGGAGAAATTCGGTACGCCGCATGCGAAAGCATGCGAGCTGATTTCCTCGCGCAGGAATGCTGAGTTGCACTCTGGCCAGGCTGCGTTTGCAGGCATGGCGGACAATGATTGGGAAGGCCAATTCTGGTCAACGGCTCAGCTCATTCTGGCCTCGATGAGTCTGGAGCTAGAGGATTGGGTGGGCAGTGAGTCCAAAATCCCTAAGACCTTGGCCAGGGAATTCCACACTATCAAGGTACAGGCGGCCAAACACAGCATTGAGAATGCTCGCGCTGCTTTTGAAAAGCCTGAAGAATCCTCAAAGACTTCACAGCAGCAGAAAAAACGTACTGCCAAAGAAATCCAGGCCCTAAGGGTCTTTTCACAGACCCTCAAGTGGTGGGCATACAAAGAATCGTTCAGGTACCTGTTGGATCACTACTGGGACGTCACCTGTCCTGCGTGTGAATGCAACGGCTTTCTTGGAGGCGATCGTGTCCACGAGGAGGTCGTTGAGCAGGATCTCGAATACGGCTATGAGACCGTTGAGCGCCACTTCACCCCAGCGGAGTTCTACTGCCCGACCTGTGACTTGCATTTGGAGGGCACTGAAGCAATGAAAGCTGCAGACTTTGATGAAGAGTATCTTGAGCAGGATGAGCGAGAGATTGAGTACGAGCCAGACTATGGGAACGACTAGGCTCTGAATTGCACAAAAAATGCCCCGATGGAAAGCACGAACCACCGCAAAAATGAGGGTAACACTGCTGACCAGATCTTAAGCGCCACGAGCTTTTCTCACTTCCTGTCTGTCGGTTTACACTGTGCTCATTAAGCCTCTATTGCTTGGGTGGCCACGCGCTCACTACCACCTGCATCTAGCCTTTTTCCAGAAGCTCACCCCTCCAACTTCCTGATAAGACCGCCGAATTGTTGGGCAGGCTCCACATAACGGAGCGCCGACTTCATGTCGCTCCAGCCGACGTACTCCATCAGTGTCTTGATATCCCAGCCTGAGCTTGCTGCCCACGTGGCAAATCCGCGCCGGATTGAGTGGGCACTGTAGATTTGTGACGGAAGGCCGCATCTGTCCAAGGTGTCGCGAAGGAGGGGGATCAGGCTATGAGCAGCAAGCGGCCGGTCACTGATGTTTCCCCAGCGATCGATTCCGCGAAATACACCACCGCGGGTAAGGCCAGCGACCTCAATCCAGTTCAGGTAGGCCTCTACAGGACACAGCTTACTTAGCGATGGTGTTTTGTACTCACGGCCGATGTTCTGCCGGTCTCCTTTGCTTGAACCGAGATAAAACCTGATCCCGACATAGCGCTCGGCATGAGTGTTATCGATCGTGAGCCTAGCCAGTTCGTCTCCGCGGAACCCCCTCCAGAAACCGATTGTGAGCAGAGCGATATCGCGAGTCGCCTTCAGCAGAGTGGCCTTGTTGCCCGCGGCTCTTGCCTGAGCTACCTCAGCTTCGAGGTGGGCTACCGCCTTTTCGAGATGTAACAAGGCAAGCGGGGCAGCTTGCTTCTGCTGCACGGGATGTAGCGCGCGGATGCCTTTCAGCAACTGCCTGACCTTGGGGGCTTTGGTGGGGTCTGGGAATCCGTTGCTTTGATGCCAGTTAGCAAGCGCCGCCAGGCGTTGCTTCAGGGTACTCAGCGCCAGCTGGTCGGCGTACTCAGCGATGTACCGCACAACGGACTCAGTGGTGGTGGGCAGGAAGCCACCCCAGGTGACTTCGAAGTGGGAGAGGGCGGCCGCATAGCTCTTAGACGTGTTCTGACGAACGCTCGCCTCCAAGTACCTATCTGCCTTGCTGACCGCGTCAACCACGTCATTTCCCCGTTTCAGCCTTCGGTGGCTCGTTTTGCGATTTGTACCGCCTTCCAGGCCATTTTACCCCTACTCATCTGCTTGACAAGCCATAAACCTCGATTATGTCTTATTAGAAATTCTCAAATTCGTTAGCTGACTTTATGGTAAAGTGCCATGTAATTACATGACACGTAAAACAGTACGAAATCGTAGGGGCAGAAATGGCTAGAGGCGGCATTAACCTGATACTCGTGCGGAAAGCTCGGGAGGCTCTGTTGTCCAGGGGGCAAAACCCTAGCATTGACGCAATTCGTATTGAGCTAGGAAATACCGGCTCAAAGACAACAATTCAGCGATATTTGAAGGAAATCGAGTCCCATGACCCTCGGCCTTCTGCTTCCCCTTCGCGCCTAAGTGATGAACTCACGGCGCTGGTGGGCAAGATGCTCGAGCGCTTGCTAGAGGAGGGGAATGAAGCTTTAGCGCATGAGCGAGCTGCATTCGAGCAAGAGCGCAAGGCCATGAAGGTTGAGAGCAGTACACTTCAAAGCCAGTTGGAACAAGGGCAACTGGAGGTCACCAAGCTCCAGTCAGCGCTACAGACCCAGGATGAAGAGCTCAAAACCGTTCAATCCAGCCTTCAAACCGAGATTACCCGCAACGCCCGCATCAGCCAGAGCTGCAGCGACCTTGAGGTTCGCCTCCAAGAGAAGGACGCTCAAATCCAATCTCTGGAGGAGAAGCACACGCATGCCAGGGAAGCGCTTGAGCACTACCGTGTAGCGGTGAAGGAGCAGCGTGATCAGGATCTGAGCCGTCACGAATCTCAGATCTATCAGATACAACAAGAGGTAACCCTTCTCCAGCAGACGCTTATGGTTAAGCAGGAGGAAGCCACCCGCATGATCCGTGACAACGAACGCTTGATCGCTGAGAACCGCCAGCACGCCAAGGAAGCGAACCAGCATCGCGATGCAATCGAACATCTGAGGGGCGACCTGGGCATCGCCAATGCAGCGACTGCTCGCGCGGAAGGAGCTAAAGAGCTGCTGGCTCACCAGCTCGAAATCAAGACCAGAGAGGCAAGCGAAGCACGCTCTGAAACCATCGAGGGACAGCAGAGGGAAAGGGAATTGGTTCAGAAGCTCGCAAGCGCAGAAGCTGAGATCGAGGAACTGCGGGCTTCAAGCGATCCGGATAGCCCGACGGAATAGGGCAGAAAACTGCAGCGGTTGAGCTTCTGGCGTAGGAGAACAAACGTACTCCTACCGAATACTCTATCAAAAAACCGATCGCCAGGTCGGCAGTTACTGCTGCCAGGCAGGCTTCGAAAGATGCTCAGCGAAGAAATCGGAAAGAGCCTGAATCTTTCTGGGCCGCGTTCGCGCAGACGGGGTTACGAAATACAGACCACCCTTCGTCATGTGCCACTGGGGCAGAATGTGCTGTAGACGTCCATCGGCTAGGAATTCGGCGGCGATGAATTCCGGAAGTTCAGCTATCGCCACCCCTGTCAGCAAGGGCGCGACCAATGCATCCGCGCTGGTAACGCGTAGCGGGCCACGAGGTGATACATCATGCTCGCTGCCATCCTCATGGGTGAAGCGCCATACCTGACTTCGCGCTCGATAGGCGTAGCTCATGCACGCATGATCTACGAGATCACGCGGATGACTTGGATGGCCATGCCGATCCAGGTACGACGGTGCTGCTACCAGGTACTGGGTTACTGAGCAAATCCGCCGGGCAACCAGTGAGGAATCGGGGAGGGCAGCGATCCGCAATGCGGCATCGAAACCATCAGCTACCAGGTCGACTGTTGAATCCGATAGGTGTAGATCCAGCTCAAGTCCTGGGTAACGCTCCAGTAACTCGGGAAGCAACGGCGCGACCCAACGCAAGCCGAACGACATTGGTACGGCTAAACGCACCAATCCCCGCGGCTGCACAGATAGCTCCTGAGCTTCGCTTTCCATTTCCTCAGCCTGGCGATACAACGCACTCGCTTGATCAACCATGCGCTGGCCAAAATCGGTTATAGAGAGTTGGCGTGATGTCCGGTTAAACAGACGACCGCCAAGGCGCTCCTCTAAGCGTGCAACGGCCCGGGACACCGTAGGTACCGACACACCCATGGCCCTGGCGGCCGCCGCGTAAGAGCCCTCTTCAGCCACTTTGGCGAACATAGCCAGTCCTTCAAAATCCGGAATCCTTGCCATTTCAAATCTGCAATGATGACTTTCAAATGATTCTATTTTGAAAATAGCCTGCGGTCGATACGCTTCTCCCACACCAGATCACAACCTCAACGGGAGAAACATCATGAGCAAAAAACTTGAAGGCAAAATCGCACTGGTCACTGGCGGCACTACCGGCATCGGTCTGGCCACTGCTAAACGCTTTGCTGAAGAGGGCGCCCACGTCTACATCACCGGCCGCCGCCAAGCTGAATTGGACAAGGCTGTAGAACTGGTCGGAAACGCCACCGGTATTGCCGTCGACTCCACGAAGCTTGAACAGCTCGATGCGTTGTACGCCCGCATCAACCAAAACCATGGCCGGCTCGACGTGCTGTTCGCCAACGCCGGCGGTGGTTCCATGCTGCCTTTGGGTGAGATCACCGAGTCCCATTACGACGATACCATCGTAATGTGAAAGGCGTGCTGTTCACCGTGCAGAAAGCGCTGCCATTGCTGGCGCAGAATGCCTCGATCATCCTCACCGGTTCCAGTGCCGGCAGCTCGGGTACTGCAGCGTTCAGCGTGTACTCAGCATCCAAGGCCGCTGTCCGCGCCTTTACTCGTAGTTGGATTCTGGATCTCAAGGGTCGCGCAGTAAGGGTCAACACCCTCAGTCCGGGCGCGACTCGCACTCCCGGCCTGGTCGACCTGGCTGGCCCAGATGCAGAACAACAGCAAGGCCTGCTCGACTACTTGGCTTCGCAGGTACCATTGGGGCGAATCGGAGAGCCCATCGAGATTGCCAACGCCGCAGTGTTCCTCGCAAGCGATGACTCAAGCTTCGTAAATGGAGCTGAACTGTTCGTAGACGGGGGCAGACACAGATCTGACGCTGATGATCTGCGAGAGGAAGGGGATCACCCCCTTCCTTGCCGCACTCAATCTCGAGCTCAGCGTTTCAGTCCGCGACGCAGCAAGTCAGCTTTGACCTTTTCGTCGATCAGCTCGAGGGGAGGGTTTTCTGCCACGAGGTGCTTCTGATCAAAAATGTCCGGAAAAAATTCTTTGGCCAATTCAACTGGCACTGCTGCGTTTGAGTGCCAACCCTTAAGCCATGCGATCAGTTCCTGGGCATCGCCGAGAAGGTAGAGCGGTTCAGGGTTGCGCGCACGAAACGCTTCTATCCGAGACCTACCAAACCCAGTCCTCGCCTCACGGACTTCATCGCCTCGCTTATCCCATCCGATCCAGTAAGAATCGAAACCTACATCCTCATCATCATGCGCGACCATTCGGACATGGCTAGCCTGCGGATGTGGAAGCCGAGCAGCACAAATCTTTCGCATGAGCGCGTCATGGATGTGAGCGGCCCTGTCTGCTGGCGCTTTTTCGAGATCAGTTTTGAGATGATAGTAATGGGCGAACCCGAATAGCTTCGCTTTAAAATCTAGGGTTTGAGCGTGAGTAAGATTCTGCGGCACATCGGCAACCTCCATTGATTTGAAGGCGCTCAGGATGGATTCGGTGGTAAACATAGTCGCATGACTCCACTGTCATGGCCTTGATAGCGCATACGCACTTCGCTGAACATGCTGCTTGCTGAGCCGGCCACAGGGAGTTATGTGGTAAGCGAAGAACCGAGATTTCCCACGCAGCAGGGAGGTTCACGGCAACCCTGCAGATGAAATTACCAAAGCGCGAGCATGCTTAGCAAGGCGCATCCGCAGTGAAGCTTCCGCTTGGGCAGACGCTCAATCTAATCTGTGTTCACTCAACGAGAACTGTCCAGCAGGTAAGCAGCGGCTATCTCAGTAAACAGGTTGCGGTCTTTTGTCGACGCGGTGGTCAGAGACCGCCAGCCAGAAGCAGGCCAGGTCGAAATATGGACGGAATGGGCGCGCCTGCAAGCCGCGCTCTTAGAGCCGTCAACATCGTCCGCCACCATTCATGGCTCGGGCGGATGCAATGTCTGCCCGGACATAGCAGAAGCGGCTCGTGTATGTGGGTAGTCAGCGGTGGATGTGCGTCGCTGGACAGGTGCCCTATCGGTATCTCCGTCACTAGACACGCGACGCCGTAGTAAGATTGCGGTAACCCGTCGACGATCACACCCCGTTTGAGCACCTAGACTACGAAAGGTGACCCTGCATGAAACCATCCGACGCCATCCAAGGGAAAACCAAGGAGATCAAGCAAACTGTCGAGTCCTACGGTTTCGTGGACGTCCGGATATTCGGCTCCCTTTGCCGCGGTGAAGACAGAGAGGGCAGCGACCTCGACCTCCTTGTAACCATACCGGCTGAGCGGGCAGGGAAGATCTCTCTCTTCGACATCTTGGATCTTGAATCGAAGCTGGAGGAAATGCTGGGGGTACCGGTTGATATGTACGTGGCGAACAACATGCCTGACTACCTCAAACCCGAAGTGGAGCGCTCAGCCACTCTCCTATGATCGGGCGATGCAAACATGCCTGCGATGATCCGAGCATCTAGCAAAGCATGATGAGGGAGGTCTGATCCGTCGTTCAGCGGCTCGAGGGTGAGCGCGTTGGTGGGCACTGGATACACGTTTTGCGGCCACTTACCTTCGTTGTACGCGAGCTCGCAGAACAGCTCCCAGTCGTACTCTGGGGCATCAGTCACTACCGTGATCATGCAGTCGAATGAGCGCAGAAACGCTAGTAGCCTGTCGCAGGCATCGAGAATGGAACAGCTATGGTCACCACCCTACAGCTGAGGGAGAACGATCTCCTTTACGAAGGCGCTGCAGTCGTCGGGGTGCCAGGTGTCGAGCAATTCGACGTAAAACTTCCGCGCGTCTTCTGCTACCAACGCCAGTGAAATCAGTTTTGCTGTGGCATTGAGCTGCGTGAATTCGCAATCTAGAAAAATCCTCATCAGAAGGATCCTGTACCACTAATGCTTCGTAATCGATTCACGATGGCCCAATAAGGAGTGCTCTGGAAAGCTGCGTTGGAACACCTGGGCCCCTAGGACTTCTCGAAACCGTGGTTGATCTGCTGCGTTCCTTCGGGCCGAGACCCGCCCGCAGCCAAAAGGAGTATCTCGAACGGCAATGGCTAAGCGAGGACATTCTCAGGATAGTTAAGAGCGCTCAGGTGGAGGCGGGCATCGAGGCGCCAGGCCCAAGCGGTCTGCCCAATAGAGTTACGATCCTGTCGTGCTACAGCGATTACCTCGCAGACCGCCTCTTGCAGCTAGTGCCCGCTGACGTCCTCCCTCGTGAACTGGTGGGGAGGCGAATTGATGATGACCTGGGCATCTGAAGCCTTAGAGTCTCTGTAGACTTACCCTGTGCCGCGGGCTCGACCACGTATCACCCAAAAGCTTGCTCTAGGAGTGCTTTCATCATGTCTGCGGCAGAACCTTGGAGCCAAAGCTCCTGACTGCAGACCTCTACACGGGCAGGATTGACGTGTATGACTTTCGCGCCTGCTCCTAACGCACGTAGGGGCAGCTCCGCGGCTGGATACACGACACCGGACGTACCGACCGAGAAGAACAGATCACAGTCGCTTGCAGCTGAAAGGCCAGCGCTCCAGGCTGCCTCCGGAAGCATTTCTCCGAACCAGACAACGCCAGGTCTGATGTAACCGTTACATCCAGTGCACCGCGGAGGCTCAAGTCTGCATCCGTCCACAGGCAAGTCATCAGAGGGAAGGGCCGTCAGATGTGCATTGCCACAGTCAATGCACCTAGGTGAATGAAGGCTACCGTGGAGATGAATTACGTCCTGACTACCAGCCCGTTCATGCAGGTCATCCACGTTCTGGGTCACGACTGTCAGCCTAGGAACGTGCTTAGCGAGTTCTGCTATCGCGAGATGAGCTGCATTCGGCTGCGCTTGGAGCACTTTCAACCTACGCCACTCATACCAACCCCAGCACAGCTGCGGATCCGCACGGAACGCTTCGGCCGTCGCTAATTGAGCAGGGTCGAATCGAGACCAGAGACCGGTCAATGCATCTCTGAATGTTGGGATCCCACTCTCGGCGGATACGCCGGCGCCGGTGAAAACGAGAACGTGCCTTGCCTCCTGTAACAGCTTAGCGATGGTAGTGAGAGGCATTAAGATGTCCTGGAAATTCGTTACCTTGAGGTTACCCGAGCCTACCTGTTTGGTCATTGCGCGATGCTGAGTGATCGAGCAGCAGCGCTTGTGTAAGTCGCATAAGTGTCCAGAAAACCAAGCTGGCGCTGAGGCGCAGGGAAGACCGTGTAGGGGTGGTTCACGTCAAAGATAACTGTATGCATATACAGCCTATCTATCAGCTACGGAGAAACGCATACCGATTGAGCAGTTTTTGCATCGCTGGCGCTGGTAGAACGGCACGGAACCGGACATGACTTCAAAGGCCCATAATTTCTCGTAAGCCCCAGAACATGGGCCTTCCAGGCTAACTGAGCTGCTTTTTCTGGACAGTTATGAGACGGCAGCGAGCTCTGAGTATGAAATCTACCGGCAGGGAGAAAGAATACTGTATTTATATACAGTTTATCCGCGCTAGGACAAATCGCTGTGTCTGATGGTGTAGGCGCGCCGTTTTCCAAAATGCTAGTGTGAAGCTCGCGAGACGCCACCCCCCCCACCCGAGGCACCAATGAAAAGGACAGGAAGTCGGCAGCGCGCAAGGGAAAGCATCGCGAGAATGATCTCGAAAATTGACCGACTAGAGGCCATGCGTCGCTCTGAGCAAACCAGTGTCTCTAAACGAATCCGATCCAGGTTAGGCTGGTTACTCAAAGCTTTGAGTATCACTCGGCCAATAATCCGTACGCATCAAGGTAGGTGAAATGCAGCTCACACTGCACCTGGCCCTGGATACTGGCAAATATAGCAAGCTCTTACCGTTATGAAGGGCGTTCCGGTCTAGGTTTCTAGCAGCACGCCCCTAGCTGCTCAGGGATGGTCTGTCAGGATTGTGGCAAAATCTTCGAGCGCACAATGGAAGTCTTCAAGAGCAAACTCCACGGGCTGGCTGCCGCTGATCCACCGCGTTTGTGCGCCTACTTCAATTCCCTCTGAAAGGCTCCACCCGAAGCGAATCCAAGTGAGGCTGCCTCCTTGGACGACCTGCTCGGCTACGAGCACCGTACAGCCGAAATCCATGTCATCACTGCAGACAAGAAGCGGCACAATAGTTGATGAGCCGTCTTCTCCCGGCGTGAATCGGCGTTTTGCCAGCGCCTCTTCCGCGTCATTGATTAACCAGATGAGCGAAAGGCCTAGAAAGGACACCTGTTCATCCGCCAAGTGCTCAGCGAGCCACTCCTCAATACCAATGTCGTCTATAAGCAACCATGCGCATGCGTTGCGAGAGAACTTTGCCTGGTGCCTTGCAGCCTTGATCTTGTGAAGCATGGAGCGCCCTTGGTTGGAGTTGAGTGGCTATGCAAACGCGTTTTCGGCGATCCGCGCTGCAGGGCGGACAGTAACGCAAGGCAAAGGCCTAGCGTTAGCTCAATGGCAAGGTTTGCGACCACAGCGACAGCCCGCTATGGTTGGCTGGCACAACGTCTAGCAGGGGTGAGCAGTGTCCGGCGTCCGACAACATTTCATACCGCGTTTTTTGCAGAAAGGATTTCGCATACCCTCGAACGGCAAGACTGTCCGCTCTTGGGTATATGAGCATGGTCGTCCACGACGACCGGCGAACATCGCTGATGTAGGGTTAGAGCGCTATTTCTATGCCATCGACGCGGAGACCGAGCTAGATGACAAAATCACAGAGGCTGAACAGCATTTCTACGCGCCTCTAGTTGATCGGCTGCGCGAAGGATCTGTAGATGCAGGGGATGTCGGCCTGATAGCGGAGATGCTTGTGCATTTCGAGGTACGTAGTAGGCATGTTAGACAGAACATGGACAGCCTTTTCGATGACTGCACGACTCAGCTCGTAGGGTATCTGTCAGACCCTCAAACGCTAGCCTTACTGATAGAAGGCCACTTAAAGCCCGGATCAGAGATCTTCGATGGAGAATTGGAAAAGCTCAACATCTCGTACGATCAAATGCAGTGTATTTTCAGCACCCAAGGCATAACACTCCAAGACGTTCTGCGCCCGTGGATCAGTGCCTATGCTGCCAGAATTGGAAACGCATTACCGACGTTTCGTTCTCAGATCACCAACATGGTGAAGCAAACGCATCTGCGGATTCTGACCCAATCAGTGTCCCCGGCTGCTCGGGCGGAACGCCTGACATCCTTGAAATACACAGTCAAAGATTATGATTCAGGCGACCTTCCGCTTGGAGATGCGATCGTGCTGTTCCATGTCAAAGGGGAAAGAGCTTTCAAACCATTCTTGGACAAGGATGATGAGGTAATCCATGTCGTGCTTCCGCTGTCATCCCATCAGTACCTTTTAGGTGCCTCGGATGACGCTCAAGAAGAGCTTACCTACGACCTCGCGGAGCAGGTTGTAGCCTGCTCAATGAGGTATTTCATTGCCCGCAGTGATCAGTTAACGCATCTGCAGGCGACTATAGGCTCCAAAGCTCATTGGATTTCGCAGGCAGAAGCCAAGTCCATAATGGAGAGCGTCGTCCGAGAACTACTGCCCAAATCGATCGGCTGAGTCCTAGCCAGGCCGTCCTCCTGCAAGCGGAGCGCGCGAGGCGTGAGGATCGAAGCCCAGCGGGCCAAGACGAATGCGAAGCAGGCGAGTTGGTTCACGAAAGCCGACCCAACGGGCACGCCCTGGAAAGCCCTATATGCCTACTCGTCGAGCTCCAACCGACATACCGGCTTACCACACCGGGTCAAAATGAACGTATGACCTTTCTCTGCTAGCTTTAGCACGCGACGAAAACGTCGACGCGCCTGGCTGATGCTCATCACGTATTCCATAAAACCCGCTTAACCTAACAATCGTCGAAGAAGCCCTTCGACCTGAGTGTTTTCATGCCTGGTACATAGCTCGTCGAGCTTGGCGCCCCGACGCTCACCAGTCGCAAGGCTCAGCCCATGCAGTGCGTTAAACAGCCGTTGCTGCTCCTCAACGCCTTCGCGAACGTCTTGCCACATCGAATTGACCAGCTTCACCACGGACTCCAGCTCCGCAGCCATTACCTGTGTCTCGATCAGCTTGTTACTGTTCACCGTAGTCTTGAGAGCCCCGGCACGCCGCTCAAGCTCCTGAAGCTGCTCGCTCAAGGTCTCCGCCTGGTCGATCGACGTGGCAACACCATCAATGAAGATTTTGTCTTCCTGGATGCTGTAGATGGCCAGCGAACCGTCGGCCCCACCCGTGACATCTAGCGCCAGCACGTTGCCTAACCTCAGAGGCCGCGGAATCCACGTATGCCCGGTACAGACTCGCCACACTCCCGGGACGCCTTCACGATGGTGCTTAACGATCCGATCTCGCCCCCATAGGGCGATCTCCTCCATCGCGGGATTGTCGAGTTGCTCCAGGAAGGTCGGCCAGGCCATGCCCGCCGGCACATTTGCGTGCACAACGCCGACGACGCCCCGATTCGACGCAACCTCGATCGCGACCGGAAGACTCCGAAGCTTCTCGATAATCATCGCCTTTGACTCATCAGCGATCGTCATCCACCAGCCTGCGCCATGCGCAGAATAGCGAGCCTCGGGATTAGCCTCATAAGCGTCAATGAGCATTCGCTCGTGGTTGCCCTGGACACTGAAGAACCAGGATTCGCCGAGCAGCTTTAGCCCATCCATTACACCAGGCCCGCGGTCGATGACATCCCCTACAGCGATCAGCCGATCCTTCTTTTTGTCGAAGCCCAACGCGTGCAGACCACGGTGAACATCTGTGGTTTTGAAGTGGATGTCTCCGACTACAAAGTCACGACCGTGGAGATTTTTCGGGAGCTGAAGAACCTTGGAATTCATGGGGTAGGGTACGTCTCCGGTGCCGTTGCCGGCATGTCGATAACCCGCCTATTTTCTGCTTATCGAGCGCATACGTCGAGGAAAGCGGCCTCTTCAGCAGCGCCTCCCGTAATGACCCCAAATGGGAACATTACGGGCAAGATCCATGGCCTCAACATGTTCGATCAGGCGCTGCGCTCCGCCAGTCGGCGTGAGACCAAGTGGTGTGCGAGTGAACAGACTCACACCGAGAGATTGTTCAAGATGGTCGAGTCGCCGGCGCGCCGTGGCTTGGGCAATGCCAAGCAGTTTCGCCGCGCCACTCAGGCTGCCAGAGCGCAGCACTGCGAGAAACACTCGTTGGCTTTCCCATTCAAGACTGCTCATACATTCCTAGCCAACAGTTGCTCCTTATTTGCTCTTCTAGCCGAGCCTGTGAACAGGGATCATGCACCCCGAACATTTCCAGGCGCCATTCTAAGGAGTCAACGCATGAGAATCACCGGCCAGTGCCGCTGTGGGCAAGTCAGCATTGAAGTCGCAGCGCAGCAACTGCCGCCACTTTATGCCTGCCACTGTTTGAACTGCCAGCGCTGGAGCGGCAGCGCGTTTGGTCTACACGTGCTGTGCGCGGCTTCAGCTGTTCAGGTGGTGGGCGAAACGGCGACCTTTGAGCATGAACACCAAGGGCAATCGTCCACCCAGCATGCTTGCGGCGTATGTCATACCCGGCTGTTCAACGAGACCACGGCAGCGCCCGGTATCCGCGTGGTGCGAGCCGGCGTTTTGGAAGGCTCGGAGCGTTTCGAACCGGTTGCGCATATTTGGACACGCCGGAAGCAGCCATGGTTGGTGCTGCCGGGTACTGTCGCACAATGGGAAGAGAGCCCAACGCCCGAAGAATTCGCCGCCACACTAGGGTAAAAGGCGTTGCTAGCCTGCATCATCCAGCGGGTGGCATCGCGCAATGAAGATCGTTGCGATGTGTCACCGCAAGCGGAGCGCGCAGCTCATGGATGGGCAAAGGCGTGAGGATGGAAGCCCGGCAGGGCCGTAACCTGCCAACGGCAGGGTGCGGTTTACGACAGCCGCCCCCAGAACGGGGCACGCGCAGGGTGGCGATCAATAGTCGCTTCTACTTTACCTCTTCGACCCTACCGCCGCACTCCACAAACTTCTCGCGATAACCAGAGCGGCAGTAATTGGCTACCTTGGTGGGACTAGGGGGCGGAGGACATGCATTGGGCATGTTGAGAGTGTTGAAGTGCTCGCACTGCTGCGTGGAGCGTAACTGTGTCTCGTGCAGCGAGTCGAAATTATCCTGCTGATTTTTGACATCGGTTTCGCACGCATTCACCTTTGCATCGAGCTTCTTCAGGCAGTCGAGGCCTTCAGAGGTCTCAGGGTTGATGTAGCGGTACTGAGTGCAGGCAGTCAGCAGTATCGCCAATGAGAGGGTGGTCAATCGGATCAGCAATGTCGAGGCTCCGTCCATTTCGAGCATGACGTTTTGGACTTCGCTAGGTGAGGTCGGTTCAGCTAGCGCATCGACCCTCGTAAGTCGACGTGCATGCTGAGCGCTCTCTGGCAGAATGCCGAGCAGCCTTTTCGTTGTCTCTGGAGGAAACCTGTGCTGACAGTTCCGGCGCTTAGGGTACTGGCCCAAGAAGCACCCCAAGATCTGATGAGCTGGTCGCGTTTCGTGGCTCAGACTGAATTCGCCTGGCAAATCCCAAACCTAGTGTCAGACGCTGAAGGGTGGCAGACCATCTGATTTGAGATGGAGATCGTCAATGCCCTCGCATTGGCTGAATGGGAGGAGGATGGATCTCCTCAAGATTGGTCGCACCGGTGGTGTGAAGGGTACGAACAGGATGCACATGGGGTGGTTTCGGAGCTGATTCCTCTGATCGTCTAGTCTGAACCAGCAGAATAATCTACCGAACTGACGAACTGTCGCGCTGCTACAGGGCAGGGGGCTCGGCTTGCTTCGCCCTCGTAACGAGGGATGGCTGAAGCCTGGAACGTGAGCGACCATCGAAAGCAACCTCCAGCCCAGGTACACCGCTATCACCTTGCAGGTGTTCGATTTCGCATCGCAAGCTATCAATGAGATCGGCTGCAGGTCTACCGCTCTGCTCGCTCAAGGTAAGGGTCAGTATGGTCAATGGACTCAATTGCAGTCGCCGGCTTACCTGCTCGAGCTTATCCAACGTGATGCTTGCTCGAGCACCCTCCAGCCTGGAAAGGAACGTCCGGCTAGTATCACCGAAATCCCGCTGTGAGATGTTTCGCTTGCTGCGAAGCACGCGAAGAACGATGGCAAATGACGACTTGAGTGACATGAATGGTTACTCCGCCTGAGCTTAGCGCATCGATCCCCCTTGGCCCGTTACCGATGGAGTCGCCAACGATAGGAGGGTGGCAGAGGAGCTTTCGACTGCGTGAGCACTGTTGATACATACAGTATACCTCGCTAAGCTGGCCAGGAGAACATTTGTACTCTTAGCAGCGACGACCGTTATGACTAATCCAGAACAAGCCGCCGACGACCGCTTTGCCTTTTTTCCCCGAGAGGAGCTGCTCGAGCAGCAGTGCCTGTTGCTCGAGAGCGAGCTGGCGCTGATGGGGGAAGAGCTAACGGCGTCACGCGAGAAGATCGCCACGCTGGTGTTGATGTGGACAAGTATGAAGAACGAGCTTCAGCAGGCTGAAGCAGAGTTGAGCAAGGCGAGATATCAGCTTCAGGTAGGCGATACGGCACACTGATGGCCATTTTGCTGAGTGCTGAATCCTTTCAAGGGTTAGCGATCGTGTAGGCGCGACCAAAGGCTCATTACGACTGTAACTGGAAGCGCTATCATCCCGCCATCAGCTCAAGAGGATCCCCTCTCGGCCGGTCAATCCCGGCACTCCCTTGGGCATCACAACAAGGAAGGTTGCGCATGGACGATATCGTTCAGCCCCTCGCTGCTCAAGAAGAAATCCCGCCTAAAGAAGTCAAGATCCTAGCCACCTTGGTGGCGAAGCTGAACCTTGCGGACTTCCAAAACGCCATTCCTGTAATTCGAGAGCTTCGTATCTCAAACGAGATCGAAGATCGCTTCGTTAATGCGACGCTGACTCTGACCTCCGAACCCGAGGTTTTCAAACCGAAGGTATGGCGGATCGATGAAGTCGCTGCGGACAGCTTCCGGATCATTCCTGGACTCGATTTGGTTCTAGATGGCCCGTTGCTTAGTCGTCTGATCGAAGCTGAGCTGTCGACTTTCACCTTCGTGCTTGAGGCGGACGACAAGGAGGCCGAGAGCGGCAGAAAGGAGGTGTCCCGTTTTGAGCAAGTCGTAGACCTTCTGCCCCGAAATCAGTGGGGTGGTTTGCGGCATATTCCTGACATGACGGCTGCCTTCGTGCAGCCGAATGATCCGGCAGTTGAACGACTCTTGAAGCAGACGGCTGAGTTGCTTCGCCAAAGTGAACTGTCCTCATCGCTGGATGGTTACGAGGGTGGCGCGAAGCGAGCTTGGCAGCTGGCGTCTGCGGTCTGGAGCGCCGTCGCACGGATGAAGCTGGACTATGCATTGCCGCCGGCAAGTTTTGAACAGTCAGGTCAAAAGGTGCGAAGCCCAAGCCAGATTGCCGATACTGGTTTGGCAACCTGCATGGATCTTACCCTGCTGTTCTGCGCTGCCCTGGAGCAAATCGGGCTGAACCCAGTCATCGTGTTCACCCGCGGTCACGCTTTCGCGGGGTTGTGGATGAAGCCCGAGGAGTTCACTACTGCCCTTGTCGATGATGTGACGGCGGTACGCAAGCGGGTGAAGCTGCGGGAACTGGTTCTATTTGAAACGACGCTCAGTACGCAGAGTCCTGTCCCAACCTTCTCTTACGCAGTCGAGAGAGGTGAGAAGCAGATTGCCGAAGACGCGGACAGCGAATTTGAAATGCTGCTCGACATTCGCCGGGCTCGACTGCAACGGATCAAGCCGCTCGCAAGTGCTGAGGCTCAGATCGCACGGATTGCTGATGAGGTTCCGGTGGATTCTCCGACGCTCCTGGTCGAGGACGGGGCTGGAATCCCTGATGAGATCCACGAGGTAGTGGTCGAAGACCTTTCCAAGCTCGACCCAGCAGACCGGCTTGGCCGGTGGCAGCGCAAACTCCTGGATCTCTCGCTTCGAAACAACCTCTTGAACTTCAAGACGGGCAAGCGGGCGCTGAAGCTGGAGTCCCCAGATCCAGGAGCCCTCGAGGACGTATTGGCCAGTGGTCAGTCGCTGAAGCTGCTCACCCGCCCAGACCTCATGGATGGTGCTGATCCGCGGGAGCGCGCTCTGTATGAGCAACGTGAGCGTGAGGATGTTCGTCGCCGGCATGCCGAGGATGCCCTCAAGCGCAGAGAGGTTTTTGTTGCGCTGACATCCAACGAGATGGATGTTCGACTCACCGAACTGTACCGGGGTGCTCGCACAGCGCTGCAGGAAGGCGGCTCCAATACGCTCTTCTTGGCCATTGGCTTCCTAAGTTGGACACGCGAGGACAGAGCAGGGCAGAAGTACAAGGCGCCATTGGTTTTGATACCGGTTACGCTGGAGCGCAAGAGCGCTCGCTCCGGATTCACAATGGTGCTTCACGATGATGAGCCGCGCTTCAACCCCACCCTGATTGAGATGCTTCGACAGGATTTCGAATTGGGCTTGGGGTCGCTAGAGCACGAATTGCCTCGGGACGATTCTGGCCTTGATATCGCCGGTATTTGGAACAAGGTTGGCCATGCCATCAAGGACATCCCAGGTTGGGAGTTGAGCGAAGACGTCGTGCTGTCGATGTTCTCGTTTGCCAAGTACCTCATGTGGAAGGATCTGGCCGAGAACGCCGAGCACCTGCGGCAGAGCCCAGTGGTTCAGCACCTCCTGGATACCCCACGCGATTCGTTCGTTTCGGATACACCGTTCCCAGAGGCGCAATCGCTGGATCGCGATTACGGCCCGACAGACGTTTTCTGCCCACTGCCGTCTGACTCATCCCAGTTGGCTGCAGTGATGGCCGCAGCCAAAGGCAAAGACTTCGTGCTCATCGGGCCACCCGGTACCGGCAAGAGCCAGACGATTTCCAACATGATCGCCCAGTCGATTGCCCAAGGGCGCCGCGTGCTGTTCGTCTCGGAGAAGATCGCCGCGCTGGATGTCGTGTACCGTCGCCTGCGTGAGATTGGCTTGGGTGAGTTCTGCCTCGAGTTGCACTCAAGCAAGGCTCGGAAAACCGATGTGCTGGCTCAGCTGCAGTCCGCTTGGGAGGCGAAAGGGCAGGTCGATTCCGCTGCATGGGAAGTTGAGGCTCAACGTCTCGCAACGCTGCGCGACAGCCTGAACATTTACGTGGAGCGACTGCACCGGCGCCATCGCAACGGTTACACCATCTACGATGCGATTGGCACCGTCACTTCGGGTGGCAATGAAGCTGTTGCTCCTGTTGGTTGGGCGTCACCTGACACGCATGACCAGAAGGCCATGCTCGAGCTACGGGAGTTGGCCGATCGCCTCGAAGTGAATGCGCAGGCTGTTGGCTACGGCCAGCTTGCTGGCAATGCGTTGTCTGCGGTTGGCCAAGCGGAATGGTCACCTCATTGGCAGCAACAGTTCGTGCAGGCGGCTCGTGATGTATTGCCTGCTGTGCTGGATGTGCAGCGTGCGGCTGATCGGTTCGTTGAGCTGGCTGGGCTCCCAGCTTCGGAATACACCCCGAGTGCACTAGAGGGTCTGTCAGTGCTTTCCCAGGCACTGCCCGCGGCAGCAGGACAGGATTGGCGTTTCGCGCTACGCCCTGATGCCCGCTCCATTTCTCAACGGCTGAGCAACGGCTGTGCGTGGGTTGAACAACACCGAGAGCTCAACGCTAAGCTTTCGCCGCTCTGGCCTTCTCGCGTTGTGGCGGATACGAAGCAGGGTATTGAACTGCTGCAGCAACGTCGCACCATATTCGGTGAGCTCAGTCCGGCCTGGCCGGTGAGTGTCACTGATGTTCTTGCTCAGGCGGTGGCACTGCTTGGCCAAATAGTAGAGCTCAAGCAGCAGCTCAGTGTGACCTATGGCGATACGATTGAGTCGCTCGACATCGATCTTTTGCTGGGTGAGTGGAAAGAAGCGGAGGAAGCGTTCTGGCCAAAATCCTGGTTCGGAAAGCGTCGTATCGCAGGTTTGTTGGCTCCGTCTCAAACCACTGCGGGCGAAGCCGATCACGGTAAAGATCTGGCCACCTGGGCAGAGATCCGCACCGTGCGCCGCGCTATTAATGATCTCGAGCCCGGGCATGAGTGCGTCGCCGTATGGCAAGGTTCAAAGTCTGACGCTGAGCAGCTCTCAACGTCGATCAAGCTTCAAGAGGCCATTCGGCGCCAGCAAGCTGACTCGGCCTGGATCGATGAGGACTTCCAGTTGGTCGAGCAGGGCCATCTCGGAGACGCATTGAAGGAAGAGCTCCGGCGGCTTCGCACGCTGACTCGGCTTGATAGCGATATGGCCGCGTTGTCCGACCTTGGCTCTAGCACTCAACAGCTGTGGTGCGATCAGGGTACTAATATTGATCACCTAACAGCAGCACTGCGTTTCCAGTCTGAACGTCGAGATATCGAAGAGCGCGGTCGCCTCGTTGATGATCACCCCGAAGTGGGAGAGGGCCGTTGTGGAGCGATGCTGAAAGCCGACTTTGATCTGTTAAAGCAGCGGGCAGCGGTTGAGCGTGATCTATCCGACCTGGCTGACCTGCGAGACCTAGTACCTGTCTGGAGTGACCTGAAGACCAGGCTTGAGATGGCCCGCCAGGCAGTGGTCTTCCAAGGGCAGATAGCGACTGCTGTTGCGAATCTCGCGCTGAACCCGGAGCAGATTGCTGCTTACAAGGCGCCTCTGCAAACACTGTTGGGCGATGGTAACGCGCTGCTGGAACCGGAAGGCGCGATCGCACTTGCTGGCGCTGCCCTCCGTGAAAAGCTTGGGCTGCTGGAGGAACGTTCATCGCACTTCTCGTCGATAGGCCACTTCACCGAATCAGGTATTGATGAGACCGCTCACCTGTCTTTGAATGACCTTAAGAAAAACTGCGAGACCGTGGTTTCTTCTGAGGCGAGACTCAAGGCTTGGTGCTCTTGGAGAAAGGTGCGCGATGAGGCCTTCGCCATTGGCCTCGCTCCGATTGTTCAAGGCATCGAAAGCGGAGCGATCACCTCCGGGAAAGTCCGTCGCGTCCTTGAGGTGAATTACGCTCGCTGGTGGCTGAATACCACTGTCGACAACGAGGAGGTCATTCGGACGTTCGTTAGCGTCGAGCACGAACAACGCATTCGCGACTTCCGCGCGCTGGATGACAAGTTTACCGAGCTGACTAAGGACTGGCTCCGGGCGCGGCTGTGCGCCGACCTGCCAAGCCAAGACAGCGTGAGTCGCTCTTCTGAGTGGGGCCTGCTGCGCCATGAAATGGGCAAGAAGACTAAGCACATTCCATTACGGGAGCTGATGACTCGAGCACCCGAAGCGCTGACGAAGCTAACACCTTGCTTGCTGATGAGCCCGCTTTCGATCGCTCAGTATCTGCCGCCGGCTTCGACCCCGTTTGACCTCGTCATTTTCGACGAGGCCTCTCAGATCCCAGTCTGGGATGCGATTGGTGCGATGGCGCGAGGGAAGCAGGTTGTTATGGTGGGCGACCCGAAACAGCTCCCGCCGACCTCGTTTTTCGATCGGGCTGAGTCCACGGCCGATGACGAAGATGTTGAGGCGGATCTCGAAAGCATCCTGGATGAATGCATCAGCGCGAACCTGCCGATGCGCAATCTGAACTGGCACTACCGTAGTCGCCACGAGAGCCTGATCGCGTTCTCCAACCAGCGTTACTACGGCTCGAAGCTGGTGACGTTCCCTTCGCCATTCACGGCTGATAAGGCTGTGAGGCTGTGTCCAGTTGCTGGTGTCTACGACAAGGGCGGCTCACGTACCAACCTGATTGAAGCAAGAGCCCTAGTTGCTGACCTTGTTGCTCGCCTTCAGTCGCCGGCCTTCCGTGAGAGCCGTCGTACAGTGGGAGTGGTCACGTTCAACGGTGAGCAGCAGAAGCTCATCATGGACATGCTCGATGAGGCATGCCGGAGGGATCCGTCGCTCGACTCGTATTTCGCTGAGTCTGAGCTCGAGCCTGTGTTCGTGAAGAACCTGGAAAGTGTCCAGGGCGACGAGCGGGACATCATCTATTTCTCGACCACCTACGGGAAAGACGCTGCCGGCGTGATGTCTATGAACTTCGGCCCGATGAACCGTCCGGGTGGCGAGCGCCGACTGAACGTTGCAATTACGCGTGCTCGCCAAGAACTGGTGCTGTTCTCGACCCTCCGCCCAGAGCACATTGACCTTGCTCGGACGCAAGCCATCGGGGTGCGTGACCTGAAGCATTTCCTCGAGTTTGCTGAACGTGGGCCGCAGGCCTTGGCTGAAGCCAATTTCGGTAGTGTGGGTGGATTCGATAGCCCATTCGAAGAGGCAGTCGCTGCTGCCTTGGCCAAGAAGGGTTGGCAGATCCATACCCAGATTGGTGTCTCTTCCTTCCGAGTAGACTTGGGGGTTGTGCACCCTGATGCTCCAGGGCGCTTCCTAGCCGGTGTCGAGTGCGATGGGGCTACCTATCACCGCAGTGCGACTGCGCGTGATCGCGACAAGCTGCGTGAGTTTGTGCTGCGTGGACTTGGCTGGGAGATCGTCAGGATCTGGTCGACCGACTGGTGGGTTGATGCCCTGGGAACCGCAGAAAAGGTGCATCAACGTCTCACAGAACTGCTTGCCGAATCGAGGGCCAAGCAGGCGGTCATCGATGCTGCCCATGAGGCTGAGCGCCTAAAAGTCGATGCTGCTATGGCTGAAGTCATTGAGGTTGTGGATCAGGTTGCTGTTGTAGCTTCGACTTCAGCTGCCGGAGCCAATGATCCGTCTGGCGCAATGCCAGAGTTGAAATACGCCAGAGCTGCCGCGGCTCAAGCAGCAGAAGATACCGTGATTCCTTATGTGCCTGTAGAGCACCTGGTTTACAAGGAAGCAGACCCATCCGAGGCTGTGGAAGCGGTTGATCCAGACAGATTCTTCGACGCGAGCTACACGGCTACCTTGGAACAGATGATTGCCCATGTGGTGGCAGAGGAAGGGCCTGTGCTCGATATGGCGCTTGCACGGCGTATCGCGCGTGCTCATGGTTGGGTCAGAACGGGCTCGCGCATTCGTGATCGCGTCGATCAAATAGCGCGGGCACGATTCCGATCTCATGAAGAGGAGCAGGCAGGAACATTCTTCTGGCCGACTCATCTCGACTCGGATATGAACGTTGTCTTTCGTAGGCCGGGTGATGACGATGCCATTCGCCCACTCGCTGAAATCTGCTTGCCCGAACTAGGTGCCTTAGTAAATGAAATGACCAAGCATGGTCACGTAGGAGAGGGGCTGGTTTACGCGGTGGCCAAGGAAGCCGGGATCGGTAAGCTTGCCCATGCGGGCCGTCAGCGTATCGAAAAGGCGATGAAGCGGATCGCAGACTGATACTCAATAGGGCGCATCACCAGCGCCCCTTTTCGATTCAGGGTGTAGCACTGGTGCTTCGAATTGCGCTGCTTATGTGCACACACTAAGGCTAATTTGCCGACCAGAACAGGTCAGCAGCGAGATCGTACGCTGCTGACCTGCAGGCCGTCATTTGCCGCGCGGTTTGCCAGCATCGCTCCGTTTATCGCGGACTTGACCGTCCTTGTTGCGAGACCGTGGTTGTTCACCACCGCTAGGCTTTGGAACGTTCACGTTGGGGTTGAGAGGGCGACGATCTGTCATACGGAATCTCCTTCATCCAGCAATGTGAGATACAAGAGGTTTTCAGTAAATCGTGAGTCGCGCAGAAAGGACTATACACATCATATGGTGTTTGTCATTTCCGCAAGACACAACATAGTGCGCCCATCGGGTGTTCGCAAGTGTTTTGGATCCCTTTGATTGTCTAAATTTTACGCCTGCCCAACGTGCCGACGGCTCGATGGCATATGCTAATGTGCCATCATGCATTAGGTATGGAGCATCGTGATGGGTTGGAAAGGGACTGTAAGATCGCTGCAGGCATCAGCCAGAAGGGCTGAGCGCAACGCTCATCGTCGGCAGCGTGAACTCGAGAAGCGGCAAAAAGAGTTCGACAAGATGGAGGCTCTAGAGCAAGCCGCGTATGAGGTAGAGGTCTATGAAAATCACATTGATCTCCTCCTTTCTATGCACAAGGAATGCGCTGAGCCGGTGCAATGGAAGAAGATCCTCTCAACGCCAGAACCCAAGCAACCCTTGAAGAGCGGAGCTCTCGAGGAAGCCGCACTTCATGCATCTGCTACCTATCGCCCTAACTTCTGGGCACGGCTTTTCAAGCTTGAGCGTCGCCAGCGCGAAGCGCTTTTGGGGAGAATCGGCGTCGCCGCTGCGGAAGATGAAAAACTGTTCCAGGCCGAGATTAACGAGTGGAAAATTGCACACGACGATTGGGCTGAGGAGCGCGATATTGGTCTGCGTATCCTGGATGGTGACCGCCAAGCGAAGCTTGATGCTATTGAGGCTTTCGAGTCTTTTGAGGAAATCTCCCACCTAGGCTCATCTATCCAGATGATCGTCCATGAGGGCGGAGTTCTGGAAGCGAAGCTGGCCATCCACGGTTCACACGTCATCCCTTCCGAAATCAAGTCTCTGCTCAAGAGCGGCAAGCTCTCAACCAAAGCCGTGCCAGCTGGGCGCTTCAATGAACTGCACCAGGACTACGTCTGCAGTTGTGCTCTGCGTATTGGGCGAGAGCTGCTGGCCATTCTTCCGGACGAGCTGGTAATCGTCACTGCAACGGATAACGTGTTGAACAGCTCGACAGGACACATGGAGGATCAACCGATTCTCAGCGTTGCGTTCTCTCGGGCCACAGTCGATGGCCTAAACCTCGAGGCGATAGATCCATCAGACGCGATGAAGAACTTTGTTCACAACATGAATTTCAAAAAAAGTGCCGGCTTTGTTGCGGTGGTTGCCTTAAACGCTCAACGATTCGCTGTTGCTGTATAGGTGTGGCATGGGAAAAATAGTCTCCGCGCTGATCGCATGTATGGCATTGCTCATGGTTTCAACCGCACAGGCTGAGTGCTATGGAGAAGGGGAGTACATGGTTTGCTCGGACGTTGACACTGACTCAGATGGCAATGTCCATGCAAGATCTTGGGACACCCAAGGCAATACCTATCACCTGGATACCGAAACCCGTCCGTATCTTAATGGCCACGTTGTCGAGTCTACAGATAGCGAGGGCAATAGCTATTCGATCAAGTCTTGGACTGATAGCAGCGGTTCTCACACAGAAGACCGTGAAGGCAACGTGTGCACCATCACTCCGGCGGGGCAGATGATCGGTTGCGGCCAGTGACTGCAGTTCTGTAACCAACACGAAGTTCAAGGATGCGTCGATGCTTACGGCAGTTCTTCACGGTAAGGCAGGTCGAGTCGAGATTGATGGTCGAGTAATAAGTTGGCGTGAGCTTTTCCGAAAGCGAGAAGATCTGCTGACTGGGGTACTGTTCGGTCGTCTGTCCTATTTGAGTGATGACGCACACAGCCAGGTTTTGAGTCTACTGCTCGGCGCAGACATTTCCTCCGCCCTGGGGGCTCTTCAAGCTATCGAGTTTTGGCCAAAGTTAGGAGTAGGGAAACGTCGAGGATTTGTAGAGCCTGACGTGCTCATCGACTACCTCAAACTTCAGGTATTGGTGGAGGTAAAACCTCCCCATGCCGGTACCCAACGGCTAGCTCAGTGGCGAGCTGAGGTAAAGGCCCTTCTGCTTGAAGAGGAGGAATCGAAGCCAATTGTGCTACTCGCGCTGGGGCGAAATCCAAACCATTCGAGCGATTTGGCGGCTGCTCTGCAGGATGAGTTCGCCGGGGCAGGTTTGCAGGTTGTCTGCAGAGAATGGGGAGAGGTGATGAGAGGTCTGGCCTTGATTCTAGCAAAGGCAGATGTGAGAGACTCGCGCATCATCCAGGATTGGCTTGAAGCTTTTAGCCTCTTTGGAATGAACAACGATTGCGCTCCGTTCAGCGACCTATTTAATCTCCTCTCGCCGGCAGACCAGTTCAGCACATGTTTTGATGTACTTCAGGACTGGCGTGCGGTGAGGCCACGAAAAATGACACAGCAAGCAATCGATTGGCAATTCTTGATGCCGTTAGTACGTGCTCTTGAAGAGGATGAAAGAAGATGGAAATGAATCGTGAACAAGTGAATATGCTCGTTAACCAGGTGCAGCGATCGCACCGCCTACTCGCAGGTTTCTACAAGAGGATTCTACCGTCCTTCGACGAAATTGCAGCGAAATTCGGCAGCACGTTTTGGTTATGGGATCCTATCGATTTCGAGCGCCCTTCACGTTCAGGTACACGTCCATCTCGAAAATGGGCTTGGGACTACCTGCCACTGATGAATGCCAAATTCCTGTACATAAGGTCTGACGGTGAACAGCCTGCTCTATTGGAGTTTCATCTTCATACCGAACCTACAGTGCTGAAACCGAATCGCTCGGGAAATGGACAGCCCGACCCACTAACGCTTGGAGAGATAGCTCCAAACGTCAGAATTTATGCTTACTGGATAACTGATGGAGGGCAATCTGATGTCCTAGAGCAATGGAGGGAGGCTGAGTATCCTAGTGGTGATGCTCTTTCCCGATCGGTACTCACAGAGACACTCGAGGGGACATGGTGGGATGTGGAACTCTCAGATTTCGTTGCCTCTCCAGAATCAACTGCTGAGCTCATCAGCCAATTTGTGTCTTATCCAGTAGTCTGATGAATCTACCGCATCAGCACAGGGACGCTAGATATTGCGGGGGACAACCTCATGAACTCGAAATTGTGTGCTTATCTGGCCCAGAGAGGCGCTGAGATAGACCAAATGAAGCGTACAATTTTGGGTATGGCAGAGGCGGGGGAGCCGCTTTTGCAGCTACACTGCAAGCAATCCGTGCCTATCACGCAGCACAGGCTGAAGGTAGGCCCACTGCTGAAGTCGAGCGACTGAGGCTAGAAGCTGATCACCTTTACCAAACCGTCATTGACTATCAGCTTCATTCAGCTGGTACGTTGGGTGAAACCCAGCACTGAAGCGATCATGGCAACAGTCGCTCAAGTATGAGCTATGCAAACTGCTCCAGATTCGGGATGGCCGAAGTGCGCGAGCGATCTAAGTAGTGCCCCTCAATCCCAACTGTTCGGGCACCGTCTCGATCACATCGGATTGAGTCGCCTACCATCCACACCCCAGATGCAGATGCTCCGGCAGATTGCCCCGGCCTGGTACTAATCATCTCCAGCAGGGCCTGGTAGATTCGTAAGCGTCCGGCCAACCCACCTTCCTGACCCAGACGCCAAAGGCGATGGTGTCCACCTAATTTAAGTGGACATCATTTCTAGCCTTTAAGAGGGTCTTTCCATGCAGCTACAACGCCGATCCTATTCCAAATCCTTCAAGGCCCAGGTAGTCCAAGAGTGCGCTCAGCCCGGCGCGTCGATTGCCAGCGTCGCGCAGCACCACAGTCTTAACGCGAACCTCGTCCATAAATGGATTCGGATACAAACGAACAAAGCCATGGAGCGGCAACCTGCTTTCATTCCGCTACCTTTGCAGCTGGCCGGAGGGCATTCCCAGGCTCCGTCATCGAGCATCTCCTTTGAAATCCAGCACTCGCGTGGCACCGTCAAAGTGAACTGGCCGACCGAAAGCGCTGCCGTCTGTGCCTCCTTTCTGCGAGACCTGTTGCGGTGATTCGAATCGATGCGATCTGGCTCGCCACCGAACCGATGGATATGCGCGCCGGCACCGAAACGGCGTTAGCCCGGGTCATTGCCGTGTTCGGTGCGGCGAAGCCGCACTGCGCTTATCTGTTCGCCAATCGCCGCGCCAATCGGATGAAAGTTCTGGTGCATGACGGCGTGGGTATCTGGCTGGCGGCGCGACGATTGAATGAAGGCAAGTTTCACTGGCCCGGCATTCGGCACGGATCGGAGGTCGAACTCGATAACGAGCAACTTCAGGCTTTGGTACTGGGCTTGCCATGGCAACGGGTCGGTGCAGGCGGCTTGATCACAGTGCTGTAACGCCTGCCATTAGCCCATCGGTTTATCGCTGCTGACTTTTGGCTCTGGCACAATCAGCGGCATGACTTCCTCGCTCAATCTCGATCAAATGACACAGGAACAGCTCCGTGCCTTGGCCGAACAGGCCTTGCAGTTGCTGTCCCAGGTCGACTCGATGGGCCAGAAAATCCACCGCCTTGAAACGGTCAACGAGCAACTCGCTCATGAGATCGCCATCCTCAAACGACACAAGTTCGCCAAGCGCAGCGAACAGCTAAGCCCTGACCAAGGTAGCTTGCTCGACGACCTGCTCGACACTGATATCGCGGCCATCGAGGCCGAGCTGAAGGCGGTCAATCCGCCACCTGCACCGGACGAGCTACGTCAGAAACCCAAACGTGCGCCGCTGCCACCGCAGTTCCCACGTACAGTGATCCGTCACGAGCCAGAAAACACCCAGTGTGTCTGCGGCTGCCAACTTCAGCGCATTGGCGAAGACGTCAGCGAGAAGCTCGATTACACACCCGGCGTGTTCACCGTCGAGCAGCATGTGCGTGGAAAATGGGCCTGCCGCCAGTGCGAAACACTGATCCAGGCGCCTGTACCGGCCCAAGTGATCGACAAGGGCATCCCGACCGCAGGCCTGTTGGCTCATGTGATGGTGGCGAAGTTCGCCGACCATTTACCGCTGTACCGGCAGGAGAAGATTTTTGCTCGGGCCGGGTTTGCGATTGCTCGCTCGACACTGGCGCAGTGGGTCGGACAGACCGGCGTACAGCTCCAGCCTCTGGTCGATGCGCTGCGTGAACAAGTGTTGGCCCAGGGCGTGATCCACGCCGATGAGACTCCGGTTCAGATGCTCGCGCCCGGCGAGAAGAAAACTCACCGCGCTTACGTCTGGGCCTACAGCACCACGCCGTTTTCAGCGCTCAAGGCTGTGGTTTATGACTTCAGTCCCAGTCGTGCAGGCGAGCATGCGCGCAACTTCCTTGGGAAGTGGAACGGCAAGCTGGTATGCGACGATTTCGCTGGCTACAAAGCCGGTTTCGAGAAAGGCATCACCGAAATTGGCTGCATGGCCCACGCCCGTCGCAAGTTTTTCGATCTGCACGTGGCGAACAAAAGCCAGCTGGCTGAACAAGCGCTGTACTCGATTGGCGGCTTGTACGAAGTTGAACGTCAAGCTTGGGAAATGAGCGATGAGGATCGTTGGCGAATACGCCAGGAAAAGGCAGCCCCGATCATCAAAACGCTGCATGACTGGATGTTGGCCCAGCGTGATCTGGTGCCCAACGGATCGGCAACAGCCCGAGCCCTGGATTACAGCCTTAAACGCTGGGTAGCGCTGACGCGTTACCTGGACGACGGGGCTGTGCCCATTGACAACAACCAGGTCGAGAACCAGATCCGGCCGTGGGCACTTGGACGCTCAAACTGGTTGTTTGCTGGATCACTGCGCAGCGGTAAACGCGCGGCGGCGATCATGAGTTTGATCCAGTCGGCGCGGCTCAACGGGCATGATCCTTATGCTTACCTAAAGGATGTGCTGACTCGTCTACCGACACAACGCGCGGGTAAAGTTCATGAACTGTTGCCTCACGTATGGCGGCCTGCTTAATCTGAAGCCAAAGTTGGCCACCTAACTCTTGGATTGTCCGGATCGACCGTAATATGTTTCCCGTTTCTGGCTGATTATCAGAAATCCTCGTCAGGCTATTCTTGCCGAGAAGATTCACTGACGCTCTACGAGGAGACGCTGATGTCCACATTGTTTACCCCAGGTTCCGTTGGCAAATTGCACACCCCTAACCGAGTGGTCATGGCGCCAATGACGCGTTCGCGCAGCACACAACCTGGCGATGTCCCTAACGCCATGAACGCGGTGTACTACGCACAGCGTGCATCGGCTGCGTTTATCGTTACCGAAGCCACGCAGATCTCCCCGCAGGGCAAGGGCTATTCCTATACGCCTGGCATTTACAGCGACGAACAGGTCGCCGGCTGGCGCTTGGTGACCGATGCGGTACACGCCGCTGGTGGTCGTATCTTTCTGCAACTGTGGCACGTGGGGCGGATGTCGCATCCGGACTTCCACAATGGGGAGTTACCCGTTGCGCCGTCTGCAATCCCGTTTGAAGGCAGCATCTGGAAAGTAGATCCATCAACGGGTGTGGGGAGCATGGTCAAATGCCCGACGCCGCGTGCACTGAGCCGTGACGAAATACACGACGTCATCAACGACTTTCGCAAAGCTGCGCGTAACGCCATGGCGGCAGGTTTCGATGGCGTGGAGGTGCATGGTGCCAACGGTTACCTGATTGACCAATTCATGCGCACCACCTCTAACGTGCGCACGGATGAATACGGCGGCTCGCGGGAAAACCGCCTGCGTTTTCTTAAAGAGGTCATGGATGCCGTGATCGATGAAGTGGGTGCCGACCGCACTGCGATTCGTGTTGCTCCATTTCTGACCGCACGCGGCATGGCTTGCACGGACATTTTGCCGACAATTCTGGAAGCGGCTACGTATTTGCAGGAGAAAGGCATCGCCTACCTGCATCTGGTCGAGGCGGACTGGGATGATGCCCCAAAGTTTCCTGAGGAGTTTCGTCAGGCTGTGCGTGAGCGCTTTCGTAACGCCATTGTGGTGGCCGGCAAATACGACCAGGAGTTGGCAGACTGGGTGCTGAGTAAGGGCTATGCCGACTTTGTCGCTTTCGGTCGCAAATTCGTCGCCAATCCGGATCTGCCATTGAGGCTGGAGAAGGGCTATCCATTAGCCGGGCTGGAAGGTGCTGAGTTGTTTGGCGGCACTGAACGCGGTTACTCCGACTTTCCTGCCTGGTCTCAGCAGCGCTGAGGCATACGCTGAGTGAATCAACACAGAAATCTTCTTGAAGCCAGCTCAAGTCGCCAGCTTCAAGGAGATTTCGTCCATCAGCAATTTTACTCGACGAGTCAATGCATGCCCGGAGGGATAGACAATTTGCAAGTCCACGCCCTGCAACGAATAGGCCTCCAACACCTCAATCAGACGACCCGCTTTCAAGTCATCGCGCACATCGATATACGACTTGATGCAAATACCATGACCTGCCAGACACCACTGGCGTACTTGATCGCCGTCGTTGGCGACACGCCTACCTGAAACCAAAACCTTGAAGGAACGCCCATCAGCGCGGAACTGCCACTCACGATGGATGTTGGCGCCGAAGCGCATCAGGATGCATTGCTGCTGGGCCAGTTCAGATGGATGTTTCGGCGTTCCATGAACACTCAGATAGGCTGGTGATGCACACACAACACGCCGCCCCTCGCTGAGTTTTCGAACACGCAGCGTGCTGTCCGACAGCGCACCATAGCGAATGGCAAAGTCGATGCCTTGTCCAGCAAGATCCAGAAAACCGTCAGTCAAATTTAGATCCAGGCTGACGTTAGGATTATCTTCGAGAAACTGATCCAGGATGGGCACGATACGATTTCGCCCTAGGTCAACCGGTGCGCTCAGCCTTATGAGACCGGAAATACGCTCTGTCCCCAGTTTGATATTGCTCTCGATGTCTTCAGCGTCTGCAAGCATTCGACGTGCGCCGTCCACCAACATTCTCCCCTCGTCAGTCAGGCTGATCGAGCGGGTGGTGCGGGTCAGCAATGTCGCCCCGTAATGCTTCTCCAACGCACCAAGCCGTTCCGAAACAGAGGTGGGCGATAGCCCTACCTCTCGGCCTGCCGCCGACAAGCCACCTTTCTCGACGATCAACAAAAACAATTCAAGATTTTCGAGGAGCATTATCCGGATTCCCCTGAATATGATTGCGCTTTTAGCTGGATTCTACGCGAGGTAAATCATCGATATCGTTACTTCATTGACTCAATGAGGAACCTATCATGGTTATCGATCACGTCACTCTGCGTACCCATGACCTCAGAGGGACTCGCGATTTCATGATGCGAGTTTTTGATCTGGAGGATGGCCGTCGTCCCACCGAAATCAGCGGCATCGCAGGCCATTGGTTGTACAGCGATGGCCTGCCTCTAGTTCACATCATTGAGGCTCGTGGCCATGGACTGCTTCGAGCAGCAGAGTTTATTGATCATGTCGGTTTTCGCATGGGGGACTACGACATGTTCAAAGCAAAACTTGAGCACCTTGGGGTTGCCTACAGAACGACTGAGATCCCAAGCCTTAACGAGCGGCGTATTTTTCTACGCACTCCAGGCGGAATTTTGCTCGAAGCTGTGTTCCCTAATTTTACTGAAGAGGCCTGATAGCCAACTGTCGCGTGCCACCTTTTATTCTTGGGGCGTGTCGATTTAAAAGCACTCGTACCAATGGGGCCGATTCGCCGTAAGCAATCTGGTCTCCCATTTTGGGCAAAACAATGGTCTGTCATCGAACAATGCGTTGGTGGCGTGGTCACCTATAGCGCATAGGCTAAGATGATAATTCGCTAACGTCAGAGTATTGGTTTTTCCGCACGGTCGCTGACTATTTGATCCATCCTTGATGCCTTTGCTACGCATCCCCCTGCGAAACCTCATAGACCTAAAAGGAATGCTCATGAACAAAGCGATGATTTACGGTATGGCGCTCACACTCACATCATCGGTTTGCTGGGCAGCCGACAGGGTCTCCACCGTACCGGTGAGCTTCGTGAAAGGAGCCAATAGCGCCCAGGTTAATGGCACCATCAAAGGCTACGACACTGTCGAATACACGTTGGCAGCGAAGTCGGGACAGCGCATGACTGTGCAGATCACCGGCAACAGCAACGCTAACTTCAATGTGTTCGCGCCAGGAGATCAACCGGGACAGTCCAGCGCATTGGGTAGCGGTGGTGTTGGCTTAGATTGGACTGGAGCACTACCGGCATCGGGCAAGTACAAGGTGCAGGTGTTTCAGATGCGCGCATCCGCCAGGCGGGGTGAGGCTGTGCCATACAAGGTCAGCTTCAGCATTGACTGATCCCTTGGGGAGTGATTGGAAAACAGGATTATCCTCCTCTGGGTTCAATTCTTGACGTCTATGCCTAACGAGGGTTGATCGCCAAACCAGCGGCAGCCAGTCTCATTTTGTCGCGTTAAGATATCGTTCTAAATTTTGAGCACTATTTCCTTTTTTTCATAACCTAGGCGGGGCCAATGCGGTCGTCTGTGATCTGGCAGGGCATTATTGCGAGTGTTCTCGTCACTTGCTTGGCATTGGGCGTCATGGGTGGGGTCGGATGGCTGCTGACGCTCCATAGCACCGAGCGCCAGCTAGAAGACATTGCTGGTTTATTGTCCCAGCGTGCCCAGGCGACACTCCTTCAAGCTTCAACTGCTCTGAAGTCAGTTGCGTCCAGCGACCTGCTGCCTTGCAGTCCGGAGAGCATCGACCAGATGCGTCTGGTAGCGGTCAATACCCTTTCAGTGAAATCAGTCGGCTACGTTCAAGAGGACATTTTCGTATGTGGCTCTTGGGGGATGATCGGAAAAAAAATCGACGCACTGCCTGCGGATTTTACGACTGACGATGGTGTGAAAATATCGATAGGGGTGTCACCCCTGTTGGAGTCTGCCAAGCCACTGATGGCTTTGGAATATGCAGCCTTCAACGTGCTTGTCGATTCGGAGCAATTGTTGGATGTGCTGTTCGATCATCGTGTCAGGCTTGCGATAGCTACGACTAACGGCGATCTCATACGTGCCAACAGCCAAGGAAGCGAAACCATCGTCACGCTGGCGCACATGGGCCAGACCCGAGGTCTTAGGGAGGGCTACCTCTATACATCCATCCGCCAAGGTTCCTGGGTAGCGATTGCAGCGATACCCCGCGCTGAACTGTTGCGTATTCTTCTGTGGCATTCGGCCTACATGCTCCCGCTCGGCGCTTTGCTTGCAGGCTTCGCGGTGCTCGGTATCGTGCGAATATCGAAGCGGCGTCTATCGCCCGTGGCGGCCCTTGAGCGCGCGGTGAAGCGGCATGAGTTCGTGGTGCATTATCAGCCTATTATTGAGCTTGAGCAGGGGCGATGCGTGGGGGCGGAGGCGTTGATACGGTGGGTAAAGCCCGGTCATGGGACAGTGCCCCCTGACGTATTCATCCCCCTAGCGGAGAAGAGCGGCCTAATCCAGGCCATTACTGAGCACGTCATGATCCAGGTGATACGCGACCTGAGAAATGTTCTTGTGACAGATCGCTCGCTGCATGTCGCCATCAACCTCGCAGCATCCGACGTGAGCAGCGGACACTTCATGAATGTCCTAGATGAGATAAGGGCGAAAGCCGGAATCCTCCCTTCCCAGATTTGGCTAGAGGCAACCGAGACGGGGTTCATGGATTTGAGACCGGCGAAGGAGACCATGAGCAAAGCCCGCGCGTTGGGTTATATGACGGCACTGGACGATTTCGGAACTGGATATTCAAGCCTGCAGAACCTCCAAAACTTACCGCTGGATATTCTGAAAATCGATAAATCTTTTGTCGACGGTATTTCTCAACCGCAGGCGGCAGCGACGCTCATCGACCATTTAATCGACATTGCGCGTACGCTGGACTTGGCGATAGTCGCGGAGGGTGTGGAGACCGCAGAGCAAGCAGCGTATTTACGTGCCCACAACGTCCGCTACGCTCAAGGTTGGTTCTTCGCCAAAGCAATGAGCGCTGAATCGTTCGTGTCTTATCTGGCTGGTGAGTCAGAGGCTTTGCTCAAGCAGGCGGGTAGGACGTAGATCGACTCTCAAAGTGATCGAGTAAGCTGCCGATGATGCACCGGCAGCCTATGCAGATTAAGGCAGCAGCGTTTCTGCATCCTGCGAAGTGTGCAAATTCACATCAAGCTGCTTTGAGGGAACCGAGACGCCTGCCCGGTGGAGCGCGGCCAGCACACGGGCAATTATCTCGCCACGCAGCTTCACCCAACTGCTGATATCGTGCGTCCATGCGCTTATCGTGAAATTCAAGGCGCCATCCCCGTAGCCAGTCAACATGACTGAAGGGGCTGGCCGCTCAGCCAACTCCGGTGTGTCACTCAGGACGGCACTTAATACGGCTATTACCGTAGAAGGATCAGAACCGTAGGCGACGCCTATGGGGATTTCAATACGTCTGCTTTTATCAAACATAGTCCAGTTGGTAAGGTTGCCGTTGAGCAGCAGGCCGTTAGGCACAACCACATCGGCGCCATCTGATGTGCGAATTGTGGTCGCGCGTAAGCCGATCTCGCGTACGGTGCCTGAGGTTCCTGCTGCATCCACCAGATCGCCAGGCTGAATTGGGCGTTCAAACATAAGCACTAATCCAGACACAAAATTGTTCACTACGTTCTGGAGCCCGAACCCAATCCCCACACCCAGCGCACCAAAGATCAGCGTCAGTTGGCTGACCTTGAACCCTGCCGCAGACAGTGCCACTAACAAGCCCAGCAGCAGAACACCGTAGTAACTGAGCGATGCGATGCTATTGCCCACCCCTCTCGGCAACCCTGCATGGTTTGGTAGCTCTGCACGAAGCAGTCGTCTTACGGTGCGGGCTGCCCAAAATGCCAGCCAGGCAGATAACAGGAATACCAGTAAATGACCGATATTTAGGGAAACCTCCCCTACATCGATACCAAACTCCATAACGGTGCTACCTACGCTATACAGCGGCCGCAGCACGCGGAACCGATCCATGCTGTAAACGAGCCAACCGATTGCAGCACCCACTATTAGCAGGCGAGTAAACCCTGACTGCAGAGAGGTCTCTTGGTGACGAACGAAATGGCGATTGGCGAGTTCCGGCTGGCCTAGCAGCGCTTGGAATAGCCCAGCGCATGCGGCGATGCCTGCATAGAGCAATAACGCCATATAGCCACTATCGATCACGCCACTTGTAAGCGTTTCGGCCAATGAGGTGTTACCGACGATGTTGGCCACAAGCGCCACGGTGAGTAAGGCCGCAGCCACCCAACCGATGGGGCGCATGACTTCCTGTAGTCGACTGTCAGGAGTGTGTAGGGCAGGTATTGCCCGACAAAGAAGCCAGAGGGTAAGCACCAGTGCGATGCCGTTGACTGCAAGAAGGTAAAGCCGGTAGATCCCTCCGTTGTCGGCCGCCAGGATGCCCAAGCGATCCAGGCCGTACAGGGCAATTGCTATATATGGCCACACGCCAAGAGCACGGAGCGCCCCACTGGGCAGCAACCGCAGCACTGGCACCAGGGCGACTAATAGCGCAACTTCCTGAGCCAGTAACGGGGCATCTGGCTCAAGCACAAGCACGGCGAGCATGCATAGCAGTAGCCAAGTTGAAAAAGGGCGCCGTAACGCGCGTGTCAGCTTTGCCGGCTCTTCTTTGAAACGTTGCGAGCGTCGGCTGCGAATGACCAACCACAAGATCAGGGGCAGCAGCAGTATCTGTACCAGCTTAAGAGCAAGCTGATTGGGGGTGCTTGCCGAGTTGTAGTTGCGAGCAAACTGCTCTTCTATCTCCAGGCCTCGCCACATGGCGTCCCATGTCGAGGCCTGATCCATACTCGAGCCAATGCCCTGCCAAAGAGGTGCCACATCGAGACGGAGCAACCTGCGATCAAGGTCATCGAGCGCGACTGCCACCTCGTTACTACCGGCTTCGATAGTGGCTTTGAGCTCGCTTGCTTGCTGCATGAGTGCAAATTGGCGTGAAAGCTCTACTCCGAGGGCGGCCTCTGTGGCATCAATCTGTGTGAGCATGCTGCTGATGCGAGCGGAAAGCACTGACGGTAGCCCATCCAACAGTCCCGCAGCTTGGGTGGATGACCAAATAGCGCGTCGCTGTGCCAATTGCAGAGCGTTATCCGAGTAAGGGCTAAAGGCTCTGCGCGCTTGCATATCCCACCGCTCCAGACGGCGCGCATCGAACTCCCAATGTCGAGCCAAGCTTTCAATTCGCATAACAGGCAGCTCACCAAAAACGACGCTGTGAGCGGTGTGCTGTTTGGCGTAAGCAGGACGAGCGATATTGTCGAGCGAGCTACTCAGGTGATCGACTGGATCCGGCGAAGCAAGCAGCCTCTTTATCCTATCCACACGCTGCTGGTCTTCGTCGGCACGATCAAGGATGTCGGTCAGCGCAATCGGTGAGGCTTTCGTCGAGGGTATGTTCGGCAATATGGCATTGCCGGGTGGCGTATCAGCATTGGCAGGAGTCGAGAAGCACACCAGTGTCGTCACTACCCACAGCACTACCGCATAAGCCAAAGCTGAATTTTGCACCATGCGCATTGGTTGAGGCGTCCGTTCGTAAACTGTCCAATAGGCTGAATCCTGTTCGAAGGTACACATATTCCGACAATGGTTACAAACCTAGCTTAAGAATCTAGTATCTGCTATCGAGACACGATGTTTGGGCTGGGGGCCTGGTAGGGCGGCTTTAGCCAAGGGAATGCTGGTAGTGAAGCGGCTACGGGCTGGTCTCGAAAGAACGAGATCCATTTGCAGATGACGCTGGCATTGATGCCATGGCTGATGGCAACACTGAACACGGTGCGACAGGTTCGAGGCATTCCTGAACGACCTAGGCTGTGAAGGGTTGAGATAAGAGGATCGTTCGAGCATGAAAATCAGGGCTATAGGGATCGCGTCCGTCTAAAAATGCGCCGGCACCATCGCCCTTAAAGCTGGAGTTTGGAAGATGAGTTCGCCGGACGCTTACGTAGATTCGAGGATCGGGTTTGGCGGCACCGACTTCAAAGCTGAATGCATAGGCATCCATGCTGGGGAAAAGGCGCTTCACCGCCGCGCCATAGGGTTTGGCGAGGTTGCTGCAAATCCCACCTGCAACATCACGCTCCTGGAGCGTAACGATTGCTTTGATCGCGTCAGGGTATGCCTCGATGCAGTCGAGCTCTGCGTGCAGAGCGGTCTCGATCTCGTCCGTGCGTGACTGTGAGGGATGGATGCCCAGATGCTCGGCGACACTGCGCAGATCCAGGTTCAGCGTCATGATGAGATGCGCATCGCCAGGGTGAGGGCGCCGGCCCTGCTTGATTCCTTCACGCAGCAGTTGGCGGTATGGGTTCGTTCTGTGGCCTATCCGCACAACCGTGCCGAACGCATCGAAAATGGCCGTTTTACTGTTCATCAGCTCTCACTCCGATCTTGTGATGACGGTAAGGCGATGCTTGGGCTACCGCTATGTACACTTGATACGGACGGTCAATCCATGAAGGCGAGCTCCGCCTGCATACAGTTCGACTCATGACCGCTCCTGGCTCTACAAGGCAAGCGACGCATTTGGAGGCCCATCTCTGGGATCGCTCGAAGGCCGGGCAAGCCATCTTCCCGCTGCAGATCTGCGACCTCTAACTGCAGCTTGGAAATCAGCTCAGAAGAAGGCTTGCCGGTTTCCTCACTGAGCGTAAGGGTGAGGAGGGGAATAGGACTGAGCTCCAGGCGTCGACTTACGTGATCGAGCTTGACCAATGGGATGCTCGACTTACCCAGCTCCAGCTTGGAAAGGTAGGTACGGCTGGTAGTGTCAGCGAAATCTCTCTGGGTGATGTTGCGCTTGCTACGCAGTGCACGAATCACGCTGGCGAAGGAGGCTTTGAGTGTCATGCTTCAGTCTTGTCGGATGGCTATCTCGATAGGAGGCTACGCATTCAGCCTATCACGGCTGGAAAACAAGGACTTCCTTGCGTATACCTTTGAAAGACCCAACCAACGGCCTCTATAAAGCCGCTACTCGAGGACGAAATGTGAACGTAGGCGACTTGATCGCAGAGCTTCGTAAGTACGACCCTGACCTTCCAGTTCTGATCCCACGGTCTGATTGCTCAGCCCTGGAAGACGTTGTTGCGTGTTACCAAGACGTTGTGCGCGAAGGGCAAATCATGGGTTTCGAGTCTCTGAGCTGGTTCCCGGAGGAGGCCGATGATCCTGGCTCCGAAAATCATGAGGTTGTCGTCATCGACTCCAGTCTGCCTATCCCAACGTGAGTGAAATGAAAATGAAGCCGAAGGATCTCAGCAAGGTCTTGATGCCGGATGATCCGATGTACACCGAGGCCGTCGAGGCCTTGAAGCGGTACCACGAGGCTCAATCCGGCGGCGTCACGGGTGCGGAGTTGGAGCGCTTACGGATGACTGCCGAGCTACAGTTCCAAGCGGTGACAGACTATCAGCTAGGTGCGCTAGGAGGGCCGCTCCCGAAAATTCAATAGCGGCGCGCCGTTAGGGGAGAAAGCGGCACGTTGAATCGACGGCGGTCGGCTAGTACGTGCCCCCTCAAAGCTCGCCCTGACTTGAGTCGAACCCGCTCAAGTCACCCGCGTGATCATCGTTAATTCGACCAATTGCTTGTTGCTTAAGAAAAACGGGGCGTTTGCGATTTCGAAGGGGCACGCAAGCATCCGGGATTCTGCTAACAATTGCCCTTGCTCTGGTACGTTTGGAGAATCTATTTCAATTCATTGCGAGGCGGTTGAATACCTCTCGGTAGATTTCACCATCAGCCAAAGCAAAGAGCAGCATCTCTACCTCATGGATGCGCCTGTCATCTCCCCAGAGATCCTTGCTCACCTTGCGCACGATGGAAAGGTACAGAAGGTATGCATCTTGCTCTGATACAAAATGCTTTTTTCTCATGCTTTTTGGATCACTGCTCTCCCCAGGGATCAACCGCTCTGCCAGCAGCAGTGTGGTGATGTCCAGCATCTTCAGCCGCGTGTTGCGACCTTCAGGCATCGGGAAAATAGGATGCTTCGCACCTGTGAGGTAATTGATGGCGTTCAGAGAGTACGCAACGCGAGCATCATAGATACATGCCCAATCTGGGCAGACGATAGACGCCCACTTTGACCAACTGCTGATGAGCTTGAAGGACGGCTTAAACCCAGCCGGCATCGTTGTCGAGCCCCGGTGAGAGGAGAAGAGCTCCAGCGTCTCGTTGACCTTCGAAAAGCGCGTAATGCCACCCCACACCTTGATGAAATAGGTCGCTACTCGGCCGTGCTCAGCTTCGCAGCAGGTTGAGAGCACAAGATCTCGAAGACCTGCTTTCAGCTCAAGGGTGCGTTCGAAAGAGTTTTTTCCTGAAAAATCGATACCAAACTCTGAGCTCGCGAAGTGGTCATCGAACGTCCAATCGTAAAGAGACGGGAGATCATCTTTCTTCTTCCGCAGAAATTCCGCTACAGCTCCATCCATCATCTGTCCGCCATTAGCAATGACGCACATGATAGCAAAAGGGCACTACCACTTGGGTACTGAGCTGGCGGTTTGAGCACCCGAGCTTAGGGAGCCGCCCTTACCCAAATCCCTCCAAGCCGATCGACCGCATCGTGACAAACGCGTCCGACGGATGAAAGAATCCGTGAAATGAGTAAGAGGCTTAGAGCTTCCGACGCCCGCATGACGGATTAACACCGGTGCGTCGATAGTGTCTATGTGATGTTAAAATAGTGCCATTTGCCATCATGGGAACGGACTCACAAATGACCGATCTTTCTATCCTCCATCACAATCAGCATTTCGTCGATCTAGAAGCCTTGCAGGATCAGGGGCAACAAGAGCTTCAAGCAGACCGTCTTGGAGCTGAAGGGTTTTCCAATGACGCAGCCGCTCTGCAAACGGGGGCCATGGTCACCTCGTTTCTCAAGTCCTACGAAAAGCATAAAGACGTCGTTCCCTTAAATCATTGGCTGACTCAAGAGCTTCAGCGACATGTCTTGAGCTGGAATCATCCTGGGGAAGCTCGGGAAATTGCACTTGAGATCATTGAAAGCACTGAGGTCGCAAATCGGCTCCATGGCTCGCTCCAAACCCATCTCGAGAAGGGTAACAGCGAATCCAGCTGGTTAGCTCGACGCCTTGAGGAGAGCGCCGCAACTCAAGGCAACGTAGAGCTGACAGCCTATGCGGCTTGTATTGATCGTGCCCTAGCGGACGCAACCAATGATGCGTTGAGCACCATCCTTCGTAAGGATGGAGGCGTCAGCCAGGCCTATAACCTTGATGGCTTCATTGCTGAGCAACACCATGCTTCAACCTTCAATATCGACGCTGCTGCCCAAGGAAGCTCATACCGAGCAAAGGTGTTAACGCCTGAAGCCGGGAATGGTGGGTTGGGCAAGAACTCGATGGATATTGGGATCTACGATAAGAACGGAAAGCTGGTTCGCCGTTATCAGTCCAAGTACGGTCAGGACGCCGAGTCCACTGGAGCTCTGTTCGAGAAGGGCGACTACCGAGGGCAGCGCAAGCTCGTACCCAAGGGGCATGGAGATGAAGTACATAACTCCAGCGAAACCATCAATATCGATGGCGTCAGCTCACGGCCACTGACGAAGGAAGAAGCTAAGCAGTTGCAAGAGCGCGCTCAGCGTGAGCAAGAAGCCAGTCAATACGAATGGAGTGATGCTAACCGGCTGACTGTTGCAAAGCAGATCGGCAAACAGGCATTGATCAGTGCTGGACTCGTTTCTGGCTTACAAGGGATTCGAATCTTTGGACGCAGAATCTGGAATGGCCTGAGTGGGCAAGAAAACCCTGCGCTGACTGAAGACTTGCAGGAGTTCCTGAGCAGCAGTGCTAAAGGAGCAACGCAGGCCGGGGTTCAAGTTGCTGTAAGCGGCGCGCTAGTCGTCGCAGTGAAAAATGGCTGGCTTAAGGTTGGTAAGAACACCCCAGCCGGTGTAATCGCGAACATGGCACACCTCGGCCTGGAAAATGCCAAGTGTCTCTACCGCTTTGCAAAGGGCGAGCTCAGCGGCCCTGAGGCCGTAGACGCAATGGGGCAGGTCACTACCAGCGGGGTAGTTTCACTCCTGACTGCAACAAAAGGGGCAGCTGAGGGAGCTGCATTTGGTGCTTGCTTCGGCCCTGTCGGTATCGCCGCAGGGGGGCTGATTGGCGGAATTGTTGGCGGCCTTGCAGGTAATGCTGCTGGAGAGGCGATCTATGAGGCCGGGAAGCGGATCGTCAGAGCGGGGGCCAAGGCAGTCGCTGATACCGCTGCTGCGGTCTGCGAAGGCGTGAGCCGAGTCGCAAACAAAGTCTTAGACAAATTGAAGTTCTGGTGACAATTATGAGCCTTCTGAATCAGCAGTTCTGCCAGCATGTCCATGCAGGATCCCCGGCAATCTATCTCGTCAGCACCGAGGAAGAGCGGGTAGATGCCTTCATCAGAGAGCTAGCTCCGGCACTATCCATGACGCGTGTTCAAGAGTGGAACATGGGACATGGCTGGGTAAAATTTGATACCAAACGGCCACTCGCATCTGACTTGCGGTCAGCGCGAACAGACCTCGAGACGTGCCTGCTCGAGTTGCTCGATGATGATGAACTCGATGGCTGCCTAATCGTTGTTAAGGACGCGAATCAGGCCCTTGAGCAAAACACTCTCGCCGCTGCTCGCCTGAAACAGCTGTTGAATCGCATCGAACGGCATCATAGCGGACAATGTGCCGTGCTCTTGGTAGGAGCATCGTTCACGATTCCTAGCTCCCTTGAGTCACAAGTCACATTGCTGAATTTGCCTTTACCAGACCGGAGCACGATCCGCCAATTACTCAGTGAGATCCTCATAGAGAACGAAGCCTCTGTCCCCGATCATTTGAGCGCAGCCATCGTGTCAGGCCTAAGCGGACTGACTGCGCGGGAAGTGCGGCAGGTGCTCAGAATGGCCGTGAGACCAGGTGAGTCGATCACTCAATCCGACTTCACCATTATTCTCTCCGAGAAAAAGCAGATCATCGCCAAGAGCGGTGTCCTGGAGATGGTCGACGCCAACGTGCGTGCCTCTGATATTGGAGGTCTGCACCGACTCAAGGAGTGGCTGCAGCAACGTGGCCAGGTACTTCAGCGATTAGATCAAGCACTCGCGAACGGAGTGACTCCACCAAAAGGAGTGCTCATCGCCGGTATGCCTGGATGCGGCAAGTCGTTAACTGCCAAGGTTGCAGCTGACCTGTTCCAGATGCCCCTGCTGCGCCTGGACATAGGCTCGCTTCTCGGTAAGTACGTGGGCGAGTCAGAGCACAATATGCGTCGTGCATTGTCGATGGCGGAGACAGTCAGCCCCTGCATCCTTTGGGTTGATGAGCTAGAGAAAGCCTTCGTCGGCATGGGAAATTCAGGCTCTGAGGTGTCATCGCGGCTCTTGGGTTATTTTCTGACCTGGATGCAAGAAAAGTCAGGAGCAGTCTTCGTCATCGCTACAGCGAACGACATCACAGCGCTTCCTCCAGAACTGCTTCGGAAAGGGCGGTTCGATGAAATTTTCTATGTGGGCTTTCCTAGCGGAGAAGAGCGGAAATCGATCCTTGAAATTCACTTGGCCAAAGCGAAGCAGACCAGCGAAGGTCTGGATCTGGATGTGATAGTGGATGCCTGCCGCGATTACTGCGGTGCGGATATTGAGAATGCGGTTGGGGAGGCAGTCACGACCGCATTCATTGACAACAAGGCTCTGGATCAGCAGCTTCTGCTCAACGCAATTCAATCCACCGTGTCATTGCGTGAGACGCTCCGGGAGCAGGTAGGTCGCTATGAGGAGCTATTCGAGAAGCTGAAACTTCGCCCTGCGTCCGATCAGGGAGGCATGAGCGTCGCCCAGATGATTCGTATGGCGGACGACCCTAACCAGCTCAAACGTGAGGATGTGGCCAAATCAAGAGATTGCCCAACCGACCTCCTCGAAAAGTTGGTCACAGACCCACAGATTGCTGTTCAGAAGGCGGTTTACGCCAATCCACGGTGCCCTGAGCGCCTTCTGTCTATACGAATCAACATTCGGGCTGGGTCGCCAGACTTCAACTCGGAGCTACTCCAGCTAGCCTGTGAAAATCAGAACGCACCATTGGATCTTCTCTCGCACCATCTCAAGGACAAGAGCTTTGGAGCTGAGATCCGTTTCGCAATTGCAAAAAGTGCGCATGCCCTTGGGCTGGCTGAATATCTCATCGCTGATGATGATGTAAAAGTGCGTGCGGCTCTCGCGGGGTGCATTGGTTTGCCCGAGGCGCATCAACTCAAGCTTAGCTATGAGTACGCCAACCAAGTCGGAGAGGCTCTAGTCGCCAACCCAGGCCTTTGCAATGCCGCAATGGAGAATATTTTTCCCCGACTCCGGGATAAGCAAAAAATAAACCTCGCTAAATGTGCTGGATTAAGCCACGACACCATGATGGCCCTAGCGGAGGATGAGAACCAACTGGTGAGACAGTCTGTTGCAGGAAACTCCGACCTACCGGAGAGTATCCAGATGACACTCGCCGAGGACGGGGACGATGGAGTGCTTGATGCACTTGCAAATAATCCGCGGCTCACTGAGACCGCTCGGTCGCTCGTGCTTGAGTCAAATCACGGACAAGTCGGCACGTTTTTGGACATGGCTCGTGTGGTTGATGTCAACTCGATACTGAAGGAGTTGGCTGAAAAATCGGTCGACTTCAAGAAGGAACTAGCTAGCCGACCAGGGCTTGCCGATCAACTACAGGTTGCTCTCGCAAGCGATGCCAATCTGAACGTCAGGTTAGCAATGGTTAGAAATGCTGAGCTTTGTAGGCTTGCTAGGAATATTCTTGAGAAAAGTGACTCGACACTTATTAAACAAGCGCTCGGGTCGCCAACATCTGGCCTATGGTTGAGCAACTCGGCCAGCTTCGCAAAGATCGCGTCCGAGACCGCAGCCATAGCCATAGCCATAGCCAGCAAAGCCAGAACCGAGGAGGCGCTCAAATGGCTGGATGAAAACTCCAAAAAATAGGCCCGGAGCGCCCCCCCCCAAGTTCTGAAACGTGGCAAATTTTGGGTTTGGAGTGCTGTTCTGATCTGATTGCTAGCTTGGCCGGTTCCGCCGGCCCAGCTATTAGGTTTCTGAGCTTGTATGGGGGAAGGGCGCAGCACTAAGCTGCAGAGAATGAGCGATGTGAGGCAGAGGGCATGCAGCGAATAAACAGCAACTGATCTTGCCCGACGACTCTTTGTATTAGCAGGCCATAAAGCGCTACGATCAAGCTAAGGTGGAGCGCCTCCGTCTTGAGGCCGAATACACAATTAAGTTAGTCATCGACTACCGCGGCTTCCTCCAGCGCCGCTGCAAGCACCTCCAAGGCGTCAGCCAAGCGGGAGTCCTCACGCGCGTCCCCACTGCTGGGAGTAAACTCCCAGCAGTGGGGCAGCAGCGCGTCGCGATCATTGTGGTTCAGATCCAGTTGAATATGCATGGTCGAGAATTCCGAGGTGGTTGAGCCGCACCTGGCGACTTAGCTGGCGCTCAAGTGCGCTTTAATCGAATATTGCGCATTGTTGACAAGCCGCGAGGACAGGGTATTGAAGGTTGAACAGGAGGCGCAGGTTTGGCTATGCGCTATTGGGCATTATCGCGCTTGTCTAACGTCGATAGTGAGTGATGCAGTATCAAACTACCGCCGAAAGCCCGGCCTGGATAGCTTGACTCGCGTGTACAGACAGGATGTCGGAGCAGAGGTATTTGCTATACTTGAGAGCGTCCTTCCGAATACCAATGTGCCGCGCACGGATAGCAGTTACATCCATATCCGGCAGCAACTTCGGTCTCATGTTAGCTATCACGTACTCAAGCGCCTTGTGGATGAGGAGCTCGCGCCAGCTGAGTTTCGGGACGCTCTGCTTTCGATTGATCTCGGACTTTGACAATAGAGCAGTCCAAAATTTCCTACTCTGCGAAGCACAGCTCGGCTTGAGAGGAAGGGGAAGCAACCGTCCGCCGGCGGGGAGAGGTGGCCCGTATCGCACGGATATCTGAGAGTGATGACATTCCTAAGCCTTTAAGCGCCCCATTGGCTTCCAAGTCTGATACGTCCGCTTTGAATTGCTGTACGAGCGTATCAACAGGTTGGCCGCTCTCCACGCTAAGCGTCAATGTGAACAGTGTCAGAGGACTCACCCCCATCGCCTCGCTGATGGCTATCAGCTTGTCGACGGTTGGGCTTGAAAGCCCATGCTCCAGCTTCAGCATGTAGCCTCGGCTGCTAGCACCCGAAATGTTCTTATGCGTGAGCCCGCGGCTAGTTCGGATGGCTTTCAGCACAGTGGCGAATCCTGTTTTGAGCGACATTGATGCTCCTGGCCAAGGAGAGGTGGAAGGGCCCACGCACACCTGTTGCAGCGGAAAGACCCGACGTAGAGCAGCAGAGATTACCACAGGCACTCAACTCGCCTACTAACCTGAGGGATCATTCTGGGTACAGCAGATGCTCATTCCTGACATCCCGATACCCCCCTTTGCCGGAGATGCGCTCGTGTCCAGCGGCCAACAATGCCAGTTGATTCCACTGATTTCTTCGAGACAAGTAGTGATACTCACTGTATTTCAACTATTTTCCTGCATGCGCCCTTGAAATTTTTTTCGCGAGACGGAGTTCTATATTTGAGGACAAGAAAAAAGCGAGTGGTGTTCAGCCGCAGATGATCTGCAAGGTTCACACACCGTTTTGCCGGTTCGGTTTTTGCTCTGACGGTTTCCAGATTAGGCCTCGTTGCCAGGCTCGCATCTTCATCGCCCCGCAGGGGCTAAGGGGGAATCGCCTTCTTCGCAGCCTTGGGCTGCGCTTATTCTTTGAATACAAAGCAACACGCCAAATTTTACAAAAATTTACTCGCAAGGCTTCGCCGTTTACAGGAGCGAGCAGTGCGAAGCGCGTCACGGTCGGTCGCTCAAGGTAGTGGGTCAATCGTATGGAGGACATTTCTACGCAGTCGGGGGATCTCAAGAGGCTCAGAATTAGACCCTGATGGCGCACAAAAACCGTTACACGCTCACACAAGTATTCACAAATCCTGTTCGGAAGAAACTGGCGAGGATCTTGGCCCTTTGCTAGCGTTTTGCCACGACCAACTGTCTAGGAGTGGGCAAGCATGCAGGCGCAGGTGGATATTCGCTCGTGGCTTCATAAGCAAAACGATTGGCTGCAAGAAGCCGTGGATCGGCTGTTAAAAAAAGGGCAGCTGGATGGCGCTGATATCGCAGCTTTGGTTGCCCTGATTAAGACGCCGGATGGGTGCAAGGCCTCGAAACACAGGGCTTTTACGGAACTCACTCAAGGCAATGCTGAGCACCGTGACCTTAGACTGGTAAAGATCAGCGAGATATCTGGGATCGAGAATTTGGCTCCTCGCATGCCTTTGGAGTTCGGATCTGAGAATCTTTCTGTCATCTATGGTCACAACGGCTCAGGCAAATCCAGCTATACCAGGATCCTGAAAAAGCTCTCCGGAAAGCCGCGAGCCGGTGAGCTGAAAACCAACGTGTTCAAAGCCGCTCCTGCTGCTAGCAAATGCCACATTACGTCCCAGCTTAACGGTCAGGAAACGTCACATGAATGGCATGTGGGTCACCCTACGATTGATGCGCTTCGCGACATAGATATTTTCGACAGCGATGAGGCTAGCCATTACCTAACCGCAGAGAGTGCGGCGACCTACATCCCGCCCATAGTAAGCCTGTTTGAAAAGCTAGCTGGCGCTGTCGAACAGGTTCGCGATGCCTTGACCGCAGAGCAGTCAAGGTTAGTCACCGCGCTACCGCAATTGCCCGCCATTTACGACGGTACGCCAGGTAAACGCCTATACCAGAGTCTTGGGACGGCGACCACGGCTGTGTTGGACGAAGCCCTGGTGTGGAAGGCGGATGACGAAAAGCAGCTCCTCGCGATCACAGAACGGCTGAAGGCTGAGGATCCGGCTGCATTGGCTGTGCAGAAGCGACGGACTAAAGCTGAGCTGCAAAAGGTCATCACAGCGCTGACAGATGCTGAGCGGGCCTATGCAGGTGCCTGTTTTAAGTCTCTGCGCGAGCTCAGGCAAATCGCAGCGCAAAAGCGACAGGCTGCCATTGAGAGTGCAAAAGTCGACATGGCGGAACTGGATGGGGTCGGAATTCCCACTTGGCGAGCTATGTGGGAGGCCGCCCGGGCATTCTCGTCCACCCCATATCCTCAGAATCCTTTCCCAGCAACTCACGACCAGGCTCGCTGTCCTCTATGCCAGCAGACCCTGGATGGGCAGGCCCAGCGCAGGCTTGAGGATTTCGAAAAGTACGTTCAGGGCAAACTCGAAGCTGACGCCAGGCAAGCAGAAGGGCTGTACACCCAAGCGCTGGAGGCGCTTCCCAGAATACCTAGCGATCAGGAAATCGCGACCCAATGCGAAGCGGCTGGGCTGGGCGCACAGGAGTGGCCTGAGTTCCTGAAAGGCTTCTGGAAGAGCGCCGCGCAGACCCGTGCAACTCTCCTCAATCATGAGGTTGTCGCCCCCGCGCTACCTGTTGCACCTCAGGCTCCGAACATCAAGGCGCTGACTGAATATGGTGAAGGGCTGTCGGAGATTGCCTCCCAGTATGAGGCCGACGCGGTGCAGTTTGATCGTGCGCATGCCGCGAAGGAGAAACTTGCGCTGGAAGCACGCAAGTGGATCACTCAACAGGCCGCCGCGGTTCGTGCTGAGGTGGAGCGGCTCAGGAGGATCAACGAGTATGAGGGCTGGAAGGCGCTGACTAACTCTCGCCCCATCTCCACGAAAGCAGCGGAGGTGACGCTGGCAGTGGTCACCGATGCTTACGTAGCTCGTTTCAATCAAGAACTCAAAGCGCTTGGGGCTCATCGTATCCAGGTCGAACTCGTAAAGGCCCGTACCCGCAACGCAGTTGTCCTTCACCAAATACGACTGAAGGGCGCTCATGACGCAAAAACCCAGCCGCACGGTATTTTGAGTGAGGGGGAGCGACGAATCATCTCGCTGGCGGCGTTCATCGCTGACGTCTGTGAGAGACCAGGTTCAGCGCCGTTTATCTTTGATGACCCTATTTCATCTTTGGATCACGATTTTGAATGGGCAGTCGCCTGCCGCTTGATTGCTCTGGCTAAAACGCGCCAGGTGATCATCTTGACCCACAGATTATCTCTGTACGGCGTTCTGGACGAACTGGCCAAGAAGGTCGGCGATGATTGGAAAAAGCAGAATTACCGACCAATGCGGATCGAATCGTATGGAGGTGCTGCGGGTCATCCAGCTGATCAGGAGGTGTGGAATGCAACCACCAAGAAAGCCAATAACCTGTTGCTCAATCGTCTGGCCGTCGCCAAGAAAGCAGGAGAGGCCGATGGTGCGGAGGCGTATCAGCGGCTGGCACAGACCATCTGCAGTGAGTTCCGTAAGCTTCTAGAGCGCACCATCGAAGAAGATTTACTCAATAAGGTTGTGCTGAGGCATCGGCGGGGCATTCAAACCGATGGCCGCCTCCGAGATATTCAGGGCATTCTGCTCGAAGACTGCAAGCTGCTCGATGACTTCATGACTAAGTACAGCTGTTATGAGCACAGCCAGTCCAGTGAGATGCCAGTCGTAATACCAGAAGAACCCGAACTGCGCCAAGATCTAGAGGCGCTGGTGACATGGCGCGACCAACTAATCAAGCGCCGTGCTGCTGTAGCTTAGCTAGTCAACGTCAGGTGCCTTCAGTTGGAGGCACCTGTTTGTCGCCCAGGGTACAAATGTACTGCCGCGTACTGACGTATCCGAAATAGCGTGACCGCTACTGTGAGCAGCGCGCGAAATCTCTCCCGCCCCACAAGATTGCCGTGGCTAGCGAGTTTGGTGACAAAGTCCAGTTCTTCACCGGCGCGCATGAGATCGGCCATCTTGTGCTCCACGAAGACACTGTCATGCACCGCGACCGCGCGTTTGATGGCAGCCCACTGCAAACGCCACGTGCACCAGCAGAGCGGCAAGCATATCGCTTTGCGGCCTGCTTCCTCATGCCTCAGAAGCTGGTGAGGGAACGGTTCGAGTTCATGTTCTGCTGCAAGGGGCCATTGCGCTTCAACGACGTGATCGCGTATCACCTCGATCCCATCAATCCTGATCGGCTGCTTTACGCGTCGAAAGACTCCGGTGAGCGCGAGCTGGTGCTGGCGCGGTGCTCCCGGTTCAACAACCAGAACCTGGTTTCACTGGCCCAGCAATTCGGTGTCTCGGACTCGGCCATGGCCATCCGGATTAAGGAGCTGGAGTTGGTGCGCTGGCCTTAGAGCGGGGAGGGCCTTGGTACGGTTATTGACGATGGCTGCAGCGCTTGGGGGGGCATCCATCTATCTTTCTAAAATCCATAAAAAAGGGGCCCTCGCAAGGGCCCCTTTCTTTGATTCAGGAGGATTTAATGAGCCAACCAGCTCTCGACTTCCTCGGAGCCATACTGGCTTTTCCACTCTTTTAGGGTCTTGTGGTTACCACCCTTGGTCTCGACGCGTTCGCCTGAATGAGGGTTTTTGTAAACCTTGAGCAGGCGCGGCTTGCGGCTACTCTTTTCAACTGCCACGGCTGGTGCACGTCGATTAGCAGCCTGTGGGTCAAGAATGGCCACGATATTGCGCAGGCTGTAACCGTACTCGTTGAGCAGATTACGAAGCTTCTTCTCGAACTCGATTTCGCGTTTCAGGCCATCGTCGTTTTTGAGGGACTCAAGTTCGGCGAGCTGAGCAGCTAATTGCTGCTCGAGGGCACGGAATTCTGCGAGTCTGGACATTTGACACTCCTGTATGTAGTGCGCCGAGTATAGGTGCTGGGTTAAATGCCTTCAATGTGCAGATTCAAGGTGGCGCTTGAGGCCGATAGAGCAACGACGTCAAGCGCTGAGTCATTTACGTCGAACGTCATCCCCTGGATGGCAATTGAAGCGAGCTTAAGAAACCAAGGGTCATTTTGACCCTGGAAGCATGCAGGAGTACAAATGTACTCATGCACCAGTTGGCCTCGCCGCCGATCGAGCTCAAGTCGCGCAAGGAGCCTGCATGTACCAGGATGTCACCAGTCCGGAGCTGTTGGATCATGCTGGGTCGATACCAGTTTTTCAGCTAGTGCGGGACATGGCACGTCAATAGCGTACGGGGCGAAGCGTTGCTCGTACGCGTCCGGAAATGGGTGTGTAAAGGGATGTGCTGTTGTTCATAGCATCTGAACTACAGCTTTAGCGTGTATACGTTGCTCAGCCCGCGCAGGCGAAGGACGGCTCACAAGGTGAGCGGTCGTCGGCGTGGGGCTCATGACTCTGCTGAGAAAAATGGCTGGCGAAATCGTCCATGGGCAATCACCGCGATGAGGAGCTAATTATCTTAGCGGCCTTAGCCGACCGTCTACTCAGTCAAACCCGCGTATCTCTCTCAGGGCCGGCTACGAGGTACTCAACAGCTTTTCTAGCTGCGCATGCTCCTAGGTGCTCAACAGCTCTACGGGGTCTGTACTGTATGACTGCAACGAATTGAAAACGTACGCGCGGCCATCAGGGCTGTAGCAGCTGTCGCAGTAATCGAGGGCGTCGCAATCGTTGTAGAACGTGAGCACCCAGCCATCGCTCTCAATGGTCATCTGGCCACAGTAGATCTCAGACCAAGACTGTGCGCCCAAGCGGCGCATAGTACGAACCCCAAGGGAGATGTCGCGCAGGACTTGATAAGCCTCGCGGGCGGTTAGTGGTTTTGCTGCCAAACGAAAGGTACCTGGCTGGGATGTTTGGGCTGGCCGTGCCCGGACTAGATCGCATGGTAAATGAAACTTGGCGTCCTGGGCGTGTTACCCCGACATCTATTTGATAGCCTTCGGCCTTTTTGGAGGACGCCCATGACAGCCCACTCAAAACTCACCGCACGCTACGGCACGCCTGACATTTCGCCGCTCACCCAATGCAATGAGATCATCGAGCAGCTCCTTGATCACCGGAGCGTCCGGGCCTTCACTGACCGACCTCTGCCTAAGGGTACCATCGAGACTTTAATCGCAGCCGCTCAGTCTGCGTCTACATCCTCAAACCTGCAGGTCTGGAGTGTCGTCGCCGTTCAAAATGTCGATCGTAAAAAGCGCCTGTCCGCCCTGGCCGGTAATCAGGCCTACATCCATCAAGCGCCGCTCTTTCTTGTCTGGCTGGCAGACCTGTCCCGAGTGTCTCGCATCGCGGAGCAACAGGGGGTTGAGCTGGAAGCGCTGCCTTTCCTGGAAAGCTTGCTGCTCGGCACCATCGATGCAGCACTGGCGGCGCAAAACGCCGTCGTTGCACTGGAATCGCTGGGGCTTGGAAGCGTATACATCGGTGGCATCCGTAACGACATCGAAGGCGTAGCCAAAGAGCTGGCGCTGCCTCCTCAGGTTTATCCAGTTTTCGGCATGTGCGTCGGATACCCATCCCTTGACCGACCTGCCAAGGTGAAGCCGCGGCTGCCGCAAGTAGCCGTGCTGCATCACGAAACCTACACGACAGCCGGTGAGGAGGGCGCTCTCGCGGACTACGATGACCACCTGGGCGTGTTCTATCAACGCGAAGGCATGAAGGCTTCAGGATGGTCAGAGCAAGTGGTTAGTAGGCTGCGGAGTGTTTCGAGCCTGCATGGGCGTGAAGAGCTACTTGGTGAGCTCGCGCGGATGGGATTCGGGCTGCGCTGATACTCGTAGGTTTGTTGAGTTCTTCAGCTGTGGCGCCGCTCGCTAGGATTGGCGAAATCTCAGTTGCGTAGGGTATTAGACGCTCACGCCCCGGCGCTGTGACGCTGGCTTGATCAATTCGGAGAGCGAAGGAAGGGGCGTGGGCAGAACGCTCGAGCAGGGGTGGCATAAAGCAGAGTAGGGCAGCTCAGTTTCCGGCTCCTACCGTGGAGACGCTTGAGCGATTTGGTGCGCAGCGCGAGGCTGACGTTGTTAACGCTTGAGCGGCCGACTGGGGCAATCACCTGTCGATAACTGTTTATCCATACAGTTTTTTATTTCATCCCCACACTGACCACCTGACCGGCCTTTTCGACGAGAATTTCTAGCTGAACGCCCATCCCTGAAGAATGGCTACAGGCCCTGCGACGCCTGGCATTGGGCCGGATGAGAATGATTGAGAGCTGACCATGGTGCTGCTCGAGCAGGCTGGCTCTCATTTTCCGTGAGATTTCAACAATACTGTATGCACATACAGTCATTGAGGGTGGGGGGTAACACCCTTTCTACTCGTGGCTGGTTCCACGGGCGCGCCAAATGGTACGGTGACCAATCTACCACTAGTGTTTCGATTAACCAGATTGGGACATTTGGAGACCGGCTTATGAGAAGGAATGGACGTCGACAACGTGCGCGACTTGGCATCGCACGGATGATTGCCAGGATTGAAAGACTTGAGAGGATTGGCAGAGCAGCAAAGCAAAGCCTGCGGCAACGCCTGCGGGATAGCTTGGCGGGATTGCTCCGCGGCTTCACTGGAGCCAGGCACTAATGACCTGCAGGAGCAAAGCGAAGCGATGAGGGTAGGCGACGCAGATTTCATTTTCCCGGTAGGCAATGCGCCCTGAGCAATCAATCCAGTCGTATGCTCAGGGCGCTAAAGCGCTTCTTAGATTTTGGCGAGTGTAGACATCGGAGTCTTACGGCGTTTCATGAGCCAGTAATAAGCGACTGCGGGGAAGATAAGACCTACAGCCCAAGCCAGATCAATGCCCTCCAGCTGTTGAGCTACCGGCCCTACGTAAAGCGAGGTACTCATGAAGGGTATTTCGAGGATGATGGTTGTGAGGAACACCGTGATGGCTATCCAATTCACCTTCCCATAGACGCCATTCGGCTCAAAGATATCTGCGATCTGGTAGACGCCGTTGCGTAGGGCGTAGTAGTCCACAAGATTGATTGCTGTCCAAGGGATGAGGAAATAGCTCATGAAGAAGATGAAGTTGAGGAAGAACTGAAGGAAGTCATCTTGGGCGAGAGTGCATAGTCCTGTCGCTGCCGCACAAATGACTAGCATGAAGCCGGCGCGTACCCCAGGCGTCACCTTCAATCTTGAGTAGGGCTCTACTACCGTCACGGTCGACATGAAGGCCCCGTACAGGTTGAAAACGTTAATCGCGATTTGACCGTACAGTACGAACGCGAAGGTGAGAATAGTGCCGCCCCCCAGTACGCCAACCAGATTCAAGCCCACGTTATCCGAAAAGCCAGCCATGCTCTTTGCAAGCACCGCTCCCAAAATCATCATCCAGCTCCCGCCAATCACCGTTCCGAGGTAGCTGTACCAGAAAACTTGCTGGCTAGATGTCTGCGTGGGCAAGTAGCGAGAGTAATCGGCCACATAGGGGGCGTACGACAGTTGCCAAGTCACTGAAATGCTCACCGACGCTAGGAAACTTACCCAGCTAAAACCTTGCAGTGTCCACTGTCCAGGTTCAATTGCCATGGTGAGAGCGTAGTAACTGGCGATGCCAAAAACTACTATCGATACCAATGACAGGATCTTTTGGAAGCGATGGATCAGTTGGTAGCCAAACAAAGCTACGAGGAAGCAAACCGCACCTAGCAGCGCGATATTGGTCTCATTGCTCAACGGGCTCGCGTTTACGATGGCCTGAGCGGCGAGCAGCGTATTACTGACAAAGAAACCGAGATAAATCATCATGACGAATAGCAGTGGTACGATTGCACCAAAGACGCCGAATTGTGCCCGGCTCTGGATCATTTGAGGAATGCCCAATCTTGGCCCCTGCGCGGAGTGCGAAGCCATGAAGATTGCGCCAATCATTGACCCCACCAGAATAGAGACGACGCTCCAAAACAGGTTAAGCCCTAGACTGATTGGCAATACGCCGGCCGCAACGGTCGTGATATTGGCATTCGCACCAAACCACACAAAAAACAACGAGCGAGGCTTGCCGTAGCGCTCATTTTCGGGAACGAAATCAATACTTCTATTTTCTACTTTCATTTTGACTCTCCAATCAAATCTCTTTGACAAGGCTCTTTTCAAGACGCTGTATAGCCTCTACAAACGCCTCAGGCTGGAACGCAAGGTGATCAGGCTCAGCAGTCAGCAATGAGGTCGCTGGCTCACTACGTAAACGCCGTATCAACTGCTCCGTAGAAAAGATCTCAAGCCCGTAGACCCAGTTGGAAAGAATGAACAAAGCCGAATAATGAGCGGCTAATGTGGTGGCGGTACAAGCGTCGTTGACAATGGTTATGTTGAAATCGTGCTGGTACGCGTCGAAAACAGTGGTCATTACACAGACATCAGTCAAGACGCCTATTGCAACGAGATTTTTGATCCCCCTGCGGTGAAGCATTTGAGCCAACCTAGTTCCGTGAAATGCACTGTAACGGTGCTTATCGATTACTACATCGCCCTCGATAGGAGCAAGCGCATTGAGAATCTCAATTGCATAAGTGCCGTCGAGGTAGGTAGTTGGTTGGCCATGACCGTCCACGGGCTCACCAAGCATCAGGTCATCACCTAGGGCTTCATTAACATGGCGGGTATAGAACAGAGGGATTCCGAGATTTCGGGCGGTGTCTATCAACGCGGCTGCGTTCTCGACCACCTGGTCAAAGCGCTCAAGAGAAAAGCCGTCTTCTTTTTGTAAATCGATAACCAATAAGGCTGTATCGTTGCTCATCACGTTTCTTCCGAGTGCAGAACTCCGCAGTAAGCGCCTTGGGGGGCATACCGGAGGATTATCAGGAATGGGTTGAGTGATGCGGGATCACTCCTCACCGCGAGCTGGATGCTCGCGGATGGGATTTACCTGACTATCTGCCAGAAACCGTTTTGCTTTGCTGCCACACAGGCAGGCATTCGTCTTAGCTCCACCTGGGATGGCGAAAAGGTTCGACGAAGGTAGGCCCTCATAGCTCCAGACGGCAATGCATTGCCACAGCTAGCGCTGCGGACTCTTGCATTGATCTGAACAGCTTTGAGGTTGAACATTGAAAAATGCTCTACGAGGGGATGCCTTAGCAAAGCAAAAATCAAGCCAACACCTACGCACCGTCTGGCCTGCAGCTTACGAGAGAGGGTGATAGTAGCCCGTTACCTTTGGTATTCGGTATGCCGTAATACTGTGGTACCAAACGTAACGAGGGTGTCACTAGCTACTTCCTCCTGATGCTCCGTCGTGCCTGACGGAGCAGTCTCACAGCGCTACAGTCCGTCTCAAAGCACCACGATCTCGTCCGCCTTCAACCAGCCGGCCTTGATGACGCTCGCCTTGGCAACCTCTGGCTCAGCGGTGTAGACCACGATTGCCAGGCTTTCCTCAGCGCGGCTGCAGGTGACATACAGAAGTCGTCGTGTTCGAGAGAGAGAATCGTCCTTACCAGCGAGCTGGTTTTTCACGTCGTTTGCAGACGCAGGTACTACGCCTAGCAGCTTTTCATAGCTGAACAGAAATCCGCGTGCTTCATCATCGTTCAGCACGACCATTACCCGCGGGAACTCCAGCCCCTTGACGCCCTGGTGGGTGTCAAGCGGCGACAGCCCATTTGCATAACCCGCAAATGCTGCCATCTCCGAATAGGGGCGACCTAGCACAACCCGATACGCATGAACCTCAAGCGCATCATGATCTGTAGTATCCGGCGCGTCGTCCGTCGTTGCGCCCTGAGCCAAGGCTTCCGCGAAACGTTCCGGCAGCTCAAGCAGGCCAGTCTGTAGAAGAATCTGGGATACTTCCTCTATCGACGGATCGTTGTCCCTGAGTAGCTCACACAGGGTAGCTGTAGCTTTACCAACCGACTCCAACAAGTCGAGCTGATCAGATACCGACTGCAGGTGCTTGGGATCAAGAAGAGGAGAGCGTAGACGCACCGCCTCCATCAACGCGAAGTCATCTGCTTGCGCAGCTTCAAGGATAGGGCCGACTTGCTCGAAGAAAAGCTTAAGTATGGGTAACGTTCCGTCCAGCAGTCCGGTACCAAGGTGCTCAACCTCATACAGCGGCGAGAATACCCCCTCAAATCCCATGCGCCGCCCAGCCATTTTGTGCTCCAAGATGAGCGTCTTGCGGCCTTTCGTGCCAGCTGCCCACTGCGCATCTCCAGTGACTTTTGCCATCTGCTTTGCGATTTGGTCTTCCAAGCTAAAGTCCAGACTTGCAACCTGTCGCGTGCAGAACATACGCACAGTGCCTTGCGCGGCGCCTGGCTTAGGTATCTGCTCATGATCATCTACGCTGGCGCGGATCACGTTGATCAGTTCAACAACTCGCGTCGGGCAACGGCGGTTCATGCGCTTCTCAGGCTTGGCCCAATCCGGCGGAATCGCATCATCCAGCCCAACCTTTCCATCGTTGTAGATCCGCTGCATCGTGTCGCCCAGCAATCCCAGACAGAAACGTTTGGGAGCTGCGGCTTGAGCTTGTAAAAATGCATCCATCAGAGGGCCATTCGTATCTTGGCTTTCATCGATCAGCAGCACCGGATGCCGATCCGCCATGACGTCAAGCAACGGCGGCTTGGGAATGAACGCCGCGGCCATCTGGATGACCTCACTATGGTTCAACGACTGCCTGCTTCGGTTATCACCGGTAGGGCTATATGTGAAGGCAGTTATGTCGTCCAGGTTGGCCAAGCGGCGCGCTTTGCTGTCCCGACTGGCCTGGTTCGCCAGAAAGGTTTTGTTAACCCCCCGGGCGCGACTGAGTTTGTCATCAAGCTCCTCGATATCTTCGGCAAGCTTGATGCGCAGCCAATCACGTATGTCGTCGTTGAAGCCCTTGATCATTCGCCAAGAAAACGCATGAATTGTAGAGACCTCAACCAAGGGGTCGTGCTCGAGGCGGCGAGCGATTTCCTCACAGGCTGCATTGGTGTAGGTAATGATCGCGATTTGGCGCCCCTCAAAGGTCAGGCGTTCGCGTTCACGATCCTTGAGCGATTTCACAGCCATCACAAGCGAATGAGTCTTGCCAGAGCCGGCACCTGCGTACAGGAAAAAGCTGCGTGGATGTTCAAGGTTAAGGCACTCCTGAATAACATCGTCCGCGTTCCGCTTCGGGTCAGTAGGTACCTCAGTCACGATGCTCATTGCTCTGTCACCTCGATACTGGCCGTTGGAACAATCAGCAGCTCCTTGCTCTTCTTCTTGAGCTTTTCCTCTAACCAGACGAGCCCTTCTCGGATGTATTCTGGAACCGTCAACTTCGCAAAATCCGGGTCACCCAAAACCTGGAGGGCGAACTTCGCTTTGTCACCCTCCCTAAGCGCGTCGAACAATGCTCTGCCAAGATCATCTGCGGTCTTCGACTCACGCAGCGCCGCCGCAAAGGGTTTGGTCAGACCTTTGCCTTTTTTCTGTTTAAAGTGCTGCACATTGCTCAACACCAGGCTGTCCTCGAAGGTATTGGGGAGCGCTTCGGCTTCATTCTCAGTGCTGGGCAATTGGATCTTGATGGGCGTCTGATATGCGATTCGGATCGCAAACAGGTCGTCTATCTGTTGAGCCTTGTGCTCATCATCCAGATCCAGGAGCGTGTCGACATCGTGTCCAACCTGCTGCGCCGTCATCCAGTTACGCAGGGTAGGGTTATTGGTCGCCTGTGATGCTTTGCGCTTCACGGGTACAGCTGATTTCTTGTGCCCTGCGTCGAGATCCGTGATCACCAGCGTCACAATACCAAGCGCATCAACCAGGGGCCTGAGGCGATGCGCATGGCTGCCCCCGATATCCAGAATGGTGATGTAGCACCGATCAAGGAAAGGGAAGTGGCTGCGCAGGAAATGCGGCAGCATAATTCTTTCCGCCGCACCTTCGACCAAGATGACTGCGTCGGCAAAGAAGAGATCAGCATGCTGCGCCCTGAGGTAGCGGGTTACGAACTCTTTCGTTTGCTTGTGACGGTTCTTGTCGCCAAACACCGTGCTCAGATTGGAGACGGTCGATACCGGCACCGGCACACCGGCCATTCCTGCCGGCAGCCGCCGGAAGTATCGTAGATTCGCGTACTCCGTCTCATGAGCAACGTGGCTCGAGTGAGAGCTGACGACCATCTGGGTATTGAGCTTCGGATACTTCTTCAGCAGCGGGTCATTACTCAGGACGTGATACGCATGCTTGATGAAAGCTTGCTGCACCTGGACATGCAGGTGGGCTTCAGGCTCCTCAATGAGCACGAGGTGGATTGGCTCGACCCCTGCGTCGGTTCGCTCCTCCGAATCCTTGTACTTTTTTAGCCAGTCGTCCCGGAACGCCATCAGTTGGAAAATCATGGAGATCAGGTTCTGGTAACCCAACCCGTTAGAGGTTTCGGGCAACCGCATGGGGGGTGCGCCAGGCGCACCGGCGACTGAATCCAGCTCGAACAGCACCGCTGCTTCGTGGTTCATACCATCCGTAGGAGACAACCGGGTCTCCACTTTAATAGCGGGATCAGAATGGTTGGGATAGCCCAAGCCAGCGACTTCTAAAAGAGCTGGCGCAAAGCTCGAGGTGAGCCGAGAATCGAACGCAGTCTGAGCAGCCTGGATAGCTGTCAACGCTTCTAGATCTGATATGTCTGGGCTGTCACCTGGATCCAGATGCCGGTTGTAGTAGGCGCGTAATTGCTCTGTCAGTTTTTTCCCCGAGCCCCCTCTGCCCTCAGTGACAGATTCCTCTGCACTGTCTCCGAAGCCACGCTGGGCGTTGATTTCATGAACGCGTATCAGGTCAGTGAGTGGATTGGCATCCAGCGCCGTAGCGGTCGAAGATAGCGGTTGCAGATTGGCATGGCGCGTTTTGGGATCTGGCGCCTGAAGCTGAGTAGGGTCGAGGCGATACCAGCGAACGACGAACATGGTACCTAGGCGCCGATTCAGGTAGTCGTGAAGACTTTGCGGCCAGAGGGGCAGGGTGGGTGCCGTTTTCCCTTCCTCGGTCTGGTTCACGATCTCTTGCTGCAGCTTTGTCACGCGTGCTCGCTCTTTCCGGTAATCGGTAAAGAGCTTGGCCATGTCTTTGGGCTCAAGCCTGAAGCGCATCCCTACATGGCCGCCTTTCCAGGCGAAATTGGGGATTAGATCTCTAATGTGGTGCAGCTCCCCTTGCGAAGCTTCCACCCACAGATCCAGCGTGGGCAACCAATGCGCCCACTCGTTAGCCTTAGGGGGCTCAAGGGTTTCGTCAGCAGCCTCCCAGTCGGCACCAGTGGCATCAATCGTTGCAAGGTGGGACAGGGTCAAGTCTTGCAGTCGGAACGCGGTCGCTTTCGACAGCAGGAACTTGCGCAGGGCCAACATCGCGGAAGACTTACCGCTGTTGTTGGCGCCGACCAATAGGGTGGTGGTGCTTGCCAGGTCGATTCGAACGGACAGGAGCTTGCGGAAATTCGCAATCTCCAAGTACTGGATCTGCATAGCCTCTTCCTTGTGACGACTCACGGCGGGTTGCCGCGGTGGTGGATTCCGAGACTCTAGCCCAGCGTCTGCAGGACTCCAATAGCCACAGTGGCGTTTTGCCAATGCGCCCGGAGAGCCCAACAACAATCGCTAAGGTTCGGTTCTCGAAACGCATCCGGGGGCAGTCCGTTTCTGCTCAGTCGTGCTAGAGAAGTGCCTGATCGCCTACCTGCAGGGTCTACCTAGTAGCCGGGAGGCCACCTGATAGGCGTTTTTCCGCGGTGCCATAGGGCCTATGCTTGCCTAAGCTGGCCGCGGGCTAGAAAATGCTAGCCTGGCTTGGCAGCACAACGAACGCAGACGGAGTTTACCCATGAGCACTTTGCCTCCTGATCAACACGTTCGCTATTTGGAAGTGCTCGAGGCAGCAAAGCGCTTGTATGGCGGCGATGCCGATGCAGCCCTGCACTGGATGTCACGGCCGGTGAAAGCGTTTTGCGGCAAAGCTCCTGCCCGCATGATCACGACCCGGCAGGAAACTGACACGGTTATCGAGTTTGTCAGGCGCTTAGAGCATGGGTTTGTTGCGTGAGTGAGGCTTGGCAGCGCCCTACATCCCGCAATGTGGCGATGGGGGCGCGGCAGCCACCTCCGAGCGGTACGTTCCGAGGCTCAAGCGGGCTGTTCTACCGTCGATGGGTTGGCCCCAAGGCGATGGCCGACTACTCGGCATTCAGCATCGCTCCATTCTTGTACTCAACAGCGTTAGCGTCCGGCAAACTCACCCTCACATCTGAGCATCTTGAGTGAGGGCGCCTCTATCAAATCTGGGTACCTAGCGCCCGATACCAGGGTTATGAGAGGAAGTTTGCTGAACGCAGACAAGGAGTGCGGCTTTAGGCGTTTGTATCAAGCCAGACAGCACCGTACCGCGTGTAAGGCTTCGGAATTTCGATTTGCTCCTTCAAATCATAGGCGGCGGTGCGTACCTAGAACGGATCCCTTAGCATCTGGCGCCCCTCGAAGAATAGATGCTGTCGCCCCGAACGCCCTGAGTATTGGGCTAGAATGGCGTCTATTTGGGTGTAGGGATCGTGTATGTTTCTGGAATGGACGCCATCCAGGCTAGGGCGCTTGCTGACTAGATCAGCCAACTGGCGTCTGCTTGTCGAGAGCGATCGTCTTGTTGTGGCTGTCGGTGAGCGGCAATACCACATAGCCCTTGAAACGCTCGCAAGCTTTGAAATCAAACGCCGCTTGCTATGGTCGGAACTCGTGTGGCCTGCAAACGAGGGTGTGCGCTTTGGTGGTCTCTCGAACCTACGAGCTCCGGCTCTGCACCGGGCGGTGGATGATCTAGTCAAACGATCCCGCTGCCAACGCTTCGATTCCTACTATGCCAAGCTTTCCCGGTGGCTCGCAGATGTTGACCACGCTTTGGCAACAGCTGATCAAAAGCACCGCTGGTTTACCCATGAAAATCAGCAAGCATTACTGGGTAGCAAACCAACCCTAGAGTTGAGTGTGGCGGCCCTGAGAGAGCTGCTCGAAACCCCGGAGGTGAGGGCTCATCTAAAGAATGGGTATGCCCAAGCAGAGCTTGATATTGAACGCTGGACGTCTGATTGGGCGGGCGCATGGGAGCAGCGCAACAAGCTGCACACAGAGCGAGAGCTTCGTGAATGCCGGGAGCTTTTCGACAAGGTAGAAAGCAAGCCTTTAACTGACGAGCAGGCGGAGGCAGTTGTGTGCTTTGACAACCGCGTGCAAGTTGTCGCATCGGCTGGCTCCGGCAAGACCTCCACGATGGTGGCCAAGGCCATCTATGCCATGCAGCGGGGGATTGTCAGCCCCCAATCTATCGTCATGCTAGCTTACAACACGGATGCGGCTGCAGAGCTTCAAGCACGGGCCAATGCCTCCCTTGAACGCCTTGGCAAGCCTAGCGTCGAGATCGCAGCCATGACGTTCCATTCGCTAGGGCTGAAGATCATCGGTTCGGCTACCGGAAGCACACCGCATGTACCCGCCTGGGCTCGTAAAGAGCATCTCGCTCTGGCCAAGCTCTCCCTGATTGTTGATGACCTCAAAGACAAGTCTCCAGCATTCCGTACGCGCTGGGATATTTTCCGTTTGGTGTTTGGTCGACACCTACCTCTCTCACGCAATGACAAGCTGTTCGATACGACAAACTCGGCAGGCGAGGGGAAACTGGTCACCCTAAAAGGCGAGGAGGTGGCCAGCCAGGAGGAGTGCATCATTGCCAACTGGCTTTTTTACAACGGGGTCGAGTACCAGTATGAACGTGAGTACGAACACCCGACTGCGACGGCGGAACATCGTCAGTACTTCCCGGATTTTTTCTACCCGGGTCTAAATCTCTACCATGAGCATTTTGCTCTGGACGCAGAGGGCCAGCCCCCCGAGCAGTTCAAGAAATACCTGGATGGGGTGGCTTGGAAACGTCAGCTCCACAAACAGAAGGGAACGCGCCTGATCGAAACGCTTTCTCACCAAGTCCGCACTGGGGAAGCGTTCACCCATCTGGCGAAAGAGCTCACCGACAGGGGCATCGAGCTCGATCCTAACCCTGATCGGCCGATCCCATTTAATGGTCTGGAACCCATCAAGCATGCCGACCTGCTTGGACTGATCCGTACGTTCATCAACCATTTCAAAAGCAATTGCTATACGGAACAGGAATTGAAAGCTCGCTTGGCCGAGATGGACAGCGGCGCTTTCAAGTACCGGTTCAACATGTTCGTAGACCTGCTGATCCCGGTAGTCAAGGAATGGAACAAAGCCTTGGCCGCAGAGAACGGAATCGACTTCGAAGACATGATCAATAAGGCTGCAGAGTATTTGGAGGCCGGACACCGGTCGCCATATGACCTGGTTATGGCTGATGAGTACCAGGACGCATCGCGTGCCCGGGCGCGGCTTTGCAAGGCCCTCGTTCGGCAGCCCAATCTGTTTCTATTCGCCGTCGGGGACGACTGGCAATCGATCAACCGATTCGCGGGCGCTGACGTTTCCGTAATGACAGGTTTCAAACCCTGGTACGGCCATGGCCAGGTTCTTCGGCTAGAAACGACATTTAGATGCCCTCAGGCCATTTGTGACGTCTCCAGCCGATTTGTGTCGAAGAACCCAGCCCAATTCAAGAAGAACGTGAACTCTGTGACGGCGCCCATCGGGCCGGCCTTCCAGGCTATAGAGGTCGGGCACCGAAACAAGGTAGCCCAAGCGGTTGATAAGTATGTCGAGCGTCTCTACCAGCAGATCTGCGAGGGGAAAGTGCCTTTGGGGCGGGGCGGCAAAGTGAACGTCTTCGTGCTGGGGCGCTACAAGCTTGATGCCAAATTTCTGAGTCACGATTGGCAGCAACGTTTTGGCGATCGTATGGCGTTCAGGTTCAAGACGGTGCATACCTCAAAGGGTGATGAGGCCGACTATGTGATTCTTCCCGGCATGGTGATGCGTGGGTTTCCAAACGTTAAAGTTGATGATCCACTGTTCTCCCTGGTTATGCCGCAGGGCGATACCTTTCCATCCAGTGAGGAGCGCCGGCTGTTCTACGTCGCACTCACAAGGGCAAGGCGCAGCGTTGCGATGTTCACAGTCGCAGGGCGCCGCTCGTCTTTCCTGCAAGAGTTGATCGACGAAGGTGTCGTAGCTCCCTTTGATGATAACGGACGGGCCATAACACAGCCGGCGGCAGCTGAACGCAAGCCCGATAGCGCCGCTGCCGGGTCAGCCGCTGCGCAAGCTCCCGCCAAGGCCAAGGGGCCTGTCTGTCCAGGCTGCAAGGTTGGTGAGCTGATATGGCGACGAGGGCCTTACGGAGAGTTCCAATCCTGCTCAACCTATCCCAGGTGTAAATACAAGCCGCCGAAGAAAATGCCGTTCAAGGCGTCAGTGCCTAGTAGCGGTCGTAAGCCTGTGAAATGAGCTCCCGGGGACGGATAGCGCGAATTCGGGATGAGAAGCTCTCGAACGCTAAACGTCCGACGGCTGATCTAGGTTGCTGAACGTCAGGTCAACAGCAGGGCGAAGCTACTAGCGGGTGAATAAAGCGTTCGCGGGCAAAGATGGCCGTGAGCTATCATTCGAACCCTCGTATTAGGCTCCCGGAAGTTCACCTTCCCGCTCAGACCCAAGATCGATCATTCAGTCTTCGGCAGATGAATGCCTGGTAGCCGCCAGCCTGCTTGGAGACACGGATGTTCATTCGCTTGCCCGCCATCTTTCGCCGGGGATCAGATGCCTATAATGCCTGGAGCATTGAGACTCGCCGCAAGCTAGCCGCCTTGAAGCGATACCCACGCGCGGCCGTCAGCGCCTATAACGCTGCACACGCGTTCTTGGCCGCGCCTACTCATGAAAATCTGTTCGAGCCGCTTACCCCTGTACTCATTGAGCCTAGAAAGATCCAGCGATATGAGCGCGAGTTACTAAACGGCCTGAGGAACGATCAGGTCAGGAACATTGCGATCACTGGTGAGTACGGGGCAGGGAAGAGCAGCGTGCTTCGTACCTTTGTCCACCGTCACCCAGAATTTGTCTATGCGTTTGTTTCGCTGGCCACATTCGGTAAGGACACCGAAATCTCTGGGGCGTACGAGCTTGTCACTGATACCGACGTGGCCTCGGGGTCTCCGCGCTCATCCGAGTCCTCTGCCAAGGCAGGACAGGTATCTACACCCGAGGAAAATAAAGCTGAGTCCGATCTCGTTGCCCGGATCGAGGAGACGATCGTCCAGCAGCTGCTGTACGCCGTCCCTGCAAAGACACTGCCCAAAACCCGACTTAAAAGGATCGACCAGGCCTCAGGCCTGAAGATCTGGTGGAAAACACTCTGCTATGGCCTCCTCATCTTAGCGGCGCTGAGGCTCTACGTTCCTGTGGCAGAAAAGCTGCCGAAGATTGAACCGGCCTGGCTCCTGGAATGGTTGCTGTGGATCCCGAGTTCGCTCGCAGTCGGGATCGCAGCGTTAGGCTGCATACACCTGCTGCACACGTGCCTGAGGCTCTTTTCGCTGTTCAGCATTGATGGTTTGACACTCAAAGGCGGCAAATTGGAGACCACTCACCATGGCTCCGTTCTGCACAAAAATATCGATGAGATCATTTACTGCTTTGAGCGAAGCAGCATTGACGTGGTGATCATTGAGGATCTCGACCGATTCGGGATTCATGACGTGTTCACCCGATTGCGGGAAATCAATTTCATCATCAAGCAATCACCTCAGGTGAAACGACCTGTCTATTTCGTTTACGCGCTGCGCGATGAAATGTTCGTCGTTGGCGAGAAAACCAAGTTTTTTGACCTCATCGTCCCAGTGATCCCCGTCATCAACTCGGAAAACTCCCAAGAAAAGATGATGGAGCTTCTGAACCTTCGAACCTTCAAATCGAAACCCTTGGGCGAACACCTCGACCGTCGACTGGTGGAGACGGTCTGTTACTAAATCGATGACCTCCGGCTGGTGAAAAATATCGTCAATGAATTCGATATGTTCTCAAATATCCTTGCCAGCGGCTTACGCCTAGAGCCAGACAAGCTGTTTGCGATTGTCGCCATTCGAAATCTGCATCCCGGCGCGTATGCAGACCTGGTCAAACGGCGGGGGTCGATCTATGGGGTCATCAAGGGACTCGATGCCTGGAAAACCCAGCAGAACAGCGCCTTCGCCAAGCGGCTTGATGACTTGCGAGGTGAGCGGGATGAGCGAGTCTCCGAACTGGCCAACAATGTCACTGAGCTGAGGGCCTACGTTTGGTTCACGCTCCTTCGATTGACCGAATCCAGAATCGCGACTCATGTCCGAGGCGGTGGTACCCGTTACACGCCGCAGCAATTCGTAACCGACGAGGTATTCGACTTACTGAAGAGTAACGCCACGATCCTAACAACGGATGCCGAGCAGCAATATGGGCAGGTGACTAGTTACGCCTCTCGGAATGTCTCAATGACTGAGCTGCTCACCGCTACATCCTATGAGCGGCGCCATGCTTTGCTTGAGCGGCGACTTAGCACAATCGCGGACGAAATCGCAGCGGTGCAGAGGCAATCGGATCAGGTCATCAGGATGTCGTTCAAGACCGCGGTCAAGAAAGGTTATGGAGACGTCGTAAGAAACAATCTTCCCGGCTTGGACGTCGTGAGCTATCTAATGCAGCATAGCTTTCTCGATGCCGACTACGCCGACTACCTAGGCTACTTCTATCAGGGATCGCTGACCCCTGGTGATAAAGATCTGATCCTGTCGCTGAGACGTGGCGTGCTGCCCGAGGTATCCACGCATGTCGATAGCCCAAATACCGTGCTTGAAAAGCTCAAGAGCGACGAGCTTGACGAGGGTAGGGGGATCATCGTCGATTTGATCGCCTGTCTCAGTGCCCGACCAACCTCGCCCGCAACTGCCTCAGCAGACGTCCAGCTAAGGCATGTACTGAGGAGCGGCCTAAACGAACACACCGAACGAATGGCCATCGCAGTCGGCGAACTTTTGAGCCGAACAGAAGCGGCTGGATTTATTCATGCTGTGTACCGGCTCGAACCCAAACTGTTCCGTAAACTTTTCGAAGCTAGGGACACGGGGGATGCTGGCGGTGTGCTTGAAGGAAGCGAGGCCCGGCAAACGCTAGTCAAAGCAATCGTGGATAACCTTTCGGAGTCCGACTTCAAAACCTTGACCGATGACGATTCGACGAATCTGGTTCCTACGATCGAGTGCCTGGAAGATGCTTCTCGACTGATGCCAGGGCTAGAAAGCAATGTCGGAGCCTGGGCATGGCTCAGAAACTACCCGATCCAGCTTGCCTCACTTGGCCATGTGATGAGTCTTGCGGAGCTCGAAATGCTGATCGACTGGGGCTGCATCAAGGTGAACCTGCCAATGCTATCTTTGATATGCGCAAAGTCGGAAGCTGGACAGGATTCTAAAGACGCCAAAGCCGAACCTGCAGATGTGGGCATCGTGTCCCTGCGTAGACTGCAGGCTTTGGGCATCAACGGACTCGGTTATTATCTGCTATCTCACGCCGATGAGCTCGCTACAGCGCTGCTGGATCAGTCTGCTGTCCTGGATGAGTCAAGCGAATCATTGGCGAGTCTACTGGCAGAATTGGACGCAAATGATGACCTGGCAGACAGGCTCTTCGACCACACGACATGTGACCTACAGGCACTCACTGACGCCCCGAAGCACCTTTGGGCAAAAGCACTTCAGATTGATCGTTTGGCGGACAAAGCAGAGGCCGTATGGATTTATTACGACAAAATCATCGCACCAGACGGCCACGTTTCGGGCGATGAAAAGGGAGCGGAGTCTGCAACGCTATTCACCGGCTTCATCGCTCGGAACGCATCGTCTCTCAAGGGCAAGCTGTGGAAGTCATCGAGCGCAGATTGGACGCTGCAAGAGTATCTTCTGAACTCCACCGATGTCAGTAATGACGTGCTCAAGAAATTGCTCGATGGCGTCGTGCTCCAAGACCTATCGATGATCAAAGCAGCGTTACCTGCGGGTCGCTGGATCATGCTGGTCGCCTCACCATTTCTGCCATACAGCTCGGATGTCAGGGATATCGTACTGAAGACTTGCCCACACCTCGAAGGCCAGTACCTGGCTGAACGGTGGGATCTAGCAAAGGCAGATATCGATATCGGCTCACTCCAGCTCGACTCGATGCTCACGCTGAGCAGAAGCAAAGCGTTGCCACTCACACAGAAGATTCAAATGTGGTCAGGGCTTAGCCTAGAGAGGATTGAAAGCAAACCCGAAGCGCTTCCTGAGCTCGGCCGTGTATCTACACTGGCCAACCAGGTTGGCGAAAGGTTTGCTGACTCGCTGATGCCTGTGCTGCGACATCTGGTTCGCAACGCAAGCCTCACCCCGGAGCATCGCTCTGAAATGCTGACACAATGTCTCCCAGGGATGAAGTGGCCGGACGTTGCAGCCGCTCTGGCTTTGCTCGACGATGAAGAGTTCAAAACCGTGAGCGCGAAGGTCAAGAAGATCAAGGTAAGAAACACTGAGTCAAATCGGAGGTTGGTCGGCGCGATGAAAGCTGAGGGGTACCTGGCAACGGTGACCCCAGAGGACGAGGTAATCATCGCAACCACCAGGCCATCGTCAATGACTGAGGACGGATGGCTGTAGCCTGATCATTGAAGGAAGCTGCTCACGCGAAACAAGCATCCACCGCTTCGATGGCCTGCTAAGTGGTGAATGTGACCATCTGTGCTGGCTTCCAGTGACTGGTAGCCGATCATTGCCTGATTGGCCCCTTCGGGAAGAGGCGATTGGAGACTATCCCGTGTACCCTGATCATTAGGGCTGACTCCCTAAGCGAAATGTGCTGCTGGCAGTTTGGGTTCTTGATCGGCCGTTGAGCTAATGGAGTAGAGGATACGATGCGCTTGTTACCGCACACTAAGTGTTTCGCCACGAAACCCAGTCTCGCCTTACCTCGCACCCTCAGTACCTGCTCGGTGTCCGTGCTCAACAAGGGGCTAGCCCAACTCACTGTGGCCCATCATCGAGACGCTCAGCCCCGTAGTTTTGGTTTTGCATTAGGCAAGGCGGACTCGCCATTTTTTGACTTATCGAGAAGGAAGTACTCATGAGTAAGCCTTTCAAAGACCGCATTCATGCCATGAATCAGATGTATAAGCTGCCGATCAATAGCGCTCCCACGCTTCTGGCCGATCCAGCGGACAAGCTCAGGAAGTTCAAAGCCACACTGATGGCTGAAGTTCATGAGATCGATGAAATTGTCGAGAAGATCGAGAACGGGGAAGCCGAAATCGATGTCAAGGTTGCCATTGCCGATCTCCTGGGCGACGTGATTGTTTACTGCCGATCTGAGGCCCTGAAATACGGGTTGCCGCTGGAGGACGTCCTGGACGTCATCATGGACAGCAACGAAAGCAAACTGGGAGCGGACGGAAAACCGATCTACGACGAGAACGGGAAGTTCCTCAAAGGCCCGAATTACTGGAAGCCAGAGCCCAAGATCAAAACCTTGCTTCTTGGCACTGAGGACAAAGCGGACGCTTGATCGGAGAAACAGGCTTGAAACCTATCAAACTCGGTAAAACGCGTACGCTCAAAGACATCGAAGCGGCCATTCGCAAGATCTGCGACAGCCCGGGTGAGAGGTTTCTCATTCCGGCAGACATGCTCAGCGCGCGTCATGGTGCTATGCATGATGCCGCACGCCTGCAACTGATCGTTACCCTAGCTAGACAGCAGTTGCAGAGCGACTACCTGGATTTCAACCCGCAGGCCGATGCTCAAGCGCTGCAGCGCAACCTCGCTAACTGTTCGCCAGGTATTGCAGCCTTGCGCCTTTCCAAGGGTATCCGGCTCGGTGAGCAGACATTCAATCGCCGAGAGGTCTTTCAGGAGTCGGTGGAAAGAATGCAGGCCATGGACGCCGGTAGATACAAGGACGTCGTCAGCGGCCGAGTCGTCGATCTAATCTGTGTAGCAGGATCGAAGGTTCACCACCTGCGACCGCTTTTTAGCGCTGAAGGAAAAGTAAAGCCTGCGTCCGAGATGACAACTGAAATGCGCAGACTCATTGACTTCGTCAACAAGCAGAGCGGGCGCACCGGTGTTCCAGACTCTCTCCTCGAAAGCTTGGGCCTGCTCTGTACTGAGCTTGTATCCAACACCCAGGAACACGCGACCTCAGACCATTTGGGCCAAGCGTATCTCGCCCATGTTGAGGGGGTCATGGTCGGCTGGAAGCGACTTGAGGATGAGGTTTTCGCTGAAGACTTCGACGGCAGTGAGGACTTGCGCCGTTACTGGCAGCGAGAGTCATCCACCACCGACAACGACAAGACCAGCCTACGCGCATTGCACATCAGCTTCTTTGACTCAGGCCCGGGATTTGCCCCCAGATTTAGCGGTAGGCCAGTACAAGAGATGTCGCTCGAGGAAGAGCGAGACTACCTGCTCAGATGTCTGCAGCCACGCCAATCCAGCAAGACTTTGGACGCTGCGGGCGTCGGCCTGCCTGCCATCCTGAACGAGCTTCGCAAAGTGGGCGGATTGATCCGTATCCGCTCCGGTCGGCTATGCATCTACAACCAGTTCGAAGAAAACGATTTGCACCGTCTTGATGACGATTTCAGGGATTGGGACACCACCGATTTGGCGCCTGTTGCAGGGGCTGTTGTCACCATCATGATTCCATTGAGGGGCTTGTAATGGAGCGTTTCTATCAATGGATGTCTGCTGTCAGCGACTCCAGTGGCAGTCATGAAGCGTTGGTCGTCTGCTACAACGATTCCGAGCTCTCGGTTCAGCATGCTTTCACTGATATCGAGGAAGCGCTGAAGGCCCAACGGCATCTACCAGACTGCGTCTACATCCTGGGGACGTCTGACCAGTTATCCGTGTTCAAGAGCGGTTGGGCTGATGAGCAAGACCGCCTGGCCAACCTCCTGAAGCGTGGCGAGAAAAACGCGCGCGTATGTGTCCATGAATACGTGTTCCTGGAATGGAATGGCGCAAGCTTCAACCCTCATGTGCTGGGCGGCAAAGAGCTTGTCTACCGTCATGATCCGAGCGCTCTCCTGAGGGATGGTTTGAGAACGCTGATCGAGAAGAACAACGTCATCCATGCAGCGCCGTCCGCGCATTCCTTCAAGCACCCCTCCGGCACACTAAACAACGTGTTCATCCAGACCAGGGAACTGGCGAGCGATGAGGCCGAGGTGTGTGTGGTCGGTTATGCAATTGCACTCGAGTACGGTGCCAGGCTGCGCCAGGCTGGCAAGGTCTACATCGACACCATGGGCATCTATCCATTCGTGAAAAATGCGCTCGCTCGCTTGGACAGCAAGGCCGAAGTCATGAGCTTTCACTCCTACGAGCGGCTGAAGACCATCTACCCGCCGGCAGGTGAGTATTTCTGTGTGGTATCAGCCTCCACATCTGGCGGCATGGCCAAGCAGATGGGTGAGCAGGGTTTCACAGGTGAATGCGTGGCCACACTGATCGATCGCACGGCGGATGGACGATTCGGTGGCGTGCTGGTCGCCCTGGACGACGTTGACTACCCGCTGCCGGTCAAGGCGGAGGAAGGCTGCACGCTGATTGAGATAATAGGGGAGAACTTCTCGGCTAAATCCAAGCCACCCAAGTCGATCACCATATCCTTGAAGCATGACCCGAAGCGGCTGGCCAAATTCCACAAGTACTTCGGTATGGGTGGAATTGATGGATTCAACAGGTCGAGCAAGCTGTTGACGCTCAATCCGGATCTGCTGCTGGCAGACCCTGCCTTCAGGAAATGGCTGGCCGCTGAGATCGACTGGTCGGTCTCTATGGCGACCAACCTGATCGTCTACGCCGACGATGACGGGTCGAAGAAACTCGGCGAAGTGGCCCATGAGATGCTCAGCGAGAAATGGGGAGCTTCCAAGTCAATCCGATGCGTGCCTTACAGCGAGCTTGATCAAGTCGACTTTGAAACTGTCTCCGGGGTGCTGGTCGCGACAGTGGTTGCGCGTGATGGCGGTATTCTGAGGGAGATTAGTCGTGATCTGCGAGCCTACATGGACGCGACCGTGCCACGCAGGTTCCTTGCACCGATCGGAATTCCACAGAGCGCGAGAGCCTGGACGCTCCTCAAGACTTTCCTGATGAAGAACCCCACGCCCCGGGAGTATGGCTTCTCTAACTGGCTGTGCTTACCCATCGGAGATGATGGGAAAGAGAACGCATGGAATCGGTTGACCAAGGTTGTCTCTGCCGGGCAGGTCGATGACGTCGGCTTCACGCCTGCAGTCGCGGACAAGGTTCGTCATCAGGCTCTTGATGAGGCCACTGAGCTGATTGAGGAGCACAAGCACAGCTTCCTGCCAAAACATGATGGCAACGCGCTCGCCTTATCCGACGGTTTTCTGTTCTTCGATGCCACAAGCGATGTGGGCAAGGACTGTGAAAACGTACCGCAAAGCACGGTGTTCTTTACGATTGCTGCCGTCCTGCAGTTCGCTCGGGAGCACGAAGATCATGAGCTGCGCCTGCAACCGACGGGGTATGAGTCCGTGGTGTTATCACCGGAGTGCTTCCTCCGGTTTAACGACAACGTCCTTCAAGCGTCATTCCTCCGGGCGTGCCTCCCTTCGGAGCTTGATTACTCAGCAAGCCCTGAACTGAGCAAGCTGATGAAAGAGTTCATCGCCAAGGTATTTGCCCGGTGGGAGCGGACTTACGGCGATGCCGCCCTGGAGTTTGCCGCCGCCCTGGCCACCGGTACGCTGAAGCTTACGCAGGAAGACACTCGGGCACTGCTCGAGGAGGCTATCGACAATCGTAAGGACAAGGCCTCCAGCCTCCTAGGGTTGCTCCTGCTCACCCAACGGGCGCTGTTCCCTGCCTCTGCAAGGTAGCTAAGAGGGTGTAAACCGATTTTCAATACTGTTAACCGTCGTGGTTTACAGTGCAAAAACTTGGTTTACACCTATCCGTATGACCGCCAGTGACGGGAACACTCCCCCAAAAACTAAGGTTTTCCTTAGTTTTTGGGCATTTTTGGGCGGTCGGCTTAAATATCTAAGCTATTACTTAGTTTTTTCCTAGCATTACGCAGGCTCGAGCAGTGATCGAAAGGGTGATCACCTGGATCGAGCAAATTCCCGGTCATCAGCTTGTTCGACCGAGGCTTGAACGCTCAAGAGAGTAGGGGACACGTATCCTCCAAAGCGCCTTGTCGCAGGTAACTGAGCAAGTGATCTAGCGTGCGGCTCCTTCAAGCCCCGGCGATCCAACGCTCCATCTTCCCTTGAAACCCATCCGCGCAAAACTCCAGATTTGGCCAATAGTTTTGGTACACCTCATAGTCGAGCGCCGCTGCGATCCCGCGGTTCTCGGCGTTCAAAACGCTCCATGCTCGATACATCCGGTGCTGCCAGTCGGTCTCTGTCACTAACCGGTTCGATGTGTTCCATGACCAACCGTCCTTCATAAGCGTTGTAACGAAGAACTCTGCAGCTGCATTCGCACAGCCGGCGTCATGGGCAATCATTCTGTCCAGGATCGAATAGGAAATGCCAATTGCCTGGAAAATCGATACCACTTGGCTGTCCAGTTTCTCACTAGATTGCGGAGCGTATGAGGCGCCAGTCTGCTGCGGGATGAAGGCGAAAACGGTAGTGATCGCGGAGTTCATGGTTGCTGCCTTTATTATTTATTGTTGTTTAATTTCATGATGCCCATGGAGCAAGCGTCGCCGCAACACGTCGCATGGTGTCTGCCCGGGTATTCCTGAATCGAAGCCATGAGGCAAGCGGAGCGCGCAAGCACGAGGATGGAAGCCCGGAGGGCCAAGACCCAGACGCAGTCGGGCTTGGTTCACGACAGCCGTGCCGCAGGCCGTGCCCAGCCCTCAGGAGTTTCTGCGTCTGGTTTCACCGCGATACGTGATCGCGAACTAAGCGCCTCACCTGCATGCTTGCCCTAGTCATGAATCGAGGTTTTCATGTGCTTGGAGATCGGAATCGCGAAAGAGTACAAATGTACTCAAAAGGACTCATGACGACTCATCACCTCCATCTCGCTCATTGAGTCGGCGTGGTTTTAAGCGCTTATTGATTGACGATTAACACCATATAGCGATCCGTGAATCACTCCTGTGCAGCTTGCGAGTAGCCTGTAGTGTCTTTGAAGTATCAGCTCACGAGATCTGCTTGATGCACCATAAGACACCAGACGGTCGCTACTTTGTAGTCAAAGGGCAGCTATGGCGCTGCAGCAATCCCGCGCTATCTGATGAGGAGCGTCAGCACCTGGTGCAGGTACTGATGGAGGCGCGACGAGCAGTAAAAGAAGCGAAGGCATCGGATGATGCAGATCAAATGCGTAACGCTCGAGCGGCTGTAGACCAGGCGAAAAGGGCACTAGGGGAGAGGGGCACGGTGTGGTGGAGCGACGGGAGTCCGGACTACAACCGCTACAAAGCTATTAACACGCCCTACGCTGAGTGGTACCGCTCACTGCCCGAGCCGTAGCGATCATATGCGCAGAGACACAGATTTTGAGCCCACCTATTGCTTGACGCTCGCCGCCACTAGTTCCGCGATGCCTTGCCGCACGGCATCGATGTTGTCGTCGAGGGTCGTCAGTGCACCATTCACATTTTCGACCACACTGCTTGCTCCTCGGTCACCAACCCACTTGGCGAGCTCTTCGACGGCGGCGCGCAACGCATCCTGGTTATGGCTGAGGCGCTCAAGGACTTCAGCGGCTGTCCGTAGCTCTTTCATGATTAGCGTGTCCTGGTAAGGTTGGCAGCAAACCTTGTATCACGATTTCCCGCGGTATAGCTGGCGCCTTGGTGTGTCATGTGGCCCCTGGTCGCTCTCCCTGACTTGGCTGGTGGGGGCTACCTGGTGGAATGAAGGTATCTCAGACTGACTGCCAGAGGGCATACCCCTAGGAGGGCTGGTACGTTTTTTTGCGAGATCCTACCTGATGCTCAATCGAACTCGTGAATCCCCGCAGGGCCAGGTGTCGATATAAAATCCTGTTAACCGATGTGCTGGTCGGGTTTGTCGCCGGCACATGACGCATTTTGAGGAGCAACACCTGGTGTTCAGGACGTTCATGGAGTTGATGTATGTGGTGAGCGTGGCTTTCACAGTACTCGCGTTCATTTTTTTACCGTGCATGATCCTGAGTCTCGGAGCGATGCTCGTGCTAGGCATCGACGACAGATTTGTGAGCCCTGTTGTGGCTTACATCGCATTCCCAGTGGCCGTTGTCATCAGCGGGTATTTGCTGCTTCGCTTCTGGAAGCAAATCACCGAAATCATCCAGTCGATTTCACCGTGGTGACTCTCAGGCTGAACCATCAGTCGCTCTCAGTGGCTCCCTCAGTTTCAGGTTTTAGCGATGGCGCTTGCACGGGTAGCAATGGAGGAATACCTGAGATGTCTGAATTGAAGCGAACACTTTTGGGTATGGCCGAAGCAGGTGAGCCACTGCTGAGGCAAGCGCTTGAAGCGATTCGAGCCTATAACGATGCGGTGGCTCACAATCGACCTCCAGCTGAAACTGAACGGCTGCGCCTTGAGGCAGACCATCTCTATCAGACTGTGATCGACTACCAGCTTCATAAAGCCGGTGCCTTGGGCGAGTCGCTCCATTAGCGCGGCTTCACTGTGCCAGTGCGGCATCATTAATGGCTACGATTGCATGAGGGAAACGAGTGATTTGGTTTCTGGGGGATGTTCATGGGCGCTTTGATCATGTGATCAGACTGGTGAAGCTTCACCGTCCCGAAGCAGTGGTCTTCCTGGGTGACCTAGAATGCAGTTTGCCCCTGGACATGATCCTGCGCCCGATCCTAGAGCAGACAGAGATCTGGTTCATTCACGGCAACCATGATAGCGATCGTCCAGCCTACTGGCATAACCTCCATGGGTGCGGCCTCGCTGATCGCAGCCTACATGGCAGGGTAGTGGAGATTGCTGGCCATCGTATAGCGGGGCTGGGTGGCACGTTTGAGTCGCAAGTCTGGCTACCAGGCAGCACTGATACCGGCATCCAGAATTACGGGGACTTCCTCGAGCACCTGGCGCTAAGGCCACAGCACGCAGACATACTCGTGACGAAAAGGCAGCACGCGCTGTCAGCAATCTACCCGGATGACTACTTCGCACTCGCAATGGAGAAGGCGGATATTCTGGTCTGTCACGAAGCTCCCAGCTGCCACCCATATGGGTACAGAGAGATTGATGAAATAGCTCTGGCAATCGGGGCAAGGATGGTCGTGCACGGTCACCATCATGACTCGCTTGATTATCGACGGGCGTGGCCGAAGCTGGGGTTTGAGGCACACGGGGTAGCATTTAGATCCATCATGGCCATCGATGGCTCGATCATCACTTGATGGGTTGATAACGGCGCTGGCGCTATGCAACCAGATTTCATGTCGCTCCAACCCACGTACTCCATGAGCGTTTAATCCCCCAGCCTTAGTTTCCCGCACACCCGGGAAACCTAAGCCGCAACGAGTGATGCACTGTAGCTCTCGGACGGAAACCAGAGTTAATGGAAGGGGCATTTCCTGATCTTTTACGTTTGCTGGCGCTATCATCAGAGCATTGACAGTACACGGATACTCGAACAGATGTTTTACCTGTACGTAGATGGAAATGAGAACGATGCTGTTGTGACCGAGCTCGTCGCTGCCTTCCGTGCTCTCATTAGCGAGTGGGCTAAACAGGGCGCGTTCCTTGTGAACCAGAAACACGAAGGTGGTGAGGGACATTCGGAGAGTGAGCTACCCGATTGGGACATAGGGTTGAATCTCCCTTTGGAAGGCTATGGTATCCCGCAGGCTAACCGGCTGATCCCCTTTGTGCAGGAGCTTGCCGTCACTACAGGCTGCGAATTCGTATTTGGCGTTTCTAATGCCCACGGAGTCTGCCAGGATCTGGTTTATCTTGACTCGCACTCCGGGTCACATGAGCAGTCCGTCCTAAACAGCCTCCTGAAGGATCCGAGCACTCCCTCAGACTGCTCGAGCGGCCGCTAAGGAAGCTGTTACGTAATCCGTCGACGTGAAATTTAACCCTTCGCGAATACAGAAAGAGATCACTCTGGAGGCTAGACCAACCGCCGCTTACCGCTGTAGTTGGTCACGGCTGAATATCGCCGAAATCACGAACCTATCGGACATTTGAGCTCGACGAGACCGGCTCATGAGGATGATCGTACAGAGGGAACACGATGAGACTGAACAAAGAACTGGTTCGAGAAGTTTTGCTAGCAGTCGAAGCGAGTGACAAATCACCGCACTCCTGGATTGACGTTTCTAGCGAAGGTCACAAAGCGGAAGTGGTCGCATACCATGTGATGCTGCTTGATGAGGCCGGGCTCCTTGTAGCCCAAGATCTAAGCTCCATGAGCAGGTTCGACTGGAGACCCAAGCGTCTAACTATCAGCGGCCATGAGTACCTAGACACCATAAGAGACGACGAGGTCTGGCGCCTCACCAAGGCTGGGGCTGAGAAAGCCGGAGGAGCAAGCCTGGCCATCATGCTTGAACTCGGGAAAGCCTATGGAAAGCAGGTGCTCAAGGATCGTTTAGGAATAGATATCCTTTGATCGTGCCACGCCACCGCCATGCACTGCGAGCGGTGGGCCACGGCTCACAACAGGAAGTTTATCCTGCAGCCTCGATCAATGAGTCATAAAGGCGAAGACGAGGAGCGTCGCCTGGGCTGTCGAGCTGTTCAATCAATGCCTTCAGAAGGTGATAGCGGTCGTATGCGTTGGGTTCATAATTCGCAGAACGATCACGCCAAGCCTTTGAATGAGGGCTACAGCCTCAGCAGCGATCGCAATTCTGAAACAAGCGCCACTCCAGTTCATACCACAATAGAGAACGACATGTCCTTCACTCAGGCGCATCAGACAGCAATGGCGCAGCAGCGCAACAGGGGGCGGTGCCTTCACTACGAAAATGGGGCCCGCTGCGACGCCATCATCTCCGCGCACTCAATTCAGAAGGGTGGCCAGCTCAACCTGATCGTAGAGCAAGGTCATGTCTACCAGCTGTCCGCCGATCTCACCACGTTAAAATCCACCGGGGGTAAGCCTCAACTGAAGAAAGTGGGCATCAACAAGGTGTCCACCTTCCGTGTATGTGCAAGCACCACGACAATAGATTGTTCGCACCAATCGATGACAGACCACTGGCATTCGATCACGAACAGATAGCTCTCTATGCGTACCGCAGCATTTGTCGTGAGTACTTCGTCAAAGAAAACGCCGCACGCTCTCTAGCAGCGATGATCGACCACCCTGACGTACCCCAGGCAAACCGCCAATTGCTGGTGAACTCAGCTCAAGGGCAGGCATTTGGTTTTCAACACCTTCACCGACACAAGCTCATCTACGATGCGGCGATCTCACAAGGCAATTTCGCTGAGTTTCGATTCATCGTTTTTCGGTCGAGCTCCCCTTGCTCGGTGCAGGCCTCGGGGCTGCTTTTCCCTGATTATGACTTTCTTGGTCGCAAGTTTCAGGATCTCGGGCCAGAGGCCGAGGCGCTCGACTTACTGACTTTCTTTACCGCTCCCACGCAGAACGGTTGGGCGTATGTGCTCGCCTGGCATGAGTCGAGCGACCAATCCTGTCAGTGGGTGCGCGAGTCCATGCAGGAAGGCTTTAACAGGGGGGCGAAGCTTGAGGATATGCTGATGCGGCTTTCGCTGGCCTGTGAGAATCATGCTATTCGAATCTCCTGGTGGAACGGCTTACTCCCATCGGCCCAGGGCGCAGGGCTTGCCGCACTGTCAGTAGGTACTGATCCAAGAATAGCAACACCACCAGACTATCTCGCTCATGGATGCGAGGGCCTTGCTGACTGGACGTTTGATTATGTCCAGGACGGAGCAGCAATTTTGATCACCAAAGTGACTGTGTAGGTTCAGGCAGCGGTTGCGATGCCGGTCTGAAAATCAAGTATTCTGCTCCCGGCCGGTTCCTTGCTTACAGGCCTGTCAGCCCCAGGGCCGTGGGGACAGCTATTAGATCCTGAGCTCCAATTGAGGCCGAGGAGGGTTCCCCACCGCCGAGCAAATATTAAATTCACAGCTAACATCGAACGCAGCCAGTTGAGCTACCCATCGCTCGACCTCGGCATCCCAGTCCGAGCTACAGAAATCTGTATTGGGCCAGTAATTATGTAGCTTCTTGTAATCAAGCTGCAGGGCTTTGGTTCTCTCGGCCGCACCGATTACGCACCAAGCTGCACGCATGCGGTCTTTCCAAATCGGCGCAGACAGTATGTGCACCGGGTCGAAGGGTTCAAACCCCAACGCTGCGACCTCCGCATCGAAACCCAACATGGCGCTTTCACATGAGCACTTTGTCCCTTAGCCTCTGTCTCGCGTTCCTAAGTGCTTGACCGACCGCGCTCGCTCTTGATCATGTGAGTGGTAGTAAGTGTTCTGGGTAGTCGCCAGGTTGGAATGCCTCAGGTCGTACTGGAGATCCTTCGCGTTTCTGAACGGCGCATCAAAGGTCGCCGAGGTATGACGTAGCCAGTGCGATGATGCTACGCGCAGGCTGTCCATTTCATAAGGCTCACGTCCTTCTTCACGCATTCTGACGAGCGCTTGATCAAAAACGGTTTGGAGGAGGGCGCGCACCTGTCGATCCGAGAGGCCTGGGCGACCGCTCAGCGTTTTCAGGAGTGGAGTTTTCTCCTGATAAGTAGGCAATGGACTCAGTCCAAAGAAAGTACGGTACCTTGTGAGATACTTCGTTACATACTCATCCCGCACTGCAATTTTTGCGGACTTGTTGCCCTTACCCACAACATGGAACCACCAGTTTCCATCAGCGTCTAGACGAAAGTCCCCCATGGTGGGCTGCCAGTTGGTACGCCCTACGATGTCCGATATGCGCAAGTACATGCTGAACATTGTAACGAGCACAAATAGGGTGCGCTCATGTTTCCTTGGGTCAGCAGCGGCCATGGATTCTGCAGTATCGATCACATAATCCCATTGCAAAGGGGTTAACGCCCGAGAAGTGCTGGATTCTAGCTGAGATGAACTGTACTGCCCCTTCTTAGTAACCTTCCGAAACGGATTCGAACTAGCGATTTCTTCTTCCACTAGATATTCATAAAAGCCGTTTGCAATCTTAAATACATTGCTCATGCTACCGATTGATGAGTGATAGTCGGCCGACGAATTATCTCGAACACTTTCACTTAGGCTGCGATTTTGTTTCGGGGCGCGCAGTGTGAAAGGCTTCCATTTTGGGTTGGCCGCTAATTCCAGGCCCGGTGGCTGACCAGCACTACTTAAAGCATTTTCTGAAATGAATCTATTACGAATGATTGGCCCAACCCAAGCGGCTGGCGGTTGCTTGCAAAACTCAAGATACGCTTCAGCATCAAGCCGTTTCAACTCGTGCACAGGCTTCTGGCGGACGATCAGCGCCCAGAGAAATAGCCGCTCAACGTGGCCTCGGTACGTGCTGTATGTGAGCGCGTTGTCGGCATAACACCTCAGATAGCCCCTTATGGCCAGGAACCCTGGGATGGCTTTGAGTTCGGGAGCAAAGCCTTCCAAGAATCGCGCTACGCTGGCGATCGATGGCCGGCCTACAGTGAAATCTTGATCAACGAAATCACTATGAGATTCAAATATGGGCCGGGGATTGCAGGTCATCTTACATACCGTAAAAGGCCGGTCGACGTCAGCAATTGAAACTTCCTAATCTGGCTGTTTTAGGAAGTTTTCACCTCCTGCACCGCCCGCTTCAATCACTCACTTCAATCGACTGGCCATAGTTAATGGGAATTGCCGGATAGTAGCGCCAAGTTTGGCCGGCCGCAACCTCGGCAAATTTTTCGCCCATCCACTCCATCCGTCAGTGACCATCATGCTTGCTTGACATATGACATGAAACGCATTAAGCGATATTCGGAGTTGTGGATCTGCCTGGCCGCGTCATATATGAGCAATTTGCATCTGGCAGCGTTAGGCATTGGTAATGCCTTGTCGCTCAGATAAATTTCGGTTTATAAGAATATTGTTATTTTCGCTTCAGGCGCCACCTTCGGGTGCGAGACCTAAGGAGCTAGGCGAATTTCCTTTATATTGTTTGTAGGATGAGGAAGCCTCTTTAAGGCTCTTTAGTCACTGGCGTGAAGTGGCAATATAAGTATAAATACGCTTACTCACCCCAATATCCATTTGGCTCCCGAAAGTGTCCACATTTAAAGCTTACTCATACGAAAGTGTCCGCATTATTGTCGTGCAGGTCGATTTCGGAAAGTGTCCGCATTGACTGCACATAACACCGAAGGCAGCAGAAGTGGGGATTCCGCCTGGTGGTTGCTCAGGGCGGGCTTTGGAAAGTGTCCGCATTATCGTCGCGTTCGCAGGAAAACGGCTCGGAGCGTCGTTCGTGGATCAGCTGTGCGAAAGCTTTGCTACTAGGGGGTTTCCAGGGAGCTGAATTCCAGGATCGACATCGAGGGCACTCCTGTGAGGCCCGGAGCGCGTGGCTTTGAGCGTTTGTCTGCTTGGTGCTGCGGGGCTTTAGGGGCCACAGGGTGCGTGTATTTCAGATGAGAACTGTGGCTCGTTGAGCGTTGAAAATACGGAAAGTGTCCTGATTATGGGGTTCGCCGTGTTCGCAGGAAGGTGTCCGCATTAGGTGCAAAAAACCCTGGAGGCGTTGGATTGACTCGCTTACAGGGGTGGTTCTGTAAATCCCGTTGATTACTCGAGTGTCCTGATAGCGCAGAAAACCGGAGCAACGGTTCAAACGAGCGTTTTTTGACGAGGCCCAATGGATTCAAGGGTTTGCGGAAGGTGCTCAGAGGTAGAAGTGTCCGCATTTCTGAGGTTTGCTGGCGTTCGGAAGCAACCCCGAGAGGCTGGAGGCCCTATGGGCTGGGGGTTGCGGGGGTTTAAGGGGCAGGAGTGTCCGTGATTCGCAACGGTTACAACGAGTGTCCAAATAGTAGAGGAAACGACACTTATGAACATATCTGACATAGCACCTGATTTAACATAATATACATTATGCGAACATTCCTATACGGAGTTGGGGGGCTCTGGTGGTCAGATTTGAAGCCTGACGGCGCCTCCTGCTTTCAGCTTGGCGATGCTGAGATCACTGCGTGCTTGAATGCCGCCCGACAAACGTTGCCTCACCAATTGACGGAGAAATTGCATGTGGCTTTGCACAGAATGGAAAATCGACTGGGACGCTGTGGCTGCTGTCGCAACGGCTGCTGCTGCAATCATCGCACTTATTATCTGGAGCTTTGACAAGGCTCAAAGAAAACGTGAACGGGCCGCAAGCGCGAAGCTCCTAGCTCAGATCATGACAACACCGGTTGGAGCTACCCAGATAGAAATCGCAAAATTCAGATGCTATGAGGTGCCTTCTGATAGCGACCAAACATACTTACTGGACGTGCGAAATGATGAAAGCGCCCGAAAATATTTGGCTGCTCAAGCGTCGAAAATCACCATCGATCTACCATCTCAATTCTTAGATAAAGCTGACATCTTCAGCGAGACAGTCAACAACAGGCTTGCGAATGCATTCTCACAAGTGAACCGCCTAAAAAAGATGTCCAGCCTGCTAGCTGATCTACCAGACTCGGCGTTAGAAGAAGAAATTTCCCAGCACCTTATGGCGGTTCTCAACCAAATCAAAGAGGCGGAACAAGCCACTGCAGAAGCTTTCCAGGCTCTCATAAAGGCCGGAAAATCCTCTTAAGTTTAGGTCTGCCCTACTCCACTCTAATAGCTAAATCATATAACTATGCTAAATAGTCATTTAGTGTAGTTATATTGGGGTATCTACCAATCGCGGCGTAAGCAACAAAACTAGCTCGGTTTCAGACTTCACAGTCGACGTGCTGTTGAACAACCATTTCAGCCCCGGAATCTGTCCAAAAACGGCACGTTGCGAACCACAGTGCTATCGGTGTCCGAATATACACCTCCCAAAGCAACATTCCTGCCGAACCCCGAAAGCACGCGAGACGTAAGCGACGTGGTATTGATCGGCGGCACTCCGTTCATTGCCTTCGAATAATATTGCTGATACTGAACCTGGAAGCCTTTGATAATCTTCGCCTGATGCCGGTCAGTTGTGAACACGTGTGGGTTGGAGATTACACATCCCCTACCCGCCTGCTCATGGCGTTCAGCTCTGCATCCAAATTGAACGACCGTAAGCGCTCCATGAGTCCCACGTTCAAAGCGCCCAACTGATCCCGTCGGCCTTCCCCTCGCCTACCAAGGCCAGCGGGCACGCGATCTTTTATCACCAGTGCCGCAGAGTGTGAGCAACTGACGGATCCCCTCCAGTGCCGGCCCATCAATCATCCTGGCAAAGACCGGGTCGGCGATTTCGCGGCTGAATTAACCAATGCCTCTTCAATCCCGCGCAGCGCCAGACCTCGGTCACGTCACTAGCGATATCACCAGGTCTGCAATATTGAGAGGCGCGAATGCCACGGTCAGCAGCGCATAGGCCTTGCGCGATCTGGCGGCAAACACACACAGCGGAAACACGATCATGACCACGTCAAACGCGCCCCAAAGCGCCATGGGCGAAACGCCGAACAACAGAATGTTGACGATGAACCCAAGCAGGTAATAGCCCGACAAGAATAACAGCGCGTAGCGGCCATCCTGCTCGAAGTACACGCGAAGCCCTTCGCGCTCGTCCTCGCTGCGGCTGGGCAAGATCAGCGCCGAGGAAACGAACAGCGCAAGTGCCAGCAGCACCAACAGCAAAAACTCCTGGAACGAGAAGGTCGCCCTGACTTGCGGCAGCGAATTGACCGCCCACCAGAAATCCATCTGGGTGGTGAAGAGCATGACCGCCCAGACCAGAGCCACCCAGTCTGGAGCAGCGTTGCGACGGATTCGGAAGACGGTCAGCGCCCCTAGAAGCAGGCGTGTCACAGAAAGGCCCAAAACCATGGATAGGACGGTAGCAACGATAGGGAAATTGCTCATGGTGCCTCCTACTGACCAAGACTCTGGACAGCGTAGGCGGCGAACAGCAAACTTTGCACGATGAGTATGGGTTCTGAGGGCTTTTCGGAGGATTTTCAGTGCCTTCGAAACCGAGCGGCGCGCGCGCGGCGCTGGGCCTACTCGCCACTACTAGCCTCGAGGCCGGCTGTTGCCCACCAAAAACTGCAGCATCACTCACCCTAGGAGCCTGCCTTGTCAGAACGCACTCACTGCGGCGTGAAGCCCAGCGACTCTGCCTGGTCGGTGTTTCTGGTGTTCTTGCGCCTGGGGCTGACGTCTTTCGGTGGCCCCATTGCGCACCTGGGTTACTTTCGTGAAGCATTTGTAGCGCGCCGCCAATGGCTCAGTGAACGCAGTTATGCCGAGCTGGTCGCCGTGTGCCAACTGCTTCCCGGCCCCGCCAGCAGCCAGGTCGGCATCGCTCTGGGCCTGTCACGGGCAGGGTTCACGGGCGCTGTCGCCGCGTGGGCAGGGTTCACATTGCCATCGGCCCTCCTGCTGACGCTGTGTGCTCAGGGCCTGGGGGCATGGGGAGGTGGCGCCCCAAGTGGCCTGTTGCACGGCCTGAAAATCGTCGCAGTCGCCGTGGTGGCCCAGGCGGTGTGGGGCATGGCACGTAGCCTTTGCACCGATGTTACGCGGGTAACCATCGCCCTGTTCGCTGCCTGTACCGCGCTACTGTGGCCCAACGCGATCGGGCAGATAGCCGTGATCACAGGGTCGGCCATCACAGGCTTGATCCTGCTAAAGCCTCCAGGTTCCCCGGCAGGAGAAGAGCTGCCGTTTTCAGTCAGCCGAAAGGCCGGGCTGGCTGCGCTGGCACTGTTCTTTGCCTTGTTGGTGGGCTTGCCGCTACTGACCCGCATCTGGCCCTCGCAAGCATTGGCAATGGTCAACGCCTTTTATAGCGCAGGCTCGCTGGTATTCGGCGGCGGGCATGTGGTTCTACCCTTGCTTGAGTCGGCCACAGTGGCCAATGGCTGGGTCGCAAATGACACTTTTCTCGCAGGTTATGGCCTGGCGCAGGCCATACCGGGCCCACTCTTCACGTTTGCAGCCTTCCTGGGTGCATCCATGAGCGTGCAGCCGTCCGGCTGGGTGGGCGCGACCGTTGGCATTCTCGCCATTTTCACCCCCTCCTTCCTGTTGGTGATCGGGGTAGTTCCCTTCTGGGAAGCACTGCGGCGCAGCGCCCGCAGCCAGTCAGCGCTTGCCGGGGTAAACGCCGGCGTGGTCGGGCTTCTGCTGGCTGCCTTGTACCAACCGGTGTGGACGAGCGCCATAGCCAAGCCAGCAGACTTGGCGTGGGCGCTGATCGCCTTGATGGCCCTGATGTTCTGGAAGTGGCCTGCATGGTTGGTTGTCTTGGGCTGCGGCGTGTTCGGTTGGCTGCTGAGCAGCACCTTCTAGAGACCCTTGAGACAGTATCGGCCAGCTCACTGCAAGGGAAGCGACACGATGGCAGCCAGCCCACCAGTGGCCCTGTTCTCCAGGCGCACCTCCCCACCCAGCCGCTCGACAATAGTGGCCACGATGGATAACCCCAGCCCTGCCCCATTGGGACTATTACGGCTATAGAAGCGCTCGAATACCCGCACAAGATTCGCCTCGTCTATACCTGGGCCTTCATCTTCGACAACCAGTTCGATGCGATTGGCCAGGCGCTTCAGTAATACCGTGATACGCCCGCCAGGCGGTGAATGCTCCACCGCATTGGAAACCAGGTTCTGCAAGGCGATGCCCAACGCTCCGGCATCGATCATCAGGCCATGGTCACCTTCGCTGAGATCCAGCGAGGGCTCCAGGCCGCGATCCAGTATCCAGGGGGTGAGATCCGCCAGCACATCGGTGACCACGTCGCCCAGGTCGACACGGGTGGTGGCGCGCTGACCAAGGCGCGGCTCGACCCGGGCGAGGGTCAGCAACTGGTTGACCACCCGGGTCAGCCGGTCCACGCCGCCAATCAGAAAACCCAGGGCTTTCTGGCGCTCGGCATTGGTACTGGCGGCCTGTGCGTTCTGCGCATGCAGGCGCAGGATCGCCAGCGGCGTGCGCATCTCATGGGCGGCGTCGGCAATGAAGCGATGCTCACGCCGCAGCAGGTCATCGATCTGCGCCAGCAGGCGGTTGATGGCGGCTTGCATAGGCTCAAGCTCGGTCGGCAACGGCACCAGTTGCAGGGGTTCGAGGGAGTCGGCATGGCGCCCACGAATCACATCGGCCATGTTCTGCAAAGGGCGCAAGCCCCAGCCGATGGCCGCCCAGACCAACAGTGCCAGGCCCAGGCTGCCAAGCAGGAACGGGAACAGGGTATGGCGTACGATGCGGTCGATCAGGTCGTAACGCACATCGTCGCGCTCGCCCACCCAGATTACCCACTGTTTTTCGGGCACCGGTAATACAAAGCCGCGCCACTGTTCGCCCCCACTGGCAAAGTCGTAGAAGCCCGCCGCCGCAGGCGGTGCATCGAGCGTCGGCGCACTGGGGGTGTGCACCAGCAACCGTGCTCCCTCCCCCCACACCTGAAAAGCCAGCTTGCTCTCATAGGGGTGGCCCACACGGTGGCGCCCGGCCTTGCCCAGCGCCTCGTTAAATGCCTGATACAGTTTTTCGCGGTTGCCATCCTGCACCGGCAGGTTCATTACCCCCTGCAACAGCCGGGCATTCTGAGCCATGTGAGCATCGTAGACTTCATTGATCTCGCGTCGGCTGTCGTGATAGTTGTACAACGCCAACAAGCTGGTGCCGAGCAGCATCAGCGCCATCACCCGCCACAATGTGCGCTGGCGCAACGAGCTCACAGCTTGGCCTTGACCAGATAACCGATACCGCGCACCGTGCGGATCAGGCCGTTGAACAGTTTCTTGCGCAGCTGATAGATGTTCACCTCCAGCGTGTTGCTCTCAGGCTCCTCGTCCCAGCCATACAGCAGCTGGGTCAACCGCTCACGGGTGAACACCTTGCCCGGTTGTGCCAGCAACTCGTGCAGCAGGCGATACTCCTTGGGCGTCAGTATCACAGGCACGCCGTTGTAGTGCACCTGCTGGGTGGCAGGGTCCAGGCTTACACCAGCGTGCTCGATCAGCACCTTTGCCCGCCCGGCGCTGCGCCTGAGCAAGGCGCGCAGGCGGGCCTTGAGCTCATTGAGGTCGAAAGGTTTGACCAGGTAGTCGTCGGCACCGGCATCCAGGCCAGAGATACGGTCCTCGGTCGCATCGCGCGCGGTGAGGATCAGTACCGGCAGGCTGTTGCCCCCTGCCCTCACCCGTCGCAGCAGCTCGATGCCGCCCAACCGCGGCAGCCCGAGGTCGAGGATCACCAGGTCGAACACTTCATGTTGCAGGGCATGCAGCCCGCTCAGGCCATCGCGCAGCCAGTCGAGGGTGTAGCCCTCTTGGCGTAACCCGTCGCAGATCCCCTCGCCCAGGGCGGTATCATCCTCAACCAGCAGCAGCCGCATGTTCAGTCCTGTTTGTCCTTGATGGCCTTGAGTAAAGCATCGATATCGCCACGCCGGCCCTGATCGGCCAGTTCGCGGCCTGGCCGTGGCGGCGCCTGGCGTGCTTTTTCCAGGGCAGCGGTGGCTTCAGCGTAGCGTTTTTGCCGGAACAGATGATCGGCCCAGAAGTAGTTGCTGTCGATACCGTTGGGGTTTACTTGCAGCGCCTTGCGCAACAAGGTATCTGCCTTGTCGCTGTCACCGAAGCCGATGGGCCAGCCCGGCACCTGGTCGTACAAGGTGCCCAGGCTGGTATACGCCGAGCCCTGTAGAGCATTGGGGTCGAGTTTCATCGCCTCTTCGAGGCTGGCCTTGGCCGACTTGACCTTGCCCAGCGCCCCCAGGCCGCCGGTGGCACCCGCCCAACTGCTGTTGATGATGCCCTCCCAGATCAAGGGTTCGGCCGAGCCCTGGTGCTGGTGGACCAGCGTAGAAGCGTCGGCTGCCAGTTTCTCGAATGCCTCGGCGCGTTTGTCTTTAGGCGTCTGGTACTGGATCTGCGCCCAGCGCTGCTGCAAGTTAGCCAATTGTTGGCTGCCAGCCTGGTCCAGCGCCCAGGTGAGCGGTGCAAACGCCAACAGGCCAGCGATGAACAGACGTTTCATTTGATCGACTCCTTGGAATGGCTAGCAAGGTAACGGCGGATCACCGGCAATTGCTTGCGCAGTGCGCGGTCGACCACCCCAGGCAACATGCCGTTGATGCGTACAAAGAGCTTTTCTGGCCAACCCAGGTAAAGCTCGCTGCGTTCTGACTGCACGGCCTTGAGCACAGCACGGGCCACATCTGCCGGGTCGTCCATGCCGACCTTCAGCGCCTGGTTGAGCGCCGTGGCGGCGGTGCTGTTCATCGCAGTACGGGTTGCCCGGGGGGCGGCGTACATGACATTCACCTGGGTATCCGCCAGCTCGCGGCGCAGCGCCTCTGAGAAGCCGCGTAGGGCAAACTTGCTGGCGCAGTAGGTGGCATAACCGGGGTAGCCGATCGAGCCGTAGGTGGATCCGACGTTGACCACCAGTGCCCTGGGTTGTGCGCGCAGCAGCGGCAGGCACACACGCGTCAGTTGCAAGGCGGCTTTGAGGTTGATGTCCAGCAACTCGTCCAGCGCCTGTTCGTCGATCTGGTCGAACAGGGCGAAACGGTTCACGCCTGCGGCATTGATCAGGACATTGACCCCGCCCATCTCCCGGGCACGGGCGAGCACCTGCTCACGCCCGCCATGGCTGCGCAGGTCGGCTGATTGCCAGAGCAGCCTGTCGTGATAACGGTTCATCAAACTGGCGAGCTTGCCCATCTGCCGGCTCACCGCCAGTACCCGGGCACCGGCTGCACACAGCTGCTCGGCCAGCTCCAGGCCGATGCCTCCGCTGGCGCCGGTGAGTATCACTACACACTCAGGCAAGCGCATGACGCACCTCTTGCCGGCCCGCACGCGGCAGCGCGTGGAACATGTCGGTGTACAGGCGGTAAACCACTTTGGCCGCATGAATTACAGCACGCTGGTCGTCAGCATCATCAAGGCGGTCCATCAACTGCCGGTAGGTGACCATGTGGTCCTGGTCCAGCGCACCATGGGAGCTGAGGTAGCTGAAGGCCCTGTCAGGCAACGCCAGCGTGCTCTGGATCGTGCCGGCCGCCTGGGTGGCCAGGGCAATGCTGGTGCCTTCGAGCACATTGACCATGCCAAACAGCCCGACCGGGTTGCCACGGGCAATCAAGTCGTAAAGGTAGGCGACCATCAGCTCGATCGGCAGCGCCGGGCGACCGTCACGCACCGCCTCCCAGTCGCCACCGCAGGCATTAATGTCATTGAGGACCCACTGCTCGTGGCCATACTCCTCGTCGATGTATTCGCACACGGCGCCGCGCAGCCATTCCAAACGTGAAGGCAGCCGCGCCCCGCACGCCATCATCAGTGGCACGGTGTGGCGTACATGGTGATAAGCCTGGGTCAGGAAGGCCACGTAGCTGTCGAGGCTGACGTGCCCCGCCAGCGCATCGCGTATGACCGGTACGGCAAACAGGGCCTGACGCTCCTGGGCGGTTTGCATTTGCAGGGTATCGAAAAAGGACATGGCAGACCTCACAACGGGATGTCGGATAACAGGGAGTGGTAACGCCGCAGGATGGCCTCGCGGCGCGGGCGGCCATTGGCGGTCAGTGTGTCGTCGGTACTGGACAAGGGGCACGGCAGGCGACGCCAGGCATGGACCCTGGCGTAGTCCGGCAGCAAGGTATTGCACTGCTGCACGGCCTGGTCGATGTGTGTGTCAGGGGTAGCGGGGTCCAGCGGCCAGAGCAATGCCAGGTTCTTTGGCAGGGCCTCGCCATGCACGAACGCCTGGGCAATCACGCCGCTCTGGGTCAGTTCGGCCTCCACCCACTCCGGGTTGACGTTGCGCCCGAAGCTAGTGATGAACTGGTGTTTCTTGCGGCCATCGAGGTACAGGTAGCCCTCCTCGTCGAAATGGCCAAGGTCGCCGGTGGCCCACCAGCTATCGCAGACGGGTGGTTCCTCCAGATAGCCGAGCAGCACCGAGCCCGCCACCAGTACCTCCCCGTCCTCGGCGATACGCACCTGCACATGGGGCAGCGGTTTGCCGACACTGCCGCGGCGGGTTGCGCCCGGGCGGTTCAACGCCACCACCGAAGCGCACTCGGACAAGCCATAGCCCTCGAACACCGGTAGACCAATCACTTCGGCGCGGGCCAGCAAGCTGGGCGCCACCCGGGCACCGCCGACCGCAACGAACCGTAGCGCCCCCACCCGCATCAGCCCGCGCTCGATGGCGGCGATCAGCCCCATCAACAGCTGCGGCACCAGAATCAGGCTCTGCGCGCCGCTCAGGGCGATGGCCCCCAACAAACGCTTGAAATCGACCTGGCTTGCACCGCCCATGCCCAGTTGCGCCTGGGGGTATAGCAGCACACTCGCTCCGGCCATCAAGGCGGCGTAGACACCCAGGTTTTCCAGCAGCACACCCAGCGGCAGCACCGCCAGGTAACGCTGGGGTTCACTGGGTCGGCTGGCCACCTCCAATTCCCGGGCGACACGCAACAGGGTCTCTACAGGCAGGCACACGCCTTTGGGCTTGCCCGTGCTGCCGGAGGTGTAAGTGATCTTGGCGGTACCGGCAGGCAGCGCTGCAGCGAGCTGTGCCTCGCGAACCCAGAACACGTCCTGCTGAGCGAACCCCAGCTCGGCGAGCGTACCGTGCCATTGCGGGTCGCACAGCACATGGCAGGCACCACTCTGCTCGATGCAATGGCTGAATTGAGCAACACTGAAGAACGACGGCACGATTACACAAGGACGCTCGGCAAACAGCGCCGCCAGGTCCCAGAGCAGTAGCTGCGGGCCATTATCCAGGGCCAGTACCAGCGGGCCGGACGAGCGCCCGCGCAAGCTATGGGTGCGCAACCCCACTTCGGCCAGCAATTGCCTGAAGGTGAAGCACTCGGTCGCCCCTTGCACGGCAATTGCGTCAGCGTGATCGCGCGCAAACGTCACCAGCAGTTGATGCAAACGCTCCAGTTCATGCGGCATGGCCAGTCTCCCGAAAGGCCGTAGGCAACCCCAGGCGCTGGAACACCCCGGCCTTGCCCAAGGCATCGAAGCCATGACCGATGCTGCCGGCAAAGACTTGCGGATGCTGAGCGTAGTAGGTACCCCATTGGTCCAACTGCCCATTCAGCCGAGCCGGGTCAGCCGACGCCAGTACCGACGGTACCAACCCCAGGCGCTGGAAACTGTTGATCAGTGTCGTCGCGCCGGTGAACGCCACCCACTTCAGGCCGCGTGTGCCCAGAAACCAGGTCACCGCTATGATCATGATTCGCGCGCTACCGGCACTGAGCGAGGCCAGGTTGCCCACTTCGACCATGCACTCACGCCCAAGGGGGGAGCCCGCCACGCGTGAAACTGCAGCTTCCAGCGGCTCATCCAGATAGTGTTCGAGAAACAGCGGCCCGCTGTCGGCAAGGCGCAAGCCTGCGGCAGCAATCAGCCGGCCATGGCTGTCGTGCAGCGCCAGGAGTTCTGGCAGGTAATGGTGCACATCAGCATGATGCACGTTGGCAAAACACTGATGAATGAAGTGCTCAAGCTCATCGCGGCCAGGGCCCTTGTGCAAATGAAGCGACAAGTGGGCGTTATGATCGACGTGGCTGCCGATAGGCAATGGGAGCAGGCTGCTCCACTGAGACTGAGTCATGAAACTCCCCCGGTTTGGGCTTGATGGGGTGAGTATCAGTGCTCAATCTGAAGGGAATCTGAAGTCACGGATTCGACCTTGGTCGCAGTCCGGGTACTGACCGGTGGAGGTCGAAGCCAACGCGATAACGGCGGCCGCTGACTGACCTTTATCAATCACCCAGTGCTGTTCAAGCGTAGAACCGACACGATGGCCATTACCGGCCAGACTGATGCCAGGGCCACAGGGGAACCGTCAATGTTTACTGTCACGCTGATCAACGCGCTGGTCGTGATGTTGGTGGTGGTGATTCATTACGAATGCCTGCTACGCCTGAACGACTGGCTACCGCGGCTCAAGCTCTGGAGCCGGTTTCGCATCGTCATCGGGGTGTTCGGCGCGTTGGCGGCCCACGCACTGGAAGTCTGGTGCTTTGCCCTAGCCTATTACCTGATGGCCAATGCCAAAGGCTGGGGCACGCTGAGCGGCAACTTCGACGGCACGTTCATGGACTGCGTGTACTTCTCATTCACCACTTACACCACTATCGGCTTTGGCGATATCGTGCCAAGTGGCGACCTCAAATACCTGACAGGCCTGCAGGCGCTGACGGGCCTGGTGATGATCACCTGGACGGCCTCCTTTCTGTTTCTGGAAATGCAGAAGTACTGGAAGACCAAGTAGCGAAGCGTGACCCTACCAGCCCGGTAATTGACAACTGTCAAGCGCGCACAAGATGACGCGTTGAAACTAAACCTCCTTTGTACACCCCACAAAGTAAGGAGGCTTGCCATGGAATCCGCCGAAACACCCCGCACTCACGCCGCAGCGTCATTTCCTGCCACCGCCGGCGAACACTGGATCGAAGCGCTCGACAACGGCACCCATGTGCTGATCAGGCCTTTGCAGCCCAAAGACCGCCAGCGCGAGAAGAGCTTTATCGAACGCCTGTCGCCACAGTCGCGCCACTTCCGCTTCCTGTGCCAGCTCAAGGAGCCTGGCGAAGCCATGCTGGATCAACTGATGGTCGTTGACCACGACCAGCACATGGCCTATTTGGCCCTCGCCCATGTCGACGGTGAACTGCAGGAGGTCGGTATTTCCCGTTACGCGACCCAATCGGGTAGTGAAGAATGCGAGTGCGCCGTCACCGTCCTCGATAGCTGGCAGCGTCACGGTTTAGGCACATTGCTGCTCCAACACCTGATCGACCACGCACGTGCCCAGGGCCTGCGGCACATGTATTCCATGGACGCTGCGGCCAATGCAGCGATGCGCGACCTGGCTCAGGCAGCAGGGTTTACCAGCGCCAGAGATCCGGATGACCCAAGCCAGCTGATTCACCGGCTTTCGCTGGCCTGAGGCAATACCGCGGCGGTGGCCTCCGGCACCAGGTCGAGGTGCCTCTGGCACTGCCGCCGATCGGCTGCGGTCACCCCTCCCCCGGGCCTTTCTGCCCAGCCCCTGAGCCTTGCCCTCGCTTGCATGTTCATGAAAACCTCCAGTACCGTGCTAGCGCACAGGGCCTATGGCAACCGTTTCCAGGTACTCGGGCACGCACACCGGCCAGCCGAGCTCAAGGCTTATCCGTCGGCGCAAGGTGTCCGCAGCATGCGGTTCGCCATGAATAACGTAGGTTTGCTGCGGTGGCCGGGTGAAACCGCGTAACCACTCCATGATTTCGTCCGCATCGGCATGCGCCGAGAGGTTGTCCATGGCAAACACCTGCGCCCGAATCGGCACGTCTTCGCCATGCAGGCGCACGCTGCGCGCCCCGGCCACAATATCGGCACCCCGGGTACCGCCCGCCTGAAAGCCAGAGAACAGGATGCTGTTGTGCGGATTGGGCGCCAGCGCCTTGAGGTGGTGCAACACCCGCCCCCCCGTCGCCATACCGCTGGCGGCGATGATGACTGCAGGTTCGTGCAACTGATCCAGGCGCCTGGATTCATCGACCGTGCGGATGATGTGCGTGCCTTTGCACATCTGCGCACATTCAAGCGCCGTCAAGCGGTGCTCACCTTTGAACTGCTGGTACAGGGCCGTGGCATCCATCGCCATCGGGCTGTTGAGGTATACGGGTATGTCCGGTATCAGTCCGTCGCGCTTGAGCGTGTACAGGTAGTACATCAACAGTTGCGCACGGCCAATGGCAAATGACGGTACCAGCGTGATGCCATGGCGCAGCAGGGTCTGGTTGATCACATCCGCGAGGTAACGCTCCGGGGGCTGGGCAGGGTGCGATCGGTCACCATAGGTCGATTCCACCAGCAGCGCATCGGCCGCACCGATCAGCTCGGGCGCACGCATCAGGGGGTCGTGGGGCCGCCCCAGATCGCCTGATGACACCAGCGTCTGGCCATCCACCGTCAGTTGTACGGTCGCCGCGCCGAGAATGTGCCCGGCACTGCGCAGCAACAGTTCGATACCGGGCGCGACCTGGGTGCGGTGGTGCAGCGCGACAGGCCTGAACAGGCGCAGTGCCCGTTTGGCATCCAGTTCGGTGTACAAAGGGCGAGCCGGCGAATGCCTGGAATAGCCATGACGGTTCGCATGCTCGGCTTGTTCCTCCTGCAATCGGGCGCTGTCGAGCAACAGAATTTCAGCCAAGGCACAGGTCGCCGGGGTGGCATATACGGGGCCGCTGAAGCCCTCGCGCGCCAGCACCGGCAGGTACCCGCTGTGGTCCAGGTGCGCATGCGTGAGCACCACCGCATCCACCCCCCGCAGTACTGCCGGCAGTGGCTCCCAGTTACGCAAGCGCAGTTGCTTGTAGCCCTGGAAAAGCCCGCAGTCGATCAGCACCCGTGTCGAATCACGCGTCAGCAGGAACTTGCTGCCCGTCACCGTGCCCGTACCGCCGAAAAAGGTCAGTTGCATGGCGTTGGCTCCCAGGTGTCGATCACGCAGGGATGAACGGACAGTACGCTGCACGGTGGATCGCTCACCATACGTTCTGTGGTGTCGCCCAGAAGCTTGCTCAAACCCTTGGTCTGCACTACCCCCAGGACCACCACGTCGATATCTAGGGCCGCCACCTGCTCCCGGATCACGTGCACTGCCGAGTGCGGGTCTATGTCTGTGAGCAGCACCAGCAGTTGTCGATACCGACCCATGGGAAACCTCCGGCCGCACGCGGCGATGGCAAGTAGCATCGATCTTCGAGCGCCCTACCCATCAGCGCTTGATGCGGATCAGAAAGTCATCACCTGCGCACCAACTTGATCAATGTCAGAACCGTACCGACGCCTCTCGGTACGCTACCTGGGCGGCGATGTCAGCGAAATTCTCCATGAGCTTGACCTCCACGCCTGAAAAAAAAGGCCCTCGCGGGCCTTGCACTTCAACCTTGCGAATGCTCGGGCGAGATCACCAGAACACTGCAGCTGAGCCGATGCAGAATCCGCTCGGCCGTACTGCCGATAAACCAGCCGATTCCATGATGGTGGTAGCTCCCCATCACCAGCACATCGATGTCATTGTTGTCCATGAACAGCGTCAGCACCTTGGTCGGGTCCCCCACCCGCAGGTGGCGGTGCTCGGCGGGGATCCCGTTGCGTTCGGCCAATGCCTGGAAGGCATCGGCCTGGGCCTCGTGAAGTGTTCGTGACAGGTTCGAATCGAACAGGAACGAATGTGCCCGGGCGTCGTCGGCGTCCAGGTACATGGAACCCATATCGTAGGCGTACAGCAGTTCGATCTGGGCGTTGCATTGCAAGGCCAGCTTGAGCGCTTCGCTGATGATCTGGTCGTTGAACCCTTCGAACTGATCCTCTGGGCGCGACAGATCAACTGCTGCAAGTATCCGGCGCGGCAAAGCATTGCTGGCGTTGTGAACCAGGTGCAACGGGATACGAGTGTCGCGTAACAACTGGACGTCGAGCGAGGTGAACATGGCGCGCATCCACCACGGTTCATGCTCGAGCCCCTTGATCAGCATGGCGAACGGCTGCTCACGCAGATGCGCCTGGATCTCGTCCAGCGGATGCTGCACCCACACCACCTCGGTGGTCACCGTCACGCCGCTGCGGCGCATCGACAATGCCTGGGTTTCCAGCCATTCACGGTGTTGCTGCACATAGCCCTCCCGCATGACCGCCAACGCCTGGTCGTTGACCAGGCCGGCAGTGACCAGGCCCTCAAGGTAGTCAAAGGCGACGATGTGCAATGGCATGCCCTTGGCTTTGGCCAGCGCCGCCGCACGGTCATAGACCGGCGTGCGGCGCATCAAGGGCGATGCGATCAGAAGAAGTCTTTGCAGATTGGTCATGGCACACCTCTACGGGCTCGATAAGTACCTCGATGATCTGCCAGCAGCACCTGTGCGGTTTGATGTTTATCAAAAGTCAGGCGCCACTCACCAACCCCTCACCGCTCGACGCAAAATTGACTCGGATCAAGACTTACCGGCTTTTTTAGCGCACGCTGTAGTTGCCAACAAAAATCAGCGATGCCCCGGAGGCATGCCATGGCACTCATGAAAGCGGCCATTTATGTCGAAAAGAACCGCATCGTGCTGGAAGACAAGCCCATCCCTGAGATCGGCCCGCTAGATGCGCTGATGCGCATCAGCACAACGACGATCTGTGGCACCGATGTGCATATCCTGCGTGGCGAGTATCCAGTGGCCAAAGGGCTGACCGTCGGCCACGAGCCAGTGGGTGTCATCGAAAAACTGGGCTCAGAGGTTCGCGGCTTCCACGAAGGGCAACGCGTCATCGCTGGCGCCATCACCCCAAGCGGCCACAGCAATGCCTGTCTGTGTGGTTGTGGCGCCCAAGACGGCGCCGGTACGGCGCATGGTTTCAAGGCCATGGGGGGCTGGAAGTTCGGCAATGTCATCGACGGTTGCCAAGCTGAATACGTTCGAGTGCCGGACGCAATGGCCAACCTTTCGCCCATTCCCGACAGTCTCTGCGACGAACACGTGCTGATGTGCCCCGATATCATGTCCACCGGTTTTTCTGGTGCAGAACGCGGGGGCGTGACAATCGGCGATACCGTCGCCGTGTTCGCCCTGGGCCCGATCGGCCTGTGCGCCGTCGCCGGCGCCAAAATGCTGGGCGCCACCACCATCATCGGCGTGGACACCGTGGCGGCGCGCATCAGCGTGGCACGCGAAATGGGTGCTTCACACGTGGTCGACTTCAAGCAAGGCAACGTGGTGGCGCAGATCATGGCGCTGACCGATGGCCGTGGCGTAGATGTAGCCATCGAAGCGCTGGGCACCCAGGCCACCTTCGAATGGGCACTGCGGGTGCTGCGCCCCGGCGGCACACTGTCCAGCCTGGGCGTGTACAGCGCCGACCTGCGCATCCCTGTGGATGCATACGCTGCCGGCCTTGGCGATTACCGCATCGTGACCACACTGTGTCCCGGCGGCAAAGAGCGGATGCGCCGGTTGATGGCGGTGGTTGCCAGTGGCCGCGTAGACGTTTCCCCCTTGGTCACCCACCGTTTCCGGCTCGATGATATCGAAGCCGCCTACGAATTGTTCGCCAACCAGCGCGACGGCGTAATGAAGGTGGCGATCACGCCCTGAACCTCGCCACGCCGTCGGCAAGGACGCCATTGCCCCCTATCGATAGGCAGTCCCTTGCTCATGCATGCGCTGGAGGTTCCGATGAACGTCTACGTCGAGAAAAGCGCCAACGGCAATCGCTGTTGGGTACACATGGACGAGTGGCGGGTGAGTTTCAGCACACCCTTAGAAGCCGAGCAGTTCGTAGGCGTGCTGACCGCCCGCCTCAACGCGCCTCATTCACTGAACAAGATCGCCACCGTCGCTCTCAGACCTGCGAAGGAGGCATGAAATGTCGGGGCTGACCGACTTTCAGCTGCTCGGGCAGCCTGCGCCAAAGTGCAAACCACCGGCCATTCATTTCAAACCACTGACATGCCGGTGCAGTGAGTGCCGGGTCAACGGCTTGTGTTTGCCCGCGGGTTTGCCCATGCACTGCAACAGTTATTTCGGCACACTGATCGGCCCTCGTATCCGGGTCAGCAAGGGGGCTGCGCTGTTCAGCGCTAATGTGCCCTTGAGTAGCCTGTATGCGGTGCACTCAGGCAGCTTCAAGACGAACCTGAACAACGCCGAAGGCCAGGGTGTGATCATCAACTTCTGGATGACAGGGGACGTACTGGGGCTGGATGCCGTAGCGACCGAGCTTCATGTCTGTGATGCCATCGCCCTGGAAGACAGCGAAGTGTGCCCGTTGCCCTATCATCGCCTGCAAGCCCTGGCGCGTAATTTCCCCATGCTGCAACAGAGCTTGAACCGCCTGATGAGCAGGGAGATTATCCGCGAGCATGAGCGCGTGCTGATGCTCTGCAACCTCTCTGCCGAGCAGCGGCTTGCCAGTTTTTTACTGAGCCTTTCCCGCCGCTTCGTCAGCCGCGGCTATTCACCCCACGGTTTCATGTTGCGCATGTCTCGCGAAGACATCGGCTCCTACCTCGGGCTGCGCCTGGAAACCATATGCCGCTCAGTCGCTCACTTACGCGGTCTGGGTATCGTTAACCTGCACGGCCGGCAGGTGGAGATCCTCGACATGCCAGCGCTGATCGCGCTCGAACTGGGCTCCCCGGCCAGCTTTGCCATCGCCCCGGTAAAGGCCTGATGCTCGACCTGGTGAACTTGGCTCACGGGGCCGTGGCATTGGGCATCGGCATGCTGGTTGGCCTTGAACGGGAGCGCAAGAAGGTCAACAGTGAGGCTCCCGCCGCAGCGGGTTTGAGAACCTTCGCAATCACCGCCCTGATGGGGTATGTCTGCCATGTACTGGCTGGCCCGGTTCTGGTCGGCGTTGCATTGGTGGGCATAGCGCTGCTGTTGGCCATTTACCACCGCACAAAACCCGACGAAGATTCGGACATTACCAGCGCAATCGCCTTGCTGCTGGTGTTGGTGTTGGGAGGCCTGACAGTCGAACACCCCGAGCTGGCAACCGCCATCGGTATCGTACTCACCATACTGCTGGCCCTGCGGCGTGAGCTTCATCGTTTCGTGCTGCAGCAACTGAGCGAGGGCGAACTGCGCGATGGCTTGTTGCTCCTTACAGTAGCGCTGGTTGTGCTGCCGTTGACGCCGGACCGCTTCATTGGCCCCTACGGGGTACTGAACCCGCGGGTGATCTGCACGCTGGTCGTGTTACTGATGGCCGTCGGTGCGCTAGGGCATATCGCCATGCGCCTGCTGGGGCCACGCTATGGCCTGGCCCTGAGTGCGATCGCATCCGGGTTTGCCTCTGGCTCAGCGACCATTGCCGTGCTTGGCCATCAAGCACGAAGGCAGGACACGTTCATGCGCGCGTTCGCCGCTGCAGCGGTGCTGTCCAACCTCGCCACCCTTGTCCAGTTTGGTTTGGTGATTGGCGTTGTCGACGTGCGCTTGCTGCGCCCTTTCTGGCCATCTATAGGTCTAGGTATGCTGGTCACGCTCATTTACGGCGTGCTGTTGCTGGCGCCTTGGCGCCCTGTGCCAGTCTGCCCCACGACCAAGCCTGGCAGCGGTGCTTTCAGCCTGTTCACAGCACTGCTCATCACGCTAGCGATTACCTGCATTGCATTGTTCTCGGCATTTCTGCTCGAGCACCTTGGTCACAAGGGGCTCAGCATTGCTGCCTTTATCAGTGGCTTGGGCGATGCGCATGCAGCAACTGCTTCGATCGCTTCACTCGTTGCTGCAGGCCAGCTGAACAGTGCCGACCTGACGCTACCGGCAATGATGGCGCTCACAGGGAATACCATAACCAAATGCGTACTGGCTTGGAGCAGCGGCGGTTCTTTGTTCGCTCGCCACCTCATTCCGGCTCAGTTCATCATTCTTGGCACGGTATGGCTTGCATTTTTGATCTGATACATCAGTCGGAACGCTCCGAACGATTTGACATAGCCATGGCCGGCACATCCCGCCATTAGGCGCTCAGCATTCGAGGTACAGTTTTCAACCTCTGACACCAAGGTAACTGCTAACTCCTTGTCGGCAAGTCCTTCGCAGATGAGCGCCAAATAGTCCGTTGCTTTCACCAGGCCTGCACGCCTTTCACTGCGTCACCTCCCGCAACACCTCGTCCTTGACCACCGCCCCACCAATCGGCGCCTTCAGCAGTAGGAAGTACGCCACCGCCGAACACAACGCCACCACCGCGCTGATCATGAACGCCGTATTGAACGACCCCGAGTACTGAATGCTAAAGCCCGTAACGATCGGCGCGACCGACCCGGCAATATACCCACCAAAGTTCTGGATCGAACCAAACGAGGCCACCCGCGGGCTGTCGACGATGGTGTTGACGATCATCCACGCCGTGGCACTGGCCATGTTGATGCTGAACAACGCCAGGCACAGCAGAATCACACACCCGGTAAGCCCGGTGACGTACGACAGCGGCAAGGTAAACAGCGCTGCCAGCACCAGGCCGGTGATCACGCTGAACTTGCGGCTGCCGAGAATGCTCATGCCCCGCTTCACCAGCCGATCACAGAAGCGGCCGGCGACGATGGTACCTACCGCACCAAAGCCATAGGCCAACGACACCACCCAGGCAGTCTTGTACAAGTCCAGGCCATGCTCGCGCTCAAAGTAACCGGGTAGCCAGGTCAGGTGCAGCCAGAGCATGTAGATCACCCCCATGAAACCCAGCACGGCGCCCCAGGTGCTGCGATGCTTGAACAGGTCGAGCCAGCCGGCAAAGTACGACACCTTGGGTGCTTGCGGGGCGGCGGCAGGTGCCACGTGCTCGGTAGGCAGCGGTTTGCCTTCGGCCGCCAGCTCGGCCAGGTACTGCGCCTTGCTTTTGTAGAAGGTCAGCCAGCACACCGCCAGCACTACGCCCAGCAACCCAGTGATGATGAACATGCCGCGCCAGCCGTAGTTGACCATCAACAGCGTCAACAGTGGAGGTGCCAGGCAAGGCCCGAGGCAGGTCGACGACCAGACGATGCCGGTAGGTGTGCCGCGTTCGTTGGCATCGAACCATTCCGACAGCGCCTTGGCTGCCGATGGGAACATCGGCGCCTCGCCGATCCCCAGCAGCACGCGCAGGCCCATGAAGCCGGCGAAGCTGTTGACCAGGCCGAAGGTGGTCTGGGCGACCGACCAGGCCAGCAACGATGCGCCGAGGGCGATCTTGCTGCCCAGGCGGTCGATGATCATGCCCATCGGCAGCTGGGCAAATGCGTAGGCAATGGAGAACGCCGACAGCAGGATGCCCATCTGCGAGGGGCTGATCATCATGTCTTTCTGGATCGAGGTGTTGGCGATCGACAGCGCACTGCGGTCCAGGTAATTGACGATACCGATCAACAGCAGGAACACCACCGTGATGCTCTGGTACTTCTTCAGTTTGTTCATTGCATGGCCTTTATTATTATTGTTGCAGCGCGTTCAGCGCCTAGGCGATCCGTCATTGCTGTCGCGTTCATCCATGGTCGGTTACGGTTGGATCAGGGTTGCCGCGCGGTCACTGCCGCGTCGAGCAGGCCGCGGCGGCTGAGGCTGTCAATCAGCGAGCGCAGGCCGAAGCTCCACTGCGGCGCCTGGTCGCTGGTGGTCACCCGGTTGCTCAAGGCGCCCAGCTGCGCGCTGCTGATGGTGACTACGTCGCCAGGCTTGTGAGTGAAGCCATTGCCCGGTTGGTCGCGGTCTTGCTTGGGGGCGAACAGGGTACCGAGAAATAGCACCAGGCCGTCCGGGTACTGGTGATTTTCGTTGAGGGTCTGCTGCACCAGGTCGAGCGGGTCGCGGCTGATTTGCTGCATCGAGCTGCGGCCCGAGAGGATGAAGCCCTCCTCCCCTTCAACCCGCAGGTCGACTTCGGCGTTACGCACGTCGTCGAGGCTGAAACCTTCGTCGAACAGACGCAGCAGCGGGCCCAGCGAGGTCGAGGCGTTGTTGTCCTTGGCTTTGGACAGCAGCAAGGCACTGCGCCCTTCGAAGTCACGCAGGTTGACGTCGTTACCAAGCATGGCGCCTTTGATGCTGCCGTCGCTGGACACTGCCAGTACCACTTCCGGTTCCGGGTTGTTCCAGCTTGATTTGGGATGGATGCCGATGTCGGCGCCGTGGCCCACTGCCGACAACGGCTGGGCCTTGGTGAAGACTTCGGCATCCGGGCCGATGCCGACCTCCAGATACTGCGACCACAAGCCCTGCTCCACCAGCACGGCGCGCAACGCCTCGGCCTGGGCTGAACCTGGGACGATCTGTGACAGGTCGGCACCGATGCGGCTGGCCAGCGTGTCGCGGATCGCATCAGCCTTGGCCGGGTCGCCCTTGGCTTGCTCCTCGACCACGCGTTCCAGCAGGCTGGCGGCAAAGGTCACGCCGGCAGCCTTGACGGCCTGCAGATCGATCGGTGCCAGCAGCCAGGGTTTGCTGATGTCACGTTGGCGTGGATCGCTGTTGGCAAGCAGCGCCGGCAGCTCGGTCAGCGCATCGGCCAACGGCAGCGAACGCAGATAAGCCACCGGGTCAGCCACTTCGAGCAGCGCCGAAACCGTGGCGACGTGGGCGCTGATATCATGCACTGCGCCCTCCTTCACCAGTACTACTGCCGGGCCTTGCTCGGGCAGCCATACCCGCCCTATCCAGCTGCCACTGTTACAGACGGCGGCATTGTGGCTCAACGGCAACGAAGGCTTGCTGTTCGATTGATCTGTCATGTCTCTACCTTTCTTGTAGTTGTCTATCAGTGACCAAGCGCGGCCACTTGCAATTGCGCGGCGAGCTGGTTGAGGTCTGCGACCAGAGTCGGCGCCAGGCTTACGCCCTGGGCCAGAGCCTTGCTGCGCAGGGCCAGGCCGGCTTGCCCAGGCAGGCGCACCGGGCGCTCCGGATCTACTGGGCGGCTGGCGAGGATCAGTTGGCCGAGGAAGCTGGTTTCGTCAGTAAACGCCTGTAGGCCGCCAAAGAAGCGCGGATCAATAACTACCGCAGTGGCCGACGCGCCCCATTGATCAGGGCAGTCCTTGCGCCCATGGCCGGCCAGGCCCGAGGTCAGTGCTTCGACCAGAATCGCCAGAGCGAAGCCCTTGTGGCCGAAGGCCTGGCCACCCAGCGGCAAGATGCTGCCCTGCGGGCGGGTGAAGAAGTCCGCAGGGTCATCACTCGCCTTGCCTTCGTTGCTCATCAGCACCGGGTGCGCCAGCTTGCTGCCGTTATCCCGGCATTGGCTGACCATGGCCATGGTCACGGTGGACATGCTCACATCCAGCAGGATCGGTTCGCCGCCGGTGGGGATACCGGCCGCAATTGGGTTCGGTGTGTAGATCGGATCAACTCCGCCATGGGCACAGACCAACCCTACCGACGGATCGGAGGAATACACCATCGCGACCAAGCCACGGTCGGTGTATGGCTTCAAGTAGGCCGCCAGGCAGCCAATATGCGCAGCGCGGAGGACCACGGCGATGCCGATGCCCTGCGCGCTGGCCCCGCTGGCCGCACAGTCCAACGCACGGCTGACGCAGTACGGGCCGAGTACATAGTTGCCGTCGAACAGGCTGGCAACACCGCTGTCGGAGATCTGCTCCAGCGCTGCCGCCTGAGCCTTGACCTGGCCACTCAACATGCCGCCAATGTAGCGACTGACCAGATTCAGGCCATGGGTGCGATGGCCGAGCAACTCGCCTTCGAGCAGCACTCGGGTTACCACTTGGGCGACCTCCGCGTCGGCGCCGGCGCTTGCAAACAGGCGCTCGACAAACGTGCTGAGCGCGTTCACTTCATAGCGGATGGCTTCGCTCATACGCTCAGCTCCCGGTTTGGTTGAGCGCTGCCGAGCTCGGCTGACCATCCACCAGGCGCTGAATGCCCAGCGGGTTGGCGTTCTGCAAGGCCGGCGGCAGCATGGCGTCAGGGATGTTCTGGTAGCACACCGGGCGCAGGAAGCGGTCGATGGCCAGGGTGCCAACCGAGGTGCCACGGGCATCGGAGGTCGCCGGATACGGGCCGCCATGCACCATCGCATCGCAGACTTCGACGCCGGTCGGGTAGCCGTTGAGCAACACTCGGCCCACTTTCACTTCCAGCGCGCCAAGCAGCGAGCCGTGGTCAGCCAGGTCTTGCTCATCCGCCAGCAAGGTTGCTGTCAGCTGACCGTGCAGAGCGTTCACGGCTTGCAGCAGTTGCTCGGCATCATCGACCCGAACCACCACAGTGCACGGACCAAACACCTCTTCCTGCAGCAGCTCGTCCTGCTCCAGCAGCAGGCTGACATCTGCCTCGAACAGCTGCGGCTGGGCCTGATTGCCCTGTTGCCGGGCACCGCTCAGGTGCTCGATACCAGGGTGCGCGAGCAACCTCTGCAGGCCTTTGTCGTAGCTGCGCAGGGTGCCGGGGTTGAGCATGGTCTGCGCCGGCTGATCAGCCATGTGCCCGCGCAACTGCTCGATAAAAGCGGTGAAGGCCGGCGAGCGAATGCCTAGTACCAAGCCCGGATTGGTGCAGAATTGCCCACAGCCCTGTACCACCGATGCGGTCAGGTCCTTGGCTAGCTGGGCACCGCGATTTGCCAGTGCCTTCGGCAGTGCCAGCACCGGGTTTATGCTCGACATCTCGGCAAATACCGGGATCGGCTGCGGTCGCGCTGCCGCCATATCGCACAACGCCCGGCCGCCTTTGAGCGAACCGGTAAAGCCCACCGCCTGGATACCCGGGTGTTTGACCAGTGCCTCACCCACGCCGCTGCCGAAGATCATGTTGAACACGCCCGCCGGCATGCCAGTGCGCTCGGCAGCGCGGATCAACGCTTCGGCAACGCGCTCGGCGGTTGCCATATGGCCGCTGTGGGCTTTGAACACGACCGGGCAGCCGGCGGCCAATGCCGCAGCGGTATCGCCTCCCGCAGTGGAGAACGCCAGCGGGAAGTTGCTGGCACCGAACACCGCCACCGGGCCAACGCCGATGCGGTATTGACGCAGGTCGGGGCGTGGCAACGGCGTGCGCGCTGGCAGCGCTTGATCAATACGAGCGCCATAGAAATCGCCACGGCGCAGGACCTTGGCAAACAGACGCATCTGGCCGCTGGTGCGACCCCGTTCGCCTTGGATTCGCGCGCTGGGCAGCGCGGTTTCCTGGCAGGTCAGGTTGACGAAGTCTTCACCGAGGGCATCGAGCTCGTCGGCGATCGCCTCAAGAAACTCTGCGCGGCGTACTGCCGGCAAATTGCGAAACGGTGGGAACGCGGCACTGGCCGCTGCCACGGCGTTGTCGACCTCGGTCAAGGTCGCTTGATGAAAGCCGCCCGCTAGCTGCGCGCCGGTATGGGCGTCGATGCTGTAGACCAGGGTGTCGCCAAGTGCGCTGCGCTGGCCGCCGATGAAGTTGAATCCGTTAACGTGCATAAAAAGTCGCCTCGAAAGATGAAGGGGGCTGGCAGTCAGGTCACGGCACCGATCTGCCAGGGCACGAACTCGTTCTGACCGTAGCCGTGCTGTTCGCTCTTGCTGCGCTCACCCGAGGCGATGCGCAGCATCTGTTGAAAGATGTAGGCACCGCGTTCTTCGATGCTGGTGGAGCCGTCGGCGATGCCGCCGCAGTTGACGTCCATGTCCTCTTCCTGGTGCTCGAACACCCGGTTGTTGGTGGCCAGCTTGATCGACGGCGCAGGCGCGCAGCCGTAGGCCGAGCCCCGGCCGGTGGTGAAGGCAATCAGGTTGGCGCCGCCGGCGACCTGGCCGGTGGCGGAGACCGGGTCATAACCTGGGGTGTCCATGAACACCAGGCCTTGAGCGCGCACCGCCTCGGCGTATTGATAGACGTCGACCAGATTGCTCGAGCCGGCCTTGGCCACCGCGCCGAGGGATTTCTCCAGAATGGTGGTCAGCCCTCCTGCTTTGTTACCCGCCGAAGGGTTGTTGTTGAGCTCGGCGTTCATGCGCTGGCAGTAGTCTTCCCACCAATGAATGCGTGCGATCAGCTTCTCGCCGACCTCACGGCTCACCGCTCGGCGCGTCAGCAGGTGCTCGGCGCCATAGATCTCCGGTGTTTCCGACAGGATCGCGGTGCCGCCGGCCGCGACCAGGCGGTCAACGGCATTACCCAGTGCCGGGTTGGCGGTGATCCCGGAGTAACCATCGGAACCGCCGCATTGCAGGCCAACGACCAGGTGCCGCGCACTGACTGGCTCACGTTTGACCCGATTGGCGTCGGCCAGCAGCGTCTTGACCTGCTCGATGCCGGCGGCGATGGTCTTTGAGGTGCCGCCGATGCCCTGGATGGTGAAGGTGCGCAGTTGCTCGCTGGCTTGCAGGCCCTGGGTTTCCAGCAGACTCTCGATCTGGTTGGTTTCACAGCCCAGACCAATGATCAGCACAGCGGCGAAATTGGGGTGTATCGCATAGCCTGCCAAGGTACGGCGCAACAGACCCAGCGCTTCGCCACTGGGGTCCACTGCGCAACCGGCACCGTGGGTCAGGGCGACCACACCGTCGATATTCGGGTAGTCGGCCAGCGCCTCGGGGTGGATATCGCGGCGGAAATGATCAGCCACTGCCCGGGCGACGGTTGCCGAGCAATTCACCGAGGTAAGGATGCCAATGTAGTTGCGTGTGGCGACGCGGCCGTCGCCGCGCACAATCCCCTGAAACACTGCTTCAGTAGCAGCCAGGCTGCGTGCATCGACGCCAAAGGCATAGTCGCGGGAGAAGTTGCCCATCTGCACGTTGTGCACATGGACGTGATCGCCAGGTTCGATGGTTTGCGAGGCGAAACCGATGATCTGGCCGTAACGGCGCAGTGGCTGGCCCTGCTCCAAACGCTCGGTAGCGACTTTGTGCCCCGACGGGATGGGTTGGCGCACGGTGATCGCTTCGCCGTCCAGCTCAAGGCCTTCAGGCAGCGCCTGGCGTGCAATCAGGACGTTGTCCAGCGGGTTGAGGCGGATGACCGCAGGGTCGGCGCAGCGGGCAATCAGTTCCATGGGACCTCTCAGGGTACGGCTGACTTCTTGTTATGGCGTCGCCCGTTTGCTGCCGGGCGAATCTGCCACCACTGTATGAAGCCTTACCGATAATTCCCAATGAGATGAACCGATCAGCCGATAACCGGGGGTTATCAATGCGTCAAATCGAACCTCGTTTAGAAATCGCTACTGCTGCCCTCCTCCATGCGCCGCTGCTGGGCAAACTCCAGCAGGATATCGATGAATTCCCTCGCAGAGCCGGTTGGCGGCTGATCCTTACGGGTGATCACGCCGTACTCCAGCGGCGATAGATGTAGTGGGCTCTGCAGTTCCTTGAACAGGCCGCTGCTCAGCTGCGCGGCAACCATCGAGCGCGGCAGCATGGCGATCATCGGTGCCGACTGCAGCAATTGCAGGAACATCGGCATTGAAATGGTCTCAACGCTATCGGCGGGTGTGGCAATGCCGGCCACCTTGAAGGCCTGCTCAAGCCGCCCGCGCAGCGGCGTACCCAGCGGGTACAGCACCCACGGCCAGTCCGCGAGCGCCTCGAGCGGCGTGCTGGCCAGCTGATTGAGCGGGTGACTGCTGTTGACCACCAAGGCAAACGGTTCAGGTTCCAACGGCTGAAAGTCGAACACCTGGCTGAAGCGCTCCTCGGTGAAACGGCCGATCATGATGTCGAGCTTGTTCTGCTCGAGCATCGTCAGCAGGTGGTCACTGGAATGCTCCACCACCTCGATCGACAGCAACGGGCTACGTGCTTTGATCGCAGCAATGGCCTGCGGCAGCACCCGCGGCGTCGAGGCAAAAATCCCGCCCACCCGGATAAACCCATGGCCGCCCTTGCGCAGGCGGTTGAGCTGGTCGACAAACTGCTGCGACTCGGCCAATGCGCCCTGGGCGTACTTGACCACGTATTCGCCAAGCTCGGTCGGCGGCATGCTGCGCGGCAGGCGCTCGAACAGAGCAAAGCCAAACTGCTCCTCGAGATCGCGCAGCATCTTGCTCAACGCCGGCTGGCTCAGGTTCATCAGGTTGGCGGTGGCGTGCATGTTGCGGGTACGGGCCAGGCTGTCGATCAGCACCAAGTGCTTGAAGCGCAGCCAGTTGCAAAAGCTGGAGTGGATGATGTCGGACGGCATCAGAAAACGGCCTCAGGCAGGTAGACAAACATGGCTATTGTGGGGCTCGCAGGTACTGCAGCAACGTTTCCAGTGCCACCGAGCGCGGCCGTGAACGCAGCGTCAGCAGGCCCAGATTGGCCAGGCTGATCGGCAGCTCCACCGGCAGGATCGCGACCATCCCGTACTGGGCGTAATGCGCGGCGACATCGTTCGGCACCACGGCGATCATGTCGGAAGCCTCCAGCATGGCGGTGGTCGCCAGAATCGACGCAGTCTCGACGATGTCCAGCGATTGCACCATCCCCCCGGCCTGCAGCGCACTTTCGACCCGCCGCCGCATCGGGCTGCCGATCGGGTGCAGGATCCACGTCAACGCGACCAGATCAGCCAGCTGCAATGTGCTCGCTGCCGCCATCGGGTGGCCAGCGCGGGCGATCACGCGCATCTGCTCACCGCCCTCGAACAACTCGATATTGAGGTCCTGGCTGTCGCTCTGATCCGGCAAGCGCCCCACCACCAGGTCGAAGTCACCACGCAGCAACGCCGGCAGCAAGGTATCGCTGGTACCCACTTCAAGCGAAATGCGCACCTTGGGGTGGTCGCGCTTGTAGGCCAGCACAGCCTTGGTCAGCAAGCCCGGCACCGGCCCCATTACGCTGCCGACCCGCACCAGCCCGGCGGCGCCACGCGCAAGCTCGGCGATCTGCGCTTGGGCGTGCTCGAACTCGTGCAGCGCACTTTGCGCGTAGCGAATCATCACCTCGCCGTACAGGGTTGGCTGCATGCCACGCGGCAGGCGCTCGAACAGGCGCACTTCAAGGCGCTCCTCGAGCTGTTGCAGCAGCAGGCTCGCAGCAGGCTGGGTGGTGTGCATGGCCGCAGCAGCGCGGCGCAGGTTGCCGAACTCGCCCAAGGCGTTGAGCAGGGTTATCTGACGGCTGGAGATCTTCAGCGGGCCAAGACTGCGCGGCGCCTGCGAGGTGTCTGCTGGGGTCTGAGGCATATCAATTCTGATATCCATAGTTAGGAATTGGCGATTATGCCTATATCGCTCGGCAACCTACAGTCAGGTCTCCAGAGGTAACCCAGAACAAGAGACCGCCATGAGCATACGCATTACCCACCTGAGCGTTCGCGACATTCGCTTCCCGACTTCGCTGTCACTGGACGGCTCCGATGCCATGAATAGCGCGCCTGACTACTCGGCCGCCTACGTCGTGCTGCACACCGATGCCGGCGAGCTCGAAGGCCACGGCTTGACCTTCACCATTGGCCGCGGCAACGAGATCTGCGCCGCTGCCGTGCAGTCGTTGGCGCCGCTGATCGTCGGCCAGACCCTGGAAGAGATCACCGCAGACATGGGTGGTTTCTGGCACCGCTTCACCGTGGGTGACAGCCAACTGCGCTGGCTGGGGCCGGAAAAAGGCGTCATCCACCTGGCCACTGCCGCCATCGTCAACGCCGTGTGGGACTTGTGGGCCAAACATGAAGGCAAGCCAGTGTGGAAGCTGCTGGCCGACATGAGCCCCGAGCAACTGGTCGCGTGCCTGGACTTTAGCTACGTCACCGACGTGCTCACCCCGGAAGAAGCTATCGCCCTGCTCCGCCGCCAGGTGCCGGGCAAGGCCCAGCGCGAGGCGCAGATGCTTCGCGAAGGTTACCCCGGCTACACCACCGCGCCCGGCTGGCTCGGCTACAGCGAAGAGAAGATGCGCCGCCTGGCACGTGAAGCGGTCGAGGACGGCTGGACCCATATCAAGCAGAAGATCGGCGCCGACCTAGAAGAAGACATTCGCCGCGCCAGCATCCTGCGTGACGAGATCGGCTGGGAGCGGACCTTGATGATGGACGCGAACCAGGTCTGGGGCGTCGAGGAGTCTGTCAGCAACATGCGCCGGCTGGCAGCCTTTGCCCCGCTGTGGATCGAAGAACCAACCAGCCCCGATGACATTCTTGGCCATGCCACGATCCGCCAGCGCATCGCGCCGATTGGTGTCGCCACCGGCGAGCATTGCCACAACCGGGTGATGTTCAAGCAGATGTTCCAGGCCGGCGCGCTGGACTTCTGTCAGCTCGATGCAGCACGCCTGGGCGGCCTCAACGAGGTGCTGATCGTGCTGCTGATGGCTGCCAAGTACGACGTGCCGGTGTGCCCGCACGGCGGCGGTGTCGGCCTGTGCGAGTATGTGCAGAACATCGCGCTGTTCGACTACATCGCCGTTTCCGCCTCGCTGCACAACCGGGTGCTGGAGTACGTCGACCATCTGCATGAACACTTCATCGACCCCGTGGTGATCCGCCGCGGCCGCTACATGCCGCCGCAGCGCCCGGGCTACAGCATTGAAATGCACGCCGAGACCCTGGAACGTTACCAATATCCCGACGGCGCAGTCTGGCTGGACATCCAGCGTGGTTGATTGACCTACCGCAGCGCGACGCACCACCGCGGCGCGCTGTTACTTATAGCTTTCGGGGAAAAAACAATGACAATCCTCACACAACCGACAGCGGCTGCCGCGCCTGCTGTTGCGGCTGATCAGCGCCTGAACAGCCTGCTTTTGCGCAAACTGATGCCACTGCTGGTCATCGTCTATGTAATGAGTTTTCTCGACCGTACCAACATCGCCTTGGCCAAGGCCAGCATGGGCGTTGACCTCGGCTTGTCGGCTGCTGCGTATGGGCTGGGCGCGGGTCTGTTCTTCCTGACCTACGCCTTGGCCGAGGTGCCGAGCAACCTGATCATGCAACGGGTTGGCGCGCGCTTCTGGATTACACGCATCATGATCACCTGGGGCCTGTTGTCTGCCGGCATGGCTTTCGTCGAGGGTGAGACTTCGTTCTACGTCATGCGCCTGCTGCTGGGCGTCGCCGAGGCGGGGCTGTTTCCCGGCGTCATGCTCTACCTGACCTACTGGTTCGACCGCGAGCAACGCGCCCGCGCCACGGGCTATTTCCTGCTCGGCGTGTGCCTGGCAAACATCCTCAGCGGGCCGCTGGGCGGTGCCTTGCTGGAAATGGACGGCGTGCTCGGCTGGCATGGTTGGCAGTGGTTGTTCGTGCTTGAAGGCTTGCCCGCCGTGGCGCTGGCGTATGTCGTCTGGAAAAAGCTGCCCGATGGGCCGAGTTCGGCGCCGTGGTTATCGGCCGCTGATGCGCAGGACATCGAGCGCCGGCTGGCGGCTGAACGTGCCGCTGCACCGCAGCAGAGCAAGCTGTCGCAGATGTTTCGCGACAAGCAGATCTGGCTGGCGATCGCCGTGTACTTTGTGCATCAGATCACTATCTACACCGTGATCTTCTTCCTGCCCGGGATCATCGGCACTTACGGCGCACTGTCGCCCTTGCAGATTGGCCTGCTCACGTCAGTGCCTTGGATCGCTGCTGCAATTGGCGCGGCAACCCTGCCACGCCTTGCCACTTCACCAAACCGTTGCCGCACGCTGCTGTTCTTCGGCCTGCTGACCATGGCCGCCGGGCTGCTGCTGGCTTCGGTAGCCAACTCGTTCATTGGCCTGATCGGGTTCTCGCTGACGGCATTGATGCTGTTCGTGGTGCAGTCGATCATCTTCGTCTTCCCCTCCAGTCGCTTGAGCGGCAATGCGCTGGCTGCCGGCCTGGCATTTGTCACGACCTGCGGTTTGCTCGGGGGCTTTGTCGGCCCCTCGGTGATGGGCTTGATCGAGCAAGCAACCGGCAGCACCCGCAATGGCTTGTGGATCATTGCTTCGATGCTGGTTCTGGCTGCGCTGCTCAGCATGCGCCTGCGCCAGGGTCAGGAGCAGTAACCGCCATTGGTCGGGGAACCGCCCTTTGCAAACGACTGCTACCCGCCCACAGCGCTCATAACTACTGAGGGTGGTGCAACGGCATCACCCCTCACTCCTGTGCTTGGCCTGCCTGCTGGCAGGCCTTTTTTATTCAGCCGAGGGAATGATCATGCGCGAGCAAATGATAATGGGTGGCGGCAGCGTTGAAGACGATTGGCCAGAATTGGTCCCGGACCGCCCCGATGGGCAAGCAGACGACCCAGATGCTGACCCTAACTTGACTGACCCGGACGAGCGCCCTGGCGTCCCCGCCAGTGATCCTGAATCAGGCGCCTGACCTGGCCGTAGACTTCCAGCAGACAAAACAAAGCCGCTCCCAATCAGGAGCGGCTTTGCTCAGACAGCCCGACAGTAACTGCTGGCTACCGCTTGTTCAGGCAGTAGGCAGCATCGACTGGTTGGCACCGGCACTGGAGGCAGGTTTGCCACCCGATGGCCTCCAGCTCACTTCACTGATCCCGTATCGTTCGGCCATGGGCCTGCTGACCTTGCGAATCTTTTCACGACCAAACTTGGGAATAATGCCAATACCGGCGTCACAACTAGCCCAGTGCCAAGCCTCGGCGTTATCCATCCGATCCAGCCGGATGATGAAGCTGCGCGTTTTACCGTGCAGCTTGTAATCGACGATATAAAGCTCTGGGGTAGGCATCGCAGGGGGCCTCCTCTTCTCCATGGATGACAACTAGTGGAACCGGCGGGATCACGAAGATTCAAAATTTTGTCGAACAAAGCACATAAACGGTTTGCGGCGACCCCGCATGCGTTCAGGCACCGGCAGGGTCGAGCTGCAGCAGCAGGCCGAATCCACCCAGCAAGACCCAGAAAATCAGGAACAACCACGGCGTCCGGATCGAAAACATCAGCGATTTGCGGTAACCACGATGGGTTGACTCAGACTCGCTGAACAACGGCCAATCATCGTATGCAAAGCCCATGCTTGGCTCGTTGTGCAACAGGTGACTTTGCTTGAAATGCCAGTGGTCGATGATGCCGTACGAGGCGCGAATTCCAGGCCAGGCGTTGAGTGAGCTGATGATGCCCAGCAATGCCAAAAACGCAGGCACAACCAGAGTAAAAAGCCTGCCCCAGCTGGGATTGCCGTTGGCCATGCAGGACGCATAGGCAATTACCAGAAAAGACTGTGCCGACAGATAAGCATCTGTGCGGTTGGCAAGAATCGTGGTCTCGAACTGGATTTCTCGGCGGTAGAACTCCAACCGCTCGCGGGGGGTTTCGAATGTTACCCCCTGCGGCGGCGGAACAAGATCCTCGCTGGTGACCGATGTGATGATGCGTTCCGTCATTACTACTCCTCTCAGCTGCTCGCAGCGGGTCCAAGCCGCCCATTGGTTACCGGGTCTGTGGCAACACCTGGGGTCAATACGACCTTGCGGCAGCGTTCTTGCTGTTCGTCGAACATCTCATAGCCGCGCACTGCATCTTCCAGGCTGAGGCGATGGGTGATGATTGCTTCGGGATTGAGCCGTCCTGCTTCGATATGTTCGAGCAGTTCAGGCAGGAAACGTTGTACGTGGGTTTGGCCCATCTTGAAGGTCAGGCCTTTGTCGAATGCATCACCGAACAAGAAGCCATGGATGAAGCCGGCATATACGCCAGGCACACTGACTACGCCACCACGGCGCACTGCTGCCATGCACTGGCGCAGCGCCTTGCCGTTGCTCCCTTCAAGCTTCAGCGCCGTCAGTACCGATTCAGCAGTACTGCCCTTGGCCTCAAAACCCACTGCATCAATGGCCGCGTCAACGCCGCGCATGCCTGCGGTCTGGCGAATGATGGTGTCAGCAGGATCGTCGTCATGATCAAAATCGATCGGAATCACGCCGTAGGCGCGCTTGGCGTAGTCAAGTCGATAGGCATGCTTGTCGACCATGAAAATCTGCTCGACCCCAAGCATGCGTGCGCACGCAGCACTCAGCAGTCCTACCGGACCTGCCCCATAAATAGCCAGGGAAGAACCCTGGCCGACTCCCGCATTGGTCACTGCCTGCCAGGCGGTGGGCAGAATGTCTGACAGGAACAGTACTTTGTCATCGCTCAGCGTTCCTGGCACCTTGAACGGACCGACATTGGCCTTCGGCACCCGTACATACTCGGCCTGGCCGCCGGGAATGCCGCCATACAGGTGGCTATAGCCAAACAACGCCGCACCGGAAGGGATCAACTTCTTGTTGAGGATCGCCCCGCGTCCGGTATTGGTCGTCTCACAAGCGGCAAACAGGTCATTTTGGCAAAAGAAGCAGCTGCCGCAGGCAATCACGAACGGGATGACAACACGATCTCCACGCTGAACCGCGGTGACTTCGCTGCCAACGTCTTCAACAATCCCCATGAACTCATGGCCGAGAATATCGCCCTCTTCGAGCGCAGGTATCCTGCCGTGATACAGGTGCAGATCGGAGCCACAGATGGCAGTGGCGGTTACTCGCAGCAGAATGTCGTCCTTCTCTTGAATGCCAGGGTCAGCCACAGTATCAACCCGGACATCTCCAGCGCCGTGAAAGGTCAATGCGCGCATATTTGTCGCCTCCAAGTGCAGCTGCTTAGTAGTTACGAGCCGGCCCAAATGGGATCGGCTCCATCAACATTCGCTGCGACTGACCAGCGGCGCCAAATACCGCCCTGCAAGATTTCAGGCGTGAACGCTCCATTGAACCGAGTCGATACTGATCGGCAGCTCATCGATAGTGTGGATCAGGCCGCCCGCTATTGCCTCCTCAGCACTCAAGATGCGTGGTTTGGCCAGCAAATAGTGCTCTATATCCAATGGTTGCTCAGCGCCAGCCGTGCGCTCCGCAACTATTTGCGCGTAGAACTGCAAGTCGTAATCAAGGCTCATGGCGTACTCGGACATACGTGCGTGGTCGACTGAGCCGTGCAGCGTCCAGTGGAACGGGTGAAACAGAAACTTGCTCATGCGACAGGCCGTGCGCTGTTCACCCGCCAGAAACAGAATATTGCCCATCGATTCGACCGTGCCGAGGTTGTGCGTATGCACCAGTACCGGCAACGAGCGCAGAAAGTTGTACAGCGTGAAACCGTAACTGCAGTCACCGCCCATGGTGGCGATGTTCAACTGAAGTGTTTGCGCGCCTTGGTTGAGGGCTCGCGAACAGGTATTGATCAGGTTACCGCAGGTCGAAGATGTGATCGGGCCGGTGAAGTGAATGATGTGACGGGCCATGCGTGCCTCCGGAGGTGGCGGGCATTGGATGCCGGTGCATATATCAAGGTGGAATCGTCAAGCGCGGCAAAGTTCAAAATTGCTGGTGGCGCTGCGTACCAAGGCGCCCACTGGTCAACCCACGCTGAACCCTGACGCTCACGCAGAGGTCGCAGTAAAAGACCGATTTTGCACAAGGACTCCACCGTGAGCGACATTCGCATCGGCATATCCGGATGGCGTTATGGCCCCTGGCGCAAGGACTTCTACCCGGAAGGCCTGCGCCAGAAGGATGAACTCGCGTTTGCGTCACGAGCAGTCAACAGCATTGAAATCAACGGCTCTTTCTACGCGCTGCAAACCCCAGCACGATATGCGCAATGGCGCGATGAAACACCAGACGACTTCATCTTCTCGGTCAAGGCCCCGCGCTATATCACCCATACCCGCCGGCTCAAGGATATCGAAGAGCCGCTGGCGAATTTCTTCGCCTCCGGTCCACTGATGCTGGGTGCCAAGCTCGGTCCGATGCTGTGGCAGTTCCCGGCCACGATGAAGTTCGATGAAGCACGCTTCAAGGCTTTCTTCGAGCAGCTCCCGCGCGATCGCCGGGCCGCCTGCCGCTGTGCCGAGCAGTGCGCCGAACGCCTGCGCGGCAATGGCGCGACCGCCATCAGCGGTAATGTCCCTTTGCGTTACGCCATCGAGATCCGTCACGAGAGCTTCCTCTGCGCCGCCTTCATCAAACTGCTGCGCAAACACAACATTGCCCTGGTTGTCGCCGACAGCGCCGGCAAATGGCCCTATGTCGAAGACGTGACCGCAGATTTTGTCTATATGCGCCTGCATGGCGATGTCGAGCTGTACAGCAGCGGCTATACCGCACGCGCCCTGCGCCGTTGGCGCCAGCGCATCGAAGCCTGGAGCCAAGGTGGCCAGGCGCAAGACGCTCGTCTGGTGGTGCCCGGCGCACCGCGCAAGCGCGCCCAGCGCGACGTCTACTGCTACTTCGACAACGACCAGAAAGTCCATGCCCCTTATGACGCACGGCGTCTGTTATCCAAGCTCAAGCTCGATGGCGAACTGGTCACCGAGCCTGGCGTCGAACCGCAGGTGGATCTATGAACCAACCGCTACACGAAGCGCGCTGCAGCGTCGGCAGCGTTACTGCCGTGCATGGCCTTAACGTCCTGACGATCAACGTGCACAAAGGTTTTACCTTCTTCAATCGGCGCTTCATCTTGCCCGAGCTGCGCGAAGCGGTACGCAGCACCGGCGCCGATCTGGTGTTTCTGCAAGAAGTACATGGCACTCATCTGCAACATGCCGAGCGCCATCCGACCTGGCCAACCACGCCACAATACGAGTTTCTTGCCGACAGCATGTGGTCGCAGTTCGCCTACGGGCGCAATGCGGTGTATCCCCATGGCGACCACGGCAACGCGTTGCTGTCCAAATTCCCCATCGTCGAGCACCGAAATCTGGACGTCTCGATTGACGGTAATGAAGAGCGCGGCCTGCTCCACTGCCGCCTGCAGGTGCCTGGCCATGATCAGGTGCATGCGGTGTGTGTTCATCTGGGCCTGCGTGAGGCTCACCGCCAACGCCAGGTGCAGCTGTTGCTGGAATTGCTCGACAGCTTGCCGGCCAAAGCGCCGGTGATCGTCGCCGGCGACTTCAACGACTGGCGCCTCAAGGCCGACAGCGTGCTCAGCGAGCACCTGGTCGAGGCCTTTGGCGACCGCTTCGGCATACCGGCACGCAGCTTCCCGGCACGCCTGCCGCTGCTGCGGCTGGACCGCATCTACCTACGCAATGCCCTGCCACGCTCGGCGCAGGTGCTATCCAAATACCCATGGTCGCATCTGTCCGACCATGCCCCCCTGGCCGCGGAGATCAGCCTATGACGTTATCCTGGACTGAAGGCAACACTGTGCAGTTGCTGATCAATGGCGAGGAGTTTTACCCCCGTGTCTTCGAGGCAATGGGCGAAGCGCAGGAGGAAATCCTGCTCGAGACGTTCATCATCTTCGATGACAAGGTTGGCCAGCAGCTGCAGCGGGTGCTGATCGAAGCTGCCCAGCGCGGCGTGCGTGTCGAGCTGGTGGCTGACGGCTACGGCACCGGCGAGCTGCCCGATGCGTTCATCGCAGCGATGACCGAAGCGGGTGTGCGCTTCCACGCCTTCGATCCGCAGCCGAAAGTGGCTGGCATGCGCACCAACCTGTTCCATCGCCTGCACCGCAAGATCGTGGTCATCGACGCTGAGCGGGCGTTCATTGGCGGGATCAATTACAGCGCCGATCACCTGGGCGACTTCGGGCCGATGGCCAAGCAGGATTACGCGGTGGAAGTCACCGGTCCCGTGGTCGCCCAGGTGCACGCCTCGAGTATCAGGCTGATGAAGCCGGTGCTGGCCGAACCCAAGCGGGTCAAGCCGGTGACCGAGCCGGCGGGGTCGGTGCGCGCGGTGCTGGTCGAGCGTGACAACCGCAAGCACCGCAACGATATCGAAGAGCAGTATCTGCAGGCCATACGCGGTGCGCGCAAGCGCATCCTCATCGCCAATGCGTATTTCTTCCCCGGCTACAGGCTGTTGCGCGAGCTACGCAATGCGTCTCGCCGTGGCATCGAGGTAACGCTCATTCTGCAAGGGCAACCAGACATGCGTTGGGTGCGCGCGCTGTCGCGGTTGCTCTACAACTACCTGCTGCGCGACAACGTGCGGATTCACGAATACTGCCAGCGCCCATTGCACGGCAAGGTTGCCCTGGTCGATGACGAATGGTCGACAGTCGGCTCGAGCAACCTCGACCCGCTGAGCCTTGCGTTCAATCTGGAAGCCAACCTGCTGATCAAGGATCGTGCGTTTAACCAGCAACTGTACGAGCACCTCAGCCAACTGGCCGGCAATCACTGCAAGGCCGTCACCCTTGAGCGGATGATTCGTGGCTACTGGTGGCGAGCGCCATTGATTTTTGCTGGCTTCCACCTGACCCGATACTTTCCGCGGATTGCCGGGGTGCTGCCAGCCCATCGGCAACGCCTGAAATCGCTGCAACCTGAAGTCAGTACCCAAGGTGAACTGCGTGAGGGCAATACCTGATGGAACGGAAAACCTGGCTCACTTGGGGCAAGCGCCTGTTCACCCTGCTGTTCATGCTGATGATCCCGGTATTGCTGTACTACCTGGCACGCAACCTCGACTGGAATGAAGTCCGCCAGTCGCTGCTGGCCTACAAGCCTGGCACGTTGATCGTCGGCTTGGGCCTGGCCCTGTGCAGTTATCTGGTGTTCGCCAGCTACGATCTGCTCGGGCGCGCCTACACCGGCCACAAGCTGCCTGCTCGGCAGGTGCTGCCGGTGGCCTTCGTCTGCTATGCGTTCAACCTCAACTTCACCACCTGGGTCGGCGGCGTTGCTCTGCGCTACCGCCTGTACGGGCGGCTGGGGCTGGATAACGCCACCATCACGCGCATCCTCACCTTGGGTTTGCTGACCAACTGGATGGGCTACCTGCTGCTGGCCGGCAGCGTGTTTGCCATGCGCCTGGTCAAGCTGCCTGAGAGCTGGTCGGTGGGCGCCACCGGGCTGCAGCTCATCGGTGTGCTGATGATCGCCGTATCGGTCGGCTACGTGCTGGCCTGCGGTTACGCCAAACGCCGCACCTGGCATATCCGCAAGCACGAGATCACCCTGCCCTCGCTGCGCCTGGCGCTGTGTCAGGTTGCCTTGGGCGCCAGCAACTGGGCGCTGATGGCGGTGCTGATCTACTGGCTGCTGCCGGGGGATCTGTTCTATCCGTCCATTCTCGGTGTATTGCTGATCAGCTGTGTCGCGGGCGTGGTGGCGCACATCCCGGCCGGGCTCGGAGTGCTGGAAACGGTGTTCCTGGCCCTGCTGCAAGGCCAGATCAGCCAGGGCAGCCTGGTCGCCGGACTACTCGGCTATCGCACCCTGTATTACCTGATACCGCTGGTGCTGGCGGTGATCGCTTATCTGATTCTGGAGAAACGCGCCAAGGCCCTGCGCCAGCAGGACAAGGCGCAATTGCACAAAACCTGAGCGTCAACAAAAGCGGCCGACCGTAAAGGCCAAGGCCCGGGAGACAAACCATGTGTATCCGTGCCTTGCTTTTACTCGGTGCATGTCTGGCCAGCAGTCACGTGCTAGCTGAGGCCTGCGACGTCGTGACCCGCTCCTCCAGCGAGGCAGTCAAGCCTGTCGAAGGCCACACCTGCTACAGCTATAGCAATATGCCCGCCGAGGCCATCGACTGGTCGTGCAGCAACGAGAGCAAGGAGATGCTCAGCACCGACAAGCGCAAAGTCGCCAAATGCGCCGAAGGCAGTGTCGGTAGCTGTATTGCCCAGTTGACCCAGGAAACCCTGGCCAATCCCAAGTCGATGGGCCGCGATGAACCCGCCACGCGGCCAGCGATCGGCAAGGAGGCCCGGGTGATCACTTACTACTACGACACGCCAAGCCTGGGCCAGGCGCGCACGGATTGCGAACGCAGCAACGGCATCTGGCAGACCCACTAGAGGCTGCCGGACACAGGTCGGCCCCGGCCTGGCTCGAAGCTGCTCAACCTGCAGCAGCCTCGAGCCACACCGGGGCCGATTTCAGGGCGGCTCAAGGCGAGATGGGATCGCTGGCCGGGAAAGTCTCATCAAGGGCGTTGTCGACATTGCTCTCACTCGGTTGCGCAGTCTCGCCGCATTTGCAGTCGCCCATGCGGCAAGGCTCGCCATTGCGGTGACCGCTGGCGCAGGCTTCGCAGCAGTAGCCCTTGCCGTCTTGCAGGAGGGTATTGGCGTTGATCGTGCAAGCGCAGTCAAGGCATGCACAGCGTAGTTCGGTCATGATTCGCGGCTCCGGTTGGATGCTTCATCGTCTACAGGTGAGACCTCGTCGGTCCATGGCTCGCCATCCAGCGGCGCTGAGCGCGCCAGCTCTGCTTCGTCGAGGCCAAAGCCGCCGCCGATTTCCTCGGCGTCTACTTCACGCAAGACTTGGTCGGCCGGGTCTCCACCATCACCTGGCTCGTGCGGGTCGCGAGCGCCGGTCTGATCGAACAAGGTGTCTGGGCTCAGGTCGTCCAAGGTCACGTTGTCTTCGTGCAGGCTCTCGGTCAGAGCCTCGCCACCGGTCATGCCGCTTTCGGCCACACGCTCTGGCGGGAAGTCATGTTCGACTTCAGCCAGTGAGCGCTCGTCGCCGGCCCTGCCCTGGCGCTCATCGTCGCGGTCGCTGAAGTCCAGCTCGTGCACACTGCCCATCCGATCCTGAATATCGTCGATCTCGGCAGGCGTGCGGGTTTTCGGGTCGTTAGGCTGAGCCATGTGCGCTCTCCATCAGGTGGGTTCATAAAGTCGACCACCCCGGCTGGCAGATGACTCAAATTTGTTTATCAGGTGCAGACCAAACCCTCGCAGCCGTTGATATCCCCCCGCCCGTCACAGATGGAACTCCCTGCGCCGCCGGCGCCTCCCAATTTCAGAGAGCCTGGGATTTGAACAGGAGCCCGAGATGAGCCAACCCCTGCAGGAATATCAACGCAAACGTGATTTCAACGCCACCCCCGAACCCGCCGGAAAGTCACGCCGCAGCAAAAAGCCACAGGCATTGCAGTACTGCATCCAGAAACACGATGCCAGCCACCTGCACTACGATTTCCGCCTGGAACTGGACGGCACCCTGAAGAGCTGGGCAATTCCCAAAGGCCCTTCACTGGACCCAAAAGTGCGCCGGCTCGCTGTGCATGTCGAAGACCATCCGCTGGATTACGCCGAGTTCGAAGGCAATATCCCCGACGGCCACTATGGCGCCGGCGACGTGATTGTCTGGGACCGTGGTGTGTGGGAGCCCGAAGGTGACGCACAAGCTGCCTACGCCAAGGGCAAGCTGCGCTTCCGCCTGCAGGGCGAAAAACTCTCAGGCGTGTGGAATCTGTTTCGTACTCGTCTGGTAGGCAAGAAAGAACAATGGATGCTGGTCAAATCGCATGACGGCGATGCCCGTAGTGAAGACGAATACAGCATCGTCGAGGCTCTGCCTGACAGCGTGATCAGTGACCGCACACTGGTGCCGCGCAAAGCAGCAAAGGCTCCCGCCAAAACGGCCAAAAAAGCAACGTCTGCTGCCAAGCGCAGCGCCAGCAAAACCAAAGCCGAGCTACCTGAAAAACTGCAGCCTCAGCTGGCCACTCTTGTCGATGCCGCGCCTGCCGGCGACTGGCGCTACGAGGTCAAGTTCGACGGCTATCGCATCCTCGCCCGGATCGACGGCGATGATGTCCGCCTGTTTACTCGCAATGGCCACGACTGGAGCGCGAAGATGCCCCACCAGGTCGAGGCGCTGCGCACGCTCAAGCTGAAGCAAGCCTGGCTCGATGGTGAAATGGTGGTGACCAACGAACAGGGCGCTGCAGACTTTCAGGCATTGCAGAATGCCTTCGATACGCAGAACGACGAGCAGATTACCTATTACCTGTTCGACCTGCTGTTCCTGGGTGGCGAAGACCTGCGTCAGGTGCCGCTGCAAGATCGCCGTGAGGCATTGCGCCAGCTGCTTGAGCACAATGAGCGGGACTGTCTCAGGTACTCGGCCGACTTCGACGAGCCGGTCGAATCGCTGCTGCAGAGTGCCTGCAAGCTGGAACTTGAAGGGCTGATCGGCAAGCGAGCCGACAGCGTCTACTCAGGCCGACGCAGCAATGACTGGATCAAGCTCAAGTGCCAGCTGCGCCAGGAGTTCGTGATCGTCGGCTATACCGATCCCAAAGGCAGCCGCAGCGGGTTTGGCGCCTTGCTGCTGGCCCTGCACGACAAGCCCAGCGGTGAGCTGCGCTATGCCGGCAAGGTGGGCACCGGCTTTACTGCAACGACGTTGGCCAGCATCCATGCACGCCTGAAACCTCTCGAAGTCGCCAAGCCGGCGCTCGCCAAACCTCCAACGGGCGCAGATGCGCGTGGCGTGCATTGGCTCAAACCGAAACTGCTGGCCGAAATCGCCTACGCACAGATCACCCGCGACGGCAGTGTGCGCCATGCGGTTTTCCACGGTCTGCGTGACGACAAACCGGCCAAGGCCATCGACCTGGAGCATGCAATGCCAAAAGCCGCCGTTGCTAAAAAATCCTCTAAAAAACCCAGCGATGATGAAAGCCTCGGTGAACTGCGCTTGACTCACCCCGACCGGATGATCGACGCCAGCAGCGGCGCCACCAAGCGGCAGGTCGCCGAGTACTATGCCGCGGTCGCCGACTGGCTCATGCCGCAACTCAAGGACCGCCCAGTGGCACTGGTACGCGCACCGGATGGGCTGGAAGGCGAACTGTTCTTCCAGAAAAACGCCGGCCAGCTGCACCTACCCGGCGTGCTCGGATACGACAAGGCCGAGGCTGGCCAGGCGGCCATGGTCATCAACAGGCCTGAGACCTTGCTTGGCGCGGTACAGATGAACACGCTCGAGCTGCACACCTGGAACGCCACCGACAAGGATTTCGACAAGCCTGACCGCTTCGTGCTCGACCTCGATCCTGATCCTGCGCTGCCTTGGAAAGCCATGTTGGAAGCCACCCAGCTGACCTTGACCCTGCTTGATGAGCTGGGTCTCAAAGTATTTCTCAAGACCAGCGGCGGCAAGGGCATCCACTTGGTGGTGCCGCTGACCCGCCGCGCCGGATGGGACGAGGTCAAAGACTTCAGCCATGCCCTGGTCAACTACCTGGCCAAGCTGTTCCCCGAGCGCCTGAGCGCCGTGTCCGGGCCAAAGAACCGCGTCGGGCGGATCTTTATCGACTACCTGCGCAATGGCAAAGGCGCCACCACTGCCTGCGCCTACAGCCTGCGCGCACGCGAAGGCCTGCCGGTGTCGGTACCGATCTGGCGTGAGGAGCTGACCGAGCTCAAAGGTGCCAACCAATGGACGATCAATAACCTGCACGAGCGTTTGGCTGAGGTTGAAGATCCATGGGCCGATATGGCCAAGACGCGCCAGTCAATTACCGCTGGCATGCGCAAAAAGATGGGGCTCAAGTGATGGTGGACTGGATCGACCTTCTGCAGTGGCCGGCCATGCTGCTTACCGTAGTTGCCGCCTGGTGCATCGGTTCACGCCGACCCCATCGGCGGCGGATGGGTTTCTGCTGCTTTATCAGCAGTAATCTGTTGTGGGTGATCTGGGGCTGGTCGATCGAGGCCTGGGCGTTGATTGCACTGCAGTTCTGCCTGGGCGCGATGAACCTGCGCGGCTGGAAGAAAAACCTGCAGGCCGAAATGAGTCACTGACCGTACCCCTCGCCCATGCCCCTCAGGAGGCTTTGCGTGTGCGCTTGGTGGGTTTCTTTTCCGTAGTCTTGGCAGGTTCGGGCGCTTTCTTCTTGGCTGCACCGGGCTTGCCCCCGAGGCTGCGTTTGAGCAACTCGGTAAGGTCGATGATATCTGCGCTTTTCTCGCCCTTGCCGCCCTCGGCCTTCTCCACCACGGCGATCTTGCCCTTGCTCGCCTTCTCTTCGACCAGATCCATGATCGTCTGCCGGAACGCATCATGATATTGGTCCGGCGTCCACGGCCCGCTCATGTCTTCGACCAGGCGCTTGGCCATGTCCAGTTCACGCTTGTCGACCTTGATATCGGTTACGCTCTTGTCCAGCTCCAGCGTATCGAGGCCACGCACTTCCTCTGGCCAGCGCAGAGTGATCATCACCAGTGCATCATCCAGCGGGCGCAACAGCGCCAGGTGCTGGCGGGTATGCAAGACCACCGTGGCCAACGCCACCTTGCCGGTGCTTTCCAGGGTTTCGCGCAGCAGCGCATAAACCTTGCCACCGCGCTTGTCCGGGCTCAGGTAGTACGGCGTATCAAAGTGCTGCAGGGGAATATCGCCGGCCTCGACAAACGAGAAGATATCGATCGTTTGGGTGGCCTCAGGGCGCGCCTTGCGGATCTCGTCTTCACTGATCACTACATATTGGCCTTTCTGGTACTCCACGCCTTTGACGATGTTGTCCTTGTCGATTTCCTTGCCGGTGACCTTGTTGATGCGCTTGTAGCCCACCGGCTCCATGCTGCGTTTATCGAGCCAGTCAAAATCGACCCGCTCGGTACGCACGGCGGTATTGAGTGAAACGGGGATGTGCACGAGGCCAAAACTGATCGCGCCTTTCCAGATTGCCCGGGCCATGGTCAGCTCCTGAAATTGCTAGGGTTGCCCAGGCTGGAATGAGCGCAGCGCACCGCAGCGCTCGCAACATTGACATTCCAGCCCGGCTTGTCGGTGATTGATCAGGGTCCGCCATTGGCAGCCCCGCAGCAGGCAGTAAAACTTCATCAGCCACCTCCACGGCCTGAACCACTTCAGGCCCTTAATATGAATGACTGCATGGCGAGATGAAGGTTTGATCGAGATGCCGCACGGCCTGGCCCGAGCGCTCTGAACCAATCATCAGGACCAAGCGTCAATCGCAAAAGACACTCAAGGTGCCCCGTCATGCCGCAAGCTCAAGTCCAGGCTGTACTCGATTATCTGAAGCAGCAACACCTGCTGCTGACCACTGCCGAGTCGTGCACCGCAGGGCGCATGGTTGCACTACTGGCCGAAAGCCCGGGCACCGGCGAGGTGCTCGAGAGCGGCTATGTGGTGTATTCGCCCGAAGCGAAAAAGCGCCTGCTGGGGGTGAGCGATATCACCATCGAGCGCTATGGATTGACCAGTGAGGCGGTAGCTTGGGAAATGGCGATGGGCGCCCTGCGCGACAGCACCGCTACCGTTGCAATCGCCACCACCGGAGTTGCCGGGCCAGAAAGTGCCGACGGTATAGCGCCGGGAACATTGTGTTTTGCCTGGGCCTTCGCCGGCGAGCCGCTGGCGGTTTTCACCCGAACCCAGCGCTTTTTCGGAATTCGCACGGAGGTACTGCAACAGGGTGCGCTGTATGGATTGACACGCTTGAGCCATTACCACCAACGCTGGTTGCGCGGCGAACGGGCTTGATCCAGATCGGCTCAGGGCTGAGTGAGGTTGAGCTTGCTGACCGGCCAGGCGCCTTGACCTTCTGCAACGACCATTTCAACCACCTCGCGCAGCCCCTGGCGTTTATCTCGCCCGGCCAATCTCGCATGTTCGAGGCATTCCAGCTGCCGATCAGCACTGGTGCCTTCAGTCAAAATGCGCTGCGCCTGCATGAATGCCCGTTCGGCATCGACCGAGTCAGGCGGGTGCTGCCCGCGTAGCTGCGCCAGCCAAACCAAGGCGGATACCGGCTGTTGCTGTTCAAGCCCGATGAACTGCCCATGGCGACCATAACGCATGGCCCGCCAGTAGTTCTCTTGGGCAATCCAGTGAGTTTCGCGACTGGCCGGCGCCGGAGCGTAATGAGGCATGACGCAACACTCCACCAGATGGCGAAACAACCCCGCAATGCACAGCGCATCTTCCAGCCGCGGGCAACCATCACTGATACGCAGTTCCACGGTGGCAAAGCGCTGGGATGGCCGCAGCGCCCACCAGAATGCGCCATCGATAGCCAGCGAGCCGGTCCGCTGCAGCAAGCCGCGATAGCGTTGATACGCAGTCCAGTCTGCCAGCGGCTCTGGCAGGCCCATATGTGGCCACTCGCCGCAAATCGCCCTGCGGTAGCTCATGTAGCCGGTGTTCTCCCCGCTCCATAGCGGTGAAGAACTGCTCAGCAGCAGGAACAGCGGCAACCAGTACACCACTTGGTTGATCAGCTGAATGCGATCGCAGCCAGGTGCCACCCCGACATGCACATGCAGTCCCGAGAGCACACTACGCCGCGCCACGTGCTGGTAATCTTCGAATAGTTGCCAGTATCGCGGGGTGGTCCTCGGACGCTGGCGTTGCCACTGCGCGCTGGGGTGACTGCCGGCACAATAGAGGGCAGCGCCCTCCTCGGCCAACGCCTCGTTCAGGCGCTGGCGGCTATCACCGAAAAACTGCTGGGCCTGGCGCACGTGATCGAATACCGGCGAGGCGACTTCGATCTGGCAGCGGAACATTTCTTCTGCGAAATACTGCCCCATGACTTCGCGGCAGAGATTACCCACCACTGGGGAAGGTGTAGCCAGCACCTTGCCGGTGGCTGTTTCTACCAGCAGGTACTCTTCTTCGATGCCGAAGGTACAAGGCTTGAACATACGCTCATCCGATTCGGGTAACGCTTAACGCAACTGCTGCAATCCGCTCGACCTGCTCATAACCTGGCTCACTCAACTGTTCGCCGAACACATCCGGATCAAGCTCGCGGTAGACCCAACTCCAGCGTGGCCCGGCCAAAAGTGCGCGTGCCGCTTCAAGCAATGGGTCACGGCCCTCGATCATGGCCACTCCGGTATACAGCAGCAGCGTGCCCCCGGGGCTGAGGCGCTCACAGCCTTGTTCGATGATCTGTAACGACAACTGCGCGCCGAGTGAGCCGCCGCCGTGGCGATACTGGCGCTGCTGGGTGTCGAGCATGTAAGGGGGATTGGCGACGATCAGGTCGAACGTGCCAGTGACACCGTCGAGAATATTGCTGCGCTGCACTGAAACATTGGTTAACCCTGCCAGGGCGGCATTAACCGTGGTGTAACGCAGCGCCAGCGGGTTGATGTCCACCGCACTGACCTGAGCATGCTGGGCCGCCCTGGCGATCAGTAGCGCGCCAACTCCGCTGCCGCAGCCGATGTCTACAGCATGCTGCACGGGCGTTGCACAGCGCTGCAGATGCTCGTGGATGACCTGGGCAAATCGGTAACTGTCCGGGCCAAAGAATACTGCATCGCTGGCCTCAGTCGGATAGGCAGAATGCACCAGGAGCAGATCTTCCAGAGTCGACCAGCGCACCTTGCTGCGCAGCGACTCGCCGTGCTCGTCCAATACCTGGGCTTCGGCCAGCTGCTGCAGTTGGTCCGCCGACAAAAGCCCCGCAGCAAATGGCCTGCTCCAGCCAAAGATGTCGCGCAGTGTGCAAGCGCGCTGGGCCTCAGGTCGCGCATTGTTACGCGCATGAGTCGCTGGGCTGACGCAGGTAAACCGATAGCCGTCAGCACGCAGGTGCTTGCCTAATTGCAACAAGGCCTCGTCAGCCTGAGTCTGTTCTTCGCTGGCTGCAATCAATGAGCGTTCTCCTGGGTAAGACCGGTAGCGCGAATGTACGCGCGGGTAGCTTCCAACCCCGCCGGCAAGGCATGCCGGTTACCTGCCATACGGGCGATGAGCGTTTCCAACGGTGCGGTCGAAGGCTTCTGCATACTGCTTGGCGCGTCGAGCTGCAGCCCAGTCTCCCAGCTTCCGGGGGCAACGCGGCGGATTCTCGGGCCTTGCCAATCAGCGCTGATCCAGTCGTACCACAGCTGCTTTTCATAGGCACTGAACACGCCAAACATAGGTGCAGTGGGGCCGTCCATGACTCGCCAGAAGCGGCTCTCGGCCGGGTCCTGTCCGCGCACAACCCATTTTTGCGCTTGCAGCGCATCGAGGAAGCCGGCCATGCCGTCTGGTTCAGCCAGCCACTGATTGATGGTGCGGCCCTGCAGGCGGCAATGGTCGGAATGCATGAACTGGCCGAACAGGCGCTTGCGTTCCAGCGAGCTGATCAGTTCCTGTTCAAGATCGAAACTGGCGATAAGCGCGGTGGCAGATTCACCGAGCTCGTTCAGCCGATAACCCTGACGAACCCGTTGGTAGTAGGCCCCGGCGTCGCTTTCCGGCAGCAATTGCAGTAGTGCCTGAATCGATTTGTGCGCATGGCCGGTTGCAGCATTGTCGATGGTGACGTGCAGCTGGAAGTAGTGGCCGTCGATGCCCAGTTCTGCCAGTTCATAGGTAGTGATCAACAGGTGCAGCGGTGGTTGCTCATAGCCCAAGTTGTAGCCAATAGCCTCCGCCTCGAAGGCATCGCCGTGCGCGCCCAGGGCCAGTTGAACGGTACCCTGCAGATAACGCTCATCGACAAGTGGCAGCAGCTCCAGGCAGCCAAGGCGGCTGAGCAGGCGCTGATAGATCAGGACGTGGTTGCAACGCGGATCACCATCACCCAACTCTTCTAAAAAGGTACGGATAAGGCCGTGATAGCGTGGGTCCTGCCAGTGCTGCAAAAAGCCATGCAGCCAGGCACCATCGACCGCTTTGGTCGGAGCCACTTGCTGGATGTACCACAGTGCCTGGGCGCGGTTGGCAAAATAACGGCGTGGCCCGCCCTCGCGGCGCTGAGTCAGGTAAGTCGCGAACTCCGCAGCCACCTGAGCACTGTGGCGCACCGCCCAGTCGCTGAGCTGAGCAGGCGAAGCTGGCAGATCATCCGTCAGTTGCTCGGCGCGCTTGAGCTGCCGGGCAAGCCATTGCGCGCTGTCGACGCTGTGGCCGTGCAGGAGTGCTTGATAGCGCTGTTCGAAGCTGTCTTCTGTGGTCAAGGCCGGAACCATGGGGGCGGCCTTGCGGGTCATCACCGTCATGACTCATTCCTCGTGCACTTATTGGTTTTTGTTGTCCTGCGGCATGGGCTCTGGCCCCGGCGCGGGTTGTGGAGCGGGTGTCTGGTGCTGCTGCATCTGCAGTGAGGGCTTGCTTTCATCGGCATCTTTGGCTGGGTGGCTGTCGTCGCGGTCGAAACAGCCGGTCAGTACTGCCAGGCTGCCGAGCAGGCAAACGGTAGGTGCTATAGACCGTGGGCGCATGATCTGTCTCCTTCAGCAACGCAGCGCCGGCGGGACCGGCGCTGCGTCATTTCACTTACGAACGTCCGCCCTTGCGGCCGGAATCACTGGACTCACCACCACCTGACTTCTGTCCGCCCTTACGGCCGGCTTCAGAAGCCTTTTCGCGATCATTAGCGAAGTTGCCCGGATTTTTCGTTCCACCCTGGCTGCCGGTCTTGTTGGTGTCTTTCTTGTCCATGGTGCGTAACCTCTCGTAGCTACTGGGATGCACGGTGATGAGCCGCACATAGCTGGGAGTGCAGCGATAACAGCGGATTCGCTTTATTTCCGAAAGGTTCGGACCAATGGCATTAAAAGCCCGATGAGGCGTTATTTAGCGCGCAACGCTTGGGCAGGTTGCTCGAGCTGGCGTTGCCGACGCCCTAGCCAGCCGCCCACCCCGGCCCAGCTCAAAGCAAGAGCTGCGCCGATCAGCATCGCCAGCTGCGGATGCTCGCCGAGGAGGTCCAGGCCGCGCTTGAGCCAACCACTCAAGGCGTCGCCACCGCGATAGACCACCGTGTCGATAAAGCTCTTGGCCTTGTACTTGGCTTCGGCCGGTAGCACCGTAAAAAGCATCTCGCGACCGGGCCGCACCAGTGCGTACTCGCCAGCACGGCGTACCACCATCACCCCTACAAACACGGCAAAGGTCGGCGCCAGGGCCAGCCAGACAAAGCCCAGGGCCATCAGCAGCGGTACGCCAACCAGCAGCACGCCGACACCCAACCGCCGCGCGAGCCTGCCAGTGATAAACAGCTGGGTGAGGATCGCCAGCGCCTGCACCACGCTGTCGATCAGACCGAACACCTGCGTCTGCTGAGTCCGATCAGTGAAGGTTTCACTAACAATGCGGGCTTGTTCGAAGTACAAAAAGGTGCTGACACTGGCAAGCAGCACCACGAACAGGGCAATGCCCAGCAGATAAGGCGAACGCAAGACTGCCGTCGCCCCGGCAAACGGATTGCCACCCAGCGGCTTGTTCGGCGGCAGTTCAGCAGTCAGCTCTAGAGGATGCTGCGAACGCCAGTGCTGCAGGTAAGCGCTCGCGGCGATGCTGCCAAGCAGCAGCAGGCTGGCCAATAACAGCAATCCGCTGTGGCCCAAGGGTGCGACCAGCAAGGTTCCCAGCACTGGCCCAGCCAACCCCCCAGCGCTGGCTCCGGCAGCAAGCAAACCGAACAGGCGCTTGCCCTGCTCTGTGGAAAACAGGTCCGCCAGCACGCTCCAGGCCAGGGAAATCGCCAGCAGATTGAACACAGACAACCAGATGTAGAACGCACGGGCCGTCCACAGCGCCTGTTGGTCAACGGCAAACAGCCCCGCAAACAGCACCAGGTTGCTGACAAAGAAGGCATAGGTCCACGGCAGAATGCGCTTGCGTTTGACTCGCGATGCCAGCCAGCCGAACAGCGGCAGGCAGACCAGCGTGGCGATGAAGGTGCCGGTGAACAGCCACTGCAGATTGTCGATGCCGCCGGCGATGCCCATGGTTTCGCGCACCGGGCGCAGCATGAAATAGCCGGTAAACAGCAGAAAGAACATCACCAGGCCGGCGGCCACTGCCGGCCCTTCGCCAGGTTGCAGGTTCAGGCTGTTGCCCAGCCGCTCACGCCAACGGCTCATGAGCCTAGCCAAACAGTTTGATCAACGCGCGCTGGTGCGCCTCGCTCAGCAACTGACCATGGCCGGCTTTGAGCTGGTCGATCTGGCGATCGGGGCGGCCGGTGGCGGGGATCACCGCCGTCACGGCCGGGTGGCTGATGGCGAACTTCAGAAACAGCTGCGCCCAACTGCTTGCGCCTACCTGTGCCGCCCAGTCTGGCAAGGCCATGTCCTTGACCCGGGCAAACAGGCGGCCATCGTCAAAGGCACGATTGATCAGCACCGCAACGCCCTTGTCCTGGCACAACGGCAACAATGCGCGAGCGGCCTCGGGCGCATTTACCGAGTAATTGATCTGGACAAAATCCAGCGGCTCCTTGCGCACGATCTGCGCGACCTGTTCATGGCTGCTGGACAGGTAATGGGTGATGCCGACATAGCGGGTCTTGCCCTGCGCCTTCAGTTCACGGGCATAAGGCAGCTGCCGCTGCCAGTCGCGCAGGTTGTGGATCTGCAGCAGGTCGACCCGATCGGTGCGCAGGCTGCGCAAGGTGCCCGCCCACTGCGCCTCGGCAGCGGCCTTGCTGTCAGCGGCAATTTTGGTGGCAAGGAAGCACTGGCGATGCCAGCCGCCCTCCTCCAGTAACTGGCCAAGAATGGCATCGGCACCGCCGTAATTGGGCGAGGTATCGATGATGCGCCCGCCGCCAGCAAAGAACGCCTGCAGAACCTGCTGGAGCCGCTGATACTCGGCACTCCCTGTTTCCACTTCGAAGCTGCCAGAGGTGCCGGCGCCAATCACCGGCAGCGCCTCGCCAGTGCCGGGCACCTTGCGGGTCAGCAAGCTGTCGGCGGGAGCAGCCAGCAACCAGGGGCTGCTGGCCAGCAAGCCCAATGCTGCACCAGTGCGTAGGACATCACGACGCGCATACATGGAAAAGCCCCTGTCATAAGCCGGAAACTTTCAAGGCTAGCCGTGATGGCGCGAGCTGTCGGTGCATTCTGTATCTGGATGTTTGGCCGCTTGGCCAGGGTCAGCCGAGCAGCAGACGCACGTCCAGCCCCTGTTCAGTCATCGGCGGGCACCAGTAATAACCACCAGTCAACGGCCGGCTGAAGCGATAGAGGGCATCCACCACGCCGTCTTCCAGGCCGCTCATGCGCCGCAGCTGGACATCGAAAGCGTCGAACGAACGGCCAAGCGCTACAAACGCCAGGCCTGCGCCGAGGTCGTCGGCCCACGACACCGAACGACGCACCATGAACGCTTCCGGCGCGTAGCTTTCCTGGGCGGTACGTTTGACGTGAGCCGATTCCGGCGCATCGTCGAGCTCTTCGTTGTCTTCTAGACGGCGGCCAATTATGTCGTCCTGTTCGGTCTGAGGCAGCGATTTGAAGTAGCTCAGGTCATGCTTCCACAACTGGAACGCTGCGTAGCTCGAGCCCGCCAGGCCGGGCTCAGCGTCGGCGACGATGGCAGCTTCGACCGCAGCGTCGTCACTTGGATTTTCAGTGCCGTCTTCGTAACCGGTAAGGTCTCGACCGCCCTGGTGCAGGAAGCCGTCGATGCTGTCGACCAGTTGCAGCGCCGGCGCCAGCTGCGCGATCAGTGCCTGGCTGCGTAGATACAGGTCACCACGTTCTTCGCCACGCAGCCACAGCCACAGCGCATGCTGGGTGCTTGGGTTGTGTACCACTGCATCGAGCTCAGGGAACGCCTGCAAACCCGGAATTGCCCGGCCCAGCGCGGTCGCCATTGGCAGGCCAACGCCAGCAATCAGGCTGCGCCCGTCGACTTCGGCGAGCAGCGCATCGAGTACGCCAGGCAGGGCTTGTGCGCTGTGCAGGGTAAAAAAAAGGTGACGGGCATGAACCGGCACCGGGGTGGCAAGCAGACCTTGCTGGAACGGCATGACGGGCGAATCCTCGGCAAAAGCGCGAATCCTACTGCGCTGATGGCTCGACCGCAACGCGGCCAGATCGCACAGCGCAGGCTGATTGCCATGGATCCGTTAACAAAACTTTACCAAGGCATGGCGTATTGCGATTACCTCTCATCAAAAGCCCACCTACACTGCTCGCAATCCATTGTTCGAGACTGCCGCCATGACCGCCTCACCCTTGCTCACCGCCATGCTGCCGATCGCCTTGGGGATCATCATGCTCGGCCTTGGCCTGTCGCTGACCCTCGCTGACTTTGCTCGGGTAGCCAAGTACCCCAAACCGGTGGTCATCGGCCTGGCGTGCCAGATCCTGCTGCTGCCTTTAGTGTGCTTCATGATTGCCAATGGCTTTGGCCTGGAGTCGGCACTGGCGGTGGGCTTGATGCTGCTGGCAGCCTCGCCGGGCGGTACTACCGCCAACCTGTTCAGCCACCTGGCACACGGTGATGTCGCGCTGAATATCACCCTCACCGCGGTCAACTCACTCATCGCAATCCTGACCATGCCGCTGCTGGTCAACTTGTCGCTGAGCTGGTTCATGGCCTCCGATCAGGTCATTCCGCTGCAATTTGCCAAGGTCATGCAGGTGTTTGCCATCGTCCTGCTGCCGGTGGCGCTGGGGATGATGATCCGGCGCTGGGCGCCAACCTTTGCCGGGCGCATGGAGAAGCCGATGAAATTGGTGGCGGCGTTGTTCCTGGCCTTCACCATCGTTCTCGCGCTGACCAAGGATTGGCAGACGGTGCTCGAGTAGGCGCCGGTAGTGGGTGCGGCGGCGTTGCTGTTCAACCTGCTGAGCCTGGGTGTCGGCTACTACCTGCCGCGCTTGCTGAACATCCCCAAGCGCCAGGCGATAGCGATCGGCATGGAAATCGGCATCCACAACGGCACCCTGGCGATTGCCTTGGCGCTGAGCCCGTCACTGCTGAACAACCCCACCATGGCGGTGCCGGCGGCAATCTACAGCCTGATCATGTTCTTTACCGCCGCGGGCTTTGGCTGGTGGGTCAGCCGTGGTCACCAGGCTGAAGGGATTAGCGAAGGACGGCGCGAAACGGTCGGTGATTGAGACGGTTATTTGAGCGCAGTTTTGCTGCGCTCACGCAATTGACGCCTGAGCACGCGCAGGGGCGGCGCATAAAAGAAGCCAAACGACACGCAGCCCTCGCGCCCCTTGACTGCGTGATGCAACCGATGCGCGCGGTGCAGCCGTTTCAGGTAGCGGTTGACCGGCCGCAGCCGGCGCGGCCAGTGCCGGTGAAACAGCCCGTCATGGGCCACTACATACAGCAGGCCGTAACCTGCCACACCCGCGCCAACCCACTGCAGCGGCGCATGCCCGGCCTTGCCCAGCGCTACCAGTGCTGCGGCAATCAACGCAAGGGCCGCAAGGTAGACATCATTGGTTTCCAGCACGCCCAACTGCGGCTGATGGTGCGAGCGGTGCAACCACCAGCCCCAGCCATGCATGATGTATTTATGCGCGAGCGTGCCGACGCCCTCCATGGTCACCAGGGTGCCGAGCAGGACGGCCAGATTGAACAGCATGGGAGAATCCGCAGTGAGTGGGCAAAGCAGCAAGGTTACCATTGCCCGCTGTAGGCTTCAGCCCGCCAGACGCAGAGAAACGTCGTTATGAAGCCATTGTCATGTTTCTGCCATTGACCCTCGCCGAGGTGTGGCGTAAGGTCCGCAGCGCAATTTCGCACCCTTACAGGAGTCCTGCATTGGACAGTAGCCCCAGTCGATTGCGACAGGTCCACACGGCGAGCTAGTCCGGCAGTGCTTTTGCCACTGTCTCGCCGTTAACGCCAGACGGTGGTTCATCGGTCCCGCTCGGGACGATGTTCTCCCTTTTGCTTTTTCCGCCCTCGCCCACGGCGAAGGTCCGGTGGCCCTGCGCATTCTGTTTTTCGTTCGCGTCGTCAAGGTACGACGCTGATACGGGCATGCTGCCCGTAGAAAGAGGTTTGCTATGGATTGGAAAATATTCTTGCTGCGCGTCAGCGTGGCACTGGTACTCGGTGCACTGATCGGTGCAGAACGCCAACTGCGCCAACGTCTAACCGGCCTGCGCACCAACGCGCTGGTCAGTACTGGCGCCTGTCTGTTTGTCCTTATGACCCAGGCAGTACCCGGTATGGCCGCCACCGATGCCTCGCGGATTGCGGCCTATGTGGTGTCCGGGATCGGCTTTCTCGGCGGCGGTGTGATCATGCGCGACGGCTTCAACGTGCGCGGGCTCAATACCGCAGCAACGCTATGGTGCACGGCAGCAATCGGCGTGCTGTGCAGCGTTGGTCTGTTGCTCGAGGCGACGCTGGGCAGCCTGGTGGTGCTGTGCGCCAACATCCTTCTGCGCGATATCGCCCAGCGCCTGGACCATCAGGAAGTACTGCCGGCCAGTGAGGTAGAGCAACGCTTCGAGGTGCGCATCGTCTGCCGCGGAGAAGATGAGATACAGGTGCGCAGCCTGATGCTGCACAGCCTGAGCGACCCAGGGCTGCGCCTGCAGTCGCTGCACAGTGAAGACCTGCCCGACTCGGTACGCCTGGAAGTACGCGCGCAGTTACTGGGCAACGCTCAGGCCGCTGCCCAGCTGGAGCGTCTGGTCAGCCGGGTGAGTCTGGAAAAAGGCGTGAGCGCGGTGCGCTGGCAAGTTCGCGAGTCGGCAGCTGACTGAACGCTGATCAGCCCTGCGCCTGGGCCATGCAATAGCGGTCCCGGCCCTGGCGCTTGGCTTCGTAAAGCGCGGCATCGGCTTCAGCTACAAGCGCTTGTGAACTGATCGATTGCTGCGCCGGATGAGCCACCGCGATACCGGCGCTGGCCGACACTACGCCAAACGGGCTGCCGGCGTGCTCGATAGCCAACCGGCGCAACTGCTGCAACGTCTCCTGTACGATCAGGCCGGCCCCGTGGCCATCGGTGTCAGGCAGCAGCAGGGTGAACTCTTCACCGCCATAACGCACAGCGAGATCAGCCGGACGCTTCAACGCCTGCCCCAGTACCTCCGCGACCCGCCGCAAACATTGGTCACCTGCCAGGTGGCCATATCGGTCGTTATAAGCCTTGAAGAAGTCCAGATCCATCATCACCAGCGCCACCGGATAGCCTTGCCGCCGCGCCCTGGCGATCTCGACATCCAATACGGCATCGAGCCGGCGCCGGTTGCCCAGCCCGGTCAGACTGTCGGTCAGCGCCAGGTCCTTGAGCGTCTGGTGCGCCTGGTGCAAGGCGCGCTCGATGACAATACGCTCACGTAGCTGACGCAGCACCACCCAACCGAACAGCGAAAGCCCGAGCAGCAACACCAACAAGACGCCGATCGACTTGATCACATCCTGGCGCCATGCCGCCAGGATCGCATCGCGCGACAGGCCGGCCTGCACCACCAACGGGTAACTGGTCAGCGCACGGTAGGCATATAGCCTAGGTGTGCCGTCAACCACCGCTACAGTCTCGACCACGCCCTCGTTGGCATACGGCAGGTAGTCGCGAAACACTTCGCTGTCCGCCAGGCTGCTGCCCAGCACCTGCTCGACAAACGGCCTGCGCACGAGGATCGTACCGTCGCGCTTGGCCAGCACCAGCGCGCCGCTCTGGTCGATTTGGAAGTCGCCGTAGTAACGTACGAACCAGTCGACCCTGATCGTGCCCAACAGCACGCCGGCAAAGCTGCCATCGGGAAAGTTCAGTCGGCGCGAAATGGGGATGATCAACTCTTCGGTAGAGCGGCTCTTGACCACCGAGCCGATCCTGATCTGCCGGCCCGTATGCTCACGGTGATAGATGAAGTAGTCGCGGTCGGCATTGTTGGCCTTCGGCGCTGTGACGGTGTGATCGGTTGCCAGCCAGGTGCCATCCGCGCCGTACACGAACAGGCCATGCAACTGCGGCATTATCTGTACTTGTTGGCGCAAGAGCGCGTGCAGCCGCGGCCGATCGAGGTTGGCGAAGCCATCGCCCTCGAGGCGTTCAGCCAATGCCGCGGTAATCGCATCGACCTGCCGGATCGAGTCCTCGGCGTGCTGGGCACTGGCTCTGGCGAGGTTGACCACCGAGTTTTCAGCAACGGTGAAGGCTGCGCGATAGTCCCGCCAGATCCGCCAGGCCTCGGTCGCGACGAATACCAGCATGGCCACGGCCATGAACGCCAGTACCAGGCGAAACATCGCCGCGGCGCGGCCTTCACCGTTGGCCGCGAAAATGCCGTGCTCATCAGGCTTATGGGTAAAAGGCATGCAAATCCCTTTCGCTCGCTTGGCCTTTGACTATAGATCAGCGGTGTTTGCGCGTACTCAGTTCGATCCAGGTCGGCGCATGGTCACTGGCCTTGGGCTCATTACGGACCCAGGCATCGACGCCCGCGTTTTTCAGGTACGGCGCCAGCTCGGCATTGAGCAACAGGTGGTCGATGCGCAGCCCGGCATTGCGTTCCCAATGCTTGCGAAAGTAATCCCAGAAGGTAAACACCTGCTCATCGGGGTATAGATGCCGCAGCGCATCTGTCCAGCCTTGGTTCAGCAGGCGTTGGTAGCAGGCCCGCGATTCGGGCTGGAGCAAGGCATCCTTGCGCCATGAGCGCGGGTCATAAATGTCCTGGTCGGTGGGCACCACGTTGAAGTCGCCGGCGAGCACAGTCGGGTGGCCGCTGTCGAACAGCCCCTGGGCATGTTCGATCAGACGCTCGAACCACTCCAGTTTGTAATCGAACTTCGGCCCCGGCTGCGGATTGCCATTGGGCAAATACAGGCACGCCACCAGCACGCCGTGAACAGCGGCCTCAAGGTATCGGCTCTGCGGATCATGCTCCATGCCTGGCAAGCCGCGGCGCACCTCCAGCGGCTCGGCGCCGCGGGCCAGAATCGCCACGCCGTTCCACGACGGCTGGCCCTGAAACAGGCAGCTGTAACCTGCAGCTTCAATGGCCTGCAACGGAAACGTCTGATCTGGCGCCTTCAGCTCTTGCAAGCAGGCAATGTCCGGCTGCTCCTGCTCAAGCCAGGCGAGCAATGCCGGCAAACGGCTGCGGATGCCGTTGATATTGAAGGTGGCGATCTTCAGCGCTTTCATGTGTCAGGGTCGTTGACGTGGGCCTGCACAGCTTCCTGCAGGGCGTTGACATGGGCTTCGTCGGCCAGTTGTTTCAGCGCCAACCAGTCGTCCCAGTCCAGCCCGCCGTCATCGCGCAAGGCTTCAGCCGTGCGGATCAACTCGTGGTGATAGGCGTCGGGCGACTCGCGCCGGTAGCTGACGTCATCATATTGCGCGTACCAGGCCGCCAGTTCGGGAATGCTGCGTTCAATGCTCATGCGTTTACTCCTGCCTGAACCTTTGAATGTCTGAACCCTGCTCGCCGCGCATCGTTCCCATTAGTGCGCCAGCGGCACAACGACAACAAAAAAATTAAACCTTTGCTGCATGCCAATGCTCAACCTTAGGCGACATTGACGTCGCGCCAACGCAAAGGTGTGAGAAATGAACAATCTGTTCCTGAAACGAATCGGACTGTCCGTCGCCCTGGGCATGGCCTCTTTGCATGCAATGGCGGCAAGCTCCGACGACTTCGTTGACGCAGCGGCCGAGTCTGGCATCGCTGAAGTCGTGACCAGCAATCTGGCCCTGGAAAAAACCCAGAGCGCCGACATCAAGACCTTTGCCCAGCAGATGGTCGCAGACCATACCAAGGCTAATCAGAAGCTCGGCGACATCGCCAAAAAGCATGACATCAGCGTGCCTGACGAGGCCGCGATGACCGACAAGGTCAAGAAAGTCATCCTTGAATGGCGTGACGAGTCGTTCGACAAGTCGTATGTGAACAACCAGGTCGCTGCGCACGAAAAAGCCGTCGAACTGTTCAAGAAAGAGGCTGCTTCAGGCGACAAGCCAGACCTGAAAGCCTTCGCTGGCGAGACCCTGCCGGCACTGGAGAAGCACCTGGAGCATGCCAAGCAGCTGCAGGCTAAATACGACAAGTAACCCGAATTGGCGAGGCTAAGTATTTATGAGTAACGACCCACTTCGTGACGAAGTTCTGACCCGCCTTTTGCACGCGCACCCGCAAGGCCTGGGCAAGGAAGTGCTGGATAACTATCGCGGCGAGAAAGTCGTGGCCGGCATGCTCAAGACGCTGCAGGACGACGGCTTGATCCATGATGGTAGCGTTGAGGTTGATGCCGAGCATCAGATCAGCCTGCAGTATCCGATCAAACTGTCCAGCGCCGGCGTCGAAGCCGCCAAACGGGTCAAAGCCTAATCGACTCGTCTGCTCCTGCACTTGGTGCAGGAGCAGCTCGCGCCGCCAAGGCGCGAGCTTCCCTTCTCGAATTCCTGCCTTAGTGCTTCTTCTCGATATCGCGCGGCGGAACTGCTGGGCCCTGTGGGTCTACCTGCGGATCGTCCAGGTCCGGCGAGTCCGGATCAAAACCCAGGTCATTATTTTCAGTGGCCTCATCTGAAGAGTGCGGGCCCTTATTCGGTTGCTCGTGCTCGTGGCTTTTCTCGTTGGACATGCGCAGATCTCCCATGAATGTCTATGGAAGAACCCTGCACAGCGGTAAAGTTTGATTTATTACTTTAATCCGCGCCCACATCACCGCGCTGCAAACTGGCCAGAGCATCGCTGCGGCTGACCAGCTCTGCCTTTAGGAAATCGAGCTGGCGGGCCTGCTCGGCGCAAAGTTCGCGCTTCTGCTCCAGTTGCTGCGTCTGCCCTTCCAGCTGGCGACGCACTTCGTCACTGGCCCCCTGCGCCTGGGCCAGAATCGTGCGCAAACCCTGCACCTGGGCGTCGCGCTGCTCCAACTGATCATTGATGACCTTGAGTTCAGCGGCGGCCTGGCGAGCCTCGGCCTGCAGCCGCTCGTTGTCGCGATGCAGGCGAGTGGCCTCTTCCTGCCTGACGATCAAGCTCTGCTGCAACTGGCGCAGCTCTACCTGCAACTGCTGTACCTGCCCCTCGTGCCGGCGCTGCTCCTGCTCACGCTGCTCGCGGCTGGCGGTGCGGTAGTGCTCAAGTGCGTCGCGGGCGTGACGATGCTTGTCCTCGAGCGAAGTGATCTGTTCATCCTTGTCGGCCAGGCGTAACTGCTGCTCGCCGAGCGCCTGATTGAGGCTGGCGCTGCGCAACTGTTCGGTTTGCAACGTGCTCTGGGTGGACGCGAGCTTTTCCGACTCGGCCTGCAGGGCATTGGCCTGAATCTGGATTTGCTGCTGCGCCGCAGCGAGTGCCTGCTGGGCGATGCTCAGCTGAGCCTGAAGCTGATCACGCTGCTCGGTGAACTCGCTTTCAGCTGCTTCGATGCGCGCATCGCCCTCCTCTCGCAACTGATCCGCCAGTTGTTCGACCAGCCGCGCCAAAGGCTCACTCAGGTTACCGGCCGCCAATTGGGTGGCCGCAGGATGCTGGCGCTCAAGTTCCTTCAAATAACGGTGAATGGTGGTCTTGGAGCCGGTATTACCCATTTCGATACGTACCGCATCAATGCTCGGGCGCTCGCCTCGGGCAATCAAGGCCTGCCGCGCCTGCTGGACTACCGCCTTGTTTATTCCGCCCCGGGCCATGTCTGCTCCTACGATTTCGTAATGTGGTACGTACTATGTAATTACGTACCGATTATCTACCTAGCGACGGGCTTTAACAAGCCGTTGCTAACATTCAATAATCACGGCTTATCGCATGTGAGGACCTTTAACCTGCGCTGGTCAGTGAGTGGACGCAGCCGAGCTGTACAAACAGTCGAAATCGCAGTTTCGCAGGGCGTACAGCCGTGAATAGCAAAACGCCACCAGTCATAAGGCTGTCATTCAACTGTCGTATTTTCAGGGGACTACTCAAGGCCGGGAAACGAACAGCAGTGATCCGCCTAACCCCCTCCTCCGCAAAGCTCCTGCCGCTGCTTCTACTGATGCTGTGCGCAGTCACTCTCGCCTTTCTCTGGGGGCTGCATGCAACCCAGAAGAATGCTGCGCGCCAACAGGCGCTTGCGGCCAAGGCCGCCGAACATCTGAACCTGGCCAGCGTCGTCGCACAGAGCCTGCGCCAGGTGGTTGATCGTGCTCAGGCTGTAGGTCGCAGCACGCTGCAAGACGTGACGAAGCCGGCTCAGGATCGCCTCAGCCTGGTGAAGATCCTGGCCGCAGACCCGCTGCTCAAACGCATGAGCCTTTACGACAGCAACGGCGCACGGGTCTTTTCCAGTGATGCTGACGAACCGCAACGCCTGCCCAGTGAGTGGCTCGACCAACTGAAAACCCATGTCGCGCGCTACGGCTTCAAACCCTTTCTGGCGCATGCGCTGCCCAATGCCAGCGACACGTCGGAGCGACGCGTGCCGTTTCTAGTGCCCCTGTCCAACCTGCCTGGCCGCCAGATCGACAGCGTACTGTTGGTGCAACTGGACATCGGCTACCTCGCCCTGCTGTTCCAGCACATCGATCTGGGCGCCAGTGGCTTCATGCGCTTGCTTCAGGAAGACGGCCAGGAGCGCCTGCGTATCGATGGCAGCGGCGTGGTGGTGACCAGTGAGGCGCTGCTACCGGTGCCGCCAGCCAGTGGCGCAGACGCCGGCAGCCTCACTCAATTCGCCGCGGATGGCACCTATCAGAGCTTGTATCGGCGAGCCGCAGATCGTGGTTTCAGCGTTGTCGTCAGTCAACGCCACGAAGAAATCCTCAAACCGAGCACAGCGAACTTCGCCCGCCAGTTCTGGCTGAACCTGTGCATGACCATCATGATCCTCGCCAGCCTGGCCTGGAGCCTGCGTTTACTGAGCAAGCGCCAGGAGGCGTTCAGCGCCCTGGAGCAGGCGCAGCAGGTCAACCAGGAACTGATCGAGCGCCTCGAAGAGGCCCATCGGCGCAGCAGCCACGCAGCAGCAACCGATCACCTCAGCGGCCTGCATAACCGTCGCCAGTTCGTCGAAGTCGCCAGCAAGACGCTGACCCGCCAGCGCGGCAAGCGCCGCTTGATGGCGATCCTGTTCATTGACATGGACCGCTTCAAGTCGATCAACGACTCGCTCGGCCACCGCATCGGCGACCTGCTGTTGCAGGCCGTCGCCGGGCGCATTCAGCGCATGCTGGAAGACGGCGATGAGGCTTCGCGCTTCGGCGGTGACGAGTTCGTTGTGCTGCTCGCTGGCGAGCGCAGTGAAGACCAGCTCGACAACTGGGTGCGCGCTCTGGTGGAAAAGCTCTCGGCCACCTACGCGCTGGATGGCCAGGAGGTCAATACCAGCCCCAGCGTCGGCGTCAGCATCTGCCCGCGCGACGGCCAGGACATCGACGCGCTGATCCGCAACGCCGACGCCGCCATGTACTCGGCCAAGCAGGCCGGGCGGGCGCAATATCGCTTTTTCGACCCGTCGCTGAATGTCAGCGACCTTCATGCGTTCAACCTTGAGCAGGCGTTTGGCAGTGCCCTGGCCGAGCGTCAGTTCGTTTTGCATTTCCAGCCGCAGATCCGGCTCGACAACCTGCAGGTGGTGGGTTACGAGGCCCTGGTGCGCTGGGATCACCCAGAATTCGGCCTGCTCTACCCTGACCGCTTCATCGGCCTCGCCGAGCGCAGTGGCTTCATCGTCGCGCTGGGTTGGGAGGTGCTGCGCATGGCCTGTGAGGAACTGGCCAGCTGGACCGCACGCGATCCGCACACACGGATCGCCGTCAACGTCTCGGCGCTGCAACTGCGCCAGGCCGATTTCAGCGAGCGATTGTTGAATGAGCTGGACCAGCTCGGCATCGCCGCGCAGCGCCTGGAACTGGAGATTACCGAGACCACCGTGCTCGATCCGGAAGGCACTGCGGTTGATCACTTGCAGCGCCTGCGCGCTGCGGGTATCGGCATCAGCCTGGACGACTTTGGCAGTGGTTACGCCGGCTTCGCCCATCTGCACGCGCTGCCCCTGAGCAAGTTGAAGATTGACCGGGCACTGATCGCGCCGCTGTGCAACAGCTACGATGACAGTCCGATCGTATCCTCGACCATCATCCTGGCCAAACGCCTGGGCCTGGAGGTGGTTGCCGAGGGTGTCGAAACCCGCGAACAGGTGGTCTGCCTGAAGCTCGCCGGCTGCGACATCGCCCAGGGCTACCACTTCAGTCGGCCGTTATCGCCTACGCAACTTCACGACTATGCGCCCTTCAAGGCCATCGAAGAGCAGCTCTGCCTGGAGCACTAAGGCTGTACTGCCGCTTGACCAGCGCCCACGTTGGTCAGCAGCCTGCGGCTGGTTTATTGTGTGGGCTTCAGTTCACCACAATCCTGCCCCCATGACCGACATCGAGCGCTACGTCCGCGCCGCCACGCGTGACAATACCCGGCGCAGTTACCAGGCCGCCGTCGAGCATTTCGAGGTGCGCTGGGGCGGTTTTCTGCCGGCCACCGCCGACAGTATCGCCCGCTACCTGGTCGAGCACGCTGAACAGCACGCGGTCAGTACGCTGCGCCAACGCCTGGCGGCCCTGAGCCAATGGCATATCAGCCAGGGCTTTCCCGATCCGACCAAGGCACCCTTGGTGCGGCAGGTCCTGCGCGGCATACGCACCTTGCACCCGGCGCCGGCCAAACAGGCCGCGCCGCTGTTGCTGCAACATCTGCAGACCGCCGTCGCACGCTTTGAACAAGAAGCGCAGCTGGCGCGTGAGCGAAATGACATGCCCGGCTTGTTACGTGCGCGCCGGGATGCGGCCTTGCTACTGCTCGGTTTTTGGCGTGGCTTGCGCGGCGATGAGCTGGCACGCCTGCGCGTCGAGCATATTCAGGCCCAGGCCGGTGTCGGCCTTACCCTGTACCTGCCGCGCAGCAAAGGCGACCGCGAGGCACTTGGCGTACAGCACCGCACCCCGGCGCTGAAAGCGTTGTGCCCGGTGACGGCTTACCTGCAATGGCTGGAAGTGGCGGGCATTGCCCATGGCCCGGTGTTTCGCAAGCTCGATCGCTGGGGCAACCTGGGCCAGGCGCCACTCAACAGCAACAGCCTGATTGCCGTGCTGCGTGGCATGCTCGAACGCGCCGGGGTGCCCGCCTCACTATATAGCGGCCACTCACTGCGACGCGGTTTCGCCACCTGGGCCACAGCCAATGGCTGGGAGTTGAAGTCGTTGATGAGCTATATCGGCTGGAAGGACGCCAAATCCGCGCTGCGCTACATCGATGCAGCGCAGCGCTTTGGCGATCTGGCGGTGTTGCCCGCGGCGCAGGAGCGCTTGCTCATTCCTTGAACGGATGGCGGGCAATCCCCGCCACTTCCGGGCGGATCATGTACAGGTCACCTGCATCCGGATAGTCGAGCAGCTGCGCCGGGGTCATGCCAAAGCGGGCGGTGGTGATGTACAGCGTGTCCAGCTCCGGGCCGCCAAAGCAGCAGCTGGTCGGCCGCGGCACCGGCATTACCACCTGGTCGCTGAGGTGACCGTGGCGGTCGTAGCGCAGCAGGCAACTGCCGTTGAACTGGCACACCCAGATGCCGCCTTCCTTATCTAGCGCAATGCCATCCGGGCGACCCAGCTCGGCCGGGGTTTCGGCAAACAGGCTGATCTCGCCCAGCATGCCACCGGCGAGATAATCAGCACGGTAGATCGAGCGTGCCACCGAATCGACGAAGAATAGTGTCTGGCCGTCTTGCGACCACGCCAAACCGTTGGGCAAGGACATCTCGCGATGGATCACTTCGGCATGCATTTCGTGATCGAAGCGGTACAGTGCGCCGGTCTTGCCGCTGGGGCCTTCATCCATCAGGCCGGTGACAAAGTGGCCCTGTGGATCACAGGCGCCGTCGTTGAAGCGGTAACTGGAGCGGTGATGCACGGGCGCCGAATACTGACGCACCTTGCCTTCGCCAAGGTCCAGCAGCGCAGCACTGGCATCCTCGGTGAAGATCAGATTGCCTTGGTCGGTCAGGGCCAGAGCGCCAATTTTCGCAGCGGATTCGTAAACCCGTTCGACATCGCCCTGCGGCGTCAGGCGGTTGATGCGTCCGCCGGAAATATCGACGAAATAGAGGACGCCGCTGTGCGCATCCCAGACCGGGCTTTCACCAAGATCGGCACGGGTACGGGCGACTTTGACTGGCGCGTAATGGCATTCCTTGATGCTACTCCAGCGCTCGGCGACTTCGCTGAGGCTGGCGGCTTCTACCCGGGCCAGATCGCGAGGATAGCTGACGCCGCTGTTCTCGCAGAAGCGTGTAGCGGTGAACTGGCCGTTGCTGGCGCGCAGGATGTAGCCGGTGTCGCGGCACAGTTCACTGGCCAGGTAGAGCAGGCCTGGGGTCACCCATTCAGGCTTGAGGTCCTCACTGGGCTGGCTCACCCCCCACATGCGGGTCTTGGCCACAGGCGAAATCGCATTGACCAGGATGCCGTGGGCCAGGCCTTCCATGCTCAGCGCATTCATGATCCCGACCTGGGCCATCTTGCCTGCGGCATAAGCTACCAGCCCTGGCTGGGCATAGCGCTGGTACATGGCGCGGTCAGAGGTGGTCAGTACGACTCGCGGCGCCGCCGAGCGCTTGAGGTGCTTCCAGGCATGCTTGGCCAACCACACCGGCGCATGCACGCTGATGCCCAGAGCGCGTTCGAGAAATGCCTCCTGCTGGTCTTCGATGTCCTGATAGCCGACCCAGCCGGCATTGTGAATGAGGATGTCGAGCTGGCCGAACTGCTCGATGGCAAGCTCGATCAATTGCTGGCAACCCGCCTCATCGTCCAGCCGACCAATGTGGGCAACCACCTCGCCACCCTGGGCCTTGAGAGCCTGCAACGCTTCAGTTACCAGTGCCTGATCTTCGCCTTCGCCGGCGCGATCGGTGCCCAGGTCACTGATCACTACCCGTGCGCCCTGAGCCAGCAGTGCCTTGGCATAATCCAGGCCAAGCCCCTGGCCTGCACCGGTAATAATCGCGACTTTATTTGTGAATGGCATCGACGAATCCCCCCGATTCTCATTCACAGACAATAACAATAAAAAAATCAATGACTTAATACTAAAAGCATGCAAACTTGATATCTAATAGATATCACCGAAACCCCGCAAGCGGATGACCGAGCCCCACCGGGTTACTCATACAGATAGCAACAGCCCGGGCGAGCAGGCTTCTGCGCCGCCCAAGCACACATTATGATGGCGCGCCTGCAGAAGTCCTGTGAGCACACGCCCCTGCACCAGTTCGCCTCGATGAAGGAAAGTAGAATGATCGAGACCCGTTTGCTCAGGCAGTTCATCGCCGTGGCCGAGGAGTTGCACTTTCACAAGGCAGCTATTCGTCTGCACATGGCGCAGCCGCCTTTGAGCCAAGCGATCAACCGCCTCGAGGACAAACTCGGCTTCAGCCTGTTTCTGCGCAACAAGCGCGGGGTCAAGCTGACTGCCGCTGGCATGGCATTTCTGGAAACCGCTTATCGCACCCTCAAGGAACTCGAGCAAGGCATCGAGTACGCCCGCAATGTCTCCGAGGGCGTGTGCGGCAAGCTGACCATCACGGCCATTTCGATTGCCTACTACGAGTCGCTGCTGAACTCGCTTCGACGCTTTCGCGAAAGCTACCCGAACGTGCGCCTGACCATCCGTGAAATGCCGTCGGCGGCCCAGGCCGCCGCCTTGTTGGCCGGCGAAGCCGACATCGCCTTCATGCGCAAGCTGCCACTGCCGCCGGATACCATCGAATCACGCCTGATTCTCAATGAACAGATCGTGATGGCCTTGCCGGCCCATCACGAAAAGGCCCGCCACGCCAACGTCGACCTGCGCGAATTCGCCGAAGAAGACTTCGTGTTCACCCCGCAGGCATTGGGTAATGGCTACTACAGCCAGCTGATGGCGCTGTGCGAGTCGGCAGGCTTCTATCCCAAGGTGGTGCAGGAAGCGTCGCAGATTCACACCTTGATCGGTTTGGTCGCCTGTGGCTTCGGTGTAGCCCTGGTGCCGGAATCGATCGCCAACTCGACGCTGCGCGATCGGGTCCTGTTCCGCCCGATCAAGCCCGTTGGTGATCAGCCCAACGCCAGCATGGGCCTGTACATGAACTGGAACAACCAGAACGCTTCGCCGGCGCTGGGCAGTTTCATCTCGATGCTGGACCTTGGCGCACCGAAGTGTTTCAGCGACACCCTCCTCGACCTCGCGGCCCAGGAGAGCATCCTCAAGCGCGATCTACACCGATAGCTGGTTATGGCGCAGCCAGGCATCCAGTGCCAGTGCTGTTTCCAGGTTGTTACGGCGCAGCTGCGAGTTGAAATAGCCCTCGGCGTGATCCAGTTGCGTGATTAGCTGAGCTCGGTCGATGACCGCGAACGCCGGGCTGTCGGCCGTTGCCAGCAGCTGCCGGGTGCGCTCGCGCAAAAAGCGCTCGTAGGCCAGGTTTGCCGAAGTCGGATAAGGGCTTTTCTTGCGCGCCAGCACGGCCGGTGGCAGTAGATCAGCCGTCGCCTGTTTGAGCAGCCACTTTTCCTCGCCTCCTCTACCTTTTATCGACCACGGCACGTTGTGCACGTACTCGACCAGCTCATGATCGGTATACGGCACACGCACCTCAAGGCTGGCGGCCATGCTCAGGCGGTCCTTGCGGTCGAGCAGGATCGGCAGCCAGTGGTGCAGGTGCAGGTGGCTGATCTCGCGCATGCGCCGCTCGACAGCGTCGTCGCCCGGCAGATGCTGCACTTGATCCAGTGCCTGGTGATAGGCGCTGTCCTGATAGCCGGCAAAATCGCAGTGGCGGTTGAAGTCCGGGTTGATCAGTTCTGCCTGCAGCAGTTGCATCCGTGACAGCCACGGCATCCGCGCCGCAGCGATGGCCTGCGGATCGCGACACCAGGCATAACCGCCAAATACCTCGTCCGCGGCCTCGCCTGAGATCGCCACCGTCGAGTGGCCACGGATGGCTTTGAACAGCAGATACAGAGAGGTATCGACATCGCCAAAGGTCGCCGCTGAATCATTGGCCAGGCACACCGCCTGCCTGGCCTGATCGGCAACCAGCTCGCGGTTATCGATCAGGATGGTCTGGTGCTGGCTGCCGATATGCGCGGCGGCGGCCAAGGCATACGGCTCGTCGCGCTCCGGGCGGAAGGCATCGGCCTGGAACTGCTCGGCCTGGCCGACAAAATCCACCGAGAACGAATTGACCGTACCGCCCTGTTCGGCCTGCAACGTGCGCTGGGCCATCGCTGTGAGAATGGTCGAGTCAAGCCCGCCGGACAGCAACGAGCATACCGGTACGTCGGCATACAGCTGCTCGCCCAGCGCTTTACCCAACAGTTCGCGGGTGCGCTCAATGGTGCTTTGCAGGTCGTCCTGATGCTCACGTCGTTGTAACTGCCAATAGCGCTTGAGCTTGATCTGGCCGTTCGGCCGCCACGATAGCCGATGCCCCGGTGGCAGCTCGCGAATGCCGCGCAGCGCCGTGCGCGAGGTGCCCCGCGACAAGCTCAGGGCATCGACCAGCCCCACCACGTCGAGCTGTTTGCTGAAATCCGGATGGGCCAGAATCGCCTTGATCTCCGAGCCGAACAGCAGGCCCTGGCCATGTTCGGCGTAGTACAGCGGCTTGACCCCGAGGCGATCGCGTACCAGCAGGAAGTGCCCGTCCCGCTCGTCGAACACGGCAAAGGCGAACATTCCCGACAGCTGCTCGCTGCAATGCTCGCCCCACTCCAGGTACGCATGCAGCACCACTTCGGTGTCGCTGCGGGTCTGGAACTGATGCCCGGCCAGACGCAGCCGCTCGCGCAATTCGTTGTGGTTGTAGACCTCGCCGGTATACACCAGCGCCACTTGCTGGCCATTGCCGAAGCGGTAAGTCATCGGTTGTACGCCGCCAGCAAGGTCGATGATCGCCAACCGCCGGTGGCCGAGCAAGGCATGCCGGTGGCGCCAGCTGCCGCTGGCGTCCGGGCCGCGCAGGGCCAGGGTGTCGGTCATTGCCGCCAGCAGCGGCGCGTGTTGCTCCAGGTCGCGACTGAAGTCGACCCAGCCTGTAATTCCACACATGGTTGCCGCTCCTTATTGACCAGCCTCAGCGGCCGGCACCCGCCCGACCAGCGCTTGCAGGCGCTTGGCAATGTCCAGCAACTGCCGCTCGCTGTCGCGTCGGCCCATGATCTGCACCGACAGCGCTGCTTTGCCATCCGGGCTCAGGCAGATCGGCACGGTGATAGCCGGCAGGCCGCTAAAGCTGGCCAGCGGGGTGAAGCTGATTTTCTGTGAGTAGTCGGCGTCGGCAGGCGATGGGATGGTCGAGTCGCCGGGCTGCGGATCACGCCGGTCGAACGGCCGATTGGGGTCCATCGGGAATACCACGACGTCCACCTGGGCGTTGTCGAACCAGCTGTCGATGCCTGCGCGAACGCTGTCCATACGTTGCTGGATGGCGTTGTATTCTTCGTCGCTGACCCCGGCTCCGACGGCCAGTGCGCTCTGCGTCGACCAGTGCAGCTCGCAGTCGAACACCTGCTGCCACGCCGCAGAGGCCAGCCACGCATCACGGGCACAGAGTTGCCAGGCGTCGCCGCGGCACGCCCACAGTTCAGGCATGTCGACATCACTGTCGGCCATTTCAAGCTGCACCACGGCGCTGCGCGCCTGAGCCAGCATGGCGAGCATCTGCGCGCTGGTCAGGCCCGGCTCATGCACATGGCTGAGGAAACCGACCCGGTACTGCTGCTTGAGCGGCAGTTGCTCGCCGAGCAGACCATCGATGCCAAGCATCGGTAGCAGCAGGTCGAGGTCATCGGCGCTGCGGGCGACCCAGCCAAGGGCGTCCATGCGCGGAGACAGGGGGAATACGCCGGCCAGATTCCCGGCCTTGTGCGTCATGCGCAAGCCGACCATGCCGCAGTGCGACGCAGGCCAGCGGACCGAGCCGAGCACATCGGTGCCCAGCGAGATATCACACAGCCCCGCCGCCACCGACACCGCGGAACCGGTGCTCGAGCCCGAAGGGTCGATACTCGGGTAAAGCGGGTTGCGGCAACCGCCACCAAAGGCGATGTTCAGTTCGGTGGTGGTCACCTTGCAGGTCAAGGCCACCCGTGGGTCCAGCCAGGTCAGTGCTTCGGCGCTGCGCGCTGGATAGTGACGGTAGCTGCGCAGGCCCAGTCGGGTCGGCAAACCCGCAACGTCAACGGTGTCCTTGACGCCCAGGCGGAACCACGGCGACTCGGCCGGGCGGGTGCTGACCAGGCAACGGTAGTGGCCGTCGGCATGCACCGCCCATTGCTCATACTGCGCTGCCCAATCGGCGGCCAGTGCTGGATTGGCCTGCAGTTGCGCATAGCGCTCACGCAGGGTCAGGGCCAGGTAATTCGGCACCTGTTGGCCAACTGCTGCGGGACCGCAGTTGGCCAGGTAGGCGTCGATAGCATTGTCGGTTTTAACGTATGACATCGGTGTATTCCTTGACAGTTGATGCCGCCGCCCAAGCTTGTGGCTTGCCTGTGGCAGACAGCGGTAAGTGATCGACGTGATGGATATGCAGCGGCCGCGGCGTGCCGGGCGTGAGCTGAGAAAACGCAGCCAGCACAGCCCCGCTGCTGACTGACGAATCGCCCAGCACTATGGTGTAGGCCTCGCCACGCAAACCGTCGCGTAGCGGCACACAGGCCAGGCTTGCGCAGCCCAGCAGCGTGCCCAGTTCGGCGCCTAGCCGGGCCAGGTCGAGGCGAACGCCATTGACCTTGATCAGGCTGCTGACCCGTCCCAGCCACTGCACCCGGCGCGGGTCGAGGACCTGCACCAGGTCGTCACAACGGTGGCTTGGCGCTGCGCAGGCCTGGCCCTGCTCACGGGCAATGCGTGGGCTGGCAATTTCCAGGGGCGCGGGCTGGCCTGCGGGCGTCAGTAGCTGAACGTCGTCAAGCAAGCTCCACGGCTGCTCCGGCGTGCTACTGGCATCCAGTTCGCGGACGGCAATCGCGCCGGTTTCGGTCGAGCCGAGCACCTCGATGAAACGCACCTGCGCACCGGCGAATTGCTGGATCACAGCCAGTGCACCGGGTGGCAACATCGATGCACTGTGCACGATCAACAGCGGGCGCTGGCCAGCCAGGCGCTTGAGCAGTGCTGGCAGCAGCTTCCAGGTACTGGCGATGGCCAGAATCACGCATTGGCCGTGGCCAGCCAGCGTTGGCAGTTGCTGTTGTTCGAACGAGCACAGCTGTAGCGCCGCCCTATGTACGCGCGCACCGGTTTCGCCGAGGATCTGCCCGTAGCTGTGGCTGACCGGCGCAAAGCTGATGATCTCGCTGACCTGCGGCGCCCAGCGCTGATAGATCAGCCGCGCCTCTTGCTCCATTTGCGCGCGGCTGCGCAGCCATTGGCGCGGCGCGCCGCTGGAACCAGAAGTGTGGAACACCTGCTCAGCACTCACTCGGCGGCCTGCAGGGTGAGCTGGTCTTCGACCTTCTGCGCAACGAAGCGCTGCATCTTGTCCAGAGTCTCGAACCAGAAGCGCACATCGTCGCTGAGGTAGTCCACCTCGATGCTGAAGCGGTCCTCGACGGCAGTAATCACCTCAACTGCCATCAGGCTGTCGAAGCGCTCACCGAGAAAGTCGCGAAAGCTGGCCTGGCTGTCGATGCCGAGGACCTCGGGGCCGAGCAGTTGGGCAAGAGTCTGGCGGATCTGGAGTTCGATGGAGGGGGTATTCACGAGCCGGTGCTTCCTTGTTGAGTGCTTGCGTTGATCAATGCCGCGCCCGCGCTGTAGAACACCTGTTCAGGCGCGATCGGGTCGAATTGCAGATAGATGAAAGCTGTGCTGTAGCGGCTGCGCAGCCCCGCATACAGGCCGTCGGCCAGGGTCTGCTGCGCGAGCATGTCGCGCTCGCTGGAGAGTGTGATGCGCACATGAAACTGCGCCGGCTGGCCGTCACGGTCCTGGCTGGGCAACGGCATACCGGCGCTGAACACGCAGTCCAGCGGCAGCGGCGCGAAGAACACCATGCAGTGCGCGGGGTCGGCGCCCAGGCTCTTGAGAACGCGGGTAAAACCCAGTGCAATGCGCTTGCGCTCGATCAGCGGCAGCGGCGCGCAGGCGACGGTAATGGTCGGCATGCTTGGTGTCCTTATGACAGTTGCAGGTTGGGCAAATGGCGGCGGCTGCCGTCGACGAATGCCTGCAGCAGACGGCCCAGGCAGGTCGACAGCGCATCACTGCCCTCCAGATACAGCGGCGACCAGGCAAAGCCTTGCGCGGTGCTCACCTTGTCGAGGAAGAAGCGCAGGTGAGCGATGTCCACCGGCAGCTCGAATGCCAGCGCCATGGCCACCGCCTGATAGGTGCTGAGCAGGTCGGGGATACGTTGACCGTGATTGGCGAAGCCACCCTGACGAACCTTGTGCGCCGCCAGCAGCACTGCCGCAGCCTGCTGCACGGGGTGGCCGAGATAGGCAAGGCAACTGAGCGCCTGCAAACCGGCGCGCAGCGATGACGCGCCCCGCGGATAGGCGCTGTAGGTCAGCCGCCCGCTGTCTTCATGCTGACAGGTGCCGACAAACCGCTGCAGGCCATCCAGCGCCACACCGCTGTTGTCTCCCAGCGACTGCAGGATGGCCACCGCAGCTGCGGTCGAGACCATGTCCGAGCCGCGGCCTTCCCAGAAGCCAAAGCCGCCGTCCGGATTTTGCAACGAGGCCAGCCATTGGCCGATTGCCTGACGGGCCTGCGGCTGCTCGGCAAACGCCCCGGCAGCGAGCCCCCAGGCCGTGCAGCGCACCTCGGCACCGCGCCCGGGCATGTACATGATCCCGGCCTCGTTGGGCATCTGGCAGCCTTCGATCCAGCGCAACGCCGCAGCACGCTGGCCGCCGTCGAGGCTGCCGCCGAGGATCCCGGCGGCGCTGGTCAGAACATCCGCCGCGGTGCTCGCTTCGCGGTAGGTGTAACCGCCACCCGGTGTGGCCAGGCTGGCGATATAGTCAGCGACATCATCGGCCAGCCAGGCGACTGGCTGCCCGAGTGCCTTGAGTGAGCCCACCGCGCAGAACACCGCCCAGACGTCCTCGCCGTCATATCCCTGCCAGCGGACAAAACCGCCTGCGCTGCTGCGGCGGGCAACGATCCAGTCGCTGCAACGCTGTGCGTCCAGTGGTAGTGCGTGCAACTCTGCCAGGCTTGCAGTGGCGCGGTAGGTTGCCCACAGGCACGCCGACTCGGCCGACTCGCTGAAGCGAAAGCCGCCGTCAGCCAGCTGCTGCGCCTGCAACCAGGCGATCAAACGCGTGCGGTCCCACGCAGGCGCCGGCAGCCCGGCTCGTTGCAGTGCGCGGGCGGCCATCACGCCATAAAAGCAGGCGCGGGTATCGGCGACATCGCGCTCGGCAAACTCAGCCGACCAGCTCAGGCCACCATTGGCGCATTGCAAACCCTCAAGCCAGCGGTACAGCGGTTCACGCTGCTGGACCTCGCCGTGGCAGACTTCGAGCAAGGTGCGCAATGTGTAATGCGTGGCCCAGGCATCTGCCGTCTGGCCCGGGCACATGGCGTAGGCGTCGCCATCGAACAAGGTGTGCAGCCATGCGGCAGTGGCGTCTGTGTCGCTGACTGGCGCCGCCAGATCCTTGAGGGTTTCGGTGCAATAGAACGTGGCCCAGGCATCGGACGGCATACCCTTGCTCCAGGCATAGCCGCCATCACGGTTGCGCCGTGACTGGATATACGCCTGCAGCTGCGGCACATCGGCACTGCCCAGGCGCTCGACCCAGGCCAGGCTGCGGATCGCAGCGTAGGTGCACCAGAGGTCAGCCTGATGATTGGCCAGGCCCTGCCCTTGCGGAAATTTCGGCAACACCGCGCTCATTGCGCACCGCCAACAAAGCGCAGATTGGTCTTTTTCCAGCTCTTTTGCGAAGCGCCGCTCTTGCTCAACACCGACAGGTTGTTGATGAACAGGATGCGGCTCCAGCGCAGGCGCATGTGAGCTTGCGAATGGGCCTGCAGGCGCGCCTCGATCGCCGCCTCCTGACCATTGTCCCAGAGCACATCGCGCTCCAGGATCAGCGCGGCGCTGTCCTTGTCGCGGTCGACTTCGATCATGTAGCCCGTGGCGTCGCAGTTGCCGTAAACGACTTCCTCGACGGCGCGAATATCCAACGCCACGCCGCCGACTACCACGGCATCGTTGTCGCGGCCATTGATCAGCAGGCTCGGGCTGAGCTGGCCGGCCTCGCAGGCGCCGCTGATGGTCACGCTGTCACCGGTATCCAGGCGCAGCAAGGGCCGCGCATACAGGTTCAGCGGCGTTACCACCAGACGCCCGCTGAGACCTTGCGCCAGCGGCACCAGTTGGCCGTCCTCCAGCAGCAGTTCGAAGTAGTTGGTGGTGCAGGCCAGACGCATCTGTTGATCTTCGCCAACTGTCGCCAGGGTGCCGGTCTCGGTACTGCCGTAACTGGCATCGAATACCTCGCACTGCCACCAGCGCGCCAGGCGCTGGCGGAATGGCTGGGTGTTGACCTCGCCCAGCAGCATGATCGTCTGCACCGACAGGGCGAAGCCGTCGAGCATCTCCCGCTGTTTAAGGTAGCGAGTCAGCTGGACCAGCACGCCAGGGGCAATGAACAGCACGCTTGGCTGGTAGGTGGCGAAGGTCTTGCATACCCGCTCCCAGTCGGTGATTCCGGTGGTAAACGGATACAGGCGCACGTGGGAGACGTCCAGGTAGTCGCAGACGTTGGCAATCAGATCGCCAACCGGGACGATATCCGACGGCATAAGGTTGGCGACCCTGGAGCCTGGTCTGAGTACCGCGCGCCATTGGCTGGCGACGCTGATGGCATTCCAGATGATGTCTTGCTTCAGGCGTGGAGTTGGCGTCGGTTCGCCGGTGGTGCCGGTAGTAGCGTAATAGCGCGCTGCATCACCCAGGCCGACCGTGCAAAAATCCAGCGGAGTGGCCTTGAGGCTGGCCTTGGGCGTGACCGGCAACTGGGCGAAGGCTGCGCTGCTGAACGGGCCGATGTCCGCGTAATAGCGGCTGTTGCGAGCTCGTTCCCAGGCGGCCTGCAACTTGCCGGTGTAAAAATTCTGACAAGGCATATTCCTGCCGAACTGGCGAAGCTCGCCCTCGGCTGCCGCTACGACTGAATGGTCGTTTTCCTTGTGAACCAACATCGCCCCGCCCCTCTCGAATAAGTTGCGCCGAGAATTGGCGAGTGCAGACCTTGAGTAAAATACTTTTGGCGAACCGGCGGTGATAGGTCGCAAGTATTAATAGCCTTGGAAATACAACGATTTAGCCCATATCAAGGGCTGCCGCCTGCTCCCCGTCCCCGTACGCTCTGGGGCAACTGCGCATATCAGATTGAGACCTTTATTGTATTTCCCTCGAGCTGTCGTCGCTGCGCACTATCGCCGCTCCTTGCAGCAGGTGCAGGGCGAACGACGACACTCAGGGAGCGACACCGATCATGCTGACCCAAGCCGCCAACGTGCTCGACGGCCCACTGGCCTGGAGCCTCAATTCCTGGCGCGACCGCAGCGCTGCGCAGCAACCGCTGTATCACGACCAACCTGCCCTCGAGCAGGCGCTGGCGAGCTTGCGCCAGGCCCCCGCGCTGGTCAGTCGGCAGTCGATCAGCCTGCTTACGGGCTTGCTGGCCCAGGCCCAGCAGGGCCGTGCGTTTGTCTTGCAAGGCGGTGATTGCGCCGAAGACTTCACCCAGACCGATCAGGCCGCGCTGAATCGCTTTCTGCAGCTGATGCAGCAGATAAGCCAGCTGCTGACGCGGGGTGTACAGCGGCCAGTGATCAAGATCGGCCGCCTGGCCGGGCAATACGCCAAGCCACGTTCCAGTGATATCGAAACCCGCGATGGCTTGAGTCTGCCGGTGTATCGCGGCGATATCGTCAACCAGGCCGAGTTCCGCGCAGCAGCGCGGCGGGCAGATCCGCAGCGCCTGCTTGCAGCCTATGCTCACTCGGCCGCGACCTTGCGCGACATCCGCACCCTGCAGGGTTTCATGGACAGCGATGGCCCGTGCGATCAGGCGCTGTTCATCTCCCACGAAGCCTTGCTGCTGGAATACGAGCAGGCGTTGACACGGCAACAGGACGATGGCTGCTGGTTCAACCAGTCCACCCACCTGCCGTGGATTGGCCTGCGCACCGCCCAGCCCGACGGCGCCCATGTCGAATACCTGCGTGGGGTGAGCAACCCGGTGGCGGTCAAGGTCGGCGCCGAAACCTCGGCCAGCGCACTGCTGCAGCTGATCGAACAGCTTAACCCGCACAACCAGCCGGGCCGGCTGACGCTGATCCACCGCATGGGTGCGGCGCTGCTGGACCAGCACCTCGGGCCGCTGATCGACGCAGTAGAGCACGCTGGCGCGCGGGTGTTGTGGCTGTGCGACCCCATGCACGGCAATACCCGCACCCTGCCCTGCGGCACCAAGACCCGCGCCTTCGATGACATCCTGGCGGAAATAGAGTCGGCCTTCGCCGTGCATGCCTGGCATGGCTCGGTCCTCGGCGGGCTGCACCTGGAACTGACCGCTGAACCCGTGACCGAGTGCCTCGGCGGCCCAGGCCAGCTGCAGCCGGAGGATCTGCACCGCTGCTATCTGAGCAAGGTGGATCCACGCCTGAATGGCGAACAGGCGTTGGCCTTGGCCCAGCACTTGAGCCGGATGCCGCCATGCCGTTAGCCATATACGTGTTTTCGCTGTGCACCTTTGCCTTCGGCTTGTCTGAGTTCGTGGTCGCCGGTCTGGTTTCGGCAATGGCGGGCGATCTGAGCAGTTCAGTCGCTGCGGTGGGCGCGGCGATTGCGGCGTACGCGTTGGGTGCCGCCATCGGCGCACCGTTGCTGACTGCGGCGCTGGCGAGCTGGCGTGACCGCTCGCTGATGCTGCTGACGGTAGCAGTGCTGGGGGTGGGCAGCCTGCTGCTGGCAAGCGTCGAGCAGGTGTTGACCTTGCACCTGGTGCGCTTTGGGATTGGCCTGGCCCACGGCGTGTTCATGGCGCTAGCGGCCAGTGTCGCAGTCAAGCTGGTAGCACCCGCACAGGCTGGGCGGGCATTGTCGGTGGTATGGATGGGTTTGACGGTGTCGTTGGCACTCGGGGTACCGCTGGGCACGCTGCTGGGCAGCTTCTGGTCGTGGCGGGTGATATTTGTCGCGCTGGCGCTGCTCGCTTGTTTGAGCTTGATCGGCTTGCTGCGTTGGATGCCGGTTCAGGCCGGTGCGGCGGATGCTCAGCCTGGCGCGGGGCTGAGCGGCCTGCGCGCCGTGCTACTGCGGCCGTTGTTGTCCGTTGCCGCGGTGTCCATGCTGGTCAGCGTCGCGGTGTTCAGCTTTTTCAGTTACGTGTCGCCGTACCTGCTGGAGGTGAGCCAGGCCGGGCCACGTTTGTTGAGTGCGGGCATGCTGCTGTTTGGCGCCTGCACGATTGCTGGCAATCTGGTTGGCGGATATGCCGGCGACCGCTTTGCGATAAACCGCTGCCTGTTGCTGGCCCTGCTCATGCTGGTGGTCACACTGATGCTGCTGTATGTGTTCAGGCAGTCGCCATGGGCCGTGCTCGGCCTGGTCGGGGTGCTGGGCGCAGTGTTCTTCGCCATCGTCACACTGTCCACGTTGCGCCTGCTCAACCTGGCCAAAAGCGTGGCGCCGCACGCCAGCGGCGTGGCCTCGGGGTTGAACATTGCTGCGTTCAACCTCGGCACAGCGCTCGGCGGCGGGCTTGGTGGCCTTTTGATCGGTCAGCTCGGCCTGGCGTGGTTGCCGCTGGCAGGCGTTGGCGCCGGGCTGTTGGCAATTGCTGTGCTACTCAGCCAGACGCCTGCCGATGTGCCCTATGAAGCTGAAACTCAGCGCTGAGCCTTGGCGCACTGCCACAGCCGGGCAACATCGCTGGCGCGCGCCTGCAGCAGTGCCGGCGCTTCGCTGCACGCCTGAGCCAAGGTCATCGGCCCACTGGCCAGCGCAAACGCGGCATCGATGCCATGGGCGTACAGTTGCTGGTAACCCTCGCCCAGGGTGCCGGCCAGCACCACCACCGGCACACCATGACGTTTGGCAACCCTGGCCACGCCCATGGGCGTTTTGCCGCGCAAGGTCTGCGCGTCAAAGCGGCCTTCGCCAGTGATGACCAGATCGGCGCCCTGCACCAGTGCATCCAGCCCTGCCAGCTCGGCAACCACCTCCACTCCAGCGCGGAAACGCGCGTCCATGAATGCCTTGGCCGCAAAGCCCATGCCGCCGGCAGCGCCGCTACCGGGCGACTCCCTGAGGTCATTACCCAGCAGTTGCGCGCAATGGTCGGCAAAATGGCCAAGGGCGAGATCCAGCGCTGTCACCTGCTCAGGGCTGGCGCCTTTTTGCGGACCAAAAATCGCCGAGGCGCCATTCGGACCACACAGTGGGTTGTCGACGTCTGCAGCGACTTCGACCTGCACCTCAGCCAGGCGCGGATCAAGCTCACTGGCGTCGATCCGGGCCAGTTGCGCCAAGGCCAGGCCGCCTTCGGCCAGCGCCTGGCCATCGGCGTCGAGCAAACGCAAGCCAAGGGCGCGGAGCATGCCGCTGCCGCCGTCGTTGGTGGCACTGCCGCCAATCGCCAGGACGATGCGTTGGGCCCCCGCGGTCAATGCCGCGCCGATCAATTCGCCGGTGCCCCAGGTGCTGCTGCGAGAGGCGTCGCGCTGCTCGCCGGCGACCAACTGCAAGCCGCTGGCTTCGGCCATTTCGATGATTGCCGTGTGGCTCTCGGCGAGCCAGCCCCAACGGGCCTCGACCGTCTGCCCCAGCGGCCCGCGCACCGCTTGCCGGCGCAGCTCACCGTGGCTGGCCGCGACAATCGCCTGCAGCGTGCCTTCGCCGCCATCGGCCATCGGACACTCAACCAGTTCGGCCTCCGTCCACACCTCGGCCACCCCGCGCGCAATGGCCTGGGCGACGGCAGCAGCGTCGAGGCTGTCCTTGAACGAATCGGGGGCGATGACAATTTTCATGGGGATTCTCCTGATCCTGTTGCAGCGATGCTGACAGTTGCGTCATCCGCAGGCCTCGGTCAGATGCACAAAAGCCCGGCGCCGTTGTTTGGGCAAACGCCTTTGCCACTCAGCTCAGTCGGCGGGCAACAGCTGCAAGCCCAGATACAGGGTCAACATGCCGTCCAGCCGCTGTGGGTCGACTTCGCCCAGCTCGGCGATACGTTCCAGGCGATAGCGCAGGCTGTTGCGGTGGATGCCCAAGGCATCGGCACAGGCCTGGCTCTGGCCATCATGGGCGCACCAGGCGCGCAAGGTATTGAGCAACTGGCCGCTGGCGTCCTTGCTACGAATGCGCAGCAAGGGCTCGAGCAATTCATCCAGCGCGTCGTCGTTGCGGTGACGCCACAGCAGTGCTGGCAAGCGGTAGCGGGTCAGGTTCAGCAAGCGCTCGGCAGGCAGCACTTCGCGCCCGTAGGCAAGCAAATCACGCACCCGCCGGTAGCCGCGTCGCAATTGCTCAAGGCTTTGCGCTGCCGGGCCCACGGCCAGGCGCTGGACGTGCCAGCCATGGCGCTGCAACCGTTCGAGCAGACGCTGTTCATCCAGCGCGACCGCTGCCGGCCGACACCACAACAGCGACTGACGGGCCGGGCTGACGCACCAGCCATCCGGGTAACGGCTCATCAGCCAGGTGGCCAAGGCTTCTGCGGGCGGTCCGGACTCCAGCTCGAACAGGCACGGCACCCGTGCCAATTGAGGCTTGAGGCCAAGTTGCTGGGCCTCGTCGAGCAAACGCGTCGAATCACCACTACTGCCCAGCAACAATGCCAGCAAGTCATCACAGCGCTGGCGTCGCCATTGTTGCTCGACTTGCAGGTGACGCTGGGCCAGGAGCATTTCGGCGGTCATCCGCACCAGCTCGCCGTAGGTGCGCAATTGCTGCGGATCACCGGTCAGGCCGAGCACGCCGATCAAGCGGCCATCGAGCATCAGCGGCAGGTTGACGCCGGGCTGCACGCCCTTGAGGCACTTGGCCGCGTCATTATCGAGCTCGACGATCCGGCCATTGGCCAATACCAACTGGGCACCTTCATGGCGGGTGTTGATGCGCTCTGCTTCACCGCTGCCGAGGATCAGGCCCTGGCTGTCCATGACGTTGACGTTGCACGGCAGGATGGCCATCGCCCGGTCGACGATATCCTGCGCCAGGTCATGGTCCAGTTCGAACATTCAACGGTCCTTGCAGTGATAGGATTTGGGCCGCAGCACAGCGGCCAGCGCTGACACCTGTGCATAAGCACAAAGACAGCCGCGCTGCGCTCGCCGAGACTCGTCAGGCGAGCGCCGAAACAGGCGACGCGGTAACAATCATAACAACAGAGATCCCGATCATGGCACACAGCTCTGCCCCTGACCAAAGCCACGATAGCACCCGCAATGCGCTGTACCGGCGCATCACACTGCGGCTGATTCCATTCATTTTCATCTGCTACCTGTTCAACTACCTCGACCGCGTCAACGTTGGTTTTGCCAAGCTGCAGATGCTCGATGCACTGAAGTTCAGCGAAACCGTCTATGGCCTCGGAGCCGGTATTTTCTTCATCGGCTACGTGCTCTGCGGCCTGCCCAGCAACCTGGCGCTGAACCGCTTCGGGCCACGGCGCTGGATCGCCTTGATGATGATCGCCTGGGGCAGCCTGTCGACCTGCTTGATGTTCGTCACCACGCCGACCGAGTTCTACGCTCTGCGCCTGCTCACCGGCGCCGCCGAAGCCGGCTTCTTCCCGGGCGTGGTGCTGTACCTCTCGCGCTGGTTCCCCGCGGATCGACGTGGGCGGATCATGGCCCTGTTCATGTCGGCGATTCCGGTCTCGGGGCTGCTTGGCGGACCATTCTCGGGCTGGATTCTGCAGCACTTTGCCGCTGGCCAGCACGGTTTGGCCGGCTGGCAGTGGATGTTCCTGATCCAGGGCCTGCCGACGGTGGTGCTGGGCATACTGGCGATCAAACTGCTCAGCGACGGTTACCAGAAAGCGCCGTGGCTCAGCCCGGCCGAGCGGCAGATCATCGAAACGGACCTTACCGCCGATGCAGCACGCAAGCCGGTCACCAGCGGTGACAGCGTGCTGTCGGTGCTGACCAATCCGCTGATCTGGACCTTTGGCTTCATCTACTTCTGCATCCAGAGCGGCGTGTACGCGATCAACTTCTGGCTGCCGTCGATCATCAAGAGCATGGGCTTTGACAACCCACTGCTGATTGGCTGGTTGAGCGCGATCCCGTACCTGTTGGCCGGCGTGTTCATGATTCTGGTAGGCCGTTCGGCTGACCTGCGCAACGAGCGCCGCTGGCACCTTGTGGTGCCGATGCTGATGGGCGCGATCGGCCTGCTGATCGCGGTCAACTTTGCCGGCCATCCGCCGATTGCCATTCTTGGTCTGTCGATCGCGACTATGGGCGCCCTCACCGGTTTGCCGATGTTCTGGCCGATGCCGACTGCCTTGCTCAGTGCTGCCACTGCGGTGGCTGGCCTGGCGATCATCAACTCGGTCGGGCAGATGGCGGGCTTCCTCAGCCCGTATCTGGTGGGCTTCATCAAGGATCAGACTGGTTCCACCGATGCTGCACTGTACTCGCTGGCCGGGCTGATCGTGATCGGCAGCCTGGTGGCCCTGCGCGTCACCCGTGCAGGCGCCTTGAGCAGCGCCCGCGCCGATTGAAACGGCTGACCGTTGCCGGGCCTGGCGCCCGGCAACACCTCACCGCCACAACGCGACAACCCCGCCCTCCTTGCCCAGCACCGGGTCCAGTTCCGGCAACGCCACCTTGGCAATCCGCGCCCCCGCCTGCGCGTGGCCACGGGAACTGGGCCGTTCGACCTCGTAATCTTCCTGCCCCCGCGGGTAACCGCCAACTACCAGGAAGTCATCGCTGCAGGTGACGCAGCGGTGGCCAGTGCCGGCGGGCAGCACCAGCACGTCGCCCGCCTTGACGCTCAAGGTCTGCCCGGCGGTCCCACCCAGGGTCAGCCGCGCTTCACCCTGCGCTACGCCAAGCACCTCGTGGGCGTTGGGATGGAAGTGGTGATAGGGAAACACCCCATCTCGCCATAACGCAGGCCACCCGTGCACCTCGAACAGCGCCTCAAAGGCCGCCGCTCGGTCCGTGCCGTGCGGCCACTGCATCGCATAAAGCAACACCGGCAACACGCTGTTCGGCGTCGAGCCGTCGCCGGCGAAACGTAGCTGGCGCGGCTCAACCGGCCGCGGCGCGATAGATTGCTGCTGGTCCATGATCTGCCCCTCACAGGCTTGTATTCTGTTGAGAAGCTTGAATGCCGTCAGGCGTTCCATTTCAAGCAGGCGCTCACTGCCTCAGGCTTTTGCGCTATGGTTGCAGTCTGACCGGCACTTCGAACCGGCCCACGACAATAACAGCACGGGGAGCGCCCATGACCGCGCCTGCCACCGACACCCGCGCCAGGGAACTGGCTGCGTTTATCGACTGCCACTTCGCCGAGCGCGGCCTCGCGCCGGAAGCGGTGATCGCCGAATCGTGGTTTCGCAGCATCAACCAGCACCACCTCGACCCAGGCCTGCGCCATGTCGACAATATCCTCAGCGCCGCCGAGATTCGCCAGCATCAGGCTCAGCACGAGGCCTACCTGAGCATCGCCGGGCAAGGCGTCAACGGCCTGGCCCGAAGGGTGGTCGATGCCGGCTTCGCCGTGCTGCTCAGCGATGCCGACGGCATTACTCTGGATGCGCGCCTGCCAGCCGATCACGACCGTTATTCACGCGCTGGGCTGATTGTCGGCGCGCGCTGGGACGAATCGATTGCTGGCACCAATGGCATCGGCACCGCGCTGGCGTCGGGACAGGCGCTGACCATCCACCGCCAGGAGCATTTTCTTGCGGCCAACGCCCGCCTGAGCTGCTCGGTGTCACCGATCTTCGATGCGCAGAATCAGTTGCTTGGCTGCCTCAACGCAACCTGCCTGTTCAACGATGGGCCAAAACAGGCGCAGCACCTGACCCTGCACCTGGTTACGCTGTACGCGCGGCTGATCGAAAACACCCATTTCCGCCAACGTTACCGCGACCGTCTGACCCTGGCCCTCAAGCCCCGCGACGACATCACCGATCTGGCCAATGAGCAGCTATTGGCGCTGGATGAAGGCGGCCGGGTGATCGGCGCCAACCGGGCTGCATTCTTGGCCCAGCCTGGCGCCCTGCTGGGCTTGCGCATCGAGCAGTTGCTGCCCGCCACTATCGATGAGCTGCTGATGCTCACCCGTGGCGGCGCTTGCGGCACCCAACTGCGCGAGCCTGGCAGCGAGCTGATCATCGAAGTCGGTTTGCGTGTGCCGGCCGGTTACGGGCTGCGCGCCAAGCCTGTGGCGCCGGCCCCAACTACAGCCCGCCACCCGACACTTGAGCAACTTGCCGGCGGCGACAGCCAGTTGCAGCAAAGCGTGCAGCGTCTGCGCAAGGTGCTGGACAAGGACATCTGTATCCTCATCACCGGTGAAACCGGCACCGGCAAAGAGGCCTTTGCCCGCGCCGTGCACCAGGCCAGTCGCCGTCAGGCCGGGCCGTTCGTTGCACTCAATTGCGCGGCGATCCCCGAGTCGTTGATTGAAAGCGAGCTGTTTGGCTACCGCAGCGGCAGCTTCACCGGCGCCAATCGCAAAGGCATGAAGGGCAAGCTGGAACTGGCCAATGGCGGCACGCTGTTCCTCGATGAGATCGGCGACATGCCTGCACACCTGCAAACCCGCTTGCTGCGGGTGCTGGCCGAGCGTGAGCTGCAACCCCTGGGGGCCGAAGCGCCAGTGGCGTTGGATATTCAGGTGGTGTCGGCGACCCACCAGGATCTGGCCAGCATGATTGCTGACAAACGCTTCCGTGAAGACCTCTTTTACCGTTTGTGCGGCATGCGCATGAGCCTGCCGGCGCTACGCCAGCGCAGCGATCGCGCCGAGTTGATCGAGCACCTGCTGCGACGGCTGCCCGAAGCGCAAGGGCTGCAGCTGGACGCCGAGGCTCACCGCTGCCTGCTGGGCCACCCTTGGCCTGGCAACGTGCGCCAATTGCTGAACGCGCTGCGCTACGCAGCCGCGCTGGCGGAGAATGGGGTGATAAGCCTGAATTGTCTGCCGGAGGAGCTGCTGGCGAGTGCGCCGCGGACGCCGGTCCTTGCACAGCCACTGCGCCTGGAGGCGCAGGTCGAGGATGCCGAAGCCCGGCATTTGCTCGATGTACTGCGGCGCGAGCGTTGGAATATCAGCGCGGCAGCAGACGCGGCGGGAATCTCCCGATCGACTCTGTACCGCAAGATGAAACGACACGCAATCGTGCCGCCGAATCAGGCTGACTGAGCGCAGCACTGGCCGCTGCACGAGCGTGCCGGCCAGTGCTGCCCCCCATGTTACTCAGCCCTGGATATACACCACTTGCGTGCGCGTGTACTCATACAGCCCATGCTTGCCATCCGCCCCGCCCACCCCAGACTTGCGCGCTCCGGCGTGGAAACCCTGCATGGCCTCGAAGTTCTCGCGGTTGATGTAGGTTTCGCCAAAATCGATTTCGCGGCTGGCTTTGAGTGCGGCGTTCAGGTCGCGGGTATATAGCGACGAGGTCAGGCCGTAATCGCTGTCGTTGGCCAAGACAATCGCTTCATCCAGGTCGTCAATGATCTGGATCGGCAGGACCGGGCCGAAGATCTCCTTGCGCATGATCTCCATCTCCGCCGAACAGCCGGCCAGTACCGTCGGTTGATAGTGGAAGCCCGCACCAAGATCAGCCACCTGCCCGCCGGTAATCACCTGAGCGCCTTGCCCGACTGCCGTGCGCACCATCTGCGCGACCTTGTCCAGCCCGGCCTGATTGATCAATGGGCCCATGTCCAGGTCAGCCTGCAGCGACGGGTCGCCATAGCGCGTGGCGGCCATCGTCTGCGCGACCTTGTCGATGAAGGCATCCGCCACCGCACGCTGCACATACACTCGCTCGGCGCAGTTGCACACCTGCCCGGTGTTGATCACCCGCGAGGCAACGATCGCGCGCACGGCCAGGTCCAGGTCGGCGTCGGCCAGCACGATAGCGGGCGCCTTGCCGCCCAGTTCGAGGTTGAGCTTGGTGATGTTTGGCGCTGCCGCAGCCATGATCCGCGCCCCGGTGGCGACACTGCCAGTGAAGCTGACCAGGTCAATGCCGGCATGGCTGGTGAGGCTGTGGCCGACACTCGCACCTTTGCCGCCGACCACGTTGAACACCCCTGGCGGTAGATCGGTTTCGGCCACCAGCCGGGCAAACTCGTAGCAGTTGATCGGTGTCTCTTCGCTGGGTTTGATCACGATGGTGTTGCCGGTCAGCAGCGCCGGCGCCATCTTGCGCGCAATCAGGAAGAACGGGAAATTCCACGGCAGCACCCCCGCCACCACACCCAGGGGTTTGCGCAGCAGGAAGATGTGCTCGTTGGCGCGATCACTGCTCAGCACCTCGCCCTCCAGGCGGCGCGCCCATTCGGCCATGTAGTCGAGGTAGTCGGCAGTGAAGTTGACCTCCACCAGGGCCAACGCCGGCACCTTGCCCTGCTCCTGGGTGATGATGCGCGCCAGGCGCTCGGCATTGGCCCGCACCTTGCTGGCAATCTGGCGCAAGTAACCGGCGCGCTCGATGGCAGGTTTTGCCGCCCAGCCTTTCTGCGCACGGCGCGCTGCGTCAATCGCGCGTTCGACCTGCTCAATGGGTGACTCCGGCACCGCCCCCAACAGCTCGCCGTTGGCCGGGTTGAACACCTCGATCAGTTGTTCGCTGGCTACAAAAGCGTTGTCGATATAGTTCTGGTACAGATTATCGGGCATCGTCATCTCACTCCTTGGAGGTATTGTCGGCAAGCGGCGTGGCGGCTGCGGGCTTGGCGCTGAAACGCTGCCAGACACTGCCTTCGCTTTGCAGGTCGTGGGCGCGCTTGATCAGGTATTGGTGCACCTGTTCGACCTGCTCAGGCTTGAGCGCTTCGGCGAACGAAGGCATACCGTCCGGGATGCGCCCGCCATAGAGAATGCCGAGGAACATCTGGTGTTTTTCCGCGGTGAGCTTGCGCAGGTCCGGCAGCACGCCGCCGCTGACGGCATGGATGCCATGGCACTGCGAGCAGTTGCCGTCGTAAAGCGCAGCACCGGCGGCTACGGTTTTTTCGTCAGCAGTGAGCGCTGGCGGTTTCGGCGTGTCGGCCGGCGGTGGTGGCTCACGTAGGGTGGCGTTGCCGCCGATCTTGTAAGTCAGCACCTGGGCGAACGGCTGAACGCCGGCGCGCAGCGACAAGGCCCCGGCAAAGGTCGAGAACGCCCCGCCCCAGCCGGCCATGAAGGTCACGTATTGCTCGCCATCTACCGAATACGTGATCGGCGCAGCCATCACGCCGCTGGCAGCCGGTGATTCCCAGAGCTTTTTGCCATCGTCGGCGGCGTAGGCGATCACCCGGCCATCGGCACTGCCCTCGAACACCAGGTTGCCCGCCGTGCTCAGGGTGCCGCCGTTGAAGATGGTGATATACGGCACTTCCCAGGCAGGTGCCTGCTTGACCGGGTCCCAGGCGATCAACTTGCCTGACCAGGTTTTGGCCATTTCCAGCAGGCCTTCCGGGCCTTCGGGCATCATCCCGGTGCGCAGGCCGAGCTGGTACACGCTCTTGAACGGGTGACGCTTGGGCGCTTCCGGGATGTGCTCGTAGTAGGCCGACATGATGTGCGCCGGGATGTACACCAGCCCGGTGTTGGGGTTGTAGGACATCGGGTGCCAGTCATGTGCGCCCCAAAATGCCGGGGTCACCAGCTTGCGCTTGCCGTCCTTCCAGTACGCAGCTGCCTCATCATCGACGATTGGCCGGCCAGTCTTCATATCGATGCCCTTGGCCCAGTTGACCGGCACGAGGTTCTTCGCCGAGAGCAACTCGCCGGTGGCGCGGTCGAGCACATAGAAGAAGCCATTTTTCGGCGCCTGCATCAATACCTTGCGCTGTTTGCCGTTGATCGGCAGTTCGGCGAGGATCATGTGCTGGGTGGCCGTGAAGTCCCAGGCATCGCCCGGCGTGGTCTGGTAGTGCCAGGCGTATTCGCCGGTATCTGCATTGACCGCCACGATCGACGACAGGAACAGGTTGTCGCCCTTGGCCTGGCTGCGCCATTTCGGATCCCACAGCGAGCCGTTGCCGACGCCGATATAGAGCAGGTTCAGTTCTGGGTCATAGGCGAACGAATCCCACGCCGTGCCACCGCCGCCCTGCTCGACAAAGGCATCGCCGTGCCAGGTCTTGCTGGCGATTTCCATCGCCTTGTCTTCAGGTGGCAGCTTGGGGTCGCCAGGCACGGTGAAGAAGCGCCAGGCCTGCTTGCCGGTTTCGGCATCATAGGCGGTGACGTAGCCACGCACGCCAAACTCGGCGCCGCCGTTGCCGATCACCACCTTGCCATTGACCACACGCGGCGCGCCGGTAATGGTGTAGCTGCGTTTGTCGTCGCTGCGGGTGTCGACCGACCATACGCGCTTGCCGGTCTTGGCATCGATGGCCTCCAGGCGGCCATCGAGCACGCCGACATAGACCTTGCCCTGCCACACGGCTACGCCACGGTTGACCGCATCGCAGCAGGCTTCACCGGCCCGATGGCGATCGGACTGCGGATCGTACTTCCACAGCAGCTTGCCGTTGCGTGCGTCCAGGGCATACACAACCGAAAATGGCCCGGTGGTGTACATCACGCCGTCGACCACGATAGGCGTGGCCTCGACGCCGCGGTCCAGATCGAGCTTGTAGCTCCAGGCCAGGCCCAGTTGATTGACGTTGCTGTCATTGATGGTGTTCAGCGGGCTGTAGCGCTGTTCATCGTAGGTACGGCCATGGCTCATCCAGTTGCCGGGCTCTTTGTCGGCGTCGATGATGCGCTTGCCATCGACCTCGGCGGCAAACGCCGGGGCCAGGCAAGCCAACGCCAGGACGGCGCAACCTGCGGTTCTCATCAAGGCACCCGGCATGGGCCGGCGGTGCGGACCTGATTGGGTCATCGGGGAATCTCCGTTCTTGTTATTGGCGACACCCAGGGAACGTGTCGTAAAGAACAGGAGCAACGGCTGTGCCAGCGCCAGACATACCACTGAAATCCCCGTCGTAGAGGGCTTTATCCACTCTCGATCGTAAGCCGGCGAGCTTAAGAGTCGCCGCAGTTTCGGCACACGTGACGCAGGAATGGAACAGGTGTGTCAGTCCGAGAGAGGCTTCGATGGTAGGCTGCGAAGACGTCTCAGCAACAGACTCCCGATCAGCGCTGCAAGGACGAATGCCATCGCTAATGCCCGCAGCAAGTCCCCTTCTGCCAACGCGACCCCTGCGCTGCACAAGCCGCCAACGGTAAATACCAGCGTGTTATTCAGAGCGGCTGCCGTCCCTGCAATCTCAGGGTGCAGGCTCAACGCCCAGGTAGTCGCGGCCGGGCGCACAATCGTTGTACCGGCACTGCAGACCACCATCGACAGCATGATTGCGGTGACGGTCGGATTCAGCACGTACAGCCAGAGAAACAGCGACAACCCGGCGAGGCCGATCAAAAGCAGCCCCAGTCTGATCTGTGCACTTACCTCCATGCGTTTGTTCAAGGCACTGGCGACCACGCCGCCAATGATATAAGCCGCACCGTAAGCAATGAATATCAGTGAAAAGGCGTAGTCGGTCATCCCCAGCAGATCCATGAACAGCAAGGGTGACGTGACAATGAAAGAGAAGTGGCAGGCAAATGCCATTGCGGACAGCAGCGAATAGCTTATGAAGCGTCGATCCTTGAACAAGGTGCGATAGCCGCTCCGTGGGGCGACAGGACGCGTAGCGTCTGTGAGCGAAAGACTACACAGCAACACAGCTAACGCCGCGAGCACGACGAACGCCTGAAAGCTGCCCTGCCAACCAAGCCACTGTTGCAAAAAACTGCCTGCCAGCGGTGATAGGGAGATAAACAAACCACTGGTGGTAGTCAGCAAAATTCGCATCGAATTGCGCCGATGTTCGCTATAAAGGTCCTGAACCAGTGCATGGCTGAGTACAAAACAACCGCATCCCGCGGCCTGCACCAAGCGGAACACCATGAAAGACGAAAAGTCCCAGGCATAAATACAGCCCACGGCACCTGAGGCCGCCGTTATCAGTCCGACTAACAACAGGCGTTTACGGCCAAGGCGATCGGATAGCGGTCCGATCCAGCACTGCGACAGCGCGACCGCAACGGCGAACAGGCTGATGGACCAGGCGATATCTCGGGTTAGCACCGAAAATTGTGAAGACAACGCTGGGAATGATGGAAGTATCACATCAAGGGGGAATATCCCAAGTAAGCTCATCAGTACCAGTACAGTAACTAACAGCCGATTTTCAGATGATTGATCTTTAAGCACTACGCACCTCAGCACTACGAATCAGCGGCATGGTTACCGGCGGATATTGCGTCTCCAGGCTGCATCAAGGATCGCTGTCTCGTTATGCGCGTGGCAATAAGCACAGGCAGGAAAAAAATCCCATAGCGTTGTGAGGGATTTCGCTAACTATCAGCTGCGTATAAACATCATGTTGAGTATTTGAAAATGCTGTTGGCGCTGCGCGACACAATGCCGCGCACATTTACAGGCAGGATCAGGCAACAACCCCGCTGTTTTGCCCTTTCAAACCCCGCCGCTTGCCTGTAAAAAAGGTCATCCCCCTCCCCACTCAAGGACCTTCCCCATGCTCTATCGCCCTCTTGGCCAAAGCGGCCTGCAGGTTTCAGCCCTGACCCTGGGCAGCATGATGTTCGGCGAGCAGACCAGCGCCGAGGATTCGCTGCGGATCATCGACAAGGCCTGGGATCAGGGCGTCAACTTTGTCGATACCGCCGACGTCTACAACGGCGGGCGCTCGGAGCAGATCGTTGGCGAGGCGGTGGCGCGCAACCGGCAGGACTGGGTGGTTGCCTCCAAAGCGGGATTCGGTGCAGTGGACGGCTTGCCCAACCGCAGCGGGCTGTCGCGCAAGCATCTGTTCAATGCCATCGAAGCCAGCCTGACGCGCATGGGCACCGATTACCTGGACATCTACTACCTGCACCGCGAAGACCATAGTGTGCCGCTGGAAGAAACCGTGCGGGCCATCGGGGATCTGCTGCAGCAGGGCAAGATCCGTTACTGGGGCGTGTCCAATTTCCGCGGCTGGCGCATCGCCGAGATCTGCAACGTGGCCGAGCGCCTGGGTGTGGCCAAGCCGGTGGTGAGCCAACCGCTGTACAACATCGTCAACCGCCAGGCCGAACCCGAGCAGTTGACCGCTGCGGGTTATCACGGGCTCGGCGTGGTGCCGTTCAGCCCATTGGCGCGGGGCGTGCTCAGCGGCAAGTACGCACCGGGTTCCGAGCCTGACGCCGGTAGCCGTGCCGGGCGCCAGGACAAGCGCATCATGGAGGTGGAATGGCGTCAGGAGTCACTGACCATCGCGCGCAAGATCCAGGCCTACTGCGAGGGCAAAGGCGTCGGTATCGTCGAGTTCGCGATTGCCTGGGTGCTGAACAATCGGCTGGTCAGCTCGGCCATCGTCGGGCCGCGCACCGAAGCGCAGTGGGACACCTATGCCGGGGCACTGCAGGTGAAGATCACCGCCGAAGATGAAGCCTTCATCGATGCGCTGGTGACCCCAGGCCACGCCTCGACTCCAGGCTTCAACGATGTTGCCCACTTTGTCAGCGGCCGGCTGGCACGCTAACAAAGCCGCTAACTGGCCGCTGTCCCCCGTAGGAGCGGCCTTGTGTCGCGAAAGGGCTGCGTAGCGGCCCCATGATTATGCAGCACCGCAAATAGCCGGGCCCGCTGCGCGCGCCTTTCGCGACACAAGGCCGCTCCTACATGCCGCTTGACGACCCAAGCAGGTGGCTGATCGCGGTCTTGAGCTTCATCGGCCGCACCGGTTTGTGCATCAGGGTGTGGCCAAGCAGGCGCACCTGCTGCTTGAGCTCATTGCTGTAATTGGCGGTGATCATCAGCACCGGTATGGCCCGGTCGCGGCAGGCGTTGATCGCCGCTACCGCCTCGATGCCGGTGCGGTCATGGTCCAGGTGATAATCGGCGATCAACAGGTCGACCCGCGCCCTTGGCAGGGCGACCTGACGCTGCAGGTCCGCTTCACTGGCCGCCGTGGTGACCTTGCAGCCCCACTGTTCGAGCAAGCTGCGCATGCCGGCGCAGATCGCTCCGTCGTTATCCAGCACCCAGATCCGCGCATCCTGCAGCGATTGCAGCTGCGGCCTGTCCTGCTGCAACGCTGAGCCTTTGCTCACAGGGCGCTGGCAGCATGGGACTTCGACCGAGAATACCGAACCTTTGCCGGGCACCGAGCGCAGCTGGATGGGATGCCCGAGGATGCCGGCGATCTTGTCGACAATCGCCAGGCCCAGCCCCAGGCCGCGATCCTGGTCCGGCCGCTGCGCCTCGCCGCGCTTGAACTCCTGGAACACTTCGCGGCACTTGTCCGCTGCGATGCCGATGCCGGTATCCCACACCTCGATCAACACCTTGTCGCCGCGCCGCCTGCAACCGAGCACGATCCGCCCGCTGGGGGTGTAGCGCACGGCGTTGCTGAGCAGGTTGCGCAGGATCCGCGCCAATAGCTGCATGTCACTGCGCACGCGCAAGCGGCTCGGCACGTAGTCAAGACGCAGGCCTTCGCTGGCGGCTACGGTAGCGTGCTCGGCCGCGAGGTTGTCGAGCAGGTCGCTCAGGGCAAAACTGGCGACATCGGCGCGGATCACCCCGGCGTCGAGCTTGGAGATATCCACCAGCGTGCCGAGCAGGCTCTCGACGCCATCCAGGGCGTTGCTGACGTTGTGGATCAACGGGCCTGCGCCAGGCTGTTCGAGCAAGGCACTGGTAAACAGCCGGGCGGCATTCAGCGGCTGCAACAGGTCATGGCTGACTGCGGCGAGAAATTTGGTTTTCGACAGCGTGGCCTGCTCGGCATCGGCCTTGGCATCGCGCAGGCTGGCTTCCATACGGCGGCGCTGGTCAATCTCGCCCAGCAGTTGGCGATTGAGGCTGGTCAGTTCGGCGGTGCGCTCGTGCACGCGCAGTTCCAGGTGCTGATAGGCCTGATGCAGCGCTTCGGCATGGGCGTAGCGCTCGGTGATATCGGTGAAGGTGTTGACGAAACCGCCTGTGGGCAATGGATGCGTACGAATTTCCAGCATGCGCCCGTCGAACAGACGCTGCTCCAACTCCGGCAGCGGCTGGTCGTGGTCGTCGCGGCTGGCGGGCGTCAGCAAGGCCAGCTCGCTGTCGGCAATCACGTCGGCAAACTGCCGATGGCTGGCAATCGGTGCCAGGCCACTGACCTCGAGAAAGCGTCGGTTCCACAGCTCCAGCACGCCCTCGGCGTTGACCATGGCCAGGCCCTGCGACAGGTTGTCGACCGCCCGCTGCAGCAGGAACGACTTATGCGCCAGGGCCTGCTCGCGGCGGTGGTTCTCACGCAGCTTGACCCGGGTGACGTCGGTGAAAAGCATCACCCGGCCACCATCGCGGGTCGGCCGTTCGCTGACCTGTAACCAGCGCTCGTTGCGCAGCCGATACAACGGTTGCTCGTCGCTGCTGGCACGGGGTTCTTCGCGCAGCAGGTTGTGCATCAGCCGTTTCACCTCGACCAGCTGCATACCGCTGGCCACGCGCAATCGGCTGTTGGCCCAGAGCGCCTTGAAGCGCCGGTTGAACAGCACCACGCGCAGGTCGGCATCGAACAGCACGAACGCATCGGAAATACTCTCGATGGCATCCACCAGCCGCTGGTGGGCAGTTTCGGCGCGCTGATGCGCGTCGCTGAGCAACAGGTGGCTGGCCTTGAGTTCGACCAATACCTGGTTCAAGGCATCAGTGCGCTCGCGCACCTGCTCGGCCAACACCACCGAATGCTGGAACGCGGCAAAGGCATCGTCCGGTCGCGCCGCACCGGACTCCAGCCGCTCGATCAACGCTGCATTGATGCGCTTGAGCTTGTGGTTGTCGCGTTGCAGCTGGCTGATCTGCTCAGCCGGCGATGCGCTCGCGCGGCTGTCCGATGGCAACGCCGGTGAAGGTTTGGTTGATATGCATGCCATTGAACTGCTCCCCATAGGTGTTGAAGCCCAGCACCTGCTGGCTGCGCAACAACGCGCTGACCTCGGCCACAGCAGCGCCCTCGCTCTCCAGCTCGAGGCGGCGCAGTACGCAGTCGCAGCCGATGGTCAGCAGCAACGGCCCGAGGCGCTGGCGCAGGCCCTCGAACAACGATTGCAGGTTGGCCAGCAGCGGACCGGGGCGCATTGCGGTGAGGACGATGCCGTTCTCCACCGCGCAGTAGAAGCTTAGGCTGCCATCCTCATGTACCTGCTGAATGGCCCGCACGTAGTGGTTCTGGTTGATCCGCAGCGCCAGTGGGTGCGCCGCAAACAGCCGATGATCGAGCGCACCCACGGGTACACCGATCAACTGGGCGTATTCAGCGGCTGCCGGCTCGGCGTTCAGCTCATAGACCCGGCGCAGCTGACGGTCGGCGCGAGTCACCACCAGTTTCTCGCTGCGCGGCTGAATGTGATCGGCGCTGAACACCTCGAACTCCAGCCAGGTATTGACCAGCAACAAAACCGCCGCACCGCTGTGGAAGGCACCGTTGTAATACACATGTGTGCGGCTGAGGTGATTGTCATCACCTGCCGAGCCGCCGAACTGCGGGATATCGCCCAGCGCCGCTGCCAGGGCAGCCAGCACCACCTCTTCCCGGCTGGACAGGCCGTCGAACAGGGTCAAGGCAAAGCTGTGCGCCTTGATCGGTGCCAGGCTGTTGCGTCGGCAGTCTTCGACCAGCTGGGCAACCAGCGCCTGCGCGTCGAGCAGGCTGAAACCGGGTACCGCTTCCACCAGGCCAGCGGCGATGGAGAAGTAGCGCCGGTCGAAACCGACCGCGGTGATACAACCGCGCGCATAGCCCTCCGGGGTCAGTTCGCCGGCGCTGGTGCAGCCGGCCAGCCCCACCGCCGGAAATTGCCCCTGTAGCGCAGCCGCCAATACCGGCAGATCGTATTCGGCAGAGCAGAAAAACAGCACAAAGCCTAGCTCGGCATGCCGCAGTTGATCAGCCAGCTCACCGGCTGCCTGAGTAGCACAGGTAGCCCGCGACAGTGCGCTGAAGACGCCTTCGCTCATAAGTCGAATTCCGAGAGAGATACAGCCATGGCCGCAGGATAGGCAAGCCTGCGGCTCAGCCGAATGCTACTTGGGTAGGGGGTCGGGGTGGCATTGGTTGTACGCGGCCCTCGCGCTAAATACCAAGGGCTGCGGCCAGACGTTGCAGGCCGGCGATAAGCGCCAGATGCAGCGGATAGAACGCATAACCCCAGCGCCCGACCCGCGGTACCTGCCAGCGTTCCTGACGCGCCAGCCACAGGCCTATAGGCAACGACATTGCTGCGGTGCTCAGGATGACCAGAGCGATGGGTTGCAACGGATGCGCACGTAACCAACTGTTGGTCACGTTGCCCGCCACCGCCAACCCACATGGCAGCAGCCAGCCGGCGCCGCCGTAGCGCCTGGCGATCAGAATCGCGGCGGGGAGCAGGACGCCAGGCAAGCCGTACATCAGGTGATCACTGAACAGCGCTGCAGTCAGCGCAGCGCTCAAGCCGAGCAGGCAGGCCAGCGCCTGTCGATGGTGTATTGCCCAAGCCAGCAACAACCCGAGCGTCAGGGTCGGGATCACGTTTAGCGTCTGCGAACCGGTGTCCAGCCAGCGGTACGGGCCTTCGGACAGCACGCCAAATACCAGCAGCCAACCGAGATAGCGCGCCGCGCTGCGGCTGGGCCACATAGCCGGGTCGCTGCGCCCGACGTTGATTGCCAACGCCAGGCAGAACAACGGAAATGCCAGCCGGCCGATGACAAACAAACCGTCGGCAGCTGGCCATAGGTAACGCAGGTGGTCAGCGACCATGGTCACCATCGCCGTCCACTTGACCAAATCCAGCCCGGCCGAGCGCACGGTTATTGCCCGGACTCGCTGCTCACCATTGGCTGCAGGTACTTGGCGGTCCATGCCGCTAACGGCAGCGGCGGTTGTTGATGAATGATGCGGCGCCAGATCAGACCAAGGTCTTCCAGGTTGAACATCGAGTTGGCCGATGTGCCCGACCAGGCTGTTGGCGTGCCGACGCTCCACTGGCCAGTGCTGTCGCGGCTGGCCATCTGGAAGCGGAACGTGTAGTTGCCGGGAATGCCCATGCGCAGGTCGGTCACCACCAAGGCATCACCGACCTCGTCGTAACGCAGCCAGTCTCCCGTGAACCAGCGCAGACGCGCGTGCAGTGGGTCATCACCAAGGCGCTTGGCTGCCTCGAGGTTGCGCGAATGACGCAGCATTTCCGGCGGCTCGCGATCGAACACGCTGCTGACGCCCTCGAAGTAATGGCCGTCCGCGGTTTTCGCCATCACCCGCCAGACCAGACTGTTAAAGGCGATAGGCACGGCACGCACTTCGGTCACTGCTACGCCTTGCTGATCCAGAGCAGCTGCAAAGCGCTGCTCGGCATGCATACGCGCGCCCAGGCCAAAGCCGAGGTAGGCGGTACTGAACAGCAATGCGCAGGTCATCAACGCAATCGCCCTGCCCTGCATGCCGCGAATCGCCGCGAACAGCACAGTAAACAACAGCGGCAAGGTGTAGACCGGATCAATAATGAACACCGCCGCCCAACTTTCCGGGATCAGTTGCAACGGCCAGAACAACTGGGTGCCATACACGGTGAAGGCATCGAGTACCGGATGCGTGATGAGCACCAGCCAGAACGCGGCGAACAGCCTTGGCCAGCGATAGCAGCGCTCCGGCCAGTACTTATGGCCAAGCCAGGTCACCAACCAGGCCAACAACAGGGCCAGGCCGGTGAGCACGAACAGTGAATGCGAGAAACCACGGTGGAAAGTCATCTGCGACACCGGATCGGCATAGCGGATGATCACATCGAGGTCTGGCAAGGTGCCCAGGGCGGCGCCGTAGAGCAATGCCCGGCGGCCTTGAATACGGCCTAGCACCGAGCCTTGCAGCGCTGCGCCGAGCACCGCTTGAGTGAGTGAGTCCAAAGGTCAGGTTTCCACAAAAAGTCTGTTGGCAACCTACCTGCATCGCCGGTCACTGTGCAAACGCTATCGCCGTAGCGCAGCGTTTGCAGCGGGCTGGCAACTCAGCCATCTGTGAGTGGCGCGGGTCTCACAGCAACTGCCATGTGTAGGCCAGAATCAGCCGGTTTTCGTCGATATCGCTGCGATAATTCGAGCGCGCCACCGCGTTTCTGACACGAATACCCAAACCCTTGAACACCCCGCTCTGCACCGCATAACCAATATCCAGATCGCGCTCGCGGTCCTTGCCCTCGAAGCCGCGGCCGGTATCGACATTGTTGCCGGTTATGTAGCGCACCGTCGCGGTCAGGCCAGGGATGCCCATGGCGGCAAAGTTGTAGTCATAGCGCGCTTGATAGGAGCGCTCATCGGTGTAGGCAAACTCATAGGTGGGCACCTCATTGCCCAGCGGAGTGATATTGGCGAATACCCGTGGAAACGGGCTTTCGCCATAGATGCCCTGATAGCCGACGTGAAAGCTATGTCCGCCATGCCGGGCTGTCAGCAACGAGAAGAACGCCTGGTTGTCGATCTGGCCAAGCAAGGCATCGCCGTCCTCGCGGGCAGTGAAATAACCCAGGTTGGCGCTGAGCACCCAGTCGCCGAACGGCTTGCTGTGCTTGAGGCCGACAAAGCCCTGCTGGTAGATGTCTTCGAGCTGGCCATACCACAGGCTGGCGCTGGTCTGCTTGTCGTTGAAGACATAGTCACCGCCCAGGTAATTGAACGCGTCACTCGCGACCTGGCGCATCGGCACATGGCCAAGCATGGCGTTGAGTTTGTCATCCCCGCCTTCGTTGCGCAGGTGCGTCGAAGACAAATGCCCAGCCTGCACGGTCAGCCCGTTGATCTCGGCGGAGTTGAGGCTGACGCCCTGATAGGTGGGTGGCAGCAGGCGAATGTCGCTGAAGGTCAGCACCGGCAGATTCGGCTGCAGCTCGCCCACGCGCAGCTCGGTTTGCGATACGCGTGCTTTGAAGGTGCCAGCCAGGCGACTGTAATCGCTTGCCGCACGCCCGTCGCCATGCACTGGCAACAGTCCGCTGTTGACCCGGTCCGGACTGCTATCGAGGCGAATCCCGAGCAAGCCCAGTGCATCGACGCCGAAACCGATCGGGCCAGGGGTGTAGCCGGACTTGAAATCGAGGATGAAGCCCTGGGCCCACTCCTCGGCCTTGGACTGCTGGTTGGCGCCGACGATGTCAGAGAAATCCCGGCTGAAATAGTAGTTGCGAGCACTGAGGCTGGCTTTGGCGTCTTCGAAAAAGCTGCTTTCAGCAGCCAGCAGGGGTTGGCTGAGCAAGGTTATGCCCAGGGCGACACAGGCGTTAGGTTTCATCGCGAAGCTCTCTTGATCTTGTTTTTATGAATGGATCGCTACTACGGTTTTGCACTACGGATTTTCAGGGGTTACGGCGCAGGGCATCCCCCGCCTGCGGCCGCCGCAAACGCAGCAAGGCATGCGCACAGAGGCCGAACAGCAAGCCCCAGAACGCTGCCGACAAGCCCAGAAAGGCAACACCGGAGGCCGTCACCAGAAAGGTGAACAACCCGGCATCACGCTCGCTCGGTTCGGCCAGGCTGCGGGCCAGTGCCTCGCTGATCGCGCCATACAAGGCGAGTCCCGCCAGGGCGGCAATCAATGCAGCAGGAAAAGCGGCAAACAACGACATCAGGGTCGCGCCGGCGATGCCCAGCAGCAGATACAAGCCACTGCCGGCCAATGCCGCGATGTAGCGTCGACGCGGGTCTTCGTGAGCTTCGCGGCCGGTGCACAGGCTGGCGGTGACGGCGGCGAGGTTGAGTCCGTGGCAGCCGAACGGCGCCAACAGCATGCCGCCCAGGGCACTGGCACTGATCAACGGGCTTGCCGGCGTCTGGTAACCCGCATTGCGCAGCACGGCCATACCCGGCATGAACTGCCCGGTCAGGGCCACCAGCACCAGCGGCAAGGCCAGGCTGAACACTGCCGACAGGCTGAATTGCGGGGTGATCAACTGCGCGGTAGCAAACTCCAGGACCAACGCCTCACTGCGCAGCTGGCCGCTGAGCACTGTGATCAACGCGCCAACGGCCAACACCGCCGCCACCGCATAGCGGGGCTGCAAGCGCCGCATCAGCACATAAGTGATGAACATCGCCACGACCAGCGTCGGTTGCACCGGCAAGGCGCGAAACACTTCAACGCCAAAGCTGAACAGAATGCCGGCCTGCATGCCTGCCGCAATCGAGCCCGGCAGGCGTGCGATCAAGCCGTCGAACGCACCACTCAGGCCAATCAACAGCAAGATTAGATTGGCCACCAGATAGGCGCCGACCGCTTGCTCGAGACCAATCTGCGGCAGCGCAGTCACCAGCAGTGCCGAGCCTGGAATCGACCAAGCGATAACTACCGGCACCCGATAACGCAGGGTCAATACCGCGCCAAGCACGGCGCTGCCCATCGACACGGCCCACACCCACGACGACAACTGGCCGTGGGACAGGCCCGCAGCCTCGGCAGCATGGAAGATGATCACCAGCGGGCCGGCGTAGGAAATCATCGTCGCCAGCAGGCCGGCGACGATGGCAGACAACGAACAATCCTTGATCAGGTCTTTCATGGAACCTCTGGCCAGACCGGGGCCGGACGGGATGTCCGGCATGGGTTGTTCAAGCAACGTCAAGTGAGGGCGATTACGCCTGCTGCAATGCCCGCGGCCGACCGCTGCGTTGCTCGGCCTCGCTGTCCGGCGCGCGCTGCAGCTGGAAGTCGAAGCGCAGCTCGGCATAGCGCCCGCTCACGCCCCGCGTGCCGTCTTCGCGCATCTGCACTTCGCCGACCAGGCCGTCACGGGTGGCGTAGGCGAAGTCGTCCCACAGGTACTTGTCGCCAGCCAGGTTGATCTGCGTGGTCAGGTGCCGATAGCCCGGCGCCGAGATGAAGAAGTGGATATGCGCCGGGCGTTGGCCATGCCGGCCGAGCAGGTCCAGGCACTCCTGGGTTGGGCCTTGCGGGTCACAGCCGTAACCCGATGGCACGATCGAGCGCGCGCGGTAATAGCCCTCGGCATCGGTGACGATGCGCCGACGCAGGTTGTATTCGGACTGGCTTTGGTCGAAGAACGAGTAAGTGCCACGGGTGTTGGCATGCCACAGGTCAACCGTGGCGCCGGGTACAGGCTGGCCAGCCGGATCGAGGACCTGGCCTTCGAGGAACATCACCGTGGCTACGCCCTCCTCGCTGCCATCGTCCATGCGCACCTGGCCCGCGGCAATCGGCGCGCCGGCGACATACAACGGCCCTTCGATGGTGCGCGGAGTGCCACCGGCAAGGCCGACGGCGGTGTCCTTGGCGTCCTGCAACAGGTCGAGGAAGTGCTCGATACCCAGGCCCGCGACCAGCAACCCGGCCTCACCACGACCGCCCAGGCGATTGAGGTAGTCAACGGCGTGCCAGAACTCGTTTTCGCTGATCTCAAGGTCCTCGATCAGGCGCGCGCTGTCCTGCAGGACGCGCAGGATGATCCGCTTGAGCCGAGGGCTGCCTTCATCGTTACCAAACCCTGCGGCTTGTTCGAAGAACTTGGTCAGTTCGTCAGTGTGGGAAATTTTCACGGTCATGTTTGCTTACCTCTAATAATTGTTCTTGGGTGAGTCAGGCTCGATCAACGGTCGTCGCTGTGGACTGACGAGGGATGCCGGCACAGGCCGGTCACTTCGATGGCCATATACGGGAACAGCGGCAACTGCATCAGGGTGTCGTGCAGCGCCTCGACACTGGGCACGTCGAACACGCTGTAGTTGGCGTAGTGCCCGGCAATGCGCCACAGGTGACGCCAGGTGCCGTCGCGTTGCAGGCGTTGGGCCAGCTGCTTTTCGTCAGTCTTGAGCTGGGCGGCCCGGGCCGGGTCCATGTCAACGGGCAGGTTCACGGTCATCTTCACGTGGAACAGCATGGGTTTCTCCTTGGGTAAGGTCGCAATCAGCGCCGGGCGAAACGCGCCAGGCGGGTTTCATCCAGGTTCAGGCCCAATCCGGGCGTGCGTGGTACATGCAGTTGGAAGTCGCTGTAGCGCAGCGGCTGCTCGACGATGTCTTCGGTCAGCAGCAGCGGCCCGAACAACTCGGTGCCCCAGGTCAGCTGGCGCAGGGTCAAAAAGGCGTGGGCCGAGGCCAGGGTGCCGACCGCGCCTTCGAGCATGGTGCCGCCGTACAGGGCGATGCCGGCGGCTTCGGCGATCTGCGCGGTACGCAGCACGGCGCGGGGGCCGCCGTTTTTGGCGATCTTCAAAGCGAACACGCTGGCAGCACCGTCGGCGGCGAGGCTGAAGGCGTCTTCCACGCTTTCGATCGACTCGTCGGCCATGATCGGCGCCGGGCTGCGCTGGTTAAGACGGACTTGCCCGCTGCGGTTGATCCGCGCTATTGGCTGCTCGATCAGGTCGATGCCGTTGTCGCCAAGCACCTGGCAGGCACGCAAGGCTTGCGACTCATCCCAGTACTGATTGACGTCGACGCGCACGCTGGCGCGCTCGCCCAGCTCACGCTTGATTGCCACCACATGGCGCAGGTCCTGCTCCAGCGGGTTGGCGCCGATCTTCAGCTTGAACAGCCGATGGCGGCGGATCTCCAGCATGTGCTCGGCTTCAGCGATGTCGCGGGCGGTGTCGCCACTGGCGAGGGTCCAGGCCACTTCGAGGCTGTCGCGCACCCGGCCACCGAGCAGCTCGCTGACCGCCAGGCCCAGGCGTTTGCCCTGCGCGTCGAGCAGGGCACTTTCGATGCCCGACTTGGCGAAGGTGTTGCCCTTGGCCAGCTTGTCCAGCTTGAGCATGGCGGCATTGATGTTGTCGGCTGGCAGGCCGACCAGCGCCGGGGCCAGGTGCGCGTCGATGTTGGCCTTGATCCCTTCCGGGCTCTCGTAGCCGTAGGCCAGGCCACCGATGGTGGTCGCTTCGCCAATGCCTTCGACGCCGTCGCTGCAGCGCAGGCGCAGCACCACCAAGGTCTGCTGCTGCATGGTGTGCATCGCCAGCTTGTGCGGGCGAATGGTCGGCAGGTCGACGATGATCGCCTCCAGCCGGTCGATAGTCGGGCTTGTCATGCAAGGCCTCCAGTTGCGTCAGTCAAAGGGTTACGCCTGCGCCAGCGCGGCCAGGCCGTGGCGCCGGCTGCTGGCCAGGTGCACGGCCATGGCCAGCGCGGCAACCGCGCCGGGGATGGCAAAGGCGATGAAGTTGAGTTGCAGCGGCAGGTTGATGCCCATCAGCGCGCCGCCCAGCAGCGGGCCGACGATGGCGCCGTTGCGGCCGATACCGGAGGCCCAACCAAGGCCGGTCGAGCGCATCGACAGGCCATAGAGCTGGGCCGCGCCGGCATACAGCAGGATTTGTGTGCCGATGGTGGTGGCGCCGGCAATGAAGATCAGCAGGTACAGCACGGGCATCGGGCTGTTCACCCCAAGCAGGCTGATCGACAGCGCCGCGGCGACAAAGAAAGCGATCTTGACCTTGACCAGGTTGTAGCGATCACCCAGCCAGCCGCCGAGAATTGCCCCGGCCATGCCGCCGAAGTTCAGTGCCAGCAGGAACGACAGGCTTGAACCCAGGCTATAGCCGGCGTTGGCCATCAGTTTCGGCAGCCACGAGCTGAGCGCGTAGACCATCAGCAGGCAGCAGAAAAATGCCAGCCACAGGGCCAGGGTGCGCACTGCCAGGCCGTCACGAAACAGCTCCAGCACTGAAGCGCCCTTGCCTTTGCGCTCGCTCGCCTGCAACACATCGTCGGCCTGCACGTCGCAGTCCGGATCAAGCCGTTTGAGCAGGGCACGGGCTTCGTCGCTACGGCCCTGGCGCACCAGAAAACCAATCGACTCGGGCAGGTAGTAGAGGATCACCGGCAACAGCAGCAACGGCAGCGCTGCGGCAAAGAACATCGACTCCCAACCAAAGCGCGGCAGCAAGAAGATGCCGACACCTGCCGAAAGCATGCCGCCCAGCGAGTAACCGCTGAACATGATCGCCACCAGCGTGCTGCGCAGGCGTTTGGGTGCGTACTCGTTCATCAACGCCACGGCATTGGGCATCAAGCCGCCGCAGCCGAGCCCGGCGATGAAACGGTAGATGCCGAACTCGCTGGGGCTGCTGGCAAAGCCATTGAGGATGGTCGCGCCGGAGAACAACGCGAAACAGATGGCGATGCCCTTCTTGCGCCCGATCCGGTCCGCCAGGCTACCGAACAGCAGCGCACCGAACATCATGCCGAACAGCGCGTAGCTGCCCAGCGCGCCGGCTTGCAGTGGGGTCAGCCCCCACTCCTTCATGATCACCGGCAGCACTACGCCATAGATGAACAGGTCGTAGCCGTCGAATACCAGCAGCAGGCCGCACCAGGCCATGACCATCCAGTGGAACGGTGAAAAGCGCGCGTTATCAATGATCGGGTGAACATCCAGGGTTCGCATGGCATCGGTCTCTGTTGTTTTTGTTGTGAGAGGTAAACGCAGGCTGGGCGACTGTCAGCCGAGGTCGCCGCCGCCGACCGGCAGGGTCACGCCGGTGATGTAAGAGGCCTCGTCGGAGGCGAGAAAGAGGATCGCGTTGACCTGTTCGTCAATGCTCGCGTAGCGCTTCATCAGGCTGCTGTCCAAGGTCTGGGCAACGATCTGCTGGTACCAGGCCTTGTCCTGCTCGCTCTGCGCATCGCTGTTGCGCGGCACCCGCCGGGGTGGCGCTTCGGTGCCGCCGGGCGCAGTGGCGTTGACCCGAATACCGCGCTCGGCGGTCTCGAAGGCCAGGCAGGCGGTGAGTGCGTTGACGCCGCCCTTGGCTGCGCCATAGGGCACGCGGTTGATGCTGCGGGTGGCAATCGATGACACGTTGACGATGGCGCCGGCGCCACGCTCGAGCATGTACGGCAGCGCTGCATGGCAGCACCACAGGGTCGGGAACAGCGAACGGCGTACTTCGGCCTCGATCTGTTCCGGCTCATAGTGCTCGAACGGCTTGGCCCAGATGGTCCCGCCGACGTTGTTGACGAGGATGTCGATCCGGCCAAAGCGCTCGACCGCGCTGGCCATGACCCGGGCGCACTCGGCGTGCTGCTCGAGGTCGGCAATCAGCGTCAGCGTGCCCTCGCCGGCCAGTTCATGAACCAGCTCGGAACGGTCTACGGCTACCACTTGAGCGCCTTCGGCCTTGAGCCGCCAGCACACGCCGCGGCCAATGCCTTGGGCCGCGCCGGTGACCAGCGCGACCTTGCCTTGGAATCTGTTGCTCATCTCTGCTCTCCCCAGCGGCGCCTTCGTCTGCACGCGGCGACGCTGCTGCCATTGGCAATAAAAAAGAGGCCAGCCGCACCCGCACGATGCGGCCAGCCCCCAAGGAAACTCAGGCCGCGGCGGCGAACTTCTCGTAATAGAAGTTGGCCGGGGTGATGCCTTGTTCGCGGATGTACTGGCTGACCGCCTCGACCATCGGCGGCGGGCCGCACAGGTACACGTCGACATCGCCGTTGTTCAGGTGCGCCGGTTCGATGTGCTGGGTGACGTAGCCCTTTTGCGGGTACTCACTGTCAGGGTTGGCCACGCAGGCGCTGTAGGTGAAGTTGTTGATGCGCGCAGCCAGCGCCTGCAGGCGGTCGAGCTCGACCAGGTCGAAATCGTTGGTCACGCCGTAGATCAGGTGCAGTGGATGCGCGCTGCCGACTTCGGCGATCTTTTCCAGCATCGCCGTGAACGGTGCCAGGCCGGTGCCGCCGGCCAGCAGCAACAACGGCCGCTGGATCGGGCGCAGGTAGAAGCTACCCAGCGGGCCGGCCAGGCTCATGCTGTCGCCGGCCTTGGCCAGACTGGTAAGGAAGCTGCTCATCAGGCCGCCGGGAACGTTGCGGATGAGGAAGCTGACCTCGCCATCCTTGGGCAACGAACTGAACGAATACGCGCGGCTCTGACCGCTGCCCGGCACCTGCAGGTTGACGTACTGGCCTGGCAAGAAGGCCAGGCTGCTCAGCGCTTCACCCTTGATCGACAGGGCAATGGTGCTGGCCGACAGCTGGCGCACATCGCTGATCTCGGCCTGGAAATTGCCCTGCTCGGCTTTGCACAGCTGCGACGATGCCGGGATGCGCAGCACGCAGTCGGATTCCGCGCGCATCTGGCAGGTCAGCACGTAACCCTGGCTGATTTCTTCTGCGCTGAGGGCGTCTTCGATGAAGTCCTCACCCAGCGCATAGCTGCCCGCCTCGGCCTTGCACTTGCAGGTGCCGCAGGCGCCGTCACGGCAGTCCAGGGGGATGTTGATGCCTTGCCGATAGGCCGCATCGGCAACGGTTTCGTGGCCTTCGGCATTGATGAAGCGGGTGATTCCGTCTTCGAAATTGAGTGCGATCTGGAAGCTCATGTTGCACCTCGCGGACGAGCCTGCCCGCAGCGCGCCCTGCGGCACGCTGGTCAGTACTCGTCTTGACCAGAAGTCAGATGTGGTAGATGTCGATGACCTGGCGAACGTAGTCGTTCTTCAGCACCACTTTCTTGGCCTTGATCAGCGGCTGCTCGCCGCGCAGATCCAGGGTGTAGAAGCTGCTGCCGAAGTAACTGTCGGTGGTCTTGTAGCGAAAGCTCAGGGTGTGCCAGTTGAAGCGCACCTGACACTGCTCGCCACTGTGCTCGACAATCTCGATATTGCTCAGGTTGTGCGAGGTGCGGGTATCCGGAACTGTGGCACTTGAGCGCTCGGTCTGGATGCGGAACACGCGGTCCTCCAGCCCTCCTCGGTTGCCGTACCAGATCAGGGAAATCTCGCTTTGCGGGTCTTCGGTGAGCTGGTCGTTGTCATCCCAGGATGGCATCCAGAAGGTCGCATCGCTGGCATACAGCTCCAGCCACTGCTCCCACTGGCCATCGTCGAGGTAGCGCGCTTCGCGGTAGAGGAAGTCGCGCACGGTGTCGTACAAAGCGCTCATCGCACGGCCTCCACTGGGATCAGCTGCGGCTCCTGCTCGAGTGCCTTGAGCATGGTCTCCTGCCAATACTTGTGCTGCAGCACGAACAGGCCTTCATCTTCGGTGCGCACGCCTGACAGCAATGGCTTGAGCTCGATCTCGCGGGCGGCCTCGTCGGCCCCTTCGACCCAATGCTCGGCGCCGCGCGACATATCGTTCCAGCCAGTGCCGCCGCCGTAGCCGGTCTGGCACGAGCGGAACTCTTCGAGGTCATCCGGGGTGGCCATGCCACTGACGTTGAAGAAGTCTTCGTACTGGCGGATGCGCTTGGCGCGGGCCTCGCTGCTCTCGCCCTTGGGGGCGATGCAGTAGATGGTGATTTCGGTCTTGTTCACCGAAATTGGCCGGGCGATGCGGATCTGCGAGCTGAACTGGTCCATCAGGTACACGTTCGGGTACAGGCACAGGTTGCGCGAGTTCTCGATCATCCAGTCGGCACGGGCCTGGCCGAAATCTGCCGCCAGTTGCTCGCGGCGCTCGTAGGCCGGGCGGTCTTCCGGGTTGGCCCAGCGCGTCCACAGCAGCAGGTGGCCATGGTCGAACGAGTAGAAGCCGCCGCCCTGTTTGGCCCAGGCACCGGCGCTCATGGTCTTGATCTCGGCAGCGCTTTCGCGTTGCTTGCGCTGGTTCTGGGTAGCGGCGTAGTTCCAGTGCACCGAGCTCACGTGGTAGCCGTCGGCGCCGTTTTCGGCAGTGAGCTTCCAGTTGCCTTCGTAGATGTAGGAGCTGGAGCCACGCAGCACTTCCAGGCCCTCGGGCGACTGGTCGACGATCATGTCGATGATCTTGGCCGATTCGCCCAAGTGCTCGAGCAGCGGTTTCACATCGGCATTGAGGCTGCCGAAGAGGAAGCCGCGGTACGACTCGAAGCGCGCCACCTTGGTCAGGTCGTGCGAGCCGTCGCAGTTGAAGCTGGCTGGGTAACCGGCATTACTCGGGTCCTTGACTTTGAGCAGCTTGCCGCTGTTATTGAAGGTCCAGCCGTGGAACGGGCAGGTGTAGCTGGCACGGTTACCGCGTTTGTGCCGGCAGAGCATCGCCCCGCGGTGGCTGCAGGCATTGAGGAAGGCGTTCAGCTGGCCGTCCTTGTTGCGCGCGATGAACACCGGCTGGCGGCCCATGGTCAGCGACAGGAAGTCGTTCTTTTCAGGGATCTGGCTTTCGTGGGCCAGGTAGATCCAGTTACCTTCGAAGATGTGTTTCATCTCCAGGTCAAACAGGCGCGGGTCGGTGAACATCTCCCGCTTACAGCGGTAGACGCCCGATTCCCGGTCGTCCTCGAGCATGGCATTGAGGTAGTCGAATCCCAGGAACATGGCCAGGGTCTCCATTGTTATTGTTCAGGCCAGGTCAGGTTAGGACGAGCGCGGCGGGGGCAATATCCGGATTGTGCAGAGTGCTATCCGTTTTCTGCAGGCTTGCTGGAGGGGGCTGAGGATGTGGCGCCAGGGCGGCGCCAGCGGAGGTTCAGATGCGGCGCTTGAAGGTTTCCGAAGGCAATTCGGCGAATTGCTGGCGGTAGCTCTCGGCAAAGCGGCCCAGGTGCATGAAGCCGTAATCCATCGCCAGCTCGGTTACACTGCGCACCGAGCAGCTCGGGTCAGCCAGACACTCGTGCAGGCGCTGCAGCTTGCGCTGGCGTACATACTGCTTGGGCGTGGTGCCCAGATGCCGATCGAACAGCGCATACAACGAGCGCAGGCTCATGCAGGCCTGCTCGGCCAACGCCTCCGCCGGCAGCTCAAGCTTGAGGTTGCGTTCGATGTAATCGAGGATGCGCTCCAGGCTGGCGCCCGGCGCGCCGAGGTTCTCCCGCTGGACATTGGTGCTCATCAAGGTCAGCAGCTTGCTGGCGACGATCTGGCTGTAGTGGCCCTGCACCCGCGGCAACGAGTCACTGACCTCCGCCTCATGGCAGACCATACCCAGCAGGTTGACGAAGCCGTCCAGCTCATCCAGCCGGTAATGATTGCGCAAAAACCGCACGCCACCGCTGGGCCGCTGCCAACGCTGCTCGTCGCAGATCGATTCGAGCAGCCGGGTCGGCACCTTGAGGATGAATTTTTCGCAGTCTTCCGAGTAGGTCAGGTCGACCGGATCATCCGGGTTGATCAACAGCAATTCGCCCGGCACCAGGTGGTGCTCGCGCTGTGGCCCGCGCCACAGGCAATTGCCGTGCAGCAACACCTGCAGGTGGTAGATCGTTTCAAGCGCTGGCGAAGTAACCCGCACGCTGCCGCCATAACTGATGCGGCACAGGTCCAGCTCGGCCAGTTTGCGGTGGCTGAGGCTGGCTTGCGGATGGGTGGTGCGCGACAGGCCGATGCAGTGCTGGCCTACATGCCGGTTGACGTAATCGGAGACGGCATACGGATCAGCGTGGTGAAACACACTGCTACGCTCGCTCAACAGGCGGTTTTCCATAGGCAAGGCACTCGGCTCATTCTTGTTATCGTCGCCGCTTCCTACTGCCTCAACGGCGAGTGGTCGCGGTCGTACACGCTCAGTCTATCGGGCCGGTCGCCGGGTACAGCAGGCAAGTGACAACCGGTGGCTTGGCTACACACTACGCAATGCAAGGGCTGCCAGGCAATGCGACCTCAGTAACGGCCGGGCGAACAGCGCGCTCTTGCGGCCAGCATTTGTCCGATTATCGAACGCAGGGGATAGGCGCAGGCTCTAGATCAGTCTTCGCCTAGGGTTGATAGCCCTTTTTACTGACACAGCTTGCAATCATCCGACTACACCGCTCGGTTACTTTCCTTACACCGCAATCGGCGCTTCTGCTAAAAACGCCTGCATGCCCTCTTCTCTTTTGCTTCACCTCAAACGTCGCTGGCTCAGCTGGCTGTGCATGGCGGTGCTCCTGATCGGCCTGCCGGCCGGCTGCAGCGTACTGCAACACAAGGAGCGCGAGCTGGTGTTTCGCATCGAGCCCGGCCAGGCCAGCTGGTTCCGTGGCTTGCCCGCAGGTGTGCAGGAACTCGACCTGCGCCCGCGCAGCTTCACCGCCAACCAGAGCCTGCATGCCTGGTGGTGGCCAGCCCAGCGCGCCGACGCACCGGCCATCCTCTACCTGCACGGCGTGCGCTGGAACCTCACCGGCCAGCTATTTCGCATCGAGCAACTGCATGCCATGGGTTACTCGGTGCTGGCCGTGGACTACCGCGGTTTCGGCCAGAGCCGCGGCGACCTGCCGTCCGAGGCGACCGTCTATGAAGATGCGCAGGTGGCCTGGGAGCGCTTTGCCCAGCTGCAACCGGACCGCAACAAGCGGCTGATCTTCGGCCACTCGCTCGGCGGCGCGGTGGCTGTGGAGCTTGCGGCCGAGCTGAGCCGCCAGGCGCAAAAAGACGGCAGCCCGAGCGCTGCGCGCGGCTTGATCCTGGAATCGACCTTCACTTCGCTCGGCGATGTTGCGGCAGTGGTAGCCGATACCGCCCTGCCAGTGCGCTGGCTGCTGTCGCAAAAATTCGATTCGATCGACAAGATCGACCAGGTCGGCATGCCAGTACTGCTGGTGCACGGCCAGAACGACCGCTACGTGCCGCCACGCTTCAGCCAGCAATTATACGAGGCCGCGCAGCAGCCCAAGACCCTGCTGCTGGTGCCTGGTGCCAGCCATAACAACAGCATGAGTCTGGCCGGTCCGCGCTATCGCCAGGCGATCAAGGCACTGCTCTAGCGCGGCCTATTGCACCGGCAGGAAGTTCATCAGCAACAAGCTCTGCGCGTAGTTCAAGCCAATCCGCCGGTAGCGTTCATCGAGCATCTGCGCCAACAGGTCGAGCCGGGCGACGATCTTGCCGAACTCGACCGCGAAGCTGAGGTTGCTGCCCTCTTCGGAAATCTCGTTGGAGAACAGCAACAGCACGCCATTGGCGTCCTGACGCTGGCTGAGCATCCAGGTGGCTTTTTCGATGTTGCGCGCGGCGTTGTTGACGAACAGCGGGTCGATCGCATCGGTCATGTAGAACTCGCTGCGTCCGCCGTGGGCGGTGATCAGCATACTGCCGATGGCATAGATGAAGGCGCCGACCCGATCGCCGCGAAATTCCGGGCTCAGGGCGTAGCTGAGGGCTGCCAGATCGCGCCGCTGACCGAGCTGCGGCAGCGGCTGGCGTTGCTCGATGGCCAGGCGGATCTGCCGCTCGGCGGTAGCGGCGTCAAGGTAGCCGGACTGCTTCCACTGGTTGGGATTGCGTGCGTACAGCTTGTTCATCAGCAGGTACAGGCTTTGCAGGTTGTCGCGCATCGCCAGGGTGGCCATGCGGTCGACACTGGTCTGGAACAGCTCGCTGGGTTTGCCATCACTGAACTGGCTGACGATATCGCGGCCCTGTTGCTCGGTGCACGCGCACAGCAGGGTCAGGGCGCCGGCCAGCAGCAGGCGGGGGCAGGTTCGCAGTACGGGGACAAGCATCGGCACCGGGGTCTTGATCAACGACGGGGCCGGGGATCGGCTCTGCCTGACCAGACATAGAGCGCGAAATGGCGAAAAAGTGCAGTTGCGCAGGCCAGCCAGGCCTGCGCAACGGTATTGCAGGGGCTCAGCCGGTCACATGGCGTGACGCAGCAACTCGATCATTTGCGCATGCAACGCAGGGTCACCGCAGGCCACGACACAGCCGCCGTTCTGCGCCGAGCTGCCATCCCAGGCGGTGATCACCCCGCCCGCCCCTTCGATGATCGGCATCAACGCCTGCACGTCATACGGCTGCAGGCTGGCCTCGACGATCACATCGACAAAGCCACTGGCGAGCATGCAATAGGCGTAGCAGTCGCCGCCGTAGCGCATCAGCCGCGCCTGGCCGGCAACCGCTTCAAAGGCGGCCTTGCGCGCCTCGCTATCGAACATGTCCGGCGTGGTGCACATCAGGGTGGCTGAGGCCAAATCGCTGCAGGCACGGGTCTTCAGCGGCGTGCTGCCGAGCCAGGCTCCCTCTGGGGTACCGATGAAGCGCTCGCCGGTAAACGGCTGGTTCATCACCCCGACCACCGGCTTGGTGCCGTCGTTGAGCGCGATCAACGTGCCCCACAGCGGCAGCCCGGTGATGAAGGCGCGGGTGCCATCGATCGGATCAAGCACCCAGGTCAGCGGGCTGCTGCCAACCGCCACGCCCTGCTCTTCACCAAGGATGCCGTGGCTTGGATAGCGTTCCTGAATCAGCGAGCGCATGGCGTCTTCGGCGGCCTTGTCGGCCACGGTCACCGGGTCGTACAGGCGCCCGCCCTTGTCCTCGACGGCCAGGTTGGCGCGAAAATACGGCTGGATCGCAGCCGCAGCGGCCTGCGCCAACTGCTCGGCAAATGCACGGTATTCGCCGATCTGTTCAGCGTTCAAGGTCATGGTGGCGGGCCTCTGGCAACGATAGGGGTTGGCATCATACCCGAGCCTGCCGGGTGATGGCGTACCGCCTTGCGTGCGCCAGTGATGCTGGGGTTAAGGTAGTCTAGCGGCCAGACCGATTCCTCATTTGCCACGGGACACCCTCAGGATGCCATGTACCGTAACCGCTCTGGTACTCGCCGCCGGCCATAGCCGCCGGTTTGGCAGTGACAAACGCCAGCACCTGCTGAGCAGCGGCCAGACCCTGCTGCAGACCAGCCTGCAACTGCCGTGCGCGCAGTTGGGCGAAGTCTGGCTGGCGCTGCGTGACGACGACCCTGCCCCGGTCGGCCTGGCTGATAACGTGCGCATCCTGCAATCGAGCAGCAGCCGGCTTGGACTTGGCCACAGCATCGCTACCAGCGTCGCGCAGATCAGTACCGCGTCCAATGCTCAGGGCTTGCTGGTGATGCTGGGTGACATGCCGTTCATCCAGCCCGCCACCCTCGCCGCGCTGCTGGCCAAGGCGGACCGTCGCCTGATCATCCGCCCGACGTATCAAAGCAAGCCCGGCCACCCGGTGCTGTTCGGTCGCGCCTGGTGGCCGCAGTTGTGCACCCTGACCGGCGATGAAGGCGCCCGCAGCGTGCTGCTGGGCAATCCGCAGGCGGTGCGCAATATTGAATTGGGTGATCCTGGGGTGTTGCTGGATATCGACCGGCCGGGTGATGTGCCGGATCTGGATGAATAGTAGGCTGCCGAGCGACTGCGGGTGGTTCGAGTACGTCGGGGCTGCTTTGCAGCCCTTTCGCGACACTAGGCCGCTCCTACAGGCACTGCGTCGTCCTTACGTGGCACGGTCGGTGTAGGAGCGGCCTTGTGTCGCGAAAGGGCCGCGCAGCGGCCCCGGCTATCTCAAGGCTGAAAGCGACCCTAGGCAGCCCGCCGCTCCTCCAGCAGCTTGATAAACATACTCAAGCTGCGCGACACAGTACCGCGCCGCCACACCAGCCAGGTCTGCAAGTACCGAAAGTCTTCCGACAACGGCCAAACGCTGACCGTGCTCAAGCCCGGCATGCTGTCGAGCATGCTGCGCGGCATCAACGCCAGGCCGGCACCAGCACTGACGCACGCAAGCATGCCGTGATAGGACTCCATCTCATGGATTTTGCCGGGCACGGCCTGATCCTGGACAAACCAGTTCTCGAAATGATGGCGGTACGAGCAGTTGGCGCGAAAGGCGTAGATGCTCTCGCCGTTGACGTCGCGGGCGCGGCTGATTGCGGCATGGTTGAGTGGCGCAATCACTACCATCTCTTCATCGAACACGGCCATGCCTTCCAGCGTCGGGTGCAGTACCGGGCCATCGACGAAGGCTGCGACCAGGCGGCCGGACAGCACACCTTCGAGCATGGTCCCCGAGGGCCCGGTCGACAGGTCCAGATCGACCTTGGGAAAGCGCTGGTTATAACTGGCCAGCAAGGCCGGGATGCGCACGGCGGCGGTGCTTTCCAGCGAACCCAGGGCGAACGTGCCCTGCGGATCTTCGCCGGCCACGGTGAGCCGCGCTTCGTGGACCAGGTCGAGAATGCGCCGGGTGTACTCGAGAAAATTCCAGCCCGCCGGTGACAGGCGCAGGCGGCTTTTCTCGCGGATGAACAGCTCGACACCGAGGTCTTCCTCAAGCTGCTTGATCCGCGTGGTGAGGTTCGACGGCACGCGGTGAATCTGCTGGGCAGCGGCGCTAATGCTGCCGTGCTCTGCCACTGCCTTGAAAATTTCCAGTTGCACCAGATCCACAGTCATTCTCCAAACGTGAACGTTGCGCTCATTATTATTCAGTTTTCAATACGGTTGCACGCCACTAGTCTGAGCTTCGTCAACTTATAACAACGAGGACCTCCGCCATGAGCGAGATCAGCAGCCTGACCCACGCCATTTCTGTCGACCCGTTCAGCGGTGAGCAGATCGGCCACTATCCGTTCGACACCGACGCCGCACAGGAAGCGGCGCTGCAACGTGCCAAGGTTGGCTTCAACCAATGGCGCCAGGTGTCACTGGGGCAGCGCAGCGAGTATCTGAACGCCCTGGCCGATGCTCTGCAGGCCAATCACGAAGCATTGGCGGTGATGATCAGCCGCGAAATCGGCAAGCCGATCAGCCAGGCACGTGGCGAAGTGACCAAGTGCGTTGGCCTGTGCCAATGGTACGCCGAGCACGGCCCGGCGATGCTGGCTGCCGAGCCTACGCAAATCGCCACCGCGCGCATCGAATACCGCCCGTTGGGGCCGATTCTGGCCGTGATGCCGTGGAACTTCCCGCTCTGGCAAGTGCTGCGCGGCGCGGTCCCGGCACTGCTGGCGGGCAATACCTATGTGCTCAAGCATGCCCCGAACGTCATGGGCAGCGCCTATCTGCTGCTCGACGTGATCAACCAGGCTGGCCTGCCAGCCGGCATCTTCGAAGTGCTCAACGTCACCCCGGACGGCGTGACCCGGGCGATCAATGACCCGCGTATTGCCGCCGTGACCCTGACCGGCAGTGTCCGCGCCGGCATGGCGATTGGTGCTCAAGCCGGTGCTGCGCTGAAGAAATGCGTACTGGAACTGGGCGGTTCCGATCCGTTCATCGTACTGGCGGACGCCGACCTCGATGCAGCAGTCAAGGCAGCGGTGATCGGCCGCTATCAGAACACCGGCCAGGTCTGTGCAGCAGCCAAGCGCCTGATCGTCGAAGAAAGCATCGCCGAGGCGTTTACCGCGAAGTTCGTCGAAGCCACGCGTCAGCTCAAGGTCGGCAACCCGCTTGAGGCTGACACCTACATCGGCCCGATGGCCCGCTATGACCTGCGCGACGAGCTTGACGGCCAGGTGCAGGCAACCTTGGCTGAAGGCGCGGTGCTGCTGCTGGGTGGCAAGAAGGCTGAGGGCGTCGGCAACTTCTACGAGCCGACCGTATTTGCCGGCGTTACCCCGCAAATGACCGCGTTCAAGCAGGAGTTGTTTGGCCCGGTGGCAGCGATCATCAGCGCCCGTGACGCCGACCACGCCGTGGAACTGGCCAACGACAGCGAGTTTGGTCTGGCCTCGACCATCTACACCGCCAACCTCGAGCTGGCTGAGCGGATGACCTCGGCGCTGGATACCGGTGCGGTGTTCATCAACGGCTACTGCGCTTCTGACCCGCGGGTAGCGTTCGGCGGCGTGAAGAAGAGCGGCTTTGGCCGTGAGCTGTCGCACTTCGGTGTGCGCGAGTTCTGCAACGTGCAGACGGTGTGGCTGGATCGTAACTGACAGCAGCGTAAGCAAAAGGGGCAAGTCGCTTGTGCGGCTTGCCCCTTTTTTTGCCAGTTAGTTATCGCGCACCTGGTCCTGCACCCAGTCGAGCATGCCACCCGGCACAATCAGCTCATGCCTGGCCCGCGAACAGGCGGTGTACAGCCCCGCGAGCATGCGCGCTCGCTCATTGCGGTTACCGGCGGCGGCAGGCGCGACCATCAGCTCTGGCGAGACCATGACCCGGGCGAACTCCATGTTCTTCACGTCGCGCACCCTGGCCAGGAACAGCTTGGGCGCCTTGTCCCAGCGATAACGGCTCTTGGCCTTGGCGAAATCTTCCGGCGTGTAGCCCCTGCGCAGCAGGTTGGCCACAGCAGCAAAGGCCTTGTCGTCGCCCTTGTCCTGTTCCAGCGCCTGCCAGCTGGCATAGCGGAACAGCATGTTGTGCCGCGGGCGCGTGCCGTAGCGGTACAACTCGATGCAGTCTTCGACAAACAGCTCGAACTCCTTGCGCGCACCTTTGAGCAAAACAAACGGTACGCCCTGATGGGTCAGGCGCTGGAACCAGCCGAACAGACCCCATTCGTCATCCACCAGCAGCGCCGTAGGTTGCTCGGGCACCGTCACCGTGTCGAAGAAACTGACCCGGGTATAGTGCTCGGCGCTGCCGGTAAAGGCCGCCTGCACTGCGGCCGGGTGGGCCAGGATCAGCGGGTTCAGCACGCCCTCCATGGCTGGCCCGGCACGCAGCGAGTGATCGATGCAGCGCTGGCGGATGAACTTGCCGTGGTGCGGGCTGAGGCCGTTGAGGTTCTGCAGGTCGTCGCCCAGGGTAATGATTGCCTGCGGGCTGCGGTCGAGCACGGCGAGCATGGGCGCCGACAGCTCGTGGGCTTCATCGACGATGACATGGCTGAACTGGCTGTCGATCACTTCCAGCGTCAGCGACAGCAGCTTGACCCGGTGATAATCGCGCACCGGCAGCTGAATCTCGCGCGCCGAGGGGCGGATCAGCTGTTGCCAGTACAGGCGCGCCTTTTCCAGCAGCACCTCCTGATCCAACGGCGAAAAGCCGTGGCCCATCCACGGCAAATGATGCAGTTCGATGGCGGTGTCTGCGCTGCGGCAGAAGCTGCGTACGGCCTTGATGCACAGGGCGACCACTTCGCGCGCCGCCAACGGGCCGATGTCCGGCACTGCCAGCCACTGTACGACTTGCGCCTCCTGCGGGCGCCACGACAGTTTGCTGCGGTAGACGTCGCGCAGGCGCCAGCCGTTGCTGGTCAGGTCGCGGTCAAGAATTTCATCGGCCAACTGGCCAAAAGTGCGCGCGGTAAACGCCGAGGCGTCCTTGATCCGCGCCTGCAGGGCGCGTAGCTGGCCTTCGGTCATGGCCAGCAGCAAGGTCCGCTGCGGGTCGAGCAAACGGGCGAACTGGTTGATCAGGAAAGTCTTGCCGGTGCCGGCAAACCCCTGCACCGCCACCGACTCGTCAACCCCCGAGAGAAACTCGCGCAGCAAGCGGTTCTGCTGGTCACTCAGGCGCAGATTGCTCGGCAACGACGGCAAGCTGACCGGTCGCAACGGCGTTACCTGCTCGCGATAGGCATCGGCAAAGGTAAAGCTCCAGCCACCTTCGCTGTCGCGCAGGTCGGCAACATCGACCGGCTGCTCGGCCGCCAGCAGGCCGATGCCGTTCTCGCCGAGCATGCCCAGGCCCATGGCGAACACTTCTGCGTCAAAACGGCTGGCGACCTGCTGCTGGAAGCGCGAAGGCGCCGCCGCTTCGACCTCATCGGCAATCCGCACGATCTCGGCAAAGCGCCGCTGCTGCGCTTCGACCGAAGGCGCACCCTGCTGGCGCGGCACATTCTGGATAAACAGCACCGCAGCGCTTTCCAGCAGGCTGGCCTGCACAAAGAACTCGCTGGCGTGTTGACTGGCCAGGCCGTCGGCCTGTTCGCTGGTCAGGGGCAGATAAAACATCAGGACCTCGGTACATTACTGCCGCGCACGATACCAGCAATGGCTCTGATCTGCAGAACTGTACCGGGCTACCTGGCCCGCTTCAGCGTCTCGCTGGGCAGCTCGCCAAACAGTTGCCGGTAACTTTCCGAGAAGCGCCCCAGGTGCCAGAACGACCACTGCATGGCCACCTCGGCCACGGTCGCCCCAGCGCCACGCAACAAGTCACGGCGGGCGCCGTTCAAGCGGCGCAGGCGCAGCCAGTGCGCAGGCGGCATGGCGGTGAAGGCCTTGAATATCTGCTGCAACTGGCGCACAGACACCCCGGCAACTTCGGCCAGCTCGACGAGGTTGAGCGTTTCGTCGGGGCAATCGGCGGCCCAGTCGCTGACCCGGCGCATGACCGCGCGCGCCTCGCTACGCCGGCCATGAGCATCGCCCTGCAGGCGTTGGCTGGCATTGTCGAGAATGAACAGGCAATCCTCGAGCAGCTGTTCGCCCAACGCCCTGCCCTGCAATGGGCTATCAGCCTCGCCCAGCCGTGTCAGGGTCGCGCTCAGCCAGCTGCCGAACAGGTTGTTCTGCACCGAGTCCAGCGGGGTCATGAACAAGCCTTCCAGGCGGGCGACATCCAGCCCATGGCGCTGGAGAAAGTCGCGGCTGAACACCACCGCCACTTCCTGATAGTTCTCGGGCGTGATCCAGATATTGCGGCTGTCTTCATTGAGCAGGTACAGGCTGTTCTCGCTGCGATCAAAGCAGAACGTCAACGACCCACTGGGCGCGCTGAAAAACTGCTCAACGCGGGTGTTCAGGCGTTCTTCGTAGACCTCGACGCCCTCAAGCTCCAGGCTGCGCAGTTGGCCATTGAACAACCCCGGCGACATTTGCCGGTATTGCTGCTGCCAGCCGGGCGTTGTGCGCACCTGTTCACTGACATCACTGGTCTGGAAAGCCTGAACTTGCAAGCCGTTGGCGCTGGTCACGCGGCATCCTATATGCACTCTTTTGGTGCATTTGCTGGCGAAAGAAGTGGATAGATCAACCCTGCGGGCTGCGCCCAAGATAGCCTTCAGCGCAGCGACTGGGAAGATCCCTTCGCGTGGCGCGATCAAAACCCAACCAAGAGGTCTGTATGAACGCCCCCTTCGATCAGCTTTCCACCTGGCTGAAAGAACACCGCATCACCGAAGTCGAATGCGTGATCAGTGACCTGACCGGCATCGCCCGCGGCAAGATTGCACCCACGGCCAAGTTCCTCCATGAGCGCGGCATGCGCCTGCCTGAAAGCGTGCTGCTGCAGACCGTCACCGGCGACTATGTCGACGACGACATCTACTATGACCTGCTCGACCCGGCCGACATCGACATGATCTGCCGCCCCGACCCGTCGGCGGTGTACCAGATCCCGTGGGCCATCGAACCCACCGCCATCGTCATCCACGACACCTTCGACAAGCAAGGCAACCCGATCGAGCTGTCGCCGCGCAACGTTCTCAAGAAAGTCCTCAAGCTCTACGCCGACAAGGGCTGGCAGCCAATCGTCGCGCCGGAGATGGAGTTCTACCTGACCAAGCGCTGCGAAGACCCGGACTTGCCCCTGCAAGTGCCGATGGGCCGCTCCGGGCGCGCTGAAAGCGGCCGTCAGTCGTTCTCGATCGACGCCGCCAACGAATTCGACCCGCTGTTCGAGGACGTCTACGACTGGTGCGAGATCCAGTGCCTGGACCTCGACACGCTGATCCACGAAGACGGCCCGGCGCAGATGGAGATCAACTTCCGCCACGGCGACGCGCTGGACCTGGCTGACCAGATCACCGTGTTCAAACGGACCATGCGTGAGGCCGCGCTCAAGCACAACGTCGCCGCAACGTTCATGGCCAAGCCGATCACCGATGAACCCGGCAGCGCCATGCACCTGCACCAGAGCGTGGTCGATATCGCCACCGGCAAGCCGATCTTCGCCAATGACGACGGCAGCATGAGCGAGCTGTTCCTGCACCACATCGGTGGCCTGCAGAAGTACATCCCCAAGGTGTTGCCGATGTTCGCGCCGAACGTCAACTCGTTCCGCCGCTTCCTGCCGGACACCTCGGCCCCGGTCAACGTCGAGTGGGGTGAAGAAAACCGCACCGCCGGACTGCGCGTACCGACCTCAAGCCCCGAGGCCATGCGCGTCGAGAACCGCCTGCCGGGCGCCGATGCCAACCCTTACCTAGCCATTGCTGCGAGTTTGCTCTGCGGCTACCTGGGCATGGTTGGCAAGATCGAGCCGAGCGCTGCAGTGCAAGGCCGCGCCTATGAGCGACGCAGCCTGCGCCTGCCGATTACCATCGAAGACGCGCTGCAGCACATGGAGGAATGCGAAATCATCCAGGACTACCTGGGCAAGCAGTTCGTCCAGGGTTATGTCGCGGTGAAGCGCGCCGAGCACGAGAACTTCAAACGGGTGATCAGTTCGTGGGAGCGCGAGTTCCTGATGATGAGTGTCTGATCATCTGCGGGGCGCCGAGCGCCCCGCCTTATGCAACATCACGACCCAGAATAAAACCAGAGAGGTGTCGACATGCGTCATTTGCAGTCCGTGATCCCCGCAGCATTCGCCCTGATGTTCGGCGCCGCCGCTCAGGCCCAGCCGAGCGTCAGCGTGTACAACTGGACCGACTATATAGGTGAAACCACCCTGGCCGACTTCCAGGCCAGCAGCGGCATCAAAGTGATCTATGACGTGTTCGACTCCAACGAAACCCTGGAGGGCAAGTTGCTCGCCGGGCGCACTGGCTACGACGTGGTGGTGCCGTCCAACCACTTCCTGGCCCGCCAGGCCAAGGCCGGCGCCTTCCTGCCGCTGGACCGCAGCAAGCTGCCGAACTTCAGCAACCTCGACCCCAAGCTGCTCAAGCAGCTGGAGCAGAACGACCCCGGCAATAAATACGCAGTGCCGTACCTGTGGGGCACCAATGGCATCGGCTACAACGTCGACAAGGTCAAGGAGGCGCTGGGCATCGACAAGATCGATTCGTGGGCAGTGCTGTTCGAGCCAGAAAACCTGAAGAAACTGCAAAAATGCGGCGTAGCCTTCATGGACTCGCCGGATGAACTGTTCCCGGCCATGCTCAACTACCTGGGCATGAACCCGCGCAGCGAGAACGAAGCCGATTACAAGAAGGCCGAAGCCAAGCTGGTGGAAATACGGCCGTACATTACCTACTTCCACTCCTCCAAGTACGTTTCCGACCTGGCCAATGGCGATGTCTGCATCGCTTTCGGTTACTCGGGCGACGTATTTCAGGCGGCCAATCGCGCGGTTGAAGCGAAAAACGACGTAAAAATCGCCTACAGCATTCCCAAGGAAGGCAGCAATCTGTGGTTCGACCTGCTGGCCATTCCCAAGGACGCCAGCAACCCTGAACAGGCCCTGGCCTTCATCAATTACCTGCTCGACCCTGAGGTAATCGCCAAAGTCAGCACCACCGTCGGTTATGCCAACGCCAACCTCGCGGCCAAGGCGCACATGGATCCGGCGCTGGTCAACAATCCCGAGATCTACCCGCCGCAAGAGGTGCTCGACAAGCTCTATGTATCGAGCACACCGAGCCCGAAAATCATGCGGGTCATGACCCGTTCCTGGAGCAAGATCAAATCCAACCGCTGAGCCGAGCATGTGCCATGTCATTAGAGAGCCAACACGCTGCCTCGTACTACGCCGCCACGGCGCGCAGCAGCGCGCCCTACCCTGCGCTGCAAGAACAACTGAGCGCCGACGTCTGCGTGGTCGGTGGCGGCCTGACCGGGGTCAATACTGCGCTGGAACTGGCCGAGCGCGGTTTGTCGGTGATCCTCCTCGAAGCCCGGCGCATCGGCTGGGGCGCGAGCGGGCGCAACGGTGGCCAGCTGATTCGCGGCATCGGCCATGATGTCAGCGGTTTTGCCCGCTATGTCGGCCAGGACGGCGTGCGATATCTGCAACAGGCCGGGATCGACTCGGTCGAGCTGGTGCGCCAGCGCATTACCCAGTACGCCATCGACTGTGACCTGCGCTGGGGCTTCTGCGAGCTGGCCAACACGCCCGCCCAGTTTGCCGCGTTCAAGGACGAGCAAGCACAACTGGCCGAGCTCGGTTACCGCCATGCCACGCGCCTGCTTGATGCGGCACACATCGGTGAAGTGGTCGCCAGCGAGCAGTACGCAGGCGGGCTGATCGACATGGGTTCAGGCCATCTGCACCCGCTCGACCTGGTCCAGGGTGAAGCGCGCGCTGCGGCAAAGTTGGGCGTGCGTATCTTTGAACAAAGCCCGGTGCTGCGCATCGAGCATGGCCCGAGCGTGACCCTGCACTGCGCCCACGGCAAGGTGCGCGCGCAGAGCCTGGTGCTTGGCTGCAACGCGCACCTGGACGAACTCGAGCCGCGTCTGAGCGGCAAGGTGCTGCCCGCTGGCAGCTACGTGGTGGCGACCGAGCGACTGCCTGAACAGGTGGCACAGGCGTTGATTCCGCAGAACATGGCTTTGTGTGACCAGAAGGTCGGCCTTGACTACTACCGCCTGACCGCCGACAACCGCCTGCTGTTTGGCGGTGCCTGCCATTATTCGGGCCGCGATCCGAAAGACATCGCCGCCTACATGCTGCCCAAGGTGCGCAAGGTGTTCCCGCAACTGGCCGATGTACGCATCGACTATCAATGGGGCGGCATGATCGGCATCACCGCCAACCGCTTCCCGCAGGTGGGCCGCTTGAGCCAATACCCCAACGTCTACTATGCCCAGGGCTATTCCGGGCATGGCCTGAACGTGACGCACTGGACTGCCAAGCTGCTGGCCGAAGGCATCGCCGTCGGCCACAGCCAGGGCCTGGATGTTTTCAGTGCGGTGCCGCACCTGACCTTCCCGGGCGGCAAGGCCCTGCGCTCGCCGCTGCTGGCAGCGGGCATGCTCTGGCATCGGCTGCGCGAAGTACTGGGCTGAGCCCACGGATGCAGGCCCGCGCCGAATCGGCGCGGGGTTGAGCTGGGTCAGGCGAAGAAGCTGTAGAAGATCGCCGACAAGGTGATCAAACCGATCAAGGTAACGAACACATTGGACAGCTTGCCCGAGTACTTGCGCAGCGCCGGCACCTTGCGTACGGCGTACATCGGCATCAGAAACAGCAGGCAGGCAATCACCGGGCCGCCCATGCTTTCGATCAGGCGCAGGATGCTCGGGTTGAGGGTGGCGACCGCCCAGCACGTCAGCACCATGAACAGCGCGGTAACCCGCTCCAGACGCTTGGCCGGCCAGGCTTTGCCGCGCCCGCGCAGGCTCTTGACGATCATGCCCTGGAAGCCCTCGCTAGCGCCGATGTAGTGGCCGAGGAACGACTTGGTGATTGCCACCAGGGCAATCAGCGGTGCCACGAACGCGATCACCGGGGTCTGGAAGTGGTTGGCCAGGTACGACAACACCGAGATGTTCTGCTCCTTGGCGGCCGCCAGGTCGGCCGGGCTCAACGCCAGCACGCAACTGAAGCAGAAGAACATCACCGTCAGCACCATCATCACGTGCGCGGTTGCCAGCGTGCGGCCGCTCTTGCGGTCAGCGTCGGCGCCATAACGGTGCTTTTGGTCGACGGCAAAGGCCGAGATGATCGGCGAGTGGTTGAACGAGAAGACCATGACCGGGATCGCCAGCCACAACGTCAGCAGCAATTTGTTGACGCTGATGCCTTCACTGGCCTGGGCGAGGAAGGCGCCGTTCCAGTTCGGGATCAGGCTCAGGGCCAGCAGCAACAGTGAGGCGACGAAGGGATAGACCAGGATGCTCATGGCCTTGACGATCATCTGTTGGCCACAGCGCACGATCACCATCAGACCGCAGATCAGCAGCAACGACAGCAGTACACGCGGCGGCGCCGTCACGTGCAACTGATGCTCGAGAAAACTGCTCAGGGTATTGGTCAGGGCAACGCTGTACACCAGCAGGATCGGGAAAATCGCCAGAAAGTACAGCAAGGTGATCAGCTTGCCGGCGCCGGTGCCGAAGTGCTCCTCGACCACCTCGGTGATGTCCTCGTTGCCGCTCTTGCGACCGGACAGGACAAAGCGGGTCAAGGCCCGATGTGCATAGAAGGTCATCGGCAACGCCAGCAGCGCGAGGATCATCAACGGCCAGAAGCCGCCGACCCCAGCGTTGATTGGCAGGAACAACGTTCCGGCGCCAATCGCCGTGCCATACAGGCCCAGAGCCCAGGTGGTGTCATGGCGGTTCCAGCGGGTTGCATCCACCGCCGCAGCCGCAACGGCCGCATCCGCACGAACAGTCGTGGTGCTATGTACATCAGTCATCAGATATCGCCTTGTAGTTATTTTTGTCGCTGATACAGCGGGTAGTGCCTTGGAGCTGAATGCACGCTGCCTTGGCAGATGCGCATTCAGCCCCGTCGAGTACGGGTCAGCACTCGACGTACGCAACGGCGAGGCCGCCGCGTGAGGTTTCCTTGTAGTTGGCGTGCATGTCGGCGCCGGTGTCGCGCATCGTGCGAATCACCCGGTCGAGGGAGATAAAGTGCTCGCCGTCGCCGCGCAGGGCCATCTGCACAGCGTTGATGGCCTTGACGGCGGCAATCGCGTTGCGCTCGATGCAGGGGATCTGCACCAGCCCGCCGACCGGGTCGCAGGTCAGCCCGAGGTTGTGCTCAAGGGCAATTTCGGCGGCGTTTTCCAGCTGCGGTGCGGTCGCGCCGAGCACCTCGGCCAGGCCCGCGGCGGCCATTGAACAGGCCGAACCGACCTCCCCCTGGCAGCCCACTTCGGCGCCGGAAATAGACGCGTTTTTCTTGCACAGAATGCCCACTGCCGCCGCCGCCAGCAGAAACGCCACGACATCATCGTCGCAGGCGCTGGGGTTGAACTTCATGTAGTAATGCAACACGGCGGGGATGATGCCGGCGGCGCCGTTGGTAGGCGCGGTGACCATGCGCCCGCCAGCGGCGTTTTCTTCATTGACCGCCAGGGCAAACAGATTGACCCACTCCATCGCGCTCAAGGTCGAGCCGATCACGTTGGGCTTGCCCACCTCCTGCAGGCTGCGGTGCAGCCGCGCGGCACGGCGCTTGACGTTGAGCCCACCGGGCAGGATGCCGTCATTGCGCATGCCGTTGGCCACGCACTCGCGCATCGCGGCCCAGATTTTCAGCAGCCCAGCGCGGATGTCATCTTCACTGCGCCAGGCGCGCTCGTTGGCCATCATCAGTTGGCTGACGCTGAGGCCGTGCTGTTTGCACAGGCTGAGCAGTTCGGCAGCGCTGGAAAACTCGTAAGGCAGCTTGACCTGCTCGGCGCTGCTCTGTGGCGCATCGATCTCGGCTTGCTCGACGATGAAGCCGCCACCGACCGAGTAATAGGTCTGGCTGAACAGGCAACCCTGCTCGCCCTCGGCATTGAGCGTCATGGCATTGGGGTGGTACGCCAGGCTTTCGTCCAGCAGGAGCATGTCGCGGCCATAATCGAAGTCGACCGGCTGGCGGCCGTCGAGCATCAGGCAGCGCTCCTGCAGCAGCTGGGCGATACGCGGCTCGATACTGTGCGGATCGATCTGGTCAGGCCACTGCCCCATCAACCCCAGCAGGCAGGCGCGATCAGTGGCATGGCCGACGCCGGTGGCGGACAGCGAACCATACAGGCGCACCTCGACCCGCTGTACCTGAGCCAGTAGCCCGCGCTCGCGCAGCGCCTGGGCGAAGGTTGCGGCGGCGCGCATCGGCCCTACGGTGTGGGAGCTGGAGGGGCCGATGCCAATCTTGAAAAGGTCGAAAACACTGATAGCCATGCTAATGCCTGACCGTGGCGGCCTTGAACACCTGCGCACGGCTCTCTGGAAAAATTGAACGGTGTTGCCAAGTTGGGCGATACTGCCGCGCCGCCACGGCGATGACCAACGAAAGTTTCTAAGCTAGCCTTTAGCAGGACTAAACGATGAGAAGGCAAATTACTGGCCAGTTCTATGTCTGGCTACATGTGTTTTCCTGTGCGGCGCGGCACTTGTCGTTCACCCGCTGCGCCGAGGAACTGCACATCACGCCCGGCGCGGTCAGCCAACAGATGCGCCAGCTCGAAGAGCATCTGGGCTACCGTTTGTTCCTGCGCAAGGCCCGTGGTGTCGAGCTTTGCGCCGAAGGCCAGCGCCTGGCGCTGACAGTCGCCGAAGCCTACGGCAGCATCGAAGCGGAGTTGCTGCGGCTGGACGCCGGCGATATTCGTGGCACCTTGCGCCTGCGCTCTATCCCGTCATTTCTGGCCAAGTGGCTGACCCCGCGCCTGCCGCGCTTTCAACAGCGCTACCCGGACCTTGAGCTGCGGCTGGTGGCCGAAGACAGCAACCAGGCCCTGCACCCGGATGATTTCGACCTGGCGATCGACCTCAATGACGGCAGCTATCCGGGCATGCTGTCGACGCCGCTGCTCGACGAGCAGATATTCCCGGTGTGCTCACCTGCCCTGCTCCGTGGCCGGCCGCCGCTGCACGGGCCGGCTGACCTGGTGCATTACCCATTGCTGCACGACATGACCGCCTGGCGCGGCAGCTCGGAGTACGCTGAGTGGGAGTTCTATCTGCAGGGCATTGGTGCCGGTGAGTTGAATGTGCGCCGCGGGCACACCTTCAACCGCAATCACCTGACCATCGAAGCCGCCATTGCCGGGGTTGGCGTGGCGATAGCGCGGCGCACCCTGCTCAATGATGAGCTCGAGCGCGGCGCGCTGATCGTGCCGTTCGGCGTAGCGCTGGCCAACCACAAGCGCTACGTGCTGCATTACCCGCCCGGCGGCTTGAACCAGCCGGGCGCGCGTGCCGTGCATGACTGGCTGGTTGAAGAAGCGCAGGCGTTTCGCGCGCTCCACCCGCTGGCATTGGATGTGTGAGCCGGCTCAGTACGCCTGTTTGCCGGTGAACGCATTGAGCGTGCGCACCAGGATCACGAAGTCCAGCCACAACGACCAGTTGTTGATGTATTCGATGTCCGAGTCGACCCGCTGGATCATCTGGCCGATGTCCTTGGTTTCGCCCCTGAAGCCACGGACCTGGGCCAGCCCGGTCATCCCCGGCTTGATGTTGTGGCGGGCGAAGTAATCGACGATGTCTTGCGAATACAGCGTGTCGTGATGCAGCGCATGCGGCCGTGGGCCAACCAGCGACATTTCACCAGTCAGCACATTGAACAGCTGTGGCAACTCATCCAGGCTGGTACGCCGGATAAAGGCGCCGACCTTGGTAATCCGCGGGTCGTTTTTCTGCGCCTGCTTGACCACGCCGTTTTCCAGCGGGTGAATGTGCATGCTGCGAAACTTCCAGATGCGGAACGATTCGCCGGTCCAGCCCATGCGTTCCTGGCGGAAGAACACCGGTCCCGGGCTGTCGATCTTGATCGCCAGGGCGATCAGCAGCAGCACCGGCGAAGCACAGAGCAAGATCAACGCGGCCAGCACGCGGTCTTCCAGGTTCTTGAGGAACAGGCTCATGCCGGTCAGTGGGGTTTCCGACAGAGTCAGCACCGGGATCCCGGCGATTTCCCGCACGCTGTGGTTGATCAGCCGCAGCGAGAAGATATCGGGCACCCAGTTGACCGCAATGCACTTGTCGAGCAGCTTCAGATAGACGTCGTTGATGACCTCCGAGCCGCCAAGCGGCGTCACCAGATACACCGTGCGGATCGCATGCTTGGCTACCAGCCCATCGAGCTCGGAGATATGCCCCAACACGGGCGGTTTGCCGTCACCGGCGACGCGGCTTTGCTCGTCGGGCTTGTCGATCCACACGCAGCCCACCACACGCTCGCCAAACCAGGGGTTGTTGCTGATCTTCAGGTAAAGAAAGTTGGCAAGATCGCCCGTGCCGATGATCAGCGCATTGTCGGTACGCAGCGCATTGGCCATGAAGCGCTTCTGCACTTCGCGCACTGTGTAGTGCAGGAACAGCTGCAGGAAATAGCCGCTGACGAACAGTTTGCCCACCAGCAAGCGTGAGTAGGTTTCGCTCTGCTTGGTCAGAAACGCCATCACCATCAAGAAACAGAACGTCGCCGACCACGCCTTGAACAAGCGAAACGCCTTGATCGACAGGCCGACGTTGCTGCGGTAGATACCGTAGTGGTCATAGATCACTGCCAGCGCACCGATCAGCAACAGCAGCATGATCACGTAGTCGGAAGTGATGTAGCCGAACTGATCAACGATCAGGTACCAGGCGATGCCAGTCACCGCGATACCGTCAAGCCCAGCCTGAATGGCGTTACTCACGCCACTTCTGCGCTGGAGCAAGGAACGACTGCTTCGGGGCTCGAAAACCATCATCAGACCTCATCAGATGTGAGCGCAGCGATACATCACTGCTTACAACTTTGGTATTACAACCAACTGACTGAACACACTGCCAAGCCAATGCTGCACGCACGCCGACGATTGAATTCGGCGTAGTTTCGGGGGGGGGTTATGGGGCATTTGATATCACTGTAGCAGTACCACGGAGAGGCGACGGGGCGAATCATCGTGGCGACGGTTTTTGGCAGATTCGCAGTGTCCGGCACCACCCTCAGCAGGTCGTTTCAGATGCGCTTCGGCGCGGTGCGCACCGCGCTCGCGGCAGCTTTTCGGTAGCGCAAAGCACGCAGCATGAACAGCGGATTGCCGATCACATACCGCTTGAACAGACGCCTGGGCTCACGCAGCAAGCGGTAGGCCCACTCCCCTTTCAAGCGGCGCACCCAGTGCGGCGCGCGGGTGACTTTGCCTCCGAGAAAATCCAGGATGGCGCCGCCGCAGATGATCAGACATGGTCCAGTGACCGTAGCCAGTTGCGCGGCGATAGCCTCCTGTTTGGGCATGCCCATGCCCAGCACAATCAACTGCGGCTGATACTGGCTGGCGAGCTCAAGGTAATGTTCAGCGTTGGCAAACCCGTGCTCGACCGAGACCAGCTCGATTGCAAACTGCGCCTGACAGCGAGCACCGGCCTGGCTCACGAATGGCTCCTCGGTGCCCCACAGCGCAACCCGTTTGCCCCGGTACGCCGCGATCAGTTTGGGAATCAGGTCGGTCCCGTTCATGTTCAGGCCTGGCTCGAGTGCCAATTGGCGATACAGCAGGCCCATGCCGGCGCCATCGCGCAGCAACAGGTCAGCCGCGCTCAGCGACGCACAATAGCCCTCGCTGGCAGCCACCAGATTCAGCGCATGAGCATTGACGAAGCCCAGCACCGTTGCCTGGTCGGGCGCCGCAAGGGTCGCAATCAGCTGTTGCTCGGCAGCCCCATCGACAACCACCAGCAGCTTGCCGAGGATAGCGTCCCAGCGTTGTTGCCATGGCCGCTCATTCATTGACTGTCATCCCGCTTCGAACGCACCCATTCCACCTGACGCTTGAGCAAAAAACCCACGTACAGGGGGATTTTTTTCGCTGCGTAGAATGGCGCATAGAGCAACACCGAGAACGGTATCAGCTCGCGTGAGAAGCGCGCCCAGGCCAGCACCACTGCTACTCCCATCAGCACCAGCGCAAGGCTGGCGATGGCTGCGGCAAACGCCACGCCGAGCAGTGCGAAGGCCAGCCAACTGACGACGAAGATGGCCATCAGGGCCAATACCAACAAGGCCAATGGTGGCACCAGCAGGTCCAGCGCCATGGCCAACAACGGCCCGTTGCGTTGCAGCAAAGCGGCGCCCAGCAGCTTCGGCCCTTCTGCCAGCAACACGCCTAGATGGCCGTGTTCCCAGCGGGTGCGCTGGTTGCTGAGGCCGTCGTCGCTGGTGGGGAACAGGCTGGTGACCTGGGCCTGCGGGCAAAACAACGGCGGCTTGCCGTCACGGCAAAAATCAAGGCCCAGCTTCAGGTCTTCGACCAGGTGACCGGTGGCCAGATTGGCCTTCGCCAGATCAGCCCAGGCGAAGGCCATGCCGGTGCCCATCAACTGGCATGGCAGCCCGATCCGGGCCCAGCCGCGTGGCCGCACCAGATTCTTTACTCGCCAGGCGAACTCGGCGACTTGCACCTTGAGCCCGGCCCCGGCAGGCGCGCACATCAGGTCAAGGGCCTGCACCGGGCGGCCGGTGGCGAGGCTGCAACGCGCCAGAGTTTCAATCGAGCCAGCACTCAACAGGCAGTCGGCGTCGATGATGATCACCACCTCCGGCGGCGCCGCGGCCAGCTGGCGCACGCCATAGTCCAGGGCATAGCCCTTGCCCCGCAGGTGCTGATGCTCGCGCTCGACCACCTCGGCGCCGGCCGCGCGGGCGAGTGCTGCGGTGCTGTCAGTACAATTGTCGGCGACTACCAGCAGGCGATCACTGTCGAGCAATTGCTGACGGATGCTGGCCAAGGTGGCGCTGATACCCCCTGACTCATTGTGCGCCGGCACCAGCACTGCCACCCGCGGCCTGGGGCCGGCAGCCGAAGGCACCGGCCGCGCCGGCAGGCACGCCAGCACGACCTGGGCAAACAGCACCAGGACCGGCAGCAGAATCAACACCGCCAACAGCGCCAGCAACCAACTTGTCAGTGTGATCATGCGCCCGCCCTGAAATAGCTGGCCAATTTGGCCGCTTCGGTATCGATGTCGTGGCGCTCCAGCACCCGCTGATGGGCCGCATCGCCCATACGTTGCAGCACCTCGTCCGGTTGCCCAAGGCAGTCGGCCATCGCCGCTGCCAGCTCCTGTACCGCCCCTGCTGGGAACAGCCAGCCATTCTCGCCAGGGCGCACCAGTTCAGGGATGCCCGCCACATAGGTGGTCAGCACCGGGCGGCGCAAGGCCATGGCTTCCATGATCACCACTGGCAGGCCTTCGGCAAAGCTGGGCAAGACCAGGGCGCGAGCGGCGAGTAGCTCCTCGCGAACCTGGCCGCTGCTGATCCAGCCAGTAATACGCACCTGCCCCTGCAGCCCATAGCGGGCAATCAGGGTCTCGAGCTCTGCGCGCATCTCGCCATCGCCGGCCAGCACCAGCTCGAACGTCGTGCCTTGCGCGGCCAACTTCTGCGCCGCCTCAAGCAATAGCAACTGGCCCTTCTGCTCGCACAAGCGGCCGACACACACCAGCCGCGGCACTGCCGGAACCGGCACCGGCGGGCCTGCATGGAAGGCCGCTTCCAGCCCGCAGTGCACGACCTTGACCTTGTCCCAATGGGCGTGCGCCACCCAGCGATACAGCTGGCTGCGGCCGTAAGAGCTGACGGCGGCGACAAACGCCGCACGGCGGACCTTCTCACCGATATGCAGAAACTGCGGTTTGTCGAATTCCTCCGGGCCGTGCACGGTGAAGCTGTAGTGCGGCCCGCCCAAGGCATTCGCGAGCATCACCACCTCGGTCGAATTGGTGCCGAAGTGAGCGTGCACATGCTCGGCGCCGAAAGCCTGCAACCACTGCACCACGCGGCACGCCTCGGCCAGGTAGATCAGGTGATAAGGCCAGCTGCGGTCAGCCCGTCGGCCCATGCGCAGGGCCAGCCACAGCGCACTGAAAAACCGCCGCGGCTGAGCGTGCAGAACTTCAAGCAATGGCTTGAGCAGCCCTTTGACGCCGTCTTCAAGGACGTAGCGGGTCTTGCTCCGTTCAGTGATATCGTCGTTGTCCTGCAACTCGCCGTCCCAACCACGTAAGGCGATCCGCTGTACTTCAATGCCCTGGCGCTCCAGCGCGAGGATTTCGCGGCGAATGAAGCTGTGGCTGACCTTCGGGTACTGATTGATGAAATAAGCTATGCGCATAGGCAATCGATCAATCCCTGAGTAATTAAATGAACCGCGCCTGCTACTGGCAGCTGCCTAACGCCGAGGGCTCGCGGGCAGCCGCATCGGCCGCGCTGAGCACCTCGTCATAGAAGCCCAGCAACTCGCTAGCCTGGTCGCTGAAGACAATGATGTTGTCCTTGAATGGATTGCGGTGCCGAGCGAAGCGTGGCTGATCATCGAGAACCGCCACGATTGCCTGGCGCAGGTAGGTCTCATCGCCGCTCAAGGGAATGATCGTGCCGTTGACCCCCTCGATGATGTCCTCGACCGTGCCGCCGGAGTGAGTACTGATCACCCAGACGTCGCGAACCAGCGCCTCGCGTACTGCCAGGCCGAAGGTTTCTTTGCATTGAGTGGGGAACAGCAGCACATCGATGCCCGAGAAGAACGCATCCATGGTGGCCTGGGTGTAACCAGGGATGATGCTCACCGTGCCGGGGATCTTGATGCTGTGCCGGTTGAACGAGCGAAAGCCCATGTTCAGCAGGTTGTCGACCACCTTCAACTCGTAGTCGGACCGGTCCAGGCCGCTGAAGGCGCGGATGATCACGTCGATACCCTTGACCGTCGAATCACCGCCGACAAAGCCAAAGCGAATGGTCTGCCCCGGCTGCTTCTGGTAGCCGGCCGCCGGCGCCATGATGCCGTTGCGGTTGACCTGGATGTGCTCCGGATCGAAGCCGTTGGCAGCGTACAGGTCCTTGCAGAAGCGGCTCGGTGCAAGCAACAGGTTGGCTTGCTTGAGCGTGTCCGCCAGGAGCTTTTGCCGATGTTGGTTGAGCGCCGCGTCGTCGACGCAGGTGGCGCACACCGCCAGGTCAATGCTGGTCTGCCCGCAGTAACGGCCCTGATCGTTGATCATAAACTGGCGTCCGCAGATCCACCAGGCGTCATGCAAGGTCACCACGAATGGGATGCCGGCGCGTGCGCAGCAATCGGCCAGCTGCGCGCCGAGGCCCTGGATCGAATGCAGGTGCACCAGGTCCGGGGCGACGCTTTTGAGTACGGCCTCGAAGATCGGCACGGAGGAATGGTTCTCGAACATGTCCCGGTCGGATATCTGTTCCGACAAGCCCATACCCAGCACTGCCGCACCCTGCGCCTCATAGCGATACAGGCTATAGCGTGGCACGTCGGTATCGGGGATGGCCGTGAACACGAACTGCTGCCAACGGCCGGTAGCGCCAGTCAGCCGCGACATCTGTTCGGCGATGACCGTGGCGCCACCAAAGCTGCGTGGCGCAAAAAAGATGTTGGCCGAGAGCAGACGGCGCCCACTCTTGCTGGGCGGCGCGGCAAACACTTGCCCCAGCTGCTCTGCGGTCTCTACCAGACACACCTGTCTCGCCCCTGCCTCGCGCATGGCCGTGGCCAGCGGCGGGCTTGCCGCCAGCGCCTGGTCGCAGGCCAACAGGGCCTGGCGATGCTGGTTTACGGCGGCCAGCAGGCGGTTGATGGTGTCTTCGCTATGCCCGACAACATCGTCGCGTTGGCCATAAACCAACGGGTCGAAGATCAGCTCGTCGCTGTCCCACCAACAGTTGACCTGGAGCCGCTTGGCCTCGGCAAACAGCGGGGCCAGTTCGGCTACCGCCGGTAGCTGGTGGAAGATCACCACCGAGCAGGTTTGCAAAGCAATCTGACAGGCGCCAGCATCGCGCCAGTCAAGCGAAACGCAGTGATGACCCAGGTCTTGAAACATGCGTTGCAACTGCGCCGGGCGGCGTTTCGGCTGCTGGTCGGCGCTGAATTCGCTGAGCAGCAGAACATCCCGTGGGAACAGCTCGCTGGCAGCCACTGCCGGCGCGGCCAGCGGCACTTTGGTGCGGGTCGCCGCCGGGCTCTTCCAGAGCAGCCGCGGCCCTTGCTTGAGCAGCTCGCGAACGATCTTGCGCAAGGTCGGGTAGACACCCGCCTTGCGCAGGTAAGCTCGCAAGCGCTGATCTGCGCGCGGCTCGGTGGTCAGCAGGCGGATCAACTTGGCGACCTTGGTGCTGAAGGTTCGAGAACCGATCGCCGGCTCATCTTCAGGCAGCCTCAGTGCAGAGCCAAGCCGCTGCCGGTGGCTGTGCAACTGACGCTGGCCAACCCCGCCGGGAATGGCCGCCTCGATGCTGGCAAAGACCTGATCCAGCAGCGCGTGGCGGCGGCGATACATGGCCCGTTTCTTCGCAGCGATGTCGTCGGCCGAGCGTCGCGCCGCGGCCACAGGCAGGCTGTAGAAGTCCTGATGCGCGGAGGCTACCGCGCCATGCTCAAGCCAGATGACGTCGTAGTTGGCGGCGAGGTCCTCACGTTTGTCTGCCCCGAAATAGGCATGCCGGTGATGCCGGTAGGCGTCGGCCACGGCATAGATCCGCGTCACGCCAATGGTGCGTGCCAGGCTCTTGAGCGCTTCGATCAGGAAGCTTCTGGGGCGCATGCCTTCGAAGTCCTTGGTCAGGTCGCGATAGATTGCCAGCGAGCGTTCGCTGTCGATGCCTTTGTGGATGCCCTGCACCGCGCCGATTACCAGGTTCAACTGGCCGTCCATATGGCACAGGGTGAATGCCAGCGACGCGACCCGCAGATCCCCCTGGAACAGGTTGAGCACCAGTTCGCCTTCGCGTTTGAACCAGATAGGCCGGTCCAGCACTAGGCTGCAGCCCGGCGAATAGGCCGACAGGTCGCACAGTTGCAGCGACTCGTCGCGCCCCAGCAACAATAAGGTGGGCAGGTAGCGGCTGACCACCTCATAGTGCGAGGCCAGCACACTCAAGCGCAGCGGCGCCTTCCAGGACTTGCTGATGTAGGGCCATTGCACCACACCGATACAGTCGACACCGAGGCGGGCCATGCGCTGCTTGCCCAGCACCGACGAGGTGCGCTGCATGAAGGCGCTCAGCTCAGGCCACTGCCTGGCCATCGCCAGTACCAACTTGAATTTGTTGTTCAGTGCCCGCAGCGAGTAGCCCGGTTGCAACACGAGCACGCTTTTCGCTAACGATCTAACCATCATCGGCATCTCACTTGTACTCGATCAAACCCGACTTGCCGGCGGCAAACCTGTTCAGCAAAAACTTGACCTGGCCGAGCATCTCGGGGAATTTCGCCAGCACCAGAAACACCGCCTGCAGCCAGTTCTCGCGCGGTGAGCGAGCGCCGCGACGGGCCAGCCGCAGCGCTTGTAGTGGATAGATCAACAGCAGCAGCAACCACACTGGCCCAAGCACCAGGCTGAGCAGGATGATCAACAGCGGAATCAGCAGGCCCCACAGCCAGGCTCGGCGAGACTCGCGCCGCCAGTGCCGCTCGGGCGCCGCGCCATGCAACCAGGCGCCCTCGGCAAAGGCATAGCCGCCGCGCAAGGTGCGCTGCCACCACTGGCTGAAACGGGTCATGGCCGCGTCATGCAAGGTCATTTCCGCGTCCAGCCGCCAGATCTTCCAGCCCCGCTTGCGCAGGCGTACGCACAGCTCCGGCTCTTCGCCGGCAATCAGCTCCGGGCGAAAGCCCGACACCGACAAAAATGCCTCGACGCGCATCAACGCATCGCCGCCGCAGGCCTTGGCCTGGCCGATCGGCGTGTCCCACTCAAGGTCACACAGCAGGTTGTACACCGAGTGCTCAGGGAAGCGCTCACGGCGCCGGCCGCAGACCACCGCGACATCGCCCTGGGCATCGAGAAAAGCCTGCGCGGCGGGCAACCAGCCACGGGCCACTTCACAGTCCCCGTCAACGAACTGCACGTAGCGCATCCCGGGCATCAGCCGCTGCAAGCAGGCGAAACCTTCGTTGCGCGCTCGCGCCGCGGTGAACGGTATGGATAGATCCAGCGCCAGCACTGCCACACCATGATCAGCAGCGCGTTGCAGCGAACCGTCGCTGGAGCCTGAATCGACATACACCACCTGCTCCGCTGACCCTGCAAGCGAGGCCAGGCAACGCTCCAGTCGCAAGCCCTCGTTCCGACCAATCACCACTACGCCGATACCTGTCACCATGAGCCTCACTCGCCAAACCGGAGCGCAACCGCGCGCACCTGCTCACTCTGCTGTCATCAATCCTGCGCCAACAATGCAGGTTTTTTCAGTTTGACGGTTGCTGGCACTCCGACCGCCAGGGCGTCATCCGGCACATCGATCAACACCACAGCGTTGCAACCGATCACCACGTTGTTGCCAATGCGGATGTTGCCCAGCACTTTTGCACCCGCACCGATATCGACGTTGTTACCGATGATCGGCGCAATCGGCTCGCTGACGTTCTTCAGGCCAACCACCACGCCGTTGCGAATTCGGCAGTCGTCACCAAATCGAGCATAGCCACTGATGACGATGCCGCCGAAGTGATCGATGACGAAATTGCGCCCGACCACGACTTCGCAAGGCAGCTCGATGCCGGTAATGATCTGGACAAACTTGAACAGCACTTTGTAGATCAGCGAAAACAACTTGCGTAGCAGCGCCGGGCGCACGCCGTAACGCCAGCGGCCAAAACGGTAGACCAGCATCACCCAGAAGCCCTGGGCGCCCCAGTCGCCGCCGTAGGCCTGCAAGTCAGCGCGAATATTGTCGAACATGGGCTCTCCTAGCGTGTCGGTTGGCTGGCCAGGCGGGTGGCAAACAGCAGCTTCCAGGTTGCCACATTGTGCTGCCAGCACGCCTTGATCGCTGGCCAGCCGCGGCCTTTGAGCAAGGCCTTGAGGGCCAGGACCAGATCGCCCACGCACACCAGCAGCATATGCAGGATCAGCCCCAAGACGCCGTGGTGCTTGCGAAAATAGAGCAGTTCGCTTTCGATCTGATAAGCCGAGATCTGCCGGCTGGCAGCCTCGAGCTTGGCCACTGACTTGGAGCTCTCGCCGCCGATGTGCACCACCGTCGTGTGCGGATAGAACACCACCTTCCAGCCAGCCTGCTTGACCCGCTTGCAGTGGTCGACTTCCTCGTAATAGAGGAAGTAACGCGGATCGAACAAGCCGACCTGATCAAGCACTTCCCGCCGTACCAGGTAGTAACAGCCCGGCAGCCAGTCACATTCGCGGACCGAGTCATGGTCCCAGTTCATTTCATCGACCATCTTCACGCCCGGGAACAGGCGTTTGAGGCCGGTACGCGCAATGAACACGTTCAAGGGCGTGGGAAAGTAGCGGCAGCACGGCTGCAGGTCGCCCTCGCGTCCTTCCAGGCGCACGCCGAGCACGCCGCAGTCCGGGTGCTGGTCCATGTAGGCGATGGTTTTTTCAAGGGTGTCGCTGGCGACGAAGGCGTCGGTATTGAGCAGCAACGCATAGCGGCCCTGCAGGTGCTCGAGCAATTGATTGTTGGCGCGGCCAAAACCGACGTTGTCGCGATTGCTGACCAGCAGCGCCTCGGGACAGACCTCGGCCAGGCGTTCCAGCGAGTTGTCGACCGAGGCGTTGTCCACCACCAGATAGCTGGCCAGGGTTTCGCTGTCGGCGCGGCGCAGGGCATCGAACATCGGCTGCAACAAGGCGCCGGTGTTGAAGTTGACGACCATGACGTCGACCGGCTTGCTAGCCATTGTTGTTGTCTCCAAAGAAGTACTGGCGCCTGACCTCGGCCAGCATCGGTTCCAGTGCCGGGTCGTAGGCGCCCTCGCGCTTCTTGATCAGGTCGATCCAGGGGTAGGCATTACAGCGTTCCTCGACGCGCTGGATCATCTCGGCAGTGGTGCAGATGAACCTGGCCGGGTTACCACCCACCACCGTGCCGGGTGGCACGTCTTTGGTCACCACCGAGCCTGCCGCCACTACCGAGTCGGGGCCGATGGTCACCCGCGGCATGACGATGGCACCGTGACCGACAAAGCAGTTGTCCTTGATGTCGATGAAGCCCACCGAATCGAGCTGTTTGCCATAGCACACCTCGATCAGTGCCACCACGGCATCGTGGCCGATCAGGGTGCAGTCGGACAGGCCGACATTGCTGCCCAGGCGCAACAGCGCCGGGTCGGTGATGTTGCAGCCTGGGTTGATGTGGATATTGGTACCGACCGAATAGAACTTGCCCCAGCGCGCCATGTACGCGCCCCAGTCACGGGCATTGGGGTTGCAGATTTTTTTATAGGCTGCGCCACCGCGCCCGGTCGAGTACACAAACGACGTGATTGTGTTGCGTATCCATCCATACATGCTGCTTGCCTCGCCAATAAAGCAATCCCTGGACTGTTGCTGAGGCGTCTGCGGTCTCGTTTTGTCCTTGCGACCGTTTGCGCACCCAACCCGTTATCAACCGCAGTGAAGCAACTACTTGTTCAAACAACCGCACCGCTTGCTGCCCGGAGCCTGGCGTTGAGGTGATCGGCCAGGCGCAGGGCAAACTGGATCAGCGGCATGGTCGGGTTGGAGGCGCCGCCCTTGGCAAAAATACTGCTGCCGGCGACATACAGATTGTCGGTCGCGAACACCTTGCAGTCAGCATCCACCACGCCAAATTCAGGCGAAGCGGCCATGCGCGTGGTGCCCATGTGATGCGCATGCGGGGCCATCTTCAGTGGCACGCTGCTCTCGTAGACAAAATCGTTGAGCTTGACGAAGCCCAGGCCCATTTCGGCGAACTGCTTGGCCATCTCGGCGCCGATGCACTTGATGGTATGCCGGTCGTCTGCACTCACCACCCAATTGACATTGACCTTGGCCACGCCCAGCTCATCCTTCTCGTCGAGCAAGGAAATACGGCTTTGCCGGTTGGGAAACTGCTCGATCATGGTGCCGATGATGCCGTCGCCTGGACAACTGAACTTGGCGATGAACTCGACCTTGCTGGCCACGCCCATTTCACAGGCGAGGTTTTCCAGAAAGTGCTTCACCTCGGCAGTTCTGCCGTAAGTCTGTACATCGGCCAGCACCGCCGTGGAAACATTGCCCTTGCCTGCCTGGTACTCGGCAACGAAGGCGTCGGTGGTGTAGTACTGGCGCGACTCAGTATCCTCGCCGTCCTTGAGGATAAAGGTGCCCATATCGACGTTCAGGTGCTCCATGAAGCAGCGGCCGACCGGGCCGTCCTTGCTGACCACGCCAGCGGCGCGCAGCGACTCGCTGTTGAGCAACTGCCGGGCGTTCTCGATCGCGCCAGTGGCGAGGATGAAGTGCCTGGCCTGCAACCGCGCGCGCTGGCCGTTGTAGTCGGACACCAGTACAGCCCCGACGCGGCCAGTATCCTGAGCGAATTCGATATCGACGCAGTTGCAGTTGATGAACACGTCCAGGCCAGGGGTGTCGTTGAGCGCTGCTGCGTATTTTTGCGCAAAGCGCGTGGGCGGGCTGAGCAGAAACCGGTCTGCTTCGAACTCGCCGCCCTTCAGCCCGGCATTCATGGTGTGAAATTCGGCGCCTGCGGGCAGATCGACGATGTCCATGGCAGCAGCAAGGTACTGCTCGATTTCCGCATAGGCGATTGGCCAGCCGGGCATTTCGCCGGGTGGTGCCACAGAGAAGTCCGATGCGGTGAAGGGGCGGCAGCGCCCTGCCCAATGGTTTGAGGTGCCGCCCAGATAGCGCAGACGGGTTTCTTCAGCGTACAGCTCAAGGCCGGTCGAGGTGCATTTGTAGAATGCCTGCGACTGCGGGGTGTATTCATGACCGCCCGCTTCGAGCAGCACCACCCGCCAACCGCCGGCGGCCAGGCGCAGGGCCAGGGTGATGCCGGCTGGGCCGGCACCGACGATGCACACGTCGTAATCATCGCGCAGCGTTTTGTCTGCCTGATAGTCCTTGATCATGCCGGCCCGTCCCGAAAATAGTCAGCAGGCAATACCCAGCCGTTTATCACCACGAACCCGGCCTTTTTCTCGGCAGGCTTTGCCACCGCGCTGGCACTCACGCCAAACATCGCCCCGCCGATCCCCAACACCACACAACCCCGAAGAAAGCCTCTACGACCGGACAGCCGACTGCAAAATTCAAGCTTCCCCATAATTCCAAGACCTGTGCCCGTGGATTATTGACATCTTAGTAGCTGGCCCGACAAGCGTCAGAGCCATGCGAAAAAATGCGTGACCGCAACGCCGAACAACGCCCCGACCGCCAGCATGGGCAGCACCACCAGCTCGCGCTTGAGGCTGAACATGCCCAGCTTGCAGTTGACGCAGACCACCAGGATCAAAGTCGGCAAGGTGTGCAGGGCGACCCCCCAGATCGCGTATTCGACGCCGCCCAGGGCCAGCAACAGCGGTAACAAGGCCCACAGCGAAACCAGCCGGATGATGTTGTCCATGGCCTGATACTTGGTCAGGCCGAGGGCCACCCAGAGCTGATGCGACATGGTGTAACGCAGGGTGAAGAACGACAACGCCAGAATCGCCAGCATCGGGCCGGCTTCGGCATAGCGCTCGTCATACATCCAGCCGATCAGCAACGGGCTGGCAGTCAGCAGTACGCCGCAGGTAAACAGCATGGCCAGGTCGACCAGCAGCTTGAACCGGTAATACAGGCGCTTGAGCCGCTCCATGTCGCCTTCCCGGACTGCCTCGCTGAACGCGGGCAAGGCCACCGAGCCGCCCAGGCGCAACAGCCCGGTCTGGATCGCGCCCAGAATCAACACTGCAATCGAGTACACCCCCAGTTGCGCCACCGTCATGCTCGCGCCGAACCACATGCGGTCGCCGTACATCGCCAGCACACCGACCATCGACGACAACAGGATCCAGCGGCCGAACACGATCAGCTCCTGCAGTGCGTCGCGGTCCCACTGCAGGCGGTTGCCATGGCCATGCATCGCCAGGTGGCCAAGCAAGGTGCCTGCCAGCGCCGAGATCAACCCGGCCAGCACCAACGACCAGATCGAACGGGTGAAGTAACCAATCAGCAACATCGCCAGCAATCCGATGAACTGCGACGCCAGTTCGATCAAAACCACGCGTTTCTGTTGGAAAGTTCGCACCGCCACATCTATCTTGGTCGACTGAAAGCCCCAGATGATCGCCGACAGGCCAGTGGCAGCCAGCACCATCGGCAGCTCGGGGGCAGCGTAGGCCGACTCGGCAGGCCACAGGTCAGCCCGCTGGGCATACCAGGCGGCCAGTGCCAACAGCAGGGTCAGACCAAACAGCACGAAACCGCGCACGATCTGCACGGTCCAGGCGGTATTGAGAAACAGCGGATCGTCGCCGCGCGTGCTCTGGATGATGTTTTGCCGCAGACCGACGTCGGACAGCAAATGCAGGAGCATCGAAACCGTGCCGGCAATGACCATCACACCGAACATTTCCGGCAACAGCAGCCGCGCCATGATCAGGTTGCCGCCCAGCCGCATGCCCTGTGAAGCCAGCAGCGACACCAGGTTCCAGGCTCCGGCCCAGATTGCCCTGGAGCGCAGGCTCACGGCAGCGGACGCTTCAATCGACGGCATGACTTCAATCTCTGACTGAATGGCTAGAAGTCACTATAGTTTCAATTAGCCATGATGCGAGTCTCAATAATCCAGGGATAGGTGCCCTAGCCAATGCCAGAACATTTTCGTGCACTGATCGTTATTTTGTTCGTGGCCAGCGTGGTGTTTGTGATGGCGCGCAAACCGGCACTGGATATCATTCCGCCGGCGGACTTCAAGCGCCGCCGCAACCTCTGGTTTGGCCTGACCCTACTGGCGTTTTTTTCCCACAGCTTCTGGCTATATGCCGCCGCCACCGCAGTGATCCTGTATGTGGTGCGGCGCCGTGAACACAATGTGCTGGCACTGTTTTTCATCCTGCTGTTCCTGATCCCGCCGGCGTCGGTGGAAATACCCGGCTTCGGCGTGGTCAATTACCTGTTCGAGATGAACCACATCCGCCTGCTGTCGCTGTGCCTGCTGCTGCCCACCGCACTGGCCCTGAGCAGGCAAGGCGACACCCTGGCCTTCGGCCGCACCCTGCCGGACAAGCTGCTGGCGGCCAGCCTGATTCTGATGGGCCTGCTGTACCTGCGCGAAACCACCCTGACCGATACCTTGCGCCAGAGCTTCTATCTGTACACGGATGTGTTTCTGCCCTACTACGTTGCCAGCCGCGGCCTGAAGCAGATCAGCGACTTCAAGGATGCGCTGCTGGCGTTCGTGCTGGCGGCGTTTCTGCTGTCGTTGATTGCCGTGGCCGAGTTTTCCCGCCACTGGCTGCTATACAATGCGCTGACCGATGCCATGGGCACCCAGTGGGGCATGTCCGGCTACCTCAGCCGCGGCGGCTCGCTGCGGGCCAGTGCTACCACCGGCCAGGCGATTGCGCTGGGCTACGTGATCAGCGTGGCGATGGGCCTGTTCCTGTTCCTCAGTAGCTATGTACGCAGCCGTTTGCAGTGCCTGCTCGGCGCATTGCTGCTGGCGGCCGGGCTGATCGTGCCGCTGTCACGCGGGCCGTGGATCGGTGCGGTGATCATTGTCGGCGTATTCATCGCCACCGGGCGCAACGCGGTCAAGCGCCTGAGCCTGCTGGCCATGGCCGGTGTGCTGACACTGCCGCTGCTGAGCGTGATGCCTGGCGGGGAAAAGGTGCTCGACCTGCTGCCTTTCATTGGCAACCTGGAAAAAGAGAACATCACCTACCGCGAGCGCCTGCTGGACAACTCATGGATCGTGATCCAGCGCAATCCGCTGTTTGGCTCGTTCGACTTCCGCAATACCCCGGAAATGCAGTCGATGATCCAGGGCGAAGGCATCATCGACATCGTCAATACCTATATCAACCTGGCCCTGCGGGTCGGGCTGGTCGGGCTGACGTTGTTTGTCGGCTTCTTCGTCAGCATCCTGTTCGGCCTGCGCAAGGCGCTGCGCGCCTTCCCCGACCGCAACGAAGAAGGTCGCCTGCTCGGCCGCGCCCTGTTGGCGACGTTGCTGGGCATTTTGGTGATCATCTTCACCGTCAGCAGTATTACCGTGATCCCTGTCGTGTACTGGTCGATTGCCGGGGTAAGCGTGGCTTACATACAGATGGTGCGCCGTGCCCGCCAGGCCGAAGCCGGTAGCGCATTCGCCGGCCTTCAATCCAGGTAATGACAATGACCTTACTGCGTATGCGCACCCTCATGCGGGCCTCGGCCCTGCTCGCTCTGGTGCTGCTGCCGCTGCCGGCGTGGACGGCAGAGTGGTCAGTCAGCGTCGACCAAAGTAATGGCCTGCCGAGCCTGACCCGTGGCGGCGGCCCGGTCATGGCGTCACGCTTCGACTTCTGGGGCGCGGACTGGAGCTGGACAGGCTTCTACACCGCGCTCAAGGTCAATGCGCCCTATGCGTACAGCCTGATGGGCAAGAGCAAGGACCTCGACTTTGATCTGACCGCGAGCATCGCCAAGCCGCAGCCACAGACCCTGAGCTGGGACATCACCCTTGACGCCCACAGCAGGAAAACCGACATCATGGGCGGCGGCATCGTGTTCAACTTCGACCCGGCGCTGATTGCCGGCGAGATGGGCAAGCCGGTGTTGCTGCCGGGCAACAGTGGCTGGTCATGGGGCAACGATGCCCAGGGCCGACGCATCGAGATGCGCTTCCAGCCCGCCTTGGCCAGAGTGTTCATGGAACGCGGCGACCCCAGTGAAATACGTGCGTTTTTCTATGAGGACCCGATTGTACCCGGTCGCCAGCAGATCAAGGCGACGCTCACGGTCAGCGGCGATATCGACATTGGCCAGACCACGGAAGAACGTTTTGGCCTGGCCGACCCGAACAGTTGGCCGGATGACCAGCTCGACTGGCGCACCGCTCCGGTCGACCTGTCATTTCTCAATGCCGGTGAGAAACCGGCCGGCAAGCGCGGCTTCGTCAAGGCGGACGGCGAGCAGTTGGCCTTTGCCGACAACACCCCTGTGCGCTTCTGGGGGACCAATCTGTCTGCCTATGCGCTGTACAACACCCCCGACGACGAGATCAAGCAACAGGCCAAGCGCCTGTCAGCGTTGGGCTTCAACCTGATCCGCCTGCACCATCACGACTCGCCCTGGGTCAGCCCGAATATCTTTGGCGATGTCAGCAAACTGCGCGATACCCAACAGCTCAATGCCGAATCGCTGCGCAAGCTCGACTGGTGGATCAAGTGCCTGAAGGACGAAGGCATCTACATCTGGCTGGACATGCACGTCGAGCGGGTACTGACCATCAACGACCAGATCAGCGACTTCGCAGAGCTGGCCAAGGGCAAGAACTACATCGACCTCAAAGGCTATGCCTACGTCAACGCCTCAATCCAGCAAGCGATGAAGCGCTTTGCCGAGCAGTACGTCACCCATGTCAATGCCTACACCGGCATGGCCTACAAGGATGACCCGGCGATTGCTGCGCTGTTGCTGACCAATGAAAACGACATCGTCCAGCACTATGGCAACGCGCTGCTGCCGGACAAGGGCGTACCGCGCCACAGTCAGCGCTACATGGAGCTGGCCAAAACCTTTGCCCAGCGCTACGACTTGCCGGCAGACCGCACTTGGCGTGCCTGGGAACCTGGCCCGTCGAAGCTGTTTCTCAACGACCTCGAGCACCAGTTCAACGTCAGCCTGATCGAGCACCTGCGCGGGCTCGGCGTGAAAGTGCCAATCGTCACCACCAGCAGTTGGGGCGGCAATGGCCTGAGTACGCTACCGGCGCTGACCTCTGGCGATATGATCGATGCCCACAGCTACGGTGCCAGCGGCCAGCTGGAAAAAAACCCGCTGACCAGCGACAACCTTGTTAACTGGCTGGCTGCGGCGCAGGTTGCCGGCCTGCCGATGAGCGTGACCGAGTGGAACGCCCAGCCGTTCCCCAGCCCCGATCGTCACTCGCTGCCGTTGTACATTGCCGGCACCGCCAGCCATCAGGGCTGGGACGCGATGATGCAGTACGCCTACAGCCAGCAGGCTTTCATCGCCCAGTGGATCCGCGCCGACAACTGGAACGCCTACAACGACCCTGGCCTGATGGCGACCATGCCCGCCGCCGCCCTGCTCTACCGGCGCGGTGATGTGCAGCCCGCGCAGACCCGCTACGTCTTTGCGCCCTCACCCGCCACCCTGTTCAACCGCCTGATCACCCCGGCCAACTCGGTCCTGCTGCGCAGCGCAATGGAAAAAGGCCAGTTGCAGATCGCCCTACCGGCCTCCCCCGAGCTGCCCTGGCTGCGGCCCAGCCCCATCGCTGCGGACGCGCAGGTGCTGCAGGACCCGGACCAATCGTTGCTGGCAGCCGATGCCAGCGAGTCCAGCTCTGACACTGGCGAGCTCAAACGCAACTGGCAGCAAGGCGTGTATACCATCGACACCCCGCTGACCCAAGCGGCGACCGGCTGGTTGGGCGGGCGTTCGATGAGCCTTGCGCAACTGGGTCTCGACCTGCAAACGCCATACGCGAGCGTGGCCGTGCAAAGCCTGGATGGCAAACCGTTCAGCCAGTCACGCGAGCTGCTGATCTCGCTGGGCACCCGCGCGGTGCCGCGCCCGGATGACATGACGCCGTTTCACGTCGAGCCGCTGCAAGGTCGCGTCAGCATCAAGGCTGGGCCTGGTTTGAAGCTGTATACCGGCAAACAGCAGCAGTTACCCGTCAGCTACGAGGACGGGCGCTATGTGATCACTTTCGATGGCCAGCACATGAGTAATTGGCTGTTCTTGAAATAGCCATTTTTGCCACCTACCCTCTCAGAAGTCAGCTTTAGTCCGCGTTTGCTCGACCCGCCTTAGATGCACCTGTTTGACCCACCCAGGAGTGGACGGAACAACTACAGATTCCAGGAGAATTGGATGAAGTTTCTGGTTGTCGGCGGCGCAGGCTACATCGGTTCACATATGGTCAAGCACTTGCTGCTGGCGGGGCATCAAGTTGTGGTCGCCGACGTCATGCCGGCCCACAGTGGGGTCGTCTGGGTCAATCTGGACATCGCCGACCGGCCAGCACTGGATGCGCTGTTTGCCTCTCATCGCTTCGATGCGGTGTTTCACTTCGCCTCGTTCATCCAGGTGGGCGAATCGGTCAGTGACCCCGGCAAGTATTATCAGAACAACGTCGCCGCGACGCTCTGCCTGCTCCAGGCGATGATGCAGGCAGACGTCAGGCAGCTGGTGTTCTCGTCGACCGCCGCAGTGTACGGCGACCCCCAGTATGTGCCGATCGACGAGGCCCATCCAAAGGCGCCGATCAACCCCTATGGACGCAGCAAATGGATGGTCGAGCAGATGCTCGAAGACTTCGATCGCGCCTACGGGCTGCGCTCGGTGTGCCTGCGCTACTTCAATGCGGCTGGGGCTGACCCCGATGGCATGCTGGGCGAGTGTCATGAGCCGGAAACTCATCTGATCCCGTTGATCCTGCAGGCGGCCTCAGGTCGGCGCCCGACAGTGACCGTGTTTGGCCGCGACTACAGTACCTCGGATGGCACCTGCATCCGCGACTATATCCATGTCAACGACCTCGCCTCGGCGCACGCCTTGGCGATCGACTACCTGCAGGCCGGTGGCGCCAGTACGGCGTTCAACCTGGGCAATGGCGAGGGCTTTTCCGTGGAGCAGGTAATAGCTGCCGCTCGCAGTGTCACGGGGCGGTCAATCAATGTCATCGAGGCAGGACGCCGCGCCGGCGACCCGCCGAGCCTGGTGGCCGACGCGAGTAAAGCTCGACAGATCCTCGGCTGGCACACCCAGTACCCACTGCTTGATGACATCCTTGGCCATGCCTGGAACTGGGAGCAGCAATACCCCTGGCGCTAAACACCAAGGGTTGGTCAGGGTTGAACACTACTCAGTAGTAAGAGCGAGTCTGCGCTTCGGCCTTGTTCAGCACGGCACCAATCAGGTTGGCGGTGGCCAGGTGGTACAGGCAGTCTTCGATTTCCTTTTTGCTGTTGTTGCCGTTGGCGACCACCAGCAGCACGCAGTCGAACTTGGGCAGCACGGTGATTGCATCGTCGGAGCTGAGCAACGGCGGCAGGTCGAAGATGCAGATGCGTGACTCGTAACGCTCGCGCAGGTCATGGATCAGGTTGTTCACCTTGGGCGAGGACAGCACCTCGGTGGACAATGGCACCGGCTCACGGGTCGGCAGCACGACAAAGCGCGGCAGGGTCGGGTTGACCAGCACCTCCTCCAGCCCAGCCTGATTGTTCAGGTATTCGTTGAGCGCCTTGCCCATCGGCAAGCCCAGGCTGCTGCCGACCCGCGGCCGGCGCAGGTCGAAATCAACCAGCAGCGCAGTCTTGGTGGTGTGGTGGGCGATGCTCATGGCCAGGTTTATGGCCAGCACGGTCTTGCCGGCCTCAGGCGTTGGCGAAGTGATCGCCAAGGTCCGCCAGCCGTTCTCTTCCATGGTTTGCAGCACTTGCGTGCGCAACAGGTCGAAGGCCCAACTCATGTTCGAGTTCTTGTTGTAGGCGACGATTCGATGCCGCTCCAGATGCTCCGCGCGCAGCGGCACCACCGTGGTGTTGACGTAATCGAACTGGCCCAAAGCCTCGGGCTGCTGCAGCACCGGTGCTGGTTGCGCGGCACTCGCTGTTACAGGATGAAGGTTGCTTCCAGTAGCCGGCGTACGTCTGTCCATCGCTGCTTTCCCTATTCAAACCGAGCCATAGCTTTATAAAGCAGAAGGTCCAATGGCATGTAGAACAGGTGGACCATGAGTAACATGATAGCCACCAGTGCCAGTGCAGCAAGCACCGCCAGTACTCGCCAGCGCCTGCGTTTGGCCAGTTCAGCCTGGGTGGCGATGAACGGCACCGCAACCAGTACCCGCTTGCCGACCACGCTTTCCAGTGCACCGACACCGCGCACGCGCTGGTTGAGCATTTCCATCAGCATCACCAGTGCCGCGCCGCCAGCCGGTGCCAGTACCGCGCCGAGGGCGACGATCTTCTTGCGATTGGGCTTGACTGGTTTTTCCGGCAACAGCGGCGGCTCGAGCAGAACGAAGCGCTCGGCCTTGTTTTCCTGCTCCAGGCTTTCGGTGATTTTTGCGCCCATTTCCTTGGCGCGGATTTCCTCGTACTTCTTGCGGGCGTTGTCGTGGTCGCGCATCAACGTGACCAGGCCGCGTTCGACCTGCGGCGCCTCGAGAATCTCGGCCTCGTAGCCTTCGATCTTGGCCGAGAGCTGACGCTTTTGCTCAACCAGCGAGGCGATGCGCTGCTGCGCGGCGCCGATTTTGGTACGGGCGCGGGCAACCTCGAGGCTGACGCCCGAAGACGCTTTAGGACCGCCACCTGCCGCCTGCAGCGCATCGATCTTGCGTCTGACGGCAATCACATCGGGGTGGGCTTCGGTGTACGTGGTCAGCAGGCGAGCGTATTCAGCCTTGAGGCTGGGCAGATCCTGCGGCAAGTCAGCTGCACCGCCGCGGCTGCCATCGGCTTTGCTGGTGACACCGGCGTTGGCGGCAGACAGCTCGACTTCAAGGTAGCGCAGCTCTTCCTGAGCGGCCTTGTAGTCACGATCGATCTCGCGGAATTCAAGCTCGGCGCGGGACAACATGCTCATGCGCAACGCCTGGTTCTCGGGCAAGGTGTTGGCGTGCGCCTGTTTGAAGTCAGCCAGCTGATTTTCCAGGGTGGCCAGTTCAGCGCCCAGCTTGTTTGCCTCCTGGGTAAGGAATTCGGTGGTTTCGGTGGCGCGCTCGGTGCGCTGCTTGACGTTTTCATTGAGGAACAGCGTGACCAGCTCGTTGGCGACTTCCTGAGCCACCTCGGGACGCTTGTGCTCGAAGGACACGTTGAAGGCTACAGTGGTTTCACCGCGGCCTTTGACGAAGGTGCTGAGGGTGTTGACCACGATCGTGTTGCGCATCTGATCGATCTTGTCCGACTCGCTGAACTGGCGGCCCTTGTCGGCAAACAATTGGTACTTGTCGATGATCCGCAGCAGATTGTCGCGGGTCATCACTCGCTGGCGAATCACCTCAATGCGCTCATCGGCGAAGCTGCTGTTGTTGGCCGAAACCAGTTCGGGCGAGATCTGCTGCGACTCGACCAGAATGGTGCCGGTGGACTGATACAACGGTGGCACGCTCAGCGCGATCGCCACGCTGATGGCCAGAATGACCACGATGGTGACCCCGAGCAGCAGCGCACGGTCCTTGATGATGGCGATGTAATCCTTGAGGGACAGCTCGTATTCAGACTTCATAGTGGCCACCAGGCTGAACGTCAGAGGTCGGGGATTCGGTAAGTGAGGGTCAGGCCGACAATGGTGCCAACGGCGTCACCCAGGTCGTTCTGCTTGCGCTCGCGGTGCATCAAGGACAAGCGCACGTCCCAGAACTGCGAAAGCTCCCGGCTGGCCCACACGCCGTAGGTCTGCAAGGTATTCGGGGTCTGGCCCTTGCTGTCTTGCCAGGCCGCGTCGACGCCGACCCGGGTCAGCTCATCGACTGCATAACTCCAGCTTCCGCGCACGGCGTCGACTTCGGCAAAGCCGCCCTCGGCACTGGCCACCGTGCTGCGTTCGGCAGTCAACGTGGCGTCATGCCGTTCGCCGTTGTAGCGCAGCGATGCACCGCCTTCCCCGCGGCGCCCGCCGCCATCACCAGAGACCTGGTTGACGCCTACGCGCAGGGTGCCCTCGAGCCGCTCGGAGAACTGGTACTTGACCCCGACCACCGGCGCGTAGCTGTTGGAAGCGCTGGCGGTGGTGTCATCGTCAGGCTCGTAGCGCCTGGCGGTGATGCCGGTGAAGAACTGGGTCTGCGCACTCCAGGCGTAGGTCAGGGTGAGTTCGCTGGCCAGTTCGTCGTAGCCGGTAAGCGTGTTGATGTCGTAGCGGGCCCGGTTGTAGGTGGTTTCGTTTTCCAGGGTGGTCCGCTCGGTCAGCGCGCGGTTCCAGTTGCCGATCAGCGAATACAGCTTCTGGGTGCCGTCAGTGGTGACCACACCGGTTTCAAGCACTGTGCCGGAAAGTGTCGAGCTTTCGCTGTACAGGCCACGCAAGCCAAAACCACCGGTTTCGGTCTCACGCTGCCAGCCAATACTCAGATTAGGGTCTTCGCGGTCATCGACCACCGACTTGTCGGATGAGCGCAGCACCGTCAGGCCCAGGCCGAAGCGCAGCTCATCGCGGTCGTATTTGCCAACCAGGCTGTAATTGGGCGCAATGATGGTGCGCACCACGCTTTGCTCCTGGGAGCTGAGCAATAGCGGGTTGCTGTCGTATTCGACAGTGCTGGGCAATGTTGCCGAAGACTGCCAGACGGCAGCGTGGACCGAGGCCGAGTACGGCAACATGCAGATTGCCGTTACAACACCTGTTGCGCGAAGCAGCGGCACGGTCGATTTTGCGCTCACCAGCCCGCTCAAGGGACGACCAGCGTATCGCCAGCCTGAAGTTGGATATTGGTGGACAGATCACGCCCCGAAACCAAATCCTTGTAACGCACCGGCAAGACCCGCTCGGTATTGCCGACACGGCGGATCACCTTGATCGCGCTTTCATCGGCGAACTTGTCCAGGCCGCCGGACATGCTCAAGGCCTGCAGCACCGCTGTCGGCCCAGACATCTGTACCGGGCCGGGCTTCATCACCTTGCCTTGCACATAGACCAGGTTGCCGTTGACCTCAGTTACCACGACGCTGACGTTGGGGTCTGGCATGTACTTTTCGAGTTGGCGGGCGACACGGCTTGCCGCCGTGGTGACGTCCAACCCAGCGACATCAACCCGGCCTGCCAGCGGGAAAGTGATGCTGCCGTCGGGCAGCACTTTGGTTTCCTGGCGCAGGCTGTTATCGCCCCACACCGAAACAGTGACCTTGTCGCCCGGACTCAGCAGATAAGGCGAACTCTTTTCATCGGCACTGACCGTACCGGACCAGACCGCAAGTACGCAGACCAGTGAACCTAACAAACGCACCATGGGGGTCCCTCCGGCCAGGCGGCCGTCAAAAGAGCACTGAATGAGAACTACGCACAACCTCTCGCTCTACTGCAAAGCTGCATTGCCACCGCTGCAGCGGCTCTGCGCTGCTTTACGACCGTTGCCGCAATGCCCTGTCAATCACCCGGCGTTAGCGCCACTGGCATCTGGAATATAGCTAGGCTTTGAGAATTGACAAGCCGCTCCTAGCCAACCCTGCTGCTCTATCTTGATCGATCAGACCTGGCGCCCACCACACAATTGAAAACCAGCCAAACGCTTGAAGCCGATCAGATTTTTCTTCTATTGGCGACGGCGACAAAACCCACAACTGCAAACGCAAACAACCATGCCGCTGTCGTCAGCGGGATGACGCTGTTCTGGCTTACATATGAATCAGCGGCACGAGCAGCACCGCTTAACAGCACCAACAGGAAAATCGATTTGATAAACAGGGTCGAACGCATAACCCCCTCCAGAAAGAGGACAAACAGATGAGTTGGGTGCAGATCGCATGGGGTGTTGAAATGAGCTTATGGGCACAATGATATTACGTCAATGATCCGACACCATAATAAAACTCAATCGGGGGGCACTGTTTTCGTCAAAAACACGACAACTGAAATATGCTGTTTTGCCTAATCAGCTAACAACGGCCAAAAGCGCCTATGCTCGCTAATCTTCGCGGTAAAAGCGGGGCGTAATGACCGCTGAAACGCGAACATTTCGCGTCAATGGACCATTGCGCAGGCGCAAATCAGAGTTTAACTGGTTAGCAAACGCGGCGCGGTTATTCCGCTTGGCGATATATATTTTCTGCAAGTGTTTCATAAACGAGAAGGCAATGTAATCAATAGCATCTAAGACGTGCCAAATAGACATCCACTTGCACAATTGCCAGGCAACGGGGTATTAGCCTGCTGGCAGCAGATCGAGAGTTCGGTCGAGTTCATCCCTATCGATAATAAAGCCGTCACCTTCTGACTGACCGACGACAAACGCGAAATGTTGCCCATCGCGATCTGCCAAGTATTTGTAATAACTGACAAAACGGTTGGGCGGTTGCAGGGTCAGGATGGTCCCGCCCTCTCGCAATACGTTGACGCCGTGGACGAGCTGGCTGCCTTCGACACCCGCAACAATCCTGGCACCCGCGCACGCCGCCACAATGGTGGGCACATCGTTGCGCAGCGGGTCGATGACGCGAAAGCCATACTGCGTGCGCAGGTGCTCGGCAATCGCCAGTTCGTTGCGCAGCAGGCGCAGCTCGCCAGCGCCGCCGCGCAGCAAGAACACACCCGGATGCGGCGCATGGCTGACATGGGATAGCAACTCGTCGCCCATGGCGCGATAGCGTGCATGCCGGCTGCGGTTGTGGCTCTGGTCATCGAACAGGACCAGCTCGCGGAAGAAGGCCGTGTGCAGGCGCAGCGGGTTCATCCCCAACCAGGCTTCATAGGGCGGCGCCTGAGTGAACAGCGGCAAGCGTGCCGAGGGCGCAGTCGTTACCGGCACTCCCTCATCGCATGCCAGCGCATAGGTCACGCAGTCTTCCATCAGCCAGGTGCCAAACCACGAATTGCCATTCTGCGTGCAGTAGATCGCTGCGCGCTCGATCTCGTGCTCCACCGCGATCCCGGGAAGGGTGCGCGGCTTGGCCGACAGCCATAGGCTGGCGTTGTCCTTGTACAGAACGCCATCGATAAGCCAGACATCCTTGAGCAAATAGCCCCGGGTGGGGCCATGTTCGACCTGGATGCCGCCGGCCATGGTCGGGCCGGGATGCACATAGGGGAAAAAACGCGCCTCCCAGCCGGTTACCCGCTGCATTTGATCAGGCAGGTAAATTGCCGGTGGCGTGATGGTGCGCTCACCCGGGGCGATATCCCAGCTCTTTACCGCAAGGCTCTGCAGGGATCTGGCAGCTGACCGCGCCAACTTTTGCCGGGCAATGTTCCGATATGCGGCAAGCGTCCAGGTGTGCTGGCGCGAGGCTGGCTGGCCACTGAAATTCGAGATATTGCTTGGCATGAAGCCTCCTCCCACAGGACGGGTTCGACACAGGTCGGTTCAACACAGGGGCGGTGCGCCAATTCGTCCTGACTAGCGGCCGCTAGGTGGACACAACCCGCTCCATCGTGGGGGGCGATTGCAAGCTGGCATAGCGGCTGCGCAGGGTCTGCAAAAACCCTTCGCCATGGCCGTGACCGCCGTACAGGTAGATCTTGTGCAGCCCGCCGAACACCATCTCGTGGTAGCGGCTGGCGACCTCGTCATCACTGGGCCCTTCGGGCAGCCCCAGGTGCAACGTCAATTTGTTGCCCTCGACCGCGAACAGGGGCGTATCCCAGAGAAACTGTGCGGCTCCCGTCTTGGGCAAGCGCACAAACATATAGGCATGGTTACCCAGCGAATCGACATCCCCGCCCCGCCGTCGCTTCCACTTGAGCAGACCATCATCCGGACGCGCCAGGCACAGGCCAATGTCGTAATAGTCATAACCATTGGCCAACGCCCATTCGAGGGCCATGTAGGTGGTGATGGAATTGACCTCACGCAGCTTCTTGGCATCGCTGAATATCGCTTCGCAGTAACCAAAGCGCAGGGTGCTCCAGTAGCGCTTGCCGCCGCGAGTGATTTCGCAGCCAAGATGGCAGGCGACCACGTCGTCGCCCAGCGTGATCAGGTCCAGGCGGCCAACACCCTTGGCAATGCGAAACACCTCTTCAGTGGCAAACTGGGCAGCATGAATACCCTGGCGAGCAGTGGCGTACGGACGCAACAGCTCACGGTCAGCCATGGCGATCTCAGCATCGTCGAGAGTCTGGCGCATCTGGTACAGCGGCCGGTGCTTGCGAATGCTGCGGCGTAGTTCGCTGTCATAGCGGGCGGTGATGTCTTCCAGGGGACGACCCAGCGGCACCACGGCGCTCAGATAATGCGGCACCGACAACGCGCCGCTGGTGGGCATTTCGCTGATCACCACGGTTTGATCGGCGCCACCTGACGGCGCCACCGCGTAGGTTTCGGCGACAGCGGCCTGGCCCTTGCCGGCGATCAACAGCTTGGCCATTTCGCGCTGCTGCTTTCTGCCGATGTAGAGGATCTGATAAGGGCTCTCTTGCTTGAGCCGAAAGCGGCTGACTTCCCAGCGCCAGACACAGGCACGGCTGAGCACATCACGTAACCGATTCGAGACATGCCGCATCTCGTAGCGCATTGAGGGAGAGATGAATTTTCGAGCAACTGCCTGCAGGTTCTCTTTCATGTCTTCTTCAATGTCCTTGGCAAAAGCCATCCAGGCAAAACGCAGGGTCATCATCAACGCGCAGGAAAACGCGCCTAACTTATTGAAAGTTAATGCAATAGCTGTATGACTTCGCACTCATAATTGGTAACAATTAAAGATGCAAGGTAGCCCCTTTGCAAGCGGCATTTTGACAGCATGGCGCATGCTTTTATGGCGTCAAATTTTATCTTTCAGGTTGTACTGACTGGGCTGCGTTGACGCGCTGCCAGCCACGCCTGCAGGGCGGCTGCGGGCATCGGCCGCGCCATCAGATACCCTTGCCCCTGATCGCAACCTGCGTTGCGCAGGAAGTCGTACTGCGCCTGGGTTTCGATCCCCTCACCGGTGATCCGGAAACCCAAGGCATGGCCCAGGTCGATAATTGCCCGGGCAACGGCTACCGCGTCATCATCGTCAGGCAGGTCCTTGATGAACGCACGATCGATCTTCAGGTGATCGATGGGCAGCGAGCGCAGATAGGCCAAGGATGAGTAGCCGGTACCGAAGTCATCGACTGCAGTCGCCACGCCCATTGCCTGCAGTTGCGCGAGCACGGCGCAGGCCTGTTGTTGGCTCTCCATCAACAGGCTTTCGGTAATTTCCACTTCCAGCAACTGCGCTGGCAGCCCATGACTGGCCAAAGCGCCGGCCAGGCTGCTGACGTAATCACTGCGCTCGATCTGCAGCGCCGCAACGTTGATGGCCAGCGGTCCTGGCAAGCAGTCTGTGTTGCGCCAGCTGGCCAACTGCGCGCAGGCCAGTTCCAACACGCGCTCGCCCAGCGGGATGATCAAACCGGTCTGCTCGGCCAAAGGCACGAACTCGCCCGGCGCCACCAGACCATGCACCGGATCACGCCAGCGCAGCAGCGCTTCGACGCCTTCTACCCGGCCGCTGAACAGATCGATCTTGGGCTGATACCACAACTCGAATTCATTGTCCTGCAAGGCGCGGCGCAGGTTGCGCTCCATCTCCAGACGCTGCTGCAGGCGTGCAGTCATGTCCGGATGGTAAGGGCGCCAGGCATTGCGGCCGTTTTCCTTGGCGACGTACATCGCGGTGTCGGCATGACGCAGCAGGCTGTCGACATCATTGCCCTGCTGCGGGCACCAGGCCAGGCCGATGCTACCGGTGACCAGCGCCGCGTTGCCGTTGAGATCGAAGGGCCGCTGCAACGCCCGCAGGATCCCCTGCACCTGCTGGCTGACCTGGCTCTGGCTGCCCTGCAGCATGAACACGAACTCATCACCGCCCATGCGGCAAACCCGATCGCCTTTGTTCAGCTCTTGCAGAAACCGCGCCGTAGCCTGTTGCAACAACAGGTCGCCCATCGCGTGGCCGAGGCTGTCGTTGACCTGCTTGAAGCCGTCGATGTCCAGCATCAATACCGCCAGGCCATGGCCTTGATTGATGGCAGCGGCCAACTGCTGCTGGAACAGCACTCGGTTGGGCAGCCCGGTAATGGTGTCGTAGTGGGCCAGCCGCACAAGCTGCGCCTGCGACTCGCGCAGCTCGCGGTTACGCCGTTGCAGCAGACGCCGGCTACGGTTGAGCTGAGCAACGAACAAGCTGAACAAGCCGGTAAAACTCAGGGCGAACAGGAACAGCGGCGAAGTGAACAAGGCCAGCGCAGGCCAACCTTCGCGAGGTTCGGCGACCAATTGCCAACGGCCACCCGGCACCTCGACGGTCTGCGTCAGCAGCGGCTCCTTGAACAGCCCGGCATTGCCCCAGATCATGCCGCCTTCGGCACCTTTACCGTCGCTGCCGCGCACGGCCAGGTCAATCGGCAGTTCCGGGCCGATACCGGCGGCCTGCAGCAAACGGTCGATATCGGCAACGGTAGAGACATTGCCCCAGTAGAATTTGACCCCACGCTTGCCGTTGACGAACACCGGGCGCCGGTAAATCAGCGCTTCACCGCCCTGGTGGAGCTTGACCGGGCCGGCCAGTACAGGCTGTTGCCGTTGCCGGGCGAGCTCGAGCATGGCGTATTGGTCAGGCAGGGTATGGTAGTCCAGGCCAATGACGGACAGATTGCCCCCACGTGGGTGCACGTCATTGATCACATCGCCTGGGGCCAGGGCCACATGGCGCATGTACGGCACCGAGGCCAGCGCCTCACGCGCCATGCCGCGAAAGTGCTCGGCGCTGATCACGCCATCGGCCGTGATCAGCTGGGCGATGCCCTCGGTCTCGCCAAACGCAGCGCGCAACTGCGCCTCAAGAGCGACCCTCACCCCCGATAATTGTGTAGCCACATGCGCCACCTGCTCGAGCTGCTGGCGCTGCATGTCTATGCGGCCCAGCAAAACTGACAGACCAATACCGATCAAGGCAAAGCCTACCGGCAACAGGCGGTTGATACCGCGCCGCACCGGGTTGGCGGCGGGCACTGAGGGATCTTGGTCGAGGAAAGCACTGATCATGAATGCGCGGTCGCAGGTCGATTGATTGTGTATCGGCGCAGGTTGGGCAATGTTGAGCCAGACTGGTGTTTTTCCTCGTGCGGGCGCATGCTCGAATAGCTGAAGCGTTTCACCCATACACTAATCGTGAGGTGCAGTATTCATGGACAGTCTGCTCGATTCGTTGTTTCCAACCGCCGATGACATCCCCGAGGCCTGGCGCCTCGGGCCGCCGCTGGAACAACGCGATTATCTGGTCAATGGCGAACTGCGCCAGTGGCCTGGCCCGCTGGCCACCGTGCGCAGCCCGATCTGGCTCAAGCATGGCGATGAAGAGCAGCAAGTCATCCTCGGCAGCGCACCGTTGCTGGACGCCGACACTGCACTGACGGCGCTGGACGCTGCAGTCCACGCTTACGACAAAGGCCGCGGTGCCTGGCCGACCATGCGTGTGGCCGAGCGGATCGAGCATGTGCAGGCGTTCCTTGACCGGATGCGCGAGCAACGCACGGCGGTGGTCAAGCTGCTGATGTGGGAAATCGGCAAGAACCTCAAGGATTCCGAGAAGGAGTTCGACCGCACCTGCGATTACATCGTCGATACCATCAATGCCCTGAAAGACCTCGACCGGCGCTCCAGCCGCTTCGAGCTCGAGCAAGGCACGCTCGGCCAGATCCGGCGCGCGCCGCTGGGCGTAGCGTTGTGCATGGGGCCCTACAACTACCCGTTGAACGAGACCTTCACCACGCTGATCCCGGCGTTGATCATGGGCAACACCGTGGTGTTCAAACCGGCCAAGTTCGGCGTGCTTCTGATCAGGCCGCTGCTGGAAGCGTTCCGCGACAGCTTCCCGCCGGGTGTGATCAACGTGATCTACGGCCGCGGGCGAGAAACCGTCAGCGCGTTGATGGCCAGCGGCAAGGTCGATGTGTTCGCCTTTATCGGTACGCACAAGGCCGCCAGCGACCTGAAAAAACTCCACCCGCGCCCGCACCGCCTGCGCGCAGCGTTGGGCCTGGATGCCAAGAACCCAGGCATCGTGCTGCCCCAGGTCGACCTCGACAATGCAGTCGACGAAGCCGTCACCGGCGCGTTGTCGTTCAACGGCCAGCGTTGCACCGCGTTGAAGATCCTGTTCGTGCACGAGGATGTGGTCGACGCGTTCCTCGACAAGTTCCAGCGTAAACTGGCTGCCCTCAAGCCTGGCATGCCGTGGGCCCCGGGTGTGGCGCTGACGCCGCTGCCCGAGCACGGCAAGGTCGACTACCTCAACGGCCTGGTTGCCGATGCAACTGGCAAAGGTGCACGGGTGCTCAATGAAGGTGGTGGCCAGAGCCGCGGTTCGTTCTTCTTCCCTGCCCTGCTCTACCCGGTCAGCGCCGACATGCGCGTCTATCAAGAAGAGCAGTTTGGCCCGGTTGTACCGGTGGTGCCGTACCGCGACCTGGAGACGGTGATCGAGTACGTGCTCGACTCCGACTACGGTCAACAGCTCAGCCTGTTCGGCAATGACCCGGCCACCATTGGCAGCCTGGTCGATACCTTCGCCAATCAGGTTGGCCGGATCAACCTCAATGCGCAGTGCCAGCGCGGGCCGGACACCTACCCTTTCAACGGGCGCAAGAACAGCGCTGAAGGCACCTTGTCGGTGCACGACGCACTGCGGGTATTCTCGATCCGTACCTTGGTAGCCACCAAGTTCCAGGAGGCCAACAAGGAGCTGATCAGCGAGATCATCCGTAATCGCCAGTCGAGCTTCCTGACCACCGATTACATCTTCTAGCGCCTGCAAGGGGTCGGCCTCCAGCTTCAAGTTGAAAGCAGCCGCGCTTTGCTTGAAGCTTGGGGCTTGTAGCTGGGAGCTGCTCCACATGCGAATCATCGAAAAAAACGCCAGCCTGGTGCGAAGCCTGACCCTGGCCGAGGAAGAACTGCTGGCAGGCTTTGCTGCCGGCAGCCTGAGCGGGCCGGCGGTGCTGCAGGCCAACCAGATGCTGATGAAGGTGCGCAGCGCCAACCAGTGGCTGGCCTGCGACTGTCGCAAGGACGCCTTGCCGGTGCTTAACATTGCCCTCAATGGCGATACTGGCAGGCTGGTCCTGCGCAATAATCCGGACACCCCCGAACATACCCCTGGCTGCCCGTTCAGCAAGGATGAGCGCGAGGCTGAACAGAGCCGCCAGGAGAGCACGCCGCCGCCCGCGTGGCTTGCGCCGGACACGCCGCTGGGCTTGATTGGCGACTTCCGCAAGGCCAGCGAGCAAGGCCCCGCCGGCCCGGTCAACGAGGCTGCCGAACGCCGGGCACAACAGCACCTGCTGTCGCTGCTGCTGACCTGGATCGAAATCAGCGGCCTCAACGTCTATGCCAGCCACCTGAAAAAGGACCTCACCGCGCAGTTCGCCGAGCTGCGCAGCGTGGCCAGCCGTTACCCATTGCTCGAGCGCGTGCCGGCCAGCAACTATTTGGAAACGCGGCTGGACATGAAGCACATGATGATGCTCAAAGCACGCCTGCGTGAGGCGACGGTGTTCGGCAATCACCGTCGGCATGGCTTGCTCCTCGACTGCGTCGATCAGGTCAAGGGGCGCAAGCTGTTCAATGCCCGCAGTGAGGATGGCTTCGACTTCCAGGGCCATCATCTGTACTGGGGTGGCAACCGCACCAGCGGTCCGCTGCTGGCCCTGGCGCTGTACTCGCCGGCCACTGCCGGGAGCAACTTCTATGAGTTGATCCACGTTGCCAGCGTGCCGGTGCTGTCACGCGCGCATCTGTTCCCGGTGTACCGCGACGAAGAACGTGAACCGCTCAAGGCGTTGGTGTCGCTGATCGACTGGATGGCCAGCAAAGGGGTCAAGGTGCTGATGCGCAGGCCGGTGATTGGAGGCCAGGTGATGGATGAGCTGGTGCTGACCTCGGATCAGGACCGGGTGTTGTCAGTGTCACTGCTGGAACAGCCGGTCGGGCCGGAGCCCGACACCGAGCACTTCAAGCGTTACGCCGACTTCAAAAGCCTGGAGACCTTCCGCAAGTTTGTCGCCGGGTTTTTCATGCGCGAGCGCTGAAACGGCCTGGCCCCGCGTGGGGCCAGGCCGCGCTGGAACAGCTCAGAACGCCGCGCGGAAGATTGCTTCGATTTCCGCCTGGCTGGCGGTGCGCGGGTTGGTCACGCCACAGGCGTCCTTCAACGCATTTTCAGCCAGCAGCGGCACGTCCTGCATACGCGCGCCGAGTTCTGCCAGGCCTGCAGGAATGCCAACCGCCACGGCCAGGTGCTCGATCGCCGAAATCGCTGCGCCAGCGCCTTGCTCTGCATCCAGCCCACACACCTTGATCCCCATCGCCTTGGCGACGTCGCGCAAACGCGGCGAGCTGACCTTGGCGTTGAAGCGCTGCACGTGCGGCAGCAGCACCGCATTGCACACGCCATGGGGCAAGTCATACAAGCCGCCGAGTTGGTGCGCCATGGCATGCACGAACCCCAACGACGCATTGTTGAAGGCCATGCCTGCCAGGAACTGCGCGTAGGCCATGTTCTCCCGCGCCTGCAGGTCGCTGCCATCGGCGACGGCCTGGCGCAGGTTGTCGCTGATCAGGCTGATGGCTTTTAGCGCGCAGGCGTCGGTAATCGGCGTGGCAGCGGTGGAAACGTAGGCTTCGATGGCGTGAGTCAGGGCATCCATGCCGGTGGCTGCAGTCAGGCCCTTGGGCATGGCAACCATCAGCGCCGGGTCGTTGACCGAGAGGATCGGCGTCACGTTGCGGTCGACAATGGCCATTTTCACATGGCGGGCTTCGTCGGTGATGATGCAGAAACGGGTCATTTCGCTGGCGGTGCCGGCGGTGGTGTTGATCGCAATCAGCGGCAGTTGCGGCTTGGTCGAGCGGTCAACCCCTTCGTAGTCACTGATCCGCCCACCATTGGTAGCGCACAGGGCGATACCCTTGGCGCAGTCGTGGGGCGACCCGCCGCCCAGCGAGACGATGCAGTCGCAGTGTTCACGTTGCAACACGGCCAGGCCTGCTTCGACGTTGGCAATGGTTGGGTTGGGCCGCGCGCCGTCAAACACCACGGCATCGATATCACGCATGGCGAGCAGGCCGGCAATGCGCTCGGCAATGCCAGCCCGGGCCAGGCCCTGGTCGGTGACGATCAATGCCTTGCGCAGGCCGTAGCCAGCGATGGCAGTCATCGCTTCGTCCAGGCAATCAATGCCCATGATATTCACGGCGGGGATGAAAAAGGTGCTGCTCATGGGGGCGGATCCTCAAGGTCTGTCTACCTTGAGGATCTGCCCAATCGCGGCCCACAGTGTTGATCCACAGCAACGATCAATCCGCCAGGCAGACCGACTATCGGTCTAGCCGAGGAATAACCGATAGGCAGGGTTATCGGTCTCGTCCCAGTAGCGGTAACCCATCTCATCCAGCGCAGCCGGCAGGCCTGCCAGCTCCTCGTCGGGGACTTCCAGCGCGGCGAACACCCGCGCTTCGGCGGCACCATGGTTGCGGTAGTGGAACAGACTGATGTTCCAGCGTTTGCCCAGGCGCTCGAGGAAGCCCATCAACGCCCCTGGCCGCTCCGGGAACTCGAAGCGCAGCACCCGCTCATTGCTGCCTGGGGCAGCATGCCCGCCGACGGTATGGCGCACATGCAGCTTGGCCAGTTCGTTATCGGTCAGGTCGAGTACTTGATAGCCCTGCCCGCTCAAGCTGGCCAACAACTGCTCGCGAGGGTCAGTCAGCGGGTGGGTCTGCACGCCCACGAACAAGCGGGCTTCCTTGCCTGGGTAAAAGCGGTAGTTGAACTCAGTGATCTGGCGCTTGCCCAGCGCTTGGCAGAAGGCGCGGAAGCTGCCGGGCTGCTCGGGAATGGTCACGGCAATGATCGCCTCGCGCTGCTCACCCAGCTCGGCCCGCTCGGCAACATGGCGCAGGCGGTCGAAGTTGACGTTGGCGCCGGAGTCGATCGCCACCAGCGTTTGCCCTTTTGCGCCCTCGCGGGCGACGTATTTCTTGATCCCGGCCACGGCCAGCGCGCCGGATGGCTCGGTGATCGAGCGGGTGTCGTCATAGATGTCCTTGATTGCCGCACACAGCTCGTCGCTGCTGACGGTGATCACTTCATCGACAAAGTGCCGGCATAGCTCAAAGCAGTGCGCGCCGATCTGCGCAACCGCCACACCATCGGCAAAGGTGCCGACCTGGGGCAGGATCACCCGTTCGCCCGCCGCCAGTGCCGCTTGCAGGCAGTTGGAATCGTGCGGTTCGACGCCGATCACCTTGATCTCGGGGCGCAGGTATTTGACGTAGGCAGCAATGCCGGCGATCAGGCCACCGCCACCCACCGGCACGAAGATCGCATCAAGCGCGCCCGGCTGCTGGCGGAGGATTTCCATGGCTACGGTGCCTTGCCCGGCGATTACATCAGGGTCGTCGAACGGCGGCACGAAGGTCGCGCCATGCTCGTCGGCCAAGCGCAGCGCGTGGGCCAGCGCATGGGGGAAGCTTTCGCCATGCAACACCACATTGCCGCCGCGCGAACGCACACCCTCGATCTTCAGGGTTGGCGTGGTGGTGGGCATGACGATAGTTGCCTGCAAACCCAGATGGGCAGCGGCCAGGGCGACGCCTTGGGCATGGTTGCCGGCAGAAGCGGTGATCACACCGCGCTCGCGCTGGGCTGCGGTCAGGCGCGACAGGCGGGTGTAGGCGCCGCGGATCTTGAAGGAGAACGTCGGTTGCAGGTCTTCGCGCTTGAGCAGGACCTGGTTGCCAAGGCTGGCCGACAGCGCCGCAGCGCCTTGCAGTGGAGTTTCAATGGCCAGGTCATACACCGGCGCAGCAAGAATACGCCGCACTTGCTCGGTCAGCAGTTGCGCGGGCGTGAGACGCGGGTTGACGTTGAGATTGGTCATCGATGACTCCTGGTGGTTGCGGTATTGCCCAGGAGTCAGAGAAAACAAACCCGCCTCCAGGGCGGGTTAGGTGCACGTACGCGCTAGCCCGCCAATCCGATAATGGCGGTAATAATAATGTTCAGGGCGCGACGCTGCGGGAAGGTATTCATGGGTAAGGAACTTATCCTGTTGCGCTACAAGCCGTCAACACTTGGCTTGCTGCGCCGAGAGCGGCACATCGAAGACCTTGTCGAAGCCCCACTGGAACACGAACGCGTAGACGAAGAAAAACGCGAACAGCGCCAGGTTGGTGAGCAATGCCGCCCACAGGCTGATATCCAGCCAGTACGCCACCAGTGGCAGCAACAACACAACCAGCCCGCCTTCAAAGCCCAGTGCGTGGAGGATGCGCCGCAGGACAGTGCGCTTGCGTTTGGCCTGGCGCGCCTCCCAGCGCTCGAACGCCCAGTTGAAGGCCATGTTCCAGCTCATCGCAACCCCGGACATAAGCACCGACAGCGCCGTCGAGTGGGCCATGCCGGCATCGAACATCAGCGCCAGGGCGGGGGCTACACAGGCCACGGCGATGACTTCGTAGCAGATGGCCTGAACAATCTTGCGGGCCTTGCCTTGCATGTACGACTCCTGGGAGAAACGGCCCGCAAACGGTACGCCGCTTGCCGGCGATGTTCAAGCCGCCGGCAAGCGTATGCGGAACTGCGCCCCGCCGAGCGCCGACTGGGCAACCGTGAGTGTGCCGCCCTGCCCTTCGATTGCCCGCCGGCTGATCGCCAGGCCCAGGCCAAAGCCGCCGCTATTGCGATCGCGGCTGCGGTCCAGCCGATAGAACGGCTGGAAGATCCGCTCGCGCTCCTCCTGCGGGATGCCGATGCCGTCGTCCTCAACCGTAAGCAGACAAGCGCCGTCCTCCAGGCGCAGGCGCAGCAGCAGCTTTTCGTCGCAATAACGCATGGCATTGCGTACTAGGTTTTGCACGGCGCGGGCGGTCAGGCGCGGGTCGAGGACAAAGCGCGGCAGGTTGGCGTCAGCTTTGACTTCCCACTGAACACCACGGCTATCAAGCTCCTCGGCAAAACCGCCAAGGACGCTGTCGACCAGCTCCAGCAGCGACACTTCCACCCGTTCGTTGGCCTGCCCGGCGGTTTGCAGCCGGCTGTAGGACAACAACTCAAGGACCAGCTCATCCAGCTCGCGAACGTGGCCGACCAGCTCCAGCAAGCGCTTGCGGTTGGCTGGCGGCACTTCGTCAAACAGCAACACCAGACCAAAATCCAGCCGGGTCAGCGGCGTGCGCAGTTCGTGCGAGACGGCATTGAGCAGTTCACGTTGTTCGTTGACGTGCCGCTCCAGGTCGCTGGCCATGGTGTCGAACACACCGGCCAGTTCACCGATGTTGGAGCGCGCAGATATCTGCGTGCGCGCGGTTAGTTGCCCTTCGCCGAGACGCCGCGCGGTTTTCTTGAGCCGCTGCAGATCCCGCCAGTGTGGCCACACCCAGCCCAACAGGCAGCCGAGCAAGGCGGCACCGATCAGCACGGTCACGCCCCAGGACAGCAGGTTGATGTCGACCGGATCGGGCGGGCTGTGCAGGCTTACCAGCCACTCGCTGTTCAGCGCCGCCATTGCCGTTCGGTAGTAACCCCAGTCGCCCAGGCGCACAACATGCAAGCCTGCCTGCAGGCGCTCGCGTTCGGGCGCCGTTAGCGCAGCCTGATCCCAGCGCAGCAGTTGCACCTGCAAAGGGCGGAAAATATCCGCCACTTCACGCTCGACAGCCGGCCATTGCTCAGCCGGTGCCTGCTGGAACTGGCGCACGATCAGGGTTTGCACGCCCCTGGCCTGGTCTTGATTGAAGGCCATGAAACGTTCATGGAAAGCACCGACGATGGCATCAGGGATCAACAACAACGCGCCGGCGTAGGCAACGATGATCAGCAGGTAAAGGCGTACCAGAATCTTCAGCATGGTGCCTTCAGTACTCCCATTCGCCGCGGCTGAACAGGTAACCCTTGCCCCACACGGTCTTGATTTTGCGCGCTTCGCCGGCGTTGTCGTCGAACCTGCGCCGCAGCTTGGAGATCGCCACGTCCACCGAGCGATCGGTGCCGTTGAACTCGATGCCCCGCAACTGTTGCAGGATGCGGTCGCGGCTGAGCACTTCACCGGCGTTGCGCGCCAGCACCACCAGCAGGTTGTACTCACCGCTGGATAGCTCGACTGCCTCGCCGCGCCAATTAACCGTGCGCTCGGCCAGATTGATAAGCAACCCGCCGACCTGGATCACATCGCTTTCAAAGTGCGGTTCATTGACGCTGCTGCGACGCAGCAAGGTGCGTACTCGGGCCAGCAGCACCCGCGGCTCGCAGGGCTTGCTGACATAATCGTCAGCGCCCATTTCCAGGCCCAGCACCTGGTCGTGGCTATCGTCGCGGGCAGTCAGCATGAGAATCGGCAGGCACTGTGATTCCTGGCGCAGCAAACGGCATACCTGCAAACCATCCAGGCCGGGCAGCATCAGGTCGAGGATGACCAGATCAGGCCGCTGCCGCCGGCATTCGTCCAGCACCTGATCGCCGCGAGCAATGACGGTGACGTGGAAATCGTTGCGCTGCAGGTAGCTGGCAATCAGTTCGGACAACGCGCTGTCGTCTTCAACCAGAAGAATGTTCGGCATAAGTAGCTTGGCTGAGGGAAGTAAGTAATGAGGATATAGATCCTACGCAGCCGCAGCCGTTTTCCTTACACTTTTTCACATACGCCCTACAGTGCTTCACAGCTTATTAGTGGCCAGGTGCTTTAGCATAGCGCCGGTCATTATCGGAAAGCTGCGTATGTCTAACTATCCAACACTCCCCCTGCGCCATCTGGCGCCTTTGGCGCTGCTCGGTGTACTGCTCGCCGGCTGCGACAGCGCTGCCAAGCCAGACGACCAAGCGCCTCCGGCGCAGGTGCGGGTTGAGACCGTGCAGGTCCAGCCGCTGGCGATCACCAGCGAACTGAGCGGTCGCATCCTTGCCCCGCGCACCGCCGAAGTGCGTGCACGGGTGGCTGGCGTGGTGCTCAAGCGGGTTTATCGCGAGGGCAGCGACGTCAAACAGGGTGATGTGTTGTTCCTGATCGACCCGGCGCCGTTCAAGGCAGACCTCGACAGCGCCCGCGCCACCCTGGCCCGCGCCGAGGCGACCCGCTATCAAGCGCGCCTGCAGGATCAACGCTACGGCGAGCTGGTGGCCGACAAGGCCGTCAGCCGCCAGGAATACGACAATGCGCACGCCGCCTTGCTGCAAGCTGACGCCGAAGTTGCCCAGGCCAAAGCCGCGCTCGATCGCGCCCGGCTGAGCCTGGGTTATGCTACCGTCACCGCGCCGATTGCCGGGCGCATTGGCCGCGCGCTGGTCACCGAGGGCGCGCTGGTCGGCCAGAACGAAAGCACGCCGCTGGCGACGATCCAGCAATTGAACCCGATCCACGCCGACGTCACCCAGTCGACCCGCGAGCTGACCGCCCTGCGCCGGGCGCTGCGGGCCGGTGAGCTAAGCCAGGTCGGCGAGGATCAAGCCAAGGCCACCCTGATTCAGGATGACGGCAGTGCCTATCCGCTGCCGGGCAAGCTGCTGTTCTCGGACATCAGTGTCGACCCGAGCACCAACCAGATCACCCTACGCAGCGAATTCCCCAACCCGGACCTCGACCTGCTGCCCGGCAGCTACGTGCGCGTGCGCCTGGAGCAGGCGGTACAACCCAAGGGCATCAGCGTGCCGCAGCGGGCCATCCTGCGTGACAGCGCAGGCGTGGCCAAAGTCATGCTGGTCGATCAGCAGGACCAGGTCGTTGCCCGCGAAGTGGTCCTGGGCAATGCCCAGGGCGATCGCTGGATCGTCAATGAAGGCCTGCAGCCTGGCGACCGCGTGGTAATCGAAGGCCTGCAACACATCAAGGCCGGCGATCAGGTGCAGGTTGACCCAACAGCTGACGCCAACCCCATCGTCCAGCACAACGGCCAGTGAGGGCCTGATTCATGCCGCAGTTTTTCATTGACCGGCCGATTTTCGCCTGGGTCGTAGCGCTGTTCATCCTGCTTGCGGGGGCCCTGAGCATTCCCAAGCTGCCGGTGGCGCAGTATCCCAACGTGGCGCCGCCACAGATCGAGATCTATGCCGTCTACCCGGGTGCTTCCGCTGCAACCATGGACGAGAGCGTGGTCAGCCTGATCGAGCAGGAGCTCAACGGCGCCGACAACCTGCTCTATTTCAACTCGCAAAGCAGCCTGGGCAGCGCCACCATCACCGCCACCTTCGAGCCGGGGACTCAGCCGGACCTGGCTCAGGTCGATGTGCAGAACCGCCTCAAGGTGGTCGAGTCGCGCTTGCCGCGGCCGGTCACCCAGCAAGGTTTGCAAGTCGAAAAAGTCTCGACCGGTTTCCTGTTGCTGGCCACCCTCACCTCCGAGGACGGCAGCCTCGATGAAACTGCCCTCAGTGACATCCTTGCGCGCAACGTGATGAACGAGATCCGCCGCCTCAAGGGTGTTGGCAAGGCGCAGCTGTACGGCTCGGAACGGGCCATGCGGATCTGGATCGACCCGGCCAAGCTGATCGGCTTCAACCTCACGCCCAACGACGTCTCGGTGGCCATCGCCGCGCAGAATGCTCAGGTGGCACCCGGCAGCATTGGCGATCTGCCGAGCACGCCAACCCAGGAAATCACTGCCAACGTGGTGGTCAAGGGCCAACTGAGCACGCCGCAGGAATTCGCCGACATCGTCCTGCGGGCCAACCCGGACGGCTCCAGCGTGACCGTCGGCGATGTCGCCCGGGTCGAGATCGGCGCGCAGGACTACCAGTTCGGCACGCGCCTTAACGGCAAACCGTCCACGGCCTTTGCCGTGCAGCTGTCGCCCGGCGCCAACGCCATGCAGACCGCGACCCTGGTTCGCGAGAAGATGGAGCAACTGGCGCCGCTGTTCCCGGCCGGGGTCAAGTACGACATCCCGTATGACACCTCGCCATTCGTCAAGGTCTCGATCCAGCAGGTCATCACGACCCTGTTCGAGGCGATGCTGCTGGTGTTTGCGGTGATGTTCCTGTTCCTGCAGAACATCCGCTACACGCTGATCCCGACCCTGGTGGTGCCGGTGGCGCTGATGGGGACCTTTGCCGTGATGATGGCGATGGGGTTCTCGATCAACGTGCTGACTTTGTTCGGCATGGTTCTGGCCATTGGCATCCTGGTCGACGACGCCATCGTGGTGGTAGAAAACGTCGAGCGGATCATGGCCGAGGAAGGCCTGCCGCCCAAGCAGGCAACGCGCAAGGCGATGGGCCAGATCAGCGGCGCCATTGTCGGCATCACCCTAGTGCTGGTCGCGGTGTTTCTGCCGATGGCCTTCATGCAAGGCTCGGTGGGGGTGATCTACCAGCAGTTCTCGGTGTCGATGGCGGTGTCGATCCTGTTCTCGGCCTTCCTTGCCCTGAGCTTGACCCCTGCCCTGTGCGCCACCCTGCTCAAGCCGGTAGCCAAAGGTGGCGAGCACGCCAGCAAGGGCTTCTTTGGCTGGTTCAATCGCCGTTTCGAGCGCATGAGCGACGGTTACCAGCGCTGGGTAGTGCACGCGCTCAAGCGCAGCGGTCGCTATCTGCTGCTGTATGGCGTGTTGCTGGCGGTGCTGGGGTATGGCTTCAGCCAGTTACCGACGGCGTTTCTGCCGACCGAAGACCAGGGCTACACCATCACCGACATCCAACTGCCGCCGGGCGCCAGCCGCGCCCGCACCGAACAGGTGGCGGCGCAGATCGAGGCGCATAACAGCGGCGAGGCTGGAGTTGGGAATACCACGTTGATTCTTGGCTTCAGCTTCTCAGGCAGCGGGCAGAATGCCGCGTTGGCGTTCACCACGCTCAAGGACTGGTCCGAGCGCGGTGCTGCCGACAGCGCGCAAGCCATCGCGGACCGGGCCAATCAGGCGTTCAGCCAGATCAAGGACGCCGTGGCGTTCTCGGTGCTGCCGCCGCCCATCGACGGCCTCGGCGAGTCGACCGGCTTCGAGCTGCGCCTGCAGGACCGCGGCGGCCTTGGCCATGCGCAACTGATGGCCGCCCGCGACCAACTCCTGGCCGAGGCAGGCAAGAGCAAGCTGCTGGTCAACGTGCGTGAGTCGTCGCTGGCGGAAAGCCCGCAGATTCAGCTTGAAATCGACCGGCGTCAGGCCAACGCGCTGGGCATCTCGTTCGCTGATATCGGTTCAGTGCTGGATACCGCGGTGGGCTCAAGCTACGTCAACGACTTCCCCAACCAGGGCCGCATGCAACGGGTAGTGGTCCAGGCCGAGGGCGATCAGCGCAGCCAGGTCGAGGACTTGCTGAAGATCCACGTGCGCAATGACAGCGGCAAGATGGTGCCACTGGCAGCGTTCGTACAGGCCAAGTGGGTCACCGGGCCGGTGCAATTGACCCGCTATAACGGTTATCCGGCGGTTTCCATCAGCGGCGAGCCAGCGCCTGGTTACAGCTCAGGTGACGCCATGGACGAAATGCAGCGCCTGGTCGATCAATTGCCTGCCGGCACTGCGCTGGAGTGGACGGGGCTGTCGCTGCAGGAGCGCTTGTCCGGCAGCCAGGCACCGCTGTTGCTGGCCTTGTCGCTGCTGATCGTGTTTCTGTGCCTGGCGGCGCTGTACGAGAGCTGGTCGATCCCGACTGCGGTGCTGCTGGTGGTACCGCTAGGCGTGCTCGGTGCAGTGCTGGCAGTAACGCTGCGCGGCATGCCCAATGACGTGTTCTTCAAGGTTGGTTTGATCACCTTGATTGGCTTGTCGGCGAAGAACGCCATTCTGATCATCGAGTTCGCCAAGAGCCTGGTCGATCAGGGCCATGATCCGGTTGATGCCGCGGTACAGGCGGCAAGGCTGCGGCTGCGGCCGATCGTGATGACGTCGCTGGCGTTCATTCTCGGCGTGGTGCCGTTGGCGATTGCCAGCGGTGCGAGTTCGGCGAGCCAGCAGGCGATCGGTACCGGGGTGATTGGCGGCATGCTCAGCGCGACGCTGGCGGTGGTGTTTGTGCCGGTGTTCTTCGTGGTAGTGATGCGCTTGGCTGGGCGACGCAAGGCTGGCGTTGAGGCAAGCGAGCGCGGCTGACTGGACAAGCTGGGTGTGACATGGGAGGGTTTCTGGCTTGACTGCCAGGAGCCCTTTTTTATGTCTGCGCGATTGCCTGCCTGTTCTGTATTGATCCTTGCCGGTGGCCGGGGGGCGCGTATGGGCGGGCGCGATAAAGGGTTGCTGGAGTGGCGTGGGGAGCCGTTGGTGGCGCATGTGCAGCGGGTGGTGCGGCCGTTGACCGATGATGTGGTGATTTCCTGTAACCGAAATCAAGAGCTGTACCGTGGGTATGCTGATCAGTTGGTGGCTGATGCCGAGGCGGATTATCCGGGGCCCTTGGCTGGGGTGATTGCGGGGTTGGTGGTGGCTCGGCATGACTGGGTGGTGGTGTTGGGGTGTGATGCGCCGTTGATTGACCGTCGCTTGATCGAGGATTTGCTTGAGCTTGCGGTTGGGCAGGATTTGCCGGCGATGGTGCGTCAGGGGGGATATTGGCAGCCGATGTTTGCGGTTTTGCCTCGGCGGGTGTTGCCGTTGTTGCGGCGGGCTTGGTTGGAGGGGGAACGGAGTTTGCAGCGGGCTCTGGTGGGGGGTGGGGGGTGCTGTGGGCTGGACTGTGCTGTGGGGGATCCCAGGTTGTCGAATTTCAATACTCCGGAGTTGCTTGAGTCGTGATCTTTCGACTTTAGATGCTGGCTTAGGCTTGTGCTCTAATATACTGATATTTATCAGATTTTGTATTTTAGATGATGATTACTAGTTAGCCTTTCGTGGAGGACAGCCAATGGCCGATTGCTGTCTCTCGCCAAAAGCAGCAGCCAGCCAAAAGCGGCCTCTTGGATCGTGCACCTCTAACACAGCCCGTAGCGGCGATCTTGCCTATGTTCGCTAGCGAACAGACTCCCCCCCATGAACACCCCACACTCGTCAGTGGAACGCTGCACCCGGCGGCGCAACGCCCCGCACACCTGGCCTGGCGTAGAACCGCCTTCATTCCACATGCGACTTGCCCTGCGCGGGTCGTGCGAAGGAATTCATGCAAAATATCCTGACTCGCACCCTGTCCAGCCTATGGCGCTCACCGGCCATCTGGCTTCGGTGGAGTGCAGCGCGGCACAAGTTCGAATACGAGCCCATCCTGCGTTCCGACCTGTTCAATGCGCAGCAGATGGCAGATCACGGCATCGTACTGGCCCGCCAACATGTGCTCGGGCGCCTTTCAAGAAAGGACGCCTTGCTGGGCCGCCTGACTGACAATCAACTGCTGCTGGAACGCAGCTGCGCAGCGCTCATGACCGTGCAATTGTCCAGCCGACGCGCCACCCCTGCGGCAGAATGGCTGCTGGACAACTTCTACCTCATCGAAGAAAACATCCGTACCGCCAGAACTCACCTGCCCGACGGCTATAGTCGCGAGCTGCCACGCCTGGCCGAAGGTCCTTCGGCCGGCCTGCCGCGGGTTTACGACATAGCGCTGGAAACCATCGCTCACGGCGATGGCTGGGTTGATGCGCCCAGCCTGGATTGTTTCATCGCCTCTTATCAGACCATCACCCCGCTGACCCTGGGCGAGCTATGGGCCATCCCGATCATGCTGCGCCTGGCGCTGATTGAGAACTTGCGGCGCGTGGCGTCTCGGGTCATGGCAAACCGCGATGACCGTAACCTTGCCGATGACTGGGCCGATCGCTTGATCGAAATGGCCGAGCGCGACGCCAAGAGCGTGGTCTTGACCGTTGCCGACATGGCGCGATCAGCACCGCCGATGACGCCATCATTCGTAGCAGAACTGGCGCGCAGGCTGCACGGGCAAAGCGCAGCATTGATATTGCCGATGGCCTGGATAGAACAAACGCTAGGCGAGTCGGGCCTGACCGTAGAACGCCTGGTGCAGATGGATGCCCAGCAGCAAGCCGGTGACCAGGTGTCCATCAGCAACAGCTTCGCCAGCCTGCGGTTGCTGACGGCGACCGACTGGCGCGAGTTCGTCGAGCTGCTCAGCCATGTCGAACAGGTCTTGTGCACGGATCCGGCAGGCGTCTACGCGAACATGGACTTTGCCACCCGCGATCGTTACCGCCATGTGATCGAACGCCTCGCCCGGCATTGCGTGCAGTCTGAAACCGAGGTGGCACAAGCGGCCATCGAACTGGCTAGCACTCCACAGCTCGTGAGCCATGTGAACGGGCATGTGGGCTATTACCTGGTGGCTGGCGGTTTGCCCCACCTTGAGCAGGCGCTGCACGCCAGCGTGCCGCTGCACCAACGCTGGAAGCGCCTGCTGCAGAGCGCCCCGTTGAAGTTCTACCTGTGCCCTGCACTGCTGCTGACGCTGCTGTTAGCCTGGCCGTTTCTCAGCAGCGCTTATCACCGCGGCACGCCAACCTGGGGCTTGGTCCTGCTCGCCGTGCCAGCGCTATTGATGACCAGCAGTCTGGCGATTGGCCTGGTCAACTGGCTGGTGACCCTCACGGTAGTCTCCTCGCTTCTGCCGCGCCTAGATTACAGCAAAGGCATACCGGCCGAGGCACGGACGCTGGTGGCGGTGCCGACGATGTTTGCCAACGCCGACGACATCGAGGCGCTAGTGGAAGGCCTGGAAGTGAGATTCCTGGCCAATCGCGATGCCAATCTGCATTTTGCGCTGCTCAGTGACTTCATGGACGCTCCTGCCGAGGTGATGCCCGAGGATGCCGAACTGCTCGCTCTGGCGCGGCAACTGATCGAGGCGCTCAACCACAAATATGCCGATGGCCAGGTCGACCGGTTCTTCCTGCTACACCGGCCCAGGCACTGGAGTTCGACCGAACGGGTCTGGATGGGGTATGAACGCAAGCGCGGCAAGCTCGCGGAGCTCAACGCGTTGCTGCTTGGTAAAGGAAAGGAGCGCTTCGCATTGATCGTCGGTGATGTCGCGCCACTGAGCACGGTACGCTTCGTCATCACCCTGGACACCGACACTTTGCTGCCCCGCGATGTCGCGCGTCAGTGCATCGGTACCATGATGCACCCGCTTAACCATCCGGTATTCGATCTACAGAGCGGTAAGATCGTCAGCGGCTACGCCATCCTCCAGCCACGCGTAGGGATCAGCTTGCCGAGCACGGCACGTTCGACCTACGCCCGCCTGTTTGGCAGCGATGCGGGTATCGACCCCTATACCCGCGCCGTCTCCGATGTTTACCAGGACCTGTTCCACAACGGCTCCTTCATCGGCAAGGGCATCTATGCCGTCGATGCCTTCGAACAGGCACTCGAAGGCTGCCTGCCCGATAACCGCATCCTCAGCCATGACTTGATCGAAGGCTGCTACGCCCGCTGCGGGTTGCTCAGCGATGTACAACTGTATGAGGAATATCCGTCGCGCTACAGCGCCGATGCCAAGCGCCGACACCGCTGGATTCGCGGAGACTGGCAAGTGCTGTACTGGGCCTTGCCGTGGGCACCGAAGCCCGAGGGAGGATTCGCACCCAACCCCCTGAGCAACCTTGCCCGCTGGAAGATTCTCGACAACCTGCGCCGCAGCCTGGAGCCAGGCGCCTTCCTGGCCATGCTGGTCTGGGGATGGTTGGGTTCGAGCGAAGCCATCTCCTGGACATTGGCGGTGGTCATCCTGGTCTTTGTCCAACCCACGCTGCAGTCAGTACTGGCGCTGGTGCAGAAAGCGGCCGATATTCCCCTAGGACAACACCTCAGCGCGGCATTACGGACCTCGGGCCAGCATTTCATGCGCGCGCTCTTGTCGATTGTCTGGTTGCCGTCCGATGCGTTGTTGAGCTTCGATGCGATTGGCCGCTCATTGTGGCGCATGCTGATCAGCAAACGTCGCCTGCTGCAATGGCAACCTTCCCGTGAGGTGGAGCGGTCCAATGGCACCGGCCTGTCGGACATGTATAAAAGCATGTGGATTGCCCCGGCACTGGCGCTGCTGCTATTCGCGGCCCTGCTCCCCTCCCTCGCCGTACTCGCACTGGCGGCGCCTTTGCTGCTGGTGTGGTTGGCAAGCCCGGCGATTGCCTGGTGGATCAGCCTGCCGACCACACCCGCGGGGTTTAGTCCGTCAGCGCAAGACCTGCGTTTCCTGCGCATGCTGTCACGCCAGACCTGGGCGTTCTTTGATCGTTACGTGAGCCCTGAGGACAACTGGTTGCCGCCGGATAACGTCCAGGAAGTACCCAAGCTGACCATTGCGCACCGGACCTCCCCGACCAACATGGGCATGGCCTTGCTCTCGCACCTGGCGGCCCACGATTTCGGTTACCTGAGCGGCGGGCGCTTGCTGGAACGCATCACTGCAATGCTTGAATCCATGGCCGGCCTAGAGCGTCATCAAGGGCACTTCTACAACTGGTACGACACCAAGACCCTGCAGCCGCTGGCGCCTAGGTATTTGTCCACCGTGGACAGCGGCAACCTGGCGGGCATGCTGCTCACCTTACGACCGGGGCTGCTGGGATTGATCGACACGCCTCTGTTTGACCGAAGCACCCTGAGCGGCCTGGGCGACACCCTCGATGTGCTTCAACAGGCGTTAGAGGGCGTAAACCTCGATGACCGTGCCGTGCTTGAACTGCGCGTAAAGGTAGAGTCGGCGCTGGTCCAGGACACCCCGGACAACCTCCTGCCATTACTCGATCTAACGGCTGCTTTAACAATCGACAGTCCGCCCAGGGCTGCTGAAGAAGCCCATTACTGGCTACAGGCATTACAGGCGCAGTGCACGGATCTGCGGGCAGAACGACTACTCTTCGAGCTACCGTCGGCACCCGCCCGGGACAAGCCACCCGCACTCACCCTGCGGCAAATGGCCGAGCTCGATTGCACCCTGTGGCTGCCCGCAGATCAGGCGCAAGTTCAGGAGGTACAACGCCTGGCCCGCGCACGAATCATTCATCTTGAGCACCTGGCCGAATTTTGCGCGTCACTGGCCAGCATGGACTTCACCTTCCTCTACGATGCCCAGCGTGACCTGTTCTCGATAGGCTACAACGCCGACGAACGCAGGCTGGACCACGGCTATTATGATCTGCTCGCTTCAGAGGTACGCCTGACCAATTTCGTGGCCATCGCCCAGGGCCAGCTGCCGCAACAGGCCTGGTTCACCCTCGGACGCCTGCTCAGCAACAATCGTGGGGGGCCGGTGCTGCTTTCCTGGTCCGGATCGATGTTCGAGTACCTGATGCCCAACTTGATCATGCCTAGCTATGAAGGGACGCTGCTGGAGCAGACCTGTCGCGCGGCCGTCGCCTTGCAGATCGAGCATGGGAACCAGTTGGGCATCCCCTGGGGCGTGTCCGAGTCGGGTTATAACACCCTCGACGCCCACTTCAATTATCAGTACCGGGCCTTCGGCGTTCCAGGCCTTGGGCTCATGCGCGGGTTGGCCGAGGACACCGTGATTGCACCGTACGCCAGCGCCCTGGCGCTGATGGTCGAGCCGCAAGCGGCCTGTCGCAACCTTCAACGCCTGGCGGCCCAGGGTTCGGCAGGGCGCTATGGCCTGTACGAAGCGGTCGACTACACCGAGGCACGCCTGCCGCGCGGCCAGCGCTATGCGGTCGTGCGCTCGTTCATGGCGCACCATCAGGGCATGAGCCTGCTGGCCTTGACCAGCGTGCTGTTGGACCTTCCCATGCAGCGCCGTTTCGAGTCGATCCCGGCCTTCCAGGCGACCGTGTTGTTGCTGCAGGAGCGCGTACCGAAAACCGCCGCGCCCTACCTGCATGCAACCCAGGCACGTGCCACAGGGGAAAACCCGGAGACGCAGGAAACCAGGCTGCGCATATTCGCCGATCCCGGGCGCAAACGCCCCGCTGTGCAGCTGCTCTCCAACGGCCGTTACCACGTCATGCTCAGCAGTGCCGGGGGCGGTTACAGCCGTTGCAACGACATCGCCGTGACCCGCTGGCATGAAGACGCGACCCGCGACAACTGGGGCATGTTCTGCTACCTGCGCGATGTCAGCAGCGGCGTATTCTGGTCCTCGGCCCACCAGCCGACCCTGCACCGGCCAGAGAGCCATGAGGCGATTTTCAGCGACTCCCGGGCCGAGTTTCGTGTTCGCGAGCTCGACTTCGATACGCACACGGAGATCGTCGTGTCTCCCGAAGACGATATCGAACTGCGCCGGCTGCACATCACCAACCGCGGCCGCGTAAGCCGTAGCCTGGAGATTACCTCCTACGCCGAGGTGGTACTGGCGCCGGCGGTCAGTGATGCCATGCACCCGGCCTTCAGCAACCTGTTCGTGCAGACCGAACTGGTGCCAGCGCTGCAGGCAATCGTCTGCACCCGCAGGCGGCGCTCCACTGAGGAAGCCGTGCCCTGGATGTGCCACCTGCTGGCCGCCCACGGCGTGGACATCGACGCCATTTCCTACGAGACCGATCGAGCGCGATTTATAGGTCGCGGACGCAACGCTTGCGCACCGGCGGCGCTCGATGGCCATGTCCAGCAGCTGTCCGGCAGCGCAGGTTCGGTGCTGGATCCGATCGTAGCCATCCGCTGCCGTATCACGCTGGAACCCGGGCAAACGGCGACCATTGACCTGGTGACCGGCGTCGCGGACAGCCGTGACGGCTGTCTGTACCTGATCAATAAATACCGCGACCGCCACCTCGCCGATCGGGTCTTCGACCTGGCCTGGACCCACAGCCAGGTGTTGCTGCGCCAACTCAATGTCTCGCAGGATGATGCGCGCCTGTTTGAACAGATGGCTGCTTCGATCCTCTACGCCAATGCCTCGTTGCGCGCGGAAAACAGCATCTTGATGGCCAATCGACGTAATCAATCGAGCCTGTGGGGCCAGGCGATCTCCGGCGACCTGCCCGTCGTCCTGCTGCAGATTTCCACCGTCGAGAACATCGAACTCGTGCACCAGATGGTCAAGGCCCATGCCTACTGGCGGCAAAAGGGGCTGATGGTCGACCTGGTGATCTGGAACGAAGATCAGGCCGGCTATCGCCAGCAACTCCAGGACTTGATCATAGGTGTAGTGACATCCGGCAGCGAAGCCTCGTTGATCGATCATCCCGGGGGCATTTTCGTGCGTCCGGCACAGCAGTTGTCGAACGAGGACCGTACGCTGATCCTGTCGGTTGCACGCCTGGTGCTGAGCGAAGACAACGGCGGCATCGCCGAGCAGGTTCATCGGCGCCACGCCGTCCCGGTACACCCGGCGCTCGTCCCCACGTTCAAGCACCAGGCAAAGGCAACACAAGCGACCCTGCCGGCTATCGAAGGTCTGCTGCTGGGCAATGCCTATGGCGGCTTCAGTGCCGATGGCAGCGAGTACGTCATGACCTTGCAGCCTGGCAGGCCGACGCCGGCGCCATGGGCCAACGTACTGGCCAACCCACACTTCGGCACGGTGATATCCGAAAGCGGTGGCGCTTACACCTGGATGGAAAACGCTCACGAATTTCGCCTGAGCCCCTGGCATAACGACCCGATCACCGACGCCAGCGGCGAGGCGATATATGTGCGCGATGAAGAAACCGGGTATTTCTGGTCGGTGACGCCGCAGCCTTGTCCCGGTACTGGCGCGTACCGGACCCGGCACGGCTTTGGCTATAGCGTATTCGAGCACGACGAAGACGGAATCCACACCGAGTTGTGGGTGTATGTGGCGCTGGACGCTTCGATCAAATTCTCGCACTTGCAGATTCGTAATCGCTCAGGCCGCGCCAGACGCCTGTCGACGACCTGCTATGTCGAGTGGGTACTGGGCGACTTGCGCAGCAAATCGGCGATGCATGTGGTGACGGAAGCCGACCCTAGCAGCGGCGCATTGCTCGCCAGGAACGCCTATTCGATCGAGTTTGGCGAACGGGTGGCGTTCCTCGATACCGACTCGAGCGACATTCGCATCAGCGGCGATCGCACTGAATTCATCGGTCGCAACGGCAGTCTCAAGACACCAGCGGGACTGCAGCACGCGCGGCTGTCGGGCCGTACCGGTGGCGGCCTGGATCCCTGCGCGGCAATACAGGTTGCCCTCGACCTCGACAACGGTGAAGAGCAGGACGTGGTCTTCCGGCTCGGTGCAGCCAGGGATAAGGCGTCAGCCCTGCGCCTGGTTCATCAATACCGCGGCCTGGCGGCGGCCAGCGCGCAACTGGCGGCGGTACGCGAGCATTGGCGTGCGCAACTGGGCGTGATTCAAATCCAGACTCCCGACCCGAGTATCGATGTCATGGTCAATGGCTGGCTGATGTACCAAGTGATCGCCTGTCGCTTCCAGGCCCGCAGTGGCTACTATCAGTCCGGCGGGGCCATCGGCTTTCGTGATCAACTGCAAGACAGCATAGCGATGATCCATGCCGACCCCGCCAGCGTGCGTGGTCATCTGTTGCTGTGCGCAGCCCATCAATATGCCGAAGGCGACGTGCAACACTGGTGGCATCCGCCGCTCGATCGGGGGGTGCGCAGTGGCTGTTCAGACGATTACTTGTGGCTGGCATTGGCGACCAGCCACTATGTCAATGTCACCGCCGACCTCAGCGTGCTGGCAGAACCCGTGGGTTACCTTGAGGGCCGTCCGCTCAATGCCGGGGAAGAATCCTATTACGACCTGCCAGGCAAATCGCACCTGGTGGGAAGCCTCTACCAACACTGTGTCCGCGCCATCGAACACAGCCTGCAGCGCGGCAGCCACGGCCTGCCCTTGATCGGCACGGGCGACTGGAACGACGGGATGAACCGGGTCGGCCAGCTGGGCCGCGGTGAAAGCGTGTGGCTGGGCTTCTTCGCCTTCGACGTTCTGCAGCAGTTTGCCATCACTGCCCAACTGCATGGCGACCCTGTTTTCGCCCAACATTGTTCCCGGCAGGCCGCCCTGCTGCAGGCCAGTCTCGAGGAGCATGCCTGGGACGGCGAATGGTACCGGCGCGCCTGGTTTGACGATGGCCAGGTCCTGGGCTCGGCCAACAATGACGAATGCCGCATCGACTCGATCTCGCAAAGTTGGTCGGTACTGTCGGGCGCCGCCTCGCAGACCCGACGCCGCACGGCCATGGCCTCGGTCGAGCAGCACTTGGTACGGCCCGACACAGGCGCGGTCCTGCTGCTCGATCCACCTTTCGACAAGGGCGCGCTTGAGCCCGGCTATATCAAGGGCTATGTGCCGGGTGTACGGGAAAATGGTGGCCAGTACACCCATGCCGCCGTCTGGGCCGGCATGGCCTTCGCCGAGCTTGGCGACAATGCCAGGGCGTGGCGGTTGCTCAACATGATCAACCCCGCGGGCCATGAAGTCGCCAAGCGGATCGAAACCTACAAGGTCGAGCCCTATGTCATGGCTGCCGACGTCTATGGCACGCCGCCCCATGCGGGCCGTGGGGGGTGGACTTGGTACACCGGGTCGGCCGGCTGGACGTACCGCTTCATCGTCGAGTCATTGCTCGGCTTGCGGCGTGTCGGCACTTCATTGCACATCGAACCGCTACTGGCGCAGGGATGGCCTGGTTACACGCTGCACTACCGTTATGGGGCAACGACTTACCATATCGAAGTGCGGCCAGGCACGACCACTACGCTTGCGATCATGCTGGACGGCGAGTTGCTAGGCCAGGACACGCTTCAACTGTTGGATGATGGCAAGGAACATCAGGTATTGGTGACATGCCCGGTCAAAGCGCATCAGCCAGAAATACAAGGGCACGACAGAACTGTCGAAGCCGATCTTGAGCGCTGAGATACAGCGACGTTCTCTTTAGCATCGCAGATCGCTGCGGCGGATTCGGTGCGTTGCCGCGCTTGGTGCGCTTTGGAGTAACCTGTCCCCCTCAGGAAATTTTCCCTCGAAGGGCGGCTGATATGTTCGTTGTACCCAGGCCACAACAGAACTACCTGCTGGCAGCGCTTCCGGGGCCAGCGCTGGAGCGCCTCCTACCCCATCTCGAACCGGTCGAGCTGCCACTGGGCAAAGTGCTCTATGAATCCGGCGGTGCCCTGCGACATGTGTACTTCCCCACCGATTGCATCGTGTCACTGTTGTACGTGATGGAGAACGGCGCCTCGGCCGAGATTTCGGTGGTCGGAAACGAAGGCTTGATCGGCGTGGCAGTCTTCATGGGCGGCGAAAGCACACCCAGTCGTGCCGTTGTGCAAAGTGCCGGGCATGCCTATCGCTTGCCCGGCCAGCAACTCAAGGACGAGTTCAACCGCCATGAAGAGATGCTGATGCTGATGCTGCGCTACACACAAGCACTGATCACGCAAATGGCCCAGACGGCGGTGTGCAATCGCCACCACGCCATCGACCAGCAACTGTGCCGCTGGCTGCTCTTGTCGCTTGATCGCCTACCCGGCAATGAACTGATCATGACCCAGGAATTGATCGCCAACATGCTGGGTGTACGCCGCGAAGGCGTGACCGACGCTGCCGGCAAGCTCCAGCGGCTGGGGGTCATCGAATACAGTCGGGGACATATCAAGATCCTGGACAGGACTCGTCTGGAGGAGCTGAGTTGCGAATGCTACGCCGTGGTCAAAAGAGAAACCGAACGATTGCAGCCTTACTTTCCATGTCCAAGCGACCCATGAGATGTTCGAAAGGCGGCGTTGGGTCGATAGAGGACATCGGCTAACCCCTGTCGCAGGTTGACCGATTCCTTGCTGACATCGATTTTCACCATTCCTTACTCACCTGAGCTTCTCGCGCCCCCCCGCTGCCCGCCAGCGCCTTCCCCTATTCAACGATAACGCCTGCTCGCTAAAGGCGGCGCGCACTGGGAATTCTGGGGGCTAGTCTAGACTGGACATGAGAAATCACCACGGAGCCAGCAGATGGACCCGTTAACCTCTGATCAGTCTAAACCTCATGAAGCTCCTGAAGACGTCGACCATCTCAGGTTTCATCGCGCCCATGAGCATATGCACCACCCCTTTGGTAATGATGCATTTGCCCGCAGAGCCGAAGCTTTCGCCCGTTTTTTTGGCACACCGTTGTTCCTAGGTTCCCAGTCACTCGTGGTTCTTATCTGGATTGGTATCAGCTTATCGGGACTGTCAGCGTTCGATCCCTACCCCTTCATTCTACTGAATCTAGCGTTTAGTCTGCAGGCGGCCTACGCGGCCCCTTTAATTCTTCTGGCTCAAACTCGCCAAGCCGACCGCGACAAAGCGACCTCTGAAGCAGACGCACGACACCGAGAGGCAATTGCCATGGCCAATGAAAGACGGCAGCGGGACGCAGAGATTCACAGCCGGCAGCTACTGCAGTTACTGGAGCAAAATACACACCTCACGGAAGTAACAAAGCAAATGAGTGAGAGAATCGAGGTACTCACTTCGCAGATGCACTCGCGCTTGCTTACTTCGTCAGAGAAAGCGCCTACATCTAGTAACTAAGACCCCTCATCTATTACCAGTTTCAAACAGCCCTAGCGCCCGCCAGCGCCTTCAGAGCACATCCGAGGCAGGCAAACCTTCAGTGGCCACGCGCCGTGCCCGGCCCACGCCCCAAGCCAGCGCCCTGCTCATCGACTCACCAGGACGTGCATCGTAGGCCTCCTCATGAATGGCCATACCGCGTGGTGCATATACCCCGATGAACATCTGAGTGCTACCAGTTCGCGACAGACGTACCTGGACATCAATAAACGTTCCATCGTCCAGAGTCTCATCATGAATTCGGTGGTGAAGCGTGGGGTCAGCCCAACCCCAGAAAATATCGCCGCGGATTCGCATGCCGTACTCCTACGACTCAGATAGTTATGAGGTTGTAGTAAGCAAGATAGCGAAAGCGAGGCGGTAATCAACTGCGGCTCAAGAGGCCGAGGGCTTCACCGGACGAGCGGAACCGCCTTACGAATCGACACCGGGCTTATCCAGAGTTGCGGCGAAACTCATCCATTCATCGAACGCCTTCCGATGCTGGGCGCAGACATAGTCCCATCCAGCACCAGTAGTGCACCCGTAGGCCACCTGGCTCATCGTCGCAGCGGTTTGCATGTCCAGCTTGCGTAGCAGCTCATAAGCTTGAAATTGCCTCTCCCTGTCTAGCTTTGTCACTGTAATCACCGATGTCCAAGGCCAGCCGAATGGCACGCTTATTCGGTAGACCCTTGCAGTACCACTTAAGTCATTAATCCTCCCGATTACACCGAATGACCTTAGAGGTGCGGCCAAGGAATCGTCATGTCTGAAGATATCAAGCTGATCCAGCCAGCGCCGGTCGTCGCGACGAATACGAAATGTTCCAGCACCCTGACCTGCCTGACTTCAAGGAGGGTGATGTCGACCGGTGCAAAGCCTGGCGCGCCTCAGGGCCGGATGGTTACAGTCGGGCGCATGCCGCCTATCTGTGCATCGGCATATTCAATCCAGCGCGCGAAGGCATCACGGTGCTGGCGGCACGTTTCCTCCCAATCAATCTGTTCCATCTGCTCGTAGGCTATTTGCTTCATCGTGTCAGCAGCCAAGTCGCTCAGACCCTTGAGAGCCTGGTACGCCTGATATTGGCGCTCATGCCTTTCAGTGTCCATGAGAGTTCATCCGCAAGTAATTAATAGTAGCCACTGATCAAGCGACCTTGGCAAGCGGCGTGAAGGTTCGCTACTTACTCAAAAAGCCGACGAGCGACACTAATATTCACCGCGTACGAAAGCGGAGCCGGCGGAGCCAAGACCAAGATTGAAGCCGTGCGCAACGGAGAGCATCTGATCGAAGCTATCTATTGGGTGAAGTCATGATCGCCGTTGCTCAACTCCGCTCTATCCGGCTCTCAAACTGCGGTGGGTAGTCAGCACTCCCTTCTCATCAAACAAGAAAATCATCTGGTTGCCGCCCTTGTCCTGACAAACAACTCCATCAGTGTTCCCTTCAACAATTCCTTGGCAAGCCATATTCCATACGTATGGACGGATTTGACACTTCAGGGTTTTGCCATCTTGGATAATCAGGTGGTTGGTAGCAGAGATATCTTTTGGATCGGGCTTGGGGCAAGCGCCTTCACCCCAGTTGACACCCTGATGATTTGGTTGTGAAGCACAGCCGGCCAATAGCAGAAGGGGTAAAAGACACCTGAAATTCATGAGCACCGTCCTTGGTTATGAAGACATGTTCGAGGGTCGTCCATAGAAGCCCCTCTTATTGTGCGCCACTTCGCAGTGCCATTTGAAGGCTGTGGAACGTGACTCTCGACGACTGGCACGCTGAAAGGCTCAGAAACAACTCATCTTGCTCGACTTGCCTGAAGGCGTCTGAATCAAGCACGGCGGTCAGATCATCTACAGCAAAAGGAGATATGACGAATGGCTGGAAAGCCAATGGATCCCTACCCAGAGGAATCGAGATCTTCCGCAACTCCCTCCGCATCCTTTTCACATGGACCCTGCTCCGCCGCGTCATCGCTGAAACAGACTGGACGTCAGCCGACGTGAAGCGCAACGCGATCACCAGACTCGCGACGATTCTGGATGCCGCAACCCGTGAGGGTCTGCTGACCAAGAACCCAGCAGCGCTGATTGAGCTGCCAAAGCGCTCGAGGAAAGAAATCGACCCGTTCACCCTGGCTGAAGCCAACACCATCATCAGGCAGACGTCGGATCCACACAAACAGTGGGCGCCGGTGCTGAATGAAATGGGGATCAGACGTCGCCCCCCATACAACTGCCGCCACACCTATGCGACAATGTGCGCAATGTCCGGCCTCAATCCCGCATTTATTGCCCAACAGCTGGGTCACAGCTTTCAAATGCTGCTGTCGACGTATGCCCGTTGGCTCAACTCAAGCTCCGATTGGAGCGAGCTGGAAAAACTCAAGATTGGTATCAAATCGGTATCAGCTGAAAAGCCAGCCCCGTAAGTGACTGATAGGTAAGCCCTTTGATCTCCACCGCTAACATCACCATGCAATTCGGCGCCAAGCCGCTGTTCGAAAACGTTTCGGTCAAATTCAACAACGGCAACCGCTACGGCCTGATCGGCGCCAACGGTTGCGGCAAGTCGACCTTCATGAAGATCCTCGGCGATGACCTTGAGCCGTCCGGTGGCCAGGTGATGCTCGAGCCGAACACCCGCCTGGGCAAACTGCGCCAGGATCAGTTCGCCTACGAAGACTTCACCGTGATCGACACGGTGATCATGGGCCATGAGCAACTGTTCAAGGTCAAGGCCGAGCGTGACCGCATCTACTCGCTGCCGGAAATGAGCGAAGAAGACGGCATGGCCGTCGCCGAACTGGAAACCGAGTTCGCCGAGATGGACGGCTACACCGCCGACTCGCGCGCCGGTGAGCTGCTGCTTGGCCTGGGTATCCCGCTGGAGCAGCACAACGGCCCGATGAGCGAAGTCGCACCGGGCTGGAAGCTGCGCGTATTGCTGGCCCAGGCGCTGTTCTCGGACCCGGACGTGCTGCTGCTCGACGAGCCGACCAACCACCTGGACATCAACACCATTCGCTGGCTTGAAACGGTCCTCACGGCGCGTAACAGCACCATGATCATCATTTCCCACGATCGGCACTTCCTCAATAGCGTCTGCACCCACATGGCTGACCTGGACTACGGTGAGCTGCGCCTGTTCCCTGGCAACTATGACGAGTACATGACTGCTGCGACGCAATCGCGCGAGCAGCTGCTGTCGGACAACGCCAAGAAGAAAGCCCAGATCGCCGAGCTGCAGACCTTCGTCAGCCGCTTCTCTGCCAACGCCTCGAAAGCCAAGCAGGCTACGTCGCGGGCCAAGCAGATCGACAAGATCCAGCTGGCCGAAGTCAAGCCATCGAGCCGGGTCAGCCCGTTCATCCGCTTTGAGCAGAACAAGAAGCTGCACCGTCAGGCCGTGACCATCGAAAAGATGGCCAAGGCGTTCGACAACAAGGTGCTGTTCAAGGACTTCAGCTTCACCGTCGAAGCCGGCGAACGTGTTGCCATCATCGGCCCCAACGGTATCGGCAAGACCACCTTGCTGCGTACCCTGGTCGGTGAACTGCAGCCAGACGCAGGTGCGGTGAAGTGGACCGACAGCGCCGAGGTGGGTTACTACGCGCAGGACCACGCCCACGACTTCGAAGATGACGTCAGCCTGTTCGACTGGATGGGTCAGTGGACCCAGGGCGAGCAGATGATCCGTGGCACCCTGGGCCGGATGCTGTTCTCCAACGACGAGATCCTCAAGTCGGTCAAGGTCATCTCCGGGGGTGAGCAAGGCCGCATGCTGTTCGGCAAGCTGATCCTGCAAAAGCCTAACGTACTGGTGATGGACGAACCGACCAACCACCTGGACATGGAATCGATCGAAGCGCTCAACCTGGCGCTGGAAAACTACCCGGGCACGCTGTTGTTCGTCAGCCATGACCGTGAGTTCGTGTCGTCGCTGGCCACTCGCATCCTCGAGCTGACGCCAGAAGGCGTAGTCGACTTCAGCGGTACCTACGACGACTACCTGCGTAGCCAGGGCGTCGTGGTCTGATCTGTCGCTGACAGGTTGAACCCAGTGCGGGGCAAGCCTGCGCTCATATGAACCGAGCATTCGGTCATGTGGGCGCGGGCTTGCCCCGTCGTCGTTTACAGGGCCACGCCAATGCACGCCGTAGTACTGGCAATTCGTTAGCCTGCTTTCATTTCCCTCGCGCAACCGCCATGATGGGGCACGCCCCACCGCCCGCCAGCGAACGAGCCCATGACTGCACAAGTGCCCTCCCCTGATCAAGGCTTTGCCATCACCCGCCAGATTCTTGCGATCGTTTTCTACACCTTCATTACCTTTCTCTGCATCGGCCTGCCGATCGCGGTGCTGCCCGGCCACGTGCATGACCAACTCGGCTATGGCGCGGTAATCGCCGGGGTGACCATTGGCCTGCAATACCTGACCACGCTGCTCAGCCGCCCGTTTGCCGGGCGGGTGGCGGATAGCCTGGGCGGCAAGCGTGCAATTGGCTACGGGCTGTTGGCGATCATCGGTTGCGGAGTGCTGACGCTGTTCTCGGCCTGGACATTGGCTTGGCCGCAAGCAAGCCTGGCGCTGCTGCTCGGCGGCCGTGTGCTGCTTGGGCTGGCGCAAGGCCTGATCGGTGTAGCGACCTTGAGCTGGGGCATCAATCAGGTCGGTGCCGAGCACACCGCACGGGTGATCTCCTGGAACGGCATTGCTTCGTATGGTGCCATTGCGATAGGTGCACCCGCCGGCGTGCTGCTGGTGGATGGGCTTAACTTCAGCGTGCTCGGCCCGTTGCTGGTGATCCTCGCAGTGGTTGGCCTGTTCGCCCTGCGTCAACGACCCGATGTGGTGGTAGTGCGTGGCGAGCGCCTTGGCTTCTGGTCAGCGTTCGTGCGCGTGGCGCCGTGCGGCACGAGCCTGATGCTGGCGTCGATCGGCTACGGCACGCTGACCACCTTCGTCACCTTGTACTACCTCGAACGCGGCTGGACCGGCGCTGCGCTGTGCCTGAGCGCCTTTGGTGTGTGCTTCATCATTTCGCGCTTGCTGTTCGTCAACGCGGTCAACCGCTTTGGCGGTTATACGGTGGCGATAACCTGCATGGCGACCGAAGTGGTCGGCTTGACGTTGCTGTGGCTGGCCCCCTCACCGGGATTTGCTCTGCTTGGCGCTGGCCTGACCGGCTTTGGCCTGTCACTGGTGTACCCGGCGCTCGGCGTCGAAGCGATCAAGCATGTGCCACCGAGCAGCCGTGGTGCCGGCCTGGGCGCCTATGCGGTGTTCTTCGATTTGGCGCTGGCCATTGCCGGCCCGGTAATGGGCGCGGTCGCCGTACATCTAGGTTACGCCTCGATCTTTTGCGTAACCGCCCTGCTGGCGCTATCAGGAGTAGGCCTGACGCTACTGCTGGCGCGGCGAAATCAACGCGGCTGAGCGTTCTGCCGGTTCTGGTGCACCAAGCGCCTGGGTAAAGAAATCAGCCGTTTCACGCTGCAACGAGCGGTGGATCTGGCGCCGGTCGATACCGGCAGCGTCCTGGCAGAGCACCGGCATGCGTGCATGTTGCTCGTCATCGCAAGGCGCCATGAATACGAAATGCCCGGCGCCGGCCAGCAGGCGGTAATCGGGTGTCACTGGCAACTTGCGCGCCAGCGCATCGGCGTTGTGCTCCAGCGCGAGCAACTGGTCGTTGTCGCCGCTGTACATCAATACCGGCAGGTGGACGTTGCTCAAAGCATGCCTACCAAACATCAGGCTAAGCGGCGCCATCAACACCACAGCGCCGACGCGCGGGTCGGCATGGGGCGCCAGCTCACTGCGGTCGGCAATCAGCACACCGTGGGTTTTACAGGCATCGGCGTCGGTCGGCCGCTCCTGGCAATAGCGCTGCAGACGCTCCAGATCAGGCTTCGCACCGGACAGGATCAGCGCGGTCTCGCCACCTGCCGAATAGCCGATCACGCCGACCTTGCCGTCGTCCAGATAGGGGCCCAGCAACGCATCCGCGCGGGCGGCAGTGATCGCCGCGCTGACCTGCAGCGGGCGCCCGTACAGATTGCTCAGGGTACCCAGCCGGCTCGGATCACGGGCGTTGTCACCAGGGTGGGTCAAGGCGATGACCACAAAGCCCTGGCGGGCAAGGCCTGTGGCCAGGTCATGCAGCGCCAGTGGGCTCCCGGTATTGCCGTGGGAAATGACCAACAGCGGAAAATGCCCAAGCGCCACCGGCGCTTCCTCGGCAGCGCGCAGCTGATAGCCGTCGATACGCAGACTGTGGGTCGCGCCACTGGCAGGATAGAAAGCCAAGGCGTGCATGGGCCGCGCATCCACCGGATCGGTGAGTTGCAGAGCGTGCAGGCCAGCGACCCAAGGCGCGGCATTCGCATGGCCAATCAGGCTGGTGAGCACTACCAGCGCGGCAATCGTTCGTGAGAGGTAGGTCACCGGCGTCTCCCCCGCAGATGGGCGGATGACATCAGCTTAAGGCCCTATGGCTCAGGGCAGATGAAAACTGGATGAAACACACAACAATTGCGGGCAGATGACAGCCAAATTCGCCGCCACCTGCCCGCTTCCAGCTGGTTGAACCGTGATCAGGCGGCTGCGAACAGCTCGCCGGCGATCTGCGCCTGGGCAGCGTCGATGGCTGCAGTGCGCTGCTCAGGGCCATAAGCCAAGCCGTGGGCGCGGACGATTTCCAGATCGGTGACACCGATAAAGCCCAGGAACACCTTGAGGAAATCTTCATGACCAGCGCCAGTGGCCTGGCCGGCGTGCAGGCCGCCAGCAGTCGACACCAGGATCACCTTCTTGTTGCCGCACAGGCCTTCTGGGCCGGCCTCGGTGTAGCGGAAAGTCTTGCCGGCTACCGCAACGCGATCGATCCAGGCCTTGAGCTGGGTCGGCACGCTGAAGTTGTACATCGGCGCACCGATCACTACCGCGTCGGCAGCGAGGAATTCGTCCAGGGTTTCCTGGCTCAGCCTGGCCTCGAACGCCTGGGCTGCATCACGCGCTTCTTCAGCGGTGCCTGCAGCCAACAGGGTGGCAGCCGAGAAATGGCTGATGGCGTCGGCAGCGAGGTCGCGGTACACCACTTCGATGCTGGCGTCGGCAGCCTGCCAGGCCTGGACCACTTCGCGGCTGAGCTGGCGGGAAGCGGAATTGTCGCCGAGGATGCTCGAATCGATGTGCAACAGTTTCATGGGGACTCTCCAGGATTGGCGACCGCGATAGGAGCGATCTCGATGGAGAGAATCCTACAGAGCTATCGAATAGATGATTAGTAGCTAAGAATGCACTAGATTGTCCCATCGGTAGAACAATGGGCTAAGTGAATGCAAGATCTTAACGACCTGTTTTATTTCGCCAGGGTGGTCGAAGCCGGTGGCTTTGCCGCCGCCGGGCGCCAGCTGGGGATACCCAAGTCACGCCTGTCGCGGCGCATCGCCGAGCTGGAAGAGCGCCTCGGCACGCGCCTGCTGCAACGCACCACCCGCCAGCTGAAGCTGACGGCGATCGGCGAACGTTACCTGCAGCACTGCCAGGCCATGCTGCTCGAGGCGCAGATGGCCGACGAAGCGGTCGCAAGCATGACCAGCGAACCGCGCGGGCGGCTACGGGTGTCGTGCCCGGTAGCGTTGGCTCACACGTTCCTGCCGGAGGTAATCAATCGCTTTCTGCTGGCATACCCGCTGGTGCAGCTCGACATGGTCCTGCTCAATCGGCGCGTGGACCTGATTGGCGAAGGCATCGACGTCGCCATGCGGGTACGCGATCTGGGCGATGAAGACCCTGCCCTGGCTACCCGACGTCTGCGTCAGGCACAGATGCATCTGGTGGCCGCCCCAGGGTTCGCCGAAGGCCTGACCGAGCCGGCGCAGTTGGCGACGCTGCCGGTCCTCGGCGCGACCGAAGCGGACCGGCTGGTGCACATCCGCCTGCTCGGGCCCAATGGCCGTGAGCAGGAGCTGGCGCTGGAGCCACGGCTGGCGATTGATGACTTCATCCTGCGCAAGGCTGCGGTGCTCGCCGGGTTGGGCTTCACACTCCTGCCAAGCCTGTACTGCGAAGAAGAGCTGGAGCGTGGCGAGCTGGTCAGGCTGCTCCCGGAATGGTCGCTGCCTGGCGCTTGGCTGCAGGCAGTTTATCCGCACCGGCGCGGCATGCTGCCAGCGGTGCGTGTGTGGATTGATCACCTGGCAGCAGCCTTTGAGGCCTGTGGAGAGCGGTATGTCTGACGCAAGCATGAACCCCGAACAAGCAGCAGCCTTCTGCCTGGGTTTACCGGGCGCGCGAGAAGATTACAAATGGGGCGGTATCCGGGTGTTTTCGGTGGCCGGCAACAAGATGTTCGCGGTGCTTGATCTGGGCGGTGCCGGGCTGTCGTTCAAGGTCGCCGATGAGCTGTTTCTCGGCTACGTTGACCGTCCGGGGGTGAAGCCTGCGCCCTATCTGGCCCGTGCCCGCTGGATCAGCGTGGCAGCGCCCTATGCGATGGGGCGCGAGGAGCTGGCTGACTTGCTGCAGCGCTCGCACCAGCTGGTGGTGCGCAAACTGCCAAAACGGCTGCAAGCGGGTTTGTTGCTTTGAGCGGCAACGCTGCCGCTTATATAGGCAGCAGCGCCAGCCAACGCCCACCCAGCAGCACCTGATCCAGCCAGAACAGCTGGTGCAATGCAACGATGGCCCAGAACGTCAGCTGAAACGACAACTTGCGCGTCTTATGCCGGAAAAGCTGCTGCGCCAGCAACGCTCCGGGCCAGCCGCCCAGCAGCTCGCTGGCATGCAGGACCTTTTCTGGCGTGCGCCAGGCCTGGTTGCGAGCCTGTTGTTTATCCTGCCAATACAGCAACAGGCTGATCAGGCTCACACTCGGATACAGCGCCAAGGGCAGCCATGACTGCCCGTTCCAGGCCATCTGCGCGGCGCCGAGTCCCGGCAGCAAACACAACCCAGCCAATGCCAGCAGCTTCAAGCGCAGGTTGCGCACGCCCTCGCCCGGGGCGTGGCCGCGCGGGCGTGAGGTTGCCGGTTGCGGGCGGGCCATATCAGCCTTGCGCCGTTGCCCAGTCGATCAGGCCAAACTGCCAGGTCGCCAGGATCAGCAGGCCGAACACGATGCGGTACCAGGCAAACACCGCATAACTGTGGTTGGCGATGAACTTGAGCAGCCCACGCACGGCAATCATGGCGAAGATGAACGACACCACAAAGCCAATGGCAAACACCGGCAAGTCGGCGGGCTGGAACAGGTCGCGGTACTTGTAACCGGAGTACACCGCAGCGCCGACCATGGTTGGCATGGCCAGGAAGAACGAGAACTCGGTAGCTGCCTTGCGCGACAGGCCAAACAGCAGGCCGCCGATGATGGTCGAACCAGAGCGCGAAGTGCCGGGAATCATCGCCAGGCACTGCACCAGGCCGATTTTCAAGGCGTGGGTCCAGTTCATCTGGTCGACGTGCTCGACTTCGATGCGGTGGTCGCGGCGCTCGGCCCAGAGCATGATCACCCCGCCGACGACCAGGGCCGCAGCCACGGTGATCGGGTTGAACAGGTGATGGTGGATGAAGTCGGCGAACAGCACCCCAAGCACCACTGCCGGCAGGAACGCTACCAGCAGGTTGACGGTAAAGTGCCGTGCGCTCGGCTCACTGCGCAGCCCCAGCACCACCTCGATGATCTTGCGGCGAAACTCCCACACCACCGCCAGGATTGCACCGAGCTGGATGATGATGTTGAAGGCCATCGCCCGCTCGCCGCCAAAGTCGATCAGATCGGCGACAATGATCTGGTGGCCGGTACTGGAAATCGGCAGAAACTCGGTCAGTCCCTCGACGATGCCTAAGATGATTGCCTGAAAGGCACTCCAAAAATCCATTGTTCCCCCGCTGTGGCACTGCTGACTGCAGCGCCGTTGTTCTTGATTTACTGATAGTGGCCGCGTCGCGGCCCGGCAGTTTTACAGCGACTGTTGGTCGCTACGCCAGTCGAAAAGTTCGAGATGCCTAAAGGTTTCATCTTGAGCGGCCGAGATGCTAACAGACGAGCCTGTTTTAGGCTTGCCTGGATCCACCATGAAATGCCGCGCCAGGCACTTGGCCTTTGGTCGAGTACGGTTCGCAGGCCATGCATGCTTGGATGCCCCTGAATAACAAGAACAATCCGGGAGTGCCCTGTTATGAAGACCTTGAGGTCGATGTCGATCAGCCGTCGCTTGTGGCTGATCCTGCTGGTGGCAGTGGCAATGCTGGTGGTGCTGGGCCTGGTGATGCTGCGCCAGATCCATGGTGACCTGTATCGGGCCAAGGCTGAAAAGACCGAACACGTGGTACAGACCGCAGCCGGGGTGCTGGCCTACTACCAAGGGCTTGAGGCCGCAGGCACGCTCAGCCGTGACGCCGCGCAGCAACAGGCGCTGCAAGTGGTGCGCGGCCTGCGTTACGACGTGCAGGACTATTTCTGGATCAACGACCTCGGCCCGCGGATGATCATGCACCCGGTCAACCCCAAGCTCGATGGCCAAGACCTGTCGGCCATTCGCGACCCGGACGGGTTTGCCCTGTTCAACGAGATGGTCACCGTGGCTCGCAGTCAGGGCGCCGGGCAGATCGACTATCGCTGGCCCAAGCCCGGCGCCAGCGAGCCGGTGGCGAAAACCTCCTATATCCAGCTGTTCAAGCCGTGGGGCTGGATCATCGGCTCCGGCGTCTATGTCGATGACGTGCAAGCCGAGTTCGCCCGCCAGGTACGCGATGCCTGCCTGATCGGCCTGGGCATCGCCTTGCTGATGGCGCTGCTGGTGATGCTCATCGCGCGCAGCATTGCCCGTCCGTTGCAGCAGGCCGTACAGGCGATGGGCACCATTGCCAGCGGCGAAAGCGACCTGACCCAGCGCCTGGATACCCATGGCAAGGATGAAGTCACCTACCTGGGCGAGCACTTCAACCGCTTCAACGGCAAGTTGCAGGGGGTGATTGGCCAATTGCAGGGTGCCGCCCATGCCCTTGCCCAGTCTGCCGGCCAGGTCGGCGACAACGCCGGGCAAGCGCAACTGCGCAGCACCCAGCAATCGCTGCAGATGGACCAGGTGGCCACCGCAGTCAACGAAGTCACCTATGCCGTGCAGGATGTGGCCAAGAACGCCGAACAGGCCGCCAGCGAAATGCGCGCCGCGCAAGCGCAGGTCAGCCATGGCCAGCAGGCGATCCACGGTAGCCTGGCGCAGATCGACCGCCTTTCGCTGACCATCGACGAGGCCGTTCAGGTGATTCGCCAACTGGCCGGGCACAGCACCAAAATCGGCGGTGTACTGGAGGTGATCCGCTCGATTGCCGAGCAGACCAACCTGCTGGCCCTCAACGCTGCCATCGAAGCAGCGCGGGCCGGCGAGCAAGGCCGCGGCTTTGCCGTCGTGGCGGACGAAGTACGCTTGCTGGCGCAACGTTCGGCGCAGTCGACCGCTGAAATCCAGACCATGATCGAGCACCTGCAAGGCCAGTCCGAGGCTGCGGTGAAAGCTATCGATACCTCCAGCGAGGCCTCGCGCCAGACTGTCGCACAGGCCCGCGAAGCCGGTTCCAGCCTGGATGCGATCAGCCAGGTGCTGAACAACCTGACTGCGCTCAACGCCTCGATTGCCAGTGCCACCCTGCAGCAATCGCACGTGGTCGAGGAGATCAACCGCAATGTCACCGACACTGCCGGGCTGTCGCTGGAAACCGCCGAGGCGGCCCGCCAGTCAAGCGCTGCCGGCCTCGCCCTGGGCCAGTTGAGCGAAGAACTGGAACAACTGCTGCGCCAGTTCCGGGTCTGACCGCGGGAGCCACTGGATCAGCTCTTGTCGACTGATCCAGCGGCCTTACGCAGACAGCTACACCTGCCCCGCCCCACAGGCTACAATCGCGCCCTTCCCCTGCCCCAAGGATCGCCGATGTCCGGCCTGGAACTCTTCGCCGCCGCCCTCGGCGTCATCGCCGTATGGCTCACGGTCAAGCAGAACCCCTGGTGCTGGCCGATCGGGCTGGTGATGGTGGTGCTGTACAGCTGGGTCTTCTATGAGGTGAAACTGTACTCGGACATGCTCCTGCAACTGATCTACGCCGTGTTGCAGCTGTATGGCTGGTGGCAGTGGACTCGCCCTGGCCAGCGCGAAGACGCCCGCCAGGTCTCGCGCCTGCAGACCACCCCGATGCTGACCGGGCTGGGCCTGGGCCTGCTGGCCAGCCTGGCACTGGGCGCGGCGATGGCGCACTGGACCGATGCAGCGCAGCCCTGGCTCGACGCAGCGCTGACCGGCTTCAGCCTGGTGGCACAGTTGTGGATGGCGCAGAAGCGCCTGCAGTGCTGGACTTTGTGGATCGTACTGGACGTGATCTTCGTCGGCCTGTTCCTGTACAAAGGCCTGTACCTGACTGCCGCGCTGTATGCACTGTTCACGCTGATCGCCGTACGTGGCTGGTTCGAGTGGCGACGCGACCCTGCCCTGGTGCAGGCATGAAGGTACTGGTGCTGTGCGGTCCGGAGTCCAGTGGCAAGAGCTGGCTCAGTGGCGAAATCCAGGCACACTTCGGCGGCGAACTGGTGGGCGAGTACGTCCGCCACTTCATTGACGAGCAGGGCCGGGATACATGCTTCGCCGACATCCCGGCCATTGCCCGTGGGCAGCTCGCCTGGGAAGACAGCGCGCGGGCCCGCCAGCCTGATCTGTTGATCCTCGATACCCACCTGCTGAGCAACATGCTCTGGAGCAAGGCTCTGTTCGGCGATTGCCCGCCTGATATCGAACAGGCGCTGTTGGCGCGGCGCTACGACCTGCACCTGCTGCTCGACCCGGCCGGGGCCGACTGGGTCGCCGATGGTCAGCGTTGCCAGCCGGACCTGCACGAGCGTCAGGCCTTTTTTGCAGACAGCCTGGACTGGCTGCAACGCCACCAGCAACCGGTGCAAATCATCGGCGGCAGCTGGCCGCAACGCAGCGCTGCGGTTTTAGCTGCAGTCCAGCGCCTGCTTGATGGCAAATCGCCGGCCTGCGCTACCGAGTGTTAACTCGCTGACACACCGAACTGGGTCCAAGTCCCTGTGTTTACGTGCCCTGCGGCGCAAACAGCGGTGCTGTCACGCTGGTGATACAGCTTCGACCAAACGCCGTTCAGGTATGGCCAGAGCCGATGCGTCGCTTGTTTGCCCGGGAAACTGTGTCAGTGCTGAAACAGCTGCTGCGATGCGTAAACAGCATGTGGCCGTAGCTGTCTGATTCCCAAGCAATTAGTAAAAGCGGCACGGCTCCTGCTCTCCTCCTTCGCAACGCTGATCAGGGCCAGCGATCCGAAGAAGGAATTGCCACCGTGGCGACACTCGATAAAGGCACCTTTCACCTGTTACTGGCAGGTTGCGCACTGGGGGCAAGCCTGGCGCTGCCGGCCCAGGCCGACAATGGGCTGATCGTCATCACCCGCGATGTGCAGACGCGCAATGCAGTGCGGGCACCGCTGATCCCCGACCCGAGCCCAGTCACCGTCAACACCAACCCTTCCGCGCAGATTCTCAGGCAAACCAACGAGCTCAGCGATGGCGACTTCGCCTCGATCAGCAGCGGCGCAGGCATCAGTTCGCTGATCACCCAGCAGACCACCAACCTGGGCGGCAACATCAGCACCCAGAACCAACTGCCGAATCTGGCCGGCGGACGTTCCACAGGCTCGGGCAGCGGCATCGCCAACATGGTCAACTCCAACGTGCAGCAAGGCCTCGGCGTACTGAAAAGCATCGGCGGGGGCCAATGACATGAAGCGCTCATTGCTGATGCTGGCCACGCTCCTCACAGCCCCTGCGTTCGCCCAGTCACCCATTGTCAACAACGCCAGCATCGACAGTTCCGGCGCCCAGTACCAGGGCAACATGGCGGTCAACCAGGCTGCGGGTGATTTTTCCCAGCAAGCCAACGCCCGCGCCCTTGCCAATGGCCACGGCGCCAGCGCCACCACGCAGATCCGCCAGCGCCTGCACACCACGGTAGACGCCAACATGGACGCCACTGCCAGCATTCAAGGCAACGCCTTTACCAACGGCAACGGTGTTCTGGGGGTAAACCAGAGCAGCGGCGCCAGCAACCAGCAAGCCAATGCGCTGCGCATCAGCATCAGTGACCAGCCGCAAAGCATCGACGACAGCGTCCTCATGCAACAGAACGTGGCGCTGCTCAACAACTCCGATCCAGCTGACCCGAACCTTGGCAGTCGCCAGGTCACTACCGGTAACCAGGCATTCACCGGCAGCCGTGGGGTCATTCAGTTGAATCAGAGCGCCGGGGTAGGAAATCGAACGGCCAACACCCTGAGCGTCCGGGTCGTGGACTGACCCAAACAGGTAAGAACAACACTTAACCTAAAATAAGTACGGAGAATCACCATGAAACCTTCGATGGCAATCAAGCCTCTGGTTTTCGCAATTGCTGCGATCATGGCTGTAGCTGTACAAGCTGATGATCGGCGTGGCAACGGGCATGGCAATGGCAACAACAACCAGCCCCGCACGACCATCATCCCTATTAGCGCAACTGCCAATGCAATCGACCGCCAAAGCAGTACAGGCAACACGATTCACAATGAAGGCACCATCAACGAAGCCGAAATGAGCAGCTCCGGCTCCGGCGCCAGCGGCAACGTCGGCGTCAACGTTGCGGCCGGTAACGGCAACCAACAGGATAACGCCGCGGCCATCGCCAACGCTGCTTCTGATTCCAGCCTGGACAACAGCTTCGTGTTCGGCACCGCCACCGCAACTGCCGACGTCAAGCAATACAGCAACAACAACAAGGTCAACAACTGGTCGACCCAGAGCTCCGCGGTGATGTCCGGTTCGGCATCTGGCACCAGCGGCAACGTCGGTATCAACATTGCCGGCGGCGACCTCAACCAACAGAAAAACACCATGGCGATCGCCAATACCAACTCGCCTATCGGTAACTCGGTCGCCACTGCCCGCGCCGATCAAAACGGCCCAGGGCTAACCGTCAACAACCGTGCAGATCGCAGCTACACCGTCGAAACGCTGAGCTTCACCACCTCCTCCAGCGGCTCCTCGTCACGCGAAGGCACCTTCAATTCGACCGACGACCGGAGTTCCTCGTCGAGCCTCAACCTGAGCGGCTCCAACGCCGCCGCGTCGAGCGGCTCGCACAGCTCCAGCGCCAGCGGATCGAACAGCTGGTCAGCCAGCGGCTCGGGCAGCGCCAACGCCAGTGGCTCCAACAATGCCAATGTCAATGGCTCGGCCAGCGGCAACGCCAACAGCAGCAGCTCGGCTTCGCTGAGCGCAACGCTTGCCGCCGCAGCCGACGCAGCGCGTTCGGTGACCTTCACCAACGGCGACCGTGAACGCACCCGCAGCGAAACCGCCAGCGGCTCGCTCAACGCCTCGCTGGACGCTTCGGTCGATACCTCGCACCAGACCAGCTACGATTCTTCGTTCGAAAAATCCTTCGGCTCTTCGTATGACAAGTCGCGTGACTACTCCTACGACAAAGCGCGCGATTCTTCCTACGATAAATCCCGCGAGTCTTCCTACGAGAACGCTTCTGCTTCTGCCTATGAAAAATCAGTCGAGGCGGCTTCCGAGTCTTCCAACGACATTTCCAAAAGCTACAGCGAAGCCAACTCGTATGACCTGAGCAACACTGTTTCCTTCCAGGTCCTGACTCCTACCGGCTGGGCCAACCCTGTGACCAACACCGCTACCCTGAGCGGTTCGGTCAACGGCGGCAGCGGTAACCTGGGCGTCAACGTCGCATCCGGTGTCGGCAACCAGCAAAGCAACTCGCTGGCAATCTCCAACACCTCGTTCTGAGTGTTGCCTCGAAGGCCCCCTGCCAAGGGGGCCTTTCTCACCCGAAGCAGAAGGCCCGATCATGCGCATTATCGCCCTGGCGTGTTTGCTTTGCCTGGCCAGCCTGAGTGAAGCGGCGCAAATGCCACTTTCCGTGCTGCCCAATGGTGCGGTGGTGTACAAACCCATTCAAAGTGTTCGCGAGCGCAAGTTCGCTGACCTGGTGCAGCAGAAGACCGACTTCAGCTGCGGCGCAGCAGCGTTGGCAACCATTCTGCGCCAGGCCTATTGGCTGGACGTCAACGAAGAACAGATCATCGAGGGCATGCTTGCCCACGCCGATCAGGACATCGTCCGCGTGCAAGGCTTCTCGATGCTGGACATGAAGCGCTATGTGGAAAGCCTGGGCATGCGCGCTCGCGGCTACCGCGTCACCACCGACACCCTCAACAGCATCCGTATCCCGGTCGTGGTGCTGATGGATATCCGCGGTTACAAGCACTTCGTAGTGATGCAGAAGGTCGACAAGGGCTTCGTCTATATCGGCGACCCGGTCCTGGGCCACAAACGCTACAAGACCGAAGATTTCATCAAGGGCTGGAACGGCATCATCTTCGCCATCATTGGCCAGGGCTACGACAAGAGCAATGCCCTGCTCGACCCACCCCAACCTTTGACCGCCAAGAGCCGCGTCAACGGCTTCACCCCGCTGCAAGACGCCGAGTTGATGGACTTCGGCTTTATCCAGAGCGACTTCTTCTAACACTAACAACAGGGGCAGCAAGCTCCGGGAGCACGCGATGAAGATTCCACTGTGGCTGGCACTGACCTGCCTCGCCGCCAGCCTGCCAAGCCATGCCCAGGTACTGCAACCGATCGAACTCAAGGACCAGGAACTGGCCAACCTGCGCGGCCGCTACGTGCTGCCGGGGCGCATTGTCAGCTTTGGCCTGGTCATGAGCAGCACCTGGGAGAACGCCAAAGGCGAGGTGATCGGCGCACGCTCGTCGATGCAGATCCAGCAATCCACCATCAAGCCGCAGTTCTATGTGTCCTTGATTGACGAAAAAGGCACCGGCACAGCTTCGACGCAAGCCCCTGGCACTGGCACCGTGACAGGCGGCAACGGACTCAACAGCACCACCGGGGTCACTCAGGTAGTGCGTGCCGCTGGCGATCACAACACCGCCTACAACGATGTCGATATCAATGTCAGCCGCGGCAACCAGGCTCCTGCCAGCGAACCCCAAGGCCAGGTATTAGCGGCCGGCACGCAGTTGGTAGGCGCCAACGGCGCAGGCTCGTTGAGCGTTTCTTCAAGCGGTTCCGGTATTCAGCTGAACATCGCCGCAGGCAACAACCAGGGCAGTACAGTGCAACGCCTGGCCCAAGGTGGACTGATGCAAAACACCACGTTGCTCGGCGCTGGCAACCAGGTTCGCAACATCACCTCGCTCAATGTCGTGCTGCGTGACAACGTCGCCGGCGCGGGCGCCATGAACGGTAATCTGGACCAGCTCAAAGGCATTCGCACTTTAGGATTCTGATCTACGCTCTGTCTCATCACATGTAGTCAGAAGGGACGGCTAACCCATGCATCGATTGACCACGATCAGAGCTATCGTTTGTCTGAGTAGCCTGACTCCGGCGACATTGCTTTACGCCGCTGCCGACCCTCAGGTCGAAGCGCTCAAACAAGAACTGATCGAACTCAAACAGCGCTACGAGGCGCAGCAGAATGCGCTGATGGTGCTTGAGCAACGAGTGCGTCAGGTTGAAGCCGCGCCCCCGGCCGCGCCACCGCCCAAGCGCCTGACCCGTTCCCCTGCCGAATCGGTCAAGGGTGGCCAGAGCGTGGCCGCCGGCGCGCCAGGTGCATCCGGTAGCTCGTACGGGCAGTCTCTGCAGGACGACTCGGAGCCGGCGCAGAGCGTTTCCAACCTGTATGACGAGGCCAGCGGCTTCTTTGGCCGCGGCAAGTTCAGCGTCGAAACCGGCATCACCTACACCCACTACGACACCCGCGCACTGACCCTCAATGGTTTCCTCGCGCTGGACTCGATCTTCCTCGGCAACATCAACCTGGACCGGATCAAGGCCGACAACTGGACCCTAGACCTGACGGCGCGCTACAACCTCGATCAGCGCTGGCAGTTCGATATAAACGTGCCTGTGGTGTACCGCGAGTCGACCTACTCTTCAGGCGGCGCTGGCGGAGCCGGCCCCGTCACCTCGGATGCCACCGTGACGCGCGACCCGACCATAGGTGATGTCAACGTCGGCGTTGCCTACAAATTCCTCGATGAATCGGAAGATTGGCCGGACGCGGTATTCACCCTGCGGGTCAAAGCCCCGACCGGCAAGGATCCCTACGGCATCAAGCTGGTCAACGACCCTACCAACGACAACCTGTCGGTGCCCGAAAGCCTGCCGACCGGCAACGGCGTATGGGCGATCACGCCGGGCATCTCGCTGGTCAAGACCTTCGACCCGGCGGTGCTGTTCGGTAGTTTGTCTTACACCTACAACATGGAAGACTCGTTCAGCGACATCAGTGCCCAGGCCAACAGCAAGGTGCCGGGCGACGTCAAACTGGGCAACTCGTGGCAGATCGGTGCCGGTATCGCCTTTGCCCTGAACGAGAAGATGAGTATGTCCTTCTCGGTGTCGGACCAGTTTGCCAGCAAGAGCAAGATCAAGCCTGACGGTGGCGACTGGCAGTCGATCAGCAACAGCGACTACAACGCTGCCAACTTCAACATCGGCATGACCCTGGCTGCGACCGACAACCTGACCATCGTGCCAAACCTGTCGATCGGCCTGACCGACGACTCGCCAGACTTTTCCTTCAGCTTGAAATTCCCTTACTACTTCTGATCCGGCAAGCACACGCGGGCGCTTCGGCGACCCGCGTTTTGGTTACTTGCCTTGTCCAATCCGGCCTCGCCGAGCTACGCCTGTTATCATCCAACAGATTTGTGTGACTGTTTGATGGCAGGAAGGACGCTTTGGTGAAAATTATACTCGGCCACCCCCGCGCACGGTTGTGGGCGCTGACCGTACTGGTCTTGCTGATGCCCTTGGGCGTGCGCGCTTTGTTGGGCTGGTCCAACCCATTTGGTTACTTATCCGATCTGGCCATTGGCAGCCTGCTGGTGCTGACTCTGCACCGCTGCGCCTGGTGGCTGGCGATGCCCGTATTGATCGCCTGGGCAGCGCTGCTGGTGGCCTCGGCGGAGCTGGTCAGCGCGGTAGGCAGGCTGCCGGCCAGCGCCGACCTGAATTATCTGTTCGACCCCCAATTCATGGAAAACTCCACCGGTGGCGCCCTCGCCCACGCCTGGCTGCCCTGGGTGTTGCTGGCAGCCGTAGTGGCCTGGCTGGCGAGCATCTGGCTGACGCGCGGCGCCGTGTCGCAGGCATTGCCGCGCAAAGCCTGGGCGCTGCCAGTACTGTTGCTTGGCACGCACTGGGCTGGCCAGCACCTGCTACCGTCCGACGCTGACCAGTGGCGTCAATTCAACCTGCCCCATCAGTTGCTTTCGGCAGGCGTGGGTGATCTGCAGCGCAAGGCGAACAAGCACTTTGGCGACAATCTGCCGGTCCCGGTGCTGGAAAGCGCCGGTCTGACCCAGTCCGACCTCAACGCGCCGCGGCTGCTCGATGGCCCTGGCAGCGCCCGCAACGTCCTGGTGATCACCCTAGAGGGGATTCCCGGCGCTTACGTGCGCGCCAACCGCAAGGCCTTGCACAGCCGTTTTGACGAGGAGCTGATGCCCAACCTCAGCCGCTGGGCCGAGCGTGGCATGAACACTCCGGATTACGTTCTGCACACCCACCAGACCATCCGCGGGCTATACGCGATGCTCTGCGGCGACTATGACAAGCTCGCCAACGGCACCCCCAAGGGTGTCGAACTGCTGACCCAGGAGCAACGCAACCAGGCCTGCCTGCCCGCGCAATTGCGTCAAGCGGGTTTCAGCACGCATTTTCTGCAGGGCGCCGGACTGCGCTTCATGGCCAAGGACCGGGTCATGCCGCACATTGGCTTCGAAGATGTGCATGGGCTGGAGTGGTTCAGCAACGCCAACTATCTGGAGTTCCCCTGGGGCAAGGACGACCGCGCGTTTTTCGAAGGCGCTCACACCTACCTGAACCAACTGCGCAAACAGAACAAGCCGTGGATGCTCAACCTGCTTACGGTAGGCACTCATCAGCCCTACTCAGCACCTGAGGACTACCTGCAGCGCTTCGACAGCCCGAAGCAGGCGGCAGTGGCGTATCTGGACGATGCGCTGGGCGCGTTTCTCGATACGCTGGAGCGCGAGGGCGTACTCAAGGACACGCTGGTCGTGATTACCTCGGATGAATCCCATGGCATCGACGGTGTGCGCCTGGCTTCCTCCTGGGGCTTCAACCTGACCCTGGCGCCGGAACAGGCCAGCCTGCCACAGATAAAGAACGGCACCTATGGGCATGTCGACCTGACCACGTCGATTCTCGATTACTTCGAATTGCCGATCCCGGCGGCGCTGGGCGGCCGCTCGTTGTTCCGCGAGTACGATAGCGGTCGCGAGATGATCTCGTTCACCAACGGCATGCTGCGCTACCACAACGGCCAAGGCACCTATACCGAGTGTGACTTCCAGCAGCGCTGCCGCAACTACGCCAGCACTGGGTTCATTGCCGACACGGCCAAATACCTCGGCCCGAGCAGCGACGACGTCGGCCAGCAATTGGCCGATCTGGCCACCACCCTTGACCGCTCGCTGCTGCAAAGCCCGCTGAACCTGCGCTACCAGTTTGGCGGTACCAACCGCATCGCCTTGGGCAAACACGCCGACAATGACTGGACAGACAACCTCATCGGCGCGCAGTACCTGGAAATGCCCGAAGGTTCGCGCACGCGCATTCGCCTGGAGGTTCGCGCATTGGACCCGGCCCATGTCGCGCACTTGCAGCTCAAGGCCAAGGAGTTCGAACAGGACGTGCAAGTCGGCCTGCCGGAACAAATGGTCGCGACCGCCGACGAGCCCATGGTTCTGGAGTTCGATTTCGATAACCCGAGTGTACGCAAGGCCTTCTCGTTCCACCTGCTGGGCTACGGCGAAGGCGAGATCGAAATCAGCGACTTCAGTGTGATCACCGCCATGCCTGGCGAAGAAGACAACCTCGACGAGCTGGACGGGCACGTCGCCCAGTCCAGCTGACGCTACTGCAACGCTATTGTGCAGCCGCCAGGGAACTCGGCAAAGCTGCGCTGCCTCTACTTGAAAGACGCACTGGTGAAGTTCACCCGAGCGTCTTTACTTGAATAAAAACAATAGCGTCACAGAGGGATGTGCCCCATGAAGATTGTGGTCACCAGTATTCTTGTCGACGATCAGGCCAAGGCTTTGGCTTTCTATCACTACGTATTGGGTTTTGCCCCCAAAGAAGATGTACCCATGGGTCGGCATCGCTGGCTGACCCTGACCTCGCCTGACGTTCCCAACGGCGTCGAATTGCTCCTCGAGCCTGACGACCACCCGGCGGCAAAAGCCTACAAGATCGCCATGCGCCAGGACCAGATCCCCGCCACCTCATTTGCGGTCAAGGATATCCAGGCTGAGTACACCCGCCTCTGCGCAGCCGGTGTCGCCTTCACCAAACCACCTACCGACCTCGGCGCGGTCACCGTCGCCGTGTTCGATGACACCTGCGGCAACCTGATCCAGATCGCTCAGCGCCACTGAGCACCAGCGTCGTCAACGCAAGGAATGGCCCATGCGCTACGAATTCAACGAAGTGCTCAACGATCAGATTGATTATTTTCTGCTTGGCGACATCCAGCTGCTCGCCCGTTTCAAGGAAGAAAACGGCCTGCCCGACGACCTTGCCTATGAATTTACCCACACTGACAGCGGGGATCGGGCAGTGCTGGAAGGCGTGGTGCTGCCTCTGGCCGGCATCGAAAACCTGCCCTATACCGTTATCTTCAGCCTTGATGAAGTCAGCGCCGCCCTGCTCCAGCCAGGTAGCCAGCTCAAACACCGCCGAGAGGGTTATTGGTTACGCGTGGAAAATCGTGCGGTGATGCTGTTCACCTGGCGGATCCTGCAGCATTTCACCAACAAGACCATGGGCGATCTACTGGCGCGCTATCAAATGCGCAACCGGCCGATCATCGAGCTGGAAAACGGCTGGTACCAGGTTGAGGTACTGGCCGGTGCCGTGCTGCGCGATGGCCTGTATGAGCCCACGTTCGAGTTCATCTTAGAATCTGCTGCGCGGCGCATTGACCGCGCGCCAGTCGACACCGCTTACGCCTTCACGTTACGCGCTGACATAGCCTGAACCGAGGCCCGACGGGAGCCGGCCGAGGCCGCTCCCGCAGGCAGTCCCAGGGCGTCAGGTAATGTCCCGATCCTTGGTTTCGGGCAGAAACAGGATCCCCAACACCGCCGTCATCAGCGCAATGATGATCGGGTACCACAGCCCATAGTAGATATCGCCCGTGGCCGCGACCATGGCGAACGCCACGGTCGGCAGAAAACCACCGAACCAGCCGTTGCCGATGTGATACGGCAGCGACATCGAGGTGTAGCGGATGCGCGCCGGGAACAGCTCGACCAGCCAGGCGGCAATCGGCCCGTAAACCATGGTCACGTAGATCACCAGAATCGTCAGCAGCAACAGCACCATGGGATAGTTGATCTTGTTCGGGTCGGCTTTTTCCGGGTAGCCGGCTTCTTTCAAGGCTGCGCCGAGAGTGGCGGTGAACGCGTCATTGCGGAGTTTGAACTCTGCACTGGCCAGGCTGCTGCCATCAAAACTGGGCACCTGCCGCTCGCCAATCTGGATCTGGGTCAGGCTGCCAGGTTCGGCGTGCTGGTTCTGGTAGGGAATCGCACGCTTGGCCAGCAAGCTCTTGGCCACGTCGCAAGAGCTGGTGAATTTGGCTTTGCCCACCGGATCGAACTGGAACGAACACTGCTCAGGATCGGCAATCACCACCACAGGGTTCTGCGCCTGGGCGACAAACACGTCCGGATTACCGTATTGAGTCAGGGCCTTGAAGATCGGAAAGTAGGTGAACGCCGCAATGATGCAACCGGCCATGATGATTTTCTTGCGGCCGATGCGGTCGGACAGGCTACCGAAGATGATGAAAAACGGGGTGCCGATCAACAACGAGCCAGCAATCAGCAGATTGGCCGTCTGCGGGTCGATCTTCAGGGTCTGCAGCAGGAAGAACAGCGCGTAGAACTGCCCGGTGTACCACACCACCGCCTGCCCCGCAGTGCCGCCAAGCAGCGACATGATCACCACCTTCAGATTATCCCAGCGGGCGAACGATTCGGTCAGCGGTGCTTTGGACTGCTTGCCTTCAGCCTTCATCTTGAGGAATACCGGCGACTCGTTGAGCTGCAGGCGGATGTACACCGAGACAGCCAGCAGCACGATCGACAGCAGAAACGGTATACGCCAACCCCATGCTTCGAACGCCTCGGTACCCAGCGCCGTACGACAGGCAAGGATCACCAGCAGCGAGAGAAACAGGCCCATGGTCGCGGTGGTCTGGATCCAGGCGGTAAAGAAACCCCGCTTGCCCTTGGGTGCGTGCTCAGCAACGTATGTCGCGGCGCCGCCGTACTCACCGCCCAGCGCAAGGCCTTGCAACAGCCGCAAGGTAATCAGAATGACCGGGGCTGCTACACCGATGGTCGCGTAACTGGGCAACAGCCCGACCACTGCGGTAGACACCCCCATGATCACAATGGTGATCAGGAACGTGTGCTTGCGCCCGATCATGTCGCCGAGGCGGCCGAACACGATTGCGCCAAACGGGCGCACGGCAAAGCCTGCAGCAAAGGCCAGCAGCGCGAAGATGAACGACGTGGTTTCGTTGACACCGGCGAAGAAGTGCTTGGCGATGATCGCCGCCAGCGAACCGTAAAGATAGAAGTCGTACCACTCGAAGACTGTGCCCAGGGACGACGCAAAGATGACCTTGCGCTCCTCCTTGGTAATGCTGTGCTTGGGCGCGCTGCCCGTCGATGTGCTGTTGATCGCCGACATGGGTTGCCTCCGTCGTGCATGAGTAGGCCGGAGTACTACACAGTCGAGCACCGCACCCTGGCCCTTGGGCTTTTCTTGGATCACGGTTGCGCGAAGCACGACGAAGCAGACCGCCTCGGATCGCAGCAAGGTAAGTTCAAGCATAATCGCCTTTGCCGGGATCGCCAGCCGGCTACAGATGTCGCGCCTGAACAGCGTTATATACCGCCAGGGCCGATCTGCCGTAGGGTTCGATGGCGCTCCAATTCGACAGGAGTGCGACCATGAGCAACCACCCGTTTCATCACGCGCAAATCGTCCGTAGCCTGCCCGCCTGGAGCAAGGAGCTGCACCCTGACCATGTCAAACAGGTGCTCACCCGCGCACGCAAGGACTATCTGGATTCCACGGGCGTACCTTACCCGTGGTACGCCAAGGCCCTGCCCATCGAGCAGGATGCCATTCGCCGGGCAGTTGCTGAGCGCGACCGCAGCCAGCAGATGCTGAAAGCGTTGCTGAGTCCGCTCAAGGGCATCAGTACCTTCTGCCGCCCGCTACTGCAAGAGCGGCTTGCGCTCAGCACTTCGGTTGACCAGGCACAGTATGTCTATCAAGCCACGCAGGTCGAGCAACCGACCGTCCCGCCGGGTGGGCCGAGCGTGCCAACCACGCCGTTGCCGGTGATTGCCAAAGGTCAACCACAACTGCGCAGTTTGCTTGAAGCCGCCCTGCACAACTTTGAAGGGCCTGAAGACACCACGCGCCTGAGCCGGCTGCAGAGCAGCGCAGAGCAGATCACTGGCCTGCCGGAACTGAGCCTTGCCGACTTCATCGGGCACTGCCGGGCGCTGGATCTGGGCCAGAAGTTTCAAGATCACTTGAGCAGTGTCTATGACGGCACGCAGGCCAGCCAGATCCGCGATGCCGCGATCAAGGCGCGCCGCGACGAGTTTCGACTGCAGGCACGCATTGCCTCGCTCAAAGGCCTGCTGAGCAGTCAGAACGCCGCCGCAGCGCACGCGCTGAGTGCTGACAACGCCAGCGCCGACCAAGCACTGCAATGCTCGCAGATCCTGCTGCTGGGCGTACCGATCCACGAAGTCATGTTCATCTCTCGGGCGGGAAGTGCCGAGGGCGGCCCGGCCATACTGTACATCCCCGGGACAACAGACCAGATCAGGGAATATGCATCGATCGCAGACAGTTTCACTGCCTTCAAGCAGGCACTGCTCGACCCGCAGGTGCGCAAGCGTTTGCTCGCTTTTGTCCCTCAGAGCCAGCAATCGCAGCTAAAGGTCAAACTCATGCGGGCACTGTACGAGAACAGCGAGGACCACGACGGGCAGGCGCTGGTCCCACGGCGATCGGTTCATCTGGATATCGTCTTCACGCCGTTGCCCAGCCAACCCTGGTCAACCCTCGAAGCGAGGCACGTGGCCAGGCTCAAGAGCGATGCGCGCAGCATTGCCGTGCCCACTGCCGACATCGACGCCAACGTGCGCGAGAAACAACTGCTCCACTGGTTGGACATGGGCATGACGATACTTAACGTAGCCGCCTTCTTCATCCCGGTGCTAAACCCGCTCATGCTTACGCTGGGCGCAGCGCAGATCATGGGCAGTGTTTTCCAGGGCATCAGTGCCTGGGAAGACGGCGACAACGCCGAGGCCATCGCGCAGCTGGAATCGGTCCTGCTCAATATTGCGGTCGTCGGCGCAATCGGCGGCGGTGGCGCTGTCCTCAAGGCCTCCGGCTTTATCGACGCAATGCAGAGTATCCGCGTGGGCGATGAAGAACGACTCTGGCATGCGAGCCTGTCCGGCTACGCCAGCGACATCCAGATATCTGCCTTGCAGGCACCCGATCAAGCGGGACTGTATCACCTCGACGGGCGGACCTACGTACGCATCGATCAAGCACTTTATCAAACGGAGCAAGCTGCGGACGATGCCTGGCGGGTACTGCATCCGCAGAATCGCCAGGCATATTCACCGGCGCTCGAGCGTAGCGCCGGCAGAGCCTGGCGGCTGGCCCACGAATCGCCACTGGAGTGGGATCGCCCGACGTTGCTGCGTCGGCTTGGCCGCTTGGCTGAATCATTGAGTGCGTCCGACCTCGACAGCGCCTGGCGCAGCACGGGGCTTGACGACGGCGTGCTGCAACGCGTGCATGTGGCAGGCGAGAAGATGCCGTCACTGCTCGAAGATGCCCTGGCCCGCCTTGAAGCCGATCGACAAGTCAGCGAGATCATTGATAGCGTACGCAACGCCCGCCCTCTGGCGGCCTCTTACAACTTCGCCCTGCCCGAGCTGGTGCAGCTACACCGCTGGCCGCAGGATCATGTCATTCAGGTCTTCGAAGGCAGCGAACGCTGGGGTGCGTCGACCTTCTACAGAGCCCAGACGCAAGCCTTGGGTGAAGTGGTGATCCAGATCAGCCGCAGTGAACTGGAAAACGGCGAGCTGGCCGAGGTCGTTCTGTCGCAGATGGAAGATGCCAGCGTCCTGAGTGACGCCAGCGTGACCGAAACAGAGCGCGCGCAAGCCTTGCAGAACCAGTTGGCCGACAACCTCGAAGCCAACCGTCAGGACGTGTTCGACAAACTTTACCCCGGTTCTCAGGCACCAGCCACGATCGCGGTCACGCGCCTGCGCGGACAATTTGCCGGCCTGCCCCGAGTGGCTGCAGAAGAAATCGAAGCACACGCCAGCAGCGTCGAACGCCAGCAGATGAATGCTCAATCGGGGCGTATTCCGCTGCGTGTGCTTGAGGAGGCACGCCTGATGCAGGCACGCGCGCGCCTCGATCGGGCGATTCTTGGCCTGTATCGCCCGTTTCTCGCCAACACCGACACCAGCCTGTTGATCGAGGGTCTGCAAGCCCGCCAACCTGAACTGCGTGGCATGCAGCTGTTCAGCGCGGCAGCAGCTGACCGTGCCCAGGCTGCCAAGCTGATCGGGCAACAGCCGCTACCCTCGCGCGTGCGTTCACCACTGCGCCTGGCAGACGGGCGGATCGGCTATCCCCTCAGTGGTCGCGGTGTACCACGACCGCGCGGAACCACTCCAGCACGACGACTGCAAGCCCTATACCCAGAGCTGGACAGCAGCCAAATCAACCAGTTACAAGCCGAACTAGCCCAGGGCGACAACCTCGCAGCAGCCATTCAGCAGCTGCAAACCGAGCAGCGGACCCTGCACCATGAACTGGCACGATGGACCAATGCCGCAGCGGACATCCTTGAACGTGACGAGCGCCAGCACTGCGCCGAGGTGTTGAAACGTTCCTGGCGCCGTGAAGGTGGTGCCGAGCGCGACACGTTGACACTTGAACACATTCGCCTGGCCGAGCTGCCGGTACTGACCGCGCGTTTCCCGCACATTCGCTCGTTGAAAATCGACGGTCTGCAGTTGCAACGACTTCACGCCGATTTCTTTGCAAACTTCCCGAAGCTGGAAAAACTGACCTTGATTAGCCATCCGCAACTGCCCGGCGAAGCGATTTTTACCGCGCTGCGTGGGGCTCCGGATCTGATCCAGCTGAAGATTTCCGGCTGCGCCCTGAGTGAACTCTCTACCACTGCACATCAAGTTCTGGGGGCCATGCGTCGCCTGCGCATTCTCGATCTGGGTTATAACCAGCTCACTCTGGATCATGCCCAGATGACCTTTCTGGCCACCCTGCGGCTCGACGCACTGAGACTGAGCAACAACCGCATCGTCCTCGATCAGGCATTGGCCGAGGCCTTCCAGAACCTGATCAACCTGCAGGCCCTGCATCTGGACTTCAACCCGCTGGGTGTGCCGCCTGACTTGAGCTACATGGCACGTTTGAATCAATTGTCGCTGGGCCACTGTCAGTTGCAGGCCTGGCCACCGGGCTTGACCACCCTCATGAGCCAGCCACAGTACCAGCTGCGCCAGCTGGAACTGTCATTCAATCGGATCCACACCGTACCGGACCTCGCGGCGGTGATGCGCACGCCGTACGCTCGAGACCTGGGTGCGGGCTTGCCGGGGCGAATCTGGCGTTTCAACTATAACAACCTGGAGGCAGAGACACGCTTGCGCTTGCTGAACATCGGTGTCAACGCCTACGAGCACGAGGCAGAGGTGGCGCAGTGGCAAATGTTCTGGCGAGGCAATGCCACGCCGGCACAGGAGCAACTCTGGATCTCACTCTTCGAGCATGGCGAGAACACTGAACTGTCCGGGGTGCTGGAACGACTGGTGCAGTCTGCCGAAGCGCGTCGTCAGCCTGAGGCGCTGGCCAAGCGCGTCTGGGCATTGCTCGAGCAAGCTGCGGCAGACAGCGCGCTGCGTCAATCGCTCGACGAGGTCGCCCAGGCGTTCCCGCCAACGTGTGGGGATGCCGGCACGGATGGCTTCAGTGCACTGGAAATCGAAGTACTCACTCACCTTGCCAGCCGCAGTGAAAGCCCTCTGGCAACTCAGTTGCAGCTCTACCGCAAGTTGTTCAGGCGTGCTCAGGTCGACGCGCTGGCCGACCGCATCGCGCTGCGTCGCACCTTGCGCAAGGCCGCGCTGCAAGAAGCCGACCTCACCGGTGACGAGGTCAACCTGCCAGCGCTGGACCCGCTCGACGACGTCAACGCCGCACCGGACTTGGAGCTGCATGCAGGGCTGATCGACGACATCGAGATTCGCCTGGCCTTGCGTCAGCAACTGGCGCCCGTTCTCGACTATCCGGAACCGAGCAGCGGCATGCTGTACGAACAGATAGCGATGCTCAACGCGCAAATCCGCAGCAACGTAGCCAACGAAGTCCGCCGCCTTGATCTGGACACTCAGGCCCGGCACAGCTGGTTGCTGGAGCAACCAGCGTGGGAACATAGCGTGCGCCGGCAAAACGCTGATCAGTTCCTGGCGTTGACCGACTACTGGCGTGCCGGGCTCGACTACATCGACTACTGCCTGGACGAAAGCAACGAGCCGGTCACCCAGCTCTCGGCATCGGTCATCAATACATTGCAGACGGCGCTGGGCCTATCCTTGCTGGACACAAGCGGCAATCTGCTGAGGATCCCGCTGAACTCGGCTCAGTATCAAACCGCGATCGATGCACTGCTACTGGAGCAGAAAGCCGTTGAGCAAGGTTTGTTCGAGAGCATTACCCGGAGCCTGGAAAGCACCACCGCCTGACGCTGCTAACTGCCGCGCAGGTCTTCGAAGAAGGCCTGCCGGCCATCTACCTGGGTAGCCGCCCGCGGCAGTTTTGCGGTTTCGCTGCGGGCCGCTTCGACATGCCAATAGCAGTGTCTGACCGCTCGGGTCATGGCGACATAGGCAAGCCGCTGCACCTCTTCCTTCTGCGCCGTGTCAAATGCCTGCGCATCACCGGCGCGGCCTAGCCCAGCCAGACGATAGACCTGATTCTTGTATGGAGAGCTGGTCAGGTACTGACAGTCCCCGAGCATGAATACCGTATCGGCCTGCAGCCCCTTGGCGCTGTGGTAGGTCAGCTGACGCAGTCGACGTTGCGCTGCCGGCACACTCGCATCCATCGCGCATACTTCTTTTATATGCTCTGAAATCAGAAGCTTATCGCTGCTTTTTCGAAACAGTATCATCACTGATTCGCCGCGTTTATAGTGCTCGATCACCGTCTGACCAAGCGCAGCCTCATCCCGCTCAAGCACCTTGACCGGCGACAATGGCAGGCTTGCCGCGGGGCCACTGGCCCGGGCTTTCTTACCGGCGATCGCCGCGGTGCCCTTGACCATGTGCTCTGCCGCATCGATCACGTGCTGCTGACTGCGGTAATTGTCGATAAGCATCACCCGCGTGTTCGCCGGCGACGGGAACGTCTTGCTGAATTCGATGAAGTACTTGGGCGAACTGCCTCGCCAGCCGTAGATCGACTGCCAATCATCACCCACACACATCAGTGATGCATGCTGGGCGTTGCGTGCGACATGCATGGCTGGGCCGCGCCGTCGAATCTCCGCGAGGCTGGCTCGCAACCAGCTGACGATCTGTGGCGAGACATCCTGAAACTCGTCAATCATCAGGTGCGCCAACGGGCGCAGCAATGGATCGGGCAACAGCCGCAGATTTTCTGGGTTGTTCTCGCCAAACAAGGCGAACATGCGGTTGTAGCTCATCACCGGTGGAGACTGCGCCAACAGATGTGACTCCAGCGCTTTCCAGAACAAAGCCAGCGCCTCGAAAAACACCGCATCGTTATCGCCAGGAGGGAAACTCATGGCGCTCACAGCGGCGCTGACATCCAGGCCGAGGTTCTCGATAAAGGCGGCGGCGCTGACAAATGCATCGAGCAAAGGCGCCGGGGCAAGCTCGCCATTGACCTTGTACTCAAAGCCCGGACCAGCCACCGCATCACCTGCCAAAGTGGCAGCCAAGCGCTTGGCGCTCGCATAGTTATCCAGCCAGATCAGTGGCTTATCGCAGAATGCTTGAAACAGGGTGCGCTTCACCGCCCATTCTGCACGGACGGTAAGCTTGGCCCCGGGACGCTGGTACTGGGCGCTTTCGCTTGGATCAAAGCCAAGTACCACCAGGGCGTCCTGCCCAGCCAGGCGGCCGTGCACGTGAAACTGGCTACCGCGGATCTGCACCGTTTCGCGGCAAGGCTCGATGCCCTTGATCGGCCAGGCGCCCGCGCCGAACCACAGATCCTCAATCACATCACACAGTTCTTCATCGCGCTGAGCAGCCAGTTGGGTCACTTGCGCGCGCTTTTGCACATCCGGGTGATCCGGGTCCAACGGCTTGAGCTGCAAGGCCTCGCGACGCAGAGCTGAGATCAGCTCGGCAAAGCGCGGACTGCCCCCAAGCAGGTCGCTGTAGCAGCTGTTCAGTTGCTGGCGCTGGGCATCATTGAGGCGCAGATCGAATGGGTTGCTATCGGCTTCGCTCAGACCCTCGTTGTCGTTGCCCAGGTTCTCGAATGCGCGGAGCTGGCCAAAGCCCGGCAGGCTGCGCACCAGCGGCAGGATACGCGAATGAAAAGTACGCACCAGCTCACGGGCTGCAGCGGGCGCCAAGCTGATCTGCCAGTGGTCGAAGACCTGCTGCAGACGCTTGATGAAATCCAGCCGTGACTCGCGGGTAAAGGTCACCACGGTCATCGCATCCAGCTCGTAGCCCAGGTAGTGGCGCAACAACAAGATGCGCAAGACCAGCGAAGTCGACTTGCCAGCGCCTGCGCCCGCCACCACACAGGTCGACGGTGTGTCGCTGAAGATCAGCTTCCACTGCGCGGCGCTGGGCTGCGCAGCTGCGGGCAGACGCTGGGCAACATCAGCCTTGAAACGCTTTTTCAGTTCAGCAGTGACCGGCAAACGCCAGTCGTCGAACAGGTTGTTGTCTTGCCCGGGGCCTGCGCCCTGCTCTGGACGGGTATCACGAATCACCAGTACCTGCCGGCCGGCTTCATAACCCTCGGCGCGGCCCTGCTCAAAGCCCTCGCGCAAGCCATCGACATGGCCACTGCGCTGCCCGGTGGCGTGGCCGAGAAACCACGAGTCGCGGTGCTGCGCTTGCAGCCGGCTCAAGCCTCGGCCCAACAGTCGTGCGGCCAAACGGCGCAACCAAGGCAACTGGGCAGGTGGAATCAGTTGGGCGGGGCTTTGGGGAAGCTCGTGCGACACGGTCACTCCAGTGCGATCAATACATCGGCTTATGGTGGCTGCAACGCGTAAAAATCGCCAGCAATTGCTTGCACATCAGCCTATTAGCCGATGAATCGCATAATTGACTGCAGCTCTATACATCGGCTAAGACGATGGTTTTGAGCCGTTATTTACGCTTATATTCGATTCTTTTTAGCTGCATCATGGCGTCCATCCAACGCTATTCAGGGAGCCGACTGCCATGCTGCACCTAAGACCTTTTGCCAGCCTGGGCCACGCCAATCACGGCTGGCTCGATGCTCATCATCATTTTTCATTCGCTGAATACTACGACCCAACGCGCATGCACTGGGGCAACCTGCGGGTCTGGAATGACGATCTGATCGCCGCCGGCAGCGGCTTCCCGCCGCATCCGCATCGGGACATGGAGATCATCACCTACGTCCGTGAAGGGGCGATCAGCCACGAGGACAGCTTGGGTAACAAGGGCCGTACCGAGGCCGGCGATGTGCAGGTCATGAGTGCTGGCAGCGGCATCGTCCACAGCGAGTACAACCTGGAGAAGGTCGACACGCGGATTTTTCAGATCTGGATCATCCCTGAACGTGTTGGCGCAGCACCGGCCTGGGACGTTCGCCCGTTTCCCAAAGGCGAACGCGGTGAAGGCTTTGTGACCCTGGCCAGCGGTCGCAGCGGCGACGAGCAGAGTTTGCAGATCCGTGCCGACGCAAGATTGGTAGCCGCCACCTTAAGGGCCGGTGAAACCGCACGCTACAGCTTCGATGAAGGCCGCCGGGGCTATCTGGTACCCGCCAAAGGCAGTATCGAAGTCAACGGCGTGCGGGTGGAGACGCGTGATGGTCTGGCCATCGAGCAGGAGCCGGTGCTGACCGTGACGGCGCTGGAAGACAGCGAAATCGTGCTGATCGACGTCGCCTGACCTGCATAGCCAAGCGCCTCAGTAGTCGAACCGATCCACCGCCCTGCGCCGCTCGTTGTCATCGCGGCGGTCGTAGGCCGCTGTGGTCTGGATATTGGCATGGTGGGCCAGCTTCTGCGCAATCGACAGATCATGCTCTTCAATGACCCGGGTAATGAACGCCCGGCGAAAATCATGCGGCATTATCTTGACCCCGACCTGCGCGCCGCGCTGGCGAGCGATGTAATAGATCGCATGCTTGGTGATGCGCGCGCGGGTGATGTGGTTGCCGCGGCGGATGCGATTGAACAGGAACTCATCATCGGCTTCGCCGACAGGTAGCTGCTCACGGCGCAAGTCCAGCCACGCCTGGAGTTTTTCGAACGCCCAGGCCGGTGCGTACTTGACCAACTGCCGGTTGCCCTTGCCCACTACCTGCAAACTGCGCTCGGTGAAATCGACCTGCGCCAGGTTGATATCCACCGACTCGGACTTGCGCATGCCGGTGCCGTACAGCAGTGCAATGATCGCAGCGTCCCGCACACCTTGCGGCCGCGAGTCGGCGGCGCAGGCATCCATCAGTTCACGAATCAGGCTGCGCCGCAGATTGCGCCCGGGCGGCAGCCGGCTGCCGGTCGCCGGTTTGACCTCACGCATGCGCAGCAGCTGTTCATGCCCTATCAAGCCCTGGCGCCAGGCTTCGTTCATCACCCCACGCACGGCATTGACGTACAGCGAAGAGGTATTGGGCGCGTAACCGTCTGTGCGCAGCGCCGCGACCAGGGCGATGATGTGCCCAGGCTCAAGCCGGTGCCAGGGCACGTCGGCGATATCACAGTCGATGAAGCCGAGCCGGTCGGCGGCGTCCTGCAGAATGTAGCGCATGGTCAGCTGACTGGAAGGCGCCAGCCGGGCGAGATACTGCAACAGGGGTTTTTGCAGAGAATCGGTCAAAACATGAATCCTATTCCTTGAACTTCAAGCTGCAATCAATGCCATCATCTTGATATGCAACAGGTTTGGCCCTTCGAGCTGCCCTGATGGTACCGGAAACACCACGCCGTTGCTGACCAGCAAGTGCCCGTGTGCACCGACGCTTGCGATGTTATGCACCGCGCCAGCCCAAAGCGCTAAAGTAAAGCTCACCGCCCCTGCCAGCGAGGCCCTATGGCACTGCACCGTCTGACCCGCTCTCACCCTCGCCTGACGATCGCCACCCTTGCCGGGCTGGTTGGCGGCTGGTTGATTCCGGCCGAAACCCTGATCCAGCACCTGCTGGCCGGCTGGAACCTGGGTGTCTGGCTGTATGTGCTGCTGGTGCTGTGGCTCAGCTGGCGGGCCACACCGGCCAAGGTTCGCCAGGTCGCGCAGATCGAAGACGAGAATGCCGGCCTGGTGCTGTTCGCGGTCTGCCTGGCGGCAATTGCCAGCCTGGCTGCAGTGGTGCTGCAACTGGCAGCCAGGCAAGACCTGCACGGTAGCGAGTTGACGGTGCACTACCTGTACACCGGGCTGACCGTAGCCGGCTCCTGGCTGCTGATCGGCTGCATCTTCAGCCTGCATTACGCGCGACTGTTCTACACCTCGGCACTGCCAGAACCGCCCCTGCGCTTTGCCGATGGCGAGCGCAACCCGGACTACTGGGACTTCCACTACTTCGCTTTCACCCTCAGCGTGGCCGTCCAGACCTCCGACGTCGGCGTTGCCGACCGCGGTATCCGCCGGGTGGTTCTGGCGCAATCTCTGGTGGGTTTTGTCTTCAATACGGCGATTCTGGGGATCACCATCAATATCGCTGCGGGCTTGTTGGGCTGAATATGCCGACGAAAACGTTTGCCTCAATGCGCTAGCCGTGACCGAGGTCAAGCACTGGTATAAATGTCATCTTTTGTACGAGAAACTACCGCCTCAGGTGCTAAGGTTACAGTCCTTGGCGCCAATTGACAGCGCAACACTCAACCCTTTCCTACACAAGGTCGAGGAGGCAAGCATGAACAAGATGACGTTTCCCAATGCTTGCCAGGTGATGCGCTGGCACTTCCATCCTTTGGGCTTTGAAGCCAGCATGGATGCCCCGCGCAGCATGATTGTGCGCCTGTTCGATCGCGAGTCGGGCGAAACCGTGCTGGCCATCGCCGGTATCCCCTGCAGCGCGATCATGGCCGCCAGCGATGTCGAGCGCATCATTGAAGCTGTCGAAGATGCAATGGCCGCTTTCATCCCCTCCTTTGTCCTGCGCACTGCGGTCTAGCTGACCTGAGGCGCTTCGCGCGGCGCGAGCCCTGCCATGAATTGCTCTGCCGGCACCGGTCGGCCCATAAGATAACCCTGCAACGAGTCACAGCCCAGACGGGTGAGAAAATCCTGCTGACTGTCGGTCTCGACACCCTCGGCAACGATACGCAGGCCCAGCGCCTGGCCTAGAGCCACAATTGCCGAGACGATCGCTGCATCGTCGCTGTCATGCTCCAGGTCGCGGACGAAGCCGCGATCGATCTTCAGCTCATTGGCCGGCAGACGTTTGAGGTACATCAGGCTCGAGTAGCCGGTACCGAAATCGTCGATGGAAATATCCACGCCCATATCGGACAGCCTCTGCAATACCAGCAGGCTGGCATCCGCGTCACGCATGGCGGTGGTCTCGGTGATCTCCAGGGTCAGGTTGTTGGCGGGCAGCTGATTGCGCTGCAATGCCTGGGCAACCCCGTCGACCAGACCGGCGTAGCAAAACTGGATGGCCGACAGATTTACCGCGATGCGCCAGTCTTTATGCCCCTGCTCGAGCCATTGACGCATCTGCCGACAGGCTTCGCCAAGCACCCATTCACCGATTGGAATGATCAGCCCGGTTTTCTCGGCCAGGCTGATGAAGCGGTCCGGGTACAGCAGGCCATGTTGCGGATGCTCCCAGCGCAGCAAGGCTTCGGCACCGATCGGCACCCGCCGGACGGCGTCGAACTTGGGCTGGTAATGCAGGCGGAACTGGCCCTGTTGCAGCGCGACACGCAAGTCCTGCAGCAACTGCAACTGCTGGCGTGCATCGCTGTTCATCGAGACGTCGAAAAAGCTGTAGCCGTTCTTGCCAGCGTTTTTGGCGTGGTACATCGCCGCATCGGCGTTGCGCAGCAGCTCGTGCTGATCCATGCCGTTGCCTGGATAAAGCACGATACCAATACTGGCAGTCAACTGCAGGTCGTGTTCCGCCACTCGATACGGCCGCGACACCAGGTTCACCTGCTTGATTGCGACGCCCATTGCGTCACCCGGCTCTTGCAGCTCGACCAGCAGCACAAACTCATCGCCACCGATGCGCGCCAGCGTGTCCTGGCTGTGCAAGTGGCCACGCAGGCGCTCGGCCACGGCCTTGAGCAACTGGTCGCCGACATGATGGCCGAAGGCATCGTTGACTGGCTTAAACCCGTCCAGGTCGATGAACATCAGGGCAAAGCAGGTGCCCTGCTCGCTCGCCTTGCCGATGGCCTGCTCGATGCGGTCAGCCAACAGCGTGCGATTGGGCAGGCCGGTGAGGATATCGTGCAGGGTCAGCTGGGTCAGCTCCTGGTTGGCCAGCGTCAGCGAGCGGGCGAGTTCGGTAGTCCGCGCAATCAGGCGTGCATCCAGCACCGACGTGAGCAAGGCCACTGCAATTACGGCGAGGGTGGTGATCAGTACCAGGTAGACCAGACCATCGCCTTTCAGGCCTGTGCCAAGCGCGCCGCAGTAACTGCCCTCAGGAAAGCTTGCCGCGGCCATGCCGGTGTAGTGCATGCCAACGATCGCAATGCCCATCAGCACGGCCGCAGCGCCGCGGATTTGCCGCACGTAAGGGGTCTGCCGGCGCAGGCGGAAAGCGATCCACAGCGCTGCTGCGGATGCACATACCGCAATCGCCAGTGAAGCGCTGAACAATTGAGGATCGTAATCGATCCCTGGTTGCATGCGCATCGCGGCCATGCCCATGTAATGCATGCTGCTGATGCCGGTGCCCATGATCAACGCGCCGCAGGCCAGTTGCAGCAGAGGCAGGCTGGGTTGGTTGATCAACCACAGGGCAAAACCTGAGGACAGCACCGCGATCAGCAACGACACCAGTGTCAGAGTCAGGTCGTAGCCCAGGTCGATCGGCAGGCTGAAGGCGAGCATACCGATGAAATGCATCGACCAGACCCCGCTGCCCATCGCCAGCGCCCCGCCGCACATCCACAGATGAACGGCACGCCCCTTGGCCGTGGCAATGCGCCCGGTCAGGTCCAGAGCGGTATAGGACGCAAGAATAGCCACGCACAGTGAGATCAACACCAGCGCGGGGGAATAACTACCGATTAGCATGGGGGTTCCGGCATCGGGCGCAGGGAGGGCCCGGAAAAGCCGCTGATTGTACTCAAGCCTTGGCGAAACGCACGGCATTTCGCGGGACTGGGCCATAAGAATGCCAGCATGCAGAACGGGCGTGTCCAAAGCGGGGAAAACGCCGCTTTCACGGCGTCAAACCCTAGTCGGATTCGCCCTGTTGTTGCGCTTGGCTGAACGCCTGCTGACTATCCCAACCACCACCCAACGCGGCGATCAATTGCACGCTGGCGATCAGCCGCCCTTGCAGCAAATTGAGCACGCTGCGTTCGTTGCTCAGCGCAGTGGCCTGCACATTGACCACGTCCAGGTAGCCAATCAGGCCGGCCCGGTACTGGTTTTCGGTCAGGCGCAGCGACTGGCGTGCGGCCTCCAGCGCTTCCTGGCGTACGACTGCTTCATCGCCATAGACCTTGAGCTGGACCAGGTAGTTTTCCACCTCCCTGAAGCCATCGAGCACGGTCTGCCGATACTGCGCCACGGTCTGGTCGTACACCGCGACGGTGCGGTCCACTTCGGCGCTGCGTTTACCGGCATCGAACAAGGTCATGGCCAATGACGGTCCGACCGACCAGAAGCGGTTCGGCAGCTCGATCCAGTTGCTGAAGCTGCTGCTCGAGTAGCCGCCGCTCATGCTCAGGCTCAAGTCCGGGAAATACGCCGCGCGGGCCACGCCGATGCTCGAGTTGGCAGCCATAACACTGCGCTCCGCCGAGGCAATGTCAGGGCGCCGTTCGAGCAATTGCGACGGCAGCGCCAGCGGCACCTGCGGCAGCGCCGGGATCGACTTGCTGTCAGCCAGGGCAAAGTCCGCGGGGGCCTTGCCCATCAGCACGGCAATTGCGTTCTCATACTGGGCGCGCTGCCAGATCAGGTCGATCAGGTCGGCCTGGGTGCTTTTGAGCTGGGTGCGCGCCTGGGCGACCGCATCCGGCCCGGACACGCCAGCTCGGTACTGGTTTTCGGTCATCTTCAGCGAGCGCTCGTAAGCGGCCACGGTGGCCTCGAGCAAGCGCTTCTGCTCATCGATCACACGCAGTTGCAGGTAGTTCTGCACCAGCTCCGACTGCAAGCTCAGGCGCATCGCTGCCAGCTCGGCAAAGCTCGCCTCGGCACTGGCTTCGTTGGCATTGAGGGTTTCCCGCAGCTTGCCCCACAGGTCGATCTCCCAGCTCACCCCGAGCTGAGTGGTGTAGGTGTTGCGGATACCGCTGCTGTTGTTCGACAGGCTCGAGCTACTGCTACCGGTGCCCTGCGCCGAGCGGTTCTTGCCTGCCGACAGATCGAGGCTGGGGAACAACGAGGCGCGGCTGCTGCGGATCAATGCGGTGGCCTGACGATACTGCGCTTCGTACTGGGCAACGGTCTGGTTACTGCGGTTGAGCTCCTCGACCAGGCTGTTGAGCTGGGCATCACCGTACAGCTCCCACCAGGCGCCACGGGCAATCGCATCCGACGGTTTGGCCTGAGTCCAGCCTTCGGCCTGCTTGAACTGGGCAGGCGTGCTCAGCTCGGGCCGCTGGTAATCCGGGCTCAACGTGCAGGCACTGAGCATCAGCACGCAGAGGCTGGCGCCAAACAGGCGCGAGCCACGGCCGCGGCCCAGCAGCTGCAAGGCACGGTGAAGCGGAGTTTGGGCAAAATTCATAGCGGGGTATCCAGTGCAGCGTCGGTACGTACACCGCGCCAATGGTTGAATCGGTGGCGCAGGCGATCGAGGTAGAGGTAGACCACAGGCGTTGTATAAAGCGTCAGCACTTGGCTGAAGACCAGCCCGCCGATGATCGTCAGGCCCAGCGGTTGGCGCATCTCGGCGCCTTCGGCATTGCTCAGCAACAGCGGCAAGGCGCCGAGGATGGCGGCAATGGTGGTCATCAGGATCGGGCGCAGGCGTAGCAGGCAAGCACGCCGGATCGACTCTTCCGGCGACAGGCCTTCGTTGCGCTCCAGTTGCAGAGCCAGGTCGATCATGAGGATGGCGTTTTTCTTGACTACGCCGATCAGCAGGAACAGCCCCAGCAGCGAGATCAGGCTGAACTCGCCGCCTGTTACGTACATCGCCAGCAGTGCACCCACGCCAGCAGATGGCAGGGTCGAGAGGATGGTAAGCGGGTGGATGTAGCTTTCATAGAGAATCCCCAGCACCAGATACACCAGCACCAAGGCGCCGAGGATCATCAGCGGCTGCCCTTCCTGAGTCTTGCTGAACGCGTCGGCGGTACCGCCAAGCTTGGCGATCACGTCTTCCGGCAGGCCCAGCCGGGCCACTGCCCGCTCGACCGCGGCCATGGCCTGATCGGTGCTGTAGCCCTCGGCCACGTCAAAAGCGATGTCTTCCGAGGCGAACTGGCCCTCGTGGCTGACTCGGTCGTTGGCCAGGCTGTTCTCGTAGCGGGCAAAGGCTGACAACGGCACCCGCGCGCCGTCGGCGGTGATCACCTGGACTTGCTCCAGCGTGCTTGGGTCCCAGGCATACTTGGGATTGATCTCCAGCACTACCTGATACTGGTTGAGGCTGTCGTAGATGGTCGAGATCTGCCGCTGGCTGTAGGCGTTGTTGAGCACCGTGGTGACCATGTCCATATCAATGCCCAGGCGCTTGGCCTGATCACGATCGACCACCAGCGTTACCTGCTGAGTGCCGGCACCGTCATGGGCGTCGATGGCGGTCAGCTCGGGCAGCGCGCGCATCGCCGCGGTGACCTTGGGGAACCACTCGCGCAGCGCAGCCAGATCACCGCTCTGCAGGGTGTACAGGTACTGCGAAGAGGTCTGGTCGCGGCCACCGCCGCCCAGCTGCAGGTCCTGGTCGGCCATGAGGAACAAGCGCCCGCCGGGTACTTTGGGCAGCTCCTTGCGCAGGCGCTCGATCACCTGTTGGGCATTGATCTTGCGTTCGCTGATCGGCTTCAGGCGCACCAGCACCATGGCATTGTTGGTGCCGCTGTTGCCGCCGATGAAGCCGGCCACGCTTTGCACCGCCGGGTCAGCCAGCAGCGCCCGCCGGTAGATTTCCATTTTCGGCTGCATCACGCTGAACGACAGGCCGTCGTCGCCACGCACAAAACCCATCAGTTGGCCGGTGTCCTGCTGTGGCATCAGGGTCTTGGGTACCACCACATACAGCAGCACATTGACGCCGATGGTCAGCAACAGGCTGAACAAGGTCAGGCGACGATGGCGCAGGACCCAACCCAGACTGCGGTCGTACCCGGCGACCATGCGCTGATGCTGGCGGTCGCTCCAGCGCTGCAGGCGGTTGGGCTGTTGTTCGTGGGGCTTGAGCCAGCGCGCGCAGAGCATTGGCGTCAGCGTCAGCGAAACGATCAACGAGACGATTATCGCCGCCGCCAGGGTGATCGAGAACTCCTGGAACAGGCTGCGCACGATGCCGCCCATGAACAGGATCGAGACGAACACCGAGACCAGCGAGACGTTCATCGACAGCAGGGTAAAGCCCACCTCTTTGGCGCCGAGAAACGCCGCGCGCATGGGCGGCTGGCCGTTCTCGATATGCCGGGAGATGTTCTCCAGCACTACGATGGCGTCGTCGACCACCAGCCCGGTGGCCAGGATCAGCGCCATCAGCGACAGGTTGTTCAGCGAGAAGCCACACAGATACATGACCGCAAAGGTGCCGACCAACGACACTGGCACCGCAAGGCTTGGGATCAGCGAGGCACGCAGGTTGCCAAGGAATAGATAGACCACCAGGATCACCAGCACTACAGCAATCAGCAAGGTGTGCTCGGCTTCCTTGAGCGTCGCGTTGATCACCGGCGAGCGGTCCATGGCGATGTCCAGCTTGACGCTGGCGGGCAACAGCGACTGCAGCGCGGGCAGTTGCTGCTTGATCTGCGCCACGGTCTCGATGATGTTGGCGTTGTTCTGCCGGTTGATCACCAGCAGCACCGCGCTCTGGTCGTTGAAAAAACCACTGTTGTAGCGGTTCTCGACGCCATCGGTGACCGTGCCGACATCCGACAGACGCAGGATGGCGCCGTCCTTCTGGCGAATTACCAGCGACCGATAGTCCCTGGCTTTTTCCAGCTGATCGTTGGCGCGCACCTGCCAGTTGCGCTCGGCATCCTCGACAAAGCCCATCGGCCGGCGCTGGTTGGCATTGCTCACCGCCGTGCGCACCTCATCCAGCGACAGGCTGTACTGGTTGAGCAGCTGCGGCTCGAGCGCGATGCGTACCGCCGGCAGCGAGCTGCCGCCGATCTGCACTTCCCCTACTCCACTGACCTGGGCCAGGCTCTGCGACAGAATGGTATCGGCCAGGTCGTACAGCTGCCCCTTCTGCAGCACGCTGGAGGTCAACGCGATGACCATCACCGGCGCCTGCGACGGGTTGATCTTCTTGTAGGTGGGCATGCTGCGCATACCGCTGGGCAGCAGGTTGCGGGTGGCGTTGATCGCCGCCTGCACTTCCCGCGCGGCACCATCGATGTCGCGGCCCTGCTCAAAACCGATGATGACCCGGGTCGAGCCCTGGTTGGAGCTGCTGGTCAAGGTGGTAACGCCAGCAATGGCACCAAGCTTGCGTTCCAGCGGCGTGGCTACGGTGGAGGCCATCACCTCGGGACTGGCGCCGGCCAGGTTGGCCGAGACCACGATTACCGGAAAGTCCATCTGCGGCAGCGGCGACACCGGCAGCAGACCAAAACTGACCCCGCCCAGCAGCATGATCGCCAGGCTCAGCAGCATGGTCGCGACCGGCCGGCGAATGAATGGCCCGGACAGGTTCATGCTTGCGCCTGCTTGGCGTCATCGCGTGGCCGCCAGCGCTGGGCCAGGCGGTCGAAGTACAGGTAGATGACCGGTGTGGTGAACAGTGTCAGAACCTGGCTGACCAGCAGCCCGCCAACCATCACCAGCCCCAGCGGCTGGCGCAGCTCGGCGCCGGAGCCGGTGGCAAGCATCAACGGCACCGCGCCGAACAACGCCGCCAGCGTAGTCATCAGGATCGGCCGGAAGCGCAGCAGCGCCGCCTGGTAGATCGCATCGTGTGGGGTCATGCCTTGGTTGCGTTCGGCCTCCAGGGCAAAGTCGATCATCATGATCGCGTTCTTCTTGACGATACCAATCAGCAGGATGATGCCGATGATGGCGATCATGCCCAGGTCATTGCCGCTGATCAGCAGCGCCAGCAAGGCGCCGACCGCCGCCGACGGCAGGGTCGAGAGGATGGTGATCGGGTGGATGTAACTCTCGTAGAGCACGCCGAGCACGATATACATCGTCACCACAGCCGCCAGAATCAGCAACAAGGTGCTCGACAGGGATGCCTGGAAGGCCTCGGCAGCGCCCTGGAAGCGGGTCTGCACGCCAATCGGCATGGCGATCTCCTGCTGCACCTGCTCGATCGCCGCCACCGCCTCACCCAGCGCCACACCGGGTGCCAGGTTGAACGACATCATCACCGCCGGGAACTGACCGATGTGGGAGATCGCCAACTGCGCCTGGCGCTGCTCGATACGTGCCAGTGCCGACAGCCGCACCTGACCGCCATCACTGGCCTTGACGTGAATCGACTCCAGCGCCGCCGGGCCGATGTTGGCGGCGTTCTGCGACTGCAGGACCACTCGGTACTGGCTGGCCTGGGTGTAGATGGTGGAAATCTGCCGCTGACCGAAGGCGTCATACAACGCGTTGGTGATCTGCGAGACGTTGATGCCCAGCCGGCTGGCCATATCCCGATCGATCACCAGGTACACCTGCAAGCCCTGGTCTTGCAGGTCGCTGGCCACGTCGCGCAGTTCGGGCCGCTGTTGCAGGGCCTGAACCAGTTTGCCACTCCAGGTGGCGAGCATGTCGGCGTCTGGCGACGACAAACTGAACTGGTACTGGGTACGGCTGACCCGGTCTTCAATGCTCAAGTCCTGCACCGGCTGCATGAACAGGCGGATACCGACCAGCTTGTCGACTTGCGGCTGCAGGCGTGCGATCACTTCAGTGGCGCTGACGTCGCGCTCACCGTGGGCTTTGAGGTTGATCAGCAAGCGGCCACTGTTCAGCGTGGCGTTGTCGCCATCCACGCCAATGTAGGACGACAGGCTTTGCACCGAAGGGTCCTGCAGGATGATCTTGCTCAGCGCTTGCTGACGCTCGCTCATGGCGGCGAACGAGGTCGACTGCGGCGCTTCGGAGATGCCCTGGATCACCCCGGTGTCCTGCACCGGGAAGAAGCCCTTGGGCACTGCCATGTACAGCACCACGGTCAGCACCATGCTGGCGATGGCAACCAGCAGGGTCAGCGGCTGGTGGCGCAATACCCAACGCAGGCCGCGGCTGTAGTGCTCGATCAACCAGTCAATCCAGGCGCCGCTGGCGCGATAGAAACGGCTCTGCTCTTCTTCCTTGGGCTCGCGCTTGAGCAAGCGGGCGCACATCATCGGCGTCAGGGTCAGCGATACCACCAGCGAAATCAGGATCGCCACCGCCAGAGTGATGGCGAACTCGCGGAACAGGCGGCCGACCACGTCAGCCATGAACAGCAGCGGGATGAGGACGGCAATCAGCGAGAAGGTCAACGAGATCAGGGTGAAGCCAATCTGCCGGGCGCCCTTGAGCGCGGCCTGCATCGGCGTCTCGCCCTCCTCGATATGGCGGGAAATGTTCTCTAGCATGACGATTGCGTCATCGACGACAAAGCCGGTGGCGATGGTCAGCGCCATCAACGTCAGGTTGTTGATGGAAAAACCCGCCAGATACATGACACCAAAAGTACCGATAAGCGACAGCGGTACGGCAATCGACGGGATGATGGTGGCACTGACCCGGCGCAGGAACACGAACGTCACCATCACCACCAGCACGATGGCAATCAGCAACTCGTGCTGTACATCGGTAACCGCAGCGCGGATGGTCTGAGTGCGGTCAGTCAGCACCATCACATCCAGGCCTGCCGGCAGGTTGTCGGTGATCGACGGCAGCAGGTCCTTGATGCGGTCGACCACTTCGATGACGTTGGCGCCGGGCTGGCGCTGAATATTCAGCAGCACTGCCTGGTTCTCGTTGGCCCACGCCGCGAGGCGTTCGTTTTCGGCGCCATCGACGATTTCAGCCACGTCTTTCAGGCGCAGCGGTGCACCATTGTTGTAGGCGAGGATGAGGTTGGCGTATTCCTCGGGGGAGCGCAGCTGGTCGTTGGCATCAAGCATCGACACCCGGGTGGGGCCGTCGAAGTTACCTTTGGGCTGGTTGACGTTGGACGCGCCGATCAAGGTGCGTACGTCTTCCAGGTTGAGGCCGTTGGCCGCCAGGGCATCGACGTTGACCTTGATCCGCACGGCCTGGCGCTGGCCGCCGGCAATGCTGACCATGCCCACACCGCTGATCTGGGCAAGCTTCTGCGCAACCCGGGTATCGACCAGATCGTTGAGCTTGGGCAACGGCATGGTCTTGGACGAGATTGCCAGGGTCAGTACCGGCGTATCAGCCGGGTTGACCTTGTTGTAAACCGGCGGCGCTGGCAGGTCGCTGGGCAACAGGTTGCTGGCGGCGTTGATCGCGGCCTGCACCTGTTGCTCGGCAACGTCCATGTTCATGTCGAGGCTGAAGCGCAGGGTCAGCACCGAGGCGCCGCCGGAGCTGGTCGAGGCCATCTGGGTCAGGCCCGGCATCTGCCCGAACTGGCGTTCCAGTGGCGCAGTGACGGCGCTGGTCATGACCTGCGGGCTGGCACCGGGATATAGAGTCATGACCCGGATGGTCGGGTAATCGACCTGGGGCAAGGCCGCTACCGGCAACAGCTTGTAGGCAATCAGGCCAGCCAGGACCAACGCCAGCATGCTCAGCGTGGTGGCGACCGGGCGCAGGATGAACAGCCGCGAGAGGTTCATGCGCCCGCCTTGCCCGACGTGCCAGCCTCGCTGGTGCCGCTGCCATCCTGGCCTTGCAGATGCTGACCGGGGGTGGTCGGTACTTGCGAGCTGTCCTCCACCACTTCTACCGCGCTGCCTTCACGCAGGCGATCGGTACCTTCCAGTACCAAGCGGTCACCGGCGACCAAGCCGTCGAGGATCACACTGCGCTCGCCATCACTCGGGCCAACCTTCAGTTTGCGGATATTGACCTTGCTCTCTGCGTTGACCACATAGGCAAAGCTGCCATCGTTACCGAACTGGATCGCAGCCGCTGGGGCCATGACCACCTGTTTGAGGGTGTCGGCGAGCAGGCGCACGTTGACGAACTGGTTGGGGAACAGCGCCTGATCCTTGTTGGCAAAGCTCGCCTTGAACTTGAGAGTACCAGTGGTGGTGTCGATCTGGTTGTCCAGGCTGCCGAGCACGCCACTGGACTGCAGCTTGCTCTCGTTGCGGTCCCAGGCCTCGACGGGCAGAACAGCGCCGCTGCGATAGCGCTCGAGCACGGTGGTCAATTCGGTTTCCGGCAAGGTGAAGGCGACGCTGATCGGCTCGGTCTGGGTGATCACGACCAGCGCCGTGGTGTCGTTGGCCGCGACCAGGTTGCCCAGGTCGAGCTGACGCAAGCCCAGGCGGCCGCTGATCGGTGCGCGGATCTGGGTGAAGTCGAGGTTGAGCCGGGCGTCGCTGACTGCGGCCTGATTGGTCTTGATCAGGCCCTGGAACTGCGCCAGCTGCGCCTCGGCGGTGTCCAGGGTCTGTTTGGCGATGCTGTCTTCGGCGTACAGGCCTTTATAGCGGGCCACGTCAACCTGGGCGTTTTTCAGCTGCGCCTGATTCTGCGCCAGGGTGCCTTCGGCCTGCTGCAAAGCGATGCGGTAGCTGCGCGGGTCGATCTCGGCCAGCAGGTCGCCGGCCTTGACCTGCTGGCCTTCCTTGAAGTGGACCTTGACCAGCTCACCGGCGACGCGGCTGCGCACGTTGACCGTGTTGTTGGCGGTCACGGTGCCCAGGGCCTTGTAGTACAGCGGGAAGTCGCCCACCTGCACCGGCTCTACCCGCACTGGCACGGCCTCGGCAGAACTGCCAAAACCAGGCCGGCCGCTCTTGCCTGCGCGCCCGGCTTGATCCTTGGGCGTCGACGCGGCAGGCCACAGCCACCAGGCCAACAGGGCCACCAGGACCAGGATCAGCAGGCCAAACAGCCAGCGACGGGGGGAGCGGGAGACAGGAGCTTGCATGGCTTGAACGAACCTTGTTCGGAAACGGCGACTTGGGAGGGTGAACGATAAGCACTGATATCGGTTTAGCAAAGCAGCTTTACAGGGCATTTACCTTGGGCTGACGTTGCTAACGCGATGAACTTTAAATGAAAACGGCCTGGAGCAGGGTCCAGGCCGTTTCAGGGTATTGCTTGTTGCGTGCGCGGACCGCAGAGCGGCCCCGCTGCGCTTACTTCAAGACAGCCAGGACCGCCTCGTAGTTCGGCTCTTCGGCGATTTCGCCAACCAGCTCGCTGTGCAGCACTTTGTCGTTCTCGTCGATGACGACAACAGCGCGTGCCGCCAGGCCAGCCAGCGGGCCGTCAGCAATGGCTACGCCGTAGTTTTCGAGGAATTCGCGGCCACGCAGGGTCGACAGGTTCTGGACGTTTTCCAGGCCTTCGGCACCGCAGAAGCGCGCCTGAGCAAACGGCAGGTCGGCCGATACGCACAGCACAACGGTGTTGTTCAGCTCGTTGGCCTGGGCGTTGAACTTGCGCACGGAAGTCGCGCAGGTTGGCGTGTCAACGCTTGGGAAGATGTTCAGCACTTTGCGCTTGCCGGCGTAGTCTTGCAGCGACTTGTCAGCCAGGCCATCACCAACCAGCGAGAACGCAGGTGCCTGAGCGCCAGCTTGCGGGAGGTTGCCTTTGACCTGAACCGGGTTGCCTTTGAGGGTCACTTGAGCCATGAGCGGAATCCTTATGCGGGTGTTTGAAAAGGACACCGAGTTAAGCATGAAGCGCCGCTCAAGCCTATGGGTAGCGATGAAATTGTTCTACTGCCGGGGAATTCGTGTGAACAAAAAAATGCCCGGAGCGCAGCAGGCGGTCCGGGCATCCTCTTATATAGAAGCCATCACCAGCCGAGCACGCTGGCGGCCAGCGAGTAGACTACCGAGCTGATCGCGACCAGGCCGACGAAGACCACAAACAGGTTGGACATCGCCCCGCTGTACTTGCGCATCGACGGCACCTTGCGGATGGCGTACATCGGCATCAGGAACAGCAGCGCGGCAATAATCGGCCCGCCAAACGATTCGATCATGCCCAGGATGCTCGGGTTGAGGGTGGCGACAATCCAGCACACCACCAGCATCAGCGCTGCGACCATGCGGTCCAGAGCCTTGGCCCCGGGGCGCAGGCCAGTCTTGCCGATAATGCCTTTGAGGCCTTCGCTGGCACCGATGTAGTGGCCCAGGAACGACTTGGCGATGGCAATGAAGGCAATCAGCGGTGCAGCAAAGGCAATGGTCGGGTTGCTGAAGTGGTTGGCCAGGTACGACAGGATCGACAGGTTCTGCGCCTTGGCTTCGGCCAACTGGGCGCTGTCCAGGGTCAGCACGCAACTGAATACGAAGAACAGCACCATCGCCACCATCAACAGGTGCGCACGCGACAGGATCTGCCCGCTGCGCTCGTCGGCGTGCTCGCCGTAACGGCGCTTCTGGTCGACAGCAAACGCGGAAATGATCGGCGAGTGGTTGAACGAGAACACCATCACCGGGATTGCCAGCCACACGGTGTGCAGGAACGCCGAGCCCGATGGCACCTGCATCGCGGTATCGAGAATACCGCCACTCCAGTGCGGCACCAGGTACAGCGCCAGCAAGGCCAGGGCGACGATGAACGGGTACACCAGCAGGCTCATGACCTTGACCGTAGCCTGTTCACCGCAACGCACGATGGCCAGCAAGCCGAGGATCAAGCCAAACGACAACAACACCCGCGGTGGCGGGGTCATGTGCAGTTGATGCTCCATGAAGCTGCTGACGGTGTTGGTCAGGGCCACGCTGTAGATCAACAGGATCGGGAAGATCGCGAAGAAGTACAGCACGGTGATCAGCGCGCCAGCCTTGAGGCCGAAATGCTCCTCGACCACCTCGGTGATGTCGCCGCCACGCCCGGACAGCACGAAGCGGGTCAAGCCGCGGTGGGCGTAATAAGTCATCGGGAACGCCAGCGCGGCGAGGATCAGCAGCGGCCAGAAACCGCCCAGGCCTGCGTTGATCGGCAGGAACAGGGTGCCGGCGCCAATCGCGGTGCCAAACAGGCCGAGCATCCAGGTGGTATCTTGTCGTGCCCAGCTGCCGAGGGTGGCACTGGTGGTTTGTTCGAAGCGTTGTTCAACGCTTGAGGCCTGCTCATTCATCCGGGTGCAACTCCACTCGCAAGACTGCAACAGGCTGAGCGTGGCGAAACACTAGGCTCGCGCACCTCAACCGAAAAAGAGGGGCGCGATTGTGCACTGAAAGGTGACGCTTGCGAAGCCCTGTCCGAGCGGCGGTTGCACTTGTCATGACAACCCAGGGGCAACCCCGTGTTGCCAGACCGGCTGAAAGGGGCCGATTGCCGGCCCCTGCCCTGATTAGCGCTGGACTGCGGCGAACGCCTCGGCAACCTGGCGCAGGTTGCTTGGACGCAGGCCGGACATGCACACCCGGCCACTGTCGATCAGGTAAACGCCGAACTCGTCACGCAGACGGCGGACCTGCTCGACACTGAAGCCGGTGTAGCTGAACATGCCGCGCTGTTCGAGGAAGAATGTGAAGTCCTGCCCTGGCAGCAGCTCGCCGAGCAGGTCGACCAAACCTTGGCGCATCTCAAGGATACGCAGGCGCATCACTTCGACTTCTGCTGCCCACTGTGCATTGAGGCTGGCATCGCCGAGCACGCCGGCAACCAGTTGCGCACCGAATGCTGGTGGGCTGGAGTAGTTGCGGCGCACGGTTGCCTTGAGCTGGCCAAGCACGCTCTGGGTGCTGGCCTGGTCGTCGCACACCACCGACAGACCGCCAACGCGCTCACCGTACAGCGAGAAGATCTTCGAGAACGAGTTGCTGACCAGGCACGGCACGCCGGCACGGGCCATTTCGCGGATGGCGTAGGCATCCTGCTCCAGGCCTTCGCCGAAGCCTTGGTAGGCAATGTCGAGGAACGGGATCAGCTCGCGTGCCTTGACCACTTCGACAACCTGCTGCCACTGGTTCTGGTCCAGATCGACACCGGTCGGGTTGTGGCAGCACGGGTGCAGTAGCACCACGCTGTTAGCGGGCAGAGTCTGCAACGCAGCCAGCATGCCGGCGAAGTCGACGCCACGGGTAGCGGTGTCGAAGTACGGGTAGGTATTCACCTTGAAACCCGCACCTTCGAAGATGGCGCGATGGTTGTCCCAGGTCGGATTGCTGACCCAGACTTCGGACTGCGGGAAGTAACGCTTGAGGAAGTCGGCGCCGACTTTCAACGCGCCCGAGCCGCCTACGGTCTGCACGGTAGCCACACGGCCGCCGGTCACTGCCGGGTGGTCGTTACCAAACAGCAGCGCCTGGATCGCCTGGCGATAGCTGGCCAGACCTTCCATTGGCAGGTACAGCGAAGCCTCGTGAGGCTGGTTGGCCAGGCGTTTTTCAACCTCGGCCACTGCCGCCAACTGCGGCACGATGCCGGCAGCATCGTAGTACAGGCCGATGCTCAGGTTGACCTTGGCCGCACGCGGGTCGGCCTTGAAGGTTTCCATCAACGAGAGGATCGGATCGCCGGCATAGGCATCGACATGTTTGAACACAGCGGACAGCTCCTTGAATCAGCACAGTTCGGAAAAGCTTGAGCGAGGATACCCGGAGTCGGGGCAGAGAAACATCACCTTGCTGCAACGGGTCTGTGCAAGGTTGCACGGCCCAGGTATTTCAACCCATGCAACATGACGATCAGCCGAGCAATTGGCGCAGGCCCTGCAGCTCGGTTTCGCTCAGTGCGACACCTTCGCGCTCGGCCGTGGCACGCTCACGATAGCGCCGCTCGCCGGGCATGCGTGACAGGCCGGCCGCCTGCATCTGCTCCAGCAAATGGCGGCTGCGCTGCGCAAAACGCTCGCCTTCGGCCTTGCTCGGGTCGATGACGATCAGCAGTTGCCCGGTCCATGGCGTCTTCGCCCCGGGATGCGCCGACCAGTCGAACTCCCAGGAGAAGTTACCGCCGGTCAGCGCCGCCGCGAGCAACTCGACCATCATCGACAGCGCGGAGCCTTTGTGGTCGCCAAACGGCAACAGCGCGCCGCCGTCGAGAATCGCCTGCGGGTCGGTGGTCGGCTGGCCCTTGGCGTCTACCCCCATGCCCAGCGGCAGTTGCCGCCCTTCGCGGGCCGCGATCTGGATATCGCCATGGGCCATGGCGCTGGTGGCCATGTCGAACACGATCGGGTCATGCTCGGCGCAGGGCGCGGCAAAGGCAATCGGGTTGGTGCCGAACAACGGCTGGCGCGCACCGTGCGGGACTACACAGGTCATGCTGTTGACCACGCTCAAGGCCACCAGGCCTTCATCGGCGAACGGTTCGACGTCCGGCCACAGCGCCGCGAAGTGATGCGAGTTATGGATCGCCAACACCGCGATCCCGGCACTGCGCACCTTGGCCAGCAGCAACGGCCGCGCCGCCGCCAGCGCGGGCTGGGCGAAGCCACCGCCGGCATCGACGCGAACATAGCCGGAGGCGACGTCGGTCACCGCGGGCAGCGCCTTGCCGTCAACCCAGCCACTGGCCAGCGTCGACACGTAGCCCGGGATACGAAACACCCCATGGCTATGAGCGCCGTCGCGTTGGGCACTGGCACAGTTGAATGCCAGCGCTGCCGCCACCGGCTCACTGCAACCGTGCTGTTCAAGGATCGCCTGCAATAACGTCTGCAGTTCGGCAAAGGGCATGCGCACGGTACCGCTGGTCGAAGATGCAGACATCTGGAGCTCCTTGTTGAAATTGTTTGGCTCGGAGTGTGCCACGGGTGAAAACTGTCAGCTACATGACAGCTATCTGTCAATTGTTGACTTGATGACAGAAAACATTCATTTTCTATTCCACGCCCTACCCGACCGGAGTCCGACATGAGTCAATCGATCAAGCAACGCCTGGAGAACAGCCTGCACGGCGCAGCTGCCTCAGGCCGCACGATCGCCAGCTACATGCTCGGCAACCTGCATGAAGTGCCGTTCCAGACCTCCGCCAGCATCGCGGAAAAGCTCGGAGTGAGCGAATCCAGCGTTGGTCGCTTCTGCCGCTCGCTCGGCTACGCCCACCTCAAGGCGCTCAAGCAGGACCTGCAGAACGACCTCGGCGACGGGCCGTGGCTGGTCGGTGACCGCTTGCAGGAATACCGCCAGCAGCACGACGACAGCCAGAGCGCCGGCAGCCTGGAGCTGGAAATCGCCGCACTGGTGCGCGTCCATGAATACAGCCGTAGCGAGGCCTGGCACCGGGTTGCTCAGCGCCTGGCGCAGCGGCCACGGGTATTTGTCGCAGGGTTTCAGACCGAACGCGGCGTCGCCCAGTGCATGACCCATTTGCTGCACTACCTGCGCGATGGCGTACAGGCTGTGGATGGCAGCGCCGGGCACTTTGGCGACGTGCTGCTGACCCGCCCCGAACACTGCGCGCTGGTGGTGTTCGAGGCCCGCCGTTATTCGCGCCATGCCCTGCTGCTGTGCCAGAAGGCACGCCAGGCAGGCATCCCGGTCACGCTGGTGACCGACACCTTCTGTGACTGGGCCGATGCCAACGCCGATGAGGTGTTCCGCATCCCCACCGAATTCAATCTGTTCTGGGAATCCACCTCGGCGATGCTGTCGTGGGTGCACCTGATGGTCAACGAGGTCTGCAAGAAGCTCGGGCCGGATGTTGAAAAACGCTTGGAAGCGACTGCCGCTCTACATAACGAGTTCGTCGGCTACACCTCGTGGCCCGCGGACAAACAACAATAGCAAGAGTGCAACCCAGAGGTGCGAGATGAACAAGACGATGGCTATGGTGGGTGCGTGTGCCCTGCTGCTGGCGGGTGCGGCCAGCGCCGAGACCCTGCGTTTCGCCACAGAGGGCGCTTATCCGCCCTTCAACTATGTCGATGCCGATAACAAGCTGCATGGCTTTGACATCGACATCACCCACGCCCTGTGCGAGCAGATGAAAGTCGAGTGCACGCTGGTGGCGCAAGACTGGGAAGGCATCATCCCGGCACTGATGGCGAAAAAGTACGATGCCGTAGTCGCCTCGATGATCGACACCGAAGAACGGCGCAAGAAGATCGCTTTCACCGACCATTACTACCGCACACCACTGTCCGTGGCGGTCGCCAAGGACAGCCCGATCACCGATGCCCAGACCGACTTCAAGGGCTACACGGTCGGCGCCCAGTCGTCCTCGACCCAGGCTATCTATGCCGAGGACGTGTATGGCCCGGCGGGCGCCAACGTCAAGCTCTACCCGACCATGGATGAGGCCAATGCCGACCTGGCTGCCGGCCGCCTGGACGGAGTCATCGCCGACAAGTTTCCGCTGCTCGACTGGCAGCAGAAAAACGGCAAGGACTGCTGCAAGGTGCTCGGTGACGTCAACCAGACCAAGGCCAATGCGGCGATTGCCGTACGCAAGGACGATCAGCAACTGCGCGAGCGGCTGAACAAGGCGCTGAGCGAGATTGTCGCCAACGGCACCTATCAGAAGATCGCCAGCAAGTACTTCGCCTTCGACATCTATAACTGATCGGTCAGCGCAAGGCAGGCTTCGCGCCGTGGGCGCCCTGCCTTGCGCGCCGCCACGTTCACCTGGCTGGGGAAACACCCATGCTCGATCAATTGTCTTTGTTGTCTTTTGCCAGCGGTGGTTGGGGCCCGGCGTTGCTGGCCGGCGCGCTGGTCACGGTGTCACTGGCGCTGGCCTGCCTGCCGATCGGCTTGCCGCTGGGACTGCTGGTGGCAATGGCCGCGCGCTCACGCAAGCGCCTGCCGCGGGCCTGGGCTACCACCTTTTCTACGGTGTTTCGCGGCCTGCCTGAACTGCTCACGCTGCTGATCATTTATTACGGCTGCCAGATCGCGGCACAAAAGCTGCTGGCGGCGATGGGCTATGAAGGTGAGGTACTGATCAATACCTTCCTGGCCGCCATGATCGCCTTCAGCCTGGTGTTTGCTGCGTTTTCCAGCGAAATCTGGCTGGCGGCGTTCAAGACCCTGCCCAAGGGCCAGCTCGAAGCCTGCTCGGCCCTGGGGCTGAGCAAACGCACCGGTTTTTTCAAGGTGGTACTGCCGCAACTGACCCGGATCGCCCTGCCCGGCCTGTCCAACAACTGGCTGTCGCTGCTAAAGGACACGTCGTTGGTCTCGACTATCTCGCTGGTCGACCTGATGCGCCAGACCAACCTCGCCGTCAGCGTGACCAAGGAGCCGATGTTCTTCTATGGCGTCGCCTGCCTGGGCTATCTGCTGTTCTCGGCGTTGTCCGGGCGCGTGTTTGCCTTCATCGAACGGCGCTATAGCCGCCACCTGCAAGGAGCGCGGGCATGAACTTCGAACAATTACTGGCGCTGGTGGTCGACCCCGACCTGCTGCAGCGCTACGGGCCGCGCTTCATCGATGGTCTGCTGGTGACTGCCAAGCTGGTGGCCATTTCCTTCACCCTCGGCGCCGTGCTTGGCCTGCTGCTGGCGCTGGCGCGGATCTCCAACAAGACCGTGCTCAATCGCATGGCGGCTGGCTATATCTACTTCTTCCGCGGTTCACCACTGCTCGCGCAGCTGTTTCTGCTGTATTACGGCCTTGGCTCGTTCAAGAGCTTTTGGCAGGACGTCGGGCTGTGGTGGTTCTTCCGTGAGGCCTGGTACTGCGCGCTGCTGGCATTCACCCTGAACACGGCCGCCTATCAGGCCGAGATCTTCCGCGGCAGCCTGCTGGCAATCGCCCCAGGCCAGTTCGAGGCCGCCCGCGCGCTCAACCTCAAGCGCTCGACCACGTTCTTCAAGGTGGTCATGCCGCAATCGCTGCTGGTCGCCATCGGCCCGCTGGGCAATGAGCTGATCCTGATGATCAAGGCCAGTGCGATTGCCTCGCTGGTCACCATCTACGACCTGATGGGCGTGACCAAGCTGGCGTTCTCGCGCAGCTTCGACTTCCAGATCTACCTGTGGGCCGCCGTGCTCTACCTGCTGATCGTGGAAATCGTCCGGCGCACCCTGAAATACCTGGAAGGCCGCCTCGGCCGCCACCTGAACTGACCCAAGGATACGCTCCATGCATTGCCAAACCATTGTTCTGGGCGCCGGGATCGTCGGTGTCAGTACCGCGCTGCAGTTGCAAGCGCGCAGCCGCCAGGTCGTTCTGATCGACCGTGACCAGCCCGGCAGCGGCACCAGCCATGGCAACGCCGGCCTGATCGAACGCTCCAGCGTCATCCCCTATGCCTTCCCGCGCAACGTCGGCGCACTGCTGCGCTATGGCCTGAACCGCCAGCCGGATGTGCGCTACAGCCTGTTGCACCTGCCCAAGGCGGCGCCCTGGCTGCTGCGTTACTGGCGCCAGTCAGCACCCGGCCGGCTGGCCGGCGCTGCCGCCGATATGCTGCCGCTGGTGCAGCGCAGCGTCGAGGAACACGACGCGCTGATTGCCGCTGCCGGGCTCAGCGATCTGGTCCAGGCCAAAGGCTGGATCGAAGTGTTTCGCGACCCGAGGCTGTTCGTTCAGGCCAAGGAGGACGTAAAAAACCTGGCGCGCTATGGCCTGCAGTACGAAATCCTCGAACGTGACCAACTGCAGGCCCGCGAGCAGCAACTGGACGGCGGCGTGGTAGGCGGCATTCACTGGCTCGACCCGAAGACCGTGCGCAACCCTGGCGGCCTGACCCGCGGCTATGCCGCGCTGTTCGTCGAGCGCGGCGGGCAGTTCCTCCATGGTGATGCGCGCAGCCTGCGCCAGCTTGACGGTCAGTGGCAGGTGCAGAGCCAGCGTGGCGCGGTCACGGCCGACGAGGTCGTGATCTGCCTGGGGCCGCAATCGGCCGAGCTGTTCGGCCCGCTGGGCTATCGGTTTCCGCTGGGCATCAAGCGCGGCTATCACATGCACTATGGCACCCGCGGCGACGCGCAACTGCAGCATTCGATCTGCGACACCCAGGGTGGTTATGTGCTGGCGCCGATGGCGCAGGGCATCCGCCTGACTACCGGCATCGAGTTTGCGGCCAGCGACGCCCCGGCCAACGAGATCCAGTTGCAGCGCTGCGAAGCCCTGGCTCGTCGGCTGTTCCCCGCGCTCGGCGAACGCCTGGATGAGCAGCCCTGGCTGGGCCTGCGTCCCTGCCTGCCGGACATGCGCCCGATAATCGGCCCCGCACCGCGGCACAAGGGCCTGTGGTTCAACTTTGGCCACGCCCATCACGGCCTGACCCTGGGCCCGGTGACCGGCCGCCTGCTCGCCGAGATGATGACCGGCGAGCAGCCGTTCACCGACCCTGCGCCTTACCGCGCAGCACGCTTTGACTAAACCAGCGGGAGAACAACAACATGACCGCACCTTTGAACCTTGCCAGCCTTGCCCCTGAAGCCGATAGCCGCCCAGTGCTGATCGACATAGAAGGCTTGAACAAACACTACGGCGCCTTCCACGTGCTGCGCGATATCAACCTGCAGGTCCGCGAGGGTGAGCGTATCGTTCTCTGCGGACCCTCCGGTTCGGGCAAATCGACCTTGATCCGCTGCATCAACCGCTTGGAGATCGCCGAGCAAGGCAGCGTTCATGTCGACGGCATCGACCTGGCCAAGCCCTCGCGTCAGGCCGCTCAGGTGCGCAGCGAAATCGGCATGGTGTTCCAGCACTTCAATCTGTTTCCACACATGAGCGTGCTCGACAACTGCTTGCTGGCCCCAACCAGCGTGCGCGGGCTGTCGCGCAAGGACGCCGAAGAGCGGGCGCGGATGTACCTGAGCAAGGTCGGCATCGCCAGTCAGGCCGACAAATACCCCAGCCAGCTCTCCGGCGGCCAGCAGCAGCGCGTAGCGATTGCCCGTGCCCTGTGCATGAAGCCGCGGATCATGCTGTTCGATGAGCCAACCTCGGCGCTCGATCCGGAGATGGTCGCCGAAGTCCTGGATGTGCTGGTGAAGCTCGCAGGCACCGGCATGACCATGCTCTGCGTCACCCATGAAATGGGCTTTGCCCGCCAGGTGGCAGAGCGTGTGCTGTTTCTTGAGGGTGGCCAGATCATCGAAGACAGCCCGCCACAAACGTTTTTTGGGCAACCCAAAACTGCCAGGGCCCAGGCATTTCTCAAGCAGATTCTGCACTGATAAGCCGCAGTGCAAGGGCTGGATCATTGCAGCGCTGCAATGATCCAACTGCGTCGTTAATTATATTTACCAAAACCCCTGCCAAACCCTTGCCAGCCAAGGCTCCGCTTCCCTCAAGCGCCCTGAAACCGGCGCCAAAGCGCTCACGCCTCGTTTGACATATCGAACGGCTCTGGCAAGCTAGAGACAAGCCCCGACCGGCATCGTCTCCTTCAGCGAGCCGGCAGTGCTCGGGGCTCCAGGCCGCACACAAGGCCCAGGCCGTGCGCCTGCACAATATCGACAGGAAGCACCTGTCCCAAGGTGACATATGTCCAACAGCAACATTGGCAACAAGCAAACTTCCCTGCGCAAACCCGTCGTCCTGATGACCATGGGCAGCCAAGAGCGCAAAGGCCATGACTATCAGGTCATGACCCACAAATACATTACCCCCCTGGTCGACTTCGCCGACTGCCTGCCTGTGCTGGTTCCGACCTGCTGCGGCACCGATGACCTCGAGCGTTATCTGGATATGGCCGACGGCGTCTATCTGACCGGTGCTGGCAGCAACATCGACCCGGCCCTGTACGGCCAGGAGAACGAGACGCCAGGCAAAGGCCAGGACAAGAACCGCGATCTGTTCGACATCCCGCTGGTCAAACTGGCTCTGGCCCGTGGCCTGCCAATCTTCGGCATCTGCCGCGGCATGCAGGAAATCAACGTCGCACTGGGCGGCGATATCTACCAGAAGGTGTACGCCGAGCCGGGCTTCAACGATCACCGGGAAAACCCCGAGGATCCGGTTGAAGTGCAATACCAGGCCGTGCACAGCGTCACCATCAAGCCAGGCAGCTGGCTGCGGGATGCCTTGGGCACTGACCAGATCCGAGTCAACTCGTTGCATGGTCAAGGCCTGCGCAAACTGGGTGAGGGCCTTGAGCCGATCGCCCAGGCTGAAGACGGTTTGGTCGAAGCCATCCACGGCCCGAGCATCTCGCCCTTCCTGTTCGCTGTGCAGTGGCACCCCGAGTGGCAAGCGGCGAAAAACCCTGACTCGATCAAGATTTTCGAGGCGTTTGGCGATGCTTGCCGTGCTCAGGTCCGCAAGTCCCAGGCCAGCAAGCGCAACCAGGCTGCCTGAGTCCCTGCTTCGTTAGTTTGATCGCGGGGCGGCGCAAGGCCGCCCCCGCTTCCCCGGTCACCCTCTGCTGGTCCCAGAACACCTACCGTGGCAGCGCGGGGCGGGCGTGTGCCTGTCCCCGCGATCCTTTTTTCTGCCATCCGTGCAGAGATATGATGACTAACGGCTGCTTTATTATTTCCCTCCATCCCGCGCCCTGACCCACACCTATCCCCCTGCGGGTACCTGCCGCATTTGTGCGGAAAGCGACTACGAGAAAAAATCTGTGGCAAGGGACTAGTCATTTCTTAGGTTGTACGATAACTTACCTCTCAGATTGATTCACCACCCCAAAAGCGCCACAGGAAACCAATAACAATGAATCCACTAGAGCTGCAGTCCATCCTCTCCCACGGTCTGCTGTCGTTCCCGGTAACCGACTTCAATGCCCAGGGCGACTTCAATCAGGCGGGCTACATCAAGCGTCTGGAATGGCTTGCCCCGTATGGCGCGACTGCGCTGTTCGCCGCCGGCGGCACCGGTGAGTTCTTCTCCCTGGCCGCCAGCGAGTACAGCCAGGTGATCAAGACTGCAGTCGATACGTGCGAGCATTCGGTACCAATTCTGGCCGGCGTCGGTGGTTCTACTCGCCAGGCCATCGAGTACGCCCAGGAAGCCGAACGTCTGGGTGCCAAAGGTCTGTTGCTGCTGCCGCACTACCTGACCGAAGCCAGCCAGGACGGTGTAGCCGACCACGTTGAAGCCGTGTGCAAGTCGGTCAAGATCGGTGTAGTGGTCTACAACCGTAACGTCTGCCGCCTGACCGCGCCGCTGCTCGAGCGCTTGGCCGAGCGTTGCCCGAACCTGATCGGTTACAAGGATGGCCTGGGCGATATCGAGCTGATGGTGTCGATCCGTCGCCGCCTGGGCGATCGCTTCAGCTACCTCGGCGGCCTGCCGACCGCTGAAGTGTATGCAGCTGCCTACAAGGCGCTGGGTGTGCCGGTGTACTCTTCGGCGGTGTTCAACTTCGTGCCCAAGACCGCGATGGACTTCTACCATGCGATCGCTCGCGAAGATCACGCCACCGTCGGCAAGCTGATCGATGACTTCTTCCTGCCGTACCTGGACATCCGTAACCGCAAAGCCGGCTATGCCGTCAGCATCGTCAAGGCCGGCGCCAAGATCGCCGGTTACGACGCAGGCCCAGTGCGTTCGCCACTGACCGACCTGACCGGCGAAGAGTATGAAATGCTCGCCGCCCTGATGGACAAGATGGGCCCGCAATAAGCGACCCCGCGGCCTGCCAATGCCGCAACCGGAGTGAGGCCACGCCCGCTCCGGTCTTATCGATCCCCGCACAAAAATAACTAGTGGGAGTACACCTTCATGCAAGCGACGAAAAAAACGCATGTACGTTATCTGATCTTGTTCATGCTCTTCGTCGTGACCACGATCAACTATGCAGACCGAGCGACCATTTCGATCGCTGGCTCCAGTCTGCAGAAAGATTTAGGGATAGACGCGGTCACCCTCGGTTATATCTTCTCGGCCTTCGGCTGGGCCTACGTGCTCGGGCAAATCCCCGGCGGCTGGCTGCTCGACCGCTTCGGTTCAAAGAAGGTTTACGCCTTCAGTATCTTTACCTGGTCGATGTTCACTGTGCTGCAGGGCTTTGTCGGTTACCTACCGGTGGCCAACGCGATCATCGCCCTGTTCATGCTGCGCTTCATGGTCGGTTTTGCCGAGGCGCCGTCGTTCCCGGGTAACGCCCGCATTGTGGCGGCCTGGTTCCCGACTGCTGAACGCGGCACCGCATCGGCCATCTTCAACTCGGCGCAGTACTTCGCCACGGTCCTGTTCGCACCGCTGATGGGCTGGATCGTCCACGCCTGGGGCTGGGAACACGTATTCGTGGTCATGGGCGTACTGGGTATCGCCTTCTCGGCGGCCTGGATGAAGCTGATCTACAACCCTAAAGAACACCCGATGATCAGTGCCGAAGAACTCGACCATATCGAGCGCAACGGCGGCCTGGTCGACATGGATAAACCCAAGGCAGCCGGCGCCAGCGGGCCGAAGTGGGCCTACATCAAGCAACTGCTGAGCAGTCGCATGATGGTCGGTATCTATCTTGGCCAGTACTGCATCAACGGCATCACCTACTTCTTCCTGACCTGGTTCCCGGTGTATCTGGTGCAGGAACGCGGCATGTCGATCCTCAAGGCGGGCATTATCGCCTCGTTGCCAGCGATCTGCGGCTTCGTCGGCGGTGTATTGGGTGGCGTATTGTCTGATGGTCTGCTGCGTCGTGGTCATTCACTGACCTTCGCCCGCAAGGCGCCGATCGTGGTCGGCCTGTTGCTCTCTACCAGCATGGTCATTTGCAACTACGTCGACGCCGAATGGATGGTGGTGGCGATCATGGCCCTGGCGTTCTTCGGCAAAGGCCTTGGTGCGCTGGGCTGGGCGGTGGTATCGGACACCTCGCCCAAGCAGATCGCCGGGCTGTCCGGCGGCATGTTCAACACCTTCGGCAACATCGCCTCGATCACCACGCCGATCATCATCGGTTACATCATCAGTGCTACTGGCTCGTTCAAGTGGGCACTGGTGTATGTCGGTGCCAACGCCCTGATCGCGGTGCTGAGCTACCTGGTGATCGTCGGCCCGATCAAACGTATCGAGCTGCGTGACGTGCCCAACGATGAACCGGCTCAGCCGGCCAGCAGCGAACTGGCCAGCTCGCGCCACTGAGTGATTGCGCCTGCACCTGCTGAAGCGGGTGCAGGCGTCTCGAACAAAGCCTGAGATAACTACAAGAAGGGCCTGAACATGCAGCTGATCGAAACTTCCGACTCGCCCCGCTACGTGCGCCTGCACGAGGATGACAACGTAGTGGTGGTGGTCAACGACGGTGGTTTGGGCGAAGGCGCCCGCTTTGCCGACGGCCTGACCCTGGTTGAAGCAGTACCACAAAGCCACAAGGTCGCCACGCTGGATATCGCCCAGGGCGAACCGGTGCGGCGCTACGGGCAGATCATCGGCTATGCCCTGGAACCCCTACGCAAAGGCAGCTGGGTGCAGGAAAGCCAGCTGGCGATGCCCGCCGCCCCCGAACTCGACAGCCTGCCGCGCTGTGACGCCGTCCCTGCCCCTCTGCCGCCGCTGGAGGGTTTTACCTTTGAAGGGTTCCGCAACGCCGATGGCACCGTCGGTACGCGTAATATTCTTGGCATCACCACCACCGTGCAATGCGTGACCGGCGTGCTCGACCATGCGGTCAAACGCATCCGCAGCGAGTTGCTGCCCAAATACCCCAATGTCGATGATGTGGTGGCACTGACCCACAGCTATGGCTGCGGCGTGGCAATCAATGCCCGTGATGCCTACATCCCGATCCGCACCGTGCGCAACCTGGCGCGTAACCCGAACCTGGGCGGCGAAGCCCTGGTTATCAGCCTGGGCTGCGAGAAACTGCAGGCCGGCCAAGTCATGCATGAAAACGACCCCTCGGTAGACCTCAGCGACCCGTGGCTGTACCGCCTGCAGGACGCCAGCCTCGGTTTTGTCGAAATGATCGAACAGATCATGGCGCTGGCCGAAGCGCGTCTGATCAAGCTCGACCAGCGCCGCCGCGAGACCGTGCCGGCCGCAGAGCTGATCCTGGGCATGCAATGCGGCGGCAGCGATGCCTTCTCCGGTATCACCGCCAACCCCGCGCTGGGTTTTGCCGCCGACCTGCTGGTGCGCGCCGGTGCCACCGTGCTGTTCTCGGAAGTAACCGAAGTCCGCGATGCCATCTACATGCTTACTTCCCGCGCGCAAACACCGGCCGTAGCCGATGCACTGGTGCGCGAGATGGACTGGTACGACCGTTACCTGGAGCAAGGCGCGGCCGACCGCAGCGCCAATACCACCCCGGGCAACAAGAAAGGTGGCCTGTCGAATATCGTCGAGAAGTCGCTGGGCTCGATCGTCAAGTCCGGCAGCGGCGCCATTCAAGGGGTGGTTGGCCCGGGTGAACGGGTCGAGCGCAAGGGCCTGATCTTCTGCGCAACCCCTGCCAGCGATTTTGTCTGCGGCACCCTGCAACTGGCGGCGGGGATGAACCTGCACGTGTTCACCACCGGCCGCGGTACGCCGTACGGGCTGGCCATGGCGCCGGTGGTCAAGGTGTGTACCCGCACCGAGCTGGCCCAGCGCTGGCCAGACCTGATCGACATCGACGCCGGGCGCATCGCCACCGGCCGCTCGAGCATCGAAGAGTTGGGCTGGGAGCTGTTCCATTACTACCTGGACGTGGCCAGCGGCCGCAAGCAGACCTGGGCCGAACAGCACCGCCTGCACAACGACATCACCCTGTTCAACCCGGCACCAATCACCTGATCGCTTTGCCCTCTGCCGCCGCGCTTGCAGCGTGGGCCGCAGAGGGATCTGTCCTATCCATTGTGTACTTCAACAGGAGCAAGACATGCCTGAGATTCTTGGCCACAACTTCATCAACGGCCAGCGCAGCGCAGCTGGCAGCCAGCGCCTGCAAAGCCTGGACGCCACTACTGGCGAAGCGCTGCCGTACAGCTTCGTGCAGGCCACCGAAACCGAAGTGGACCAGGCCGCCCGCGCTGCCGCCGCAGCATTCGTTGAGTTCCGCCAGCTGGCACCCGCCCGTCGCGCCGACTTCCTCGATGCCATCGCCGCCGAGCTGGACGAACTGGACGACGCCTTTGTCGCCATCGTCTGCCGCGAGACCGCCCTGCCCGCTGCCCGCATCCAGGGTGAGCGCGGCCGCACCAGCGGCCAGATGCGCCTGTTTGCACAGGTGCTGCGCCGTGGCGACTACCTCGGTGCGCGCATCGATCTGGCCCTGCCTGATCGTCAACCCTTGCCGCGGGTCGATCTACGCCAGATGCGTATTGGTGTCGGCCCGGTCGCGGTGTTTGGCGCAAGCAACTTCCCGCTGGCCTTCTCCACCGCTGGCGGCGACACCGCAGCAGCATTGGCCGCAGGCTGCCCGGTGGTGTTCAAGGCGCATAGCGGCCACATGGCTACGGCCGACCTGGTCGGTTGCGCGATCACCCGCGCCGCCGAGCGCACCGGCATGCCCAAAGGCGTGTTCAACATGGTCTTCGGTGGCGGCGTCGGTGAGTGGCTGGTCAAGCATCCGGCGATCCAGGCGGTTGGCTTCACCGGCTCACTCAAAGGCGGCGACGCACTGTGCCGCATAGCCGCAGAACGTGCGCAGCCAATCCCGGTATTTGCCGAGATGTCGAGCATCAACCCGGTGATCGTCCTGCCGGGTGCGCTGGCCAAGCGTGGCGAAGCCATCGCCCGCGAGCTGGCAGGCTCGGTGTGCATGGGCGCGGGGCAGTTCTGCACCAACCCAGGCATGGTCATTGGCCTGCGTTCTGCTGAGTTCAGCACTCTGCTGGCCAATGTTGGCCAGGCGCTGGACGCTCAGGCCGGGCAAACCATGCTCAATGCCGGCGGCCTGCGCAGCTATGTCAGCGGCCTTGAGCATCTACAGGCGCATGCCGGCATCGAGCACCTGGCGGGTCAGGCGCAGGAAGGCTCACAGGCGCGTGCGCAGCTGTTCAAAGCGGACGCCAGCCTGCTGGTCAATGCCGATCCACTGCTGCAGGAAGAGGTGTTTGGCCCGGCCACCGTGGCGGTCGAGGTGCAGGACAACGAGCAACTGCGCGCAGCCCTGCAAGGCCTGCGTGGCCAGTTGACCGCAACCCTGATCGGCGAGGCAGAAGACTTCGAGGCGTATGCCTGGCTGGTCCCGCTGCTGGAAGAGAAAGTTGGCCGGATCCTGGTCAACGGCTATCCGACTGGCGTTGAGGTCTGCGATGCGATGGTCCACGGCGGGCCATATCCGGCAACTTCGGATGCGCGCGGGACCTCGGTGGGGACATTGGCGATCGATCGCTTCCTGCGGCCGGTGTGCTACCAGAACTACCCGCAGGCGTTGCTGCCTGAGGCGCTCAAGGATGGCAATCCGCTGGGGTTGCGTCGGTTGGTGAATGGGCAGTGGAGTGACGGCGCGCTTTAAGCTTTTTGGGGCCGCTGCGCGGCCCCAGAAATCTACACCCCTTGCGCCTCTGCAGCCTCATGCGCCTGGCGCAGCCGCTCACGGCTATTGGACAGATGCATACGCATCGCCATCTTCGCCCCTTCGCTATCGCCCCGCACAATCGCCTCGTAGATCGCTTCGTGCTCGTGGCGCAAACGGCTCATGTAATGCGCCTGGTCATCCTGGGCAATGCGCGCCGAATTGAGCCGCGTGCGCGGGATGATGCTGGTGCCAAGGTGATTGATGATGTCGGCGAAATAATGATTGCCGCTGGCCTGGGCGATCCGCAGGTGGAACTGGAAGTCTGCCGATACCGCATCGGACGCGTGCGCAGCACCTTCGTTGATCTCATCCAGGGCTGCACGCATCCCGCTCAACTGCTCGTCGGTACGGCGCTGCGCCGCCAGCCCGGCAGACTCGATCTCCAGGGCGATGCGTAGCTCCAGCACCGCGAGCACTTCACGCAGGGTGACCACGGTGGCGGGATCGATGCGAAAGCCACTGCCAGGTGAGGCCTCGAGCACGAACGTGCCGATACCGTGACGGGTCTCGACCTGCCCGGCAGCCTGCAGCCGCGAGATAGCCTCACGCACTACGGTGCGGCTGACGCCTTCCTCAGCCATGATCTGTGACTCGGTCGGCAGCTTGTCGCCGCGCTTGAGCTGACCACTGCGGATGCGTTCGGTCAGCACCGTGACCAATTCCTGGGCCAGACTGCGCGGCTTGCGCCGGGTCCTTGCCTGTACCTGCTGCTCTGTCATGCCCTGTAGTTCACCTTGAGAGACAGGCACCATGATAGCGCAAGCAGTTGTACGATCACATACGCAGACTGCGGGTTTTTATTGATACTTTGGCACTGCCTGTTTCGTACCTCGGCGTCCGTGCTGGATGGCGGCAAATTGCTGGCCCCCAAACCTCGAAAGCGAAGGCAAACTTCGTTTTCCTTCAGAAGCTTAGGACAGCATCATGCGGGTATTTCTAGCAACCATGGCCGGCTGCCTGCTGGCGACCTTCGCTATCACAGCCCAGGCCAAAGCCTTGAGCCAGAACGATCGCAACGTGTGTAGCTGGGGGTCGCAGATTGCCGCTGAGGCGCAGCAAGCCAAGCTTTCCGGGGTCAACGTGTACGCCACGCGCAAGCGCCTGCAGGCGCGCAAGTTCCCCAAACCGTGGATGCGCATGACCGCCTTCGGGATCACAGAACAGACCTACAACAGCCGCTCCCGACTCAAGCCTGCGGCCATCAAGAAAACCTATTATGACCAGTGCGTGCAACACGCTATTGCCAAGCGATAACGCTATAAATCAGTAACTTATAAGAACTTACTGATGAATATTCTAGGCCTTGATTCGCCATGGTGGCCCTGAATGGAATGAGCGCTGCAGCCAGTCCTTGAGTGCGCCGACGGCTGCAGTGTGCAATCGCGCCGAGGGCCGTACCAGGTGGATTCCGGCCGTGACATCCAGTTGCCAGTCTGGCAGCACGCGTACCAGCCTGCCGGCGGCCAGGTCTTCGATCATCAACCAGTCGCCGCCAGCGATAATGCCGACACCCCGGCGGGCAGCCTCCAGCAAGGCTTCATTGTCATTGCTACGCAGTGAACCTGAGACCTTGACGCTTACATGCCGCGCGCCGGCCGTTAGGTTCCATTCAGGAAACGAGCGCAAGCCACTGAAACCCATGCAGTTATGCTCGGCAAGGTCAGCAGGGACTTGAAGCGTGGGATGTTTGGCCAGGTACTCCGGCGATGCGCACAGAATGCGCAGATGATCGCAGAGCTTTTTTGCCACCAACCGGCTGTCCGCCAGCTCACCGATACGGATTGCCGCGTCAAAACCTTCAGCCACCAGATCGACAAAACGGTCTGAGTACTCGACCTCCATCGTTACCTGCGGATGCGCCAGGACGAAGTCGGCCAGCAGCCCACTCAGCCAGCGCCTGCCCATCGCCGCCGGCAGCGCCAGGCGTAGACGTCCCCGGACGGTCGCAGCGCCCTCGGCCGCTTCCTGTTCGGCTTCATCGATCAAGCGGCTGGCCTGGCGCAGCCGCTGCACCAGTCGCTCGCCCTCATCGGTGAAACGCAACTGGCGGGTAGTGCGTTCGACCAGACGAATTCCCAGGCGCTGTTCGAGCGCACTCAAACGCCGCGACAGCACCGACGGGTGGCGGTCGAGCTGGCGCCCGGCAGCGGCGAATGAACCTTGCTCGTGCAAGGCCAGCAAGCTTGCCAGTTCATCCGCGCGGCGGCTGTCGAAGGCGTCCATGGGCAGGCTCTCAAACAAGGTCAAGGGATCAGTATCAGCGCCCCCTCGGAACGGCCCTGCTCCAGGTCCGCATGAGCCTGGGCAACATCAGCCAGCGGGTAGCGGCGCCAGATACGCGGCAGGATGATACCTTGGCTGACAGCGTCCAGCACGTCTGCCGCGCGCTGCTGATATTCCTCGGCAGTCTGAGTATGGGCGGCCAGCGATGGCCGTGTCAGGTACAGCGAGCCCTTGGCATTGAGCGTGCTCACCTCGATGGGCGCAGGGGCACCCGAGGTCGCCCCGAACGACACCAGCAGCCCGCGCGTTCGCAGGCTGTCCAGTGAGGCCTGCAGCGACACTTTACCGATGCTGTCATACACCACATCCACGCCCTGCCCCGCAGTCAGTTCCTTGACTTGGGCGGCCAAGCTCGCCGCATCAAATACCAGCACGTGCGCGCAGCCTGCTTCCTGTGCGCGACCGACACTTTCAGGCCGGGACACAACACCAATCACCGTCGCCCCCAAGTGCCTGGCCCACGCCACCAGCAACTGGCCCACCGCGCCACCAGCACCGTAGACCAGCAGCTGAGTGCCGGGACCTACTGAATAGGTAGTCTTGATCAAGTACTGTGCGGTGATGCCCTTGAACAACACTGCGGCGGCCTGTTCATCACTGACCGAGGCCGGCAACTTGACCAGACGCTCGGCCGGGTACAAGCGGCCACTGGCGTAGCTGCCAATCGGGCCGGTGGCATAGGCAACCCGATCGCCAACCTGCAATGAGGCGACGCCCTCGCCCACAGCCGTCACCCGCCCTGCACCCTCCAGCCCCAAGCCACTTGGCAGCACCAGCGGCGCAGCACCTTTGCGTTGCAGCAGGTCGAGCGGGTTGACGCCGATGGCGGTCTGTTCAAGCCAGACCTGACCCGGCCCCGGCTGCTGCGGTTGCACAGTCTCCAGTTGCAGTACATCTGTGGTGCCGGTGTCGGTCAGAACGATTCGTGCGGACATGGCCAATTTCTCTGGTTGGTAGAATGCCGTTGCAGCTTAGATATCCATCTGCCGTCGAGCAATCAGGCCTGGCACAGATGATTCGTGCACCTGACGAAGCAATACATCTCGAAAGTACCGTTGCGGTCCAGCCCAAGCCCGGCAAGACTACGTCCACGACCACCCGACGCAGGCTTGCTCGCCAAGCCGTTCAGGCCACTGTTGCTTATGCACGACAAGACCACGTTCAGCGTGCCGGTAACCCACCGATCGCTGCTGCTGCCCATTCTTCTGAGTTTGCTGGCGTTTGCCGCCAACTCGGTATTCTGCCGTCTGGCCCTGCGCGACGGCGCCATTGATGCCACCGCCTTCACGGCGATCCGGCTCGGCAGTGGCGCGCTAGTGCTCGCGGCATTGGTGTACGGCACTCGGCGGCCTCGCAGTCCGACAGGCAGCTGGGCCGGAGGGTTGGCCCTGTTCGCCTATGCCTGGCTGTTCTCGCTCGCCTACCTGCAACTGGGTGCAGGCACCGGCGCGCTGATTCTGTTCGGGGCAGTACAGATCAGCATGTTCGCTTTCGGCATGTGTCGAGGCGAACTGCTGCAGCGCAAGGTGCTGCTAGGGATGTTGATTGCCTTCGCCGGACTGCTTGCATTGCTGTTACCCGGCACCGACGCACCGCCGCTTGCCAGCGCGTTGGTCATGCTTACAGCAGGCATTGCATGGGGCGCGTATTCACTGCTGGGCAAAGGGTCAGCCGACCCGCTGGCGGCAACTGCAGGCAACTTCCTGCGCAGCTTGCCGCTGGTGCTTGGCGCTGTTGTGGCAATGGCGCTGAGCGGCGCATCGCTGCACTGGAGCGGCGAAGGCGTGCTGTATGCGCTCGGATCCGGCGTGCTGGCCTCCGGTGCCGGTTACAGCCTCTGGTATAGCGTGGTCAAGTGCATCAGCTCGCAGCAGGCGGCGACCATGCAGTTGAGTGTGCCCGTGCTGGCAGCGCTTGGTGGGGTGTTGTTGCTCGGCGAGCCACTGACCTGGCGCTTGGGCCTGACTTCGCTGGTGGTGCTCGGTGGGGTTGCGTTGGCGTTGCTGCCGACGCGTCGGGCCTAGGTAGCCAGCCGGGTAGCCTTTCACCCTCGATAGCGAATTTTCCTACGCCCTTCTCAGAAGCCGGATAGGTCCCTCAAAAGCCCTACCCCGGTATGGTTGGCAGGCAATCAAAGCCGTGAAAACAGCGGCCCGCCCCCAGCCCCGTCGGCAACTCATCGGCCCTATCGGCGACGCTTGCAGACGCTGAAAAGGACGTCCCATGCCCAGCCAATCCGACCTGAGCTTCCGCTTCGAGCCTCTGGCCAGCCGCACGCCGTTCGAAGTGGTGTCGTTCACCCTCGAAGAAACCCTCAGCACGCCTTTCAAGCTCACGCTGGAGCTGATCAGCTACCGAGCTGATGTCGATTTCGCCGAGCTGATTGACAAGCCAGCGCTGTTCACCATTTGCCGCGACCAGCAGCCAGTACGCTACGTGCATGGTTTGATCAGCAGCCTTAGCCAGGGCGAAAGTGGTTTCTATCGCACCCGCTATCAAGCTGTCATCGAACCACAACTGGCACGCGCACGCCTGCGCTCCAACTGGCGAATCTTCCAGCAGCAGAGCGCAGCGCAGATCCTCGAGGTCATGTTCAAGCGCCAAGGCCTGACCCAGATCGAATTCAGCACCACGTGCGACCACCAGGTCCGCGAGTTTTGCGTGCAAGCCGGCGAAACCGACCTCGACTTCATTGCACGTCTGGCTGCAGAAGAAGGCTACATCTACAGCTTTGACCACAGCGCTACTGCCCACACCCTGCGCGTGACCGACCGGGTGATGAGCCTCGGGCAGATCAACAGAAGCGTCATCAAGCCCGCAGACGATCTACGCAGCTATGCCGAGGATGGCACCGCCGACCCGCTCAGCGTACTGTATCACTCCAATAGTGGCGGCGATCCCGCCGGCCCTTGCCTGCGCAGGCTTCGCTATTGCGAGCAGGTGGCAACCACCCACCAGCAGCAGCGCGACTATACCTTTCTGCGGCCAGCCTACCGCCAACAACACGGGGTGGTTGCCAGCCAGTGGAAGCTGCCCTGCAACAAGTACGAACGCTTCGACTATCCCGGTCGCTACAACCTCGATGTGGTTGGCAAGCCGTTCACCCAGACGCGGCTGACCGCACGCCGCCACGCGGTGCGCCTGGCTGAAGTGGAAGGCGACGATGTTCGTCTGCAACCTGGGCTTAGCTTCAATCTGATCGATCATCCCCGTGAGGACCTCAACGCCCACTGGCGGGTGATCAGCGTGCGTCACGTCGGCAGCCAGTTCACCAGTCTGCAGGAAGAGGCGGCGGATGCCGATCAGGGCACACACTATGTCCAGCATGCTGAGCTGGTACCGGGCCGCATCGACTGGAAGCCCGCTTTGTTGGCCAGGCCGCGCATTGACGGGCCGCACATGGCGACGGTGGTCGGGCCGCCCGAGGAAGAGATTTATTGCGACCAGTGGGGGCGGGTCAAGGTCAGCTTTCCCTGGGACCGAGAAAGCAAGGACAACCAGTTCAGCTCGTGCTGGATCCGCGTTGCCCAGGGCTGGGCAGGTGGCAGTTGGGGATCGATGGCCATACCGCGAGTCGGCCAGGAAGTGATCGTTCAATACGTCAATGCCGATCCCGATCAGCCATTGATTACCGGCCGCACCTACTGCGCCAACCAGCTGCCGCCCTATGATTTACCGCAGCACAAGACCCGTATGACCATCAAAAGCCAGACCCACAAAGGGCAAGGCTTCAATGAGCTGCGCTTCGAGGATGAGCTGGACCGGCAAGAGGTGTTCATTCACGCCCAGAAAGACCAGAACAACGTGGTCCGGCACAACGAAACCACCAAAGTCGGCAATGATCGCGCCGAGCAAGTCGAGCGTGACGAAACCCTCAGCGTCGGCCATGACCGCACAGAGTCGATCGGCAATGATGAAAAGGTTTCGATTGGTCAGGATCGTCAGCATCAAACTGGTCGCGATGACGTCCTCGAAATCGGCCGCCACCACAACATCACTATCACTCAGGACCGCATCGAGCAGGTCGGCAACCACCGCCGCGACAGCACAACTGCCAACCACACCGTCGATATCGGCGGGCACCTCGAACAACAGGTCGCTGGCCACGTCGACCTGAAAGCCGGCCAAGCGATTCGCTACCAGACCCAGGACTTCGAGATCGAGGTCGCTGGCAGCTTCTCGATCAAATCGCCGGGCGGTACGTTACGCCTGGATGCTTCCGGGATAACCCTCGACGGTGTCGCGATAAATTTCAAAGGCCCTATCGGTCAAGCACCTGAGGGGAGTTCCTACGCCTTCAGCATCAGCGGCAAGCCTGAGCCGGGTGAGCCTGTCTGCCTGAGTTGCCTGCTCAAAGCGATTCAAGAGGGGCGCAGTGTTGTCCGCCTCGAAGGGGTCAACGCATGACCACAACGGCCACCAATCTTGGAAACGAGATCGTCGACGTACTGCGCAACCCGCGTTACCGCCTGACTGGCATCGTCGAGATAAGCCGCTTGAGCGAGCGAGATCGCAGCGAACTGCTGCGCCGTATCAAGGAATACGCGCTGCCATTACTTCAGCAGCCCGAATTCGCCAACCTGCAGGCGCTTGGACCACGGTTGATCACTCCAGCGCCCGACTATGGCCTGGACGGTCAGTGGGGCAACTACTGGGATGTCGAACACTACGGCAAAGAGGGCATCTGCGCGTGGATCATCAGTGCGATGCCGCCGCCAGAACTGCTCGTGCACCTGAGCCAGGCCAATCGCACGGTCGCGCCTGATGGCAATAGCTACCTGCTGCGTTGGCACATCGCACGCAGTCTCCAGGTTCTGCATGCACGGCGCGACTTGCCGGCGGTACGCGAGTGGCTCGCGCCTATCCATAAAATATGGATACCGGTACCTGACCCAGGTCGCGAGCGCTGGGTATGCCTCGAGGGAGAGGATCGCGCGCCGACCAGCCAAGGCAACGCCTTCGCGCTGGACTCCGCGTGCTGGCAGGCGCTGACCGGCGACCCGCTGGAATACACCTTGGCCGACGCCATCGGCACCGCGATGGCAGCTGCGGGCATGACCGGCCAATGCCACACCATTCGCCTAGGCATTGCTCGCGCGCATTTGAGTGCAGCTCGCAAAGCTGGCCTGAGCCGCCAGCAGGACCTGATCAGCTACGTGACCATGATGACCCTCAACGGCGATGCGCTGGCTGAGTCGGCCGCGTGGAAGCAGGCCGTTGCCGAAGCAAGCGAGCTCAAACGCCCGCTGGCAGACGCCCTGCTAGCGCCCCTCTCCTGCCAGCCTCGATAAGGACGCCACCATGATCAGCATGGACAAGGTCTTCGCTATTAATCGGGCTGCCTGCGAGGCCCTCAGCGTACCGTTAGCCGCAGGCCCTGCAGTCAGCTGCACCCGCAGCTTCACCATTCTGCCACTGCGCTACGCCGCCGTCGGCGGCAACTCCGGCTTACGCGAGCGCCTGCCGCAATTGCCAGACAACCTGCATCACGCGCATCAGGCTGGCGCATTGACTCAGGCTGCCTACGCGATACGGCCACTGCGTGAAGGATTCCTTTACGTCATGGAAGCTCGCCGAATCGGCAACAGGTTGTTATTTCTTGACCCGTTCCGCATTTCGGCAGATGGCTCACTGGCCATCACCAGCTTCGATGACCCCTGGCAAGCCCCGCCGGCCTCGCTGACGGCGCAGGACGTGATGCGCAACCTGGCATGGGCTCTGACTATCCACGATGTCGATGACCTGATCGGGCTGCGGCTGTTCTACAGCCCTGACCCACTGAGCAGAGCTACGCTGATGCGCCTGTTCCACCAGGCTTCCAGCGTGCCGGCTGTGAACGTGGCCAAGTATGCCGTCCCCTCCTGCTCAGTCCCTGAATCCCATGTGCTGACTTACGGTCAACTCGACCTGGTGGCCGATTTCGCCGCAGAGAACGATCCAGACCTGCGCAAGATGCTTGACGCACAGCTGTCTTCGACGCCGAAGATCATGTCGCTGGTGGCCTCTCGGCAGATGCTCAAGCCAAAGCCGAACAGCGATACGCCGCGAGGTATCGCCATCGTGGTGGAAGACGCGATCGGCATTACCCAGGATCTCAATGCCTGGCGCAACGCGGGCCTGGAACACCTCAAAGGCTGGCTGGAAACCACCACCCCCGGCGCTGAACCAGAGCAGCCGGGGATCAGCAACGAGCGCAAGGTGCTGGTGGCACAAGCGTTCACTCAACTGCACGCCGAGTTCAGTGAGCGCAAGGTCGGCGCGCTGCTGAGCCGCCACACGCAGAGTCTGCGTGAGTACCTGACAGATGGCGAACAAAGCCTGCCGCCCGGTCCAACCCGCGAATGGTGGGCGCAGACACGCGAAGGCATTCTTGAAGTTGATGCGCAGTTCAAGCGCAAGGATCTCGAAGCGCGTGCTGCCAGTGGCGAGTTTGCCAAGGCTTTCGAAGAGCGCTACTTGCCAAGGGTCGATCTGCCCGCCATGCACGTTCAGCTGGGCTGGTTCGAGGCCGTCAGCCGCGAAGCGCAACGCCAGGCTGATGCCCGGGCAGGCGACCACCTGATATGGCTGCAGCATCCGCGCCTGCTTGCAGCACTGGATCTCTATGACCAGGAAGACCTCACCAGCGGTCTGTGCTTTGCACACCAGACCGGCCTCTGCGTGCTGGGTATGGAAGGCACCGTCAAAGGCGCGCAGTTGCTCAGCCGTTGGTGGCAGAGCGGCGAACTTGAAGCGAGCAACTTGGCCATGCGCGCTTATGTGTTCAATCAGAAATCGGTTGCCGAGGTACTGGCAAAGACCCAAAGCGATATGCGCATTCTCCACGGGCCAGCGGACGACTGGCAAAAACTGGAAACCGCACTGCAACAAGCCAAGGCACTGGCGGCCCAATTCAGCGCAATCGACGGCCATTTGGAGCAATTAGCCCAACATGGCCACGTCAATACTGCCGGCGCACTGGCCTGGATTGGTCATTTAGGGCGTGAAGCCCTGAGCGCCGGTGCGCCCAACGCTGTAGACCGAGCACTGCATCGGCGTCTGGTAACTCTCCTTACTGCTTCGCTGGGTGAGCAAGCACTCAACTTGCGCATGGCCGAACACGCCCAAGCCGGCCACACCCCCTCCCCGGGCCGCGTTGCCGCACCGATCATGCGCCGGCTTGATCAGGCCTATGTCGACAGCCTGAACGGTGCGCACAGCAACAGCTTCTACCGCCTGCGGGTCAGCAGCGCGCTGCTGTTGCTGGAGGCGAGTCTGTTGCTGCTGCAAGGCAGGCGAGAAGATAAGGATCGACGGTTCTGGAGCGAGGTGGCTGCGGGGGCGTTGACGAGCGCGGCAGCGGGGATGGAGTTGTTGGCAGTTGGGACAGAGCAGGCACTGGCATCTCTTGACCGGAGGGGGGCCTTAGCGAGGGGAGCTAATATAAGCCTAGGGCGGTATCGAGTCTGGGGAGCCGCAATGGCCAGCGTAGGAGGAATAGTGAGCATCGTCTGGGATGTAAGCGATGCAGTCAGTATGGCTGCGATTAACGGGCCTACACGCGATTCCAAAAAACGACTGTTAGTCGGCGCTTACTCTGCGAGGGCAATCGCGACCTTGTCCCTAATCAGCGGGCAGGGAGGAATCGCGTTCTCCAAAGCAGGCGCCTACTTCCAATGGCTAGCTCAAAGTCTGCAGAGTAAAAACCTGAGCGGATCTGCAAGGATTTTTGCTTCATGGTCCAATATCTTGGCAGGCAATCGACAACTTTTACTAATACTAAACCGAATGAGTTGGATCGGCGGCGCGATCGCGATCATCATAACGCTAGCCATCCTAATTATCGATGAGAACGCTTTTGAAAAGTGGTGCGACAGGTGCTGTTTTAGCCGAAGCAGCGGCAGCGAACGCTATGAACTAGATCATGAAGAATTTGCCGCATTAGCCAATTCTATTTCGGAGATTCTTTAATGTTCTTTTTTGAATGGGGTTATTGGCAGTCCGTCATAAAGCTCAACACCAAGGAGTCCAGCAAAAAACCACCTACCAAAATTAATTCCGTGAACATCCCGGCGTACGAAAGCGATGAGATCGAGGCGCTGACAGCAGCGCGCTTGAGCGCAAGCCCGACGCCTGATACACGAGGCCCAACTTACGCATTCAATCAGGATATATTGGAGATGCGATGTGGTATGTGGCAGGAAAAACGGGGCCTTATTACTATTATCTCGTTAGCAATTATTTTCGTTATCTGCATCGGCTTCACAGGAGCAGCATTCTTCGCCTGGGCAGTACCGTATCGCCACCCAACCAATGGCAGCACGGTAGATATCGGCGCACTTGTGCTGAGCACTTACCTCGGTCTTGTCAGCGCATGCCTGGCGCTAGGCTATCTAAAACTCGGCCTCCCAGTATCTAGACTGGAAATATTCACATCACGCCAACTGCTTATACGCTTCAACCGCAGGAGTCAACAGGTATATTTACACCGTCCCAGCTACTGCGGCGGACTAGTGACATTACCATGGATTGGGGTATGTAGTTCAGGGGCGAATAGTAGCTCTTCAATAGCAGGAGGTATCGGATTGCCTCTATTCCTTCACTGGCCTACAGCATTTACTCTGAGCCATTACCCAGAGTGCGCATGGGTCGGCAAGGCAGGAAACAGTCAATCTGAAATTCAAGCCGAATGGGAATTCATCCGCCGTTTCATGGACGAAGGCCCCGAGGGCCTACCCCGCCCACGCATCACTTCACACTTCCCTTGGCCATGGCAGGCATTCACTCCGCAATTCGAGGGGCTCTCCCACTACTTCCGACGTTCTTCGAGGACCATCAAGTTAGGCCTTGTTCTTATCTCGCCCGCCTTCCTCATCCTCGGTTTGGGCCACTGGCTAAGCCTGCTGCTTTGCTGGAAACCGCGCTGGCCAAAAATCATCCGCGAAGCAGGACTGCCTGGTAAACCCATCCCGCCGCTAACCACTTTGGCCGACAGGCCGCCTCATATCCAGGAGCGCCTGCGTGAGAACGCCCATCTTTGGGCCGTGCACCCCGGTCAGCGCCCGACCAAAAAAACAAGGAACACCCGCCGTCGCCCGAAAGACGATTCAGCGTCATCGCCAGTTGGAACCTCTAGCCGGGATGAGACAAGCGCCTCGGCACGAGACACCTCTTCCGATCAAGTGATTGAGCACTATGACCGTGAGCGTTGAAACAACGCTTGTTCTGGACGCTAACTACATTCAGTGGGCTGTTTCAAAAACGTCAGCAGCGGAGCACAACGCCATATGCGCACTCCCCACAAGCCAAAGGACGACTGGCAAAAGCTGAAAACCGTGCGGCAAAAAGGCAAGGCACTGGCAGCTCAATTCAGCGCAATCGACAGCTATTTGGAACGGTTAGCCCAGCAAGGCTATGTCAAAACTGCCGGCGCACTGGCCTGGATTGGTCATTTAGGGCGTGAAGCCCTGAGCGCCGGTGCGCCCAGCGCTGTAGACCGAGCACTGCATAGGCGTCTGGTAACTCTCCTTACTGCTTCGCTGGGTGAGCAAGCACTCAACCTGCGCATGGCCGAACACGCCCAAGCCGGCCACACCCCCTCACCGGGCCGCGTTGCCGCACCGATCATGCGCCGGCTTGATCAGGCCTATGTCGACAGCCTGAACGGTGCGCACAGCAACAGCTTCTACCGCCTGCGGGTCAGCAGCGCGCTGCTGTTGCTGGAAGCGAGTCTGTTGCTGCTGCAAGGCAGGCGAGAAGATAAGGATCGACGGTTCTGGAGCGAGGTGGCTGCGGGGGCGTTAACGAGCGCGGCGGCGGGGATGGAGTTGTTGGCGGTGGGGACCGAGCAAGCACTGACATCTCTTGAAAGGAGGAGTGCCTCGGCGAGAGGAGCGAGTATCAGCCTGGGTCGGTATCGTGTCTGGGGGGCCGCAATGGCCAGCGCAGGAGGAGCAGTGAGCATCGCGTGGGACATCAATGATGCCCTCAGCGCAGGCGCCAATTACAGAGATACACGCAATCTCAAAAAAGGCATGTTAGCCGGAGCCTACTCAACGAGGGCTTTCGCGACCTTTATCCTTCTGAGCGGGCAAGGAGGAATCGCGTTCTCCCAAGCAGGCGCCTACTTCCGATGGCTAGCACTAAATGCATCTAGTAAACACATAAGCGGCCCCGCGAAACTTTTGGCGGCATTCTCCAAGACCCTAGCAGGGAATCGCGCACTGCTATTGCTATTAAGTCGAATGGGGTGGATAGGTGGCGTAGTAGCTATCGGAATGACGTTTACACTCTTGGTCATAGATGAGAACGAACTGGAGAAATGGTGTGAAAAATGCTGCTTCAGCCGAAGCAAAAACACCAAACGTTATGAGCTAGACCAAGAAGAACTTGCATCATTTATTAATGCCGTATCGGAGACCCTCTAATGTTCTTATTTGAATGGGGCTACTGGCAGACTGTAATACGATCTGAGACTGATGAACCACGAAACAAGCTCCCTACCGACATTGATATTACGGACATACCCGCGTATGAAAGCGACGAAATCGAAAGCCTTGCTGCCGCAAGATTGAGTGCTAGCTTGGCACCCGCTTCAAGGGGGGCGGTTTATGTATACGATGATACGAACATAGAAATGAGATGTGGCATGGGAGAAGGCAAGCGCGGCCTTATCACCCTATTGTCCTTAGCATTGTTTGCCACTATCACAGCAGGGATAGCAGGCTCGGTAAATTTCGCCTTCGCCGTACCGTATGAAAATCCCACCGACGGCTCTACCGTGGACTTTTTCGCACTTGCACTCAGCATCTACCTTGGACTTCTGAGCTCTGGCTTTACGATTGCATACATTAAATTAGGACTACCAATATCGCGACTGGAGATATTCACGTCACGACATTTAATCATACGCTTCAATCGCAAAACTCAACAGGTCTATCTACATCGACCGCACTACTGCGGTGGTCTAGTGACACTCCCATGGATTGGCGTGAGCAGTTCAGGCGCTAATCACAACTCTGCAATCGCAGGAGGGAATGGTTTTCCGCTATTCCTATATTGGTCACAATCGTTTACACGAAGCCACTATCCAGAGTGTGCGTGGGTTGGAAAAGCAGGAAACAATCAATCTGAAATCCAGGCCGAATGGGAATTCATCCGCCGTTTCATGGACGAAGGCCCTGAGGGCCTACCCCGCCCACGCATCACTTCACACTTCCCTTGGCCATGGCAGGCATTCACTCCGCAGTTCGAGGGCCTTACCCACTATTTCTGGAATTCGTCGCGGATCATCAAGTTAGGCCTCATTCTTATTTCGCCCGCCTTCCTCATTCTCGGCCTGGGCCACTGGCTAAGCCTGCTGCTGTGCTGGAAGCCGCGCTGGCCAAAAATCATCCGCGAAGCAGGACTGCCCGGCAAACCCATCCCGCCGCTAACCACCTTGGCCGACAGGCCGCCTCATATCCAGGAGCGCCTGCGTGAGAACGCCCATCTGTGGGCCGTGCGTCCGGGCCAGCGACCGGCCAAGAAACCACGGATCACCCGCCGTCGCCCCAAAGGCGATTCAGCGATATCGCCAGTCGGAACATCTGGCCGGGATGAGACGAACGCCTCGGCACAAAACGAATCCTCCGATCAAGTGATTGAGCACTATGAACGTGAGCAATGAAGCAACGTCTGTTCGGGACACTACATACGTTCAGTTGGGCTGGCTCGAGACCGTCCGCCGCGAAGAAAGTATAAAACTAGCAGGAGAGGCGAGCACTGATCTAACACCGAGGAAAGGGTTACTTTTCACTGCATACGCGTCCAGAGTGACAGCGACCTTTTTATTACTAGGCGCACAAAGTACTCTGGCTTTCTCTCAAGCTGGACCGCTGTTCACATGGTGGGCATCCAGAACAGGAAACCCCGCACTCACAGCAGTAATCCAAGGTCTGTCAAACACTTCTGCGCGTCTAGTAGCCAATCGTGTAGCTCTAACACTCCTCGGCCGAATAGGCTGGCAAGCAGGTCTGATCATCCTCGCGGCCACTGTAATCATAATAGTGCTGGATGATGATGCTTTTGAAAAGTGGTGCGACAGATGTTACTTCAGCGCAAAGAAAGAAGTGGACAGATACAAGAAAGACTCGGATGAGCTGTCAGCCTTGTTCAACGCCACTCGCGAGCTCTTATAATGTACCTTATTGAGTGGATGATGTGGAAAAGCATTTTAGAGCCAGCAGAAACTCGAAAAAAATACGAGCATATCAGCACCCAGCGCGTTCCAGATATTTATGAAAGCGATGAGGCTGAAGCGCTGGCAGCCGCTCGAAAAGTTGTGAGCAACACTCCAAAAAGTCGAGGTCCGGTGTACATTTTCAACGACTACGCCCTCGAAATCAGATGCGGTATGTGGGAGAGCAAAAGAGGGCTGATTACAACGATCTCCGCGCCACTGATCGCGGTACTAATCCTAGGAGGCGTGGGGGCGGCCGACTTTCTAATCACCGCAATTGACATCCTATACGAGCAGAACAAATGGTCGTTCATGCACTGGTATATTTCAGCGCTCCTAACTATTCTTGTTTCATTCGCCTCATGGCTTTATGCGAAATATGGGTTTACCTTCTCCTGTCTTGAATTATTCACATCCCGCCACTTATTGATTCGTTTCAATCGAAAAACACAGCAAGTACACTTGCATCGCCCGGCCAATTGCGGCGGGATCGTGACTTTGCCCTGGGCCGGGATTAACGCCTCAGCTACTGACAAGATACATTTCACTGATGACTGTATCGGAATGCCCCTTGCGCTTTACTGGCTCCCGCGCTGGACTGGAACCTTGCATATAGAAACTGCTTGGGTTGGCAAAGCCGCCAACAGTCAGGCTGAATTACGACATGAATGGGAATTCATCCGCCGTTTCATGGACGAAGGCCCCGAGGGCCTACCTCGCCCACGCATCACTTCACACTTCCCTTGGCCCTGGCAGGCATTCACTCCGCAGTTCGAGGGCCTTACCCACTATTTCTGGAATTCGTCGCGGATCATCAAGTTAGGCCTCATTCTTATTTCGCCCGCCTTCCTCATTCTCGGCCTGGGCCACTGGCTAAGCCTGCTGCTGTGCTGGAAGCCGCGCTGGCCAAAAATCATCCGCGACGCAGGACTGCCCGGCAAACCCATCCCGCCGCTAACCACTTTGGCCGACAGGCCGCCTCATATCCAGGAGCGCCTGCGTGCGAACGCCCATCTGTGGGCCATACGTCCGGGCCAGCGGCCGGCGAAAAAACCACGCGCTACCCGTAAGCGAGCCAAGCCCGGCAACCAGTCCACTACAGCCAAGGAGTCCTCCACCGATGAAACCCATTGTGCTGATCGGCCACAAACATGACTGCCCAATTCACGGCATCGGCGAAGTAGTCTCGGGCACTTCTGCGACAAGGGTCGGCGGGCGCGAGGTTGCTTGTGTTGGCGACCGCATAAGCTGCGGCGCCGTCATTGAAAGCGGCTCGCCAAGTTACGCCATCGCAGGCAAGGCCGTGGCGCGACTTGGGGACACCACTGACCATGGCGGCACGCTAATCGAGGGCGACAGCGGCTGGCTGGTCGGCTGAAGTATCGATGTCACTGGGCCCAGTGCACCGCCTAAGCTTGTACCTATCTGTCACTGCCGGAGCCAGCCATGTCCTCCCCTGCCCCTGAAACCCGCCTCCAACAAAGCTGGCATGACAACGCCCACGCCTGGATCGAAGCCGTGCGCAGTGGCAGTATCGAAAGCCGCCGCCAGGTCACCGATCAAGCGATCCTGCTGGCCATCCTGTCACGCCAGCCACAGCGGGTTCTCGACCTCGGCTGCGGTGAGGGATGGCTGTTGCGCGCCCTCACTGCTCGGGGTATCGAAGCCGTAGGCGTGGATGGCGACTCAACCCTGGTCGAGGCAGCACGCGCAGCCGGCTCAGCACCCGTCCATCACTGCAGCTACGAACAACTCGCCAGCGGCGATGTGGGACTCGGCAAATGCTACGACGCGATTTGCGCCAACTTCGCACTGCTTCATCAGGACATCATCCCGCTGCTGAGCGCGATGACCACCTTACTGGCTCCGGGCGGCGTGGTGGTGATCCAGTCGCTACACCCGTGGAGCGCCGCCAATGGTGATTATCAAGATGGCTGGCGTGAAGAATCCTTCGCTGGGTTCGAGGGTGATTGGAAGCCGATGCCGTGGTACATGCGCACGTTGACAAGCTGGCTCGCGGCGTTGGACATGGCCGGACTAACCCTCCTCCAATTGCAGGAACCGCAGCATCCACAAAGCCCCGTGCCGCAATCGCTACTGCTGGTCGCAGAGCTGAAACACAAGGAATAACGCTGAAACCCCGTAAACACAAAAGGATATAAAAATAACAAAACAATCTAACCAAATGGAATAAAAAAATTGAAAGCCCTGAGCCGCCTCCCTTACGCTGGAGCCCACATTCCAGCCTTCGCTCAGGAGCACCCGCCTTGTCCAACCGTGCCTTTTCTCCTCTTCGCCGCCTATTGGTCGGCGGCCTGCTGGCCAGTGTCGTCAGCTCCATACTGCCTTGGTCACAAGCCATAGCCGACGATGCCAAGACCTTGCGCATCGGCTACCAGAAATTCAACAGCGTAAACATCCTCAAGGGCACGGGCGCCTTGGAAAAGGCGCTCGCTGCACAGGGCGTGAAAGTCAGCTGGCACGAATTCGCCGCCGGCCCGCAACTGCTAGAAGCGCTGAGCACCGGTGCGATCGACCTGGGTCACGCCGCTGATGCACCGTCGGTGTTCGCCCAGGCCGCTGGCAAGCCTGTGGTCTATCTGGCGGCTGAACAGCCCTACCCGCGCGGGATTGGCCTGGTGGTACGCGAACAGGATCACATCACCAGCGTGCAGGAGCTCAAGGGCAAGCGAGTTGCCACTGGCCGCGGCTGGAATGCCCAATACCTGCTGGCCGTGGCGTTGCAGCAAGCTGGCTTGAGCTATCAGGACATTACCCCGGCATACGTCAACAACGCCGCCGATGCAGTCGCCGCCCTACAGTCGGGTAGCGTGCAGGCTTCGACGCTGTGGGACCCGTTCCTGGCAGCAGCCGAGCAGCAACCGGGCTTGAAAAACCTGCGCGACGGTAGCGGCCTGACCAACAACCGGACCTTCTATCTCTCCACCGCGAGCTTTGCCGACCAGCACCGCGAATGGCTGAAGACCTTCTTCAGCGAGCTGGCCAAAGTCAGCCAGTGGGCCAATGCCAAGCCTGCGGAAGTTGCCAGCCTGCTGGCACCGCAACTAGGGATCAAGGCTGAGGTGCTGGAAGTAGCCAGCGAGCGACGCAATTACAACGCCGTGCCGATTACCCCGGCAATCGTTGCCGAACAGCAAAAACTGGCCGACACCTTCCAGGGCCTGGGTCTGATCCCACACAAGTTGACCGTGGCTGACGCGGTGTACCCGACCGCCGTCCTGCCCTGACGCCAAGGAACACTTCGCATGCCCCGCCCGATTCGCTTCAACGCCTTCAGCATGAACGCCGCCAGTCATCAGTCCCCCGGACTGTGGCGCCATCCGCGCAATACCAGCGTGGCGTTCAACCGGCTGGACTACTGGACTGACCTGGCTCGTCTGCTTGAGCGTGGCCTGTTCGACGCGCTGTTCATTGCCGATGTCATGGGCATCTACGACGTCTACCAAGGCGGGCCCGAAGCGGCCCTGCGTGGGGGCGTGCAGGTCCCGGTCAACGATCCCCTGCTGCTGGTCCCGGCCATGGCCGGGGTTACCGAGCATCTGGGCTTCGGCGTGACCTTCTCGCTGACCTACGAGCACCCGTACCCGTTCGCCCGCCGCATGTCGACCCTGGACCACTTGAGTAATGGCCGGGTCGGCTGGAATATCGTCACCGGCTACCTGGACAGCGCTGCACGCAATCTTGGCCTGGCTCGGCAGTTGGGCCATGACCAGCGCTACGACCTGGCCGATGAATACCTGCAGGTGCTGTACAAGCTCTGGGAGAAAAGCTGGGATGACGATGCCGTATTGCTGGATCGCGAATCGGGCCGCTACATTGAACCCTCGCGGGTCCATCCGATTGGCCATCACGGCGAGCATTTCCAGGTCCCCGGGATGCACCTTTGCCAACCCTCGCCGCAGCGCACGCCTGTGCTGTTCCAGGCCGGCGCCTCCGCGCGCGGTCAGGCTTTTGCTGCGGAGCACGCCGAGTGCGTATTCATCAGCGGACCGACGCCGACGGTGCTGCGCCGCTATGCCGACGGCGTGCGCCAGGCCAGCGCCGCGGCGGGACGCGGCCCTGACGAGGTGCTGATTTACGCGCAGGCGCTGTTGATCGTCGCGGACAGCCGTGAGCAGGCGCAGGCGCGCTTTGCCGAATACCGCAGTTATGTGGATCTTGACGCCGCGCTGGCGCTGCTGTCCGGCTGGACCGGCATCGACTTCGCCGGCCTCGATCCGGATGCGCTGATTGAATATGTCGAGAATGATGCTGGCCGCGCAGCCCTGGCCGCCTTTACGGCGGCCGACCCAGGCCGGCAGTGGACGGTGCGCGAAGCCGCCGAATTCATCGGCCTTGGCGGCCGCGGCCCAGTCTTGATCGGCTCCGCCAGCGAGGTTGCCGACCAACTGGAGCGCTGGCTCGACCAGACCGGTGTCGATGGTTTCAACCTCACTTACGCCGTACAACCGGATGATTTGAGCAATGTCGTCGAGCTGCTGATTCCAGAGCTACAACGGCGCGACCGCTACCCTGTGGCCTACGCGGAAGGCACATTGCGCCACAAGCTGTTCGGCCAAGGTGATCGCTTGCCCGAGAACCACGCGGGGCGCAAGGTGAGCATTCAGTAATCGAATAGCGGGTATTTCAACATTTAATTTGTGGATGGCTGTGCACGGACCCTATCCTGTCCGTGCATCCCCTGCGGCGCACCGGCCGGTGCGGTTTCCGGCACGGGGAGAGAACAACAAGTCGAGACTGTCCATGTCGAACCATTCCTACTTCGCCCCTCACGGTGGGCACCCCGCTCAAACCGAGCTGCTGACTGACCGTGCCATGTTCACCGAAGCCTATGCCGTTATCCCCAAAGGCGTGATGCGTGACATCGTCACCAGCCACCTGCCGTTCTGGGACAAGATGCGCATGTGGGTTATCGCTCGCCCTCTGAGCGGCTTTGCCGAGACCTTCTCGCAGTACATCGTTGAAGTCGCTCCGGAAGGCGGCAGTGAGCGTCCAGAGCTGGACCCGAACGCCGAAGCGGTATTGTTCGTAGTCGAGGGTGAAATCGACATCACCCTGCAGGGCAAGCATCACACCCTGGCGCCTGGCGGTTATGCGTTCATTCCACCAGGCGCCGAGTGGAGCCTGCGTAACCACAGCAAGGCCAACGTCACCTTCCATTGGCTGCGCAAGCATTACCAGCGCGTCGAAGGCCTGGATATTCCAGAAGCGTTCGTCACCCACCGCGACAATGCGACCAAGATCGAGATGCCGGGCACCAACGGTGGCTGGGTCACAACGCGCTTTGTCGACATGGCCGATATGCGCCATGACATGCACGTCAACATCGTCACCTTCCAGCCCGGCGGCGTGATTCCGTTCGCCGAGACGCATGTGATGGAGCACGGTCTTTACGTGTTGGAAGGCAAAGCCGTGTACCGCCTGAATCAGGATTGGGTTGAAGTTGAAGCTGGCGATTTCATGTGGCTGCGCGCGTTCTGCCCGCAAGCTTGCTATGCCGGCGGCCCGGGTCCGTTCAGCTACCTGCTGTACAAGGATGTCAACCGTCATGTGCACCTGACACTCAATCCGCAGCGCTGAGTCAGCACAACGGGGCCGCTTAGCTGCGGCCCTTTGCCGCGATCGGCGCCGCAGCACACATCGACGGCTCGCTGTCAGGCGATCCGCTTGGCTGCAACCGGCTGCTGTGCCTGACGTTGCTGAGCGCGCAGCTCTGCAACCAAACCCACCAGATCGCGGCAACTGTTAAGGCTGTCGATCGGCACATCAGTCAGGGTTACGCAGTGCTTCAAGCTTTGGCCCTCGCCCAGCCGGATGGTCAGGCTGGCACCATCAGGGCAACTGACCTCGCACCGATCAGGCAGGCAGGCCTGTTCGATGATTTGCCGCATTTCCAACATTGAAACACCTATCAACGACATGGTACGACCCTCTTCATGGGATGGCCTGTTGTCTTTGAGTGCACCGTCAAGGGCGAGGCGTCAGCTGAGGTTGCTCAATTTCAAGCGGCGGTCCATTCGCCAGAACATCCACTGCCCAGCCACCCACTAGCACCTTAGTGGAAGATCGCCGAGCCATGACGACCGTTCGATCTGCCATCGCCCTCGCGCGACGGGCGGTCCGCCTATGCCTGCCGCTCAGTGGGCGGCGCCATGCCTACCACCCATACGTCCAAATCGACCCGATTGAAAGTCATCCAACGCCTCGGCAATCTGCGCCTGGCTATTCATCACAAAAGGCCCATAGCCAACGATTGGCTCGTCGATCGGTTCACCGCTGAGCAGCAGCAGGACCGCACCCGCCTGCGCCTCGAGGTGGACCCCCGCGCCGGCTCGGTCAAGCAGCACCAAACTGGCCGGGCCGGCTGCGCGGTTACCATTGACCGTTACGCTGCCGCGTAGCACGACTATGGCGGCGTTGCGCCCAGTGGCGACCGGCAGTTGCAGCGTTGCGCCGGCGTTGAGGCGGACATCCCAGACATCCATCGCGGTGAATGTGCGCGCCGGGCCCGCGGCGCCCTCGAACTCGCCGGCAATGACTCGCAGGCTGCCGCACTGGTCTGCCAGCGGCACAACCGGAATATTCGCTGCCAGCAGTGTCTGGTAACCCGCCGGGGCACGCTTGTCCCGCGCCGGCAGATTGACCCACAGCTGCACCATCTCCAGTGCTCCGCCGCTGCGGGCAAACGCTGGCGAATGGAATTCTTCATGGATGATGCCATCGGCAGCGGTCATCCACTGCACATCCCCCGGCCCGATCAAACCGCCGGCGCCCGTGGAGTCGCGATGCTCGACTTCGCCCTGGTAGACGATGGTCACGGTCTCAAAGCCGCGGTGCGGGTGTTCGCCAACGCCGCGCCGAGCGGTGGTGGGCGCAAAATCGTGCGGGCCGGCGTAGTCCAGCAGCAGAAACGGACTGATATGCCGAGCCAGTTGGTCATAAGTAAACAGGCTGCGCACCGGAAAACCATCGCCCACCCAGTGCCCGGCAGGGGCTTGATGAACGCCCAGAATGTCTTTCATGAGAGGTCTCCTTTTTGACTGGGTACAAGCTTACCTGCGGTGATAATCGAGCAATAGACGGTGTAAACAGCACTGATTGTCTCGCTGACAGGACAATCTGCGTGCCTGTCAGATGGCATGGACCATCAGAAGCTCTGTCAGCACCTGCGCCAACGAGCGCACCATCTGCTCGGCAGTTGGCCTGTGCACTATGACAATCTCGTAGCTGTCGACCTCCGGCAAACCGTGCTCGGTACCCAGTACGCGGTGTTCAGCCGTCGCAGCACGCGGCGGCAGCAGGCTCACACCCATACCATCGGCAACCGCCGCTTGAATCCCGCTCAGGCTGGAGCTGGTGAAGCTGATGCGCCAGCGCCGGCCCATGCCTTCGATGGCGTTGATCATGTCATCGCGGTACAGCCCACGCGGGGGGAAGGTCACCAGAGGAATTGGATCGAGTTCGAACGCCGGCAGCCGCGCACTATCGATCCACTGCAGGCGCTCGGGCCAGCAGGCCACCCCTTCGCGGCTGTTGCGCCGCTGTTTGAGCAGCACTAGGTCAAGCTCACCATTGTCGTAGGCTTGGCTAAGGTCGCGACAAAGCCCGCTGGTCACCTCGAGTTTGACCTGCGGATGGCGCCGGCTGAAGTCAGACAGCGCATTGGTCGTGCGCCCGCCGACGAAATCCTCCGGCACCCCAAGCCGCACCGTAGTGCCGACCATCGCGCCGGCCAGGGCTTCGAGCATCTGATCGTTGAGCGCCAGCATGTGCCTGGCATAGCCAAGCAAGGTCTGCCCGGCATCGGTAGGCAACACATCACGATTGCCCCGCACCAGCAGGCGATGGCCGACCATTTCTTCCAGCCGCCTGACTTTTTGACTGATGGTCGATTGAGTCGAGTGCAAGCGGGCTGCGGCAGTTGTGAAGCTGCCGCAATCGGCCACCACAACGATCGCCCGCAACAAGTCGAGATCGAACAACGCCCTATTCGATTTAACGCTGATAGACATCAGAGGATTCAATTTATAAATGATCAGTCTGACTTTTAGCATGCCTGCCAGCGCTGAACCACCCACGTGCTCCGGAAAGGGCCGATAAGCCCAGGATGCCTTGACGTAAACGTAAAGGTCCCAGTAGCTTAGTGCGATAAATCTTCCGAGCCCAAGCATGAGCACCCAGACCTACAGCATCTCCGACCTGTCCCGTGAGTTGGACATCACTACCCGGGCCATCCGCTTCTATGAAGAGCAAGGCCTGATCAGCCCTGAGCGGCGTGGGCTGGAGCGCATCTACAGTGCCCGCGACAAAGTCACGCTCAAGCTGATTCTGCGCGGCAAGCGCATCGGCTTTTCTCTGGCCGAGTGCCGCGAGCTGATCGAGCTCTATGACCCGAGCGGCGGCAACTTCAAACAGCTCAACAGCATGCTGGTGAAAATTGCCGAGCGGCGCGCTCAGCTGGAGCAGCAGATGCTCGATATTGAGCAGATGCACCTTGAACTGGATACCGCTCAGGAGCGTTGCGAGCAAGCGCTTGCCGCCACGCCCAAACCTTCCGACAGCACGTGCTGACTCGCCACAGGAACCCTGCCATGTCATTGCCAACACACGTTCGCCTGGTTGAAGTCGGCCCGCGCGACGGCCTGCAGAACGAAGCCCAGCCGATCAGCGTCGCCGACAAGGTGCGCCTGGTCGATGACCTGAGCGAGGCCGGTTTGTCCTACATCGAGGTGGGCAGTTTCGTCTCGCCCAAGTGGGTCCCGCAGATGGCCGGCTCGGCCGAAGTATTCAGCGCGATCAAGCAGCTTCCTGGGGTCACCTACGCAGCGCTGGCGCCGAACCTGCGTGGTTTTGAAGACGCGGTTGCTGCGGGTGTCAAAGAGGTAGCTGTATTCGCCGCTGCTACCGAGGCGTTCTCACAGCGCAATATCAACTGCTCGATCAGTGACAGCCTGCGGCGCTTCGAACCGATCATGGAAGCAGCGCGCAGCCATGGTGTGCGGGTGCGCGGGTACGTGTCGTGTGTGCTTGGTTGTCCTTATGAAGGCCGGGTCAGCGCCGAGCAGGTTGCTCCGGTCGCCAAGGCGCTGCATGACATGGGCTGCTATGAGGTATCGCTGGGCGACACCCTCGGTACCGGCACTGCCGGTGACACACGCAGATTATTTGAAGTGGTCGCGGCGCAGGTGCCGCGTGCACAACTGGCCGGGCACTTCCACGACACCTATGGCCAGGCCCTGACCAACGTCTACGCGAGCCTGCTGGAAGGTATCCAGGTGTTTGACAGCTCGGTCGCCGGGCTTGGCGGCTGCCCTTATGCCAAGGGCGCTACCGGCAACATCGCCACTGAAGATGTGCTGTACCTGCTGCAGGGGTTGGGGATCGAGACCGGCATAGACCTCGACCGGCTGATCGCCGCCGGCCAGCGCATCAGCCAGGTGCTGGGGCGACCGACAGGCTCGCGTGTCGCGCGGGCCCGTAGCGCACAATGAGTCACACTAATGTCATCAATGTGTGGGCCTGGTGTTACCGCCCCCACGTTGCGCAGCGGAAATTCGGGTAACAGGGAAACAATTCGACAGAATTTCCCGCAGTGAGAAGATGCAGAAAATAGCCAAGCCCTTGATTTTCAAGGATTTTAAAAAGTTGGCACGCCACCTGCTATATCTCTGACATAACAAGAACAAAAACGTGACACCCAATAAAAACAACAGGTAACGGCTCTGACATAACAAGAACAACACGGCAGAGGCGTAGCAAGCAGATTTTTTTGGAGTAGAACTGGTTTCCTGGGGGTTAACCCCGCGGCCTGACACAGAACAACAAAACTACCTTCAGGTAGCCACAGTCACGGTCGGATCAACATGATGAAAGCAGGTCAGCGCTCAAAAAAATACGTTTGCTCTTGACCCCGCATGGGGGTTGCTCGCAGCACCGAGGCAGGCTTACAAAAACAACAAAAGGCCCGCCTTCAATAATAACAACAGAGCAGGCAGCAACGATTTGAGGGGAGCTTCGGCTCCCCTCAGTGCTATCAGCCCTCTTCTTCCCGCTGCTTCTGATCGTTGCCTCCTTCGACCTTGTCTACCAGCTTGGGCATGGTGCTCAGCACCAGCAGCGCCAGGATCGTACTGATCAGCGCAGTCGCCTCCCGCCCCATCCCGGCAGCCGTCCCAATGGCTGCGGTCATCCATAAGCCCGCCGCAGTAGTCAGCCCCTTGACGTGGCTGGGATCCTTGCCATTGCCTTTGAGAATGGTACCCGCACCCAAAAAGCCGATACCTGCAACGATGCCCTGGATTACCCGGCTCAGCGCCTGAGCATCTGCGCCGGCCATACTCGGCGCCAGCACGAACAGTGCTGCACCCACGGAGACCAGCATGTGCGTACGCACGCCAGCAGACTTGCCGCGGTGTTCACGCTCAAAGCCCAGCACGGCGCCCAACACCGCGGCCATCAGCAAACGCACCAGAATGCGTGTGACCTCCTCGACGTTGGTCACATCGGCAAACTCGGTCTGGATAGTAACCAGAATCCTCTCCCAGCCGCTTTCCATCAACACCCTCCTCTGCCCGTGTTAACGGTTGACCCCTCAGCCCACGCCGAAGTGCCGTTCGATCAGCCAATGCAGCAACCCGGGCAACCGTGCGGTCACTAATAGCAACCACCCAGAGGACGCTGACATGCCTATAGAAGTTGACCAGAACAGCCGCCACTGCACGCTCATCAGCGACAAGCTGCGGATCGAGGGCACTGGCCCGGAAGTCGAGATCGTCACTGACGAGCAGCTGCGCATGTCCGTCGCTGTGCTTGCCGGGGAGCGCATACCGATCACCGAAGCGGAGGCTGACGCCCTCACTGTTATCGGTGCGGTAGATAGCCGCAGGCATCTCAAGGCAAGCGAGCCTGGCTCGGTAATCTAAGGGTTCGCCGCGGCCCACGAGATAACTGATACGGTTTTTATCGCCTTAGCTGAGTCTGTGCTGCAAACAGTCACCGGCCCATAGTGCCCGGGTCTGTTGAAGCCTGATGAGCCACGCGACATGAGCGATAAGATTCCGTACCACGTGATTGAGGTAACACCCCCAGCAGCCCAAAGAGGCAGCGGTTACAGCGGCGGCGCCGTTCACACGCGCAGCTTCAGCGGCATCTACCGCAATCTTCGGATCGGTTTTGCCGGTGCCTTGTTTGCCTTGTTCTTCGGTACGGCCTGGCTGGACTGGGATGACCGCCAGGCAGTACTGTGGGATCTTGCTGACAGTAAATTTCACGTATTCGGTACCACCTTTTGGCCGCAGGACTTCATCCTCCTGTCGGCGCTGCTGATCATCAGCGCCTTTGGCCTGTTTGCCATCACCGTCTTCGCAGGCCGAGTCTGGTGCGGTTACAGCTGCCCGCAGAGCACCTGGACCTGGTTGTACATGTGGTGCGAAAAAATCAGCGAAGGCGATCGCAATCAGCGCATCAAGCTGGCAGCAGCGCCATGGAGCCTGAACAAGGTTGCCCGGCGGAGCTTGAAACACGCGCTGTGGCTGGCCATTGCCGTACTTACCGGGCTGACTTTTGTCGGCTACTTCACCCCTATCCGCCCCCTGGCGCAGGAGCTGCTGAGTTTGCAGCTGACGGGTGTTGCCCTGTTCTGGGTGCTGTTTTTCACCGGCGCCACCTACCTCAATGCCGGTTTTCTGCGCGAAGCCGTGTGCATGCACATGTGTCCCTACGCGCGCTTTCAGGGGGTGATGTTCGACAAGGACACCCTGGCCGTCGCCTATGACCCGCGTCGCGGCGAAGCGCGAGGCCCACGCAAGAAAGGCAGCGACCCGCGCGCGCAGCAGCTGGGCGACTGCATCGATTGCACGTTGTGCGTGCAGGTCTGCCCGACCGGTATCGATATCCGCCAAGGCCTGCAGATGGCCTGCATCGGCTGCGCCGCTTGCATCGATGCCTGCGACGGGGTGATGGACAAGATGGGCTACCCGCGCGGGCTGATCGGCTACAAGTCCGAGCACACCTTGCAAGGCGGCTCCACCCACTGGCTGCGCCCACGCCTGCTCGGCTATGTAACCGCGCTGGTGGTCATGATCGGCGCCCTGGTGCTCGCCCTGCAGGAGCGGTCGATGGTGTCGCTGGATGTGATCAAGGACCGCGGCTTGTTCCGCGAAAACGCCTTGGGCCAGATCGAGAACATCTACTTGCTCAAGGTCATCAACAAGACCCAGCAGCCACAGCGCTACCAGCTGCGCCTGGTGGATGCGGACGGCTTCGAGCTGCACGGCAGCACCGAATTCACCTTGCGCGCCGGCGAAATGGGCGAGCTGCCGGTATCGGTCGCGATGCTTGCAGAGCGGCCTAGCAGCAGCGCCCAGGACCTGACCTTCGAGATCCAGGACAGCGACGAGCCAAGCATTCGCAGCAGCGCGCGCAGCCGCTTCGTCGCGCCGTTGAACCGCTGATCCCTTACACTGAGCCATCACCATGCCTGCCGACCGCCCATGAAACGCTACGAACGCTTTGCCGATGACATTGCTGAACTGATCCGCTCCGGGGTACTTGGCCCTGGCCAGCGGGTGCCCTCTGTGCGCTACGCCAGCCAGACCCACGGGGTCAGCCCGTCGACAGTGTTTCAGGCCTACTACCTGCTCGAGCGGCGAGGTTTGATCCGTGCCAAACCGCGCTCAGGCTATTTCGTCAATGCGCATGCGCCGCAGCAGATGAGTGAGCCGCAGATCATGGCGCCAGTCAGCGAGTCAACCGAGGTTGACGTCAGCGGGCTGGTATTTTCCATCCTCGACTCGATCAAAGATCCCAATACGGTTCCGTTTGGCTCGGCATTCCCCAGCCCTGCGTTGTTCCCACTGCAACGCCTGTCGCGCTCATTGGCCAGCGCCAGCCGCGCAATGGACCCGCGCATGGCGGTCACCGACCTGTCGCCCGGCAACCCGCAACTGCGCCGGCAAATCGCCCTGCGCTACATGGTCGCTGGGCTGATGTTGCCGATGGAAGAGCTGTTGATCACCAATGGCGCGCTCGAGGCATTGAACCTGTGCTTGCAGGCAGTCACCGAGCCAGGCGACCTGGTGGCCATCGAAGCGCCGGCATTTTATGCGTGCTTGCAGGTACTGGAGCGGCTCAAGCTCAAGGCTGTGGAAATCCCCGTGCACCCGCGTGAAGGGATGGACCTTGGGGTGCTTGCACAGACCCTGGACAAGTACCCGGTCAAGGCGGTGTGGTGCATGACCAATTTTCAGAACCCGGTCGGTGCGAGCATGCCTGAGCACAAGAAGCAGGAACTGGTAGAACTGCTGCGGCACCATCAGGTGCCGCTCATCGAAGACGACGTATATGCTGAGTTGTACTACTCGCAGCAAGCGCCCAAACCGGCCAAAGCCTTCGACACCGATGGCCTGGTAATGCACTGCGGCTCGTTCAGCAAAAGCCTGGCGCCGGGGTATCGCATTGGTTGGGTCGCGGCCGGGCGCTTTGCGCAGAAGGTAGAGAGGCTCAAATTGATGACCTCGCTGTGCGCATCCATGCCTGCGCAGGCGGCCATCGCCGATTACCTGCAGCACGGCGGCTATGACCGTCACCTGCGCAAGCTTCGTTATGCGCTGGAGGGTCAGCAGGCGAGCATGTTGGCAGCGATTGCGCGCTACTTCCCGGCGCAGACGCGGGTCAGTCAGCCCTCTGGTGGATATTTCCTGTGGCTTGAGCTGCCAGAACAAATGGATGCGCTGAAGCTGTTTCACATGGCTGCCGCACAAGGCATCAGTATTGCCCCTGGGCCGATCTTTTCGCCGACCCGGCGCTTCGGCAACTGCATCCGCTTGAACTACGGCAGCCCATGGGATGCGAGCGCCGAGCAAGCCATGGAAACCTTGGGGCGAATTGTGCGCTCGTTCTAGCGGTGACCGACCAGTCAAGCTACAGTTGCGCAGTGAGATATAGCGCAGGATGCAAATATGCACGACCCCTCAACTGCGCGCCTTGCGCCAGCAACTGGACGCCTTGCAGCAACGCAACAACGCCCTTGAAGCACAACTCGCGCAGCGCCAGTGAAGCGAGCAACGTCTTTATCGCTTTGTCTTCGACACCATGGACATGGGCTGTTGCATCATCGAATTCTTCGACGGCCCGGCAGGCCCGCTGAGCGACTATCGGCATGTACTGACTAATACAGCTTGCTTCACCCATGCCGGGATCGACCCACTGGGCAGAACTATTCGCCAGTTGCCACCCGTCAGGCGGAATTCTGGGTCGAGTTCTACGGCCAGGTCTTGCGCTCCGGTGAGCCAAAGCAGCTCGAGCAGACGCTGGACGCGACAGGCACCGACAACGGCACAGGCATGAATTCGCAGATACTGCTCAAACCTTTTGACCTTAAGACCTTGGCCCAACGCGTCAGTCAACTGTTGGCGGCGTCAGCACCATCGCAAGCCGGTCCTGAATGACGGGGATTTCGGCTAGCGCCCGCCGCCTAGTTCGATGAAGCTGCCGGTCGAGTAGGACGCCTTATCCGACAGCAGCCAGAGAATCGCCTCGGCGACTTCCTCTGGTTGGCCGCCCCGCCCCATCGGCAACCCTGCCTCAAGTTTGTGCACGCGTTCGGCATCACCGCTGAGCGCATGAAAGCCGGTGAGAATATAACCGGGCCGCACCCCATTGACGCGCACGCCTTCGCCGGCCACCTCTTTGGCCAAGCCAATGGTGAACGTATCCAACGCGCCTTTCGACGCAGCGTAATCAACGTACTCCGCAGGTGAACCAAGGCGCGCCGCCAACGACGACACATTGACGATCGCCCCACCCTGGCCGCCGTGCCGACGGGCCATGCGCAGCAAAGCATGCTTGGCACACAGCATCGGCCCGACCACATTGGTTTTCATCAGGTTGAGCAGGCGGAACTCGGACATGTCTTCCAGGCGGCTCTGCGGGCCGATGGTACCAGCGTTGTTGACCAGTGCCGTTACCGGCCCAAGCTCATGGTCAACGCGCTGGAACAGCTGGATGACCTCGTCCTCGACACTGGCATCGGCACGCACGGCAATCGCTTCGGCACCGCGCTCGCGGACCTCGGCAAGGATGCGCTCAGCTGCCTGATCGTCAGCATGATAATTGATGCAGATACGATAGCCTTGCTCAGCGGCAAGCCGCGCTGAAGCAGCGCCGATGCCACGGCTGGCGCCGGTAATCACGATAACCTTGTCCATCGATTGCCCCTGGGCGACTGATGGCACAAGGCTAACGCTTGCTTGCCTGAGTTGACAACTAATGTCCCGCTGAGGCCGGCCCGGCCTTGGCCGTAAACGGCGGCTTGGCAAACCATACCAACAGGATCAGGCCGGCGAATACCCAGGTCATCAGGGTGAAGTAGTCCACCGTCGACATCATGTAGGCCTGGCTGTTGACGATCTGCTCAAGCTGCGCGTAGCTCTGCGGGCTGGCGCCCCCCAGTTGCTCAAGCGTATGCCGAGTGGCGGGATCGTACTGGCTGATGTGCTCGCTCAAATAGGCGTGATGCTGATCGGCCCGGCGAATCCAGATCCAGGTTGTCAGCGATGCCGCAAAGCTGCCGCCCAGGGTCCGCAGGAATGTCGCCAGGCCTGAGCCATCGGCGATCTGCTGCGGTGGCAGGTCAGACAGCAGAATGCTCAAGGTCGGCATGAAGAACAGCGCCACGCCGATGCCCATGAACAGCTGCACCAGGGCAATGTGCTGGAAGTCCACCTCGCTGGTGAAGCCGGCGCGCATGTAACAGCTGGCGCCGATCGCGAGAAATGCCAGGCCGGCCAGCACCCGGAGGTCGAAGCGGTGCGCATACTTGCCCACGAAAGGCGACATGATCACCGGCAGCAAGCCAATCGGCGCCACGGCCAGCCCGGCCCAGGTGGCGGTATAGCCCATCTGCGTCTGCAGCCATTGCGGCAGGATCAAGTTGATGCCGAAAAAGCCTGCGTAGCCGCCAACCAGCACGATGGTGCCGACGCGAAAGTTGCGATGGGCAAACAGCCGCAGGTTCACCACCGGGTGGCGGTCGGTGAGCTCCCAGATGATGAAGATGGCAAGGAACACCACCGAGATCAGGCTGCCCATGATGATGAACGACGACTCGAACCAGTCCAGGTCGTTACCCTTGTCGAGCACAACCTGCAACGCCCCCACCCCAATGATCAAGGTGATCAAACCGATGTAGTCCATCGGTTGCCGGCTGGTCACGACCGGTCGCGTGCGCATCTGCTGGCGCACCACGGCAGCGGCGAACAGGCCAATTGGAACGTTGATGAAGAAAATCCACGGCCAGCTGTAGCTGTCAGTAATCCAGCCGCCCAAGATCGGCCCGGCAATCGGTGCAACAACCGTCACCATCGCCAGCAGCGCCAGCGCCATTCCCCGCTTGGCCGGTGGATACACTGCAATCAGCAAGGTCTGCGTCATCGGGTATAGCGGCCCGGCGACCACCCCTTGCAGCACGCGAAAGCCAACCAGCTCAGGCATCGACTGGGCGATCCCGCACAGAAATGACGCCATCACGAACAACAGCGTCGCCCAGATGAACAGCTTGACCTCACCAAAACGCCGGCTTAGCCAGCCGGTCAGCGGCAAGGCAATCGCGTTGCTCACCGCAAACGAGGTGATCACCCAGGTGCCCTGCTCGTAACTGACACCGAGGTTGCCGGAAATGGTCGGCAAGGCGACGTTGGCGATGGTGGTATCGAGTACCTGCATGAACGTCGCCAGCGACAGACCAATGGTGGTCAGCAGCAGGCTTGGCGGAGTGAACTGCGCAGCGCCGTTGTTGTTCATCGCTGCGCCGTCTTGCCTGCGGCGCTGTTGTCATGGATCAAGCGCGCAATCAGCCGGTCAGCGTCGACCAGTTGGCGCTCATACACCTGGGTGCTGTAGCTGGCTTGTTGCGGAGGCTGTTGCGCCAGGGTCGGGCCGGTCTGATCGTGCAGGTCGACTTCAACCACCGTCGACAAGCCGATGCGCAGCGGATGATCGCGCAGCTGCTCGGGGTTAAGGTGCACACGCACTGGCACCCGCTGGACGATCTTGATCCAGTTGCCGGTGGCATTTTGCGCAGGCAGCAAGGCAAACGCGCTGCCGGTACCGGCGCCGAGACTGTCGATGGTGCCGGTGTACTTGATGTCGCTGCCATACAGATCGGCGCTGATCTCTACCGGCTGGCCGATGCGCATATTGCGCAGCTGGGTTTCCTTGAAGTTGGCGTCGATCCACACCTCATCCAGCGGGATCACGGCCATGGTCGCAGTGCCCGGTTGCAAGCGCTGGCCCAACTGCACGGTGCGTTTGGCAACATAGCCTGTAACGGGTGCAACCAAGGTAGTGCGAGCGTTATCCAGATACGCTTGGCGTACATCGGCAGCGGCAGCCATCACCTCCGGGTGCGAGGCCAACAGCGTGTCGTCAACCAGCGCAGTACTGGTGTTCAGCTGCTGCTGGGCGCTGTCCAAGGCACTTTGCGCGGAACTCAGGTCGTCCTGGGCATGGGAGATCTCTTCGCGGGAGATCGCCCCGCTGTCGGCCAGGACCTTGCGCCGGTTGTAGTTATCGCGGGCTTTCTTCAATTCCGCAGCGCGGCTTTGCATCTGTGCCTTGAGCGAGTCGACGTTACTGTACAAGCCGCGGACCTGGCGCACGGTACGCGCCAGCTTTGCCTCGGATGACTGCAAGGCAACCTCGCTGTCGGCGGGATCGAATCGCAGCAAGACCTGGCCGGCCTGCACCAGATCGCCATCGTCGGCGCCGATACTGGTAACCGTGCCGGTCACCAGCGGGGTGATTTCCACCACGTTGCCGTTGACGTAGGCGTCATCGGTGCTCTCGTGCCAGCGCCCGACCAGGCTGTACCAGGCCCAGGCAGCAGCGCCACCGAGTATCACCAGCAAGAGCACGGCCAGCAGCCAGGTCTTGCGCTTGCGCGAATTTTCGGGAGCCGGGGAAGATTGGGTTGTGTCCGCAGGAGTGGCCATGACAGTACCTTGGAGAATTCGTAACAGGGATCAACGATCGCCGAAGCGGCGGATCGTCAGAGGGTCGCCGGCATTGAGCAGGACCTTGGCCAACAGGCCTTCGAGGGTCTGCAATTCTTCAGGCTGGAGCACGCCGACCAGTTCGTTCATTGCCGCTGCGCCTACTTCGGGCACGCGATCTGCCAGGCGCTGACCGTCGGCGGTCAGGGCCAGGCGCACCTGACGGCGGTCGTCCGGGCAGCGATTGCGCAGGATCAGCCCTTTGTGTTCGAGGCGGTCGAGCATGCGCGTCATCGAGCCGCTGTCCAGGCCCAGGTAGCGACACAGCTCGGCCGGGGTGTCGACCTGGTACTGAGTGACGATGATCAGCACCTTGAATTGCGCGGCCGTAACCCCTTCGCCCTCGAGATGCGCGTCAAGAATGCGGTCCTTGAGCAGCGCTGCTCGGCCCAGCAGCATGCCGATCGTGCAGGTCTGGAAGTTTTCAGGACTGAAATGCGACATCGGCTTGCGGCCCAGCTCAGACAAATGTGTGTGCAAATATTACTGCTTAGGCAGTGAATGTCAAAGCCTTGATTAGGTGGCTATGTAAATTGCCGATAATTGGCCGCAATGCCATAACTCTGAAGGCCGCAAGGCTCGCCCACAAAAAAGGGGCACAAGGCCCCTTCTCTGCTTTCGATATTCAACTCAGCTCGCTGGTCAGGCGATAGCTGCATCCACCAGCACCTGAGCCTCCTTGACCAGGCGCTGCAAGTGCGCCTCGTCGATAAAGCTCTCGGCGTAGATCTTGTAGATGTCTTCGGTGCCCGACGGCCGCGCGGCAAACCAGCCATTGGCCGTCATCACTTTGAGCCCGCCGATCGCCTGAGCGTTACCCGGCGCGTGGCTGAGGATCTGCTCGATTGGCTCGCCCGCCAGTTCAGTCGACGTCACCTGCTCGGGCGCCAGCTTGCTCAGCAGGGCTTTCTGCCGTGGATCGGCCTTGGCCTCGACTCGGGTTGCGTAGGGCTTGCCCAGCTTCGCAGTGAGGTCGGCATAGATCTGGCTCGGGTTACGTCCGGTGCGGGCAGTCATCTCCGCGGCAAGCAAGGCTGGAATAAGCCCGTCCTTGTCCGTGGCCCAGACCGATCCGTCGCGACGCAGGAACGAGGCGCCGGCACTTTCTTCGCCGCCAAAGCCTAGCGAGCCGTCGAACAGACCCGCAGCAAAGTACTTGAAACCGACTGGCACTTCGTAAAGGGTGCGGCCAAGCGCTGCAGTCACGCGGTCAATCAAACCACTGCTGACCACGGTTTTGCCCACTGCAGCATCGCTGCGCCATTGCGGGCGGTTGCGGAACAGGTAGTCGATGGTCACGGCCAGGTAGTTGTTGGGTTGCAACAGGCCCTCGGCGGTGACGATGCCGTGGCGGTCGTGATCAGGATCGCAGGCAAAGGCCACATCGAAGCGGTCGCGCAGGCCGATCAGGCCCTGCATGGCGTAAGGCGAGGACGGGTCCATGCGGATCTGCCCGTCCCAGTCGACGCACATGAAGCGGAAGGTCGGGTCGACCTCGGTGTTGACCACTTCCAGGTTCAATTGGTAGTGGTCGGCAATCGCCTGCCAGTAACGTACCCCGGCACCGCCCAGCGGATCGACGCCCAGACGCAGGTTGGCCGAGCGGATTACCTCGAAATCGATCACGTTTTCCAGGTCGGCGACGTAATTGCCCAAGTAGTCGTGACGCTGGGTAGTCGGCGCTTGCAGCGCTTGCGCATAGTCCATACGCTTTACCCCAGCCAGATCTGCGCCAAGCAGTTCGTTGGCCTTGGCCTCGACCCACTTGGTCACGTCGCTGTCGGCCGGCCCGCCATTGGGCGGGTTGTACTTGAAGCCACCGCTCTGCGGTGGATTGTGCGACGGCGTGATGACAATGCCATCTGCCATGCCGCTCTGGCGGCCGCGGTTGTAGCAAAGGATCGCGTGCGACACCGCAGGCGTTGGGGTGTATTCATCGTCCTTGGACAGCATCACCTGCACGCCGTTGGCGGCCAGCACTTCCAGCGCGCTGGCGGCCGCCGGCGCGGACAACGCATGGGTATCGGCACCGATGAACAGCGGCCCGTCGATGCCTTGCTGCTCACGATACAGGCAGATGGCCTGGGTGATCGCCAGCACATGCGCCTCGTTGAAGCTCAACTCCAGCGACGTACCGCGATGCCCCGAGGTGCCGAAGGCCACGCGCTGGGCTGCCACGGACGCATCAGGGCGGCCGGTGTAATAGGCGGTCAACAGGCGGGGAATATCGACCAGCACACTGGCCGGAGCCGGCTTGCCTGCCAAAGGACTGAGCGTCATGCAGAAACCTCGAGTTCAACGAATGTGAGTGTTGGAACACGCAGTGTACTGGGAGTTGCAATGCCGTGCGATGGGGCCTGCGGGGATTATTCGCTAGCTATCTGCCACCATTTGGGAAACATCTGCTGAACGCGTGTTTCAGCGAAGCGCTCGTCGATCAACAGCAACACGCCGCGGTCCTGATCGCCACGAATGACCCGCCCTGCGGCCTGGATTACCTTGCGAACGCCGGGGTACAGATAGGCGTAGTCAAAGCCGGCGCCGAACTGCCGGGCCAAGCGTTGCTTGAACTGCTCATTGATCGGATTGACCTGTGGCAAACCCAGCGTGGCAACAAATGCGCCGATCAAGCGGGTTCCCGGCAGGTCGACGCCCTCTCCGAATGCGCCGCCAAGCACCGCAAAACCAATGCCCTCGCCATCCGGGACAAAGCGCGCCAGAAACGCTTCGCGCGCAGCTTCGTCCATGCCGCTGGCCTGCTCCCAGCGCGGCAACTGCGGATAGCGCTCGGCAAGCAGTGCGGCCACCTGTTGCAGGTACTCGAAGCTGCTGAAAAAGGCCAGATAGTTGCCAGGCTTGCTGCGGTACTGCTCGGCGATCAGCTCGACGATGGGCGCCAGTGACGCCTGCCGTTCGCGGTAACGCGTCGACACCTGGCTGATGATGCGTACCTGCAATTGCTCGGCCTGGAACGGCGCGGCAACATCGAGCCAGGCCGTGTCGGCCGGCATCCCAAGCAGATCGGCATAGTAATGCCGAGGGCTGAGCGTGGCAGAAAACAACGTGACACTGCGCGCAGCGCTCATGCGCGGCCCAAGCAGGCGGGCCGGGACCACATTACGCAGGCATAGCGTGCTCAGGCGTCTGTTACGCGGGCCATTACGCACGCTGACATCAAACAGAAAGTGCTCGTCGAACAGCTCGGCAATGCGCGTGAACTGCAGGGCCTGGAAAAAAAACTGCAGCAGCAGCGGATCAATGCCCAGCGGCGATTGGTTGAGCTGCTCCTGGATCAAGCCAACACATTGCTGCAACGCCCCGATAAAGGCTTCTGGCAGGCGCTCGCCGGCTTGATACGGTACACGCTGGTCTTTATGCAGGGCATTCCATTGGCGGTTGAGCCGATCCAGCGCGCTGCTCAGCCCTTGCGGTTTGCTTTGCCGAAGCGTCAGCAACTGGCCCTGATCGAAACTGGCGCTGTACATCGCCCGACCACGCTCGATCAGGTTGTGTGCTTCGTCCACCAGCACTGCCACGCGCCACTGATTGAGCTGCGCGAGGCCAAACAGTAATGCGTGGGCATCAAAGTAATAGTTGTAGTCCGCCACGACCACGTCAGCCCAGCGCGCCATCTCCTGACCCAGATAATAAGGGCACACCTGATGCGCCAACGCGACCTCGCGCAACGCTTCGCGATCCAGCAGCGGCACAGCGCCAGCGGCCTCGCGGGCAGCCGGCAGGCGATCGTAAAAGCCTTTGGCCAGTGGGCACGACTCGCCATGGCAGGCGTTGCCTGGATATTCACAGGCCTTGTCCCGAGCGATCAGCTCAAGGCTGCGCAGAGCCGGCTGCGGGCTGGCGGCGGTGAGCTGGCGCAGGGCATCCAGGGCCAGTGCCCGCCCCGGGGTCTTGGCGGTCAGGAAGAACACTTTGTCGAGCTGCTGCGGCACCACCGCCTTGAGTAATGGAAACAACGTGCCGAGTGTCTTGCCGATGCCGGTACTGGCCTGAGCCATCAGACAGCGACCGGTGCTGACGGCCTTGTACAGTGTCTCGGCCAACTGGCGCTGGCCCTGGCGAAACTGCGGGTAGGGGAAACTCATTGCCTGCAAGCCCTGGTCACGCGCTTGCAAACGTTGCTCCTGTGCCTGGGCCCAGGCAAGAAAGCGTTGGCATTGAACCTCGAAAAACAGCTGCAGATCTGCTGCGCTGTAGTGCTCGCTGATCAGCGTTTGGCGGTCGCTGTCGACATCCAGATATACCAGCGCTACGTCGATGCTGGGCAACTGCCGCGCCTGGCACAGCAACCAGGCGTAGACCTTGGCCTGCGCCCAATGCAACTGGCGATGGTTGGCTGGCTGGCGCGCCAGATCACCGCGGTGGGTCTTGATTTCTTCGAGGCGGTTGCGCGCCGGATCATAACCATCGGCGCGGCCACGTACCTGCAGGCTGAGGTATTGGCCCTGCAGGCTGACTTCAGCTTCATAACCCACCTCGCGGCGTGCCACTACCCGGCGATGGCCGGCGATGCCCTCCTGCGCAGTGGGTGATGGGGTAAAGCGCAGGTCGAGGTCGCCGACCTTGGCGCTGAATTCGCACAAGGCGCGCACGGCGACGGTATAACTCATGCCTGGGCAGCCGCCCAACGCACATGGCAGACGGTAACCGGCAGGCCGTGTTCGCGGCAGAATTCGATCCAGCGCAGCTGATTGTCCTGGAGCCGATCGCCCGGTCCTTTGACCTCGATCATGCGATAGCTGCCCTGCTCCGGCCAGAACTGAATCAGGTCAGGCATGCCTGTGCGGTTGTTGCGGATGTCCTGCAGCAAGCGCAGGAAGCACTGTTTCAGATGCATTGCCGGCAGGCAGCTCAGGGCCAGTTCAAGCAGCTCCGTGGGCAGCATCGACCAGAACACGAACGGCGACTGCAGGCCATATTTGGCCTGATAACACGCGCGGATCAACTCGCCATGGCTGGCATCATCGAGCCGCCCCAGGCAGCTGTCGAACAGCGCGCTGCGGCGCTCGCGAAAGTCAGCGTCATGCAAGTCCTGCGGCGCGCTCTGAAACGGGTGAAAAAACGCCCCGGTCACGGGCGCGAAGATCGGCTCCCAGCACAGCAGCCCGAACAAGCTGTTGAACAAGGTGTTCTCGACGTAGTGCACCGAGCCACCCTCCTGTGCCAGGTGCTCCTGCACGGCCCGCTCGACACCCAGCGCAGCCATCTCGGCGGGCAGTTCGAGTTCGAGGAGGGTAACCGCACCAACCCGCCGCCGCGGCGTCGGTGGCCCGCCGAGCTTGCGTGCCAGGCGCGGCAGCATGCGCGCCAGGGCCTGTGTTTCGAGCGGGTTGGCAGGCGCACTGGCCATCTGCTCAGCAAGCCTGTACGCCTTGCTCCACTGCTCGCTGCGCTCGTGTACACGCACCTGGCGAATACGTGCCTCAGGGTGCAGGCTCTGCTCGTAGACCGCCAATGCCAGCTGCCATTCGGCCAGGCGTTCGCAATGCTGACCAACACTGAACAACAACCGCGAGCGCCGCCGCGCCAGCCAGGGGTTGTCACTGTGCAGGCCGTCGAGTTCCGCCAGCAAGGTTGCCGGCGCCTCGCCCTGCTCCAGGCGCTCGGCGCAGTGATGTAGGGCCATGGCCAGGTCGACTTCGGCACGTTTGCGCAGGGCGCGCGAGTCATCACTGAAAGGGACTTTTTCAAAGCGCAGCACGCCGGTATCGGCGAGCACGAAGTCTGACCAATCCTGGTAGAGGTTGCCAAAAAACAGCAGGCGCAACCGATCACACAGGGGCTGCAATCGCCAGTGGATGACCTTCACATCAAAGCCGGCGAACCATTGGGCCAGCGGCCTTGGCTCCAGCTGCAGGGCTTGCAGTTGCAGCAGCAGATCAGCCTTGGCTGCCCGTGGCCTGACCAACTGCGCGGCAAAGCACGCTGCCAGTTCGTCTTTGCGCAGCAAGGCAAACAACTGCTCGATCGTCAGTGGCGCGCGCTCGCAGATCCAGCCCAGCTCTCCCAGCGGTCGCAGGGCTGAGTGGGCATCACCAATCTCGGCATAGGTCAGCTTGTCAGTGCGAAACAGCTCACCTTTGCGCATCACCATACGTACCAGCAGCGCTTGGGCGGGCTGCGGCAGGCGCTCGAACGCAATCAGAAAAGCCTGCTCGGACTCATCGAGCAGATCGTGGTAACGCTGGGCGACCCACCCCAGCACCTGGCGAAAATTATGCAGGTAGTAGAGCGGGTCTTCGACGGAATGGGCAATCACGATACGGGTCAGCCAGCGGGGACAGCTACTGGTTATACATACAGACAGCTGATCCTGGCAAGCACTCCGGATCAGTGGTCGTCAGCTCATCGGCACTGCGCAGCAAGCACAGGGCCATGTCGCGTCGGGCCAGGTACTCCAGCATGCGCCTGGCGGGCTGCCCCACCTGCCGCCCATATACCGCACGCAACTGCACCAGGCTCAAGCCGCTTGCCTCGACCAGCCAATGCAGGACGCCATCGGGGCATGTTTTGCCCAGCAGGGCCCGATGCAGGTAGGGCATGGCCACCAGCATCCCCGGGTGATAGCACTCGATAAAGCTCACCAGGCCAGCACCGTGACCGGCAAATGGGGCATGCAGCAAACAGATCAACTGCTTCTCGGTCAGTTCCAGCACCTGCATCAGACGCGCTTGCGCCATTTCGTCGGCGGCCTGTTCTGTGCGTGGTTTAAGGCCCAGCCGCAGGTTTGCGCCCTTGACCCGACGCTGGACAATGCGCTCGCGCAACTGGCGAAGCTGGATCAAGGCATCCACCTCAAAGCACACTGCCAGCGGTGGCAAACACTCAGCCGCGACGAGGGGCGCTTTCAACAGCCGCTCGAACTCAAGGTCTGCCGGCTTTTGATCGAGCAGGTCGCCAACTGCGATCACCTGCAAGGACGCACCATCGCTGCTATCGGTTGGCGCAAGCGCAGCTTGCGACGGCGTAGCGACAACGTCATGCAGCCAGGCCAGCGCCTTGATCAGGTAGGCGATATCCAGCGAGAGCGGGTGCAAGCCGGGCTCGTCAGCCAGGCGCAAACAACGCCGGCACCACGCCAGGTAGCGGTAGCGCTGGCGGGGCGGCAGCATGGTGATCAGTGCCAGTACGCCTTGCGCATCGCTCAGCACCTGGTTACACGCGCTGGCCATCTGCAAATGCAGGCGGCTGCCAAACAACGCCTCCGCCGCGCCGCCATTGAGATGACCAAACAGCAATATCGCATCGCGGGTCGGTATCCAGTCCGCGTGCTGTGTTTGCGGCCTGCGGCTGAAGGGCACCAGGTGCTGGCCCTGGATCATCAGCAACTCCACGCGCGGATCGTCCTGCAGAAACAAGGTGCTGAAACACCGCTCGTGATAGTCCAACACGGCCTCGCTGGCCGCCGGCAGCGAGGCAACCAGCACTTTCAGCCTGAACGTCTGCGGCGCACGCTGGGCGATGGTCAGCTGAGCTGCGCGCAGCGTGCTCAGCAACAAAGCGCTGTCACGGTCTGCGCCGTGAATCACCAGCAGTTGAAACTGGCCAAGACAGTCAACCCCTCCCGCTGCGACCATCAGCCGTTGAATCAGCAGCTGCATCGAAGCGCGCAGTGCTTGCGACATATGCCCCATCAAGTGATCAAGCACTTGCGTGTAGACATATTCCAACGCTTGTTCATGGATATTGCTCATGACGGCACTCCCTGTTTCAGACCACTCATCCTCGAACTACCAAGTATGGGCAATCTCAATATGTCGATAAACTTTTGGGAAATTTCCCACAAGCAATTGCGAAACCATGATTTAGTTGCTGAGCTACACACCTTCTAGACACACGTGCTCGCTCGCCCCTCTTCCGGACCAGCACCTGAGCGCCTGCGACTGCGGCGAGTCCTGTGAGCCTTGCAAGCTGATGAGTTCGTCCTGGGCGATTAACGCCACAGTTCTGGGAATAAACGCTTCATCCAAGAATTAACGAGAAAACCATCAGCAAGCAAGCACAACAATCAAGCAGCTCAATCGTAAATTAGACGGAGAAGTTTCAGCGACAGGGTAAGCTGTAGGATATTTACTTAAAGCGTGTAGGATTTATCCGAAGTAACGCTTTGATACGGAATTAGCCGCAATCAACAACGAAAAAGGGCCGCAATGCGGCCCTCTCAAAGGTGGGACTGATTACCGCCAGCCTGGCGGCAGCAGGTTTCAAACCTGGCCCATGTCCAGTACCACCCGGCCACCGCATGGGCACTCGTCCATGTAGCGATGAGCCTCGACCACCTGGCTGAACGGATACACCTTGATGATCTGCGGCGTCAGCAACTGGTCAGCCGTGAACTGGTTGATATCGCGTAGCGCGCGCTGCAAGGCGACCTGGTCCTGGCTGATACCCAGCTCCGGCTTGCCGATGAAGTTGCCGATGCAGTGCACGTAGAACTGGATGTTCTTCTGAAACGCCGCGCACGCTGGGAACGGCGTCTGGTTGCCACCTTGCAGGCCATACAGCACCAGGCTGCCACGCGGCGCCAGAACATCGCCCAACAGCGACATCTGCGGCCCACCCAGGCCGTCGAGGACCATGTCCACGCCGCGCCCATCGGTGTACTTGCCGATCTGCATGAGCAGATCCTGCTCCTCGGTGACGATGACCTTGTCAGCGCCCAGGCCCAAGAGGTATTCGCGCTGTTCCGGGTCCTTGGTTGCAGCAAACACCTTCAAGCCCAGCGCCTTGCCCAACTGGACAAATGCCGGCCCGGCGCAGTGGCTGGCATCAGTGACCAGCGCGGTCTGGCCGGCCTTGGCCCGCGCCAGATCAACATAGGCGAAGTAGGCGATCAGCAGCGGCGTGTAATGCACGCTCGCTTCGACCGGAGAGAGAATATCCGGGTAGCGGGTGATCGCCGTGCGCGGCAAGACGATAACGTCACCGTACACCGGATGATCATTGGCGCTGGTGGCCGGGAAGCTCGCTACCCGATCACCAACAGCTATATCGTCGACGCCAGCGCCTACTGCGGTGACCACGCCGGCCATTTCCTGGCCGATGCCGGCTGGCAAGCGCGCCTTGGACGGTGCCAGGTTCTGCCGCCAGAGCACGTCATACCAGCTGACGCCAATCGCTTCGACGCGGATCTGCAGCTCGCCGGCAGCGGGCGACGGCGCGCCCTGCTCCTCGATGTGGAGCACATCGGCGGCGCCGAAGGAGTGGAATCGGATCATGCGGGACATCGCATACCTCGCCTGTGTGAATCTCGTATTACCACGAACTTTATCCGGGCTTTCACCGTTAGACCATCAGTGGCGATTAATAGTCGACATGCCTGTCATTGATTGGGCCCCCTGCAAATTCGCAGATTGGCTCCCGGAAATCGGTGCAGGGTAACAGCCTTTGGCCGTAAGATTCACCCCTGCCCACCTCTGGCGATAGGCTAAGCGCATCGATGAACCGTAACGACCTGCGTCGTGTAGACCTCAACCTGCTGATCGTGTTCGAGACCCTCATGCACGAACGCAGCGTGACCCGCGCCGCCGAGAAGCTGTTCCTCGGCCAGCCCGCGATCAGCGCTGCGCTGTCGCGCCTGCGCAATCTGTTCGACGACCCGTTGTTCGTGCGTACCGGCCGCAGCATGGAGCCTTCGGCGCGTGCTCAGGAAATCTTCGCCCTGCTCTCCCCCGCGCTCGACTCGATCTCCACCGCCGTCAGCCGCGCCGCCGAGTTCGACCCGGCTACCAGCACCTCGGTGTTTCGCATTGGTTTGTCCGACGACGCCGAATTCGCCCTGCTGCCGCAACTGCTCAAACGCATCCGCGCCGAGGCGCCAGGTATCGTGCTGGTGGTGCGCCGAGTCAACTACCTGTTGATGCCGACCCTGCTCGGCTCAGGCGAAATTTCGGTAGGAGTGAGTTACACCAATGACCTCCCGGCCAACGCCAAGCGCAAGGTGCTGCGGCGCAGCAAGCCCAAGCTGCTGCGTGCCGACAGCATGCCCGGCAGCATCACCCTGGACGACTTCTGCGCTCGCCCGCATGCGTTGGTGTCGTTCGCTGGCGACCTGTCCGGGTTCATCGATGAAGCGCTGGATGAGCTTGGCCGCAAGCGCCATGTGGTGCTGGCGGTGCCGCAGTTCAATGGGTTGGGGAGTTTGCTGGGCGGGACCGACATTGTCGCTACGGTGCCTGATTACACCGCCGCAGTGCTGACAGCAGGCGGTGGGTTGCGGGCGGAGGATCTGCCGATTGAGGTGCAGAGCTTTGAGCTGCACATGGCTTGGCGTGGAGCGCAGGATAATGACCCGGCAGAGCGGTGGTTGAGGTCGCGGATACAGATGTTTTTTGGCGATCCGGACAGCTTGTGACTGAAATCCCGGGGGATTCAGGTAGCGTGCGATTTCGATTTTGCAGCACGGTCGTAATCGGTAGCAAATGGAGCACGCTTGCAACAGCCCCCACACACAACCTTTCACTCGCTCATCAACCAGCATTTTTCAGTGCATGCAGAGCTCCTGCGCACCACGTTGAAGCACCCAGGCTCATAGGCTCAAGCGCGCGCAACGCTGCCGACCGCAGACGACCTTACGATTAAGGTAATTGGTAGGGTGCTTACGACCTGGCTTGCTATTTGCTATCAATTTGCCATCCGAGTGTCGCGGTTGGAGAGGCAAATGTCGCTTTCAAGTAAAGTCATGCAGTTATCCTCTAGCGAAAAGAACTGGCTACCCTGGTTCGGCAAAACAGGAAAGATTGCGATGGGGTGGTCATGCCGGCTCAATCGGTCGGCCTATCCTGTGATCGAACAAACCTTTGAAGCCATTGCACAAACCCGCGTGCAGTTGCTACACAACTGGACCCGCGAGCAATGGGAACACCTCGCGGAACTGGCGGAAACGCTCGGTCGGGATATTGCCCATACCGACAGGCGTGCGCTGATGGACAAGCTCAGCCAAGCCGAAGATTTCTCCGAGCTGTTTGTTGTGGGTGTCGACGGCAAGGTCATCACCTCCACCTGGAGCGGACGCGGCAACAATAAGCTTGAGAACACCCGCGCATTGGCCGAAGGATTGAAAGCACCGTTTCTACATGGTCCCTACATCGATCCATTGACGTTGCAGATCGGTCCCTCGACTTCACGCTTTCACGATGAAGTCACGTTGATGTTTTATCAGCCATTGATGGCCGAAGGAAAAGTTCTAGGCTGCCTTTGCGGTCGTGTGCCAAACGATGTCTTGGGCGATCTTATACAACGTGAGGCCGGGCACATCTATGCCGAGTCGGGCGACAATTATCTGTTCATGGCGCAATCACGCTTTGATCCTGCGGTCGTGCCGGGAACCGCGTTGTCGCGTTCACGTTTCGAGGACGGCACGTTTACCCACGCAGACAATCTGAAAAGTGGCGTACACACGCCCTACAAGACCGTGCAGATTCAACGGCATACTGAGTTGGAACTGCGCTTCACCGACCCGGCGACACAAGAGTTGCACCCAGGTGTGCGCGAAACAATCCGCATGGGCTCCAATCTGTTCGTGACGTATCCCGGTTATTCGGACTATCGGCACATCCCGGTGGTGGGCAAGGGAGTTACGTTCCAACTGCCAGGCTCACCTGATCGCTGGGGAATGATGTGCGAGGCCGATCTGGAGGAAGTTTACCGTCGACGCTCACTCAGTTATGGCCTGATGAAACCTTATCTCGCAACCATGACAGGGCTCTTTGCCTGCAATTACACGATTCAACATTACAGCGGCCTCACACAGGGCATGATCGATGCCCTGGAGGTTTTGGGCATGGTCTGCGCCGCTGCGCTGTTCAGCCTGTTGGGGCCTAAACGGCTTGCGCAACGGTTGAGCGAGATGACAGGCGTGATCAGGACCATTGCCGAGGGCGAGGGCAACCTTCGTCAGCGTCTGGACACCGCGCGAATGGCCAACGACGAGACCGGCGACATGGGGCGTTGGATCAACAGCTTCATCGATAATCTGGACTCGGTGGTCGGCCAGGTAGTGAAGGCCAGTCGCACCGTTGGCGCCACCAATCAGATGATGCTGGGGCGCAGCCAGGAAGCCGGCATCACCTCGGCCGAGGTCGCCGAAGCGGTGCATTGCATGATGATCATCGTTGAAGAGCAACTGGGTGAAATTCAACAAGCCTCTGCCAGTGCCGAACAAATGAAACAGGCGATGGACGAAGTCGTAACCCGTGCTCGCGAGCAGTTTCTCGCGGTGCAGACAGGCACCCAGTCGATTCGGGATGTGGTCGAGCGCTCTTCCGCAAGCGTGCAGTTACTCGATAGCCGCATGACACAAATCGGCAACATCACTGGGCTGATCAGTGACATCACCAACCAGACGAACCTGCTGGCACTCAATGCAGCCATCGAAGCCGCGCGCGCAGGCGAACATGGGCGAGGTTTTGCCGTGGTTGCCGATGAGGTACGTAGCCTCGCCTCACGTACCTCTCGGGCTGCCGATGATATTCGGCAGATGGTCGAGGGCCTGCAGAATGAAACACAAACCGCCGTCAGCTTCATGAAGGAAGGCGTCAAGGACGTCGATAACAGCTTGCGCCTGGCCGAAGATGCGTCCTCGGAAAACGTGCAGTTGCATCAAGCGGTGGAAAGTATGTTTGCGGTCATTCAGCAGTTGAACAAGCGCAGCCTTGACTACGGCAAGACAATCAAACAGGTCGACCACTCTTCGGCGCAGATGCGTGAGACGGTAGTGGTGTTGCAAGGCAGTGCCGAGACCGTGCGGCTCAATGCCAACAAACTGCAAAAACTGGTGGGGCAGTTTGAAGTGAGCAGCATCAGCAGCGGACAGGTGGCGGCTGCTTGATAACGCCGCAAGGGCGCCAGCAATGCAGCGCAACCCATTGATGTGTCCGGCCATGGTCAATCAGATGATCAACGATCACGACGCCGTGGCCGGCAATCTCTTGTCAGGCAGCCTCCAAGCTTCGGAGCATGAAAAGGCCATAGCTTGCAGCAACGAGTTATCAATAACCATTATCATCGTGCAGGTGCAAATCCTTCTTATTTAGGTGTAAAGTTCGCGCGCTGTTGCTGACTGCCATCGCGCACTGCCGTGAAGGGCCACAGAGCGTCCTCCGCTTCGCGCGAACATAATGAGAAGACCAAAGGATGTTCCTTCGCCATGCGCCAGGTTACCCACCCAAGCCCCGAACATTTCGCCCGACGCCCAGCCTTCAGCCTTAGCGCACTGGCACTGACCATGGCCAGCCTCGGCTCAGGCAGCCTGCAGGCCGCTGAGGCCAATCCGGTACCGGCGCCCGTGGAGATTGACGCCACCAATGTTACCGGGCAAAGCCTCGAACGGCCCACCGAGCATGTGCTCGGTTACGTCGCCAAACGCAACATGAGCGCGACCAAGACCGACACGCCGATCATCGAGACGCCGCAGTCGCTGTCGGTAGTCACGAGCGACGAGATCCGTGACCGCCAAGCGGAAACGATGGCCCAGGCGCTGAGCTACACCCCAGGATTCACGGCCAGCTCGACCGCTTTCAACCGGACTGCTGACCGCTTCCGCATCCGCGGCTTCTCGGTCGAATCCGCCACCGGCGGCTCGCTGCGCGACGGCCTGCGTCTGCAGACCAACTCCTACGACGGCATTCAGGAACCGTACGGCCTGGAGCGCGTCGAGGTCATTCGCGGCGCTGCCTCGGTGCTCTACGGCCAGCTCTCGCCCGGTGGCATGGTAAACGGCGTCAGCAAGCGCCCAACCGAGGCGCCGCTGCATGAGCTGAATCTGCAGGCGGGCTCCAATGACCGCAAGCAGCTCTCCGCCGATTTCAGCGGCCCACTGGCCGGTAGCGACACCCTCAGCTATCGCCTTACCCTGCTCAGCCGCAACAGCGACACCCAGCAGGATCATCTGAACGACGACAGGTTCTACATCGCCCCGGCGCTGACCTGGCGCCCTGACGAAGACACATCGCTTACGCTGCTGTCCTTCTACCAGAAGACCGATACGCGTTTCCCCGCGCCTCTGGCCTATCAGTTGGTCGAAGGTGTGGGCAAAGGTGCTTTCACTATCGGTCGCCACGACTTTATCGGCGAGCCGGACTACGACGACATGAACGGCGAGATGTCGGCCCTGGGTTACGAGTTCAGCCACAACTTCAACGAGCACTTCACGGTCAATCACAAGCTGCGTTATTCCGAGTCCGATGTGAAGTGGAAATACCTGCAAGCGCAGACGTCCGCGGCTGCTATCCGCAATGCCGCCAATACCGGCATCCTTGCACGGCAATACAGCGATCGCCATGAGCGTGCGCGAACCTTGGCCACCGATACCAACATCGTATCCAAGTGGCAGCTCGGCAGCGTCGAGCACACTGCTCTGGTCGGTTTCGACGGCTACGATATCTCTTACGACTCGCATAACTTCCGAGGGGCAGCCCCCAGCCTGGACTTGAGCCGCTACAACTATGGTCAACCCGTAGTGGTCAACAGAAACCCCGCCACAGACCGTGGCTCGCAGCTCGATACGCTGCAAAAAGGTGTCTATTTCCAGGATCAGATCAAGTTCGACGACAAGTGGGTCTTGCAGTTGGGTGGCCGCCACGACTGGGCCGACCAGCAGCAGAAGGCGCACCGCAATGACGCCAAAGCCAGCCAGAGCGACGAGGCCACCACTTGGCGCGCCGGCCTGGTTTACCTGGCGGACAATGGCCTGGCGCCCTACATTAGCTATAGCGAGTCGTTCTTCCCGGTTTCCGTTGCGGAAGTCACTGGCCAGAGATTTGATCCCACCGAAGGCAAACAGTACGAAGTGGGTGTGCGCTATCAGCCCAAGGACAGCAATCTGCTGCTAAGCGCAGCAGTCTATGAGCTGACCCAGACCAATGTACTCAAGCAGGATCCAGCCACCGAAGAGTACCGCCAGACCGGCGAAGTGCGCTCACGCGGCCTGGAGCTGGAAGCCAAGGCGGATATCACCTCGGCACTCAGCATGATCGCTACCTACGCCTATACCGATGCACGCACCACCAAGAGCGCTGTTGCCGCCGAAGTGGGTCAACGTACCGACGAGACCCCCTACCACCAGGCAGCCCTGTGGACCAGCTATGACTTCGTCAACTGGGGCATTGCGCAACTGACTGTGGGGGCCGGCGCCCGTTACATGGGTACAACACAAGCCTCGGGCGTCGATTCGGCCACCCCAGCCTATACCCTGTTCGACGCCATGGCACGCTACCGGATCGACGACAACTGGGCCGTGACCGTCAACGCCAACAACCTGACCGACAAGCGTTACGTACAGTGCAGCTTCACCTCCTGCAGCTACGGTGACGAGCGCACCCTGCTGACCTCGGTGAACTTCACCTGGTGATCTGCAGCGCCGCGCGCTGAGCAAGCAACTTGCTGCGGCGCGCGGCCTTACCTGCCTAATGCAAGGCAGCGCGACCGATCAAGAATAGCCAGGCACAGCGACTCCTCAGATAACCATGAGCATGAGCGCAACGTCGCATGTCGTGCTGACGGTGTTCGCCCAGAGCATGATGGGTAGCGTCCAACTCGCCTACCCTGCCCGCTGCTAAAGGCGCAATCCTTCAAAACTAACCACCCGAGCCCATGGAAGCACCCCACATGTCTATCGACTTCAGACCTGCTCACGCCTCGGACGCGCACGACATCGCGCGCTTCTTTCAACTGACTTCGGAGGGCATGGCCGACTACATCTGGAGCAAGCTCGGCGCACCAGGGGAAGCGTTGCTGAGTGTCGGTGCGGCACGCTATGCCCGGGAGCAAGGCGACTTCTCCTACAAGAACTGCCTGATGGCCACGTCCGACGGGCGCGTCATCGGCATGATGCATAGCTATGCGTTGCGCGCGAGCCCTGACGCGCCTGCCGAGACCGACCCGGTCCTCGCGCCTTATGCCGACATGGAAATACCCGACACCTTGTACATCTCCAGCCTGGCGCTGGATGAGGCGTGGCGCAGCCAGGGACTGGGCGTCGAGTTTCTCCGCCACGCGCAGCAGCGCGCCGACGACGCTGGGCTGGATGGGCTATGCCTGATCGACTATGCAGAAAACCACGGTGCCCGCCGCTTTTACGAACGTCACGGTTTTCAAATCGTCAAAACCTGCCAGATCGTTGCGCACCCGATGCTGCGCGTGAGCGGTGAAGCCCATTTGATGTATCGCCCTACCCACAACGTGCCCGAGAACAATCAATGAACAAGAGTCTCACCGTATTCCGCGAACTGGATATCCAACCGGTACGCGACCTGCCCTTTTTCGAAGAAGTCCTGGAAGGCACCCCGCACACGTTGACGTCCAAGTACTACCACGATGAACAGCAAGGTCGCATTTGCGGGGAATGGCAAGCCAGCATCGGCGCTTGGCGCATCGACTACAAAGTCTGGGAGTTCTGCCACGTCCTGAGCGGCCGCTGCGTCATCGAGCTTGAGGGCTGCGCCCCGGTCACATTGGCCGCGGGCGACACGTTCATTATCGAACCGGGCGCCAAGGGCAAGTGGACTGTGCTGGAAGACATGAAGAAGAACTTCGTGATTCTGGTGCCGGCGGGCTAGGTTCTGCACGAAAACCAACCTGACCACGACGCGGTCACGGACACCCGCCCGGCGCCACACTCCCGCGCCGGGCCAGCCCTTCGAGCCTATCGATCAAAACCCAACAGTCGCCGAGACCAGATACGTCCGCGGCGTCGACAAGCTCAACCCAGGCTCACTGTCATCCGACGCCCCGGCCGAAACCCAGTAGCGATCATCCAGCACGTTCTCGACGCTGGCTCGCACCGTCACATCCTTGTCCGAAACCTTGAAGGCGTAGCGCGCACCGAGGTCGAAGCGCTCCCAGCCGTCGATTTTCTTGCTGTTGGCCTGATCGAGGAACTGTGAGCTGGAGTGAATGCCGCGCGTGGTCAGGGTCAATCCTTGCAGCGCGGGTACGTCCCATTCGGCGCCCAGGCTGACGTTGTATTCAGGCGTGGCCGGGGCGCGGTTGCCGTCGGCAACGCCGCCTATCGTGCCGGTCAGCTCGCTGTCGATGAACATCACGCCACCGAGCAGGCGGACGCCCTGGAGTGGCTCGCCGAACACACTCAGCTCGATGCCCTTGTTTTCACGCTTGCCGTTGGGGCCAAACACGCGCGTGGCAGCGTTGGTTTCGTAGGCAGGTTGCTTGATGCGAAAGGCGCTGGCGGTCAGGCCGAAGGTACCGAGGTCGTACTTTGCGCCTACCTCGATCTGGCGGCTGATGAAGGGCGCGAAGATGTCGTCAGAATTGCGCGAGGTCGAGGGGGCGATCTTGCCCTGGCTCAGGCCTTCCATGTAGCTGGCGTAAAGCGACAACTGCTCGCTGAGCTTGAACACCACACCACCCGACGGCGAAAGCTTTTCCTCGTCGTAGCCGGTGAGGCCCTTCGCGCCATTGCGCCAGTCGTCGACTTTGACCCGCTGCCAGCGTGCGCCCAGGGTCAGCAATACACGGTCGTCGAAAAAGCCTAGCGTATCGGCCAGGGCTATGCCGGTGAACCGGTTTTCGGTGTACACCTCGGCATCAGGACGGGTCGGGGTGCCGGGTGTTGGGATGGCGCCCGGGTTGTACAGGTTGCTGGGGCTTGCGGCGTAGCGTGCGCCGCCGTTGGTGAAGTCCATGTAGAAGTAGCTGGCTGACAGGTTCAGCTCATGGCTGACCGGGCCGGTCGTGAACCAGTTGCGCAGTCCGGCCATTGCAGTGCGCACCGATTCGTCGCGGGTAAAATCGCGCGGCAGCACACTGAAATCGCCGGCGTCATTGCTGACCGGCACGTTGTGGCGCAAAAAGTCGTGGTTGCTCTCGCGCGCGCCGAACGCGGCATAGGCCATCAGCGAATCGCTCAAGTCATATTCGCCGTTCACCGTGCCGAAGGTGTCCTCGGTACGCGCCTTGGTCCAGGCCTGGGCGTAGTTGCGATGTACATCCCTGGCGTCTGGCACCTTGGCGTCGGCACCGATCAGCACTCGCTCCTGCGGGGCGTCGGTGTCGCGCTGGGTGTGGCCAAGGTCGGTCGACAGCCGCAGCCGCTCACCGCGAAAATCCAGGCCCAGCACGGCCATTTCACGGTTGACGCTCTGGTGATCCCAGGTGGTGTCACCGGACTGCTTGACCGCGTTGAAGCGCAAGCCGAACTGATCACCCTCACCAAAGCGTCGGGCGATATCCACGGCGCCGCCCGCCTGGCTGTCCGAGGCGTAGCTGCCGGTAAACTCGGTGAGCGGTTTGTCCCCTGCCCGCTTGGGTACGACGTTGATGCCCCCGCCGACGCTGCCACGCGGCGAAATGCCATTGATCAGTTGGCTGGGGCCTTTGAGGATATCGACGCGGTCGGCCATTTCCATGTCGATGGAATACGTTGGCAATACACCGTACAAGCCGTTGTAGGAAACATCGCTGTTGAACAGGCTCAGGCCACGGATGGTGAACTGCTCGAAGCGGCCACCTGCAGGGTTGGTCGCGCGCACCGAGGGGTCACTGGCGACCAGATCGTTGAGGGTGCGCGCCTGCAGGTTCTTCACCGTCTGGCTGGTGTAGGTGGTCATGCTGAACGGCGTGTCCATGAAGTCACGCGAGCCAAGCAGGCCCTGCGAGTTGCGGCGAGCGACCTGGCCACCGGCGTAGGGCACGCCGTCATCGGCCACGTGCCCACTGCTGATCGTGGTCGGCGCAATTTCCAGGGTACTGGCATCCTGCGTTACTGGCACCACGGTGTACGCATCAGCGCCTGTCGACTGCAGCCGCAATCCGCTGCCTTGCAGCAATTGGGCGAAGCCTTCCTCGACGCTGTAGCTGCCCGAAAGCCCGGCACTGGAGCGCCCACTGACCAACTCAGGGCTCACCGACAGGCTCACCCCTGATTGCGTGGCAAAACGGGTCAGCGCGACACCCAGGCTACCAGCTGACACTGCGTAACTGCGCCGGTCAACGTCATCGGCCCAACTGACCGGGACGAAAAGTGGTGTAGCACTCAGGCTCAGCACCAGGCTTACGCGCAACAAAGACTCACGGCCTGAACGGCCAGGCATCACGACGGACATAGGAGGCAAGCTCTCGTTTTCAGTTCACTTACCTGGAATGACCGGTGAGGCGAAAAAAAGGGACATGGGTTACGCCTGAGTTTTGTTACACATGAGCGTTGAGGGGCATCAAGGTGACCCAATAGCGGGTGCGTGACTGCACCTCGAGCGGCAGGCTCGCCGCCAGCAGAGACAGCACACGGTCGGTATCGTCCAGGCGAAAGCTGCCGATCACCCGCAGGTTTTCCAGTTCAGGCGCCCAACGCAACAACCCCGGACGGAAGCGCCGCAGCTCGCGCAGGAAATCGCCCAGCGGCTGGTTCTGGGCAATCAGCACACCCTCGCGCCATCCGGGCAGCGAAGCATCGAAGCGACCGACCTCACCCGCCCCGCCAGGCCGCAACCTGACCTCCTCACCTTCACGCAAGAACAGCGCCGGCCCCTGCAACGGGTGTAATTGGGCTGCACCACTGGCGACTTTGATCTGGCAGTCGCGGTCATTGAGGCGCACGCACACATCACTGCGGCCAACCACAACCCGACCGTACGGCAAGTGAATGGTCAGCCCAGCGCTGTCATTCACCCTGAGTGCCATCTCACCGCGCACCAAGGTCAGCTCACGCTTACTCAGGTCGACGTTGACCGCGCTGTCGGTGTTCAACTGCAACAGGCTGCCGTCGGCCAGTTGCAGGGTTTTCTGTTCGCCGATGGCGGTGTGCACATCGGCCAGCCAAACCTGCACGGGCACCTGACGGGCGATCAACCAGGTGGTTGGCAAGACTGCGGCAATACCCAATGCGCGCTTGATTGCTGCACGGCGCGCAAGGTCGGGACGATCCAGTGAAGCCATGGCCAAGGCCGGCGGCAGCGCTTCAAATCGCTGGCGCAGTTGCTGCGCTTTCTGCCAGATGTGTTCATGGTTGGCGCTGCTGTTGCGCCAGTGCTGGAGGCGGATGTGATCTGCTTCGGTGGCCGTGCCTGACTCCAGCAACGCCAACCAGCGCGCCGCTGCGCGGGCAACCTCTTGCATCTCGCTGGTGGGCGCCGTGCGCATCAAAGCTGCACCAGCAAGCAGTGTTCGTAGGCTTGTGCCATATAGCGCTTGACCGTGCGCTCCGACACGTCGAGCCGCTCGGCGATCTCGCGATAGCCCAGGCCGTGCAATTGGCTCCAGAGAAATGCCCGGCGCACCAGCCGTGGCAGGCCATCCAGCAGTTCGTCCAGCGCCTGTAGCGTTTCCAGCAGCAGCCAGCGCTGTTCTGGAGACGGCACGCACTCCTCAGGCAGTTGCGCCAGCGCTTCGAGGTAGGCCGCCTCCAGGCTACGCCGGCTGTAGAAGTTGCTCAGCAGACGCTTGCCCACGGTCAGCAGATAGGCCCGTGGCTCGCGTAACTCCTCGAGCTTTTGCGCGCTGGAGAGTACCCGCAGGAAGGTATCCTGACTCAGATCGGCCGCATCCCAGCTATTGCCGACGCGGTGGCGCAACCAGTTCTCCAGCCAGCTGCGATGCTCGCGGTACAGGACGCTCAGGCGCTGATCGGGTGGCGTAACGGCGTCAACCATGGGTGAGGCTCTGCACTTCAATGAATGGTATTGATTCTATTTAACAATAGAGTCGGTTACCAGATCATTTCCTCCACCGGGTCAGCTACTCAACCAGGGCGGTAAGCCGGATACTCATGCGCTGCTCGCTGGTAGCCCGCACTGATGCAGTGCTACCAGCGCGTACAGCACTTCTAACGGGGTTCGTGAATAGGACAGCCGTTATGGCTACCCCTGAACTCCGACGACATCTCGTAAGAAGGCTTGCGCACTCGCATTACGCCCCCGAGCGGACGATGGGCAGCCAGACCATGCCAAGGACTGAAAGCCATGCCATCGTCGATTTCATGAACCTTGGCGTCATCCCACGAAGGCTGCGCTTCGACCTCCAGTCGAGCGACCGTGAGATACGGGCTGAGATCCTCAGGCCATTCAACCGAAGCGTCCTCGATGGGCATTTTATCCAGATCGGTCGCCAGTTGGACACGGATCTCCCAGACCCCGCCGTGTGTATTGAAGTGCTCGGCAACAGCCGCACGCAGGCCGTCAGGGTTGTCGTCCAGATCTACCTTCAGATCGGTCAATGCCGTCAACTCGGGCGAAACAGGCACTATGGCAAGCTTGGCATAATAAGGACCGTACAGCACCGGCACCACAGTGGTGAAGGTCTCACCGAGGACATGAGTCTGCGGATGGCCGCCGAGGCTCTTTAGTGTGCCGCTCTCCCCGCCCATGGCCTCGACCACCGACTCGACGCCGCGCAAAACCGCTGAAAGCGCTTTCTTCATGCCTGGCGCTCGGTCAGTAGTCTTGGCCAGAAGTTTCAGCGTCTTGAGAAACGCCTTTGGGTCAGCCGCAGTGAAAGCCTTGGCGTTCTGCATCACGAAATCCTGAGTCACCTCGCCCTCACTACCAGGCAAACGAGGTCCATCAACGCCGACAATCTTCAGCGCCAACCCCCTGGGAGTGGACACCTTGTCGTCGAGGATATCGCCGGGGTTGGTCGAGAACCGCAGATAGGCAGAATAACTGCCAGCGCGAGCGAATGCGCCTTGAGCCAAGGCAGGCGGTAAGTCGCCAATTACGACCACACGCCCGCGCAGCAAGCCATGGGCCTTGGCGTGGACACTGCGGTTGGCGTGGCCCTCATCGGCGAAGGTTTTTTCCATGATGTCGTGAAGCGTCTGCGCCAGTTCCTTGCTGGTCTGCGCCTCGTCATCGGGGATCTGCTCGAACGAGGGCTGGAACATGAGCGGCGCAGTGGCGACAGTTACTTTGGATTGATCACTCATCACAATTCTCCGGCCAAGCTCACGGCTGAAACTTGGCATCTTCATAGAGCCAAAAGTTTACTTGCCCAGATCAGCCTTCAACCGCTGCCCAGCATAGGCCTGCGCCTCGGCGGCTTTTTTCACCACTGCAGCGGTGCCGAAAAACTCGTGTGTCACGCCATCGGCGTATCTCTGGTAGGAAGGCGTATTCGTACTGAACTGAGCTGCAGCCAGCAAAAGCTTGTTCTGCATGGTGACCTCCAAGGTTGAGGCGAAAATGTTCGCCTCTACTAACCTCAGGGCCATAAGCGGGAATGACGTTCAATTATCCGACGTTGACTCAGACGAATGGATGCTGCTCGATCTACTGCCCAAGCGACTGATTTGCAGACCACTGCGGCTCCGCACTTTGGCGAGTCAGCTGGCCGTAGCGCTGCGGTTGATGCCAAGCCAGCTGCGCATGCACCTTGGCAGTGGCCTCCAGGACCTTCTGCGTCCAGTTGTCATCCTGCGGAGAGACGACCACGACGCGGAAACCGTGATCGATACCCTCAGCCCGAACTCCGTCAGAATCATCCACATGCAGATCGATGTCGAACAGGCCCGGATGCTTGGACGGTGGCCGTGACAGCCCATGCTCGGCCATCATATGCAAATGCCGGTCATTGTTGACCACGCCGTCGACGCGGATGCCATACAGCAACAGCCAGCGCTTGATATAGGCCGGGGTGCGGCCAGACGAGGTATAGATCCACACGCTGCAATTCTGCCGGCGCAGATCGCGAATCAGCTCACGAGTACCAGCGCGCAGCGGTTCACCCAGCCAGTCATGCATGAACCCTGGCAGCTTGCTGCTCTCGGCTGGGCAATTGTGGTGGTGGCAGGCCAAGGTGTCGTCGATATCAAACGAAATACGAACCTGTGGGCGGCCCAGCAGGCGCGTTGCCGCTTGCCAGCCACGAGCGATGCCGGCCTGGCACTGTTGCAGCACTGGCGAGCGGCTCATCGGTGAGTCCCCTGATAACGGCGCGCAGGCGGCGTGTTGAGGAAGAACACCGTAGCGGCCGGTGCTTTGGCCTCGAGGAAGGCGGCGTACTTCTTTTTGATCTTGGGCAATTCGTACAAGGCTTTGACACCGTGTTTGGCGGAGTTGCGGATGACCGAGGACGGGTTGAAATAACCCTCGGCGTTGTCCAGCGTCAGCACAAACGGCGGCAGCCCTTCGCGCATCAACAGGTAACTGACCAGGAGCGAGCCCGTACGGTTGTTACCTTCGATAAACAGTTGCGGCTTGCTGAGGATGCGCACATACACACCGGCTGCGCGCTTCCACACCGAATCGCTGTGGTACGAGCAGTACCAGTTGTACAAATCCTTGATGCCGCCTTCGACGTTGTTGAAGAAGTGTTCTTCAGTTGCGGCCAGGTGCTGAGCGAACTCCACCCGCCGTGCCGGGTCACTGCCACAAAGCACGGTGGCGTTGATCTCGAGCATCAGGTTCAGCTGCTGCAGGTCGAACAGGTCGATGCCGCGGGCAACATAATCGTCTACCAGGGCATAGCCTTCCAGCACATTCTGCAGCACCTCGTCGGTGAACGGATCGCGCTGCTCGGTGAAGTGCTGGCTGAGCTCGCCGAAGCGGCTCTGCACCTCCCGCAGTGCGCGCTCTATAGCGCGTAGATCAAGACGACGTGTTGCAGACATTGGCAATCCCGAGAAACAATTTAACAAAGGCGACAGCGCTGAGACTGGCTCGAATCAACTGAACTTGCCGCTGATGTAGTCATTGGTCAACTGCTCACGCGGGCTTTCGAAGATCTGCGTGGTCGGCCCCATCTCGACCAGATAACCAGTGCGTGTGCCTTGGGAAATGTCCACCGAGAAGAACGCCGTGGTATCAGCCACACGGATCGCCTGCTGCATGTTATGGGTCACCAGGGCAATGGTGTAGTCCTTCTTCAGCTCGACCATCAACTCTTCCACCCGGCGGGTTGCAATCGGGTCCAGCGCCGAGCACGGTTCATCCAGCAGCAGCACTTCGGGCTCGGTGGCAATGGCACGGGCAATGCACAGCCGTTGTTGCTGGCCACCGGACAGCGACAGGCCGCTGGCCTTTAGCTTGTCCTTGACCTCGTCCCACAGCGCAGCGCCCTGCAGCGCGTGCTTGACGCGATCGCCGAGGTCACCCTTGTAACGATTCAAACGCAGACCGAAGGCAACGTTGTCGAAGATGCTCATCGAGAACGGGTTGGGCTGCTGGAACACCATGCCGATGTAACGGCGCACTACCACCGGGTCGACGCCTTTGCCATAGACGTCCTGGCCAAGGAAGTGCACGTGGCCTTCGAAGCGGAAGCCTTTGACCAGGTCATTCATGCGGTTGAGGCTACGCAGCACAGTACTCTTGCCGCAGCCGGACGGGCCGATGAAGCCTGTGATCTTGTTCTTCTCGATCGGCACGTGGCTGTCGCGCACAGCGAGGAAGTTGCCGTAGAAAATCTTGTCCAGTTTGCAGTCCATTACCACGGGTGCCTGGCTGACAAACGGAGCGGCTTTTCGCGCAGTGGATACGTTCAATTCAGTTGCTCCTGAGTTCAGTACTTGGGCTTGCCGAAGATACGGCTGACGACATTGACTACCAGCACGATCATCACCAATACCAACGAGGCGGCCCATGCCAGTTCGAGCTGATTGTCGAAGGGCATGCCGGAGAAGTTGTAGATAAGTACGGCAAGCGATGCCGTCGGGTTCATCACGGCCAGGCTGCCGTCATGGTAGATCCAGTAGTTGCTGAACAGCGCCGTGAACAGCAGCGGTGCGGTCTCGCCGGCAGCGCGGGCAACCGCCAGCATGACGCCGGTGAGGATCGCCGGCAGGCCGGTGGGCAGGACGATCTTCCAGACCACCTGGGCGCGGGTGCAGCCCATGCCGTAGGCGGCGTCTTTCATGATCTTGGGCACCATCTTCATGGCTTCTTCAGCGGTCAGCACCACGATCGGCAGCATCAGTACCGCCAGTGCCACGCCACCGGCAGGCGCCGAGTAGGTGCCAGTGGTCATGACCACCAGCGCATAGGCAAATACCCCAGCCAGGATCGACGGCAGGCCGGTGAGCATCCGCGCAGCAAAGCGCGAGGCGTTGGCCAACTTGCTCTCAGGGCCAAGCTCGGCGAGAAACACAGCGGCGATGATGCCCACTGGCACTGCGATGGCTGCGGCGATGCCGACCATGACAAAGGTACCGGCCATGGCGTTACCGAAACCACCGCCCATTTCAAAACCGGTGGGTGGCAGCTCGGTGAACACTTCAAGATTCAGGCGAGCACCGCCACGCATGATCAGCATGTACAGCACGGAAATCAGCGGCACGCTGGCCAGAAACGCTGTGCACCAGACCAGCGTGGTCAGGCTCAAGCTGCGCAGGGCGCGCCCTTCGAACCGGCGTTGCAGACTTGGCACTGCAGCTGTTGGCGACGAGAGGTCAGTCATTATTTGTTACCCCGTTGCGCGTAGAGCATGATCATCGAGCCGAGCACGTTCACCAGCAGGGTGATGAACATCAGCACCAGTGCGGCGTACATCAGCACCTCGACCTCGTTCGGCCCGGCTTCCGGGAAGTTCAGCGCGAGCAAGGCGGCCAGGGTGTTGGCCGGGGCGAACAGCGACAGGGTGATGGTGTTGGCGTTGCCCACCAACATCGCCAAAGCCATGGTTTCACCCAGGGCGCGGCCCAGACCAAGCACCAGCGAGCCAAAGATGCCGGTTGCAGCGGCTGGCACCATCACCTTGAGGATGGCCTCCCAGTGGGTGGTACCCATGCCGTAGGCGGCCTGCTTGGTTTTCATCGGCACGCTGGTCAGGGCGTCCTGGGACACAGCGGCAATGGTCGGCAGAATCATGATGGCCAGTACCAGCGCCGCGGGCAGCAAGCCTGGGCCGCTCAGGGACGAGCCGAAAAAGGGGATCCAGCCCAGTTCGCTGTTCAGCCACGCGGTCAACGGACGGATCGCCGGGATCACCACGTAGATGCCCCACAGGCCGTAAACGACGCTGGGGATCGCGGCGAGCAGCTCGACGATGGTACGAAACACCGCTGCAAGCTTTGCAGGGAGGAAGTCCTGGGTCAGGAAAATGGCCATGCTGACGCCGAAAAAGCCTGCGATCAGCAAGGCGATCAGGGCGCTGTAAAGCGTGCCCCAAATAGCGGGAAGAATGCCGTACTTGCCTTGGTTGACATCCCAGACGGTGCCGAACAGCACGTCGAAACCGTGCTTCTCCATGCCGGGCAGTGCCTTGCGGCCGACTTCGAAAACCAGCGCAACCACCAGCGCCAGGATCAGCACCACGCCGATGCGGGCGAGCGCACGGAAGGCGCGGTCAACCAGAAAGTCCTTGGTGGACGGTGGCCGGCACGCTGAGTCGGGGTTATCCGGTATGGCAAAAGGTGTGTTCATTGGCGAGTTCCGGGACAGGGAGCAAACGCTGCGGGCTGAACGCTCAGTCCGCAGCGACCTGGCAGTGTTACTGGATGTTTGCGGAAGCTTTGCGTACTTGCTCTACAACCGACGGCGGCAGCGGGATGTAGCCCATCGAGTCAGCAATCTCCTGACCCTTGGTCAGGCTGTACTCGACCATTTCACGCATCGCCTTGGCCTTGGCCGGGTTGCCGTTGTCCTTGCGGAACAGCATCCAGGTGTAGGAAGTGATCGGGTACGACTTGGCACCGTCCGGATCCGGCAGCCAAGCGACCAGGCTTTCCGGCATTTTCACCGCAGCCAACGCTTCGGCACCGCTCTCGGCGTTTGGCACGACGTATTTGCCGGCTTTGTTTTCCAGCTGGGCGAAGTCGACCTTGGCCAGTTTGGCGAAGCCGTATTCGATGTAGCCAATGGCGCCTGGGGTCTGGCGAACAGTAGCGGTTACACCGTCGTTTTTCGGCGACTTGATGAACTTGTCAGTGGCTGGCCAGTTGACGGTGTTGCCTTCACCCAGTGCTTCTTTGAACGCAGGGTTGATTGCCGACAGGTGTTTGGTGAACACCGCGGTGGTACCGCTGGAGTCAGCACGAACAACTACGGTGATCGGCGTGGCAGGCAGCTTCAGATCCGGGTTGGCGGCAACGATCTGTGGGTCGTTCCACTGGGTGACCTTGCCGAGGAAGATGTTCGAATACACTTCACGCGACAGTTTCAGCCCCTTGGGATTGCCTGGCAGGTTGTAGGCCAGAACGATTTCGCCGGCGGTCATTGGCAGCATTTGTACGCCTTCGCCGACCTTGGCGATGTCTTCGTCTTTCATCGCCGAGTCACTGGCGGCGAAGTCGACGGTCTTGTTCAGGAAGTCCTGAACCCCTGCCCCGCTCCCCTTGGATTGGTAGTCAACGGTGACGCCAGCAGTGTTCTTGCTGAAATCCTTGAACCAGGTCAGGTAGATCGGTGCTGGGAAACTGGCGCCGGAACCGGTCAGGCGCACGTTTTCTGCGGCGAAGGTTGCCGAAGTGGCGCTAAGAGATACCGCAACGGCAAGTGCAGCAGACTTCATCAGGCGTATCATGGAAAAGCGCTCCGTGTGATGGCCCGCACACATTGCAGCACTCTTGTTACAGCTTTGTGACGGTTGAGTGGCATACGAAGTGTTTATCGCTGAAACAGGCGTTTCAGAGGTGCTGGGGTAGGCCGAGACTCGCGCCATCACGCAGACCTGTGTAGGAGCGGCCTTGTGTGGCGAAAGGCCCGCAGAGCGGGCCCGGAGATTTCGGCGGCGAAGCTGAGATCTGGGGCCGCTGCGCAGCCCTTTCGCGACACAAGGCCGCTCCTACAGGCGCTGTGGGTCTGGAACCTATTGCTCATTACACCAGTCATTCTGCTCAAGTGAGGTGTGATCTGACGGGTGTCGATAACGCTTCATCCCCACACCCCCCCTGCGAGACTCAAACCTTGGACAACCTCCGGCAAACCGACTCTCATGATCGTGCGCTCGACTGGCTGAACTTCTTTCTGGCTGATGTTCGCGATGGCCTGGGGCCGTATCTGGCGATCTATCTGCTCGCGGTGCATCAATGGCAGCCGGCAAGCATCGGCCTGGTCATGACCATCGCCGGGGTCACCGCGCTGCTGGCGCAGACACCGGCGGGTGCATTGATCGACCGCACGCCCGCCAAGCGCGCCGTGGTGGCGATTGCGGCACTGCTGGTTACCGGGAGCTGTTTGCTGCTGCCGCTGATCTCATCGTTCGGGCTGGTGGCCTTGACTCAGACCATCAGCGCGATCGCAGGCTCCGTGTTCGCCCCAGCGATTGCCGCCATTACCCTGGGTATCACCGGCCCGAAGGCTTTCACCCGACGCGTGGGGCGCAACGAAACCTTCAACCATGCCGGCAACGCCTGCTCGGCGTTGCTCGCCGGCGGCCTGGCCTACCTCTATGGACCAGTCGTGGTGTTCTACCTGATGGCCGCGCTGACGATCGCCAGCATTATCGCCGTCAAACGGGTGCCAGCAGCGGCCATCGACCACCAACTGGCCCGTGGCCTGTCCCACACGCCAACCGGCGACACCCAACCAGCCGGACTGAGCCTGCTGCTGCACAACCGCACACTGCTGCTGTTCGCCATGTGCTGCGCGCTTTTCCACCTGGCCAACGCAGCAATGCTGCCGCTGGTAAGCCAGAAGCTGGCCCAGGTGGACCTGCGCCTGGCCACACCGCTGACCTCGGCCTGCATTGTCGCGGCGCAACTGGTGATGGTGCCGATGGCACTGCTGGTTGGCGCCAAGGCCGAGCAGTGGGGGCGCAAGCCGTTTCTGCTGGTGGGATTCTTGATCCTGCCTCTACGAGGCGCGCTGTACGTCCTCTCGGACAATCCCTTCTGGCTGGTCGGCGTGCAGCTGCTCGACGGCATCGGCGCAGGGATCTTCGGCGCGCTGTTCCCGATCGTGGTCAAGGACCTGACCGAGGGTACCGGGCGCTTCAATGTCAGCCTCGGCGCATTGACCGCGGTGTTCAGCCTCGGCGCTGCACTAAGCCCGGGCATCGCTGGTTTGGTGGTACAGTCGGCCGGTTATGACGCAGCCTTCCTGACCCTGGCTGGCATCGCCGCTGCGGCGTTCGTGCTGGTACTGGTCGCGCTGCCGGAAACCTCCTCCCGCTCGGCCGAAGCGCCGACGGTCGTCCCTACTGTGGCAGGAAGCTGAATCCACCATGCCTGTTGTTGATACTGCGCTGATCATCTGGTTGGTGGCGGCCCTCGCCACTTGTGGCGTCATCCTGCGCCCCTGGCGTATCCCCGAATACGTCTGGGCCATGGGCGGCGCGCTGCTGCTCACCGTGCTCGGCCTGATTGCGCCACAAAAAGCCTTGGCTGCGATGGCCGAAGGGGGTGATGTATACCTGTTTCTGATCGGCATGATGGTGCTGGCCGAACTGGCGCGTCAGGAAGGCTTGTTCGATTGGCTGGCGCGCTATGCCGTAAGCCACGCCCGCGGCTCCGGGCAGCGCTTGTTCGACCTGGTGTTTCTGGTCGGCACCCTAGTCACCGTATTCCTCTCCAACGATGCCACCGCCGTGGTGTTGACCCCGGCGGTGTATGCGGCGTGCAAGGCGGCCAAGGCCGAGCCCCTGCCCTATCTGTTCATCTGCGCATTCATCGCCAACGCCGCAAGCTTCGTTCTGCCGATTTCCAACCCGGCCAACCTGGTGGTCTTCGGCAGCCAGATGCCGCCGCTGCTGGAGTGGCTGAGGCAGTTCAGCCTGCCGTCGCTGGCAGCGATCAGCCTGACCTACATAGTGCTGCGCCTGACCCAGCGTAAACAGATCATGCAGCCACTGGCCCTGACCGTCGACTCGCAGCCGCTGACTCCCGGGGCCAAGCTGTGCGCGCTGGGCATTGTCCTGACCGGGGCACTGCTGCTGACCGCCTCGGCGCTGGACACTGCGCTGGGCCTGCCAACCTTCTGCGCTGGCCTGACCACCACCGCCTTGATTCACCTGAGCCAGCGCCGCAGCCCGATGCCGGTGCTGCGCCATGTCGCGTGGGGCGTACTACCTTTGGTGGCCGGGTTGTTCGTGCTGGTCGAAGCCGTGGCCCAGACCGGCGTCATCGATCATCTGGCGCATGCCCTGGCGGCACTCGCCGAACAGTCGCCAGCGCAAGCCAGCTGGGCTGCCGGGGTCGCTGTGGCGATTGCCAGTAACCTGATGAACAACCTGCCCAGCGGGCTGATCGCAGGCTCGATGGGGCACATGGTGCAGTTGCCTGGGCAAACCACGGCGGCGCTGCTGATTGGCGTCGACCTGGGCCCCAACCTGTCGATCACCGGTTCGCTGGCGACCCTGCTGTGGCTGGTAGCCATCCGCCGTGAGGGGGAGAATGTCAGCGCCTGGCGCTTCCTGCGGCTGGGCTTGCTGGTCATGCCGCCGGCATTGGCGGCTGCGCTGTGGGCCGTGACGTTTTGAGCGGGCGCTGGCGAAAGCCGCAGCGCCCAGCACGAGGATAATTCATGCTTTACGTTGTCATGCTCGGCGGGCGCCACCCGCGCGCCAGCATCGAAGTTCACGATGTGGTCTTTGCTCAGGGCGACTCGCTCGAGCAGCTCTACCCTGAGTTACGCAATGCCTGGTTCGGCAGCCTGAAAGGGCTGCACATCGACTCCTGGCTGGAAGTGCACGGCATCGACAATTACCGCGTCGAGTTCAGCCAGGCCGCGCCGCAACCCGGCGCACTGCGCTTGTTCTTCCTCAATCTGGGCGGTTACGAGCGGCAGGTATTCGGCGAAGCGCACCGTTATCTGCTGGTGGCTGCCAGGGACAAAGCCGAGGCCAAGCAGTTGGGTAAACGGCGCATGGCCGCTGGCTGGTTGAAGCCGCATACCGACGCAATACTCGACGTTGATGATTGCCTGCCGATCGACCTGTTGGCTGGGCGCTATGTGCATCTGGTCGAGGGCGAGCATCAGGGCATTCGCCAGCGCAGCGACTACATCCTTATCTAAGCCACCCGCTCAGGGCCGACGGCGCAGATAGCTTTCCAGCGGGTCTTTGCTCAACCCTTCCTGCGCCTGTGCGACCGAGGCGATAAACAGCGAGAACAGCTCGGACTGCTTGCCGATGTCGAGCTTGGCGTACAAGTGTTTGCGATGGGTCTTGACCGTGTCCTCGCTGATACCCAGTCGCTCTGCCAATGAGCGTATCGAGTGCCCACGCAGCATGTACTGCGCGACCAGGCATTCGCGCTCGGTCAGCAACGACGAGCCAAACTTCACCAACGCTGCATTGATCTGCCGCCCCAGCGCACTCTCGAAACGCCCGCCAAGCATGTGCGCATCCAGGTCGCCCCAATGCCGACGCACCACCGCCAGCACCCACGGTGCGATGCGCTTGAGTTCGGCAACTTGCTGCCTGCTCAATCGCGAGGTGCTGGCCAGCGCAACGGCGATGGTCAGCTTCGGCCCGAGTGGCACCAGGTAATTGATCTCTTCCTCCAGCCGCGCATGCTGATAGAACGACAGGTAGTACTCACTGCGCTTGAAGTGGTCCGGCGCGACATCGCTGAGGCGATAGCAGCCGGGCGCAATGCCCTCCAAGCTCGCGCGGTAGAACGGGCACAGCAGATAGAAGCCTTCCAGATACTTGCGCACGTTGCCCTCAGGCATCCACGGCCCCTCATCGTCGCGCTCGAACAGCGTCGACGGCAGGCCTTCATGGGGAAACAGAAACACCGTGATGGCATTGGCCGGCGCCAGCAGGTTCAGCGCCGAATACAGCGACTCGACAAAGGCCGAGGTGCCGATGCAATCGGTCACCTGTGCCATGTGCTGAAACCACTGTTCGGATCCAAGCCGGTCTGTACTCATCACGGGCGTCTCGTGTGCGCCTTGGGCCAGCGCTTAACGCAGCTGGAACCAGGTGGTTTTCAGGTGGGTGTACTTGTCGAATGAATGCAGCGACAGGTCACGGCCAAAGCCGGACTGCTTGCCGCCACCGAACGGCACGCTGACATCCAGCGCGTCCATGGTGTTGACCGACACCGTACCAGCCTTCAGCGCCTTGGCAACCCGGTGCGCGCGGTTGAGGTCGTCGCTCCACACCGAGGCCGCCAGGCCGTAGACACTGTCATTGGCCAGCGCTACCGCCTGCGCCTCATCGTCAAAGGCGGTGACGGCCAGCACCGGGCCGAAAATCTCTTCACGGGCCAGCTCGCTGTCCGGTTTTACCTCGGTAAATACAGTGGGCTGGATAAAGTTGGATGAGCCATTGAACGTCAGTTGCTGGCCTCCGCAACGCAGCTGCGCGCCCTCCTCCTGCGCTTGCCCGATAGCACGCATGATCCGCGCGGTTTGCTCGCTGTCGACAATCGCCCCGGCGGCACTCGCCGGGTTGAGCGGATCACCCGGCAGCCACGCCTGCGCCTTGGCCATCACCCGCTCGACGAACTCGTCGTGGATAGCTCGCTGCACGTACAACCGTGAATTGGCCGAGCACACTTCGCCTTGATTGAAGAAGATCCCGAACGCAGCTTTTTCAGCTGCCAGATCGAGATTCTGGCAGTCGGCAAACACCAGATTCGGGCTTTTGCCACCGCACTCAAGCCAGACCTGCTTGAGGTTGGACTGGGCCGAGTACTGCATAAAGTACTTGCCCACCTGAGTCGAGCCGGTGAACACCAGGCAATCGACATCCGGGTGCAGCCCCAAGGCTTTGCCGGCTCTCTCGCCGAGGCCCGGGACAACGTTGAGTACCCCTTCTGGAATGCCCGCTTCCAAAGCCAACTGGCCCAGGCGCAAGGCGGAAAACGGCGACTGCTCGGCAGGCTTCAACACCACGCTGTTCCCGGCAGCCAGTGCCGGCGCGAGCTTCCAGGCCGCCATGTCCAGGGGGAAGTTCCAGGGCACCACCGCAGCGATCACGCCCAGTGGCTCGCGGGTGATGGTGGCCAGCGTGTTGGCAGCCGTCGGCGCGACCTGATCGTAGAGTTTGTCCAGCGCCTCGCCATACCAGGCAAACACCCCGGCTGCGCCCGGCACATCAATGTTGTAGGCGTCCATCACCGGCTTGCCCATGTTCAGCGAGTCGAGCAAGGCCAACTCCTCACGGTGCGCCAGCAGCAGCTCGGCCAGTTTCAGCAGGATCTTCTTGCGCTCACCTGGCGCCATGCATGCCCACGGCCCCTGGTCGAAGGCCTGGCGCGCAGAACGCACTGCCAGGTCCACTTCACGCTCACCGCAGGCTGCAACCTGCGCCAACACCTGATTGGTTGCGGGGTTGATAGCGGTAAAAGTCGCACCTGTAGACGACTGCACCGCCCGGCCGCCGATGAGCGCGGTGTCGATGAAGGTTTGGCGCTGGGCCCGCTGTTGCCAGTAGTTGAGGTCGAACACGCTGCACTCCTCTTGCGACCGTTTGCCGGTCCGTTGTTATTGACTGGAGACAATCGTGCGCCACTCGCAGCGGCAGGCAAATTCGCAAAAATGTGGTCCGGACCCATGAAAAAGCTCTGCAGCCACACCAGCTCGCAGCTCACCCCAAAGGGTGATTTCGGTGGTTTTCGAGGTGTGGGAGCATTTCCGGGACTTCAGTTGCATCCGCCCTGCGCGACTCCCAAAAAAGAGAACAAACGTCATGAACGCACCCTTCATCCCGCAACGAAACACCCAGGACTATCAAAAGGCCGACGCGGCCCACCACATCCATGCGTTTCTCGATCAAAAGGCCCTCAACGCGGAAGGGCCGCGGGTGATGGTCCGCGGCGAGCGTTTGAATTTGTGGGACAACGACGGCAACCGTTATCTGGATGGCATGTCCGGCTTGTGGTGCACGCAACTGGGCTACGGCCGCAAGGACCTGACCAACGCCGCTGCCGCGCAGATGGATCAGTTGGCGTACTACAACATGTTCTTCCACACCACCCACCCGGCGGTAATCGAGCTGTCAGAACTGCTCTTCAGCCTGCTGCCGGGCCATTACAGCCACGCGATCTACACCAACTCCGGCTCCGAGGCCAACGAGGTGCTGATCCGCACCGTGCGCCGTTACTGGCAGGTGCTGGGCAAGCCGCAGAAGAAGGTCATGATCGGCCGCTGGAACGGTTACCACGGCTCGACCCTGGCCGCCACCGCACTGGGCGGGATGAAGTTCATGCATGAGATGGGCGGGATGATCCCCGACATCGCCCACATCGACGAGCCGTACTGGTACGCCAACGGCGGCGAGCTGACCCCGGCCGAATTCGGCCGACGCTGCGCGCTGCAGCTTGAAGAAAAAATCCTCGAACTGGGCGTGGACAACGTCGCTGGTTTCATCGCCGAGCCGTTCCAGGGCGCCGGCGGCATGATCTTCCCGCCTGAAAGCTACTGGCCCGAGATCCAGCGCATCTGCCGCCAGTACGACGTGCTGCTGTGCGCCGATGAGGTGATCGGCGGCTTTGGCCGTACCGGCGAATGGTTCGCCCACCAGCACTTCGGCTTCGAGCCCGACACCCTGTCCATCGCCAAGGGCCTGACCAGCGGCTATATCCCCATGGGCGGGCTGGTGTTGAGCAAGCGCATCGCCGAGGCGCTGGTCGAGCGCGGCGGTGTATTTGCCCACGGCCTGACTTACTCCGGCCACCCGGTTGCCGCAGCGGTGGCGGTGGCCAACCTCAAGGCCTTGCGTGACGAAGGCATCGTGCGCCAGGTCAAGGACGACACCGGTCCTTATCTGCAGCAACTCCTGCGTGAGTCGTTTGCCGAGCACCCCCTGATTGGCGAGATTCAGGGCACTGGCCTGCTGGCGGCGTTGCAGTTCGCCGAGGACAAACCAACCCGCAAACGCTTCGCCAATGAAAACGACCTGGCCTGGCAGTGCCGCACCTATGGCTTTGAGGAAGGCGTGATCATCCGCTCGACCCTGGGCCGCATGATCATGGCCCCGGCGCTGATCGCCAGCCGCAGCGAGCTTGATGAGCTGGTCGAAAAAACCCGCCTGGCCGTCGACCGCACCGCGCGCAGCATCGGCCGCCTCTGACCCGAGCGCAACGCCCAGCCCGATCCGGCTGGGCGTCTTGCGTGCAGAGCTGCGCACCCTCTCGACACGGCTTCATCACCGGTAGCGAGTACACCTCGCCTACTGCAGCGTCCTGTATTCGCCTTCCAGGAGTTCGCAATGACTATAACAACAAGCTCAGCCGACACTCACTGTGCGCAAGCCCCGGCGTCTCGCCGCTTTCGCCAATCCATGGGCCTGCCCGCGCTGGTGCTGTTCGGCCTGGCCTACATGGTCCCGCTGGCCGTGTTCACCACCTATGGCCTGGTCACCCAGATGACCAAAGGGCACTTGCCCACGGCCTATCTGCTGACCCTCGGCGCGATGCTGCTGACCGCCTACAGCTACGGCCGCATGGTCCAGGCCCATCCCTATTCTGGCTCGGTGTACAGCTACACCCGTAAAGCCTTCGGCAGCTACTTCGGCTTCATCGCCGGCTGGACCTTGCTGCTCGACTTCATCTTCCTGCCGCTGCTCAGCTACCTGCTGATCGGCATCTACATGTCCGAGTACTTCCCGGCAGTGCCGGCCTGGGTCTGGGTGCTCGGCTCGATCAGCCTGGTGACCTTTCTAAACCTGATCGGCATCGAGTCGATCACTCGGGTCAACTGGATTCTGGTAGTGGTGCAGTTGGTGTTCATCGTGGTCTTCGTGGCGCTGTCGGTCAGCAGCCTGAGTGGCCAGGGCGAGCCAGTGTCGCTGCTCAAGCCGTTCTACCACGACGGTTTCAGTGTGCCGCTGGTGATGACCGGCGCGGCCGTGCTGTGCCTGTCATTCCTCGGCTTCGATGCGGTTTCAACCATGGCTGAGGAAACCAGCAACCCGCAGTACCGCATCCCGCTGGCGATCATGGTGGTGTCGCTGGTCGGCGGCCTGCTGTTCTTGCTGGTGTCGTATTTTGCCCAGCAAGTGTTCCCCGACTGGGCCAGCTTTGCCGACCCCGACTCGGCCTCGGTGGATGTCATGCGCCGGGTCGGCGGCGAGCTGCTGGTCAGCGCCTTCACTGCCACCTATGTCGCCGGCTGCTTTGCCTCGGCGATGGTGTCCCAGGCCAGCGTGTCGCGGGTGCTGTTCGCCATGGGCCGCGACGGCGCGCTGCCACGGGTGTTCGGCCGGTTGCGGACGAAAAAGCGGGTGCCGGCCAGCGCCATTCTGCTGGTCAGTGTGATGTCGTTACTGGCACTGGTGCTGACCCTGGACACGGTGGCCAACATGATCAGCTTCGGCGCGCTGTTTGCCTTCTCGGCGGTGAACCTGGCGGTGGTCAAACACTACCTGGTCGACCAGCAACTGCGCGGTACGCGCAATTACCTACTGTATGGGGCCATTCCGGCACTGGGTTTTCTCAGCACCTTGTGGCTGTGGAGCAGCCTGTCGAGCATGTCATTCGCGATCGGCTTGAGCTGGATGGGGTTGGGCTTGCTGTGCCTGCTTGGGCTGACCCGGGCGTTCCAGGTCAAGCTGCCGGAGTTGCAGCTGGCTGAGTGACCAACGAACAGCGCGGCAGCGCTGTCCAGGTCGGCCTACGGCAAAGCCGTCAGCGAGTGACCGCAGCCTTGCTCCCCACGGCGCGCGCCCCGGTGGTGTTGAACCCATTGAGCAGCGCATGCGCAGCAAGACCAATCAGCAAACCCCAGAACGCACCGCCAATACCCAGCAAGGTAATGTTGGCGGCAGCGGCCAAAAAGGTGATCAACGCCGCTTCACGGGTTTTCGCATTGGCGGTAGCGCTGGCCAGGCTGGCGCCGATGGTACCCAGCAAGGCCAGCCCGGCCAGGGTGGTGATGAAGCTTGCCGGCAAGGCCATGAACAGCGCCGCCAGGGTCGCCCCGAACATCCCTACCAACACATATAGCAAGCCAGCGGCGATGCCGGCGATCCAGCGCTTGGACGGCTGTTCGTGGGCTTCCTTGCCGGTGCAGATGGCCGCGGTGATCGCTGCCAGGTTGAACGCATGCGAGCCGAACGGCGCCATCAACAGCGAACCCAGCCCGGTCACCGTCACGATGGGACTGGCGCTGGTGTCGTAGCCATCGTTGCGCAACACCAGCATGCCCGGCATGTACTGCCCGGTCAGGGTGATCAAAAACAGCGGCAAAGCCACACTCAGCAGCGCATTGAGCGAGAACTGCGGCACGGTGAACACCGGCTCGGTCAGTTGCCAGTGCAGGCCGGACAGGTCAAGCCGGCCCTGCACCAGCAAAAAACTCAACCCCAGCAGCAGAATGCCGGCCACTGCATAACGCGCAGTGAAGCGCTTGAGCAGCAGGTAGCAGGCAATCAGCAGCCCGGCCAGCAGCGGATCGATGCTGACGCTGCTGAACGCACCAATGCCAAACTGCAGCAGAATCCCGGCCAGCAGCCCTGCTGCTACCCCGGGTGGAATCAGTGCAATGACCTTGTCGAACCAGCCGGAACAGCCCAGCAGCACGAAGGCCGCGGCACAGACCATGTAGGCGCCTACCGCTTCGGCATAAGGCGTAGTTGCCAGCGCGACGACCAGAAACGCCGCAGCCGGCGTCGACCAGGCGGTAATGATCGGTGCGCGATAGCGCCAGCTCAGGTACATCCCGGTAACGCCCACGCCAATGGACACCGACCAGACCCACGAGGCCGTCAGCTCAGGGCTCAGGCCGGCCACCTTGGCCGCCTGGAACACCAGGATGAAGGTGCCGCCATAGTTGACGATGACCGATACCAGACCGGCAATGATCGGGTGCAGCAGGTCGCTCGGGCGCAGTGACGAGCGAGAGGCATTGAGTGACATGGCGAACAAGCTCCAGGCAGTGGCGAGGCGCAGAGTCTACGGATAGACTGGCCTGCCGCTTCAGGCCAATTCATGCAGTCAGGGCAGACCACATGGCAAAAACGTTCGAACTTGAAACCCTGCAGATGCGCTTGGCCGACAGCGAATTTGCCAGCCTCGATCTGCACCAGCGAATCCAGCGTTCACTGCGTGCACTGATTCTCGAAGGCTCGCTGAGTGCCGGCCTGAAGCTGCCCGCCACGCGAGTGCTGGCGCGCTCGCTCGGCGTGGCCCGCGACACCGTCGAGAACGCCTATGTGCAGTTGCAGCGCGATGGCTACATCAACCGCCGCGGCGGCGCCGGCAGCTACGTCGCGCAAACCCTGGGCAGCGAGTTGCATGGCGCCGCTCGCCGGCGCATGCAACAACGCGACGCACGCCGTGCTCAAGCCGCCACGCAAGCGGCCGGGCTGAGCCAGCGCGGCCAGCAGATCCTCGCCAGCGGCGGCATCCATGACCAGCAGGCGATCAAGGCCTTCGCTACAGGCCTGCCGGAAACCCGCAGCTTCCCCACTGAGACCTGGGAGCGCCTGCAACGCCAGGTCATGAAGGACTACCGCGGCAACGTCTTGCTGCATGGTGACCCGCAGGGTGCCGAGCCGCTGCGCAAGGCCATCGCCACGTACCTCAACCTTGAGCGCGGCGCCAACTGCAAGCCCGAGCAAATTCTGGTGCTGAGCAGTACCCGCCAAGCGTTGTTCCTGTGCGCGCAGTTGCTGGTAGACGCGGGCAAACCCATCCTGCTGGAAAACCCTGGCTATTTTGGCGCGAAAAAAGCTTTCGAAGCGGCCGAGGCCAAGGTCGTGCCGATCGACGTCGATGAACAAGGCGTGCGCATCGACCTGCTGCGTGCCGATCGCAGCGCTGCCAATTGCCTGTACGTGACGCCGTCGCATCAATACCCCACCGGCGCCACCCTGCCGCTGGCGCGCCGGCTGGAGCTGCTCGGCTGGGCGGCCGAGCACGGCAAATGGATCATCGAGGACGACTACGACAGCGAGTTTCACTACGACGGGCTGCCCACCGCCTGCATGCAGGGGCTGGACCGCTACCAGCGCACGATCTACCTCGGCACCTTCAGCAAGACCCTGTTTCCCGGCCTGCGCATGGGCTACATGATCCTGCCCGAACAACTGGTGCAGCCGTTTGCCTGCGCCCGCAGCATCATCGACGGGCATACCCCGCAGATCCTGCAACTGACCCTGGCGCGCTTCATGGAAGACGGCCATTACAACGCCCACGTGCGCGCCATGCGCAAACTCTACAGCCGGCGCCGCCTGTACATGCTGGATGCCATTGCCAGGCACCTGCCAGGCATTGCCACCGCCCTGCACTCGCAAGGCGGACTGCAGATTCCCTGCCTGCTCGAGGCGGGCTGGAGCGAGCAGGACACCATCCGCGTAGCGGCCAGCGCCGGCGTGCAGTTGCCTGGCCTGAGCCGGCTCTACGCGGGCGAGCACAAGCAGCAAGGCTGGCTGCTGGGCTACTCGTCCCTGACCGAGCATGAAATCGAGACGGCCATGTCGCGTTTGGCCATGGCGTTGAAGTCAGGTGGCTGACCCAGTGCGCTGTCGCCACCTGGGGCGCAAGTCCGATACGGGGTGATTACCCTGCTGCAAGAGGCCTCGATCAGACGAGCACGCCATGCAGTAGCAGTGCAGCAAGCCGTGCCCTGATGAGTCACATGAATGAATATTCATGCAAGGCTGCGGCTCAGTACTGCCGGGGCTGACGGGCCATCCGGGCAGGCTCGCCGGGGGCGGCTTGCTTGAGCAGCAGCGGGTGCTTGCGTAGCATCGCCGACCCGGTGACCTCTCCACCCCGAAGAACGCGCATGCCCCAACCCATCCCCCTCAAGGATCACGAACAGGAAAAGCAGCTGGTCAACCGCCGCCTGTTGGTCTGCGCCGTGCTGACCTGCAGCCTCGTTGCGGTGCTGATCGCTCGCCTGTACGTGCTGCAGGTGCTGCAGCACGATCAGCAAAGCGCCGTTTCCGAAAACAACCGCGTGCACGTCCTGCCGATCGCGCCTGAGCGCGGCCTGATCTACGACCGCAACGGCGTCGTGCTGGCCGACAACAAGCCCAGCTTCAACCTGACCATGACCCGCGAGCGCGCCGGCGATTCAGCCAAGGTGCTCGACAGCCTGACGCAGATTCTCGGCCTGGCCGACGACGACCGTCAGCAGTTCAACAAGGATCTGCGCCGTGGGCGTAAACCGTTCGAACCGGTGACCTTGATGGTGGGCCTGAGCGAAGAACAGATCGCCCTGATCGCCGTCAATCAGTTCCGCCTGCCGGGGCTTGATGTAGAGCCGCAGTTTATCCGTGAGTACCCGCTCAATGAGCACTTTGCGCACTCGGTGGGCTATGTCGGCCGGATCAACGAGAAGGAAGCCAAGACCCTCGACAGCACCGAGTACCGCGGTACCCAGTCGATCGGCAAGACTGGCGTCGAGCGCTTCTACGAGGATCAGTTGCACGGCCATGTCGGCTACGAAGAGGTCGAGACCAACGCCCAGGGCCGGGTCATGCGCGTGCTCCGCCATCAGGACCCGATCCCGGGCAAGGACATCATCCTCAGCCTTGACGTGCAGCTGCAACAGGCCGCCGAAAAGGCCCTGGGCGATCGCCGTGGCTCGGTAGTGGCGCTCGACCCCGCCACCGGCGATGTGCTGGCGATGGTCAGCAACCCAAGCTTTGATCCCAACCTGTTCGTCAAAGGCATCAGCTTCAAGCAATACGCCGCGCTGCGCGATTCGATCGACCGGCCGCTGTTCAACCGGGTGCTGCGCGGTTTGTATGCGCCGGGTTCGACGATCAAGCCGGAGGTGGCCATCGCCGGCCTCGACAGCGGCGTAATGACGCCCGCCAACCGGGTGTTCGACCCCGGCTACTACGAGCTGCCCAACTACGACCACAAGTACCGCAACTGGAACCGCAGCGGCGATGGCTGGGTAGACATGTACACCGCGATCATGCGCTCCAACGACACCTACTTCTATGACCTCGCGCACAAGCTGGGCATCGACCGCCTGCATGACTATATGGCCGAGTTCGGCCTTGGCCAGAAGGTCTCTCTGGACATGTTCGAGGAAGCCGCCGGGCTGATGCCGTCGCAGCAATGGAAGCGCGCGACTCGCCGTCAGGCGTGGTTCCCCGGTGAAACGCTGATCCTGGGGATTGGCCAGGGCTACATGCAGGTCACCCCGTTGCAGCTGGCCCAAGCCACCAGCCTGCTCGCCAGCAAAGGCGTGTGGCACCGCCCGCACCTGGCCCGGAGCATTGGTGGCGAGCCGCCGCAGGATCCACACCCGATGCCGGATATCGTCCTGCACGACAAGCGCGCGTGGGACCAGGTCAGCCAGGGCATGCAGATGGTCATGCACGACCCGCGCGGCATCGCCCGCGCCTCGGCGGCTGGCGCCCAGTACCGAATTGCCGGCAAGAGCGGTACCGCGCAGGTAGTGGCGATTCGTCAGGGCGAGCGCTACGACCGCAACAAGACCCTGGAGCGGCACCGCGACAATGCCTTGTTCGTCGGTTTCGCCCCTGCCGAGCATCCCTCGATTGTGGTGGCGGTGATGATCGAAAACGGCGAAGCCGGCGGCCGCGTCGCCGGTCCGGTGGTGCGCGAGGTGATGGATGCCTGGCTGCTGGACAGCCAGGGCCATCTGAAGCCCGAATATGCCGGTGGCGAGCACGCTTCGCCGCATTCCTGAATCGCTGCGCAGACGGCCACGCACACAGAAAACCTATAAAGGAATAAGAGTATTCTTTCTTATTCCTTTTTAAATAAACCCAGTTCTTTTATAACTGTCTGCACTGTACAGCCGCCAACAGCTGGCCAACTGTCTGCAGCGCAGCACCCCATCAACAGCAAGCCCCAACAGCCTCGACGATTGCTCAAGCAAAGTCCCCCGCTCAATTGACCTGGAGACTCGCCCATGAGCAACCCGCTCGACAACGCAGCCCTGGCCGGCGGTATTGCCCGCCCCGCTCGCTCCTCGGCCCTTGGCATTGCCCGCGAGCTGGCTGAGCAGTTTGCTCAAACCGCAGTCGAGCGCGACGAACGCGGCGGCACGCCCAAGCGCGAGCGTGACGCCCTGCGCAGCAGTGGCCTGCTCGCGCTGACCATCCCCACCGCCTATGGCGGCCAGGGCGCCAACTGGCGCGAAACGCTCGAAGTGGTGCGCGAATTCGCCCGGGTCGATAGCTCGATTGCCCATGTGTTCGGTTTTCATCACTTGATGCTGGCCACCGTGCGCCTGTTCTCGCGGCCCGAGCAATGGCAACCATGGTTTGAGCAGACGGCGCGCAAGCATTGGTTCTGGGGCAACGCCCTCAACCCGCTGGACACCCGCACCGTGGTCAAGCACTTCGACGGCTGGTGCGAGTTCTCCGGGCAAAAGAGCTTCTGTTCCGGCGCCAGCGATTCAGAGATGCTGATCGCCTCGGCCGTGGACGAACGTGCCGGCGGCAAGCTATTGATCGCGGCCATCCCCAGCGCCCGCACCGGCATCAGCCTGCACAACGACTGGAACAACATTGGCCAACGCCAGACCGACAGCGGCAGCGCCACCTTCGAACGGGTGCGGGTCGAGCAGGACGAACTGCTGCTCGATCCAGGCCCGCTGAGCACGCCATTCGCTGCATTGCGCCCGCTGATTGCCCAACTGCACTTCGCCAACCTGTTCCTCGGCATCGCCGAAGGCGCCTTTGCCGAAGCGCGTCAGTATAGCCTCAAGGAAAGCCGCCCCTGGTTCCGCTCCAGCGCGGCACAGGTCAGCGAAGACCCTTATGTGCTGCGCCATTACGGCGAGTTCTGGGTGGGCCTGGAAAGCGTGCGTTTGCTGATCGAGCGCGCCGCCGACCAGCTCGATGCTGCCTGGCAGCAGGAGCATGGGTTGAGTGCAGAGCAACGCGGCGACCTCGCGCTGGCCATCGGCACGGCCAAGGTCGCGGCAACCCGCCACGGCCTGGATATCTGCAACCGCCTGTTCGAAGTCACCGGTGCCCGCGCCACCCATGCCTCACTGCGCTTCGACCGGCATTGGCGCAACCTGCGCACGCAAACCCTGCACGACCCCGTGGATTACCGCATCCACGAGCTCGGCGAGTGGGCCCTCAACGGCAAGCGCCCTGTCCCGTCCTTCTATTCCTAAAGGCACGCCCATGCAATTGCTCACCCTCCCCCCGTCACCGTCACTGGCCACCTCGATCCGGGCGACTGCGCAGGTCTTCGAAGACCCCCGTTCGCAGGCGCTGCTGGCCCACTTGCAACAGGTTGCGCCAAGTGAGGCCAGCGTGCTGATCATCGGCGAGACCGGCACGGGCAAGGAGCTGGTGGCGCGCCATATCCACGACCTCAGCGGGCGCCGCAACGGGCCGTTCATCGCGGTCAACTGCGGGGCGTTTTCCGAGTCGCTGGTCGAGGCCGAGTTGTTCGGTCACGAGAAAGGCGCCTTTACCGGCGCGCTCGCCGCCAAGGCCGGCTGGTTCGAGGAAGCCAACGGCGGCACGCTGTTTCTCGACGAGATCGGCGACCTACCCTTGCCGATTCAGGTCAAGCTGCTGCGCGTGTTGCAGGAGCGCGAGGTGGTCAGGCTAGGCTCGCGCAAGAGCATCCCGATCAATGTGCGGGTGCTGGCAGCGACCAACGTGCAGCTGGAAAAAGCCATCAATGCCGGGCATTTTCGCGAAGACCTGTACTACCGCCTGAGCGTAGTGACGCTGTCGCTGCACCCGCTACGTGATCGCCCCGGCGATATCATGCCGCTGGTGCGCCATTTCATCCGCCGCTACAGCGAGCGCTTGAGTTATGGCCCGGTCGAGCTAAGCCCACGCGCGCAGGCCAAGCTGGTCGAATACAGCTGGCCGGGCAATATTCGCGAGCTGGAAAACGTCATCCATCACAGCCTGCTGACCTGCGGCAACGGTGAAATCCAGGCGCAGGATCTGCGCATGTCCAACCTGCGCCTGGAGCGCCAGGAGGATGCCGCCGCCAGCCATGGTGGTTCGGCAGAAGAGCTGCTGGAGCAAGCGTTCAGCCGGCTGTTTGAGGAGCAGTCCGGTGAGTTGTTCGAGAAAGTCGAGAACGCCCTGCTGCGTTCGGCGTATCACTTCTGCCACTACAACCAGGTGCATACCGCGCAGTTGCTGGGGCTGTCGCGCAATGTCACGCGCACCCGCTTGATCGCGATTGGCGAGCTGGTGGTGAACAAGCGCCGCAATCAGGAGGAAAGCGTGCATAGCCGGGTGGTGGGTTTGTCCATCTGACCTGCAACCCGGCTCGCCAGGCTGCAGCCAGGGTCAGTCTGGGCTGACCCGCCCGAGGGAACGACGGACCTTGTCCAGCAGCTCGCCAATCTGGAACGGCTTGATCAGCATATCCATGCCCGAGCCGAGAAACGCCTGCCGATCCAGCGCGGTTTCGGCGTAGCCGGTCATGAACAGCACCGGTAAGCCTGGCCGATAAACCCGGGCCATATCAGCCAGCTCGCGACCGCTGATGCCTGGCAGACCGACATCGGTGAGCAGCAGTTCGATACTGCTGTCGTTGCGCAGATGGTCCAGCGCCTGCTCGATGGTTTCCGCCAGCGTGTAGCGGTAACCGGCGTCGGCCATCACCTCAGCCACCGACAGGCGCACCGAAGCCATGTCTTCGACGATCAGCACATGCTCACCTGCGCCTCTTTGATCGACGTGGGCCACCAGCGCCTCGCTGACCGCTTCGCGATTGCTGGCAGGCAGCAGCAGGGTCACTTCTGTGCCCTGTCCCTGCACGCTGCGCAACGCGACATGCCCGCCAGACTGACGAGCGAAGCCATAGATGGTCGACAGACCAAGGCCGGTGCCCTGCCCCAAAGGTTTGGTGGTGAAGAATGGGTCGAAGACCTTCTCCAGCAGGTCCGGGGCGATACCACTGCCGTCATCGCGCACCGTCACGGCGATGTAAGCGCCATCCTGAAGATTGGGGTCGGCGCGGGCCACGACTGCTGAAGTAGTGACCCAGATATGCCCGCCTTTGATCAACGCATCGCGGGCGTTGATCACCAGGTTGAGCACGGCGCTTTCCAGTTGCACCGGGTCGACCAGCGCGGTCGCCGGGCACTCGCTCAGTTGCAACTGCAGATCGATGCGTTCACCGATGGTGCGGGTCAGCAGCTCTTGCAGCGAACGTATGCGCTCGTTGACGTCGACCGGGTGGGTATCCAGCGGCTGCTGCCGAGCGAAGGCCAGCAGACGATGAGTCAGCGAGGCCGCGCTCATCGCCGAGCTCAGTGCGGCATCGGCATAATGGGGGACTTTCTCGAGGCGGTTCTCGCCGACGCGTTTACGGATCAACTCCAGGCTGGTGATGATCCCGGTGAGCAGGTTGTTGAAGTCGTGGGCGATACCGCCAGTCAGGCTGCCCAAGGCGTCCATTTTCTGCAACTGCAGCAGCTGCGCCTCGGTGCGCGCGCGCTGGGCCATCTCGCGGGCCAGCTGAATGTTGGCATCGTCGAGCTTGGCCAGGTGCGAGCGCTCGCGATGGCGATGCTCGGTAACGTCTTCGACAAATACCAGGCACAGGCCCGGCGTGCGGTACGGCGACAACTGCCAGTCGGTGTCGCGCAACTGGCCTTTCACCGTCATGCCCAAGGTACCGCGCCAGCGCTCGCCGTCTGCCAGGTGCTGACGCAAGGCAGCCAGGGCCAGTTCCTGGCCCGGGGTGAAGCATTCCAGCAGCACTTCAGGCTGCTGATTATCCTGAATCAGCTGAGCGAATGCATGGTTGCACTCATGCACTTTGAACTGGGCATCCAGCACCGCAATCGGCGCCGACACGTTGCTGAAGATCTCGCGAAAACGCGCCTCGCTGTCACGCAGTGCACGCTCGGTGTCACGCACCCGCAGCAAGGTGCGCAGAGTCGCCTGCAGCACATCCGGGTCGACCGGGTGCACCAGGTAGGCATCGGCTCCGGCCTCAAGACCGGTAATGATGTCGCCGGTCAGGATCGACGCAGCCGAGACATGGATCACCGGCAGCAGCGCTGTCTCGGGATCGGCGCGCAACAGGCGTACGACATCGAAACCGCTCATGTCCGGCAGGTTCACATCCAGGATCAGCGCATCAATCTGTTCATTGCGGATCACCTCCAGGCCGTCGCCGCCAGTGCCTGCCTCAAGTACCTGATAGCCGTGCAGGGCCAGCCGCCGACGCAGCGCGTAGCGCGTGGTGGCGTTGTCGTCGACGATCAGCAGGCGGATCTCAGAGCTCATCGGCGCTCTCCTGGGCGATGGCAAGCGGGATGATTACAAAGAACGTCGAGCCGACCCCGGGTTCACTTTCTACGCCCACTTCTCCGCCCAACAGCGCAGCGAAGCGTTTACACAAGGACAGGCCCAAGCCAGTCCCGCGCAGGCGTTTCTGCAAAGGCGAGTCGACCTGGGCGAAATCTTCGAACAGGGCGCCGAGCAGTTCCGGGGCAATACCGATACCCGAATCACTGACGGCAAAGCGGACGCGGTCAGTACCGTGCAGACGGGCCGACACGCGGATCTCGCCACGCAAGGTGAATTTCAGGGCGTTGGCAATGAAGTTGCGCAGGATCTGCGCCAGCTTCTTGTCATCGGTATACAGCTGCGGCAAGCCTTGCGGCTCCTCGAAGATCAGGTCGACCGCGCCCATGTCGACGATCGGCCGGAACATCCCGCGCAAGGCGGCGAACAGGTCGAGCATATCGAACCAGGCTGGCGAGATATTGATCCGCCCGGCCTCGATCTTGGCCAGGTCGAGCAAGTCGTCGACCATGTCGCTGAGCTCGCGGGTTGCCGAGCTGATAAATCCGACCTGCAACTGCTGTTCTTTGCTCAGCGGCCCGTCGATTTCGTCAGCGAGCAGGCTGGTGATGCTCAGGATCGAGCCCAGCGGCGTGCGGAATTCGTGGCTCATGTAGGCCAGGAAGCGGCTCTTGAGGTCGGATGCCTGGCGCAATTGCTCAGCCTGCACGTCCAACTCGGCATATAGTGCGAGCACGCCCTGATTGGTCTCTTCAAGCTCATCGCGCAACGCTTCGTTGTCGGCTTGCAAGCGGCTGATGAGGGCGGCCTGCTCGGCCGAACCGGGAATCTGTTCAGGCATAAGCAGCCTCCAGGTCAATGACCAATACGGTGACATCATCACGACCGCGGCAAAAATCCCGGTGCAGAACCCCAGCGATGATCGCCGGGTGGCGCGGGGCCAGGCCCGGATAGGCTTGCAGGTTCCAACGCGATTGCAGCCCGTCGCTGTACATGATCAACAGATTTCCCTGTACCTGAGCGTAGTTAAACACCTGACCCTTGCGGTATTGACCGCCGACGATGCCGGGATACGAGGTCAGCCCGCGCGGACGTTCGCCGCCTACCAGCGTCGCACCGATGTTGCCGATACCGATAAAGGCCAGGTTGTCCGCTGCAGCGTCATACTGGGCAATCGCCGCCGCGCCGCCGCGGGTGCCGCCCATGGCGTTGTGCATTTCGGCGAGCAACTGTTCGGGCTCGCTGAATGGGGTTCGAGCAAATTCCGTAGCGCCCGCCATGGCGGCAGAGGCAGCCTCGCTGCCATGACCGAGGCCATCGACCACCAGGGCACTCAGGCGCTGCTGATCGCGGGCGACATACCAGGTGTCGCCACAGGCTGGATCGTTATGCAATGAATGCTGACTGACGCCGATGCGTACGTCGGCGCCTTTGACATCGCGACGATGCAAACGCGCCAGCACTGCCGCGCCGCGCTCGTCCGCATACACGTCGAACACCTGCGCCTGGCGGCTGACCGCGCCAAGGCCGATGCCTTGGGTACCGGCTGTGGAATACCTGTCCGTCAGGCAGGCATGCACGTCAAAGCCAGGGCCTCGGTCGATGGCCAAGATCTCGAGTGCATGTGCCGCGCCATGCGGCAAAACCCGCAGGTGCAGTTCGCCGCGTTCGGCATGCTTGAGCACATTGCTGGCAAGCTCAGTGGCAACCAGCGCCGCACGGCCTGCGTCGGCCTGATCAAAACCGTGGTCTTCGGCAAGCTTTTGCACGGTACGCCGGGCATGACCCACCTGGCTGCTGTCATCGAGCGTCAACACCTGGGTCAGGCTGGCGGCAAAAGTCATGTCCATCGAGTTATGGTCACCCGAGTGCCTTGCCCTGGGGCAGTATCCAACTCGAACTCGTCGACCAATCGGCGCGCCCCCGTCAGGCCCAGGCCCATGCCGTTGCCAGAGGTCCAGCCATCGGTCAGGGCCAGCTTGGTATCGGGGATACCCGGACCTTCGTCACGAAACACCAGACGCAGACCCACCCGGCCAAGGCCGTCGATGATCTCCCAGTCCATGTCGCCGCCACCGCCATACACCACGGTGTTACGCGCCAGCTCGCTGACGGCGGTGACCATCTTGGTCAGGTCGACCAGGCGCATGCCGCATTCGCTGGCCAGCTTGCGCGCCAGTTGACGCGCAAGCACCACATCCTGCTCGATGCGTACCGGATGACTGCCGCTATCGCGGACGTTCATGACTGGCCTACCCGCTGGCGCAGCAGGTGCATGCCGCGATCAACGTTCAGTGCCGTACTGACACCGGGCAAAGTCAGCCCCAGTTCAACCAGGGTGATGGCCACCGCAGGCTGCATGCCCACCAGCACCGTCTCGGCATCAAGAATGCGCGACAGGCCGGAAATGGTGGCGATCATGCGGCCGATGAACGAATCGACCATGTCCAGCGCCGAGATATCGATCAGCACACCGCGGGCGTTGGTCTGGTCGATGCGGCTGGTCAGGTCATCCTGCAGGCGCAGCGCCAGTTCGTCATGCATGTCTACCTGGATGGTCACCAGCAAAAACTGGCCCATCTGCAGGATCGGGATACGCTCCATCGTTTATGCCCGCTCGCCGATGTCGGTGCCCAGGCGCTTGAGCGCGAGTTTCAGTGCATCGGCCAGGTTCGACTTGGTGGTCAGGGTGCCCAGGTCCAGGCCCAGGTGCACGATGGTCTGGGCGATCTGCGGGCGCACGCCACTGATGATGCAATCAGCGCCCATCAGGCGGATTGCGGTGACGGTCTTGAGCAGGTGCTGAGCAACCAGGGTGTCCACGGTCGGCACGCCGGTGATGTCGATGATGGCGATTTCCGAACCGGTATCGACAATGCGCTGCAGCAGCGACTCCATGACGGTCTGGCTGCGGTGCGAGTCGAGTGTGCCGATCAATGGCAGCGCGAGCACGCCTTCCCATAGTTTGACCACTGGAGTGGACAGCTCGAGCAGCTCTTCCTGCTGGCGCTTGATCACTCCTTCACGGGTCTTTTGATAGGTGCGGATGGTGTGCAGGCCAAACGCATCGAACAGCTCGGAAATTTGCCACAGCTGTTCGGCAAGCTCGGCTGGCTGATCGCGGTACTGGGTTTGCAGCAGCGCAAACAGCGGGCCTTTCAGCGAAAAGATGAACGAGGCAGTCTGATGCGACTCCTGGCCGAGCTGGGCACGGCTGGCGGAGAGTTTGTCGAGGAAGCGGCGGGTTTCTTCCCAGCCCGCAGCCGCTGGATTGTCACTGCCCTCATGGCGCAAGCCATCTACGATCAGTTGCAGAAACTCACGGGTTTGCTGACGCAGGTCCTGCTCTTTGACGTTACGCGAAGCGCCGCTGGCTTCAAGCGCTGTCTGCCAATCATTGAGCAACTTTGGCTGATTGCCGACGATCGCTTCCAGGGTGCTGCCTTGCAGTGCTGCCATATGCGGTTAACTCCGAAAACTTGCTGAGATGCCATCGATCATTCACATCGCATTGAATGACATCCGCGGATATGAATAGTTGAGAAAAACTGCAATAAATCGCTCGCATGCCCGCTGCGCTGCAGCTAACTCTAGGCCATGTTTGCCATTCATGGGCCAGCACGCCATGCCGACAAGGCACTTGCCCTGAACGACACCGCCGTGGCATAGATCTATAGGTGAGCTTTTTAACAGAAACCGCGCATTCTAGGAGAGTTCTTTGTGAGCGACTCACAGTACGTACCGCCCAAGGTCTGGCGCAACGAGCCCGCCAAGGCCGGCAAGTTCTCCAGCACCAACCGTCCGGTGGCAGGCGCCACCCACGAGCAGGCCTTGCCACAGGGCAAACAGCCGCTGCAGTTGTACTCGCTGGCGACGCCCAACGGCGTCAAGGTGACCATTCTCCTTGAAGAATTATTGGCACTCGGCCATAGCGGCGCCGAGTACGACGCCTGGCTGATCCGTATTGGCGAGGGCGAGCAATTTTCCAGCGGTTTTGTGGCGGTCAACCCCAACTCGAAGATCCCGGCACTGCTTGACTGCAGCCAACAGCCACCGGTGCGGGTGTTTGAATCGGGCTCGATCCTGCTGTATCTGGCAGAGAAGTTCGGTGCGCTGCTGCCGAGCGCCCCAGCCGCACGAACCGAGACACTCAACTGGCTGTTCTGGCAGATGGGCGCAGCACCCTACTTGGGCGGCGGCTTCGGCCACTTCTATGTGTATGCGCCGGAGAAGATCGAGTACGCCATCAACCGCTTCACCATGGAAGCCAAGCGCCAGCTGGATGTCCTTGAGTGGCGCCTGGCCGAAAGCCCTTATCTGGGCGGTGACGAGTACAGTATCGCCGACATCGCCGTATGGCCCTGGTACGGCCAGTTGGTGCGCGGCAACCTGTATGACGCGGCGCAGTTCCTCGCCGTCGAGGAGTACCCCAACGTGCAACGCTGGGCCGAAGCAATTGCCCAGCGCCCGGCAGTACAACGCGGCACGCGGGTCAACCGCACCTGGGGCGATGAGGCCACGCAGGTTGCAGAGCGTCACTCTGCGCAAGACCTGGATTAACCAGTAACCCGTGCCGGGGCTGCGCCCCGGCCAGTTACGTTGAGGACGAAGCTGCTTCGCCCTCGACCTCTTCCTTGCGGCTGGCATAACGCTGGGCCAGCACTGCACAGACCATCAATTGAATTTGATGGAACAGCATCAACGGCAGGATCATCGCGCCGATCCCGCTACCGACGAACAGCACCTGCGCCATGGGCACACCGGTAGCCAGGCTTTTCTTCGAGCCAGCAAACAAAATGGTGATACGGTCTTCGACACTGAAGCCGAGCGCTCGGCCGAGCACCCGCACGCCCAACAGCACTACCGCCAGCAGTATCCCGCACACGGCGAACAGGCCGGCCAGATGTTGCGGCGACACGGTGTGCCAGAGCCCGGTGACAACCGCTTCACTGAACGCGGTGTAGACCACCAGCAGAATCGAGCCCTGATCGACGATCTTCAGCCAGCGCGCGTTGCGCTTGACCCAGTCGCCGATCCAGCGCCGGGCGATCTGGCCGGCCACGAATGGCACCAACAACTGCAGGGTGATTTTCAGCACCGCGTCCAGGCCCGAGCCAGTATTGCCGTCGGCACCCAACAGCAGCATCACCAGCAGCGGGGTGAGGAAGATCCCCAACAAGCTCGAAGCCGCTGCGCTGCAGATCGCTGCCGGGACGTTGCCGCGCGCCAGCGAGGTAAAGGCGATTGCCGATTGCACCGTGGCCGGCAAGGCACACAAATAGAGCACGCCCAGGTACAGCTCGTTGCCTACCAACGGCACGAACAGCGGCTTGAACGCCAGCCCCAGCAGCGGAAACAGGACGAAGGTGCAGGAGAACACCAGCAGGTGCAGACGCCAGTGGCCAGCACCCTTGATGATTGCCTCGCGCGACAGCTTGGCCCCATGCAGGAAGAACAGCAGGCCAATAGCCAGGTTGGTCAACCAGCCGAACACCACTGCACCCTGGCCCGAGCACGGCAGCAGCGTAGCGATCAGCACCACGCCGAGCAGGGCCAGGGTGAAGTTGTCGAACAGCATGCGGAGGTACTTCATTACTCATTCCTTGTTGTCATCGTGCAGCGCACGACGATAAGGTCTGCGGCTTATCTGCGCTAACGCTGGAACGCCCGCCAATGTCGCGCAACGGACACCGCATACACTGAAGACAGGAATCCCATGCTCACTTCCCGCACACTTCTCACCCTGCTTGGCCTCACCTGCTCGCTGGCCAGTACGCACAGCCTTGCTGATGATCTGCAATCTCGGGTCGATGCCGTGGTCAAACCGTTGATGGAAAAACACGCGATCCCAGGCATGGCAGTTGCTGTGTTCGCCGATGGCCGAGAACATATCTTTACCTATGGCGAAGCTAACAAGGTCGACCACCAGCCGGTAAGCCGCGAGACCCTGTTTGAAGTCGGGTCGTTGAGCAAGACTTACACAGCGACACTGGTGGCGCTGGCCAGTGCCGAGGGTAAAGTCGATCTGGCCGCGCCAGCCAGCCGCTATCAACCTGCGCTGAGCAACACGGCCTTGGGCCAGGCCACCCTGCTGGAGCTGGGCGCGTATAGCGCCGACTGCCTGCCATTACAGTTCCCGGATGACGTCGAGAGCGACGCCCAGGCGCTGGTGTTCCTCCAGCAATGGCAACGCAAGGCTGCGCCAGGCACGCAGCGCTGCTATTCCAACCCCAGCCTCGGCTTGTTTGGCGACCTGGCAGCGCGCGCGCAGAAGCTGCCCTTCGCGAAGTTGATGGAAGAGTCGCTGCTGCCAAAGCTTGGCCTCAACCACACCTACCTGCAGGTGCCTGCCAGCGCACAAAGCCAGTACGCCCAGGGTTATGACGCGCAGCAGCGGCCAGTACGGGTCACGCCCGGCGCCTTCGCTGATGAGGCCTACGGCATCAAGACGACGATCGTCGACGCGCTGCGCTATGTGCGCGTGCAGGTACAGCCCGAGCAATTGACTGCACCAATCAAGCAAGCCATCGCCCTCACCCACCAAGGTTACTTTCAGGTGGGCCGCATGACTCAGGGCCTTGGTTGGGAGCGCTACCCTCATCCCGTGACTCTGCCCACACTACTCGCGGGCAACGGTGCCGGTATGGTCCGCGAGCCGCAGGCTGTAACCCGCTTGAGCCCGGCCAGCCCCGCCGACGCTAGCGCTTGGTACAACAAGACAGGGTCAACCAGTGGCTTCGGTGCCTACGTTGCATTTATCCCCAGCAAAGGCCTGGGTATCGCCCTGCTTGCCAACCGCAATTACCCCAATGAAGCCCGTGTCGAAGCGGCCTACCAGATCCTTTCCGGGCAGTGACTGATGGATTGTCGGACATTATGTAGTGAGGAAAAATATTCACTACAAAACTGTTGACGCCGTTGATCGGCGTTGGGCATGATTAAGCCGTCTCCCTGATCGGGAGCGGTGGCAAGGGTATTCCAGACGGCTTGCGCGGTAACGCAAGTCGTTCGTGGAGAGGGAACTGTCCAAAAGGCAGCATGTGAAAAGCCCCTGTTGCAATGCTGCGGTAGCAGCCTTGGTAGCGCGCTACATCTGTAGAGCGCCAAGTGTGAAATCACTAAACGACGGGTAATAGGGGCTTTATGATGAACATGAATTTGAACGACAAACCGACTGTTGACCAATTGGCCGAGCTGTTCGCTGCACGCAAGGACAGCCTTGACGATCACCTGCTGTGGATCAGCCAGACTGGCGAGGTTCGCCTTGATCGTCTGCCGCCGAACAGCCTTGAAGACGAATTTGCAGCGCACCTGCCCAGCACATGCGCCAGCTTCAGGGTCTACCGGCGCGGCCAGGGCTTTGTTGGCAAAAAGGCTGCAGCCGACACCGAGTTCGTTGGCCGCGTGCTGGAAACGCTGCAACAGGAATGGCCTGCCGCCCGTGAGCGGCAAGCAGCCAAGGTGATCGAGCCACTGAACTGAGCGGCCTCACTGTGGTGTTGAGCCCGGCCTGCAAAGGCCGGGCTTTTTCATGCGCGTAGCCGCTGCGGCTGCGGCGCAGCGTCAAGGCTCATGGCCCGCGCCCGATTGACACCCCACACCATTGCCCGCGTGGTCGTTTCGCCGGGCCGTGTCGGATAGTACTCTTCCAGCAATGCTGTGCCGTTGTCGCTGTACATGCCGATGAACATCTGCGTGGCGCCAAGCCGTGACAGGCGGACCTGCACGTCAATGGTAATACCGTCGCTGAGTTGTTCTTCATGGCTGCGGCTGGGCAGCGGTGACTGGGCCCAATGCCGGTAGGCTTCTTCCCTGATGCGCATTGCAGTCAATCCTCCTTTTGTGAAAGTGCAGCGCAAGCAGACCACAGCATTGTTACATCTGCGAGTGCAACTCACTGTTAACTTGCGCAGAATCAACAAAGCTCATCATAAGCGTGCCGTTGGGCGTAAATCCTGTAGACCTTCCTGGCTTGGGACCGCTGCACGGTGCCAATGACACTGTTTTACTTGCGCGCCGGAATCCGCGGGGTGAAACGCCCTTTCTTGCAGCGCTGCAACGCCACCGGCTGCATCTGCTCGGAGTCATCCAGGGTCATATGGGCAAAACCCAGGCGAAACGCCGCTTGCCCGCAGCGCACCTGATTGTTGATCGGAAACACGTCATTAAGGTCTTCGACAAAAGCTTCGCTCATCGCCCAACTCCCTGCACAGTTAACCGCGCCGGCAAGCCCCTCGCTTGCCCGATAAAGCCCGGCTGTTGAACTGAGACTAGCCGGTCATTCTCGGACTGCTCGGGCGAAAAGCCCATAACTGACCAGTGGCACTTGGCCTTATCTGAGCCTGACTGCAGTGCCCGTGGCGAACACCACCACCATGCCACCCTGCACCGAGGGCATGCTGATTTCGAAGTCCACGCCGACCACTGCATCGGCATTCATCTGCCGCGCGCGGGCGATCAACTCAGCGGTAGCCTGCTCGCGGGCTAGCTTCAATGCACTTTCAAGGGTCTGCGAACGCCCCCCGAAGAAATCCCGAAAGCGCGCAAAGAAATCGCGGACGAAGTTGATCCCCTGCACCGATTCGGCGCTGACCAAGCCCAGGTATTCACCAATCGGACGGCCATCGAGTTGGCTGGTGGTAGAGATGATCATGCACATACTCCTGCTGCTGCCCGGCCTGCATGGCCGGGGCAAAAGAAGCGATCTTAGCAAAGCGCCGCGCGCAGGCGCTGGCTCAGCCGACTGCCAAACACATTGATCAACAAGCCGACCATTACCAGCAGCGCGCCCCAGCCCTGAATAGCGCTGAGCCGCTCACCCAGCAACCAGGCCGATGAGCTCAGGCCAATTACCGGCACTAACAATGAAAACGGCGCAACCTTGCCGGCTGGATGGCGCGACAGCAGCGTGCTCCACAGGGTGTAGCCAAGCATGGTTGCCGCATACGCCAGAAACAGCAGCGCGCCCACTGAACTCCAGCTGATATGGGTCAACGCCTGACTGATTCGCTCGGGGCCCTCAAGCATCCACGACAAGGCCAGAAACGGCAGCGGCGGAATCAACCCGCCCCACACCACCAGCGCCACCAGATTCACCGAGCCAAAGCGCCGCGTGATGATGTTGCCCATGCCCCACATCGCACCGCCACATAGCGTCAGCAACAGCGCAATCAGCGGCACATGGCTGCTGTGCTCACTGCCGATCAATACAAGCCCGCCTGCCGCTACCAGCAAGCCAAGGACACTGGCCGGGCGCAAGCGCTCGCCGAGAAACAGCGCGGCAAAGCCCAGGGTGAAGAACGCCTGCGACTGCAGGATCAGCGACGCCAGCCCAGGCGGCATGCCGCTGTGCATGGCCTGGAACAAGAAGGCAAACTGGCCCAGGGAGATCGTCGCGCCATAGGCGATCAACCAGCGCCACGGCAGGTTCGGTCGCTTCACCAGCAGTACCGCCGGGAACGCCACCAGCAAGAAGCGCAAGGCGCCCAACAGCATCGGCGGCAAGCCATCGAGGCCTACCTTGATCACCACGAAATTGACTCCCCAGATGATGATCACCACCAGAGCGATCAACAGGTCCTTGAGCGGCATCATCAGGTCCTTATCCAAACTGTTATAGACATATTTCGTAACAGCATAAGGGTTTTTCGCCGCTCGTGACCCGCACAGTTGCAGGCCAGGGTTGCGCTACAGTCTGGCGCAGCACGGCTGAGCCAGCACCGTCATCTGCCAGTCATGCAACTGTCGTAATCTGCGGCGCATCACTGTGCCTCAGGTCTCCGGCATGCCGCGTCTGCTCTCACTCCTGCTGTTGTCGCTGCCACTGCTCTGCCTGGCTGAGCCGGTGCAACTGCGCATTCAGGGCTCCAACACGATCGGCACTGCGCTTGGGCCTGCGCTGGTTCAGGGGATGCTGCGAAGCAAGGGCGCGACGGCGATCGAGCATTCCGCAGGGGCTGTGCCCAACGAGATCGCCATTACGGCGCAGGGTCGCGATGGCGAACTCCTCAGCGTGCTGATCGCAGCTCACGGCAGCAGTACCGGGTTCGCTGCACTGGGCAGTGGCGCGGCAGACCTGGTTGCGTCCTCGCGACCGATCAGTGACGTCGAGGTAGATCAGTTGCAGGCGTTCGGCGACTTGCGCAGCGGCCGTTCCGAGCAGGTCATCGGCCTCGACGGTGTCGCCGTGATCGTCCATCCAGACAATCCACTGACCAGCCTCACCACAGCGCAGCTGGCCCAGGTGTTTGCCGGCCAGGTAACCCGCTGGGAGCAACTGGGCGTAGCGGGCGGTGCTATCCGACTGTATGCGCGTGATGACCGCTCCGGCACCTTCGAGACCTTCAAGGCATTGGTCCTCGACCCTGTACGTAGCGCACTGAGTGGCGGGGCCCGGCGCTTCGAGTCCAGCGACGCGCTGGTCGAGCAAGTCCAGAGCGACCGCCAAGCGATTGGCTTCAGCAGCCTTGCGGCCGTGCATGATGCCAAGGTCCTGGCCATTGCTGCCGGCGATGCGCCGGCCCTGCCGCCCAGCCGCGCGCTGGTTGCCAGTGAAGATTATCCGCTGTCGCGGCGCTTGTACTTCTACCTGCCGGCCAGTCCGCAGCCGCTGGCCCAGGCGCTGGCTGATTTTGCCCAAAGCCCGGCCGGCCAGGTCATCGTTGCTGAACAAGGCTTCGTCAATCAGCAAGTCAAAGCTTTGCCGATCCCTACCCAGACAGACATGCCGGCGCGCTACCGCAGCCTTGCTCTGGAAGGGCGTCGGCTGACGGTGAACTTTCGCTTCCAGGAAGGCAGTGCGAGCCTGGACAGCAAAGCGCTGCGCGACGTACACCGCGTCGCAGACTTCCTGCAGCAGGCCGGCCACGAGCAAACCAGGACGCTATTGGTCGGCTTCGGCGATCCCAAGGAAACACCGGGCAGGGCCGCCTTGCTCTCGCGCCTGCGGGCCATGGCAGTGCGCCGCGAACTGGCCCATGAAGGCGTGCAGAACATCGACGTGCTGGGTATGGGCGCCGAGCTGCCGGTAGCGGGCAACGAGCAAGAGCAAGGCCGCCACCGCAATCGCCGGGTCGAGGTGTGGGTGTATTGAGGAATGCAGATGGCCACGCAAAGAAATGTAACAGGCTGCCACTCGGCAGCTCCGGCATCTGGGTCTAGGCTCTAACCCATGTGATACCGGGCCCCTCTGACGGCTGCCACGCCGCCATGTCGGATCACTGTTGCCATGCAACGTCGACAATCAAGGAGGGGCTCATGACAGCTCTACAGACCTACCTCACTACTCCCGTACTCGGTACCAGCGCCTGGCTGTGGCTGGTTTTCGTCGTCATCGTGGTTGGGCTGCTGGTGCTTGACCTTGGCGTCCTGCACCGCAAAGAACGCGAAATCGAAATGCGTGAAAGCCTGCTGCTGTATTCAGGCTATTTCAGCGTGGGCGTACTGTTCGGCGCCTGGGTCTGGTTCGAGTTGGGGGCGCAGTCGGCGCTGGAGTTCTACACCGGCTTCCTGGTCGAGCAATCGCTGTCGATGGACAACGTGTTCGTCATGGCGATGATCTTCAGCTACTTCGCCATCCCACGCCGCTACCAGCACCGCGTGTTGTTCTGGGGCATCCTCGGGGTAGTGGTGCTGCGCGCGATCATGATCGGCGTTGGCGCTGCGCTGGTGCAGAACTTTGCCTGGGTGCTCTACCTGTTCGGCGCGTTCCTGCTGTTTACCGGGGTGAAAATGGCTTTGTCCAAGGAGGATAGCCAACCGGACCTGGCCAACAACCCGGTGCTGAGGTTTGTACGCCGGCATATGCGCGTCACTGACGACGTGCACGGGGCAAAATTCTTTGTCCGGCTGACGCCGCCCGGTGAAAGCAAAGCGCTGCGTTACGCCACACCGCTGTTTCTGGCGCTGGTGTTGATCGAATTGGCCGACCTGGTGTTTGCCGTCGACAGCGTGCCGGCGATCTTTGCCATTACTCAAGACCCGTTCATTGTCTACACCTCGAACATCTTCGCCATCCTTGGCTTGCGCTCGCTGTACTTCGCGCTGTCCGCCCTGATGCATCGGTTCGTCTATCTGAAGTACGCGCTGGCACTGGTGTTGATCTTCATCGGCTGCAAGATTTTCTATCACGGCCTGATCGGCAAAGTGCCGGCGCTGCTCTCGCTGGGGGTGACCTTTGCACTCTTGCTGGGCGGGGTCGTGCTGTCGTTGCTCAAGACTCGCAATGGCTCGACAGTGGGTGGTCCGGCTTACCATGGACCAGGCCCGGTCGCCCATGATCAACCCGCACCTAACACATCTCAGGATAGAGAGATCACTGATGACCCTGGCTCGCTCAGGAACCGCTAGCCTAGAGCATGCAGCGCCTTGCGCATCGGCACGCAGGCCAGCTGCAGCCCGGAGGGTGAGTGGTAGATGCCTTGGTCATCACCAGCGAAGCCACAGGACCGGTAAAACGCAGCTGCATTCAGCGTCGCGTCCAGCGTGATCTGGGTCAGCCCCGCCGCCTGCGCCAGCCCCTCCAGATGGGCCATCAGCAGGCGGCCGATGCCACGCCCCATGTAATCCGGGTGCACAAAGATCGCACCGATTTCAGTGCTGGCCACGTCGAGCATGCCAGTGGCAACCACCATGCCCTGATCGCAGACCAGGTAAAAGTGCGCCGCAACCAGATCGCTGAATGCTTCGCTGAGCGAACCCTGGGTCCACCTCAGCATTGCTTCTTCGCTGTAGGCGCCAATGCACTGCGCACGGATGGCCAGGCGGCGGATATCGAAAGCGGTCTGCGCGTCCTGGCGCGTGGCACGGCGAATCTCGAACATACTCTGTCTCCAAGTGGTGGCGCGGACAGAGCAACAAAAGGCCCCGTCCATTGCTGGCGGGGCCTCAGGGTTCAAACGGGGTGCAGGGCAGCCGTTACCTCATGGCCCGCCAGAGGCGGTCATGCAGGGGCACATCATTCGGCTAGCGGCTGAGTAGCTCATAGCGCCTGACTATAGATCGAATGCCAGGGCGCTGCCTAGGGCACAGTCATCAGCGGCCCATGCGCAGTAACTCCGCCGGCACATACTTGCCGATTTCATATTTGCCGATGGCGGCCCGATGCACCTCGTCCGGCCCGTCCGCCAGGCGCAGGGTGCGCTGCATGGCGTACATATAGGCCAGCGGGAAATCAGCGCTGACCCCTGCCCCGCCATGGATCTGGATTGCCCGGTCGATCACTTTTAGCGCGACATTGGGCGCGACCACCTTGATCTGCGCGATCTCGCTGCGGGCGACCTTGTTGCCAACGGTGTCCATCATGTAGGCCGCCTTCAGCGTCAGCAGGCGGGCCATGTCGATCTCCATACGCGAGTCGGCGATCTTGTCGATGTTGCCGCCAAGCCGCGCCAGGGGCCGGCCAAAAGCCGTGCGCTCGACCGAGCGCCGGCACATCAATTCCAGCGCGCGCTCGGCCATGCCCACCGAACGCATGCAGTGGTGAATCCGCCCCGGCCCCAGCCGCCCCTGGGCAATCTCGAAGCCGCGGCCTTCGCCCAGCAGGACGTTTTCATAGGGCACGCGCACATTGTCGAACAGCACTTCGGCGTGGCCATGGGGGGCGTCGTCGTAGCCGAACACCGGCAATGGCCGGACGATCTTCAGCCCGGGCGTGTCGGTGGGTACCAGAATCATCGAGTGCTGTTCATGGCGCTGGCCATCCGGGTTGGACAGGCCCATGAAGATCATGACCTTGCAGCGCGGGTCGCAGGCGCCGGAGGTCCACCACTTGCGCCCATTGATCAGCCACTGATCACCATCACGCACGGCCGTGGCCGCCATGTTGGTGGCGTCTGATGAGGCAACATCCGGCTCAGTCATGGCGAACGCCGAGCGAATCTCGCCGCGCAGCAGCGGCTCCAGCCACTGACGTTTCTGCGCCTCGCTGGCGTAGCGCACCAGCACTTCCATATTGCCGGTATCGGGCGCCGAGCAGTTGAACGGCTCCGGCCCCAGCAGCGAGCGGCCCATTATTTCCGCCAAAGGTGCGTATTCAAGGTTGCTCAGGCCGGCGCCGTATTCCGAGTCGGGCAGAAACAGGTTCCACAGGCCTTCGGCGCGAGCCTTGGCCTTGAGCTCTTCCATCACCGCCGTCGGCTGCCAGCGGTCACCCTCGGCAACCTGGCGGTCGAATACTGCTTCGGCAGGATAAACATGCTGGTCCATGAACGCAGTGACGCGCTCTCGCAGGGCCTGAACCTTGGGCGAATAGGCGAAATCCATCGGGCTTACCTTCACAGGATGAAGAACATGGGCCTGAGCCTAGAACAAGCGCGCCAATCCACCTAGCCTATTTTCAGCGTGTATAAACATTCATAACCGATATATGATCCAGCGATAACATCACGTCGAGCGGCGCCCAATGAATCTCAGCAAGGTTGACCTCAATCTGTTCATCGTCTTCGATGCGATCTACACCGAAGCTAACCTGACCCGCGCCGGGCAGATCGTCGGCATTACCCAGCCGGCGGTGTCCAACGCATTGTCGCGGCTGCGCGAGACCTTTAACGATCCGCTGTTCGTGCGCACCGCCCAAGGGATGGTGCCGACGCCGATGGCGCAGAACATCATCGGCCCGGTACGCAACGCGCTGGCGCTGCTGCGGGTTTCGGTGCAGGAAAGCCGCATATTCAATCCGCAGCAGGCCAATAAGACCTTCCGCATCAGCATGACCGACCTGACCGAAGCGGTAGTGCTGCCGCCGCTGTTCCAGCGTCTGCGCCGGCTGGCACCGGCGGTGATGATCGAAAGCTTCCTGTGCAAACGCCGCGAAACCACCAAGGAGCTGGCCGCTGGCCGCCTCGATTTCGCCGTCGATGCGCCGCTCAACACCGACCCACAGGTGCGCCACGTCAAACTGATGCAGGACCGCTTCGTCTGCGCAATGCGTCAGGGCCACCCACTGGCCGAGGCCAAGCTGACGCTGGAGCAGTACCTGGGCATGAGCCACATCCATATCTCCAGCCGGCGTAACGGCCTGGGTTATGTCGACCTGGCGCTGGGCAAGATGGGCCTGCAACGCAAGGTTGCGCTGCGCTCGCAACACTACCTGATGGCCTCGCAGGTGCTGCAGCAGACTGACATGGTAATGACCGTGCCAGAGCGTTTCGCCCGCCGTCATCAACTACGCCACTTGCCACTGCCGGTTGACATACCGCCGTTGGAAACTCACCTGTACTGGCATGAAAGCACCGATCAGGACCCAGCCAATCGCTGGATGCGCGAACAGATCATCGAGCTGTGTGAGCGGGTTGTGGTGGAAGAGGAAAAAATGTTTGATCCTGTTTGAGAGGCTTTAGGAGAATTTTCTCCTACCAGACCGGGATTAGCGGGAAAACAAGGGAAAAAGTTTTTGGCTGTAGACCGATAGCATGTCGCTAACGTTCGCCACCATCAGGCGACATGCCCGGATCAGTCCATCATGCCCAGCGCCCCACTGTACTTTGACTACGCCGCCACAACCCCCGTCGATGAGCGGGTTATCGAAACCATGCTCGCCTGCCTCGGCCATCACGCCAACTTCGGCAACCCTGCCTCCAGCGGTCACGCCTATGGTCAGGCGGCACGTGCCGTGGTCGAGCAGGCCCGCCGGCAGGTCGCCGAGCGGGTTGGCGCGCAGCCAGAGGAGCTGGTCTGGACCTCAGGCGCCACCGAGTCCAACAACCTCGCCCTGAAAGGAATCGCCGATGGCGTCGACAAGCCTGGGCACCTGCTTACCAGCGCGCTGGAACACAAGGCAGTGCTCGACACGGTGGCCGAGCTTGAGCGTCAAGGCTGGGCAGTGACCCGCCTGATGCCCGATCAGGCCGGGTTGATTCAGCCTGATGCGGTTCGCCAGGCGCTGCGCGACGACACGCGGCTGGTGTCGCTGATGGCGGTCAACAACGAACTGGGCACCGTCACCGACTATGCCGCGATTGGCGAGATCGTTCGTGCCCATGGCGCGATACTGCACGTAGACGCTGCCCAGGCAGTCGGCAAGGTCGCGCTCGATCTGCGCGAGCAGGCCGTCGATCTGATGTCCTTCTCAGCGCACAAGGTCTACGGCCCCAAGGGCATCGGTGCACTGTATGTCGGCCCGCGAGCGCGCCCACTGATGCATGCCCAGATGCATGGTGGCGGCCATGAAGGCGGCCTGCGCTCGGGCACCCTCGCGACCCACCAGATCGCCGGCATGGGCAGCGCCTTCGCCTTGGCAGGCGAACCTGCCGAGGCCGAGCAACAGCGCATCCATCAACTCAGCGAACGCCTGCTCAACGGCCTGCTGGCGCTGCCGGGTGTCGCACTCAATGGCTGCCCGCGGCAACGCATCGCCAACACCCTGAACCTGCGCATCGCCACCCCAGGCTTCAACAGCGCAGCGCTGGCCAGCGAGTTGGCGTTGTCGGCGACTTCAGCCTGTAACTCCGCCAGCAATGCTGCGTCACATGTGCTGCTGGCGCTGGGCCTTACCGATCAACAAGCTCGCAGCAGTGTGCGCATCAGCCTAGGCCGTTACACCACAGAGACTGATGTGGATGCTGCAATCAAGGTGTTTACCCGCGTGCTGGCGACCGCTGCGCCGACCTTCTGGTAACCACACGCGACATGTTCAGGCGCGCGGCCTCGCGCCTGCCATCAACAGTAGCGTGGCCAATACGGCCAAGCCAGCCACCGCGCTGGCAACGTAGCCCAGCGCCGCAGTGCCGTACCATTGAATCACCAGCCCGCCCAGCGCAGCGCCGACCGCGATGCCACCGTTTGCAGCAGACACATTCAATGTGCCGGCCAGGGCCTGAGCCTTGGCGCCGGCTTGCATGACGCGCACCTGACACACCGGGAACAACGCCGTGTAGGCAACGCCCCACAGCGCCAGGGCGATCAGCAGCAGCGCTGGATTGCCGACCACGGGAGCAACCGCGCCCATGCCAGTCGCGAGAATGACAAGCAACAGTACCGTCGCCCCGAGCGGGCTACGGTCAACGATGCGCCCGGCCAGGCTGTTGCCAAGCATGCCGACCACACCAAAGCCCATCAGCCACCAACCGACCTGAGCCGCAGGCACGCCCGCCACCTGTTCGAGGATTTCTGCCAGGTAGGTGTAGGCGGTGAACATCGCGGTAAACACCAGCACCGACAACAGCACATGGGCAATAAAGCGCCGGTCACGCAAGATCACTGTCTGCCGTTCGCCTTGCGCCCGCTGCGGCGCGGGCGGCAACTTCGGCAACCAGGCCCACATCAGCAGCGCGACCAGCAGGCACAACCCGGCCAGCAGCCAGAAGCTGCCACGCCAGCCGACCAGCCCGGCGGCGACCGTGCCCAGCGGAATGCCGAAGACAAACGCCGCAGTGATGCCCAGGTACACCTTGGCCACTGCCCAGCCCTCACGGCCGGGCCCTGCCAACTGCCCTGCACTCTCGCTGGCGGTACCCCAATACACCGGCAACGCCAGTGCGCCGACGACCCGTGCCAGCGCCAGCACCCAGACGTTTGGCGCCACTGCGGCGAGTGCGTTGGAGGCGGCAAACACCAGCACGATGGCAATGAACAGGGTCTTGCGCGGATAGGCTGACAACCAGGCGGTGAGAAACGGCCCGAACAGCATGACAGTCACCGCAAACAGGGTCACCAACTGGCCCGCTGCTGCAATCGACAGGCCCAAGTCGCGGGCCAGCCCCGGCAGCAAGCCAAGGATGATGAATTCAGTGGTCAGCAGGGCAAAGCCGCCGACCGCGAACAACAGAATGGACAGCCCGGTGCGCTGCCCGGAGTCGGCGACTGCGGGAGCAGTCAGGGAAGAATTTTGCATCGTCTATCGCTCGGAAACTTTCAGCCGCGAAGCTTAATATGGAATTACACGCCTATTACGGGTAGATTTTCCGTAATTTGCTGAATCATTTTCACCAATCAAGGCCCTCCTCCATGCCTGTCGCCGAGCATCTCAAGGACATCGACTTTTTCGTCAATGTCGCCAACGCAGGTAGCTTCATTGCCGCCGCCGAGCGCATGAATCTGACCAGTTCAGCCGTCAGCAAGGGTGTGGCGCGCCTGGAGAAACGCTTGCAGGTCAGGCTGTTCGAGCGCACTACCCGGCGCCTGCTGCTCAGCGACAGCGGCGCTGCATACTTGCGAACCTGCAGCCGAGTGCTGGCCGAGATCGCCGAAGCCGAGATGGCCCTGCATGATGAACTGAACGAGCCATGCGGGCCGCTGCGGGTCGATCTGCCCGCAAGCTTCGGCCGTCTGCATGCGCTGCCCGCCGTGCTCGACTTCGCCCGGCGCCATCCGCGCCTGCAGCCGCACATCACTTTGTCCGATCGCTTTGTCGACATGCTCGAGGACGCCATCGACGTCATCGTTCGCATTGGCGGGCCGCAGGTGTGGCCGGCTGGTGTCGAGCATCGCTATCTGGGCAGCCAGCGCACGGTGTTCTGCGCCGCCCCCAGCTACCTCGCCGAGCACGGTACGCCGCATGATGAGCGCGACTTGCAGGCACTTGGTTGCGTGCTGTACGCCTGCGCCGATGGCAGCACGCCGCCCCTGCATTTCGCCAGTGGCCGGCAAGGCGCGACGCAACTGAAAAGCATCAGCGGCCGCCTGGCCATCGGTGACGCCGAAGGCCAGGCGATAGCGATCATGGCCGGCCACGGCATCGCCCAGTTACCGACCTGGCTGGTTCAGCGCCAATTGGATGAGGGCAGCCTGGTCGAAGTGCTGCCAGAGTTCGCCAGCGAGGGCCTGCCGATTCACCTGGCCTGGCGCCGTAATCGGCGCCATTTGCCCAAGGTCAGCGCATTGGTCGAAGCGCTCAGCGCACAGCTGATAACGGTGCTGGACCCGCAGGTCAAAGGAAGGTGAATACACTCGATGCCGGCAAGCGCGACTTGCCCAGCCCAGCGTTGAAGTCGTCGGCACTGCGGTAGCCCAGACTGAGCAGCACCACACTGGTGAAGCCGCGCTCGCGCAGGCCAAGCTCGGCGTCCAATAGTTTGCTGTCGAAACCTTCGATCGGCGTGGCATCCAGTTCCAGCGCAGCAGCGCCCAACAGCGCAGTGCCGAGGGCAAGGTAGGTTTGTTTTTCCATCCAGTGCTGCAGGTCTTTCTGATCGAAGCGGTGCAGGTCGACATAGCTGCGCCGGGTCAGGTCCTGGCCAGCCTTGGCCTGCTCGGTGTGAAAACGGCCGTCACGGGCTTCCTGCTCCAGCAGGGCCTGCAGATGCGCTTCAGGCATTTCGGTGCGCGCGGCAAATACCAGCACATGCGAGGCATCGCGAATCTTTGCGGTGTTGTAGGCAAACGCTTCGGTGCTCTTGGCTATCCGCGCCTTGCCTTCAGCGCTGTCGGCAACGATGAAGTGCCAAGGCTGGGTATTGACCGAAGACGGGCTGTGCCGTAATTGCTCGAGCAAGGTATCGATGGTCGCTTGCGGGATTCTGCGGCTGGCGTCGTAGGCTTTGGTCGTGTAACGGCGCTTGGCCAGGGTAACGGTGTCCATCGAAAAGCTCCTGAGGTGTGCGGATTCGACGCGCATCTTAGCGCTGTTGCAGCCAATAGAAACCGCTGAAAATACAGCAACACTTTCATGCCAATGACGAAAATGCTGCGCAACCTGCTGCACATCCGTTCTAAACCTGACCAGCCCTTGTGGGTTAAGGTAGTGGGCCCACTCACCAGCAGCTGCCGCCCATGACCAACTGGATTGATCTGAGCCAGGACGCCGATACCGGCATCGAGTCGGTGCGCGCGCATTTCACCGGGCACGCCTACGACCCGCACTGGCATGACAGCTACCTGGTCGGCGCCACCGAGCAAGGCGTGCAGCAGTTCAACTGCCGCCGCGCCCGCCATGTGAGTACGCCCGGCCAGGTATTTCTGCTCGAACCTGGCGAGATCCACGATGGCCTGGCGCCGACTGCCGACGGCTTCACCTACTTCACCTTGTACCTGGAGCCAGACTGGCTGCAGGCCGAGCTGCCGAGCTTGTTCGAACAAGCGCCGGCCAATAGCCTGCCCAGTTTTGCCGACACCCAATGCAACGATGTGCGCTTGAGCGGGGCGATCATGCGCGCCTTCGACGCCGTGCACAGTCAGGACCTGCGCATCGTGCGCCAGACGGCCATGGACGACATGCTCGCCTGCCTGACCCAGCACCTGCACTGGCGCAAGCGGCTCAATCCCGACCCACGCCTGCCGTTGACTGCGCAGCGCGCGCGGGACTACCTGCACGCGCATATCGATCAGGATATCGGCCTGGTCGAGCTGGCCCAGGCCTGCGGTGTCGATCGTTTTCGTCTGAGTCGCGCGTTCAAGGCGGCCTTCGGCCTGGCCCCGCACGCCTACCTGATTCAGCTGCGCCTGGCTCGGGCGCGGCGCCTGCTGGCCTTGGGCGAGAGCCCCGCTGCAGTGGCCACGGCGCTTGGCTTTGCCGACCAGAGCCACCTCGGCCGCTGGTTCCGACGGGCGTATCGCCTGACCCCAGCAGCCTACCAGCGGCGCTGCTCAAAGCTTCCAGACTGAGCCGGCGACGGCAGCGACCATGGTGCTCCATCCCTCTGGAGTTACCGTTGATGCTGCAGTCCCTGTTGCCCTTTACCTTGTTTGCGCTGGTCACCAGCATCAGCCCCGGGCCGACCAACGTGCTGATCCTCGCCCATAGCGCCCGCGCCGGGCTGCGTGCCAGCGTGGCGCCGATTGTGGCGGCCTCCACGGCTGCGGCGGCGATCGTCTGGGCGGTTGGCCTGGGCCTGGGCGAAGTGCTGCTGCGCTATCCGCTGGCGCAGCAAGTGATGAGCTGGCTCGGCGTGATCTGGCTGACGTGGCTGGGCTGGCAGTTGCTGCGCAGTGCCGGCGAGCCGATCCAGAGTGCCGAACAACAGCCCTTCGGCGCGCTCAGTGCCGCGTCGCTGCAACTGATCAACCCCAAGGTCTGGTTGCTGGCCGTGGCGGTAATCGGCGTGTATGCAGCGCCGGGCCAGCCGGTCTGGCAGCTGGCGCTGGTGCTGCTGCTGGTGGCCCTGCCGAGCATGACCAGTTGGGCCCTGCTCGGTGCTGGTAGCGCCCGCTGGTTGCAGTCGCCGCAGCGCCTGCGCCGGTTCAATCAGCTGCTGGCGTGCTTGCTGATTGCCTCGGCGTGGTCGGCGCTGCTGCTGTAGCGGCCGGCTCAGCCGAGCGCAGGCGCCTCGCGCAAGCGCTTGAGGCTGACCAGCGCCAGGATCAGGCCGAGCACAGCAACCGAACCACCAGCCAGGCCGATGTAAGCCACGCCCAACTGGCCGCTGACGATGCTGCCAAGCAACGCGCCGCCGCCGATCCCGATGTTGTAGATGCCAGAGAACAACGCCATGGCCACATCGGTGGCGTCCGAGGCCAGCTTGAGGGTCTTGGACTGCAACGCCAGACTGAAGCTAAGGATCGCCACCCCCCAGAACATGCTCAATACGGCGAATACAGTGAAGTTGCCCGAGAGTGGCCAGAGCAGCAGCAGGCAAGCGGCCAGGCACCCCATCGAACCGAGCAGGAACAGCTGCGGGAAACGCTCGCTGTAGCGGCTGAACAGCACCGAACCAATCACCCCGGCACCGCCAAACAGCAGCAACAACAAGGTGGTGCGATCGCCGCCGATCTGCGCGACATGCAAGGCAAATGGTTCGATATAGCTGTAGGCGGTGAACTGTGCGGTGATCAGCAAGGTCACCAGCAGGTAGGTAATCACCAAGGCCGGACGCTTGAACAACACCGGCAAGCTGCGCAGCGAGCCGGAGTTCTGGCTCGGCAGCAACGGCAGCGACTTCATCAGGCAGAGCATGGTCACCAGCGCCACGCCGGCGATGCTCAGGAACGTCACCCGCCAGCCCAGCGCCTCGCCCACCACCCGGCCAAGCGGGATGCCCAGGACCATCGCCAGGGTGGTACCGGTCGCGAGCAGTCCCAATGCCTTGGCCTGCTTGCCCGCTGGCGCCACCCGCACGGCCAGCGAAGCGGTAATTGCCCAGAACACCGCATGCGACAAGGCAATCCCGATACGGCTTAGCACCAGCATGGTGAAACTTTGCGCGAGCCAAGACAGCAAGTGGCTGACGATGAACACCAGAAACACCCACAGCAGCAAGCGGCGCCGCTCGATATTGCGCGTCAGCAACATCATCGGCAGCGACGCCAGCGCGACTATCCAGGCATAGATGGTCAACATCAGGCCGACCTGAGCAGTGCTCATGTCGAAACTGCGGCCGATGTCACTGAGCAGCGCCACCGGTACGAACTCGGTGGTATTGAAGATAAACGCAGCCAGGGCCAACGCAATGACGCTGAGCCAGCTGCCGCCGCCCACCGGTGCGGGCATGGATGTAGGGATCGGACCATTCATGGATGGGAATTACAGCTCCTGAAAAAAGACGACAAGCGCGCAACCCAGCCCGCTGCGAAAGCATGCGGCAGGTGCGGATAGATATGTATCAAGGATGGCGGCCATGGTACGCGCCAAGCCAAGGCCTCACAACCGCAGTGCGGGCGGAGTAACATGTGCACTCTAGAGACAGACCGCGGAACAAGGAGTCCGATCCGTTCATGGACAAGCAGCACGCCCAGCAACAATGGCAGCAGGCCGTAATCGCCTATGCCAAGGCCATCAACCACTACGTCGCGCAAGGCCGCACGCAGGGCTGGGACAACCTCGAGGAGCCGGTCGCGCCTGCCACCGAGCACCTGCTGCCGGCCTGGCAGGCGGCGCTGCAGGCGATCAATCAGCCCTATGTCGATGAGCAGCAACGCCGCGCATTTCGCAGCGACTGGCCGCCCGCCCACCTGCCGCTGGTACCGCTGCTGGAGCAGCACGGCCAAGGCATCGCCAGCGTGCTCATGCTCGATGACGGCAGCCTGCTGGCACGGATTGGCATGCCTCACGAAAAAGGCCAGGTGGTACGCATCGATGGGCGCACGGTGACCCCGGTGATCGGCGTCGAGCACTTTGGCCGCTGCCCGCAGCGGCGTTATTTCGCCCTGGCCAACGCCGAGGGTATCCGCGTCACTGACGGCTGGGGTGGCCCGCAGGTGGCGCGGATGGCCTGGCCCCATGGCCTTGAAGGTTTGCCCAGAGGCTATCCGTTCGAACCGTTCGATTTGCCGCCCACACCGAGCGCGCTGATCCCCTTCCCGGATGGGCAGCGGGTATTGCTGGTCAGCGGCGAAGGGATATTTGTGCTCACCGGCGAACGGGCGACTCGCCTGTTGCCGCAGCAGCAGACGATTCTCGATGATCTGGCAGAAGGGATCGACCCCGACGATATCGCCCTGGGCCTGTCGATGGAGCATGGCGCAGTCTCGCCCGATGGCCGCCTGCTCGCCATCGGCGAACAAGGCGTGCGCCATCTGGTGCTGGATGATCAACTGCAGGTGGTCGCCGAAGTCGGCCCCGTCGGTGAATACCCACACTTTGCCTTGTTCAATCAGCGCGGCGACCATTTGATCCTGAATGCCTGCCATTTCTACAACGGCAACACCCTGGGTGTGCGCACGGCTGACCTGCCGGGGCTCGATACCGACTACTACAGCGAAGACCCGCGCACGCCGCTGGTCGAGGATGGCGCGCGGATCTACGCTGGCGTAGCCCGCGCCGGTGAGTACATCGTGGGTGATGCGCACGGCTATCTGCGGGCATTTGGCGAAGACGGTCAGGAGCACTGGCAGCACTACCTGGGCTCGACCTTGTGCGCCATGGACATCAGCGCAGATGGCAAAACCCTGGTCGCCGCCAGCTATGCCGGCTTCATCTCGCTGATAGCCCTCGACAGCGGCCGACCTGACTGGCAGATCGGCACTGGCGAGCACGGCGAGCTACGCCGCTGGCTGTTCTGGAAGGGCCTGGACAAGCCACTGGCCTGGTGACCCTTCACCTGCCAGTCAGGCTTTCAGCGTGGCCATGTCGATGACGAAGCGGTATTTCACATCGCCAGCGATCACCCGCTCGAACGCTTCGTTGATGCTGCGGATATCGAGCATCTCGATGTCACAGGTGATGCCATGCTCGGCGCTGAAGTCGAGCATTTCCTGGGTTTCGGCGATGCCACCGATCAACGAACCGGCCAGTACGCGACGCTTCAGCACCAGGTTGGCTGCATGCAGCGGTGGCTCGACCGGCTCGATCAGGCCGACCAGGATGTGCACGCCATCAAAAGTCAGGGTGTCGAGGTAGGGGTTCAGGTCGTGCTGCACTGGGATAGTGTCGAGCAGGAAGTCGAAACGCCCGGCGGCGGCGCGCATCTGCTCGGCATCGCTGGACACGATGACGTGATCGGCGCCCTGGCGGCGAGCTTCTTCAGCCTTGGCTGCGGAGCGAGTGAACAAGGTCACTTCAGCGCCCAGTGCCTTGGCGAACTTGATGCCCATGTGGCCCAGGCCACCCATGCCGAGAATGCCGACCTTGTGGCCAGGGCCGACGCCGTGGTGCTTGAGCGGCGAGTAGGTGGTGATGCCCGCGCACAGCAGCGGCGCGGCGCTGGCCAGGTCCAGGCCTTGCGGCATGCGCAGGACGAAATGCTCGCTGACGACGATGCTGTTGGAGTAGCCGCCCATGGTGTTGCTGCCATCGACCCGGTCCGGGGTCGCGTAGGTCATGGTCGGGCCGGCCAGGCAGTACTGCTCGAGGTCCTTGGCGCAGGCCTGGCACTCGCGGCACGAGTCGACCATGCAGCCAACCCCGACCAGGTCGCCGACTTTGTGCTTGCTGACGTTGGCACCGACCGCCGTCACCCGGCCGACGATTTCGTGGCCCGGCATCAGCGGGTACACAGCGATGCCCCACTCGTTGCGCGCCTGGTGAATGTCGGAGTGGCAGACGCCGCAATAAAGGATCTCGATGGCGACGTCATCGGCACGCGGGCTGCGACGCTCGAAGCTCATCGGCAGCAGCGGGCTGGTCGGGGTTTGGGCGGCATAACCGATTGCGGTATACATGGCGAAGACCTCTCAAGTGAAACGATTCAATGCCAGCCATTCTCCTGCCAGATGGCGAGCGAGACCACCGTGAATTCTCCGGCATGCTTGCCTGATTCTCCGAAACCGCCACATCCGATATGGCGCCAGGCTATCAATCTGCGAGAATGCCAGTGTCTGATTCTCTGCCCAGGCCCTTTATGCAGCTTACCCGCCACGTCGACGCCAACGCCCCGCTCTGCGACCTGATTCGCCGCCTGGCAACCCGCCCGGGGTTTGTCCCCACCCATCTGCCGCAGGTGCAGGTGCTCAGCTGGGATCACTACGTCGCCAGCAGCCCGCAGATCTATGAACCGAGCCTGATGATCCTCGCCCAGGGCAGCAAACTGGCAAGGCTGGGGCCGCGTACCCTGGAGTACGGCGCCGGTCATTACCTGGTGCAGGCGCTGTCGGTGCCGTTCATGTGCGAGACCTTCGCGACTGCCGAAGCGCCACTGCTGGGCGTGGCCGTGGACATCGACCGCAGCGTACTCAGCGAACTGGTGCAGAGCATGCAGCTGGCGCCAGATGCCCGTGTGCAGGCGCAAACCCCGCAGTCGATGACCTCGGCGGCACTCGATGCGGCCATGCGCGATAGCGTCGAGCGCCTGCTGCAGTGCCTGCAGGACCCGCTGGATGCCCAGGTGCTGGGCATCCAGCGGGTGCGCGAAGTGCTCTACACCGCTTTGCGTGGGCCGCAAGCCGGTGTGCTGAGGGCCTTGGTCGAGCAGCAAGGGCACTTTGCCCGAGTAGCTGCCTCGCTTGCTTATCTGCGCGAGCATTACGCCGAGCCGCTCAGCGTCGAAGCCTTGGCCAGCTGCGCCAACATGAGCGTGTCGACCTTCCATGAGCACTTCAAGCGCTGCACCGACATGGCGCCAATGCAGTACCTCAAGCGCCTGCGCCTGCTCAAGGCGCAGCAGATGCTGATCGGCGAAGGCCTGGGCGTGGCACAGGCGGCGCACCGGGTCGGTTATCAGAGCACCTCGCAGTTCAGCCGCGAGTACAAGCGCCAGTTCGCCCAGAGCCCGGGAGATGAGCAGCCTTATCAACGCTTTGCTCCGGGCAGCCTGAACGATCTGTCCGCTTCGGTCTGAGCAGCTCAGCCAGGCAGCGCGCTGCAAAGCGTTACTGACGCAGGACCATGTCGACAATCGTCGCCTGCAACTCCTGCCTGGCCTGCTCTGGTTCAAGCGCGCCGGTTGCTGCAGCCTGCGACAAGGCATCCGCCGCTCCCACCAGCACGCGCAACCCTGCCGCAGCAATATCGCCACTCGGCGCGAACGGCGCCAGCGCGAGCCTGCATTTGTCCAGAAACGGCGCTTCGCACTGGTTTTTCAGCGCTTCCATCTCGGGCGCACCGGTCAAGGCTGCACTGACGCCGGGAATCTCCCGCCCCTGGCTGATCACGCAATCGATATACGCCGCGGCAATCACCCGTGCGCGATCCGCCAGCGTCGGTTCACAGCTCGCCAGCAATGCATCCAGCATCGTCGACTGACGCGCGTCGTATTCCTGATAGAGCGCAACCAATAAGCCGTTTCGCGATACGAAATGGTCGTAGACCACTGGCTTGGTCACACCGGACTGCTGTGCCAGCCGGCCGAGGCTGAGCGCATCGGTGCCCTCCAGCCTGACTATTTCCCGAGCCACTTCCAGCAATTGGCTCCGGCGCTGCTCCCGCGACAGGCGCTTGCGCGACTGCGGATTTTGCTCACTTGACATCACAACCTACCAAAAGTAACTTACCTGCGGTAACTTACCGAAAGTATATAGCGACACCTGGCGTCTCGCAGCCCTTTGTGGAGAAACTTCATGCACGCACTGATCGTCATCGGCCACCATGATCCTGAGTCCCTTACCCATGCGCTTGCCGCCCAGATCGCGGAGGGCCTTGCCGACGCAGGCCACAGCAGCAGCCTTGCTGACCTGGCCACTGAGAGATTCGACCCGCGCTTTGGCCTTGCTGACCACGCCGTACATCGGCGCCTGGCGACAGCCCCGGCTGATGTCCTGCGCGAACAGGCGCGGATCGAACGCGCCGATGCTCTGGTGCTGGTCTACCCCGTTTATTGGTGGTCGATGCCAGCTTTGCTCAAGGGCTGGGTCGAGCGGGTATTCAGCAACGGCTGGGCCTTCGACTATTTGCCAGACGGCCGTTTGATCAAAAAGCTCAACGGCCTCCCGGTACAGCTGGTTGGCCTGGCTGGCGCCGACGCGGGCACGTTCGTTCGGCATGGTTACGGCCATGCCATGGCGACTCAGATCGAGCATGGAATCTTTGATTACTGCGGTGCTCGGGTGCTTGGCTCGGCGCTTCTGGATGACAGCGAGAGCGGCCAGAGCCTTGCCCATCTGGCGAGCGCGCGCTCGATCGGGCAGAAGCTGTTCGACAAGGTTGCGATAAGCGCCTGACCTCTCTGCCCGCTGATACGGCAGTGAGACGCCAGCACACTGCCATTGCGGGAATTCTCCCGATCCAGCTACCATTGAGAACGATTCACACTCACGATCGGATATCAACCGTTGGACAGCACCTCGACCCGCAAGCTGGGCTTCTTTTTCAGCGATCACCACCGCTGGCTGCTCCAACACATCCACAAGCGCCTGCGTAACCGCGCCGATGCTGAAGACACGGCTGCCGAAGCGTTTTGCCAGATGCTCGGTGCGCGGGTTGATCCAGACAGTATCCTGCAGCCGCGGGCCTACCTGTCGACGATTGCCCGTCGACTGATTTTCGATCGTCACCGCCGCCGTCAACTTGAGCAGGCTTATCTGGAACGCCTGAGCCATCTGCCGGAGCAGGTGGCGCCGTCAGTTGAAGAACAATTGCTGCTGATCGAGGCGCTGGTGACTATCGACCAGGCGCTCGATGGCCTCCCCGCGATCGTCAAGAGCACATTCCTTTACAGTCAGCTCGACGGCATGAGCTACGTCGACATCGCGGCCAAATTGCAGCTGTCCGAACGCACTGTCAGCCGCTACATGAAGCAGGCGCTGCGCCAGTGCTACCTGAGCGAGCTGCAGCCATGAGTGCGCGCAGCCTGGACAACGTGACCGAGCAAGCCATCGACTGGATGGTCGAGCTCAATGCCGCTAGCCCGGACCCAGCGCTGCTGCGCCGGGTCGACCAGTGGCTGGCGCAAGACCCGCGCCATCAACACGCCTGGGATCTGTTACAGCAACGCCTGGGTCGGCCGTGCGCAGCGCTGAGAGCACTGGATCAGCGCGTGCCCGGGCAAGCCAGTGAGGCCCGCCAACTGCTGCTGCAACCGACGCGCACACGCCGCGAGGTGCTGCGCAGTCTCGCTGGGCTTGGGTTGCTGGGTGGCGGCCTGTGGGCCGGCTGGCGCAGCGACGCGGCGCAGGACTGGATGGCTGATCTGCACACCGCTAGCGGCCAACGCCTCACCTTCACCCTCGAAGACGGCAGCCGTCTCAGCATGAACAGCGCCAGCGCGGTGGACCTGCGCTTTGATCGCGAGCAACGGCTGGTGGTGCTGCGTCACGGCGAGCTGTTGATCGACGTTGCCAAAGACCCACTGCGGCCGCTGCGGGTGCGCGCCGCGCAAGGTCAGATCCAGGCCCTGGGCACGCGTTTTCTGGTCGGCCAGGAACCAGCCACAACACGGGTTACCGTGCTGCAGCACAGCGTGCGCGCCAGCCTGCCGAATGGACAGGAGCAAGTCCTGCAGCAAGGTCAGGCCGCGCTGCTTGGCGCTGACGGCATTCAGCTACTCAGTGGTGAGCAGCTGCAGCGCGCCGCCTGGGTCGACGGCAAGCTGGAGGTCCTGGATGAGCCACTGCACGCCGTGGTCGAGGCGCTGCGCCCTTACCAGCGTGGTTACATTCGCCTGGCCCCGGCAGTGCGCGGCCTGCGCGTGCAGGGTGTGTTCCCGCTGGACCAGCCGCAACAGGCCTTGGCCGCCCTCGCCGAAGCTTTGCCTATAAAGGTCGAGTACTACGCACCGTGGCTGACCCTGATCGGCCCAGTGCCGGCTTAGTGAGAATATTTTTAAAAATCATTCGCAGCCGTGTCCGGTTTTCATTTCTCGTCGCACCTATCTCCTGACAGCCACTTTTCAACGGGAGAACACCGTGCACAACACCTGGCCCCGCGCCCTGCCCCTGGTCCTCGCTCTGAGCAGCTTGAGTGCCCTGGCTCAGGCGCAGACCCTGACCTTCAACCTGCCGGCCGCAAGCCTGGCCGCCACCCTCAACCGCATCGCCAGCCAGAGCGGCAGCATTATCGCGCTGGAGCCAGACCTGGTGCGCGGCAAGCAGGCGCCAGCAGTGGTCGGCCAGATGAGCGCCGAACAGGCCATGCAGACCGCCCTGAGCGGCAGCGGCATGCAACTGCGGGTGACTGGCAGCGGCCATTTCAGCGTGGCCCCGGCCAGTGTCGGCGGCGACGCGCTGGAGCTGGGCGCGACCAGCATCAATGACAACTACCTCGACGCCACCAGCGAAGGCAGCGGCTCCTATGCCGCGCGCGCAGTCACCTTGGGCAAAGGTACCCATACCCTGCGAGAGATTCCTCAGTCGGTCACGGTGATCACCCGTAAGCAGTTGGACGACCAGGGCATCACCGACCTCAAGGACGCGCTCAATCACACCACCGGCATCGTCGGCGCGCAGGGTATCGGCCCGGGCATGGTAGTGACTTCGCGCGGTTTCCAGATCGATGACTGGCAGTACGACGGCGTACCGATCCAGCGCAACAGCTACTCGCTGGGCAACTGGGCGACCCAGGATCTGGTGTTCTTCGATCGCGTTGAAGTGCTGCGCGGCTCCTCTGGGTTGCTGCAAGGCACCGGCAGCCCGGGTGGTGCGATCAACCTAGTGCGCAAGCGCGGCCAGGCGGCGCCGACCGTGGCCATCACCGGCAAGGCCGGCTCCTGGGACCACTATGGCCTGCAACTGGATGCCGGCGGGCCGTTGACCAGCGATGGCAAGGTGCGCGGGCGGATGGTGCTGGATGAAGACCAGAGCGACAGCTTCATCGACTATCAATGGAGCAAAACCCACTCGCTGTATGGCGCGCTGGACATCGACCTGAACGACGCCACCACGGTTGGCGCAGGTATCAGCTACAGCCGTGAACAGTCTCGGCCGATGCTGCGCGGTATCCCGCGTTACGCCAGCGGCAAGCCGGTCGATCTACCCCGCTCGACCTTCACCGGCGCACGCTGGAGCCGCGCCGAAACCGATGTCACCACCTACTACCTGGACCTCGAGCACCGCTTCAACGACGACTGGACATTCAAGACTGCCGCCGTGCGCATGGACGAGACCAACACCTCTACCCATCAGCGCGTGCAGACGTCCGGCGAAGGCCTGGAGGCCAACGGCGATGGCGTCAGCTACGCCGACTGGATCACTGACTTCCACTCCAACAAGCTGGGGCTGGATATGAACGTGGTCGGCCACTTCGATACCGGCTCGGTGGCGCACGAAATCACCGTCGGCGGCAACTACGCCAAGCTGACCTCCGATGACGCCTACTGGCGCAAATTCAACGCCGGCAGCGGCAACATCTTCGACATCGATCATGACCGCCCGGAACCGAGCCGCGACAGCCTGCTGGCCGGTCCTTTTGGTCGCCATAACCAAGCCAGCTACGACGTTCGGCAAAAGGGCCTGTACGGCGTCTGGCGCGTCAAGCCGGTTCAGGACCTGACGCTGATTGCAGGTACCCGCGTCAGCTGGTTCGACTACAGCTGGGACTCGATCGACTTCAACAACCCGACCGACCCGGGCACGCGCTACCCCACCAGCCGTATGACCGAGTCCGGTGAGGTCACCCCGTATGCCGGCTTCATCTATGACCTCACCGAGCAATGGTCGTGGTACGCCAGCTATACCGACGTGTTCGTGCCGCAGACCGAACGTGCCCTGGGCAATGCCCCACTCAAGCCGATCGTTGGCAGCAACTACGAGACCGGCCTCAAAGGCGAGTTGCTCGATGGCCGGGTCAACACCTCGCTGGCGATCTTCCGTTATGACCAGGAAAACCGCGCGGTTACCGATATCGCATCGGGCCAGGAATGTGATGGCTGGTACTGCTCGATGGCCTCCGGCAAGGTCCGCAGTCAGGGGGTCGAAGCCGAGATCAGCGGCGAGCTGGTCAGCGGCCTGCAGCTGTTCGCCGGCTACACCTACAACACCACCACGTTTCTTGATGACCCGGAAAACGAAGGCCGCACTTTCAGCCAGTGGACGCCCAAGCACATGTTGCGCACCTGGGCCGATTACCAGCTGCCAGTCGACGGCCAGCGCTGGAGCACTGGCATGGGCTTCACCAGCCAGAGCCACACCCTGGGTTACGAGCGCAGCTACGAGGTGCCCGGCTACACGGTATGGAGCGCGCGGGTGGCGTATCAGCTGAGCCCAGAAGTGAATCTTGCGCTGAACGCCAACAACCTGTTCGACAAGAAATACTGGGTCGCCGGCTTCAACCAGCTCAACGGCAGCAACAACTATGGCGAGCCGCGCAATCTGATGTTCTCGGTCAAGTACACGCCGCAGTTCTGAAGCGCTTCTCAGACCTGCAGCGGCCACTGCGCCAATGGCCAATAGCGGCCCTTGCGTGACTCGTACAAGGTGAATTGCCGCGCACTGAGGTAAAAATCAGCCGCCACGCTGGCCTCCGGCACCTGCCCCTGAAAGTCACGCGCCAGGGTCAGGTGCGCGCGGTACTCACGGCTGCTGCGGGCGATGCCCAGGCCCAGCGCGGCCTGTTCCAGGGCGTACACCAACTGGCGCAGGGCGGGCGGCGCATCACTTGCCTGCAACACCAGCGCTTGCGCCCGTGGCCACACCTGCAATTGATCGAGCAGCACGCGTAACGGCGCGACCGGCCGTTTGATCTGGTCGACCGCAGCGCACAGAGCGGGTAACTGCGCACTGTCGACATCCCCGAGAAACAGCAGGGTCAGATGGAAGTTGTCGGCGGGCACTGGCTTGCCGCTGCGCAACTCAAGTTCACGGCGCCACTGAGCGACGCTGCGGCGCTGGTCATCACTGACTGGCAGGGCAAAAAACAGTCGCTTGAACGGGCTGCCGCTGGGGCGCGTTTCCTTGGCCATGTTCGCTCCGGATTAATGAACGGATTAGTCGAGTGTAACCGGCCTCGCGGATCGGAGATGAGCCGAAAATCCTAGCGGAAACGTTTGCGCGACACCTAGGCAATGCCACCAAAGTACCGTCGATCAAATGTAACAATAAGTACAAAGTCGTACGCGGTTTGTTTATGCTGGCGCGCTCTAGCCATGGCTCATGGCCATTCTCTACAAGTGTTTGTCGATGAAAATTGCTTTCGTACTAATCTTCGTCCTCTCGATTGCCTATGTGCATCTGCGTGGCCGCGTGCGCCACAAACTGACGCGCCAGCTGGGCGATCATTCGAGTTTCCTCGCGCCGATCAACAGCTTCCTCTACCTGTTTTCCAGGCTGCCGGCCAAACCCTACCTGCCGGTCGATGCCTTCCCTGAGCTGCAACCACTCAAGGACAACTGGCAGGAAATCCGCGCTGAAGCCCAGCAACTGCTGCACGTTGGCGAAATCAAAAAGTCCGACAACCATGACGACGTCGGCTTCAATTCGTTCTTCAAGACCGGCTGGAAGCGCTTCTACCTGAAGTGGTATGGCGAGACCCACCCGTCGGCGATGACCCTGTGCCCGCGCACTACCGAGCTGCTGCAAGGCATCGGTACGGTCAAGGCGGCCATGTTCGCCACCCTGCCCCCAGGCGCCAAGCTGGTTCGCCACCGTGACCCGTATGCCGGCTCCTATCGTTATCACCTGGGCCTGGACACGCCGAACGACGATGGCTGCTATATCGATGTCGACGGCGAAAAATACTCGTGGCGCGACGGCGAGGCGGTGATTTTCGACGAAACCTACATCCACTACGCCGCCAACACCACCGAGCACAACCGCATCATCCTCTTTTGCGATGTCGAGAGGCCGCTCAAGTACCGCTGGGCTAGCGCCTTCAACCGCTGGTTCAGCCGCAAGGTGATGGCCGCGGCTGCAGCGCCCAACAACGCCAATGACAAGACTGGCGCGATCAACCGCCTGTTCACCCGCATCTACAAAATCCGCGAGCGTGGCAAGGCGTTGAAAAAACGCAACCGCATGCGCTATTACCTGGAAAAGTGGCTGGTGGTAGCGGCGCTGGTGCTGGTGTTCATCTACATCTGAGGCAGCCTGGCAAGGCGCCGTCATGCCGGCGGCGCTGAATGCTTGCTACCTAAGTGCAACACGCTTTCGACTATTATCCCGCTCGCCAACGCTCTCCACTCGACTAGCCTGAAAGCTCCTGCCGCAACCCTACAAGGTGAAGACAATGAGCATGATGGACTGGGACGCCTACCGTAAGCAGCTGATGGCTGGCATCGGCGACCTCAAGCAACTCTCACCGGACACCGTCTCGGGCTACATGACCGCCAGCGGCGCCGGGGCCAAGACCAACCACCTGGATGCCAAGACCCGCGAATTGATCTCGCTGGCGGTTGCCGTCACCACCCGCTGCGACGGCTGCATTGCCGTGCACTCCAAGGAAGCCCTCAAGCAGGGCGCGACCCGCGAGCAGATCGCCGAGGCGCTCGGTGTCGCCGTGGCAATGAACGCTGGAGCAGCGCTGGTCTATTCGACCCGAGCTCTGGATGCGCTGGGCAAAGCCGACGAGTAAGCCTGTCGGCGTCGCCGCACTTGCGCGGCGGCGCCTGCACCACCAGACTTGCCGGCTCAGCCCGTGCAGGTACCGCCATGATCCACATTCGCCCCATGACCGCCGCCGACTTCGAGGCTTTCTGGCCCACCTTGCAAAGCATCGTCCAGGCCCGCGAAACCTACGCCTTCGACCCGCAGATCAGCTTCGAGCAGGCGCGCCAGCTGTGGCTGGAGGCACCGCTGCATACGCTGGTGGCGGAGCAGGACGGCGAGCTGCTTGGCTCGTATTACCTCAAAGCCAATGCCGCCGGACCCGGCGCCCATGTGGGTAATTGTGGTTACATGGTATGCCCGGCTGCACGCGGGCGTGGCGTGGCCAGGCTGATGTGCGAGCACTCGCAGAAGCTTGCCCGTCAGGAAGGGTTTCTGGCGTTGCAGTTCAATTCGGTGGTGGCGAGTAACGAGGTTGCCGTAGCGCTGTGGCGCAAGCTTGGCTTCGATGAAGTCGGCCGCCTGCCCAAGGCCTACAGGCATGCCCGGCTGGGGCTGGTGGATTGCCTGGTGATGTACAAATGGCTGGCGGATGAGCCGGTGGTGGAGAAACCTGCGCTGCTGATCGGGCGCAAGAACATTGAAGCGCGGGTGTCGCGGCGGCGTGGCAAGTAGCCGCGGATCTGCGTAGAAAACGGGGACCGCTATGCGGCCCCCTGCTAACGCGCTGAATCAGAACGCCAGACCTACCTTCACGCCGAACTCATCACGCTTGAGCTTGGTATTGTCGGCTGCATCCGACTCTTCATCGAGTTTGTACTCGGTGCGGGTGTAGTAGACGCTGCCGTAAATGGGCATACCGCCCTGCTGGTTCATCAGCAGGCTGACTTCGGCATAAGGGTTGGTGCGGTCTTTCATATCGACGGTGTCGCTGCCGAAATCGTCGACCTTGAGCTTGGCGCGGCCGTCGAGGGTGCGGCGGGCACCGACTTCCACGCGCAGCGTCGAAGCATCGAACTGGTGGTTGTAGCCGACGGCAGCCTTGGCGAACGGCGACTTGTAGGTCAGCTCGGTATCCAGGTCGTTGAGCTCTGGTTCGAAGCGCGACCAGTCATAACCACCGCCCACGGTGAAGTCGAGGAAGTTGCGCGCGTCCATCGCAGCACGCCAGCCCAGGTCCAGATCAACCTTGGCCTCCTTGAGCTTGTTGTCGCTCTTCTTGCCATACTTGGCGTCCGCGCCAATCTGGTAGATGAAACCGGATTCGGCGGTCATCTTGTTGCCATAGTTGGCGAACAGGCCACCTTGACCGAGGTGATCGGTCTCCGATTCAGAACCGCCTTCGAACTTGAATTTGTCGTAGCTGCCGAGCAGGCCGAAAGTGAACAGCGGATCGGTACTTGGCGCAGCGCTGGCAGCAAGCGGGGCAGCGATCAGGGCCAGCAGGCAAGAATGACGCAACAGGTTACGGGTGGACATTGGTAAAGGTCTCCATGACGTGGGTGTTTCTGTGACAATCGAGCGGTTCGATGCACACCAAATGTGAAAAGTTCGAAAAAGAATCAGTAAAAACTCGCAAACCTCTAATGCGTCACAAATTTTTCTTAGCGCCAAGGTTTGACTAAGGCCACTTTCGATGCTCAGATGCGCGCCAGTTTCAGGTGTCCTGCGCCGCCGTGCGCAGGGTGAAACGGGAAGCCGGTGCGTCATCTGCATGACTAGTCCGGCGCTGCCCCCGCAACGGTAAGCGAGTGAAACCTTCGACACACCACTGTGCCCGTGCACGGGAAGGTGAAGGTTTCCAGCCCTCGCAAGCCCGGAGACCGGCCTGCAACTTTCAGTTGGCAAACCCGCGGTGGGCGGGCGCAGGCCGGTTTGCGCGTGCGCCCAGCGTTCGTGCCCGCTTGTCTTTGCGTTGTTTCCACCGGGATCCTTACTTCCTGCACCAGTGGAACGACATGTCCCGTACCAATACCTTTACTCTTCTGGCGGCCTGCATTGCCGCCGCTTCGCCAGCCGTGGCCGCAGAGCCGACGAGCAAGGTCGTCGCCCTGCCCTCTATCGCGATCAGCGAACGCCGCGACGCAAGCGCCGACCTCACCAGCAGCAGCGAGACCGGCTCGCGCCTCGGCCTGACTGCCTTCGAAACACCAGCCAGTGTCAGCAGCCTTAGCGCCGAACAGATCCAGCAGCGCAGCAACCTCACCGTGCAGGATGCGGTCACCCGCACCCCCGGTATCACCTCCATCGGCACCCCAGGCGATGGCGGCACTGGCCTCAGCGCACGCGGCTTCAACGGCCATGGTTCGGTGATGACCCTGTTCGACGGCGCGCGCCTGTACACCGGTGCCGGCACCCAGACTTTCCCGGTCGCCCCATGGCTGGTCGAACGTATCGAAGTGCTGCGCGGTCCGGCGTCGGTGTTATACGGCGAAGGCGCCACCGGCGCGGTGGTCAACGTCATCCCGAAAAAGCCCGTGCAAGGCGAGATCCACAACCAGCTGCGCCTGGGCTACGGCTCATGGGACCGCCAGCAACTGGGCCTGGACAGCGGCGGCAGCCTGAGCGAGCGCCTCAGCTACCGTGCCACCATCAACAAGCAGCAAGGCAATGGCCATATCGACCGCGGCGACTCACGCAACCTGGCCCTGAGCCTGGCACTGCGCTTCGATGCCAACGAAGACCTGAGTTTCACCCTCGCCCACGAACGCGGCGACGCCGAGCCGATGAACTACTTCGGCACACCGCTGATTGCCGGGCACTACCGTGACAGCCTGCGCGACAAGAACTACAACGTGCGTGACGCCGAATTGCGCTACCACGATGAATGGACCCGCCTGAGCAGCGAGTGGGCTATCAGCGACAACGTCAGCGCCAGCAACCAGCTCTATTACATCAAGAGCCGTCGCCACTGGCGCAACGCCGAAAACTACAACTGGGACGCAGACGTCGGCCAACTGCTGCGCAATGGCTTTCTCGAGATCAAGCACAACCAGGAGCAGATCGGTGATCGCCAGAGCTTCACCTTCCAGCACAGCCTGTTTGGCCTGGCCAGCACGACCGTGGTGGGCGCCGAATACAACAAGATCCGCTTCCGCCTGACCAACAACTGGCCCTACAACGATATCGGCAACGACTACATTGACCCGTGGCAGCCCGCGCCCGGCCAGTTCGTCAGCGCCACGCCGCTGCAACCGCGCTCGTTCAGTACCACCCACAGCGCAGCGCTGTTCGCCGAAAACCGCACGCAGTTGACTGAGCAGCTGTCGCTGGTCACCGGTATTCGCCGTGATCAAAACCACATCGAGCGCGATAACCTGGTCGACGGCAGCCGCACCGACCGCAGTCTCAGCGGCGGCAACTGGCGCGCAGGGCTGGTCTATGCGCTGACGCCGGACCTGGCGCTGTACGGCCAGTACTCGACCAGTGAAGACGGTGTGGAAAACCTGGTCAGCCTCAGCCCGGCACAGATGAACTTCGACCTGACCGAAGCGCGCCAGACCGAACTTGGCGTCAAGCAGCGCTTTCTTGATGGCCGTGGCGAGTGGACCTTGGCCGCTTATCACATCGTCAAGAAAAAGCTGCTGGTCGACGACCCTGTCAGCCATCAACCGCAACAGGCCGGCCAGCAGACCTCCGATGGCCTGGAAGCGACCCTCGAATTGGCCTTGGCCAACCAGTGGCAGCTGTCGGCCAACGCCGCGCTGCTACGGGCCAAGTACGACGACTTCAATGAAAGCGTGGCAGGCGTTGCCACCGACCGCAGCGGCAAACGCCCGGCCAATGTGCCGCGACGCAGTGCCAACCTGTGGCTGAGCAAAGGCTTTGGCCAGGACGTCGATGCCGGCGTCGGCCTGCGTTATGTCGACACGCGTTACGCCGACACCGGCAATAGCCAGAGCATCCCCAGCTACACCGTGGTCGATGCCAACCTGGGCTGGCAAGTGCTGCCTGACGTGCGCCTGGGCCTGCAGTTGAACAACCTGCTAAACCGCAACTACGTGACGGCCGCCTACAGCGGCGAGCAGTGGCTGCTGGGCGCACCACGCTCGTATTTCGCCACGCTGGACTACAGCTTCTAAACACGATTCACCCTGGCTGGCCGCGCTGCAACGGGCTAGCCAGGGCCTTCATGGGCACTACGCTCACCGACAAAAGACTTTCAACAGGAAAACCAATCGTTATAAGATAACGTTACACGAAACCTCACCAGCGAATTTTCATGACAACCGCCCTGACTTCTCCCACCCTCGTCAGCCAACGCCTGCAGAGCATCGATGCCCTGCGCGGGCTGGTCATTCTGTTCATGCTGCTCGATCACGTACGCGAGACCTTCTTCATGCATCATCAGGTGGTTGACCCGATGACCATCGAAAGCACCGAAACTTCGCTGTTTTTCAGCCGCACCCTGGCGCATCTGTGCGCCCCGGTGTTCGTCCTGCTGACCGGTCTTTCGGCCTGGCTGTATGGCGAGAAGTATCAAGGCCGCGGCGCCACCTCGGCGTTCCTGTTCAAGCGCGGGCTGTTTCTGGTGGTGCTGGAATTCACCCTGGTCAACTTCGCCTGGACCTTCCAGTTGCCCCCGACGGTGATCTACATGCAGGTGATCTGGGCGATCGGCGTAAGCATGATCGCGCTGTCGCTGCTGGTCTGGCTGCCACGCCCGGCGCTGATCGCGCTCAGTGCGCTGATCATCGCCGGGCATAACCTGCTCGACGGCGTGCACTTTGCGCCCGGCTCGGTCATGCATGTGCCGTGGGCGATCCTGCATGACCGCGGCTGGCTGGAGGTATCCGACAGCCTGCGCATGCGCACTTCCTACCCAGTGCTGCCGTGGATTGGCGTGATTGCCCTTGGCTACGCCCTCGGCCCCTGGTTCGCCCGCAGCAGCGTCGCCAGCGTGCGCCAACGGCGCTTGCTGCTGGCGGGTGTAGCGGCCCTGCTCGGCTTCGTCGGCCTGCGCCTGCTCAATGGCTACGGCGAAGCGCCGTGGAGCAGCTACCCGAGCCTGATGCAGACCGTGATGAGCTTTTGCAACATCACCAAATACCCACCGTCGCTGCTGTTCCTGGCGCTGACGCTGGGCGCCGGGCTGCTGTTGCTGCGCGGTTTCGAACGCGCCGGCCAGGCGCGCTGGATCAGTGTGTTGGCGGTGTTCGGCGCGGCGCCGATGTTTTTCTACCTGCTGCACCTGTATGTGCTCAAGCTGCTATACCTGGCCTGTGTCGCGCTGTTCGGGCTCAATCAGGGTGGTTATTTCGGCTTCGACAGCATCGGCTTCATCTGGCTGACTGCAGGCTTGCTGGCGGCGGCGTTATACCTGCCGGTGCGCCAGTTTTCCCAACTCAAGGCGCGCCGCCGCGACATCAGCTGGCTCAAGTATCTCTGAAAAGCGTTTTCCCCCGGCGGCGTGATGGTCTACCATGCCGCCCGCCGGTTTCCATCACGGAACTAACAGGGAATCCCAGGCCTGCCCTTGAATGCAGGCGAAACGGAACTGCCCCCGCAACTGTAAGTGCCGAGCCTGCTCCATCGATGCCACTGGGTTGCTGACCCGGGAAGGCTGGAGCCAGGCCATGACGCACCAGTCAGGAGACCTGCCGGCAAACATTTACCAACCGGCGGGGTGTCCGGGCTGGCCATCTCCACCCTTCCGAGGGTGCTGCCTATTGCCGTGCGCAATGGGCAAGGCGATGCCTGTCCGTGGGTTCATTCCCCGCATTGTTCGATAGGAGATCGCCCACCCATGCTGCCCCGTTTCGTGACCCTGCTGGCAGGCCTGAGCCTGTCTGGCCTGGCCCAGGCCGCCGCCACCCACTATCCGCTGACCATCGACAACTGCGGCGCGGTGCAGACCTTTGCCCAGGCGCCGCAGCGCGCAGTGACCATCGGCCAGGCCGGTACCGAAATGCTCTATGCACTGGGCCTGGGCGACAAGCTGGTGGGCACCTCGCTGTGGTTCAACAACGTGCTGCCCGAGTTCAAGGCGCAGAACGACCAGGTCGAGCGCCTCGCTGACAACGACCCAAGCTTTGAAGCAGTGGTCGGCAAGCGCCCGCAACTGGTAGCTGCGCAGTTCGAATGGATGATCGGCGCACAGGGTGTGGTCGGCACCCGTGAGCAGTTCAACGAGCTGAACGTGCCGACCTATGTGCTGCCGTCCGATTGCGAAGGCAAGGACAACCTGGTCGGTGCCGACGGCACCCGGCTGCAGCCGTTCCAGATCGCCAGCATCTACAAAAGCGTCAGCCAACTGGCCGAGATCTTCGACGTGCAGGCGCGTGGCGAAGCGCTCAACAATGAGCTCAAGCAGAGCCTGGACACTGCCCGCAAACAACTGGCCGGCCACGACCTGTCGCAGACCTCCGCCCTGTTCTGGTTCTCCAGTGCCGACCTCGACATCGACCCCTATGTCGCCGGTCGCCAGGGCGTGGCCGACTTCATGCTGCAGACCCTGGGCGTGCGCAACGTGGTCGAGTCCAGCGAAGAGTGGCCAACGGTTGGCTGGGAAACCCTGGCCAAGGCCAACCCGACCTGGCTGATCATCGCCCGCATGGACCGCCGCCGCTTCCCTGCCGATGACTACCAGAAGAAGCTCGAATTCCTCCGTAGTGACCCCGTCACCAAACACATGGACGCCGTTCACGAGGGCCGCATCATCGTCCTCGATGCCGACGCGATGCAGGCCGGTATTCGCCTGTTCCGTGGCCTGGAGACGCTGTCCAACGCGTTTGCTTCGGGGAAAGCCGAGCAACCATGATGCGTCTGCTGCCCTACTGCGCCGCTGCCCTGCTCGCCTTGCTGGGGGCGATGCTTGCCGGTATCGCCATTGGTGAAACGCCAGTGGCGCCCAGCGTGGTCTTGCAGGTCCTGGCCAACCACCTGTGGGACGCCGGTTACCCAGTCGACCCGATCGACGCGGGCATCGTCTGGAACTATCGCCTGACCCGCACTCTGGTGGCTGCCGCATGCGGCGCCGGGCTGGCGACCTGCGGGGTGATCCTGCAGGCGCTGCTGCGCAATCCGCTGGCCGAGCCGTATCTGCTTGGGTTGTCGGCGGGTGCTTCGACGGGTGCGGTCGCGGTAGCCCTGCTCGGGCTTGGTGGCGCTGCGCTGTCGATGTCGGGCGGCGCGTTCATTGGTGCACTGGCAGCGTTCGGCCTGGTCCTGTTGCTGTCGCGGGCCAGCGGTGCTGGCGGCGGCAATGCCCAGGTGATTCTGGCTGGGATCGCTGGCTCGCAGTTGTTCAGCGCGCTTACGGCATTCTTGATCACCAAGTCGGCGACTGCCGAACAGGCGCGCGGGATTCTGTTCTGGCTGCTGGGTAACCTCAGCGGCGTGCGTTGGCCGTCGGTGTGGCTGGCGGTGCCGGTGGCGCTGCTGGGTTTGGCGGTATGCCTGTGGCATCGGCGCACCCTCGACGCCTTTACCTTCGGCGCCGACTCGGCGGCCTCGCTGGGTATTCCGGTGCGCCGCAGCCAACTGCTGCTGATCAGCTGCGCGGCGCTGGTTACGGCAGTGATGGTATCGATTGTCGGCGCCATCGGTTTTGTCGGCCTGGTCATTCCACACGCACTGCGCCTGCTGCTCGGCACCGGGCACAGCCGCCTGCTGCCGGCCAGTGCCCTGGGAGGTGCGCTGTTCCTGATCAGCGCCGATATCCTCTCGCGGACCTTGATTCCTGGGCAGGTGATTCCGGTCGGCGTGGTCACTGCGCTGATTGGCGCGCCGCTGTTCGCCTTGATTCTGGTAAGCCGCCGGGGGCGCGCATGACCAACCTCAACAGCGTGAATCTCGCGCCGCTCAGTTGCCGAGGCCTTGGCCTGCGTCTGGGTGGCAACGATGTGCTCGAAGCGGTCGAGCTTGAGGTGATCGCCGGGGAAACCCTCGGCGTGGTTGGCCCAAATGGCTCCGGCAAATCGACCCTCCTCAAACTGCTTGCCGGCCTGCTCAAACCGAGCAGTGGTGAAGTGCAACTGCTCGGCCAGCCACTGGCGCGCATGCCCCGGCGGCAGATCGCCCAGGCTTTGGCTCTGGTCGAGCAGCAAGCCGACACCAGCGATGCCATCAGCGTGTATGACGCCGTGGCCCTGGGCCGCACACCATGGCTGTCGGCGCTGGCGCCGTACTCCCCCGAGGATCGGCGCATCGTCGAGCAGGCCCTTACCGATCTTGACGCCCTGCACTTGCGCCAGCGCCTCTGGCACAGCCTGTCCGGCGGCGAGCGGCAGCGCGTGCACATCGCCCGCGCCCTGGCCCAGCGGCCAGGCGTATTGCTGCTCGATGAGCCAACCAACCACCTCGATATCCAGCACCAACTGAGCCTGCTGCAACAGGTCCAGGCACTGCCGGTGACGACCTTGGTGGCTTTACATGATTTGAACCAGGCGCTGACCTGCGACCGCCTCGCGGTGCTCGATCAAGGCCGCTTGGTAGCCCTCGGCAAGCCGCATGACGTGCTGACCCCAGAGCGCCTGCTGCGCACCTTCGGCGTGCACGCTCACTACCTCACCGATCCTTATGACGGCGCCCGCATACTGCGTTTCCGCGCCCCTTGAACACGGATGTTCCCACTATGTTTTCGCGCCCTCTCGCCTTGCTGCTGTGCAGCGCCCTGCTCGCCCCGCCGGCTCACGCCGAAATCCATGAAGTAAAGATGCTCAACCGCGGCAGCGACGGCGCCATGGTCTATGAACCGGACCACCTGCACATCGCTCCCGGCGACAGCGTGCGCTTTGTGCCGAGCATGAGCGGGCACAATGCCGCGACCCTGGCCGAGCTGCTGCCAGCCGGCGCCGAAGCCTTCAAGAGCAAGCTCAATCAGCCCCACGAGCAGCAGTTCAGCGTACCGGGGTTGTATGCAATTCAGTGCATTCCGCACTTGGCGATGGGCATGGTCATGTTGATCCAGGTTGGCGAACCGGCGGTCGATATGCCGGCCCTGCCGGCGACCTTGCCAGCCCGGGCCAAGGCCCGTCTGCAAGTACAGCTGGAGAAACTGGGAACAGGTCAGTGAGCCATTTCAAGCGCGCTGCTGCTCTGCTCCCGCTGATCACTGTCTCCCCTCTGGCAGCCGCCGAGTCTGCCCAGGCAAAGGCCAACGGGCTGATTGAAGACAGCAGCTGGAGCCTGCTCAACCGCAGCGTATTCGACCAGCGCGATTATCGTCACGGCGCCAGCAACAGCGGCGCGCGCAACGCCTACAAACCGCGTAGCGAGCGTAGCGGCAAAGCCGAAGAATGGGGCTATGGCCTGATGGGCACCTTGCAGTCAGGTTTCACCCAGGGCCTGATCGGGGTTGGCGTCGATGCCCACGCTTACCTCGGCGTGCAACTCGACAGCGGCGGCGGCCGCGCAGGCAAGGCGCGCTTGCTCAGCGTGGACAATCAAGGCCACCCGAAAACCGAGTACAGCCGCGCTGGCGCCGCACTTAAACTGCGAATGGCCGACACGGTGCTGAGCTACGGTGAACAACGGGTAAAAACGCCGGTATTCAACGCCTCCGACAGCCGCCTGCTGCCAGAGACTGCAACCGGCTGGTTGTTGACCAGCAACGAAGTTGACATCTTGAAACTGGTTGCCGGGCACTTCACCGAGAGCGCCGACCGTAACGCCAGCAGCCACAACCAAGGCCTGGTGGTGAACTACTCGAATGCCCTCAAGGGCGACAGCTTCGACCTCGCCGGCATGGTCTGGAACCCGAGCGACTCCGTCAGCGCCAGCCTGTACACCTCGCGCTATGAAGACACCTGGAACCAGCACTACTTGGGCAGCACCCTCAGCCACGCGCTGAGCGACCAACGCAGCGTCAGCCTCGACCTCAACCTGTACCGCACCCGCGACACCGGCAAGGCCTTGTCCGGGCAGATCGACAACACCACCTGGAGCCTGGTCTCGCGCTACAACCACGGGCCACACGGTTTCAGTCTCGGCTGGCAGCAAGTGCACGGCGACACCCCGTTCGACTACGTCAGCCGCGGCGCCATTTTCATCAGCAACGCGGTGCAGCTGTCCGACTTCAACGCCCCCAATGAGAAGTCCTGGCAGGCGCGCTACGACCTGAACATGGGCGCCTACGGCGTGCCTGGGTTGAACCTGACGGCGCTGTATGTACGCGGTTTCGACATCGACGGCAGTCGTGTCGATCCACGCGGCGGTTATGCCTATCTCGGTTATGGCCGCGGCGGCAAACATTGGGAACGCGACCTGGAAGCGCGCTATGTAGTACAGAGCGGCAAGGCCAAAGGCACGGTGTTCTCTCTGCGGCATGACGTGCATCGTGGGAACACGGCGCAAGCTGAGCTGGATGCGGATCAGATTCGGGTAGCGGTGGAGTATCCGCTTACGGGTGGGTTTTGAGGCAGGCAGAGCGAAGCTGATCAGAACGAGAAACTCTGACTGCGTCTGCGCTTATCTACCTCAGTCGGTTCGCCAAACGGTCCCGGCAACCTGCCGGCGGCGACGCCTTAGCTCAACCCCCACAGTGCCTTCTCACCCACTACACCAGCAGCAACTGCATATGCGTCGTTTGCCATACAGGGTCCTGTTCAATATCGGTGACGACAAACCCTTGCCGCTCCCAGAAGCGAATCGCTCCTGGCAGAAACGGATGCGTATGCAGATACAAACATTCGATTCCAGCAGCCTTGGCCCGCAACCGTAGCTCTGCAAACAGCGCTGCGGCCAGACCACAGCGGCGGTACTCGGGCAAAACGAACAGCCGCACCACTTCCACCACAGTGAAGTCGTGATAATTCAGCTGGCTGAAGCGGTGGTCGTAAGGCAGGTAGCCGATGGCTGCGACCAGCCGGCCGTTGTCGCGCGCGGTCAAGAAACAGCCGCCACCTTGCAGGTAGGTATCGCTGAACCGGGCAAGGTCAGCCGGCAGCGGTGCGTCAGCCAGCAGCGGAAACAGCTCCCGCCGCGAGTCGTTGACGAACGCGACCACCTCGTCGATGGCATCGGCGGCTACCGAAGTGATGATCCAGTCTGTCATTGCGCTCAGGCCTTGAAGCGAGGTGAAAGCCAACTTCTACCCGATCGCCAGCCCGTGCGCAATTGCACGGGCGCGCTCAAGCTGACTGGCGAAACGGCAGGCGCTGCGGATCAGTCCGCAACGTCGCGGCAAAACTGTTCTTGAGGGGGTATTCAGCTGCAGCTGGGCAGCCGCTGTCAAAAACGATGTGTTTACCTTCCGGACATCTGTGCAGGCCGTTTCCCACGCAGCGCAACTGCCACGCAGGCCCTGGAAAAACGGTAAACTTGCCACCCCACTGTGCCCAAGGGCTGCTCGATGAATCGCTTGCTCAACCTGCTGCTGCCCGTGCTCTTGCTCGGTGCCCTCGCTGCCTGCGACCAGCAGCCCAGCCGCGAACAACAGATCCTCGCCAAGCTGCCCTTGCAAGCCGCCTACGAGCACAACATCGGCAGGATGGCCTCACTGCTGGCCATGACCCACCCGCAGGTCCCCGAAGAGCAGATCAAGCAGGTACTGCGCAAGCACCTCACCGTCGAGGACCAGCGCAACGACCTGTTCAAGCTGTACAGCACAGCCAACTTCAGCGATGCCGAATTCGAGACCATCGTCGAGGCAACGCAGAATCCCGAGAAAGCCAAGGCACTCGGCGACACCGAGCAGGGCAAACGCCTCAGCGAGAAGCTCACCGGTCTGATGCGCGCCAGCGCCCAGGACAAAGCGGTACAGGCCCTCGCCGCGCAACGTATGCAGCAGGTCGAGGACGATCTGCAAGCGCTGCCTTGAACAGCCCGGTTTAGCTGTAGCTGTAATCACGCGAAACGCATAAGGTATTTCGCAGTAACCCGTCAGTGAGGTCAGGATTGCCACACGCCAAGAAAGGACTGCGCCTGGATCTGCGCACACTCATCCTCGTACTCTCGGCGCTGACTGCAGTGACCATGCTGCTGACCAGCTATTTCGCCAGTTACCGGGTACAACGCCAACTGCTGATCGACCATTCACTGGAAGCAAACCGGGTCTACGCGGCAAAACTTGCAGCAATCACCGATACGTTTCTGGGCAACGCGCTGCAGCAACTGGGCTTCAGTGCCGGGGTGCAGGCGCACAACCTGAACGATGCGCCCTCGCTGCTGGCCGAGACCGAGCGGGTGCTGCAGCAGAGCATCGCCTTCAACTCGACCTTTCTGGTCGACGCCCAGGGGTTTCTGCGCGCCGTTTCGCCCGCGCCACTGCGCCACCTGATCGGCACCCATGTGCAGACGCCAGGCTCGCAAGAGGCCCTGCGCGAACGCCGCCCGCTGGTATCAACACCCTTTCTGTCGGCAGCCAATAACCTGGTGGTGGTGCTGTCACAGCCGATCTTCGATGGGCAAGGCAAATACCTGGGCTATGTCGGCGGCAGCGTGTACCTGCGTGAACGCAACTTCCTCAACAGCATGCTCGGCGAGCACTACTACAAGGATGGCTCGTACCTGTACGTGGTCGACCGTAACCGGCGTCTGCTCTATCACCCAGACCCGGAGCGGGTCGGGACAGTGGTCGAGGGTAATTCCCTGATCGATCAGCTCCCCGCCCTGTCTGAGGGCACTCGGCAGATCCACAACAGTGCCGGCGTGGAGATGCTCGCCGGTTTTGCCACAGTGCCAAGCACGGGCTGGGGCGTTATCGCGCAGCAGCCGCTGAGCCAGACAGTAGCGCCAATGCGTCAGCTGATTCTGAATGTGGTGCTACTGTCGGCGCCGTTGGCATTGCTTGGTTTTCTCGCCCTGTGGTGGTTTGCCCTGGCCATCACCCGGCCGCTGTGGCAACTGGCGGCGGGCGCGCTGGCGCTGGACCGCCCTGGCACGGCCGAACATCTGCACAAGGTGCGTGCTTGGTACTTCGAAGCGGCCGAGTTGAAGCGCGCTTTGCTGTTTGGCCTCAATCTGCTGCAGGAGCGCATCGGCCGGCTCAACCGGGACGCGCAAACCGACCCCTTGACCGGGCTCGGTAACCGCCGCAGCCTCGAATACAACCTGTCGCTGCTCAAGGCCGAGGAGCGTAACTTCGCCGCTGTCGTGCTCGACATCGATCACTTCAAACGGATCAACGACACTTACGGCCATGCAGTGGGTGATCAGGCCCTGCGCCAGTTGGCCGAGCTGATGCGCAGCTGTTGCCGTGAAGTCGACGTGCTCTGCCGCACCGGTGGCGAGGAGTTCATCATGATCCTGCCTGGCGCCAGCCTGGAGATCGCCATCGTGGTTGCCCAGCGGTTGCGCATTTGCGTGCAGGACACACCGCTCGCTGCGGTCGGTGCGATCACCGTGTCGCTGGGCGTAGCCCATTGGCAGGCCAACTCTGGCAGCCTGCCGGCCGAGGTGCTCAGCGAGGCCGACGCTGCGTTGTATGTGGCCAAGCAGAACGGGCGCAATCAGGTCCAAGTCGCGCGCAGTGGCGAGGCGGCGCACAGCTGAACTGAGCGTTTGCCGCGGCGCTGATGTCCAAGCTGCAGCCCCATCGACCCGGAGATGACCATGCCCCGTCTGGGCTTTGCCTGTATGTACCGCCACCCGCATCGCAGCCTGGCGATCAAGGAACTGGAGGCCATCGAAAAGGCCTTCAATCCGCGCACCACGACCTTGCGCTGGCTCAACAGCGCCAGCGTCGAAGCCGCTGCGGCAAAGCTGCTGGAGCTGGTCGAACACAATCTCGATGCCCAGTTGCGCCTGCTGGCGTACGTGGCGGAGCTGCCGCCAACCCTGCGCATGGTGCGCTTGAGCAGCGACCTGCTGCCGCTCTACAGCCACCCGCAAGTGGCGGAGTTCTACCGTAACCCGAACGTTCAGGCTGACCTGCAGACACGCCTCGGCGCGATTGGCGCGTTTGCCCGCAGCGCGGATATTCGCCTGTCGTTTCCTCCCGGCCAGTACTGCGTACTCGGCTCGGACCGCCCCGACGTAGTCGAAAACAGCCTGGCCGAGTTCGAGTACCACGCCGACATGATCCGCATGATGGGCTACGGCCAGCGCTTTCAGGACTTCAAGTGCAACGTGCACATTGCCGGGCGTCTGGGTGCCGCTGGCGTGCGTGCCGTCTGGCCGCGCCTGTCGCAGGAAGCGCGCAATGTCATCACCTTCGAGAACGATGAAAAGACCTACGGCGTCGACGATTGCCTGGGCCTGGCCGACCTTGCGCCGGTGGTGCTGGATATCCATCACTGCTGGATTCACGAGAACGACTACATCGCCCATGACGACCCACGGCTTGCGCCGATCATCGCCAGCTGGCGCGGCGTGCGCCCGGTGATGCACTACTCGCAGCCGCCCGAGCGCCTGCAGGAACTGGGCTTTACCGCGCAGCAGAAGCTGGAGATTCCAGCCTTGCTGGAGCAGGTCAACAAGCGTGATCTGTACCAGCACAGCGAGCGCATGTGGAACGACTGGACCAACTGTTACGCGCTGGGCTTCACGGGCGACTTCGACATCATGTTCGAGGCCAAGCACAAGAACCTCGCCACCCTCGACTTCTATCAGCGCTACGTTGATGGCGCTGCCGCCGCCATTTGATAGGAACACCGTCCGTCAGTCCCGGGGCACCCTCATCGACGAGGCAAGGCCCAATGCATGTACTCACATGAACGGGAGATACACCATGAAGCGGATGCATGCACTTTGTCTCGCAGTCTGCCTGGGCGCCACCGCGCCACTGGCCATGGCCGCGACCAACATGAATGACAACGACGCGCCAAGCACCCAGACCGGCGGCGCTACCGGCGTTGGCCCGGGCACCATGAACAGCGACGGCACGGGCACCGGCACCATGCAGCGTGACGGCACTGGCAGTGGCACCATGAACGGCAGCGGTACCGGGGGCAGCGGCATGGGCGGCAGCACCACTGACAGCGATGACAACCAAGGCGGCACCGGCGGCAGTGGCATGGGCGGCTCAGGCAGCGGCACTGGCTCGGGCAGTTCCGGTAGCGGCGGCGCAGGCGGCGGTGGCGGCGGTGGCGGCGGCTAATCCACTGGCCGTTGCACGTTAAACGCCGGCATGTTCGAGTTGCGATTCGAGCGTGCCGGCTTCGCTCAGGATGCGGGTTTCAAGCACCGGGCAAAATGTAACAACCCTTGTCTTAATACTGTCATGTTTACTTCATAGGATTGTCTCTGAACTGCCATCTATGGCCCCACGGCTTATTTCAGGGATGAACCGCAGCATGCGTCGAGTCGTATTCAATCAAAAAGGTGGCGTGGGCAAATCGAGCATTGCCTGCAATCTCGCCGCCGCCAGTGCTGCAGAGGGTTACCGCACGCTGCTGGTCGATCTTGATCCCCAGGCCAATGCCACCTACTACCTGACCGGTTTGAGCAACGATCAGATCCCCCCCGGCATTGCCGACTTCTTCAGGCAGACCCTCAGTACCAGCCCTGAAGGCAAGAAGAATCGTGTGGCCATCAGCGAGACACGCTACGCCAACCTGCATCTGGTCACTGCCAGCCCAGAGCTGGCCGATTTGCAGACCCGTCTGGAAAGCAAATTCAAGATCAACAAGCTGCGCAAGCTGCTGGTCGCGCTGTCGGAAGATTACGAGCGGATCTATATCGACACCCCGCCTGCGCTGAACTTCTATACCTTCAGCGCCCTGCTTGCCGCCGAGCGCCTGCTGATTCCGTTCGACTGCGACAGCTTCTCGCGCCAGGCACTGCTCAACGTCATGGCCGAAGTTGCAGAGCTGCGCCACGACCACAATGCAGAACTTACCGTCGAGGGCGTGGTGGTCAATCAGTACGCCGGGCGCACCGCACTGCACCAGACCCTGGTCGAGCAACTGCGCGGTGAAGGCTTGCCGATTCTGCCGGTGTACCTGAGCGCCTCGATCAAGATGCGCGAGTCGCACCAGGCGGCCGTGCCGCTGGTCCATCTGGCACCCACGCACAAATTGGCCCGCGAGTTCGTCGACCTGCTCGATGTATTGGAACGCGCCGCCTGACACCCAGGTGCGACAATCCACCACAGGCAGTCAGCACTCAGGCGATGCTGAGCTGATGGTAGATTCACCGCCATGAAAATCCCCCGCCAGAGCCGCGCGCTGACTGCCTGGGCGCTGTATGCCAGCGTCCTCTTCAGCCTATTGATCTGCGGTTTGCACCACGGCCAGATGAGCGGCCTGCAACTGTCCGGGCTCAACGGTGGCTTCTGTTCGCTGTCCAGCGAGCACGGGCCGGCGGTCGACCTTGGCGACTCCAGCGGTGATCAGCACATGGCGCAGCTGGACTGCCCGGTGTGCTCATCGTTTGTTCAAGCGGTGGCACCGAGCAGCACCGGCTGGTGGTTCGAGCGCCAACGCGGCAGCGCGCCGTCGCCGATGGTCCAGCGCAGCTGGGCCCAACCGCCGCCACGCTATGTGCGCCCTGCCCTCAACCCACGCGCCTCCCCTGCCATCCACGCAGCGCCAGCAACCTTCGTCTGAGCCGCCCGGGCCACTTGCCCGCAGGTGTGTGCTCAGCCATGACTTTTGCGTGGAAACCACAACAACATGATCCGCCAGACTTCCCTGGTGCTCCTGGCGAGCACCTGCAGTATCGCCTGGGCCGACCACTCGGCCATCGAACTCACCGCCACCAGCATCGACGCCAGCCGCGCAGCACCCTCGGGCGTGCAACTGGACGAGCCGATCCGTACCGGCTCCAAGCTCGGCCTGACCGCGCGGCAAACGCCCGCCTCGGTCAGTGTTTCCGACCGCAGCGTGATCGAACAACGCGGGGCCAAGGACACCCAGGACGTGATCAACGCCATGACCGGTGTCAACGCCTCGGCCAACCCCGGCTACGGCGGCTTTGTCAGCTACCGCGGCTTCACCCAGAACCAGGTCACCCAGCTCTTCAACGGCATCAACCTCGGCTATAGCAGCGCTACTCGCCCGGTGGACGCCTGGGTCATTGATCGCGTCGAACTGATCGGTGGGCCGTCGTCGTTCCTGCATGGTGCCGGTGCAGTTGGCGGCTCGATCAACTACATCAGCAAGCTGGCAAGCCGCGATCAGCAGACCATCGATGGCCGCCTGCGCTATGGCAGCTTCGACGATTCGGAAATCGCCTTCGGTATCAATCAGGCGCTGGCCAGCAACCCGGCCGAGGCCCACCACTTCGTGCGCCTGGATTTCAGCCGCGGCCACAGTAACGGATACATCGACCGCAATGAGCGCGATACCGACAGCCTGGCGTTGTCCTTGCTCAGTGAGCTGACCCCCGACCTCACCCACACGCTGGCCATCGAGTACCAGCAGGACAAGGAAGTCAGCCCCTACTGGGGCGCGCCGATCCTGCCGGGGCGCAGCACCATGAAGATCGACAACAGCCGCCGCTTCGAGAACTACAACGTCGCCGACGGCCGCTATGAACAGCGCGTGCGCTGGTTGCGCTCGATGCTCGACTACCAGATCAGCGACGCCACCAGCGTGCACAACACCCTGTACCACTACGACGCCCAACGCGATTACCGCAACCTTGAGCGGTACAGCTACAACGCCGCGGGCAATGTCCAGCGCGGCAGCCCATACCTGCAGCGCCATGAGCAAACGGTACTGGGCGACCGTATCGAACTGCGCCACGCCAACAGCCTGCTTGGCCTGTCGAGCCAGTGGGCGATGGGCGTGGATTACTCGCGCATGCGCCAGGACCTCTACCCCACTGCGGGCAGCTGGAGCGACGTGGTCGACCCAGACCATTTCGACCCTGGCAGTTTCGGTGACATCCCGGGGGTCAATACCGGCCTGACACGCCAGCGCCATCACCAGATCGACAATCGCGCAGTGTTCGCTGAAAACCGCCTGCAGTTGACCGATCGCCTGGCCTTGCTCACAGGCCTGCGCTACGACTACCTGGAAATGCAGGTGGACAACTACGGCACGGTTTCGCCCACCAGCCCAGCCTACTTTGAACGCCGTTGGGAACCGCTCAGCGGGCGGGTCGGCTTGACCTATGAACTGACACCTAGCGCCAACGTGTACCTGCAGTACAGCACCGCTGCCGACCTGCCGGCCGGGTCGTTGGCCGCCGCCACCTATTCCAACGTCGGCCTGTTCGATCTGTCCAAGGGCGAGCAGTGGGAAGCCGGCAGCAAGTTCGACTTTCTCGAAGGTCGCGGCGCGGCAACCGTTGCGCTGTATCAGATCGTGCGCAAGGACTTTGCCGTGCGCGATTCGAGCAACCCCAACCTGACGGTGCAAGCCGGTCAGCAGACCTCACGCGGGATCGAACTGGCTGGGCGTTTTCAAGTCACGCCAACGCTGCTGGCCGAAGCCAACTATGCCTATGTCGATGCGCAGTACGATGAGTTCAACGAGGCCGCCAATGGCGTCTCGGTATCGCGTAAAGGCAACGCGCCGGTCAACGTGCCGGCCAATGTCGGCAACCTGTGGCTGACCTACAGCTTCGATACGGTTTGGTCGATGGGCGTTGACGGACGTTATGTCGGCTCGGTCTACGCCGACAACGCCAACACGTTGAAGGCGCCGGCCTATACCCTGTTCGGTGCATTCGCGCGCTATCAGGTCGACCGCAACACCGCACTGACCGCACGGGTGCGCAACCTCACCGACGAGGTCTACGCCAAGCAGGCATACGGCCTGCAGTACTACATGGGCGCGCCGCGTACGCTCGAGTTGGCCATGGACGTGCGTTTCTGATGGCGCCTCAACGTCGTGCCGAGACCAGCAACATCATTGGCCGTTCAAGCTCTTCAGCCAGCGCCGGCCAGGCCTCGATCTGCTCTGGGCTCGGTGCAAACTCCTCAATCCGGGCAACCTGGAAACCCGCCTCGATCAAGCTGTTGAGCGTGCTGGCCAGGGTGCGGTGATACTTCAACACATCTTTGGCAAACCAGTCACTGCGCCGCTCGCCTTCAACTGCGTAGCGGCTCACCGGCCAACTCAGGCTGCCGTTCTCGGCGTGCTGCCAGTGCGCGCCGGCAGCGGCCATGTAGATCGGGTGTTCACAACTGAACACCAACTGGCCGCCCGGTACCAGTGCCTGGTACAGCGTTGCGATCAGGCGCGGCAAGTCTTCGATGTAGTGGAAGGTGAGCGCACTGTAGGCCAGATCGAACGTTGCTGCTGGCAGCGTGAGGCTCTCCAGATCAGCGATGCGGTACTCGATCGCCGGATCATGGGTATCGTGCCGGGCACGCGCGAGCATGTTCTGCGACAGGTCCAGCCCTAGCACCGAGGCCGCGCCTTGCTCGCGCATCCAGCGCGACGCCCAACCAAAGCCGCAACCCAGATCGACCACCCGTTTGCCGGCGAGTACAGGCAACATGGCGCGCAAGCTGGGCCACTCGGGAGCGCCAGCGAGCCCCTGAGTCTGACGTGGCAACTGGCTGTAACCGGCGAAAAATGCAGGGGTGTCGTAGATATTCTGGGCCATGACAGGGTCCGTGAGTGGCACAAGCACGAACTCTAACCTGAGATCGCAGAGCACGGCCACTAGCTGCTCAGTTGGTCGAGCAGCTCAGGACGCTTGCGCCACCGCACCAATGAAGTTCGCCAGCTCAGCGGTTTGCGGCGCGGCGAACACCTCCTGCGGATTGCCCACTTCATGCACCTTGCCCTGGTGCATGAACACCAGCTTGTCGCCCACTTCCCGGGCAAAGCGCATCTCGTGAGTGACCATGATCAGGGTCATGCCCTCCTTGGCCAGCTGGCGTACCACCCCCAGCACCTCGGTCACCAGTTCCGGGTCCAATGCCGAAGTGATCTCGTCACACAGCAGCACTTTCGGCGACATCGCCAGCGCACGGGCGATGGCCACCCGCTGTTGCTGGCCGCCGGAGAGTTGATCCGGGTAGGCATTGAATTTCTCGCCCAGGCCGACCCGCGCCAGCATCTGCTCAGCCAGTTGCCGCGCTTCGCCCTTGCTGGTCTTCTTCACCACCTGCGGCGCCAGCATCACGTTCTCGCCGACGCTCAGGTGCGGGAACAGGTTGAACTGCTGAAACACCATGCCCACCTTCTGGCGCAGGCTGCGCAGGTCGGCGCGGGCAGCGTCGAGGTACTCGCCGTCGACTTCGATGACGCCGTCACTGATCGACTCCAGGCCGTTGAGGGTGCGCAACAAGGTGCTCTTGCCCGAACCGCTGCGGCCAATGATCGCGACCACTTCGCCCTCTTCGATGCTCAGGTCAACGCCCTTGAGCACGTGGTTGTCGCCGTAATACTTGTGCAGCGCAGACACTCTAAGCAGGGGCATGCAGCCTCCTTTCCAGATAACGGGCGCTCAATGAGAGCGGGTAGCAGAGGATGAAGTAGCCCACGGCGACCAGGCCGTAGGTCAGGAACGGCTCGAAGGTGGCGTTGGCGAGCATGCCGCCGGTCTTGGTCAGTTCGGTGAAGCCGATGATCGACGTGACCGCCGTACCCTTGACCACCTGCACCGAGAAGCCCACCGTCGGCGCGATGGCGATGCGCATGGCCTGCGGCAGGATCACATAGCGCAGTTGTTCGAGCCGGCTCAGCGCCAGGCTGCCGGACGCTTCCCACTGGCCACGGCCGATCGACTCGACACAACCGCGCCAGATCTCGGCAAGGAACGCGCTGGTAAACAGCGTCAGGGCAATTGCTGCTGCCATCCACGCCGAAACGTCGATGCCGAACAGCGCGATGCCGAAGAACACCATGAACAGCTGCATCAGCAATGGCGTGCCCTGGAACAACTCGATATAGCCCCGGGCCAGGCCGCGCAGATAAGGGTTTTCCGAGATCCGTGCGAGCAGCAACAGCAAGCCGGCAACGCCGCCGCAGACAAACGCCACCAGCGACAGCAACAAGGTCCATTGCAAGCCGGTCAGCAGGTTGCGGACGATATCCCACAAGGTGAAGTCCATCAGCGTCTCCCCATCAGCCAGCGCTGGCCGAGCCAGGCCAGCAACTGCCGCACGCCGATAGCCATGAGCAGGTACAGCACGGTGGTCAGCAGATAAGTCTCGAACGCGCGGAAATTACGCGATTGAATGAAGTTGGCCGCGAACGACAACTCCTCGGTGGCGATCTGCGAACACACCGCCGAACCGAGCATGACGATCACGATCTGGCTGCTCAGCGCCGGCCAGACCTTGGCCAGTGCCGGCTGCAGAATCACATGTCGAAACGCCTCGAAGCGGCTCATGGCCAACGCTGCAGCCGCTTCCAGCTGGCCCTTGGGGATGGCCATGATGCCGGCGCGGATGATCTCGGTGGAGTACGCGCCGAGGTTGATTACCATCGCCAGCACTGCCGCTTCCCATTCACTCAGGCGCACGCCAAGCGCCGGCAAGCCAAAGAAGATGAAAAACAGCTGGACCAGGAACGGCGTGTTGCGGATCAGCTCCACATACACCCCGAACACCGCGGAAAACGGCTGCAGACGCCAGGCCCGGACCACCGCGCCGAGCACGCCGATGGCCAGCCCCAGCACGGTGCCGACCACCGTCAGTTGCAGGGTGAACAGCGCGCCCTTGAGGAGCAGGTCAGCCTGGGCCAGCACCGGGGCGAAATCAAATTGATAGGCCATCGAACAGCAACTCCAGGCGCGGCTTAAAGGTCAGCCGGAAGCGGCTGCTTCAGCCATTTTTCCGCATTGCGATTGAGGCTGCCGTCAGCCTTGGCTGCATCCAGCGTGGCCAGGCCGACATACACCGGCGAGTCCTTGAGCTTGACCTTGAGTACCGGCACCTTGGCCGGGTTCTTCTCGGCGATCACCGCCATGACCACGCTGCCACTGGCGATCAGCTCGACCTGCCCAGCCAGGTAGGCGGCGATGGTCGAGTTGTTGTCTTCAAAGCGCTTGATGGTTGCGCCCTTGGGGGCCACTGCCGACAGCTCCATGTCTTCGATCGAGCCGCGGGTGACGCTGATGGTCTTGCCAGCAATGGCATCGATGCTGTCGATCTTGGTCTCGGCCGGGCCGAACACAGCCAGGTAGAACGGTGCGTAGGGTTTCGAGAAGTCGATCACCGCCGCCCGCTCCGGATTTTTGCCCAGGCTTGAGATCACCAGGTCAACCTTGCCGGTGGTGAGGAACGGGATACGGTTGGTGCTGTTGACCGGCGTCAGCGCCAGCTTGACCCCAAGCTTGTCGGCCAGCAGCTGCGCGGTGTCGATGTCCAGGCCGCGCGGTTTGAGGTCAGGGCCGACCGAACCGAATGGCGGGAAGTCTTGCGGCACAGCGACTTTCAATACACCACGGGCGGTGATGTCGGCCAGCGCATCGGCTTGGGCCTGAACTGCGCCAAGGGCACCGCCGCAGAACAGGGTAGCCAGAAACAGGGTACGGAACTTGGTCATGCACGAGCCTCGCAGGGTCAGAGTGGGCAACTGGACAGGCAGTTACACAGGACAAGTGCACGGGCCATGCCAGAAAGCTCGCGAAACCCCGCAAAAGCAGGCCAGCCCGTCTGCGCCACGGTCTTACTGGTCTGAACAGTTGCCTGCAGACTGAGGTAAGCACGCCGCGCTGCGCCCTGCATTTGTGCAAAGCCCGTTCACCCTGCGCCAGCACGGAGCAAGGCTTGCCAGCGCCGCGCATTGCCCGTAAAAGGGTCGAACCCTGCCCTCTGACCGGTCTGAACTGCATGCTCGATACCCTCCCCCGCGCCGTCCCGGAAATCGCCTTGCAGGCAATCCGCAAACTGATCGATGACGGTGGTTATCTGCCCGGTGATGCCCTGCCCTCGCAGCGCGACCTGGCCGAGCAACTGGGGGTCAGCCGGGCCTCGTTGCGCGAAGCATTATCGACCCTCAGCGCGTTGGGCCTGGTCAGCGTGCAGCCCGGCAAGGGCGTGTTCGTGCTGGCACCGGTGCCGGCCACCCCGGTGGGCTTCAGTTGGCCGTACGCCGAGCAGGTGTCTGCCGCCGACACCTTCCAACTGCGCTATGCACTGGAAGGCTTTGCCGCCGGGCAGGCGGCGCTGAACCTGACGGCCGACGATCTCGACCGGCTTGCCGCCAATGTCGAGGCCATGCGCCAGGAGTTACGTGCGGGTAACTTCGAAGCGGCAGCGCGGCTGGACTTTGCCTTCCACCAGGCGCTGCTGCAGGCCGCCGGCAACCGCGCCATGCTGCATGTGATCACCGCCAGCCAAGACATCTTTCTGGAAAGCCAGAAGCTGCCGTTCATACGCCCGGAGCGGGCCATGGAAACCTGGCAGGAGCACAGCAAGATCCTCCGCGCCCTGGCCCGACGCTCGCAACTGGGCGCGCAGCGGGCCATGCAGGAGCATATCCGCAACGCGGCTTCGCGTACCGGCGTGGTGTTCCCGGTCTAGCCCTGCGCAACCGCTTGCCTGCTGGTTGAAACAGATAGCTCAGTGTCGCCCCCGAATATGCGCGCGGCGCAACCTGCCGATCTACTGATAGCCATAACAACGATGCTGCGGCCCGACTGCGGCACTTTCAATCATGCTGCCATGGCAAATCGGAGCGTCTCCGCATGTCCACTTCCCATGAGGTATCACCGGCCACCTTGCGCCGGGTCATCGCGGCCTCGGCCGTTGGCAATTTCGTCGAGTGGTTCGACTTCGCCGTCTACGGCTTCCTTGCCACACTGATCGCCAGCCAGTTCTTCGCCAGCTCCGATCCCGGCGCCGGCCTGCTGAAAACCTTTGCCGTATTCGCCGTGGCCTTTGCCTTGCGGCCATTGGGCGGCATCGTGTTTGGTGCTTTGGGAGATCGGCTCGGGCGCAAACGCGTGTTGTCGATGACCATTCTGCTGATGGCGGGCTCGACCACCCTCATCGGCCTGCTGCCCACCTACGCCAGCATCGGTATCGCCGCGCCGCTGTTGCTGACCCTGGCGCGCTGCCTGCAAGGCTTTTCCGCTGGTGGCGAGTACGCCGGCGCATGCGCTTATCTGATGGAACACGCACCGCAAAACAGACGCGCGTTCTATGGCAGCTTCGTGCCGGTGTCGACCTTCTCGGCGTTTGCCTGCGCGGCAGTGATCGCCTACGCCCTCGAGGCAAACCTGAGCAGTGACGCGATGAACACCTGGGGCTGGCGGGTGCCGTTTCTGATCGCGGCGCCATTGGGCCTGGTCGGTCTGTACCTGCGCTGGCGCATGGAGGAAACCCCGGCGTTCCGCGCGGCCATCGCCGAAGGCAAGGTGCACAGCCATTCGCCGCTCAAGCAGACCCTGCGCAATCACGGCCGGGCGATCCGCAACCTCGGCGCGTTCATTTCGCTGACGGCGCTGTCGTTCTATATGTTCACCACCTACTTTGCCACCTACCTGCAACTGGTCGGCAACCTGACCCGCGCGCAGTCGTTGCTGGTGACCACTGTGGCACTGCTGTTCGCCGCTGCCGGCTGCCCACTGGCCGGGTTGCTTTCGGACCGCATTGGCCGACGCAAGACCATTGGTTTTACCTGCCTGTGGGTGATGGTTGCGGTGTTCCCGGCCTACTGGCTGGCGAGCTCGGGGTCGATGTCCGGCGCCTTGCTCGGCGTGATCCTGCTGGCGGTCGGTGCGCTGATGAGTGGCGTAGTCACTGCCGCGCTGCTGTCGGAAAGCTTCCCTACCCGCACCCGCTACACCGCTTCGGCGATCACCTACAACGTTGCCTACACGCTGTTCGGCGGCACCGCGCCGCTGGTTGCGACCTGGCTGATTGGCCAGACCGGCAGCAGCCTGGCACCTGCGTTTTATCTGGTGGTGATCGCCTTGCTGGCGTTGATCGGTGGCCTGGCGCTGCCGGAGACTGCGCGGGTTTCACTGCATGACGAGGTGCCGACAGGGCAGCCTAATCCCGCCGTTTAAGCTATGTGTGCGGGGTCGTTGAGGCCCCGTGGCACAGTTAGTTGCGGTAGTCGCCACCGTGCACGGCCCAAAGGTAGGCTTTGTCTGCCTCAAGCCTCAGGTCACGCCACTCTTGCCACGTCACCAAGCCCAGGCGGTCCATTTCGTCAGCCTGATAGAGCAGCCGCTCGTGGTAGGTGTTGGGGCAGTCCATGCGCTGCTGGCGGTCCTCAAGCAGGTGATACCACCCCGACAGTGCCGAGATCCGCTGTTCATCCTGTGGCTGCAAGGAGGCATCGAAGACATTCATTGGCAGTTACCCGGCGCTGGTTTCCCGGTTGAGTCAGCCCAGCGCCGAGGGGTTCCTGCGAACTTGCCCATGGCCTGCTCAGCGGTTAGAGGCTGCGGGTAATGCCGCCATCGACGCGGATGTTCTGCCCAGTAATGTAGGCGGCGCCTTCACTGGCCAGAAATGCCACGGTGGCGGCGATTTCTTCGCTGGTGCCATAACGCTTGAGCGGTACGCTGTCGCGGCGTTGCTCGGTGCTGGGCAAGCTGTCGATCCAGCCGGGCAAGACGTTGTTGATGCGCACGTTATCGCCGGCATATTCGTCGGCAAAAATCTTGGTGAACGCGGCCAGCCCTGCCCGGAACACCGCTGAAGTCGGGAACAGGGAGCTAGGTTCAAAAGCCCAGGCGGTAGAAATATTGATGATCACGCCACCTTGCTGGCGCTGCATGATCGGGGTAACCAGGCGACTGGGACGGATGACATTGAGCAGGTACGTGTCCATGCCAAGCTGCCAGTCCTGATCGCTCAGCTCCAGAATCGGCGCCCGTGGGCCGTGGCCTGCGCTGTTGACCAGCACATCGACGCGGCCCCATTTGGTCATGACCGCATCGACCAGTGCTTGCAGATCGGCAGGGGACTGATTGCTGCCGGTCAGGCCGATACCGCCTAGTTCAGCGGCAAGGGCCTCGCCTTTGCCGGAAGAGGACAGGATCGCGACGTGAAAGCCGTCGGCGGCTAGTCGGCGGGCGGCGGCGGCGCCCATGCCGCTGCCGCCGGCGGTGATAATGGCTACTTTGTCTGCTGACATGATTGCTCCTGAGTACACATTGATGACGCTTAAAGGCTACACCCGAGAGCAGGCTCGTCAGCAGTCATGAATAATCACGAGAGCCAGTAGAAAAACTTCTGGGTAGATCCGGATTTGAAACTCACCCGCACGGCCATTGGCCGATGCGGTCCTACTCATCAAGGTGTTATTTCCAGCAGATCAGGGCCGTCTTCCATGCCACCACGCAGCACATCCCCAGAGCACGCCTTCACCGGCTTCGTCAGCGTGCGCGGCGCCCGCGAACACAACTTGCAGAACGTCGACGTCGACATCCCTCGCGACGCGCTGGTGGTGTTTACCGGTGTGTCCGGCTCAGGCAAATCCTCGCTGGCGTTTTCCACCGTGTATGCCGAAGCGCAGCGGCGTTATTTCGAATCAGTGGCGCCTTACGCACGGCGCCTGATCGATCAGGTCGGCGTACCCGATGTCGACGCCATTGAAGGCTTGCCGCCAGCGGTAGCCCTGCAGCAGCAACGCGGCAGCCCCAGTGCGCGCTCCTCGGTGGGCAGCGTGACCACCTTGTCGAGTTCGATCCGCATGCTCTACTCGCGCGCCGGCAGTTACCCCGACGGGCAACCAATGCTGTACGCCGAGGACTTCTCGCCGAATACGCCGCAGGGCGCTTGCCCGGAGTGCCATGGCCTGGGCCGCGTCTATGAAGTCACCGAGGCGAGCATGGTGCCCGATCCTTCTCTGACTATCCGCGAGCGTGCGGTGGCGGCCTGGCCGTTGGCCTGGGGCGGGCAGAATCAGCGCGATATCCTCGTCACCCTCGGCTACGACATCGACAAGCCATGGCGCGATCTACCGCAAGAACAGCGTGACTGGATCCTGTTCACCGAGGAAACCCCGACTGTGCCGGTGTACGCCGGGCTGACTCCCGAGCAGACCCGCACAGCGCTCAAACGCAAGCTGGAGCCGAGTTATCAAGGCACATTCAGTGGCGCCAAGCGCTATGTGCTGCACACCTTCATGCACTCGCAAAGCGCGCAGATGCGCAAGCGCGTCAGCCAGTACATGCGCCCGAGTGCATGCCCGCTGTGCGCCGGCAAACGCCTCAAGCGCGAAGCCCTGACCGTCACCTTCGCCGGCCTGGACATTGCCGAGCTCTCGCAGCTGCCGTTGCAGGACCTGGCCGTGGTATTGCGCACGGTGGCCAATCCCGACTACCTGACCAACGCAGAGCAAAGCGGCGCTACCCTCTCCCATCAGCAAACCCGCGAGGCCCGCCAGCAACGCGCAGCCAAGGGCGAGCCGGCGCACAGCGGCGGCCCGGACGTGCGCCACACGCCCAATCTGTCGCTGGAGAAACGCCTGGCCGCGCAACGCATTGCCGCCGAACTGCTGGAACGGATCAACACCTTGATCGACCTTGGCCTGGGTTATCTGGCACTCGAGCGCAGCACGCCCACGCTGTCGTCCGGCGAGCTGCAGCGGCTGCGCCTGGCCACTCAGCTCAACTCGCAACTGTTCGGCGTGATCTATGTGCTCGACGAACCCTCGGCCGGCTTGCACCCGGCCGATAGCGAGGCGCTGTACGCGGCCCTGCAACGGCTGAAAAGCAGCGGCAATTCAGTGTTTGTGGTCGAGCACGACCTGGACACCATGCGCCGCGCCGACTGGCTGATCGATGTGGGCCCAGCCGCCGGCGAGCACGGCGGGCAGATTCTCTACAGCGGCCCGCCAGTGGGCCTGGCCGAGATCGAGCAGTCGTGTACCCGCGCGTATCTGTTCGCCGAGGCCGGGCCGCAACATCAGCAACCAAGGGCCCCCCAGGGTTGGCTGACACTGGAGGGCGTAACCCGCAACAACCTGCAGGACCTCAGTGCGCAGTTCCCGCTGGGCTGCTTCACGGCGGTTACCGGGATCTCCGGCTCGGGCAAGTCCAGCCTGGTCAGCCAGGCGCTGCTGGAACTGGTCAGCGCTCACCTGGGCCAGCCGGAGCAAGCCGCAGAGCCTGACGAACAGAGCCTGGAAGACGAGCCTGAGCAGGCCAGCAGCGGCCGCATAGTCGCCGGCCTGGAGGCGATCAAGCGGCTGGTCAAGGTCGACCAGAAGCCGATCGGGCGTACCCCGCGCTCCAACCTGGCCACCTACACCGGGCTGTTCGATCACGTCCGCAAGCTGTTTGCCGCCACCGAACAGGCCAAGGCGCAGGGCTTCGACGCCGGACGTTTCTCGTTCAACGTTGCCAAGGGCCGTTGTGAAACCTGCGAAGGCGAAGGTTTTGTCAGCGTCGAGTTGCTGTTCATGCCCAGCGTCTACGCGCCCTGCCCGACCTGCCACTGCGCCCGCTACAACCCGGCAACGCTGGCAGTGACCTGGCAGGACATGAGCATTGCCGATGTGCTCGGCATGACCGTCGAACAAGCGCTGCAGGTGTTTGCCGAACAGCCGCCCGTGCGGCGCAGCTTGCAGGTGCTGGCCGATATTGGCCTCGGTTATCTGCGCCTTGGCCAACCGGCCACCGAGCTGTCCGGTGGCGAAGCGCAACGGATCAAGCTGGCCACCGAGCTGCAACGCAGCGCGCGCGGCGCCACCCTGTATGTGCTGGATGAGCCCACCAACGGCCTGCACCCGCAGGACGTCGACCGCCTGCTGCTGCAACTGAACCGGCTGGTCGACGGCGGGCACACGGTGGTGGTGGTCGAGCATGACATGCGTGTGGTGGCGCAAAGCGACTGGGTCATCGACATCGGCCCTGGCGCCGGCACTGCGGGTGGCCAGGTCGTCGCCAGCGGCGCGCCCGCCGATGTCGCCCGCTGCAAGCAAAGCCGGACGGCGCCATTTCTGCAAAGTGTACTGCGCTCAACTACCCAGTAGCGTTTGCAGTTCAAGGGCATCGCCCAAGGCTGCATCGCCTGCCGTGTTGTCAAAAATGCACCAGGTCGCCGAGCCGGACTCGGCGCGGGCCAGCAACTGCGGCCCCAGCGCCTGCAGCCAGGTGCTGGGGTAATCGCTGAAATAGGCACGCGGTGAGCCATGCAGGCGCCAGTACGCAAGGCCTGGCCAGCCACGCGGCTGCGCGTCCAGGGCAAAGCGCGCCGGGTCTGCGCCCACCAGTGCCACCTGCAACTGCTCCATCAGCGCTCCGGCCTCGGCCCAGCTGGGGTGGCGCGCTTCCAATGCCACAGGCCCTGGATACACCTCGCGCACATCAGCCATGAAACGCTCCACTAGCAGCGGCTCGAAAGCCAACGACGGCGGCAGTTGCACCAGCACGCAACCCAGCGCTGACCCGAGCGCCGTGCACTGCGCAAAGAACTCAGCCAAAGCTTGCGCGCAATCGACCAGACGCCGTTCATGGCTGATGGCACGCGGCAGCTTGACCGAGAAGCGAAACCCCGGCGGCACCGCACCTGCCCAGCGCGCATACGTGGCTGGGCGATGCGGTCGATAGAACGAACTGTTGATCTCTACCGCCGTGAGCTGGCGGGCGTAGCGCTGCAGATGGCTGCCCTCGCCTGCCAGCTGTGCAGCGTAAGTACGTGAGATGCTCCAGCCGGCACAACCCAGATAAATCATCAGCCTCTCCCTGCTTGACTTGCCCGTCAGCCAGTGGAGTTGCAGAACGGGGTCGAGGTTCAGCCGGCATCACCCGTTGTCAGCGGATTACCTCCAGGAAAAAGTTGCCGAATAAGCCAGCACTTCTATATTCACTTAACCCTGCCTCATGCGATGGCGACCATGGCCAGCACCGCCCAGCTGATCATTTGCGAGCACTGCGACTGCGTTTATCAGCAGGTTGTGCTCGGCAAACATCAAAAGTCCTTGTGCGTGCGCTGCGCCGGCGTGCTGGAGCGCTACAACGGCCTGACGGTGGAACAACGCCTGGCGCTGACCATCACCGCAGCCATGCTGTGGCTGTTCGCCAACTTCTACCCGATCATGACCATCAGCCTGCAGGGCCTGAAAAACAGCGCCACCTTGTGGGATTCAGTACTGGCGCTGAGCCAGGGACCCATCACCTTCATTGCCATGGTCGCAGCCATCGCCATCATCATCGCGCCGGCGTTTCAGTTGATGCTGCTGATCTGGGTACTGGCCTTTGCCCTCAGCCAGCGCCGCGCGCCGGCGTTCAAACTGTGCATGCGCTGGCTGGAAACCCTGCGCCCGTGGAGCATGCTCGAAGTCTGCCTGCTCGGCGCCATGGTCGCGGTTTTCAAGCTGGCCGGGATGCTGGCGGTGCTGCCCGGTATCGGCCTGTTCGCCCTCGCCGCGCTGAGCCTGCTGCTGATCCGCATCGCTGGTCGCGATATCCGCGAACTGTGGGCGCTGCCATGAACCGCACTGCCAGCAATCGCCCACCGACGGCCGCCGAGCTCAACCTGTGCCTGTGTCACAGCTGCGGCCTGGCCTGCGACATGCGCGACGAGCCACTTAGTTGCCCGCGCTGCGACGCACCACTGCACCGGCGCAAGGTCAACTCGCTGGCCCGCACCTGGGCGTTCATGCTGGCCGCGCTGGTGTTCTACATCCCGGCCAACCTGCTGCCGGTGATGAACACGACCATGCTCGGCGACGGTGCCGACAGCACCATCATGAGCGGCGTGCTGGAGTTCTGGGCGCACGGCGCGTGGGACATCGCGCTGATCATCTTCATCGCCAGCATCGCGGTGCCGGGGGTCAAGTTCGTCGCGCTGTCGCTGCTGCTGATCACCGTCCAACGGCGCAGCCGGTGGGCGTGCCGCGAGCGTTCGCAGTTGTACCGGTTTGTCGAGTTGATCGGCTACTGGTCGATGCTCGACGTGCTGGTAGTGGCGCTGGTTGCAGCGCTGGTCAAGTTCCAGGCGCTGGGCGATATCGAGCCGCGCGTCGGGATTCTGTTCTTTGGCCTGGTGGTGGTGTTCACCATGCTCGCGGCGATGAGCTTTGACCCGCGTCTGATCTGGCAAGCAGGACCTGAGGAGGCCACGGATGAAGTCGCCCGCCACTGAAGCACCCGCAGAACCGGGACCGCCACCGATCAAGACGCGCCGTTTCAGCGTGTCACTGGTGTGGCTGGTCCCGCTGGTGGCGGTACTGGTCGGCCTGTCGTTGGTGATTCACAGCAAACTGCAGGAAGGCCCGACCATCACCCTCAACTTCAAGACCGGCAGTGGCCTGGTGGCGAACAAGACCGAGGTCAAATACCGCAGCGTGGTCATCGGTCACGTTTCGGCGGTGGCCCTGAGCGATGATCAACGCAGCGTCAACGCCACCGTCCAGCTGGACAAGCAAGCCGAGGGCTTCACCCGCGAAGACTCGCAGTTCTGGGTGGTACGCCCGCGCATTGGCGCCGGCGGCGTGTCCGGTATCGATACGCTGCTGTCGGGTGACTATATCGGCGCCGACATCGGCCAGGCCGAGGGCCGCGCCAAGCGCTTCAAGGGCCTGGAAAACCCGCCGCCGATCACCTACGGCGAACCCGGCAAGCGCTTCACCCTGCACACCCAGGACCTCGGCTCGCTGGATATTGGCTCGCCGGTGTACTACCGCAAGATCCCGGTCGGCCAGGTAGTCGCCTACGCGCTGGATGCCGACGGCAAAGGCGTCAATATCGAAGTGTTCATCCACGCCCCCAACGACGCCTATGTCACCGACAACACGCGCTTCTGGAACGCCAGCGGCATCGACGTCAACGTCGGCGCCAACGGCGTGGCGATCAAGACTGAATCGCTGTCGACCCTGCTGGTTGGCGGCATCGCCTTCCGCGCACCAGAGTACAGCCCCAACGATAGCGCCGCCGCCGAAGACCGCACCTATGAGCTGTTCGATGATCAGCAAACCGCGCTGGCCCCGCCGAGCGGCAAAGCCCAGTACCTGACATTGCGTTTCGACCAGGCCATGCGCGGCCTCAAAGTGGGCGCGCCGGTGGAGTTTCTCGGTATCGAGATCGGCCGAGTGGTCTCGGTCAATCTGGACTTTGATGAAGTGCAACGCAGCTTCCCGATCAACGTCGGGATCGTGGTGTATGCGCAGCGATTGGGCCAGGCGCACAAGAAAATGCTCAAAGCGCTCAAGCATGATCCGGATGACATGACCGCCACCGCCCAGGTGTTCAGTTCGTTCGTTGCCAACGGCCTGCGCGCGCAGGCACGCAATGGCAACCTGCTGACCGGTCAGCTATACATCGCCCTGGACTTCTTCCCCAAGGCGCCCAAGGTCGCCTTCGACCTGAACGCCAGGCCAATTGCGATCCCGACCCTGCCCGGCAGCCTGGAAATCCTCCAGGAGCAACTCCAGGCGATGCTGGAAAAAATCAACAAGTTGCCGGTCGAGCGCATCGCCGGCAACCTTGATGGCAACCTGGTCGAGCTGCGCAAAGGCCTGATGCAGTTCAACAGCCGCACCCTGCCGGGGGTGCAGAGCACCCTGGCGGATGTCAGCAAGACCTTGCAGTCGGCCAGCGCCACGCTCGCCGAAGACTCACCGCAGCGTGAGAAGCTCAGCGAGACCCTCGACGAACTCGGCCGAATGTCGCGCTCGTTGCGCGATCTGTCCGATTACCTGGGGCGTAACCCAGAGGCGTTGATCCGTGGTCGACCAAGCAATGCGCCACCAATCGACCTGCAAGGCCCGCCGCGCAACTGACCCGGAGCGATAGCCATGACTTCACCCTGCACGCTCATGCTGCTCGTCACGCTGGCGCTGATGGCAGCGTGTCGCAGCGAGCCGATCCAGTTTCACACGCTGATGCCAACCCAGGTCAGCCGCTCCCCGGCCGGCAGCGAGATCGCCATCGAAAGCGTCAGTGTGCCCGCGCAGGTCGACCGCGCCCAGATCGTGATTCGCCAAGGCGCCAGCGGGCTGGCCATTCTGGAAACGCAATGGTGGGGCGCCAGCCTGGCCGATGAGCTGCGCAGCGCCTTGGCCGAGCAACTAAGCAGTGGCGTGCCTGGCCAGCAACGCTCGGTAAGAATCATTGTGCAGCGCTTTGATTCCGTGCCCGGCCAATACGCGCTGCTGGATACCAAGTGGCGCCTGCGGGTCGCCGCAGGCGCCAGCCTGGATTGTCGCAGTGTGGTGCAAAGCCCGGCCGGCGCATCAATCGATGCAGTAGTTACGGCCCATCAACGTAACCTGATGCGGCTGGCCTCGCTGATCAACCAGACCGCGCGCAATCCGCAAGCAGGCTGCGCAGCCAGCCCAAGCCTAGGCCCGGGCGTCTGACTACTCGGTAGGCGATTCGGTATTCACATAGGTCGGCACTTCGGCGAGGGCCAACGCGCGACGCTGCTCACGCTGCGGCAGGCGCCTGGCCGGCAGCGGCTCGAGCATCTGCGCCTGCCCGGTGATCAACGCCCGCTCGATCGCCATGATCACGCGGACATCGCGCCATCCCTCCTCCGCGTCTGGCTCCGGCGCCTGATCGTTGAGGATGCAATCAGAAAAGTACGCCGTCTCGCCAGCAAACTGATCCACCACTGGATGCACATGCACGCGGGTGGTGTCGTCGAGGGTTGCGCGGTAGCTGATCGCGACATCTTCACCATAGCCATAGCAAGGCGAGGCTTCGATTTCGCCCCCGCTACCAAGCAACTGGAAACGCTCCGAGTCGGGTAGGCAGTAGCTGACGGTAAATTGCGCCAGGCGCTCGTCAGGAAAACGCAGCGACACGCTGACAGTGTCCCAGGTGTCGATCCGACTGCCTGGAGAATGGCTGCCCTGCGCACTGACCTCGATCGGCTCGGCATTGAACAGCTGGCGCACCATGTTCAGCGGGTATGGGCCCATGTCAGCTACCGGGCCTGCGGCAAAGCCGCTGTGGGCACGGTGATTGCTCGGCTTGACGGTCTGGGTGAAGATCGAGGTGAACAACCGTGGTTGGCCAAACTCGCCGCTATTCACACGCTCGATCATCTCCAGCGTGCCTGGCTCACAATGCAAACGGTAGGCGACCATCAATTTAGTGCCTGTGCGTTGCGCCACATCGCGGATGGCCACGCAGTCGTCATCGCTGGCCGCCATGGGCTTTTCCAACAGCACATGAATGCCGGCTTCCAGCGCCGGGATGACGAACTCGCGATGGCGGTAGTTGGGCGTGGCAATGTAAACCGCATCTATTTCACCTGAGGCGAGCAGTGCTGCGTAATCGGTGTAGGCCCACGCCTTGAGCTGATAGCGGCTGGCCAGCTGACGGGCCTTCTCAGGGTCGCCAGTCACCAGTGCAGCGAGCGCCGAATTGTCGGTCTGGCCGACCCCAGGCATGAATGCACCCTGTGAGATCGAACCGCCGCCAACCACTGCGTAGCGGATTTTGCCATCTGAACTGGGCATTGCTGTCTCCTTGCGGGAATTATTCACTAGCTAGGAAGTGGGCAAGCAAGCCGGGGCGCGAGTTCGATTTTTTTCTTTGTGGTTCTCACCAGGCGCGTACAAGTGATGCAACGCAATCAGCTTGTGCTGTAGTCGTATTTTGTTACCTGCAGGCCAGTGATTTTGTCTGGACTCCCCCCGGCGACCTCTCTAGGCTACGGCCTCCGTCAAGATAGGGTCCCACCTGTGAAGCAGTCCTCCGGCACATTAAAGTCCGCCCTCTGGGGCTTGCTGCTGGCTACCAGCCTGTGCGCGCACGCCGACCGCGAGGCACCAACGCTGGTTTATTCGTGGCCGGTCAATGCGGGCCCGCTCGACCCGCGCGGCTACGCACCCGACCAGATGTACGCACAGGCCATGGTCTACGAGCCGCTGGTGCGCTACACCGCAGCCGGCACGGTCGAACCCTGGCTGGCCAGTAGCTGGCACGTCAGCGACGACGGCAAGACTTACACCTTCACCCTGCGCGACGGCGTGCGCTTCAGTGACGGCACGCCGTTCGATGCGGCTGCCGCCAAGGCCAATCTGGATGCGGTGCTGGCCAACAGCAAACGCCATCGCTGGCTGGAGTTGGTCACTACGCTGGAGCGGGTCGAAGCGCCGGACCGGCGGACCCTGCAACTGTTCCTCAAACACCCCTACTACCCGACCCTGATGGAACTGGCCCAGGTACGCCCACTGCGCTTCGGTGCGCCGCTGGCCAAACCTGGCGAGCCAGTCGGCACCGGTCCTTGGCAGCGGGTCGAGAGCCGCCTGGGCGAATTTGATCGGTTCACCCGCAACCCGTATTACTGGGGCGCGCAACCCGCCTACGGCGAGGTGCTGGTCAAAGTCATCCCCGACCCCAACAGCCGCGCGCTGGCTCTGCAGACGGGGCAGATCGACCTGATCCAGGGCGCTGCCGGCGAGATCACCGCCAGTACTTTTGTGCGTCTGCGCGATCAGGGCTTTGCCAGTGCACTGTCAGCACCGTTGGCGACTCGCAGCCTGGCGATCAATACTGGCAGAGGCGCAACCCGCGACCTGGCGGTGCGCAGGGCGATCAACCATGGTCTGAACAAACAGGCGATCATCGACAATATTCTGTATGGCCTGGAGCCCCGCGCCGACACACTGTTCGCGCCCAACCTGCCTTATGCCGACCTCGGCCTTGCGCCGTACGCCTACGACCCTGCCCTCGCCGCCCGCGAACTGGATGCTGCAGGCTGGCAACTGGTGCCCGGGGCAAGCGTGCGCAGCAAGGGTGGCGAGCCACTGGCAGTCGAACTGGTGTTCCTCGGCACCAGCGCCCTGCAAAAGAGTCTCGCCGAAGTGTTCCAGGGCGAGTTGGCCAAGCTTGGCATGCAGATTACCCTGCGCGCTGTTGAGGAAGGTGCGCTGGTGAGCCGCCAGCGCGAAGGCGACTTCGGCATGATCTTCGCTGACACCTGGGGCGCGCCCTACGATCCACACTCGTTCGTCAGCTCGATGCGCTACCCCGGCCATGCCGACTACATGGCCCAACGTGGCTTGGCGATCAAGGACCAACTCGACCAGCGCATCACCAAGGTACTCGCCAGCACCGACCCACAGCAACGCGCCGAGCAGTACCGTTTCATCCTCACCACCCTGCACGAGCAGGCGGTGTATGTGCCGATCTCCTACCTGACTGCGATCAGCCTGCGCCGCGACGTGGTCGACCACGTGCAGTTCGGCAGCACCCTGTTCGATGTGCCGTTCGAAGCCATGACTCCCAGCCAGGAACATTGACCGATGCTGCGCTATATCCTGTTGCGCCTACTGTTGCTGTTACCGGTCATGCTGGCCGTGTCGTTGCTGGTATTTGTCTTGCTGCATCTGGGCAGTACCGACCCTGCGCTGGACTACCTGCGCCTGTCGCATATCCCGCCCACCGACGCGGCAGTCGCTGAAGTGCGCCAGGCGCTGGGGCTGGATCTGCCCCTGTACCAGCAATACTGGATCTGGCTGTGCAAGGCGCTGCAGCTGGATTTCGGTATCTCTTACCTGACCGGTCGGCCGGTGCTTGACGATCTGCTCTATTACCTGCCGGCGACTTTGCAATTGGGCGGCCTGGCCCTGGCCTGCACCCTGCTCTTCGCAGTGCCGCTGGGCCTGCTGGCGGCACGTTGGCAGGGGCGCTGGCCAGATCACGCAGTGCGCGCGGTGACCTTCATCGGCGTGTCGATGCCCAACTTCTGGCTGGCGTTTTTGCTGATTGCGCTGTTCTCGCTGTGGCTGGGCTGGCTGCCGGCGCTGGGCCGCGGCAGCCCCGGCCAGCTGGTGATGCCAGTACTGGCGATCGCGCTGATGTCGATGTCGATCAACGCCCGCCTGCTGCGTGCAAGCCTGCTTGAAGCCAGCGGCCAACGGCATGTCACCTACGCCCGTGCCCGGGGTTTGCCCGAGCGGCGGGTGTGGCGCGGGCACATCCTGCGCAATGCCTGGCTGCCACTGGTGACCGCGACCGGCATGCACGTTGGCGAACTGATCGGCGGTGCGCTGGTGATCGAAACCATTTTTGCCTGGCCCGGGGTCGGCCGCTTTGCCGTATCGGCGGTGCTCAACCGTGATTTCCCGGTGATGCAGTGCTTCACCCTGCTGCTGACCGGCCTGCTGATGCTGTGCAACCTGCTGGTGGATATCTGCTATGCCTGGCTTGATCCGCGCAGCCGCCTGCAGGGGGTCGACGCATGAGCGCCTTTGCCGCGGTGCCGCACAAACCGTTGCGACTTCGCTGGAGCCTTGCGGCAGGCGCGCTGCTGGTCAGCTTGCTGGTGCTGCTGGCAGTGTTCGGCCAGTGGCTGGCACCACATGATCCGGACTTGATCGACGTCGGCCAACGCCTGCAACCGGCCAGCATGAGTCACTGGCTGGGCACCGACCACCTCGGCCGCGACCTGCTCTCGCGGCTGATTGTCGGCACCCGCTTGTCGCTGGGCAGCGTGCTGTTGACGCTGTCCCTGGTGTTGGCACTAGGTCTGCTGGTCGGCGGCGTCGCGGGGTTTGTCGGCGGCAAGCTGGACCTGCTGCTGATGCGTCTTTGCGACATGTTCATGACCTTCCCCACGCTGGTGCTGGCGTTTTTTTTCGTCACCCTGCTCGGCACCGGCTTGACCAATGTCATCGTCGCCATCGCCCTCTCCCACTGGGCCTGGTACGCGCGGATGGTGCGCGGCCTGGTCATCGCCCAGCGTGGCCGCGAGTACCTACTGGCAGCACGGCTGGCCGGCGCTTCGCGCTGGAGCCGGCTGCGCCAGCATGTAGTGCCCAACATCGCCGGGCCGCTGCTGGTGCTCGCCACTATGGATATCGGCCATATGATGCTACACGTCTCCGGGCTGTCGTTTCTCGGCCTTGGGGTGACGCCGCCAACTGCCGAGTGGGGGGTGATGATCACCGACGCCAAGGAGTTCATCTGGACCCATCCACAACTGCTGTTGTGGCCGGGGCTTATGATCTTTTTCTCGGTGATGGCCTTCAACCTGCTCGGCGACGCCCTGCGCGACCGCCTCGACCCTGCTCAGGAGCGCCACTAGATGCCCACCCCCACCCTCGAGTTGCGCACCCTCAGCGTTGCCAGCCGGAACACGCTGCTGGTCGATCAACTCAGTCTGCAGCTGCACCGGGGCAAGGTCTGCGCGCTGGTTGGCAGCAGCGGTTCGGGCAAGTCGCTGAGCTGTCTGGGCATGCTTGATCTGCTGCCGCAGGGCCTGCTGCGTAGCGGTGGCGAGCTGTTGCTAGACGGCGTTTCGCTGGCACCTGCGCAGGTGCGCGGGCACGTTGCGAGCCTGGTTCTGCAAAACCCGCGCAGCGCATTCAACCCAGTGCGGAGCATGGCCAGTCATGCTCAGGAAACGCTCAAGCTGCGTGGCGTGCATGGCGCCGATGCCCGTCAGCAAATGATCGAATGCCTTGCCGCAGTTGGCTTGGGCGATCACCAGCGGGTGCTCGAATCGTTCGCCTTCCAGCTCAGTGGCGGCATGCTTCAGCGCATGATGATCGCCTTGGCCTTGATGGCGCAGACCCCTTATCTGCTGGCCGATGAGCCGACCAGCGACCTCGATGCACTGAGCCAGGCACGCTTCCTCGAACTGTTGATGGAGCTGGTTGAAGGACACGGGCTAGGCGTGCTGCTGGTGACTCACGACATGGGCGTGGTCGCACGCTGCGCCGACCACGTGCTGGTGATGGACGCCGGGCGCATCGTCGAACGGCAAGACACCCAAGGTCTGTTCGACGCACCCGCGAGCGCCAGCGCCCGTACACTGCTAGACGCGCACCATCTGCTGACCGGGGGTCATCCATGAGCCTGCTGCGAGTACAGCAAGTTGAACACGGTTATCGCAGTGGCGGGCTGCTCGGCAGAGGTAAGTGGCTGCAGGTGCTGGAAGGCATCGATGTACAGTTCGAGGCCGGCCAGACCACCGGCCTGCTCGGTAGCAGCGGCAGCGGCAAAAGCACTCTCGCCCGCCTGCTGCTCGGGCTTGAGCGGCCCAGCCAGGGCCAGGTCAGCTTCGCCGGGCGGGACGTCAGCCGCTTGCGTGGCGAGGCGGCGCGCGATTTTCAGCGCGCCGTCCAATTGGTGTTTCAGGACGCGCCGAGCGCGTTCAATCCACAGCGCTCGATTGGCTGGAGCATCGCTGAGCCCCTGCGTCATCTGAGCACGATCAGCCAAGCAGCCCAACGCCAGCGCGTGTTGCAGTTGCTGGAGCAACTGGGCCTGTCGGCCGAACACGCCGAGCGTTTGCCGCAACAACTCAGTGGCGGTCAATTGCAGCGGGCCAATATCGCTCGAGCTCTGGCGATTTCACCCCAGCTGGTGGTGCTCGATGAAGCCCTGTCCAATCTCGACCGGGTGTTGCAGGTGCAACTGTTGCAGCGGCTTGAGCAACTGCGCCGCGACACCGGCACCGCGTTCGTGCTGATCAGCCACGACCTGAGCCTGGTGCGCTACTTCTGCCAGCGTGTAATGGTGCTTGCGGATGGCCGCATCGTCGAGGATCGATCCGTCGATCAGGAGCTCAGTTTTCAGCACTCAGCAGGCCAGCAGTTGCAGGCAGCGATGCTGCCAAGCCGTCCTGAGCGTGCGCGTAGCGAGTTTGATCTCGCGTGAAAAAATATTTTCAACAGCCTGCATCCAAACCCGTTCCTGGCGGGTAGTACTGTCAGCAGCCCATCGCTGCCACTCGGTTACTCACCAGGAGATACACCATGAATGGCAAACGTCCTCTCAGCCTGATCAGCGCTTCCCTGGCCATCGGCGGCCTGTCCCTGTTCATGCAGACCGCCCAGGCGCAAATGGGCCTGCCGGATGCAGTCAAGGTGCCGGACGGCAACAAAGTGATGATGGAAACCGTCGGCGTAGGCGAGATCACCTACGAGTGCCGCGACAAGGTAGATGCCGCCGGCCAGACCGAGTGGTTCTTCGTCGGCCCCAAAGCCGTGCTCAATGACCGCAAGGGCAAAGCAGTCGGCGACTACTTTGGCCCACCTGCAACCTGGCAGGCCAAGGATGGTTCGAAAGTCACCGGCACCCAGGTCGCCGTCTCCCCAGCCAGCAAAGGCGACATCCCCTACCAACTGGTCAAGGCCAACCCCGCCGACGGCAAAGGCGCGATGCAGGGCGTGAGTTACATTCAGCGCACCGCGACCAAAGGCGGCGTAGCTCCCGCCAGCGCATGCACTGCCGCCAACAAGGGTGAGAAACAGGTTGTCAAATATCAGGCCGACTACATCTTCTGGTCTGCCAAGTGATCGACGTGCACGGCAAGTGCTGACTACAAAAGTCGTCTAAGCTCTGCGACAAACCCCGGCCAGCCGGCTGGGGTCCGCACCCCTTGCCAATGGCTGAACAGAATTTGTCCTTGCCTGAAACCGCGTTTGATTATCAACGTTGCCTGCTGGCCTGCGCTGCAGGCGATCGTAGAGCCCTGCGCGAGCTGTATCAGCAGGAAAGCGCGCGTTTGCTCGGGGTCGCCCTGCGCATCGCACGCGAACCGGCGGTCGCTGAAGACATCGTCCATGACGCCTTCGTGCGCATCTGGACGCATGCCGCAAGCTTCGACCCAGACAGAGGTTCGGCACGTGGCTGGATCTACAGCGTCACCCGGCATCTGGCATTAAACTTCGTGCGTGATGGCGCCCGCCAGGTGCCTCTGGATGAGCAACACGACGAGGCGCTGCAAGCCTCTGCGCAGTGGCAGCCAGTGGACTTTACCGCGCAGGCGCATTCGGCGCGGATTTACCACTGCCTGGAGCAGTTGGAGCCGGCGCGGCGCGACTGCATCCTGCACGCCTACGTCGACGGCTGCACCCATGCAGAAATCGCCCAGCGCATGAGCACGCCGCTGGGCACGGTCAAGGCCTGGATCAAACGCAGCCTGGCAGCATTGCGGGAGTGCATGGGATGAACAACGACCAGAGCAACGCCGATGAGCTGGAGCAACTGGCCGGTGAATACGTACTGGGCACGCTCGACGCCGAGCAACGTGACGCCGTGCAACAACGCCTGGCCTATGACGGTGCCTTGCGCGCCGCTATCGATGCTTGGGAGCAACGCCTGCTGGAGTTGACTGCCCTCGCCCCGGCGCAACAACCCTCGAGGCAACTGTGGCAGCGCATTGGCCGCAGCCTGGACAACCTCGCTCCACGTGAAGCAGCCCCCGAACGCAGCGTGAACACCTCCTGGTGGAACCTGCTGCCGCTGTGGCGTGGCCTGGCAGGTGCTGGCCTGGCGGCATGTCTGGTGATGGCCGTGGCGCTGTCGAGCCAGACTGTCACGCCGCCGCAGACCTCCTATCTGGTCGTGCTGGTCGCCCCGCAAGACCGCGCCCCGGGCTGGGTGATTCAGGCCAGCAGTCCGCGTGAGGTCGAGCTGATTCCACTCGGCCAAGTCACTGTGCCGGCCGACAAAACCCTGCAGTTCTGGACCAAGGGTGATGACTGGCAAGGGCCGGTCTCGCTAGGTCTGGTCCAGCCAGGGGAGAAGATTTCGGTGCCGCTGGACAAACTGCCGCCGCTTGAAGCGAACCAGTTGTTCGAACTGACACTGGAGAATGCCGGCGGATCGAAGACTGGCAAGCCGACTGGGCCGATTCAGTTTATTGGCCGGGCGGTAAAAGTCATCTGATTGTCGGCATGGAGCCTGTGGCTTCGAGGTTGAGCACGCATGAGCTATGTGGACAAAGCTGTCCAAAAGCCCTCATGCTCACGGCTTCAAGTTCACGACCGAGCAAGGAAGCCATCATGACTGTTCGCGGTAACGACCGGCAGATCGACAACATCGAATTCAATGTCAGCGACATTGCCCGCAGCAAAGCGTTTTACGCCAAGGCATTCGACTGGACCTTCGTCGATTACGGCCCGACCTACACCGAATTCAGTGACGGTCGCCTGAGCGGCGGTTTCACTACCGGCGAACCGGTACGCCCCGGCGGCCCGCTGGTGATTCTGTACGCCGACGATCTGGATGCGACTCAGCAGCGGCTGCTGGCTGCTGGCGCGCAGATCAGCCGGCAGACCTTCTCATTCCCCGGCGGCAGCCGCTTCCACTTCATCGACCCGGACGGCTACGAGCTGGCGGTGTGGACTGCAACAAGCACTGCTTGATCGGCCCGTTCAGTTGTCACCGAAAAAACTGCGCCCGCGTTCCTTGAGCAATTCGACCATCGCGGCCACGGCCGGTGGCAGATAGCCCTCGGCGCGAATCGACACCGCCACAGTGCGGTGCATGGTGGTTTCATCCAGGGTCACCGCACGCAAGCGCGACATACCGTGGCCGTGCTCAAGGGTTTCCCTCGCTACAAAGCTCAGCAGCCGGGTGCGCTCGATCAGGCGGGGCAGCATCGAGATGCTGTTGGCTTCGATCTGCACCTGTGGCATCGGCAAATGGCGAGTGGCAAACACGTTGTCGATCCAGCGCCTGGAACTGACCGTGATCGCCGGCAGCACCCAGCGGTATTGGCAAAGGCTGTGCAAGGTGATCGGCGCGGCAAACAGTGGATGGTCGGCACTGGCTACCACCACGGCCTCATCCTGCAGGATCGGGTAACTGCTGACGTGCGGATCATCGACGATCAGCGGGCAGATGATGGCATCCAACCGCCCCGAGCGCAGCGACTCCTTGAGCAGATCGTCCTGGCCGATGGACAGCTGCAAGGTCAGCTCGGGCGCGCGCTGCAACAGCGACTCGGTCAGCCGCGGCAACAAGTACTCAGCCATGCTCGCCGCGCAACCGAGGCGGATGTTGCCAATCAGACCACCGGCAAAATCGCGGACCTCGCGCTCGGTTTCGGCGATGTTCAGCTGCAATTGCCGACCTCGTTCAAGCAGCAACTCGCCTACGTCGGTCAGCTTGATACGCCGGCCATCGCGCTTGAACAGCCGCGTGCCAAGTGATTCTTCCAGCCGCTGGATACTTTTGCTCAAGGCGGGCTGGCTGCGGTTGAGCCGTTCGGCAGCCCGGCCAAGATGACCAAGCTCAGCGATGGTGGCGAAGTAAGTCAGGTCGCGAAGGTCCATGATTCATGAATTTCAGTTATAGGTTCATCGAAATTAGAAAATAGACTTGATCGATTGCGCCGTCGATAATTTTCTCCAGTAAGCGCCGTTACCGGGTCGAGGAGAATCACCACGTGCAGTTGTTCCTATCAAATCCCCTGCTGATCCTGCGTTGGCTGGCCCTGATCGGTTGTGCTGCCGCCAGCGGCCAACTACTGCATGCGTTGGCAGTGCCTGCAGGATTGTTTCTCGGGCCGATGCTGACCGCGATCGCCTTTGGCGTCAGTGGCACCGGGCTGCGCCTGCACAAACAGGTGTTTCGCTTTGGCCAGGGCTGCGTCGGCCTGATGGTTGCCCACTCGATGAGCTGGACGGTACTGGCGGCCTTGGCGCAGTCGTGGCCGGTGATGCTGATAACCACGCTGCTCACTGTGCTGTTGAGCGCCATGGTAGGCCTGGCCACTGTACGTTACGGCGGTATCTCGGCCGCGACTGCAGCCTGGGGCACAGCCCCTGGCGCAGCTTCGGCGATGGTCTCGATGGCGGAAGCACACGGTGCCGATCCTCGGGTAGTGGCAACCATGCAATACGTGCGGGTCGTCTGCGTAGTAATGATCGGCGCGCTGGTCAGCCACTTGCTTGGCGCCGGCGATATCGCCAGCAAGGCGTTGGTACCAGCCGCCAGCACCCCTGCGGTACAGCTGAACCAACTGCTGCCATGCCTGGCAGTGATTGTGATCGGGATAACCCTGGCCGCCAAACTGCCTGCGGGCGCGCTGCTGGCACCGTTGTTGATCGGTAGTGCGCTGCAACTGAGTGGCCTGATGCAGATCACCCTGCCCGGCTGGTTGCTGGCCTTTGCCTATGGCGCCATCGGATGCTACGTAGGCCTGCGTTTCGATCGTGCCACGGTGCGTTATGTGGGGAGCCGCTTGCCGACCATGATCGCCGGAGCGACCGGCTTGATCGCGCTGTGCGCCGGCTGCGCCTGGTTGCTGGCATGGGTCACTGGGCATGATTTTCTTTCGATGTACTTGGCAACCAGCCCAGGCGGGCTGGATGCCATGGCCATCATTGCGGTGGAAACCCACTCAGATGTCGGGCTGGTGCTGGCAATGCAGACCTTGCGCCTGTTTGCCGTGATCATTACCGGTGCCTTTTGCGCCAGACAGATCATCCGCCTGGCCAAGGCCTGAAACCCGCTTACCCTGCTGCGCGTTTACCAGAGCGCAATGTCGTAGGTCAGGTACAGCCGATTGCTGTCACGACCGCGGGCGAAGTCAGCGCGATAGACGTAGTTACGTGCCTTGATGCCAAGCCCCTTGAAGGTGCCCGACTGGACCACGTAGGCCAGCTCGATGTCACGTTCCCACTCGCTCAGGCCAGCATCGCCGGAACGGCCATTGTCACCGCTCAGGTAGCGGGTCATGAAGGTCAGGCCTGGCACACCGGCTGCAGCAAAGTTGTAGGCGTAGCTGGCCATCCAGGTCTTTTCTTCTTCCTCGATGAACTTGCCGATGCCGACGTTGCTGAACGAGTACACGGTCGCACCGCTGATGTACGGCAGCCCGGCGTCGCCGTTGAGCACCTGGTAACCGGCACCTACGGTATGGCCGCTGTGGGCGTAGGCCAACTGGCCGCTGAGCATGTCGTTGTCGATCCGGCCGGCGTAGGCCGAACCGCTGTCATGGCTGCTGAAGTAGCGCAGGTCGCTGGTCAGCACGCCGCCACCGAGCTTGAGGTCGTGCTGGATACCGGCGAAGTCCTGGCGGTAGAAGTTTTCCAGTTCGCCATGGAAGTAGCTCAGGCGCAGTGTTTTGCTGGCGGCATAGTCAGCACCGGCGTAGCGGAAATCGCCGGTCTCGTCGCCGCGATAGCCGTCGACATAGAGCCCGGTGCTGTCGGACGAATCGCGCTGCTTGAAGCGGTCCAGCTGGCCGGCAGTCAGGGTCAGTCCATCGATATCGGTGCTGACCAGTTGAGTGCCCTGGTAGGTCTGCGGCAACAAGCGTGCATCGTTGTGCACCAGCACCGGGGTCTTGGGCAGCAAGGTGCCGTGCTTGACCACGGTATTGGCCAGCTTGGCTTTGGCGGTTACACCCGCGCTGGCGAACTCGTCGGCCGCGCGGCCATCGTCATGCACCGGCAACAGGCCGGTGCCACTGCGGCCGCGACCGGAGTCGAGCTTGACCCCGACCAGCGCCATGGCATCGAGGCCAACACCGATGGTGCCCTGGGTGAAACCTGACTGGTAATCCAGCAAAAAGCCCTGCGCCCATTCGGTGCGCTCGCTCTTGGCAGTGGCGGCAGCACGGGCAGTCATGCCCTGCTCGTCACGGAAGTTCTCGTTGAAGTAGACATTGCGCAGTTGCAGCTTGAGTTTGCTGTCTTCGATAAAGCCGCCGGCGACGGCCACAGGCAGGCAGCCGCAGAACAGGCCGCAGGCGGCCCCACGCAGAAGGAGTGATTGCATGTCAGAGGACTCTTTTATTGTTTTTTGAAGGGCTGCGCGGGCACCGAGCGGTGCCCGTCCAACAAGGTCAGGCGAAGAACGAAATGGCGCCGGTCAGGACTGCCAGGGCGGTGATTACCAGGGAGGTATACACCGCCCATTTAACCGTGGCTTTCTGGAAGTCGCCGATATCGCGGTCAACCATCCCCACCAGCAGCAGGGTCGAAGCCACCAGCGGGCTCATCAGGTGCACCGGCTGGCCAAGTACCGAGGCGCGAGCGATTTCCACCGGGTCGATGCCGTATGCAGCAGCGGCGTTGGCCAGGATCGGCACCACGCCGAAGTAGTAGGCATCGTTGGACAGGACGAAGGTCAGCGGCATGCTGGTGATCGCCACCACCAGCGGGAACCAGTGCCCCCAGGCATCCGGGATCCAGTCAACCAAAGTCTGCGCCAGCGCGTCGACCATCTTCGTGCCCGAGAAGATGCCCGCGAAGATACCGGCGGCAAACACCAGCAGGACCACGGTCATGGCATTGCCCGAGTGAGCGAGGATGCGCTCTTTCTGGATGTCCAGCTGCGGGTAGTTGATCATCAGCGCAGCAACGAAACCGATCATGAACAGGATCGCCGCGTGCATCACACCCAGCACCAGCGCAGTCATCACCGCGATCACCAGCACCAGGTTGACGTAGGCCAGGCGCGGACGCTTGTGCGGGGTGTCTTCCAGAATCGCCTTGATGTAGCAGTCGCCACCACCGGACTCGAGCTTGATGTTACCAATGCGCTTGCGCTCGCTACGGCCCAGCAGGAACGCGGTGAACACAACCCAGGCGGCGCCGCCGATCATGGTTGGCAGCATCGGGATGAAGTAGTGGGTGGCGTCCAGGCCCAAGGCAGCGATGGCGCGAGTAGCCGGCCCGCCCCATGGGCTCATGCCGCTCATGATGCTCAGCGACAGCATCGAGATGGTCGCCAGAATCATCGGGTTCATGCCGATGCGCTTGTACAGCGGCAGCATCGCGGCGCAGGTGATCATGTAGGTGGTGGTGCCGTCACCATCCAGTGCGACCAGCAGCGACAGCAGCGCGGTGCCGATGGCAATTTTCAGCGGGTCGCCATTGACCCTTTTGAGGATCTTGCGGATCAGCGGGTCGAACAAGCCCGCATCGATCATCAGGCCGAAGAAGAGAATGGCAAACAGCAACAAGGCTGCCGACGGCGCAACCATTTTCAGGCCGTCGAGCATCATCTTGCCGGTTTCCGGGGCGAAGCCGCCGATCACCGCAAATACGATAGGCACGACCGTCAAGGCCACGATTGGGGATAAGCGTTTGCTCATGATCAGGTAGGTAAACGTCACTACCATGACCAAACCGAGGAGTGCGAGCATGTCTGTATCTCTTGTTTTTATTGTAAATGTGCACGTCTGCCGGGCAGACGGCGCCTGACTCGCTCGATGCCCGGCAAGGCAGCGAGCGATTGTATGTCAATCGTTAAACAAAGCGTTTAAAGCGATCAGCCGGCGAGCCTGCGCACGGACGGCGCGTAGACGTAGCCGGAGAAGAGCCGCCGGGCAGTGCGTACCACCGAGGCTTGAATCGGCTTGCCTTCGGTGCGTTCCAGGGCAATATCGATGCTGCCGCTCGGGTGTTCCAGGCGCACCTGAGTAAGGCCATTGGCGCGCTCGCCGAGCATCTGCATGACCACCGTGCCTGGGCTGACGCAGGCCGTCGCCAGGCCTATGGCGCCGGTGATGGCCAATGCCCGATGGCAGTCGTGCGGCATGAAGTAACGCACCTGCAGGGTGCCGTCGAATTTGGCTGGCGAGATCAGCACGGGTTTGGGGATGACCATACCGCTGACATCGCCCAGGCCCATCGCCGCGCCGGCCTTGATCCGCAGCGCTTCGATTTTTTGCATCAGCGCGCTGTTGCCCTCGAGCTCGGCCGGGCTTTCGCCGCCGGTAACGCCAAGCTTGCTGGCTTCGATGATCATCATCGGCATGGCCATGTCGATGCAGGTTAGCTCGACACCATCGATCACATCGCTGGCCTGACCGGTGGGGAACAGCTTGCCGGTCTTGCTACCAACGGCATCGAGGAAGGTCAACTGCACCGGCGCTGCGGTACCCGGCACGCCGTCGATCGCAGTGCGGCCCTCGTAGCGGACGATGCCGCCGGGGGTTTCCACCAGCGAGTTGACGAAGGTTCCGGTGTTCAAGTTGCGGATGCGCACCAGGGTCTTGCCTTCGGTGGCCTTGACCAGGCCCTCTTCGATGGCGAATGGGCCGACTGCGCAGAGCATGTTGCCGCAATTAGGTGCAGTATCGACGCGGCGCTGAGCGACCATGACCTGAACGAACAGGTAGTCGACATCGGCATCGGCATGTAGCGAGGGGCTGAGGATCGCCACTTTGCTGGTCTGCGGGCTGCCGCCGCCGATGCCGTCGATTTCCAGCTCATGGCCAGAGCCCATCAGGTTGATCAGCATTTCGTCACGCTCGACCACGTTGGTCGGCAAGTCCCAGGCATGGAAAAACGGACCCTTGGAGGTACCGCCGCGCATCAGAACACAAGGAATTCGTTGCATGACTACTGACTCTTGTTGATCAATAGGGGGTATTGATGTGTTGGAAACAAGAGTGACAGGGACCGATAAATCAATCCAATGCAAAGATCGTAGCTATTATTGCGTGCAGCAAATGAATAAAGTCGTGGACTGCTGAAGAGAATCGTCATGGAATATGAGCTCCAGGATATAAGATCTTTCGTGAAAATCGCCGAACTTGGCAGCTTCCACGAAGCTGCTGATGTGCTCCATCTGTCTCAACCGGCACTGAGCCGGCGGATCAAGAAGCTAGAAGAAGGCCTGGGTACGCCGTTGCTCGAACGGACTACGCGCCGGGTCAGCCTGACCAGTGTCGGCCGCGACTTCCTGCCCAAGGCCAGACGCCTGCTGGATGACTTCGAGGACTCGATCCTGAGCATCCGCGAACTGGCCGAACGCCAGACCGGCCAGGTGACCCTGGCCTGCATCCCTACGGCAGCGTTCTACTTTTTGCCGTCGGTGATTCGCCTGTACAACGAGCAATATCCGAAGATCCGTATTCGCCTGCTCGATCTCAGCGCCAACGACGGACTTGAGGCCGTACTGCGCGGTGAAGCCGACTTCGGCATCAACATGATGAGTGGCCAGCACCCGGACATTGAGTTCGTGCCGCTGGTCGAGGAGAAGTTCGTCCTCGCCTGCCGCCGTGACCACGAGCTGGCCAGCCGCGCGTCGGTGACCTGGACGCAACTGGCCGACTATCGCCTGATCGGCGTAGGCCGCCTGAGCGGCAACCGGATGCTGCTCGACCATGCCTTGTCCGGCCTGAGCTGGCGTCCCAAGTGGTTCTATGAGGTGCAGCACTTGTCGACGTCGCTGGGCATGGTCGAGGCTGGCCTTGGCGTCTCCGCCATGCCCAGCCTGGCCATGCCGGCAGCCGACCACCCTACCCTGGTCAGCGTGCCGCTGAGCGAGCCAGAGGTGACCCGCACCCTCGGCCTGGTCTACCGCCGCGGCGCCTCGCTGTCGCCGGCTGCCGAGAAGTTCGTGGCCATTCTGCTGGAGAAATGGCCGAACAGCTGAGCCGTGCACGGCGACTGGCTTGCGCTGGTACTGAGCGGACGTCATTCGCCCCCCAGGCCGTGCGGATCGGGCTGGCGTTTTTCGATGGCAAACTTGAGCAACGCCGCGCTGCGGAAAATGCCGTGGGCGAACTTGCCGTAGGGCAAGGTCAGGAACAGCGCCATCACGCAGCCCAGGTGCACCGCGAGCAAGATGGCCATCGCTCCGGTGTCGCGCCAGCCGAGCAAGGCCAGGCCAGTCAGACTGACCAGCAGCAACAGCAGGATGAACGCGCGGTCCATCGGCCGCTGGCTGACATCGCCATGCGCTGGGTCGCGGCGCAGGTTGAGCAGCAGCAGGCCGACAGGGCCGATTACCAGGCCCACACCGCCGACAGTACCCAGCACTACCGGCCAGCTGAGCAACGGATAAGGCGCCATTTCACCCAGCAGGTAGTGGTAACCGGTGGCGACCACCGTCGCCGCAAAGCAGAGCATGAAACCGTAGAAGGTCAGGTGATGAAAACGCCGGCGCCACAAGGTGTAGCGGTCGCTCTCGTTGGTGCAGCCCTGGCCATGACCACCGTCCAGATACTTCAGTGTCAGCGCCGCAGTCGAGGCTTCCACCACCGCAGCATGCTTGCTTGCGGGCGGGCTGTCTGCCGGTGCGACCTCGCGCCAGAAGCGTCTGACGGCGATGCTCAACGCCAGCATGGCCGCGGCGAAGACCACGCCAAACATCAACGCCAGGGTGTTATGCGGGAACACCGCATAGAAATCCCCCGCCAGCCGCCCTGGTAGCAGCGTGCCATTGACCAGCAGCGCCAGCAGCAGGAACAGCGACAACCCGGCTGCCAGTGCACTGGCGAGCAGCGTGCCGTTATGCCGGTAGAGCCGGCCGAACGCGCTTGGCCAGGCGTAGTCCGAGTAAGTCTGGCCGCGCACGGTGGCCAGCGCCTTCGGCACATTTACGGCAAACTCATGCGGTGCGGCGTACTGGCAGGCATGCAAGCAGGCACCGCAGTTGTGACACAGGTTGGCCAGGTAGTGGATGTCGGCCTTGTTGAAGTCCAGCCGCCGGGTCATTGCCGGGAACACCGCGCAAAAGCCCTCGCAATAACGGCAGGCATTACAGATGCGCATCTGCCGGTCGACTTCGCTTTCGTCCACATTCAGCACGGCGATCAGTTCGCCGTGGCCCTTGCTGGGCTCGACCAGCCGCGGTTCAAGCAGTTGCGCAGTCATGGGTAATCTCGCTGGAAGGATGGTGATAGCCGAGCGCTGCCGCCGCCTGGGTGCCGGCAATCCGGCCGAAAGCGGTGCCGATGGACATGCCGACGCCGGCGGTGTAGCCCTTGCCCAAGACGTTGCCGGCCATCATTTCACCAGCAACGAACAGGTTCGGGCTGGGCTTGCCGGCAAAGTGCACGGCGGCGGTGTGATCGGTGCGCAGGCCCAGGTAGGTAAAGGTCACGCCGGGGCGCAACGGGTAGCCGTAGAAAGGTGGGGTATCCAGCGGGCGCGCCCAATGGCTCTTGACCGGTTGCACGCCTTGGGTATGGCAGTCATCAAGCCGAGTGTGGTCAAACGTGCCGACCTGGCAGGCTGCGTTGTAGGCCTGCACGGTGGCGACGAATTCGCCCTCGGGCAGGCCGAGCTGCTGTGCCAGTTCGCCGAGGGTATTGGCCTTGGTGCCGGCAAACACCGGCGGCATGAAACGCCCGAGCGCCTTTTGGTCAATGATCGAAAAGCCCACCTGCCCTGGCTGCTGGGCGACCAGGCGGCCCCAGATGGCATAGCGCTTGGGCCAGAAGTCTTCACCCTCGTCGTAGAAGCGCTGGCCGTCACGGTTGACCACCACGCCAAGCGACACGCAGTCGATACGGGTGCAGATGCCGCCGTCATACAGCGGAGCACGCGCGTCGATGGCAACCATGTGCGCCTGGGTCGGATCGCCGATGGTGTCGGCGCCCTGCTCCATCAAGCCACGCAATAGCACGCCGGTGTTGAAGCGTGTGCCACGGATCAGGAAATTGTCTGCAGTCCACTCGCCACGTTCGTTCTGGCCCCAGGCCTCGCGTAGCCATTCACGATTGGACTCAAAGCCACCGGCGGCGAGCACACAGGCCCGCGCCTCGATACGTTCGGCGGGCAGGTCGCGACCATCGACGTGACGAGGGCCAATATGGGCGGCCACAAAACGATCACCGTCAAGTTCGATGTGGCTGACCGGTGCGTTGTAGCGAACACCTACGCCGAGCTGCTCGGCGCTGCGGAAATAGGCATTGACCAGCGCCTTGCCGCCACCCATGAAAAAGGCGTTGGTGCGCGCGGTATGCAGGGCACCGGACAACGACGGCTGAAAGTGCACGCCATGGCTGCGCATCCAGTCCCGGCAGGTCGCCGAAGCTCTGATAACCAGGCGCGCCAGCTTTTCATCGGTCATGCCGCCGGTGACCTTGAGCAGGTCCTGCCAGAACTCTTCTTCCGGGTAGCTCTCGACCAGCACATCCTGCGGCGCATCGTGCATGCACCTGAGGTTGCGGGTGTGCTGCGAGTTGCCACCGCGCCATTCGCGCGGTGCGGCTTCCAGCAACAGCACGCTGGCACCGGCCTCGCGCGCCATCAGCGCAGCGCATAGGGCTGCGTTGCCGCCCCCTATGACGAGCACATCAATCATATCGCCTCCTGTTCAGCGAGGAGACGGGCGTTCGGTTGCTCCTCGCGATGGCGGCGACTTTAGAGCGCTGCCCAGGACGGCGAAACGGGCTGTCGGCACAGGGGCCTGCAGTTTTGCTAAAGGGTCAGGTCGAGAGCATCCGTGCACCGGGCCAACGGCCTTGCTCGACCAGCTCACGCGCCACGTCGAACAGCACGATGCGCGTGGCCAGTGCCGCCGGTGACAGTTCGTCTTCGGCCAGGCTGACCATCACATTGCGCCGCTCGGCGTCGGCATCGCTGATCTCGAACACCTTCAGCCCCGCCTGCAGCGATCGCGCTACCGTGGCGCCTGGCTGGATGGTTGCGGCGTGGCCGGCACACACCGCGTCCATCAACAACGACAGGCCGTCGATCTCCATGACGATGTCAGGCTCATGCCCCACCCGCTCGAAGGCTGAACGCAGTGTCGTGCGCAAACCGTGCTGGGCGCTGGGCAACACCAGCGGCAGATCCTTGAGCTGTGCCAGGCTAAGGCTATCGCCCCACTCCGCCCGCACCAGCGCCGCTGGCACCAACGCAAACAAGCGCTCTTGCAGCAGCGGTCGCAGGCTCAAACGCGGCCCCACATCGGCCTGGAACAGTACCGCCAGGTCCAGATGGCGCGCGTTGAGCTGGTTGACCAGATAACCCGAAAGCATCTCGACCAGATGCAGGCGCACGTCTGGATAACGCTCGCGCATGCGCGCAATCAGCGGCAGGCCGAGGATCGATGCTGTTGTGGGCGCCAGGCCAACGCTGGCATAGCCGCTCATGCGCCCGCTCTGCGCGGCCAGCACAGCGTGCTCGGCCTGACGCAGTGTCAGCCGGGCATGGTGCTGGAACGCCAAACCGGCCGCAGTCGGCGTCACGCCGGTGCTGGTGCGGGTCAACAGCCGCGTGCACAGCTCACCTTCGAGCTTGGACAGCTGCTGGCTCAACGCCGAAGCGCCAACACCCAGCTCAAGGGCGGCGCGGCCGAGGCTGCCGTGTTCGAGTACACCGAGGTAGTAGCGTAATTGGCGCAGTTCCATGGAGACCTCGGGCGATGGTGGGCGGCTACCCTATACTCAAAGCTTTGCACAACTCAATGGCTGGCTCCACGGTGATGTTGCAACCTGCTGGGCCGCACATCGGCACTTTCCCAGCGCGTTGGGTTCGAACGTTGCAGACAAACCATTCGACTGTTTCCAGGAGGTGCCTGATGATCCTACGCAACACTTTGCTGCTGTCATGCCTGGCCTTGGCGCTGGCCGGCTGCGCAAGCTCAAGCGACAACCAGAAACCGCCGGCAACCATGCAGGTCGACCTGCAGCGTTACCAAGGCACCTGGTATGAAGTCGCCCGCCTGCCGATGTTCTTCCAGCGCAACTGCGTGCAGTCAGAAGCGCGATACGGTCTGCGCGCCGACGGCCTGATCGACGTCACCAATCGCTGCCGTGAAGAAGACGGCAAGTGGAACGAAGTCCACGGCACCGCAGAACCACAGGTGCCGGGCAAGACCGACAAGCTCTGGGTCAAGTTCGACAACTGGTTCAGCAAGCTTCTGCCCGGCTTGACCAAGGGCGAGTACTGGGTGCTGTACCACGATCAGGATTACCAGGTTGCATTGGTCGGCCACCCGAACCGCGAGTATCTGTGGCTGCTGTCGCGCACGCCGACCATCAGCAGTGAAACGCGTGAGAAATTGCTGACTACGGCGCGTGAGCAAGGTTATGACGTGAGTGAGTTGGTGTGGCGTAAGGCGGACTAGGGCAAATAAGTTGGAAGGGGCTGGCTTTTACGCCCCCTCCGACCTATGTACTTATATATTCTCCAACTTTGTAAAGTCCAAGAATACTCAGCAGCACCAGGGTCGCGCATAACATCATTGCCCCCGCTACGATAACTGGTAACTTTAAGGATCTTGGGAAGTTAATAAACCCACCCGAATCCAACTCACCACGTTTAATATGAACACGCGACATAGCCAGAACTCCGCTAATGGTGCCAAGCAGTATCCATCGCGAGAAAAGCCTTTTCTCACCTCATACCCGCCTTTGCATCTCAAGCCAAACACTGCTCTGAAGAGCTGACATCATACGCTCAAGGTCACGCCCCCAGGCAGTTCAGAAATTTATTGATATCCCTAAGACCATAACCATGAGCGGACCGAAGATCATCAACAGCTGCCACATTAACGGCCAGGACCGAGGATTTAGGATCATGGCGCACTCACCTCATAAATAACCTTACCTGCTCATTCCCCTGCGCTACTTCCAAGCGCCCCGCCTGCCAATGAGCCATCCACAACTAAGGCGATACCGCAAGCGACGCACCCATAAACACCAAAGTTAGAAACGCACCCCTGCAAACTTCCAGCGCTTTGTTGGGCCAGGAATGCTAGCAGTATCTGACAGATAATACCCCACCATAGACGAACAGCACGCATACGCCTAAAGGTAGCGGAAGTACTTTCAGCTGGATACGCGAAGCTGCTCTTGTCAACAAGAAGACCGACCAGGCGAGTACTTACGACCTACCCAATTTGATGAATGCAGCGACAACAATCATCCCTATAAATCCAACAATCGTAAGCCATAAGGACGCCACCATCCTTTTTCTCAGTCCGTCCGGGAACGCCTCTAACCCCTCGACACTTAACATCCCTCTTCGAATCTGTGGTCCTGGCAGGATAAGCAATCCGCATACACCGCACACAATTATCCAACGTGACTTCAAGCTCAAGTCACTCATGTACCGCTTCTGACCTTCAAGCCAGGCACTGCTGCTAAGGGCGGCAACGACCACAAAGAACTCACGCGTGCAGGCTATGTAAAAGCTTAACGCCACACCTGACATACCTACCACAATGGGGGTCAACAACACACTGACACGCAGCATAAATGCCCAACTATCGAACTCAATCATCATACTGGTCATATATCATCTCACCTACTGTTTCTCCCGCAACTCCACCAGCCATTCCACCTGCCAATGAACCACCCCCTACGAGCACGAGCCCACACACCGGCACCCCGACACCCGCAGATACAACAGAGAAAACACCGCAGACCGCTAAGGCAGCGGACGTACCCAATTTCGCGCCTAATGCACCTCCAGCAATTCCTCCCGTAAAATTCCCCGCCTCCGTCAATCTGATTTTTTTGCACTCCGCTGTTTCACCGAAACGACATACTTCTTGAACATTTAGGTAAGAAGCCCCGCCCCCTATGGCAGTACCGACAGCCCCACCATACTGTAGATACTTCGCCACTTTCGCCACCTCGTCCAAATGCGTGGCATAACCCGGAATCTGGCCCGGCCCGCCGGCTTTTGACCAATGATGAACCAGGCTTTTGGTAGATATCTTCAGATCACGGCGAAGACGCGCGTACGGGCCGAGGTTCAGACGCTTGTTCAAGAACGCCGCTTTTAATTGTCCATCGAGCTGCCTGAGCAACTTCTGTCGACTGGCAAAGAACTCCGGGCTGTTCAGGTGGCCGAACTTGGCGAACTGCTGTTTGTGTAACTGGTCGACTTCGAGCAAGGTCGCCCGGACCTGCCTCAGGCCTTGCTCCAGTACATCCTTACCGACACCCATGGACTGGCTGGCGCCTGTCAGCAATCCTGCAATTTCAGCCTGATGCTCCATCATGAATTCGGCTTCGTCGTAGTCGAGCAGCGCCAGCGAGTCGCGGGCCTGCTGTGCGGCGGCCATCAGTTGAGCTTCTTCGCGGGTGCAGGCGTCGCCGTTGTCGGGGTCACCGATGACGAAAATCTCTCCGGCCTTGAAGCCTTGCTGGAACGTCGGGTTGAGCATCTGCAGGCGCGAGATCGGCAAGGTGCTGTCCTGCTCGGCTAACTGCATCAGCACCTGCGGGAAGGACATGTTGCGCTGGACAATATGGAAGCCTGGCTCATTGATGTACGGCCGGCTATCAACGAAGTGCACAGGCTGACCAAAGCTCTGCGCGCTTGGGCCGACCACGCGCGAAGACCTTGTCTCCCGCCAGGGTGGAACAAAGTCAGGTGGCGCTACAACTCGGTTGGTACCGGGCGGGCAAGCGCACAGCACCAGCGAACCATCGACCGCCACTTCGCTGCCATCGGAGATAAAGCACGGCGCGCCTTCGGCAACGGTGCCTGGTTCGGCGCACAACGGGCAGGCCGTGGTCTTGTCGCCGACACGCAGGACCATGCGCCCATCACAGATGTAGCCATCACCCGTGGCGATGCACACCGCACCCGTTGTCGTATCATCGCCATCGACAGCTTGACCTTTACCGTCAATTATCACGCGCATCTGCAAACGCCCTGTGCTTGTTGAGCCAGGGAAACTAGCAGCTTCTGACCGGTATTTTTCCCCGCCAAAAGCGAACAGGATGCGCCCTACTACATTGAGCGAAAAGTCTTACGGACGGAGACTTTTCCTGACAGCCAAAACGCTCAAACCTGCTTTGAGAGTCTTCATCAGTCAGCCAACGCAAGGCTAAAATAGCCCTCCGAACCCAAGAGGATCCTGCAATGGACCTGCAGTTTCTGGGCACCTCGTCTGGGGTACCCACCAAGGCCCGCAACGTCAGCGCGACAGCAGTCATCGAAGCGTCCGGCAAAAGCTGGTATCTGGTTGATTGCGGCGAAGGCACCCAGCATCAGTTACTGCACACATCACTGTCGATGCGTGATCTGCGCGGGATATTCATCACCCATGTCCACGGTGACCACTGCTACGGGCTGCCGGGATTGCTCGCCAGCGCGGGAATGTCCGGGCGCAGCGAACCGCTCGAACTGATCATGCCGCTGGCACTGCATGAGTGGCTGCGCCTGAGCCTGGCGGTGAGCCAGACCTATCTGCCCTTCGAGCTGCATCTGCTGGCGGTAGAAACGCTGCAGGACTGGCGCAGCACGCAGGTTGCGGTGACTACCGTAGAGCTGTCGCACCGGGTGCCGAGCTATGGCTTTGTGTTCACCGAGATCAACCCGGAGCCGCGCCTGGACACCGACCGCCTGCAAGCCGACGGCATCCCGCGCGGGCCGCTGTGGGGTGATCTGGCCCATGGCCGGCAGGTCGAACATGAAGGTCGTGTGCTCGACACGCTGACTTACCTGAAGGCATCCCGAGCGGCCCGGCGCATCGTCGTCTGCGGCGACAACGACTCACCCGCACTGCTGGCCGAGGCTGCCAAAGGTGCCGATGTGCTAGTGCATGAAGCCACCTTCACCGAACCTGTGCTGCAACGCTCGCAATCGAACTTCGGCCACAGCACTGCGGCGGCTGTCGCGCAATTTGCCGAGGCTGCAGGTGTACCGAACCTGGTATTGACTCACTTCAGCGCCCGTTATCAGGACAACCCGCAGCGCAGCCCGTCCATCGATGATGTGCGCCAGGAGGCGCAGGCCCATTACAGCGGGCAACTGACACTGGCTCGGGACCTGCAGCGTTATCACCTGGGCAAGGATGGCCTGCTCGCAGCGGTGTGAGTTGGCCGACAGTGCACTTCTCCACAAAGATCAGTAACCGGTCATTTCCAGGTAACCCCTGCCCTGCCCGCTGCCGCCCTCGACCCGCACCGGCCCTTCCCAATACGGGAACCGGGTGTTCATCCAGGCCTGCTTGTACAGCGCTTCGACCTGGACATCGACGCCCTGCTCCGGCAGCCGCACGCGCCAGCGGGTCGGTACGGTTTTACCGTTTGCCTGCTTGCTCGAGGCCAGCACTTGCAGCTCGATCTGCGCCCCCTGGAGTGGCTGGGTCTTGCCGTCGGCGCTGACCCAGGTGCCGGCTTTATAGGCATCGCCGTGAGCTTCGCGCACCTGAAACAGCATTACCTTGGCGCCGCTGTCCAGGTGCAGGGAAAACCAGTCCCAGCCTGACTGCCCGGCCGCCAGAGGCTGGCTGCTCCATTCGCGATCGAGCCAGGCCTGACCGGTAACGGCCACGTGCTGGCCGTCACGCTCGACTTCGCCACTGACCTGATAGAACGGTTGGCTGTAGTAATAGGAAGCCTGGCCTTTGCCGGATTTTTCGCTGTAGCCCTTGGCCCCGTGCAGCACCAATGGCCGCTCACTGACCAAGTGCAGATCAAAGCGGAAATCCTCGCCTGCGGCTTTCATCTGCAACTGGCCAATCCCATTGCCGCCCTGCAGCGACCAATCATCTATCCAGGCGCGAAATGGCTGCGCCTCAACCCCAGCCTGGCCGATGCCACCGCGGGCGAGCACCTCACTGGACTGATGACCGCCCGGCCCGGTCAGCGCCGCGTGGCCCATCCACAGATTGGGGCTGTTCCAGTCGGCGGTTTCTGCGCCAGGGCGCAATGCCGAACGAAACAAGGTCCACTGCGCGCCCCACTGCCGCCCCTGGGCATCCTGCAAGTTGGCGGTGACGTACCACCACTCGATGCGGAAGCCGTCGTGGGCGCCATGATCACGCGGGAACTGCAGCTCATGGCCCGGCGTGACCTGCTGGAAGGCGCTGGCCTCCTGCCCCAAGCCGGCAAAACTGTTGGGCTCGGGTGCAGGCGCATCGCAGCTTGCAAGCAGCAGGCACAGCGCGGTCAGCCAGGGTTTAACGTTCATTGGCAAACTGCCTCAAGAGATCGCTGGGTTGCCTGCGCGCCAGTTGCCAGAGCGGCCAGACGCTGGCCAGAAAGCTGGTCAGCACGCCGAGCACTGCCAGTTGCAGCAGCTGACCGGGGAACACGTAGAGCGGCAGACGCCAACCAAACGCCTGCACGTTGACCACGGCCACCAGGCACCAGGCCAGCAGCAAGCCAAGCGGAATCGCCAGCAACACGGTGCAACTGCTCAGCATCAGGGTCTGGCCGAGTGTCAGCCAGATCAACCGACGGCGTTCGACCCCCAGCGCCCACAACGGCGCCAACTGGCCCAGGCGGCTCTGGCCGAGGCTCAGCAGGCTGATGAACAACGCCACACCAGCGATACCGAGGGTCAGGCTGTTGAGTGCGGCGGTAGCGGCAAAGGTACGCTCGAACACCGCAGCAGACCATCGCTTGAGCGTGGTCTGCTCGACCATGCGGCTGTCATCGAGGCTGAACTGTTGGCCCAGCGCCCGCTTTAGCGCCGGCAAATGCTCGCCAGCCAAGGTCAGGCCCAGATTGCTCAACGTCGCCTGCGGCCAGTGCTGGCGTAACCAGTCGGCGCTGATCAGCAGGTGCCCTTTGGGATTGCCATAATCGGCATAGATGCCCACTACCGGCATCGTTTGGGCTGATGGCTCGGGCAGTTGCAAGGCGTCGCCAAGACCCAGCTGCAGGCGCCTGGCCAACTGTTCGCTGAGCATGATCCCGCGCCCCTGCGCAAGCTGCTCCCAGGCACCGGCGGATTTTTCCAGCAGCGGCCAGTGATTGTTGTAGTACGGGTGATCGACGATGCCCTGGACCTGCGTCGGCCATTGCTGCAGCCGCCACTCGACGCGCCAGTTGGGCAGCACCGCGGTGACTTCGGGCTGGCGTGCCAGCCAGTCGCTGATCTGCACTGCCTGGGCAGTGTCGCACGGGGTCAGGTACAGGTCTGCCGACAGGCGCTGATCGAGCCAGCCGGTAAAGGTGCGGCGAAAGCCCTCGGTCATGCTGCCCACACCGACGCTGGCGGCCAACGCCAGCAGCAAGGCCATCAGCGCCAGGCTCAGCGCCGGCAATTGCTGGCGGCTGTCGGCGACGAACCATTGCGGCAATGGCCGCCGGCACAAGCGCGCCAAACCGGCCAGGGCAAGCTCGAGCAAGGCCGGCAGCAATAGCGCCGCTGCCAGCAGCAATGCCGCGAGCAGGACAAAGGCGCTGCTCAGGTTATTGCCCCACTGCCAGCACCCCAGCGCTACCAAACCAAGCAACAAGGCGACCAACGCCTGACGACGCAGCCACGGCCCTTGGGCCAGGCGCCAGGCCTGTGGCTGGGCAAGCGCCAGCAGCGGCAGGCGCGCAGCGCGCAGCACGCTGCTGACACCGGCCAACAACGCACCGAGCAGACTCACGCCGACGCCGGCCAACCACCACTGCGGCGACAGGCTCAGCTGCCCGGCGATCTGCGCTCCATACAAGCCGCGCACGCTGGCCGCGAAGTCAGGCAACAACAGGCTGGCCAGCAGATAACCACTGACTACCCCGGCGAGGCCGCCGAGCAACGCGAACGCACCCAGCTCCAGCGCCAGCCCGGTCAACAGCACCCGCAAGCTGACACCGCACGCACGCAAGGTTCTGATCAAGCCGCGCCGTTGCTCCAGCGCCAGGCCAATGGCCGCATGGGCAATGAACAGGCCGACCACGAATGCCAGCAAGCCCAGCGCAGTCAGGTTGAGGTGAAAGCTGTCGGTCAGGCGCTGCAGATCACCGTCGTCGCCACCGGTTTGCAGCATAAGCTTGGCGGCGATGTCGGCAGGCAGCGCGGTGGGTTGTTTTTCGAGCAGCAGACGCGACAGTTGTCCTGGCGCGCCGAGCAGCGCCTGCGCGTGGCCGATATCGACCACGATCACCCCAGGCGCCAGTTCCGCTTGCAGGACCAACGGCGGCATCAGCTGACCATCGCGGGTGCGCGCGCGCTCACCCGGTTGCAGGTTCAACTGGCGTAGCGTGTCTGGACTGATCCAGGCTTGCCCAGGGCTGTCGATGAAGGCCGCAAGCTCGAACGCTTGCGCCTGTACCCCGGCCACGGCCATCTTCGCTGGCAGGCTCAGCGGTTCAATACCGATCAAGCGCACTACCTGAGTCGCGCTTCCTGAAAGTTGCAGGCGGCCTTCCAGAACCGGCGTCACCTGCACGCCTCTAGTGCGCAGTTGCACATACAGCGCTTGCGCCAGATGCTCGCCCTGACGCGGCACCAGTTGCGTCTGGCTGGCGCCCGAAAGCACACCACTGGCACGGGCATAGTCGCTGCGGGCCTGGCTGTTGAGCGCCTGCACGCCGGTCCACAATGCCGTTGCCAGCCATAGCCCGGTAAAGATACTGAAGCACTGCAAGCGGTGCCGGCGCCAATGGCTGAGCAGCGCCTGCAAGGTGATCAGCAGGCTGGCCATCAATCCGGCTCCGGCTGAACACGTCCAGCCTTGAGGAAGCACCGATGTTCGAGCCGCGCCGCCAACTGCCGGCTGTGGGTCACCATCAACAGGCTGCTGCCCGCCTGGGCAACCAGCTCGAGCATCAGTTGCAGGACTTCTTCACTGCTTGCTTCATCGAGGCTGCCGGTGGGCTCGTCGGCCAACACCAGCGCCGGCCGTCCCGCCAACGCACGACCAATCGCCACACGTTGCTGCTGGCCGCCCGACAGCTGCTCGGGGTAGCGCTGCAACAACTCGGTCAACCCAAGCCGCTCCGCCAGCTGCGCGGTCCAGACAGGATCGTGGCGCCCGGCCAAGCGGGCTTGAAACGCCAGATTGGCGGCAACGTCGAGGCTGCTGATCAAGTTGTACTGCTGGAACACCAGGCCAATGCTGTCGCGCCGCCAGCGTGCCAGCGCCGTTTCGTCCCGTGTATCGAGGGGTACATCCTCGATCAGTATCCTGCCGCTGTCAGCCCGATCAAGTCCGGCGAGCAGGTGCAGCAACGTGCTTTTGCCACTACCTGATTCGCCCATCAGCGCCAGGCTGCTGCCCCGCGCCAGTTGCAGGTCGACGCCCTGCAGCACCGGCAGAACGCCCTGGGCGGTAGTGAATGACTTGCGCAGCTGCTCGACGACCAACATCGGTGGGGGCTTCCTCTCAGGGCACAACGGGCGTTAATCACTAACTCTTGGGCACAGCGTTGCAGCCATAGGTTGCATCGTTCTGCCCTTCAAGGGTAGGCGCAATCGGGGCTAAACTGAGGTAAGAACATCATCAGGCTTACAGGAACCTCCATGGCCCGCACTGCGATACCTGGCTACCACCCATCGTGGTTGCTGCTGATCCTGCTCATCGGCAGCCTTGCATCGCTGACGGGATGCTCGAACAAATCCAGCGCTACGCGCTATGCCCAAGCAGGCGCGAACTGCTTCGCCAAGGCAGTGCCGACCGCTGGCGAGGGTGGCCTGGCATGGGGCAACACGTTGAGCGCGGCGCGCAAGAAATCCATGGACAGCTGCATGCGCTATGCGAGCCGTTCAGGCGGTACGCCGAAGACCTGTCAGGTGGTGATGGCCAAGTGCAAGTGATGGGTGGCGGCTACGAGCGGGCCCGCTAGTTCGAGCTATAAGGTTGGTTCACTCGGTTGGTCGTAAGACCGCCCGCCCGCAGCCACCATTGCGATTGTTCAGGCATTGCACCTGAACAATCGCGCAATCATGGTCGGCCAGTGGGCAGGCAGCAATCAGGCGAATCTTATTGCGAGGGGTTACTGCAGCCACGGCGGCGGTGGCGGCTCCTCGCTCTTGACCGGGCCACGCTCGGCTTCTTCACGACCGGCACGGCGACGTTCGTCATCCATCCGCGCCGCTTCGATCTCGCGCAGCACGCCGCCGACATCGGCGTCGTGGTCGTCATCCTCGAACTCGCCGGTCAGCGGGCTATCGGGCAACAATTCCCCGGCCTCGAACAGCGACCACATCTCGCGGGCGTAGCGGGTGTCCTTGAGCTCGGGAGCAAAGCGCCCGAAGTAACCGCTCATGTTCGCCACGTCACGATCGAGCATGCTGAAAGCATGGTTGTTGGCGGCAGCATCGACGGCCTGCGGCAAGTCGATGATCACCGGGCCATCCGGGCCGAGCAGGACGTTGAATTCGGACAAGTCACCGTGCACCAGCCCTGCACAGAGCATCAAGACGATCTGGCGGATCACGAACGCGTGGTATTCACGCGCCTGATCCGGCTCCAGGTGAACGTCGTTGAGGCGTGGCGCGGCGTTGCCGTCGGCATCGACCACCAGCTCCATCAACAGCACGCCGTCCTGGAAGTCGTAGGGCTTGGGCACTCGCACGCCGGCATGCGCGAGGCGGAACAAGGCGGCCACCTCGGCGTTCTGCCAGGCATCTTCGGCTTCCTTGCGACCGTACTTGGAACCCTTGGCCATGGCCCGCGCCTGGCGGCTGTTGCGCACCGTGCGCCCTTCCTGGTACTCGGCCGCCTGGCGGAAGCTACGTTTGTTGGCCTCCTTGTAGACCTTGGCACAACGCACCTGGTTACCGCAGCGCACCACATACACCGCTGCTTCCTTGCCACTCATCAAGGGCCGCAACACCTCGTCGACCAGACCGTCTTCGATCAGCGGCTCAATACGTTTTGGAGTCTTCATCAGGTTTAATTCAGGGTCCTGTTCTGCCAGACACATGGTTTGCCGGCCATCCTCTCACAGCCTGATCCGACTTGCTCGTTTCGAGCTAATCAATACGCGGATGTTGTTGTACCAAATGCGTGCGTTTGGCCTCAAGTTCAGCAATCTGCTCGTCAATGTCCTCGATTTTTTGTTCAATGTTGTCGTGGTGTTCCTGCAGCAGTTCACGCGCTTCATCGATGTCCGAGGCGGCGGGCGCAGCGCCGCGCAATGGCTGATTGGCAGTTTCTTTCATGGTGATACCGGTGATCAGACCGATCAGGGCAATGACCATCAGGTAGTAAGCCGGCATGTACAGGTTGTTGGTGCTTTCTACCAGCCAGGCGGCGATGGTCGGGGTCAGGCCGGCAATCAGCACAGAAATATTGAAGGCACTGGCCAGCGCGCTGTAGCGAATGTGCGTAGGGAACATCGCCGGCAGCGTCGAAGCCATCACCCCGATGAAGAAGTTGAGCAGCACCGCCAACATCAGCAAACCGGCGAAGATCAGCCCGAGCACACCGCTGGTGATCAGCATGAAGGCCGGGATGGCCAGTGCGAACAAGCCGATGCTGCCGCACAGGATGAACGGGCGGCGGCCGTATTTATCGCTGAGGAAGCCGATCAGAGGCTGCACGAAGAGCATGCCCACCATGATCGCGATGATGATCAGCACCCCGCGGTTCTCGCTGTAATGCAGGTTGTGCGACAGGTAGCTGGGCATGTAAGTCAGCAGCATGTAATAAGTGACGTTGGTGGCGATGACTACGCCTACGCAGGTCAGCAGACTGCGCCAGTGCTTGGTAGCTACCTCCTTGAACGACACCTTCGGACCGCCAGCCAGCCCTTCGCGATCGCCCTGCTCGAGCTTGTCGACATGCTGCTGGAAGGCGGGGGTCTCTTCCAGCGCATGGCGCAGGTACAGGCCGATCATGCCCAGCGGCAGCGCCAGCAGAAACGGTACCCGCCAGCCCCACTCCTGAAACCTCTCTTCACCGATCATGGCCGAGATGAACACCACCAGGCCGGCGCCGGCAACAAAGCCTGCGATCGAGCCGAAGTCGAGCCAACTGCCGAGGAAGCCGCGCTTGCGGTCCGGGGCGTACTCGGCGACGAAGATCGAGGCACCGGTGTATTCACCCCCTACCGAGAAGCCCTGGGCCATCTTGCACAGCAGTAGCAGGATGGGCGCCCAGATACCAATCGCGGCATAGGACGGAATCAAGCCAATGGCGAAGGTGCTCAGGGACATGATCACAATGGTGGCGGCGAGAACCTTCTGCCTGCCGTATTTGTCGCCGAGGGCGCCGAAGAACAGCCCGCCCAGGGGCCGAATCAGGAACGGCACCGAGAACGTACCCAAGGCTGCGATCATCTGTACGCTGGGGTCAGCGCCGGGGAAAAAGACCTTGCCGAGCACATAGGCGACAAAGCCGTAGACGCCGAAGTCGAACCACTCCATGGCGTTGCCAAGCGCTGCGGCGGTGATCGCCTTGCGCATCTTGGCGTCGTCAACAATGGTGATGTCTTTCAAGCCGATCGGCTTGACGCTTTTATTGCGTGATTTCATATCTGCCACTCTGTTACTGACGTGTCCAATACCGGTTGCCATTGTTTTAATGGCCAGGCTCTAAGGCATCAGATACAAAGGGTTACGAAAAAATTCACTGAGTGCCAACATTTTTCACGCTAACAAACAGGCCATCTGCGCTGAGGCTTCACGCAGATGGCCTGGTATTGGTGCTCAGCGCAGCATTACTGACTGCGCGTTACCCGCCAAATGGTGTTGGCGAGGTCGTCGGCGATGATCAGCGCACCACGCGGGTCCACCGTCACACCCACCGGGCGACCGCGGGTCTTGCCATCTTCACCACGGAAGCCGGTGGCAAAGTCGATCGGCTCGCCGGCCGGCTTGCCATTGCTGAACGGCACGAAGATCACCTTGTAGCCCACCGGATTCGGTCGGTTCCAGCTACCGTGCTCGCCGACGAACGCGCCCTCGGCAAACTGCGCGCCCATGGCCGCCACCGAAAAATCAACGCCCAGAGCCGCAACGTGGGAGCCGAGGCTGTAATCCGGCTTGATCGCCGCAGCGACTTTCTCGGGGTTCTGCGGCTGCGCACGTGGGTCGACGTTCTGCCCCCAGTAGCTATAGGGCCAGCCGTAGAAGCCCCCCGCTTTGACTGAGGTCAGGTAGTCAGGCACCAGGTCAGGGCCAAGCTCATCGCGCTCGTTGACCACAGCCCACAGTTCACCGCTGGTGGGTTCGATACTGAGCGCAGTCGGGTTACGCAGGCCAGTCGCATACGGCTTGTGCGCGCCGGTCTGGGCGTCGATCTGCCAGACCATGGCCCGATCTATTTCGACCTCCATGCCGCGCTCGGTGATATTGCTGTTGGAGCCGATGCCCACGTACAGGTAGCGCCCGTCGGGGCTGATTGTCAGCGCCTTGGTCCAGTGGTGGTTGATCTCGGCCGGCAGGTCGCTGACCTTACTGGGCGGGCCACTGGCCTTGGTCTGGCCATCCGCGTAGTCAAAGCGCACCAGCGCATCCTGATTGGCCACGTACACGCTGCCCTCGAAGTAGGCCAGGCCATAGGGTGCGTTGAGGCCTTCGGCGAACACCGTTTTCACTTCATACTTGCCGTCACCATCAGCGTCACGCAGCAAGGTCAGGCGGTTACCGCCCTTGACCTGGGTATTGCCCTTGGCCTTGATAGAGCTGGCGATGACGTCCTTGGGCTTGAGTTTGGCCGCACTGCCGCCGCGCCCTTCCGCTACCAGAATATCGCCGTTGGGCAGCACCAGCGTCTGCCGCGGGATCTTCAGGTCAGTGGCAATCGCAGTGACGTTGAAGCCCTGCGGTACGGTTGGCTTGAGATCGCCCCAGGCGGTCGGCTCGGCGATTTTCATGCTCGGCAACAGGCCGCGCTGCTGATCAGGCAGTTTCGGGTTGGCGCCGTAGGTTTGCGTGGCGTCGCCCTCGCCACCGCAGGCGCTGAGCAGCAGCGCCATGCTCAAGGCTGTCAGTGCATGTACGCGGTTCATCGCACACCTCCGGAGCGCAGATTGGTCAGGCCGAGGCCGGTTGCGATGCACGCCAACGCACTGACGATGACCGACAACACCAGCCCCGACGGCATCACGGCCCAGGCATCCTTGGCATGCTCAAAGGCGTTCATCAGGCCCAGCAGCCAGGTAGCCAGCAGCAGCACGAAGTACACCACTGGGCGCCCGCCCTTGTGCTCGGCGCGGATCAGATTGACCAGGGCAAACAGCAATGCCAATCCGCAGAACAGCAAGCCACCGGCAATCAGCCAGGCAGCAAAGTTGGCCCATTGAATCTGGTAGCTTTGGTAATAGGCTATGTCACTGAGCAAGGCGCCGAGAAACAGCGGCACGGTACCGGCCAACAGAGTCGCGTGCAGCGCTCCTGGCCGGCAGCGATAGAGGGTTGAGTCGTTCACGGTGGCTCCTTTCATCGATCCAGAGGTCCCTCCCTGCACAGACTGCGCCTGGAGGCCTAATGGAAGATCGCTCGGCCAAAGCGATAGTTCAGCGCATTTGCAGACAGGGCTGTAATCTGGCGGCTACCCGTTTGCTGAGCGGCACCGGCTGAGGACTAGAGTTTTGGGCAAAGACGCTGACAACCCGTGCATATCCAAATGCCAGATCCGCGACGAAGTTTGCCTGGGCTGCGGGCGCAGCAAAGACGAAATTCGCAAGTGGAAGAAAATGAAGAAGAGCGAGCGCATCGAGGCTGTGCAAAAGGCCAAGGCGCGCTTGAAGGCTATCAAGAAAGGCAAAAAATAAGGGGGGCCGCAGAGCAGCCCCACGTGGTAACCGCTTAGCCCGCGAACTTGGCCCGCGCTGCGTGCAGCTTCTTGTAGCTGTCGACCAAGCGCAGGTGCCGATCGAGCCCCTCCAGCTTCATACTGGTCGGCGTCAAGCCATGGAAGCGCACGTTGCCCTCGACCGAGCCCACGGCCGCATCCATCCGTGCATTGCCGAACATGCGGCGCAAGTTGACCTCGTAGTCGGCCAGTTCCAGTTCATCATCGAGCACCACTTCCAGCACCACGTTGAGCGCCTGATAGAACAGGCCGCGCTCAACGGTGTTGTCGTTGAACTGCAGGAACGCTTCTACCAGTTCCTTGGCTTCGTCGAAGCGCTTCAAGGCGAGCTTGATCAGCAGCTTCAATTCCAGAATGGTCAACTGGCCCCACACGGTGTTGTCGTCGAACTCGACACCGATCAAGGTGGTGATGTCGGTGTATTCGTCCACTTCGCAGTTATCCAGACGCTTGACCAGCGCCTTCAGGCTGCGATCGTCCAGGCGGTGCAGGTTGAGGATGTCTTCGCGGAACAGCAGCGCCTTGTTGGTGTTATCCCAGATCAAGTCTTCAACTGGATAGATCTCGGAATAGTCCGGCACCAGGATACGGCAGGCCTTGGCGCCAAGGTGCTCGTACACGGCCATGTACACTTCCTTGCCCAGCGATTCGAGGATGCCGAACAGGGTTGCAGCCTCTTCCTCGTTGGAGTTTTCCCCTTCACCAGAGAAGTCCCACTCAACGAATTCGAAGTCGGCCTTGGCACTGAAGAAGCGCCATGAGACGACACCGCTGGAGTCGATGAAGTGCTCGACGAAGTTGTTCGGCTCGGTCACTGCGTGGCTCTCGAACGTCGGCTGCGGCAGGTCATTGAGACCTTCGAAGCTGCGTCCCTGAAGCAACTCGGTGAGGCTGCGCTCAAGCGCGACTTCCAGGCTTGGGTGCGCGCCGAACGAGGCGAACACGCCGCCGGTGCGCGGATTCATCAAGGTCACACACATGACCGGGAATTCGCCGCCCAGCGAGGCATCCTTGACCAGCACCGGGAAGCCCTGCTCTTCCAGCCCCTTGATCCCGGCGAGGATGCCCGGGTATTTGGCCAGCACGTCCTCAGGAACATCTGGCAGGGCCAGTTCACCCTCAAGAATTTCCCGTTTTACCGCACGTTCGAAAATCTCTGACAGGCACTGCACCTGCGCCTCGGCCAGAGTGTTGCCGGCGCTCATGCCGTTGCTCAGGTACAGGTTTTCGATCAGGTTGGAGGGGAAGTACACCACTTCACCGTCGGACTGACGAACGAACGGCAGCGAACAAATGCCGCGCTTCACATTGCCCGAGTTGGTGTCGTACAGGTGCGAGCCGCGCAGTTCGCCGTCGGGGTTGTAGATCTCGAGGCAGTACTCATCGAGGATCTCGGCAGGCAAGGCGTCCTTGCTGCCGGGTTTGAACCAGCGCTCGTCCGGGTAATGCACAAACTCGGCGTTGGCGATGTCTTCGCCCCAGAACTGATCGTTGTAGAAGAAGTTGCAGTTGAGGCGTTCGATGAACTCGCCCAGCGCCGAAGCCAGGGCTCCTTCCTTGGTGGCGCCCTTGCCGTTGGTAAAGCACATGGGCGAATGCGCATCGCGCACGTGCAATGACCAGACGTTGGGCACGATATTGCGCCACGAGGCGATTTCGATCTTCATCCCAAGGCCCGCGAGAATGCCCGACATGTTGGCAATGGTCTGCTCCAGTGGCAGGTCCTTGCCAGCGATGTACGTGCTTGCCTGCGGATCGCTGTCGAGCATCAACAAGGCTTGCGCATCAGCATCCAGGTTAGCCACCTGTTCGATGACGAACTCTGGGCCGGCCTGTACCACCTTCTTCACCGTGCAACGGTCGATCGAACGCAGGATGCCCTGGCGGTCCTTGTCGGAGATATCCGCCGGCAGTTCGACCTGGATCTTGAAGATCTGGTTGTAGCGGTTTTCCGGGTCGACGATATTGTTTTGCGACAGGCGAATGTTGTCGGTGGGAATGTTGCGCGTTTCGCAATACAACTTCACGAAGTAAGCCGCACACAACGCCGACGAAGCCAGGAAGTAGTCGAACGGACCCGGCGCCGAGCCATCGCCCTTGTAGCGAATGGGCTGATCGGCGACCACCGTGAAATCATCGAACTTGGCTTCAAGTCGGAGGTTGTCGAGAAAGTTAACCTTGATTTCCATGCGGGATTACCATGATAAAGCGAAACGAAATGGCCGCCATTATCCGGATTTTTGCCGCGCAAGTCTTTGCCGATCAGCGCGGCGTACAGGTTGCAGCCGCTGGCGTGCTTGCTTAGCGTCAAGGCCGCTCATAAAATGATAATGACTCCCAATTGCGCTTCGAGCCTTTTATGACCTCCAGCCAACGCCCGCTGAACCGTCAGGTGCAGTGCCTTTACCAGGAACATCAGCGTTGGCTGTTGAGCTGGCTGCGCCCCCGCGTCGACTGCCGTGAGCTTGCCGCAGACCTGGTGCAGGATGTGTTCATTCGGGTGCTCAGTGCCAAGGATGCACAGAATCAGCTTGAGGCAGTGCGCGAACCCAAGAGTTACCTGGCCACCATCGCCCGCCGCCTGATGATCGACCATTTTCGCCGGGCTCGACTCGAACGCGCCTGGCTGCAGGCCCTGGCCGAGCAACCCGAGGCGGTCAGCATCAGCGAAGAAACCCGCGCGATTTTGCTCGAAAGCCTGTGCGAACTGGATGCGATGCTCGCCGGCCTGGGCCCAAACGTGCGCCAGGCGTTTTTGCTGTCGCAACTCGACGGCATGAGCTACAAGCCGATTGCAGAGCAATTGCAGGTTTCGGTGGTGACGGTTACCCGCTATGTAGCCAAGGCCACCCAGCATTGCGTGCTGTTCAGCCTGGGCGCCGAACGCTGATGACCGTCCTCCACGCTCGACAACGCGCAGCCCTGGAACAAGCCGCAGGATGGTTTGGGCTTTTGCAATGCGAGGAAGCCTCGGTTGCAGACCAGGCTGGCTGGCAAGCATGGCTCGACCGCGATGAATACAATCGCTGGGCCTGGGCTCAGATCGAACAACTGCAACAACGCCTGCATGGCATGCCCACGAACGTTACCGGGCGAGCGCTGCGCCTAGCCGATCAGCCCGCGCTGGATAGCAGACGCGCCGTGCTCAAAGGTTTCGCCTTGATGATGGGTATCGGCGCGCTTGGCTACGCAGGTTATCGCCAAGGCCAACGCGCAGGCTGGATGGCTGACTACTACACACGCACCGGCGAGCGGCTCAATACGGTGCTCGCCGACGGATCGCGCCTGCAACTGAACACCGCCAGTGCCGTCGACGTGCTCTACAGCGCAACTCAACGCCGAATACAACTGCACAGAGGCGAGCTGCTGCTTACCAGCGCCGCCGACCCTGCTCGTCGGCCGCTGCAGGTGCAGACCGCACAGGGCAGCATTCAGGCGCTGGGCACGCGCTTCGCCGTCAGGGCCGACGGCGCGAGCACGCTGGTCAGCGTTTTTCAACATCAGGTGCGTGTCACCCCAAACGGCGCTGCGCCAGTGGTGCTCGATGCAGGCACCCAGTGCCGCTTCAACGCCAGCCAGCTTGGCGCGGTGCAACCGATCAATGCCGGTCAGGACGCCTGGAGCGAGGGCATGCTGGTGGCCAATGATCAGCGTCTGGATGCGTTTCTCGCTGAACTGAGCCGCTATCGCCCCGGCTGGTTACGCTGCGACCCCGCTGTCGCAGGGCTGCGCATCAGCGGCGCCTTCGCCATCGACGACAGCGACCAGACCTTGCGCGCACTGAGCACGACCCTGCCCGTGCGCGTAGTACAAACCACACGCTATTGGGTCACAGTGGTAGCGCTATAAAGCATCCTGGTTCGGTAATCGCCCATTTTCAACCAGCAAACGTGCTAGCCGATTGACGAATTAACCAGATAGTACAAATATCGGGGCAATCAAAAACAACAAAGTGATCTGCCATGACGCCCCGAATTCTCGTGCTCAACGGCCCCAATCTCAATCTGCTCGGCACCCGCGAACCTGAACAGTATGGCCGCGAGACGCTCGCCGACCTCGCCAACAGCTGCGCCGACAGCGCCCGCGATCTGGGCCTGGATATCGAATTCCGCCAGACCAACCACGAAGGCGAACTGATCGACTGGATCCACGCCGCCCGCGGTCGTTGCGCCGGCATCGTGATCAATCCTGGTGCGTGGACCCACACCTCGGTGGCCATCCGTGATGCGCTGGTCGCCAGCGAGCTGCCAGTGATCGAAGTACACCTGTCCAATGTGCACAAGCGTGAGCCGTTCCGGCATATCTCGTTCGTCTCGTCGATTGCCGTTGGGGTGATCTGCGGCCTGGGTAGCCATGGCTATCGCATGGCGCTGGCGCACTTTGGGCAGATGTTCGCGGAGCAAGCAGCATGAGCCAACCAAGCATTCTGGCCGGCCTGATTGGCCGCGGCATCCAGGCATCCCGCACCCCTGCCCTGCATGAGCACGAGGGCGACGCGCAATCGCTGCGTTACCTGTATCGGCTGATCGATGCCGACCAGCTGGAGCTGGAAGACAGCGCCCTGCCCGATCTGCTTGAGGCCGCGCAACGCACCGGCTTTACCGGCCTCAACATCACCTTCCCGTTCAAGCAAGCGATCCTGCCGTTGCTCGATGAGCTGTCCGATGAAGCGCGTGGCATTGGCGCGGTGAACACAGTGGTGTTCAAGGACGGCAAGCGCATTGGTCATAACACTGATTGCCTGGGCTTCGCCGAGGGTTTCCGACGCGGGCTGGGCGACGTCAGCAAGCGCTTGGTGGTGCAGATGGGCGCCGGTGGCGCCGGTGCTGCAGTGGCCCATGCCCTGCTCGCTGAAGGAGTCGAGCAGCTGATGCTGTTCGAAGTCGATGTTGCGCGCGGGCAAGCCCTGGTCGACAACCTGAACCAGCGCTTCGGCGCAGGCCGAGCTGCCCTAGGCGGTGATCTCGCTGCCACCCTGGCCGATGCCGATGGCCTGGTCAACACCACACCGGTGGGCATGGCCAAGCTGCCAGGCACACCCTTGCCAGTGGAACTGCTGCACGCGCGGCTATGGGTTGCCGAGATCATCTACTTCCCGCTTGAGACAGCACTGCTGCGCCACGCCCGTGCGCTCGGCTGCCGCACCCTCGACGGTGGCAACATGGCGGTGTTTCAAGCGGTCAAGGCATTCGAGCTGATCAGCGGCAGAGTCGCAGACGCCAGCAGGATGCAGGCGCATTTCGCCAGCATGGATTGAAATGCCGGGCGACGGGCTGCCGAGGTTGCAGCCCGCTTGCCTCAGCTTTCATGGCAGCCACTGGTGGCATAGCTGCGGTATTCAACGCTCTGGCGCTGGCCGTGCGAATCGAGATACTCGATGCGCGAGTTGACTACCCCGCACGCATTGCTGCGGTCATCTTCTACCGACAGTACTTTCTTCACGTCCAGCCGATCGCCATAGCGATAGTGCATGGCGCTGCTGCTTTCCATCGATACGCTGCTGGCTTGCGCAGCGATGGTGGCGCTGCTGGCAACGGCGAACAAGGCTGCACGGGCAATAGTCTTGAAGTTCATGGCAACGCTCCTGGCTAGGTGGGGAAGACCACGCTTCCCGTTGAGTGCCATTTCACCCCCGACAGGTATCTGCCCTGTGTCGCCGAAGCGGCGTTATTGCGAGCCCGTGTATCTGCAGCACTGCGAGATACACTGCAATACAAAGCCGCGCAGGCAAGCGCCTTGGCGCTCGGTACACTGCGTCCATTCTCGCTGAGACGGACTTGCCTGATGGATCACATCGACCACATCCTAATCGTCGACGACGATCGCGAAATCCGCGAGCTGGTCGGCAATTACCTGAAGAAGAACGGCCTGCGCACCAGCATTGTCGCCGATGGCCGGCAGATGCGCAGCTTTCTGGAATCGAACACGGTCGATCTGATCGTCCTCGACATCATGATGCCCGGCGACGACGGCCTGCTGCTGTGCCGTGAGTTGCGCGCCGGTCGCCAGCGTACTACGCCGGTTCTGATGCTTACCGCGCGCAATGACGAGACCGATCGCATTGTCGGTCTGGAGATGGGCGCCGATGATTACCTGACCAAACCGTTTTCCGCCCGTGAGCTACTGGCGCGGATCAACGCAGTGCTGCGCCGCACCCGGATGCTGCCGCCGAATCTGACCATCAGTGAAAGCAGCCGATTATTGGCCTTCGGCCAGTGGCGGCTGGATACCAGCGCACGCCACCTGCTTGACCAGCAAGGCACGCTGGTGGCCCTGAGCGGCGCCGAGTACCGGCTGCTGCGGGTGTTCCTCGACCACCCGCAGCGGGTGCTCAGCCGCGAGCAGTTGCTCAACCTTACCCAGGGCCGTGAGGCGGATATCTTCGATCGCTCGATCGACCTGCTGGTCAGCCGCCTGCGTCAGCGTCTGGGCGACGATGCTCGTGAGCCGACCTGCATCAAAACCGTACGCAGCGAAGGTTACGTGTTCTCGCTGGCGGTTCAACTGCTCGAGCCAACACTATGAAATGGCCGCACACGCTGGCTTCGCGGCTGGCCTTGATCTTCTTCAGCGGGCTGGTGCTGGCCTACGGGCTGTCGTTCAGCCTGCAGGCCTATGAGCGCTTTGTCAGCAGCCGCTCGATGATGCTCACCAATCTCGAACAGGATGTAGCCACCTCGGTGGCAATTCTCGACCGCCTGCCCGCAGCAGAGCGCGCCGCTTGGCTGCCGCGGCTGGAGCGCAGCACCTACCGCTACCGGCTCGACAACGGCCAGAGCGGCCAGGCCATGCCCAGCGAGAACCCGCCGATGGCGGCCGAGTCGGTGGTCAAGGCAATTGGCAAGGACCATCACCTGACGTTCCTGGAGATCCCCGGTCAGGACGCGCACTTCCAGGTCCATCTGCGCCTGGCCGACGGCGCCCCGCTGACCATCGATGTAACGCCCGCCCTGGCACCGGTAGCCAGCTGGCTGCCGGTTGTGCTGCTGATACAACTGGTGCTGCTGCTGATCTGTACCTGGCTCGCCGTGCACTTGGCGATCGGCCCATTGACGAGGCTATCGCAGGCGGTGGACAACCTCGACCCCAACGCCCCCGGGCCGCAACTGGATGAAAGCGGCCCACGTGAGGTCAGGTATGCGGCAGTGGCCTTCAACGCCCTGCAAGCACGTATCGCTGCCTACCTGAAAGAGCGCATGCAAATCCTCGCGGCGATTTCCCATGATTTGCAGACGCCCATTACCCGCATGAAACTGCGCGTGGAAGTGATGGATGATGGGCAGGAAAAGGACAAATTATCGAGCGACCTGAGCGCCATGGAGCATCTGGTTCGCGAGGGCGTGGCCTATGCCCGCAGCATGGACGGCGGCACCGAAGCGCCGTGCCGCGTTGATGTTGACGCCTTCATCGACAGTATCGTCTTCGATTACCAGGACAGCGGAGCCCAGGTCGAGCGGCTGGGCCATACCGGCGGTACCGTGCAGACCCGGCCGCATGCCTTGCGCCGGGTGCTGGTCAACCTGCTCGATAATGCGCTGAAGTTTGCCGGGGCTGCGCAGCTGGATGTATCCCGGCATAACGACCTGACGATCATCCGCGTGCTCGATGACGGCCCGGGCATACCTCAGGAAGAGCTCGACGAGGTACTCAAGCCGTTTTACCGGGTTGAAGGCTCACGCAATCGTCAGACCGGTGGCACCGGCCTGGGATTGGCGATTGCCCAGCAACTGACGCTTGCGATGGGCGCCAGGCTGACGTTGAGCAACCGCTCGGGCGGCGGACTCTGCGCCCAAATCGAGGTGCCTTGAAGGCATAGCCGGGGCTTGCAATACACAGCGATACACAACGCTGTTTGGTCGACACATTGCCGATACCTCAGCGTCGCAGACTCTGCTCTCCCCCTCTTCATGCAGCGGAGTCTGACCATGAACGCTATGAACCGCGCCTTCAGCAGTTTCGACAATTTCGCAGGCTGGACTGCCGACATACCGCTGCGCTTGTTCCTGGCCTGGGAGTTTTTTGAATCAGGCTGGGAAAAATTCAACGGCGGCAACTGGTTTGGCGACCTGCAAGCGAGTTTCCCGTTCCCTTTCAACCTGGTGCCTGCACAATTCAATTGGCAGCTGTCGATGTGGGTCGAGCTGGTCGCTCCGCTGCTGCTGTTGCTGGGTCTGGGCACCCGGCTGGCCTCGGCGACACTGATTATCCTGACCGTGGTAGCCATTGCCGCAGTTCACTGGCCTGCCGACTGGTCGAGCCTGGCCGAGCTGGCCAAAGGTTATGCGATTACCGACCAAGGCTATGGCAACTTCAAACTACCGCTGATTTACCTAGTGGTCTTGCTGGCCCTGCTGCTGAGGGGCGCCGGCCGATTGAGCCTGGATCATTGGCTCTGGCAGCGACGCCCGATTACCACCAATACCGCGTGATAAATTTCCGCCCACGGCCCTCGTCATTTGTACAAATGAGCCAACCAAGCGAGTAAGCCATGGACCTGCAGAGCATTCTGGGCAATTTGTTCGCCAACGCCGCCAGCGTTGGCCTCAAGGGCGTGTTTCAGTTCGTCTTCGATGGCCATACTGCGTACTGGTACGAGGCCGGCGGCCATGCCGAAAGCGGCAGCGGCCAGCACGGCTCGGCAGATGTCAGCATTGCCGTTGCCAGCGCAGATTTCATGGCGATCATGGCCGGGCAGGCCAATGTCGAAGAACTATTCGCCAGCGGCCGCCTGATCATCGACGGCAACCTGGGCCTGGCTACTCTGCTGCCGCAGGCGATCGACATGGCGCTGCGCGGTAACCAGGCGCCTGCGGTCGAAGCGAATCGCCGCTATCCGCCAAGCGCCCGACCCAGCGATGCGCTGTCTGCAGCGCAGCCGCCGTTAACTCGAATCGAACGGCGGCCACGCCACGGCTTGGCCGTGGACGAGTTCCGCCAACACTACATGCTGCACGGCATTCCGCTGGTGATCAGCGACGCGCTGCACGACTGGCCGTTGTTCAGCAATGGTCATGAGGCCTCGCTCGAGCTGTTCGCCAACCTGCAAGGCATTACCCGCCACGGCGACTATGTCGAGAAAACCTTCTCCACCGAGCGCGACTTCCGCTCGACGTCCATGGCTGATTTTGTCTCCAGCCTGGACAACCCCATAGCGGCAAGCACTGACGGCAAGCCGCCCGCGTACATGGGTAATAACATCCTGCCGGCACAACTGCTCGAACACATCCGCTACCCCGGCTATTTCGAAGCCGAGCAATTCATCCCGCCGCGCATCTGGATCGGCCCCAAAGGCACGCTGACGCCCCTGCATCGCGACGACAGCGACAACCTGTTCGCTCAGGTCTGGGGAGAAAAGTCGTTCATACTCGCCGCGCCCCATCACCGCGAGGCCCTAGGCTGCTGGGCGACATCGCCAGACGGGGGCCTGGAAGGCTGTGACGTTGACCCCAAAGCGCCCGATTACGCGCAATTCCCGCGTTGCCGCGAGGTGCGGTTCCTGGAAGTTGTGCTGCAGGCTGGCGACTTACTGTTCCTGCCCGAAGGCTGGTTTCATCAAGTCGAGTCGCTGTCGACATCGTTGTCGGTGAATTTCTGGGTGGATTCAGGCCGCGGCTGGCCACGGTCGCCGCTGCCTGAGGTGGTCGAAGCAGCGCCCTGCCCTAGAGTACCCGCTTGATCAGCGGCTCCAGCCGACTGAAACGCAAGCGTTTGAGGAATTTGCGCACCTGCTGCGGATGCTCGCCCGGCTCGCCCAGCTCACTGGCCGAGCGCAGCGCCGGCGCATGGCGCCTGAGCGCTTGCAACTCTTTCTCGCGCGGCGCCAACCACTGGCCCAGCGGGTCATCGATGAGCAACCCGTTTTCAAGGTCGAGGTTGAAGCCGCGCGGGTTGAGATTGTTGCCGGTGAGCAGGCTGTAGCGCTGATCGATCCAAACGCCCTTGGCGTGGAAGGTGTGGCCGGGGTCATTCCAGATGCGCAAGGTCAACTGACCCACGTCGATCGCCGCCTGGCGGCGTTTGGCAAAGGCGCGCAGGGTGTCTTCGTACAGGTACGGCAATACACCACTGGCGCTGAATGGCTCACCAGGCGCGACGTAAAAATCATTGGCAGTACGGTCGCCGACAATGATTTCCAGCGCCACACCACGCGCAAGTGCCCGATCGATCTCGGTCATGACCAGGCGCGGCGGATTGAAATAGGGCGTACTGATGATGATCTGCTCGTCCGCTGCCGCGAGTAACGCGCAGATCGCACGGTTGAGCGGGTTGCCACGGCCAATGCCGAGCAGCGGGATGACCCGCAGGCCGTGACTGGCCGGTTCAGCCGGCAATGCATAGGTCATGCGCCGCAAGCGTGCGCGCAAGCGACGGATAGCAGCGCGCATGGTGCGCGTGGCCGGCGGCGCGGGCTGGTCCAGGCGCGGCGTGGCAACGCTGGCCAGCACCTCGTGGACCAGGCTGACCATGGCATCGGCAAGGCTTGGGCACTCGAACAGATGATAACGGTCGAGGCGATACCGATCGAAGCGATGCAGGTAAACGTTGTTGAGGCTGGCACCGGTGTAGATCACGCAATCATCGATGACGCTGCCTTTGAGGTGCAGCACGCCAAACAGCTCACGGGTTTGTACCGGTACGCCGTGGATGACGACGTCCAGACCGCGCTGTTCGCGCTGGGCCTGATACCAGGCGGCGTTGCCGGGCTGGCGGCCAGCGCCAAGCAAGCCACGACGCGCGCGGAACCAGTCAACCACGATGACAATCTGCAGTTCAGGCCGCGCCGCCTTGGCCTGGTAAAGCGCGTCCAGCACCTCTTGACCGGCTTCGTCTTGCTGCAGGTACAGCGCCACGATGACGATGCGCCGCTGCGCGCTGGCAATGCGTTCGAGCAACACCGTGCGATAAGCTGCAGCATCAGGCAGAGCGCTGATGGCTTGCGGGTCGATGGCAAAACCAAGCTGGGGAACAGGCATGGACGTGCGGATCAAGCGGATCACCTCCGGTCTCGAGTGAAATGCAAGGTTCACCCGTGCATTGCGTGGCGCCCATCATAGCAATAACGCCAGCACGCCCGACCATCGCGATCATTACAAAAAAATGAAGGGATCAGATGTCGCCGCCACCAGAGCAGCCCAGATTGCCTGGGGCTGCCCGGGGCGCCAACGGCTACTTCAGATCGAAACGGTCCAACTCCATCACCTTCACCCAGGCCGCGATGAAGTCCTTGGCAAACTTCTCACTGGCATCACTGCTGGCGTAAACCTCGCTCAATGCGCGTAACTGCGCATGGGAGCCGAACACCAGATCTACCCGGGTACCCGTCCACTTCGGCTGGCCAGTTTTGCGGTCACGGCCTTCGAACGCATTGTTGTCCGCACCGGTCGCCTTCCATTCAACGCTCATATCCAGCAAGTTGCGGAAGAAGTCATTGCTCAACTGCCCAGGTTTGTCGGTGAACACGCCATGCTTGCTCGCATCGTTGTTCGCGCCCAGCACACGCAGACCACCGATCAGCACGGTCAGCTCTGGCGCGGTCAAGGTCAGCAGTTGCGCCTTGTCCAGCAACAGCCGCTCTGCCTTGACGTTGTAACTGCCCTTGGCGAAGTTTCGGAAACCGTCAGCCAACGGTTCCAGCGCACCGAACGATTCGACATCGGTCTGCTCCTGCGAAGCGTCGACACGACCCGGGCGGAACGGCACAGTCAGGGCATGGCCGGCATCACGCGCCGCTTTTTCAACGGCAGCACTGCCAGCCAGCACAATCAAGTCGGCCATCGACATCTGCTGGCCGTCAGTGGCGAAACCGCTGCGAATGCTTTCCAGCACACCCAGCACTTTATCCAGCTGCTGCGGCTGATTGGCGGCCCAGAACTTCTGCGGCGCGAGGCGTATGCGCGCGCCGTTGGCACCGCCACGTTTGTCCGAGCCACGGAAGGTCGAGGCCGAAGCCCAGGCGGTATTGACCAGCTCGCCTACGCTCAGGCCCGAGGCGAGTACTTTGCTCTTGAGCGAGGCGATGTCTTGCTCGCTCAGTGCCGAGGGGGTGGCTTTGGGCAGAGGGTCTTGCCAGAGCAGCTCTTCCTGCGGCAGCTCCGGCCCCAGATAGCGCGCCAGCGGGCCCATGTCGCGATGGATCAGCTTGTACCAGGCGCGCGCAAAGGCATCCGCCAACTGCTCGGGGTGATCCTTGAAGCGACGCGCTATCGGCTCATAGATGGGGTCAAAGCGCAACGCCAGGTCGGAGGTCAGCATTGACGGCGCATGGCGCTTGCTTGGGTCGTGCGCGTCGGGGATCTGCCCTGCCCCATCACCGTTCTTTGGCTGCCACTGATGGGCGCCAGCAGGGCTTTTGCTCAGTTCCCAGTCGAAGCGGAACAGATTTTCCAGATACTCGTTGCTCCAGCGCGTCGGCGTCGAGGTCCAGGTCACTTCGAGGCCACTGGTGATGGTGTCGGGGCCTTTGCCGGTGCCAAACTTGTTGTGCCAACCCAGACCTTGCTGTTCCAGGCCGGCAGCCTCGGGCTCGGCGCCAACGTTGTCGGCCGGACCGGCGCCGTGGGTCTTGCCAAAGGCGTGCCCGCCAGCGATCAGGGCCACGGTTTCTTCATCATTCATGGCCATGCGGCCGAAAGTCTCGCGGATATCCTTGGCCGATGCGACTGGGTCCGGATTGCCTTCGGGGCCTTCCGGATTGACGTAGATCAGGCCCATCTGCACCGCCGCCAGCGGATTCTCCAGGTCGCGCCCGGCATCGGTGCGGCTTTGTTCCTCACCATGCTTGGACGGCTCGGCAACCAGGTCACCCTGGCCCGGCGCCTGGGCCTTGCCGTAGCGGGTGTCACCGCCCAGCCAGACCTTTTCCGAACCCCAGTAGACGTCTTCGTCGGGTTCCCACACATCGGCTCGGCCGCCGGAATAGCCAAAGGTCTTGAAGCCCATCGATTCGAGGGCGACGTTGCCGGTCAGTACGATCAAGTCAGCCCAGGAGATAGCCTTGCCGTATTTCTGCTTGATCGGCCACAGCAGACGCCTCGCCTTGTCCAGGCTGACGTTGTCTGGCCAGCTGTTGAGCGGCGCAAAGCGTTGTTGTCCGGAGCCTGCACCACCGCGCCCGTCGCCAATGCGATAGGTGCCGGCGCTATGCCAGGCCATGCGTACGAACAACGGCCCGTAATGGCCAAAGTCGGCTGGCCACCACTCCTGCGAATCGGTCATCAGCGCGGTCAGGTCCTGTTTGAGCGCTTGAAAATCAAGGCTGGCATAGGCTTTGGCGTAGTCAAAATCGGGGTCCATTGGATCGGACTTGTCTGAATGCTGGTGCAGAATGTTCAGGTTGAGTTGGTCAGGCCACCAGTCACGATTGCTGGTGCCACCACCTGCGGTTTGATGGAACGGGCATTTCGATTCGTTCGACATCTGCGGGTACCTTCGGGTCGGGTTCTGTCAGAGTTCCGGTCTAGGCCAGCTTGATCAGCCGAGCACATAGGCTCGGCCGTCTGCTCATCAGTTGGAGCGGTCAGGCCGCCACAAGCGTGCAAAGGGGTTGCCTGGATACGGCGTGCTGTGCAGCAGGTGCTGCGCAGCCGCAGGCTTGTCCCTTGACCAAGACTAGCTGAGCGCGGGCAGAGGTCTAATAGAGCAAGTATTACCCACCGATAGCGTGAATATGTCAGCACCCCGAAGCCAACGTGCGCGCCAGCAGATTACTTGCGCCGTTGCATCCACGCAGCGCCCAGACCACTGAGGCAGATGATCGCGATGCCCACCATGCTCAGGTGGTCTGGCACCTGGCCGAAGACCACAAAGCCCAACAGCCCGGCAAACACGATCTGGCAGTAGCTGAACGGCGCCAGCATGGCTGGTGCGGCAAAGCGGAAGGCCTGGGTCAGCAGCAGGTGCGCAGACATCCCGAAACCACCCAGCGCCAGCATCAGCAGCAGGTGGTCCCACTCGGGCATCTTCCAGAAAAACGGCACCAATGCCGTCATCACCAGGGTATTGCACAGCCCGGCAAAGAAGTTGCTGGTGGTCGGGCTGTCATAGGCAGCTACTTTGCGGGTGAGTAGCTGATAAAAGCAGAAACCCAATGCAGAGCCGAACGGGAAAAGAATCGCCGGGGTGAACATTGAGCCGCCTGGGTGTACCACTACCAACACGCCAATGAAGCCCATTACTACCGCGACCCACTGGCCAGTGGTGACATGCTCTTTGAGCAGCGGTACCGACAATGCCGTCACCAACACCGGTGCAAGAAAGTTGACCGAAGTGGCCTCGGCCAATGGCAGATACTGCAGGCCAGCGGTAAACAGCAGACTGGTACTCAGCAGGCTCAGTGCACGCAGCGTCTGCAACACAGGCTTGCGGGTACGCAGCACCGCCATGCCCGACTTGGGCAGAAAGATCCCAGCCATCAGCAATGTATGCACCAGATAGCGGACCCACACCACCATGATGATCGGGTACAGACCACCGAGGAACTTGGACAGCGCATCATGGCTGGCAAACAGGAAAGTGGCGACCACTACCAGGGCGATGCCTCGCAGCGGCTGATTGACTCCGGACAGCGGTGTACTCGAACTCATGGCGTTCTCAAATAGGGACTTGGCAGCTACTCCGCCAAGATCCGGCTGCCATCAAAGGCGGCCTGGATATGGGCGAATTCTAGAAGAGATGCGCGCAATTGCGATAGCCGGTAATGGATTGCCGTGTCTACCGGCCGCTTTAGCGTTCGCTGATCGAACACTTTTTCACAGCAGGTACGACAGCACCGATGCGCTAAAGCTCCCGGCGCAACAGGTATGTGTCCATGATCCAGCCCTTGCGTTGCCGCGCTTGTTCACGCGCGGCCACAATCTGCGCCTTCATCTGCAACAAAGGCCCGGCAAGCAGCAGCTCGTCCGCCGTGCCGAGATAGGCGCCCCAGTAAATATGCAGTTGTGGGTCGTCGATATCGGCGAACGCGCACTGGCCATCAAGCATGACCAGCACGTTGTCGATCTGCTTCACTGCGCCGAGCTGCCGCCCGGGAAGCACGGTCAGCGGCTCGCCAATGCGGTTCAGCGGGATCTGATGACGAGCTGCCAGGGCCTGAATGCTGCTGATGCCGGGGATGACTTCGAGTTGCAGTTGTGTACCGTGCTGGCGTACCAACTGGAGAATCCGCAGCGTGCTGTCGTACAGGCTTGGTTCGCCCCACAGCAAGAAAGCACCCACGTCGTCCGGGCCGAGTTCTTCATCGATCAATCTTGCGTAGAGCGCTGCGCGTTGCTGGTGCCAGTCCTGTACTGCCTCAATGTAATCGCTGGCCAATGCATCACGCTGCGGATCATCGACTTGCAGCACCCGGTAGTCGCCAGTGGGCAGGTAGCGCTCGAGAATTGCCCGGCGCATGCGCACCAGCTCATCAGAGCGGGCGCCCTTGTCGAGGACGAAGAATACCGTGGCCCGTTTGAGCGCATCGACTGCCTCGAACGTCACCTGCCGCGGATCACCAGGGCCGATGCCGATCAATAACAACTGCTTCATTAGCCACTCCCGCTCGGGTTTGCTGTGATTGCCAGACCCTGAGTGTCGGCTTGAGTCGACACTATGTCGAGCAGTTAAGGCTGTGAGTGAACAGCAAATAAATTAACGCACATAAAACTAGTAAAGTTCCCTGACTACTTGCAAAGTTTATGGTTTACCGTGACGTCGTCGGCAACTACACTCGGGACTAGTGAACAGCACTATCCCTGCGTGACCGACGTTAAATCTTCTTACAACGTTCGTCACGTTTTGACGCAGTCGTATTTAAGGAGTGATGAAAGTGTCCAGACTTGCAGAGTTTCGCGCTGCCGAAAAAGCGCTTCAGGAACAGATCGCCCAACTCGAGGCGCTCAAGCAGGATGCCGGTCTCAAACGCGAAATCGAGTTCGAGCAGAAGCTGCTGGGCCTTATGAAAACTTACGAAAAGGGCCTGCGCGATATCGTCGCCATCCTTGATCCAAAAGGCAGCAGCAAACCCGCCACCAAGGCGTCCGGGGCGACCCCAAAACAGCAGCGCCGCGCCCGCGTGGTCAAGGTTTACGAGAACCCGCACACCGGCGAACTGATCGAAACCAAGGGCGGTAACCACCGCGGTCTGAAAGCCTGGAAAGAAGAACACGGCGCCAGCACTGTCGACGGCTGGTTGCGTCCATGAAACATGGACATACACTTCACACTTTTTTCACAGCTTGTGGGCCATGATCAATTCCAGCTAACGGATTAGCGACCCCATCTGCGCCCGCACACGCGGGCCTCTAATTTCAGCGCCCTGCCCTCGTGCAGGGCGCTTTCATTTTGCCTCCCCGCTCACGTCCCGTATCATGGACGGCCTGTCTTATCGCTGGTGCCTGCGGGCCCGGCCTCGTCTCTGGAGCCTTCATGAGCCTGAACGATCTCAACACCTTGCCTGGCGTTACCGCTCAAACGGACGCTGCCACTGCGCAATTCGTTTTCAACCACACCATGCTGCGCGTCAAGGACATCGAGAAGTCGCTGGACTTCTACACCCGCGTGCTCGGTTTCAAACTGGTGGACAAGCGCGACTTCGTCGAAGCCAAGTTCAGCCTGTACTTCCTGGCACTGGTTGACCCCGCGCAAATTCCGGCTGATGACGATGCTCGTCACCAGTGGATGAAGTCGATCCCGGGCGTGCTGGAGCTGACTCATAACCACGGCACTGAAAGTGATGCAGCGTTTGCCTATCACGATGGCAACACTGACCCACGCGGTTTTGGTCATATCTGCATTTCGGTGCCTGATGTAGTTGCAGCGTGCGAACGCTTTGAAGCTTTGCAGGTGCCGTTCCAGAAGCGCCTGAGCGACGGCCGCATGAACCATCTGGCATTCATCAAAGACCCCGATGGTTACTGGGTCGAAGTGATTCAACCGACGCCCTTGTAAGCACAGCTGACTAGGCGCCCCGCGCATAGGCAATTGCAGCGTCGATCTGCGTTGCCGTGGGGCGCACGCCGGTATACAGCACAAACTGCTCCAGCGCTTGCAGGGCAATCACCTCAAGCCCTGTGATGACCGGTTTGCCGAGCGCTTCGGCGCGGCAGATCAGTGGCGTGCGCGCCGGCATCGCCACCACGTCGAATACCCGTTCTGCCACTGCAATCGCTGTTTCGGGGAACGCCAGTTGCTCCGCCTCAGGGCCGCCGGCCATACCAATCGGCGTGACGTTGATCAGCATCGGCGGCGCCAAGTCGCCCAGTTCTGCCTGCCAGCGATAACCCAGCATCTCGGCCAGTTGCCGCCCAGCTTGTTCATTACGGGCAATAATCAGCCCTTCACGAAAGCCGGCGTCACTCAACGCACAGGCTACTGCCTTGGCCATCCCGCCGCTGCCACGCAGCGCGAACGCTGTAGCCGGGTCTACCTCATGTTTGGCCAGCAACTGCTGCACGGCCAGATAATCGGTGTTGTAAGCCTTCAAGTAGCCGTCGCTGTTGACCAGCGTATTAACCGACTCGATGGCAGCCGCAGACGCATCAACCTCGTCGACCAAGGCCAGGCAAGCTTCCTTGAACGGCATCGATACACCGCAACCGCGAATCCCCAATGCTCGAATACCAGCCACCGCGGCGGGCAGATCATCTGTAGTCATGGCCTTGTAGTAGTAATCCAGGCCCAGCTGTTCATAGAGATGATTGTGAAAGCGCACGCCAAAGGTGCCGGGACGGCCGGCCAGAGAGATGCACAACTGCGTGTTTCTGCTGGGAATGTGGCTCATCTACTGCTCCGTTTGCCTGAGCTGAATCGTTGCTCCAGCGTACCAGAGGGCATTGCTTACACAACCTTTACCCTTTCCCGGCGCTCAGTTGACAGTAACAACGGCCATAGTAGGAGCCATCGCGCAGCGTGGTCTCGACACTACTGTTGATAGAGCTGATGACCACTATTGAGGAAGTTAATTTCAAACGCCGTCAGCAGCCGGGTAAGGTTGGCGCACGTCTTACAGGAGGTCAGCATGGCCACTATCCAGATCATGTCGGTTGTTGGTAGCGCAGTTCCCACTCGCTTGCGTGAGCAGGGGCTGCTGGCCTGCTGGTATCTGATGCGCAATGGCGAGCCGGTGAGCGGCCCGCTGGCGTCCAAAGCCTGTGCAGTAGCGATGGCCGATCAGCTGCAGAGCGGCAGCTTGATGGCTTGAACGAATGTGTTGTGTGTTGCTCCTTGTGCCCTTGTTGCCCGCCATTTTTGGCGGGCTTTTTTTTGCGCGCTGGGGCACGCCTCAGGCTGGATCTGGATGCTCGCTGGAGACTGTGTTGTTGGTCTCTACGTCAGACATTTCTTCGTCCAGGCCGGCATCTTCATCTTCAGGCAGCGGAGGCATTGGGTCATGAGCCGTCTCGTTGTCGGTCGTGCCGCCTACGCCCTGCTGAGAGATGTTGCCAGGTGCTTTTTCGTCGATATCCATAGCGCTACCCTCGTCAATGCACGGATGATCCGTGCCTTAGCGTGAGAGCCGCGGGATTGACGCAAGTGCCCGCGACGAGACCAACGGCGCTAACTCTCGAGAAGCAACTCTTAACAGTGGGTATTGGCTAAGCCGATCGTTTTTTCCCGGTGCTGATCAATTCGACGCTCCATCGTCATTAAAACGACGTTTGCGCCGAACCGCCTGCAGCAACAATACAGCGCTGGGAATCAACAGGCCGACCGCGGTCCAGCCAAACGCAGGCTGACCAGAAGCGCCTACGGCGGCGAAAACAACACCGATAACCAGCATGGACCCGCCTGCGGCGTAAAAAGGGGTAGTGCTGTGCTTGCTCATGATGATCCTCCTTGAAGTGCGGTATTTAATCATGAATCGACAAAGTGCCCATCGTCTTCGGCAACCACGAGCTACAAAGTAGCCCGCTCGCGCTACGCCCCACCCCCACAGCTTCGCCGCAGATGGCGTTAAAAGATGGATACCGGATTAAAATTCCTTCACCTTGCGCCCTTTAGTCATAAGGCATTCGACACGCTTTCGGCCATACTCCACAATGCAGCGGTTTTTTGGGGAAAACCCTGCAAAGCCAACGACATACCTCCTTTTAGTGAGCCTCAACGTGAAAACTTCTCTGTCCATCCTCAGCCTGCTGCTGTTGCTCACTGGAACTTCGACCCTCGCAACTACCGCTGCCGCTGCGCCGCCGCCGAGCCAGACTCAGCGCGATCCGGCCAAACTGCACCTGGCCTCGGGCAGCGCGCTGCTGATCGACCTCAACAGCAACAAGGAGCTGTACGCAAGCCATGCCGACCGGGTGGTGCCGATTGCCTCGGTGACCAAACTGATGACGGCCATGGTAGTGCTTGACGCGAAACTGCCTATGGACGAGCAGTTGACCATGACCATCGCCAACAACCCGGAAATGAAGGGTGTGTACTCGCGGGTCCGCCTGGGCAGCCAGCTTGATCGCCGCGAGACCTTGCTGATCACTTTGATGTCGTCGGAAAACCGCGCAGCCAACAGCCTCGCCAACCACTACCCAGGCGGCTATGGTGCCTTTATCAAGGCCATGAACGCCAAGGCGCGCAGCCTCGGCATGAGCCATACCCGCTATGTCGAGCCTACAGGCCTGTCGACGCTGAACGTGTCGACCGCACGCGACCTTGGCAAGCTGCTGTTGGCATCGCGCAAATACCCGTTGTTGAGCGACTTGTCGACCACTCGCGAAAAGACCGTGGCGTTTCGCAAGCCTAACTACACGCTGGGCTTTCGCAACACCGACCATCTGGTCAACAAGAGCAACTGGGACATCAAGCTGACCAAGACCGGCTTTACCAATGAAGCAGGGCACTGCCTGGTGCTGCTGACCCGGATGGACAACCGCCCCGTGGCGATGGTGATTCTGGATGCCTTCGGCAAGTACACCCACTTCGCCGACGCCAGCCGCATGCGCCAGTGGCTGGAAACCGGTGCGGCCAAACCTGCACCGGCCGTGGCCATGCAGTACAAAGCGGAGCGACGCAAGGTCGTTGCCGACTGAGCCTGACGCTCCAGGGCGACGCCAGGCCAACCGCCGGGCGTCGTCTCAGGCCTGGGTATTGACCGTACCGCCGGCGCTGCTGTCACCGGTCTTGGTCAGGGCTTCGAGCAACTGCGCGGTCGCCGCCATGACCTGGCCAGTCAGCGTGCTGACGCTGGCTTGCTTGGCGGTAATCAAAGCGATCATGGCACCATCATCTGTGTCTTTAGCCATCATCTCGGCCAATTGCTTCTGCTCTTCGGCGAGCTGCTTTTGCAGTTGCTTGATCAGTTCGCGCAGTTGCTTGATGTGCGGCGGCTCGCTGCTGTCCGAGCCGCTATCTGCTTGTGCCGCCTTGGCGCCGCCAGCGACTTTTGAAAGGTCGACAGGCATGGCGCCGCCCTTCTCGACCTGCTCGACGTCATCACGCTGATTGGTTTTGCCGGCGACTTGCGCCGAAGCAGCGCCAGCGATCGAGATGCCTGTAACTGTAACCATGTTCCGTACCTGCCCTGAAGTGGTCCTTGCGTTGACCAGGCTATCGGCCGCGCGCAGCAGATCTTGAAGTGGGCAGCACCTGCGCTGCAGGCTGGCTAAATTCCCTCAAAGCTGGCTCGTTCCAAAATGTGTAGAAGGCGCAGGGGCCAAACTCCGGCGCGCCTGTTCATTCGAACTTCAGGGAACGCAGCCATGAGCCAGACCCCAGAAACAGTCAAAGATTTGATCGGCGTGGGTTTCGGCCCTTCCAACCTGGCCTTGGCCATCGCCCTCGAAGAACTCGCCCAGAGCCAGGGCCATGCCCTGGACGCCCTGTTCATCGACAAGCAGCAAGACTACCGCTGGCACGGCGATACGCTGGCCACTCAGAGCGAGTTGCAGATTTCCTTCCTCAAGGACCTGGTGTCGCTGCGCACCCCTACCAGCCCGTACAGCTTCGTCAACTACCTGCACCAGAAGCAGCGCCTGGCCGACTTCATCAACCTCGGCACCTTTTACCCGTGCCGGTTGGAGTACAACGACTACCTGCGCTGGGCCGCCGAGCATTTTGCCGACCAGGCCGTGTACGGCGAAGAAGTACTGCGCATCGAACCAGAACTGCACGCTGGCCGGGTCGAGCACCTGCGGCTGGTCTCGCGCGACGGTCAGGGCCGTGAGTACAGCCGGCGCACGCGTTCGGTAGTAATTGGTAGCGGCGGCACGCCGAAAATCCCGGAGAAATTCGCCGGGTTCAAGGACGACAAGCGCGTCTTCCACCACTCCCGCTACATCAGCGGCCTGGCCAAGCTACCCTGCGCCGAAGGCAAGCCGATGCGTATCGCGGTGATCGGTTCCGGGCAAAGTGCGGCCGAGGCCTTTATCGACCTCAACGACAGCTACCCGTCGGTCAAGGTCGACATGATCCTGCGTGCCACTGCGCTCAAGCCTGCCGATGACAGTCCCTTCGTCAACGAGATCTTTGCCCCCGACTACACCGACCTCGTCTACAACGAGCCTGCCGAACTGCGCAGAAAGCTGATCGGCGAGTACCACAACACCAACTATTCTGTGGTCGACCTCGACCTGATCGACCGCATCTACGGCATCCTCTACCGGCAGAAGGTCTCCCACCAGTATCGCCACAACGTACTGTGCCGGCGCAACGTGGATGCGGTCGTAGCCACTGCCGATGGCATCGAACTGACCCTGCGCGACCTCGCCACCGGCCAGCAACAGACTCACCGCTATGACGCGGTGATCCTCGCCACCGGCTACGAACGCCGCTCGCACCGAGAACTGCTGGCGCCGCTGCAGGGCTACCTGGACGACTTCAGTGCCGATCGCAACTATCGAGTCCTGGCCAGCCCGGACATGCACGCCTCGGTGTACCTGCAAGGCTTCTGCGAAACCACTCATGGCCTGAGCGATACGTTGCTGTCGGTGCTGCCCGCCCGTGCCGCGGAAATCGGCCAGGCGCTCTATCAGGACCTCGCCCAGCGCTGCGCCCGCCCGGCGGTAATGGCCGCCGCGAGCAACGCCTGAGGGTACAGGACGCCTTCTGAAATATCTGGTTGCATTTAAAAAGGCAGGATTTTCATTCTCATTCGTCTTTATTAATGCAGCCTTACACGGTTGAGCATGCGCTCGACCCTTATTTTCAGAAGATGACCGATGGCCCAACCTACGAAAAAGTCCAAGTCCAAGCTGTGGTTCCTCGTCCACAGCTGGCTCGCCCTGCCGATCTGGTTCTTTGTCCTGATCGTCTGCTTCACCGGCATGCTGGCCGTAGTCAGCCAGGAGATCGTCTGGCTGGCCAACTCTGACGTGCGCGCGAGCAAACCCAGCGACGGCGCCGAGCGGCTGAGCTTTCAGCAGATCATCGACGCCCTGCACAAGGCCGAGCCGGACATGGCCGTGCGCATGCTGGTGCAGCCTGAGGGTTCGCACTTTGCCCTCGCCGCCAGCGTCACCAACCCGGATGGCACCACGCCAACCCTGTACGTCAACCCGTACACCGGGGTGATCCAGGGCAAGGCGCCGGACTTCAACTTCGAAGCCTTCACCCGTGCCCTGCACGGCTGGTGGCTGGTGCCGTTCACCAATGGCTACAGCTGGGGCTGGTACCTGGTGTCGCTGCTCGGCCTGCCGATGCTGGCCTCGCTGGTGACCGGCCTGGTGGTGTACAAAAAGTTCTGGCGCGGCTTTTTCAAGCCGGTGCGCAGCGGCCACGGCTCGCGGATCTTCTGGGGTGACGTACACCGGCTGGCGGGGGTCTGGTCGATCTGGTTCATCACGGTCATTTCGATTACCGGCATCTGGTTCCTGATCCAGGCCATTCTCGGTGACAACCATATAACCATCTCCAGCGAGCCGATCGTGCCGGTGATTGCCCGCGAAGACGTGCCGCTGACTGCCGACGGCAGCCCGGCACCGCGGATCGACCTGGATGCAGCGGCGCGCATCGCCACCGAGGCCATTCCCGGCCTTGAGATCACCTTCATCAGCCTGCCCAGCACGGCCTACAGCCATGTCGAAATGGGTGGCCGCGGCTGGTACCCGCTGATGTTCCAGACCGCATCGGTCAACCCCTACACCAGCAATGTCGACAGCAAGTTCCTGCTCGAAGACCGCTCCGCGCTGGAGTTCGTCACCGAGTCGATGCGTCCACTGCACACCGGCGACTTCGGCGGCCTGGCGATCAAGCTGATCTGGTTCTTCTTCGGCTTGGTATTGACCCTGATGGTACTCAGCGGGCTGTTGATCTGGACCAAGCGCACCGCCCAGGCCACCGCCGCAGCGCTCAAGCGCACCGATCGAGTCGCGCGTGCGCAACTGGCACGCAGTGAAACTTCAGTGGAGGCGCAGCCATGAGCAAGGCGCAAGCAGTACCGGTGAGCCCGCTCAAGCAGTTCTGGCTGAAGTGGCGATTCCACATCAACATCCTGCTGATCCTGATCCCGCTGGGGTTCATGCCCAAGTACTTCGCCGACGCGGCCATGTTCCGCGGCGACAGTGGTTTGGGCGCCAATCAGGTCAGCGACATTCAGGTAGGCCCGTACACGCTCGACCTGGCCGAGCTGCGCGACGAAGCGCCCAGGGCGGATGGCCCGGCGGGTCATTTCAAACTGTTCAACGCAGCCCTGTGCAAAGCCTGCACCACGGAGGTTAAAGCGGTCTACCTGCGTATCGGCAAGCCGCGCAGCCTGCGCGCTGCGGGGACGATTTTCTTCGGGGCACCGTACCGCATGATCACTTCGCTGCCGGTACCGCCGCGCACACGGTCTGACGCACAGGTCTGGATCACTATCGAAGGCTGGGACGGCAGCATGCACCAGGCATCCGTCCCCCTGGCCCAGGCCTCACCGGCAACCGTGGCCTGGCTCGAGAAACAAGGAGGCACCAAATGAAACACCTGACTCGCAGGCTGGCCCTGCCAATTCTGCTGCTCTGCGCGGGCCCTGCCCTGGCGCACAATCCGATGTGCGAGTGCGCACCGGTTGATGCCGAGCAGATCAAATGCACCGGTGGCTTCTCCGATGGCAGCGGCGCACCCGGCGTGACCCTGGACGTGATCGGCTACGACGAGCAGGTGCTGGTCGGCAGCAAGCTGGGAGACGACTCGACGCTGACCTTCAAGCGCCCCGACGGTGAATTCTACGTGCTGTTCGACGCCGGCCCCGGGCACGTCGTTGAAATCGACCATGCCGATATAGGCGAGCCATGAGCCGCGCCCAGGTGATCCGCCCGGCCGGTGCCGGGCACGAGACGCTATATGTACTGCTGACAGCCCTGCTGATCCTGGCGCTGGCCGCCACGGTGGTAACGCTGCGCGGCGAGCGTGAGGATGAAGTCAGCATCGAGAGCCACCAGATCGACGCCCGTCGCGACCTGACAGCGGCCGAACAAGGGGTATTCACAGACCTGTTGGTGGCGTTCGACGAGATCCGCCAGTTACGCGAAGAGACCGGTTCCATGCCTGAAGTGGCCAGCCTCGCCGAGGAAGGCCTGCCGCCGTTTGTCAGCGATGCCAGCAGCGTCAGCCGCGGTGGCCATCAATGGCAGTGGCTGGCTGCCGGCGCCTACCTGGGACGCAGCCAGGACAGCGCGGTGGCCGGCAGCTTCCTGCTGATCGTGCCCGCGCAGGTGGATGAACGGGCCGATGTCTGGCTGCGCCGCGACACCGCAGCCGTGGTCCCGGACGACCTGCAGCCGGTGGCCCTGATCGCCGCTGGCTGGCAGCAAGTGGTCAGCCATTACGACGCCGGGGTTACCCGTCAACACCGTCACTGAATCCAAGGACTCCTCCATGCTTCGCTCCGCCCTCGCCCGCCGCGCCCTCGCCCTGCTCATGGCCTGCGCCCTCCCGGCCCTGGCCCATGCCGAGGCCGGCAAGCCACTGCGCATCGGCATCACCCTGCATCCTTATTACAGCTACGTGAGCAACATCGTCGGCGACAAGGCCGAAGTGGTGCCGTTGATTCCTGCCGGTTTCAACCCGCACGCCTACGAGCCGCGCGCCGAAGACATCAAACGCATTGGCGGCCTGGATGTGATCGTGCTCAACGGCGTCGGCCATGATGACTTCGCCGACCGCATGATCGCCGCCAGCGAAACCCCTGATGTCAAAACCATCGAGGCCAATGCCAACGTGCCGCTGCTGGCAGCGACCGGGATTGCCGCCCGTGGTGCAGGCAAGGTGGTCAACCCGCACACCTTCCTGTCGATCAGCACCACCATCGCCCAGGTCAACAATATCGCCCGCGAGCTGGGCAAGCTCGACCCGGACAACGCCAAGTTCTATACCCAAAACGCCCGTGCCTATGCCAAGCGCCTGCGCAAGCTGCGCGCCGACGCCCTGGCCAAGGTCACCGAAGCGCCCCACGCGGATTTTCGCGTAGCGACCATTCATGCCGCCTACGACTATCTGGTGCGCGACTTCGGCCTGGAGGTCACCGCCGTGGTCGAGCCAGCTCACGGCATCGAGCCAAGCCCGGCGCAGCTGAAAAAGACCATCGACCAGCTAAAGGCACTCGACGTCAAAGTGATCTTCTCGGAGATGGACTTCCCTTCGGCCTACGTCGAAACCATCCAGCGTGAGTCTGGCGTGCGCATCTACCCGCTGACGCACATCTCCTACGGCGAATACACCAAGGAGAAGTACGAAGTCGAGATGCAGCGCAACCTCGATACCGTGGTCCGAGCGATTCAGGAGAACAACGCATGACTGCGGCCGCCAACCTCAGCGTGGCCATGGGCCCGCGCATCGAGTTCGCCGGCATCGACCTGACTCTCGGGCGGACTTCGATTCTGGAACAGGTCAGTTTCAGCGTGGCAGCCGGCAGCGTGCATGCCATCGTCGGCCCCAACGGCGGCGGCAAGAGCTCGCTGATCAAGACCCTGCTCGGGCAGATGCCGCATCAGGGTCAGCTTACCTTGCACTGGCCGGGCGAGCGCGAAGTGATCGGCTATGTGCCACAAGCGCTGGAGTTCGATCGTGGCCTACCTATGACTGTCGACGACTTCATGGCTGCCATGTGCCAGCGTCGACCGGCCTTTCTCGGCCTGTCGCGCCGGGTCCAACCTGCCATCGATGCAGCACTGGCCCGGGTGGGCATGCTCGACAAGCGCAAGCGGCGCATGGGCGCGCTGTCTGGTGGCGAGCGCCAGCGCGTGCTGCTGGCCCAAGGGCTGATCCCCGAGCCGCAACTGCTGGTGCTTGACGAACCCATGTCGGCCCTCGATGAAGCCGGTATCCAGGTGTTCGAGCAACTGCTGCACAGCTGGCGCCAGAGCGGCACCACTGTGCTGTGGATCGAGCATGACCTGGAAGCGGTGCTGCGCTTGGCCGACCGAGTGACCGGCCTCAGCCGCAAAGTACTGTTCGATGCGCCACCGGCCCAAGCCCTGACCCCCGAGCGGCTGCTTGGTCTGTTCTCCGTCCACCCTCGCAGCGAGAGCCTCGCCCGATGAGCTTTGAAGCCTTCCGCCAACTGATCCAGGAATGGGCCAGCGCTGGCTATCTGCCGGAGGCGCTGGCCTACGGCTTCGTCATCAACGCGCTGATTGCCGGGGTGATGATCGGGCCGGTGCTGGGTGGCCTCGGCACCCTGGTCGTGGTCAAACGCTTCGCCTTCTTCTCCGAAGCGGTCGGCCATGCCGCGCTGACCGGGGTTGCCATCGGCATCCTGCTCGGCGAGCCCTACACCGGGCCGTACGGCAGCCTGTTCGGCTACTGCCTGCTGTTCGGCATCCTGCTCAATTTCCTGCGCAACCGCACCGGGCTGTCGCCGGACACCTTGATCGGGGTGTTCCTGTCGGTGTCGCTGGCACTGGGCGCAAGTCTGCTGCTGATGCTCGCGGGCAAGATCAACGTGCACATCCTCGAGAACGTCTTGTTCGGCTCGGTGCTGACGGTCAGTGCTCAGGACCTGCTGGTGCTGGGCATCGTCGCAGTGCTGGTGCTGGCCCTGGCGTTGCCGCTGTACAACCGGATCATGCTGGCCAGTTTCAATCCGCAGCTGGCGGCAGTCCGCGGTGTAGCGGTGAAGACCCTGGACTATCTGTTCGTCGTGCTGGTGACGTTGGTGACCGTGGCTTCGGTCAAGGTCATCGGCGCGATTCTGGTCGGCGCCCTGCTGGTGATCCCGGCAGCGGCAGCACGCTTGGTCAGCCAGTCGCTGAAAGGCTTTTTCTTCATCTCGGTGCTGATCGCTACGGTGAGCACGCTGTGCGGCATTCTGCTGCCGATCGTCTTCGACCTGCCGGTGCCGTCTGGTGCGGCGATCATTCTGGTGGCCGGCGTCTGCTTCGCCCTTGCCGCCCTCGCCCGCGCTCTGGTACCACGCCTGCAAGGAAACCCGGCATGACTTCTACCCTCAAGCAACTGACTCTGGCCTTGGCCCTGGCGGGCCTGCCCGCGCTGACGCTGGCGGCCAAACCGGCAACGGTTACCGTGCTGACCAGCCTGCCGGTCACCCATAGCCTGGCCACCGCGCTGCTCGAAGGCACGTCGGTACAGCTCAACAGCGCGGCGCCGGGGAACCTGCCAGCGACCCGCCAGCCGTCGTACTTCAGTGGCCGCGGTGGCGCCAGCCTGGACAAGGCCGCGCAGACGGCCGACGCCGCCATTGGCCTGCGTTCGATCTGGCGCGATGACCCGCTCTACCCAATGGCCCGACGCAGCAACATCCGCATCGTCGAGATCGATGCCGCACGCCCGGTAGACGGCGCGCTGCCAGGCATTGCGGTACAGGGAGACAACGCGTTTGCCGGCTATCCATGGCTCAACCCCACCAACATGGGGCGCATGGCCGACGTCGTGGCCAACGATCTCGAGCGTTTGTCGCCGAACGACAAGGCCAGGATCCAGGCCAATCTTGCAGGCCTGAAACGGCAGATGCTGGAACTCAACGCCAGCAGCCAGACACGCCTGGCCGAGGCCGACAACCTCAGTGTGGTGAACCTGTCCGAGCGCCTCGGTTACCTGGTCAGCGGGCTCAATCTGGATGTGGTCGATCAGCCGCTGCCGGCGGATGACAAGTGGGATGCGGCGGCGCTCAAGGCCTTGGCCGACACGCTCAAAGGGCAGGACGTGGCCTTGGTGGTTCACCATCGCCAACCCGCTGCCGAAATCGCCGAGGTTATCAAGGCAGCCGGAGCAAAACTGGTCATAGTTGAAAGTGATCCACAAGACAGCGTTGCCGGGCTCAAAGCCAGTGTCGAACAGGTCATCGCCGCTCTGCTCGGCTAGACCTGGTTTCAGGGGCTGTCAACAGCCCCTGAAATGCTCATCCATCAGCGCTTCATACAGCGCTGATAACGCTCATCTACTCGACCTGCGAACCACGCCGTGGTCAGCTTGCGGGTGATCTTCGGGCTCTTCAGCTCGATCCCTGGCAACACCGCGCGCGGCAGCGACTTGCCGGCTTTGGCATCTGCCAGAGCAAATACCTCGCGATACAACTCGCTCTCCTCGAACGCAAGGCTGTCGCCCTCCTCCAGCTGGCTGCGTATTTGCGTGTTGCGCAAGCCCAGCTTCACCCCCAGCTTGCGTGCTGCCTGCTCGGTAGCGCCGGGCATGATCGAGCCCGGTGCAATTAGGTCACCATCGAGCGCCAGGCTGACGCCACTGGCGCGACTCAGCGCCGCCTGAAACGCCGCATTGCGGCTGGCGTACCAACCGGCATTGAAGTCGCCAAAACGGTACAGCTGGCGCGGGTAATGCGCCGGATACCCCAACAGGTGGGCGATGCCGAAGTACATGCCGCCGCGTCGGCTGAACACCTCCTGGCGAATGGCACCCTGATAGCTGTAGGGGTAATTGCTGGCATGACGCTGGGCAAAGTCGATACTGACTTGCATCGGCCCACCGGTGTGCACCGGGTTAAGCCCGCCGAGCAGCGTCTTGCCCAACGGCAAACGTTCGATGACCTCGTCGTACAGCGCGCTGAGCTGCTTCTCGCTGCGCACCGCCGCCAGCCGCTGCTGATACGACTTGCCGTTGCCGGAGGGCGTCAGCAACGCAGCGTCCACCAGCAGCTTGGGGATATGCAGCCGGCCGGCCCGGCGGTCGATCTCGGCGCGGGCGATGCGGCCCAGGTTGGGCACCTGCGGGTCGGCAGTAAAGGTTGATTCCTGCTCGGTCACGGCCAATACCGCGCACAGGTTGCTCTTGCTCGGATCAAGTTGCTGAGCTGTAAACGCCGTCTGGATGTCTTCGGCCCAGCCCTGACGGTCGTTGAGTTGGGCGGGCAGCAGCCGCAGCAGTTGCGCGCGAACCTTGGCCGGGTCTGCTTCGGGAGCACTCTCGCGCTGACCGGCACACCCTTGCAGCAGGGCCAGAATCACCACGCCGGCCCCGGCCAGACGGCGGTTCAGGGTTGTTCTCCGACCATGTAGGCTTTGCTGATATGGCGGAACTGCGGATGGGCAGCGCTGCCCATTAGCTCGAACACGACCATCTCGCGGGTGACGATCTGCGCACCGGCGGCACGCATGCGCGCCAGCGCTGCTGCTTTATTCGCCACGGTACGGCTGTCGCAGGCATCCTCGACGACAAAGACCTGCTTGCCCAAACCGAGCAGGCCAAGCACGGTTTGCAGTACGCACACGTGGGTCTCCATGCCGCACACGATCACCTGCTCGCGCTCGAGCAAGCTGGCCGGCAGACACTGCGCGGCCACGCAGGAAAAGTGCTGCTTGCTGACCACCTGCGCGGCCGGAGCCGCCGCCGTGAGCTCGGTCAGGGTTGACCCGAGGCCTTGCGGGTATTGTTCGGAGATTACCGTTGGCAGCTGCAGCTCGGCAGTTGCCGCGAGCAACCAGCGCGCTCGCGCCCGGGTACCGGCCGGGTCGCTCATGGCGCCAATCAGTTTTTCCTGGATATCGACGACCAGCAGCGTGGCCTTGAGCGGATCAATCAACATTGCCCATCCCTTGCAGAGGAAAACTCAAGCCTCTCGCAAGCAAGGGAGGACGTCAATCAGGCAGTCAGGCGCAGCGGCTCGAGGACCTCGGTCAGCACGCTCAGCACGCGGTCTTCGTGCTCATGAATGAAGAAGTGCCCACCCGGGAAGTGCTGCAGAGAAAACTCCCCAAGCGTTTCTCGGCTCCAGGCCTGCAACTGATCGGGGCTGGCGCGATCCGTCTCGCCACCGAGCACCCGCAACGGGCAGCGCAGTAATGGCCGCTGCCGATAGGCATAGCGGCCACACAGGAGAAAGTCAGCGCGCAGGATCGGCAAGGTCAGGCTCATCAGCTCCTGATTGTTCAACACCTCCTCAGGCGTACCTTGCAGACTGCGCAGCTCGGCGATCAACTCGGCGTCGCTGCGTGGCTCGCGCCAGCGGTTGCCGTCGTAGTCCTCGCGCCGAGTGGGCGCGGCGGTACCGCAGGCAAACAACGCCAACGGCGGCGGGCAACCCAGCGCCTGCAGCTCGTGGGCCAACTCAAACGCCAGCAGTGCGCCAAGGCTATGCCCAAGCAGCGCGTAAGGCGCGTTGGCTGCCAACCGTTGCTCAGCGGCCAGTTGCCTGGCCAGGCCCAGCAGGTCGGTGTGCAACGCCTCGCCCATGCGCGCACCGCGACCTGGCAACTCCACTGGACGCACCTGCAGCCAGGCAGGCAGCTTGCGCCGCCAGCGGCTATAGACCATTGCACTGGCGCCTGAGTAGGGAAGGCACAACAGGTTGACTACGCTCACCGGCAGACGCTCACTGCGCCGCCGCTGCTGCCATCTTCTGGCGCAGGCTCAGCGGTCGCATGTCGGTCCAGACCTCATCGATGTAGGCCAGGCATTCCTGCTTCAGGCCGCTTTTGCCCGCTGCGCGCCAGCCCGCCGGGATCGCTTTGTATTCAGGCCAGATCGAGTACTGCTCCTCATGGTTGAGCACCACCTGAAAAACGATATCGTCACGGTCGAAAACGGAAGTCATTGCCTGTCTCCTTGGAAGTTGCCCGCCCCAGCACGGTCGGCGCGGGGCGATGGTTGCGGCCGTCTCAACGGCACTGACTTCAAGAGAACGTAAAAGCCCCGGGCAAAATTAGTCACCCGTGGTCTTTGCAAGCGCCGCCAATGCTGTCATACATCCAGTTACATCTGCCCAGCGCTCAAGGAGAACAGCAATGCTCGGTGTGACCGACTACGGCGCCTTCGTCATCGCCTTTCTGATCCTGCTGGCCATCCCCGGTCCTGGCAACTTCGCGCTGATCACCGCTACCGGCAAGGCGGGCATCAAAGGTGGCCTGGCTGCCACGTGCGGGGTGATTCTCGGCGATCAGGTATTGATGTGGCTGGCGGTGGCTGGGGTTGCCACGCTGCTGGCGGCCTACCCTGCGGCGTTCCATGTGGTGCAGTGGGCCGGCGCGGCCTATCTCGCCTATCTGGGACTGCGCATGCTGCTCAGCAAGGCCGGCGGCGCACCGCGCGTCAGCCGCATGGACAGCGGCCATTACCTGCGCCAGACGATGATGATCACCCTGCTCAACCCCAAGGCGATCATGTTTTACATGGCGTTCTTTCCGCTGTTCATTGACCCGGTTCGGCACCAGGGCATGGTCACTTTCGCCTTCATGGCGGTAACCATCGCCGCGCTGACATTGCTTTACGGGCTGGTGGCCGTGCTGCTGACCCATCACCTGGCCGAACGCATGCGCGCCAGCCCCAAACTGTCGAATGTGCTCGAGCGCCTGGCGGGTGCTTGCCTGATTGGCTTCGGGATCAAACTGGCGGCGATGCGCTGACTCAGGCGTCGCGCAACAGGTCGTGCGCATCGAGCAGGCGGAAAGCAACTTCCGGATTGCGCTCCAGCCCCCGGCGGATGGCTGCGGGGATGGCCTGGCGGGTCTTGCGGCACAGACCGGGCTGCTCGGCCAGTTCGATGAGGATACCGCGCATGGTGCGCACTTCGTTGAAACTGGGAGCAATGTGCACGCGGATGCCAAGCTGATCATGCATCAGCTGCTGCAAACGGTGCAGATCTTCAAGGCCCTTGAGGTTTTCCAGGCGTTCGAGCAGACGTTTTTCTTCGTGGCGGGTCAGGCGCAGGATACGCTGCGCTGCAGGCGATGCGGCTTGCAAGTCATCGCGCCCGCAGTCGCAGGCACCGGGCGGGCAAGGTTGACGTATCGGCTGGCTGGCTGTCATGTGCCTAGCATAGCCGTTGTCACCGAGCCGCAACCACCGCCGTTGCTGATCCGAGAGCGGGCAAATCGATACCCGTGCTCAGATCAGCCAGCAACCTGTCATTGCAACAGATCCTGGATCTTGTCACGCAGCGTATCCAGGTCGAACGGCTTGGCCAGGATCGGCGCCTTGCGCGCAATCGGGCTGCCGGATTCGAGGATCTCGGCTGGATAGCCGCTGATGAAAATCACCTTCAGATCAGGCCGCAGCTTGACCGCTGGCTCGGCGATCTGTACCCCGGAGATCCCACCCGGCAACCGGTAATCGGTGACGATCAGGTCCAGATGAGGCTTGCGCGCGAGAATCTCGAACGCCTGCTGGCCGTCTTCGGCAACCAGCACGTGGTAGCCCTCACCTGAAAGATAGTCGCGCAAGATCATCCGAATGGCCGGTTCATCCTCGACTACCAGTACAACATCTTGTGCATCTTCGCTCATGACAACGCCTTGGAATTCAGCAAGTTGGCCATCTGACCCCGGGCTTAAGCAGAGGTTGCCTGCGCCTGGTCGGTTTGTTGTGACAGCGCCGTCAGTGGCAGCAGCACGCTGAATGTCGCGCCTTGGCCTACCTCGCTGTCGATCTGGATCTGCCCACCATGGGCCCTGACAATCTGCTCGGAGATATACAGACCCAAGCCCAGGCCTCCGATGGCCTGCTCTGCTGCAACACGCTCGAACTGCTGGAAGATCCGCTGCTGGTTGGCGGCGCTGACGCCGATACCGTGGTCCTGCACCTGCACCCAGGCCATCCCGGCCTGCTCGAACACCCGTACCTGCACCGGTTGCCGTTGACCGTAACGCAATGCATTGGACAACAGGTTGGCTACCACTTGTTCAATCCGAAACTCATCCCACTCACCTTCAACTGTATCGCAGCATTGCAGCTCGATGTGGGTGTTGGAGGCCAGCGCCTGCGCTTCGAAGTTCTCCACCAGGCCGCTGACCAGCTGCGCCAGGTCGAACTGACGCGGCCGCAGCGACAATTTACCGGTGCGGATGCGCGATACGTCGAGCATGTCCTCGATCAGCCTGATCAGGCTGTTGATCTGCCGCTCGTCGCGCTCGACCATGGCCTGTAGCTTGTCTTCGCTGAATGCAGCCAGGTTGCCTCGCGCCAGGTGCATCTTGCGCAGCTGGGTTTCCAGAATCAGCCCGTTCAGCGGCGTGCGCACTTCATGGGACACGATCGACATGAAGTCGTCGCGCATGCGCACCGCGCGCTCCAGCTCGCCCCGCGCCACCTGTAACTGACCGAGCAACACTTCCTGCTCCTGACGGCTGCGCTCCAGGTCCTGCAGCTGGCGGTCGAGCACCTTGCGCTGGCGGTACAGATCGACAAACACCGACACCTTGCTCTTCACCGCCATGGTGTCGAGGGGTTTGTGCAAAAAGTCGACTGCGCCACTTTCGTAGCCCTTGAACGCGTAGTTCATCTCGCGCCCGGCGGCGCTGACGAAGACGATCGGGATGTGCTTGGTTTTTTCCGTGCCGCGCATCAACTCCGCCAGCTCGAAACCGTTCATGCCGGGCATCTGCACGTCCAGAATGGCCAAGGCAAATTCGTGTTCAAGCAACAGTCCCAACGCGTCTTCGGCAGACTGCGCCTGGTGCACTTCGCGGTCTTCGCCATGGATCAGCGCGGCGAGGGCCAGCAGGTTCTCTGGCAGATCGTCGACGATCAGCAGTTTGGCGGTAATCTGGCTTAACATGCGCTGGTTTCCAGGCTGCCGAGCAATTGCCCGATGCCGCTCAGAGTAAGGATGTAGTCAGGGCTGTGCAGGGCCAAGGCGGCCTCCGGCATCAGCGCGACTTGTGCGTCCTGCGGGTCCTGGACCACTGTCCGGCCTCCGCATTGTTTGATGTAGGCGAGCCCGCGCGCGCCGTCTTCATTGGCACCGGTCAGGAGCACACCAAGCAGCCGCTGGCGATAGGCATCGGCTGCCGAGGTAAACAGAAAATCAATCGCCGGGCGAGAGAAATGCACCGGCTCTTCCTGGCTCAGCGACAGGCTGAAATCCTGCTCGACCGACAAATGATAGGCCGGCCCGGCCACGTAGATAAGCCCAGGCTCGATCAACGCCTTGTCACGCGCCTCCCGCACGGGTCGCTGCACCTTGCGCTGCAACACTTCGGCAAGCTGGCTGTGGCGGTCATCCGGCAGGTGCAGCACGCACAGCACCGGCACGGCGAAGCCCTGCGGCAGGCTGCCGAGTACGGTGAACAGGGCTGCGACGCCACCCGCCGAAGCGCCGATCACTACCGCATCGACGCCCGTCATGATTTACGGAAGATCCGTTCAGGTTTGACCAAGGGCTCGAACTGCTCGCTGTAAGCAGAAAAATCCACCGACTCCTTGCTGCCCAGCACCAGAAAGCCGCGGTGGCACAGCGACTCGTGGAACAGCCCAAAGGCGCGGTCCTGCAAACTCTTGTTGAAGTAGATCAGCACATTGCGGCACGACACCAACTGGGTTTCCGAGAACACACTGTCGGTGGCCAGGCTGTGGTCGGCAAAGGTCACGTTGTCCCGCAGGCTGCTGTCCATGATCGCGTTGCCGTAGGCGCTGGTGTAGTACTCGCTGAAGTCCCGGCGGCCACCGGCCTTGCGGTAGTTTTCTTCATAGCCCTGCATGTTCTGCATCGAATAGATGCCCTGCTTGGCTTTCTCCAGCGAATTCGGGTTGATATCGGTGGCGTAGATGATGGTGCGCTCGAGCAGGCCTTCCTCGCGCAGGAGGATGGCCATCGAGTACACCTCTTCACCGGTGCTGCAACCAGCGATCCAGATCTTCAGCGACGGCCAGGTGCGCAACAACGGCACAACTTCTTCGCGCAGTGCAAGAAAATGCCCAGGGTCGCGAAACATCTCGCTGACCGGGATCGTCAGGTACTGCAGCAACTGCATGAACATGCCCGGGTCATGCAGCACCCGCTCCTGCAGCGCCGACACCGTACGGCAGTCGAACTGACGCAGCGCGTGCAGGATCCGGCGCTTGATCGACGCCCCGGAGTAATCGCGGAAGTCGTAGCTGTACTTGAGATAGATCGCCTCGATCAGCAATCGGATCTCGATGTCGGTGTTGCGCTCGCTAGTCAAATTCGCTCCAGTTGCGGCAGCCAGACGCGGATGAGTGAGAACAGCCGGTCCAGATCAATCGGTTTGGCCAGATAATCATTGGCCCCAGCCTGCAGACAGCGCTGCTGGTCGTCTTTCATCGCCTTGGCGGTCACGGCAATGATCGGCAGTTTGCGCCAGCGCGCTTGCTGGCGAATCAAGCGAGTAGCCTCGTAGCCGTCCATTTCCGGCATCATCACGTCCATCAGCACCAGGTCGATGTCGTCGTGAAGCTCCAGCTGCTCCAGCGCTTCGCGTCCGTTGCGGCCGATCTCGACGATGGCGCCCTTGTGTTCCAGGGCGCTGGTCAGGGCGAAGATGTTGCGCACGTCGTCGTCGACCAGAAGGATCTTGCGGCCCTCGAACACTTTGTCACGGCTGCGCGCCGTCTTCAGCATGCGCTGACGCTCGTTGGATAACTGCGCCTCGACCTTGTGCAGGAACAACGTCACTTCATCGAGCAGACGCTCCGGCGAGCGCGCGCCCTTGATGATGATCGAGCGCGAGTACTTGAGCAGCTCGGTTTCTTCTTCGCGGGTGAGGTTGCGCCCGGTATAGACGATGACCGGCGGGAACGCGCGAATATCTTCAGCCGTCATTCGCTTGAGCAGCTCGTTGCCGAGCATGTCGGGCAGCTTAAGGTCGATGATCATACAGTCATAGATGTTCTCGCGCAGCAGCTCGAGTGCATCCTGAGCCAACGCCACCGCCGTGATTTCGATGTCGTCGTCCCCGATCAGGCGGGCAATGCTCTCGCGCTGCAGGTCGTCGTCTTCAACCAGCAGGATGCGTTTGAGCTTCTGGGTCAGCTTGGCTTCGAGCAGGCCGAACACCTCTTTGAGCTCTTCGCGACTGGTCGGCTTGACCGCGTAACCGACCGCGCCCATGTGCATGGCCGCTTCGACACGGTCTTCGACCGAGATGATATGCACAGGAATATGGCGCGTGCTGGCCTGCTCCTTGAGCCTCTGCAGCACGGTCAGGCCGGAATGGTCAGGCAGGCGCATATCGAGCAGGACCGCATCCGGCAGGTACTGCGCCGCCAGCCGGAAGCCCTCGTCGGCGCTCTGCGCGGCCAGGCAGTTGTAACCCAGCTCATGGGCCAGGTCGAAGAGAATACGGGCGAAGTTCGGCTCGTCCTCGATCACCAGAATGCAGCGCTTGCTGAACGGCGCCAGCTCGCGGTCATCGGCAAACGCGTGGCGCGGCAGCGGTACTGCTGCTGGCACCTGCGGCGCAGCCGGCAACTGATCGACAGCTGGGCGCAGGGTCTGCACCTCGACCGGCTCATCCGACTCATAGCGCTCGGGCATGATCAGGCTGAACACGCTGCCTTGGCCGGGGCTGCTGTCGAGGCTGATCTGGCCACCGAGCAGATGGGCCAGGTCGCGCGAAATCGACAGGCCCAGCCCGGTGCCACCGTAACGGCGATTGCTGGTGCCGTCGACCTGATGGAAGGCGCCGAAAATCGCCTGCTGTTGATCCGGCGCAATGCCGATACCACTGTCGCGCACGGCAAACACCAGGCCGACGCCCGCCTGCTTGCTGATGGTCATGCTGACCTGGCCACGCTCGGTGAACTTGATCGCATTCGAAAGCAGGTTCTTGAGGATCTGCTCCAGGCGCTGGCGGTCGGTGAACAGCGTCGCCGGCAGCGGGTGCTCGAGCACGACCTGGAAGTCCAGGCCTTTGTCTTTGGCCAGCGGCACGAACATGCTGCGCAGGCCTTCGACCAGGCGCTCGACCTGGGTCGTCTCGGGGCGCACTTCAAGCTTGCCCGCCTCGACCTTGGCGATGTCGAGAATGTCATTGATCAGGTTGAGCAGATCGTTGCCAGCCGAATAGATCGAATCGGCGAACTTGACCTGTTCGGCGGTGAGGTTACCCTCGTCGTTTTCGGCGAGCAGCTTGGCCAGGATCAGCGAGCTGTTCAGCGGCGTGCGCAGCTCGTGGGACATGTTGGCGAGGAATTCTGATTTGTACTTGCTCGAGCGCTGCAAGTCTTCGGCGCGGGCCTGCAGCTCTTGCTGGGCTTCATTGAGCTCGCTGTTCTTGCGATCGAGTGCCTCGGTGCGCTCGGACAAGCTCTCGTTGGTCTGCTCAAGCTCGGCCTGCTGCGTCTCAAGATGCGCTTGCGATTCCTTCAGCACGCGGGACTGTTCTTCCAGCTCCTCGTTGGCAGTCTTGAGCTCTTCCTGTTGCACCTGCAGTTCTTCGTTGAGCTGCTGGGTTTCGGCCAGCACCTCTTGCAGACGCTGACGGTAGCGGGCGCTCTCGATCGACATGCCGAGGTTTTCGGCAACGCGCTCGACGATCTCCTGGTCACGCTCGCTCAGCGGGCGCAGGAAGCCAAGTTCGACGACGCCATTGATCTGGCCATTGTCGCGAGTCGGCATCAACAGTGCGCTGCGCGGCAAGCCGCTGCCCAGACCCGAGCTGAGGCGGAAGTAATCTTCCGGCAGCTGATCGAGGCGCACCACGCGCGACTGGCGCACCGCTTCCGACACCAAGCCCTCGTCGACGCCCAGCGCCTGCGTACGCAGTTGCTCCTCGGCACTCAGGCCGTAACTGGCGACACGGACCAGACTGCCGTGCTCGTTACGCACATACAACGCGCCAACCACACTGCCCAGGTACGTCGCAAAAAACTGCAGGATGTTGTCGCCCAGCATCGGCAGGGTCAACTGCCCCAGCACTTGCTCGGCCAGCTGGGTCTGGCCATTACGCAGCCAGGCATTGTGTTCAAGGCGTTCATTGGCGCGCTGCTGCGCCTGCATGTTACCTACGTAGCTGTCCGACAACGCCAGCAAATCGCGGCGTCCCAGATACGCCAGCAGGCCGCTGAGCGCGACGATAAACAGTACGAAGGTGGTAATCGCCGTGACGGTAACCGTGTTGACGGTCTGGTTACGGACCTGGCGCAGTTGCTGTTCGTTGCCGATGAAGTCGTCAAACTCTTTGCGTACCTCGTCGGTGATACGCTTGCCGCGGCCGTTGGCGATCGCCTGCTGGAATCCGCCCTGAGTTCGGCGCAGGGTGATCATCTCCTGGCCAAAATCGTTCCAGGCATGCTGCAGCGCGCTCAGCCGATCAATCCGGTCGACCTGCGCCGGGTTGTCTGCCACCAGCTCGCGCAAGCTGTCCAGGCTTGCGAATATACGCGGCTTGGCCACCTCGTAAGGGTCCAGGAACCGCTCGTCACCGGTGATCAGAAACCCGCGCATGCCGGTTTCCATGTCGATCGAAAGTTTCAGCGTTTCGTTGGCATTGCCAATCACGCGGTCGGTGTGTTCGACCCATTGCATGGCCGAGAGCAGGTAGCTGATTACCGCGACAAACGCCACGGCGCCAAGCAGGCCCACGCCAAGTGGCAAGCCGACGTTGCGGCTTAACAGCTTGCGAAAGCTCTGCTGGTCCATAGAAGCTGCTTGAATCATCTGATAACGCCCGAGCGAATTAACCGTTGAATACCGAGGGTGCCGGCACCTGCAAGATCCTGCTGCAGTGTCCCACTGGCGGGTCTGACAGCGAAGTCTAACCAGCTTTGCCATTTATGGCAGGGGCATTTAGCCAGTATTTGAGAACGGGGTGCGCCAATCGTTCCATCTGATTGCAGTGAACGTTATATTGGGAACTTCTGGGCCTGATACGGGCACAGAGTAGAGACACTTATCTGGTACAGGACCGCGACATGCACCCCCTTCTAGTAGTCGAAGACGACGACATCGTACGTATGCTGATGGTCGAAGTGCTCGAGGATCTTGGCTATAAGGTGATCGAAGCAGCAGACGCCACCAGTGCCCTGGCTATCCTCAATGACCCTGCAACGCCCTTGGACCTGCTGATGACCGACGTCGGCTTGCCAGATATGAGCGGTCAGGATCTGGCGGGTAAAGCACGGGAAATTCGCCCGCTGCTACCCGTGCTGTTTGCCAGTGGCTATGCCGACAGCTTGAGCGTGCCGGAAGGCATGCACTCGATCGGCAAGCCGTTCAGTATCGACCAGTTGCGCGACAAGGTCGTGCAGATGATCGGGCCTGCAGACTCAACGCAGGCCTGACTCACAGCTAAAAGACAGCTGTCACAACTTGGTTGCAGCGGGCCGGGCGCCGTCGATCTGGCTCACTGTAATCAAGCGCTCGCTGGCCGGCACCGGCCGTCCATACAAGAATCCCTGGAAGTGCGAGCAACCCTCGGCGCGCAGCAGTTCCATCTGTTCGGGCGTCTCGACCCCTTCTGCAGTGGTCTTGATCATCAGGCTGCTGGACAGTTCAGTGATGGCGCGGATGATCGACATCGCTTCGCGACTGTCACACATGTCATTGACGAACGACTTGTCGATCTTGATTCGATCGAACGGGAACGAGCGCAGATACCCCAGCGATGAATAGCCGGTGCCGAAATCGTCCAGCGAGATCGACGCACCGAGCTCCTTCAGCGCCCGCAGGGTATTGACGTTCTCTTCGCTGTTACCCAACAGAACCGATTCAGTGATCTCCAGCTCCAGACGGTGAGCAGGTAAGCCCGAGTCCGCCAATGCCAAAGTCACGACGTGTACCAGGTTGCCGCTTTTGAACTGCACGGGCGAGAGGTTGACCGACACCACCTGATCGGTGCCCCAGGTGGCCGCCTCCTGGCAGGCAAGATTCAGCGCGCGGGCGCCTATCTCGTGAATCAGCCCGGTTTCTTCGGCGATCGGGATAAAGTCCATCGGCATGATCATGCCGCGAATGGGATGCTCCCAGCGCAGCAATGCTTCGTAACCCGTGACCGCATGGGTCTGCTGGTCGACCACCGGCTGGTAATGCAGTTGCAACTGGCCGAGGTGCAAGGCAGTGCGCAGGTCGGTTTCAACCAGACGGCGCTGACGGGCGGCATTGTCGAGTTCGAGATGGAAGCACTCATAACGATTGCGGCCGTTGCGCTTGGCCTCGTACAAAGCCATGTCGGCGTAGCCCAGCAGTTGCTCGGCGTGTTCATGGTCATTCGGCGCAATGGCGATGCCGATACTGACGCCAACGCTGAACTGATGGCCTTCGATACGAAATACCGGGGCCATCGCCTCGATCAGGCGACGGGCGGTGACACAGGCGGCTTGCGGGCTGTCCATGCCGTTGAGGACGACAGCGAACTCATCCCCGCCAAGCCGCGCCAAGGTGTCCTGATCGCGCAGTTCACCGCGCAGGCGAGTGCCCAGCGCACGCAGCAGCTTGTCGCCGAAGGCGTGGCCGAGGGAGTCGTTGATGTTCTTGAAGTTGTCCAGGTCCAGGCACAACGCGGCGGTGAGCTTGCCACTCTCCTCTGCGCGCAGCAGCGCCTGCTTCAGGCGTTCATGGAACAACGTGCGGTTAGGCAACCCGGTCAAGGCATCGTGGTGCGCCATATGATGGATCTGCGCATGCGCGGCCAGCTCTTCGGTCGCATCCTCAGCCACGAACAGCACATAGTCCGGCTGGCCATCGCGGTTTTCGCTGAGCGATGCTCGGCTGCGCAAGGTTCGCGGGCCACAGGCCGTATTCACCCGAGTTTCCGAGGCGTAGCCCTTGCTACTGCGCGAACCACGCGTCAACTGCTGCTGGAGGTAATCGGCCGCCTCTGGCTGCAGGCAGTCCTCTGGCAACTGGCCGATCATGCTCGCACCCTGGCCGCCAAACAGACGTTCGGCCTGCTGATTGGCCAACAGGATGCGATGGCTGTCGAGATCCTGGACGATCAGGCTGGCCGGAATGTTGGCGATCACCGAGTCGAGAAAACGCGACAGGTCGGCCATTTCCCGACTATGCTGCTCGGCTAGCTCCTTGGCCTTGAGCAACTCCTGCTCGTAGCGATGGCGCTCGGACACGTCGCGGGTGATCTTGGCAAAACCGAGCAGTTGCCCGTCAGTATCGAGCACCGCATCGATGACCACATGCGCACGGAACGCGCTGCCGTCCTTGCGCAGTCGCCACCCCTGCTCTTCAAACCGTCCGGTGCTGCGGGCCAGTTCCAGATTGCGCTGCGGGATCCCGGCAGCGCGATCCTCATGGTCGTAGAACAGCGAGTAGTGCTGCCCGACTATTTCCTCGGCGCTGTAGCCCTTGGCGCGTTGCGCCCCCGGGTTCCAGTTGGCGACCACGCCTTCGGGCGTGAGCATGTAGATGGCGTAATCCACCACACTCTGAATCAACAGGCGATACATGACGTCGGGATTACTGACTAGCGACATGAGCTTCTCTGATCGGCAACACGCACAAGAAAAGGCCCGGCGGGTGGGCCGGGCCGGAGCAGACAATGGCATTATGCCGCGCAGGAGAGTTCTTTGTGAACTTGATCAGAGCCTAGCGGCCGCTTGCGCCCTGCCCTGCGATGGCAGCGACTGCGTCAACCTCTATCAGCATCCCATCAAGCGCCAGACGTGGCACCGGGATTAGCGTGCAGGTGGGCTTCATGTGCTCGCCCCAGGCCTGATCTGCCGCCTGCACCCATTGGCGCAGACGCTCTTCGCTGTGATCAACGATAAGCAAGGTGAGTTTGAATACATCGCCCAAACCGGCACCTTTGGAAGCCAGCGCGAGCTGCAGGTTGAGCAACGCCTGGGCCGCCTGCTCAGCAAACAGTGCTGATCGGTTGCCCTGAGCGTCTTCGCCGCCCTGCCCGGCTACATACAGCAGGCAGCTGTCGGAGCGGACCTGAGCAACATGCGAATAAGCATTGGCGCTGGGGTCATAAAGGCTGTCGGGATTGGACAATTGGAAAACGTGGGACATGCGGTCGCTCCATCGAATGAAAGAACGACCGAGTATCAAACCTCAGGTTAACCCGAGGTCAAGAGGATTATTTTTCTTCCAGCACATGACGGCCTTTGACCGCCCGCGGGCCGCGCCACATCCAGAACAACAGCCCAGGCACTGGCGCGTAGACGACAAAGACGATCCAGAGCATTTTTCGCTCCGCTCGCCGTTCGCTGCCGATGATGTTCCAGATCGCCCAGATTTCCAGGGCGATGACCACAGCGGCGACGATGATCCAGATCGTTCCGATTTCCATAAGCGTCCTCCCGTGAGCATGTAATGCTTTGGTCCCGCAGAGGGCGCAAGGGTTCATTCCGATTCGGCCCGTCTCAGGGCTTCGTCACCTGATCCAGCGCACTTTGCAGCGCCTTGGCATCGCTGAACTGCTGTTGTGCTACCACGCGACTGTGGTCCAGTTGCAACCAGAGCACCTGGCCTTCCTGCCCAGGGTAACGGCTGGCGACTTCACCTTGACGATCAAGCATGACCCGGTAGCTGTAGTCACGCATGGCTGGAATGGCGAACAGCTTGCTGATTATAGACGGCATACGCTGGATATCCGCGACGAACACTGCATGCCGCGCCTCCAGATACCCCTTGGGCTGCTCGGCGATGGCCGCCTTGACCAGCTTGGCGCCGTCCATGTCACGGGCCACAAGCAGAATGCGCGTGTCGCCATCCAGAGTGTAGCTCTGGTCGTGCTGATCCTGCAGGGTCCAGGGCGCGAGTTGATCACCAACTGCAACGGCATTGGCAACGAGCGGCAGGCAGGCAAGTAACAGGGCGGCGGCGAATTTCATCTGGATTACTCGGATTGACGGCCTGCCAGCATAGAGCATGTCGCCAATAACGACCTCAACTACCACCCCAGCGCCGCCTCTGTTGTCTTTGCCCGGTGCCCGCAGCACACTCACCGCGTCAGCCAGGAAGCGGAGCCGGCAGTGGCCACACCTCGTCAATTCAGCAAGAAGACCAGCACCAGCAACATGTTCCGGACCAAGTCCGCAGATGCCAGTGTGCACAAGCCCTACCAGGTCGATTTCGTCTTGCTCGAACACTTCTCGATGGCCAGTTTCACCGTGGCCATGGACGTACTGGTCACGGCCAACCTGCTGCGCGCCGACAGCTTCGGCTTCACCCCGTTGTCGCTGGATGGCGAACGCGTGCAAAGCGACCTGGGCCTTGAGCTGATCGCCACCGATCTGGATCCGGCAACCCTCAAGCAGGCTGATCTGTTGATCATCTGCGGCGGTTTGCGTACTCCACTCAAGTACCCGGCGCTGGATCGGCTACTGCAGGATTGCAACCATCATGGCCTGGCCTTGGGCGGGCTGTGGAACGGTGCGTGGTTTCTCGGGCGGGCCGGAGTTTTGAGTGACTATGGCTGCAGCGTTCACCCCGAACAGCGTGCCAGCCTGGCCGAGCGCAGCCCGCAAACGCGGATCACCCCGGCAAGCTTTACCCTTGACCGTGATCGGCTGACAGCAGCCAGCCCCAATGGCGCGATGGAATTGATGCTTGGGCTGGTACGGCGCTTGTACGGTGACGCCCTGGCTGAAGGCGTCGAGGAGATTCTATCGTTCTCCGGGGCGCGCTACCGCCAGGTCGGACCTGGCGCGAAAAAATCCATGAGCCTGCACCTGCGCACCATTGTCGAACTGATGGAAAACAACCTCGAAGAGACCCTCAGCCTGGACCAGCTGGCCGCTTACAGTGACCGCTCGCGGCGCCAGATCGACCGCCTGTTCCAGGCGCAACTGGGCACCTCGCCGCGGCGCTACTACATGGAGCTGCGCATCACCAAGAGCCGCCGCCTGCTGCAGTACTCGGACCTGTCGGTGATGGAAGTCGCCGTCGCCTGCGGGTTTGTCTCGGTGTCGCACTTCAGCAAGTGCTATGCAGCCTACTTTGGCTATCCGCCGTCGCGCGAGCAACGCCTGGGCGAATAGCCCGTTCAGGCACGGATATAGCGCAGCACGACGTCGCCGATCATCTGTTTGTGGCGCTGCTTGACCTGGTCATCGGTCATGTCGATCTGGAAGATCTCGCTGAAGGTGTGCCGGTTGGAGACCCGGTAGAAGCAGAACGAGCTCATCAGCATATGCAGGTCAATGACTTCGATACCCTCGCGGAACACGCCCTCGGCAACGCCGCGCTCGAGCGTGTGACCCAGTGTCTCCAGCACCACGCTGCTCATCTCGCGAATGACCGGTGATTGCTTGACGTATTCGCCATAGTGGATGTTTTCAGTCGAGACGATACGTACGAAGTCGACGTTGTGGTCGTGGTGGTCGAAGGTGAACTCCACCAGCCGGCGGATGGCCTGCTCTGGCGGCAAGGTCTCCAGATCGAGGCTGCGCTCGGTCTTGCGAATGTCGCCATAGAGCTTGACCAGGCACTCGACGTAGAGCTGCTCCTTGCTGCCGAAGTAGTAATAGATCATGCGCTTGGAGGTGGCAGTACGCTCGGCGATGGCGTCGACGCGGGCGCCGGCCAGGCCTTGCTGAACGAACTCGCCAATGGCGGCCTGGAGGATGTCCTCGCGGGTCTTCTCCGGGTTGTTCTTGCGCGATTTGCGCGCCCCTTCCAGGGCGGGCTCGCCGAGGCTGACTACGGAATCACTCATACCCACTCACAGGCTAATTATTGGAATTGGAGGGATTATCCGTGACTGCTGCGACGCAGGGAAGCACGCAGATGGTCGCATTGGTCAGGTTTTGTGCCAGGTGCGCCGGCCGCTGGGCCGGCGCTTGCCTTACAACACAGGTTTGCGTGCTGCCCCGCTGCGGGCCTTGGCCATGGCCGCCAGGCGGACCGCGACGTTGGCTGCGCCGTAACCGGCATACCCACCCTTGCGCTGGATGATTTCGAAGAAGAAACGCTCTTCGAACGGCTCGGTGTACACGTGGAACAGCTCGCCGCCTTGGGCGTCACGGTCGTACAGCACGTTGTAGTAGGCCAGCTCACTGAGGAACTCGTCGTCGAAATCAAACCGCGCAGCGAGGTCGTCGTAGTAGTTCAGGGGGATTTCCAGCAGCGGCACACCGGCGTTTTTTGCCCGCGCCACTTCACTGAAGATGTCGGCACAGTCAAAGGCGATGTGGTGGACGCCCGAGCCACGATAGCTGGACAACGCGTGGGCAATCGCAGTGTTGCGGTTCTCCGAGATATTCAGCGGCAAGCGCAGGGTGCCACACTGGCTGCGCAAGGCACGGCTCTTGACCAGGCCGTAGGGGTCGGGCAAGACCACCTCGTCGTCGGCCTCGAAGTCGAACAGGCTCTTGTAGAACAGCACCCAACTGTCCAGCGATTCGGCCGGCAGGGCCAGGGCCATGTGGTCGATACGTTGCAGGCCACCACTGGCGCCGCTGGCGGCATCCAGACGGAAATCGCTGTCGTAGATGGTATGCCCGGCACCGGCCTGCTCGACCAGGTAGATCAGGCTGCCATCCGGCGCACGCACGGCCGGGATCTCGCGCTCGTTGGGCCCGACCAGGCCACGGAATGGCTGGCCACGGTAGGCGGTGGCACGCTGCAAGGCAGCCTGGCCGTCCTTGACCCGCAGTGCGGTGGCGCACAACGAAGGGCCATGGGCTTCGAAGAAGTTATGCGCGAATGAATAGGGCTCAGCGTTGAGCACGATGTTGATATCGCCTTGGCGCAGCAGCCGGACACCCTTGCTGCGGTGTGCACCCGCCTCGACAAAGCCCAGGCGCTTGAGCCAACCACTCAGACGTGCCCCTACCGCTTCATCGACGGCAAACTCAAGGAACTCGACACCGTCGTAGGTACTGGCTGGCGCCGGGTCAAACAGTACCTCAGGCTCGATCGGCTGGGCCTCACGCTGCAATTGCAGGCGGGTTTTTTCTTCCAGGTACAACAGCGAACGCAGGCCATCGGCAGCGTTCTGCCGGGTAGGTGCAGCGCGGAAGCCATCGTTGAAGATTTCCAGCGACAACGGCCCGCGGTAACCGGTCTGCAGAATCGGCGCGAGGAAGCCCGCCAGGTCCATTTCGCCTTGCCCCGGGAAGCAGCGGAAGTGCCGGCTCCACTCCAGCACGTCCATAGCCAGGATCGGCGCATCGGCCATTTGCACGAAGAAGATCTTGTCGCCCGGAATCTGCCGGATTGCACTCGGGTCGCCCTTGAGCGACAGGGTGTGGAAGCTGTCGAGGATCACCCCCAGCGCCGGGTGATCGGCTTGGCGTACCAGGTTCCAGACCTGCTGGTAGGTATTGACGTGACGGCCCCAGGCCAAGGCTTCGTAGCCAATACGCAGGCCGCGGGTACCAGCATGTTCGGCCAGCAGGCGCAGGTCGTCGACCAGGATCTGCTCATCGCTCAGCGCATCCGCCTGCACGTTGCTGCACACCAGCACCAAATCCGTACCCAGCTCCTGCATCAGGTCGAACTTGCGCTCGGCGCGGTCGAGATTTTTCTGCAGACGGTCGCGGCGGCAGCCTTCGAAGTCACGAAATGGCTGGAACAGGGTGATGGCGATGCCCAGATCGGCGCACATCTGGCGGATCTCGCGCGGGCTGCCGGCGTAATAGAGCAGGTCATTTTCGAAAATCTCGACGCCGTCAAAGCCGGCTGCGGCGATGGCTTCGAGTTTTTCTGGCAGAGTGCCGCTCAAGGACACGGTGGCAATCGAACGCTGCATGCTGGAGTTCCTTGTTATTTGAGAAGCGTCAGCCAAAAAACCCTTGCAGGTGCTTGGCAGAATCGATTATTCGCGGGTAAAGTCCCGCCATCAATGACTTTTGTACGAAACAGTTAGTTTTTGTTCGATTACCGAACAAAAGCGAATTTGGCGAATTGATTCGGTGCTCGAGCCTGGGCAACCATGAATCCAGTTACAGACCATTCGAACTCCTCACTGCCCTGCGAACGTTCAGCGGACCCTGTACCGACAAGCCCAGCGTCACGACATAATAAGTTCAATAACAAGAACAACGGAGACAACAATGGCTCACTCCAGCTCTCAAGCCAAGAAAGCGACCGCCAGTGGGTGGATAGGCTCGGCCCTCGAGTACTACGACTTTTTCATCTACGCCCAAGCCGCAGCACTGATCTTCCCGCAGATCTTCTTCCCGTCGATGGACCCGAAAATGGCCATCATCGCCTCGCTGGCGACTTACGGTGTCGGTTACCTGGCCCGTCCGGTGGGTGCCGTTGTGCTCGGTCACTGGGGTGATACCCGCGGCCGCAAAAACGTTCTGCTGCTGTGCATGTTCCTCATGGGTATCTCGACCATGGCCGTTGGCCTGCTGCCGACCTACCATGACATTGGCATCATTGCCCCGATCATTCTAGTGCTGCTGCGCCTGGTTCAGGGCTTTGCGGTCGCCGGTGAGATCTCCGGTGCCAGCTCGATGATCATGGAGCATGCGCCGTTCGGACGCCGAGGTTACTTCGCCAGCTTCACCCTGCAAGGGGTTCAGGCAGGTCAGGTACTGGCTGCGGCGGTGTTCCTGCCACTGGCCTACTTCATGCCAAGCGAAGCCTTCAACGAGTGGGGCTGGCGCATTCCGTTCCTGCTCAGCGCATTCGTCCTGGTAGCCGGCTTCATCATCCGTAAGGAAGTCCACGAGACCCCGGCCTTCGTCAAGGAAGAGAAGCAGGACAAAATCGCCCGCTCGCCAGTCAAGGAAGCGTTCAAGTACAGCTGGAAGCACATGGTCCTGGTCATGTTCATGGCCCTGATGAACGTGATTCCAGTCGTTGCCACCGTGTTCGGTGCAGCCTATGCGGTGCAGCCGGCTTACGGCATCGGCTTCGACAAGAGCGTGTACCTGTGGATCCCGGTAGTCGGCAACATCGTCGCAGTGCTGGTGATCCCCTTCGTTGGCAACCTGTCTGACAAGATCGGCCGTCGTCCAACCATGATTGCCGGCTGCATGGGCTCGGGCCTGCTGGCCTTCGCTTACCTGTATGCGATCAGCATTCAGAACGTGCCGCTGGCCTTCTGCGCATCGATACTGATGTGGGGTATGGTCTACCAAGGTTACAACGCGGTATTCCCAAGCTTCTTCCCGGAGCTGTTCAATACTCGCTACCGCGTCTCGGCCATGGCTATCGCGCAGAACATCGGCACCATGTTCACTGCCATGCTGCCAGCGGTATTCGCCGCCATCGCGCCGCCAGGCTCGGAAAACATCTGGCTGGTGGTAGGTGGCTCGGCGTTCTTCATCACCTGCATCTGCGCCCTGGCTGCCTACGTGGCTCCCGAGACGCACCGTCTGGCGATGGAAGACCTCGGCAACCCGAATGCCAAACCGATGGACAAAGATACCTACGAAGCTACCCGCAAAGGCAGCCTCAACACTGCTGCAACTCAGTAAAAACTGCCTGGGGCTGCATGCAGCCCCAGCCGTTTCAAGCGCTGACCACCGCCTGCAAGTTGGCCCACAAGCGTTCGACATGCTCACGCTCGGTGGGCAGCGCCCCTACCGATACCCGCACCATCCACTGCCCTTCCAGCGTTGCCGGCGTGACGTACGCCAACCCCGAACCATTGAGTCGATCAGCCCAGGCCCGGGTATGCGCATCCAGCGCCGCACCTTCCAGCCCGTCCGGGCAGTGACGAATACACAACGTCTGCAACTGCACCGGCGCCAACACCTGCCAATCTTCTGCGGCCTCCACCTGAGCGGCCAGCCAGCGAGCGTTGTCCAGATCGCGGCGCAAGCGCTGCTGCAAGGCCTCCACCCCTTCGCTGCGCAGCATCAACCATAGCTTCAGCGCACGGAAGCGCCGCCCCAGCGGAATGCCCCAGTCACGCAGGTTCTTCACCTCGCCGTCGACCGCCGACTGCAAGTAACTCGGGTTGGTGCTCATCACCCGAATCAGGTGCTGCGGGTCGCGCACGTAGTAAATCGAGCAATCGAAGGCCACCCCAAGCCACTTGTGCGCGTTGACCACGACCGAGTCGGCCAGCTCGATACCGTCCCACATCCAGCGACACTCAGGCAGGATCATCGCCGAGCCAGCCATGGCTGAGTCGACATGCAGCCATAGTTGGTGCGCCTGGCTGATAGCGCCGATCGCTGCCAGCGGGTCCAGCGCAGTGGTGGTCGTGGTGCCGGTGGTGGCGACTACCGCGCACGGTTGATTACCCGCCGCCAGGTCAGCCTCGATGGCCGCCTGCAACGCCGCTGGCTGCATGGCGAATTGCTCGTCGGTGGCGATCAGGCGGATGTTTTCGCGACCGAACCCTGCCAGCAAAGCCGCTTTGTCCACCGAGCTGTGGGCGTGGGCGCTGGCATATACGATCAGCGGCTTGGGCTGGCCCTGCAAACCACCACGGGTCAGGGCAAAGTCACTGGCGCGCTCGCGGGCGCAGATCAACGCCACCAGGGTGCTGGTCGATGCAGTGTCCTGGATCACCCCGCTCCACTGCGTAGACAAACCCAGCAATTGTCGCAGCCAGTCGAGGGTGGTTTCTTCCAGCTCGCTCAGGGCCGGACTGGATTGCCAGGACAAGCCGAGCACGCCCAGGCCGGTACTGAGAAAGTCGCCCAAGACTGACGACAGGGTGCCGTTGGAGGGGAAGTAGCCATAGAAGTCTGGATGCTGCCAGTGCGACAGGCCGGGCATGACCAGCTTGTTGAAATCGTCGAGGATGGCTTCGAAGGGCTCGCCTTGATCCGGCGCAGCTACGGGCAAGGTGGCTTTCAAATAGCCGGGCTCGACCTGCGCCATGACCGGGCGCTCGGCGATGGTCTGGCGATAGTCGGCAATCAGGTCGATCAGTTGGTGGCCGTGTTGGCGAAATTGTTCGGGGGTCACGCGCGGGCTCCTTGCGGGCTGAGAATGGGCTGCGGTTGCTGCAGTCCAGTCTAGGCGCAGGGCCGTCGCGCAATAACCCCGCCTGGTGCATAGGTACTATGGCGAAGGCGCATGCCCGCCGTGCACACCGAACTGCGACTGACGCCACACTTCGTAGACTCGGTTGCGCAGCCAGCGGTGCTCGGCCGACGCCTGCAAGCGCTGATGCCAGACCACCCAGTAGCGCTGGCTGTGCTCGACAAAGGCTAACGGCCGCCAGGCCAGGCCGTGCAACCGGGCCAGCTGCCGAGCAATGTGCTCGGGCACCGTCACCAGCGCCTGGCTGTTGCCAACCACCTGTACGGTGGCCGAAAAGAACGGCACCTCCAGGCTGATCCGGCGCTGCAGCCCCTGCGCCCGCAGGTGGCGATCAATGAAGCTGTCCTTGTCACCGCCGCCACTGATGCGCACATGCTTGAAGGCCAGATAATCATCCTGGCTCAAAAGCTCACGGGCGGTCAGTGGGTGATCAGCGCGCATCAGGCATACGGCGCGGTCTTCGCCGAGCAGGCGGCCATGAAGGTTGGCCGGCGACTCGTCGAACAGCGTCGTGGCCAGGTCGATCTCACCGCTGGCGAGCTGCGCATACTGCCCTGCCTGCCAGGTACGAAAATCCAGCGACACCCCTGGTGCCTCAACTTCAAGCGCCGCCACCAGCAACGGCAACATATGCTCGGCAACGTAATCCGACGCGGCCAGACAAAAGCGCCGCTCGCACCTCGCTGGGTCGAACACAGCCGGCTCGCGCAGCGCCTGCAAGGCTTCGAGCACCTGGCGCAGCGGCTCGACCAGCGCCTCGGCATGCTCGCTGAGCACGTAACCACGGCCCTGACGGACCAGCAATGGATCAGCGAACGCCTCGCGCAAGCTGGCCAACTGCCGGCTCAAGGCCGACTGGCTAACGCCCAGGCGCGCACCGGCATGGCTGAGGTTTTTCAGCTCAAGCAGACAATCGAGGGTCCGAAGATGGGAGAGGCTGAGCGAGGCGAAGACAGGATGCATGACGTACCACAAAAAAGCAGCGTTGCGCCGCGAAAGGGCCGCAGTGCGGCCCCCGTGCACTGATCAGTCAGTCAGGCCGACGTAGACGTTCTGCACGTCGTCGTTGTCGTTGATCGCTTCGAGGAACGCTTCAACTTCGGCCAGAGCCTCGGCACTCAGGCTGGCAGCACTTACCGGGTTCTTCGGGGTGTAGCCGATTTTTGCCGAAATCACGGTAAAGCCCTGCGCTGGCAACGCCTTCTGTACAGCGTCGACATCGGTCGTGTCGGTGATGAACAGGGTCGCGCCCTCCTCTTCACCTTCTTCGAAGTCCTGCGCGCCGGCTTCGATGGCAGCCATTTCCGGATCGGCGTCAGCGTTGTCCGGGGTGGCTTCGATCAGGCCAACATGGTTGAAGTCCCAGGCTACCGAACCGCTGGCGCCCAACTGGCCCTTGCGGAACAGCACGCGGATCTGGGCGACGGTGCGGTTGACGTTGTCGGTCAGGCACTCGACGATCAGCGGCACCTGATGCGGCGCGAAGCCTTCGTAGCTGACGGCGGTGTACTGCACCGCGTCGCCATCCAGGCCTGCGCCTTTGCGGATCGCCCGCTCGAGGGTCTCGCGGGTCATCGAGGCCTTTTTGGCCTGCTCTATCGCCAGACGCAGACGCGAGTTGGAGTCAGGGTCGGCGCCGGATTTGGCAGCGATCTGAATTTCCTTGGCCAGCTTGCCCATGATCTTGCCTTTGGCATTGGCTGCGGTTTCTCTGTGCTTGGCTTTCCACTGTGCGCCCATGTCGACTCTCTACGTTTCAGCGGGCCGGTTCAGGAAGCGACCGGCCAAAGTGGCAGCAGTTTATACGGCCCTCGGCAAAAAATCTCGCGCCTGCAGCGTCAGCCGGCACTGAGGCTTGATCAATATCAGCCTTTGTCGGCTTTGCCGGCGGCTGCGGCATACCTGGCCAGGCGCACGTCCAGCCGCCGTGGCCGCATGCCGCGGTCTTCTGCCCGCTCCTTGCGGCGGATCGCATCGCGCACCAGCAGCGAGCCCAGATAACGGATCGGCTCCGGCGGAAACCGCCCCAGTGGGCCTTTGACCAGCCCTGATCGGGTCCAGGGGTTGTCCAGCCCCAAGGCCAGCGACGAGAGAATCTGCCCGCCCATATGACACGGGCCGACGCCACTGCCTGAATAGCCGAAGCCGTAGAAGACATTGCCCTGCCCGTCCAACCGCCCGAAGAACGGCAAGCCGGTTACCGAACGGTCCGACGGCCCGTTCCAGCTCGCCGCAATCGGCACCTCGGCCAGCGCCGGGAAGAAGTCGTCGAGCGTCTGGCGCAGCAGCGGCTGGTACGGCGAAGGCTGGTCAAACACCGGCAGCATGCGCCCGCCGTAGGCAAAGGTATTGCCGCCCTTGCCGAGCATCAGCCGGCCGTCGCTGGTGTTGTGGTAGTAATGCACGAAGATGCGCGAGTCGAGCACGCTGATGCCGCTGTCCAGGCCGATTTCATCGAGCAGCTCAGGGCACGGCTCGGTGATCACCATATCGCTGGAGACGATTGCCACGCTGCGCTCGAACTGCGGGAACGCCCGCGCCATCCAGGCATTGAGGCCCAGCACCACTCGATCAGCACGGACCGTTGCATGAGCAGTGCGCACCTGTACCGGTGCGCCATGCTCAAGGCTGGTCATGGCCGTGCCTTCGTATATGCGCACCCCGCGCTGCAACGCAACGCGGCGCAAACCACGCACCAGCCGGCCCGGCTGCACTGTCGCGGCGGCCGGAGAGAACCAGCCTTCAAGATGGCGCGCAGAGCCCGCCCGCTGCTGCACCTGCTCAAGCGCCAGTCGCTCGAAAGAATTGATGCCCTGACGCGCCAAGGCGGCAATCACCGCATCGGTGCCGCCCAGTTGCGCGGCGTTGCTGGCGGTGTACAGGGTGCCATCCATGCGGTAGTCGCAATAGATGTCATTGGCTGCGCAATAGTCGCCGATGGCCGCAATACTGCGCTCCGATTCGCGCACCAGGCGCACCGCTTCGGCCGCGCCGAACAAGCGCTCGAGGGTGAAGTACTTGGCCGACCAGGACAACGCACAACCGCCGTTGCGGCCACTGGCCCCGGCGCCGCAGATATCGGCTTCGATCAGCACCACCTCCAGCTGCGGCGCCTGCTCCTTGATCATCAATGCCGTCCACAAGCCGGTGTAACCACCACCGACGATGCACACATCACAACGGATGTCGGCGCTCAGCGGCGGGCACAGTGCGTCCTGCTCCTGATCCAGGGCTTGTTGCAGCCAGAAGGGTCTCATCGCTTGGGCTTTCCTTTAACTGCGCAGTGGCTTGATTGCCATGCTGGTATTGGGGGCAACGTCGACCACCTGTTCGGCGGCGACCGGGCGGCTGTTCCAGTGCGGCAGCAGCACCAGTGCGGAGAACAGCGCGCAGCCAGCAAATACGATGAATACCGTGACGCTGTCGAAGTAGCCCGGCAGCAAGCCGCCCAGCACCGCGCCCACCGAGCCGCAACCGTTGACGAAGCCTGCGGCGGTGGCACCGGCCTTGGCGCTGCCAAAGTCAATTGCAGCGGCGCCGCTGATCATTGAATCGGGGCCGTACAAGGTCAGGCCCATGACAAACAGCAGGCCCACCACCAGGGCAATGCTGCCGCTGTTCATCGCTGCCATGAACAACGCTAGGGTCACCGTCAACAGCAGCAGGCTGATCACGCAGGCGGGCATGCGCCGGGCGCCGAACAGCTTGTCCGACGCCAGCCCGATGATGATCGGCCCGAGCAGCCCGGCCAGCTCGAATGCGGTGGGAATGATTGCAGCACCCACCTTGCCCACCGACGGCATCTGTTCAAACACGATCACCGGGCCCCAGAGCAAGATGGCGTAGCGCGCTGGCTTCAACAGAAAGTAAGCCAGGCCCAGTGTCAGCACCGTGCGATTACGCAGGATCTCGCGCAGCGGTTGCCATACGCTGCACAGGTTTGGCCCTGGAGCCATGCTCTGCGGCTCTGGCTCGACCGCCGGCAGGCCAACATCTTCAGGCTTGTTGCGTTGCAGAAAGAAGAACAACACCGCCACCAGCGCCACCACCACCGCACTGGAGAAAAACGCCGCGTGCCAGGTGCCGATCAAGGTATACGCCCACCAACCGGCAAACGGTGACGCCACCAGCCCGCCAAAGGCGTAGCACGAGCTCCACAGCCCCAGCACCCGGCCGCGCTGCGACGAAGGGAAGAAGCTGCCAAGGTTCTTGCACAACCCCGCCCAACCGGTCGACTGCGCCAGGCCCTGAATCAACATGCAGGTGGCAAAGATCGGGAAGGTTGCGTAGCTGCCCATCACCACCGCCGCCGCCGCTGAAATCAGCAACCCGCCGAGCACTACCACGCGCGGCCCGAAACGGTCGGCAAGCATGCCCCAGGTGAACTGGCCGACTGCGTAGGCAGCCAGATAGATGGCATCGAGGTTGGCCATCGCCGCCTTGTCGAGCATGAAGCTTGGGTCTTCGCCGATGCCCAGCTTGGCCACCGAGAAGGCCTTGCGGGTGAAATAGAAGCCAGCGTAGGCCAGCCAGGTAATGGCGAAAATCTGAATACGCCACCGTTTGATGGCAGCAAGGGTTTGGTTCATGGGAGTCTGACCTCTCGCTCAAGTGTGCCGGCAGAATGTGAAAAAACGCCTGTCTTGTTGTTGTGAGTCGCACTACATGACGGTGGCCATCGTCGGGTCAGATAACAGGGCCGGCTGACATGACCGCGCCGCTGCTATGGCCACCAGCGCGCTGCGTCTTGCTGCGCACTGGAGCTGTCGATCATAGAAACAGTTACTGACTGATAACAAAAATCGATTTATCGTATTTCACACATAAGCTCAGCTTGTAAGTGGAGGCGGTATGTCGGTGTCTCAGGCACAGCTCAAGGCGTTTCATGCGGTCGCTCAACACGGTAGCTTCACGCGCGCGGCGCAAAAGCTGTTTCTCACTCAGCCAGCCGTGTCCGACCAGGTGCGCAAGCTCGAAGAGCGCTTTGGCGTACTGCTGTTTCATCGCAATAAACGCTCGGTGCAACTGACCGACCTCGGCGAGCGGCTGCTGGGCGTGACCCAGCGCCTGTTCGCCTGCGAAGCCGAAGCCGTCGAGTTGCTACAGGATTCGCGTGCATTGCACACCGGCAGCCTGGTGTTGGCGGTGGATGCGCCGGTGCATGTGTTGCCGCAGATTGCCCGCTTCTGCCAGCGTTACCCCGGCATTCAGGTCAAGATCGAGACTGGCAACACCGATGAATCACTGGCGCGCCTGTTCAGCTATCAGGCCGACCTCGCCCTGCTCGGCCGCGATGTCGATGACGAGCGCCTGTACTGCGTGCCAATGCGCCGCGACCCGATGGTGGCGTTTGTGTCGCACAACCACCCCTGGGCCAGTCGCGCCTCGATCAGCCTGGCTGATCTGGACGACACGCCGCTGGTGCTGCGTGAACCAGGCTCGGTGACGCGGCAGACGCTGGAAGAGGAAATGCACCGGGCAGGGCTGCGCATCCGCGCGGCAATTCAGGTCGAAGGCCGCGAAGCTGCGCGCGAGGCGGTGGTAGTGGGGATTGGCGTTGGCGTGGTGTCGGCTGCCGAGTTTGGCGCCGACGCTCGGGTATGTGCGCTGCCGATCGTCGACTGCCAGCGGCACTTGACTGAAACACTGGTCTGCCTCAGCGAGCAACGTACGCGCCGGGTGGTGGCGACCTTTTTGCAGCTGGTCCAGGAAGAGCTTTGAGCCCTCCCTGCCCTACCTGAGCTGGCGCTGGTTTCGCAGCTAGCGAGTAGCAAGCACAAACAAGCGCGGGAACGGCAGCAGCAGCTTGCCATCGCTGGACGCTGGGTAGTCATGCTCCATCGCCTGCAGATACAACTGCAGAAAGTCCGCCTGTTCTGCTTCGTTCAGACGATCCAGGTAAGGTCGCAGTGCCGAGCCTTTGAACCATTCAACCACCGCCTGCGCACCGCCGGCCAAGGGGTGATGGTAAGTGGTGCGCCAGACGTCGACGCGGCTGCACAGCGGGCTGAGCAAGTCGTAATAAAACCCTGCGGTATGCCGCGGCGGCAGCGAGAAGTCAGCGAACTTGTCGGCCCATGGCCCGCGCTTGGCGATCTCGCGAATCTGTCGGTGGGCCGGTTCGTCGATGTTGTCCGGAGTCTGCACCGCAAGGCTGGCGCCTTCGCTGAGCTGGCGGACCAGGTGCGGATACAGCGTGGCGTGCTCGGGGAGCCATTGCAGCGAAGCGTTGGCGAGGATCAAGTCCTGTGGTTCGGCTGCTTGCCAGGTCGCGATGTCGGCAATCTTGCAGCTCACCCTCGGCACACTCAAACGCGGTCGTTTATTGGCCTTGTCGATCATGTCCGGATCACTGTCGAGCGCTGTCACCTGAGCGTCCGGGCAGCGTTGCAACAACACTTCGGTGGAGTTGCCCGGCCCACAGCCAAGGTCGGTAGCGTGACGCACTGGACGCGGCGGCACCGCCGCCAGCAGATCACGCACGGGGCGACTGCGTTCGTCTTCAAACAGCGAATATTGGTTGGCAGACCAGGCCATGGGCGGCTCCTGTAGGCGGCTGAGCGCCTAGCATAAGCCATGTCGAGGGGTTCGCGGTGAGACCCGCACAAACAAACGCGGCCGGCCCCTTGCGGGAACCGGCCGACATCATACAGCGCGTTGCTTAGTGCAGTTTTTTCGCCGAACGGATCTGATGCACAATACCCATCGCCACCACCACACAGGCAGCAATACCGGTCGAAACCACCAGAATCTGGTAATCAGGCATGAACGCCATGGTCACCAGCGCAGCAACGATAAACGCAATCACCAGGTAGGTCAGCCAAGGGAACAGCCACATCTGCAGGCGGATCTCCTTGCCTTCGGCAATCAATTTGCGGCGCATACGCAGTTGGGAGAAGGCGATCACCAGGTACACCAGCAAAGCGATCATGCCCGTGGTGTTCATCAAGGTGTCGAGCACGTCCTTGGGCCGCAGCGTCTCGCTGAAGTTGATCAGCGCGCACACCACTGCCACCGCGCACGAACCGACGATCGCGAACACCGGTACGCCAGTGCCGGCGCGGGTGATCTTGAAGAACGACGGCGCGTCGCCACGCTGAGCCAGCGAGAACAGCATGCGCGAGGCAGTGTAATGGCCCGAGATCAGGCAGCTACTCACCGAGGTCAACACGACGAAATTCATCAGCAGCTCGGCATATGGCACGCCCAGCAGTTCCAGCGTACGGCGATAAGCGCCATAGCCCGACTCACCCAGGTGCGGGTCATTCCACGGCACCAGGCAGACGATCAGGAAGATCGAGCCGACATAGAACAGGCACACCCGCCAGACCACCGAGTTGGTCGCCTTGACGATCTGCCCGGCCGGGTCTTTCGACTCGGAGGCAGCGATGGTCACGATCTCCGCACCGAGGAAGGCGAACATCACCCCAAGCAGCGCACCAATCACCGTGGTAAAGCCGTTCGGCATGAAGCCTTCGGCGGTCAGGTGAGTGATCCCGCGGACCTCACCGAACTGCCAGATATTCAACACCGCCGAGCCACATACGATCAGGAAGCAGACGATCGCAATCACCTTGATCAAGGCAAACCAGAACTCGAACTCGCCGTAGTGCTTGACGTTGAAGAAGTTGACGGTGATCAGCACCAGGGTCGTCGCCAGGACGAACACATTGGTGCTCACCCCCGGGAAGAAGCCGTGCAGGATCTTGCCCGCCACATACGCTTCCCAGGCCATCAGGATGACCCAGTACCACCAGTACAACCAGCCGATGGTGAAGCCGGCCCAACGGCCAATGGCACGGTCGGCGTAGGTCGAGAACGAGCCGGTGTCTGGCGAAGACGTCGCCATTTCACCGAGCATGCGCATGATCAGCACCACCAGGATGCCGCCAGCCAGATAAGCCAGCACCGCAGCAGGGCCGGCGCTGTGAATGACACTGCCGGAGCCGACGAACAGTGCGCCGCCGATGACCCCGGCGATCGACATCATCGTCAGGTGGCGCGACTTGAGCGAAGCATTCAGCTTGCTCTCCGGCGCCCCTTTTTCGGATGCGGTAGTTGTAGATGTAGCGTCCATCAGTTGTGTCCCCGTGCTTCTTTTTATCTAAGGAATTGCGTGAAACCCCGATGGCAAGCGGTTTCACCTGTACATCGATACTGATGCGCGCAGGCGCTGTGCGAGGGCACGAGCAGGCCTTCCCTGGCGGCCTGTGGGTCGTGCGAGGCGGGCCTCGAACGAACTGAAACAAAAGGTGTCTGGCGATCTCAGACACCTAATGTAAAAATGTCGCGCTGATAGAGCCATGCACAGTGGCATGAAAGTCGCACTGCACTGTACAGGCCGCCCATGCAATACACCGCGCGACACCCGGCCGACGCCCCGCGTCTGCACACCTGAAGGCACACCCATGCTCGTACTACATCCAGACTCCGCCACCCCGCTGGTCAACCAGATCATCGACGGCTTGCGCGAGTTGATCGACAGCCAGGCGCTCAAACCCGGTGCCAAGGTCCCGTCGATCCGCGCCTTTGCCGCCACCTACTCGGTGAGCACCTTCACCGTGGTCGAAGCGTACGACCGTCTGGTTGCGCAAGGGCTGCTGGTCAGCCGCGGCAACACCGGCTTTTTCGTCAATCGCGCGGCCAGCGAGCAACTCGACAGACCGGCCCACGGCGCCGACAACAACCGGCCGTCGTTCAACGCCGAGTGGTACCTGCAGCAGATTTTCGAAACCCGTCAGTTGCCGTTCAAACCCGGCTGCGGCTGGCTGCCCAACGACTGGATGTACGAAGATGGCCTGCGCCGGGGCATGCGTCAGGTCGCCGGTAGCCCGTTGGAGCTGTCCGGCTATGGCGAGCCGATGGGCCTGCCGGAGCTGCGCTCGCTGACCGCGCAGAACCTGCAGCAAGAGCTGTCGATCGTGGTCAACCCGGCGCAGCTGATGCTCACCCACGGCGCCAGCCAGGCGCTGGACCTGGCGGTACGCACGTTGGTGCGCCCCGGTGATGTGGTGCTGGTCGACGACCCAGGCTACCCCAACCTGATGAGCATCCTGCGTTTTCAGGGGGCTACCCTGATCGGCGTGCCGCGCACCCCGGCCGGCTACGACCTCGATCGCCTGGAGCAACTGCTCAGCGAACACCGCCCAAGTGTCTTCTTCACCCAGCCGCACCTGCACAGCCCGACCTGCTCGCGTACGCCGTTGCCGCAACTGCACCGCTTGCTGCAACTGGCCAGCCAGCATGGCTTCCGGCTGGTGGAAAACAACCTGTACGCCGATATGATCGCGGAGCCGCAGCCGTGCCTGGCCAGCCTCGATCACCTGCAGCAAGTCGTATACGTCGGCAGCTATTCAAAAAGCATTTCACCGAACGTGCGGGTTGGTTACCTGTTCGCCAACCCGGAACTGATGCAGCAGTTGCTGCGCCTGAAAATGCGCTCTGGGCTGACCACCTCCCAAGTGATGGAGCGGGTGGTCTACGCGGCGATCATCGATGGCCGCTGGCGCAAGCACCTCAAACGCCTGCGCCAGCGCCTGGCCGAAGCACACCAGGAAGTGGGCCGGCATTTGCACCGGCTGGGCTTCGAGCTGTTCACCGAATCGGACGAAGGCATGTACGTGTGGGCGCGCCACCGGGCCATCCCGGACAGCGCGGCCCTGCTGGATGACGCGCTGGAGCAAGGCATCATGCTCGGCCCCGGACAGTTGTTCATGGTCGACGCCCAGGCGACTGGGTGGATGCGCTTCAACGTCGCGTTCAGCACCGACCCGGCGATGTGGGAGCTGTTGGAGAAGATCCTGGTCAAGCAGGTGCGCCGCTCGGCTATCTAGTGCCAGCGACTGCAGGTGACGATACCCGCTGTGACAATCTGCCCACAGCGGGCAGTCACAAATGATAATGACTCGTAGTAATATTGCGCCCTGCCTCCCACATCACGCGCGATAGCCAATGCCAGCTGAACAACCCACGCCCGCGCCGCGAGTGCTGGTGGTCGATGACCACCGCAAGATCCGCGACCCGCTGGCGACCTACCTGCGCCGCCATGGTTTCGAGGTGCGCACCGCCGCCGACGCGGCCGGACTCTGGCAATTGCTCAAGCAGCAGGCGTTCGACGTGGCCGTACTCGATGTCATGCTGCCCGACGGCGATGGCTTCGAGCTGTGCCAGCAACTGCACCGGCGCTGCAACCTGCCGGTGATCCTGCTGACCGCCCGCGACGCCACTGCAGACCGCATTCGCGGCCTCGACCTGGGCGCAGATGACTATCTGACCAAGCCGTTCGAGCCGCGTGAGCTGGTCGCGCGCCTGAACAGCGTGCTGCGCCGGCATCAGGCAACCCAGGCGCGACTCCACGCGGCGCCTGCAGCTACGCCCGCAGCACGCCGCTATCGCTTCGCCGGCTGGCACTTCTGCGCCAGCAGCGCCTCGCTCAGCCGCGAAGGTGCCGAGTCAGTTCAGTTGAGCACCGCCGAGGGCAAACTGCTGCAGGTGTTTCTGGCCCACCCGCATCGCAGCCTGACCCGGCAACGGCTGGTCGACCTGACGGCAGCGCACGACAGCGACATCAGCGAACGCGCCATCGACCGCCAGGTCAGTCGCCTGCGGCGCAAGCTCAGCCATGACGGGCAAACCGCCGAGCTGCTGCGCACCCTGTGGGGCAGCGGCTACTTGCTGGCCGCCGATGTCGAGCTTGAATAGCCTGCGCCGGCTGTGGCCGCAGCGCTTGCTGCACCAGTTACTGCTGCTGCTGTGCCTGGCACTGCTGGCCTCGCACTTGATCGGCATCGTTCTGCTGCACCGCCACGGCAGCCTGCTTCATCCGCTGTCCCGGGCAGCCAGCCTGGAGCGCCTGGCAACTGCGTTCAACCTGGCGCGCGACCTGCCCGCAGCGCAGGCCAACAGGATGCTGGCCAAGATGGCCAACCCGGAAACCCGCTTCTGGATCGCGGCAACCCCCGAGGTCAGTGCTTTCGCCGCTCGCTCTGAAGAACAGCGGCTTAGCCGCGACCTGCGCCAGCGCCTGCAGCTATCGCCGGAACACTCGCTGATCGTGCAACTGGAGCGGGTCAACGGCACCGACGCCCGCGCTTATCCGTTCAGTCCTGGCGGTTGGGCGCCACTACGCTTGCGCAGCAGCCTGGCGCTGGGCAACGGCCAGTATCTGAATGCCGAGCAGCACCCCAGCGGTGCTTATCAGTGGGGCACTGTACTGGCTTACAGTTTGCCAATGACCACCCTGCCGGTCTTGCTGGTGATGATGTTCGGCTTTGCCCGCGTGCTGCGCCCGATCAAGGCCCTGGCCAAAGCCACCGAGCGGGTCAGCCGTGGTGAGTGGATTGCGCCGCTGCCGTTAACCGGCCCGCACGAAGCACGCGAGCTGACCCATGCATTCAACACGATGCAGGCCAACCTGGCCCGGCATGTCGAAGGCCGCACCCGCTTGTTGGCAGCGATCAGCCATGACCTCAACACGCCGCTGACCGAATTGCGTTTGCAGGTTGAACTGCTTGACCCCGGCGCCACCCGCGACGACTTGCTGGAAAGCCTGGGCGAGCTGACGGCGATGGTCGGCGAAACCCTGGAGTTCGTGCGCGGCGATGCAGTGCAGGAGGCGACCTGTCAGTTGCGCCTGAACGACTTGCTTGACGAGCTGGACCGACGTTATCGCCTGCTTGGGCAACCGTTGACCTGGGATGTGCAGCAACAGGCCTGGCTAAGCTGCCGACCTTTGGCGCTAAAACGTGCCCTGACCAACCTGATCGACAACGCCTTGAAGCATGGCGGTGCGACCCACGTGACGCTCAGCCAGGCTGACGGCCAGGTGCGCCTGGAGATCACCGATCAAGGTCCGGGGCTGCCTGAGCAGTGGTTGGAAAAAGTCTTTGAACCCTTTGTCCAGCTCGGCCGCGGTGGTGCCGACGCCCGCAGCGGTGGCGGCCTCGGTCTGGGCTTGGCGATCGCCCGTGCCTGCATTCAGGCCCATGGCGGTGAACTGCTGTTGGAAAACCGCAAACCACGAGGGCTGTGCGCGCTGGTGCGGCTGCCGGTCGGCCAAGGCTGACACGCGCAAACGCAAACGGGGCCGATGTACGGCCCCGTTTGCTACTGCTCTGATCAGAAGTTGTAGGTCGCGCCCATCCACAGCGTGCGGCCATAGTTCACCGTGCCATAGGTCTCGTCGTCCAGACGCTTGTCGGTGATGTTGTTCAGCGAGGCATTCACAGTCAGCGCATGGGTCAGGTCATACGAGCCGCCGATGTCGGCAGTGGTGTAGCCCGGCGCCGATTCGGCAGTGATGGTGTTGCCTGTTTCTTCGCCGTAGTAGCTGAGCGCGGCCCAGGCTTGGGCGCGGTCATTGACCCGCCATTCGCCGCGCAGGTTGGCTTTCTGTTTCGGCGTCAGGGCAAGCGGCGCACCTGCGTTGGCACCGGTCTTCTGCTCGGAGTCGGTGTAGGTGTAGTTGCCTTTGATCAGCAGGTCGGAGCGGATGTCCCATTGACCGGTCAGCTCGACGCCACGGATCACCGCCTTGTCGACATTGACCCGGTCCATGACGATGTAGCCGTTCCAGCGCCGGTCAGTGGTTACGGTAGAGAGCTTGTCCTGAAAGTCGTTGTAGAACAACGTCACACCTGCCGACAGATCATTGCGGTTGGACCACAGTGCCGACACTTCGTAGTTGGTGCTGGTCTCGGGCTTGAGGTCAGGGTTGCCGAGCATGACGAACCGGTTGCGGCGCAGGTAGGCGTAGCCTTCAACCACGGCGCGCAGCTCAGGGGTCTTGAAGCCGCGGGCAACACCGCCTTTGAGCGTCCACTGATCCGTCGCGCGCCAGACCCCATACAGGCGTGGGCTGAAGTGGTTGCCGTATTCTTCGTGGTTGTCCATGCGCAGGCCGCCGGTCAAGGCGAAGGTGTCGGTGACCGACCATTCGTTTTCGGCAAACAGCGCTTTTTGCTGGACCGAGAACTCGTAATCAACCTTGTCACCCAAGCCCTGGTTCCAGTCGGTGACCTGGTTTTCCTGCCATTGCAGGCCAACCGTGCTGACGTTGTAGGTGGTCGGCACGACCAGCTTGGCGTCGAGCACGCGGTTGCGGATTTCAGGCTTGCGCCCGTAGATGTCGGTCTGGTCTGGCGTGGCCTTGCCTTCGCGGCTGGTGGTTTCCTGATAGAGGGCGACGTCTGAGGTGGCCCAGCCCCAGCGACCCTGGTGCGACAGCGACCAGTGATCACGGTTGTTCTCTTGCTCGCGGGTGGCCCAGTTGGCACTGACGCCATCACCGTTTTTCAGGCGCGTAACGCCGGCTTCGAGAAGGATGTCGTGGTCGATCGTGGGCGTGAAGGCCAGGCGCGTGGTCAGGTCGCGGTGATCGGCCTTGCTGTGGCCGTTGGTCTGTTCCAGGTCAGCATCGGCCTGGCGGTCCAGGTAGCGGCCCCACACTTGCAGGCCAAGCAGGTCTTCCTTGAGCGGACCGCTCAAGTAGAAAGTGGTTTGCCCGGCGTCGCCCTCTGCGCTGTGCTTACGCGCCGAATAGTCATAACCGATCGAGCCGCCCCACTCGGGCGAGACCTTGCGGGTAATGACGTTGATCACCCCCCCGATAGCGTCCGAGCCATACAGCGACGACATCGGCCCGCGCACCACCTCAATCCGCTCGATGGCGGCTGCCGGCGGGACAAAGCTCTGCTCGTAACCGGCGTTGCCGTTGACCCGTGATTCACGGGCGCTCTGGCGTTTGCCATCGACCAGAATCAAGGTGTAGTCGCCCGGCATGCCGCGCATCGAGATGTCGCTTTCGTTGGCGCCGCCGTTGACGGTGACACCCTCGACATCACGCACTGCGTCACCGAGGTCGCGGTACGACTTGCGACGCAGGTCTTCGCCGTCGATCACGGTGATCGACGCGGGCGCGTCCTCAACCCGCTGCTCGAAGCCCGAGGCAGTCACAACCACATCTTCAAGGGTCAATGGGACGGGTTCTGGAGGGTTTGTCTGCGCGTGCGCGGCACCCGCCAGAAATACGGCCAACGTGGAGGAACGGCTGAAAATACGACGTGGTGCGCGCATGCAAGTGACCTGTGGATTCTGCTGTAAAAGAGAATCCTAATCAGATGCATTGGCGCAAATGGGACAAAGTGTGACAGCCGCTGTCGACGACCGCGACGCCAAAGGCAGCGTCGAGGTACCACAGCTATGCCTGCAGGCACCTCAAGCACGCTGACCAGCCGATTATTCGGCAGCCTGCAATCCCATCTGCCAGAAGTCCGCCTCAAGCCGTGAGGCCTGGGCAAAGATCGCCGCCAGCTCGGTGAAACGTGACTCGGTCATGCTCCGCGCGGCCAGCTCGTCCAGGTGCTTGCGGGCAGACGCCGCCACGTCTTGATAGGCCTCACCGGCATACTCGCCGATCCATTCGCGGTACGGATGCTGGTTCAGATCACCGATTGAGCCGGCCAGGCGCTGGCCGATTTCGGCGTAGCCGATCACGCACGGTGCCAGCGCAACGTGCAGTTCAAGCAGGTCGCCGGCGGCGCCGCAGTCAAGCACATAGCGGGTATAGGCCACGGTCGCCTGATGCTCGGGGGCAGCTTGAATGTCGGCTTGCGACAAGCCCCAGCGGGCGCACAGGCGCAGGTGCAGTTCAGTCTCGTCAAGAATCGCCGCAAGCCCGGCCTGCGCGGCGCGGATGTCACTTGGCAGGCGACTCTTGTAGGCGGCCAGCGCCCAGGCGCGGGCGAACTGGATCAGGAACAGGTAGTCCTGCACCAGATACTCGCGAAACGCCGCCTGACTGAGGGTGCCCGTCTGCATCTGCTGCAGGAAGTCATGCTCGACGTAGCTCGCCCATTGCGGCGCAGCGGCGGCCTTGAGCCGATCAAAAATATCCATGTCAGACCTCGCCATCGTATACGGCATCGAAGAAGGCCAGTTCCAGTGCGACTGTGCGCAGGTAGAAGTCGCGGCTGAGCTCGGCCTCCTTTGGCCCGACGCGGTCAAGTTCAGCTTGCAGGAACGCGACAAAATCCTCGAAGAACGGGTTGTCATGCAAGGTGATCCACTCAGCGTGGACGAAATGCTCGGGCAGTGGCTGCGGCGCCTTCTGCGCCCAGTCCAGGTACAACCCCTCGGCCACATTCAGCACCGCCAGCGCTGCCGCATAGGAGCGGCTTGCCGCCGCCTCGGCCATGATCGCCTTGAAGCCTGCGGTGGGCGCACTGTCGGCAGGCTCGTCGCGCTGCGCCGGGCTTACATCGAGGGCCTGGAATGCACGCAGGAAATAGGTGTTTTCGTCACTCGAGATCATCCCGGCAAAACGGCCCAGACGCAGGCGCGCTTCAAAGGTATCGGCTGTGGCAATAGCCGCACCGAGCAAGGTCAGAAAGCTGTCGAGAAAGCGATGGTCCTGAACCAGGTAGCGGACCATGACCGGATCCGCCAGGGAACCATCACATAGCTGTCGCACGAAGCGGTGGCCAACGGCAGCCGACCAGGTCGGTTCGCTCTGCTCGCGCAAATAATGGGTAAAACGTTCGCTCATGCTGCTGTCCTCTGAGAGGTGGCAGCGAGGCCAGGCGGGTGGTGCATGGTGCGGCCTCGCAGTGAGGCCGGCGCAAAGGCAGGTCGGCTGTCCCATCCCTTCGCCGGCATGATCCGGATCAGGTGCTAAGGGTCACCGCGCTGCATCTTGCCAGCGGTTTCTCAGCCCGTCTCCGGGCTCCCCTTGGTAGCGCTCAGGTATACCGCAGACGCAGGCCACTTGTCACGGCACGTTGGCTGCACGCCCAGCAAAAGGTATGCTAGGCGAACATAGCCAATTGCCACCACTAGAGCCGTGCAGTGATCGCGCGCCAAGGAACCCGCTTTGCCCAGCAACCCCACGCGCCAGACCATCGCCCGCCAGTGGCAGTTGCTCAAACTGCTGCCTGACCGCCACCCGGGCATGAGTTCCAATCAGTTGCAGCAGGCCCTGCACCAGGTCGGCCATGGCACCAGCAAGCGCACGGTCGAGCGTGATCTGAACGAGCTGACCGAGCTGTTTCCGGTGCGCTGCAACAGCAAGGGCACCCCATATGGCTGGTACTGGCAGGCCGAGCTCAGCACCGAGCTGCTGCAGCCGCCGCAGCCCAGCGATCGTTGCATGGCGCAACCGATCACCTTGCGGGCCTGGGTGACGCCGGGGCTGGCACGGCAGTTGGCGGCGCAGCCGCTGTCGGACGACATGTTGCTGGAGCCGCTTGCCGAAGGCGACGCCAGGTTGGTGGCCACGGTTGCCTATGACCAGGCCCTTTTGAGCTGGCTGCTGGCGCATGCCGGCTCGATCAAGGTGAGTGCCCCGGACAGCGTGCGTGAGGCTCTGCTCGAAAGGCTGCATCAAGCACTGCTGTTGCACGAAAGCGGCTAAGTCAGCGCTGCGAGTACGCTCGCAAGCATCCTGGATCTGCGATTAACGCCGCACAAATCATTGGCGCCAGCGCTAAACGTCACCGGAAACGGCGGCGAGTTAAGTCAACTTGATAGACTGACTTGTCGTCGGGGTTGGGTTTCCAGCGCTGAACAACACGGCGCATCGTTTTAGGGCTGCTCAGCAGCCCTAAAACTCACAGCCACAGCGTTACCACCTGCCCAAACCTCCTTGCCATAGGCTACTGTTCCCCCTTGCGCGTCGTTCAAGCCAAGGAATCCCTATGCCGCATCGCCTGTTACTGCCGCTATTGCTGCTGTGCCCGCTCGCCTCTGCCGCCGATGCACCGCAAAAAGACGCCACCAGCTTCACCCGCCAAAGCAATCAACAATGGTTGCAGCGCCTCCCCTTCAACGACCGCGCCGATTTCGACGCCGCTCAGCGCGGCTTGATCGAGCGCTTCGATGGCCGCATCGACAATGCCGACAGCCAACCGGTGTGGGACCTGCAGCGCTACGCCTTCATCAACGGTGAAGCGCCTGCCACCGTCAACCCAAGCCTGTGGCGCCAAGCCCAACTGAACGCCATCGCTGGCCTGTTCCAGGTCACCGAGGGCATCTATCAGGTACGTGGTCTGGACCTCGCCAACATGACCCTGGTCGAAGGCGACAGCGGCCTGATCGTGATCGACCCGCTGCATTCAGTAGAAACCGCCCGCGCTGCCATGGAGCTGTACTTCAAACATCGCCCGCGCAAGCCTGTGCTGGCGGTGATCTACAGCAACCCGCAGGTGAGCAGCTATGGTGGCGTGCGCGGCGTCGTCGACCCCGCCGAGGTCAAGGCCGGCAGGGTTCAGGTGCTGGCACCGCGCGGTTTCTATGCGCAGGCCATCAGCGAGAACGTGCTGGCGGGCCCGGCGATGCAGCGCCGCGCCGAATACCTGTATGGCAACGCCCTGCCCCGCGGGCCTCGCGGCCAGGTCGATGCAGGCCTGGGCAAAGACATATCCAGCAACGCCACGATCAGCCTGATCGCCCCCACGCGGGAGATAAGCAAAGCGGTCGAGACCGTGCGCATCGATGGCATCGACATCGAATTCCAGCTCACCGCAGGCCAGGACGCGCCGGCACAGATGAACCTCTGGCTGCCGCGCTTCAAGGCGCTGGCCATGGGCGAGAACGTCGCCCACAGTCAACTGAGCCTGCTCGACCTGCGTGGCGCGCCGGTGCGCGATGCCAGAAGCTGGTCGCGCTACCTCGACCAGACCTTGGTGCGTTACGGTGAGCGGGCCGAGATCGTCCTCGGCCAGCATCACTGGCCAACCTGGAGCGGCGCGGCAGTGCGCGAGTACCTTGCCGACCAGCGTGACCTGTACGCCTATATCGATGGCCAGACGCTACGCCTGATCAATCAGGGCCTGACCCCGGACGCAATTGCCGCGCAACTCGCCACGCTGCCCCCGCGCCTGGCCAAGCGCTGGTACAGCCGCGATTACTACGGCTCGCTCAGCCTCAACGTGCGTGCGGTCTATCAACGCTACATGGGAAGCTACGACGGCAACCCCGCTACCCTCGACCCACTGCCACCGAGCGACACCGGCCGGCGCTATGTCGAAGCCATGGGCGGCGCCAACCAGGTGCTGAGCCTGGCGCGCAAGGCATTTGCTTCAGGTGATTACCGCTGGGTCGCCGAGCTGACTCGGCAATTGATCTACGCCCAGCCCGGTAACAGCGCAGCACGTCAGCTGCAGGCCGATGCGTTCGAGCAACTCGGCTACCAGAGCGAGAACGCTACCTGGCGCAATGCCTACCTGAGCGGCGCACAGGAGCTGCGCGACGGTGTTGCCGCAAGCCCAGCCCCCGGCAACGTCGATGACATGGTACGGGCCCTGGCAGCGCCACTGTTCTTCGATCTGCTCAGCGTGCGCCTCGATGCGCAAAAGGCAGCCGAGCAGGACCTGACCATCAACTGGCGCTTCACTGACCTGGGTGAAGATTATGCGCTGACCGTGCGCAACGGCGTGCTGACCCACCGCGACCGCACGCGCCACCGCCGTGCGGATGTCGAGGTCAGCATGAAAAAAGCCACACTCGATCGTATCGCCTTGAAGCAGACCGGCTTCGTCAAAGAGGTCACAGTGGGTGATATCAGCATCAGCGGCGAGCGGATCAAGTTCCTGCGCCTGATGTCCGGGCTGGAAGATCCGCAGGGGCGCTTCGAGCTGGTCGCGCCTTAAGCGCGGCGCTGGGCCGTAGCCTGCTGGCTGCGGCTCAGGCATGCGTAGCCAAGGCCCAATACACCGATCGCCAGTGCACCGAGCAAGGCCAGCAGCAGTTGGCTGTAGCTGGCAATGGTGGCTGGCAGGCCGACGAACTCGCGGTAAGCGAGAATCTGCGCCTCGCCGTCAGCGTGGCGAATGCTCAGGCCGCCCTGTCGGATCTGCGAGTAGTCCGAATCGAAGTACACCCATACCTTGCAGTCTTCGCGCCCGCCGATGGTGGCGATGTCGATCAGGTTGGTGGCCGCCTGTGGGATGATGTCGTTGCCGTCATCGTCGCGCACCTGCACCAGGCCCTTGGCCGGCAAGCGGATCTGAATGTTCTTCAGCGGGGCTTCGCGGGTGTTCTTCAGCTCTATCACCAAGCCGGTACGATGGTCGACCAGGCCTGCCTCGAACGGCTTGGCAAACAACGCCAGATACGGCGCCTGGGCCGCGTCCACCAGCTTGTCGACCTGCTGATTGCTCAACTGGCCCTGGCTGATATCGCTCATCTGCCCGTGCAAGCGCTCGTAGCGCAGCATGTCATTGGCCGTGCTGATGCGCTCGCTGAACTGGCTTGGGTAGGTCAGGTAGGAGTAGGTAAGCCGCGCTTCCAGGGCTGGGTCCTGCTTGAATGCCAGATACAGGCCGCCTGCACAGGCACCAGCGACCAGCAGGCCAACGAGGGCTTTACCGACTTTTTCCCAACTCACCTGGGCGTTTCCTTATTTCGCTGTAGGGGCGATGCAAAATCGCCGGCCAAGCGTGCCACTGATCGCGCTCAGGGGCAAATGCGAATTAGACCGATCGCCAGCCATCGCCCACGCAGATAAGCCTGCGCGGGCGATGGTCAGGATCAAGCCAGGCGCTGCACCTGGGCCGGGGTGCGGCGCATCAGCACCTTGCCATTGCGCACTGAAACCAGTGCGTAACCCTGGCTGCGGACCATCTCGTAATCATCCGGCACCGACAGCACCAGCAGATTCGCTGGCCGTCCGACCTCCAGCCCATAGCGCTCGCCAAGATTGAGGGTGCGCGCGCTGTTGTCGGTGATCAGGTCGAGCGAGCGCTGCAGGTCTTCGTAGCCGAGCATGTGGCAGATGTGCAAACCGGCCTCGAGAATGCGCAGAATGTTGCCATTGCCCAGTGGGTACCACGGGTCGACGATCGAGTCCTGGCCAAAGCACACGTTCATCCCGGCGCGGTCGATTTCGGCGACGCGGGTCAGGCCACGGCGTTTGGGGTAGGTGTCGAACCGGCCCTGCAGGTGGATGCTCTCGGTCGGGCAGGAAACAAAGTTTATGCCCGACATTTTCAGCAAGCGGAACAGCTTCGAGCAGTAGGCGTTGTCATACGAACCCATTGCCGTAGTGTGGCTGGCGGTAACCCGCGCACCCATGCCGCGCATGCGTGCTTCCTCGGCCAGCACTTCGAGGAAGCGCGACTGCGGGTCGTCGGTCTCGTCACAATGTACATCGACCAGGCAACCGTTGCGCTCGGCCAGGTCCATCAGGAACTTGATCGACGACACGCCCTGATCACGGGTGTTCTCGAAGTGCGGGATACCGCCCACCACATCCGCGCCCATCGCCACCGCCTCGGTCATCAAGGCGCGACCATTGGCGTACGACTCGATGCCCTCCTGCGGAAACGCGACAATCTGCAGGTCGATCAGGTGGCGCACTTCTTCGCGGACTTCAATCATCGCCTTGAGTGCGGTCAGCTTGGGATCGGTGACGTCGACATGGGTACGCACATGCTGGATGCCGTGATCGACCAGCATGCCGATGGTCTTGCTGGCGCGGGTCTTGGTGTCTTCATGGGTATTGAGCTCTTTGCGCTCGGCCCAGCGCTCGATGCCCTCGAACAAGGTACCGCTCATGTTCCAGTTGGGCTCGCCAGCGGTGAGGGTGGCATCGAGGTGAATATGCGGCTCGATAAAGGGCGGCACCACCAGGTTGTGCTCGGCGTCGATATCACTGGCGTTATTCAGCGCCAGCGGCCCGCTCTGCGCCTGGATCGCAGCGATGCGCTCGCCTTCGAGTTCGATGCGAAACAGCCCGTCCTTGCCACGCAGGCGTGCATTGATGATGTTCATGTTTCTACTCCTTGCCCTGGGCTGCGGTCATGCGCCATATGAGCATAGCGACCGCAGCATTCATACGAAAAAGCGGATCATCGAGTGATTGTCCGCTCAGTTGTTCGATTCTGCCGATGCGTTGATTGATGGTGTTGCGGTGCAGGCCCAAACGCGCGGCGGCCTGCAAGGCGTTGCCGTTGGCGCCCAGCAGGGCATCGAGGGTGTGCAACAACGCATGGGGATGCTTGCGCCCGGTTTCGATCAGGCGACCGAGGGTTTGGCTGACGAAGCTGTCGATCAGGCCGCGGTCGCTGATCCCCTGCAACAGGCGCAGCACGCCCAGCTCGCTGAAGTCGCAAAGGCCGCTGGCCGGGCGCAGGTGCTGGGCGACGTCGAGCGCCTGACGGGCTTCGTTGAGTGCCTGGCGATAGTGCGCGCAGTCCTCGGCCAGGCAGGACATGCCCAGATATACCCCGGTGTCACCGGCAATAACCCGCAATTGCTGATGCAACTGCGCCAACCCACCGCGCAGGTTCGGCACGTCAGGCAGCAATAGCACGAACAGATCGCCCGGCAACTGTGCCGTGACAGCGCCCGGCTGGGTGCGACACCATGCTTGCAGGCAGTCTTCCAGCGCTTGCTGGCTGGCCTGCCAAAGGCGCTCGGCTTGCTCCGGAGCATGCTGTTCGAATACCTCATCGCCTGCCAGCCGCAGCGCCACCAGCCGCCGCGGCTCGTCCAGCGCCAGCTGCAAGTGCGCGGCGCGTTGCCGGGCGATGGCCAGGCTTGGATAATCGCCGGTCAGCAATTGCCCGATGATGTCATCCCGCGAGCGGCGCGCTTGTGCCATCTGCACCAGCGCCGTACCGATCAAATGGGTCACCACCACCATCTTCAGCGCGTAGGGCTGCTCGATCAAGCTCAGGCCCAGTTGCTCGGCGCGTTCGATCACCTTCGGTGGAATCTGCTGAATGAAGCTGCCACCAGTGAGGATCACCAGACCGGCGATGCCCACCGCGTCGCCATCCTCGACCAGGCTCAGCAGATTGGCCTCGCCGCGCGGGTGATTGATGCCCGTAACGAACACCAGTTCACCGCCCATCACCCATTCGGCAATACCCTCGTTCTCGGCCACGTAGGGCCAGCGCACCCGCCGCTGCAGGTTGCGTTGGCCAGCGCGCACGGTCATCTGTGCAAGCCCGGGCAGGCGCAGAATTTCTTCCAATGCCAGGCTCACGGCTCGACCTGCGCCAGCGCCCGCCGCCGACCGCTCAGCTCAAGCAGGACGATATAGCACAGCGCCGAAGCGCCAATTCCCACCAGCGGCGCGACCCACGGCGAGCTGTAGGCCAACAGCGCACCGACGGCGTAGGCAGTCAGCCCCTTGAGGTTGTAGCGTGGCAACTGAACCGAGGCCAGCGCCGGGTACTTGCCGCGGTGGCGGTACCAGAAATCAGCCATGATCACCCCGCCGACCGGCGGAATGATCGAACCCAGCAGCACCAGAAACGGGATCAGCAGCTCGTACATGCCGCCAATCGCCAAGAGGATGCCCAGCCCCGCCGCGACCAGAGTTGCCGTGCGCCGGCGTTCGCTGCGCAGGAGATGGCAGGCCGCTGCCGAGACGTTGTAGATGGTCGGCCCCTGGATGGTCCACAGGTTCAGGCAGAGCATGATCACTGCAGCGAACGACAAGCCCTGCAGGATCATCACCTCGACGATATCGGCCTGCTGATAGACCATCGCGCACCATGCTCCCGCCACCACCATCAAGCCATTGCCGAGCAGAAAACTGACCACACTGGCGGTCACCGCGACCCGCCCGCTGCGCGACAGGCGCGTCCAGTTGGTGGCTTGAGTCGCACCGCTGGCGAAGGTGCCAAAGACCATGGTCACCGCCGCTGAAAACGTCATCGCCTCGTGCGGCACCACCGCAGCCAGGCCAGCAAAACCACCGGCGTCGCCGGTAGCGATGTACATCGACACCAGCAACAGCACGAACATCAACGGCACCGACACCCGCGACAGCAGGTCCAGGCCCTTGAAGCCAATGATCGCGGTAATGCTGAAACCAAGACCGAACAGCACCATCAGCGGCACAGTGAAGCCCTCAGCCAGGCCCAGGATCTTCACCAGCACGATCGCCACCGTCGCGGTGCCCCAGGCGTACCAGCCCAGCTCGGCGAAACCCAGCAGGAAGTCCGATAGCCGGCTGCCCGCCTCGCCAAAGCAAAAGCGCCCCATCAATACCGTATTCAGCCCGCTGCGCGAGGCGATGAACGCCAGGCTTGCGGCGTACAACGCCAGCAGTGAGTTGCCGATGGTGGCGATCCACAGCATGTCGACGAAATTGAACGCCATGCCCAGCTTGCCGCCGGCGAACATGGTGCCGGTGAAGAAGGTGAAACTGAACAAAACCATGGCGATCGGCAGCAGGCCCTTGCGGGCTGACTGCGGGGCTTCGGATAACGGGAATTCGCTGGGCGCGCTCATCGATGCTGCTCCGGGTAGTGGATGGAGCAGCTAGAGCAATATGCGGGCCGCTTCGAAGGGGCCGCTGATCTCGCAAAAAGCGTGCGTCTGCCACAATGATCACTGTGCAGTCAGCACACTTTCTTCAACATGACGGCCTCAGGCGTGTGCTTTATGACTCATCCCAAGGCAACCCTGCACCATTCAGGCACATTGCTATGGGAAGTTGGGAAACGAGCGTTGTGCTGTCCAGCCATTACGAGATGATCTGGAATCAGCAGACCACCAGTGTCAGCAAGCTGGTTTCCGGGGCCTGAGTATCAGCCACGCTGGCGCCGCCCTAGCTAGATATTGTTTATCTACGATCGTCGATTGTCAGGCGATAGCGGCAACGGCAAGATGCCCGCCGAATTGCTCAAACAAGGAACGTCCCCGTGCAAACCTCAGCATCATCCATGCCCTCAGCGGTAGCCCCTGCGCCGTCACGCTATAACGTCTTCAAGCGGCTTGGCATGCTGGCCCTGGCGCTCATCATCTACCTCGCCGCAAGCGTGCTGGTTGTCCTGCCCGACCCGTCCGCGCCCCTCACCAGCCAGAAGCTGATCAACTCGGTAGGCTATGCCGCGATCGGCCTGTTGGTGCTGCTGTGTTTGCAGTACCGCAAGCAAGGCCTCAGGCAGGTGATCCTCGGCCAGCACTGGCGGCGCCCGTTGCTGTTCGGTCTGATCGCCATGGTCGGGACCTACACGCTGTGCGCGCTGCTGATGCACCTTTTGCAGATACCCCGCGAAAGCTTCATGGTGCACTTCTACGACGGCCTAGGCCCGGCGCAGATCGCCCTGCTCTGCCTGACCTTGGTGCTGTTCCCGCCGGTCGCCGAAGAGCTGCTGTTCAGGCACTACGTGATGCGCGTGTTTCCGCTGGACAGTGGCCGCTTCTGGCAGTGCACCGCGATCGTGGTCAGCACGTTGGTGTTTGCTGCGCTGCACAACCAGTACGACAACCTGATCACCTTGGTAACGCTGGTTGCCGTCGGTTTGATCCTCGCCATCGCACGTATAGCCAGCGGCGGTTTGCTGGTGCCGGTGTTACTGCATGCCGCGGCGGAGGTGGTGGCGATTTCGATCAATTATCTGCAGATGGATTGACCGCCGGCTGATCGCGCCAGGAAGTCTGAACGTTGAACAGATTCGCCGCCTTGACAGGAAACGGCTCTATGTAAATGGCGGCCAGTCCCACATGCTTGATGGCCTGGCCGCCGAGGCGCGCTTTCACTCGGCACCAGGCGGAATGCCATCCTTGTTTTTGTCCTTGAGCCGAGCCTTTTCCTCTTCGGTGGAATGAGCCGGCACCTGGCTGTCTTTCTGGTCGTCTTTTGGATCGGTCATCGCAGTTTCCTCAGTGTGTGGTCGTTGGGCAGTCCACGTGCCGAGCAGTTCAGATTAAGCAGCCCAGCCAACTCAATCCATGGACAACGCCACGCCCTTCAGTGCTAACCTGCCGCTTCAAGTCGCCATCACTGGATCAGCCATGAGTTTAAACTGGCACTCAGGACCAATCACCCGCGCCACCCCATTGGACGCTCAGTACCGTAACACCCAGAAGGTCCGCCAATTCCTGATTGCCGAATGCGGCGAAGCCTTCAAATTCGACCGTACGTTCATGGCCTGGATCAAGAGCGGCGCGCCAGCAACCATGGGCGATGTCGCCGACGAGTGGTTGCGTACCCATGCCTGAAGCCAGCCCGCCATAAGGCTGACTGAGCACAACTGCAACATCTCGCCTTCTTCTATCGTTGCCCTCACCTTTATCGGTTCTGACAGCACCATCTGCGGCGCGCAATTTGAACAAGCATCACGCTATTATCGCTCGACACACAGCGAGCCGATGATGTCCGACATGCAGCTTGCCCAGGTGATCGCCACCTCACTGTGAGATCGAGCACGGCGCTCATTGCGCCTGCTGTAACGTTACCGTGCTGCCGCCAAGCCCACCGCCGAGTGGGCTTTTTTACGTCTGAATGAAGCTCCGATCACGCCTTCGGCGAGCAAGAAGCATCAACGTGCTCAGTAAAGTATTTGTCAGTTTTGTTTAAACAAAATTGGGCAATTACTTTTAAATGGTTCTCATTTGCGATACCGTCCGACCCCGATTGCATTCTGCCTCTTGAATCCAACCGATCGACAAGGACTGTTCCACGATGCCACGCCCACCGTTCTGCCGTGCCCTGCTCACCCTGGCGCTGATCGCCGCAAGCCCTGTTCAGGCCGAAGAAACCCTCGAGCTAGAGCCGCTGCCTGCCACTGAACTGCAAGCTTCGTTCGTCACCGCTAGCGGCGGCGGCACTGATGTGCGCGATGCCCCGGCCAGCGTCAGTGTCATCACCCGCGAAGAGATCGAACGCCAGCCGGTGTACGACCTCAACACCCTGCTGCGGCGTATCCCCGGTGTGACCGGCGGCTTTGGCCCGGTGGGCGAGCAATCGAAGATCAAGCTGCGCGGCCTGGACGACAAGTACACGCTGATTCTGGTGGACGGCAAACGCATCGGCAGCTCCGCCGACACCAACTACCGCCGCGACCTGGGCCGCCAGGACATTAACTGGATCTCACCGAACATGATCGAGCGGATCGAGATCGTGCGCGGGCCGATGTCGTCGCTGTACGGCTCGGACGCCATGGGCGGCGTCATCAACATCATCACCCGCAAGGTTTCCCGTGAGTGGAGCGGCTCGCTCCACGCCAACACAACCATCCCGGATGACTCCGACCGCGGCCAGACCAACCAGACCAGCGTCAACCTGTCCGGCCCGATCACCGAATCGCTAGGCCTGCGCCTGGGCGCCAACCTCACCCGGCGGGCGGCCGACGAAGTCGAACCGCGGGTCGATACCCTCGGCGACTTCGTCTACAACGACGGCGCTGGCGGGGCCAAGGACCACAGCGTCAACGCCCTGCTCAACTGGCAAGTCAACGACAACCACCAGCTGTCATTCGAAGCCACCCAAGGCGTGGAGCGCTCCTGGTCGTCGAAAAAGACCTTCGGCGACTGGGACGAAACCATTGGTGAAGGCTTTGGTGCTGCCCGCCTGACCCGAGACAGCTTCATCATCTCGCACAACGCGGACTGGGGCTTTGGCACCTCGCGGATCGACGCCTACCTGAACAAATTCAAGAACGACATCAGCTGGGGCAAGGCCAGCTCCGAGGAAAAGATCGTCGAAGGCAGCCTCAACATCCCGTTCGATCTGCTGATCAACCAGCGCCTCACCGTTGGCGGGCAATGGAAGCGCGAGCAACTGACCAATACCGACACGCTGGGTACCGTCCCCGTCGATTATCAGGGCAAGCCAGTCAGCGGTGCGGACCTTGAGGGCGACTACTCGGCGCTGTTCATCGAAGACGAACTGTTCCTGCTCGACAACCTCTCGCTGACCTTGGGCAACCGCTTCGACCACAGTGACGAATATGGCAACCACAACAGCCCGCGCGCCTACCTTGTCTACCACCCGCACCCGGACTGGACAGTTCGCGGCGGCGTGTCGCGAGGTTTCCGTGCGCCAAGCCTGAAAGAAGGCAGCGCCGGTGCGGCAACCAACTCCGGCGGTCGCGGCTGCACGTCGCTGCGGCCGCTGGGGTACGTCACCGGCGAATGCTGGATGGCCGGCAATCCAAACCTGCGCCCGGAAATCAGCACCAACAAAGAAATCGGCGTGTCCTTTGACCACGGCGGTTGGGAAGCAGGCCTCACCTACTTCCACACCGACTTCAAGGACAAGATCGAATACGCCCCGCTGGGCAACTTCCAGGGCCGTTGGTGGACCATGCTGGAAAACGCCGACAAGGCCCGCACCCGCGGCTGGGAAGGCAGTAGCAAAGTCCCCCTGTGGGAAAATGCCAGCTGGCGCACCAACGCCACCTACATGCTCGAAAGCCGCAACCTGTCGACCGGCCGCGACCTGATCAGCGCGCCGAAACTGTCGCTGTTCAGCGCCATCGACTGGCAGATCAGCGACCGCATCGGCACCGAGCTGTCGGCGCAGCATGTGGGCAAGCAGCGCGGTTTGGGCACTGACTTCGTCAAGTCGTACACCACCTACGACTTGAGCGCCAACTGGGCGGCGACCAACTGGCTGTCACTCAATGCCGGCGTGCAGAACCTGCTCGATGAAGACCCGCGGGATGAGTCGACCAGCTTTTACGTGCCGGGTCGGGCGTACTTTGTCGGGATTACGACTTTCTTCTGAAGCATGCCTGCTTGCAAACAGGTGGATGGCAGCTATACGCGGGTTGACAGACCGAGGATGAGGGAACTCGGCGCACACGAGGTGCCCCACGTACAGCCGCCATAAGCGAGCACGTGATTCACTCATCAGTACAGCCTGTCAAAGCCGGTCGCAGCATTTGCGGCGACGGCATGAGGCTAGATGCGCTGAGGTTGGCCTGTAAGAGCTTAAAGGCGCTGGGAATATGTTTGGGAAATGAACTACAGGGAAGCAGGAAAATCAGCCTTTGGACATGATTTGACGCGGCCTGAAACAGGTTTTATTGTCCGGTAATACGTTGTTTCCAAAAGCCTCTGAGGCACTGATGCTCCCTGACTCAGCATTCTATACAGCACGCGGAAGACGCATAGCTAGGCTGCGTGGCAAAGTTGGGCTGTGCATGGTCGCAGCACTCTCCTTCCTCGCCGGCATGACTGACGCAGTCGGGTTCACCGCAACAGGTGATTTCGTATCCTTCATGAGCGGCAATACCACTCGCCTTGCGGTTTCAATTGGTGAGCGAGACTACAACTCCATCCTCACCATCAGCACTCTGATCGGCGCGTTCATCGCTGGCAATGCCATCGGCGTGATCGTCACGCGCCTGGTCGGCCGCCGCTCCTGGCCGTTGCTGCTCTGTGTAGGCGCCCTGCTCTGCCTGGCGGGTTCGACCCCTATACCGCTGTTCTCGCTGGTGTGCACTGTCATAGCCATGGGCATGATCAATGCCGTGGTCGAGGAAGTGAATGGTTTGCCGATCGGGCTGACTTACGTCACCGGCGCCCTGTCACGCTTCGGCCGCGGGCTTGGCCGGTGGTTGATGGGTGAGCGCAAGCCGGGCTGGCGGGTGCAGCTTGTGCCTTGGATGGGAATGCTGCTGGGAGCAGTTGCCGGCGCGCTGCTGCAGGGGTATCTCGGGATCACGGCTTTTGTAATCAACGGGCTTCTGGTGTTTGCACTCGCCGCGTCCTCGCTAGCCATCCCACGTCGCTGGCAGCGGAACTACATGCCCAGGTAGCTCCAGAGTTTCAACAAGACGATGTTTAACCCGCGGCCTCTACGCCCTATGGCGGGACACGCATCAGAACAGAATGCAGCCCATCACAATTTAGAATTGCTAGGGACACCTGACTCGTTTAATGCTTCCACTATTGAGGCTATAGGAGGAAGCCACATACAGCGTTACCACCTGAGCTCTCTCAGCGAGGAAGCCTTCGCACCTAAAGCCGCATGAAACGTTTGTCGTGAAACAAATGTTCTCATTCCTTACCTTGTAGAGATCACGCGGCCAAGAGCGGCAGTCGTCCTTGCCTCCGAGCGGACATGACATCTGTTCAATTTCGCCAGCAGCCACGATCTCAGAGCCGGGAAGCTGCCTCATGTCCCCGAAAGCAAAGACTTGAGCGCTTGCGAGGCTGATCAACAGCGAAGCGCAAAACCGGATGAAAGATATGCAGTGTCGTTTTTGAATTTGCTCATCAACTTTTGTCATGAAGCTCAGCCGGCCAAGCGCTCATGAACCACATGATTCCTGGAATCATCACGTAGACCCAATACGTGCTTGGGTAAATGCAGATACCGACAGCCCAGACGGCAAGCAACGTTCCGCCCGCTCGCCGACGTCGCCGCGGGGTGAACCACTCCTGAAACGCTTTATGCCTCTCCCGCCAGCCCATGACCACTCTCCTTGTTTGGTAAGCGGAAGGATATCATCCCCCAAGCGATAAGTGCCTCCCCCGCACAGGCGGCGCCTGCATGTCCGCCAGAAGGTGATGACCATGTACGCTTTGGGCCACATTAACCCAGAGGGCACTGGCGCTGTGCATGGTCGCAGCGCTCTCGTTCCTCGTTGCCGGTGCACTGCTGCAGGGCTATCTCGGTATCACCGCTTTTGTGATCAAAAGGTTGTAGGCCAGTCATCGCGGCATAACCACAGCGATGACTGGCTGCACCCAGCACTTGGCTGGCAGGCTGATTAGCCCACGGGCAACTCTCCCGTCACGATCGCGGTAACGATAAAGATGCCGAACAGCGGCAGCGACCATTTGAAGAACTCTTTCTGGTATTGCCCGAAGGTCATCTCGGTCCGGTTCATCAGCAGGAACAACCAGGCTACCGTAGGGCTGGCATAACGCAGCGCCTGCCCCATGAACGAGGCAACACCAATTTCAGTAGGAGTGATGCCGAACTGGTAGGCAATCGGCGCTACTACCGGCAGGATGCCGAAATAATAGGCGTCCACTGGCAATGCGTAGCAGGCGATCGCCCCCAGGAAGGCGAACATCAGGGCGGTATGACTGCCCATTGATTCGGGGATCAGACCCGCGATGCTTTGCGCGACCGCAGCAGCCATGCCACTACCGTTGAAGATGCCGAGAAAACAGCCTGCCGCCATGATGATCGACGCAACTGCGATGGCATCGCCACCGTTGGCAGTGATACGGTCACGTTGCTCGGTGGCGCTGTAGTTCACCGCCAGAGCGATGGCGGTGCCGAGCATGAATACGATTGCCCCACTCGCCCAGCCTGCCAGCAGGGTGACCAGCATGCCGATGGTCAGGGCCAGGTTGAACAGAAACAGTTTAGGCCGCTTGAACTCACGGTCGTTCTCCTCGATCACCGTGACCATTTCCTCAATCTGCTGCGGCGTGACGATGGCCCGCTCGCCCGGTATGAAACCTAGCCGAACGCGCTCCTTGCGCCCCATTAGATAGGCCATGAAAAACACATAAATGAATGACACGCCAAGGATCGGCAAAATTGCCACGAACAGCGTGTTCACCTCCACGTTGAGCACTGCGGCAGCACGCGCCAACGGCCCGCCCCAGGGCAGGCAGTTGCCAAGTCCGCAAGGGAGAATGATGAGCATGGCCAAGTTCGACAACTTCAAGCCCATTTGTCTGTAAAGCGGCAGGAAGGCGCTGGTGATGATCAAGATGGTAGTGGTGCCATCACCATCGAGGGTTACCACAGAAGAAGTGAAGGCCGTGACCAGGATGATCTTCAATGGATCGCCATTGGCCTTGCGGATCAGGTATGTGCATAACGGATCGAACAGACCCACATTCATCATCAGGCTGAAGTAAAGAATTGCGAACAGGATCATCACCGTCGGGTTGACGGTCCCCAGCGACACCTTGCCTTCTGCGTTGACGGTGTAAAACAGGCCTTCCCTTACCCAGGTGACCAGCGTATCGAACGGCACACCGGAGGCCATGCACGCCAGCGCACCGACAATAAGCGAAACGACGATCAGCCCGGTGAAAGGGGAAAGCTTTTGTTTGATAACGAGGATCAGGAACGAAACGATCAACAAATAGCCGAGAGCGGTAAGCATTCGGGCATCTCCCAATTTTATTCTTATAGTGCGGAAACGGTGTATCAGGAGAGCCTCTTGGACTCCCTTGAATGCATCAGCGCCCGATCAGCAGTTCAGTCACCCAGGCCGGCGCGAGCTCTGGCAGCGGCTGACCGTTAGCCCTACGACGGGCGTAATCATCGATGACCTCGCGCCGCTTGGCCTCATAAGCATCCTTTTTCTCCGAAGCCTGCAAGACTTCGAGCAGGCGACCACGAGGAACGACAGTGACACCGTCGTAATCGCCGAAGACCAAGTCGCCTGGAGTGACCTCTATACCGGCACAGTGCACTGGTGCGTTGATCTTGCCGGGGCCCTGCTTGGCCGGGCTACGTTGCATGAATCCCTTGGCGTAGACCGGAATGTCCAGCTCAGCCAGCGGCACTTTGTCACGTACGCAGCCATCGATCACCAGACCGCTGAGGCCAACTGCCTGGGCAGCGCCAGCCATCAGATCACCGATGTAGGCACGACCGCGATAGCCCTTGCCAGCCACCACCAGCACGTACCCTGGCCGGCCTTGGTAAATGGCAACATGGATAGGGAAATTGTCACCGTCTTCGGTATCCACCGTGTAGGCGGTGCCGAGCATGATCTTGCTTTCATCAAGCGGCATCAGATCGCTGTCCATGCAGCCATTACGTGCAATACCAAGGCTTTGCATGCCATCGCAAAGCTGGGCGGGGCTGAGTTTGCGAAAGCGCTCGAGGATGTCCTGCGGGATGGGTTCAGGCAGAGCAAAATACTGTTCAGTGTTCATGATCGACAATCCTCAAGAGTGGCGGGCGAGATGGGCAATGGCGTCGCGATAATTCATGTCGCTGCCACCCGGCCCTAGCAGGCTGGCCCAGTCGCTCAGAGCAAGCTTCTGTAGTTGACCGCGGGTGGCCGTGGACATGGTGGAATCGACACCGGCCGCTTCGAGCGTCGCCACTACATCGTCGAGTTCAGCACCGCGGCGCTTCGCATGGATCAAGGTCCGAGCGGTGAAGGTATTGGCGAGTTGCTCTACCGTTTTGCCGTTCAGTGAGTCAGCCAAGGATTCGACCAAGGTATCAAGCACGCCGAAACGCTCGGCCGCCAGGAAGGATTCCAGAAACAGTTGCGGCAAGCCTTTCATCACCACGCTTTTGAGCATCTTGATGGCCGAAGCAGAGCCGGGCTCGGCGTCCAGCACAGTCAGCCGCATACCGTGCGGCGTGAAAGCCTGCTCAAACGCCTGGGCGGCGCTCCCGGCCAGCAGCATCGGGACACGGTGGGCGTTACCCGGTACGGTACCCATCACCGCGACGTCGCAGAAGTCAACGCCGGCAGCCCGCGGTAATCGATCGATAGCCTGTTTGACAGTGGGAGCTGCCGAGTTCATATCGATGTAGCGCTGCCCGCTCTGGAGCAGCGGCATGATCCGCTCGGCCAGTGCAAGGGCGCTGCTGGCGCTGGTCAAACATGCGATGAAGCGCGCTTCTCGGCAGGCCTCTTCCAGGGTGTCATACAGCGTCACCTGCGCCTGCTCGGCACGTTGTTGAATCAGCGGGCCAGCCTTTGAGTCGTCTCTATAGGCGTCATATGCGCCTATACGCATTCCCCCTTGCTGCCCCAGGCCGCTGGCCAGGTGGAACGCGGCTTCGCCGAAACCGATAAAGATCAGGTCCATGAACACATTGCCTCTTATTGGATTTATTTCCTTGAAGTAGAGCAAGGCATGTGCCACGCGCGGCGACGTCGGCTTCACATAAAATAAAATCTTTTAAGATCAATTAATTAGCGCATGCTCGATCACCTGACCTTTGCCAGGAGGCAACAGAGGGATAACCTGCTCATTGCAGTTAATTTCATTTCCTGAACAACAATGAAATATAAGGAAACCGCATGAAACAGGAGGTCTACTTGGCTGAGCAGCGGATTCCTACAAACGGAATCGCCGTCATCACCCCGTCCACCACCATGACCCGGGTAATGAACAGCATCCTGCGAGCGCGCCAGCTTTCGCTGCCCGTTGTGGAGGCAGCCCAGACCGATGCGATCAAGACTGCTCGGCAGCTGATTGAGGAAGGTGCTGAGGTGCTGATCAGTCGAGGCAAGACCGCAAGCATGCTTCGCGAACACTTTCGCGTGCCGGTCGTGGAGGTCAGGCATACCTTTTTCGATTGCATCAATGCTTATGAAAAGGCTTCACGCCTGTCATCGAAAATTGCCTTTTTGGCCACCTCAGAGGGCTACGCAAGAATCCTGGAAAAGTCCCGTCCATTCTTGCCCGATGCTTCAATCTGCTTTATCGACCCTCTGAGCAGCTTGCAAAACACCGACTCGGTACTCGACAATCTGCAGACGCAGGGTATCGAAGTAGCCATAGGTGGACTGTCACTCGAGGAACCGGTGAAATCGCGGGGCATGCACTATGTCATGTCCGATACCGACAGTGACGCAGCAGCAGAAGCGATCGACGAGGCCTTGCACCTTTTGCAGGTGCAGGAGGAAAGAAGACAGCAGCGACAGGAACTGCAACACCGATACGAGATGATCCAGTCGATTCTGGATTGCGTGTCTGAAGGCATCTTCAGCGTCGATGGTTCGGGAGTGGTAACCAGGATGAATAATGTCGCCCGAACCTACTTGAGTGCAGTCACCTGCGGAGACGCCGTTACCCAACTACCGCTAAGCAATTACTTCACTCAGGCGCTCCGCCATGGCAAACCAGTGCGTGGCGCGTTGATCGACATAGGCCGACTTTCGCTGACACTGAGCATTGCCCCCATCGTGCTTGAGGGAGAGATAATCGGCGCCGTCGCCACCCTGCAAAACCAGACGGATATCAAAGCGATCGAGCAGAAGATGCGTCGCGCGTTGGCAGGCCGCCACCTGGCCGAAAGCAGCTTCGACGACATCATCGGCAACAGCGCCGCCTTGCTGAAAGCCAAGGCCCTGGCTGCGACCTATGCAGGGGTGGACAGCACCCTGATGATTGAAGGTGAAACCGGCACCGGCAAAGAGTTGTTCGCGCAGAGTATCCACAATGCCTCACCACGCCGCAGCGGTCCCTTCGTGGCCATCAACTGTGCAGCCTTCGCGCCCAGCGTCCTGGAGAGCGAGTTATTCGGCTACGTGAAGGGCGCATTCACTGGAGCGGCGGCGGAGGGCCGGGCAGGAGTGTTCGAGCTCGCCCATACCGGCACTCTGTTTCTAGACGAAATCAGCGAAACCTCTACGGACATCCAGTTAAAGCTACTTCGAACTCTGCAGGAGCGGAAAGTGATTCGTTTGGGGGACGACAAGGTCACGCCGGTGGATATCCGCATTATCACCGCGAGCAACAAACCGCTGCCGGCGTTGATTGCCCAAGGGCTGTTCCGTGAGGACTTCTACTACCGGATCTGCGTGCTGAGGCTCAGGTTGCCTCCTCTGCGCGAGCGTCGAGAGGACATCCCTGCCCTAGCCCGCCACATTCTCAAAGGTAGCGCCAGCGACGTACTGAAAAGCACGCCAAAGCTTATCGCCAGGCTTTGCGATCACCACTGGCCAGGTAATGTACGACAGCTAGGCAACATCGTCGAACGCCTTAGCGTGATGAGTAAGTGCAGCATGTTGCTTCCGGACTGGCTGGACGAGGCGCTTGACGATCTTTCGCCGGCAGCCATCAATCCTGCTGGTGAAAGTGTGTCAAAGCTGCCGAACGAGCGAGACATTTTATTCGCCGCACTGACCAATGCTGGTGGCAACCGAAGAATCGCAGCCGAGCATCTGGGCATCAGCACCACCACGCTGTGGCGCAGGATGAAGAAATTCCTGGATCAGGATCCAGGCTGCTTCGATGCAGCCCGATACTCCTGATGCTTCCTGCATTGGGAGCGAATTCGGCGGATCAATCTAAATCACCCGCAGGACGTTAACCTTGAACACACTCCTGTAGCCACTGACAAACGCAAGCCATTCGGCGTCCGTCCAGTTGGACCTGCGCTTGACCTGCCGCAAGTCATGACGGCTTGCTGTCATTGCGGTGAAGCGTTTACCGCTGCGGCTGTGGAGCTGGCCAGCATGGAGTCAGCCCTCCTCCAGGAGTATCGCTGACCATCGGTCTTTGAAATGCAAAAAGCCCAGCGCGGTGCTGGGCTCTGTCGACTTAATCCAAAGGATCAGATGATCACTTAAGCCCCAATACGGAGATTATTCCCAGGGATGCTTTTGATATATGTAACGTTTTACAGTGGGTGAACCTGACAAATCCGGCGGCCCTTGCCTATTCACGCTCCGAAAGGGCGGATTCTGTACGTAACGGGCGCGATCCTCTGAACGATTTTTATCGGGTTGATCTTGTTGATCACCTTGATAGTTATCTTTATCAGCCGGCATGCTCACCAGCCTATCACTATCGATCCCATATCTATCTCTGGACATACGCACCTCTCAACGCTCAGAAATTCTGAGCTAAATCGAGTATGCGCCTATTCAAAATATGGAATTTTTCTATTAGACCGCCGGGCCAACTGAAAGCGGAAGGTATGGCCTGTCGCACATCCAGCGTGGATGAAAGGCCAGTATCGCGCCACTACAGCGCCGTCGTAGCGTTGCGCCTCCCAATGAACCGCCGCGGTTCGTTGCCGGAAAGCCCATGGACTGGAGCAATTTAGAAGATAAGGAATGCCTGCAAATCCCGACAAACAATTTGCCCCTACATCATCGTTCACCACCATTTACGATGAGCTCAAGGCCATTGGCTCTGGATACGCACTGGTCCTGGAACTAGTGACCGGGAAGAAGCTGAGCAGTGCCTGATCCACAAGCTTGAGAGGCTGCGCAGCGAGGCAACACTTGCGCCCAGCTTGCCCTGGTTTCGCTTCAATCAGGATTCACGACCTGAAGCATACCTTCGGCAGACGCCTGAAGGCAGCTGGCGTGACAGAGGAAGATCGGAAGTCGCTGCTTGGCCACAAGAACGGGAGCGTGACCAGTCACTACTCCGGCGCTGAGCTGGGGCAGTTGATAGAGGCGGCATACAAGGTGTCAGCAACGGACTCGCGTGGTCCAGTGCTGACGATTCTGAAAAGGAGGATTGGATGATAAAAAAGGCGAAGTCACTCGAAATGTCACTGGGCCTACAAATGAAAAAGCCACCCGAAGGTGGCTAAGTCATTGGGATTATTTGGTCGGGACGGAGTGATTCGAACACTCTACCCCTTGCACCCCATAAAGGTAATAAGCCATCCAAAGCGATTCTACCCAGCCTAATGAATCGCGCTCAATACATGGATTTTACTGGCCTGCACGGCTTTTTCCATCCAAAATAGCTCCATCGGATTCCGTCAAATCCAGTCTCAATTGGCAACCAATTGGCAACGGGAAAACTAGACAGACGATGGCCAAAATCACAGACCGGCAAATGACAGCCAAACCGGGCAGCAGCGACAAATGGCTCAGTGAAGTAGCCATCTGGGGGCATGGCAGTCTGGTAGCACGTATTACTCCAAGGGGGGAGCGCCTCTTCTACTTCCGTTATTCCAACAGTAGCGGAGAACGCATCACCTACCCCATCGGCACCTATAGCCGCGACGGCCAGGAAGGAACCATGACCCTTGCTGAGGCGGGCCAGCGAGCGAAGGAGCTCGCTGGCTTGCACAAGGCCGGGATTCGGGATATCCGCGAGCACTTTGAAGCCGAGGAAGCCACACGCATTGCTGCCCGGGAGGCTGAGCTGGCTCGCCTAGCAGCGGAGAAAGCTGCGATTGAAGCAGAACAGGCTCAACAGGCCTCAAGGAAAAGCGTTACCGAGTTGTTCGAACACTGGGCCAAGATCGACCTAATTAACCGAAAGGATGGCGGGGCCGAGGTGCGTAGGATGTTTGAGAAGGACGTTCTACCGTTTCTAGGCAAGATGGCAGTAGCCGATGTTAAGAAGGGTCACATCACCGAAGTAACCGACGCCCTTCTCGCTCGCGGCGTCAATCGCATGGCCAAGCTGATCTTCAGCCTAATGCGACAGATGTTCCGGTTTGCAGTGGATAGAGATCTGATTGAGCACGACCCGACCGCCAGCATCCGCAAGGCCAAGATCGGTGGCAAGGTTGTCGAGCGGGACCGAGTGTTAAGCGATGATGAAATCCGTGCCCTGGCCAAACTTGCCTCGGAAGCCGGCCTGCTTTCCTCCACCGAAGCAGCGATCTGGATTGCCCTCTCCACCTGCTGCCGTATTGGTGAGTTGCTCAACACGCGCTGGGAGCACGTAGATCTCACCAAAGGCATCTGGCTAATACCAGCGGAGAACAGCAAAAACGGCAAGGCCCATAATGTCACGCTCTCGTCATTTGCCATCCATCAGTTCGAGAAGCTCAAAATACTGAATAGTCACTCCAAATGGTGTTATCCGAACACCGATGACAGCGGCCCAGTTTGTTCGAAAACGGTGACGAAGCAACTTGGAGATAGGCAACGCCAGCCGAGCCAAGGCGTGATGAGCAACCGTAGCGCCAAAGCCCAGGCACTCCTCCTGCCAGGAGGAAAATGGACTCCTCACGATTTGAGGCGAACGGGCGCAACAATCATGACGGCACAGGGCGTACTGCCAGAGGTAGCTGAGCGCTGCCTTAATCACACAGAAGAAAATAAGGTTAAGCGTACCTACCAGCGTCACAGTTACACAAAGGAAATGGCGGAGGCCTGGCAGAAGCTCGGCACACACCTGGAGCTGCTAATGCCCCACTTACCTCCGCTACAAAGGGAATAGCAACTATTATTTAGCCCACCAAACCCAGCAAGCAGAAAAATATACATAGCCGCAGCAAGGAAAGAGCATGCCTAGCTTTGACCCTAAAATTGAGAGCCACGCCTTAAAAACCACAATTGATAAGGCACTAGACAGGCTGACTTTACTCTTCCACCAGTTTGAATCGAGCTTTGATCTTCCAAGACATATGACTGGCATCCATCAGGCCATTATCAGCGGCGCGATTAATGCCGAAACAATTGAGCAAGAGCAAGACAACCGTATATTCCAGCGTGAAAGTCTAGCCCCCTATAAAAGCCATTTCCGGCATGCCTGCATTTACACAGAACTGGCGAAGATTAGCTACGCAGAGCGTAATGACAACACCGCCGGGTCTTTTATTGCCCAAGCCAACCATCAAATAGGATTAGCCATCGGAACTTTGAGCACCTACCCAGGCGTAGATATAAAAGACGTGCGCAGCAAGCAGGCAAGAAACGCTGCTCGAACAAGGCATTCACAGCATGCCCCAGAGCAAAGTGAAATTGTCAAACTACTCTCCGACCCTCCTTCCAGCGGATGGAAGAACGAGAAGGAAGCATATAAGGCCATCATCGAACCCCTTAATAGCATCACCCAGCAGAGCCTAAAGACTCTAGGCGGACAAAGATTCAAACTCGTTGAGTCTCAAAAGCTTGAATCTGCAGTTAAGCGTTGGCTCAAATACAACCCCAAGAAAGCAGAACAAGGCGAACCGCAGGGCATGGTTCGCCTAGCTTATGAAGCACACTCGCAAGAACGATTGACAAACCCTAATAACCATTGACGGATGGGAGGAGCAGACCACTCCTACGCGGCCTACCGCGACGCACCTCAAATGCTTTAGGACGTATGCCCTTCCCAAAACATCTGACTCCAGGCACCGACAGCTTGAAGTACTCATCGAGCTTGGTCATGTATATGACAATGCGCCGCAACCCTTCTCGTGCTCGCTGATCAGCATAACCGACCATCCCAATCCCGCAATACTCATACCCTTCTTTGAATGCATTGCAGTTGTAATATGTTCCACGCCCGTCGGTAACTACAGAATGCCAATGTTCACCAATCATCCGAGCCAGAGTGACATCTTGCCGAACTTTCCCTCCATCAAAAAAAAGGAGTAAATGGTAGTGCAGTCCCTTACGCTTGCCCTTTTCAAATTTCCACGCATATCCCAGTAGAGGCCCAAAGACATTCGCCTTCAGATCCTTCAGCAATCTACTACGATGCTGGCACACATCCATCACAGTGACACCACCAGCTCCGCGAAAAGATTCCAAGTAGCTCAGATCCACTCTCAGCACCAGCATGCGAGCATGGAATTTGAATAAATCGTTCACATACGAGTTCAGCTCCCTGTAATTCTCCACTACAGAGCGCCGATAACTCTTCAATCTCGCTTTGAACGAACTACTCTTGATCTCACGCCTGATATCCTCCACACAGGAGTTGAGAATTTTTACAGCCTCCTCTACAAGACTACCCCACACATTTTCAATTCTACCTATAACCTTCCGGAGACCGTACCTATTGACGCATGAACAAAATACTTCGAAATATGGATTAAGACGATAGTCCTGATCAACTGCCACCTCAAAATAATCTTTACCGATATACCTGACAAAATTCCGACCTACCGATGTCGCCTTGAGAGTATCCCCATACATCGCTTCCCTCTCTACCGAGAATAGATCTTCATCTGAGGCGATTATCTCACGCATCAGCGGACCAATCTTTAGAATCAGACCAACTCTGGCGTTATATTCAACACCAGGCACGCCAGCCCCATGTTCATTTCGAGCACAACCCTCCCCAACAAAGAGCCTCTCCACAATTAATTTGTCTTCTTCTACTGGAGTCACATAGATACCCCATTCCGTTCGACAGCGACTCTCACAAGAGCCACTGCAACAATTGATAAAATCCACTCTCTAAACACATATCCAATATCGATAAGCAGATATTTACTTGTATATAAAAAACTCCATAAATAACTAAATAGGGAAAACCTCTCCACTCCGCATACCGAATGGCACGCATGACACAAAACCCAGTATTCATGCTTGAAAGTTAGCGCACCTGAACCACTACAATGCAGTTCATAGCAGCAAGGAAATTATGGTAACTCTCGAATACTCGCTACACAACGAAACGACTTTCAATCCATTCGTTGATACTGTCTTCTAGCCAGCCAACAGCCGACAAGCCAAGTTTCATTGGCCTTGGGAAGGTACTGTCATAACGCGGTGATCGCGGGTTCAATCGATCATATATTGCCGACCGGCTGAGCCCTGTCCGATCCGTCACCTGTCTGATCCGCAACACCTTCAACACACGGTTTTCATTTGCCATGTCACTTCTCCAGCCCTGTTCAAACCTAGGACTAGCTTGGCAAATACCGGTCAGCAGTGCATTTGCACCTGCGCGCAAAACATCTCACCTGCGCGCATTTTTCTCTTGACAGCTCACAAATATATACGCCGAAGGTAGTCTTTACACGCCGTACCTAGGCTCCGGAAGGGCTGAGAACTAACTTTCCAGCAGTGGGAACCAACTTTCGCCCCTCAAAGCCGCCGCCTCGCCGATTCCACTTTTTTCAACATCTATATCACCGCAGTGAACCCACCCCATGGAGCGCCAAGCCATGTCACTGCAACGTTTCAGATGTCCCCTCCCCAAAAACTTCCGACTCGCCTCGGCCCTGAAGATCGTTTGCACCATACCCCCTATCGGTATGGCCATCCGTGGCCACCTTCCGCCGATGCTCGGAGGTCCGGTATTACTGACTGCGGGTATGCTGGCAAATCCACTCAGCATCGTGCTTTGCACGCTGGCCAGCATTCTGCTCGCTCGCCTAACCGACCATAGCCAGAAATTTCCACTCGACCTAAAACAGCCTACAAGCCACACCCTGGCTGACAGTCTCTGGCTGAGCTGTGGCTATCGCATCAGCGCTCGCTACTAACCCCAATCACATCTCCAGTACCACTACAGATAGCCGTGCAGTGCGCGGCGCTTTCATGCCCAAAGGAATCCCTCACATGGCTCATCAAATCGAACAAATGGCGTACGTCGGCACCACGCCTTAGCGAAAATGACATCCTGCTGATGGCCCAGCAATTAGCCGTCAGCCGGCTAACCAAAGGCCGGGCCCTGACCGACCCACGGCAAGTGTTCAACCACCTGCAAACACTTCTCCAGCACCATGAGCACGAGGTATTCGCCCTGCTGTTACTCGACAGCAAGCATCGGGGCATCGCGTTTCGCGAGCTGTTTCGAGGGACTCTCGATGGCGCCAGCGTATGCCCCCGCGAAGTGGTCAAAACCGCCCTGGAGCACAACGCCGCAGCCGTGATCCTCGTACACAACCACCCCTCTGGAGATGCTGAGCCCAGTCAGGCTGACCGCCGCCTGACGGCAACGCTACAGACAGCACTCAACCTAGTGGGCAACCGGACGCTGGATCACATAATCGTCGGCAGCGAGGGCTGCGTGTCCCAGGCAGAACTGGGTTCTCTCTAGCGTCGGCTTCTGGGTTACCTGCCGGCCCAGAAGCCGATCCACCTCATCCAATACTACGGAGAAAACAAATGGCTTCGCTACGCCTTCTGGCATTCACGTTTGCCTTCATTGGAGTTCTTGCTGGCTGCATCGCTGCAGTCTTGCTGTTGATCCTGATATGGCGCTTCCCACCCTTGCTGCTGGCTCTGCTAGCCGCACTCTGGCTGTTCAGCCTCTTACCCAGTCACAGCGAGTAATGAACTGCCTGTTCAAGGCCCCACTACACCCTGCCTTTGGCCGTCCCTATGGAGTGTTAACGATGAATAGACGCTGTTTGATTTGCGAATCAGACGCCATTCTGACCAAAGACGCAGCAGTAGGCATCGTCCTGTTGGTGGGTATTGCCGGAGGTTGGTTGCGGGACGTCCACCAAGCACGCCAAGAGGCACGAAGCCACACATTCTAATCACTTGAGTATGGATACAACTTGCTGCAGGCAGGACTGGTCTAAGTCTTTCACTGCTATCGATCGGCATCGCTAGTAGCTACAGATTTCACTCGATACCTGTTCGATGATTTTAACTGGACTCTGTTCAAAATCGGGAGCTCAGTTCTGAGCTCCTAATTTTTATTTTTTGGCTGGGTTCAGTGCTGCACTTATCCTAACAGCAGACCTGGGCGGGAGATTTTCGCCGCCGCCCCGATTTGTCCTTTATTTTACTAAGCTGAGTTCGGACTTTGGCTCATCTGGGGTGATCCAGCGGACTTCGATGCGGCGCTGCTGGGCGTCCTCCGGCGCGATACCGGGTATGGGCTGTGAGTCACCATAACCGGCCACCACCACACGTCTCGCCGTAGGAGGATCGAGATTACCAACGATCAGCTTGCGCGCTTCACGAGCACGAGCGGCGGAGAGAGTGAAGTTGTCGTCGTAGACCGTACAATTGGCTTCGAAGTTGGTTACTGGACGCAGCACCGGTAGGTTATCGGTATGGCCTTCTATGTAGACCTGAGCACCACGGAACTGCGCCAAAAACTGCGTGACCGCCGCTTCGATGCTTTGGAAGGCTTCGCGGGACTGTTCAGTGATGCAGGCACTGCCGCGACCGAATACACCGTCGCGCAACGTCAGCTTCTGCGCCTCCAGGTCCAGTGCCACCAGGCCGGCACCGGCTGTGCCTTTGAGCGAGTCCTGCAAGGCCCCGAGCAAGTGCTCGACCTTCTGCCGCTGGCTGGCACTGCTCTGGGCCTGTTCCTGTTGGTGCTTAAGGTCCGAGTAACTCTTCTGTAGCACTGCCATCACCAACAGCAGCATGATCACTGCCATGACTCCGGCCATCAGGTCGGCAATTGACACCCATTCATTCGGTTTGTCTTTCATCGCCCGCCACCTCACAAGGCCGTTTCGATCTGCACCGCAGTCGGCTGCGCACGGTCGAGGACATGGAGCTGGGCAATGATCTCGCGAAGTGACTGGCTAATCTCACCGCCGGTGTTGCGCTGCTGGTTGTGCTGGACCACGTTGCTCAGCACTTCCAGGTTCTGATCGATCTCTTGCAGATTGCGACCAATCATGTCGACCCGCGCGGCCAGTGCATCCACGGCCGGTTGCAGCGGGCTACTGTGTTGCATTGTCATCAGCTGCGCGACCAGTCCCTTGATTTCGCTGGCGGCCAACTCGGCCTGTTGAGTGACCCCTTCGTAGCGACTGTCGAGGGCCACCATGCGCCGCCCGCTTTCGGAAACGGCCTTGAGGCCCGAGAGGATTTTTTCACGGAGGTCGCCCACCAAGTGGGTCATGCCTTCGACGTTGACTTGCAGGGTTTCACTGGAGCCCTGGAAGCTGGCATGGGCATTACGCTGCAGGTTCAGGGACTCCTCGTTGGACTTCTTCATGCCCTCCATGGTCTGGCCTACATTGTTCGACAGGCTGTTGACCGCCGTGGAAATGCCCAGAGTGGCCTCAGACAGACTGGCGGACATCTGCGTCATGTTGCTGGTGAAGCTGCTGCCCATCAAGCCAATGGTCTCGCCAAGATCTTGCTTGAGATGGCCAAGCACACCAGCGACACCCTCCTTGAAGTCAGCAATGGCTTGCTGCAAGTCACCTGCCGAAGCGCCGATGGTGCCCGCGGCGTTGGCCATCTGTTCAGCTGCACCGGAAATGGCTGCGAGGTTCCGGCTATTACTGTCGATCAAGTGTTCCATGGCCTGGCGTGTGGCTCGACCGTCTTCAAGCTGTTGCTGATTCTGCTCGCCGTGCTGCTGCAATCGGGCATCGATGGCGCCCAGCGCAGTCAGCGTCTGTTCGCTGGTGCTGTTCAACGTGCGCAGCGCAGGGAGGGCACTTGTCAGTGTCTTACCGCTAGCTTGCTGGGCCTGCAGGATGTCCTGCCGGACCTGGTTACCAGCCTGGGCTTCCTGTACCAGGGTTTGCCTGACCTGGTTTGCGGCCAACTGATCCTTTTGCAGTTTCTGCAGATTCTGGTTGGCTGCCTGTTGCTCTTGCAGCAGTCCCTGCAACGTCAGGTTGCCGGCTTGCTGCTCCTGCAGCGACGCATTCAGGGGGAGCAGCAGGGTATCGATGCTGGAGCGATTGTCCGCAAGCGCCTGCTGGGTCGTTGCGGCGTGATGCTTGACCAGGCGTGCCTGCAGATCCAGCAACTGCCGTTGACTCTCGTTCTGAGCGGCAAGGTTTTGATCAAGCCGGCTCAGGGTCTCGAGGAGCGTCGTTTGCGCTTGTTGGCGCTCGCCTTGGCGTTGCAGGCGACTGCTGTCGAAGGCACGCTTCATCTGCCCGACACACCAGCGCAGTCGCCGCTCTTCGTAACCGTTGCTGGCGGCATAGGCTTTTAGCAGCAGGAAGGCAAGAATGCCCCAGGTCGAGGTTTTGAACTTGGTGCCCAGGCCTTCCATCATGCCCATGAGGTTAGTCATGGCATTGTCCATACCGCCCCCGGCATTGGCTTCGACCAGAATCGTCGAGGCCTTGTTCAAGGCGATGCCCAGGCCCAGGAAGGTACCCAGCAGGCCGAGGATCAATAGGATCCCGGGCATGAACTCGACCATTTTTTCTCCGGGACTAGCCACGGCAGCACTGATCTCGTTCACTGAGCCGTGCTCCACGTCCAGGTCATCCTGGCCGCCGCCGTTCCACTTTCGCTCCCAGGTCTGCGCCCGTGCTCCGCGCTGCAATGCAATCACGGTCACCAGCGAAAGTATCCCGATCAGCCCGGCGAACAACAGCTGTAGCGGGTCTGCCGAAGGCAGCAGAAAGGTAAGGATCTCCTGAAAATTCACGCTGCCACCTCGACCAGGCGGCTGGCACGTTCACGGCTGGCTTCTTCGAAGATGTTGGCGAAATCGATGATCAGGCTCTGTTCGTCTTCGGTCAGCTCTTCCCAGCGTTTGCCATGTTGAGCACAGTCGATGATGATCATGCCGACTTCCTGGCTGTCGCTCAGCAGGTAGGCGTCGTCGGCGAAGTCTTCGGGCGCTTTCTCCAGCACCTGCAGAAACCCCTCGGCGGCATATACATAGTTGCGCATCTCCTGGTTGCGCTTGCGTAGTTGGTCCATCTGCGCCTTGAGGGCTGGCAGACGGGACTGGATGTCGGCCAGGGCCGCCTTGTCTTCGGCAGAAGGTTCACCGAGGTTCTGGCTGATCTTCAGCTGGCGTTCTTGAACCTGCAGTTTGGCCACCGACTCACTGAGGGTTTTCCAGTCCTTCTCCTGCTGCTCAAGGTTGCAACCCCAAGCCATGATCAGCTCTTCGAACACGAACGGAATCAGCTTTTTGCCAAAACGTGCGGCGATCACTTCATCCAGGCGCACCGCCTGGGCATCGCTGACCTGAGGCTTGGCCTTGAGCAGCTCTGCAGCGATCTCGACCAGGAACAGATCGTCACGGTTGATCGCGTCCAGGTCCTGAGCGTGAATCAGTCGTTGCTCGGTGTCCTTGAGCAACTTTTGCGAGGCGCGCAGGCGCAGGTAGTGATCGAAATCGCTGATGTTGTTGTTTTCCAGCACCTGCTGGATACGGGTGCTCAACTGGGCGTACTGGGTGATCAGGGTTGCTAGGTCGAGGGCACGGCCAGCTTCGCCGCGCACTTCCTCGCGGGCTTCGCGTAGTACTTCTTCGTGAGTCGCAGCCTGCTCCATTTCTTCATCGTCCAAGAGCACATCGCGCAGGGTCTTGGCTTTGGCGATGGCCCACTCGACGGCAGCCTTTACCTGCTTGGCCAGTGCGGTTTTTTCCCAGTTCAGCAACGCCTCGAGGGCCTTGTCGAAAGCCCGGATGGCCGTGGCCACCCAAGGGAAGGTCGGCAATGCAACGGTCGCCCATTCGGCGGCGATCTTGAGCGCCGGCCTGACCACAGTGGCGATGAAGGGCTTGACCTTGCTCCATATCTCCTTGACCTTGCCGACGAAGGATTCGGCCTTGGTCGCCATCCAGTCCAGCGCATCCCTGGCCTTCTCACGTACGGTGTCGTACGTGGTGCGCACCACCTCTACCACCGCTGAGCCGACGCTCTTGATGGCACTCCAGCAATCCGAAAAGAAACCCATTGTTCAGTCCTCGTGATGTCGTCAGTCGATACCCAGCAGGGCCTTGGCCCGCTTGGCATCCTTGGTGGAGTGGTTGGTGTGGGTGGCGACCTGCCGCTGGGCGGTCTGTACTTCGTCGATGGCCAGCTGGATATGGGCCATCTGCAACTGGGCCGGGCTGCCTTGCTGCTCAGCCGTCAGCAAGGCCTTGGGCAGCGCCAGGCGCATGCAGGTGCGGATCTCTCGACCCGACAGCCCTTCCGATTGCATGGCCGCCTCGGTCAACAGCAGATCGCGCGGCGAGCCCAGGGGAATCTGCTCGACCAGAAAGCGCGACCACAGCTGCTCGCGGGCAGCCAGGTCGGGCAGACTGAACTCGATGTGATAGCCGATGCGACTGCGAAACGCTTCATCGTAGTTGCCGGCAAAATTGGTGGCGAAGACCACAATCCCTTCATACCGCTCGAGCTCGATCAGTAGTGTCGAGCGCATGGCATTGACCTCGTTGTCGACCCCCTGGGTGACCGAAGACAGGCGCTTGCCGAGCAAGGTATCGGCTTCATCGAAGAACAACAGCGCGCCGGTCTCGGTCGCCTGAGCGAACGCTGCCTGGATATTGCGCGCGGTGTCGCCCATGAACTTGCTTTCCAGTTCAGCAATTCCCAGCGCCATGAACGGCAACCCGAGCTGACCGGCCAGGGCCTCGGCGCACAGGGTTTTTCCGGTACCGGGCGGGCCATAGAAGTTGAGGATGGCGGTCATGCCCATCGGGTCGACGGCAGCGAAGCCCCAGTCCTGGTAGATCGTGCGATGAAAGCGCAGGCGCGCCAAACACTCGTCCAGTTGCAGACGTGTCCTGGCCGACAGCACCAGATCATCGTTCAACGTGAAACGTGTTGGCCTGAGCGTGAAGGTCGGGGCGTTATTAGCGGGATCGGCCACGCGTGGTGGCGCCGGATTCTGGCCAGGAGAGTTATCGTGCATGGAGTTAGCCTGTGAGACATGGGGACGCGTGGAGACAGTCGTTCTACCGACTGAAACCGCGCGCGGATGATGAAGAGGTGATGAGCTGAACGCAGAAGGCACCAGAGGGCGGTCCGCTGGTGAGGCCGAAGGTATCCAGGGCTGATATCGGGCACTTGAAGCCGGAACCTTCGGCGGCCCAGGACATGACTACCAAAGAACCTCGCTGACGTATCCAATGCATGTTCATCCGTGAAGCTTTCAGACAGTACAGCGCTTTGACATCAAAGTGCTGGCGAGACTACTATGGTTAATAGCCATTTGCCACTACCGCTTAGTTGTCACGTGGCAGAGGCTTGATAAGCTCCAACCACCTCATTACCTCGCATCTCTATCGTCAACATAACGGGCGATCGCTGCTCGACCAGCAATTGCTGCATCTTCCCGATATCGCTTTTTGCGCTCGCCATGAACACGGGCAGCGTCTCCTCCTCCCACTCCCTCAAGGACAAGCGGTTTGCCTGGATCGTGGACTGGGAGTCCAGGTAAGAGGAGAGTTTGTTGACTCGGTCCTCGACAGCGCCCTTGAAGGTGGACAAGTGCCCATGCGCCCCCAGGAAGTCAGCCGCCACCCTGTCGAGCGTCGCCTGACGCTGTTTAACCACGGCAGCTTCTCCAGGGAATGAGCCCAACAGCCGGCAGGCCACCAACCGGGTTCCCATACACAGCTTCCACTCCTCTGCTCGCTCATCGGATTCGCTCTGCATCTTTTTCAAGGCTGCCGTCAATCCCGCCGTGGTTTCGAAAAGACCCGGCGCTTTGTGCTCCACAGCTCGCTTGGCCAGCGCCACCAGCTCGCCCTCCAAGTGATCATGGATCGCGCCTAGATCCACTTCGATATCTTCCAGCTTCTGCCTGATCGCGGGGTTCGACTCGCCGGCCAGCACCAGAGGCGTGACTTGCCCGAGGTAGTTCAGCGCTCCTTTGACCTTGGACTTGCGCTCCTCGACCTGAAACCTGGCAATGCCCTCCACCCCCGCCTGGATCTCGCTGAGCTTGGCACTGATATCGGCCAAATGCTTTTGCGCCACGACAGCAGACGCGATCTGGAACATCGCAGCAGAGCTGACCAATTGCTTGAGCCGTTCAGGTTCGAACAAGGTCGCATGCTCGCGGATCCTTCCGCCCTGGATTGAGAAAGCGCGATAGCCGTCGCCATTGGCGACCGAGGCGAGAGGGCCATCGATGACCACCTGCATATAACGAGACTGAGCAACGTCTTTGGCGACAATCAGATTGGGCAGTGTTTGCAGCAATGGACCCAATCGGTCGATGCCCAAGCTGGCAGCATCGACCTTTTTGGCGCCAGCGGGAATGAGTTGCTCCGTCGCTAGCTGGACACTCATCAGGGGCTGCTCGGCAGATCGCCCGATCAACCAGGTCGCTTGCTCGCTATTGGCGGCGCTGGGTACTGGGAGGTTGTTTTCCATCACGGGCTCCAGATTCAGATTGGATTGTTCATTGCGCCAACGCCGCACCACATTCGCCGCAGAATCGGGTGCCACGCGTACTGCCCGCCTTACAGGCGGAACAAGTGACCAGCGCGCTCTTCTGCCGGATGTAGGCGATCTGCACGACGCAAGGCACCGTTACCCGGTAGGCCTGGCTCACCAGGGTGTGAGCCCCCGCAATACCCGTCAGTGCCACACCCACAGGACCAAATGCCAGCCCGGCTGCCCGCCCCGCGATGATATTGGCACCAGCAGCCAAAGCGCCGCCCATTGCCAACCGGGCGAACGCATTGTTTGCCAGAAGCGCGGCCTGTATGGCGGCAGGCCCACCGCGTCGTATGGCTGCCTGAATCGCGGCGAACGATACGCCTAGCACACCTATCTCATTCTGGAAGCCCTTGGAGAAATCGGCCTGCTCTTGCGGCGACATTTTCTCCCAGGCCTGAGAGAGCAACTTCTCCAGCACCTTGAGCTCCAGGCTCGTCACCGGCTCGTCCTTACTGCTCGTCCCACCCACATGGCTAAGCACGTCGGCGACGATCTCGGCATAGGGCACACCGTTGCGACGGAAAAGGTTGACGATGCTATTGCCGCCATAATGCTGAAGCTCACGAATTAGCAGCAACAGTACGCCTCTGGAAAACTTGCTCTTCTTTTTCGCCGACTCAAGTGCTTCGCGCACTTCACTTGCCATCGACAACCGCCCCTTGCCCGAGTCGGTCAAGAAGTCGACTAAAGCGGACACATCAGCTGGATCCGCGTCACTGAGCAGCTGCAAAAGCTCAGTGTCCCCATTGATATCAATTTCGCTTTCCATCAACCACCCCTCGAAATCCGTCCAGGCAAGCCGCTGCCAGCAGTCATAGTTTCTCGGCACGCTATCGGCGCCACGCCGCAAAACTTTAGCCAATCACCCCTGTCAGTCGGGGCCTTCACGAGCGTTCGTTTCTAGCCGGCGCCCGGCTTGCCTGTTCATCGCAGCTTGCTGGGCAGCCTGGGCGCAGTACCTTGCAGGGCTCGCATGCGCTGCAGGAGGTGGGCATTGAGCCGTTGCTGGACGCGCAGGCTTCTCTTGAGCTCCCGGTTTTCACTTTCACAGATCCGTGCCCAGCGCATCGACTCCCGGCACTTTCCGACGGTCTGCCAGATCTCCTGCAACCGCAGGTACTGCACCAGCAGCGTCAGCAAGATCCCGCCCATCAGTACCAGCGCACCCACTGCCACCCAGTCATACATATCCATATCTCACCACCCCTTCATGTGGCCATTTGCAATAAACACCACAAAAACGATATGTCGCTTTTAACGACAGGTCTATAGTGTGGACTTGTACAGGTAAAGTATTCGCTCACACGGAGGCGCCATGAAACGCAAACAATCCATCTCGCAGGTCCGCTGGGACCTGGCACTTCGCTATCGCTTGATCGAGACCGTGGCCTGGTGGGAGGGCCGGTTGACCACGGGTCACTTGATGCAGAGCTTCGGTATCAGCCGCCAGCAAGCCTCGAAAGACATCAACACCTACATCACCGAGCATGCGTCAAGAAACTTGACATATGACAAGCAGATCAAGGGGTACGTGCCGACGCGCTCGTTCAAGCCGTGCTTCATCGACCGCAGTGCAAGCGCCTACCTCGACCTGCTTTCACAGAACAACGAGCGAGCGCCACACGTCGAAGGACTGAAGCTGGCGTATGCCCATACCCTCGTGCTTCAGGTGCCCGATCGCAGTGTTCAACCCGAGATTTTGCGGCCGCTGCTCAAAGCCTGTCGGGAAGGCCTGCGCCTTGAGATGGAGTACGTCTCGCTTGCCAATCCCAAGCCGGAAACGCGGATCATCGAGCCGCACACGCTGGTGTACACCGGAATGCGCTGGCATGTTCGCGCTTACTGCGAGAAGAACGGGGCCTATCGCGACTTCGTGCTCAGCCGTATGCGAGGAGAGCCCGGGCTGCTGGAGAGCAACGGAAATGACATCGCAAAGGACCAGGCCTGGAATACCGAAGTGTCAGTGATCATTGAACCGGACTCACGCCTGGGCGAGGCACAGAAGGCGATCATTCACCATGACTACGGCATGGAAGATGGTCGGCTGGAGATCGTGACCCGCCAGGCCCTGGTGAAGTACGTTTTGCAGCGGTATCAGATCGACCCCAAGAACCTGGACCCGAAACCGGAAGCCCAGCAGATCATGGTGAAGAATCTTGCTGAGCTCAAAGCCTGGTTATATGACTGAACCGAACAGCACGCTTCGCTCACTCGGCAGCCGTGGCAGCCCCCAGGTCATAACCGATCATGAACAGCGCCTGTTCGATGGCACGCAAGGTCTGGGCAGACGTCGCGCCAACGCGGAACGGGTTGCCGGCGTTGAGCACATGGCAGGCAACCTGGCTCAAAATCCAGCTGGCATTCATGTTCCAGCGCGCATGGTGCGAACCCGAGCGAAGCCGCTGAAACTGAAGCGTTCCGACGCTGGGGTTACGGTTCTTCGGGGTAACCGTATTAGCCCCCTCTTTTGCCGCTGCCCAAGGGAAATTCAGACCCGCCGGCACCTTGGTAAGCCCCTTCGCTTTGCAGTACTGCACGACCAGCATGCCCAGGCCCGCGGCCACGCGACTGTCGTAGATCACAAAATCAGGGCACACGAGCGAGTAGATCTTGGTCATCCCGGAGTTGAACCGCAGGGTTTTGGCGCGAAGGATCGGGGCATCGGGGTCCTTCTTGATCAACGCTGCTTTCACATCCTGCACCATGCGCCCCAGCCCAGCCTTGTTTTCCTTGAGCCACTGGGCGTTGCGTGCCGTGACACCGCCCCAGGCCATGACATCGAGTGCACTTTGCAGCATCAGATCATCGTCGCTGCCAGCGGCTAGCAGATCGCGGCGCAAAGCCTCCAGTGCATTCGAGTTGCTGACCGAGTCCACGCCAGGATTGAACGAAAGACGGGCGTTGCCAGGATGATTCCAGGCGTAGGCCTGGTAGGCACCGTAGAGGCTGTCGCAGGACCATTCGTTGCCCGTGCGGCGATCGACGTACGCATGCTTGGCCAGGGTCGGGGAGTCCAGTTCGGTCGCGAGCCAGCCTATGAATTCAGGGACGTGAGGAAGGGTGGCGTGGGCTTGTTTGGCTTTCATCATTACTCCTGTGGGCTGGCGCTCAGCGCAGAATTGCGTGCCAGCGAGAAGAATGGTATCTACCGATACGACACTATTTTGTCCGTATTTTGCCCGCGAGGAAAATTCCATTGGCTGCCGCCAAATACACCGCACCCAATCGCGAGAAACGCCGCAAATTCATCAGGGATATTCTTCATCGTGCCGGGGGCGAACTGACGACCAAGAAGATTCATGCGGCCCTGGAAGCGTCCTATCCGCAGTACTGCAGCAGGACAACCCGCCGTGACCTTGAAACCCTGGCCAGGCAGAAAGTGATAACGGAGGTCACGAAAGGGAGAAAAGACCTCAGGGCCCGCTACTGGAAGCTCAACGGCGCGAGCCTCGACCTGGTCCTTTCGCCTGCAGAGTCCATGACGCTCACCGCCATCTTCCAGCATGCAGAACGCTTCGGATTTAGTGCTGCGCTGGGCGAGTTGGCCACGTTGCGCAACTACGCCGCCGACTCGGTCGTTGCCGGCGCCAGACGCAACCTGCTGGCCGAAGGACGTATCAGGACAGGAACCCGGTTTACCGTGCTCAATCCGGGGGACTACAACACCGAACACCTCGAGACCATCCAGAATGCCATGAGGAATGACGAGTCTCTGGAGCTGGTCTACAGGCCACGAGAAGCCGGCGACGTAACCTGCACCTACCTGCTCAAGCCGTTGACGCTCTCCTACCAGGACTCGAACGTCTACCTGACGGCATACGTCGACAGCGAGGAGTGGCCAGAAAACAAAACGCCTGAAGCGGGAGCCCCTCGTGGCAAGTACAGCAGCAACGGGCCAGGCACCACCTGCGCACTCATGCTCCACCGCGTGGTCAGCGTCCGCACGACGGTGGCCAGCATCGCCGAACCACCGGGCTACGATCACCAGTCAACGGAAGCACAGCGGGACCTGATGACGATCCATGGCGACGGGCCTGTCGACCTGAAACTCAGGTTGAGCCCCAATCTCCACAACCGGCTCACCGAGAACCCATTGTCTATCAGTCAGGTCATGACGCAGGATCAACAGGGATGGATATTGACGTGCCGGCTGGACGACACCCAAGGGCTACGCCTGTTCCTGCTCAGCAATGCGGCAGACATCGAGGTGCTGGCTCCCGCTCAACTTCGTACCGAGGTGTACAAGACACTGCGCAATGCACTGGACCAATACGAACGCCCGGCGCACGAAAGCCACTCGCACTGATCAGTCGTCGCCGCCGATGTCCCCTTCCCGCCCCATCAGTATGTGCTTCAGCCTGTCGGCCTGGGACGCGACCTGATGGGCGATGTACATCAGCTCTTCTTCATTGAGGTGTTGCACCGGGTGGCACGCGCGTACGCTCAGCTCCTCATCCTGGTCGACATGAAAGTCCACAAGTTCAAAACGGGCGTTGCGACCCAGCGTGTGCTCAACCAGGGGGGACTGACTGAACCGTTTGAACGTGGCCAGTTTTCGGGTCCATTTACGGTTGATCACCTTGGCGCTGAACATCACGTACTGCCCCTTGACCCCCCATCGGACCAATTGGTATCGCCCCTCCAGCTTGAAACAGAACTCAAGCCGCCAGGTCGATAGACGCCGCACACTCATGCGCTCCGTGTCATGTACCAGCCTGTCCACCATCTCGTGGACACGCAGCACCGTTTGCTCGGGGCATTTACTGGACGCAGGCCGCGTACCTGAGGCACGCTGATAGACGTCAAAAATTTCGTCGCCAATCAGCACACCGTCGCTGCCCGCGTAATTGTCGACGCTGTACTGCACCGCCAGTCGCCTTGAGCTGTCGGTGCCCGGAACCTGCGACAGGCGCCTGAACGGATCGGCCTGCAGTGCCTGAACAAAGCGCACACGCCCGATGGGGCTGTCGATATCGCCCGGGTCTTCGATCTCACCGGGCAAGGTCGCCGATACCAGCAATTCAGCCATGCCAACGGCGCTGCGCACCGTGACGCACGGCACGCCAGCGTGTGGGGGCTTGAGACCCGTCGTGGACAAGTGCCACCCGTCGCCAGCCTCCCTCACGAACAGCTGCGGATCACCCGTCAGATCCCTGAGCGTGGCCCCCAACTGGGTTTTGACATGAGCCAGGCGCCGCTTCATGGCATCGGCCTGGTTGCTTATTGCCCGACTGCAGTCATCTCCCTGAATATCATTGTCCGTGATTTCATAATGGCTGGTCAGAAAATCAAGGATCTGCGGCTGCACGGGGGCCTGGTCCACCACCTCTTCATGCAGCTCCAGCTCGCGCTTGAAGCACGGACCTTGTTGGCCCACGGCATGCAGCGTTTGAATGAAGGCGTTCATGTTGGCGGCAGCCTGACGCACTTGATAGAACTCCATGCTTTGACGGATGTGCGGAAAGCCGACCTGAATGAAATGCTCGGCATAACCGGCACCGGCCGAATGCATGCGTCGATGCGCCAGCGAGCCGACCCGGTCAACACGACCGACCTTTTGCTCTAGGGCGATAGGGCTGGATGAAATACCGTAGTGGACGACGCTGTCGCAGAAGGTATGCAGGTCTTCACCTTCCTGAAAGACATCGGTAGATACCAGCACTCGGGGATAACCCGGCATGCGGAACAGCGCGGCAATCGCTGTACGGCTGCCGCTGTTCTCACCGGTCGCACCGCGAATGGGTGATGTGGAACGGAGCTGGCTGGCCAGGTACTTGGTCAGGCCGCTCACCGGCCTGGAGTACACCTCAGGAAAATTGAGCTTGATCAACAGGTCCAGGTTCTGGGCGGTGTCGCGCAGTATCTGGTAGCTGCTGAACGGGGTGTGGTCTGCCTGTTGAACCGTCAACAGCCCGGCCAGTGCCGCGATGAACGAACCATCTGCATCACCGTCCCGTTCCCTGCGAGCGTGCCTGAGTGAATACAGGTCGATGAAAGGATGATCCACACGGCATAGCACCCCCAGCAGTTCCTGGTGGGTACTCAGCCTGCGTAGTAGCCGGTCGACCTCACCACTGTTCAACGTGGCCAGTTGGGTGAATGTCTCGGCGCTCCATTGCGGCGCCAGGCCCCTGAGCTCGTCATAGCCTCGCAGGCTGTCCCAGAGCGTTGAACGCGCAAGCTCACGGGCAAGCGCTGAAGGCTCAGCGAGGTCGCACATGGCCTGAAACCCTTCGAACAGTACATTCAGCACGTGCCTTGCGACCGTCGCAGCCCCGTCCCCTCCCTCGGCGACGGCCCGCAGATAAGCATACAGCGCCAGTCGATAACGCTGGCCAGGGCTGGCAACCGACTCGCTCTTGCCAATCACGCCCCAGTCGATAGTCAACGAGTTCACCGCTGGCATGCCCGGCAGGGAGACCCAGTTCGCCTCGAACAAGCGGCTTTGCAACAGCGTGCTACGGAAGTAGGACGGCAACGGCCCCAGCCCCTTGTCGCCGTCCAGCTCAGGATTCTGTCCTCGATAGAACCAGGTAAAGAAATTGTCGCTGCTGGCCGACGCTTCGAACCCGTCGGCGGCCTCATTCTCAATGAGCGAGTGACTGCGTTCGACTGTGCGCGCCCGGTATCGCTGGAAAATCCTGGCAACGGCATCATCGCCGCCGATGTAGTCACCGATCCAGTGGTCGTAGGCTTCTTCGAGTTTGAACTTAAGCTCCGAGACGCTGCGTACACGGCGGACGAAAATCAATTGTTTCTTGCCTTCGACAAACGCCAACCGGTGTGTCTGCTGGCACACGCTGTCCATTTTGGGGTGCGGCGGCCTGCGCTTGAAGGACTTCTCGTAATCGTCCACCAGGTATTCGACGACACTGCGGTCTGCCGCATCGCGTGACGAATCGCCTTCGCTGATGGCCTCATGACCGTCGAACTCCACGGGCTGGTTCTTTTTGCCTGGCAGATAACTCTCGAACGAAGCCAGCATCCCCAGCTCAAATCGATTCGAGCAGTTCTCCCGCAGATGCTCGCTGACCTTCTTCTGCAACAGCGCGGCGAACAGCTTTTGCGCAACAGTCAACTTCACCTGCGCAGCCTCCCCGCTGCGATGCTCGCGGCGATACATGTTGCGCGTGTGGGCCACCTGGTCGAGGGTGAGGGTATTGAGTCGACGGACCAGCAAGCGACTGAGCGCCGCATGCATGTCGGGCTCGGCCGGATCGCTCCCCTGAGGCAGGTCTGCCTGGCGATTGAAGCCGAACAATGCGAGCTGGTTACGCAACTGACCCAGGTCGCGATCGAATGGCGTCGCCGACAGCAGCAACAGACGCTTGATCCGCCGGTTGTCGCCCAGCAAGGTCGCCAGTAAGCGGTTACGGTCGCTGCTTTCACGGCCGGCACGCAGATTGTGCGCCTCGTCCACCACCACCAGGTCGAAGCGCGGCAGCATCTTGCCGAGCGCCTGCATCCAGACGTCCTTGACCTTGCGTTTGAGCTCAGCAGGCTTGCTGTTACCGCTCATGGCCCTCAGTTGCCTGACCAAAGGGGCCATCAGGTCCCGATACTGCGGCATCAATTCTTCGAACTGCCGGGAGCTGTTCAGCACCTGGGCAACCGTGTTGCCCAGCGCAAAGCTGAAGATCGAGGTGCAGAGGAACAGATCCCGCTCATTGCCACTGGCGACGGTCTGCACCAGCTCGGACAGGTTCCGACAGTCCTTGAAGGGCGTGACCGGACCGCCGCCCAGTCCTTTGACCGCCAGGTCATCGAGCCGATAGTTGCTTTGCACGAACGCTCGATAATCCTTGATCCATTTGTCGCGAACGTTGTTTTTCGGCAACAGGTACAGCACCCGCAGACCAGGGTTGAAATGCCGCATCAAGGCAGCCACACCAAGGCCTATATATGTCTTGCCCATGCCGACCTCATCGGCAAGGTAGGCTACCCGGTGGTCCGCAAGCTTGTTGTACAAGGCGACGGCGCCCAGCAGCTGCTGCTCGGCCAGCCCCTGGAGGTCGCGGTTGTTGCCTGAAAAATCAATAACGGCCTCGGCCGTGGCCTTATTGATCCGCTGCATGGGAGACATCCTTCTTGCGTGAATTCGCAGCGCTCAAGGGATGCTGAAATTGAGCCCTGAACCAGTCAAGAAAACGCCTGCCTTCGGCCTCGTCGAGGTTACCCAGCAGCTCGTCGTTTTCCAGCTCGGTGATGACTGCCTCTACGCCCCTGACCAGGGTCACGCAACTGTGCTCCGGATACCGGTTCAACACGCTCTGCATGCTGACCAGCGTCAAATAGCGCACAACCAGCGTTTCCTCATCGCCGCCGCCATCCTTCACGCTGTCCAGCATGGCCTGCAAGGAATCGGGCTGACAGCCTGCGAGGTAATACGCCAGCTTTTTATGATTGCCCTCGGCCTCAGCCAGCGCCAGTGTGCGTTCCAGTTGCCAGAATGCACTGTTGACCTGTGAAAACTCGGAGATAAAGCTCCTGCCCTCCCCCTCATCCACCATTTCCGACAACTGTTCATCCACCACGTCGTTGGCGCGACGCCTGCTGAGCAGCTGCCGGGCCAACTCGCCAAACCGGCTGATCTTCTTGCTCAAGCGCATCTCGATGAACAGACGCAGCAGGCTTTGCAGGTCCATGGCCGGCAAATGGCTGGGACGACGGTAGATGTTGTACTGCGAGACCATCAGCCAACGCTCCACGCGATCGGTGCCTGACTGCCAGCGTACGTTGAGCAGTGAAGAACGCTGCAATTGCTCACGTAACGCCGGCAGCGGCTGCGCTATCTGCCCGGCCCGATCGAAACCCAGGGTGCCGATGCTGCGTTGCGAGCTGTCCAGAAGCACCAGATCGCCGCTGATCGACTGCTGAGCCGTAACCTCCAGCACCTGACTTTCCCAGTCGTAGGCCAGGCGCAAAACGGGCATCGTCAACCCGTCCAGTGGTTCGGCGGTTTGCAGGCCAGGGTCGGCCGCAAACCCCGAGAGGCTGACCGGCGAAGGTGCCAGCAACGGCACAAGGTCCCGCCCCTGGAGCAGGAACCCTGACTCGACGTTTACCTGAAATGCCTTGTGGCTGAAATTCACCGAACCGACGAATTGCCAGGGCCGTTTGCCCAGCCCTTGAAAAATCTTGGCGTGAAGACGACGAAACGGCTTGTCGTGCACCTTGTGGCTGTTGTGCCAATGCCCGGCCCAGTCGCACCATTGATCCACGTGGAAGGCACTGAACACTGCCGGATCGACCAACGCACGCCGCTCTTCGTCATAGGGCAGCAACAGGCGCACTGTCGCAAACTCTCTCATCAGCTCTTGCGTACTGCCACAGGTGGGCGTCTCGCCGAAAAACGGGCTGATGATTTCCAGCGTGCCAGACGCTTTCGCAGCCGATGGCGCTCGCAGGTGCTGATGAATGAAGTCGAGAAATGCCAGGCGCTCAGGTGCCGCCCCTGAGAAATAAAAGCTGCAGTCAGGATCATCGGCACTCGGCGACCACCCTGCCTGCACCTCGATAATACCGTTTAGAGCCGGTGTCGGTGTGGCGGCCTGGAAGAATTGCAATGCACGACGCAGCGGCTCAAGGATATTGCCTGGAGCACGGGTCGCCCGAAGTTCGACAAAGTGGCCAACCTCGATGTTGTCCCACCACCCCGCCTTGGTCAGATTGAATGACCCTGCCGCCAATACGATAACCGGCGCATCGTCATCCTCCCCCTGAACCACAAGGATCGTCAGCTTAGAATGTTGACAGCCATTGCCGACCCGTATGGGCAAGTAGTCGACTTCCAGGCGACTTCCGGCGGCAGGATTGAACACATCCACGTCATGGGCCACGGCGAAACGCCGGGCCTTGTCCTGCATCAAGGCCTGCAACTGGACATAGCGAATGTCATCCTGACTTGAGAGCGCTTGATCGCCCAGGAGCAAGGGAATGACTTCGAGTTCAAAAAAATCTGGTTCAAAACTGTAGGTCGTGAAGAAGGCAAAGCTCACTTCACGCTCACCGATGCAACTGCGAAACGCGTCACTGATGGTGTGTGCTTTCATGCGTGTTCGGCCCTGGCAATGGCGAGGAAGGCGCGGAGGAAAAAGCTGTAGTCCCACGCCTCATGACAATGTGCAGCCAGATCCTCAGGCAAGCTGGCGCGATCGACAGGGACCCTGACCCTGAGCCTGTCGCCCTCCCAATGAAGCCAGGCCGCACCGCCTCGTGCGCCCGTCACGGCCGCGTTCTGAGCCATGAGCTGGTCGATGACCTGACCCGCATCCCCGTCATTGGCGGCATCGGTCAAATCATGGAGGAAGCCGGCATGAGGCAAACCGGGCCGGTCCCAACCCGGGTGGAGAAATGGCTCACCCAGCCGCGAGTGTAGGTCGTTGATCAGTTCACTGCGGGCTCGCCCGTTCTGCCTTTGCAACCAGACGACCACGGTGTTGGCGAATACCAATACCGGTTGCAACAACAGGATTTGCTTCAAGACGTCCTGCACCTGTGCATCGACCTGATGGGCGTCCACCGCCCACCGGGCGAATGAGCGAACGGATGCAGATGGCTCAGCGGAAACGGCCAACCAGTGCTGAACCGCCTCATACAACGCCACTTGCAAGGGCCGCGCGCCGGCATACCGCAGCAGCGCCGACACCAGTTTTTTACGCATGCCCTGGTCATTGAACAGGGCCGCAAAGCGGCGAGCCAGTTGCGACAACTGCTCCTTTCTTACCGTACCCTGAGTCGCCAACTCGCCGAAACGCTGCCACTGCGATAGGCCAAATGTCTCCAGCAAGGCATCCGTCAGGGCGATCCCTGCGCTGGTCAAGCGCCTGTCGCTCCCCTTGATCAGGCCGGCTTCCTGCAATGCCGAGGAGTACAGTCCCCATAGCCCGTAGCTGAGTTGATTGCTGAGGATTTGGGCTTTCTTGTGCATGCCCAGCGCCATCGAGTCGCGCCTGAAATTGGCAACGGCTAGCTGGCGACCCAACAGACTGGCCTCCAAAGAGGCTTCCAGTCGCAGGTAGGCGGCCAGTTGCTCGGCCCTGGCATAACGTTCCTGTACACCGTCGAGGGAGCGGGATCTGGAACCTTCATGGGCATAACGGCAGGCCAGGAGAGCCACAATGAAATGGTCAGCGCGACTGGTCACCGTGGTCAGGTTACCTACTAGCTTGCGCCCCACAGCGCTCCAGATGGACTCGATGGCCAAGGGGTCTCTGGATCCCTTCGGACGCAACCTGTCATCGAGCAGGGATAGAACGGTAAGCATCAACACACATCCTTGAGAAAGACCCAACGCATGGCAATCATTGCATCTGATCCCGACAATCTACGTCGTGGTCTGCAACCATTGGACTGACCAAATCAAAAATACAGGCAATATGCCATCTTTTTCGCTGGCGGCGATAGAGACGACACATTCTGACTACCCTCTACACCAAGCTAACGGCTCTACAGCAAGAGGAGATCAGTATGGCCGCCCGTCTAAACCCTTTCGCAAACGGCAGCTACCGTGCGGTAGATACTTGCGCGCTGTCGATCAAGTGGAGCTTCCAGCTCTTGCTAGAGCTGGGTGGACATCGCACTTTCATCGGCCGACACGGCTTCAATGACGATGACCTGGCCCATGAGCTGGGCCTCACCCAATGGGTAGACGATGACCGTTACAACCCATCCCTAGCCCTGACGACGCTACGAAAATGTGCCCGCAGCTTTCCGGAAGATCACCCAAGCACCCCATACCCGGACAATCCTGCAAGCAACCTCGAAGCGTTGGGTGACTTGCTGGCGTTGCCCGATGCCGAGCTACAGGTGCTGGGCTTCTGCGTGCTGATGCACAGCGATCCGACGCTTAATGACGCTACCGACCGATTGGACATGCTGGGCTTCAACCGGGCATTGAAAGTGCTGTCCGTATTGCTGGCCCTGCCCCTTGCACAGGTAGAGTCGTGCCTTGCGCATGCCAGCACACTGATGCGCACCGGGCTGCTGGATATCAGCTCCAGCAACCGTGCGGCGATGGCGCTCAGTTCGATGCTATCGATCAGCAATCCGGACCTGCCAGGCTTGCTGCGTTTCAGCAAAGGGACGCCACTGGACCTGTTTGCTTATGCATTCCGCGCCAGTCCGCCCGGCACCTTGAGCTGGGAACACTACAGCCATATCAGGCAGCCACTGGTAATCGCCGAACGCTACCTGAGCAAATCCCTTGCCCAGGCGCGAGCCGGCGTGAACGTACTGCTGTACGGCCCTCCCGGCACTGGCAAGACGCAACTGACGCACCTAATCGCCAGCCGGCTGGACAGCGCACTCTATGAAGTCGCCTGCACCAACAGCGCCGGTGACCCCGTCTCGGCCAAACAACGCCTGTGCTCCTTGCGCGCAGCCAACAGCGTGCTGCATTAGCAACGAGCCGTGCTGGTGCTCGACGAGATCGAAGACATCTTCCAGGTAGCGGAAGCTGCTGTCAGTAACCGCTCGCAAAAAGGTTGGATCAACCTCATGCTCGAAGAAAACGCTCTGCCATGCTTCTGGCTGAGCAATAGCATCGAAGCGATCGACGCTGCACACATACGGCGCTTGGATCTGGTAATTGAAGTGCCCAACCCACCCTTGGCGCAACGCAAGCAGATGCTGCGTGAATATGGCGGTGGCAAGGTTAGCGACGCTTTGGTGGAGCAACTGTGCGCCCATGAGCAGATCACCCCGGCTGTACTAGGTGCGCGTTGGGCGTAGCGTGGCCCCGCGCGCCAGCAAGGTACTGGACAATACTATTCGCTGCATCGTCAATCAGGCGTCATCCCTTACCCTAAGAACTGCAAGTGAATTACGACAGAACTGCTGGAAGTCACTATTAACTGAGTACCGCTGTCCCAGCTCACGATCAATCTCTTTCTGGCTCAAGCACTCAGCAAATTTCAGCTCTTGTACAAAGGCCTCATCCAGCAGCACCGCCAAATCATGCGCATCACCCGCAAGAATCTCTCGAATAGCACTTGCCAGCGCCTCGCCAGAACAGACGTGCCGAAAACTCAAGCACTCGTTGTCGGCGATGAGCTTATCTGCCTCATTAGCCAGCAGATCCTTCATTGCCGAATTCAGCAACTTGCCTGCGAAGTTCCACCAAATCGCATTACCATCGGCATCAAGGATCAGAGTACTTTTACCTGACTCCATCCAGCCATATTGGTCACGCAGGTCGGCAAGCAGGGCCTGAGCTCTGCATGAAAGCCCCTCTGGAACAAGATCTGAAACCAACACATCAGCAATCGCACGACATAGCTCGTATCTCAGCGGCTGTGCATCGCTGACCCATTGCGACTTACCTCGCACCTCCGAAGGCTCGACAAAAGCCTTTTTCCGCGGCCAGTCGATATAGGTCGTCTGCCAGCTGCGCCCGCCAAGAGTAAGCAACGCCGGGCCATTATCACAGACAGCAAAGGTCAGTTGATGAACTTCCCCTAGCTCCTGCTTGCCCCAAAAAACCTTAACCATGGGAGGCGTCGTGAACACCGAAAAGAGCTCCATGAAGTTCTTCTCACCAAACGCCCTCTCTCCGGCCTTGCCAATCCCGATGAGGCCCTCATCAGAGTGCAATATCCCGACCCCAAGCATATAGCTGATAACACCAGCCCGGTCATCGGGCGTGACTCCAGCAAAACCGGGCATTCGCCCGACCCACTGATCGACGTCGGCAGCAATGATGCCTTTTTGCTGAAGCGCCAACGCCATCGTTTGCTGGGCATAGATGTGCATTGGCCTGGCGGGCAGTTCGATAGGTTCGACATACCCTTGCCGCCATAGCTGTAACAACGCCAAAGCACGAAGAAACGCATCTTCCTTGGTAGCTAGAAACAGACAGTTTCGAGAGCTGCCCGCGCGTCGGCCAGTTCGGCCAATGCGCTGCAGGAAAGAAGCAACCGTGTACGGGGCATCGATCTGGATGACTCGATCAAGGTCGCCCACATCGATACCCAACTCCAACGTCGAAGTAGAAACGATGACGCAGTCATTACCCTGAGAAAACGCTTCTTCAGCAGCCCTCCGCTCTTCCAGGCTCAAAGAGCTGTGCGAGATGTAGGTGGCAACACCTAGGCAACGCAGCTCAACTGCAAGCTCCTCAACCTTGGAACGGCTATCCACGAAGACGAGGCGCTTCTCGCCTTTGTGCAATCTTGAAATCACAACTGCTGCGTTTTTCAGCGACCCGACCCAATCGACTTGGACGTCAGGAATCACATTGTTCTCTGCAGGAGGGTTGATCACGCTTCTTCGGGTATTACAGCTACCGGCAAGCCAGTCGCAGAGCGTGTCAGGGTTCCCTACGGTTGCTGAGAGCCCTAAACGCTGAATCTCTCGGCCTGCTAGAACGCTGATTCGCTCCAGGACAGACAGCAAGTGCCAGCCACGGTCATCACCGGCAAAGGCATGAACCTCATCAATAATCACTGTCCGCACGTTGGCAAACAGCTGCTGATGATCAACCTTGTTGGAGACCAGCATGACCTCCAACGACTCAGGTGTTGTCAGCAGAATGTCCGGTGGCGATGCCACAATCTTGGCCTTACGCGCGGCACTGATATCGCCATGCCACAGAGCAACACTTCGCCCCAGGAGATGCCCGTAATAACTCAAGCGTTGCTCAAGGTTATTGAGCAGTGCCTTGATTGGGCAGATATAGAGAACGGAGAGCCCTTCCCAGCTCTCACTGAGCATGCGTGAGAACACGGGGAAGCTTGCCGCTTCGGTTTTTCCGCCGGCCGTCGGAGCCAGCAAAATTGCGTGCTCGCCTTCGAGGACAGGCTGAATCGTGGCCTCTTGCAAAGGCCGCAATCCATTCCAACCTAGAGAGTTGACGATGTGGTGCTGCAAGGCGGGGTGGAGCTTGTCGAACTCACTCATGCAGCAAAGCTCCAATCAGGCAGCTCAAAGATCGAGCTCGATATCATCTACCGAGCTTGCCGCGCTGGTAGCGCGCTCGACCGATGTCAGCTCGGTATCTGAAATGGTCAATGCGTAGTGCTGTCGTGGATTGAAGTCTTCGAACTGATCAATACGATCCAGGACCTCCCCCACCAGTTTTTTCAGGAAGATCCGCGGTGCAATCCCGACCTTGCCGCCCAGCTTACCGGTCACCGCCTTTGCCAGCTCAGCGATGTAATCATCGTCTGCCAGCCGAAGAATGCGGTCAGCCGTAGCGCTGTTATCGGCATACAGGTTGCGCACTTTGCGACCGACCTCCTCCAGTGACTCCTGACTGAAGCCACGAAGGCGAATTTGCACGGCGCGAGGATTATCGAACCGAGCATCAGTGGTGAAGTCGACCGCCAGACGCTGAGCTAGAGGAGACAGCCGCTGGACACCCATAGGTCCATCGTAGAAGGCTGGAGTACCTGTGATAACCAGATAAAGGCCAGGGAATCGCCCAGAGTCCACCTCATCCATCAACTGACGCAGTGCGTTCAGGCTCTTGTCGCGAACATCTCCGCGCATACGCTGGAGTGTTTCAACCTCGTCGAGCACCAGCAGCAGACCAGGATGCCCTGAATCCTTGAGTATGGTTAGAACACCTTGCAGGAAGCTCAACGCGCCGAAATGATCGATGTCGCCCTTGATCATTGCATAGCGCTTAACCGCAGCAGAAATGTTCGGCTGACCTGCCATCCAGGCCAAAAGCCCGTTGGCGATCTCTTCCTGGCCTTCTAGGAGAGCTCTCCGGTAGGCACGTAGAGTTAGGGCAAATGCAGGTGCTGAGCGCACCACTTCGCCCAAGCGCTTTTCCATCAGTAAATCAGTGGCATCGATCAACGCTTCGGAGTCGTTCGGATGGATGTCATGCTGGGCTAGTACATCCTCTTCAAGGGTGTAGAACCAGGCTTCGACAATATTCTGAAAGGCGCCAGAGGGCATATCTGGCGTCGTCAAACGCTCCATCAGACGCCGATAAACCGTCTCCAGGCGGTGCAGCGGCGTCTCAGTCTCGGAAATTTGTACCTCGGCGCAAGCAAAGCCGAGTCGATGTGCTTTTTCACGGAGCCAACGTGACGCAAAGGTTTTACCGCTGCCGTACTCGCCACGAATAGCCTTGAATACCGCCCCGCCTCGACTGACCTTTTCCAGCTCCTCATCAAAGGCGCGCTCGAAGGGCAACAAGCCAACAGCTAAGGCATCTAAACCATACTGCGGCACAGTTCCACGCCGCAGAGCGTCCAGAATATCCTGACGACGTTGTTGGCTAATTGACATGCCTACACCCTGTAGTTATTGAATTTCAAACTGCTTCTTCAGATCTGCAACGTTCAAACGCACTGTCTGGGAATCACGCTCGACTGAAAGGATCGGATAGCCATCCACATTGAGCAGTTTCTGTGCTCCCGCAAGGAACCCACGAATCCGCAGTTTCGGGATCAACAACTCGGAACAAAGCACCGCCTCCATCACCTGCCAGCGATGCTTCTCCATCAGCCTCAGCAGCCCCTGCATTTGTTCGTCGCTGATCGCTGTGCGGCCTGCCCTATCGCGAACTTGGCCATAGATCGGCGAACTGAGCAACTCAGCAACCCAATCGCTTGTAGCGACCACCGGAGCGCTTTTGCTCAAGGCTTTCGCTGGCGATGCAAAGCCGAACATGTCCTCGACAAGCTCAGCCACAGCCTGCTTCTTACCAGCTGCTTTCTTGGTGGGTGCTTCGACAGATACGGTGGGCTCATCAAACGCGCTCGGCGTGTCTGACTGAATGGCCTTCGTCGAATACCACCAGGCTGGCAGTCGTCGAGGCACCTCACGCCAACCCTCTACCCTTTGCCGCGTGGCGGCATTGATATAGACCCCGAGCGGTATCACAACCTCCTGGAGCGAACCACCACCGTGGTAACCATGGCTCTTACTTCGGGTGTAACGCAGGCGTTCTGACCAAGGCAGGATCACCTGCTTATTCGCCGTCACGACACGCTCACCCGACAACTGGACTTCCAGCTCAGAGGGAACAATGCCAGGGGCCACCGGGTGGTAGCGCTCGCCGTTCTCGTCGGCTGACTGCTGGTAGACTGAATCATGATCCAGCACGTGACCGTGATCACTGGTAATGATCACCACACGGCCAGCCTCACGAGCAGCCTCCATCACATGCCGGAGCAAGGCCACGGTTTCAAACGACCAGTCGACCTTAACTTGTGAGCTACTGGACAACTGATCGTCGATCGCATTGATCACCACCGCCAGAACTCGGTGCTCCGTACCCGCAATTATCCCCCGAACGCTGCTATGCAAACTGCCAGATCCAGACTGGGACAAATCCTGCTTATGGAACACTTGCGGTGGAAACTTGGTGGAGGCCAGCTTTTTTAGCTGAGGGTGGCTACTGAAAGACTTCTTCTCGTCGTTGGCATTGCCCTCACACAGAGCCCCCGATAGCAGCGAGCAACGGCTGACCTGAGTCACCGTGGGCAAGGCTGCAACCAGACATGCATCGCCCTGCGCGCCAATGGGCTGTAGCTCCAACCAATGATTACGGGTGAGGTCTGCGCTTAACTGCCGGTAGACGGCTTCGCTCATCCCATCCAGCACAAGCAAAAGCACTTGCCCCTGCTCGGCCAATGGTGCAACCAGATCATCCAGGCCGCGCTCGACAGGAATGAATCGAGCAGGCAGATGATCACCACGGGCGATGCTTGCCAGTTGCTGCCCGAAAGCCTGGTTTTGCCGTTCCCTGTAACGCCCAACGTGCTGAGAGAGCTTCTGGTACACCGTACTCAGGGACTCCTCAGCATCTCCAGCCCAAATTTCGGTTCGTGCCCAATCACAAAAACCACCCTGCACGATGTAATCACCGATCAGGCTAACTGCAGTTCCGTCCACGTTTGGCGCCTGCTTGAGCCAACGTAGAAGGCGCATGGCCATATTGGTCCGAGCAACAGTCTCGCTGTAGCGATCCAAGCCAGCCAGACGATGCCCCTCTATCTGCTGCAAAGCCGACTCCGCAGCCATGGAGTCGCCGCCGTCCAGAGCTACATCCAGGGCTGCAGCAAAAGCACTAAAGCGCGCGTGCAAACCACAAGGCAAAAGTGCCGAGTGCTCGGCGGCAGCCTGCATATCTAAGCTCGCAAGAATCTGCTCTGCTTTCGACAAGAAGCGTGCATAGCTAGGGAAACCGAGAGCACCTATCCACTGCCTGACCAGAGTAAGTGCGACCTCGCCCAGCGGCTGCAGGACTCGGAATTCTATCTTCTTCCCACCCAAAAAGCGCTCACGGAAAATCCCACGACTGATATGCAGCTGGGTTAAATCAAGCGCTTGCAGACGTTCAATGTCCAAGGAAAACAGCACGGAGCACGCCAAGGCGACGGCGAGCAGATCACTCCCCTGATCATTCAGAAGAAGCGTCGATACCACCTCATGAGTGTCGGGCAGGCCGCGGGCCAACCAATCCCCAAGGTTGTCTCGAATATCGCCTGGCAAAGCCTTAATCAGTGCACTGACATCACCCTTAGTGCTCCAACTCAACACCGACTGCAGATCCAACGTGGCTTCTTGGTAGTTCAGATGAGCCATGGCGATAGCGCGCCAGGCTGTCTCCTCATCCAGAATCTCTCCGAAACTGATTTTCCCTTGATAGCGTTCAACACCATTGAGCATCGCCTCAGCTACCCAACGGCTCTGCTTGCGTGTTAGACGAGGATCAATGTCCCTGACACGAATCAGCTGCTGCAGGGTCTTCCAAGGGCTTATCCGCTGCGGCTCGTTGCGCCAGATTCTGGCCAACACGTCCATAGCCAAATCCGTCTCGGCAAAGCCCGACAGCAGCACAAGACGCTCTGAGGTTTCCTTCCGATCCTGGTGATGCTTGACCAAGGCCTCTCGCATCGCCAACTCAGAGACGCAGTAGATGGCCCTGACTTTTCGCCCTTCAACAACTTGCTCTACAGCTAAAGCCGCTAAAGGGTTTGGCCAGACTAGTGCCACGCAGTCAGCTTCAGCGTCACGCTGAAAAACTGCCTGCAGTTGGGTCACCACCGGCATCGGCAATGTCGCGCTCGCCTGCATGATCGACATCACCTCAATCCTCGGCCTCATCCGTGCGCACAATGCTGTAGCTCACATCCAGCACGTAGCCGTCCTGCAATTTGCTCTCAATCTCGGCGAACAAGGTGCGCGCCTGCTTGCTGGTCAAACCGCTCTGCTGAACCTGCTCCAGCACCTTTCTGCCACCGGCACCTTTGATACTGGTATCGGCAGGCGGAACGTTCTGAATGATCGGCGGAACGACGTTGCGCGTCAACTGAGATGTAGCATCTGCCTGAGCTTGACGAAGCGCTTGAGCCAGCGCCGTCACCAGCTCATCCGCGGTCAATGCAGAACTAACACGCTGCTTAATCTGCAGAGCCTCAGCTGCCCCTGACTTCCAAACGGTTTCCAGCAATTGCCAGTTATTGTCCTGGATAGCCTGAGTCACGCTGGCAGCGCTGACGATACTTTTGGCGAGAGCCATCGCGTTGGTGGGCGGCTGAATATCCGCCAGCGCAGCGATCAGGTCTGCCCCCTGCTTACCCTGCAAGGTCTGCAATAGACTCACGGCATACTCAGCATTACGCAGACGATTGCATTGCGTCCCCTGATTAACCCGGCTCAATGCATCTCTGAGCTCAGTAACCAGTTCCTCACAATGCCCAAGCTGGCGCTTAACCTCATCCTGCACATCCTTTTCCAGTGCATTCTGATGGTTGGCGGTGCGCAGCTTGTTAGGCGTTAGGCCGAAGATGGCGGAGGCGTTATCTACGCCCAGCTTCCAGATGTTCGGCTCGGCCAAATCCTGCTTGGTCAGTAACAGGTTATCCGGCATGTCCTTGAGCGTCGGCTCATAGTCCTGACCATGCAACGAGAAGGCGTACTGGCCATGCTCGGCAAACACCATGATCAGCAGGTTCTGCACCATGTCCGGCAGCCCTTTGGGTGTCGGCTGATCAATGGCCGAACGTAGACGCTTCACCGTCACTGGATCCCCAGCGTATTCATCCTTGGCCAGCTCACGAGTCATGTGCTTCGGCCAATCATCCTTGAAGATGAAATGCCGTTCGTGCATCTCGCCAAGTTTCAGTGGTTGTGCGATCGAACGCATGATAGAGCGCAACGGCGTGTCGATATCGATGCGGCCATTACTGGCATGCACAGCCCGACGCAACTGCTCCATCACCCTACCTAGGTCAGCCAGCCTGACCTCCCCATCAAACTCGGGGTGATCCGGATACTGGAAGCTTAGCGCTTGATTAAGTAGGTGCTCGAAGGCCGCACGCAGATTACTGCCCACCGGCAGCTGCGGAGTAAATCCTGGCTCCAACGAATAAACCTGGCTTTCCAGTTGTACCGAATCATCCAGCGAGCCCGGGATCGGTTGTGCAGCACCGAATGCCCCCATGAGGTAATCACGAATACGCTGACGCAACTGGCTGCGTTGGTTATCGAGAAGCGTCCGCGCTTGGGCCCGCTCAAGTGGGCTCAGATGCTTACTGAAGGAAACGAAGCGATCTTCGCTTTTCAGTACGTGCTCAAGAGTCACCAAGGTTCCCAAATCACGCTGCGCCGACTGGCTGAAGAAATACGGCAACCAGCACAAGGTCTGTGTCGCATTACCAGTGGCTTCGTACTCCTGGATGCGTGCCCTATCGCTCGCGGGAGAATGGTTGCCCTGGTCAAACGGAAAGTCGACCAGCACCTTCCAATCATCGCCACGCGCCTCAAAGGTGGTGAAGTCGGAAATCTCGCGGATGTTCTGAAACATCACCTCTACGGTACGACGAGTGCCGCGCCAGGCAAAGGGATGCTCAATAAACAGCTGATTGTCATCCTGAACATCGAAGGCTTCGAACAGCAAATCCTTGGTCAGCTTGCGACGTGCGCCATCGTTGTCATGGATTTTCGCCTGCTCAAGAATGCTCTCGGTATCCACGCCTGAAAGCTGAATCGCGATGACCGGGTTGGAGTCATCACTGATCTTGATCTCACCGACTCGCCCCGCCCATTTGCGGCACTTCTGCAAAACCGTCTGCGCTTCACGCCCTGGGATCGGTGATTTGATGGTGCCGTGGTTCAACGCAGCGAGCTTATTGGCCGTGAGCTGCTTGAAGCACTCCACCTCCGGAACCAGCGCCGACAGCAACAAGGTCTTAATCAAGCGCATGTCGTTGGTAAAGGCACGACGGCCGGGGTCATTAACTGGCAGCTCCAGCAACTGATCCAGCTTGAGGTTGTGTTCTTCCTCGAGTAGCGGCACCAGCTTGCGCTCGAACAGATGGCGAGCATTGTCGAAATGCATACGCATCACTTCTGAGAACGGCTCAGCCTCAGAAGCAATCACGTCGTACAGGTCACCGACCGGAATGCATCCACCTAACTCTAAGGTTTCGCGCTGATCGACCAACAGCATCAGCATGACCTTGAGCGCAGTACGCTCGCGCTGAAGAGCGGAAGAAAGCGCAACCAGCGCCTGCACCAGAGCAGGACTGAAGGGATACAGCGAGCGGAACATCTCGCGGTCGCCCTGGTTGGTCAGCAGGATCTCCTGCACCTCACTGCGCAAACCAGCATCCATAGCAGCAAAGGCATTGTCGATATCCGCCTTGGCAGCCGCATTGATCGGCTTGAGCAAGCGACGCTCAGCAATCACTGGCAGGTTACGGTCTTCTAGGGTGATGGTGTGGAAACGACCATCCCAGTACTTGAGCGAGTCGCTCAGTGCTTGCTGTTCCGCACCGTTGTACTGATCCCCCACGAACTCGCGCAAATCGCGCTGGCGGGCAATAAAACTAGCCATGGGCAGCGCACGTTGCTCACTGGCCTCGACCAGCTTCACCACCTTCTGAATGTTGTTGGCGATAAAGCGCTGGTCAGACAGATGACTGGCCAGCCAGAGAATCAACTCATCTAGAAACAGGATGATTGCGTCATAGCCTAGCGCCTTAGCATGCTCAGTCATGATGCGCAGACCCTCATCGAAATCGACGTAGCCGCCGTATTCGCTGTTGGCCATATCCGCCATGGAGCTATAGAAAGTGCCGATCAGGTCCCCCACCAAGCGGGACTTATCGTCCGCGCCGGCCTGATCATTGAGCACCGCATCGAAGCTAGCTGGATCCCAGCCAGTCGACAGATCGCCCCAATCATCATCTTCGGCCGCGGCAGCACCTTTGTTCAGCGTGGTAAAGAAGGATTCATCGCCCATGTTCCCACGAAGTTGTCGCGCATCCCGGAACAACCGATCGCTCATGTAGAAGCCAGGCACCGGCGCATTCGGATGTAGGTGCTTGATATGGCGAGCATAGCCACCCAGCACGCCAGCCTCGATACTGGCAGCGCCGATCATGTGGTAAGGCACCAGCAGAATATTGGTTTGCTGCAGCCACTCATCGTGCTTGGCTACGGCAGGTGCCAATTCGTTGATGGCTCGGGCCTGTGAATTACCCTGCAGCAGCAGGTGCAGCACCGCCATAAAGTGCGATTTACCGCTACCGAAGCTGCCGTGCAGGTAGGCACCCTTCTGCCGGTTCTGGTTTCCCACTACTGTGCTTTTGATAAAGCTCAAGGCATCGTCGAACGACCGCTGTAGCTGCGGCGTCACCACATACTGCTCCAAGGTCTGGCTAATTGCCGCATCAGCCAAACCACTGGATAGGTTAAGGACGAAATCACCCCGTTGAACCTTTTCTGGGATGTCGATCAGTTCTTTAATCAATGTCATGCGTCAAATCCCAGAATCAGTTTTGCTCGGCCACTTTCGTCTTACGACCGCCACGTTTTCCAGCCACTACAGCCGGTTGCCAGCTCGACAAGTTAGCCCGAGTAATCTCCAGGTTACGCAATTCCTCAAGGAGAAATCCTTCGTAATAATCGCCCATGCGCTCGCCGAACTCAGGGTCTACCTCGTTGTGCCACTGCTTCAACCAAGGAATCAGCTCATCCAGTGCCACCAGCAATGGCATCAGTCGTTCAGCTTCCCAGCCCTCGCCCTCTTTACGATCCAGATACCAGGCAGCAATTGCCTGAGCTCGTTGCACATGGTTCAAACCACCCCAGCCGATAACCATCGTACTGTCGCCGCCTTTTTCGCAGCCCGGCAGCGAGAAGAAACGCTCTTTAGGTACATCAAGCTTCCCGCGCAAGCTCCAGTAGGACGGCTTGCGGAAGTCCACCGGCTTGTACTGTGGCGGCATCGCGATCTCGCCCACCTGCTCCTGCTTCTCCATCTCGGCGCGGACCTTAGCCAGCGCCCATGCGGCCTTTTTCTCCGGGACCTGTGCGTCTTCAGCCGTTAGCGGCTGCGCTACACCATGATGGGCGTCGATGGTATCCTCCAGCCGCTGCTTGTCCCAGGTCTCCTGCCACGCACGGAACTTCGACATGGCGGCAGCTTTCAGCCGAGCGGCGGCCATCTGCGGCACGTTATCGCCCTCCACCAGCTCGCACACCAGCGCCTGCAGGTCGAACTGACTGCTACCGCAATACACCTCAGCCACCCGCAACACATCAGCATCACGACGCAGACGGTCGGCTAGCTGGGCGCAAGTCTGTAGCTCGCAAGACTGGAAGACCTGTTCACAGCGATCCAGCAGCAATTCGCGGGAGGCGGCGTGCAGGCGATCTTCCCAGCTGTCGCGGCTCCAGCGTCGCTTGTGATCCTTGTTATCAATCAGCTTGATCCACTGATTGTTCTGTGCCTCGTCCAGACGTTGCTGCACCAGCTCCTGATAATCCTTCGGCCAATCAGCCGGGATTTCTGTAATTGGTCTACTACCATGATGCTCAAACCAGATGGTTTCAGACTCACCGGCCTGCAGACTACGGGCCAGCTCGATCTCGAAGGCTCGCTGCCCCAACTCAATTACCGGAAGCTCCCCGGTGTAACACAGCGGAGTGTTGGTAAGACCGTACAAGTGATACACACGCCAATCCAGCTCCTCCTGCACAGCCACCATCTGCCCCAGAATCCGGCTCTCGGCTATTCGTGCAGACTCCAATTGTCTGACCAACTCCGGCTCCAGCGTCTTCAGCACCGCTATGGGCTGAAACTGTGCGAGCTCTAGTGCCAAACGATCAAGTTGCTCAGACAAACGCTGTGCATCCTGCTGCGGATCCTCCGTAAGCGGGAAGGACTTGAGCTTGGTGCCATCCCACTCCACTCGCTCCTGCCACTTGCCATCAGAAAAGCCTCCACGCCCAAAGAAGGTCTGTCGACCCCAGAAGCAGGCTGTAGAACTGTTCAACAATCCGAGAACAGCAAAGTGCTCCGCTTCAGTTGCACCTGCCGGCAGTTTTATGACTGGCGCAGTCTGCTTGAATACCTTACCGCCACGATCGAGAACGAAGTGGTTGTGGGTCGATACAAATGCGAAAGAAATAAGATAATCTGACACGCACTTATCTAGCGAGATGTATCCATACTCATACCAAGCCATGCCTCGCTGAGCCTGAGTTTTCCCAAAATACACGCGCTTGGCCAACCCACACCTTGTCGGCCATAGCCTCTTCTCCATTGCTGCATCACAACACGCATCCATGCTGGAAGAGTAAGGAAAAATGCAATTCATCTTGGGATAGATCTGCCAATCCCTGACTGCATCGCCCTCGACAAACCTTCGGACAAACCCGCCGCCAACTTTTGTGCGCGACTCCCCCACATTCAAAAGATAAACTTCATCCTCACCCGTGATCGCGCCAAAACCAAGTCCATCGCAAAGGCTTCCAAGCCGAGAGCTGGCATTGGTATCAATATACTCCTTCAGATCTGCAGCCCCTCCCCCACCAATGCTCCAAGGATGAGAGGAAAATGCGGCCCTATTCTGGTCAACAACGGTTATGTAGCTGTTTTCCGCCTTCCCTTGCGGCATCAAGGTAGTAATGGACAGCCAAACCTTGCCCTCTGAAGCATTTTCTGGAGTACCAGGCTCTCCTCGGATTCCCAGCACTGCACGTACATCGTCACTTCTTGGGCTCTGATTACGAGCAAACAGAATCACAGTCGGCGTCCCATGCCCGGGAATATGGGCCCCCGAGGTATCGATTATATGGGTCAGATCCTTGCGCGGTAGGTAGTCTTCGATCAGCTTCTTGCCGAACTCGCGCTTCATGAAGCTATTGGCCGTGATCATCCCCATAAAACCAGCAGGCTGATTAGCTTCAGGCCATAAGGTCAGGTCAAAAAAACGCTCGGTGAATGGAGCACCAAGTGAGTACTTACGGTGACAGGTTGGGTACCTGTCCCGATATGCCTGGTTCAGCGCCTTATCTTTAACCGTAATATAAGGGGGATTACCCACTACAACGTGGTAACGCTGCCCGAGAATGCTATCAAGCCTTTCAGCATCTTCAACCTCGTAAACGTGTTTCTTTTCCTCTCCCAGCAAACCACCTTGGATGCCCTGGCCTTGCCACTCAAAACGTCGGCCATGCAATAGCGAATCGCCACAAGCCAGATTGAACCTAAATTTAGGCGCATCCTTGATTTTGCTGCTGCCGGCTGCCTTCATGGCGGCGACCAGCAGTCGGAATCGGCAGATGGCAATGGCATAAGGGTTGATGTCGGTGCCATGCACCACATCCAGCGCTCGCTGCGCAAGCTCACGGGAGTTAGTGCCGGGCTCGCGCTTCAACCATTGGTTGAACACTCGCTCAAAGGTCGTAAGCAGAAAGTGTCCCGACCCACAGGTCGGATCGATCAGGCGTAGCCCCGGTAGACCGAAGGTCTGAATTGCCGGCTCCAGGGTGTAATCGAGAATAAAGCTCTCGACAAACTCCGGGGTTTGCAGCAGCGCATAACGCTTGCGCACGGACTCAGAAAGATCCTGGTACAGATCTCCCAGAAAACGCGTATCCCATTGCGGGTCGGAAAAATCGTGCAGGATCTCTCCACTGTCTGCGTCGATCTTCTGGAAGAAATCAATTAGCCGCTTCGCACCATCAGCCGACACCGGAATCTGCCATAGAGGGTTATGGCGATGATCCAAGAGCTCGGCAATTACCGGGTACTTTTCCAACTCTGCGAACAGGTCCAGCAGGTAGTGACGCTCTTCAAAGGTAGGGTTCTCGTTGAAGTAGGCCACCATGCGCTCTTTAGCCTGCTGCAAGGCATTTAGCCCTTGCGCATCATGTACCGGCCCAGCTAACACCTGCTCAGTCAGTAAGCCGTTGTCCTCCAGAAAACGCACAAACACACAGGTCAAAACCCAGGCCACTGCTGCCTGGGTTATTTGTGCTTCTCGCCAGGATACGAAGTGCTCGGCGGTACGCTCAGCTTCAACCGCTGCACGATATTCGCATTGCAAATGCTCACTGAGCTCTGCATTGGCCTCGCTGAAGGCGAGAATGTCCTTCTCAATATGCGGCAAAAGGGCCTGCAAGCTTTTCAGAAGTTCGGCACGATTAATCACAGGTAAATCCTTGTGCATGTGGCCCAATACCTGAAGGTACTGGGTCTGCTATCAGTTTTTCTTAGGCAGTGGTTTTAACTGCCTCAGGTAGAGGCTGGGCATCGTCCAGCCAGCTACTGGGAATATGGACAAACTCTTTGCTACCGGCACCTGTAGGCACCAATACGTCATCGATCATCGCAGCAGAACGCTGCGCATCCACGGCTATCAGCAGAACCAACCCAGGCAACGCGATGCCCCCTCGACCACTCGCACTCATCAGTTGCAGGCGTAGATCATTCAGCCATGTTGTCACCAGCTCATAGCGCGCCAGCAGCCCTGGCTCCGTCAGAAGCACTGATTGACCGGCCTGCAGAATCTCCTCAGCCATGCCCGGTAACGCGCGCTGCACCAGGCGCTGCAGGTTCTGCCAATCACGTGAACTGTGCTCACAGGCGTCTGCCTTGAGCACCACTTGCCAATCCGGCGCTTTGGGCATACTGGCGCATACAGCCTGTACATGGCGAAGTAGCAGTTCATCAAAACTGATGCGCTTAAACGGATAGTCTCGGCAGAGTTTTTCCTGCGCTTGCCACCACTGACGCGGCCTTACGGTCAGCGCCATGAAATGGGAGGCAGTCACTACCTTCTCAAGCATCAAGCCCAGCTCTTTAACCGACTTGAGTGTGGTGGTGTCGTCTTCGCCTTGTTGAGTCGGACTGTAGTGAGTAGAGCCGGCTGATGCGAAGCTGGTCATCCCTGCGCTTGGCAGGCAGTACCCCCCCCTATCGCCGTTGGCAAACTCAAAGCTGCCATTCCACTGGAAACCGATATCCAGGGCGCGCACCAACTCATCCAGCTCAGGACGGCCTGGTAGCTCCTGTGCTGCGGGATAGCGGCCGGCTACGCGGGTCTGAATATCTTTGACAGTAAGCGCCTTGCTGCCCAATAGCGCGCCCTGGGCCAACTCCAAAGCAAGCTTGGCGGGCATCCCTCGCGGATAAAATTCCACACGGCTGGATAGGGCTGCACTCTCGGATGCAGCTGCAGCCAAACGCAGAAGTCGGTGGTTGCTCAGGCCTGCAAATGACTCTGGCGCTGGCACAGCCCTTATCTTCTCAAGCGTACGTACGGGAGCCAGCAGTGGCAGCTGGCGCGCACACTCATCTGCCAGGCTGCCAAGGTCGCAAGCGTAATCGGCCAGTTCCTCCCCTCGCCCCTGACGATTATCGGCAATCAGGAAGCGGTTACCGGAGCGACGCAAAAGCCAACGAGGCTCCTGTTTACTCAACTCCGTTTCCACGGCAGCCCGTACGACGGCATAGGCCCAGCGCTCACGCAGCGGGCTGTCTTGCACCGAGCCGCGACGGAGCAGGATTGCGTCAGCAACTTCGACCGCCGTCATTACGCCGCCGTTATCCTCCAGCAGGCCGACGATGTCCTCTCTCAAGTCCGTAATCGCTTTGGTCTTACCCCACTGGGTCAGAACCTTATCGACCAGCTCGCGCACGAGCAGAGTCTCAATGCCGAGGTGGCCGCTGATGGCTGCCGGCGTAGGCCAATGAACGTTGTGAGAACCCTTGGGCGCATCCTCGTCCAGTCGACCCAGATATTCGTTAAGAAAGCTCAAGCGAGTCTGATCGGTGGACTTTGGCAGAACCTGCTGGAACAGACGGTCGACACTTACAACGCTGGTATCACTGCTATCCAATTGCTGAACTTGTTGGCCGTCCAGAAGGCGCGCCTGAAGCTGACCTATGACATCAGAAAGCTCATTACGGGTCTTCACCCCCACTCCCGTCCAGACTCGAACGCGGGAGCGATTCAGTTTGATGAGTTCAGCAACGCTGTTGATGTTCCGGCGGCTGAGGGTGTCCAGCGCTTGTGGGCTCAGAGCCAATAGGCCAATCTGCGTATCAAGCTGAGCCTCGCTGACGGGGCAAGTACGCTCCACAGGCTGCTGAGTCGTATGCAGAGACTCACTGCGCGCGTCATGGAATGTTTTGCGCCACTCACGCAGCATCTCGCCGGCACTGGCAAAGCGCTTGCGCACATCACGAACCAAGGCCCGTTTGAAGAACTCAACCATGCGATCGCGAATGCTCGGATCGAAGACGGTTCGATCAACCTCCAGCTCACCTCCGAGTTGATGTGGCAGACCTTCAGAGGACGTCCATCCAGGCAAAGCGCCTGCGGCCATCTCGTAAAGGGTCAGCGCAGCGGAGAATCGCTCGGCATGGTCGTCCCAACGGCGGCGGCCAGGATCACGGATGAACGGATCCATGTAGGCCAGAGTGCCGGCACTGATATTGTCAGCACCGACACTGGACAGGGAGAAGTCAAAAAGCATGAGGTGAAGAACGCTGCCTTGCATCACCAAGCCGATGTTCTCTGGCTTGATATCACGATGCACCAGCGCCTGGTCCTCTAGATGCACAACCGCACTGAGCAAGTCGTCACCGAAGCGTTCAAGCAACTCCAGCTGCACAGCGCCGACATGGCGGAGGCGCTGTGCCAGGGTGCCCTCGGTCGCATAGTCGAGTAGCAGAGCGGTATGGCCAACGATATCCAGGGTTTTGTAGTAAGGAACAATGGCCTGGTGCCGCAAACTGGCCAGCACTTCGCCCTCTCTCGTAAGACGGCTATTGTGGTCAGGTGTCGAAGCGATCTTCAGAACGCGAGACTGACCCTGGTAATCAACCAGGAATACGACTGAGCACGCACCTTTGCCAAGTGGCTGAATAACCTGGAAGCCTCCTGGCAGTAGGTCACCTTTACGGGCCTCAGTTGGGTTAGTTCGAAGCGTGCTTGGCTGGCTAAGCTCGTCCTCAAGGTCATCCAGTCGTTTGATGAACTCACTGACCGATTCCAACCGGCTGCCTACATCAGGGTGTGTGGCGTACTGCACCAGGTACTGCATAGCCTCGCTTGCACCGTTGATCTCATCGGTAACCTGCAGACCACTGCCTCGGCGCAGCTTGTCCAGTAACTCAATATCGGTTTGCGCGGGCTTCTTACCGGTAAATAAGTGGTAGGCGATCGCACCCAGGGAGAACACATCCAAGTGCACACCGTCTGCAGCACCAGTGTGCGCTTCCAGAGCGACATAAGGCCCGGCCTCTTCATGTACAAGGTTGCTCAGACGGGTTAGCGCACTGATGTTGCGCGATTCACTCTCGAATACTCGCTCGGCAGTGGCCCAGTTGCTGATTTTGGCACTGAACTTCTCCTCACCCAGCTCCTTGACCCAGATGCACTGAGGACTTAGCCCACGGTGATAGAGCTTTTGCCCGTGCGCGTACTGCACAGCTTCTGCTATTAGGCGAAGCAGGTAAGTAGCCTCAACAATATCCAGGCGGCGATCCTTGCCCAGATGCATCAATAGATGGTCGAGACGAAACGCTTTGGGATCATGCTCATAGACCACCGCAGGACCGCTCTCGTGCTGCTGAAATTCGTAGGCCCGCAAAATACCTGGGTGCTCAATTCCCTCAAGCAAACGAAACTCAAGCTTGGCTGCCTTTTCGAGCCGAGAAACCTCTTCCTCGGGCTTATCCTGCGTCAGGTAAATGCGCACCTTGCGTTGCAGACCTAGGTCTGGATGCAAAGCAAGCCAATCCTGATATGTGTCTGACTCGTAGAGAAGGCTCTGGAGCTCATAGCTGCCGACGCGCCGCATACGTACGGACTCTTTGATACCCGCCTCTTCGACAGCACGCGAGATGACCTTGGCCGCGTAGGCAGAAATCTGCCGATGCTTCCAGTTCTCATCGATAAGCGTGATTTCGCGGAGCAACTCTTGCCTGTTCACTACCCCTTGGCGCGCATTACCTTCTAGCTTGATGATCAAGTCCTCCGCAGAGAGGAACACCAAGGCATCGATAAAGGGAACTGTTTCCTTGCTTCGATGGAATGAAGGCTGCACCTTTAGCAGCGAAGCCAGCTTTTGCGCCTTGCGCCGCGCGAGCAGGCGGGGGTTATCGAAGATCTTTTGCCCCCCCTTGGGCAGAGGCCTTTCCCAAACCCAGTTGGCTGCGTCACCAGCAATGACGCCCGGATGAGATTTGATCTCGATAAGGTACATACCCTTGGGCGTGAGCACCATGAGATCAACTTCGTTGATTGAACCATCCTGGGCGATGAACTCGAAATTGGCCCATGCACGATACGGATCGTGATCAGGGAGCAGTCGCTTGGCAAAATCCAGCGCCTCCCGCTCCCATGTGTAATCGGATTGGGTGATCTGCTTCCAAAGTTTGTCCATCAATGGTCATCCTTGCTCTTTAACTGGCGCGAACTGCGATCAAGAATTTTCAAACCAAACAGCCTCACGAAACAGGACACCACAACGCACCTAAACCAATCACGTGGCATACCACCACAACAAGGCTACGCGCGATTCGAGCTCGACGGACAACCCGTACAGACGCCTGTGCTGGGCTAATGAACTTTGCTCGTCAGATTCGACTCTTCAGATGCGCCATCCAATCTGCCAAGCCAATCTCAACTGGCAACCAATTGGCAACCAATTGGCAACCAGAATAGCCATTTAAGAGGTGGCAATCAAAAAAGGCGGAAATAAAAAAATCCAAGCACCCGTAAGTGCTTGGATTTCTTGGAGTTTTTTGGTCGGGACGGAGTGATTCGAACACTCGACCCCTTGCACCCCATGCAAGTGCGCTACCGGGCTGCGCTACGCCCCGAACTGCTCTCAATACTGCTGAGAACGATACAAAATCTACCCTAACCTTTTGATTAATGAAAGCTTTTTTTCGAAAAACTTTCCATTCGTCGGATCAGGTTATTTCTTCAACACCACCAGCACATCTTCCAACTCGACAATCATCTGCCGAATCATCTGCTTGTACTGCGTCGTGTCGTCCTTGGCTTCATCACTAGACATGCGCAAGCGCGCACCGCCGATGGTGAAGCCTTGGTCGTACAGTAACGCGCGGATCTGGCGGATCATCAGTACGTCTTGGCGCTGATAATACCGGCGGTTGCCGCGGCGTTTGACGGGGTTGAGCTGGGGAAACTCCTGCTCCCAGTAGCGCAGCACGTGCGGTTTTACCGCACAGAGCTCGCTGACTTCACCAATGGTGAAGTAGCGTTTGCCCGGGATGGGGGGCAGCTCGTCGTTATGACTTGGTTCCAGCATAGGCCTCAACCCGGGCTTTCAATTTCTGCCCTGGACGAAAGGTGACGACGCGGCGTGCGGTGATCGGGATTTCTTCCCCGGTTTTAGGGTTGCGGCCCGGCCGTTGGCGTTTGTCGCGAAGGTCAAAGTTGCCGAATCCGGACAACTTGACCTGCTCGTTATCTTCAAGCGCGTGGCGGATCTCTTCGAAAAACAACTCGACGAGTTCCTTCGCCTCTCGCTTGTTAAGCCCAAGCTCCTCGTACAGCCTCTCGGCCATCTCAGCTTTCGTCAGAGCACCCATGCCGTTATTTCCTTAACGTGGTGTTCAACCTTTGTTCGAGCGAGGTGAGGATCAACTGCAGGGTGGCGTTCACCTCATCGTCATTAAGAGTGCGCGATGGATGCTGCCAGGTCAAGCCGACCGCGAGGCTTTTTCTATCAGGATCAATGCCTTTACCCTGGTAGACGTCAAACAGCCTGAGGTCTGTGAGCCATTCGCCTGCATTGTCACGAATTGCTTCAAGGACGTCGCTGGCGGCCACATCACGGCCGGCAATCAGGGCCAGGTCGCGGCGGGTTTCAGGGAACTTGGACAGTTCGCTGAATTTCGGCAGGCAACCTTCGACCACTTCTTCCAGGATCAGCTCGAAGACGAACACCGGGCGATCCAGGTCGAGTGTCTTGGCCAGCTCTGGGTGCAGAGCACCGAGGTAGCCGACTTCCTTGCCGTCGCGTTCGATACGGGCGGTCTGGCCTGGGTGCAGGGCTGGGTGCTTGCCCGCGACGAACTTGAACTCACCGAGCGCGCCGGAGTAACCCAGCACCGCTTCAACGTCGGCTTTGACGTCGAAGAAGTCAATGCCATCGCGTGGGTTGGCCCAGCCTTCTGGCAAGCGGGTACCGGTGACGACGCCGGCGAGCATCGGCTGCTGCTTGAGGTCGCCGAGTTGGCCGACAAAGCGTTGGCCGCTCTCGAACAGGCGCACGCGGTCTTGCTGGCGGTTAAGGTTGTGCTGCAGCGCTTTGACCAGGCCAGGCCACAACGAGGCGCGCATGGCGGCCATGTCGTTGGAGATCGGGTTGGCCAGCAGCAGCGGCTCGACGCCAGGGCTGAACAGCTCGAACAGTTTCGGGTCGATGAAGCTGTAGGTGATTGCTTCCTGATAACCGCGAGCTACCAGCAGGCGGCGCAGGGTTGGCAGCTCACCGCGGGCTTCCGGCGCGCCTTTGGGGGCGAGACGGGCTTGCGGATAGCGCACTGGCAGGTGGTTGTAGCCATACAGACGGGCCAGTTCTTCGATCAGGTCGACTTCAAGACTGATATCGAAGCGGTGGCTTGGCACTTGTACCGTCCACTGCCCTGCGCCATCGGCGCTGGTGGTCAGCTCGAGGGCGTTGAGCAGTTGCTCGACCTGGGCTGGGTCCATGTCCATGCCGAGCATCTGGCTGATGCGTTCGGCGCGCAGAATGATCGGCGCAACTTTCGGCAGGTGCTGCTCGCTGACTGCTTCGACGATCGGGCCGGCTTCGCCGCCGACGATTTCCAGCAGCAGCGCGGTCGCGCGCTCCATGGCTTCGCGAGCCAATTGCGAGTCGACGCCGCGCTCGTAGCGGTGTGAGGCATCGGTGTGCAGACCATAGGAACGGGCCTTGCCAGCGACGGAAATCGGCTCGAAGAAGGCGCTCTCAAGGAACAGATCGCGGGTCTTCTCGGTATTCACGCCGCTGTGCTCGCCACCCATGACGCCGGCAATGGCCAGGGCCCGGGTGTGGTCGGCGATGACCAGGGTGTCGCTACGCAGGGCGACTTCCTGACCGTCGAGCAGGACCAGCTTCTCGCCTTCCTCGGCCATCCGCACGCGGATGCCACCGTTGATTTCGGCGAGGTCGAAGGCGTGCATCGGCTGGCCGAGCTCGAGCATCACGTAGTTGGTGATGTCGACTGCAGCGTCGATGCTGCGCACGTCGCTGCGGCGCAGGCGCTCTACCAGCCACAGCGGGCTTGGCTTAGCCAGGTCGACGTTGCGGATCACGCGGCCGAGGTAACGCGGGCACGCGGCCGGGGCCGAGACTTCAACCGAGCGCACTTCGTCGTGGCTGGCGGCAACGGCCGGCACGTCGATGCGGGTAACCGGCACGTCGTACAGGGCGCTGACATCGCGCGCCATACCGGCCACCGAGAGGCAGTCGCCACGGTTCGGGGTCAGGCCGATTTCGATGCTGGCGTCGTCGAGATTGAGGTATTCACGGATGTCCTGACCAACCGGCGCATCGGCGGCCAGTTCAAGCAGGCCGTCGTTTTCTTCGCTGATCTGCAACTCGGCAGCCGAGCACAGCATGCCGTTGGATTCAACGCCACGCAGTTTGGCCTTTTTGATCTTGAAGTCGCCTGGCAGCTCGGCTCCGATCATGGCGAAGGGGATCTTCAGGCCCGGGCGCACGTTAGGCGCGCCGCAGACGACTTGGAAGGTCTCCTGGCCGTTGCTGACCTGGCACACACGCAGCTTGTCGGCATCCGGGTGCTGCTCGGTGCTGAGCACTTCGCCGACGATGATACCGCTGAACTGGCCAGCCGCCGGCGTGACGCTGTCGACTTCGAGGCCGGCCATGGACAGACGAGCAACCAGCTCGTCGCGGGAGACTTGCGGGTTTACCCAACCGCGCAGCCACTGTTCACTGAATTTCATGCTGTTCTCCTGAATATGGTCGAGGTGTGGCCTAGCGGAATTGCGCCAGGAACCGCAGGTCGTTGTCGAAGAACAGACGCAAATCGTTGACGCCATAACGCAGCATGGCCAGACGCTCGGCGCCCATGCCGAAGGCAAAGCCCTGGAACTCTTCCGGGTCAATGCCAGACATGCGCAGCACGTTCGGATGGACCATGCCGCAGCCCATCACTTCCAGCCAGCCGGTCTGCTTGCACACGCGGCAGCCTTTGCCGGAACACATCACGCACTGAATGTCGACTTCAGCGGACGGTTCGGTGAAGGGGAAGAACGACGGACGGAAACGTACATCCAGCTGCTTCTCGAAGAACACCCGCAGGAATTCTTCGATGGTGCCCTTGAGGTCGGCAAAGTTGATGTCGCGATCGATCAACAAGCCTTCCACCTGGTGGAACATCGGCGAATGGGTGATATCCGAATCGCAGCGATAGACGCGGCCAGGGCAGACAATGCGAATCGGCGGCTGGGTCGATTCCATGGTACGTACCTGCACCGGCGAGGTGTGGGTGCGCAGCAGCATGTTGGCATTGAAGTAGAAGGTGTCGTGCATCGCACGGGCCGGGTGGTGGCCGGGGATGTTGAGCGCCTCGAAGTTGTGATAGTCGTCTTCGACCTCAGGGCCTTCGGCGATGCCGTAGCCAATGTGGGTGAAGAACTGTTCGATGCGTTCGAGGGTACGGGTGATCGGGTGCAGGCCGCCAGTGGTCTGGCCACGGCCCGGCAGGGTCACGTCAATGCATTCGGCAGCCAGGCGAGCGCTGAGCTCGGCCTCTTCAAATCCAGCCTTGCGCGCATTGAGCACTTCGGTGACGCGTTCCTTGGCGTCGTTGATCAGCGCTCCAACCTTGGGGCGCTCTTCGGCTGGCAGGTTGCCCAAGGTCTTCATCACCTGGGTCAGCTCGCCTTTCTTGCCGAGAAATTGAACCCGGATCTGTTCCAGGGCATTGATGTCTTCAGCGCGCTCCACAGCTTCCAGGGCTTGGGAGACCAGCGCGTCCAGGTTTTCCATGTACAGACTCCAGATACAAAAATAGGGGAAGAGCTTTGAAGGCTCTTCCCCTATCGATGACGTTCAACACCCGACGGCGCATGCGCCGCCGGATGATTGTCGTGGGTACTTAAGCCAGAACGGCTTTAGCTTTCTCGACAATCGCAGCAAACGCCGCTTTTTCGTTCACTGCCAGGTCAGCCAGAACTTTACGGTCGATTTCGATCGACGCTTTTTTCAGGCCAGCAATCAGGCGGCTGTAAGACAGACCGTTGACGCGAGCACCAGCGTTGATACGAGCGATCCACAGAGCGCGGAACTGACGTTTTTTCTGGCGACGGTCACGGTAGGCGTATTGACCAGCCTTGATGACAGCCTGCTTGGCAACACGGAATACGCGCGAACGTGCACCGTAGTAACCTTTAGCCAGTTTCAGAATTTTTTTGTGACGCTTACGAGCAATTACGCCGCGCTTTACACGAGCCATGAGTAACTTCCTCTATCTAGACCAGAATTAACGAACGCGCAGCATGCGCGCGACTTTTGCCACGTCAGACGGGTGCAGCATGCTGCTACCACGCAGTTGACGCTTACGCTTGGTCGACATTTTGGTCAGGATGTGGCTCTTGAAAGCGTGCTTGTGCTTGAAGCCGGTCGCCGTTTTCAGGAAACGCTTCGCTGCACCGCTCTTGGTTTTCATTTTTGGCATGTTCGTAACTCCGCATTGGGGTGGATAAACATAACCGCAAGGCCTGCCGTGCCCTGGTGGTTATTTCTTTTTCTTGGGGGCGATGACCATCAAAAGTTGGCGTCCTTCCATCTTCGGATGCTGTTCGACGGTCCCGTATTCGGCGAGATCAGCTTCGATCCGCTTCAGCAGTTCCATACCCAGCTCCTGGTGGGCCATCTCACGACCACGGAATCTCAGAGAGATCTTGGTCTTGTCCCCATCACTTAGGAAACGTACCAGGTTGCGTAGTTTTACCTGGTAATCCCCTTCCTCCGTCCCTGGACGAAACTTGATTTCTTTGATCTGGATGATCTTCTGGTTTTTCTTGGCTGCAGCCTGTTGCTTCTTCTTCTCGAACAGGCTTTTGCCGTAGTCCATGACTTTACAGACAGGAGGTACGGCGTCAGCAGAAATCTCTACCAGATCCAGCTTCGCTTCTTCAGCGATACGAAGCGCTTCTTCGATCGAGACGATGCCCAACTGTTCACCGTCAGCACCAATTAACCGAACCTCGCGTGCAGAGATATTCTCGTTGATCGGGGCCTTCGGTGCAGCTCGTTTATCGTTTCTCATATCACGCTTAATAATCATTACTCCGATTCTTGGCGACCACGCCGGGAAACCGCATGCGCAAGGAACTCGGCGAATTGGGCGACGGGCATGGAGCCCAGGTCAGCGCCTTCGCGAGTACGCACAGCGACGGTTTGCGTTTCGACTTCACGGTCCCCTATAACCAAAAGGTACGGGACCTTGAGCAAAGTATGCTCGCGGATTTTAAAGCCGATCTTCTCATTTCTCAAGTCAGACTTGGCACGAAAACCGCTATCGGTCAGATTTTTTTCAACCTGAAGGGCAAAATCGGCCTGTTTGTCAGTGATGTTCATGATCACTGCCTGGGTTGGCGCCAGCCAAGCCGGGAATACGCCAGCGTAGTGCTCGATCAGCATACCGATGAAGCGTTCGAACGAACCGAGGATGGCGCGGTGCAGCATTACCGGGCGCTTGCGCGCGTTATCTTCGGCAATGTAGCTGGCGTCCAGACGCTCAGGCAGGTTCGGATCGTACTGCAGGGTACCACACTGCCAGTTACGACCGAGGCAGTCACGCAGGGTGAACTCGATTTTCGGGCCGTAGAAGGCGCCCTCGCCTGGCTGATATTCCCACTCCAGGCCGGATTCGTTAAGTGCATCAGCCAGGGCGCCTTCGGCGCGATCCCACAGCTCGTCCGAACCGACACGCTTGGCCGGACGGGTCGAAAGCTTCATGGCGACGTCGACGAAACCGAAGTCTTTATAGACATCGAGGGTCAGCTTGATGAAGTCGGCCGCTTCTTTCTTGACCTGATCTTCGGTGCAGAAGATGTGCGCATCATCCTGAACGAAACCACGCACACGCATGATGCCGTGCAACGCGCCAGATGGCTCGTTACGGTGGCATGCACCGAACTCGGCCAAACGCAGTGGCAGGTCGCGGTACGACTTCAAACCCTGATTGAACACCTGCACGTGGCACGGGCAGTTCATCGGCTTGACCGCGTAATCACGGCTTTCCGACGATGTGGTGAACATGTTTTCGGCGTAGTTGGACCAGTGACCGGAACGCTCCCAGAGGATTCGATCGACCACTTGCGGGGTCTTGATCTCAAGGTAACCGTTCTGACGCTGCACAGTACGCATGTACTGCTCGAGCACCTGATAAACAGTCCAGCCGTTCGGATGCCAGAAGACCATGCCCGGCGCTTCTTCCTGCAGGTGGAACAGGTCTAGCTGCTTGCCGATCTTGCGGTGATCGCGTTTCTCGGCTTCTTCGATGCGCTGAATGTAGGCAGCCAGCTGCTTCTTGTCAGCCCAGGCGGTGCCGTACACGCGCTGCAGCTGCTCGTTCTTGGCGTCGCCGCGCCAGTAGGCGCCGGACAGCTTGGTCAGCTTGAACGATTTGAGGAAGCGGGTATTGGGCACGTGCGGTCCGCGGCACATGTCGACGTATTCTTCGTGATGGTACAGACCCATGGTCTGCTCATCCGGCATGTCCTCAACAAGGCGCAGCTTGTAGTCTTCGCCACGGGCCTGGAACACGTCGATGACTTCGGCGCGCGGGGTGACCTTCTTGATGACGTCGTAGTCTTTCTCGATCAGCTGCTGCATGCGCTTTTCGATGGCAGCGAGGTCATCAGGGGTGAAGGGGCGCTCATAGGCGATATCGTAATAGAAGCCGTCATCGATGACCGGGCCGATTACCATCTTGGCGGTCGGGTACAGCTGCTTGACTGCGTGGCCGACCAGGTGGGCGCACGAGTGACGGATGATTTCCAGCCCCTCTTCATCTTTGGGGGTGATGATCTGCAGGGTGGCGTCGTGTTCGATCAGGTCGCAGGCATCGACCAGCTTGCCGTCGACTTTACCGGCCAGGGTGGCCTTGGCCAGGCCAGCGCCAATCGAGGCGGCGACTTCGGCTACGGATACAGCGTGATCGAACGAACGTTGACTGCCATCGGGAAGAGTAATGGTGGGCATGGCGCCTCCTCTCCTAGTGGTGACCCCTACCAAAGGTCACGTGGGTTGGGATGAGCCAGTACAAGATCCGACCTGCCTTCCTTAATAGAGGAAGCCTGCCTCACAGTGGCAGAAGCCTTTCGGCTTGTCAGGGGCGAACCAGAGTGACTGGAAATAGAAAGATAGCTGCTGGCTGCCTCTGGGCAACTGCAAGCCGAGCATGCTAGCACGCAGGTTAGCGGCCAGGCACGAATATTTGGTAAATGCGTAAATCCGGTGAACTGTGAGTAAAAAAGCCTATCAGATTTGCTGATGCATCCGATTTTCATCAGACCTATATCAAGGGAGTGTCTGGTTATGCGACTTCAGTCTCTTCTGGCCCTGACCGCCGCGGGGGCACTGCTGCTGCCCATGGCGGCCCAAGCCGACTGGCCAGCCGGCAAGAAAGACGCCTACATGCAGCAATGCGTGCAGGTGGCCACCCAGCAAGGCGTCAGCGCCAAGGACGCCGACACCCACTGCAAGTGTGGTGCCCAGGCAATCGAGAAGAATTTCAGCAAGGCTGAGATCGAAGACCTCGACAGCAAGGACGGTGTTGACGCGAAATTGATGCAAAAGGCTCAAACTGTGGTAAAACAGGCGTGCACGACGAAAGGTTGACCGCCTAACAGCGGGCTTCCGAGCCTTTATTTGCGCTGTATCAGTTTTCTTCGCAGTTAAAAGGCGCGACACGCGCAGAATTAGACTATGATGTACCTGGCGCACGCAGCTTCGGCTACATCTGCACCGATAAAAAATTACGTTTCTGGAGATTCACCCCATGTCCAATCGCCAAACCGGCACCGTCAAGTGGTTCAACGATGAAAAAGGCTTCGGCTTCATCACTCCTCAAGGCGGCGGCGACGACCTGTTCGTACACTTCAAAGCCATCGAATCCGACGGCTTCAAGAGCCTGAAAGAAGGCCAGACTGTTTCCTTCGTTGCCGAAAAAGGCCAGAAGGGTATGCAGGCTGCACAGGTTCGTCCGGAGTAATTCGGATGCTGTAAAAAAACCCGCCCTCGTGGCGGGTTTTTTTATGCCTGAATTTTACAGATTGGTCGCCGCCGCCCATGGCGCCAGCGACCATTAAAGAGCAAATCAGCCGCAGTTGACGCGGACGACGTTACCCTGCTCGTCAACATTGAGGTTGAGTCGCTCGGAGCGGTACTCCAGGGTGACCATATCGTGCGGTTTGAGGATGCGGGCCATTTGCGAGCCGCTGGCTTTGCGCGCCTGCTCAAGCAGCTCGGGTGTGCCCGGTTTGCCTACGGTGAAGTCAGCACCGCTGGCGTTGCAGCGGCCATCGTTGCCAGCCGAGGCTGCCGGTGCGCTGTTGTCACCGCCCGGCGCGCTGCCAGTGCTGCAACCAGCCAGCGCAATAGCTACCAGCACGGTTGCCAGAGAAGCACGGGTACGGAACATGAATCCTCCTAATCATCATGGGAACTGCTGTATGCGACAGTAGTGCGCAATATTCGTTGCAAAACGCCCAAGTGTGCCTGACTCGCGCCCGCGAGGGGAAACAGCAATCGTCACCGGGTTTTGCACCGAATAAATAGTTTGTCGCGCACGGACTGTTATGCCTAAGTCGCAGGGCTCTTGACGCAAAGGCATGATTTACTGCAATAAGTGGAGTGCAGCATGCCTCCCTACGAACGCCAGGGCCCGGTGTTCGATCTATAGTCCGAACCAACGAGAAATTTCCAATGCGCAGCCTCAGCATCGATGCCGACATCCAGGTCCACTTACCCGCGGGCCATCGCTCGTACGCACCAGGCACTGCCGAGGAGCTAATGTTGATTGCCGTGGACCTGCTGGTACACGAACTCGGCAACGAAGGCTCCCGCAGCTTTATAGAGCAAGTGCTGGAGCGCTACGCGCCCCAGGCTGCAGCTATGGCAATCGAGCCAGCCGCTCGCTGAGCAGATCGAACAAGCCCTGGGCATCGCCCTCCTCTACCCACATGACGTTGGCGGGCTGCTTGAGCACGCCATACCAGTCGGCAACGGTCTGACCGAAGGTCGGGCCTTCGCGACTGTCGACACTCATGTGGATCTGCCGCCCGCTGAACATCTCTGGCTTGAGCAGATAAGCAATGACGCTCGCATCATGTACCGGCCCGCCGGGCATGCCGTAGAGCTGCATGTCATGCTGAATGTAGGCGTTGAGGATGTCCACGACCTGCTTGCTGGCGCGGTTGTTGACCGCGCTCAACTGCTTGAGCCGAGCATCGCTGGTCAGCAGCTTGTGGGTGACATCCAGAGGCAGATAGGTGAGCTTGACGCCACTGGCCAACACCACCTCAGCGGCATGCGGGTCCGCGTACAGATTAAATTCAGCGACTGGCGTGATGTTTCCGCCATTGAAGTGGGCGCCGCCCATGACCACGACTTCCTTGATGCCTTGGGCGATCCCTGGCTGCTGGATCAGTGCCAAGGCCAGGTTGGTCTGCGGCCCAAGCATGGCGATGGTGATGCTGTGTGGCTTGGCTGCGCTCAGGGTATCGACCAGATACTGCACCGCATTGCCCGCGGCCAAGCCTTGCTTTGGCTCATGCACCTGCACGCCGGTAATGCCCTCCTCGCCGTGAACCTCAGCGGCGTAGATGGGCGCGCGCACCAAAGGTCGCCCAGCACCGGCGTAGACCGGTATGTCTTCGCGCCCAGCCCACTCACGGGCCAGACGCGCGTTGCGGGCGGTTTTCTCCAGGCGCACGTTGCCGGCAACCGTGGTGATCGCGCGAATGTTCAGCTCCCCGGGGGATGCCATCGCCAAAAACAGCGCCACCAGGTCATCGGCACCAGGGTCGGTGTCGATGATCAACTCGCGCGGGGCGGCGTGCAGCGCCGAGGTGGTTACAGCGGCCATGAGGACGGCTCCTTGCAGCAGTTTCTTCAACATAAGGCACTCCTGCGCCAACAGTTTGCAAATTCAGGCCGCGCCACGGTGGATCGAAGCCAACAGGTCAAAACGTGACGCCAGCGACCAATGCGATATTGCTGAATGGCTTGCACTCCCCGGTGCGCACAATGACCTTGGCCTGACGACTCAGCAGCTTGAACTCACTGTGCGGCATCTGCTCGCGAACGCCGAGCAAGCCCAGCGCGCTGAGCTGCTGGATTTCAGCCAACGCCGGTGGCGCGACCTCGAACAGCTCGGCCGCCAAGACATGCCGTTCGACCTGCATTTCGCTCAGCACCACCCGCAGTACACTGGCAAAGTCCGGCAAGCCCGAGGTAATGGCCAGGTCGATCAATTCCACGCCAACCGGCACCGGCAAGCCGGCATCACCGATCACCACGATGTCGCCATGACCCAGACCGGCAATCGTGCGCGACAGAGCAATATTGAGCAGAGCGGTCTTTTTCATGGCTGCAGCTCCGCCAGATAGGGAATCGAGGGCTGCGCACCCGCACGAGTGACCGATATGGCGGCCGCGCGCTGACCGAGGGTGATCGCCTCAGCCTCACTCAGCCCACGCGCCAAGCCAGCGGCAAAGCCACCGATAAAGGTGTCACCGGCCGCAGTGGTGTCGAGCGCTTTGACCGGCGTTGCCGGATAGTGCTGGCAGCCTTGCGCGCTCACCACCAAAGCACCCTCGCTACCGAGGGTCATGATCACCTTGCCGACCCCGAACGCGAGCAACTGCTCGGCAGCGCGGCGGGCGCTGTCCTGATCGCTCACCGCAATGCCGGTCAAGGCCTGGGCCTCGCTTTCGTTGGGCGCGAGGTAGTCGATGTTGGTAAACCAGTCTGCCGGCAGCGGGCCAGTAGCGGGGGCAGGATTGAGAATCACCGTCTTGCCCAACTCACGGGCTCGGACCAAGGTCCAGGCGACCGTTGCCTGGGGCACTTCCAGTTGGCAGATGACGATATCAGCAGCCTGCAACAAGCTGCCAGCGCGCTGCACCGACTCGGCGCTGAGCAGGCCGTTGGCACCGGGGATCACCACGATTGCGTTCTGGCTGGCAGCGTCCACCACGATCAGCGCCACTCCGCTGGAAACACCCGCGCAGCTAGCCACTGCCTGACAATCAACGCCTTCGACCTGCAGCGCTTGTAGCAGCTGCGGGCCATAGGCGTCATCACCCACATTGCCTATCATGGCCACGCTGGCGCCGAGGCGCGCCACGGCCACCGCCTGGTTGGCGCCCTTGCCGCCGGGCACCGTGAAAAAACCGTCACCGGTCAGCGTCTCGCCGGCTCGCGGCAAGCGCTCGGCGCGGGCCACCAGGTCCATGTTGAGGCTGCCGACCACTACTACCTTGGCATGCATGGGAAGTCCTTAGCGGTAATCATTGAACAGGTCCGGGCGTGGCCCGGTAGATTCGCGCATGATGATGCGCGGGGCGATGATGCGCTGCTCGGCCGGGGCTTCGTGCCGCGGCCTGGCGATGCGCGACAGCAGCAATTCGGCAGCACTCTCGCCCAGCTCGCGAATCGACTGGCCTACAGTGGTCAGCGGCGGGTATACGTAGCGACTGAGCTCGATGTCATCGAAACCGATCACCGACAGCTCGCCAGGCACGCTGATATTGCGCTCGGCGGCCGCGCGCAGGACGCCAAAGCCGATCATGTCGTTGCCGGCAAAAATCGCCGTGGGCCGCCGGCCGTCAAGCAACTGCGCCGCAGCAGCGTGGCCGCCTGGGCTGGTGAAATCACAGTGCAACACACGTGCTGCGCTGACCTCAGCCTGCGCCTCGGCCATCGCCCGATGAAAACCGGCCACGCGCAACTGGCTGACCCCGGTCTCGGCTGGCCCGCCAATACAGGCGATGTCGCGGTGGCCGAGCTCGAGCAGGTGACGGGTGGCGAGGTAAGCGCCTTGTTCGTGGTCGATCCGCACCAGGTCGGCATCTACGCCCTCCAGCGCGCGGTCGACGATGACCATCGGCGTGCGCACACAGGCCAGGCTCTGCAGCAAGTCACTGTCTTCACCGACTGACGCTACCACCAGGCCATCAATGCGCTTTTCCAGCAATACGCGCAGGTAGCTGCGCTGCTTTTGCGGATTGTCGTCGGAGTTGCACAGGATCACGCAGTAGCCATTACGCTCGCAGCCATCCTCGATGCCCCGGGCCAGCTCGGCAAAGTACGGGTTGACGCTGCTAGGCACCAACAGGCCGATAGTGGCGGTACTGCGCGCCTTGAGCGAGCGGGCTACGGCACTGGGCACGTAGTCGAGTTCGGCGATGGCCGCCTCGACCTTCAGGCGCACCTGTTCGCTGACCGGACGTGTCTTGTTCAGCACATGGGAAACGGTGGTGTAGGAAATCCCCGCCATTGCCGCGACATCTTTGATGGTTGCCATGGTTTCAGTTCCGCCGGCTCGCGCGCCGGCTGCGATAAGTGTCGAGCACCACGGCAATCACAATGACCGCCCCGGTGATAATGCGCTTGGTTGGTTCGGAAGCGCCGATCTGAGCCAGCCCGGCGGCCAGCACCGAAATGATCAGCACCCCGAAAAATGTACTGACCACTGAGCCGCGCCCGCCCATCAGGCTGGTACCGCCGATCACCACGGCGGCAATCACCTGCAGTTCAAGGCCAGCACCGGCGTTCGGGTCGGCGGCCTCCAGACGAGAAATCTGGAACAGCGCGGCGAGGCCGGCGAGCAGGCCCATCAGGGTGAACACCATGATCTTGTAGGGCCGCGGGTCGATCCCGGCCAGGCGTACAGCTTCTTCATTGGTACCAATGCCGATCAGGTAGCGGCCGAACACCGTGCGTGTCAGTACAAGGTGGGCAACGACGATGACCAGCAAGGCGATGATGAAGGCTGGCGAGATGCCAAATGCTACTGGATTGGAAAACCAGGCGTAGGCATCGCCGATATAGGCCGTGCGCGAATCAGTGAACTGATAGGCCAGGCCACGGGCCATTTCCAGCACACCGAGCGAGACGATAAAGGATGGAATACGCCAGGCCACGGTAATGCAGCCAGTGACGCTGCCAGCCAGGGCGGCGACTGCCATGCCCAGCAGCGCAGCGGGCAACACGCTCCAGCCCCACCCCAGAATTGCCACGCTGACTGCCGAGGCTGCCAAGGCCAGCACCGAGCCCACCGACAGGTCGATGCCACCGATGATCAACACCAGCGTCATGCCTACTGCCAGCACCATCAGATCGGGGATCTGGTTGGCCAGGGTACTGAAGGTTGCGTACGACCAGAAATGGCTGCTCATAAACGAGAACAGCACAATCATTGCCAGCAATGCGCCGGCCAGTCCCAGGTAAGTACCCAGGCCCAGATAGGTGCCGCTGCGGCGAGCGGGAGTGTCGACGGGAGAGCTGTTCATGGGTCCATCCTGGGAGCTGCTTCATGCAGCAAAGCATCACGTTGTTGATAACCGGCGAAAGCCGCGGCAAGCAGTTGATCCTGGCTCCAGGCATCGCGCTCGAAGGTGTCGATCAGGCGCCCCGCAGAGAGCACACCGATGCGATCGCAGATCAGCATCAGCTCGCGCAGGTCACTTGAAACAACCACCAGCGCCTTGCCCTGGCGCGCCAACTCGGCAAGCAGGCCATAGATGTCGAACTTGGCGCCAACGTCGATACCGCGGGTCGGCTCGTCGAACAGCAGTACCTGGCAGTCGCGCTCGAGCCAGCGGCCAATCACCACCTTTTGCTGATTGCCACCGGACAACTCACTGACAGCCTGCGCCGGACTTGCGCTGCGAATGCGCATGGCGCTGATCTGGCGCTCGGCCAAGGCTGTTTCGGCAGCGCTGTTGATGACCCCAGCACGGGACACGGCGCCCAGGTTACCGAGGGCAATATTGGCGCTGATCGACTGCGTCAGCAGCAGCCCCTCACCTTTGCGATCCTCGGTAATCAATGCAATGCCAGCACGCACAGCGGCCTTGGGCGAGTCGACAGTGATCGGCTGCGGCGGCTGACCAAGGGCAACGCTGCCGCTGTCGGCGCGGTCGGCGCCGTAGATCAGCCGCAGCAGTTCGGTACGGCCGGCGCCGATCAGGCCGGAGATACCAAAGATCTCCCCTGCCCTCACCTCGAATGAAACCTCGCACACCTTGCCGGCACGGCTGAGCTTGTCGACCTTGAGCAGCGGCGCGCCGATCTGGCGCCTGCCCAGGTCGATATGCTCGCCCACGTCACGACCGACCATCAGGTTGACCAGCTCGGCACTGTTGTAACGTTGGATCGGCTCGGCGCACACCAGCTTGCCATCGCGCAGCACCGCGATGCGCTGGGCCACACGCTGCAGCTCTTCAAGGCGATGGGATATGTACACGATAGCCACGCCGCGCTGACGCAGGCGCTCGATCTGGACAAACAGCAGCTCGACCTCGCGGGCAGTGAGCATCGCCGTAGGCTCGTCGAAGATCAGCACCCGGCAATCACCAATCAGGTTGCGGGCGATCTCGACCATCTGTTGATGGCCAATACCCAACTCACCGACCAGGGTATCCGGGTCAATCGCGTCCAAGCCCACCTGCGCCATAGCGGCGACCGCCAACTGGCGCAGGCGCTTGTGATTGATCCAGCCGAGACGGCTGGGCAGGTTGTCGAGAAACAGGTTCTCGGCAACCGTCAGGGTGGGCAGCAGGTTCAGCTCCTGCATCACCATACGCACCCCAAGCCCCTCTGCCGCACTGCGGCTGGCAGGGCTGTAAGGTTGGCCGAGGTAGCTCATGTGCCCAACGGTGGGAATTTCCAGGCCGCTGATCAACTTCGATAGCGTGCTTTTGCCGGCGCCGTTCTCACCGGTCAGCGCCAGCACTTCGCCGGCGTACAGCTCCAGCTCGACGTCAGCCAGCACAGGCTGGGCGTAGCTCTTGCCCAGCCCGCTGACCGTGAGCACCGTTTGCGTGGCCGTTGCAGACATGGCCGGGTCTCCTGCCTGGATCACGGCTTGGTGATCAATTCAACCGGGGTTTGGATGACATTGTCGGCATCGACAGCGGTTTTTTCGCCCTTGATCATCTGCAGCGCAGCCTGGATGCCATACACGGCTTGCTTCTTGGCATCCTGATCGAGCGTGGCGAGCACGCGGCCATCTTTGAGCATCGGCTTGATGGCGTTGATGTTGTCATAGCCGACTACCTGAACCTGATCTTTCTTGCCTGCGGCACGCACAGCCGAGACAGCCCCAAGCGCCATGCTGTCATTGCCGGCCAACAGCGCTTTGATCTCTGGATACTCATTGAGCATGGCCGCCGCCACCGCGTTGCCCTTGTCGATTTCCCAGTTGCCAGACTGCACCGAAACGACCTTGATCTGTGCCGCCTGCATGGCGTCCTGGAAACCAGCCGTGCGCTGTTGGGCGTTGGTAGTGGTGGAGACGCCTTCGATAATACCCACCTGATCACCTGGCTTGAGCTTTTGCTGGGCCAGATAGTCGCCGACCAGCCTGGCACCCTTGCGGTTGTCAGGGCCAACGAAGGGCACGCTGAGATTTTTGCTCTTGAGCACTTCGGGGTCGAGGCGGTTATCGATGTTGATGACGGTGATGCCGGCATCCATGGCTTTCTTGATCACCGGCACCAGCGCCTTGGAGTCAGCCGGCGCGATCACCAGCGCGTTGGCGCCAGTGGCGATCATCTGTTCGACGATGCGGATCTGGTTGCTGGTGTCGGACTCGTCCTTGATGCCGTTGGCTACCAGGTCGAAGTCGTTAGGGTGCTCTTTTTGGTAGGCCTTGGCGCCGTCTTCCATGGTGCGGAAAAACTCATTGGCCAACGACTTCATGACCAGAGCGACCTTGGGTTTTTCTTCAGCCTGACCTGCCAGGGGCAGTGCGAGCGCCAACGAGGAGACGATAGCGAGGGACAGCAGACGACCGGGGAACGGCAGTTTCATGAGATGACTCCGAATCTTGTGTTTTTTATCGGATCGCAAACGTTTGCGTTAAGCCACTATGGAAACAAGCCCTGATTTTGTCAATTCCCTGAGACGCTGTTTTGGCAAACCGGGGCCAGCGGCAGGTTACGCGGATTGGCCACGGAAAACCGAACAACTTTACCTGTATCCGTTCGGTAAGCCGAATACATCCCATCGCTGGATTTGTCTCGGCATATGAGCGAACTCCCGCCGGGAGTGGCTCAACCCAGACACGCCGCTGCGTTGGTATGAAACCTGCCTGCTTAGCTGTGCGACATATAAATCTCACCAGGAAGATCGAGAGAACAATAACGATGAAAACCGCACTGAAGACATTTGCCCCGGGCGCCCTCGCCCTGCTGCTGATCCTGCCGACTGCAGTTTCTGCCAAAGAAGCCGAGCAGCAACAAAAGCTCGCCAATGTGGTGATTCTCGCCACCGGCGGCACCATTGCCGGCGCCGGCGCCAGCGCCGCCAACAGCGCTACCTATCAGGCCGCCAAGGTAGGCATCGACAAATTGATCGCCGGCGTACCCGAGCTGGCTCAACTGGCCAATGTGCGCGGCGAGCAGGTCATGCAGATCGCATCCGAAAGCATCAGCAACGACGACCTGCTCAAGCTGGGCAAACGCGTCGCCGAGCTGGCTGACAGCAACGACGTCGACGGCATCGTTATCACCCACGGCACCGACACCCTGGAAGAAACCGCCTACTTCCTCAACCTGGTAGAAAAGACCGACAAGCCAATCGTAGTGGTCGGTTCGATGCGCCCGGGCACCGCAATGTCGGCTGACGGCATGCTCAACCTTTACAACGCCGTAGCCGTCGCCAGCGACAAGCAATCGCGCGGCAAAGGCGTACTGGTGACCATGAACGACGAAATCCAATCCGGCCGTGATGTCAGCAAGTCGATCAACATCAAGACCGAAGCGTTCAAGAGCGCCTGGGGCCCGATGGGCATGGTCGTAGAAGGCAAATCGTACTGGTTCCGCCTGCCAGCCAAGCGTCACACCTCCAACTCCGAGTTCGACATCAAGCAAATCAGCAGCCTGCCTGCCGTAGACATCGCCTACGGCTACGGCAACGTTACCGACACCGCGTACAAGGCCCTTGCGCAAAACGGCGCCAAGGCGCTGATTCATGCCGGCACCGGCAACGGCTCGGTATCGTCACGTGTGGTACCGGCTCTGCAGGAGCTGCGTAAAAACGGCGTGCAGATCATTCGCTCTTCCCACGTCAACCAGGGCGGTTTCGTACTGCGCAACGCCGAGCAGCCGGATGACAAGAATGACTGGGTCGTCGCCCACGACCTGAACCCGCAAAAAGCACGGATTCTGGCGATGGTCGCAATGACCAAGACCCAAGACAGCAAAGAGCTGCAGCGGATCTTCTGGGAATATTGATCTGTTGATTGCCTGAGCCGAGCAACGCTTTGCTCACCGCTGTCGCGGGCTGCATGGCCCGCGACAGTCACTTGGGCCAAGGCTCACGAGGTTGTTGCGAAATTGCCTACAGTGAAATACTGTACGCACATACAGCACAACAAGGAACACCCCGATGGCCGCTGCCTCTCAAGCCACCCCCAGCCCATACCAACAACTGGGCGAGCGCATTCAGAAAATCATAAACAGCCCTACCGCCCAGCGCAGCAAGTCTGCGTTGATCTTTCGGCTGGAGCACGAGTTGCCGGATGACTGGGCAACGCTACTCGAAGAGATCGCTGAAAACGACAATGTCACCCTTGCCTACCGGGATGATGGCGGCGTGCAGATCTTCTGGACTGTACCCAAGGAAGACTGAGCAGGGACTCAAGCCTTGGCGGTAGCATCGCCCGCTTGCGGCCTGAGCAAGGCATTGACCTGCGAGGTCAGTGCCTCGAGGGCAAATGGCTTGGTCAGTATCGCCATGGTCGACTCCAGCGGCTGACGATCGAGCACTTCAGGCTGCGCATAGCCCGTCATCAGCAACACAGGCAGGTCAGGCCGCGATTGCCTGCCCGCCTCCGCCATCTGCCGCCCGTCAAGCCCGCCGGGTAAACCGATGTCGGTCACCAGCAGATCAATGCGGATGTCCGACCGCAGCAGTTGCAACCCTGCCAGGCTGTCCGCCGCCTCGATCACCACATAGCCGTAACTGCCCAGGGTTTCGCTGACAAACATGCGCACGGAGGACTCGTCATCGACCACCAAAACCGTTTCGCCAGCTGCGGCCGTGGGCTCGGCACACTCGCCAGGTTGCACCTGCGGGGCGTCCACCGCAGCGGTGTGGCCCGGCAACTGCAGCAGCACTCGCGTGCCTTTGCCCGGCTCTGACTCGATCCTCACCTGGCCACCGGATTGCTTGGCAAAGCCATAGATCATCGACAAGCCAAGCCCGGTACCGGCGCCAACCGGCTTGGTCGTGAAGAACGGCTCGAAGGCCTTGCCGAGCACTTCGGCGCTCATGCCGGTACCACTGTCCGCCACGCAAATGCTCAGGTAGTTGCCGGGGCTCAACTCTGGATCAAGCTCGGGCCCAGTCGTCAGCCGCTGGTCGCGAGTGCTTATCAGAATCCTGCCGCCACCCGGCATGGCATCGCGCGAATTGATACACAGATTGAGCAAGGCGTTTTCAACCTGCGCCGGGTCGACCAGGCAAGCACTGGCCTGCGCTGCCAACTCCACCTTCAGGCTGATTGCCGGCCCGACCGTACGCCGGATCAGCTCCTCCATGCCGCCAATCAAGGCATGCACATCAGTCTCGACCGGCACCAGCGTCTGCCGACGGGAGAACGCGAGCAGGCGATGGGTAAGGGCAGCGGCGCGCTGGGCGGCACCATGAGCAACGCCCAGGTAACGCTCCAGATCGGCCGTGCGCCCCTGATTCAAACGCAGCCTGATCAAGTCGAGGCTACCGCTGATGCCGGCCAGGAGATTGTTGAAATCGTGAGCGATACCCCCGGTCAGCTGGCCCACAGCCTCCATCTTCTGTGCCTGACGCAGCGCAGCCTGAGCCGCCTCGCGCTCGGCAACGGCGACGCTGATACGGGCTTCCAACGTACGATTTAGCTCAAGCAAGGCGGATTCGGCGTTCTTTCGCGCGGTGACATCCATCGAGGAGCCGATCAAACCGATCACTTCACCGGCGTCGCTCAGCAACGGTGCCTTCACCGACAGCCATACGGCTACAGAACCGTCCGGCATGTCGACCCGCTCTTCAATCTGCTCAGCCTGACCGCTGTCCATGATGCGCTGGTCGTTCGCCATGACCTGGCGCGCCTGCGCTTCGTCTTCAAGAAATTCCAGGTCGGTCTTGCCGAGGTAAACCTCGGGAGGCTTGCCGATCAGCTGCGTAGTGCCGTGGTTGGCGACCAGCATCCGTCCCTGGCGGTCCTTGGCGTACACCACGCCAGGCACTGCCGCCGTGAACGTGCGCAACAAGGCGTTTGCGCGATCGCGCTCAGCTTCGGCAACACGCCGCCCCTCAATGTCCATCAGCACGCCTGGAAAGCGCACAGCCATGCCCTGCTCATCGAGCTCGGCGCGACCATTGGCCTCTACCCAGCGATAGCAGCCGTCGTCTTGGCGAACACGATATTCACAGCGAAAGCGCCCACCGCGAGCCATGGCCTGTTCGATGTCGCGGCCAACCCGTTCGCGGTCTTGCTCGTGGATGGAGGCGAACGCCTCGGAGATCGGAATGCCGCTGGTGCAGCGTTCTGCAGACAGCCCGAATGAACGGGCGAAGCGCTCGTCAGCCGTCACGCAGTCGTTGCGAATGTCCCACAGCCAGGTACCAATAATCGCGCCAGCGTCGAGAGCCAGTTGCAGACGCTCCGAGGAATCAGTCGGGAAAACCTGAAGACGGTCGGGCCTGACCATCGCTTCGACCCGCACCGCAGGGCCTTCTCGATCCATTGCTACCTCTTGAGTTACCCAGCTTCAAGGTCGGGCATATTACCGACCAAGCGGGTAAATGCGCCAGATAAAGTAGACAGCGCAACCGAGGCCAGCGTTCAAGTCAAGGTTTGCAGATAGGCACTGGCATGTTGATAGCGGCTGAGCCGGGCAAGGTCAGCGGGACCTGGGCAGGCGATGCGACTAAGGTCGCTGTTATCGGCCAGATCAGCCAGCTTGACCTCTCGTGCCAGAGGGTCAGCGCCTGCCCGAATCACAAACGCCTCATAGCTCTCGCCAGGACGTCGACTCAGCGAGAGCAAGGCGGCGAGGATTTTCAGCGGGAAACCCTCAAGAGCGAGGTCTGATACCGTCAGGGACGTGTCTTCGAGTACATCGTGGAGTACAGCGACAATACGCTGCTCAGGTGTGGACACCCGCATCATCACCCGCAGCGGATGAAGAATGTAGGCCGCCCCACCCTTGTCGTACTGCCCCTCGTGGGCTTTGGCGGCTACAGCGATGGCCCGTTCCAATGTAGACATGCGACCCCTCCCTGTTCAGCGCCCGCTTAGCCAAGCATAGCCAACGATCGCGTTCAGGCACACCCCGCCTGCCTCATCAGTCACTTATCAGCGCTGGGCGCCATGCTGGATCACCACAGAGTCAGTGCCTTGACGCGCCATCACATCGGCCTTGCGCGCCTGCGCCTCTTCTTTGGTCGCGAATGGACCCAGCAGCACCACCGGCTTGCCATCACGGTACTCGACCGAAGAGGGAATACCCTTCTCTATAAGGCGCGCAGTCATGTCGCTCAGAGCCCCCATGTTCGGCCCCTGCACCACCTCGACATCCCAGCCCTCTGGCGCCGGCTGATCGGCCAGGGCTTCGGCGCGACGCTGCAGCTCGGCACCACCACAGATCTCGCGGATGCGCAGGTCGTCGCCGGTTTCGTCGACGATGATCTGGTACTGGCCATCCCGCTTGATTGCAACGTAGCTGCGGTAAGCCTCGAATTTGCCGTCAGCGTCCTTGCCACGGAATTGACCGCAGATCGAGCCATCGGTATCGAAGCGCACGTTGGCGAATTTGGCGGTCTTGGGATTACTCAGGTGTTCGGCCACCTGTTTGTGCACGCCATCCACTTCATTGTTGCAGCCCGTCAAGGCCAGCATCGCTGTTACCACCGCAAGTTTACGCACGCGTCTAACTCCAGAATCGAAGGCGCGGATTCTACCATGATGGCTGGCTAGCGCCGATGGGCAGGCTGCCGCAGGGTGTTTCAGGCGCGAAGCAAATGCAAAAAGGGCGACCCTTTCGGATCGCCCTCTTCAAGTTTGGTAGGCACAATTGGACTCGAACCAACGACCCCCACCATGTCAAGGTGGTGCTCTAACCAACTGAGCTATGTGCCTGTCGTGGGGCGCATATTACGAGTGAAGCGCACCCCTGTAAAGCTTTTTTTTGAAGAAAATCAAAACCTTTGCGCCACCGAGCGGCGAACTCTGGCGCACGCCCCTGAGACTCTGGTCGACCACCAGTATCAGCAACCAACGGCAGCGCAAATGAAAAAAGGGTGACCCTTACGGATCACCCCTTTTCGATTTGGTAGGCACAATTGGATTCGAACCAACGACCCCCACCATGTCAAGGTGGTGCTCTAACCAACTGAGCTATGTGCCTGTCGTGGGGCGCATTCTACGGAATCCAAAAACCCTGTCAACTGTTTTTTCCACGCTAAGCCACTGAATCATAAAAATATTTACTAATAGTCACGCGCCACCGCTGCGTAAAGGATTTTCACCGTACGACTAGCGGGTGTTTATTATTATTGATAGCATCGGTACATTCGTTAAAAATATAAAACACGAGGTCTCTCGAGCATGGCTAATACCCCCTACCCACAGTCCTACTACGCCGCCTCGGCCAACCCGGTGCCGCCACGTCCGGCGCTGCTGGGTGAGGTGGAAACCGACATCTGCGTAATCGGTGCGGGCTATACCGGCCTGTCCAGCGCACTGTTCCTGCTGGAGAACGGCTTCAAGGTTACCGTCGTCGAAGCTGCCAAGGTTGGCTTTGGTGCATCCGGCCGCAACGGTGGCCAGATCGTCAACAGCTACAGCCGTGACATCGACGTGATCGAACGCACTGTTGGCCCGCGCGAAGCAAAATTGCTGGGCGCGATGGCCTTCGAAGGCGGGCGTATCATCCGCGAGCGCGTAGCCAAGTACAACATCCAGTGCGACCTCAAGAACGGCGGCGTATTCGCGGCCATCACGCCCAAGCAGATGGCCCACCTGGAATCGCAAAAACGCCTGTGGGAACGCTATGGCCACACCCAACTGGAGCTGATGGACCAGAAGCGCATCCGTGAAGTGGTCGCGTGCGAAAGCTATATAGGCGGCATGCTCGACATGAGCGGCGGCCATATTCACCCGCTCAACCTGGCCTTGGGCGAAGCGGCTGCGGTCGAGTCGCTGGGCGGCGTGATCTATGAACAAACCCCAGCCATACGCATCGAGCGCGGCGCCAACCCTGTCGTGCACACCCCGCAGGGTAAGATCCGCGCCAAGTACATCATCGTTGCCGGCAACGCTTATCTGGGTAACCTGGTGCCGGAGCTGGCCTCGAAGTCGATGCCATGCGGTACTCAGGTGATCACCACCGAGCCACTCAGCGATGAGTTGGCACGTACCCTGCTGCCGCAGGACTACTGCGTCGAGGACTGCAACTACCTGCTCGACTACTACCGCCTGACCGGCGACAAGCGCCTGATCTTCGGCGGCGGCGTGGTCTACGGCGCACGCGACCCGGCCAACATCGAAGCGATCATCCGACCGAAGATGCTCAAGGCATTCCCGCAGCTCAAGGACGTCAAGATCGACTACGCCTGGACCGGCAACTTCCTGCTGACGCTGTCGCGTCTGCCTCAGGTCGGCCGCATAGGCGACAACATCTACTACTCGCAAGGCTGCTCCGGCCACGGCGTGACCTACACCCACCTGGCGGGCAAGGTCCTGGCCGAAGCGCTGCGCGGCCAGGCCGAACGCTTTGACGCATTCGCCGGCCTGCCGCACTACCCGTTCCCGGGTGGCCAACTGCTGCGGGTACCATTCAGCGCTATGGGTGCGTGGTATTACAGCCTGCGCGATCGTCTGGGCTTCTGATCCATAGCGGATGAAGACGGCCGGCCATCAGCGCCGGCCGTTTGCGTTCAGGGCTGGCCGAGGCTGCTGACGGCTTGTCTGGCCGCCATTTCCTGCCCTGCCCGGGCCAGTTCATCGGCGCCTTGCAACCAGCGCTGGCGATCAACCTGTGCAGGCAGTTGCTGCGGTGGCTGTATCAACACTGCCCAACTACCCTGCTCCGCCCACGCCTTGGCAAACGCGTCGAACGACATCATCTGCCGCCGCTGCATGCCTGCACGCAGCAGCACCCGCTGCTTGTAGCTGTCATAGCCGACCAGTACCGCATAGCGCGGCTCACTCCACCACGCCGAACCCTCTTGATAACGCAGCAGCACCGGGTTGCCCGCCGCCACCTGGGCGAGCAATGCATCCAGACGCTTGTCCAGCGGATACACCAGCATGCCGTAATCACGCGCCACAGGCGGGATCGATGCTTCCAGCGCTTCGGCTGCTTCAGGCAGCTTCAGCGGCTTGTCGAGCAAGCCCGGGGTGATCCGAATGCCTTGCTGCGAGAGCATCACCGCCAGCGCCATGGCGCCGCTGTGATTGGCGTTGCCGCGGAAGAACGGCACGCTGCTGATCTCGACCCGCTGCGGCAAGCCTTGTACATCTGCTGGAGGCGCGCCGGCGCAGCCAACCAGATTGGCCGCTAGCAGGCATGCAGCGAGCAGGCGCTGTGAAGGGTTGAGCAACGACTTGCGGGAAGCTTGCAACATGGACACTCACTTGTCTGAAGCCGGTCTGGCATCCGGCGATGGTCTCTGATCATAGGGCGGACGCGCGCGCAGGAATAGCCCGACGCGGGCTAGTAACAAATCGGACCAAGGGTTCGACCTAAGCTCAATTGAACGTCATGAGGGTAGCGCTAGACTAAGTAAGTATCTGGAAGGTAAGCCTGGGGCAAGCCCGAGAGAAGGAGGCACACATGAGCCTGACTATGGGAATTCTGCTGTTGGTAGGTATGTGGCTGAGTGTGGCCGCTGCCATGTTATGGGGCGTTCTGCGCATTGTCCGCAGGCATTCGCATCATCCACTGCCGGTTCAGGCCAAGCCCTTGCCCGTGCAACGCGCCCGTCAGCCCGCTGCAGCGCACTGACATCGCGTCAGCGCAAAACAAAAAACCGCGCAGCTTGAAAGCATACGCGGTTGCTTGATGAAACTGCCATTGCGAATGGGGCGCCAAGCGCCCCGCGCATCTTACTCCTGTGCAGCCTCACGCTTGAGGCGAGCGCGGCGAGCAAAGATGTTTAGCATCTCGATCGCAGTCGAGAACGCCATCGCTGCATATACATAACCTTTAGGCACATGGGCACCAAAACCTTCGGCGATCAGGGTCATGCCGATCATGATCAGGAAGCCCAAGGCCAGCATCACGACGGTCGGGTTGTCGTTGATGAAGTTGGCAAGCGGATCGGCGGCCACCATCATCACGATAACAGCTGCCACCACAGCGATGATCATGATCGGCAAGTGCTCGGTCATGCCAACTGCGGTGATGATGCTGTCGACCGAGAACACGATATCCAGCAGCAGAATCTGGAAGATCGCTGCGGCGAAGCCCAGGGTCACGGTGGATGAGACCGTGGCCTCATGCTTGGCACCGTGCGGATCGACACTCTCGTGGATCTCTTTGGTTGCCTTCCACAGTAGGAACAGGCCACCGGCGATCAGGATCATGTCCTTCCAGGAGAAGGCATTGCCGAAGATCTCGATTACCGGATCGGTCAACTGAACGATCCAGGCCACGGTGCTGAGCAACGCCAGGCGCATGATCAACGCCATGCTGATACCAATCCGGCGCGCCTTGGAGCGGTACTCGACAGGCAGCTTGTTGGTCAGGATCGAGATGAAGATCAGGTTGTCGATACCGAGCACGACTTCCATTGCCACCAATGTGGCCAAAGCTACCCAGGCGGTCGGGCTTGCGGCGAGTTCCAGCAAATATTCCATGAATCAATCCTGTTTCTGGCTATGTTAGGGCTATGTTCGCAGCTGCGGGTCAGATGTCCTGGGTCTTGCCTTCGCCATCGGCGGGCTTGGCCGATTTCTCACCCTCGCCGCCAATGACGTCATTCAACGCTTGCTGAGCGGCTTCATTGGTCTTGTCGATGGCCTGCTTGGCAGACTGCGCCGCCTGATCGAGCACCTGCTGGGCAGATTTCTCAGCCTGATCGCACCCGGCCAGGCTGAACAGCGCCAGCGCAAGCACCAACGGGGTACCGATGGATTTCAGTTGTAGCATGGGATCCTCACTTGTCATGTCCGGGCAGCACGTGGCGCCTGATGAAAGGCATTCTAATGAAGCTGAAACATCCGGAAAATTCGTTTTTTTAGCAGCTATACTTCGTTTTTTACGAATCCGGAAACAACCATGCTCAATTACCGGCAGCTGCATTATTTTTGGGTAGTCGCACGCACCGGCAGTATTGCCCGCGCCAGTGAGCAGCTGAATCTGACGCCGCAAACCATCAGTGGGCAGATCAGCCTGTTCGAGCAGACCCATGGTCTGGAATTGTTCCAGCGTGTCGGGCGTCAGCTTGAGCTGACCGAGAGCGGCAGGCAGACGCTGGTCTACGCCGAACAGATGTTCCAGATCGGCAGCGAGCTCGAGACCATGCTGCGCGCCGGGCCGCAGGAGCAGATCCTGTTCCGCGTCGGCGTTGCCGATGTGGTCCCCAAGTCCATCGTTTATCGCTTGCTGGCGCCGACCATGGAGCTGGACGGCGCCCTGCGCATCAATTGCCGGGAGGACAAGCTCGAGCGGCTGCTGGCCGACCTGGCCATCCAGCGTCTGGACCTGGTGATTTCCGACAGCCCCATGCCCAGCCATCTGGATATCAAAGGCTACAGCCAGAAACTCGGCGAATGCGGCTTGAGCTTTTTTGCCACCCCAGCTCTGGCGGCAGAATACTCGGGTGCATTTCCGGCCTGTCTGAATGATGCGCCGTTGCTGATCCCAGGTCAGGAGACAGTGGTACGCAGCCGCTTACTGCGCTGGCTGTCCGAGCAGCAGGTGCAGCCGCGGATCGTCGGTGAGTTCGATGACAGTGCCTTGATGCAGGCCTTCGGTCAGTCCGGCAGCGGCATTTTCGTTGCGCCCAGCGTGATTGCCGATGAGGTGTGCCGCCAATATGCAGTGGTGCTGATCGGCCATACCGAGGCGGTCAACGAGTCGTTCTATGCGATCTCGGTAGAGCGCAAGGTCAAGCACCCGGGGATCGTCGCGATTACCGAGGGTGCGCGCAAAGAGTTGTTCCACTGGTAGGCAGCGGCCGGGAGCGCTGGTCTATGGTACAGTCGCGCCCGTCCAAATCCCTGAGATTCGCTGCACATGCTGCCTGTTCTTCGCCTGTTCACCCGCACCAGCCTGGTTACCCAGATCGTCATCGGCCTGATCGCCGGCATCGCCCTGGCCTTGCTCGCGCCTGCCGTGGCGCTGGACCTGGCGTTTCTCGGCAAGGTTTTCGTCAGTGCGCTCAAAGCGGTAGCGCCCGTGCTGGTGTTCGTGTTGGTGATGGCCTCGATCGCCAACCACAAGCACGGCCAGCAAACCCATATCCGGCCGATCCTGTGGCTGTACCTGCTGGGCACCTTTGGCGCAGCCGTGGTCGCCGTGATCGCCAGCATGCTGTTCCCCTCGACCCTGCTGCTCAGCGCCAGTGAGGCGTCGCTGAGCGCTCCGGGCGGTATCACCGAAGTGCTGCAGAACCTGCTGCTCAGCGCTGTCGATAATCCGGTAGCGGCGCTGCTCAATGCCAACTTCATCGGCGTACTGACCTGGGCCATCGGCCTGGGGATCGCCCTGCGCCATGCCAGCGAGGCCACCCGCACTGTAGTCGACGACCTGTCCAATGCGGTGACTTATATCGTGCGCGTGGTCATTCGTTTTGCACCGCTGGGGATCTTCGGCCTGGTCGCAGCGACCCTGGCCCAGTCGGGGCTGAGCGCCCTGCTTGGCTACCTGCACCTGCTGGCGGTATTGATCGGCTGCATGCTGTTTGTCGCGCTGGTGATGAACCCGCTGATCGTGTTCTGGAAGATCCGCCGCAACCCCTACCCGCTGGTGCTGATGTGCCTGCGCGAGAGCGGCATCACGGCGTTCTTCACCCGCAGCTCGGCCGCCAACATCCCGGTCAACCTGGCACTGTCGGAAAAACTCGGCCTGCATGAAGATACTTACTCGGTCTCGATCCCGCTTGGCGCAACCATCAACATGGCCGGCGCGGCGATCACCATCACCGTGCTGACCCTGGCGGCCGTGCATACCTTGGGCATCAGTATCGATCTGCCCACTGCCGTGCTCCTCAGCGTAGTGGCTGCGGTGTGTGCCTGCGGCGCATCGGGCGTAGCCGGTGGTTCTCTGTTGCTGATCCCACTGGCCTGCAGCCTGTTCGGCATTCCCAGTGAAATCGCCATGCAGGTGGTCGCCGTCGGTTTCATCATCGGTGTGCTGCAGGACTCGGCTGAAACGGCGCTGAATTCTTCGACCGATGTGATCTTCACCGCCGCCGCCTGTGAGGCCCAGGAGCGACGCGCAGCCTGAGTGATAAGGCGGCGCCGCTGGCAATTGCTTAACGGCGCCGCTTTACCTAGGCTAGTGGCCTTTCCTCGCAACGAGACAGGGCCATGTCAGAACAACACAACGCAAGTGAAGGCCGCTTCAACAGCACCGAGATCCGCATCCTCGGATCGCTGATCGAAAAGCAGGCCACCAGCCCTGAAACCTACCCCCTGACCCTCAACGCGCTAGTGGTTGCCTGTAACCAGAAAACCAGCCGCGAACCGGTGATGAACCTCTCTCAGGGCCAGGTTGGCCAGGCGCTGCGGGCGCTCGAAGGGCGTGGTTTTACCAAACTGCAGATGGGCAGTCGCGCCGACCGCTGGGAGCAACGCGTCGACAAGGCGCTGGAACTGGTGCCCGCGCAGCTGGTGCTGATGGGTTTGATGTTTTTGCGCGGGCCGCAGACGATCAACGAGTTGTTGACCCGCAGCAACCGCTTGCATGAGTTCGAGGATGACCAACAGGTCCAGCATCAGCTCGAGCGCTTGATTTCACGTGAGCTAGCGGTTCATCTGCCGCGTCAGGCTGGGCAGCGGGAAGACCGCTATACCCACGCGCTGGGTGATCCGGCAGAGATCGAGGCTATTCTTGCGGCGCGCCAGCAAGGCGGCGCTGAACGCAATTCGGCCCCTAGCATCGCTGAAGAACGTATCAGCGCGCTGGAGGCACGAATTGCAGCACTGGAAGAACGCCTGACGCTGCTGGAAGGCTGAACCCAGCCAGCGCAGCAGGCGTCTACGTCAGGCCGGCGCCGAGCTGCGGATCAGGTGATCGAAGGCGGACAGCGAGGCCTTGGCACCCTCGCCCACCGCAATCACGATCTGCTTGTACGGCACGGTGGTGACGTCCCCGGCAGCGAACACACCAGGGATGTTGGTCTGGCCCTTGGCGTCGACGATGATCTCGCCACGCGGCGACAGCTCGACCGTGCCTTTGAGCCAATCGGTGTTGGGCAGCAGGCCGATCTGTACAAAGATCCCTTCCAGCGCGATGTCATGCAGCTCATCGCTATTGCGGTCCTTGTAACGAAGGCCGTTGACCTTTTCGCCATCCCCCAACACTTCGGTGGTCAGCGCACTGGTGATCACCTTGACGTTGGCCAGGCTGTGCAGTTTGCGCTGCAACACCGCATCGGCACGCAGCTGGCTGTCGAACTCGATCAATGTCACCTGAGCGACGATACCGGCGAGGTCGATGGCCGCTTCCACACCTGAGTTGCCGCCACCGATCACCGCCACGCGCTTGCCCTTGAACAGCGGGCCATCGCAGTGTGGGCAGTAGGCAACACCGCGGGCGCGGTACTGCTGCTCGCCAGGCACGTTCATCTCGCGCCAGCGTGCACCGGTGGCAAGGATCACGGTCTTGGCCTTCAGCGAAGCGCCGCTGGCCAGCCGCACTTCGTGCAGGCCGCCAGCAGCAGCCGGGATCAATGCCTCACCGCGCTGCAGGTTCATGATGTCGACGTCGTACTGTTTGACGTGCTCTTCCAGCGCCGAGGCCAGTTTTGGCCCTTCGGTTTCCTGCACCGAGATGAAGTTCTCGATCGCCATGGTGTCGAGCACCTGGCCGCCGAAACGCTCGGCGGCAACGCCGGTACGGATGCCTTTGCGCGCAGCATAGATTGCAGCTGCGGCGCCGGCGGGGCCACCGCCCACCACCAGCACATCGAAAGCGTCTTTGGCGTTGATCTTCTCGGCCTGGCGTGTGCCAGAGCTGGTGTCGATCTTGCCAAGAATCTCTTCCAGGCCCATGCGGCCCTGGCCAAACACTTCGCCGTTGAGGTAGATGCTCGGCACGGCCATGACCTTGCGTGCTTCAACCTCGTCCTGGAACAGCGCGCCATCGATGGCCACGTGTTTCACATTCGGGTTGAGCACCGCCATCAGGTTCAACGCCTGGACTACGTCCGGGCAGTTCTGGCACGACAGCGAGAAGTAGGTTTCAAAAGTGAAGTCGCCTTGCAGCGCCTGGATCTGCTCGATCACTTCGGCACTGGCCTTGGACGGATGGCCGCCGACTTGCAGCAGTGCCAGCACCAGTGAGGTAAATTCGTGGCCCATGGGGATGCCGGCAAAGCGCAGGCTGATATCAGCACCCGGGCGGTTCAGCGAGAACGAGGGCCGGCGCGTGTCGCTGCCGTCCTTATTCAAGGTAATCAGGTCCGACAGGCCGGCAATTTCCACCAGCAGGTCGTGCATTTCGCGGGACTTCGCACCGTCGTCGAGGGAGGCTACGATCTCGATCGGCTGGGTGACCCGCTCCAGGTAGGTTTTCAGTTGCGATTTAAGCGTGGCGTCCAACATACGGGCGATTCCTTGAGCAATCAGGGTAAACAAAAACGCCCAGGCAAAAGTGCCCGGGCGTTTGGCGGGGCGGTGATGACTTCAGCTATGGCGGCTGTTCACCGCCCGCGACTGGCGCACGATCTTAGATCTTGCCAACCAGGTCCAGCGATGGTGCCAGGGTGGCTTCGCCTTCTTTCCACTTGGCCGGGCAGACTTCGCCTGGGTGAGCGGCAACGTACTGGGCAGCTTTGACCTTGCGCAGCAGCTCGCTGGCGTCGCGGCCTACACCACCGTCGTTGATTTCGACGATCTTGATCTGGCCTTCTGGGTTGATCACGAAGGTACCGCGATCAGCCATGCCTGCTTCTTCGATCAGCACGTCGAAGTTGCGCGAGATGACGTGGGTCGGGTCACCGATCAGCGGGTACTTGATCTTGCCGATGGTTTCCGAAGTGTCATGCCAGGCTTTGTGGGTGAAGTGGGTGTCGGTCGACACACCGTAGATTTCCACGCCCAGCTTCTGGAACTCGGCGTAGTTGTCGGCCAGGTCGCCCAGTTCGGTCGGGCAGACGAAGGTGAAGTCAGCTGGGTAGAAGAACACGACAGCCCACTTGCCTTTCAGGTCGGCTTCGCTGACCTGAACGAATTCGCCGTTGTGGAAGGCAGTAGCGTTGAACGGTTTGACCTGGCTATTGATGATAGGCATGAGAGAAGCTCCGTCATGGGATTAAGAAGTGGTTGACGGGGAGAATACTAACCACCTGAACCGGCGATGGCTCATTGGCAAAGCTCATGCTGCTGATTGGTTTTGGCTATAAGCAGCTCATTCCGATAGATCCTTTCATTCATAGGAAAGCAGCACAGTGGCACGCGCCCTAGCCACTCCGGGCCGAACGCTCTGCGCAATCTGCACATACGCCGCACGCAGGCCTATCCGCACAAAGTCGTCCCCAGGTCGCACTCTGGCCAAGTTATGCCGAGTGGTGCCCAACTGCAGCAAGCCGCCATCACTGCGCATCAGACGCACCACCAGGCCCGTAGCACTTGATTCGCCGGCAAGTTGCAGGTGATCAGTTGCGCCACCACCGCTGGCATCTTCGAACTGCCCTAGCACCTGCACTGACCGTCGTTTTGTGCTCGGCTGGCAGCGCAACCGCAACTCAAAGCCGACCGCCGCCGACTGGCTGCCAAGGCCGCGGAAACCGCTCCAGGACTGCACGCTGAGGTCCACCTGAGTGTGCCGGCTTGACCCCTCCAGATGGCAGGTCGGCCCCTGCCCCCACCAGCAGGATCAGCGCATTGCCGTGCGCATGGTTACAAACTCTTCGGCCGCTGTAGGGTGCACGCCAATAGTGTCGTCGAATTGCGCCTTGGTCGCGCCTGCCTTGAGCGCAATACCCAGGCCTTGAATGATCTCTCCCGCGTCTGGCCCGACCATGTGACAACCCAGCACCTTGTCGGTATCGGCGTCTACCACCAACTTCATCAGGGTCTTCTCCTGAATCTCGGTGAGGGTCAGCTTCATTGCTCGGAAGCGGCTTTCGAAAATTTGCACCTTGTGACCCGCCTCAATGGCCTGTTCCTCGGTCAGGCCAACCGTACCAATCGGCGGTTGACTGAACACCGCAGTGGGGATGTTCCGGTAATCCACCGGTCGGTACTGCTCCGGTTTGAACAGACGCCGCGCAACGGCCATGCCTTCAGCCAGCGCCACAGGGGTGAGCTGGACTCGACCGATGACATCACCAATTGCCAGAATAGAAGGCTCAGTGGTCTGGTACTGATCATCGACACGCACGAAGCCACGCTCGTCGAGTTCCACACCCGTGTGTTCCAGGCCAAGGTTGTCCAGCATCGGCCGGCGGCCTGTCGCGTAGAACACGCAGTCGGTGAGCAGCTCACGGCCATCTTTGAGGGTGGCCTTGAGGCTGCCATCTGCCTGCTGATCGATCCGTTGAATGTCGCTATTGAACTGCAGGTCAACGCCGCGCTTGTCCAATTCGTCCTTGAGATGAGTGCGCACCGAGCCGTCGAAGCCGCGCAGGAACAAGTCGCCGCGATAAAGCAGGCTGGTGGCGCTGCCAAGCCCTTGGAAAATGCCGGCAAACTCGACCGCGATGTAGCCGCCGCCGACAACCAGAATGCGCTTGGGCAGCTGCTTGAGGAAGAACGCCTCGTTGGATGTGATCGCCAGCTCTTTGCCAGGGATGTCCGGCACCTGCGGCCAACCGCCGGTAGCGATGAGGATATGCTTGGCTGAGTAGCGCTGACCGTCTATTTCGACTTCATTGGCGCCCGTCAGTCGCGCATGGCCTTCAAGCAGGGTCACCCCACTGTTGACCAGCAAGTTGCGGTAAATGCCATTGAGCCGCTCGATTTCGCGATTCTTGTTGGCAATCAGCGTGCCCCAGTCGAAGTGCCCCTCTTCCAGCGTCCAGCCGAAGCCGGCAGCCTGCTCCATTTCGTCAGCGACGTGGGCGGCATACACCATCAGTTTTTTCGGCACGCAGCCCACATTGACACAGGTACCGCCTAGGTAGCGGCTCTCGGCCACAGCGACCCTGGCGCCAAAACCCGCCGCGAATCGCGCGGCACGCACACCGCCGGAACCGGCACCAATCACGAACAGATCAAAATCGTAAGTCACAATCCAGACTCCACAAAAAAGCCACCCAAGAGGGTGGCTGTTTTTCATACGGGCTGCAAGCCTGCAGGCTTAGTAAGCCTTGCCAGCCTTGTAGAAGTTCTCGAAGCAGAAGTTGGTCGCCTCGATGTAACCTTCGGCGCCACCGCAGTCAAAGCGCTTGCCCTTGAACTTGTAGGCGATCACACAGCCTTCCTGCGCCTGCTTCATCAGCGCGTCGGTGATCTGAATCTCGCCGCCTTTGCCTGGCTCGGTTTCACGGATCTTCTGGAAGATGTCCGGGGTCAGGATGTAGCGGCCGATGATGGCCAGGTTCGACGGGGCATCTTCCGGTGCTGGTTTCTCGACCATGCTGTTAACACGGTAGATGTCGTCACGGATCATCTCGCCAGAGATAACGCCGTACTTGTTGGTTTCCTGCGGATCGACTTCCTGAATGGCAACGATCGAGCAGCGGAACTGGTTGTACAGCTTGACCATCTGCTGCAGCACGCCATCGCCGTCGAGGTTGACACACAGGTCGTCCGCCAGCACGACCGCAAACGGCTCGTCGCCGATCAGCGGTTGGCCGGTCAGGATGGCATGGCCCAGGCCTTTCATTTCGGTCTGACGGGTGTACGAGAACGAGCACTCGTCGAGCAGACGGCGAATACCGACCAGGTATTTTTCCTTGTCGGTGCCTTTGATCTGGTTTTCCAGCTCATAGCTGATGTCGAAGTGGTCTTCAAGCGCGCGCTTGCCACGACCGGTCACGATGGAGATCTCGCTCAGGCCGGCATCCAGTGCCTCCTCGACGCCATACTGAATCAGTGGCTTGTTTACCACTGGCAGCATTTCCTTGGGCATGGCCTTGGTAGCTGGCAGGAAGCGGGTGCCATAGCCGGCTGCCGGGAACAAGCATTTCTTGATCATATACGTCCTTAACAAGGGCTTAGCGTACGAAATTCGGCGCAGTCTAATCAGGCGGCGCGCACCTTACAATGCCCAGCCTGAAGCGACCGCTGCCATGATAGAGATACCCCAGTGTAGTTAGTTCCAACGGATCGCAAATATTCAGCTTGTTGCCGGCAGGTTTGGCCCGCTGACAGCGGGCTCTGGTAACCCTGAACCCGCTTCGAAGCGCGTCATTTTCACGCCAGTGCATACGCAAAAAGACGCGCATCAGAAGTGTCTACCGCAAGCGTTACCGGGTTATCCCCTGCCCGATCAGCATGCCTTCGACCTTTTGCCCATACAGGTTGACGCCATCATTGGCATGAAACTTCAATCGGGTTTTTTCAACTGAGCCTTCCACCAGGCGCGGGTCCTGCGGCCGTTCGTGGCGATTGATCCATGCAGCGACATCCCATGCCTGCTGATCACTGAGGCTGCCGGGCTTGCCAAGTGGCATATTGTACTTGATGAACGACGCCGCCGTATTGATCCGGTGCATGCCAGCGCCCCAGTTGTAGGAGTCCTTGCCCCATAGCGGTGGCATCACGTATTCACCTGCCACCTGCTGGCCTTCGCCTTGATCGCCGTGGCAGATCGCACATTGCTCGCGATACACCTGCTTGCCGCGTTTGAAGTCATACCCACCCTTGGGCTGAGGCACTTCGGGATAACCACGGCCAGGTGTCTCGACCGCGGTCGGCGCATTGGTCGACAGCCAGTATGAGTAAACGCTCAGTGCGGTCATCTGCGGGCTATCCGCCGCAGGCGGCTTGCCGTTCATGCTGAACTGGAAGCAGCCCTGGATGCGTTCGGCGAAGGTGTTGACCTTGTCATTTTTCTTGCGATATGCCGGGTACATCGGATAAGCGCCCCACAGCGGCGCAGAAAACGCCATACGGCCCTGATCAAGGTGGCAGTTGCTGCAGTTCATGCCGTTGCCCACAGCCTCGGGCATCAGCCGGCGGGTATCGACAAACAAGGCATGGCCCTCGCGGACCATCTGGCCAAAGGCGTTGTCCGGGATCTGGGTTTCAGCGGGCGGCGCGAACTGCACTGCGGCCTGCGTGCCGGGCACCTTGAGCTGGGATTGATCTTCCATGGCAATCGGCGTGGCAGCCTGGGCGCTACCCATGGCCAACAACAGGGTGGCAATGATCGGCTTCATGGCTTGACCTCCTGGGCCAGTGGATGGGCGAAGAATTCGGCAACTGCCGTGATCTCGGCATCGGTCATGGCCTTGGCCACGCCGACCATCAACTGATTGGGGTCATTGCTACGGCTGCCGTCGCGCCAGGCATTGAGCTGCGCCACCAGGTACGCCGCAGGCTGCCCCGCCAGTGGCGGGAAGTGCTCACCGACACCGCTGCCGCCTGGCCCGTGGCACTGCACACAACCCGGGATTTGCCGGCCCCAGTCGCCGTACAGGGCCAAGCGCGACACCGGGTCGGTGGCAATCTGCTGGCGACGCAGATCAGGTGCCGGGTCACTCGGCAGGCTGGCCAGGTACTCGCTGACGGCTTTGGCTTCCTGCGCGCTCAAGGCCTTGGCCAGCGGCTCCATCACCGGCTGCTTGCGGCTGCCACTGCGAAAGTCCTGCAGCTGCTTGTTCAGATACCCGGCCGACAAGCCGGCCAGCCGCGGAAACCCTGCAGCGGCGATGCCCTTGGCATCGGGGCCATGACAGCCCAGGCAGGCCATCGCAGCGGGGTTGGCCCCACCCTGGGTGAAGATTTTCTGACCTTCGGCGGCATGCGCCGCGGGCCAGGCCAGGATCAGCGCAGTGCTGATCGCAAAACGACTCAACGGATTCATCACGGGACGCTCCATTTCCTTGTTATAAGCTTAGGCTTAAAAGGTATAAGCACAAAAATAGTAGGCTTATCCTCCGGCAGGCAACAACGCCTACCGGACAAGAACATGACAATTGGCCCGCTAAATGGCCGTTTAGCTGAGCTGGATCAAGGTCCGGAGATGCATTTGGTCGTGGCTGCGCGCACATCACCCAAGCGCAGCGGGAAGTTGTTCAGCCGCTCGCGCAGCTTGATGCTGCTGCCGCTACCACGCTTGTCGATGTCAATCAACGCAGCAGGACCCGCACCCGCGGTCAGCTTCTGCGGCACGATCAAACGCAGGCCGTCGCCGCGCTTTTCCTGCACCAGTGCGTCGCGGCTACTCGCCAACTCGGCCTTGATACAGTCGGCGTACACCTGAGGCGCCTTGCCAGACATCACATCCATGGTTTCTCGCGATTGCTCCAGCTCAGCGACACTTACACAGCCGCCCAGAGTCAAGGTCATCGCCGCCACCGCCCACTTCATTGGAATACCTCTGCCTGCTTTAAAGAATGTGTATGACAACAACCGGGCGGGTTTGCTCCCTGCTTTGGCGGATTTATCCCTACCCCGGCCATCAGGGGCGGGAGTGTACCGCTACATCGTGATATCTTGCGCATTTGCACGAATAAACTTTGCGGAGCATCACATGAAATTCGTACACCAGCGCGAGCACCTCAACGAGGACGACATTGTCGTGATCGAGTGCTCCCAGCGCTGCAACATTCGCCTGATGAACGACGCCAATTTCCGCAGTTTCAAGAATGGCGGGCGTCACACCTACCATGGCGGCGCGTTCGACCAGTTCCCGGCGAAGATCGTCGTGCCGAGCACCGGTTTTTGGAACATCACCCTCGACACGACCACGCCCCGGCCGATCTCGGTCACGCGCAAGCCAACCTTCACGCACAAGATCAAAATCGTGCGTCGCTCGTCGTCGCAACTGAGTTAAGCCCGCCATGACCCAGAACATCAAGTACGTGATCAAATACAAGCTCGATGGCGAGCAACGCTTCGACTTCGCCGTGATGCCGGACAACTCCGAAGAGCAGGCGCGCCTGGCGCTGCAACAGATCCATGGCGATGACGTCGCCAAGATCAGCGACATCAAAGTCAGCAAGGCCCTGTAAACCTGGCCCTGGCTGGGCGCCGAGTTGAAACAGAGTTGACAGGAGTGCACATGAGCAACTGGCCAGACCGCCGTATCCTGGATCTGCTCGGCATCGATGTGCCGATCCTGCAAGCACCGATGGCCGGAGCCACCGGCTCACCCATGGCCATCGCTGTGGGCACGGCTGGTGGCCTGGCCGCTCTGCCCTGCGCCATGCTCAGCCTGGATCAGGTGCGCAGTGAAGTGGCAGCGTTCCGCGCCGCCTGCGCAGGGCCTTTGAACCTGAACTTCTTCTGCCATCAACCGCCGCCCGCTGATGCAGCCCGCGCACTGCGCTGGAAGCAGGTCCTGCAGCCGTATTATCAGGAGCTGGGCGCTGATTTCGCCGCGCCGACGCCGGTATCCAACCGTGCGCCATTCGATGAGCACAGCTGCCAACTGGTTGAAGAACTGCGCCCGCAGGTGGTCAGCTTTCACTTCGGCCTGCCCACTGCCAGCCTGCTGCAGCGGGTCAAGGCCACCGGCGCCAAAGTGCTGTCGAGTGCGACCACGGTGCAGGAGGCGCTCTGGCTGGAACAGCACGGTTGCGATGCGATCATCGCCATGGGCTATGAAGCCGGCGGCCATCGCGGCATGTTCCTCAGCGATGACATCACCAGCCAGATCGGCACCTTCGCCTTGATCCCGCAAATTGTCGACGCAGTGCGACTGCCGGTGATCGGCGCCGGTGGCATTGCCGATCACCGCGGCCTGGTGGCCGCACTGGCTCTTGGCGCCTCGGCGGTGCAGATCGGCACTGCCTACCTGTTCTGCCCGGAGGCGAAGGTATCTGCAGCCCACCGCCAGGCGCTGGATACCGCCCCCGCCAGCGACACAGCGCTGACCAACCTGTTCACCGGGCGGCCCGCGCGTGGCATCAACAACCGCATCATGCGCGAACTTGGCCCGATGAGCGATCTGGCCCCCGCCTTCCCCCTGGCAGGCGGCGCGTTGATGCCGCTGCGGACGATCAGCGATAGCGCGGGCAGCAGTGACTTCAGCAATCTGTGGGCCGGCCAGGCTTTGCGCCTTGGCCGACACCTGCCTGCGACAGAGCTGACCAGAGACATTGCCGAGCGCGCGCTGGAGCAATTAGGGCGCTGATTCAATCCCGCGATTATGGCCCTTCCCGTAGAGCCGACTCTCGCTATATAGTCCTGTATATAACGATAACCTGCTCTCGGAGAGTTGCCTCATGCGTTTGCGTTTGTCCTACCTGGCTGCGACGGCGGCCACCCTGCTCGCCTGCACCAATGCCTGGGCCGATGAAGTTCAAGTTGCCGTCGCAGCCAACTTCACCGCGCCGATCCAGGCGATTGCCAAAGACTTCGAGAAGGACACCGGCCACAAGCTTGTGGCCTCCTTCGGCGCGACGGGCCAGTTCTATGCGCAGATCAACAACGGCGCACCTTTCGAAGTATTCCTGGCGGCCGATGACAGCACTCCGGCCAAGCTTGAGCAAGAAAAGCAGACCGTTGCAGGCTCGCGCTTCACCTACGCCATCGGCACCTTGGCACTCTGGTCTGCCAAGCCAGGCTACGTCGACGCGCAAGGCGAAGTGCTGAAAACAAATGACTACAAGCACCTGTCAATCGCCAACCCCAAGACCGCTCCCTACGGCCTGGCAGCGACTCAGGTGCTGGCCAAGCTGAACCTGACTGAAGCCACCAAAGGCAAGCTCGTCGAAGGCCAGAACATCACCCAGGCGTTCCAGTTCGTTTCCACCGGCAACGCTGAGCTGGGCTTTGTCGCCCTGTCGCAGATCTACAAAGATGGCAAAGTCGAAAACGGCTCGGCCTGGATCGTCCCGTCCAGCCTGCATGACCCGATCCGCCAGGATGCGGTAGTCCTCAACAAGGGCAAGGACAACCCCGCTGCCAAGGCGTTTATCGACTACCTCAAAGGCCCCAAGGCCACAGCCGTGATCAAATCCTATGGTTATCAGATCTGATGCCGCTTGATGCTGCAGACTTCGGAGCGATCTGGCTGACCTTCAAACTGGCCAGCCTGACTACTCTGATTCTGCTCGTCATAGGCACACCGATTGCCTGGTGGCTGGCGCGGACCCGCTCGTGGTTGCGCGGCCCGGTCGGCGCGGTGGTCGCTCTGCCATTGGTGCTGCCGCCGACGGTGATCGGCTTTTACCTGCTGATCGCCCTCGGCCCGCACGGCTGGCTGGGCCAAGCCACTCAGGCACTGGGCCTGGGCAGCGTGGTATTCAGCTTCACCGGCCTGGTAATTGGTTCGGTGGTGTACTCCATGCCGTTTGTGGTGCAACCCCTGCAAAACGCCTTCAGCGCGATTGGATCAAGGCCTTTGGAAGTCGCTGCCACGCTGCGTGCAAGCCCTTGGGACACTTTCATTCATGTCGTGCTGCCGCTGGCTCGGCCGGGGTTCGTCACCGCCAGCATCCTTGGCTTTGCCCACACCGTTGGCGAGTTCGGTGTGGTGTTGATGATCGGCGGCAATATCCCTGACAAGACCCGCGTGGTGTCGGTGCAGATCTTCGACCATGTCGAGTCGATGGCCTACGCACAAGCACACTGGCTGGCCGCAGCCATGCTGGTGTTCTCGTTCCTGGTGTTGCTCCTGCTGTACGCGGGGCGCCGTGGCAAGCCCGGCTGGAGTTGAGATGAGAGCTTCAATACTGGCGCGGCTGACCCTGGCGCGCGACGATTTCACCCTGGATGTCGACCTGCAACTGCCAGGTTCAGGCATCAGCGCCTTGTTCGGCCATTCCGGGTCGGGCAAGACATCGTGCCTGCGTTGCCTGGCGGGTCTGGAGCGTGCGGCGAGCGCCTACATCGAGGTCAACGGTGAAGTGTGGCAAGACAGTGCCAGCGGGTTTTTCCTCCCCCCACATCGGCGCCCGATCGGCTATGTATTCCAGGAAGCCAGCCTGTTTCCCCACCTGTCAGTGCGCGCCAACCTAGAGTTCGGCTGGCGCCGGGTGCCGGCGGCACAGCGCAAGGTCAGCCTTGAACAGGCGTGTGTGCTACTGGGCATCGGTCATTTGCTTGAGCGCCGTCCAGCCACCTTGTCTGGCGGCGAAGCGCAGCGGGTCGGCATCGCTCGCGCCCTGCTCAGCAGCCCGCGCTTGCTGCTGCTGGACGAGCCCCTGGCAGCGCTGGATGGACCACGCAAACGCGAGATTCTGCCGTATCTGGAGCACCTGCATGAAGAACTGCAGATTCCACTGGTCTACGTCAGCCATGCCCAGGATGAAGTGGCGCGACTAGCCGACTACCTGGTGTTGCTGGCGCAGGGCAAGGTGCTTGCAAGCGGCCCCATCAGCGAGACACTGGCGCGGCTGGACCTGCCGTTGGCTCAGGGCGACGATGCCGGCGTGGTGCTGGAAGGGCTGGTGGTCGGCCATGATCCGCACTATCAATTGTTCGACCTGCGCTTGCCCGGCAATGATGCCCAACCGCTGCGTATCGCCCATCCTTCGCTGCAAGTTGGCAGCACGCACCGGCTGAAGATCCAGGCCCGCGATGTCAGCCTGGCCTTGGCGGCAGACAGCCAGTCGAGCATTCTCAACCGCTTGCCCGTGCGCGTGCGTGAGCTGCGCGCCGCCGATAACCCGGCCCATCTGCTGGTCAGTCTGGATGCGGCCGGCACCACGCTGTTGGCGCGCATCACCCGTTACTCCGCCGACCAGCTCGGCGTGCATCCGGGCCAGGCGCTATGGGCGCAAATCAAATCGGTCGCTGTTTTACTCTGAGCATCCACGCCAACGGCGTTGTCCATTGAGCAGACACCTGGTCGCTGGATACCGCCCCATGCTCGATTGCCCGCTGCCCCGTTCCCTGCACTATGTCGACGACAGCCAGCCTGGCCTGAGCCGACGCCGATGGCGTGACCGCTTTATCTACCTGGACGCGGACGGTGAACGGGTGCGCGATGAGGCGACGCTTGCGCGCATCGCGGCGCTGGTCATCCCACCGGCCTACACCGACGTGTGGATCTGCGCCGACCCGCAGGGCCATCTGCAAGCCACCGGCCGCGACGCTCGCGGACGCAAACAATATCGCTATCACGCGCAATGGCGCGAAGTGCGCGATGAGCATAAATACGGACGCATGCTGGCCTTTGCTCAGGTGCTGCCCAAATTGCGCAAGCAGCTCGACGCCCACCTGCGCAGCCCAGGGCTGGGCCGGGAAAAGGTCATGGCGCTGGTGGTCAGCCTGCTCGACTCGACCCTGATCCGCGTCGGCAATCGCCAGTACATGCGCGACAACAACTCCTATGGATTGACCACCCTCAACTCCGATCATGTCGAGGTCAAGGGCAGTACCATTCGCTTTCAGTTCAGGGGCAAGCGCGGCGTGGAGCACAACGTTACCTTGCGCGACCGGCGGCTGGCCGGCTTGGTCAAACGCTGCATGGAGCTGCCTGGGCAGACGTTATTCCAGTATCTGGATGACAACGGTGAGCGGCACAGCATCGGCTCGAGCGATATCAACCTGTTTCTGCAACAGCTGACCGGCGCTGACTTTACCGCCAAGGACTACCGCACCTGGGCCGGCAGCAGCCTGGCCCTGCATCTGTTACGGCCGTTGGCCTGGGAGCCGGAAACCGAAGCCAAGCGCCAGGTCACGGCGATTGTGCGTCAGGTTGCCGCACGCTTGGGCAACACGCCGGCAGTGTGCCGGCGCTGCTACATCCACCCGGCAGTGCTTGAGCACTTCCAGCTGGGGCGCCTCGGTGCTCTGCCGCGAGCCCGCATTCGCCAGGGGCTTGAGCCCGAAGAAGTGACCTTGATGCACTTTTTGCGGGCGCTGCAGGAGTCCGATTGAGCGGGTCTATATGCACTATCAAGCAGAGAAATTTCCAATCTGCGCGTAAGCCCCCTATTCTTGCCTCCGAGCACCTCCGCCGGGGCACTTCAACCCGCAAAACCGGCACCTGCAGCTAGAGACATGAAACAGATTTTATTTACGGGGGAATTACTATCCTCCGAAAGCGTCTTTAATGAGAAGGAAGAGGGACACGCTCCCGCCGCAGCGGTAACTGACCGCACGGTTTTCGTTATTACCCAAGGAGAACTACATGCTGATACTCACCCGCAAGGTCGGCGAAAGCATCGTCATCGACGATAATATCAAAGTGACCATTCTGGGCGTCAAAGGGATGCAAGTGAGGATCGGCATCGATGCGCCAAAAGATGTTCAGGTTCATCGCGAGGAGATTTTCAAACGCATCCAGGCGGGCAGCCCCGCACCGGAAAAGCCCCACGACGAGCAACACTGAAACCTGCATCGCTTGAAGCCGCACGGATGCGCTTGACCGATCGGCCCGCCGATGCGGGATCTTGCCAGGCCCTCAGCCGCCCAGCAGCTCCCGCACTTTGGCTACCATTTCATTGGCATGAAATGGTTTCTGAAATACTGCACCGAACAAATTGCAATCTGCTTGCGCGGCTTGCGCGCCGCTCATCAAGATCAGCGGTAAATGTGCCAGCGCAGGATCCTCTCGAATCGCCTTGGCCAATTCCTGGCCATTCTTCTTCGGCATCATGTAATCGGTAATCACCAGATCAATAGGCTTCTGGCGTAGCAGATCCAACGCCTTTTCGCCATTGTTGGCCTTTTCCACCAGAAAACCCTCGTCCTCCAGGGCATAACCCAGGATCTCGGCAATCAGGTATTCGTCATCGACGATCAAGATGGTCTTCATCGCTGGACTGTCAGCCGCCCTCCGACTGAGTAGGCGTGCCGCTAAGCACTGCGCTGGCACCTTCGAAAGCCTTGCGCACAACCACCCCATTCGGTCCCATGCACAGCTCATGGAGCGCAGGGTCGTAGTCACTGTCGCGCACCTTGAGCAGTGACAGCATGCGCCGCAGCCGGCTATCGAGTTCGACGAATCGGGTCAGGATCAGGCTATCGACGATGCTCGACAGGTCGGGTGACGGCGCACTGACTTCGGCACCAAACAGATCACGCATTTCCCAGGTCATCAACATCGTCACATCGCGGGCACGCAGCTCGCCGATCAGGGCGCGGAAGAAGCCATTGATGCGTGCCGGATCGAATGCCAGCCGGCTGAATGCACCGAGGCTGTCGATCACCACGCGCTTGGCACCGAGGCTATCAACCTGTTTCAGCAAGCGCGCACCGATCTGATCGAGCAGGCCCTCGGTGGTTGGCTGCCAGCTCAACAGCAAAGCCCCTGAGCGCTCCAGCTCAGCGAAGTCGTAACCAAAGGCACTGGCCTTCTGGCGCAATCGGGTAGGCGATTCGTAGAAGCCAAAATGCACCGCCGGCTGCACAGGTGACGCAGCCGCTACGAATGCCAGCCCCAGAGAGGTTTTGCCGATCCCCGAAGGCCCCATTACCAATGTGGTCGAGCCGATACTGACGCCACCGCCAAGCATGTCGTTCAGCGCTTGCGAGCCGGTGCTGATAGATTCCATTGTCTCCGAGCCAGGATGGCTGGGATGGCTGTAGAGCGCCTCCAGACGCGGGAACACCGTCAGCCCGGCGCTATCGATCTGGCACTCGTGCAAGCCAGACAACGCAGCGCTGCCGCGGGTCTTGCGCAGCTGAATAGTACGCACGGCACGGCTGCCAACCAACGTCTCGCCCAGGTCGATGACGCCATCGACCATGGTGTGCTCTGGGCTGCCCTCCTGCAGACGCGAACTGGTCAGCAGCAGCACAGTGCAGCCCGCGAAGGCGGCATGCCCTTGCAGCTCGGAGATGAATTTTTTGGTGTCGAGCGTGGTTTCGGCACGTATGCGGGCATTGAGCAGGCCATCGACGATCAGCAGGCTGGCCTGCTGCCGGCCAATTTCCTGACGCATCAGCCGCACTACGGCATCCAGGCCCTCCTGTTCGAGGGTGTCGAACGCGCTGACAAACTGGATCTGATCGCCTACCAGCGCCGGGTCGAAGAACTCCAGCGTCGACAGGCACTGGAACAACCGCTCATGGGATTCGCTAAGCAAAGTGGCCACCAGCACCCGCCCGCCATTGCGCACGTGGCCAAACGCCAACTGGTTGGCGAGAATGGTCTTGCCGGCCCCAGGCGGGCCTTGAACGACGTAGGACGCGCCAGCGACCAGGCCGCCACGCAGTAAAGCATCCAGCCCTTCGATACCTGTCTCGACTCGCTTGAGTACTTCAACCATGGCCGCTGCCTGTCGGGTTTGCGTTAAGGGGGGCTCAGCACCGCCGGCAGGTACAGGCACATACTGGTGCCCTCCCCGACCTTGCTGGACACACAGATGGCACCATTGCTCTGCTTGGCAAACCCATACACCTGGCTAAGACCCAGCCCGGTGCCCTTGCCAAACGGCTTGGTGGTGAAAAACGGCTCGAAGATACGCGGCAGCACATGCGCCTCGATACCCACGCCGGAGTCTTGCACATTAAACCGCACGAACGGCCCGTGCAGGCCCTCGACCTCACCGGCCAGTTGCACGCAATCGACCTCGAGGCGAATCCGCCCCGCACCTTCGATCGCATCGCGCGCATTGAACAGCAGATTGAGCAGAACCATCTGCAATTGGCCAGGGTCGGCCTGGATCAACGGCAGCTCTGCCGCCAGCTGCTGCTCGAATTCGATGCTGCCGGGTAGCGCGTGCTCGATCAAACCACGGGTCGAGTCAATCAGCGCGAGCGGAGCAATGCTCGCCGAACTCAACTGGCGATGGCGGGCAAAACTGAGCAGTTGCTGAGTCAGTTGAGTGCCGCGCTGCCCTGCATCGATGATGTGTTCCAGCAGGCGCTGAACCCGCTGCGGATCCTGGCTGTTGCTGGCCATCCGCGCCGAGCTGAGGATAATCGTCAGCAGGTTGTTGAAGTCATGCGCCAGCCCGCCGGTCAACTGCCCCAGGGCTTCGAGCTTTTGCGCCTGGAACAACTGCGCGCGTACCGCGTCGAGCTGCAGCGCAGACTCGCGCCGGTCGGTGATATCGCGCGTAACCTTGGCCAATCCGATGATCTGGCCCTGCTCATCACGCACCACGTCCAACGCAGCCAACGCCCAGAACTGCGTGCCATCCTGACGCACGCGCCAGCCTTCCTCCTGGGCAACGCCATGCTCCAGGGCCTTGCGCAGGATCTGCTCGGGGCGATCCAGGGCACAGTCTTCAGGCGTGAAAAATACGGAGAAATGCTGGCCGATGATCTCGGCGGCCTTATAGCCCTTGATACGCTCTGCTCCAGCGTTCCACGACACTACGTAGCCAGAGGGATCAAGCATATAGATAGCGTAATCAACCACCGACTGAACGAGCTGCTCGTAGCGGTTGGCGGTCATATCGGATTGGTCCGGAGGGTCGGTTGAAACCATGAAAACTCCACAGGCACCACAAGCTGAGGCATAAACATAATGTTGAGTCTACTCGCCCTTTACAGGCTAAGCGAAGCTCTTGACGAGTAGCCAGCTGACGGAGCCGCTTCAGGCTGGTGATTTCGCTCGCAGTGAGCAGCATGGTCGCTTGAAAAGTCGTGAACAGCGGCTTGATGGCACTATCAATTGCTTTGAGTACAGCCCTCAGGGATCAGCCAGGAATGCCTGCATGGAGGGTGTTTTGTTGACGCATCTATAACGATGGGTTATAAAGCGCGCTTGATTGCAGAGCACCTGTATTACAGCGTGCCGGTCGCGCAGACCCTTTCAAGCGTGCGAGTGTGGTGGAATTGGTATACACAGCAGACTTAAAATCTGCCGGCGTGAGCCTTGCGGGTTCGAGTCCCGCCACTCGCACCACTATTGCGTAAAAGGCGCCCCACAGGGCGCCTTTTGTTTGCGCGCAAGAATTGCTCGCAACTCCTGCTACAGTGAAATCATCCAACTTCACTGGTACCCCGCCATGCGCTATACCCTGTTCGCCGGTCAACGCGATGCCATCATCCTGCTCGCACGCATCCTGCTGATGATCCTGTTCGTGCTCTCGGGCTGGAGCAAACTGACAGGCTTTGAAGGCACCGTCAGCTACTTCACCTCGATAGGTGCACCTGCGCCGACACTGGCAGCAGCCATTGCAGTGATCATGGAGTTCTTCGTCGCAATCGTGCTGATTCTCGGCTTCTACACGCGACCATTGGCGATGCTGTTCGCGCTGTTCGTGGTCGGCACCGCGTTGATCGGCCACCCGTTCTGGGACATGGTCGAGCCTGCGCGCAGCGCCAACATGACGCAGTTCTTCAAGAACATGAGCATTGTCGGTGGTCTGCTGCTGCTCGCCGTGACGGGCGCTGGCAGGTTCTCGCTGGATCGGCGCTGAGTGCGTGCCCTCGGCTTGATCTGCGTGCTGGCGTGAGTCAGTCGTCTACGTCATCGTGCCAGGCAGGATGGTCGTATTCATCGTCGCTGTCATCGAGGGTGCTCTCATCGAGCGTGCTTTCGTCATCCTCGACCTCATCCAGCAAACCCTGGGCATCGGCCTCGGGCGCAAAGTCTTCATAGAGGAATTCGTGATCAAGCAGGTGATCGTGTTCGGGTTCGTGGAGGTCGTGTTCGTCGCTCATACCAGGCTCCTTGAATAGCTCGCCTGTATAAAGCGATCATCGGTGCAGGTCAACGGCTGAACTGTTAATCCCGACTTAACCAGGGCATTGCACCCTGCCTGAGCTCCCTTCAAGAATCCTTGCCTGCCCTACGGCGGGCTTTTTTTTGCCTGCAGATTACCTGAATGATCTTGCTACATCGTCTTCACGTTTTACTGACAAGCCCGGCCAGATACTACACAGGCTCCGTACGATCTTTAGACCCGCCCACCGTTGGCGGGTTTTCTTTGCCTGTGATTCGGCAATCGCGCAATTCGGCGTCCAGCCAGCGCAGCGCAAACGCGCACGCGCCGAAGGACACCTGTTACAGCAGACTCACGGCGTCTTGGCAGCCTGAGCCTTGGTCCAGTGCACCTTGGGCGCGGCAGGATTGAAACCGCTGACGCCTCTTGGCACTTCCTTGATCTCGCCGCCCTTGGACAAGAACTGCTCAATTTGCTCATTCAAGCGCAGTTGAGCGTGATGGGTCGCAGACTGGGACATGCTGATACCTCACTGATGAGCCACCCAGAGAGAGGACTCGCCCGCCACTATACACCGCAAAGCACGTAAGCAGGACTTTAAAGCCAGATAAAGAGAGATCCCTGCCAAATTTGCGCAGATATCAGCAAGATTACCAAGCGTAAAACTTCGCGCTCTTGCCTCGATTGTGGTGGCCTCGAATATGAGTGAAGCTTGGCGAAACTCACGGAGACAGGATGTATCCATGCCGTTTTCAGCGGAGGAACGCGCAGCCCTGCTGGCGCTCAAGGGCGTAGGCCCGACGGTTATCAGCAGGCTTGAGCAGATGGGCATCGAGTCACTGCAGATGTTGGGCGATTCGAGCGTCGACGACATTCTGGCGCAGGCTTCGGCAGCGCTGGGGTCAACTTGCTGGAAGAACAGCCCACAGGCGCGAGCGGCGATAACGGCGGCAGTGATGCTTGGCAAGCAGTCGAGCGTTAGCCTGTCACTGCGCTAGCGCGCTCATCTATCAAACCCACAGCATATGGACTGGCAAACCTGCACCGGCGCAAGCGAATAGAACCTGGATCACTTTTAGCTTGAAGCAGAACAGGGCAATAGCGACAGCAACCGAGACTACCGCTGCAGGCCGGTCAAATGCACCGCTAAATCGAAATCTGCCCGGCGGGCCCACCAAAACTGATGAAGCCTAGCTTGAGCCAGAACAGGAACGCCTGGTAAAGGCCGACCGGCCGCACAACCGGCTTGGATGGGGGCTGCTTGTTCACCGCGCTGGCGCTCTCAACCACCTTGAGCTTGCTCGTCAGCCAAGGCGGTCAGTTGCGAAAGTCGAAACTAGCTCAAAGAAGCCGGACAAGATCGGAATCAGCTTATAAACTGGAATTCAATTCCTTTTTCTATATCATAGCCTCTGACTCAATCGAGCGGCTCGGTCGCACCAATGGGCTGATACGTTCGCGAGCCATACCCTGCTGCTTCGCTTAGGTGCGGGATACGCAGCCTGGGACAGCCCCCTAGGAGAGAATAGATGTCACAGTTGTTGATACCCAGCCCAACTGGCAAGACCCGGATTTTTGCGGTTATCGGTGATCCAGTGAAGCAGGTCAAGGCTCCAGAGCTTCTCAACAGAGTATTCGCTGATGAAGCTGTAGACGCAGTGATGATCGCGGTGCATGCCAGGCCTGAGCAACTCGCGACCGTGATACGTGGCCTCCAGGCGATGGATAATTTTTCCGGCATGCTGATCACCATTCCGCACAAGTTTGCTGCTCGAGATTTCGCGGAGTCGGTGAGCGTTGCCGTGCAGGTTTCTGGCAGCACCAATGCAATGCGCCGCAACGAACAGGGCGGGTGGGAAGCGGATAACTTCGATGGCGCGGGATTTACCTTGAGCCTTCAGCGCAAAGGGTATGACCTGATCGGGAAACGCGTCGTACTGGCCGGTGGTGGGGGTGCGGGTAGTTCGATCGCTGTCGCATTATTGCAAGCAGAGGTGGGCCGACTGTATCTACAGGAACCGGATGCCCTGAAAGCCGATGCACTGCTCGCCAGACTAAACCAGCACTGGCCTGGCCGATGCGAGCTTGCTCAGCCACACCACCTTGAGGTAGCCGATATCGTTATCAACGCAACGCCGCTAGGCCTCTCGGAGGATGATCCACTTCCGCTAGAGCTTGCCGCCGTGCCTGCCGGGGCCTTGGTTGCAGATATCATCATGCAACCTGCAGAAACTCGTCTGTTACGAACTGCAAAGGCCGCCGGGCACCCCGTGCACGCTGGTAGCCACATGCTCAGTGAGCAATTAGGCTGCTACAGACAGTTCTTCAGGATCTGAGCCAAAAAACCGGATGAATCGGCAATTCAACGTGGATAACATTTGTCCGGAGGTGGCTGCCACTATCCATGGGCCGCTGATCTATCGCAAACCTAAGGAAACAACATGAGCAATGCGCTTGAACGCGGCCTGCATGCCATCGAGTTGCTCGCCGGCAAAAGCTCCGGGCTGGCACTTCAACAAGTAGCGGAAGCCTTGGACATTCCGCCGAGCGCGACCCACCGCATGCTCAATTGCCTGGTCGAACAAGGTTTCGTGCGCCAGGAGCATCAGCACGGCAATTACGTGCTTGCCCTGAAGCTGGTCTCACTGGCGCTCAAGCATCTGTCCAAGAGCGACATGGTCGACCTAGCCCGGCCGATACTCGAGCGCCTGGCGCAAGCGTCCGGCGAGCTTGTGCGCTTGAGCATTGTAGATGGCGATAACCTGATCTGGATCTCCAAGGCCCAGGGCAGCCGCTCCGGTCTGCGCTACGATCCCGATGCGGGTGCCGAGGCCAAGCTCTGCTGCACGGCGTCTGGCCTGGCCTGGTTGAGCTGCCTCAGCAACGAGCGCGCGCTGGAGTTGGTCTACCGGCAAGGCCTGGCTAAACCGGGCGAATATGGCCCCAATGCGGCCACCACCATCGAACACCTGCTCGACAACCTGAAGATCGCCCGTGAGCAGGGCTATGCCAGCGTCGACGAGAGCTTTGAAATTGGCGCCGCCTCGATGGCTGCAGCAATTCGCGATTCGCAGCAGCAGGTCGTCGGCGTGATCAGTATCGCCGGCCCCAGCGTCCGCCTCCCCGCCGAGCGCATGCAAGCGCTGAAGGCAGCGTTGCTGGACGCCGTAGAAGAGATCACCGCGATCAACCTGGACAGCCTCCCAAAGCTGTCGCTGATGACCTCCCACATCAGCGAACACACCGCCTGATCGGCACCTCGCTTGACCGCGGCCTGGCTTACTGACCTGGCCGCCACTCCCTAGCAATTGCTCGACAGCAGGCCCTTCACAGGCCGTGGATTGCCAGCGCCCAAAAACGAATTGGAATCCAATATGAATATGGAATGGATTTCCAATTATGATAATATCGGCTTACCGACCCCGGTAATGCCTTGGCGCCAACCTGCCAGCCCATCACCCGGAAAAGGCATTTTCATAAAAACAAAAAGCAGGAGTTATCCATGGCGAACCCTCCAGATGTAGATGTGAGCACCTTCATGGATGCTCGAAAGATGAGCACCCGACAGTGGCTGGTGCTGTTCCTCGGTTTCATGGTGCTGGTGTTTGACGGCTTCGACACCACCGCGATCGGCTTCATTGCCCCGGCGCTGGTCGACGACTGGGGCGTGCTGCGCCAGGACCTCGGCCCGGTAATGATGAGCGGGCTGCTCGGGCTGGCATTCGGTTCGTTGACTGCCGGGCCATTGGCCGACCGCTTCGGCCGCAGGCCAGTCATCATCGGCTCGGTGCTGTTGTTCGGTTTCTGGAGCCTGGCCTCCGCCTGGTCGACCGGGATCACCAGCCTGACGATACTGCGCTTTCTGACCGGGGTTGGGCTGGGTGCCTCGATGCCCAATACGGCGACCCTGATCTCGGAATACGCCCCCAAGCGCTACCGCTCTCACATGGTCTCGTTCATCTACTGCGGCTTTGCCTTTGGTGCGGCACTGGGTGGTTTGGGCAGTGAGTGGCTGATCGAAAACTTCGGCTGGCGGTCAGTGTTGGTGGCCGGCGGCGTGCTGCCGATTGCGTTCGCCCTTCTGCTGCTCTTGAGCCTTCCGGAGTCCATCCGCTTCCTGGCGCAGAACAGTGCCTTGAAGGACCGCCTGATCAAGGAAATCAACAAGGTTGCTCCGGGCCTGGCCAACGCCCAGACGCGTTTCCATAGCAGCGAAGCGGCGATCAAGGCGACAGGCAAGGTCAGTGCCCTCTTCGCGCCCGGTTTCACCCTGGGCACCTGCATGATCTGGGTCACTCTGTTCATGGGTCTGCTGACCATGTACCTGCTGTCGAGCTGGCTGCCGCTGCTCAGCCGCGATGCTGGTCTGAGCATGGGTCAGGCGGCGCTGCTGGGCTCGTTGCTGCAGATCGGCGGCATGCTGGGCAACTTCACCGTCGGCATGAAGATGGACCGCTGGGAACACCACAAGGTGGTCGGCGCCACGGTGTTCTGCGGCGGGGCCTGCGCAGTGCTGATCGCCTTGCAGCAGCCGACCATGCAGGTGCTCTGCCCGTTGATACTGCTACTGGGCTACTTTCTGAACGGCGTAAACGTCGGCGGCTACGCGCTGGCCGCCTCCTTCTACCCCACTCAGATCCGCGCCACCGGCGTTTGCTGGGCCACTGGCATTGGCCGGCTGGGCGCGATCAGCGGCGCCGGGATCGGTGCACTGATGCTCGCCTCGCAATGGAATTTCAGCCAGGTCTTCCTGTTCCTCGCCATTCCTTCCCTGATCGGGGTTACAGCGCTGTGGATCAAAAGTCGCAAGCGCGACGCGTCGGCAATCCCCGCTGCCATCAACTGAAGCCAACTGTAGGTAGACACGCCATGCAAGCCAGCTATTCCATTGCACAACTGACCGCGCTCGCGTTAACCCCGCCGGAAATGATCGAACTGGCTGCACGCACCGGCTATGACCAGGCTGGCGTGCGTTTGCTGCCGGTGGCGCCAGGGGCAGTCGCCTATTCCTTGATGGACGACAAACCGATGTTGCGCGAAACCCTCGCGCGCATCGACGACACCGGGGTCAAAGTCTTTGATCTGGAATTGATCCGCCTCGACGGGCAATTCGACGTGCAGCGTTATCTGCCGTTCCTCGAAGTCGGCGCGCAGCTCGGCGCCAAGGCCGTACTGGTGGCAGGCGACGACCCGGAACCCAACCGGCTGATCGAACACTATGCGCGGCTATGCGACGCCATGCAGCCCTTCGGCCTGTCGGCAGACCTGGAGTTCATGCCGTGGACGGCTGTCCGCGACCTGGCCAGTGCACTGCACATCGTTGAACAGGCCGACCGCGCCAACGGCGGCATCCTGGTTGACGCGTTGCATTTCGACCGTTCCGACAGTCGCTTCGAGGACTTGCAACGTATCCCCACGCAATGGCTGAACTACGCGCAGATATGCGACGGCCCAGCGCTGCGACCGAACACCCGTGACGGCCTGATTCAAGCAGCGCGTGGCGAGCGTCTATTGCCGGGCGAGGGCGATATCGACCTGGCGAGGATCTGGCGCAGCCTCCCGGCTACGGTCCCGGTCAGCGTCGAAATCCCCCATGACCGCAGGGTTGCGCAAGTGGGCGTCGAAGCCTGGGCACGACAGGCGCTGACCGCTGCCAAGGCAATTATCGAACCGCTCTGATCCGTTTGAGCAACCACAGCAGGCAACTGCTGAATGCTGCCGACACTTCACCTGCACAAGGGCGGGCTGCCAAACCGCCCATGAATTACCACGCCATGAAGGAGCAACCATAATGAGCACCATCGCCCCCCTCCCCTGGGACCAGGAAGTCGACCTGCTGGTATTCGGCGCAGGCGCTGCAGGCATGACCAGCGCATTGATGGCCAGCCACCACGGGCTGGACGTGCTGCTGTGTGAAAAGACCGCCGTGGTGGGCGGCATCAGCGCGACCTCAGGCGGCACCACCTGGGTACCCGGCACCCACCAAAGCCAACGCGCAGGTGTACCGGACAGCGCGGCAGAGGCCGCGACCTTCCTCAAGGCGGTGGTTGGCGAACGCGGCGGTGAAGCGTTGCGCGAAGCTTTCCTTGCCAGCGGGCCACAAGCGATTGATGAACTCGAGCGCATCAGCGAGGTTAAATTCGTTGCAGCCGCCGCTCATCCCGATTACGTCAGCGGCCCCGGTGCAGCGTTCGGTGGCCGCGCCCTGGCGCCCCTCGCGTTCGATGGCAGGCTGCTGGGCAAAGACTTCGCCCGCGTGCGCCCACCTCGGCGCGAGTTCATGGGTCTGGGCGGCATGATGGTGCCACGCGCCGATCTGGATGCGCTGCTTTCGCCCTTCGCTTCGATGCACCACCTGACTCGCACCCTGAGCACAGTCGGCCGCTATTGCATCGACCGCCTGAGCTACCCACGCGGCACCAATCTGGTGATGGGCAACGCCCTGGTCGCCAGGCTGTTCTACAGCCTGCGCCAGCACAAGGTGGCGCTGCGCTTTGAAACCCCTTTGCACGAACTCATTGTGGACAACGGTCACGTAATGGGCGCCGTGGTGCTGCACAACGGCGAGGCCATGCGCATCCGCGCGCGTCGTGGCGTGGTGCTGGCTACCGGGGGCCTGACGCGCCATCCAACCCTACGCAAACAGCTGTTCCCGAGCGCTGCCCAAGCCCTTTCACTGTCGCCCCTGACCCACACCGGCGACGGCATCGATCGCGCGCTGAAGGCCAATGCCCAGCTCGACGACGGCCACGACAGTCCAGGCCTGTGGATGCCCTGCTCGATCCGCACCGCGAAGGACGGCTACCAGGCCATATGGCCACACATCCTGCTCGACCGCGCCAAGCCTGGATTGATCGCCGTGAACGCCCAAGGCAAGCGCTTCGTCAACGAGTCGGACTCCTACCACGACTTCGTCATGGGCATGCTTAACGACGGCAGCGCCACTGCTCACCTGATCTGTGACCAGACCTTCCTGCAACGCTACGGCCTGGGCCTGGTCATGCCGCTGCGCAGCGCCATCAATAATGCCAGGTTCGTCAAAGCCGGCTACTTGATCAAAGGCAGCACCCTGGACGAACTTGCCAGCAAGCTCAAGGTTGATGCCGAGGGGCTGGCAAACACAGTCAGAACCTACAACGCCGCCGCTGCAAACGGTGACGACCCTGCATTCAACCGCGGTAGCAGCCACATGAACCGTCACAATGGCGACCCGCAGCAACTGCCCAACCCCTGCGTGCGCCCCATAGGCGATGGGCCCTACTATGCCGTCACAGTGCAACCGGCCGATCTCGCCTGCAGCGCAGGCTTGAGTGGTAACGCCGATGGCCAGGTGCTGGACATGCAAGGCCAGGTGATCGAGGGGCTATACGCTTGCGGCAATGACCTTGCTTCAATCTTTCGCGGCACCTACCCAGGCCCAGGCACCACGCTGGGACCTGCGATCGTATTCGGCTGGCGAGTGGCGCGGCACGCTGCGCGAGTTGCTGATCGCCAGTGTTGAAGCTAGCGACCAGTGAGCGCCTGCTTCGGGTTCAGGCTGTGTGAAAAAGTGCCATCCGCCAACACCAGGCTAGCCAAGCCATCCACTCAGCATCGCGGCGCCCAACGCGACTAACGCGGTATTGAGGCAGACCAGCATGAAGCCGAACCTTATCAGTTCGCCTTCCTCCTTGGCCTGGGTTTTGGCAAGCCCCAGAATCAGCATGACAACCGATAGCGAGCCCAGCGCCGCATGCCCCGCCGAGCTGTTCTGGACGGCAGCCAGCAGTAGGCGGGAGGACTCGGGCAACATCGCGATGGCCGGCATGAAGATCGCATTGCCGCCTACATTCGACCCGGTCATGTAGCCAGACAACGCGCCAAACAGGGCAACCAACGACGTCGCGGCGGTGGGCGACAGCCCAGCCAGCAGTTGCATCAACCCCGCAAGGAAGCCGGCCTTAACCATCATCTGCGACATCGCGAGAAAGAAGAAAATAGTCAGCAATGGCCGCTTCGCCCGAGCCAACAGCGCAGCAGGCAAGTTAACGTCGTGTGCGGTCCAGGATTGTATGTTGCGCGCGTGAGCGCCTAGCACGATCAGCACCATGACCAACGCCAGACCTGGTGAGGCGAGTGGCTTCCAGTTGACCTGGGCGCCCTGTACAACCCAGTGCTCCTGCCAGGAGGTGATCGCCCACAGCATCTTCAAGCCGACAATGCAGACAATCAGCACCAGATACGGCCATGCCTGACGCGGCCATTGCACCGGACCGCGCTCGCTGTCGTTGCGGCGCAGGCGCCACAGCCCAACAGAGAGTATCGCTGCTGCCGTCACCAGGCCCGCAGCAACGCCGGCTACTTCCGGCCCCAGCCACCGACTTGCACTGTAAAGAACGCCCACAAACAGCAGCCAGAAAACGCCCAACGCCCCCCATCCCCGCGAGTCACGAACGCCTGCAAGATAGAGCGCGAGTGCACTGAGGGCGAAGAAAACCGGGGCGCTGGTCAATGCCGAGGTCGATGCCAGCATGGATGCGTCCAGATGAACCAACGAAGCACCAATGACAGATGCAAGGCCCAGCGTTCCCCAGGGCATAATGGCCATGCCGGCCAGTGCGATCCGTAACGCGACCCGACGCTCGAAGAGACTGAGCAGCAGGGGCACTGTAGCGATCAACGACACGCCGAAACCAGTCATCGCTTCGAGCAACGGTGCCAACCCAAGGACAATTAACACGACTTGATCGCCGCGCCCAAGCCCCAGTGACCGCACCCATTGGCTCAGCGCCAGATTGACGCCCATGCGCTCGATAAAAATCACGAAGAGCAGACCTGGGACGATCACGAAAGCGGTACTTGCAAACAGCACGGCGGTATCTTGAGCGGCGGCCACCATACTGCTCAGACGCCATGCGTCTGCCGCGCCGGCGAGCCAGAGCACAATGACTAACAGAGTGCCTGCAACGGCGGCGTGAACGGGCGGCCGGCGCAATACCACGAGCATGGCTGTAACCAACAGGACCGGGGAAAGATGGAACAGTGCGAGCATGCCAACAATATCCTGTGTGTGTTCCCGAATAGGCTGCGTACGCAGACTGCTGGCAAGATAATATTGCTCTTACCTAGATAAAGGGCCGCAGTTTTCTGGTAGTTTTCGAGAAAATTTCTCACGGATTTACAATGGCGAAAAACGACGCTGCACCTGAATCGTTGGACAAATTTGACCGTGCCATCCTGGACCTGGTCCAACGTGACAACACCATGCCACTGCGGCTTATGGCCGAGCAGGTCAATCTTTCCACGGCCGCCGTTCAGCGCCGCATCAAACGAATGGAAGACGGGGGAGTCATCACGGGCAACGTAGCCATCGTCGATCCCACCGCCGTAGGCCGGCCGATCACGATCATCGTGGAAGTGATGGCTGAGCGCACCAGCATCGAGGCGCTGGAGGCGATGAAGGCACACTTCGCGGTGCCCGAAGTTCAGCAGTGTTACTACGTCACCGGCGAAGTGGATTTCGTTCTGGTACTCACCGTTGCCAGCATGAAGGAATACCAGACTCTGGCGCGGCGACTGTTTGCTGAAAACTCCAACGTTACCTGGTTCAAGACAATCGTCGCGCTGGACCGTGTGAAAGTCGGACTTGATGTACCAAGCATGGCCGGGTAGAGGCTCATGCAAAAGCCTCTGGTGGCTCGCGCCATGGCAGCAAACTTGCGGCCCAGGTCGCCAGCTCAACAAAAGCCACGACTGCTGCGCACTAGTCGGCAATAGCCCCTGAACGAATTTGGCGTTAGCATCACACCCTTAGTCGGCTTAACAGCCTGTTTTTCAGATCAGGGTCGCATCGTGGAAAAGCTCAAACGCCTCCAAAGTGGAATAGAAGGACTGGACGCTCTGCTCAAGGGCGGGCTGGTCGCAGGTGCCTCGTACATTATCCAAGGGCGCCCAGGTTCCGGCAAAACGATCCTGGCCAACCAACTTGGATTCCATCATGCGAACAATGGCGGCCGCGTTTTGGTTGCCACTCTGCTGGCCGAGTCACATGACCGTCTTTTTCAGTTTCTTTCCACACTGAGCTTTTTCGACTCATCCAGGATTGGCGAAGAAATTCAGTTCGTCAGCGCATTTGACACGCTGGAAAACGAAGGTCTGGATGAGGTAGTGAAGCTGCTGCGTCGCGAGATCAGCCGTCGCAAAGCCACCGTACTGGTCGTCGATGGCCTGCTCAATGCGCGCTCCAAAGCCGACTCACACATCGACACCAAAAAGTTCATCTCAGAGCTGCAGGGCCACGCTGCTTTTGCCGGTTGCACCGTGCTGTTTCTCACCAGTTCACGGCTTGACGACGGTAGCCCTGAGCACACCATGGTCGATGGCGTCATTGAAATAGGCGAAGAGCTGTTCGGCACCCGCTCGGTACGGCGCATTCAACTGCGTAAAACGCGCGGCAGTGCTGCGCTGGCAGGCCTTCACGAGTGTGAGATTACTGACAACGGGCTGGTGGTTTATCCTCGTCTGGAAAGCCTGTACAGCCACCCGTCCGCACCCGACAGTGCTGACATGACGCGCATTGGCAGTGGGATTGCCTCACTGGACACGATACTGGGAGGCGGCCTTTACAGTTCCAGCGTGTCTTTGGTCATGGGCCCTTCCGGCATCGGCAAAACAACGCTGGGTCTGAAGTTCTTGGCGGAGTCGACGGTGGACAGCCCAGGGCTGCATTTTGGCTTCTACGAAAGCCCGCAACGGCTACGGCTCAAGGGCGACTCACTGGGCATCGACATCAAAGGCATGGAAGACAGTGGCGCCCTGACCATCGCCTGGCAGCCAACAACCGAAGGTCTGCTGGACGGGCTCGGTGCTCGACTGCTGAGCATTGTCGAAGACAAAGGTATCAAGCGCGTGTTCGTCGACAGCCTTAGCGGCATGACCCGAGTCGCGACCAATCCGGCAAGAATTACTGACTTCCTCAGCGCGCTGATGAACGAGCTGCGCGCCCGAGGTGTCACGGTACTGGCAACGTGGGAAATGCGCGATCTGCTGGGCTCCGAGGTCAGCGCGCCCAACTCCGACCTGTCGAGCATCGTCGACAACCTGATGCTGATGCGCTTCGCCGAGAATGACTTTGAACTAAAGCGAACGCTGTCCGTTCTTAAAGTCCGAGACAGCGCTTATGATCCCTCCCGATTCGAGGTCGTCATCCAAGCCCAGGATGTTTTACTCAAAAAGGCTTCAAGACATGAACCATCAGTCCCAACTGAGTGATGTCCTGGTTCTATCTCTTAGGTTTTTGAGTGGATTAAAATAAAGTGACTACCATCTTGGTCGTCGACGACGAATATTTAATTGCTGACATTCTCAGCTTCGCGCTGGAGGATGAGGGGTTTTCCGTGGTAACGGCCAGCAATGGCCGAAAAGGACTCGATGCTCTGGACAGAGTCAAGCCTGCCTTGATCATCACCGACTTCATGATGCCGGCCATGGACGGCCTGGAATTCGCTACCGCCGTGCGAGCCCTGCCATCGCTACATCAAGTACCGATTATTCTGATAAGCGGCGCCCAGGCACATATCGGTATGCAGCGACCGGATTTATTTGACGCGGTATTGCCTAAGCCCTTCAATATCGATGCAATTATCGCCGAGGTCAGAAAACTGCTGCATTCAGCGTAGCCGTGCCCGCGCGGCTCACTGACTGCACCGGCTACAGCCGAGTCATCGCCCGAGCCCGCTCGGTTGCGCAGCTGCCTCATCGGTGATTTCTGCCTGTTCGGCACCCACCAATAAACATTGGACTTCAGCTGCTTCACTCCATACTTTTCCGGCCCACAAAGAAAAACCCCGCAGACGTTAATCTGCGGGGCTTTCAAATATGGAGGCCGAGGTCGGAATCGAACCGGCGTAGACGGATTTGCAATCCGGAGCATAACCACTTTGCTACTCGGCCTCAAAGGTTGGATCTAGCGGCTTGCGCCCTGCTATCTCCTTGAAACTTCAGCGCTTTTTCAAGCTTGCTGCGCTTCAATGGACGCCATTATGTCTGCATTCGCTTGGCCTTGCAACCCCCATGTCAGAAAAAATCTTCAAGGGGTTCAAGGTGTTAGCGTAGGCGGCCGAGCTTGCTCCACAGCCCCACCAAGGTGTTCTCAACCGCGCCGCTGGCGGCCACACCAATGCGCTCCTGCAAGCTTTTGCGTTCGGCAAACCGCAGGTGGTAAAGGTTGGCTTCACGGGCGCGGTCACTGAGGTATTCGTCGCTGGTGCGCAGCTCATCAACCAGCTGCATGTTCAGCGCCGCAACACCCAGCCAGACCTCGCCGGTGGCCACTTCGTCCATGTGCAGCTGCGGGCGATAACGACCAACAAAGTCCTTGAACAGCTGATGGGTGACGTCGAGGTCTTCCTGGAACTTCTCGCGGCCCTTCTCGGTGTTCTCGCCAAATACGGTCAGCGTGCGTTTGTACTCACCGGCGGTCAGCACTTCAAAATCGATGTCGTGCTTTTTGAGCAGGCGATTGACGTTTGGCAACTGAGCGACCACGCCGATCGAGCCAAGGATGGCAAACGGTGCGCTGACGATCTTGTCGCCGATGCAGGCCATCATGTAACCGCCGCTGGCAGCAACCTTGTCGATGCACACGGTGAGTGGGATACCGGCCTGACGGATGCGCGCCAGTTGCGACGAGGCCAGGCCGTAACTGTGCACCAGCCCACCGCCGCTCTCGAGCCGCAGCACGACTTCATCACGCGGAGTGGCGAGGGTCAGCAGTGCGGTAATTTCATTACGCAGACTTTCGGTGGCAGAGGCTTTGATGTCGCCATCGAAATCAAGAACGAAGACCCGCGCCTTGTCCTCGCCCTTGGCTTTCTTCTGCTGCTTGTCGGCCTTGGCCTGCTGCTTGCGCAGGGCCTTGAGTTGAGCCTTGTCGAACAGGCCCGCCTCGAGCCGCTCACGCAGCGCCTTGTAGAAGTCGTTGAGACGGGTGACCTGCAACTGCCCGCCGGGCTTGCCGCGGCCTTTGCCGCGCAGGCCGGCAATAGCCGAAAGCACCACCAGAAAAGCAATCACCAGGGTGGCGGTTTTGGCGAGAAAGCTTGCGTATTCTGCAAGAAACTCCACGTTGACTCCTTTATAAATCAGCACCTGCACGGTGCGAAACTGCTGCCAGCATACCGGGGCGTACCGGGCACTGCCAGCAGGCGAAAACGCTGGCAACATCTTTCAAACAAGCTTTTCAAACGCTTGTATGTTTTTTCGTTGACAGCCACTCTGGCGCATCCTAACCTCCCAGCAACTTCACTCGGCCGGATATCGATGTGGGCAACCTCTACCTGATCCGACATGGCCAAGCCTCGTTTGGTGCCACCGACTACGACGTACTGTCGCCGGTCGGCGTGCGTCAGAGCCAGGCCTTGGGCAGCCATCTGGCCAACCTCGGCTTGCGCCTGGATCGTTGTATCGCCGGCGACCTGCGCCGGCAACAGGACACCGCCCTGCTCGCGCTCGAAACCATGAGCACCCTGGGCTGCGCGGTGCCGGCGCTGGAGACCGATGCCGGCTTCAATGAATTCGACGCCGACGGGGTGATTCGCACACTGCTGCCGGCGCTGCTGCCAGAGGAGCCGCGGGCGCTGCATGTGCTCAGCAACGCTGCGCAAAACCGCAGCGAGTTTCAGCGCCTGTTTGCCTTGATGGTGCAGCGCTGGCACGACGGCCAGCATCCGGCCGATGGGCTGGAGAGCTGGGAGGCTTTTACCGGCCGCCTGCGCAGTGCCCTGCAGCGGGTGTTGGACGCCGCCGACAGCGGCGACAACGTGGCTGTTTTCACCTCGGGCGGCAGCATCGCCGCCCTGCTCCACCTGATTACCGGCATCACCCCCAGCCAGGCGTTTGCGCTGAACTGGCAGATTATCAACACGTCGTTCAGCCAGCTGAAGTTTCGCGGCCATGACGTGGCACTGGCTTCCTTCAACTGTCAGGCCCATGTGCAGCTGTTGAAGGCGCCGGAGCTCATCACCTATAGGTGAGCCCGGCCTGTTGTGTCCCTGCGGACGCGAATTTCACTTAACAAGGAATACACCATGAGCGATGTAGCTAAAGCCGTCGAAGCGATGAAAGCCAAGTTCAATCCCGCTGCTGCTGAAGGCCTGGACCTGGTGTTCGGCTTCAACATCACCGACGAAGACAAGCAGTACGCGCTGGTCGTCAAAGACGGCACCTGCGACATCCAGGAAGGTGAAAACCCAGACGCCAACTGCACCCTGGTGCTGGACAGCGAGACCCTCAAAGGCATCGTCAGCGGCGAAACCGATGGCATGCAAGCGTTCATGGGCGGCAAGCTGCGCGTTGAAGGCGACATGATGCTGTCGATGAAGCTCAGCGAGCTGTTCCCTGCCTGAGTGGCAACGACGACTGTCTGAAAGAAACCGAAGCCAGGACCGGCTTCGGTTTTTTTTTGCCTGCTACGGCGCTCATCGCCCAGTGTAGGTAACGCGCATCAAGCGTACTGATCAAGCGCCAACACGCCTGCCTATATGGCGACTGGCACGCTTGTTCCATTACAGCGGGCCGATTAGATTAGCCAATAATCCTCGATACCGAGAATAAGGACCACGCATGACGCTGACTGACCAGTCCACCCAGGTACGCCCCGGCGAAGAACTCGATGCCAGCGTCATCGATCCCTATCTCAAAGCTCATCTGCCTGGCCTGGAAGGCGTGCCGCTGATCAGTCAGTTCCCGGGCGGCGCCTCCAATCTGACCTACCTGGTCAGCTACCCACAGCGTGAGTTCGTGTTGCGGCGTCCGCCCTTTGGCGCCAAAGCCAAGTCAGCGCACGACATGGCCCGTGAGTTTCGTATCCTCAATCAGCTCAACAGCGGTTTTCCTTACTGCCCCAAGGCGTACCTGCACTGCACCGACGAAAGCCTGATCGGCAGCGAGTTCTACCTGATGGACCGGGTCGAAGGGATCATCCTGCGCTCGGACATCCCGCTGGAGCTGGGCCTCGATGCCCAGCGCACCGAAGCCCTGTGCAAAAGCTTCATCGACCGTTTGGTGCAATTGCATCAAGTCGATTACCGCGCCTGCGGCCTGGCTGACCTGGGCAAACCCGAGGGTTACGTGCAGCGCCAGATCGAGGGCTGGATCAGCCGCTATGAGCAGGCCGCCACCCCGGATGCACCGCGCTGGCAGCAGGTCATGGACTGGCTGCGGGCAAAGATGCCAGCCGACCACCCGCGCTCAGCCATCGTGCACAACGACTACCGCTTCGACAACGTCATCCTCGACGCAGCCAACCCGATGCAGATCATCGGCGTTCTGGACTGGGAGATGACCACCCTCGGTGACCCGTTGATGGACCTGGGCAACAGCCTGGCTTACTGGATCGAGGCCGACGACCCCGCCCCCATGCAACTGATGCGGCGCCAGCCAAGCAACGCTCCGGGCATGCTCAGCCGGGCGCAGTTCGTTGCCTACTACGCCGAGCGCGCCGGCATCCGCATCGACAACTTCGACTTCTACTATTGTTATGGACTGTTCCGCCTCGCAGGGATCGTCCAGCAGATCTATTACCGCTTCCACCACGGCCAGACGCAGGACAAACGCTTCGCGCAGTTCATTCACATGAACCGCCTGCTTGAGCAGATGGCGCTGCAAGTGATCGGCAAGTCCGCACTTTGACCACACACAACAAGGGACACACCATGGCCAAGACGCAACTGTTCGACCTCGACGGCAAGATTGCCTTCGTTTCCGGCGCCAGCCGCGGCATCGGCGAAGCCATCGCCCACCTGCTGGCAGAGCAAGGCGCGCATGTGATTGTCTCCAGCCGCAAGCTCGACGGCTGTCAGCAGGTCGCCGACGCGATCATCGCAGCCGGCGGCAAAGCAACTGCAGTGGCCTGCCATATCGGTGAGCTGGAACAGATCCAACAGGTGTTTGCCGGCATTCGCGATCAGTTCGGCAGGCTCGACATCCTGGTCAACAATGCGGCCACCAACCCGCAGTTCTGCAACGTGCTGGACACCGACCCGGGCGCCTTTCAGAAAACCGTCGACGTCAACATTCGCGGTTACTTCTTCATGTCTGTAGAGGCCGGCAAACTGATGCGTGAGCACGGTGGTGGCAGCATCATCAACGTGGCCTCGATCAACGGCGTGTCCCCGGGGCTGTTCCAGGGCATCTACTCGGTGACCAAGGCCGCGGTGATCAACATGACCAAGGTGTTCGCCAAGGAGTGCGCGCAGTTCGGCATCCGCTGCAACGCCTTGCTGCCAGGCCTGACCGATACCAAGTTCGCCTCGGCACTGGTCAAGAATGACGCCATCCTCAACGTCGCCCTGCAGCAGATACCGCTCAAGCGTGTGGCGGCGCCCAGCGAGATGGCCGGCGCAGTGTTGTACCTGGCGAGCGACGCCTCGAGCTACACTACCGGCACCCTGCTCAATGTCGACGGTGGTTTCCTGTCCTGAGCCGGCCGGTTACAGGCAGGTCGCCGCAGCAGCCCGGCGGCGCAGTGCGGTGGTGTCGGCTTTTTGCGCGTAATAGTCGACGCGTGTGCCACCGTCTTGCGGATAGATGTCGGCAAACGACTCTGCCTCACGGGTATAAACCGTCAAGCCGCCACTCTTGCGCGGCTGCAGGTAACCACTGGCGTCGACCCCAAACACTGCCTCATCCTGCCAACTGAACTGGATGCATTGGGCAACCAGTTCTGCAGCCTTTTGCGATTTCAGCTGTGCAGTCGGCGCAGTGCCGCGCGCGGCATCCATGGTCGACGAGGCACACCCGAGCAGCATCAATGCTGCGGCCATCGGCACAATTGCACGCATGTTTCATCCTCGTAGGCAAAAAAGAACGCGACTCTAGCATTTGCGTGCCTGCACAAGTGAATTCTCGACGCTCAGCTGTTGTCGCATTAACACACCTATTGCATTTGGAGACTGTGCATGAAAATGCGCCCACTGCTGTCCGCCCTGCTGTTCACCGCCACCCTGCCTTGCCTGCCATTGGCTGCCACTGCAGCCGAAAGCAACGTCGAGAGCGTCAAGGCGCCGGAGTCTCACGACCGCGAACTGAAGGTCGGTGACAAGGCCCCGGATCAATACAAACGCGATGATGCCGCCGTGGTTGACTGGAAAGCCAACGGCCTGCCAGCGCCGGAAAAAGAAAGCCACTGGGTAAAAATGGGCAATCGCTTCGTGCTGGTGCAGATCACCAACGGCGTCGTGCTGGCCATTCACTCGAAGTGATCTAGCAGGGGCCTGGCACTGCTGCCATGTGCACAGTATTGCGCCCATCCGCCTTGGCTTGATACAGCGCCGCATCCGCTCGCCCGAGCAGCGCTGCCGCACTGTCATCAGGCCCGGGCACTGCGCACCACAGGCCGACGCTGAAGCGCAGCTCGATAGTGTCGTCAGCGAACTGCGCCGGGCTTTGTGCGATGGCCTGGCGCAAGCCCTGCAGTGCCGCCATCGCGCCCTCACGCTCGGTATGTGGCAACAGCAGCAGGAATTCCTCCCCGCCATAACGTCCCAGGCTGTCAGCCGCACGCAGGCGCCGTTGTAGCTGGCGAACGCAGTGGCACAGCACCTCATCCCCAGCCAGGTGGCCATACAGATCGTTGATCCGTTTGAAGTGATCGATATCGATCATCGCCACGGCCAGGTGACTGCCCTCATCACGTGCGCGCTCCAGCTCTTGGTCGAAACGCTGGAGGATGGCCCGCCGGTTGTAAGTGCCGGTCAGCACATCGTGCAGCGCCATGTGCTGCAAGCGCGACTCGCTGCGCTCTTTGGCCATCAGCACCAGGCCGAGCGAATACATCATCACCGTTACCGTGCCGATCGCCACCGATACTGTCTGCTTGAGGTTGCTAATGTCGTAGCGCATATCGGCTGCCTCCCCAGCCAGCACCGCGATAACCCGCATGCCCAGGCCTACCAGGCTTATAGAAGCGCCGATCACCAACAGCAGATGCGCCCGACCGGGACGTTCGGCATGACGTCGCGCCCAATGCAGCAACAGCCCGCATTGAGCCATGAGCACTACGGTGGCCAGCAGCATGCGCGGCTCGAGCGTCTCCAGCAGAAGCATCAGCCCACCTAACATGCCTAACGGAATGATGAAAATAACTCGCCACGGTACTTTCAGTTCACGCACCCGAAACAAGCTTGCCGAGTAGAACGCCAACGCCAGCGACAGCAGGCTGTTGCCCAAGGCATAGCTGACCCACAGCGGGGCCTGGGCATACAGCGTGTAGCAGATGTATGCGAGGGCGTGCGCGAGCAGGCCGCAGCCAGTCAGCAGCAGGTTGTCACGGCGATTGTTTTGACCCACCAGCAACAGACAGAACGCCATGATGGTGGCGACCAGCGCGACGGCGGCGAACAGTGTAGGTGTATGGGCGATCATCGTGTTTAACCAGGCGGCGGGTGGCCGTCTCACTGCGGCCTGCAAACCAGTCTAGGGCGCCCCGCGCAAACCGGCCATGACCGAACGGGACAGATCAGCAGCCATCAAGCCCGAGCGTTCCATCGAGTGACAAAAAATCCATTGTCGAAGAAACCAAATCGATCGAACCCGGTCCTACTGAGTACCCCGTAATCCCTTACGGATCAATGACCTGACTTAGCCACTTGTTTCGAGGTTCACCATTATGCGTCTGACTCTGCCTTCTCTCGCCTTGGGTCTGTTGCTGAGCCAAAGCGCTTTTGCCGGTGACGGCACTGCAGCTATCGGCGGCGGCCTCGGCGGCGTGCTCGGTAATGTGGTCGGTCAACAGATGGGGGGCCGCACCGGCGCAGCTATCGGCGCGGGCCTGGGCGGCGCAGCTGGTAGCGCCGTCGGCGCGCGCAAAGGCAATCGCACCGAGGCAGCGCTGGGCGGCGGCCTGGGTTCGGCAGGTGGCTCGCTGGTCGGTGGCGCCCTCGGCGGCTCGACCGGTTCGACCGTCGGCGCTGGCGTGGGCGGCGCAGCGGGTGGCGCTTTGGGTAATCACATGGGCGACAACGGCGGCAGCAAGAAGAAGCACAAGCGCCGCCATCGCCACTGATTGCAATCTCAGAACGCCGGGGCCACGTTGTAGCCCCGGCAATCGCAAGCCGCCCCACCCTCACAACGCTTAGGCTGCTGCCGCACTGCACCAATGCAGCGCGTCAAAAACCTGCATCACATCAACACCCCCATCACGCCAAACTGCCACACTGACTGCTACTGTCTTGTGTGCCCCCTGCGTGAAGGATCACTTCCTCGTCATGAACCCTGAGCTACTCATGGTGCTCGGCCTGCTGGCCGCGGTTATCCTGTTATTCATCCTCAACCGCCCACGCATGGACGTGGTTGCGTTGCTGGTCATCGTATTTCTGCCGCTGTCCGGCATCCTCACTGTAGAGCAAGCCCTGGCCGGCTTCAGCGATCCTAACGTGGTCCTTATCGCGGCGCTGTTCGTCATCGGCGAAGGCCTGGTACGCACCGGCATTGCCTACCGCATCGGTGAATGGATGAGCGCCCGCGCAGGCAACAGCGAAGCGCGTCTGCTGGTCTTGCTGATGGTTTCGGTAGCCGGCCTGGGTTCGGTGATGAGCTCGACTGGAGTCGTCGCTATCTTTATCCCGGTGGTGCTAAGCATTGCCGCGCGGCTTGGCCTGGCACCCAGCCGACTGATGATGCCGTTGAGCTTTGCCGGTTTGATCAGCGGCATGCTCAGCCTGGTTGCCACGCCGCCCAACGTGGTTGTACACAGCGAGCTGGTGCGTCATGGCGAGCAGGGCTTCGGCTTTTTCAGTTTCACCCCGTTCGGCCTGGTAGTGCTGGTGCTGGGCATCGGCTACATGCTGCTGACCCGACGCTGGCTCAACGGCGAAGTACGCAAGGATGGCCGCACCGAAAGCCGCCGCACCTTGCTCGACCTGGTGCTCGACTACAAGCTCAATGGCCGCGAACGGCGCTTGCGCATTCGCCCTGACTCACCGCTGGTGGGGCATACCCTGGGTGAACTGGAATTACGCACCCGCCACGGCGCGAACGTGATCGGTATCGAGCGCCAGCACAAGTTCACCACCCGGGTGATCAGCGCCGACTCCAACAGCGTTTTGCAACAAGGCGATGTGCTGCTGCTCGATCTGTTTGCCAACCGCGATGATCTGCGCAATCTGTGCCAATCGATGCGCCTTGAGCCGCTGCACTTCAAGGCGGCCTACTTCATCGATCAGTCGCAGGAACTGGGCATGGCCGAAGTGTCGCTGCCACCTGGCTCGCAGCTGATCGGCAAAAGCATTCTTGAGCTGACCTTCCGCAGCCGCTACGACCTCAACGTAGTCGGTCTGCGCCGCGAACAGGCCGCCATCGACGAGCAACTGGTGGAAGAAAAACTGCGCCAAGGCGATACCTTGCTGGTGGTCGGTCCCTGGAAGGCCGTGCGTCAGCTGCAAAGCCAGCCCAAGGATTTTCTGGTGCTGAGCCTGCCTGCCGAGATCGATCAGGTGGCGCCGGCACGAAGCCGCGCGCCATACGCCTTGATCAGCCTGGCGGTGATGGTTGGCTTGATGGTCAGCGGGCTGGTCCCCAACGTCATCGCCGCGCTGATCGGCTGCCTGCTGATGGGCGCCGGGCGCTGCATCGACATGAACAGCGCCTACCGCGCGATCCACTGGCAGAGCCTGGTGCTGATCGTCGGCATGTTGCCATTTGCCTTGGCCCTGCAGCAGACCGGCGGCATCGATCTGGCGGTCGGCGGCCTGGTCAGCCTGCTCGGCAATGCCGGGCCCAGCGCCATTCTTGCCTGCCTGTTCGCCGTGACTGCGATTATCGGCCTGTTCATCTCCAACACCGCCACCGCAGTGCTGATGGCGCCAGTGGCGATCAGCACCGCCCATCAACTGGGCATGTCGCCCTACCCGTTCGCCATGACTGTTGCACTGGCAGCCTCGGCGGCGTTCATGACGCCGGTGTCTTCACCGGTCAACACCTTGGTCCTGGGGCCTGGCCAATACCGCTTTGCTGACTTCGTCAAAGTGGGGGTGCCGTTCACCTTGCTGGTGATGCTGGTAACTGTGGTGATGGTGCCGTGGTTCTTTGGGCTCTAGTGAGGCAATTTGACAGCAGGCGGGCTGGCGAAACACACTGACACTAATTACCCAGGTGCCTGCAGTCGTTGTCCTGGATCCGTCTATGCCAGCCGGTAGAACCCATGGTGTTTCCAGCACGCTCGCAGCTCTTGCCTTATTTTGTCCTGTTCAGCCTGACCCTGGTCATTACCCTTGGCGGCGTTCTCGCCCGCCCGATCGAGTCGTTGTCGCTGTTCTGGCCGGTCAACGCAGTGCTGGCAGGCGTCCTGCTGCGCTATCCCCGCCAGGCGACTCCACTTGGCTTCGCCCTGGTGTGGCTGGCCATGGTGGCTGCCGACCTGGCCTGCGGGAGTAATTGGCAACCGGCGCTGTGGTTCAACCTGTGCAATCTGAGCGTGATCGTTACGGTTTGGCTGCTGCTGGTCCGCTTGCCGCGCCAGCATCGGCGTATGCGCAGCCCTCAGGGCGTGCTTTGCGTGTTTGCCGCGTGCGCCGCTGGCGCCATGGTGGCGGCAAGCATGGCCTGCCTGATGTCGTCACCGTGGTTTCAGGAATCGATGCGCGCAACCTGGCTGGCCTGGTTCAGCGAACAGTTTTCCACCTGCATATTGATCGTGCCGGCCCTGCTGACCGCGCCCTCGCGGGGCGTGTTGCTGCATGGCGGCGGCAAGCCCGTTCGCCTGGCACCGCTGCTGGTGCTGATGGGTTCGTTGGCATTGAGCATCGTATTTGGCGGCCCTGGCGCGATTGCGTTCCCGATCGCCGCCTTGCTCTGGTGTGCCTGGACTTACTCCCCCTTCCTTGTGTCACTACTGGCGCTGATGGCGGGTAGCAGCTTGATCGTCGCCGTGGCGCAAAACCTCATGCACTTCAGCGTGCCGCAGAGCGTGTCGGGGGTGACCACGCTGATGTCGGCACGGCTGGGCATCGCCATGCTGGTACTGGGCCCTCTGGTAGTGGCCTGCGTGAGCAATGCCAACCGGAGCCTGCTGGCGCGGCTTGAACATCAGGCAACTATCGATCATCTGACCGGCGCCCTCACCCGCAGCGCCTTCACGCGTTTGGCCAATGCCCTGCTCGACAGCCGCCAGCAGCTTGATCAGGCCATGCCGCTGACCTTGATGATGCTCGATATCGATCACTTCAAAAGCATCAATGACCGCCATGGCCACGGTGTCGGCGACCAAGTGCTGCGCACCTTCGCCCACGCCCTGCAAGAGCAGCTGCGCGATGGCGAGCTGTTTGCCCGGTTGGGTGGCGAAGAGTTCGTCGTGGTCTTGCCCGGGCTTGCGCCCAAGCATGCCCAGTTCACTGCCGAACGCCTGCGCCGGGCAGTGCAGGACCTACACCTGAACCACGCCGACCCGCGCCTGCAGATGACCGTCAGCATCGGTTTGGCAGGTTGTGCCGAGGGCGGCCCATCGCCTGCGCTGGACGCGCTGCTGGTATGCGCCGACAAGGCGCTGTATCGCGCCAAGGCACGTGGCCGCAATTGCGTCGAGCTCGCCGAACAGACGCTACAGCAGACCGTCTGAATCCAGGCCGATAATCGCTGCTCAAATTCTGCTCAATCTAACGCAGGCCGCTAACCACCTTACCTGCAGCGATTTATCCACAGACCTACCCACGTTTTCTGTGGACAGTTTTCCCAAGACAAAGAACGACTTATCGCACATACGACAACGCCGAGTCGGCTTGTAGGCCACTCGGCTATGGGTAGTTGCACAAGGGTGAGCGCCGCAGCTCTGGCCCGCCTGGGGAAGCAGCGGGCCGGCAGCGGGGTATCGCCGGTCAAGGCGGCGGAATGGTGCCCAAAAGGCCGATACAGATTGTCAGCAGCAGAAAACCACCGAGGAACAGCGCAAGCTTGCCCATTGGAACCTCTACAGTGTGAACACGAATTGGCGTAGCTGGCCCGGGGCGGACCATCGCGGCACAAGTAGCTTGGCGTGCAACGGTCAGTCGACTGGGCTTGTGAGGTATTTTCCGCCTTCGGCTGATACGGTTACAGATGCAGGTTCGCGGAAAAAAAGCAGATCAGATGAGGCCGGCAGCTGGCCGCAGGCACCTTTTCAAAGCGTCACTCCAGCAGTTGCAGCTTCTCGAGAGGCAGCCAGCCCAACTCACCATTGCCAGCACGGCGGCACCACAACCAGCCGTTCATGGGCAGCAGGGCGAGCACTTGCTGCCCCGGATCAACATCCAGCTCATGCGCCGAGTAGTGCTCCAGCGCCCTGCCCTGGGCGACGCCAACCCGCTCGATAAGCTGCGCCGGGATCCAGCCAGGCTCCTGCCCGGCGCAGGTGCACAGGTACCAGTCCAGCCAGCTCTCGTTACCCTCGTAACGCTGGCCGATCTCGAGCAGATCGCCCTTGGCGACCCGGATGGGTCGCGGGTATCCGGATCGATGCGCTTGGATAACAACGTACTTCACTTGCCTCTCCCTGGCTGAGTGTGCGTCGGGCCAACGTTGGCGCGCCGGAAATCATATAACTGCCTTACAACGCCATGACCATCTCGTGCCAGCTCATGCCACCGTGATCGGAGGGTGATGGCTGCACATAGCGATAGCCGAGTTTTTCGTACAGGGCGACGTGGCGTTGCTTGCACATCAGATGGATCGTCGCCTTGCCCCGCGCGCGCATCTGCTCGACGAAGTGCGCCATCAGCAGCCCGGCAAAGCCGCGCCCCTGCAGCGCCGGGTCTACCACCACCGACATGATCACCACATTGGCAGCGCGCGGATCATGCCCGACCAGCTCCTTGAAGGCCTCATCGGACATCACCACCTGCTCGGCGCAACCGCTGTTGATGAAACCAGCAATCTCGCCATCCAGTTCCAGAATCAGAAAGCCCTCTGGATACTGCTCGATGCGCATGGCTATCTTTTCCCGAGTGGCCGCCTCATCGCCCTCGTAGGCGCTGGTTTCGATCTGGTAGCAGCGCTCCACATCCTGCAAGCTGGCCTGGCGCAAGGTTGGCGTGGTCATCAAACTGTCCCCCGTTTCGGTAAAGCCCGCCATGCTAGCGCAACTGCCGGCGAACTTGTTGCTCGCGGGACAGACTGACGCCAGAATCAGCCGATCAGCCCACACGCGCCGCAGGAAGCCGCCCCCATGAGCACCGCCAAGCGACGCACCGCGCCCAGCGTGATCAATCATCTGGTTGCCTTTGAGGCCGCTGCCCGGCTGGGCAGCTTTCGCGCGGCAGGCGAGGCGTTGAGCGTCACCCAAGGCGCAGTCGCCCAGCAGGTACGCACGCTGGAAGAGAAGCTCGGCATGGCCCTGTTCGAACGCCTGCCACGCGGCCTGTGCACAACGCCCCAGGGCCGCGAGTACCTGCTGCGAGTGCAGCAGGCATTGCACATCATCGAAGACGCCACCACCGAGCTCCTCGCTCAAGGTGCCCCAGACGATCCCCACCAGGTGGTGCTCAGCACCACGCCAGCCTTTGCCAGCCGCTGGTTGATCCCACGACTGGGCCGGCTGGCGGCAGCACATCCGCAGATCGCGCTGATGATCGATGCCTCCGACAGTACCCGGCAACTGACCGGCAAAGGCGCGGTGGACATGGCCGTGCGTTGGGGCACTGCCCCTTTCGCGGGCTGTCACGCGCGTCACCTGCTGGCGGGCCAGGCTCTGCCCGTGTGCGCGCCGTCACTACGTAACGCGGGTGACTGGCAGGTACCTAGCGATCTGGCCAGTGCACCGCTGGTTTCCGACAGCCACAACAACTGGAAGCGCTGGTTCGATCACTACGGCCAGCCAGGCACCCGGTTTACCGGCCCAGCGTTCTCGCAAACCATTCTGGCGATAGAGGCTGCCGAGCAAGGCATGGGCATCGCCTTGGTGCCAGCACTGCTGGTAGCCAACGCCCTGCAGGCTGGCACGCTGGTACTGGCCTTGGCGGGCCATGAGTTACCCACCAGTGCGGGCTTCTACATACTTACGGGGGAAGCTGCGGCCGTTGGTTCGGCAGCCGCGCTGGTCACCCAATGGCTAGAGCAGGAGGCCGCCGAGCCGGGTCAATTGCAACAGGTCATTTCACGCCAGCCGCGCAGCTAGGCGGCTATAGGTGCAGTAACAAATTATTTCAGAGCGCAGACAAAAACTTTGGAAACACTGCACCGCTTGGCCTGTGAGTGCATTGAATACAAACGCTTCGAAATATCGGCACACACCCATCGTAGGACGGCTCTGATCTGCTTGTAGGATTAAGCCTACAGCAGTGCAATACCTGTACGAAAACGCAGTTCCGGCTCCCAGAGTGAGCTGATACGGTCGGCTCATTCCTACAACGGCAGGGACGCCATGAGCCAGAGAATCGAGATGGAAAACTACGACCAGTCCGCCCTAGCACTGCAGAAAAACCTACTCACCCTGCGTCAGCAGCGCGATCGTCAGCGCGCAGTCGGCAACCACACCGAAGCTGATCATCTGGACAAGCTGATTACCGGCATCGAGCAGACCTTCGCCCAGTTGCAGGACACGTTCAAGCCGACGACCCTGCAATGATCTGAGCCGCCTCAGGCGTCGAATTTCTGCCGCACGACCCAGCTCAATGCCCAGCCGGCGAATGCGTAGAACGCGTCTAGATAAACCAGGCCTTTGTAGTTGGGCAGCAGCCCACCCTGTGCCAGCAGTTCGGCCATATCCGGCGTCGGCGGGCTCAGCAGGTAGTAGGCGTTGGGCAACAATGCCAACGCCAGCAGGATCAGATACGTCACGCCTTTGAACAATGACTCTCGCTCGGGCGATTGTGCGGCCAGGCGCATCCCGAAAAAGGCGACCACGCCCGCTACTGGCAAGACCCACAGATGGGATGGCATGCTGAAGAAGATCTCTGCAGCCAGACTGCGTGATTCCACGGTTGAAGCTCCTTGTCAGAATGGGCAGGGCTTTTGCGGCGGCTGCATGACCGCCAAAAGGCCGGGATTGTTACAAGCGCGCAGACCAATTGCAAAGTCCGTACTGACTGAACGCGACCGCTCTTCCCCCTTCGACGAGAAGTACTACGACGGCTTGGGCACCTTTGCCTCAGGTTCCTGCGGCGAACCCCGCAATGCGGTGGTCAATGCCAAGTGGCGCTTCTGACAGTGACGCGGGAATGAAGACAGCCAACTGCAGAACGTCGAGGTGTTCTGGTAAAGTGCCGCCGCCCAATATTTGGATTCGGGCTCTAGTCCATGGAGTAGTAACGTGAAGTCATTCAGCAAAGTCATCGCTTCTGCAGTACTGGGTCTCGCTCTGGCAGGTTGCACCGGCACCGCCATGAAAACTCAGCAGTACGACAGCAGCCAGTACACCATTGTTGGCCACAGCGAAGCCAGTGCCACCGGCCTGATGCTGTTCGGCTTGATCCCGATTCGCCAGAACAGCCGCTTCGTACGCGCGCAAGATTACGCCATCAAGGCCAAGGGCGGCGATGCGATGATCAACACCCAGGTACAAGAGAGCTGGTTCTGGGCATGGGTTCTGAATGGCTACACCACCACCGTTTCCGGTGATGTGATCAAGCTGAAGACTGCTCAGTAAGTAGCGTCTTGCTTGATAAAGCCCGGTTCGCCGGGCTTTCTTATGTGTGCCAGCACGCGATCAGGCTTTACCTCCGTGACGCCTGGCCGTTACAGTCGATGCCTGGGCGTGTGCTGCGCCTGCGGTCCGCGCGAAGGGGTTTCCCAGGCATGCGTTGTACATTGCCCATTCCAGCTCCCGGCTTGTCGGCGGACCGAGCCCTGTAAGGAGTTGGCATGCCCACCATTAATGCTTCCCGCCATCATGGTCTTGTTGACCTGCCCTCGCTGCGCAAACGCGCAAAGCAGTTGCTCAAAGCCCTCAAGAACAACCAAGCCGAAGATACCCGCGTGCAGTTGCGCGCAATCGGTGTGCCTGGCCCTGAGTACAAGCTCGCCGACACTCAGTGGCTGGTAGCGCGTGAAACGGGTTTCTCCAGTTGGCCAAAGTTGATTGCACATGCCGACAGCGTCGCCTTCGCCGCACGTCATCCGGACTTTGCTGCGACCAATGAAGCCACCGTTCAGCACTGGCGCTGCGGCAACGATATCGAGCACAGCCTGCGAGTCGCTGGCTTCACGGGCACATTTCATATGTTCGATGATCCGATGGTCATGGGCCCTGTTCCGGCCCTGCCTGACGACGATTACTGGCAAGTGCGTGCAGCGTTCATTCAGCAGACATTCGGCTTATCGCCACGTGATGCCCAGCAACGCCAAGCCTCACAACGCCATGCCCTCGCGCAACTTGGCCACGATAGTGAATTGGTGCTGTGGTGCGAGGGCGATGCCTATGATCAGTTGTTTCTGATTCGGCTCCTGGCGAGTTTGGCTACGCTGCCGCGCAGGCTGGAACTGATCGAGATCAACCGCGTGCCGGGCGTTGAGCGTTTCATTGGGCTGGGCCAGCTGGCGCCGGATGTGCTTGCATGGCTCTGGCCACAGCGGCGAGCACTGGCTGCAAATGCCTTGGCGCTGGCACGGGAGGCATGGGCGGCCTATACCTCAGCCGACCCTGGCAACTGGGCGCGGATGGCAGGCCAGGTGCATCCGGCATTGCCGCTGCTCGGGCCCGCGTTGGCCAGGCAACTCCAGGAACTCCCGGGCGCCTCGGATGGCTTGAGTCTGACCCAGCGTCTGACCCTGCGGATACTGGCAGATCACGGAGCGTTGCCTGCCGGCAAAGTCTTCGCTCATTTGAACAAGGACTATGAACCTCTGCCCTTTCTGGGGGATTTGATGTTCGCTACGCTGTTGCGCCCGCTCATCGATGCGCCGCAGCCACTGGTGCAGGAACAGCCGGGCGGTGAGTGGCAGCACGGTCTTGTTCGAATCACCGACCTGGGTGAGCGCGTATTACGAGGCACCGTGAACTGGCTCGACTGTGCCCCAGCCGAGCGCTGGGTTGGCGGCGTGCAGATCGTTGCTGAGCAAAAGCCATGGGTCGTCAGTGAACACGGGGACGTCTGGCGGCGTTGATTCAGTGATCAACGCGCTCCTTTTACCGCAGCCCTAAAGTGCCACTAGCACACTTGTGCTAATCGACCCCGCACCCACCTGGCGCTATATTCGCCAGCAACCCCAATGCTCCCCGCCAGCACGGCGAATTCGCCGTGCAAGGGATCGTTGCGCAAAAAAAAAACCAAAACATCCCCAAGGAAGAAGCGCCATGAAACTGCACGCTCCAGTCACCCGCCTCGCCCTGCTCGGCGCCCTGATGATCGGCGTTGCCGGTTGCAGCCATATGAAACCCACCGAAGACCATCTCAAAACGCTCTCGGAAACCAATATCGGTGAGACGGTCAAGCGCGTTTCCAATGTGCGCAGTGACTCCATGACCACGTATTACATCGCCAGCACCGCTGCCGGTGACTACAACTGCTCCGTGCCCAGCGGTGCCAGTGGCGGAATGTTCGCCGTGGCCAGCTTCGGCATGATGAAACCCGCCGCCTACTGCCAGCCCAAAGGCGCCCGCGGTAATGGGTTGACCCCGTTCAACCAGTAAGCGGCCCCTGACTGAGCTCGCGCAGAGCGCCCCGTAGTTCAGCGGGGCGCACTGGCTTGGACAGAATGGCGATCTGCCGATCGTGCAGGGCTGCCTGGATCCGCTCGAGATCATGCCCGGTCAGAATCAGCGCTGGCACCGCCACGCCGCGCTGCGCGCGCAGGTGGTCGATGCATTCGATACCGGTGGCGTGGTTGCCCAGGTCATAGTCGGCAACGATGATGTCGCAATCGCTGACCAGATCATGCCCGCTCGACTCCGCCTGCACCTTGCAGCCCCAGCGCTCCAGCAATGCCTGGGTGGCGAGCAGCACGTTGTGGTCATCTTCCACCAGGCACACTTTCAAACCGGTCAACAGCCCCGCCTGACGTGGATCGTCGCGCACAACGAGTTGCTCCGGCGCGGTCGCCAGCGGCAAGCCGCTGAGGCTGACCGAAGTGCCACGGCCCACCCGCGAGCGCAGCATCACGTCCATGCCCATCAACAGCCCCAGGCGCTTGACGATAGACAAGCCCAGACCGACCCCTTCAACGTCTTTATCGCGCAGCTGGCGAACGCGATAGAACTCCTCGAACACCCGCGACAGATGCTCCTCGGCAATCCCCTGCCCTTGGTCGTGGATCTCCACCACCAGCCCGCCGTGGCGCCGGCGCACGCCGACCAGTACAGGGCGCTGGCGGCCGTACTTCAAGCAGTTGGAGAGCACGTTCTGCACCATGGTCGCCAACAGTGCCGGGTCAACCCTCACCCAGTGTTTGCATGGCCGCAGGCGCAATTCGACCCCGGCCCAACGGGCGGCTTCGGCATTCTGGCGGAGTAACTCGGCGAGCAACTCGCCCAGGTGAACTTCCTGGTACTTGGGCAGCAAGCGGCCGTTGTCCAGGGTGTAGAGATCGAGAATGGAGCGGAACAATTGCGAGACGTTCAACAGCGACCGGTCGATGTTGTCCACCAGCCGCCGCTCCTCTTCGCCCAGGCGCGCCTCACGCAGGCAGGCGGTGAACAGGCCGATGGAGTGAATGGGTTGGCGCAGATCATGGCTGGCCTGGGCCAGAAAGCGCGACTTTTCCAGGTTGGCGGCGATGGCCTCTTCGGAGGCCTTGCGCGTGCGCTCCAGCAGCAGGTGGGCGTAGACCGGAATCACCGTACTGGTGATCATCAGCATCAGCATCATGAACGGCTGCGCCTGCCACAACGGATTCAGCCCGTACACGACCAGCAGCGCCAGCAAGCCAAGGACGGTGGCAATCGCCAGATAGCGCGAACCATAGCGCATGCCGTTGCCCAGGTTGACCCAGACCATCACCGCATACAGCGGCAACGCCGCCTCGCCGCCGATCACCAGGCCGAACGAGGTGCCGGTATAGTCGTGAATCATCCCGAAAACCCGCCGCGCCGGGTAATGCCCGGGCCAGCGCGCGATGACCTGACGAAGTACGATCGAGGCCAGCAGGAACACCACGATATAGAGCATCACCGGCACGTAGTGCGCCACCGACTGCCCTGGCAAGAAGCCCAGCACACCGATGTACACCATGGCGCAAAGGGCTACCACAATACGCAGGTTGGCTTGATCCAGTTCAGCGTCTTTCATGAACTTCACGGGCAACGTCCTTGTACGGTCATCGTCATGCTGGCACGCCGAGCAAGCAGGCCCTGAGCAGAGTGTTAAAGTACCACGCAGGCGCAACACCTGACCCCCAGGGAGGGGCACTCCATGACATGCCGCATCATCATCGCTGACGACCACCCCATGTTTCGCGAGGGGATGCTGCGCACGGTGCAACGCTTGCTGCCCGAGGCTCAGGTAGAGCAGGCCGGCGATCTGGACACAGTGCTGAACATGCTCGAACGCGACAGCGACGTGGACACGCTGATCCTCGACCTGCGCTTCCCCGGCCTGACCTGCATCAGCCAACTGGGTGAGCTGCGCAAGCAGCTGCGGCGTACCACATTGATCGTGGTGTCGATGGTCGATGACCCGCTGTTGATCGAACAGGTGATGGCGATGGGAGCCGATGGCTTCATCGGCAAGAACATCGCGCCCGAGGAGATCGGCCAGGCGCTGCTCGCCATCCGCGAAGGCGAGGTGCTGGTCAAGTTCGCACCTTCAGGGCTATTACCTCTGGACACCAACACCCTGACTACGCGCCAGCAGGAAGTGTTGCGGCTGATCGCTCAAGGCAAGACCAACAAGGAAATCGCCAAGGCCCTGGATATTTCGCCGTTTACCGTGCGCATCCATGTATCCGGATTGCTGCGAACCCTCAACGTGCCATCGCGGGCAGCGGCAGCCGTCAAATACAGCGCATCCTTGTAAGTCAGCGCTGCCGGGACACTGTTACACGCCGCCCGGTGAATCCAGCACCATCCTCACCTTGCGGCCAAGTTCCTGCGGTAAGTACGGTTTGGATATCACTTCAAATTCAGAACCGCCAATGTCAGTTCGCTCGATCGAGCTCTCGGCATAGCCAGTGGTCAGCAGCACCTTCATCGACGGATGCTGCAACTGCACCTTGCGCGCCAGCGTCACGCCATTGATGCCGCCCGGCATGATCAGGTCAGTGAACAGCAGGTCGAAGTGCAGCCCCTTCTCCAGGATCATCAACGCATCCTTGGCATCTTTGGCCACCTGGGTCTCATAGCCCTGCTCTTCGAGGATCACCTGGGCCAGCTCGGCAACATCGGCGCGGTCTTCCACGATCAGGATGCGCTCATCACCGGTTTTGGACTTGAGCAGGCTCGCGCGCTCCAAGGGGTGCAGCTCGCTGGCATCGGCGGGGAAGTAAAAGCGCACGGTAGTCCCTACGCCCTCTTCCGAGTAGATCTTGACTGCCCCACCGGACTGCTTGGCAAAGCCATACACCATCGACAGCCCAAGTCCAGTGCCCTTGCCCTCGTCCTTGGTGGTAAAGAACGGGTCCATCGCTCGACCGCGCACGGCCTCGGGCATGCCCTCACCGTTGTCGGTGACCGAGACACAGACGTAATGTCCCGCATGCAGCCCTTCATAAGACGCTCGCGCATCTTCGGTCACGATGACGTTCTTGGTTTCAATATTGAGTGCCTGGCGCTCATCTCCAGCCATGGCATCGCGCGCATTGATGATGACGTTGAGCAAGGCGATCTGCGCCTGAGCCGGATCGATACGGCAGTTGTGCAATTCGTCATCCAGGCTGAGCGATACAGAGACACCATCGCCCAACGTCTGGTTGATCAACACCTGTGCGTCAGCGACGATCTGATTGATATTGATCACCCGCCCCTGCAGCGATTGTTTGCGCGAGAAGGCCAGCAATTGCTTGGTCAACGTATTGGCCCTTTCCACCGCCTGGGTGGCATGGGTCAGGCCCCTGACGATCCTGGCCAGATCGGGCTGCTCCTTCTCGGCAGCCGACTTGGCCAACGAGACATAACCACCGATGACCTGCAGCAGGTTGTTGAAATCGTGCGCGATGCCGCCGGTCAGCTGCCCCAATGCCTCCATCTTCTGCGACTGGCGCAATGCATCTTCCACATCTCGACGCCGGCTGACGTCCAGCTGGGATGCGAAAAAGTATTTGAGCTCACCGCTGTCGTTATAGATCGGCGAGATGAATAGCGCATTCCAGAACGAACTGCCGTCTTTACGGTAGTTCAGCACCTCGGTGGAAAAGTCATAGCGCTGAGCGACGGCCTGGCGGATCGCAGAGATCACGTCCTGATCCGTATCCTTGCCCTGCAGGAACCGACAGTTGTGGCCGATCAACTCATCTTCGCCATAACCGGTCATTTCCTGAAAAGCCTGGTTGGCAAAGATGATCGGATTGTCCGGCTGATTGGGGTCCGTGACGATCATCGGCATGCGCGTGCTTTCGACCGCGGCGAAGAAAATGTCCTTCGGATGGCCCATGACTTCAGCAGTGAATCGATTGTCTACTCTAATCCCACTGGTCGGCACTGCGGAGTCCTCTGCGAAGGTGCGCTGGGGTCTGCAAATTGTCGAGACCCAATGATGACGGGGGATGCAGGGCAGCGCGCCCAGATCCAAGGCATTGCGCTTGGATCATTGGGCAGCAGCAAAGGTTCGCAGATTTTTCGATTCAGCTCGCTGTCACCAATCGTAAGTCATTTCCACAGATGCAACCCGCTCCTGCCCGTAGTAGCAGCCAAACGCATAGTTGCAGTCCGAAATGAACTCGCGGTCAAACACGTTCTGCACGTTCAGGCTGGTACGCAAACCGCGCAGGCCGGCATCCAGCCCGCCCAGGTCGTAGCTGATGGTGGCGTCATAAACCACATAGGCAGGCACGTCGAACGAGTTGGCCGAGTCCCCCGGCTTGCGTCCGGTGTAGCGAGCGCCGGCACCGAAGGTCAGGCCAGCGAGCGTTGCCTGAGTGAAGTGATAATCGACCCACAACGAGGCCGACACCGGCGCCGTTGCCTCACTGCGGTTGCCCTCATCGCCGTAGGTGCTTTTGGTATAGAACGCGTCGATGTAGGTGGCGGCGGCCATCACATCAACATTGTCGAGGCTGGACTTGGCTTCCAGTTCGATACCCCGGGCGCGCACTTCACCACTTTGCGTCGAGTATTGCGGGTACTGGGTGTCGCCCGTCAGCACGTTCTTCTGTTTGACCTGAAACACCGACGCGGTAATCAGCGTCTTGTCGAAGGGCTGGTACTTCACCCCCACTTCGTACTGCTCACCCTCGGTTGGCGTAAAGGCTTTGCCACCGCGCTCGGGGGCGGCGGTGCCCAGGGTCGGCAGGAACGACTCGGAGTAGCTGACATAGGGCGCCAGGCCGAACTCGGTGACATACGTCAGACCGACTCGTCCGGTGAACTTGTTGTCCCGCTGCGACGCTACGGTGTGGGCGAGCAGGTCCTTGTTGTCGATTTCCGCCCAGTCCTGGCGACCGCCAATGGTCAGGACCCATTGGTCGAAGCGGATCTGGTCCTGCAGGTACACGCCGGTCTGGCGTAGGGTGTTGTCCCATTGGGTGTCGAGCACCGGGGTTACGCTGGAGCTGTCGTAGTTGTTCTTGCCATACAGATCGACCGGCAACACGTTGTAGGCGTTATAGCCATCGTACTTGCGAGTGAAGTGACGATAATCGACGCCGGTCAGCACGGTGTGCTCAAGCGCACCGGTGTTGAAGGTGTATTCCAGGTTGTTATCGATGGTGTAGGCAATGTTGTGCTGGCGCCAGTCGAGTTTGACTCGATTGGCCCGGGTCTGATCAACCACCCCGGCCGCATCGGTGACGAAGCTGCGCAGATAAAAGCCCTTGTACTGGTCACGCACGTCGGTGTAGCGCGCGGTGGAGCGGTAAGTCAGGTCGTCACTCAGGTTGTGGCTGAAGTCATAGCCAAAAATATACTGGTCACGCTTGTAGTCGTTGTATCGCGAATCACCGGAAAAAAACTCCCGCTTGATCTTCTGCCCGGTCGGGCCACGGTCCAGTGAGCCGACCCGTGGCAACGATTGATAGTCGGCCTGGCCATCGTCGCGCTGGATCTGAGCCAATAGGGTTAACGAGGTGTCTTCAGTGGGTGTCCAGGTCAAGCTCGGCGCCAGCAACATTCGCTCGGAGTGGGTATGCGCGACCTGCTCATTGCCTTTCTTGGCAACGCCGACAAGGCGATAGCTGAATTCCTTTTGCTCGTCGAGCGGGCCGCTGGTATCGATTGCACCGTTGACCCGGTTATAGCTACCCGCGCCGAGCTTGATCTGGCTGCGCTGTTCGCTGGTGGGGCGTTTGGACACCAGGTTGATCAGGCCGCCCGGCTGGTTCTGCCCGAACAACACCGATGACGGCCCTTTGAGCACTTCGATGCGCTCCAGGGTATAGGGGTCGATCTGCGGCGCACCGCCGAGGCTACCGGCATAAGGTATGTAGGCACCGTCGAAATACAGCGGCGTCGGGGCGAAGCCGCGGCTGGTGATCTCGTCGGCGATCACGTTGCGATCGGTGAAGCCGCCGGTGGTCAAGCCCGGCGTGTAGCGCAGGGCCTGGGTCAGGTTGCGCGCGCCCTGCACGGCGACCTGATCGGCCGTCACCACGTTGATCGCCTGGGGGATTTCCAGAATCGGCGTATCGGTCTTGGTCGCGGTAGCGCTGCGCGTGGCGACATAGCCGTCGACCGGTCCGTAGGCCGACTCGATGGCCTCGCCGGAAATATTGGTAGCACCCAGTTGCATGGCGGCGCCCTGCTCACGCAGCAACAGCGAGTAGCTGCCGCTGGCCAAACGAACCGCTTGCAAGCGGGTACCGGCCAGCAGCTTCTGCAGCCCGGCATCAGTGCTGTAGCGGCCGCGCAAGCCGCTGGTCTGCTGCCCGGCAGCGTGGGCCGGATCGAACGAGACCGTCACGCCGGCAGCGGCCGCGAACTGAGTGAGCGCCGACCCCAGTGCGCCGGCGGGGATATCAAACCTGCTTTCAATGTTGGTCTGAGCCGACGCAGGCTGGGCAATCAGCGCGGTGCCGACTGGCAGAGACAGCGCCATCCCCAGCAGCGCGGCGTGCACCGCACGGTTCAGGGGTTTGACTGCAGGTTTGCTGAAGATTTCGCGCGATTGAGGTTTGCGGGGGATCATGCGGTTTCCTTGCGCCCGGTGGCAGTAGATGACGGCGTCTGTGTGCGCCTCTACCTTCCAAGTCGAACGAGAATAAAAATCAACAACCCCTGCGCTGGATTATTTTTACAACGGTTTCAAGCTGGCTCGACGCGCGTCCAATAACGGCTGAACCGACGCAGGCGCACGGGTAAGGTCGACGTCAGATTGTCGAGGATGACGTCGCTGTCACCGAGGTGGAAGGCACCTGAAATCCGCAGCTGAGCCACCGCCGACGCACAGCCCAGATGGCCCCAGCGATAGCGTTGTAATTCGCTAATGAAGTCGCCCAGGGACCAGTCCTCGATAACCAGCATGTTGCGCGTCCAGGCATCCAGCTGCGACGGGGACTGCTGCAGCGTACCGGCCTCGGTGCTGACGAAATCCAGTTGTTGACCGGCATTGACGCGTACCGCCGAACCTATGGCGCTTGCGCAGCGCACTTCAACCGAATGCTCCTGCACACTGACCCGAGTATGTTGCGAGCCGTAGCGCACCACGAAGCGAGTACCCAGGGCGCGGATGCTGCCCGAAGGGGTATGCACGATGAAGGGGCGCGCCTGCGCGTCCGGCGCCGTCTCGATCTGGATTTCACCGCTGAGCAGTTGTATTTCACGCACGCTCGCGCTGTAGTGAATGTCCAACGCAGTGGCGGTATTGAGCATCAGCAAGCTGCCGTCATCCAGGCGCAGCCGACGCCGCTCGCCGGTAACGGTACGCTGGTCGGCCATCAAGGTTGGCAGTGGCGTTGTGCTCCAGGCCAGCGTGCCAGCCCCGCCTGCGGCCAGCAAAAGCGAAAGGACCTTGAGCACCTCGCGACGTTTGGCCCGGGCACTGCTCAGCGTTGGCCGGCCTATGCCTGGTGTGACCTGGGCGAGCTTGTCCTGCAGTCGAGCCAGTCGCTCCCACGCCTGCACATGCCGCGGATCACGCTCCAGCCAACGCAGATGCGCTTCACGCAAGGCAGCATCGGGCGTTTCGGTGCGCAAGTCGACGTACCAGCGCGCGGCGGCCTCGAGTGTTGCGTGGTCAAGGGCTTGCTCACGCACGTTCGTCATCTGCCAGCAGCAGGCAATGAGTCAGAGCACGCACTGCGTGTTTCTTGACCGTGTTTACCGAGATGTTCAGGCGGCGGCCGATCTCGACATAGCTCAGCCCATCGAGCTGGGCCAGCAGAAAAATCTCGCGCGTGCGCCCACCCAGGCCGTCCAGCATGCGGTCGATTTCCATCAGGGTTTCGATGATCAGCGCGCGGGTTTCAGGCGAAATATCCAGCGGCTCGGGGCTGAGCGCGAGGGTTTCCAGGTAGGCCTGTTCCAGGTAGCGACGGCGGAACATGTCGATCATCAAACTGCGCGCGATGGTGCTCAAATAGGCGCGAGGCTCACGCAATTCGGTTGCCTTGCGCTGGGTGATTACCCGGATGAAGGTGTCCTGGGCGAGGTCCGCAGCGTTGTCGACACAGCCGAGGCGCTGGCGCAACCAACCGCAAAGCCACTGGTGATGGGTCTCGTAGAGTGACTGCACGGCGTTTTGCTGGGAGTAGTCGACAGAAGACATGAGAAGCGGCCTGGCCCAGGATCTGATAATGACTCTCATTTTGGCCAAGGGGTGTGGGGATGGCAATAGCCCGCTGCAGCGAGCGCATGTTTGGACCGCGGCGATCCTCTGCGTAACCGTCGGCACCGCAACTGTGAAACCTGTTCTGTGAACATAACCTCATCACGCGGTCAGTATGTATTCGGCAGCGCGGCTCTATTCATGCCCTCGCCACCACCATGACTGAGGATCACCATCATGATCACCCTGCATCACTTGAACGAATCGCGCTCCATTCGAACGCTCTGGCTGCTGGAAGAGATGGGCGTGCCTTACAAAACGGAGTTCTATACTCGTGATCGAGCAACCCATTTCGCCCCTGAGTCGCTGAAGGCCATTCATTCACTCGGCAAGTCGCCGGTGATCGAGCTCAACGGTAAGGTGGTTGCGGAGTCAGGTGCGATTACCGAGATTCTGATCGAACGTTACGCCCCGCACCTGGCGCCGGCGAGAGACAGCGATGAGTACGTCGAGTACCTGCAATGGCTGCACTTCTCTGAAAGCTCCGCCATGCTGCCGCCGCTGCTTCAGGTGTTCATGCAGCGCGAGACGGCCGAGCTGGTTTTCCTGCCGAGCTATGCCCAGGCCGAGGGCAAGAAGATCTTCGCTTATGTGGATGACCAGCTGGAGAACAAAGACTACCTGGTGGGCGGCAAACTGAGCGGCGCTGACTTCATGATGTACTTTGTGGCCGAGCTTATTCAGCGCTTTGACCGCAAGGGTGAATACCCGAACATCGGGAAGTATCTGCTCAATCTGAAAACGCTTGAGAGCTGGAAGAAGGCGCAGGCGATCGAGGCTAGCCACTACAGATAAAAAGGTCCGTAGTATCAGCTGAGGTCGGTCCGAGGCCGTCGCCTTGAAGCGCATCCCTTTCAAGGTGTTCTGAAATTGCACATGCTTCAAGATCGCTGGGGCCGCTGCGCGCCCCAGCGATCACAAGCGAGAGAAAAATCCAGAAAAATGCAGAGACCTTGAAAAGGATGGCCTTGAAGCGGGCATGTAAAAGCCTGACAACTTCGAGACCAGCAGCGCTCGTCAGCTTAGCGACTCCTTGGGTAGGCCGCTTTGGCAACAAGAACGACAGAGACGTCGTACATGATGTCGCCCCCTCTTGTTGTCTTGTAAATATTACAGAGCATTCTGCCCTCGCCCTTAGGTGGAATCACTCTGATAGCATCTGGACCTGTGGTTCTTTCCAGGCTCAACGGCGCGGCTGTCAACTCTCCCGCGTAAATCTCGGCAACCACGATATTTTTGGGAGTCGTCTTCTGCGACCGTTGCCTGACTCCCTGCCCCAGCCCCCTGAGCCTTCCGGCAATCAAACGAACGCACATGTCATCCAACTGCGTCTTGAGGGGTCTGGAGTCCCTGCTGGATGGCCATCGGACAAAATCACTCTTGACGCTCGTGACATCCTTTTTCAGCAAATTCTCACCCGCAGACGGCACGCCAGAAGCATCCGCAGCGAAAATATAGCTAACCGTCGCGGGATAAGCAGATGACAGCCGGCGCGGATCATTCTGGGCAAGGTGCTGTTTGATATAAGCCTGCGTATACCACCGCGCTTCAATCTTTACTCTCTTCTTGTCGGTAGCCGCGTGGGCGCTATTGGCAAAGACCAATGAAAGCACTGCGATGGCAATCAAGCTGAAATTCACGAGAGATCCTTTCTGTTTGTTGTGATGTGACGCGGCCGTTGGTTCAATCCTGCTATAGCAAAAGCTTCAGTGGCCTTGTTCCCGCCAGCAGTACTAGAAATCCACCTTGCCCCGACCTGACTTGATGGTGCTGCGCTTGGCTTTGCCTTCAAGGCGGCGGGTCTTCGAGCCCAGGGTCGGTTTGGTCGGGCGGCGTTTCTTCTCGGTCCTGCCGGCAGCAATGATCAGCTCGGCAAGCCGCGCCAAGGCGTCGGTGCGGTTCTGCTCCTGGGTGCGGTACTGCTGGCCCTTGATGATCAACACGCCTTCGCTGGTGATGCGGCTGTCACGCAGCGCCAACAGCCGCTCCTTGTAAAAGTCGGGCAGCGACGAGGCGCGGATATCGAAGCGCAGGTGCACAGCGCTGGACACCTTGTTGACGTTCTGGCCACCGGCGCCCTGAGCGCGGATGTAGGTCAGTTCGATGTCGGTATCCGGCAGATGCACAGTGTTGGAGATGGTCAGCATGAGATGGCCTTTGTGGTTGCGCGCATTATCACAGGGTTGGCGGCTCGCCCATAGCAGCACAGCAAACTCCCTGAAACAGTGCCGAAGTCGCCCTTCCCCAACGGAACGCGTTATAGATGATAACCCAAGCTATAGATAACAAAAACATAGGTTATTTGAAGCTTTATAACGCGTGTTTTACCCTAGGCGGTATGACCAAAGCCCCCGAAATGCTCAAAGATCGAATTCACCAACGCCGCACAGCCCTGGGCTTGAGCCAGCAGCAGCTCGCCGAAAGATCAGGGGTGAGCCAGGTCACTATTCAGCACTTGGAGAGCGGCCGAAACGCGACGTCGAAGAAGTTGCTGGAGATCGCGAGGGCGCTCGGCGTAACCGCGGAGTGGCTGGGCTCGGGGCAAGAGGCTCCACCGGCAAGGAGCAATGTGCAGTCGACGCACGTTCTGCCAGATTCATACCGGTATCCGGTGATCAGCTGGGTTGCTGCAGGCGCCTGGGCCGAAGCGGTAGAACCCTTCCCGCCTGGCTACTCGGACAGGTATGAAATGTCCGATTACGACTCGAAGGGCACTGCCTTCTGGCTTGAGGTCAAAGGTGACTCCATGACCTCCCCAGTAGGCACCAGCATCACTGAGGGCATGCTTATCCTGGTAGACCCGGAGGCTGAAGCGATTTCCGGAAAGCTGGTCATCGCCAAACTTTCCGACAGCAACGAGGCCACCTTCAAGAAGCTTGTAGAGGATGGAGGCCGCCGCTTCTTGAAGCCACTGAACCCTGCATACCCAGTAGAGCAGTGCATGGAGGGCTGTCGCATTGTCGGTGTGGTAGTGCGCGCCATGATCAAGCTTTAAGCGCTTACCCTCCCAAGGCCCAGCCATCGAGCTGGGCTTTTTTTCGCCTAGCGTATTTCGCCGCGCCCAGTTCTCAAGCATTGAGAACCTTCGGCACGAAGGGGTCCCGCGCGTAGCGGGATTCCATGGCGGAAATTATAACTTGCGTTATTGACATAAGGGAAACCTGAATTATCATCGATCAATAACACAAGTTATTTTTGGCTTCGCTAGCCATGACGCTCCGCCCAACCTGACGTGTCCACCTTGATGCACCCAGGCCATTACGTGTCTACAACGCGGCCTGGATTCCTACCTTGAACAAGGAGATCACCATGCACGCATTTGGCAACATCACCGCAAACGGCAAGGTCTATCTTTACCCAGCCGAGCTGCCCAGAGACCTGCTCTGGGTCGACCAGAATGGCCACACCAACTACTGGTGCTCGGTCCAGGCTGGCACCAGCGGCAGCTCAAAGAACCCACGCACCGAGGGCCGGCAAACGCTGCCAGGCACCGCTGTGTCTTTCAACTGGCTCCCGGGCAGCGCCAGGCACTCCATGTCCGGCCGGGTGCGGGTCGAGCAGGCGCCTTCCAGCGGCAAGGTCATCATCGGCCAGATCCACGCAGTCAATGCGCTCAACCCTTTTCTGATGGTGATCTGGTGGAATGGGTATGTGCGCATCGAGATTCGCGATGTGCCGCTCGGCGTCACCCGCACGCTGCTCAAGAAGCAGATGCCGCTGGGCCAAGTGTTCGATTACTGCATCCAGGTCGACGAACGCAGCCAGCTAACTGCCACGCTCGACGAGCTCAGCGCCAGCGCGCCGGTGAATTCGAAGTGGAGCAAGTACCCGTTCTACTTCAAGGCAGGTGCTTATGTGATCGATAACAAAGGCGATGCAAGCGAGGGCGGATGGGTGGTTTACGAGGCGCTCGACGTGATCGACGGAGTGCTGCCCGCTTGATCACAGGGCTGGGTTTGCATGCCCCAAAAACGTAAAAGGCCCTGACAAGTCAGGGCTCTCACAATCAGAGGCATCATACCCAACGATCCGCGCTACAGCGGTCGCCTGTCATGGTGGCCATTATTGTGCCACTATCTCCACTTCATTTAACCGTCATTCAATCGCTGTACTAGCCTCTGTACGAAAAGAGATGTCGCAAACACCGCGGGGAACAAGCCAGCGAGACCATAGCGGCATAGCTTTTCGCGAGCTTGTCGAAGCGCGTCACCATGCGTCGGTTCTCTTTCAGCCAGCCAAACATGCGCTCGATGATGTTGCGCTGTCGGTACTTGGGCCGATCAAACAGCCTTGGTAAGCCAGGCTTGGGTTTGCGCTTCATCGAGCGCAGCGGGATGACGGGTTGTATTCGATATCGGTCGCAATAACGGCGTAGCGCTTCTGCATCGTAGCCCTTGTCGGCAAGCAACCTGGTTGGAAACCTTACAAAAAATCAGCTTCCGAGGGATGCCGATTGGGTTTCTCGGGATTTCGTACAGAGCCTAGACTAAATAGGCCGCGTTTTGTTGTTCCAAGGACGATGCAACGCAAGAAATCGGGAGCACATCCAGAGTGGATAGAGTGGATGCAGAGCGGCTCAGGGTAACGCAGTAGCGACAGTGCGCATGCAAACAGCCCAGCGCGAGGCTGGGCTATGGCGTTTCAGCCTGCACGGTCTACTGGCAGAGGCCGCAAGGATCTTCACCAGGAACGAAAACAAAGGGCGCTACCACTTCAATCTCGCCGTTTTCCAACACCCATGAAGGAGGGGCAGGCATAGGCGATGCATCTGTGACAATCTGCTGCGCGACCGCGAGAAAAAAAGGTGAACCTGAGTGCTCAGTTATTCTTTGTCGCAACAGATTGCCCTTGGCATCGAGGACAAAAGCAACCTTGACGATTCCGTGTAAATTTCGAGCACGCGCCTCTTCCGGGAACGTCTTGGATAGAGCAATTTGGTGTAGTACCTGGCTTACCCACAGGTTTTGCTCGGCCTGCTCCTGTGGGCTCGGCCCGCTTTGGCACCCTGCGAGTACGGCCACCATCAAGGCTAGAGCTGGTATCAAGTTGCGCATGCGTTCTCATTTTCCCTAAAAGTCACAGAGTAACTCTGCTCCAAGTGTTGCGAGCGTCCGGTGAACCCACCTCGTGTAAGGCAGGCCGGCCCCAGTGTAACGCGATAGCAATCGCAGGATCCCACTTGACCGAGCCTGCGCAGACACATCATTACATCCTCCAGCGCGCTCTGCTGCGGAGTGACCCAGGCGGGCAAACGAGTGACCACGTCGATGCTACGCCACAGTTGGGATGACTCGCGCGAGGAGGCAGTCAGGAGGCGGCCGAAAGCGGGGGCTATATTCGGGTTCAGCTCGGTTTCGGTACCGCCACTCTGGAAGCGCTGAATTCTGGCTTGGCGCTCCAACTGGCGGTGCAGCAGATCGATTTCCTTGAAGTCCCCGGCACTCTTACCGTCCTTGAGGATCAGCTGCACGAGTCGGGCTTCCAGGGTGCCGCCGATGCGCTCTACGTTGTCTGCCCGGTCCCACTCGTCTCGGGCCTTCCAGCTGTGGACGGTCTTCTCCTTCTCGTCCAGGTAATCGGCAATATCAGTGATGCGCCAACCGGTCCAGTACAGGAACTTGGCGTGTCGGCGCGAGTCGGTGGTCGGTTGGGCTGTAGTGTTCATGGCGCCGATGCTGACGCTCACTCGCGCGTTGCCCCACTGGCGCACCCTGTAGCCCGCCCTCCTACAAAGCCGCCGCGTTGCCGTACAGCAGCGCTTTGCGGACCATGCCCTCATCGCTAGGCACAACGCCACTGCACCGAGGACAGCCCGAATGGCCGCAAGCACCGCACCCGCCAAGAAACTTCGTTCCGACTGGTTCCGCATCCCAATCAGTGCTGCTCCGTTTTTCGGCGGTGTCATTGGCCTGCTGGGCGTCGAGTTCACCCGCGCCACCGCGAAGAAGTTCTTCACACGCAAAGAGGGAACCGCATGACCACACTTCGACACGGCGATCGCTCACAGGCTGTTCGTGAGCTGCAGCGCCTGCTCAACGCCAACGGCGCCGAATTGGACGCCGACGGTGCCTTTGGCGATGCAACCGAGGCGGCAGTCCGGACCTACCAGGGGAAGGTCGGGCTCGTCTCCGACGGCAAAGCCGGCCCGAAGACCATGGCCAGTCTGCAAGGCCTGGACATACGCAAGCTCCTCAAACATTCGGATCTGCTGCAGGCCTCCGCTCGCCTCGGCGTGCCGGTCGCGGCTGTGTACGCCTTGAACGAAGTTGAATCGAAGGGCCGCGGCTTCCTGGACAATGGAAAGCCGGTGATCCTCTTTGAGCGCCACGTCATGTACAAGCGTCTGCAACTGGCTGGTTCGCCGGGCGATGACCAGGAGCAGTTGCTCCACCGCGCCGATCTGCTGGCCAAGCAGGCGCCGAACCTGGTCAATCCAAAAGCCGGCGGCTACATCGGCGGAAGCGCCGAGCATCAGCGCCTTGCTCAGGCCCGGCAGCTGGATGAAGTAGCCGCACTGGAGTCCGCGAGCTGGGGTGGCTTCCAGGTAATGGGCTATCACTGGCAGCGTCTGGGTTACTCCAGCGTGCATGATTTTGTCGACGCAATGATGCGCAGCGAAGCGGACCACCTGGAAGCCTTCGTCCGCTACATCGAAGCCGACGCCAATCTGCTCAAAGCCTTGAAAGCCCAGAAGTGGGCAACGGTAGCCAAGCTCTACAACGGCCCGGACTACCAGCGGAACCTTTACGACGTGAAGCTGGAACGCGCTTTCGAGCGGCACCAGAACCGCGCTTTGGTGGCGGCATGAGCGAGCGAGGGCAGAAACATCGCTTCCCATATCGAGAACTTATCCAGCGCATGACGAGCCTGTCACCAACTGGGGGATGCAGGGCTGTGCTTCTGCCGGCGGGGACTGACATCGAGGAATGCCAGAAGACCGCCGACGCACTAAAACAGGTGATGCCTACCCCGCCATTGGTGATCTGCGGCGATCTGCAGGCTCTCGATGAAGCAGACATGAACGCAGCCGGCTGGTATCGAAAGTGATTGGCTTGCGCGAAGGGCTGTTGGCCGGAGCTTTGCTTGCTGCGGTTTCGGCTGGTCTGTGGGGGTGGGGCCAGCAGGTCTTGCTAGGGACTGAGAAGGGAAAATCAAAGGCCCTCCAGGACCAACTCACCACAGCCCAGGGCGAAGCCCGCGACAACCTGGCCGCTGCCAACACATTGAAAACCACCCTGGAGCGTGAACGCGAGAGCCAAGCCAAGCTGCTGCTGATACAGGGCGAGCTCCGCGCAGGGCTGGCGAACCGCGAAAGCCAGATCGAGGACCTCAAGAATGAGAACGAAGAACTTCGCAACTGGGCTGATCAGCCTATTCCTGGTGCTGCTCGCCGGCTGCGGCAGCGTCCTGCGATCACCGGAGCCGCCGCCTACCGTCAGTGGCTGTCCCGTGGTGGTCCCTTGCCAGCTGCCGGCGACGAAGCCAGCCCGGAACGGCCATCTACTGACTGATCAAGAGCGTACCGAGCTGGCCTGGGCCGAATGCGCTGCCCAAGTCGACGCAGTATTCCAGTACCAGGTGACCCATGAACAAACCCGATAGTCTTCGTGACCTCCTGCTGCAGGCCGTGCCCGGGCTGAGGAAAAACCCCGAGCGTCTGTTGATGTTCATTGATCAAGGCAAGGTCCGCTGCACGGCGGCTGCGAGTCTGTAGTTCGAATACAGCTACACCCTGCAGATGATCTTGACCGACTTCGACGGGCACACTGACAGTGTGATGATCCCAATCCTAGACTGGCTGCGGGTCAATCAATCCGAATTGCTCGTAAACATGGACAAGTCTGCCGAGGGTCTCAAGTTTGAGGCCGATATGCTTGACCGCAGTAAGGTGGATCTCAGCCTCACCCTGCCATTAACTGAGCGCGTGATCGTGACTCGCAGAGGTGGCGGCGGCTTTGCTGTCGAGCACGCCGCCGAGCCCAATACGAGGGCCACGCCGAGCAGGGGTCTGTCACTCTATTTGCGGATGACGAACCGATCGCCACCTGGCATCGACGGCGATGATCTTCAAGCACTACGCGAAGTGGATCAGCGAGGACGGCCCTGATGTGGTGGGGTTGTTGAATCAGGCGCTCAGGTTGGCCTGAACGCACAAAAAAGGGGCCGCTAGGGCCCCTTTCTTCTGCCTGTCATTCCCAAAGTGTTCCCAAAACGCTCCCATTTGCGGGTTCAGCGGTGGCGAACATCAATGAAATCAAGCACTTGTGTGGCGGAAGCGTAGAGATTCGAACTCTAGGATAGTTGCCCATCGACGGTTTTCAAGACCGTTGCCTTAAACCACTCGGCCACGCTTCCGGATACAGCGGGCGCCATAATACCGTAATGAAACACGCTGTCAAACTCTCTGTGTCGCGGCCTGCGGTGGCTCTGGTATGCTCTCAGCATCCATAGGTTTCTACCCACAGGAGTGTCGCCATGCGCGAACAGGATTATGCCCTACAACACGGCCAGCAGGCCGAGCAGCTGGAGGTCAGCAAGGTCCTGCGTAACACCTACAGCTTGCTGGCGCTTACCCTCGCATTCAGCGGTCTGATGGCGTTCGTTGCGCAGCAGATGCGTGTCGGCTACCCGAACATCTTCGTGGTGCTGATCGGTTTCTACGGGCTGTTCTTCCTCACTGCCAAACTGCGTGACTCAGTCTGGGGCCTGGTGTCGACCTTCGCTTTGACCGGCTTCATGGGCTTCATTCTTGGCCCGATCCTCAATCGCTACCTCGGCATGGCCGGTGGTGCGGAAGTGGTCAGCTCGGCATTTGCCATGACTGCACTGGTGTTTGGTGGTCTGTCGGCCTACGTGCTGATCAGCCGTAAAGACATGAGCTTCCTCAGCGGTTTCATCACTGCTGGCTTCTTCGTCCTGCTGGGCGCGGTGGTTGCGAGCTTCTTCTTCCAGATCAGCGGCCTGCAGCTGGCGATCAGCGCTGGTTTCGTGCTGTTCTCGTCGGTCTGCATTCTGTTCCAGACCAGCGCGATCATTCACGGCGGCGAGCGCAACTACATCATGGCGACCATCAGCCTGTATGTATCGATCTACAACCTGTTCATCAGCCTGTTGCAGCTGTTCGGCATCATGGGTCGTGATGACTGATCGTTGATTGACCGGTAACGCAAAAAAGCCCGCTTCGGCGGGCTTTTTTGTGGGCGACGTTTGGCGGTGGCCGACATTACCAGCCGTATCCAGCCAGACGCTGGGCTGAACCGCTGCATTTAGGCTACCCGAATCAGCCAGCGGCCCTTAGAATGCGCTCCTTTTTTCTTCCGGGGCAGCTACCCATGAGTTCGATCGAACAAGGGCCCGGCGCGGCAGCGCCTGACAATGAACTGGTCCTTGGCCTGGAGGACAAGCCGCGGCCGCTGATCGCCATGCTCGCTGCCCTGCAGCATCTGCTGGCGATCATCGTGCCGATCGTTACCCCGGGCCTGCTGATCTGTCAGGCGCTGGGCGTTTCAGCGCGGGATACCAACCTTATCGTATCCATGTCGCTGGTGATTTCGGGGATTGCCACCTTTGTTCAGTGTCGGCGCTTCGGGCCGTTTGGTGCGGGGCTGTTGATCGTACAGGGCACCAGCTTCAACTTTGTCGGGCCGTTGATTGCCGGTGGTGCGTTGATGGTCAAGCAAGGCACGCCGGTTGAGGGTGTGATGGCGGCGATCTTTGGTGTGGTGATTGCCGGCTCCTTCGTCGAGATGGGCGTGTCGCGCATTCTGCCGTTCATCAAACGCCTGATCAGCCCGCTGGTGACCGGCATCGTGGTGCTGATGATCGGTCTGACCTTGATCAAGGTCGGCTTGATCAGCATGGGCGGTGGCTTCACGGCGATGGCCAATGGCACTTTTGCCAACGGCGAAAATCTGCTGCTGTCGGGCGTGGTGCTGGCGATCATCGTGCTGCTCAACCGCATCCCGGTGGTGTGGATGCGCAGCTGCGCCATCGTCATCGCGCTGGCGGCGGGCTATGCCCTGGCCGGTTACATGGGCCGGCTGGACTTTACCGGTATGCACGAGGCGGCGCTGTTCCAAGTGCCGACGCCGTTGCACTTTGGCCTGAGTTTCTCGTGGGCGTTGTTCATTCCGATGCTGGTGATCTATCTGGTGACGTCGCTGGAAGCCATAGGTGACGTAACGGCGACCAGCAAGGTTTCGCGTGAGCCGGTCGAAGGCCCGGTGTGGATGCAGCGGATCAAGGGTGGCGTGCTGGTCAACGGCGCCAACTCGCTGCTGGCTGGGGTGTTCAATACCTTCCCGAGTTCGATCTTTGCGCAGAACAATGGCGTGATTCAGCTGACCGGGATTGCCAGCCGCCACATTGGTATCTGGATCGCTGCCATGCTGGTATTGCTGGGTTTGTTCCCGAGCGTTGCCGGGGTGATTCAGGCAGTGCCGGAGCCGGTGCTCGGTGGCGCAGCGATGGTGATGTTTGGCGCCGTTGCTGCTTCGGGGATCAATATCCTCGCCAGCACGCGGCTGGACCGGCGTGCCCTGCTGATCATCGCGGTATCGCTGGCCTTGGGCCTGGGCGTGGCGCAGGTGCCGGAGTTTCTTGCGCACATGCCGTCGGCGCTGCGTAACGTGCTGGAATCGGGCGTGGCCACCGGTGGCATCTGCGCGCTGGTACTGAACTGGTTCTTGCCCGAGAGCAAGGCGCAACAGTGAGCATTGCCCCGCCAGTAGCGGTGGCGGGGTTGTTTTGCTTTATCATGGTCGGATCACGTTGCAAGAGCCTCCCATGAAATTCGCCATCGCGGTTTTTTCCCCGGCCCATGCGCCCTCCTCGCGTCGCGCCCTGCGCTTCGCCGAGGCGGCGCTGGCCGGCGGGCATCAGATTGCCCGCCTGTTCTTCTATCAGGACGGGGTGCACAGCGCCTCGGCCAACGTCGTCACGCCGCAGGATGAACTGGATGTGGCTGCGCAGTGGCGTGCGTTCATCGAAGGCAACCAGCTCGACGCGGTGGTGTGCATCGCTGCCGCCCTGCGCCGCGGCGTGCTGGATGCGACCGAAGCCAACCGCTACCAGCGCCCTGCCGTGAACCTGCCGGCACCCTGGGAGCTGTCGGGGCTGGGCCAGTTGCACGAGGCGGCGCAGGTTGCCGACCGTCTGGTCTGTTTTGGAGGCGATTGAAGTGGCCAAATCCTTGTTGATCATCAGCCGCCAGGCACCGTGGAGCGGCCCGTCCGCACGCGAAGCGCTGGACATCGCCCTGGCTGGCGGCGCCTTTGATCTGCCGCTGGGCATGCTGTTCATGGATGACGGCGTGTTCCAGCTCGCCGCTGCCCAGCAACCGGCCTCGGTGCAGCTCAAAGACCTCGCCGCCAACCTGCAGGCGCTGCCGATGTTTGGTGTAGAAGAGCTGTTCGTCTGTGCCCACAGTGTGGCTGAACGCGGCCTGGACCCGGCCAGCCTGAGCTTGCCGGTCGAGCTGCTGGATGATGCAGCGCTGGCGGCATTGATTGGCCGTTTTGACCAGGTGGTAACGCTCTGATGACGACCCTGCATGTAATCAGCCATTCGCCCTTTGGCGACAATCGCCTGGCCAGCTGCCTGCGTTTGCTCGCCGCCAACGACGCCATCCTGCTCTGCGGCGATGCGGTTTACGCACTGCGCGCAGGCACTGCGCCGCAGCAACTGCTGCAAACGGCCCGGTTGCAGCACCGCCTGTTCGCCCTCGCTGAGGATGTCCAGGCGCGTGCCATCGACAGCACCTTGGCCGAAGCGGTGGACTACCCCGCCTTCGTCGAGCTGTCGTTGCGCTTCGACAAAGTGAACAGCTGGCTATGAACGCATTGACTGTCGGCGAGCATCACATCGCCCTGGACAAGGACGGCTTTCTGCTCGACCTGCAAGACTGGTCCCCCGCCGTCGCCGAGGCTCTGGCCGAGCGCGAAGGTATCGCGCTGAGCCCCGAGCACTGGGAAGTGCTCGAGGTGCTGCGTGGGTTCTACCGGGAATACCAGCTGTCACCGGCCACGCGCCCGCTGATCAAGTACACCGCGCTCAAGCTGGGCGTGGAAAAAGGCAACAGCCCGCACCTCAATCGCCTGTTCAATGGCACTCCCGCCAAACTTGCCGCCAAGCTGGCGGGCCTGCCCAAGCCGACCAATTGCATATGACCGAGCAACTCCCCGAACCGCGCCCGCTGACCCTGCATACCCCTGCCGAGCACCCGTTCGCCGAATTCGTGCGCATCCTCGGCAAAGGCAAGCGCGGCGCCCGCGGCCTGAGCCGTGAAGAAGCCCGTGCGGCGATGACCTTGCTGCTTGAAGGCAAGGTCGAGGACACCCAACTGGGTGCCTTTCTCATGCTGCTGCGGCACAAGGAAGAAAGCGCTGAAGAACTCGCTGGCTTCACCGAGGCCCTGCGCGCGCACCTGCAAGCCCCGCAGATCGCGGTCGACCTGGACTGGCCGAGCTATGCCGGCAAGAAGCGTCACCTGCCGTGGTACCTGCTGGCCGCCAAGTGCCTGGCAGGCAATGGCGTGCGCATCATGCTCCACGGTGGCGGCGCGCATACCGCCGGGCGCATGTATGCCGAACAGGTGCTGGACCTGCTGGAGATTCCGCTGTGCCGCGACTGGGCATCACTCGCGCGCGCCTTGGACGAGCAACAGTTGGCGTTCTTCCCACTGCAGGACTGGGCGCCGCAGTTGCAGCGGATGATCGACTTGCGCAACACCCTTGGCCTGCGTTCGCCGATCCACTCACTGGCACGGGTGCTTAACCCACTGGCGGCGCGCTGCGGCCTGCAGAGTATCTTCCACCCGGGTTATCAGGCCGTGCACCGTGAAGCCAGCCGCCTGCTTGGCGATCACGTGATTGTGGTCAAGGGCGATGGTGGTGAGATCGAGATCAACCCGGACGTGGCCAGCCACCTGTACGGCACCAGCGGCGGCGAGAATTGGGACGAAGAATGGCCCGCCATGAGCACCCAGCGCCATGTCAAACCGGCCTCCCTGCAACCCGAGCATCTGCTGGCGGTCTGGCGCGGCGAGGCGCAGGACAGCTATGGCGAAATGGCCGTGGTCGCCACCATGGCGCTGGCCCTGCGTGGTCTGGGTAAGGATCGCGATCAGGCCTTTGCCGACGCGCAGCGGTTGTGGGCGGATCGCAACAAGATCGACTAATTCGATAGATACCACGCAGTCTTTGCGCTATTTATTCGAACGCTAGTCCCTAGACTGGGCTCCAAAGACAAATCACTTTTGTACAAGGAGCTCGGCATGGGCCTTTTGATTGACGGTCGCTGGCATGACCAGTGGTACCAGACCAGCAAGGACGGCGCGTTTCAGCGCGAGAACGCACAACGGCGCAATCAGCTGCCCAAGGCCGAAGCCGGTCGCTATCACCTGTATGTGTCGCTGGCCTGCCCGTGGGCGCATCGCACGCTGATCGTCCGCGCGCTCAAAGGCCTTGAGCCGTTGATCGATGTCTCGGTGGTGAGCTGGCTGATGGGCGAGCACGGCTGGACCTTCGATCAGCAGCAAGGCTCCAGCGGTGATCACCTCGATGGCCTGCAGTACATGCACCAGCGCTACACTCGCGACGACCCCAACTATACCGGTCGCGTCACGGTGCCGGTGCTGTGGGACAAGCAGGAACAACGCATCGTCAACAACGAGTCAGCCGAGATCATCCGTATCCTCAACAGCGCCTTCAATGCGCTGACCGGCAACCACCTCGACCTCTATCCCGAAGCGCTGCGCCCTACCATCGATGCGCTCAACGAGCGGATCTACCCGGCCATCAACAATGGTGTCTACCGGGCGGGCTTCGCAACTTCGCAGGAAGCCTACGAAACCGCGTTCGATGAGGTGTTCAACGAACTGGACCATCTCGAGCAGCTACTGAGTGGCCAACGCTACCTGGCGGGCGAGTACCTGACCGAAGCCGACGTGCGCCTGTTCACCACGCTGGTGCGCTTCGATGCGGTGTACCACGGCCACTTCAAGTGCAACCTGCGCCGTCTCAGCGATTACCCTAACCTGTCCAACTGGCTGCGCGAGCTATATCAGTGGCCGGGTGTGGCCGAGACGGTGAACATGGAGCACATCCAGAAGCACTACTACCTCAGCCACAAGACCATCAACCCCAACGGCATCGTGCCCAAGGGCCCGCTGCAGGACTTCAATGCAGCGCATGATCGTCAGCGTCTGCCAGGTAGAGGTATCTACCAAGGCGTTTGAACCGAGCCTGCCACCGCGGTGGCAGATCAGCAAAGGTCAGTCGCGCATGAAGCCGCCGTCCACGTCCATGATCTCGCCGGTAACAAAGCCCGCCTCGACCGACGCCAGAAAGCACACCGCGGCAGCAATATCCCGCGGCGTGCCCGCCCGGCCCAAGGGCATCTGCGCCAGCACCTGAGCGCGTGCCTGAGGTGCCAGCGCAGTAGTCATTTCAGTGTCGGTGAGCGCCGGTGAGACTGCATTGACTGTGATATCGAAAGGCCCGGCCTCGCGCGCCAGACCTTTGGTCAGTGCGATCACCGCGCCCTTGGCGGCGGCATAGCAGCTGTTGCCCAGCAACCCTCCTCCACGCTTGCCAGCCACCGAGGCGATATTGATGATGCGCCCGCAGCGGCGGTCCATCATGCCCGGCAGCACCGCCTTGGCGCAGAAGAACACACTGTTGAGGTCGATCGCCATGACCCGGTTCCATTCCGCCGTGGTCAGCTCCAGCAGCGGTACGGTGGAGACGATGCCGGCATTGTTGACCAGAATATCGACCGGCCCAAGCAGCCGCTCGACCTCATCGACCATCGCCAGCACCTGCTCCTCCTGAGCCACGTCCACGGCCACGCCGATGGCCTGAATGCCCTGCGCACGCAGCGCTTCGGCAGCTCGTTCGGCTGCAATCGGATCAAGGTCGGCCAGGGCCACCTGGGCCCCGCAATGACCAAGCGCGATGGCAATCGCATGGCCGATACCGCGGGCGGCACCGGTCACCAAAGCGGTGCGGCCAGCGAGGCTGAAGTTCATCGGGGCGTAGGCGGCAGCTGTACTCATTATTGTTATGTCCTTGATGAAGGGCGAACTCGGGCTCACCCCCTGCGCAGCAAGGGGTGTTCAAGCAAAGAGGATCAGGTGGAATGCGGCTCAGGCACGGCGGCAGGCGTCCAGCGCCAGCTGTTCCTTGAGCGGCGGGATATCCAGCCGACGCAGTACCCGGTACAGCGAGGGCCGGCAGATGCCCAGTTCGCGTGCGGCCGCCGACATGTTCCAACGGCAGGTCTGCAGCACTTCCAGCACATCGGCGCGCTCGTCACCGGCGCGGCTCGGGCGGATCGGTGTCACGTTCGGCACCACCACGCGCACAGCTGCGCTAGCGGCCGGCAGTTGGGCGATAAAGTCTACTGGCAGGTCGGCGCGGGTGATCCGCGCGCCTTCCATCACCGCACAGGCGTAGCGAATCACCGCACGCATCTGGCGCAGGTTGCCCGGCCAGGCGTGGGTCAACAGCAGCGACCAGACCTCGGCGCTGATCACCTGGCGTGGATCACACCCCGGCAGTTCATGGGCGACCATGTTGCACAGCAGTTCGCCGCGGTCTGTGCGCTCGCGCAGCGGCGGCAGTTCGACCACGCCGGTGGCGATGCGATAGAACAGGTCTTCACGGAAACTGCCGTCGGCTACCCGCGCCGACAAGTCCTGGTGGGTGGCGCAGACCAAGGCAAAGTTGACCGGTACGCTGCGTTCGGCACCCAGCGGGGTCACCTCACGTTCGGCGATTACCCGCAGCAGGCGAGTCTGCTGCTCGTAAGGCATGTCGCCGATCTCGTCGAGAAACAAGGTGCCGCCATCCGCCTGCTGCACCTTGCCCTTCTTGCCGCCGGGCAATGCCCCGGAAAACGCACCACGGCTGTAGCCGAACAGCTCGCTCTCGATCAGCGTCTCCGGGATCGAGGCACAGTTGAGCGCCACCATCTGTGCGGCGCGACGTTGGCTGTGGGCATGCAGGGCGCGGGCGAGGATCTCTTTGCCGGTGCCGGTTTCACCGCGGATCAATACCGCGATGCCGCGCTCCATCAAGCGCAGCGCCCGGCGAAACGCCTGGCGCACTTGCGGGTCACTGTCGTGGGCGATATCGGTTTCGGCAACTTCGGCGTGGCAAGCAGCGGGGTCGGTCAGGGAATGCATCAGCGTCACCTTTTATTGTTCTATAGCTTGTGACTATGTCGGCGGACGACGCTTGTGGCGTGGCCGGGGCCGATGGGGTGTGGCCTGATCACATTAGGTAGGCGGACTTATATTTTCCAATACATAATCAAGCATCCACTGATACCTTTGCGAGCATCATGATCGAACTTCGCCATCTTCAGTACTTCCGCACCCTGGCCGAGACCCTGCACTTCGGCCGCGCCGCCGAGCGCCTGCATATCTCCCAGCCGCCGCTGTCGCGGCAGATTGCCCTGCTGGAAGAGGAACTTGGAGTGAAGCTGTTCGACCGCTCACGGCGGCGGGTCGAGCTGACCGAGGCCGGGCAGCGCTTTTACCTGGATACCGGCACGGTGTTCGCCGCCTTCGAGCAGGCCAAGCGTAACGCCCTGGCAGCGGCACGCGGTGCTGCGGGCGAGTTGTCGGTGGGGTTCATGATGTCGACCGCCTACAGCATCACTCCGGCCATCACCCGCCGGTATGCTGCGTTGTTCCCGCAGGTCAATCTGAAGCTGACCGAGACCCTGCCGCTGGACCTGGCACAGGACATCAGCAGCGGCCACAAAGACGTCGCCATCATGTACCGACCGCAGGACTGCAGCGGGCTGGAGACGGTCACGCTGTACCGCGAAGAGATGACCCTGGTGCTGCCACCCGGCCACCGCCTGATGCAGCAGGCGCTGATCGAGCCGCAATCATTGGCGGGCGAGCCGTTCATCATCGTGCCGCGGCGAATCGCCCCGGCGCTGCATGACATGATCTGCAACTACTGCCTGCAACACGGCGTGACGCCCAACATCGGCATGGAGATCAACCTGCAGCAGACCATCGTCAACCTGGTCGGCGAAGGCCTGGGCGTGGCCATCGTGCCGCGCTCGATGCGCAACATGCGCCTGGCCACCACCAGCTTCAAGCCGCTGCGCGATGCACCGGTGATCGAAGTGGTAGCGGTATGGAAGGCAGACAACCACAACCCGTGCATTGCCACCTTCGTCGAGGCGGCGCTGCAGGCCGGCGAGCAGGCTACGCGCGAGGACCACGCGCAGCGGCTGCTGGAGGGATAACCCTCAGATTTCGAGGATGCCCGAGGCCATGAACCCGCCGTCCACCGGGATCACATGGCCACTGATGTAGGAGGCATCCTCGGACGCAAGAAACGCCACCGCACCCGCCATCTCCGCCGGCGTGCCATAGCGGCGCAGCGGCACCGCGCGGGCATACGACTCACGGGTGGCCGCCGAATGCAGCGCCTGGGTCAGCGGCGTATCCACCGGCCCTGGCGCGATGCCGTTGACGGTGATGCCGTGCTCGGCCAGCTCCACGGCCATCTGCCGGGTCAGGCCGATCACCGCAGCCTTCGACGTGCCATAGGCGGTACGGCCCATGCTGGCGCGCATGCCGCTGATCGAGGCGACGTTGACGATCCGCCCCCAGCCCCGTTCGCGCATCAGCTGCGCGGCGTGCTGGCTGCAGAGCAAGGTGCCGGTCAAGTTGATATTCATCAAGCGCTGCCAGCCTTCAAGCTCGGTATCGAGAAACGCCTGGGTGCGCGCCACGCCAGCATTGTTGACCAGCACATCGCAGCGGCCGAAGCGCTCGCGCAGCGCGGCGAACAATGCCCTGATCGACTGCGCATCACCGACATCGATGGCCATCGCCTGGGCCTCGATGCCCTGCACCCGCAGCCCGGCGACCATCTCCTCTGCCGCCGCCAGGTTGATATCGGCCACCACTACCGTGTGGCCATCGTGGCCGAGGCGCTCGGCAATGGCAGCGCCGATGCCCATGGCAGCCCCGGTCACCACGGCCACCCGACCATAGCCCGGCGCGTTGCGTGTTGTTGTTTTCGCAGCTTGGCTCATGACAGGACTCTCTTAAAGGAAACCAATGGAAATCCACGGGAAGCAGGCCACTACCGCCAGCGCTACCAGCAGCGCCCCGAGGTAACCCCAGACGCGGCGAATAACGTGGTCGGACGAGGTTTTGCTGATGGCGCAGGCGGCGTAGAAACCCACCCCCAACGGCGGTGCGAACAAGCCCACGCCCATCGCCAGGATCACCACCATGGCGTAGTGCACCGGGTGAATGCCGAGCATCTCTGCCAGCGGGAACATCAACGGCCCGAACAGGACGATGGCCGGAATGCCTTCGAGCACGCTGCCCAGAATCAGGAACACCAGAATCGTCACCACCATGAAGCCGAAGGTGCCGCCCGGGATTTCCTCGATCAGCTCCACCAGCGAGGCGGAGAAGCCAGATTGAGTCAGCGCCCAGGCCATCGCCGAGGCCATGCCGATGATCAACAGGATCGCCCCGGACAGCGACGCCGCTTCCAGCAGCATCGGATACAGCCGGGCAAAGTCGATATGGCGCATGAACAAGTGCATGACCAGGCCGACCAGCACCACGTAGGCGACACCGATCGTCGACACCTCGGTCGCGGTCGCCGCGCCTTCGAGCACTGCCACGCGGATCAGCAACGGCAGGGCCAAGGCTGGCAAGGCGATGAGGAAGGTCTTGCCGACCCGCGACATCGGCGCGCGCTCGATCTTCGGCGCGTCTTCCTTGCGTGAACGCCACCAGCACACCGCCGCAATGGCAATGGTCGCGACCACGGCGGGCATCAGGCCGCCGATGAACAGCGCGGTAATCGAAACGCTGCACACCGCACCGATGGTGATCAGCACCAGGCTCGGCGGAATGGTCTCGGTCATGGCCCCGGTAGCGGCCAGCAGCGCCGCCAGTTCCTCGGGCTTGGAGCCGCGTTTTTTCATTTCAGGGAACAGTGCCGGTGCGACTGCAGCCATGTCGGCCACTTTCGAGCCGGAAATCCCCGACACCAGAAACATCGCCCCCAGCAGCACATACTGCAGGCCGCCACGGACATGACCGAGCAGCGAGGCCATGAAGTCGATCAGCGTGCGAGCCATGCCCGACAGCTGCAGCACCACGCCGAGCAGCACGAACAGCGGCACCGCCAGCAGGACCAGATGCGACATGCCCTCGTCCATCCGGCCGACCACGATCGACAGCGGCGCATGGGTCACCAGCGCCAGATAGGCCATGGTCGCGGTGCCGAAGGCAAAGGCAATCGGGATACCGCCAAACACGCAGGCGCCGAGCAGCACCAGAAAGAACACGACCAGATTGTAGTTACCCATGGCCGCCAGCAGCGGCTGCGCCAGCCACAACACCGCGGCCACTGCCGCAACCACCACCAGCCCAGCCATAAACTGGCGCACCGTCGAATAACGCGCCATTCGCGCCACCGCAGCCAGCAGCATCAAAACCGCGCCAACCGGCAAGGCCGCCGCCCGCACACCGTCGGGAATGCCCAGCGCCGGCGTGGTGATCGACATCTGCTCGTGGGAGTGTTCCATGGCCGGTGAGATGATCATCGCCACGAACAAACATACGATCAGCGCCGACAACGTCTCGCTGAACCCGCGCCAAGCAATCGGCAGCTTGTTGACCAAGGCCGACATGCGCATGTGCTCGCCGCGGTCCAGCGCCAGCACTGCGCCGAACATCGACAGCCAGATAAACAGCGACGAGGCCAGCTCGTCGGTCCAGATCAGTGGGCTGTGCAGCACATAACGGGAGATCACCCCCGCCAGCAGCACCAGCGTCTCGATTACCATCAAGGTAACGGCGAGTGCGCCAACCACGCGCATGATCCAGCTGTTCAGACAGATCAGCGCCCGGGCCGGCAGGCGCAGCGATTGATTGGGGGCCATGACGGCTGGCGCGCTCATCAGGCCAGCTTCCCGGAGAATTGCTCAAGAATCGCCCACGCCTCGTCACCAAACTTGCCATGCCAGTCGGCATAATAATTGGCGCTGCGCAGCTTCTCGCGGAACGGCTCTGCCGGCGACTCGACCAGCTCCAGGCCTTTGCCCTTGAGGGTGTCGCGGGTGCTGCCTTCAAGGGTGGCAAGGTCGGCGCGCTGGGCCATCACTGCCTTCTCGATGTGCTTGCGCAGCACCTCTTGCAGTTCCGGTGGCAGGCGCCCGATCGAAGCGCTGTTGCCCAGCATCCAGAAGCCGTCCCAGACGTGGTTGGTCAGCGAGCAGTATTTCTGCACTTCATACAGCTTGGCCGATGACACCAGGGTCAGCGGGTTTTCCTGCCCTTCGACGATGCGCGTCTGCAACGCCGAATACACTTCGGCAAAGTTGATGCTGGTCGGCGCCGCATCCAGCGCACGGAAAATCGACATGATGATCGGGCTTGGCGGCACCCGCAGCTTCATCCCGCGCAGGTCATCCGGGGTGGCCACCGGGCGCGTGCTGGTGGTGGTCACGCGGAAGCCGTTGTCCCACATCCGCTCGTAGGCGAACAGGGTGCCGGTCTTGGCGATCTCGCTGCGCACGTGGGCTCCGAGCGCGCCGTCCATGGCACTCCAGACCTGCTGATAGTCCTTGAAGGCAAAGCCCACGGCGCTGATCTGCACCGATGGCACCATGGTGCCGAGGATCACCGGCGACAGTGAGAACAGGTCAACCGCCCCCGAGCGCACCTGCGCCAGGGTATCGGTGTCGCTGCCCAGCTGGCTGCTGGGGAACACCTGCACGCTCAAAGCGCCGTTGGTTTCCTCCTTGATCGCCTTGGCCATTTCCCGGGCGCGGATATTCATCGGGTGGCTGATGGGCAGGTTGTTGGCAAACTTCAGTTTGAAGTCCGCGGCGCGGCTGTTGCCGCTGTACAGGCCCATCCCGGCAGCGGCAACAGCAGCCCCTGCCAGCGAGGCGGTCTTGACAAAGGAACGGCGGGTGAAATCGCTCATGAAGCTCTCCTGACCTATTTGTTCTTATTGATCGAGTTGCGGCGATGATAGGCATGTTGTTAGCAATACGGGTGCCACGCTTGAGTAACAGCGCTCAGCAGGCCCCTTTGCAGGCTCGCAAGCACCGGGCAAGCGACTGATTTATCTTGAGAAAATATTTATCCGAGGGCTTGTTAGATTTTGTGACAGGCCTGCCAGAGGCGCCCAGCAGGTGTAACAGGTGTCTCCTTGAACTGTCGCCCTGGCAGCCAGGGCGACACCTGTAGACCGGCATTCGCTACCGACAACCACCCTCTTGCGCCAGCAAAGCCCCAGCCTAGAGGGCTATTACCGAGCTTGGCACCGCCCTTGCTATTGACCTCGCAAACAACATCATGCGAGGACGCACCTCATGGATTCCCCGGTAATCAGCGGTTGGTACCATTCCCCATTTGGCAAGTTTCCCGAGATCGACCCCGAGCAGATGATGGCCGATGCCGCCATCGGCGCCCTGCAGCACGCCGGGCTCGACGCCGAGCAGATCGACTCGGTTCACGTCGGCCACTTCAATGCAGGCCTGATCTACCAGGACTTCCCTTCCGCGCTGCTGGCCAATCATCTGCCGGCGCTGCGCTTCACCCCGTCGGTGCGGGTTGAAAACGCCTGTTCCACAGGCTCCGCAGCGATCCACTCGGCGCTGCAGGCCGTGCTCAGCGGCCAGGCCCGCCATGCCCTGGTGGTGGGCTTCGAGAAGATGAACGGGCTGCCCACCGCCGAAGTCGGCAAGATCCTGCTCAAGTGCTGTTATGCCCGCGAAGAAGCGCAGATCGAAAACGGCTTTGCTGGTGTGTTCGGCAACATCGCTCAGGCCTACTTCGAGCGCCACGGCGATCAGTCCGACGCGCTGGCGATGATCGCTGCAAAAAACCACGCCAACGGCGCCCTCAACCCGTTTGCTCATATGCGCCGGGATGTCGGCTATGACTTCTGCCGTAACCCGTCCGAGAAAAACCCATTTGTGGCGGGCCCGCTCAAGCGCAGCGACTGCTCGCTGATTACTGATGGCGCTGCGGCGCTGGTGATCAGCCGTGCCGAACAACTGCCCGGGCAACAACCGGCTGTGCGCTTGCGCGCTGCGGTACAGGTCAACGATTACCTGCCGCTGTCACGCCGCGACCCGACCGTGTTCGAAGGCGCCGCACGCGCCTGGCAGCAGGCCTTGAGCGAGGCCGGCTTGAGCCTGGCCGACCTGTCACTGGTCGAGACCCATGACTGCTTCACCATCGCCGAACTGCTCGAATACGAAGCCATGGGCCTGGCCCCGCGCGGCCAGGGCGCGCGGGTGATCGCCGAGGGTATTAGCCGCAAGGATGGCCGCCTGCCGGTCAACCCGTCGGGCGGGCTCAAGTCCAAAGGCCACCCGATCGGCGCTACCGGCGTGTCGATGCACGTAATGGCCGCCATGCAGCTAACCGGCCAGGCTGGCGACATGCAGCTGCCACGGGCTGACCGCGCCGGGGTGTTCAACATGGGCGGCGCGGCGGTAACCAACTACGTCAGCATCCTGGAGGCTGTGCAATGACCGGGATCGACAATGTCATGAACCTCGGCGAGCTGCTCGCCCAGATCGCCCGGCGCCTGCCCGATGCCCCCGGCTTCATCCGCGGTGCCGACAGCTACAGCTGGCTGCAACTGCTGACCCGCGTCGACAGCGTCGCCGCGGCCCTGCGCGAGCGTGGTCTGGGCAAGGGCGACAAGCTGCTGGTGCACTCGCGCAATAATTTGCAGCTGTTCGAGAGTGCCTGGGTGGCGTTCCGCCTGGGCATGGTCTGGGTGCCGACCAACGTGCGCATCACCCCGCCCGAAGCGGCTTACCTGGGCAGCTCCAGCGGCGCGGTGGCGATGCTCTACGACGATGGCATGGCGGCCTATGTCGACGCGGTGCGCGAAGCTTCGCCAGCACTGCGCGTGGTCATCGCCATCGGCGCCCCGCGTGACGGCGAGCTGAGCTACGACGCCCTGCTCGACCAAGGCGCGCCACTGCAACCAGCGTTTCGCCCAGCCGAGGTCAGCTATCACGACCCGCTGTGGTTCTTCTACACCTCCGGCACCACCGGCCACCCCAAGGCGGGCATCCTCACCCACGGCCAGATGGCGTTCGTCATCAACAATCACCTGGCCGACCTGATGCCCGGCCTGAGCCCACACTCGCGCTCGCTGGTGCTGGCGCCATTGTCCCATGGCGCCGGCATTCATGCCCTGATCAATGCCGCCCGCGGCGCCGCCTGCGTGCTGCCGGCCGGCGACCGGCTGGACTGCGACGAAGCCTGGCGGCTGGTCGAGGAGCACCGGGTCGACAACCTGTTCACCGTGCCAACCATCGTCAAGATGCTCACCGAAGACCCGGCCGTCGACCGTTACGACCACAGCAGCCTGCGCTATGTGATCTACGCGGGCGCGCCGATGTACCGCGCCGATCAGTGCCACGCCCTGCGCACCCTGGGCAAGGTGCTGGTGCAGTACTACGGCCTTGGCGAGGTGACCGGCAACATCACCGTGCTGCCTGCGAACTGCCACGATGCCGAGGACAGCCCCCAGGCCAAGGTCGGCTCCTGCGGATACCCGCGCACCGGCATGCAGGTGGCCATCCTCGATGAGCACGGCACTGAACTGCCAACCGGCAGCGATGGCGAGATCTGCGTACGCGGCCCGGCCGTGTTCGCCGGCTACTACAACAATCCCAAGGCCAACGCCGAGTGCTTCCGCCATGGCTGGTTCCATACCGGTGACCTCGGCCACGTTGACCAGGAGGGTTATCTGTTCATCACGGGGCGCGCCTCGGACATGTACATCTCCGGCGGCTCCAACGTATATCCACGCGAGATCGAAGAGGCGCTGCTGACTCATCCGGCAGTCACCGAAGTCGCAGTACTGGGGCTGCCCGACGAGAAGTGGGGCGAGTGCGGCTGCGCCGTGATCGTGGTCACTGCCGAGGTCAGCGACGAGCAACTGTTGGCCCACCTGGAGCCACGCCTGGCCCGCTATAAATGGCCGAAGCGTTTTGTGCGCTGGACCGAGATGCCCAAGTCCGGCTACGGCAAAATCGTCAAAAAACAGATCCGCGCCCTACTCGACGCCAGCGAGGCGGTGCTATGAACCCGCATTTTGAAGAGCGCAACGGCGTGCGCATATTCATCCACGGCGGCCAACCGCAACAGCCGCGCTTGCTCGACTGTGAAGTGCCGGACTGCGAAGAACTGCGCGTAGTGCTGCCACTGGCCTGCAACGTTGCCCAAGGCCTGCTGCAGGCGCTGCAGGGCCGCCGCTATCGCAGTGCAGTCGGGCGCATTCTGTGTGGCGGTGCAGCGCACCTGAGCTATCACCGCATGGTCACCACCACTGACCAGCAGCGGCCCTACGACTACGGCCAGGCGGTGGTGCTGGACGGCTATATCACCTTTGTCAGCGGCGCCATCACCGTCGGCCGCGATGCCCACGGCGCGCCGCTGCTGCACTGCCACGCCGGCTTCATCGACCGCGACGGCCAGCAGCATGGCGGCCATCTGGTGCTCGACCGGTTGGTGGTCGGCAGCGAGCCGCTGGTGCTGCGCCTGTGCCTGTTCGACCAGGTCGCGTATCAGGTCAAGCCTGATGCCGAAACCCACTTCAACCTGCTTCATCCGGTGTTCCAGGAGGCGTCATGAACACTGCAGCAATCCAGAGCGAAGCGCAGGTACAGAGTGGCCGGCTTGGCCGCCTTGTAGTGGCCCGGCTCAAACCCAACGAAGACATCATCGACAGCGCCGAAGCCCTTTGCGCCAGCCACGGCATCAGCCTGGCTGTGGTCCGTGGCGGCCTCGGCAGCCTGATCGACGGCGAGTTGCAGTACCTGGGCCGCAGCGGCATGCAGGACATCCATGTGCCAGGCCCAGGGGTGGAAATCCTCAGCCTCAGTGGTGAAATCGCCCCCGGCGCGAGCAGCCTGCAAGCGGTGCTGGCCGACGCCGACGGCAAGATTTTCGCCGGCCGCCTGCAGCGTGGCCGCAACCTGTCGTTCATCACCGTCGAGCTGACCTTGCAGGAATGGCTGCCTGACTGACTGCCCTCACTGAAGAGCATCACCCGGGCGTTGCCGCGCCCGGCTTTCTTGCGCCCGCACGTTGGGCGCCCCACTGCATCAGGAAAACAACAATGACAAGAAAGCCCTTAATGCACCTTTCACTGCTGACCGCTACCAGCGCCCTGCTCGTCCCCGCCGCCCAGGCGGCCTTCATCGAAGATGGCAAGGCCACGCTCAACTTGCGCAACTACTACTTCAACAATGACATGCGCGACCGCCCCGGTGCCGCCGGGCAAAGCAAGACGGCCGAATGGGCGCAAGGCTTCATGCTCGACTACAAGTCAGGCTTCACCGACGGCACGGTCGGCTTTGGCGTCGATGCCCTCGGCCTGCTTGGGGTGCGCCTGGACGGCGGCGCCGGCAATCATCGCGGCAGCTCGATGATCCCCGACGACAGCGACGGCAGCGCTGTCGACGAATGGAGCCGGCTGGGCCTGACCGGCAAGATGCGCTTGTCCAAAACCGAAGCGCGCTACGGCACCTTGCAGCCCAAGCTGCCGATTCTGGTGGCCAACGATGGTCGGGTACTACCGCAGACTTTTGAAGGCGGCATGATCACCTCGCAAGAAATCGACGGCCTGACCCTCATCGGCGGGCGCCTCGAGCATGCCACCGGGCGCGCCTCGACCAACCGCTCAGGGCTGGCCGTGGCAGGCGGCACCGAGCAAAGCAACGAGTTCATCTTCGCCGGTGCTGACTATCAACTGAGCAAGGCGCTCAAGCTGCAGTACTATGCCGCCCAGCTCGAAGACTATTACGTGCAGCACTTCGGCGGCCTGGTGCATGTATGGGCACTGAGCGACAACCAATCGCTGACCACCGACCTGCGCTACTTCAAGACCGATGCAAGCGGACGCAACGATTCGGCCAGCGGGCGCGGCGAGGGTTATCGCGTCAGTGGCCTGGCCGATACACCGGGCAAGATCGACAACGATACCTGGAGCGCCATGTTCACCTATGCCATTGGCGGCCACAGCATACTGCTCGGGCATCAGCGCGTGTCCGACAGTGGCAACTTCGTTCAGCTCAACCAGGGCAATACCGGCGAAGGCGCCGCAGGGTCGAGCATCTACCTGTTCACTGACCGCCTGGTGACCAGCTTTACCCGCGCTGGCGAGCGCACCACTTTTGGTCAATACGGCTACAATTTCGCCGCACTCGGGGTGCCAGGGCTGGTGGCATCGGTCACCTACCTGAAGGGCACGAATATTCGCATGGCCTCAGGCGGCGACGAAAAGGAATGGGAGCGCGATATCGCCCTGGATTATGTGGTGCAGGGCGGCACCTTCAAGGGGCTGGGGTTCAGCTGGCGCAATGGCATGTTGCGCAGCGGTGTGCCCAGCGAGTGGGATCAGGATCAGAACCGCTTGACCGTCAGCTATTCAATACCGCTGTTCTAGGCACACAACCCTGAAACGACTCGGGGCCATTGCAGCAGGTTTTTACAACCTGACCGCAATGGCCCCGAGTTTCAAACAGAACAGCGCAGCTTAGTCCTGAGTGCCTTCGAACCAGGCCAGCTTCTCGCGCAACTGCACCACCTCACCCACGATCACGAGAGTAGGCGCATGCACTTCATGCTCAGCCACCATCGCCGGCAGATCTGCCAACGTGCCGGTGAACACTCGTTGATTACGCGTGGTGCCCTGCTGCACCAAGGCCGCTGGCGTAGTCGCCGCACGGCCATGGCGGATCAGTTCAGCGCAAATCGTCGGCAAGCCGACCAGGCCCATGTAGAACACCAGAGTCTGCCCGGGTGAAACCAGATCGTGCCACGGCAGGTTGCTGCTACCGTCCTTCAGGTGACCGGTAACGAAGCGCACAGACTGCGCGTAATCACGGTGAGTCAGCGGAATCCCGGCGTAGGCCGAGCAACCGCTGGCAGCGGTAATGCCTGGGACTACCTGAAACGGAATACCATGCTCGGCCAGCTCCTCGATCTCTTCGCCACCGCGGCCGAAGATGAACGGGTCGCCGCCCTTGAGCCGCAATACGCGCTTGCCCTGCAAGGCCAGCTCAACCAACAGCTGATTGATCTGTTCCTGCGGCACCGAGTGATCGGCGCGGCGCTTGCCGACGTAGATCCGCTCGGCATCGCGCCGGCACATGTCGATGATCGCCGGTGCCACCAAGCGGTCGTACAGCACCACATCGGCCTGCTGCATCAGGCGCAAGGCACGGAAGGTCAGCAGGTCCGGATCACCCGGACCAGCCCCCACCAGATACACCTCACCGCCCTGCTGTACCGGTGCGCCGTCGACCATCGCCTGCAACAAACGCTCGGCTTCAGCGCTCTGCCCGGCCAGCTGACGCTCGGCAATCGGGCCCTGGAATACCGTCTCCCAGAAGCCGCGGCGCTGATTGACGTCCGGGTACAGCGATTTCACCTGATGGCGAAACCGCGCGGCAAGCCCGGCAAGCTCCCCATAGGCCGCCGGAATCCAGGCTTCCAGCTTGGCCCGGATCAGCCGCGCCAACACCGGCGCATCGCCGCCACTGGACACTGCTACCACCAACGGCGAGCGATCGACGATGGCCGGGAAGATCACCGTACACAGCGCCGGCGCATCGACCACATTGACCGGCAGGCTGCGTGCCTGCGCTTCGGCCGACACCTGAGCATTGAGCTGCGGATCGTCGGTGGCAGCGATCACCAGCCGGCACCCTTCCAGGTCCGTGACCTGGTAGCCACGCACCAGCACCTCGCCGCCGGTTGCCTCGGTCAAGCTGATCAGCTGGCTGTCGACCTGCGGCGCCACCACGCGCAGCGCGGCGCCGGCATCGGCCAGCAAGCGCGCCTTGCGCAGGGCGATTTCGCCACCGCCGACGACCAGTACCCGGCCGCCCTGCAACTTGTGAAACAGCGGCAGGTAATCCATTTAACCGATGACCTCGACGCCGCCCATGTACGGCTTGAGCACTTCCGGCACACGGATCGAACCGTCGGCCTGCTGGTAGTTCTCGAGCACTGCAACCAAGGTCCGGCCTACCGCCAGGCCGGAGCCGTTGAGGGTGTGTACCAGCTCGGGTTTGCCGGTTTCCGGGTTGCGCCAGCGCGCCTGCATGCGGCGCGCCTGGAAGTCGCCACAGTTGGAGCACGAGCTGATTTCGCGGAACTTGTCCTGGCTCGGCACCCACACTTCCAGGTCATAGGTCTTGACCGCACTGAAGCCCATGTCGCCGGTGCACAGGGCCAATACCCGGTACGGCAGCTCCAGCAGTTGCAGGACGCGCTCGGCGTTGGCGGTCAGGCCTTCCAGCGCTTCCATCGACTTGCTCGGCTCGACGATCTGGACCATCTCGACCTTGTCGAACTGGTGCTGACGGATCATGCCGCGGGTATCGCGGCCCGACGCACCGGCTTCACTGCGGAAGCACGGTGTGTGCGCAACGAACTTGATCGGCATTTGCTTGGCGTCGAGGATTTCGCCGGCAACGATGTTGGTCAGCGACACTTCGGCGGTCGGGATCAGGTAGAAGTCGGCTTCGCCTTCGCGGCTGATCTTGAACAGGTCTTCCTCGAACTTCGGCAGCTGGCCGGTGCCCTGCAAGGCAGGCGCCTGCACTAGGTACGGGGTATAGGCTTCTTCGTAGCCGTGCTCGCTGGTGTGCAGGTTGATCATGAACTGCGCCAGGGCGCGGTGCAGGCGGGCGATCGGGCCACGCAGCAGGGCAAAGCGCGCGCCGGAGAGCTTGGCCGCGGTCTCGAAGTCCAGGCCACCGCTGATTTCACCCAGGGCAACGTGGTCTTTGACCTCGAAGTCGAAGGCACGCGGGGTGCCCCAGCGGCGCACTTCGACGTTGCCGTCTTCATCGGCACCGACCGGCACGCTGGCGTCCGGCAGGTTGGGGATGGTCAACAGAATGCCGTCCAGCTCAGCCTGGATCTCGTCCAGCTCGGTCTTGCCGGCCGCCAGTTCGTTGGCCATGCGCTCGACATCAGCCATCAGCGGCGCGATGTCTTCGCCCTTGGCTTTGGCCTGGCCGATCGACTTGGAACGGGCGTTACGCTCAGCCTGCAGCTGTTCGGTACGGGTCTGCACCGCCTTGCGGCGCTCTTCCAGTGATTCGATGCGCGCGACATCCAGGCTAAAGCCACGGGAGGCCAGGCGATCCGCCACTTCCTGAAGTTGGCCGCGTAACAGTTTGGCATCGAGCATATCGTTCTCTCGTTATAGGTGTGTTGGTTCAGAATTTGGTTAGCGACAGGCCGGCCCAGGTGGCAAGCAACCCGCCGCATACGCTAATAGCGGTATAGCCCAGGGCCAGCGGTATCTGGCCGTTTTCCAGCAGGCGCACGGTATCGAGCGAAAATGACGAAAACGTGGTCAGCCCGCCGAGAAAACCGACGATCAAACCAGCGCGTAGCTCGACCGGGACCATCGGTTTGTACAGAAACAGCCCATACAGCAGGCCGATCAGCAAGCAGCCGACCAGATTGACCGCCAGCGTACCGAGATAGAAGTGCCGTGGCCAGTGGGCGCTGACCCAGTTGCTGGTGGCAAACCGCAGCAGGGTGCCGACGACGCCGCCGGCGCTGACGGCCGCAATCAAGGCAATCATGGTTTTCTCCGCTGGCGAGGGCTGTTGCGATCGAGCTCGGCAAGGTGGCGCAGCTTCTCGCCGATCTTCAGTTCCAGGCCGCGTGGCACTGGCTGATAGTAAGGTCGTGGTTCGAGTTGGTCCGGGAAATAGTCTTCGCCTGCGGCGTAGGCATCCGGCTCATCGTGGGCGTAGCGGTATTCTTCGCCGTAGCCCAGTTGCTTCATCAATTTGGTCGGCGCATTGCGCAGGTGCAGCGGCACTTCCAGCGAGCCGTGCTCGGCTGCCTCGCGCATGGCCGCCTTGAAGCCCATGTACACCGCATTGCTCTTCGGCGCGCAGGCGATGTAAGTGATGGCCTGGGCCACCGCCAGCTCGCCTTCCGGGCTGCCAAGGCGCTCCTGCACGTCCCACGCCGACAGGCACAGACTCAGCGCCCGCGGGTCGGCGTTGCCGATATCTTCGCTGGCCATGCGCACCACGCGCCGGGCGATGTACAGCGGGTCGCAGCCGCCATCGAGCATGCGCGCGTACCAGTACAGCGCGCCATCCGGGTTGGAGCCGCGCACTGACTTGTGCAGCGCCGATATCTGGTCGTAGAACGCTTCACCGCCCTTGTCGAAGCGCCGGCGGCTGTCGCCGAGCAGGCTCTGCAGCAGGTCAACGCCGATATCAGCGCCGTCTTCGGCCAGGTCCGAAGCGTTTTCGAGGAAGTTGAGCATGCGCCGGCCGTCACCATCGGCAGCGGCCATGAGCATCTTGAAGGCTTCATCGCCCACCGTCAGCTGACGCTTGCCCAGGCCGCGCTCTTCGCTGAGGGCGCGATTGACCAATTTGCGCAACGCATCCTCATCCAGGCTTTTGAGCACATAGACGCGCGCCCGCGAGAGCAAGGCGTTGTTCAATTCGAATGAGGGATTCTCGGTGGTCGCACCGATAAAAATCAGCGTGCCGTCTTCAACGAACGGCAGAAATGCATCCTGCTGCGACTTGTTGAAGCGGTGCACTTCATCGACGAAGAGGATGGTCCGCCGGCCGTATTGAGCCGCCTGCTGCTTGGCCACCTCAACCGCCTGGCGGATCTCCTTGACCCCGGCCAGTACTGCCGAGACCGTTTCGAAGTGGGCATCACAGAACTGCGCCAGCAGCCGCGCCAGGGTGGTCTTGCCAACCCCCGGCGGGCCCCAGAAGATCATCGAGTGCAGCGCTCCCTGCTCCAACGCCTCGCGCAGCGGCTTGCCGCGCGCCAGCAGGTGCTCCTGGCCTACATACTCGTCCAGGTTGGACGGACGCAGCCGGGCAGCCAGTGGCTGAGAGACGGGTTCGCTACGAAACAGGTCCATGACGGCCTCTGATTACTCCTGGATAACGTCCGCGCCTTGCGGAATCTTGAAGTTGAAGCGGTCAGCAGGCACCGGCTGGTTGGCCTTGACCCCATTGAACAGGATGTTGGTGCGCTGGCCGACGCTGTCGATCAGTTGCATATCGTTGATCAGGCCTTTGCGGAACGACACGCGCAGCGAATCGAACAGGGTGTCCTTGGTTTTAGGCTTGAGGGTGAAGTCCATCACCTCGCCCTGCTCCTTGGAGGTGATATCGAAGCTTTGGCTGATCTTGGAGACATCGCCCGACAGCAGCAGCGCCGGGGTCTGGTTCAAACGTACATCGAGCTTCTTCACCGTGGCCTGTTCCAGGTCCGGGTCCCACAGGGTGACCTTCTGGCCGTCGGAGACCACCACCTGCTCCTGCGGCGCATCGGTATGCCAGTAGAACAGGCCCGGACGCTTGACGGTCATCTTGCCCGTGGTTTCCTGCAGACTGGTACCGCCGGCATCCAGGGTCAGCTGGGAGAAATTGGCTTCGATGGTCTGCGACTTCTCGAGCAGATCGGTCAGGCGCTTCACATCGTTCTCGCCGGCATGCGCCGACAGGGTGCCCAGAGCCAGGGCGGAAACCAACAGCATGCGAATCGCGCGCATGGAAATCCTCGTTGAACAGTAGATGGGCCGGGCGCCGTGATTGGCGCCCGGCAGGGTGATGATCAATCGCGTGGGCCGCCCGGCGCAATCACTTCGCGCGAGCCGTTGGTGTTCATGGCGGTGACTACCCCGGCCATTTCCATCGACTCGATCATCCGCGCGGCGCGGTTATAGCCGATTTTCAGCTTGCGCTGCACCGCCGAGATCGAGGCGCGGCGGCTTTCAAGTACGAACTGCACGGCTTCGTCATACAGGGCGTCGGTTTCGGCATCGTCATCACCGCCACCGCTGCTGCCTTCAAAGCCGCTGCCGGCCTCTTCGACACCGTTGAGGATGTCGTCGTTGTAGTCCGGCGCGCCACGCAGCTTCCACGCTTCCACCACGCGGTGGACTTCTTCGTCGGAAACAAAGGCACCGTGCACGCGGATCGGCAGGCTGGTGCCCGGCGGCATGTAGAGCATGTCACCGTGACCCAGCAGCTGCTCGGCGCCACCCTGGTCGATGATGGTCCGCGAGTCGATCTTGCTCGACACCTGGAACGCCATACGGGTCGGGATGTTGGCCTTGATCAGGCCGGTGATGACGTCAACCGATGGCCGTTGGGTAGCGAGGATCAGGTGAATACCTGCCGCCCGCGCCTTCTGCGCGATACGGGCGATCAGTTCTTCGACCTTCTTGCCGACGATCATCATCATGTCGGCGAACTCGTCGACCACCACGACGATGGTCGGCAAGGTTTTCAGGGTTGGCGGCTCGTCATCCATGCTCTCACGACGGTACAACGGGTCATGAATGACCTCACCAGCCTCCTGGGCGTCCTTGATCTTGCGGTTGAAGCCGGCCAGGTTCCGTACGCCCATGGCCGCCATCAGCTTGTAGCGGCGCTCCATTTCGGCAACGCTCCAGCGCAGGGCGTTGGCTGCGTCCTTCATGTCGGTAACAACCGGGCAGAGCAGGTGCGGAATGCCTTCGTAGATCGACAGCTCGAGCATTTTCGGGTCGATCATGATCAAGCGGGCGTCTTCCGGGCCGGACTTGAACAGGATCGACAGGATCATGGCGTTGACCCCCACCGACTTACCCGAGCCGGTGGTACCGGCCACCAGCAAGTGCGGCATCTTGGCCAGGTCGGTGATCACCGGCTTGCCGCCGATGTCGTGACCCAGGGCCAATGCTACTGGCGACTTGGCGTCATCGTACTGGGACGACGACAGCACCTCGGAGAAGCGCACCATCTGCCGGTTCTCGTTGGGGATCTCGATACCGACGGTGGTCTTGCCGGGGATCACCTCGACCACCCGCACGCTGGTCACGGCCAGGGAACGGGCCAGATCCTTGGCCAGGTTGGCGATACGGCTGACCTTGACCCCGGCTGCCGGCTGGATCTCGTAACGGGTGATCACCGGGCCAGGATGGATCGAGTCAACCGAGACCTCGACACCAAACTCCTTGAGCTTGATTTCCAGCAGATGGCCAACACCGGCCAGGGATTCTGGCGAGTATTCGATTTTCTTTTCTTCTGCCGGATCGAGGATCGAGATCGGCGGCAGAGTGCCTTCGACGGCACTGTCGACGAACAGCGGCGTCTGTTTTTCCTTGAGGATGCGTTTGCTCGGCTCCGGCGCCTTGACCGGGGCTGGCATGATCACCGGCGCCGGCTGCTGCACGCGCTGGGCAACGTGCTTGGTCAGCGCGTCGTCACGCTCGATGATGCGTTCGCGCGCCTTGAGCTGCTCGCGCTTGTCGGCCACCACCGGCGCTACGACCGTGTCGACCTGCTCGTCGACCTCACGCAGCTGCGCCACCAGGCGCTTGCGCTCGTTGCGAGCTTCCCACCAGCGATTGGCCGCACCTTGCACCAGCTCGAACAGGTCGAGGGTGATCTTGCCGGTCATGTCCATGACCTTGAACCAGGACAGATCGGTGAACACCGTCAGGCCGAACAGGAACAGGGCAATGAACATCAGGGTGCTGCCCTGCACATTCAACAGGCTGCGGGCCAGGTCGCCGAGGCTCTCGCCCAGCGCGCCGCCGGCCGAGAACGGCAGGCTTGCCGACGGGTGGAAGTGGATATGGGCCAGGGCTGCGCCCGACAACACCAGAAACACCAGACCAATCAACCGCCAGGAGAACAACCAGCCACTCCACTGCCACGGCTGATGGCGCTCACGGAAGATCTGCCAGGTCTTGATCCCCAGCAGCAACGGGAAGATATAGGCGAAGTAGCCCAGCACCATGAACAGAATGTCGGCGAAGTACGCGCCAGCGCGGCCAGCCGCGTTCTGCACCTGATCGACATTGCTGGTGTGGGTGAAGCCTGGGTCGGCGGTGTCGTAGGTCAGCAGCGCCATCCACAGGTACAGGCACAGCGCGCCGACGGCGATCAGCGCACCTTCCTTGAGGCGATAATGCAACTGCTGGCGCCACATCGGTACCGGCAGAGGGGGCGGAGTTGCGGTGGATTTCTTCAAAACGCGTCTATTCCTGCGCTTGCTGCGCGTCCAGTAGTGATCGACCCGATGTCCGGTCAATGAACCCGTACTTTTAACATTACTGCCCGCCAGCCGCCATGGCGGCGCGCCGGATGGGCGCGAACGGTGAGCAAACTTTCATGGGTGCAATTTGAGCACGCATTGCCTTGCGTGACAAAGGCTTATGCTGTGTTTTTGCACAGGTGTGACAACAAAGCCTCGGGTTGGTGCCGATTGCCTGAAAAATCTGCTGGCAATTGCCTTGGCGAGCGTCAGCGCTGCGGGTTGGCGTTGGATTGACCTGCTGACGAGGGCGGGCCATGCTGTCAGCCCTCCCCTCCCCCACTGCACATGACGCCCATGCTGACCTGGCTGACCCGCGACTCGCTGACCTTTCCGCCCCTGACAAAGGCTCTGCAGGAGCCCAACGGATTACTTGCCGCTGGCGGTGACCTGAGCCCTGAGCGCCTGGTTCAGGCCTATCGGCATGGCTGCTTTCCGTGGTTTCAGGATGGTCAGCCCATTCTCTGGTGGTCACCCGACCCACGCACGGTGTTGTTCCCCGACGAGCTGCACGTGTCACGCTCGCTGGCCAAGCTGATCCGCCAGCAGCGTTACCAGGTCAGTTTCGATACTGACTTCGAAACTGTAATTGCCGCTTGTGCAGCGCCACGCGACTACACCGACGGCACCTGGATCACTGACCCCATGCGCGCAGCCTACTGCGAGCTGCACCGGCGCGCCTTCGCCCATTCGGTGGAAGTACGCGAGAACGGCGAGCTGGTCGGCGGCCTGTACGGCCTGGCCATGGGCCGGCTGTTTTTTGGCGAGTCGATGTTCAGCCGCGCCGACAACGCCTCCAAAGTGGGCTTCGTTACCCTGGTCGAGCACCTGCGTGCGGCCGGTTTCGTCCTGATCGACTGCCAGATGCCAACCAACCACCTGCACAGCCTCGGCGCCCGCGAAATCAGCCGCGCCAGCTTTGCCGAGCACCTCGCACGCGACCTCGACCAGACCGTCGACATCAGCTGGGTTCGCTAGGCGAGTTTGCCCAGCTGGCTTACACTTAGGACTACGTCTTGCCGAGGGGTCGATCATGACAGAGTTGGCGCGGTTGAAGTTCTATGCCACTCAGCCCCACTCCTGCAGCTACCTGCCCGATGAGCAGGCCACCACGCTGTTCCTCGACCCTAGCCAGCCGATGGACGTCGATGTGTATGCCGACCTCTCCGAAATGGGCTTTCGCCGCAGTGGCGACCACCTGTATCGCCCGCATTGCCAGAACTGCAACGCCTGCGTACCGGCGCGCATCCCCGTCGCCCGGTTCATCCCCAATCGCCAGCAGCGGCGTATCCTCAAGCGCAACAGCGACCTGCAGGTAACTGCCGCCCGGCCATCGTTCAAGGAGGAATACTTCGACCTGTACCGGCGCTACATCGAGCAGCGCCACAGCGACGGCGACATGTATCCACCCAGTCGCGATCAGTTTTCCACCTTTCTGGTGCGCGATCTGCCATTCTGCTGGTTCTATGAGTTTCGCCTGAATGGGCGGCTGCTTGCGGTGGCGGTATGCGATATGCTGCCCAACGGGCTGTCGGCGGTGTACACCTTCTACGAGCCGGATGAAGAACGCCGCAGTCTGGGGCGCTTCGCCATTCTCTGGCAGATCAGCGATGCACTGCGCCAGAACCTTGAGGCGGTGTACCTTGGCTACTGGATCAAGAACTGCAAAAAGATGAGTTACAAGACCCAGTATCGCCCCATCGAACTGCTGATCAACCAACGTTGGGTCAGCCTCAATTGAAAGCATTGGCTTGAAATACTCTTTTCGGGCATAATCCACGCCACTTTTTTGCCCGGTGCAGTTGCGCGTCGGGCCTACACTGGATACCGAGGGCTTTACTGCATGTCGAAAGAAGACAGCTTCGAAATGGAAGGCACTGTCGTCGACACCCTGCCCAACACCATGTTCCGCGTGGAGTTGGAAAATGGGCACGTCGTAACCGCGCATATCTCCGGAAAAATGCGCAAGAACTACATCCGTATTCTCACCGGCGACAAGGTCCGCGTCGAGCTGACGCCTTACGACCTGAGCAAGGGCCGCATCACCTACCGCGCCCGTTAAGCTCCAGTCATGAAAAAGCCCGGCCAATGTGCCGGGCTTTTTTGTGGCCAAAGAAAAAGGGCCGCCGAGGCGGCCCACTCTGCTCGATCACGCCACTTCGGCAGTGGTCTCGAAGTCGAACACCAACTCGCCATCACGTAGCTCGATGTGCACCACGCCGCCATGCTCGGCCAGCTCACCGAACAGGATCTCTTCAGCCAGGGGCCGCTTGATCTTGTCCTGGATAAGCCGTGCCATCGGCCGGGCACCCATCTGCACGTCATAGCCGCTGGCAGCCAGCCAGCCACGTGCCTCATCACTGACCTCAAGCAGTACACGCTTGTCTTCCAGCTGAGCCTGCAGTTCGATAAGGAACTTGTCGACGATGCTTTTGATCGTCTCGTGGCTCAGGCGACCGAACTGGATGATGGTATCCAGGCGGTTGCGGAATTCTGGCGTGAAGCTCTTGCGAATGACTTCCATCGCATCCGACGCGTGGTCCTGATGAGTGAAGCCAATCGAAGCCCGGGCGGCGGTTTCGGCGCCGGCGTTGGTGGTCATGATCAGAATCACGTTGCGGAAGTCCGCCTTGCGCCCGTTGTTGTCGGTCAGGGTACCGTGGTCCATCACCTGCAGCAGCAGGTTGAAGACTTCCGGGTGGGCCTTCTCGATCTCGTCGAGCAGCAGTACGCAGTGCGGCTGCTTGGTAATCGCCTCGGTGAGCAAGCCACCTTGGTCGAAACCGACATAGCCTGGCGGCGCACCGATCAGGCGCGACACAGTATGCCGTTCCATGTACTCGGACATGTCGAAGCGCACCAGCTCAACGCCCAGCGCCTTGGCCAGCTGACGCGCAGCCTCGGTTTTGCCGACGCCGGTAGGGCCAGCGAACAGGAACGAGCCTACGGGCTTGTCCGGGGCCTTGAGGCCGGCTCGCGACAGCTTGATCGCAGTCGACAGCGAGTCGATCGCTGGGTCCTGACCAAATACGGTCAGTTTCAGGTCGCGTTCCAGGTTACGCAGCAGCTCCTTGTCGGAACTGGACACGTGCTTTGGCGGAATCCGAGCGATTTTCGCGACGATATCTTCGACCTGCGCCACTTCGATGCGCTTGACCCGATTGGCCTCCGGCTGCAGACGCTGGTAGGCGCCCGCCTCGTCGATCACGTCGATGGCCTTGTCCGGCATATGCCGATCATTGATATAGCGCGCAGCGAGCTCGGCAGCGGCGCGCAGGGCCTCGTCGCTGTACTCGATGTGGTGATGCGACTCGAAGCGGCCTTTCAGCCCACGCAGGATACCCACGGTGTCTTCCACCGACGGCTCCGACACATCGACCTTCTGGAAGCGCCGCGCCAGGGCCCGGTCCTTCTCGAAGATGCCACGAAATTCCTGGAAGGTAGTCGAGCCGATGCAGCGGATATCACCTGATGAGAGCAGTGGCTTGAGCAGGTTGGACGCATCCATTACCCCGCCCGAGGCCGCGCCGGCACCGATGATGGTGTGGATCTCATCGATGAACAGGATGGCCTGCGGACGTTTTTTCAGCTCACCCAGCAGCGCCTTGAAGCGCTTCTCGAAGTCGCCACGGTACTTGGTCCCGGCCAGCAGTGCGCCGAGATCGAGCGAATAGACCACGCTCTGCGCCAGCAGATCAGGCACCTGACCGTCGACGATACGTTTGGCCAGGCCTTCGGCGATGGCCGTCTTGCCGACGCCCGCTTCACCGACCAGCAACGGGTTGTTCTTGCGCCGGCGAGCGAGAATCTGCGCTACGCGCTCGACTTCTTGCTCACGGCCCACCAACGGATCGATGCGACCCTGACGCGCCTGCTCGTTGAGGTTGCTGGCGTAGGTATCCAGCGGATTGCTCGAGGACGACGTTTCGCCCCCCTCTTCATCCTGCATGTCCTGGTCGCTGTCGGCGCTAGGCCCATGGCCTGGCACCTTGGAAATGCCGTGGGCAATGAAGTTGACCACGTCGATACGGGCCACGCTCTGCTGCTTGAGCAGAAACACGGCCTGACTTTCCTGCTCGCTGAAGATAGCCACCAGCACATTGGCGCCGGTCACTTCACGCTTGCCCGAACTCTGCACATGGAACACCGCGCGTTGCAGCACGCGCTGGAAGCCCAGTGTTGGCTGGGTTTCGCGGTCTTCGTCGTGCACCGGGATCAGGGGGGTAGTGGAGTCGATGAACTCTTGCAGGTCGTGCTTGAGCTTGTCGAGATTGGCGCCACAGGCGCGTAGAACGGTTGCGGCCGCCTCATTGTCAAGGAGTGCCAACAGCAGATGTTCGACGGTCATGAACTCATGACGCTTCGAACGGGCCTCCTTGAAGGCCAGATTGAGGGTGACTTCGAGCTCGCGGTTTAACATAGCTTCACCTCATACCCAAGTGGTCGGCGATTAACCGTCCTTCTCGATTTCACAGAGTAGCGGATGCTGGCTCTCCCGGGCGTATTGGTTGACCTGCGTCGCCTTCGTTTCGGCGATATCGCGGGTAAACAATCCGCATACTGCCCGCCCTTCGGTATGGACGGTCAGCATGATCTTGGTCGCCAGCTCGCGGTTCAAACTAAAGAACGTCTCGAGCACTTCGACGACGAAATCCATTGGCGTGTAGTCATCGTTGAATAAAACCACCTTGTACATGGGTGGCGCCTGCAGGATCGGCTTGGCTTCTTGAACAGCCAGACCGGAGCCATCGTCCTCGTTGGTCTGAGGACCATCCTGATTGAATGTTAGTCGAATCTGACTGTGTGCATGCATGGAAAGAATTTCATCACATCGACAAGTTAAGGTTGTGGGTTGACCGCATAGAGCTGGCGCCAGCGCAGGCGCCGCATGACCTTGACTATCGGCAAAACGGTGTTACAACCAATAGAACCCACCGTGGGCGATAAAGATCCGCGCAGTCAACCAGATTTTTCGCAAGGTTCGTATGCGGATACGTGGATGATACTCCAGTGATGGAGTCCTTTGCAGAGGGACATAGGGATGACAAGCGGTAAAGTCAAGTGGTTCAACAATGCCAAGGGCTATGGGTTCATCAACGAGGACGGCAAGACTGAAGACCTCTTTGCCCACTATTCGGCCATCGTAATGGACGGATACAAGACGCTGAAGGCCGGCCAGCTGGTCAAGTTCGAAATCATCCAGGGCCCCAAGGGCCTGCACGCGGTGAACATCAGCGACGCCAAAGCCGAGGTCACAAGTTCAGCAGATCCGGCGACTGAACGCACGAAGGCCACTGTCTGACCATTTGTCTGCCGCTGAGATGTGAACGGGCCGATCGCCTCTTCAACGAGGCGATCGGTTTTTTCGTGTCTACATGTGTTTGATCATCTCATCGCCAAAGCCTGAGCTACCCACCAGCGTGGCGCCGTCCATCAGGCGCTCGAAATCATAGGTAACGGTTTTCGCCGCAATTGCGCCGTTGGTCCCTTTGATGATCAGGTCGGCAGCCTCGGTCCAGCCCATATGCCGCAGCATCATTTCGGCCGAGAGGATAACCGACCCCGGGTTGACCTTGTCCTGGCCGGCATACTTGGGCGCGGTACCGTGCGTCGCTTCGAACATTGCCACCGTATCCGACAGGTTCGCCCCAGGCGCGATGCCAATCCCGCCCACTTCTGCCGCCAGCGCATCGGACAGGTAGTCACCGTTCAGGTTGAGCGTGGCAATCACGTCATACTCTGCCGGGCGCAGCAGGATCTGCTGCAGCATGGCATCGGCGATCGCATCCTTGACCACCACCTTCTTGCCACTCTTGGGGTTGGTGAACTGCATCCACGGCCCGCCATCGAGCAACTCGGCGCCGAATTCTTCCTTGGCCACCTCGTAGCCCCAGTCCTTGAACGCGCCCTCGGTGAATTTCATGATGTTGCCCTTGTGGACCAGGGTCAGCGACTCGCGGTCATTGTCGACCACATACTGCAACGCCTTGCGCACCAGGCGCTTGGTGCCTTCCTTGGAGACCGGCTTGACGCCGATGCCGCAGTCCTGGTCGAAGCGAATCTTGGTGACGCCCATTTCCTCCTTGAGAAACTTGATCACTTTGATGGCTTCGGGCGAACCGGCCTTCCACTCGATGCCGGCATAAATGTCTTCGGAGTTTTCCCGGAAGATCACCATGTCGACGTCTCCCGGCTTTTTCACCGGACTCGGCACACCCTCGAACCACACCACCGGGCGCAGACACACATACAGGTCAAGCTGTTGACGCAGGGCCACGTTCAGCGAGCGGATGCCGCCACCGACCGGCGTAGTCAGCGGGCCTTTGATCGACACCACGTATTCTTTGACTGCGTCGAGGGTCTCTTGCGGCAGCCAGGTGTCCTGGTCATACACCTGCGTAGCTTTTTCACCGGCATAGACCTCCATCCAGGCGATCTTGCGCTTGCCGGCGTAGGCCTTGTGCACGGCGGCATCGACTACCTTGATCATCACCGGGGAAACATCGACCCCGATGCCATCGCCTTCGATATAAGGAATGATCGGGTTGTCGGGCACATTGAGCGAATGGTCGGCATTGACGGTGATCCTGGCGCCGTCGGTCGGCACCGTGATTTTCTGGTATCCCATGCTTGCACTACTCCGGAGTCGGGTGTGGTTGGACATCATGCGATCCAATCAGCCTAAACCACATCTGCCGACCTGCAAGGCCGGACTTGTACCTGCGGCAATGCACCACATTGCAGGTAAGTCTTTGGTCTTATAAATGCGCTGATACCACTTGGCCTTGCTGATTAGCCCAAAGGGTTTGGTATACTCCGGCCCTGACCGTAAGGTCATGGGGGCGAATCCCCGGAAATCGCGGCTTGCCCCCGGCCCTCGAAGGCCACAAAGTCTGGGCTGTTACCGCATCCCAGCCGCTTGACGCTCGACTGATGCATCCACCATCACCGCTCGTAGCCTCTCGACCTTTTGCCCATGGCGCGCCGTGGGCGATGCGCCTACCCAGCGCACCCCGAGACTCGAGTACGCTCAGCAAAACAGAGAGTTAACCCGCATGCCCACCCGCTCTAAGATCATCTATACCTTCACCGACGAAGCCCCTGCCCTCGCCACCTATTCGCTGCTGCCGATCGTCGAAGCGTTCACCGCCTCGGCTGACATCGCCGTCGAAACTCGCGACATCTCCCTGGCTGGCCGTATCCTTGCGGCATTCCCGGAGCAACTCGGCGCAGACAAGCAGGTAAGCGATCATCTGGCGGAGCTGGGCCAACTGGCCACCACCCCTGAAGCCAACATCATCAAGCTGCCGAACATCTCGGCCTCGGTGCCTCAGCTCAAGGCTGCGATCAAGGAACTGCAAGCCAAGGGTTACGCCGTCCCTGACTACGCCGACGAGCCTGCCAGCGCTGCCGAAAAAGAATCCCGCGCGCGCTACGACCGCATCAAGGGCAGCGCCGTGAACCCGGTACTGCGCGAAGGCAACTCCGACCGCCGCGCGCCGCTTTCGGTCAAGAACTACGCTCGCAAGCACCCGCACAAAATGGGCGCCTGGGCTTCCGATTCGAAATCGCACGTGGCCCACATGAGCCAAGGCGACTTCTACGGCAGCGAAAAAGCCGCACTGATCGAAGCTGACGACAGCCTGCGCATCGAACTGCTGGACAAGAACGGCGCAACTACCGTTCTGAAGGAAAAAACCGCTGTCAAAGCCGCAGAAGTGGTTGACTGCGCGACCATGAGCCGCAAAGCCCTGAAAGCCTTCATCGCCGAGCAGATCGCCGATGCCAAGGCCAGCGGCGTACTGCTTTCGGTGCACTTGAAAGCAACCATGATGAAGGTTTCCGACCCGATCATGTTCGGCGTCATCGTCGAAGAGTTCTACGGTGAAGTGCTGACCAAGCACGCTGCAGCGCTGGCTGACATCGGCTTCAATGCCAACAACGGCATCGGCGACCTGTACGCCCGCATCAAGGACCTGCCAGCTGACCAGCAAGCGCAGATCGAAGCCGACATCCAGGCCCTCTACGCCGTACGTCCAGCCCTGGCCATGGTCAACTCCGACAAAGGCATCACCAACCTGCACGTGCCGAGCGACGTAATCGTCGACGCCTCGATGCCGGCCATGATCCGTGATTCGGGCAAGATGTGGAACACTGCCGGCGAGCTGCAAGACGCCAAGGCCGTGATCCCGGACCGCTGCTACGCCGGTATCTACCAGGCTGCCATCGAAGACTGCAAGGTCAACGGCGCCTTCGACCCGACCACCATGGGCAGCGTACCGAACGTTGGCCTGATGGCGCAGAAAGCCGAAGAGTACGGCTCCCACGACAAGACCTTCGAAATCAAGGCCGATGGCGTCGTGCGCGTCGTTGATGGCAAAGGCAACGTGGTTCTGCAACAGAACGTCGAAGCCGGCGACATCTTCCGCATGTGCCAGACCAAAGACGCGCCGATCCAGGACTGGGTCAAGCTGGCCGTCAACCGTGCCCGCCTGAGCGGTACCCCAGCGGTGTTCTGGCTCGACCCGGAACGCGCCCACGACGGCGTGATGATCGAGAAAGTCCAGAAGTACCTGAAAGACCACGACACCACTGGCCTGGACATTCGCGTCCTGCCGCCGGTCGAGGCGATCAAGTTCTCCCTGGCCCGTATCCGCGAAGGCAAGGACACCATCTCGGTGACCGGCAACGTTCTGCGCGACTACCTGACCGACCTGTTCCCGATCATGGAGCTCGGCACCAGCGCCAAGATGCTGTCGATCGTGCCGCTGATGAACGGCGGTGGCCTGTTCGAAACCGGCGCTGGCGGTTCGGCACCCAAACACGTGCAGCAGCTGGTCGAAGAGAACTTCCTGCGTTGGGATTCGCTGGGTGAATTCCTCGCTCTGGCGGCCTCGCTCGAGCACCTGGGCGACACCTACGCCAACCCACGTGCCAAGGTTCTGGCCAACACCCTGGATCAGGCTACCGGCAAGTTCCTCGACAACAACAAGTCGCCTTCGCGCAAGGTTGGCGGTATCGACAACCGCGGTAGCCACTTCTACCTGACCCTGTACTGGGCTCAGGCCCTGGCTGCGCAGAGCGACGACGCTGCGCTGCAAGCGCGCTTCGCCCCGCTGGCCAAGACCCTGACCGAGAACGAAGCGACCATCGTCGCCGAACTCAACGCCGTACAGGGCAAGCCAGTCGACATCGGTGGCTACTACGCCCCGGATGCCGAGCTGACCGCCAAGGTGATGCGTCCAAGCCAGACCCTCAACAACGCGATTGCTGCGCTGTAAGGTTCGCTTGAAGTAACCCCACAAACCCCGGCCACGCACCGGGGTTTGTGCTTTTCAGGATTCCACTATGACCTGGCACCCCCACATCACCGTAGCCACCGTGGTCGAAGACCAGGGCCGCTTCCTCTTCGTCGAGGAGTTCAAAGCCGGCCAGCACGTCTTCAACCAACCGGCCGGCCACCTCGAGCCCAACGAAACCCTGCAGCAGGCCGCCCTGCGCGAAACCCTCGAAGAAACCGCCTGGGATGTCGAACTGACCGGCGTGGTGGGCATCTACCTGTACACCGCCCCCAGTAACGGCGTCACCTACCAACGCATCTGCTTCGCTGCCCGCCCCGTCCGGCACCATCCGCAACGCGCCCTCGACAGCGATATAACCCGCGCGCTGTGGATGACCCGCGCCGAGCTGCTGGCCGAGCCACAACGCTGGCGCAGTGAGCTGGTGCCGCGCTGCATCGACGACTACCTGGCAGGCCCGCTGCACAGCCTCGCCTTGCTGCGCGACTGACGCGCACGAGCGGGCCTGATAGAATCGACCTTTTTCCCTGATACACATCGGTAGCCATGACCAGCCCAGCACTCAAAGACCCCGCCAAGACCCGCGTCATCGTCGGCATGTCCGGCGGCGTCGACTCTTCCGTCTCCGCCCTTCTGCTGATCGAGCAGGGCTACCAGGTGGAAGGTCTGTTCATGAAAAACTGGGAAGAGGACGACGGCACCGACTACTGCACCGCCCGCGAAGACCTGGCCGACGCCCAGGCCGTGTGCGATCGCATTGGCATCAAGCTGCACACGGCCAACTTTGCCGCCGAGTACTGGGACAACGTGTTCGAGCACTTCCTTGAAGAGTACAAGGCTGGGCGCACGCCAAACCCGGACATCCTCTGCAACCGCGAGATCAAGTTCAAGGCCTTCCTCGACTACGCGCTGTCGCTCGGTGCCGACCTGATCGCCACCGGTCACTATGTACGCCGGCGCGACACCGGCGAGCTGACCGAGCTGCTCAAGGGCCTGGACCCGAACAAAGACCAGAGCTACTTCCTGCATGCCGTCGGCGGCAAGGAAATCGCCCGCACCCTGTTCCCGGTCGGCGAGCTGGAAAAACCCGAAGTGCGCGCCATCGCCGAGAAACATGGCCTGGCTACTGCCAAGAAAAAGGACTCCACCGGCATCTGCTTCATTGGCGAACGACGCTTCAGCGACTTCCTCAAGCAGTACCTGCCGGCCCAGCCGGGCAATATCGAAACCACCGAAGGTGAAGTCATCGGTCGCCACCATGGCCTGATGTACCACACCATCGGCCAGCGCCAGGGCCTGGGCATCGGCGGCCTCAAGGACGCCGGTGACGACCCGTGGTACGTGCTGGTCAAGGACCTCGCCCGCAACGTGCTGGTGGTCGGCCAGGGCAACGAGCACCCATGGTTGTTCTCCCGCGCCCTGCTCGCCTCGGACATCTTCTGGGTCAACCCGATCGACCTCGCCACCCCGCGCCGCCTCACGGCCAAGGTGCGCTATCGCCAGGGCGACCAGGGCTGCACCCTGGAACGCACCGAAAGCGGCTACCGCGCCGTGTTCGACGAGCCGCAACGTGCGGTCACCCCCGGCCAGTCGGTGGTGTTCTATGATGGCGAGGTGTGCCTGGGCGGCGGCGTGATCGAGACTGCTGAGCCGTGGAGCCCGCGCCCATGAGCAACCTGCACGAGCAGTTGATTGCCCTGGGCGGCGTGTTTCAGGCTGCAGTGCTGGTCGACAAGCTGGCACGCACCGGCCAGTCCAATGACGCCGAGCTTGGCTGCATGCTTGGCAGCCTGCTGGTGATGGATCCCAAGGACACCCTCGAGGTGTTCGGTGGTGATGACCTTAACCTGCGCGACGGTTACCGCGCCCTGGTCGGCGCACTCGAGCGCGAGCCCAGCAGCCTGCAGCGCGAGCCGCTGCGCTATGCCCTGTCGATGCTCGGCCTCGAGCGCCAGCTGGCCAAGCGTGGCGACCTGCTGGAAACCATCGGCAACCGCCTGCCGCAAATCCAGGGGCAGGCCGATCACTTCGGCCTGACCCACGAGAACGTCATCGCTTCCAGTGGCGCCTTGTATCAGGACACCCTGAGCACCTTGCGTCAGCGCATTCAGGTGCATGGCGACATGCGCTTCCTGCAGCAAGCCAGCAACGCCTCGAAGATCCGCGCACTGCTGCTGGCCGGGATTCGCGCCGCACGCCTGTGGCGCCAGCTTGGCGGGCACCGCTGGCAGCTGGTATTCAGCCGGCGCAAGTTGCTCAACGAACTGTACGGCATGATGCGCACCAATTCCTGAATGCTGCGCATCCCCGCCTGGCACGGTCCATGTAGGAGCGGCCTCGTGTCGCGAAAGGTGCGCGAAGCGCGCCCAGCAATCCTAGGGTGCGGCACAAATCCTGGGGCCGCTGCGCAGCCCTTTCGCGACACGAGGCCGCTCCTACAGCGACCGCGATAAGCTTTGAAACGGCTCGACCTTTGGTCAGCCACCCGACCTCGGCGCATTTTTCATGTATGATATGCGCCCTCCAAAAGCCTGACTGTCCGAGAACACCCCATGCAGCTTTCCTCGCTCACTGCGGTTTCCCCTGTAGACGGCCGCTACGCCGGCAAAACCCAGGCCTTGCGCCCTATTTTCAGCGAATACGGCCTGATCCGTTTCCGCGCCCTGGTCGAAGTGCGCTGGCTGCAACGCCTGGCCGCCCACCCGCAAATCGGTGAAGTGCCGGCATTCTCGGCCGAGGCCAACGCCGTTCTCGATACCCTGGCCAGCGATTTCCAGCTGGCCCACGCCGAGCGCGTCAAGGAAATCGAACGCACCACCAACCACGACGTCAAGGCCATCGAGTACCTGCTCAAGGAGCAGGCTGCACAACTGCCTGAGCTGGCCAACGTCAGCGAGTTCATCCACTTCGCCTGCACCAGCGAGGACATCAACAACCTGTCCCATGCGCTGATGCTGCGCGCGGGCCGTGATGACGTGCTGCTGCCGCTGATGCGCCAGATCGCCGAAGCGATCCGCGCGCTCGCCCACCAGCATGCCGACGTGCCGATGCTGTCGCGCACCCACGGCCAGCCAGCCTCGCCGACCACCCTGGGCAAAGAGATGGCCAACGTCGTCTACCGCCTCGAGCGCCAAATTGCGCAAGTCGCTGCCGTGCCGCTGATGGGCAAGGTCAACGGCGCCGTCGGTAACTACAACGCGCACCTGTCGGCCTACCCGCAGATCGACTGGGAAGAGAACGCCCGCGCCTTCATCGAAGACGAGCTGGGCCTGCAGTTCAACCCGTATACCACCCAGATCGAGCCGCACGACTACATTGCCGAGCTGTTCGACGCGATCGCCCGCTTCAACACCATCCTGATCGACTTCGACCGGGACATCTGGGGCTACATCTCGCTGGGCTACTTCAAGCAGCGCACCGTTGCCGGTGAAATCGGCTCGTCGACCATGCCGCACAAGGTCAACCCGATCGACTTCGAAAACTCCGAAGGCAACCTCGGTATCGCCAACGCCCTGTTCCAGCACCTGGCCAGCAAACTGCCGGTTTCGCGCTGGCAGCGTGACCTGACCGACTCCACCGTGCTGCGCAACCTGGGTGTGGGCTTCGCTCACAGCGTTATCGCCTATGAAGCCAGCCTGAAGGGCATCAGCAAGCTGGAAGTCAACACTCAGCGCATCGCTGCTGACCTGGACGCCTGCTGGGAAGTGCTCGCCGAGCCGATCCAGACCGTCATGCGTCGTTTCAACATCGAAAACCCCTACGAGAAGCTCAAAGAGCTGACCCGTGGCAAAGGCATCACCCCTGAGGCGCTGCTGACCTTCATCGATGGCCTGGACATGCCAGCCGATGCCAAGGCCGAGCTCAAGCAGCTGACTCCTGCGACCTACATAGGTAACGCAGTCGCGCAGGCCAAACGTATCTAAGATTACGCCTGCGTCTGACGCCCGGCCTAGCCGGGCGTTTTTATTCCCGGACGAAAATTACGTTTTTTCAATAGGTTGAACATGAATTCTGATACTCCACTTCAGCTGCTTGGCGGTTTGACTGCTCGCGAGTTCCTGCGTGACTACTGGCAGAAGAAGCCATTGCTGGTGCGCCAGGCGTTCACCGACTTCGAAAGCCCGATCGACCCTGACGAGCTGGCTGGCCTGGCCCTGGAAGAGGAAGTCGAATCGCGCCTGGTCCTCGAACACGGCGAACGCCCGTGGGAGTTGCGTCGCGGCCCGTTCACCGAGGACGACTTCGCCACCCTGCCAGAGCGCGACTGGACCCTGCTGGTGCAAGCGGTCGACCAGTTCGTGCCAGAAGTGGCCGAACTGCTGGAAAGCTTCCGCTTCCTGCCGAGCTGGCGCATCGACGATGTGATGATCAGCTATGCCGCGCCCGGCGGCAGCGTCGGCCCGCACTTCGACAACTACGACGTGTTCCTGCTGCAGGGCTACGGTACCCGCAACTGGAAAGTCGGCCAGAAGTGCGACAGCGACAGCAAGCTGCTCGAGCACGCCGACCTGCGCATCCTGGCTGACTTCGAGCAGACCGACGAGTGGCGCCTGGAGCCGGGTGACATGCTCTACCTGCCACCACGCCTGGCCCACTTCGGCGTTGCCGAAGACAACTGCCTGACCTACTCGGTCGGTTTCCGCGCGCCAAGCGCTGCTGAAGTGCTGACCCACTTCACCGACTTCCTCAGCCAGTTCCTGCCGGACGAAGAGCGCTACAGCGACGCCGACGCCCAGCCGGTCAGCGACCCGCACCAGATCCAGCACGACGCTCTGGACCGCCTCAAGGCCCTGCTGGCCGAGCACATGGGTGACGAGCGCCTGCTGCTGACCTGGTTTGGCCAGTTCATGACCGAGCCACGCTACCCTGAGCAGGTCGCCGGCGAGCCGCTCAAGGAAGAAGAGCTGATCGACAGCCTGGAACAAGGCGCTATTCTTATCCGTAACCCAAGCGCACGCCTGGCCTGGTCGGAGGTCGATGACAATTTGCTGCTGTTCGCCAGCGGCCAGAGCCGTCTGCTTTCGGGCCACCTGCGCGATCTGCTGAAAATGATCTGCGCCGCCGATGCGCTGCACATCGAAAACCTCGGCCAGTGGCTCAAGGATGAAGAAGGTCTGACTCTGGTCTGCCAGCTGGTCGAACAAGGAAGTCTGGGTTTTGCCAATGAATAGAATCAGCGTTCGGCTTGCCGATTGGATCAAGGACAACAGTGATATCCGCCACATCCGCGATGCGGTGTTCGTTGCCGAGCAGCACATTCCGCCTGAGCTGGAATTTGACGCCGAAGACCCCCAGGCCGTGCATTTCCTGGCCCTTGAGGGTGACTACCCGATCGGCACCGCGCGCCTGCTGGCAGACGGCACCATCGGCCGCATCTCGGTACTCAAGGACTGGCGCGGGCTGAAAGTGGGCGACGCACTGATGCATGCGGTGATCGCCGAAGCCCAGGCTCGCGACCTCAAGCAACAGACCTTGAGCGCCCAGGTGCATGCCACGCCGTTCTATGAGCGGCTGGGTTTCAAGGTGGTCAGCGAGGAGTTCCTCGAAGCCGGCATCCCCCACGTGGAGATGGTGCGCGAGTCCTGCGACCTCTCCTGAGCAACCTCAGGGCCGCTTGAACCGGCCCTGTTTCGCAGCGGGCTGCAATGGCCCGCTGCGTGCTCTGCAACATTGGTTCACCAGCCAGCTGTATATGCATACAGATAAAACTTGCCTGGCGGCGCTTCTTTGTCCATCCTGACGCTCATCGTCTGCCCATGAAGCGTTCTCGGCCATGCGCCTGTTTCTCTGCGAAAAACCCTCCCAGGCCAAAGATATCGCCAAAGTGCTCGGCGCCACCCGCCGCGGTGACGGCTGCTGGCAAGGCACTGACGTGTGCGTGACCTGGTGCATCGGCCACCTGCTCGAAACCGCCCCGCCCGACAGTTACGACGCCCGCTACAAGCGCTGGAGCCTGGACGACCTGCCGATCATCCCGGGCCAGTGGAAAATGCTGGTCAAGCCAAAAACCGCCAGCCAGTTCAAGGCAGTCAAACGCCTGCTTGGCGAAGCGCGCGAACTGGTCATCGCCACCGACGCCGACCGCGAAGGCGAGATGATCGCCCGTGAGCTGGTCGAGCACTGCCGGTACCGCGGCCCGATCCAGCGCCTGTGGCTGTCGGCGCTGGACGATGCCTCGATCCGCAAGGCTCTGGCCAAGCTGCTGCCCGGCAGCGAGACCTTCAGCCTGTACCATTCAGCTCTGGGCCGTTCGCGTGCCGACTGGCTGATCGGCATGAACATGAGTCGGCTGTTCACCCTGCTCGGGCGTCAATCCGGTTATCAAGGCGTGTTGCCCGTCGGCCGTGTGCAAACCCCGACCCTGCGCCTGGTGGTAGACCGCGATCGCAGCATCGCTGACTTCGTGCCAGTTCCGTTCTGGGCCATCGACGTGCAGCTTGAGCATGCCGGCAGCCTGTTCAACGCACAGTGGCGCGCGCCTGAAGACGCCTGCGATGATCAGGCCCGCTGCCTTAACCAGAGCCTGGCCCAGCAAGCCGCCGCCGATATCGCTGCGGCTGGCAGTGCGCAGGTCAGCAAGCTGGTCACCGAGCGCGTGCGCGAAGCCGCACCACTGCCGTTCGATCTGGGCACCCTGCAGGAAATCTGCTCGAAGAAGTTCGGCTACGGCGCCCAGGAAACCCTCGACATCGCCCAGGCCTTGTACGAAACCCACAAACTGATCACCTACCCGCGCAGCGACTGCGGCTTTCTGCCAATGAGCCAGCACGCCGAGGCGCCGGCCATTCTCGCTGCATTGCAGCGCGCCGATGCCAGCCTGGCGCCGCTGCAAGCGCACCTGCAGCCGCAACGCCGCTCGCGCGCCTGGAACGACGCCAAGGTCAGCGCCCACCACGGCATCATCCCCACTGCCGCCGCCAGTGACCCGACGCGCCTGCCGCCCAAATACAAGGCCGTCTACACCCTGATCCGCGCGCGTTACCTGGCGCAATTTCTGCCCAACCATGAATACGACCGCACCCAGGCTGATTTCGATTGCGCTGGCCACGCCCTGCGCGCCGTCGGCAAGCAGATCGTCGAACCCGGCTGGCGCCGCGCCCTGCCAGAGGCGCTGACGCCGGCCAAGGGCCGTGAAGCGCCGCCGGCGCAGGTGCTGCCGCCCTTGCAGCAAGGCCAGGTCTGCGCAGTGCGCAACGTCCAGCTCAAGGACCTGTGGACCCAGCCGCCGAAGCCTTTCACCGAAGGCGACCTGATCAAGGCGATGAAAAACGTCGCCAAGCTGGTGGATGACCCCAAGCTCAAGCAAAAGCTCAAGGACACCACCGGCATCGGCACCGAGGCCACCCGCGCCAGCATCATCCAGGGCCTGCTCGACCGCGGTTATCTGGTCAAGAACGGCAAGGCCCTGGCCGCCACCCCAGCCGCGTTCAGCCTGATTGACGCCGTCCCACGGGCCATTGCCGACCCGGGCACCACGGCGATCTGGGAGCAGGCTTTGGACATGGTCCAGAGCGGCGAAATGACCCTCGAGGAATTCGTTGCCCGCCAATCGGCCTGGATGGGCAAGCTGGTGGAGCGCTGTAGCGGCATGCGCATGACCATCAGCGGCCCGCTGGCACCCGCCGGTGGCAAGAAGGCGCCCTGGAGCAAGAAGCGCCGCTCGGGCACCAAGGCCAAAGCGGCCGACGGCAAGCCCAAGGCGGCCAAGCCGAGGGTTGCCAGGCGCAAGGCCACTACCTGAGCCTCAGACCTGGCCTCAGGTGCCGCTCTTGAGTCGGCTGAAGGCTCGGGTCAGTTCGCGGTTGAATTGCTTGCCATTGTCGTTCTTGCTGTACAACCGCGCGCGCACCTCGGCCGGCGGATAGGTGCCGGGGGCGTTGCGGATCTGCGCATCGACCAGGTTGTCGGCGGCACTGATCGCATTGGCGTAGTGAATGGTGTCGGTGATCGGTGCGATCACCTCCGGGCGCATCAGGTAGTCCATCAAGGCCCAGGCCGCCTGCGGGTGCGGTGCGTCCTTGGGCACCACCAGCGCGTCGAGCCAGATCAACGTGCCCTCCTTGGGGATTCGGTAATCGAGGCTGTAGGTTTTGCCCGCCTGCTGCGCCTGGCCCTGGGCGATAGCCACGTTGCCGTTCCACGACATCGCCACGCAGGTCTCGCCGTTGGCCAGGTCGTTGATGTTGCGGTCATTGTCGAAGTAGCGGATGTACGGGCGGATCTTGCGCAGTTGTGCCTCGGCCAGCTTGAGGTCCTCGAGGCGCTGCTGATTGATGTCCAGGCCCATGTAGCGCATCACTGCGGCAAACACTTCGTTGGGGTCATTGAGCAGGCTCACCCCGCAATCGGCAAATTTCGCTACCACCGCCGGGTCGAACAGCATCGCCCAGCTGTCCAGCGGCGCATCGTTCAGGCGTGCGGTCACGGCCTGCTGCTGAAAGCCGACCCCGGTGGTGCCCCAGGCGTAGGTCCCGGCATAACGGTTGCCGGGGTCGAACACGTCCATGTGCTGACGAAACTCCTCGCCCACACCCTGCAGATGGGGCAGCCGGCTTTTATCCAGCGGCTGCAACGCGCCGCTGGCAATGGCCCGGCTCAGGTGCTGACCGGCGCTGAGCACCAGGTCATAGCCGCTGCGTCCGGTCAGCAGTTTGGTTTCGGCGGTTTCCAGCGAATCGAAGTGGTCGGCGACCACGCGGATGCCGGTTTCCTTCTCGAAATTGCTCAGCGTGTCTGGCGCCAAATACTCGCCCCAGATGTACAGGTTGACGGTGGGCTGCGCCGCATCGGCGGCGTGCCCCGCCGCCGCGCTGCCGGCCAGCGCCAACCCAATTGCCAGCACAGAGGCTTTCATCAGCGAGGCCCTCCGGCGTATTGCGGCATGGTGATGCAGGCAACGTTGCCGCCGCCGAGCAGAATCTCGCGCGAGTTTTCGATGCCGATGATGCGCTTGCCCGGGAACAGCTCTGCCAGGGTCGCCTGGGCGACGCTGTCATTGCGGTCGCCGAACAACGGCACGACGATGGCCGAGTTGCCGGCGTAGTAGTTGATGTAAGACGCACAGATCCGCGTGCCGGCTTCGCGCACATGAGTGCCGTCGACCTGATCCAGCCCGGCGGCTTCGGCAGCGGTCCACTGCAGCACATCGGGTTGGGGCAGCTTGTGCACCTTGAGCTCACGGCCGCGGCTGTCGCGGGTGCTGCGCAGGATGTCGTAGGCTTCCTGGTAGATCTCCCACTGCGGGTCATCGCGGTTGTCGGTCCATTGCAGCACCACCTCGCCGGGCCGTACAAAGCAGGCCAGGTCGTCGACATGGCCGTCGGTTTCATCGAACTTGCAGCCACGTGGCAGCCAGATCACCTGCTCGGCACCAAGGTAATCCTGCAGGCGCCGGGTCACTTCTGCTTTGCCCAGATGAGCGTTGCGATTGCGGTTGAGCAGGCATTGCTCGGTGGTCAGCAGGCTGCCTTGGCCGTCACTCTGGATGCCGCCGAGTTCTGCGATCAACGGCGCGCGGTAGCGGTCCAGGTTTTCGATCTCGAGGACCTTGCGAGCGATCTGGTCGTCCTTGTCCCATGGGTAGTAGAGGCCACCGTCGAGGCCGCCATAGGCGTTGAATTCGAAGTCGACGCCGCGTACCTCGCCGCTGTCATCGTTGACCACGAAGCACGGTCCGCTGTCGCGAAACCAGGTGTCGTTGCAAGTCATCTCCACTACCCGCACCGCCTCCGGTAGCAAGCGTCGGGCATTGGCGTATTGCGCGGCGGAGGCACACACAGTGACCGGCTCGCTGCTGGCAATCGCCTTGACGATCTCGACCCACACCTGCTGCGCCGGCTTGGCGCCATTGCGCCACACGTCCGGCCGCTCCGGCCAACCGAGCCAGCAGCCGGCCTTGGCTTCGAACTCGCCGGGCAAGCGGAAACCATCGGCCTTGGGGGTAGTGCTGAGCGAACGTGCCATGGGTCAACCTCGTCGTGACTGAGTGGGATGAGCCGAAGCTACGCCGCCAGCGGGCACACATCCAACGATGAAAACTCAGCGATTGGTGAATTGAATTCACGGTTCGCTGATCTGTTCGATGAACCAGTCAACGAAGTCGCCCACTGCACCGCGCTCCAGGCGCAAGCGTTCGCAGACCAGCGCGTACTGCCCCTGCGCGGTCACACTGGCGCTGAACGGGCGCACCAGTCGGCCACTTTGCAGGTCGGCCTGGCAGGTCAGGTTGTCGCCCATGGCTACGCCCTGGCCGAGCAGCGCCGCCTCCAGCGCCAACGCCGCATGGGGGAAGTACAGCTGGCGGTTGGGCTGGCCGTCTTCGGCGTGGGTGGCCAGCCACGAGGTCCAGGTCTTGCCGTCCTGGTCGTCGTGCAACAGACAGTGGCGCAACAGGTCGCGCGGGCGCTTCATGGCGCTCTGGTTGAACAGGCCGGGGCTGCACACTGGAAAGAACTGCAGCAGCGGCAACGGCCGCACGAAGTGCGTGCTGGCGTCCAGCGCGCTGGTGCCGTAGGTGATCGCCAGGTCAACGTCCAGCGCTGGCGCCCCGGCATTGATCGGCTGTTCGAGTAGATGCAGGGTGATGTGCGGGTAGCGGCTGCTGAAGTCAGCCAGACGATTGATCAGCCATTTCTGCGCCAGCTCTGCCGTAACCGCAACCCGCAGCACTGCCTGCGAAGCCGGGTCACGCAGCTCGTCACAGGCCTTGCCGATCAACTCGAAGGCCTGTTGCAACTGCTGCAGCAGGCGCTCGGCTTCAGCACTCGGGCGCACCTGGCGGCCGACCCGCTCGAACAACGCCACGCCCAGCTGCGCTTCTAACTGGCGAATCTGGTGGCTGACTGCGCTGTCGGTGACGCACAGCTCGGCGGCGGCCCGGCCGAAATGGCCATGGCGGGCGGCGCACTCGAACGTGCGCAAGGCGGTCAGCGAGGGCAGACGGCGCATGATTGAAGTCCTGACAGGCGGCTGATGGGCATAGCCAGCATCAGCCAGGCGTTGCAATAAATACAAGCTTGCTGGCGAAACCAGCACCAGCTGCTAGATTTTTCAGGCTGAATCACAGCGCCGTCTAGAGCTCGCAATGACCCCCACTACCCTGCTGGACGAAGTCCGCGCGTTTCGCAGCCAACACCCCGAAGTGCGCTATGTCGACCTGATCAGCCTGGACATCCCCGGGCATTTCTACGGTAAACGCTACCCCATCGACATGCTCGAAAAGCTCGCCGCCGGCAGCCCGCTGAAGCTGCCGCAGAACTGCGTGCTGCTCGGTGCCCAGGGTGGCTTGTTCCCGATTGGCGATTACTGCTTCAACGATGGCGACCCGGATGCACTGCGCCGGCTGATCCCCGGTACGCTCAAGCCGGTCAGCTGGGAAAAGCAGCCACTCGGGCAGATGCTGATCAGCTCCGACGGCACCGATGCGCCCATAGAGTTCGAGCCGCGCGAGGTCCTCGCCCGGGTGCTGCAGCGTCTGCAGGCGCTGGGCATTCGCCCGGTGGTTGCATTCGAGCTGGAGTTTTACCTGTTCGACCGCGCGCTGCAGGACGGCCTGCCGCAGTTTCCCCGCGACCCGGTCAGTGGCGATCGCGATGACCAGCCCAACCTGCATATCGAGCGGTTGTCGCGCTTCTGCGAAGTGCTGCACGACATGGTCGAAACCGCCAACGCCCAAGGCGTCGATGCCAACGTCATCACCGCAGAACTCGGCCCGGGTCAGTTCGAGATCAACTTCGGCCACTGCGACGACGGCCTGCGCGCCGCCGACTGGGCCGCCCTGTTCTGCCGCAGCAGCCGCGGTGTGGCGCGCAAGCACGGCCTGCGCGCCAGCTTCATGAGCAAGCCCTACCTGCAGGCACCCGGCAGTGGCATGCACGTGCATGTCAGCCTTTACGACAGCAGCGGCAACAATGTGCTCGCCGCCGACCAGCAGCGGCCGTTGCGCCATGCCGTGGCCGGCTGCCTGGCCCTGCTGCCACAGTGCATGCCGATCTTTGCCGGCAACCACAATGCATTTCGCCGCTATGGCGCCATGGTCAACGCCGCCAGCCGCGCCAGCTGGGGCTTTGAAGATCGTGACGCGTGCATTCGCATCCCCGAGTCGGACTCACGCAACCTGCGCATCGAGCACCGCCTGGCCGGCGCCGACGCCAATCCGTACCTGGTGCTGGCGGCAATCCTCTGTGGCATGGAGCAAGGCCTGGCGGCCCGACAAGAGCCGATTGCCCCGCTCAATGATGATCGCACCAGCGGCATCGACTTTCCCAAGGACATGCTTAGCGCGGTGGCCGCGATGCAAGCGCATCCTGCGGTCAGTGCCGGGCTCGGTGAAGAGTTTGTGAAGGTGTACTGCGAAAACAAACGCCAGGACCACCTGGCCTTCATGGATGAAGTCAGCGCACGCGAGTATCACTGGTTCTTGTAGCGGGCGGCAAAACCGCCTCGATACTGGCCACACCCGACGCTGGCGTTTACCATGGCAGCCTTTGCCGCGGCCTTTTGCCGCGCACTGCCGCTAAGCCCGAATCCTCATGCCTTTCGAACTCTCCGTTGAACCGCTGACGCTGCTGATCCTGACACTGGTTGCCTTTGTTGCCGGCTTTATCGACGCCATTGCCGGCGGCGGTGGTCTGTTGACTACCCCTGCGCTACTGACCGCGGGGATGCCGCCGCATCTGGTGCTGGGCACCAACAAACTCAGCTCGACCTTCGGCTCGGCCACCGCCGGCTTCACCTACTACCGGCGCAAGCTGTTCCACCCGGCGCAGTGGCGTCCGGCGCTGTTCGGCACGCTGGTAGGTGCCCTGCTCGGCGCGGTGATCGCCCATTACCTGCCGGCGGAGTGGCTGAACAAGATGCTGCCGGTGGTGGTGTTTGCCTGTGGCATCTACCTGTTGTTCGGTGGCACGCCAAAGGCGCCGCTGGACGCCGATGCGCCGATCAAGAAAACCTGGCAGTTGCCTCAGGGCTTCACCCTGGGCTTCTACGATGGCGTCGCCGGGCCAGGCACCGGTGCGTTCTGGACAGTCAGCACGCTGCTGCTGTATCCGATCGATCTGGTCCGCGCCAGTGGTGTGGCGCGGAGCATGAACTTCGTCAGCAACGCGGCGGCGCTGACGGTGTTCATCGCCTCTGGTCAGGTCGACTATATCGTGGGCCTGGCCATGGGCCTGGCGGTGATGGTCGGGGCGTTCTTTGGCGCACGCACGGCAATCAGCGGCGGCAGCAAGTTCATCCGCCCGGTATTCATCACTGTGGTCCTGGCGCTGACCGTGCGCCTAGCCTGGCAGCACTGGTTCGGCCAGGCCTAAGCGGCGCGCCACATACAGATCGATCAAGTGCCGGGCAATCGAACGCCCGGCCGGCAGTGGCGGCAGGGCATGCACGTTGAACCACTGCGCATCCTCGATCTCGTCCGGCTGCATGACGATCTCGCCACCGGCGTACTCGGCGTGAAAACCGAGCATCATCGAGTGCGGGAACGGCCAGCACTGGCTGCCGACGTACTGGATGTTCTTCACCTCTACCGCCACCTCTTCACGCACTTCACGCACCAGGCAGTCCTCAGCCGACTCGCCCGGCTCGGCAAACCCGGCCAGGGTGCTGTACACGCCAGTGACAAAGCGCGGTGAGCGCGCCAGCAGAATCTCGTCGCCGCGGGTGACCAGCACGATCATGCTGGGCGAAATGCGCGGGTAGCTGCGCAGGTCGCAGCGGGCACAGTGCATGGCCCGCTCCCAGTGGATCTGGGTCATGGCCTGGCCGCAGCTGCCGCAAAAGCGATGCTCACGCGCCCAGGTGCCGATCTGCGCCGCGTAGCCAAGCAGCTTGTAGATATCGAAGTCGCCTTCGAGCATGAACTGGCGCAGGCCACGCCAACCGCAACCGCTCACCTCAGCGGTGCTGCGCAGCTCCAGCAGGAACACCGGCTCACCGTCGAAGTGACCGATGCCGTGCTCGCAGAGGATGTCCAGGTCCTGGCGCTTGAGCCATTCACGCGGGAACAGCACGCCGTTATCGTCCAGCAGAAACCCGTCCGGGCCGCGGGCCACGGCCAGCCCTCCGGCGACATTGGGGTCGAGTACTGCGCTAGTCCAGCGTGCTGACATGGTGGGCTTTCCTTCAAGCGCGTCCACCGCCTCGGTCAGTCGGCGAACGTCGGTTTCTGTTTGCTCATGTGAGCCGCAACGGCGACCCGCAAGTCTTCGGACTGCAGCATGGCGGCGTTCCAGGTCGCAATGTACTCAAGGCCATCGGCGATACTGTGCTCGCGCATGTAATTGAGCATCTGCTTGCTGCCGGCCACGGCAATGGGGGATTTTCCCGCAATTTCACGGGCAATGGCAAAGACTCCGTCGAGCAGCGCCGCGTGATCGGGGTAAACCCGGTTGACCAGGCCGATCTGGTGCGCCTCCTGCGCCTCGACATGGCGCCCGGTGTAGGCCATTTCGCGCATCACGCCATCAGCGATGATCCGCGGCAGGCGCTGCAGGGTGCCGACGTCGGCGGCCATGCCCATGTCGATTTCCTTGATCGAGAACTGCGCGTCGCTGCTGCAATAACGCATGTCACAGGCCGAGATCAGGTCGATGGCGCCGCCCAGGCAGTAGCCCTGGATCGCTGCCAGCACCGGTTTGCGGCAGTTGTCGACGGCGGTGAACGACGCCTGCATGTTGAGGATGGTCTTGCGTAGCAAGCGCGCATTGCGGCCGACGTCCTTGCCCAGCTGGTTGGCCAGCGAGGCCAGCATCATCAAGTCGATGCCGGACGAGAAGTGCTTGCCGGCGCCGCTGATGACCACTGCGCGGACCGCATCGGTGTCATCGATCCACTGGAAGATCTCGATGATTTCCTGCCAGAACGCCGCGTTCATCGCGTTGATTTTTTCCGGGCGGTTGATCTGCACGTGAGCGATGTTTTCGGTCAGTTCGACTGTGAACGCGGTGTAGTCGGTCATCGGTGGCACTCTGGTGGCAAATGGGGTCTGCGCCGGACTATAGCGCACCTGTTGGTCATCTGCTTAAGGTCTGCTGGATTCTGAATACTGCGCCTGGTTTGAGGACGTCCGGGGCTGCTTTGCAGCCCTTTCGCGACACAAGGCCGCTCCTACAGTTGCGCAATGAGCGTGCTTTGCGGCACCGTGCGCGACTGCAGAATCATAAGGATACAAATTCATGGAACGCTCCCTGCCGAGCACCCTCGCCCATTCGTTTCTTGGCCAGTCGCCACGCTGGTACAAGGCGGTCATCTGCCTGTTCCTGTTGCTCAACCCGCTGGTGCTGGCCACTCTAGGCCCGGTAGCGACGGGCTGGCTGCTGGTGATCCAGTTCATCTTCACCTTAGGCATGGCACTCAAGTGCTACCCGCTGATGCCAGGCGGGCTGCTGCTGATCGAGGCGTTGTTGCTCAAGCTGACCACCGCCCAGGCGCTGTACGACGAACTACTGCACAACTTCCCGGTGATTCTGCTGCTGATGTTCATGGTCGCCGGCATTCACTTCATGAAGGAACTGCTGTTGTTCCTGTTTTCGAAGATCCTGCTCGGGGTGCACAGCAAGACCGTGCTGGCGCTGCTGTTCTGCGTACTGTCAGCGTTCCTCTCGGCGTTTCTCGATGCACTGACGGTGACGGCAGTGATCATCAGTGCCGCAGTCGGCTTTTATGCGGTGTATCACCGGGTCGCTTCCGGTGCCAATCCACGTGAAGACTCGGAGTTGGGCAGCGACCAGCAGGTCGCCCAGCTGCACCGCGAAGACCTTGACCAGTTCCGCACCTTTCTGCGTAGCCTGCTCATGCACGGCGCTGTCGGCACTGCGCTGGGCGGCGTCTGCACGCTGGTCGGCGAGCCGCAGAACCTGCTGATCGGGCATGAGCTGGGGTGGCACTTCGCTGACTTCTTCTTCAAGGTCGCGCCGGTATCGCTACCGGTGCTGGGTGCCGGCCTGCTGACCTGCGTCGTGCTGGAAAAGCTACGCCTGTTCGGCTACGGCACCCTGATGCCGACGCGCGTGCGCCAGGTGCTGGCCGCCCACGCGGCCGAGGACGATGCCGCACGCACGCCGGCCCAGCGCCTGGCACTGTGGGTGCAAGGGCTGGCGGCGCTGCTGTTGATTGTCTGCCTGGGCCTGCACATTGCCGAAGTCGGCTTGATCGGCCTGATGGTGATCGTGCTGATCACGGCCTTCACAGGTATTACCGATGAGCACCGTCTGGGCCGTGCCTTCCAGGACGCCATGCCATTCACCGCGCTACTGGTGGTGTTTTTTGCGGTAGTGGCGGTGATCCACCAGCAGCAGCTGTTCAGCCCGTTGATCGCAGCGGTGTTGGCCCTGCCGCCCGAGCAACAACCGGGCATGCTCTATCTGGCCAACGGCTTGCTCTCGGCAATCAGCGATAACGTGTTCGTTGCCACCATCTACATCACCGAAGTGAAGCAGGCGTTCATCGACGGACGCATGAGCCGCGAGCACTTCGAGACCCTGGCGGTGGCGATCAATACCGGCACCAACCTGCCCAGCGTGGCCACGCCCAATGGCCAGGCAGCGTTTCTGTTTCTGCTGACCTCGGCGATCGCGCCGCTGGTGCGCCTGTCGTACGGGCGCATGGTGTGGATGGCGCTGCCCTACACCGTGGTCATGGGCGGCCTGGGCTGGTATGCGGTGACCTACTGGTTGTGACCGGCAGTGTTCAGGCGCTCTGCCGCCGCATGGCCAGGATCGCAGCGCCAAAGCCGATGAAGGTAGTGCCCACCACCCGGCTGACCCAGCGGGCAAACTGCGGCCGGGTCAGCACGCCTTTGGCCCGTGCTGCGAGGCTGGCGTAGACCGCCAGCGACAGCAGCGACAACGCCATGAAGATCGCGGTCAGGATCAAGAACTGCGGCAGCAATGCCGCGCCCTGATCGATGAACTGCGGAAACAAGGCGGTGAAAAACATGGTCGCCTTGGGGTTGGTCGCTGCGGTCAGAAACGCCGACTTGTATAGTTTCAGCCGCGTCGGCCTGAGCACCTTCACCGGTGCTGCGCCCGCCTCCGCCAGCATCGGATTCTTCTTCAGCAGCTGCTTGCCGCCGAGATAGAACAGGTAGGCTGCACCGAGAATCTTCACCGCGTTGAACAGCACTTCCGAGCTGGCCAGCAGCGCGCCCAAGCCGAGCATCGCCGCAGCCGACAGGCAGAACAGCCCGCTGACATTGCCCAGCGATGACCAGATCGCGGAACGTGCGCCGTACAGAATACTGTTGTTGATCGCCATCAACGAGGCCGGCCCTGGGCTGGCAATGGCGATCGCGGCGACCAGGGTGTAGGCAAGTAGCGAGTGGCTGTCCATGGCGTGTAACCCGATAAGCAAGTGAGGTGCTGCAGCGCTTGGCTGTGCACAAGAGGCTCCGATGCTAAAGCACTCACTCACCCCGCATAAGTTACAGATGACCCTGAATCAGGCCATACAGAGCCCTCGCAGCATTCAAGCAATCTGCTCGCCCTTGGGCAGTGCGCGCTGCAGATCCTGCGCCGAGGGCTGCCCAGGATGCAGCGTCACCGGCACCGACTTGGCCGCCGGCACTTTGCTCCGTTCGGCGTGATGCCACAGCGGGATCAATGCGTTGCACTCGGGGTAATACGCCGCCGCGCAACCTGCGGGGATGTCGTAGGCGATGATCTGCATCGGCCCGACTTCGCGGCGCACGTCAGGCTCGACGGCGGTGCGCAGGTTGACCCAGTCGCCCGGGGCAAAACCCAGCCGAGTGACGTCGCTGTGGTTCATGAACACCACGCTGCGAGTGCCATGCACGCCGCGAAAGCGGTCATCGTAGCCATAGATGGTGGTGTTGAACTGATCGTTGCTGCGCAGCGTCATCAACTGCAGTACATCACGCCGCTCAGGGCTGACGGACACGTCATCATCCTCATCCAGGCGCCCGGCCGTGACGAACTGCGCCTTGCCCGATTCGGTCTGCCACTGGCGCTCGCAGGCCGGCAGCGGCCGATGGAAACCACCGCGCTGCCACATGCGGGTTTCCATGTCGTGGAAGATCTGCGGATACACCGCTGCGATCGCCTCGCGTACCAGCGCGTAGTCACGGCGCCAGGCGTCCCAGGGGATGTTCGCCTGCCCCGCGGTCAGGGTCGCTTCGGCCAGACCGGCAATGATCGCTACTTCGGCGCGCAAGTGCTCGCTGGCCGGCTCCGCGGTGCCGCGCCAGCCATGCAGGCAGCCGGTACTGTCTTCGGTGCTGTAGCTTTGCGCCACACCGTCCTGGCGGTCGATCTCGATACGCCCCAGACACGGCAGCAACCAGCCATCGCGCCCCGGCAGCAAGTGGGTGCGGTTGAGCTTGGTGGCGACCTGCACGTTCAACTGAAGGTTGGCCCAGGCCGGCTCCATTCGCGAGGTGTCCGGGATAGCCCGGAGGAAGTTACCGCCCAGACCGATGAAGGCTTTCACCGATCCTGCGAGGATGCCCTCACAGGTATCCACGGTAGCCAGCCCCATCTGCTCGGGCACCTTGAAGGCGAACAGCGCTTCAATCTTGTCCACCGGCACTTTGGCCGGGTCTTCGGTGATCCCGACCGTGCGCTGGCCCTGCACGTTGGAATGGCCACGCACCGGGCACACACCGGCGCCGGGCTTGCCGATGTTGCCGCGTAGCAGCAACAGGTTGACCAGCATCTGCACGTTGGCCACGCCATGACGATGCTGGGTCATGCCCATGCCGAACACCAGCATCACCCGCTCACTGCGGGCATATACCGTGGCGGCGGCTTCCATCGCTGCGCGGGCCAGCCCCGAGCGCTGCTCGAGCGTAGCCCAGCTGTAGCTGTCGACCTGTTCGACAAAGCTGGCAAATCCCTCGGTATGTTCGGCGATGAAGGCATGATCGAGCACCGCCGGCCGGCCCTCGACATGTGCCACGCGGTCCATCTCCAGCAGCGTCTTGCTGATGCCAAGCACCGCCGCCAGATCGCCGCCGATGGCCACTTGATGATACTGGCTGCTGATCACCGTAGAGTCTGGGCCAAGCATCTGGCGCGGTGACTGCGGGTTGACGAAGCGCTCCAGGCCGCGCTCGCGCAGCGGGTTGAAGGTGATGATCGGCACCCCGCGCCTGCGCGCGTGCTGTAGGGGGTGAAGCATGCGTGGGCTGTTGCTGCCGACGTTCTGGCCGAAGAAGAAGATGCAGTCGGTCTGCTCGAAGTCTTCCAGAGTAACGGTGCCGACCGGCACGCCAATGCTCTCCTGCAAGCCAACCGAGGTGCTCTCGTGGCACATGTTGGAGCTGTCCGGCAGGTTGTTGCTGCCGTAGGCACGGGCAAACAGCTGGTACATGAACGAGGCTTCCAGCGAAGCCCGCCCCGAGGCATAGAACACCACTTGCTCGGGCGACAGCCTGCGCAGGGTCTGGCCGATTTCACGGTAGGCCTGCTCCCAGCTCACCGGCAGATAGCGATCACTGGCACGGTCATAGCGTAGCGGCTCGGTCAGGCGCCCATGCTGTTCAAGGTCATGGTCACTCCAGCTGCGCAGTTCGCTGAGGGTATGCCGTGCGAAGAACTCAGGCTCGGTGCGTAACGAAGTCAGCTCCCAGGCGGTAGCCTTGGCGCCGTTTTCACAGAACTCCAGCGCGTGCGGATTACCCGGTTTGGCCCAGGCGCAACTGACGCAGGCAAAGCCGTCCGGTTTGTTCTGCTTGAACAGCGCCTTGGGTGACTTGGCCAAGGCCTGCTCACGCCAGAGGATGGTCATCACTGAGTGCGCCGACCCCCAACCTCCCGCCGCCGAGTGATAGGGCTTGAAGCGGGCGTGCGGATGAATAAGCGACGACATGGCGTGCCTCGGTTGGCTGGATCAGAGGATTTGTCTAGATATTACGAGGCGAGACTGAGGGCTAAAGTTCAGGGCGGTTGCGGCGGGTCGACGCCAACGGTCGATCCGGCTACTGTGGGCGGCCGAGTTCCCTCACGCAAAGGATTGAAGCTGTGATCACCTGCCACCTGAAATACGTTATCGACCCCTATCAGATACCTGCATTCGAGGCCTACGCGCGGCTATGGATCGGCTTAGTCAATCGCATGGGCGGCACCCATCACGGTTATCTGCTGCCCGCCGAGGGCGCGAGCAATATCGCTTACTGCCAGTTCAGCTTCCCCAGCCTTGCCGCCTACGAGCAGTACCGCAAGGACTCGGAGAGCGACCCTGAGTGCCAGGCCGCATTTGCCCTGGCAACCGAACAGCGCTTTATCCTCAGCTACGAGCGCAGCTTCATGCGCCCCGTGTTCGAGTAAGTGCATCAGGGCAGCGTCTGCTGCCCCTTGCACATGTGCCCCGCTAGGCCGCCAGGCGCCCGCTGGCAATCGCTTCCGAGGCCGCCAGCATCGCGCGCAACAACACCGCGCAACCAGCGCCAAGATCTTCCGGCGTGGCGTTCTCGATTTCGTTGTGGCTGATGCCGTTTTCGCACGGCACAAAGATCATCCCGGCCGGCCCCAGCTCAGCGAGAAAGATCGCGTCATGCCCTGCCCCGCTGACGATATCCATGTGCGACAGCCCCAGCGCACCTGCAGCACTGCGGACGGCCGCGACACAGGTCTTGTCGAAGTACAGCGCAGGGAAATCCGCAGTCGGCGTCAGCTCGAAACTCAGCCCATGTTTGGCACAGGTCGCCTCGATCACCGCTTGCACTTCGGCGATCATCGCTTGCAACCGATCGGCTTCAAGGTGACGGAAATCCAGGGTCATGCGTACTTCGCCAGGGATCACGTTGCGTGAGCCGGGATACGCCTGCAGGCAGCCGACGGTACCGCAGGCATGCGGTTGATGGCTGTGCGCGGTGCGGTTGACCGCTTCGACCACCGCCGCCGCGCCGACCAGAGCGTCCTTGCGCAGGTGCATCGGCGTCGGCCCGGCATGCGCCTCGACCCCGCGCAGGGTCAAGTCGAACCACTTCTGACCAAGCGCGCCGAGCACCACGCCGATGGTCTTGGCCTGGTCCTCAAGGATTGGCCCCTGCTCGATATGCGCCTCGAAATAGGCGCCCACCGGATGGCCGAGTACCGCGCGCGTGCCGGCGTAGCCGATCCCGTTCAACGCCTCGCCGACGCTGACGCCTTGCGCATCGGTCTTGGCCAGCGTCTCTTCCAGGGTGAACTTGCCGGCGAACACCCCGGAACCCATCATGCACGGCGCAAAGCGGGAGCCTTCTTCGTTGGTCCACACCACCACTTCCAGCGGTGCTTCGGTTTCCACGCCGAGGTCGTTCAGGGTGCGGATCACCTCCAGCCCGGCCATGACACCGAAGCAGCCGTCGAACTTGCCGCCAGTGGGTTGAGTGTCGATATGGCTGCCGGTCATCACCGGCGCCAGCGCAGGATTACGCCCGGGCCGGCGGGCAAAGATATTGCCGACCGCATCGATGCTGACGCTGCAGCCAGCGGCCTCGCACCACTGCACGAACAGGTCGCGCGCCTGGCGGTCGAGGTCGGTCAGGGCCAGCCGACAGACGCCGCCCTTGGCCGTGGCACCGAGGCGCGCCAATTCCATCAATGATTGCCACAAGCGCTGGCTGTCGACGTGGCTGTGGCTGGATTGCAGGACATCCTTGGCAGGGGTCATGGGCATATCTCCTCAGGCAAATGAGTGGCTGCGTGGTTGTGCGTGCGGCTTCATGGCAACGGCTTGGCCAGGCGCACCGGGCTGCGTGCGGCCAGCGGGCCGAGCACGTAGTACAGCGCCGCACCCAGCAGCGAACCGGTAAACCAGCCATAGTCGTAGAACCAGCTGAAGCTGCTGTTGCCGATCGACATCACCGTCAGCGCCACTGGCAGGGCAAAGGCCACAAAACCGGCCCAGTTCCAGGCCGGATAGACGTCATCGCGGTACAGCCCGGCCAGGTCCAGTTGCTGGCGGCGGATCAGGAAGTAGTCCACCACCATGATCCCGGCGATCGGCCCGAGCAGGCTCGAATAGCCCAGCAGCCAGTTGGAGTACACGCTCTCAAGGCTCAGGTCGGAGACGATCCAGCCCAGTTTCTTCAGCAGCTCGTGGCCCATCAGCAGCAGGCCGATGACACCGGTCAGCAGCACTGCGCGGGTGCGCCCGATCAGGCGCGGGGCGATGTTCTGAAAGTCGTTGGTCGGCGAGACGATGTTGGCCGCAGTATTGGTCGACAAGGTGGCAATCACGATCAAGGCCATGGCCAGCGCGACCCAGCCTGGGCTCTGGATGCGGCCGATCAGGCTGACCGGGTCGGATATGGTTTCACCCACCAGCGACGCCGAGGCCGCGGTCAGCACCACGCCCAGTGAAGCGAACAGGAACATGGTCAGCGGCAGGCCAAAGATCTGCCCGAGGATCTGATCTTTCTGGCTCTTGGCGTAGCGGCTGAAGTCGGGGATGTTCAGCGACAAGGTCGCCCAGAAGCCGACCATCGCCGTCAGCCCGGCGCAGAAGTAACTCACCACGCTGGCGCCTTCCGGGCGTTTTGGCGGCTGCGCCAGCAGTTCGGTCATCGACATATGCGGCAAGGCCCAGAACAGCAGGCCAAAACCGACCGCCACCAGCAGCGGCGCTGAGAGCGTCTCCAGCCACTTGATCGACTCCGCCCCGCGCAGCACTACCCACAGGTTGAGCACCCAGAAGATCATGAAGCCGATCACCTCACCGGTGCCGGCCAGGGCCTTCCAGCCATCGAAGATCGAGCTGAGAAACAGGTGGATGGCCAGGCCGCCGAACATGGTCTGGATACCAAACCAGCCACAGGCCACCACCGCCCGGATCAGGCACGGCACGTTCGAGCCGATGATGCCGAATGACGAACGCAGCAGCACCGGGAACGGGATGCCGTACTTGGTGCCGGGGAAGGCATTCAGGGTCAGTGGGATCAACACGATCAGGTTGGCCAGCAGGATCGCCAGCAGCGCCTCGCCCACACTCAGGCCGAAATACGCCGTGAGCACACCGCCCAGGGTGTAGGTCGGCACGCAGATGGACATGCCCACCCACAGCGCGGTGATGTGCCACTTGTTCCAGGTGCGCTGGTGCACCTTGGTCGGTGCCATGTCGTGGTTGTAGCGCGGGCTGTCGAGGACGTCGGAGCCTTCGGACAACTCGCACAAGCCGTCCTTTTCGATCACTTGCGATCTGCTCTGTTGCATGGGGCCTTCTCCAGGTTTTTCTAATTGTTTGCTCATCGGGCTAATGCGATGGCCGGAGTACCACCAGCAGTACTGCACCTGCGGCCCGGCCTGGCTGCGGGCGCACTCAATAAACGTGCCGAGTCGGCCAAAGGCTGTCTCGCTTGCCGCCGCCGGCCGCAGGTAACGTGCTGTTGTGCAAAGCATTCAAGTCATTGTTCGGTGTTGCCCTCGGTGGCGGCGGCCGGTGAACGTCAAAGCCGATTCACAGCAGCGGGTTTCAAACTGGTGCAGGCAATTTATTTTCACTCTGGGGTGCCTGTGAATCGCTGGATTTAAACATTTGATTTCGCATGAGAAATCTTGACCAAATTGGCATCTTGTCAAGTGCGTCAAAATGGTGAGGCGCCTCACCATTTTGGTGAATTTTGATTTTTATCCTTATAAATCAAACAATTAATAACAATATATGCTTATAAAAATATTTCTTGAACTATAGTAGATCAACAACTAGATTTCATTCTTGTCAGGTCTGACAGGATTGAAAATATCCTCCAGCTACTGGCAGCACGATAATTTCAAGAACCGGCCAAGACCGGTCAGCCTGCGAGGAAGACGGCATGTCCCTGATGATCCGTGGTGCCACCGTGGTCACCCACGAAGAGAGCTACCCCGCCGATGTCCTGTGTGTCGATGGCCGTATCCAGGCCATTGGGCAAAACCTCGATGTACCCGCCGGCTGCGAGATCCTCGATGGCAGTGGCCAGTACCTGATGCCTGGAGGCATTGACCCGCACACCCATATGCAATTGCCGTTCATGGGCACCGTGGCCAGCGATGACTTTTTCACCGGCACCGCTGCAGGCCTGGCCGGTGGCACCACCTCGATCATCGACTTCGTCATCCCCAACCCGCAGCAGTCGCTGCTCGAGGCTTTTCATACCTGGCGCGGCTGGGCCGAGAAGTCGGCGAGTGACTATGGTTTTCATGTCGCCATCACCTGGTGGAGCGAACAGGTTGCCGAAGAGATGGGCGAGTTGGTGGCCAAGCATGGGGTCAACAGCTTCAAACACTTCATGGCTTACAAGAACGCGATCATGGCAGCCGACGACACCCTGGTCGCCAGCTTCGAGCGCTGCCTGCAACTGGGCGCGGTGCCGACCGTGCATGCCGAAAACGGCGAGCTGGTCTATCACCTTCAGCAAAAGCTGCTGGCCCAGGGCATGACCGGCCCCGAGGCACACCCGCTGTCACGCCCGCCGCAGGTAGAAGGTGAAGCCGCCAGCCGTGCCATCCGCATCGCCGAGACGCTGGGTACGCCGGTGTATCTGGTGCACGTCTCGACCCGCGAAGCACTCGACGAAATCACCTACGCCCGGGCCAAGGGCCAGCCGGTCTACGGCGAAGTGCTGCCCGGCCACCTGCTGATCGACGATAGCGTCTATCGCCACCCGGACTGGTCCACAGCCGCCGGCTATGTGATGAGCCCGCCGTTCCGCCCGCGCGAGCACCAGGAGGCGCTGTGGCGCGGTTTGCAATCGGGCAACCTGCACACCACTGCAACCGATCACTGTTGCTTCTGCGCCGACCAGAAAGGCGCCGGGCGCAATGACTTCAGTCGCATCCCCAATGGCACCGCCGGCATCGAAGACCGCATGGCCGTGCTCTGGGACGCCGGCGTAAACAGTGGCCGGTTGTCGATGCACGAGTTTGTTGCGCTGACCTCGACCAACACCGCGAAGATCTTCAACCTGTTCCCGCGCAAGGGCGCGATTCGCGTCGGCGCCGATGCCGACCTGGTGCTGTGGGACCCGCAAGGCACACGGACGATTTCGGCCAAGACCCACCATCAACGGGTCGACTTCAATATCTTCGAAGGCCGCACCGTGCGCGGTATCCCTAGCCACACCATCAGCCAAGGCCGACTGGTCTGGGCTGACGGTGACCTGCGCGCCGAAGCCGGCGCCGGGCGCTACCTGGAACGGCCCGCCTACCCCTCGGTATTCGAAGTGCTCAGCCGCCGCGCCGAGCACCAGCGCCCGACGCCCGTCGAGCGCTGATTCAGCCTGCAAGGCGCACCGGCCCGGGAGAGGCCGGGCGCAGCCGTATTGCTGTTGTCTGCCATCAACCCAGACCGGCCAGGCGAGTAACCGCCGCCTGTACCGACAAAAAAAGAGAGAGGCTCCAACCGTGATCGATGCCCTGAAGCACTTGCCGCGCCCGCGTGCCGGCGCCGAACAACTGGCCGATAACTTCGGCGATCTCGCCCCACCCCTCACCGCCCGCCAGGCTGCCGTGGAAAGCGCCCGCTGCCTGTACTGCTTCGATGCACCGTGCATCAACGCATGCCCCAGCGATATCGACATCCCGTCGTTCATCCACCGAATCAGCGACGACAACCTGCAGGGTGCCGCCGAGAAGATCCTCTCGGCGAACATCCTCGGCGGCAGCTGCGCGCGGGTCTGTCCGACCGAGATCCTCTGCCAGCAAGCCTGCGTGCGCAACAACGCCCAGGAATGCGCACCGGTCCTGATCGGCTTGCTGCAACGCTACGCAGTAGACAATGCCAATTTCAGTGAACACCCGTTCAAGCGCTCACCTGCCAGCGGCAAGCGCATTGCCGTGGTCGGCGCAGGCCCTGCCGGGCTGTCGTGCGCGCACCGGCTGGCCATGCACGGGCATGACGTGGTGGTCTACGAAGCACAAGAGAAGGCCGGTGGCCTCAATGAATACGGCATCGCCCGCTACAAGCTGGTGGACGACTACGCCCAGCGCGAGGTTGATTTCTTGCTCGGCATCGGCGGCATCGAGATTCGCCATGGCCAGCGCCTGGGCGCCAACCTCAGCCTCACCGAGCTGCATCAGCAATACGATTCGGTGTTCCTCGGAGTGGGCCTGAATGCTGTGCGCCAGCTGGGTCTGGCGGACGAAGAGGCGCCAGGCCTGCTTGCAGCCACCGAGTACATCCGCGAGCTGCGCCAGGCTGATGATCTCAGCCAACTGCCGCTGGCAGAGCGCTGCCTGGTGATCGGCGCGGGCAACACGGCGATCGATATGGCCGTGCAGATGAGCCGCCTCGGCGCTCGCGACGTCAACCTGGTGTATCGCCGCGGCCATGCCGACATGGGCGCCACCGAGCATGAACAGGATATCGCCAAGGCCAACCAGGTCCGCTTGCACACCTGGGCGCGCCCCGATGCGTTGTTGCTGGATGACATGGGTCGCGTGCGTGGCATGCGCTTCATACGTACCGAGATGGCCGACGGTCGCCTGCGCGACACCGGCGAAAGCTTCGAACTGGCAGCCGATGCCATCTTCAAGGCCATTGGCCAATGCTTCGACGACACCAGCCTGAGCGACCCACTGGCGGCGCAACTGGCGCGCGACGGCGAGCGCATTCGCGTCGACCAGTGCCTGCGCACCAGCCTACCCGGCGTGTATGCCGGCGGTGACTGCACGGCGCTCGGCCAGGACCTCACCGTACAGGCAGTGCAACACGGCAAACTGGCCGCTGAAGCCATCCATGCCCAACTCATGCTCAATGTGGAGGCCGCATAAATGGCCGATCTGTCCATCGTATTCGCTGGCATCAAGGCGCCCAACCCATTCTGGCTGGCCTCCGCACCACCCACCGACAAGGCCTACAACGTGGTCCGCGCGTTCGAGGCTGGCTGGGGCGGTGTGGTCTGGAAAACCCTCGGCGAAGACCCGGCCGCAGTCAACGTGTCGTCGCGCTACTCGGCGCACTTCGGCGCCAACCGGCTGGTGCAGGGCATCAACAATATCGAACTGATCACCGACCGTTCCCTGGAGATCAACCTGCGCGAGATCACCCAGGTGAAGAAGGACTGGCCGGATCGCGCGCTGATCGTGTCGCTGATGGTGCCCTGTGAAGAGGAGTCGTGGAAGTTCATCCTGCCGCTGGTCGAAGCCACCGGTGCCGACGGCATCGAGCTCAACTTCGGCTGCCCCCACGGCATGCCCGAGCGCGGCATGGGCGCGGCCGTCGGCCAGGTGCCCGAATACGTCGAGATGGTCACCCGCTGGTGCAAGACCTACTGCTCGCTGCCGGTGATCGTCAAGCTGACGCCGAACATCACCGACATCCGCCAGTCGGCCCGCGCGGCCCATCGCGGAGGCGCCGATGCGGTGTCGCTGATCAACACCATCAACTCGATCACCAGCGTCGATCTGGACCGCATGGTCGCCCACCCTATCGTTGGCGATCAGAGCACCCACGGCGGCTACTGCGGCTCGGCGGTCAAGCCGATCGCGCTGAACATGGTTGCGGAAATTGCACGCGATCCGCAGACCCGCGGCTTGCCGATCTGCGGCATCGGTGGCATTGGCAACTGGCGTGATGCTGCCGAGTTCATCGCCCTGGGCAGTGGCGCAGTACAGGTGTGCACGGCGGCGATGCTGCATGGTTTTCGGATTGTCGAGGACATGCAGGACGGCTTGTCGCGCTGGATGGATCAGCATGGCCATCAAAGCCTGGAAGCGTTCCGCGGTCAGGCGGTGGCGCACACGACTGACTGGAAGTACCTGGACATCAACTATCAGGTCATCGCCAAGATCGATCAGGATGCCTGCATCGGTTGTGGCCGCTGCCATATTGCCTGCGAAGACACCTCGCACCAGGCCATCGACAGCACAGTCAAGGCGGATGGCACGCACATCTACAGCGTGATCGATCAGGAGTGTGTGGGCTGTAACCTGTGCCAGATCACCTGCCCGGTCGAGAACTGTATCGAGATGGTCCCGCAGGACACCGGCAAGCCTTATCTGAACTGGACCCAGGACCCGCGCAACCCCTACCGCGAAGCCAGCTGAGGGCTGAACAGCGGCTATAGAGTGCGCCGGGCTCAAGCCCGGCGCAGCTGTTTCAGGGCTCCAGGCCGATCCCGCGCAGGATCACCCCGGTTACGGTCTGGATGGCGCGCTCAAAAGCCATGTCCGACAGCGGCTCACCACCGTTGAGCAACGTTACCTGATAGCCGAAGTCGGCGTAGTGCTGGGTGGCGGCCCAGATCATGTACAGCAAGGCAGACGGCTCGACCGGCAGAATCTGCCCTTCTTCGACCCAGCGACGGATCTTGTTCTCCTTCAACTGCGCCCACGGCACCAGGCTTTCGTCCAGACTGGTGCCGAGCAGCGGCGCGCCGTGAAGCATCTCTTCAGCCCAGATCTTTGAGCCCAGCGAGCGCGAGCGCGAGTGGCTCATCTTGGCCCGGATGTAACTGGTCAGCACCACCCGCGGGTCGTCGAAACGCTCGAAGCACAGGGCGTCCTGCTTCCAAACCTCGAGCAGGTCCTGCAGCACGGCGCGGTACAGGTCGTCTTTGGTGTTGAAGTAGTAATGCAGGTTGGACCGCGGCAGCTCGGCCTGCTCGGCGATATCACCCATCGACGTCGCGCCGAAGCCCTTCTCGGCGAAAACCTTTTCGGCAGCGTGCAGAATCTTTTCGACGTTACGGCGGCGGATCTCGATCTTGTGGTTGGCCATGGCCTGTCCAAAACGACTGAAACCCGTCAAGGCTAACAGTTTTGCCGGCGTTACTCACTCGGCAAGCGGCGCGCTGCGCTGCAGGCGTTGCAGCAGGCAACGGCCAGCTGCAAGCGCCCAGACCAACAGCGCGATCACGCTGACGCTGAACAGCATGCCCGAGACGCCGCTCTGGCTGATCAGCTTGCCGGCGAAGAACGGGAAGCCGAATACGCCGATGAAATACGCCAGGCTGAACAGCAGCAACGCCTGCGCGGTCAGGTGCGGCGGCGCTTCATTGGCTGCCAGGCCATTGATCACCGAGTAATTCAGGCCGTAGCCGATGCCCAGCACGCCGGCAGCCAGCACATAGCTGAAGCTGTCATGCACCCAGCTGGCAAAGCCCAGCACGGCGATCAGCATGAGTGTGGTCAAGGCCAGCGAGGCCGGCAGCGGACTGCGTTTGACCACCCAACCGGCGATCAACAACCGGCAGGTGATGGCGGCGCCCATGAAACCGATGAAAAACAGCGAATAGTCCAGACCAAGACTGGCCGCGTAACTGGTCTGGAAACTGCCCATGCCGCCAAAGATCGCCCCACCCAGGCCGACCATCACGATCGACAACGCCGAGCGCGAGCGCAGCACCTCGGCCGCCGAGCGCAGGCTGATCTGTACCGGCTCGCTGGGGCGCTGCTGGGCGATGGCAGTGGCCGCGCCCAAGCGCCAGAAGTAGCCACCGCCCAGCGCTGCGGTCAACGCGGCAGTGATGAACGCGGCCTGCACCGGCAGCCCCGCCAGCGCCGCCAACTTGCCCGCCAACGGGCCGCTGCCGATGCCGGCCAGCATGCTCCCGGACAATAGCGCAAAGCAGTGCGTGCGCCGCGCCGGCGCGACCATCGCCGCGACCATGATCGGCCCCACGGTGTAGAACACGCCCCAGCCGATGCCAAGCAGTGCACCGCAGGCCATCAGCATCAGGCCCAGTCCCGGCGCCGTGGCGAAGCCCAGTGACGCGAGCACAAGGCACAGTGCACCCAGCGCAATACAGCGGGCCGCGCCCAAGCGCTGCAGCACGTGGCCGGATACCAGCACCGCGATCAGAGTACTGACCATGGCCACCGCGAATACCTGACCAGCATCGTGCTCGTTACCGCCGAACGAGCGCACCAGCAGCGACAGCAGAAAGGTCGCGCCATAGGCAATCGAGAGCAGGAAGCTGGCAAAGCAAAAGGCGCCGAATCGAGGGGTGGCGGGTGAGTTCATCGGCGCGATCCGTGGGCGACTGGGAGTTGCTTTCTAACACGGCCGGAGGCTGCCTTAGGCATGCCAATGCCGGAGTTGAGTTAACCAGGATTGCATCTTTCAGTCTGGATGACCCCGCTCGCTAGAGATCGCGAGCCATCAGCCACTGCTGCTTGTCCCAGGCTTCAAAGCGCTCCAATACATGCCAGCCGCGCTTGGCGTAGTAAGCGCTCTGGTCGTGGGTGTGCAGGTACAGGCGAGGAATGCCCAGTGAGCTGGCATGGGCGCAGATCGCTTCGATCAACTGCGCCGCCAGGCCCCTGCCGCGAGCCTCGGGTTCGACCAGTACACATGCCAGCCAAGGGCCGAGGTCTGGTCGCTCAGGCAGGTCAGCGGCTGCCAGGCAGGCGCCGCCCAGCAAGCGCCCTTGCTCGAGCGCGACCAGGCATTTCCAGTCACCATTGCGCTGGCCCTCGGCAAACTCCGCTTGCCAGTCGGCCAGCGGCTGGGTTGCATACTCGTAGCTGAATTGCTGGTGAAGCCGTTGCGCCATATCGGCGCAGTGGTGCATGTGCTGTTCGAGCCAGTGCAGCGAATGCATGAGCAAATCCTTTACAGGCAGATCCCTGAAGACCGCATTCAACCACAACGCGCCCGCGCCGGGCACTGTGCCTTGTGCAGGTTCAACGCGGTGTTGATGATGCCGATATGGCTGAACGCCTGTGGGAAGTTGCCAAGCATGCGCTGTGCTGTCGGCTCATATTGCTCGGCCAGCAGGCCGAGGTCGTTGCACAGCCCGAGCAGGCGCTGATACAACGCTTCGGCCTGTTCGTGACGGCCCTGCAACACGTACACATCAGCCAACCAGAACGAACACACCAGGAACGTCCCCTCGCCCGCCGACAGCCCATCGCCGCCGCTCTCACTGTCGTAACGCAGCAGCAAGCCATCCTTCAACAGCCGGCTTTCGATCTGCTCAAGCGTGCGCACAAAACGTGGATCGTCGGCGGGCAAAAATCCGGTCAGGGCAATCTGCAGCAGGCTTGCGTCCATTTCACTGGAACCATAGGCCTGAACGAAATACTCGCCACTCGGGTCCAGCCCGTTGGCACAGACTTCACGGTGGATCTCGTCCGCTACCCTGCGGTAATGCTGGCCGCGCTCAACCTCTTCCTCGGTGGTTTCTGCCAGGCTGGCGGCACGATCAAAGGCGACCCAGGCCATGACCTTGGAGTGCACAAAGTGCTGAGTGCCGCCGCGCACTTCCCAGATACCCTCATCGGGCTCGCGCCAAATGCTCTCCACATACGGCAGAATCAACCGCGCAATGGCCGCGCTGCGGGGATGGCGCGGCAGGCCACCCTTGATCGCCTGGGTCATGGCATCGGCAACTTCGCCATAAATATCCAGCTGATGCTGCCCGGCCGCAGCGTTGCCGACCCGTACCGGCTGAGAGTGCTCATAGCCCGCCAGCCACGGCAGGTCGTACTCCTGCAGATCGCGCTCGCCGGCCAGCCCGTACATGATCTGCATCTGCTCCGGGTTGCCCGCCACCGAACGCAGCAGCCATTCGCGCCAGGCTTGCGCCTCGTCGAAGTAGCCCAGGTTCATGAATGCCAGCAAGGTCATGGTCGCATCGCGCAGCCAGCAATATCGGTAGTCCCAGTTGCGCTCACCACCGACCCGTTCTGGCAGCGAGGTGGTCACCGCCGCGACGATGCCGCCAGTTGGCGCATAGGTCATCGCTTTGAGCGTAATCAGTGAACGCCGCACCTGAGCGCTATAGCGGCCAACGTCGGGGCAGCGGCCGGCAAAGGTCTGCCACTCGTTGAGGGTATGGGCAAATGCCTCGTCCAGGTCGCAGTCGGGCTGCACCGGCAGATGCGAAGGCTGATGGCGCAGGCTGAACACATGGCGCTCGCCGGCAGCTACGCGAAAGCGCACACCGGTATGGTGATCCCAGGCATGAGTGGCGACGCTGCTGGAAAGAATCAGGCGGTCGGGCCCAGCCACCGCGCTGAGGGTCAGCGGGTCGATCTTTTCCACCCACGGCACGCTGCGGCCATAATCAAAACGCAGCACCAGATCCATCTCGAAGCTGGTTTCGCCAGCCAGGCCCTCGACGATGCGAATCACCGAGTTGGTGTCACCCAGCGGCATCAAATCAAGCACCCGCGCCCGACCGCTGGCGGTGCTGTACACCGTCTCCAGAATCAGGCTGTCTTCAAGGTACTGGCGCGTGCTGCTCTCAACCGGATCGGAGGGCGCCAGGCGCCAGCGGCCGTTCTCTTCGTTGCCGAGCAAGGCGGCAAACACCGCCGGGGCGTCGAAGCGCGGCAGGCATAGCCAGTCGATCGAGCCGTCGCGGCTGACCAAGGCGGCGCTACGGCAGTTGCCGAGCAGAGCGTAGTCTTCGATCGGGGCTGGCATTGAAACTCCTTGGCATGGGTTGAACAGGTTTGGCGGGTTAAATCACCGAAAAGTTCTACCGACCCGGCAACATCAGCCCAGGCTATGCCACTCGCGCTTGTCACGGCTGAGCAGCTCGTTGCCCGCTTCCGGGCCATCCTCGCCGGCAGGATATTCATGCACCTTGCTCTCGCTGGCCCAGGCATCCAGAAAAGGCTGTACGGCACGCCAGCCGTTTTCGATGTTGTCAGCGCGCTGGAACAGCGTCTGGTCACCGGTCAGGCAGTCGTAGATCAGCGTCTCGTAGCCGGTGGCCGGCGGCATCTTGAAAAAGTCCTTGTAGGCAAAGCCGAGCTCGACATTCTCCATGATCATCTCCGGCCCCGGGCGCTTGGCCTGCAGGTCGAACCACATACCTTCATTGGGCTGGATCTGGATTTTCAGGTAGTTGGCCTTGGGCCGCTCCAGCTCCGATTCACGAAACTGTGCGTACGGCGCTGGCTTGAAGCAGATGGCGATCTCGGTGTCACGCACACTCATGCGCTTGCCGGTACGCAGGTAAAACGGCACCCCAGCCCAACGCCAGTTGTCGATCATCACCTTCAAGGCGACATAGGTTTCGGTCTGGCTGTCAGGGGCTACGTTGGCTTCTTCGCGGTATCCCGGCACGCGCTTGCGGCCTTGCTTGCCGACGCTGTACTGGCCGCGCACCGAGTTCTTCAGGGCCATCTTGGTCGACCAGGGACGGATGGCGCCGATCACCTTGGCCTTTTCGCCGCGCACCGCATCGGCGCCGAATGCCGCTGGCGGCTCCATGGCAACCATGGCCAACAGCTGGAACAGATGATTGGGGACCATGTCGCGCAGCGCCCCGGTGTTGTCGTAGAACGCACCACGGGTCTCGACGCCGACGGTCTCGGCAGCGGTGATCTGCACGTGGTCGATGTAGTGATTGTTCCAGAACGATTCAAACAGGCCATTGGAGAAGCGGCTGACCAGGATGTTCTGTACGGTCTCTTTGCCCAGATAATGGTCGATGCGGTAGATCTGTCGTTCATGCATGACCTTGAGCAGGCAGGCGTTGAGCGCTTCGGCGCTGGCCAGGTCGGTGCCAAACGGTTTTTCGATGACCACCCGGCGGAAGCCCCCTGCCGACTCATCGAGCAAGCCCGCCTCGCCCAGCCGCTGCGCGACCTCAGGGAAGAATCGCGGCGAGGTGGCCAGATAAAAGATGGCATTGCCATGGCGGGTGCCCTCGATGCGCTTGGCCAGGGCCTGATAAGTGGCCGGGTCGAGGAAATCACCGGTCTGGTAATCCAGCCGCTTGGCCAGCCGCGCCCAGACCTTTTCATCGAGATTTTTGGGCGCGCCCTCGCCCTGCTCGCGGTTGGCCATGAAACTGTGCAGGCGCTCGGCAAACTCCTCTGCGCTGGCGGCGTTGTGGTCAACGCCGACGATACGCAGATTGCGATCGAGCAGGCCGTCGCGGCTGAGGTTGTACAGCGCCGGCATCAGCAGGCGCTTGACCAGATCACCATTGGCGCCGAACAGGAACAACGTGCACGGCGGTGCTGCGGGTATCTTCGTTTGGCTCATGGGCGCTTGTTCTCGACATGCCCACCAAAGCCCAGGCGCATGGCCGACAGGACCTTGTCGCCGAAGGTGCCCTGCTGCTGGCGTGAACGGAAGCGGGCAAACAGCGCGCTGGACAATACCGGTACCGGCACGGCCTGCTCGACGGCAGCGTCGATGGTCCAGCGGCCTTCACCACTGTCCGACACCGAACCACTGAACTGAGCCAAGGCCGGGTCGGCGACCAGCGCGTCGGCGGTCAGGTCGAGCAGCCACGAGGTGACCACGCTGCCACGGCGCCAGACTTCGGCGATTTCTGCCACGTTCAAGTCAAAGCGCTCGGCCTCGGGCAATTCATCACCGCCCTTGCTGCGCAGCAGGTCGAAGCCTTCGGCATAGGCCTGCATCAAGCCGTATTCGATGCCGTTGTGGATCATCTTCACGTAGTGGCCGGAGCCTGCCGGGCCGGCATGGATGTAACCGTGCTCGGCACGTGCGTGCTCACCTTCGCGGCCCTGGGTGCGCGGGATCTCGCCAACACCCGGGGCCAGTGCGTTGAACAGCGGCTCCAGGCGCTCAAACACGTCTTTCTCGCCGCCAATCATCATGCAATAGCCGCGCTCCAGGCCCCAGACGCCGCCGGAGGTGCCGACATCCAGATAATGCAGGCCACGCTGGGACAGCTCGGCCGCGCGGCGCATGTCGTCTTTGTAGAAGGTATTGCCGCCGTCGATGATCGCATCGCCTGGCTCGAGCAGGTCGGCCAGCTGGCGGATGGTCTGCTCGGTCGGCTCGCCGGCTGGCAGCATCACCCACACGGCGCGCGGAGCTTTGAGTTTTTGAATCATTGCGCCCAGGTCGTGGGCACCCTGGGCGCCTTCATTTTCCAGGGCGGTGACCGCGTCGCGATTGCGGTCATGAACCACGGTACGATGCCCGGCACGCATCAGCCGTCTTGCAATATTGCCGCCCATGCGGCCCAGCCCGACGATTCCCAATTGCATGTGGCGTCGCTCCCCTCAGAAATAGTTAACAAGGCGTTTCAGGTTTTCAGATTAGTCCAGCTCATCGGCAAAGGGTTCAGCGACGAACGGCCTGACAACCATAAACAAAAAAGTTCCCAAGCTCGCAGAAAGAATTCAGAATGCGCGCCGTATGAGCGGCTACGCTTAGAATGTCACTAGCCAATTGCGAGGTGTGCAATGGGTACCTTGATGCAAAACACTCCTGTCCAGACCCTTTTTGTTTCCGTTCGCCGTGATGAACTGCGTCGTCTGAAGGAAGAGCGTGACCTGCTGTTGCAACAGGTCGCACAGTTGAGCCTGCAGCTTGAGCAGGGCAAAAACAGCGAAAAGTCCCTCATTAGCTGAGACCCTTTACCTACATTTATCGCACGTAGTTGTTTCTACCTTGGAAGCCTCGCAGGCCCACCCGGCGGCCTGCTTCCAAGGAGTTTCAGCATGAACCGCCCCTGCCTTTACCTATCTGTAGCTTTCCTGTGCCTGCCTGCATACGCGACCGCGGCAACCAAAGAGTGCCAGCCCGTTGCCGACGATGACGTGCTGTCGCTGTTCAGCCAATGGAATGCCAGCTTGCAGAGCGGTGATCCCGCGGCCGTGGCCAGGCTGTATGCAGTAGACGCGCTGTTGCTACCCACGGTGTCCAGTCTGCCGCGGCTGAGCACTGCCGAGCGTGTTGACTACTTCAAGCATTTCCTTGCTGACCGCCCATCCGGCAGGCTCGATAGTCACCATGTCAGCATCGGTTGCAACCAGGCGTCACTGGCCGGGCTGTACACATTCGATTTTGCGGCGACCGGCAAGCAAGTGGCCGCTCGCTATACCTTTACCTACGACTGGACCGGCAGCGAGTGGCTGATCAGCCATCATCATTCCTCGCTGCTGCCTGCTGACTGAAGCTTGTACCAGGCTTGGCAGGGCACGGCAGGCGGGCGCCAAAAGAGCTGCGCAGCAGACAATAAATAAGTTGAATTGGGAACCATTCGCTTTTATCTTGCGCCCGGTCCTCAATTCAACTGTGCCTGTCTGCCAGGGGCGTCGCATGTCGCTGCATGAAACAGATTCGATCATCCCTCTTGATGTTCTCTACGGCACCCAGCGCAGCTGGCTGCAGGCATGGCTGCGGCGTTCGCTGGGCTGCTCGCAGCAGGCTGCCGACCTGGCGCAGGACACGTTCGTGCGTTTGCTGGTGCGTAACCAGCCAATCAGCGACCGCGCCCCGCGGGCATTGCTGGCCCGCATCGCCCGCGGCCTGGTGATCGATCACTGGCGCCGTGATGCACTGGAACGCGCCTACCTTGAGACCCTGGCCCTGCAGCCAGAGGCCAGTTTCCCATCCCCTGCAGTCCGCCATGAAGCGCTGCAATGTCTGGAGCGCATCGCGCAAATGCTCGACGGCCTCAAGCCGGCCGTGCGTGAGGCATTCCTGCTTTACCAACTGAGCGGCCTGACCCACGTGCAAGTGGCCGTGCAGTTGGGTATTTCCAGCCGTACGGCCGAGCGACACGTAGCCAGCGCCCTGCTCCACTGCTATCGGGTGTGCTTTGAGGACGCCCTGTGAGCGCCAGCGCGGAGCGGTTGCCGGAGGCGATCGTGTGCAAGGCCATCGAGTGGCAGATGCGCCTGCGCGATCAGCCGCACCACCCCGAGTTGCAGGCGCAGCTAATGGCGTGGCGGCAGCGCGATGGCCGGCATGAGTTGGCCTGGCTGCGCTTGGGCCAGTTGGCTGGTCAGTTTGACCCTGGGCGGTTACCGGATGCAGCGCAGACCTCGGCCGTGTTACGGCGGGCCGAGGTAGATGTGGGTCGACGGCGGATGCTGTCGTTGCTTGGGGTGGGTTTGGCGGTTGGCAGTGGCGCGTTGCTGTTGAGCCATACCGCACCTGGCTGGCGGAGTGACTTTGCCACGGCTACCGGGGAGCGTCGACGGGTGCCGATGGCCGCTGGTGGTGAGGTGCTGTTGAACACTGACAGTGCAGTGGATATCGAAGCTGGGCGGGTGCTGCTGCGTTCGGGTGAAGTGTTGCTGGATGGGCCTAGCTGGGTTGTCGGTTGCCGCTTCGCCAGTTGTGAAGGGCGCGGAGCGCGGGCGGTGGTGCGGGAGCAGGCTGGGTTCACTGAGGTGCATGTGGCGCGCGGACAAGTGCTGGTGCGCGGGGCTGGCGGGGTGCAGCAGTTGGCTGCGGGGGATGGGGTGGCGGTAGATGGCGGAGGGGTCAGGCCGTTGGTAGGCGTGGGGATCGATCCGTTTGGTTGGAGTCGGGGGGTGTTGGTTGCCAGTGATGTGGGGCTTGGGGAGTTTTTGGCCGAGGCTGGGCGGTATCGGGCTGGGTGGCTTGGGTGTGATGCGGGGATTGCCGGGCTGCGATTGAGTGGGGTGTTTCGTTTGGATGACCCTGAGGGGTTGTTGGGCAATATCGAGCGGTTGTTGCCGGTCAGGGTGGTGGAGCGGACGCGGTGGTGGGTTCGGGTTGTGGCGGTTTGATCTGTGGTTTGTGGTTTGCTGCTTGTTTTGTGAGCTTATCCATTTTCTGTTGTGGCAGTGCGGGCCCCTTTCGCCCTTACGGCGAGTCACTTTTTTGGCAAACGCCCCAAAAAAGTAACCAAAAAAGGGCTCGCTCCCACATACGGCCCCTGCGCTGCGCTCCGGGGTCCCCTCACTCCGGCATAGCTCCCGGGAGGACCGCGCTGTACGGCCCATCCTGGGCCGCAGCGCTTGCCGGCCATCCATGGCCGGCACCTCCCTTCGCAATGCCTGCGTTCGGCCTCCTGAGGTCGCTGGTAGATCAAGATCAAGAGCACGCCTCGCTGCGCTGGCGCAGATCAAAAGCGAAGGTCAAAAGCTGGGGCCGTTTTGCGGCCCCGCCCTTGATCTGCGCCAGCGCAGCGAGGCGTGCTCTTGATCTTGATCTTGATCTTGATCTTGATCTTGATCTTGATCTTGATCTTGATCTTGATCTTGATCTTGATCTTGATCTTGATCTTGATCTTGATCTTGATCTTGATCTTGATCCACCGGCGACTCAGGAGGCCGAGCGCAGGTCTTGCGAAGGGAGGTGACGGCCATGGATGGCCGGCAAGCGCTGCGGCCCAGGATGGGCCGTACAGCGCGGTCCTCCCGGGAGCAAGACCGAAGCGAGGGAACCCCGCAGCGCAGCGAAGGGGCCGGATGTGGAGCCAAGACCTTTTTTGGTTACTTTTTTGGGGCGTTTGCCAAAAAAGTGACTCGCCGTAAGGGCGAAAGGGGCCCTAACAGCCACCACAGAAAACGGATAAGCCCACGAGACAGAGGACAAACCACAAATAACCGAAGCCGCGAGAAAAAACTGTCGGACTTCCCCACCTCATCCGGTTAGCAAAGATATCCCCTTCAACGGACCACCCCAATGCCACCCCACAGCAGCAACCTCCCCACCGCCCTGGCCCTGGCCCTGACCCTCTTGGCCAGCAGCGCCAGCGCCGCCGAAAAAACCGCGCCAGCCATCCCCCCAGGTCAGCTGGCCCAAGCCCTGAGCACCTTCGCCGAACGCTCGGGCATCACCCTCTCCTTCTCCCCACAAACCGTTCAAAACCTCACAACCCAAGGCACCCAGCCAGGCGGCACGCTCGACGAAGCCCTCGCCCGCCTGCTCCAGGGCACCAACCTTAGCCCGCACAAAACCCAATCCGGCTACGTCATCCTGCCCACCGCGACCGACACCAGCCTGCAGCTCGATCCCACCAACATCGACGCCAACGCAAGCCAAAGCGCCTTCGCCCCGGTCAGCGGCTACTACGCCAGCAACGCCAGCAGCGCAACCAAGACCGACCGCCCGATCCTCGAAACCGCGCAAAGCGTCAGTGTCGTCACCGCCGCGCAGATCGCCGACCGCAAGGTCGACCGCGTCGAAGACGCCGTCGCCTACACCGCCGGCGTGCGTGTGGGCAGCTCGGGCCTGGACCCGCGCTTTGACATGATCAGCGTGCGCGGTTTCGAAACCACCATGTCCGCCGACTTCCTCGACGGCCTGCGCCAACCTGGCAGCGGCTGGCTGTCGCTGTACCAGACCGAAGCCTACAACCTGGAACGCATCGAAGTGGTCAAAGGCCCTGCTTCGGTGCTGTACGGCCAGATCAGCCCCGGCGGCATGGTCAACAGGGTCAGCAAACGCCCGAGCCTGGACGCACGCAACGAAGTGCAGATCCAGGCCGGCAACTATAACCACCAACAAGGCCAGTTCGACCTCGGCGGGCGCCTGGACGAACAAGGCGACCTGCTCTACCGCGTGGTCGGCGTCTACCGCGATGCAGAAAACTACATCGAGCAACTGAACAACGACGTGCGCCTGATCGCGCCCTCGCTGAGCTGGCAGATCGACCCCGACACCCGTCTCACCCTGCTCGCCCAATACCAGGAGCGTGAAACCGCCGGTTCACCGATGCTCTACCAGCAAGGCGAGCACCTGAGCAACTTCTGGCAGGGCGATGAATACTTCGACAAACTCGAACAGCGCCAGTGGACCCTGGGTTACGAGTTCGAGCACACCCTCAACGACACCTTCACCTTCCAGCAGAACCTGCGCTACGGCCAGGTCGACACCACCAACCAGTACATGCAGCCCTTCCAGGAGCGTGGCTCGGTGCTCGATCGACAAGCCGTCGGCGTCTACGAAAACATGACCTCGCTGTCGACCGACACCCGCCTGGTCAGTCGCTTCGACACCGGCAACCTGCGACACACCCTGGTCAGCGGCTGGGACTACGCGCTGCTTGAAACCGACCTGCTGTACGCCATGGGCCCCGGGCCTTCGATCGATCGCTACGCGCCCGACTACCATCAGCCGGTTGCGCGCCCGAACACGGCCTGGGCCGACGAGGACGGCCTGGAGCACCGCAGCGGCCTGTACCTGCAAGACCAGATCGAGATCGACCGCTGGCGCCTGTCGGCCGGGCTGCGCCGTGACAAGGTAGATGTACGCCGCAGCAATCACCTCGCCGGCAGCAAGCGCAAGGACGACGACGCGGCCACCACCGGCTCGATCGGCGCGCTGTACCTGTTCGACAACGGTGTCGCGCCCTACGTCAGCTATGCCACCTCGTTTTTGCCACAGAGCAGCAGCCAGCCCGATGGCAGCCCCTACAAGGCCACCGAAGGCGAGCAATATGAGTTGGGCGTGAAGTACCAACCACCGGGCAGCTCGACCGTGCTCACCGCCTCGCTGTACCACCTGACCCAGCAAAACGTACTGACCCGCGACCTGGCCGACCCGACCCGCAGCATTGCCACCGGTGAGCAGACCTCAAAGGGCCTGGAGCTGGAAGCGGTATCCGACCTGAGCGAGCGCCTCAAGCTGACTGCCAGCTACAGCTACAACGATGCCGAGGTGACCAAGAGCAACGACGGCAACCAGGGCAAGCAACCGCTCAACGTGCCACGCCATCTGGCCTCGATGTGGCTCGACTACCGCTTGCCGTTCGGCCTCGGCCTGGGCGCGGGTGCGCGCTACACCGGCAGCAACTTCGGCGATGCCGCCAACACCCAGAAGAACGAGGGCTACACCCTGGTCGACGCTGGCGTGCACTACGACTTTGCCGGCGACCTGGACGGCGTGCGCCTGGGCTTCAACGCGCGCAACCTGCTCGACAAGCGCTACATCAATTGCCAGCAGGGTTACTGCTATCGCGGCGAGGCACGCAGCCTGGTCACCAGCCTCAGCTATCGCTGGTAAGGAGAACACTGATGACGCGCACACTGTGGATTTACCTGAGCGCCCTGTTGTTTGCCGGGCTGGCACACGCCGCGCCGGTGACACTGGACGGCACCGAACAATGGACGATGAAAAGCGCCGAAGGCCGCGAGTACCGGATCATGGTCAGCCTGCCGGAAGGCGATGTGCCGTGGACCGGTGGCTATCCGGTGATCTACCTGCTCGACGGCAACGCGTACTTCCCGGCCTTCCACGCCGCCAAGCGCGCGCAGGAGCGCTTGCGCGGCTCGATTCTGGTGGCGATCGGTTATCCCAGTGACACCCCGCTGGACTTCGAGCGCCGCGCCTTCGACCTGTCTCCGCCGCAACCGGCCGAACGCAACGTGCCGCCGCAGGGCGGCCAGGACGTGTTTCTGGATTTCATCGAAAAGCGGCTGATGCCTGAGGTCAACAGCCGCTTCAAGGTCGATCAAGACCAACGCAGCCTGGTCGGGCATTCGTTTGGTGGCATGTTCGCGGTGTATACCCTGTTCACCCGCCCGGCGCTGTTTCAGCATGCCGTGGCAATCAGCCCCAGCCTGTGGTGGCGGGACCGCTACTTGCTGGAACACGAGCGCACGTTCACCCAGCGTGCCCATGCCGGTCAGATCGACCTTACCCACAGCAGCCTGAGCCTGCTGATTGGTGATCGCGAGATGCCCCAGGAGATCCAGGACGCGCGCTCGCTGCAGTTGCGTCTGGAGCAGCTGTCGCAGTACGGCCTGCGCAGTGATTTCCAGATCGAGCCAGGCGAAGACCATATGTCGGCGCCATTTCGTGTTGCCCCGCGCGTGCTCGACGAACTGATGAGCACACGTCGCTACTGACCGACCGACATCACCCCAAAGCGGCGCACCAACACGGTGCGCCAGATCCAAGGCGCACCCCGCTGGCGCATTGCATCCATGACATGAAACTGTCGTAAATGGTCGAGATCTTCGCCATTTACACCTCGCTACAGACGCCAACGTTTGCGTCTGGCCCGCCTCATAACGAAAGTGACCGGCGGGTCACCTTTTTATCACCTACTCTCCTACACTCAAATTCCGGCCCGCCATTTGCTCTTTCTTGAAGTGACGCAAATAAGTCGAACTTTTCAAAACGGCGGTGGGTCAGCAAGTAAGTAGGCCAGGCGAGGGAAAAAACCAGCCCTGGTCAAGCCATCCCAGACCGATCGACCGCCTTTGGCAAGTATGCCGATTGCGCAGTGCCCGCGCGCACGATCACGAGCATGGATAGCACTACACCGTTTAGACCAGAGAGAACCCAACACGAAGCAATGCGACGGGTGCCAGCCACCCGACCAGATTAGGGATGGAGAGAAGAATGATCAGTGCCGCTGTCGAGCCACACGCAAGTACTTTCAACCCGAACAACCGCGAGCCGCTGCAGATGGAGCGCGGGACGGCAGGCAAGGCACCTGGTGCCGAGCGCCAGAACAACCCGAACAAGCGCAAGGTTCTCTTTGTTACTTCGGAATTCGCCGACCTGGTCAAGACCGGCGGCCTGGGCGACGTTTCGGCCGCACTGCCGCGGGCCATGGCTCACCTGCATGATGTACGGGTGCTGATCCCCGGCTACCCGCAGGTGGTCGACAGCGACTACCCGATCCATATCGTTGGCGAACTCGGCGGCCACGCTGCTCTGCCGCCGTGCAAGATCGGCCGTATGGACCTGCCCGATGGCCTGGTCATCTATGTGCTGATCTGCCCGGAACTGTATGAGCGTGAAGGCTCGCCCTACGGCGCCAACAACGGGCGCGATTGGCCGGACAACCATATTCGCTTCGCCCGCCTCGGCTTGGCCGCAGCAGAAATCGCTGCTGGCGAGGGCCTGGCACACTGGACCCCGGAGCTGGTCCACGCCCACGACTGGCCGGCTGGCCTGGCACCGGCGTACATGCACTGGCGCGGTCTGAAGACACCGACTCTGTTCACCATCCACAACCTGGCCTATCAGGGCGTGTACAACCGTGGCTGCAGCCCGGAGCTGGCGATCCCTGATCATGCCATGCAGCAGGAAGGCATGGAGTTCTACGGCAAGCTGTCGTTCCTCAAGGCCGGCCTGGCTTATTCCAGCCACATCACCACGGTCAGCGCCACTTACGCCAAGGAAATCACCACCCCCGAGTTCGGTTGTGGCCTGGACGGCTTCCTTGCCAGCAAGGCGCAACAGGGCTTGCTTGGCGGCATTCCCAACGGCATCGACGAAAGCTGGGATTCGGCGACCGACAAGCACCTGGTGCACAACTTCAGCATCAACGACTGGGACGGCAAGGCGCGCAATGCCGCGCAGGTCCGCGAGCTGTTCGAACTCGAGCCATCCGACGGCCCGCTGTTCGCGGTGGTCTCGCGCCTGGTGTTCCAGAAAGGTCTGGACCTGACCTTGGCCGTTGCCGACTTCATCGTCGAGCAAGGCGGCCAGATCGCGATCATCGGCCGCGGCGAGCCGGAAGAAGAACAGGCCATGCGCGAGCTTGCCCTGCGTCACCCAGGCCGGATCGGCGTGCGCATTGGCTTCAACGAGACCGACGCCCGGCGCATGTTCGCCGGCAGCGATTTCCTGCTGATGCCATCGCGTTACGAACCCTGCGGCTTGAGCCAGATGTACGCCCAGCGCTTCGGTTCGCTGCCGGTGGCGCGCAATACCGGCGGCCTGGCCGACACCATCGACAATGGCGTCACCGGTTTCCTGTTCAACGAATCCACCGTAGACAGCTATCGCGAGGCGCTGAGCCGCGCCTTCTATATCTATGGCAAGAAAGACCTGCTGCATGCCATGCGCTGCCTGTCGATGACCCAGCCATTCAACTGGTGTCAGGCGGTCGAACCCTATGCGCACCTTTATGAAGATCTGGTCAAACAGGTCCAGCTGAGCAATTACTGATCGGAGCTTCGAAGATGCACAGACATGGCGCACATATGTTGGACGCCACGTCCGCGCGCTTCGCCCTCTGGGCGCCGGATGCGCGCAGCGTGAGCCTGCAACTGCAAGACCAACCTGAAATCGATATGCAGCGTGACAGCGATGGCTGGTTCAGCATCGATGTCGCCTGCCCGCCCGGCAGCCGTTATCGCTATCGGGTCAACGCTGAACTGGAAGTGGCCGACCCGGCCTCGCGCTATCAGCCCGAGGGCGTACATGGCCCCAGCCAACTGGTCGACCTTGCTGCCTACCCCTGGCTGCACCCGTGGCAGGGCCGGCCCTGGCATGAAGCAGTTATCCAGGAAGTGCACGTCGGCCTGCTGGATGGCTATGCCGGGGTCGCCGGGCAACTGCCGCGGCTGGCTGAGCTGGGCGTAACTGCCATCGAATTGATGCCCTTGGGGCAGTTCCCAGGCGAGCGTAATTGGGGCTACGACGGCGTGCTGCCGTTCGCTGCGCAGCACACTTACGGCAGCCCGCAGCAGTTATGTGCACTGGTTGATAAAGCCCATGGCCACGGCCTGATGGTGATGGTCGATGTGGTCTACAACCACTTCGGCCCGGACGGCAACTACCTGCACGCCTACGCTGACCCGTTCTTCCGTGAAGACCGGCAGACGCCATGGGGCGCCGCGATTGATTTTCGCAAGCCCGAGGTGCGCGAGTACTTTATCCAGAACGCTCTGATGTGGCTGTGTGACTACCGCATTGACGGCCTGCGCCTGGATGCGGTGCATGCTATAGACCAACCGGATTTCCTGGTCGAGCTGGCCGCCCGGGTCCGTGCTGCAGTAGAACCGGGCCGACAGGTCTGGCTGGTACTGGAAAACGAGCACAATCAGGCCGACCTGCTCGAACAGGGCTTCGACGCGCAGTGGAACGACGATGGCCACAACGCCTTGCACGTGCTGCTGACCGACGAAGTGGAAGGGTATTACGAAGACTACAAGGACCGTCCAGTTGAAAAGCTCGCTCGCTGCCTGAGCGAGGGGTTCGTGTTCCAGGGGCAGAACACTCGCCACGGCACCCCGCGTGGTGAACCCAGCGGGCATCTGCCGCCGACCTCGTTCGTGCTGTTTTTGCAGAACCACGACCAGATCGGCAACCGCGCCATGGGCGAGCGCCTGACACGCCTCTGTCCGCCGCAGGCGCTGCGTGCCGCAACCGGGTTGTTGCTGCTGTCGCCGATGATCCCGTTGCTGTTCATGGGCGATGAAGAAGGCAGCTGCCAGCCGTTCGTGTTCTTCACCGACTTCCATGACGAACTGGCCGATGCAGTACGTGAGGGGCGCCGCGGCGAGTTTGCCCACTTCGCCGCATTTGCCAACCCCGATACCCGCGCCAAGATCCCCGACCCGAACGCCGCCGCGACCTTCAACGCCTCACGGCTTGATGGCCAGCAAGTACTGGCCGGCTGGCACGGCTTGTACCAGCAACTGCTGCAACTGCGCGCTCGGCATATCGTCCCGCATTTGCCCGGCACCCGCGCACTGGGCTGCGAAGTGCTCGGCGACAAGGCCGTCAGCGCGCGCTGGCAGTTGGGCAACGGCAGCGAGCTGCGCATCGACCTCAATCTGGGCGGCACTGCCGTCAACGCCAACCTGCCCACCGCCCGCTGGCGCCTGTTCGACACCGGCGCCGATGCCCACCCTGACACTTCCCTGACCGCGCACAGTTGCGTGGTCAGCCTGATCCCTTCTGGCCTGGAACCTTCATGAGCGACTCGCCCCTGCACCAATTGGCCGCTCGGGCCGGCCTGGCCCGAGACTGGATAGACGCCAACAACCGCCCGCAGCAGGTCAGTGACGAGGTCCTGCGCCAGGTCCTGGCCGGCCTCGGCCACCCTGCTGACGATGATGCCGCGAGCACTGCCAGCCTGCGTGATCTGGAACACGCCGAAGACGGCGAGCACCTGCCGCCGCTGTTGACCTGCGAGGTCGACCAGGCACTGTCGCTGGTGCATTACTTCCCGGCGGGCAGCGCTGTGCAGTGCGTGCTGGAAAACGGCGACCCGCTTGAGCTGCAACTGGACGAGCAGGCGCGGCTGCCGGGCACCCTGCCACTTGGTTACCATCAACTGCAGATCGAGCAGCGCGAGTTCACCGTGGCGGTTTGCCCGCCGCGCTGTTACAGCCTTGAACAAGCCGTTGACGAGCCGCCTGCGCGGCTGTGGGGCCTGGCCGCTCAGTTGTACAGCCTGCGCCGGGAAGGTGGCGGCGGTTACGGCGATTGCATGGCCTTGGAGCAACTCGCCCGCAGCGCTGCCGAGCGCGGTGCCGACGCCATCGCGATCAGCCCCATCCATGCTTTGAGCCTGGCCGATCAGCAGCATTTCAGCCCCTACTCGCCTTCCAGCCGGCTGCAGCTCAACAGCCTCTACGCCAGCCCCGCCACGGTGCTCGGTGAGCGTGCGGTGCGCCTAGCTGTGGAATCCTGCCTGTTGCAGCCAACCCTCGATGCACTGGAGCAGGAGCCGCTGGTCAACTGGCCGGTGGCCGCCGACGCGCAACAGCGCGTACTGGAAGCGCTCTACAAAGACTTCAATCAGGGCAATCATCCGCTACGTGAGGACTTTGACAGTTTCTGCGCCGCCGCCGGCGAGCCGCTCACGCTGCACTGCCGTTTTGAGCTGCTGCAGGCCGAAGCCGTCGCTCAGGGCATGAGCGGCGACTGGCGTAACTGGCCGCCGGCCTGGCAAGACCCTCACCACCCTGAAGTCGAAGCGCTGGCCGCCGCACATCCGTCGCGGGTCGAATACCATGCCTTCTGCCAGTGGCTGACCGAGCGCAGCCTGCAACGCGCGCACCAGGCGGCAGTTGCCGGCGGCATGGCCATCGGCCTGATCGCCGATCTCGCCGTGGGTGCCGACGGCGCCGGCAGCCAGGCCTGGAGCCGGCAGGATGAACTGCTGGCCAGCCTGACCGTCGGCGCACCGCCGGATATCCTCAATCGCTCCGGGCAAGACTGGGGCATCAGTGCGTTCTCCCCGGAAGGCCTCAAGCGCAACGGCTACCGCGCCTTCATCGAAATGCTGCGGGCCAACCTGGCACATGCCGGCGGCCTGCGCATCGATCACGTCATGGGCCTGCGCCGGCTGTGGCTGATTCCCAACGGCGCCAAACCCAGCGAAGGCGCGTACCTGAATTTCCCGCTCGACGACCTGCTGCGCCTGCTGGCGCTGGAGTCGGTCAAGCACGAGGCGGTGATCCTTGGCGAAGACCTTGGCACCGTGCCCGACGGCCTGCGCGAAACCCTGGCGAGCAAGGCCCTGCTGGGCATGCGCGTACTGCCTTTCGAGCAGCACTCCACCGGCCACTTCAAGGCGGTACTGGACTGGCCGGACGACGCCATGGCCACCACCGGCACCCATGACCTGGCGCCCCTCGCCGGCTGGCTGCAAAGCCGCGATATCGACTGGAGCCATCGCCTGCAGCTGCTCGATGCCACCGCCGAGCTGCACTGGCGTCACGACCGGCAAAAAGAGTGCGACGGCCTGCGCAGCCTGCTGGAAAGCAACTACGGCCCGCTGCCCGGTAACGACGAGTTGATTGACGCGGCTATCCGCTTTGTCGGCCATACCCGCGCGCCACTGGTGCTGATCCCGCTGGAAGACCTGCTTGGCAGCGATGAGCAGCCCAACCTGCCCGGCACTACCGAAGGCCACCCCAACTGGCGGCGGCGTTTTGCCAAGCCTGTAACTGAATTACTCGATGACGAAGACGCTGCACGGCGTTTGGAACTGCTGGCGCAAGCCCGCGAGCAAGCTTGGGAGCGTGACCGATGAAAGCCTTGACCGCCACTGTGCGCCTGCAATTGCACAGCGACTTCACCCTTGACGATGCAGTGCCGCTGGTGCCGTATTTTGCCCGCCTGGGCATCAGCCATGTGTACGCCTCGCCGATCCTCAAGGCCCGCGCCGGGTCACGTCATGGCTATGACGTGGTCGACCCGACCCAGATCAACCCGGAGCTGGGTGGCGAGGCAGCTTTGCTGCGCCTGATTGCCGCACTGCGCCAGCACGGCATGGGCTTCATTCTCGACACCGTGTCCAACCACATGGCCGTCGGTGGCGCCGACAACCCCTGGTGGCAGAGCCTGCTGGCCTGGGGCCGACGCAGCCCCTACGCCGAATTCTTCGACATCCAGTGGCACTCCGCCGATCCGCTGCTGGCCGGTCAACTGCTGCTGCCGTTTCTCGGCAGCGATTATGGCCAGGCCCTGCAGAACGGCGAACTGCCACTGACCTTCGATGCCACGACCGGCGTGCTCGAGGTTGCTCATTACGATCACCGCTTCCCGATCTGCCCGGCCGATTACGGCCAGATCCTCAGCCACATTCCACAGCTGCAAGACCTGGCCCAGCACTTCACTGCCTTGCGCGGTTCGGCGCAGCCGCTGATCGACGCCCAGGCGCTGCACGCCGAACTGGCCCGCCGGGTCAACGCCGGCACCTCGCTGGAGCCAGCCTTGGTCGCCTTCGGCAGCAGCAGCGAGCAAGGCTTCCATCGCCTGCACGAGCTGCTCGAACGGCAGAGCTACCGCCTGGCCAGCTGGCGCACCGCTGCCGACGACATCAACTGGCGGCGCTTCTTCGACATCAATGAACTGGGCGGCCTGCGCGTTGAGCGTTCGGTGGTGTTCGAGGCAACTCATGCGAAGCTGTTCGAGCTGATCGAACGCGGCCTGGTCGATGGCCTGCGCATCGACCATATCGATGGCCTGGCCGACCCTCGTGGTTACTGCCGCAAACTGCGCCGACGGGTCGACAGCCTGCTCGCCGCCCGGCCAGTTGAAGCCGCCGTGGAGCACTTCCCGATCTACGTCGAGAAAATCCTCGGCGTCGACGAGCACCTGCATCAGGACTGGTTGACCGACGGCACCACCGGTTACGAGTTCATGAACCAGGTGTCGCTGGTGCAGCACGACCCGGCCGGTGAGGCGCCGTTGACCGAGCTTTGGCGCGAAGTCAGCGAACGCCCCGAGTTCGAGGAAGAAGTCCGCCAGGCGCGCAGACTGGTGCTCAACGCGAGCCTGGCCGGCGACTGCGAATCGGTGGCGCAGGCCTTGTTGCAAGTGGCCCGCGACGACCTGATGACCCGCGACCTGACCCTCGGCGCGATTCGCCGCGCCTTGCAGGCGCTGGTCGAGCACTACTCGGTGTACCGCACCTACATCAACGCCCTCGGCCGTCCTGCCGAAGACGAAGTGTTCTTCCAGCAGGCCTTGCTCGCTGCCCGGCAGACCCTCAGTGAAGCCGACTGGCCGCTGCTGACCCAGCTTGAGCAGTGGCTCGGCGGCCAGCGCTGGCGCAGTCTGCCACCGGGCCGCGCGCGCAAGCAGCTGCGTCATGCCTGCGTGCGCTTCCAGCAACTGACCGCGCCCAGCGCCGCCAAAGCGGTCGAGGACACGGCCTTCTATCGCTCGGCGCGGTTGTTGTCGCGCAATGACGTTGGCTTTGAAGCCGAGCGTTTCAGCGCACCGCCCGAGGCGTTCCATGAAGAAGCGCAGCGGCGCTTGCGTGACTTCCCGGACAACCTGCTGGCCACCGCCACCCACGACCACAAACGCGGAGAAGATTGCCGTGCTCGGCTGGCCGTGCTCAGCGAACGCGGGCCATGGCTGGCGGGCCGTGTCGAGCATTGGCGCGAATTGGCCGAGCCGCTGCGCGAGACGCTGGACGATGGCCCGGCACCCAGCCCGGGCGACGAGCTGATGCTGTATCAGACCCTGCTCGGCAGCTGGCCGCTGCACCTTGACCTGAACGATCAGAGCGCGTTGGAGCAATACGCCGAGCGCATCCGCCAGTGGCAGCAAAAAGCCCTGCGCGAAGCCAAACTGCGCAGCGCCTGGAGTGCTCCAAACGAGGCTTACGAGGCCGCCTCGGCGGCGTTTGTCGATGGCCTATTGCTGGAGCGTGATCACCAGCAACTGCGCAACTCGCTGGCCGAAGCTGCACAGGCGCTGGCCTGCCCAGGCGCACTCAACGGCCTGGTCCAGACCCTGCTGCGGATGACCTCTCCGGGCGTGCCAGACTTGTACCAAGGCAACGAGTACTGGGACTTCAGCCTGGTCGACCCGGACAACCGGCGCCCGGTCGACTACGCTCTGAGACGGGCCACGCTGGATGCCAGCACGCCACTGGCCGAGCTGCTTGGGCAATGGCGCGATGGGCGCATCAAACAGGCGCTGATCGCCGAGGTGCTGGACCTGCGCATGGCGCACCCGCAGCTGTTCCGCCGTGGTGACTACCTGCCGCTGGAGGTACAGGGCGAACATGCCGACAAGGTCCTCGCGTTTGCCCGTGTTGCCGCGGGCGAGCGCGCCATCGTGGTGGTGCCGCGCCTGGCCAGCAGCTTGCTGGGCACTGCCAGCACACCGTTGATCCCAGCGCAGAACTGGGGCAACACACAGCTGATTCTGCCGTTTGCCGAGTCCACTGCACATTGGACTGGACTTTTTGCCAGCCGCGCGGTCAGCCCTACTAGAGCGCTGAATTTGCGCGAGGTATTGGCGCAATGCCCGGTCAATCTGTTGATACAACAATCTTGAGTATCAGGAGCGTCATGATGAGTGCCAACGAAAAGCGTATTCGCCAGTTTGCCTACGAAATCTGGGAGTCCGAAGGCAAGCCAGAGGGTCATGAGGAACGCCATTGGGAAATGGCCCGCAAGCTCGTCGAAGCGGAAGCCAGCTCGCCCCAGGCCGAGCCTCGTAAAAAACCTGCAGCCAAGCCCAAGGCCGCTGCCGAGCCCAAAGCTGCCGCGCAGCCAAAGCCCAGCGCCGCCCAGAGCAAAGCAGCACAGGCCAAACCTGCCGCCAGCGCAGCAGAAAAACCAGCCGCCGCGAAGAAGCCTCGCACTGCAAAGAAACCTGCCGGCAGCTGACACGCAACAATTACGTAGCGGTTGAGCTCAACGCCTCCAGCACCCCGGCGCCGTCCTGCAAAGCAAGTTTGCAGCGGCGCCGGGGCTGGCATGAGCTACCCGCCGTACGAACACCTTTGTCCACCCATTCCCCTTGCCATCGAGGTCTGCCATGAGCCCCCGTGCCCAAAAGAAAACCCGCTCCGTTGCTCCCTCGCGCATTCGCGAGGGCATGCCCTTCCCCCTCGGTGCTACCTGGGACGGCCTAGGCGTCAACTTCGCCTTGTTCTCGGCCAACGCCACCAAGGTTGAACTGTGCATCTTCGATTCCAGCGGTGAGCACGAGCTCGAGCGTATCGAGCTGCCTGAATACACCGACGAGATCTATCACGGCTACCTGCCAGACGCCCACCCGGGGCTGGTTTACGGCTACCGTGTGTACGGCCCGTACGAGCCGCAGAACGGTCATCGTTTCAACCCTAACAAGCTGTTGATCGACCCCTACGCCAAACAGCTGGTCGGCACCCTGAAGTGGTCCGAAGCGCTGTTCGGCTACACCATCGGCCATCCCGATGGCGACCTGTCGTTCGACGAGCGTGACAGCGCCCCGTTCGTGCCCAAGTGCAAGGTCATCGACCCGGCCTTTACCTGGGGCCGCGACCACCGGGTGCAGGTGCCGTGGGATCAGACCATCATCTACGAAGCCCACACTCGTGGCATCAGCATGCGCCACCCTTCGGTGCCGGAAGAGCTGCGCGGCACCTTCGCCGGCCTGGCCAACGATGATCTGCTCAAGCACATCAAGGATCTGGGCGTTTCGTCGATCGAGCTGCTGCCGATCCACGCCTTCGTCAACGACCAGCACCTGCTGGAAAAAGACCTGAGCAACTACTGGGGCTACAACAGCATCGCCTTCTTCGCGCCGCACCCGGCGTACCTGGCCAGCGGCAAGATCGCCGAGTTCAAGGAGATGGTCGCGCACCTGCACAACGCCGACCTGGAAGTGATCCTCGATGTGGTCTACAACCACACCGCCGAAGGCAACGAGCAAGGCCCGACGCTGTCGATGCGGGGTATCGACAATGCCTCGTACTACCGCCTGATGCCGGATGACAAGCGCTACTACATCAACGACTCCGGCACCGGCAACACCCTCGACCTGAGCCACCCCTGCGTGCTGCAACTGGTGACCGACTCGCTGCGTTACTGGGCCGGCGAGATGCGCGTGGACGGCTTCCGCTTCGACCTGGCGACCATCCTCGGCCGTTACCATGATGGCTACAACGAGCGCCACAGCTTCCTCGTCGCCTGCCGCCAGGACCCGCTGCTGAGCCAGGTCAAGCTGATCGCCGAGCCGTGGGACTGCGGCCCAGGCGGTTACCAGGTCGGCAACTTTGCGCCGGGCTGGGCCGAGTGGAACGACCGCTTCCGCGATACGGTGCGCAGCTTCTGGAAAGGCGACGAAGGCCAGCTGGCCGACTTTGCCGCGCGCATGACTGCCTCCGGCGACATGTTCAACAACCGCGGCCGGCGCCCGTATTCTTCGGTCAACTTCATCACAGCCCACGACGGCTTCACCCTGCGTGACCTGGTCTCGTACAACGACAAGCACAACGAAGACAACGACGAGAACAACCAGGACGGCACCAGCAACAACATGTCGTGGAACTGCGGTGCCGAAGGCCCGACCGAAGATCCCGAGATCGCCGCCCTGCGCATGCGCCAGATGCGCAACTTCTTCTCTACCCTGCTGCTTGCCCAAGGCACGCCTATGATCGTTGCCGGTGACGAGTTCAGCCGCACCCAGCACGGCAACAACAACGCCTATTGCCAGGACAGCGAGATCGGCTGGATCAACTGGGACCTGGACGAAGAAGGCAGCGAACTGCTGGCCTTCGTCAAACGCCTCACCCGCCTGCGCCTGAAGTACCCGGTGCTGCGTCGCTCGCGCTTCCTGGTCGGCGATTACAACGAAGCGATCGGCGTCAAGGATGTCACCTGGCTGGCGCCGGATGGCAACGAGATGAGCGTCGAGCAGTGGGAAGATCCGCACGGGCGTTGCCTGGGCATGCTCATCGATGGCCGTGCGCAGGTCAGCGGCATCGCCCGCCCAGGCTCGGAGGCCACCGTGTTGCTGATCGTCAACTCGCACCACGACACGGTGCCGTTCCTGCTGCCTTCGGTGCCACAGGGCGAGCACTGGAACTGCCTGATCGACACCGACCGACCTGAGCTGCGCAAGGCTGAGCGGCTGGAGTTCGGCACCACCTTCGAGGTGACCGGCCGTTCGTTCCTGCTGATGGTGCTGGAGCATGACGACGACTGAGTGCGGGCTGATGACTGATGCACCTCTGCAGCGCTGTATCGCTGCAGAGGTGCAGGTCACACACCGAAAAGTCACACGCCGCTAGCAATGTTTCGGCATAGCCAATTCAGGGCAAATAGCGATCCTCGCTATGCGCCTTGAATTGTTCAACGATTCCAATCCTTTACCTCCATTTACAGTTCATCGACACGCCCTTCACAGATTCTTGACGCAAGCGCTGCGGTCTCCTTAGCTGAACTTACCAACTGAAGTAAAAATTTCGCGCCGGGCGCTCTGGCGCGCGCCTTCGTGCGCGTTGAACACGCCCTGCGTGCTGGTTTGGGTCGCCCTCTGATGTGTGCCGTACAGCCCGTGACAACAGGCCAGGCCCCTTGGCTGTATTCAATGACAACAGAGGAGAACCGCCATGAACAAGACAGCGCATCCATCACGGATGGAGCAGGTTTTCTACGCGGTTTCCACGTCGCTGCTTCTGGCAACCCCGGTGGAAACTTTTGCTTTCGATCAGCAGGACGACGAACCCTTCGCCAGCCTCTGGCAGCAACCGGCTGCGGCGCAGTTTGCGCTTGATCCGGTCAGCGCCAGCGGCTTGAACATCAATACCCTGAGCGCCCTCTCAGAACGGCTGAGCGAGCGTCAGCAGCGGCCCCGGCCTGACGTGGACGGCAACCAATGGGCGCAGCTTTTTCCCGGCCTGCCGCGCAGCAGCGCCCCAACGCAAAATCAGCTCGAAGCCCGCAGTCAGCAGTTGATCGTCGGCCCTGACCTGCTGGTGCGCGAATCATCCGCCGGCAACCTGCACCGCGCCGGCATCTTTGTCGGCCAGAACAACCTGCAGAGCTCGTTCAACGGCATGCGCCCGCTGCTTGGCGACAAGCAGCGCAATGCAGTCAGCCTCAGCGGCGAAAGCCTGGGCGTGTACTGGAGCATGAGCAATGACAAGGGCTGGCACCTGGATGCCGTGGCCATGGGCACGCGCATCGACGTCAGCGGCCGCAGCGACAGCGGCCAGCGCCTGGACGACAGCGGTCACGCCATGACCTTCTCGGTCGAGGGCGGCTTGCCTATTGGTCTGGGTGGTGGCTGGGTGATCGAGCCGCAGGCGCAGTTGATCAATCAGCAGTTCTTCCCCGGTAGCCAGGCGCAGGAGGCGACGTTGCAGGCGTTCGACAGCCAGCCGAACTGGAGCGGCCGCGTCGGGGCCAAACTGTCGGCCCGCTATGATGTACGCGGAACGCCGGTCGAACCCTACCTGCGGACAAACGTCTGGTACGACTTCAGCAATGCCGATGGCGTGCAGCTGGATCAGGTCGACAAGATTTCCAGCTCGCGCAAGTCGACCACGGTCGAACTTGGCTTGGGGCTGGTAGCGCGGATGACGCCGGATGTGGCGCTGTTCGTCAGCGCCGACTACAGCAGCGACGTCGACGACAATGACCTGAATGGGCTGATTGGCAGCCTGGGTGTGAAGATGCGCTGGTGAACCGATCCGGGCAAGCTGCAGCGAGGCTGCGGCTTGCCCGGACTGGATTCAGTTGGCTGGCTTAAGCACCAATACGCCCAGGGGCGGCAGGTTCAGCGCCAACGACAGCGGCTGCCCATGAGCCGGCAGCGCTTCAGTCGCCACGGCGCCCAGATTGCCGACGTTGGAGCCGGCATACTCCTGTGCGTCGGTGTTGAGCAGCTCTTGCCAGTGCTCGGCAAACGGCACGCCAACCCGGTAGCCCTCACGCGGCACTGGGGTGAAGTTGGCCACTACCAGCAATGGCTCGCCGCTGCTGCTCCAGCGTAACCAGGCAAATACACTGTTCTGCGCGTCGTCGCCGATCAGCCACTGGAAGCCCTGCGGCTGGCAGTCCTGCTCGTGCAGCGCCGGCAGTTCGCGGTACAGGCGGTTGAGGTCGCCAACCAGCTGTTTGACGCCCTGGTGTTCGGAGTACTGCAGCAGGTACCAATCCAGCTGCTGGTCGTGGTTCCACTCACGCCACTGACCAAACTCACAGCCCATGAACAGCAGCTTCTTGCCTGGGTGCATCCACATGAATGCCAGGTAGGCGCGCAGGTTGGCAAACTTCTGCCAGCGGTCACCGGGCATCTTGTCGATCAGCGAATGCTTGCCATGCACCACTTCGTCGTGGGAAATCGGCAGGATGAAATGCTCGGAGTAGGCATAGATCAGGCCGAAGCTCATCTCGTTGTGGTGGTGATTGCGGTGTACCGGGTCGTTCTGGATGTAATGCAGGGTGTCGTGCATCCAGCCCATGTTCCACTTGTAGTCAAAGCCCAGGCCACCCTGCTGGGTCGGTTGGCTGACGCCGGGCCAGGAGGTGGATTCCTCGGCGATAACCAAGGCCCCGGGCGCCTCATGGGCAACCACACCGTTGAGGTGACGCAGGAAGTCGATGGCCTCCAGGTTCTCGCGGCCGCCATGGCGGTTGGGCACCCACTCGCCGGCCTTGCGCGAATAGTCGCGATAGAGCATCGAGGCCACGGCATCGACGCGCAGGCCGTCGATATGGAAGTGCTTCAGCCAGTGCAGCGCCGAGGCCATCATGAACCCGCGCACCTCGTTGCGGCCGAGGTTGTAGATCAGCGTGTTCCAGTCCTGATGGAAGCCCTCCAGTGGGTTTTCGTACTCATACAACGCAGTCCCGTCAAAGCGCGCCAGGCCGTGCTCATCGGTCGGGAAATGCGCCGGCACCCAGTCGAGAATCACGCCGATACCGCCCTGGTGGCAGGCGTCGATGAAGGCAGCAAAATCTTCGGCAGTGCCGTAGCGCGACGTCGGTGCGAACATCGACAGCGGCTGGTATCCCCACGAGCCCCCGAACGGGTGCTCCATGATCGGCAGCATCTCGATGTGGGTGAACCCCAGCTCCTGCACATAGGGCACCAGGCGCTCGGCCAGCTCACGCCAGTTATACAGTCGGGCTACTTCACCGCTGTCATTCAGCTCGCACTGCCACGAGCCCACGTGCAGCTCGTAGATCGACAGCGGCGCGTTGTAGGCATGGCGCTGGGCGCGTTGCTCCATCCAGTCCTGGTCGCGCCATTCGTGGCCCAACGGGCCGGCCACTTTCGAGGCAGTGCTGGGCGGCAGCTCGGTGGCGCGTGCCAACGGGTCGGCCTTGAGCGGCAGTACACCATCCTGGCCAAGCACTTCGAACTTGTAGGTTTCGCCAACGCCCAGGCGCGGCACAAACAACTCCCAGACCCCGGCGCCATGGCGCAGGCGCATCGGGTGGCGGCGGCCGTCCCAGTTGTTGAAATGGCCGACGACCGAGACCCGCTTGGCGTTCGGCGCCCACACCGAGAACAGCACGCCGTCGACGCCGTCGACCTGCATTGGCTGGGCGCCAAAACGCCCGGCCAGGTCACGGTGATTGCCTTCGGCAAACAGGTGCATGTCGATGTCGCCCAGCTGCGGGCCGAAGCTGTACGGGTCTTCGGTGACCTGTTCACCACCGGCCCAGTTGATTGCCAGTTGATAGTCCTGCGGCTGCGCCATGTGGGCGCTGAACAGGCCGGGCAAGCTGCCCTGTTGCATCTCGGCAAGCACGCTGCCATCGCTGCGCGAAATGACTTTGGCGCTCAGCGCGGCCGGTAAAAAAGCACGCACGAACTGGCCGCCCGCACCGTCCGGGTGCGGGCCGAGCACGGCAAATGGATCGGCGTGCTCGGCGCGGGCCAGGGCGTCGATGTCCCGTTGCCGAAGGCCGCCGTTGTCACGCTTGATTGCGTTCATTTATGACTCTCCCCAGGTACTGATCAGTCCATGCAGACCATGCAAAGGCACGGCCAGCCAGCTTGGCCGGTTTTCGGCTTCATAAGTAATTTCGTAAGCAGCCTTTTCCAGGCAGAACAGCTCCAGTGCCGCGCGCTCGCCATCGGCCTGCTCCCAGGCGTGGGGCATGGCGGCAGTGGCCAGGCCATAGGCTTCGACGAAGGCGTGACGCGACTGGTGCAGGTACTGCCGGGCAACCCGCTGCCGGGCCTGCCGCGCGGCGTCGGACAGGTCTACTGCCGAGTCGCTGCGCAGAATCATCGCAGCAGCATAGTCGAACGAGCGCAGCACGCCGCTGACATCTTTGTACGGGCTGTGCTTGGCGCGGCGCTCCTGCAGCGGCCGGGCCGGCTCGCCCTCGAAGTCGATCAGGTAAGCGTCGCCCTGCACTACCAGCACCTGGCCCAGATGCAGGTCACCATGCACGCGCATGAGCAAGCCACCCTGGGCCTGTTGAGCCAGCTCCTCGACGCGCTTGGCAAGGCCGTCGCGCTGTTGCTGCAGGTCGTCGACCAAGGCCTGGCTTTCGCTGTCGAGGCTATCGCGGTGCTGCGCCAGCAGGTCCAGCGCGTGGGTCAGTTCGGCGCTGATCTGCTCGCCCCAACGGGCGCTGTCGTCGGCGCTGCTGGCGCGTGGCGCGAACGCCTCGTCCTCGGTCGGCGTGGCCAGTAGCAGGTGCATTTCACCCAGACGCTGCCCGAACAGTGCAGCAAAGCCGTTGAGCTCGGTCAGGGCATCGGTGTGCGCTTCAGCGTCGGTACGGGTGGGCTCCATTTCATCGCGGATCGCGCGCTCCAGAGTGTTCTGGGTCCAGGCCCAGGCATCGCCCTGGTTGCTCAGGTAGCCCTGGGCGATCATCAATAGATTTGGCTCTTTCTGCGCATCCACTCGGCTGACCCACGCCAGCAGCGGCGAGATATTGGCAAAGCCGCCAGCGGTCAGGTAGGCGCTCATTTCCAGCTCGGGGTGAATACCCGGATTGACCCGGCGGATCAGCTTGAGTACTACACAATCGCCGATCACCACCGAGCTGTTCGACTGCTCGGCACTCAGGTAGCGCACCGGGCTGTCTTCATCCAGCCCAAGCGGCGCCAGCAGGTCAGTCGCCTGGAAGCGCAACTCGCCATGCTCATAAGGCAACACGGTGCCGTCCTGGCAGTTACGCAGCACCGCACGGATGAACGGCTCGAGCACGAAGGCGTCGGTGATGAGGCCAACCTGACTGCCCCGGCGCACGCGCGACAAGGCCAGTTGCTGCGGCAGCGCGCTGTGGATCTGGTCTTCAGGCAGCAGGCCGAATGGCAATTGATAATGGGTGGTCACGCCATTGCTGAGCACTTCCAGCTCGGCCAGCAACACCGGCGTGGTGGCCGTAGCCAGGCGGACGCCGTAGCTCAGCCGAACCTGGTCAATCGGTGCTTCCTTGCCGGCAAACCAGCGCCGCTTGGGCAGGTATTGCGGCAGTACCGAAGTTTCCAGGGCGTCTCGTGCGGGGGCATCAAGTAGCTCTTCCATACGTTTACGCAGCACCAATGTGGTCAGTTCAGGGAGGCTTTCTGCAGGTTCGGCATGCCAGCTGGGCATGCGCTCGCGCGAGGCGAGGACGAACCAGTAGAAGCCGTAAGGCGCCAAGGTCAACAGGAACGGCAACTGGCCTATCGGCGGGAAGGCACTGCCGCCGAGCATCTCCACCGGCACCCTATCGACGTACTGTGACAGGTCGAGCTCGGCCGCCTGCGCGGCGCGAGACACGTTGGCCACGCAGAGAATGGTTTCGCTGTTGCCGTTGGCATCGGTGTACTCACGGATGTAGGCGAGGATGCGCCGGTTGCTCGGCGTCAGGGTCTTCATGCTGCCGCGTCCGAAGGCCTTTTGCTGCTTGCGCACGGCGAGCATGCGCCGGTTCCAGTTGAGCAGCGAATGCGGGTCGTGGGCCTGGGCCTCTACGTTGACCGTCTGGTAGCCGTAGAGCGGATCCATCACCGGTGGCAGCACCAGCCGCTGCGGGTCGGCGCGAGAGAAACCACCGTTGCGGTCCGGCGACCACTGCATCGGCGTGCGTACGCCATCGCGGTCGCCCAGGTAGATGTTGTCGCCCATACCCAGCTCATCGCCGTAGTACAGGGTCGGCGTACCGGGCATCGACAGCAGCAGGCTGGTCAGCAGTTCGATGCGCCGGCGGTCACGCTGCAGCAGCGGCGCCAGGCGCCGGCGGATGCCCAGGTTGATCCGGGCGCGGCGATCTTCAGCGTAGTAATTCCATAGGTAATCGCGCTCACGGTCAGTGACCATCTCCAGGGTCAGCTCATCGTGGTTACGCAGGAAGATCGCCCACTGGCAGTCCGCCGGGATCTCGGGCGTCTGGCGCAGGATGTCGGTGATCGGGAAGCGGTCTTCCATGGCCAGGGCCATGTACATGCGCGGCATCAGCGGGAAGTGGAACGCCATGTGGCATTCGTCGCCAGTGCCCTCGCCAAAGTACGGCCGGGTGTCTTCCGGCCATTGGTTAGCCTCGGCCAGGAGCATGCGGTCCGGGTAGTTGGCGTCGATCTCGGCACGGATGGCTTTCAGCACTACATGGGTTTCAGCCAGGTTCTCGTTGTTGGTGCCATCGCGTTCGATCAGATACGGGATCGCGTCCAGGCGCAGGCCGTCGACGCCGATGTCGAGCCAGTAGCGCATTACATCGATTACGGCCTTGAGCACCTGCGGGTTGTCGAAGTTGAGGTCTGGCTGGTGCGAGTAGAAGCGGTGCCAGAAGTACTGCCCGGCAACCGGGTCCCAGGTCCAGTTGGACTTCTCGGTATCGAGGAAGATGATCCGCGTGCCGTCGTACTTCTGGTCGTCATCCGACCACACGTAGAAGTCCCGCGCCTTGCTGCCACGCTTGGCATGGCGCGCGCGCTGGAACCACGGGTGCTGGTCGGAGGTGTGATTGATGACCAGCTCGGTGATCACCCGCAGACCGCGCTTGTGCGCCTCGGCGATGAAGCGCTTGGCATCGGCCATGCTGCCGTAGTCCGGGTGCACTGCCTTGTACTCGGCAATGTCATAGCCGTCATCACGCCGCGGCGACGGGTAGAACGGCAGCAGCCACAGCGTGTTGACGCCCAGCTCGGCGATGTAATCGAGCTTGCTGATCAGCCCGGCAAAATCACCGATGCCATCATTGTTGGCGTCGAAAAACGACTTGATGTGGAGCTGGTAGATCACCGCATCCTTGTACCAGAGCGGGTCATCGATAAAAGCTGCCGGGCGTGAACGCTTGGCCATGTGCGACTCCTGTACGAGATCAAGGCTACTGCGCGGCGCTGATACGCCAGATACCAAACGGCTGATAGCTCGGGTCGATGCGCATCCACTGGGTCTTGCCGTGCCAGGTCCAGCGGTGGCCGTTCATCAAGTCCTCGCCGTAGGTGTCGGCGTTGTCATCCAGGCCCAGTTCCCACAGTGGTAGTTCAAAGTTCGCCTCCTGGACATTGTCCGGGTCCAGGTTGATCGCGATCAGAATGTAGTTTTCGCGGTCGGCGGTGCGCTTGGCGAAGTACAGGATGTTGTCGTTCCAGCAGTTGAAGAACGCCACGCCCAGGTGCGTCTGCAAGGCCGGGTTTTGCCGGCGGATGCGGTTGAGCTGGGCGATCTCGGCAATGATGTTGCCGGGTGCGGTGAAGTCGCGTGGGCGGATCTCGTACTTCTCCGAATCGAGGTATTCCTCCTTGCCCGGAATCGCCGCCGCTTCGCACAGTTCAAAGCCTGAGTACATGCCCCAAAGCCCTGAGCCCATGGTCGCCAGCGCGGCGCGAATCAGAAAGCCGGCACGGCCCGAGCGCTGCAGGAAGAATGGGTTGATGTCCGGCGTGTTGACGAAGAAATTCGGCCGGTAGCAGTGGCTCCATGGCGGCTGGTTCAGTGTCTCGAAGTACTCCTGCAGCTCCTGCTTGCTGTTGCGCCAGGTGAAGTAGGTGTAGCTCTGCGCATAGCCGACCTTGCCCAACCGGGCCATCATCGCTGGTTTGGTGAAGGCCTCGGCAAGAAACAATACGTCAGGGTACTGGCTACGCACATTGGCGATCAGCCATTGCCAGAACGGCAGCGGTTTGGTGTGCGGGTTGTCGACGCGGAAGGTCTTGACCCCCTCCTCGACCCAGCCGATGACCACATCGCGCAGCGCCAGCCACAGCGAGGGCACGGCGTCGGCGGCATAAAAGTCGACGTTGACGATGTCCTGGTATTTCTTCGGTGGGTTTTCCGCATAGCGGATGGTGCCGTCCGGGCGCCAGCTGAACCAACCGGGGTGCTCGACCAGCCAGGGGTGGTCTTGTGAGCACTGAATGGCGAAGTCGAGGGCGATTTCCAGGCCGTGCTCGGCGGCTGCAGCCACCAGCCGGCGGAAGTCTTCGCGGCTGCCCAGCTGCGGGTGAATGGCGTCATGACCGCCATCGGCACTACCGATCGCATACGGGCTGCCCGGGTCATCAGGGCCGGCCTGCAGTGAGTTGTTGGGGCCTTTGCGGTGGCTGCGGCCAATCGGGTGAATCGGCGGGAAGTACAGCACATCAAAGCCCATGTCACGGATCATCGGCAGGCGCGCATGGACGTCGTTGAAAGTGCCGTGGCGCGCCGGATCATCGGTGATCGAGCGCGGGAACAGCTCATACCAACTGGCGAACTGCGCCGCCGGGCGATCGACGTCCAGAGGGAATTCGATACTGCGGGTCAGGTAGCTGCGGTGCTCGGCCTCGGCCATCAGGCGCGCCGCATCTTCGCCGAGCAGCAATGCAACCTGGGCTTGCTCATCGAGCTCGGCCAGACGCGATTGCAGCGTCAGAATCTGCTCGCGCAAGGCGCCGTCCGTGCGCTCGGCGCCCTTGCCCAACAGCAGGCGGCCCTCCTCCAACTCCAGCTTGATCTCGACCGCAGCGTTGAATTTCTTTTCCAGGTCGTAGCAGTAGGTGGCGTACGGATCGATCCAGGCTTCGATGATGAACAGGTGCAGGCCCAATCCAGTCGGGGTGAATTGCCCAAGCCACAGATCATTGCCGGCGTCCTCCATCGGCACACTGTGCCACTCGCGGCTGCGCGCTTCACGCCAGTGCAGCAGCACCATCAGCCGATCATGGCCGTCGCTGTAGACTTTGCTGCTGACCGTCACCGGCTGGCCGCTGATGGCCTTGGCGGCAAAGGTGCCGCCGTCGAGTACCGGTGCGGTGTCTTCAATGACCAGACGCGGCGCCAGCAACGCCTGGGCCAGGCTGATCGCCTGATCCGGGTGGTCATTGGCCATGGGCACGCTTTCGAAGGGCTCGTTGCGAGACATCGGACCTTGCTCCCTGTGGGCTTGAGGCGGTAAGGGTTCAGAGCCGTCGAACGCGTGGGGGGTTCAAAAAAAAATGAGCAAATGGCGCAGGCGTGGTTCAAAGCCTTTGCATCCCTCATTTACCCAGCGAGGTCAGGCCATGAACATTCCAATCCCGGCGGAGACACCCGATCCGAACATCGACGATCCAAGCTTGCCGCCGCCGGTGCCGCAGGATGATCCGGATGAGTTGCCGATCAAGCCGACCATGCCGCCTACGGTGGGCGATCCGCCGAGTGAGGAACCGCCGGTCAAGGTTTGAGCATAGTCAACAGGCGCGCTGAGCCTGTTTATGTTTGTTGTGGTGTGATATCCCGAGGGCCGCTTTGCGGCCCTTTTTGATGGCTCAGACGCTTGGAAAGCCTCCACAGGCAGACTAACGTTTACGTAAAGGTGATGCCGTGATTGACAGCCCTTGGCCGCAGGTTTACGTTAACGTCAACCCGCACCACACCGTGTAGGAGCGGCCTTTTGTCGCGAAAGGGCTGCGTAGCGGCCCCAGATTGCAGCCTCGCCGCCGAGATTGCTGGGCCCGCTTTGCGGGCCTTTCGCGACACAAGGCCGCTCCTGCACAGGGCGTGATGGTTTCAAGAACAATAAAGGTACCCAAGCATGCATTACCCCAGCCTGAACTTCGCCCTCGGCGAGACCATCGACATGCTTCGCGACCAGGTCCGCGCCTTCGTCGCTGCCGAACTGGCCCCGCGCGCGGCACAGATCGACCAGGACAACCTGTTCCCTGCCGACATGTGGCGCAAGTTCGGCGACATGGGCCTGCTCGGTATCACCGTGCCGGAAGAATACGGCGGCGCCGGCCTGGGCTATCTGGCCCACGTCGTGGCGATGGAAGAAATCAGCCGTGGCTCGGCCTCGGTGGCCCTCTCCTACGGCGCCCACTCCAACCTCTGCGTCAACCAGATCAACCGCAACGGCAGCCACGCGCAAAAGCTCAAGTACCTGCCCAAGCTGCTCAGCGGCGAGCATGTCGGTGCCTTGGCGATGAGTGAGCCGAATGCCGGTTCCGACGTGGTGTCGATGAAGCTGCGCGCCGAACAGCGCGGCGATCACTACGTACTCAACGGCAGCAAGACCTGGATCACCAACGGCCCGGATGCCAACACCTACGTGATCTACGCCAAGACCGACCTGGACAAGGGTGCCCATGGCATCAGCGCGTTCATCGTCGAGCGCGACTGGAAGGGCTTCTCGCGCAGCAGCAAGTTCGACAAGCTGGGCATGCGCGGCTCCAACACCTGCGAGCTGTTCTTCGACAACGTCGAAGTGCCGGCGGAGAACATCCTCGGCCAGCTCAATGGCGGCGTGCGCGTGTTGATGAGCGGCCTCGACTACGAGCGCGTAGTGCTCTCCGGCGGCCCGACCGGGATCATGCAGGCCTGCATGGACCTGGTGGTGCCGTACATCCATGACCGCAAGCAGTTCGGCCAGAGCATCGGCGAGTTCCAGCTGATCCAGGGCAAGATCGCCGACATGTACACCCAACTCAATGCCAGCCGGGCGTATCTATATGCTGTGGCGCAGGCCTGCGACCGTGGCGAGACCACGCGCAAGGACGCCGCCGGGGTGATCCTCTACAGCGCCGAGCGCGCCACGCAGATGGCGCTGGAGGCGATCCAGATTCTGGGCGGCAACGGCTATATCAACGAGTTCCCGGCAGGCCGCCTGCTGCGCGATGCCAAGCTCTATGAAATCGGCGCCGGCACCAGCGAGATCCGCCGGATGTTGATCGGCCGCGAACTGTTCAACGAAACCCGCTGAGCACAAGGACCCGCGCCCATGGCTATTCTGCACACCCAGATCAACCCGCGCTCTGCCGAGTTTGCCGACAACAGCGCGGCCATGCTCGAACAGATTCAGGCGCTGCGCAGCCTGCTCGCCCAGATCAGCCAGGGCGGCGGCGCCAAGGCCCAGGAGCGGCACACCGCGCGGGGCAAGCTGTTGCCGCGCGAGCGTATCGACCGCCTGCTCGACGCTGGCTCAGCGTTTCTTGAAATCGGCCAATTGGCCGCTTACGAGGTGTACGGCGAAGACGTGCCCGCCGCTGGCGTGATCGCCGGCATCGGTCGGGTCGAGGGCGTCGAGTGCATGATCGTGGCCAACGATGCCACGGTCAAAGGCGGCTCGTATTACCCGCTGACGGTGAAAAAACACCTGCGCGCGCAGACCATCGCCCTGCAGAACCGCCTGCCGTGCATCTACCTGGTCGACTCCGGCGGCGCCAACCTGCCGCGCCAGGATGAGGTGTTCCCGGACCGCGAACACTTCGGTCGGATCTTCTTCAACCAAGCCAACATGAGCGCCCTGGGCATCCCCCAGATCGCCGTAGTGATGGGCTCGTGCACCGCCGGCGGCGCCTACGTGCCGGCGATGGCTGACGAGGCGATCATGGTCCGCCAGCAGGCGACGATCTTTCTCGCCGGGCCGCCGCTGGTCAAAGCCGCCACCGGCGAAGTAGTGACCGCAGAGGAACTGGGCGGCGCCGACGTGCACTGCCGCATCAGTGGCGTTGCCGACCACTACGCCGACAACGACGAACACGCCCTGGCCCTGGCCCGGCGCAGCGTGGCCAACCTCAACTGGCACAAGCTCGGCCGTCTGCAATGCCGCGCACCGGTTGCGCCGTTGTACAGCGCAGACGAGCTGTATGGCGTGGTGCCGGCCGACGCCAAGCAACCGTTCGATGTGCGCGAGGTAATTGCGCGGCTGGTCGACGGCTCGGTCTTCGATGAATTCAAGGCGCTGTTCGGCACCACCCTGGTGTGCGGCTTCGCCCACCTGCACGGCTACCCGGTGGCGATCCTGGGCAACAACGGCATCTTGTTTGCCGAGGCCGCGCAAAAAGGCGCGCACTTCATCGAACTGGCCTGTCAGCGCGGCATCCCGCTGCTGTTTCTGCAGAACATCACCGGCTTTATGGTCGGCAAGAAGTACGAAGAAGGCGGCATCGCCAAGCACGGCGCCAAGCTGGTGACGGCGGTGGCCTGCGCCCAGGTGCCGAAATTCACCGTGATCATCGGCGGCAGCTTTGGCGCTGGCAACTACGGTATGTGCGGCCGCGCCTATGACCCGCGCATGCTGTGGATGTGGCCCAACGCACGGATTGGCGTGATGGGCGCCGAACAGGCGGCCGGGGTGTTGGTCCAGGTCAAGCGCGAGCAGAGCGAACGCGCCGGCGCGCTGTTCAGCAGTGCCGACGAAGCCGCGCTCAAGCAGCCGATTCTTGACCAGTACGAGCGCCAGAGCCACCCCTACTATTCCAGCGCGCGGCTGTGGGACGACGGCGTCATCGACCCAGCGCAAACCCGAGATGTCCTGGGCCTGGCGTTGTCTGCCGCACTCAATGCACCGATCGAACAGAGCCGTTTCGGCATCTTCCGGATGTGACCCAATGAGCGACTACAGCACCCTTGAACTGATCAAGGACCCACGCGGCTTCGCCACCCTGTGGCTGAACCGGGCCGACAAGAACAACGCCTTCAACGCGCAGATGATCCGCGAACTGATCGTCGCCGTTGACCGCCTCGGCGCCGACCCAAGCTTGCGCTTCGTGCTGCTGCGCGGCCGAGGCCGGCACTTCAGCGCCGGCGCCGACCTGGCCTGGATGCAGCAATCGGCGCAGCTCGACTTCAATACCAATCTGGACGACGCCCACCAACTGGGCGACCTGATGTACAACCTGTACAACCTCAAGCTGCCTACCCTGGCCGTGGTGCAAGGTGCCGCTTTTGGTGGCGCCCTGGGTCTGATCAGTTGCTGCGACATGGCCATCGGCAGTGAGGATGCGCAGTTCTGCCTGTCGGAAGTGCGCATCGGCCTGGCACCGGCGGTGATCAGCCCATTCGTGGTCAAGGCCATCGGCGAGCGTGCCACTCGCCGTTATGCGCTGACAGCCGAACGCTTCAGTGGCGTGCGAGCGCAGCAGCTGGGCTTGCTGGCTGAAGCCTACCCAGCGGAACAACTCGATCAGCAGGTCGAGGCCTGGGTCGACAATCTGCTGCTCAACAGCCCGCAGGCACTGCGCGCCAGCAAGGACCTGCTGCGTGAGGTGGGCCACGGCGAGCTGACTCCGGCAGTACGCCGTTATTGTGAAAACAGCATTGCCCGCATCCGCGTCAGCGCCGAGGGCCAGGAGGGCCTGCGCGCCTTCCTCGACAAGCGCCGCCCCGACTGGCAACCCACCGACAAGGAAGCACGCCCATGAGCCACGCCACCCTGACTACCTTGCTGGTTGCCAACCGCGGCGAAATCGCCTGTCGGGTGATGCGCACCGCCAAAGCCATGGGCCTGACCACTGTCGCCGTGCACAGCGCCATCGACCGCGACGCGTTGCACGCCCGCGAGGCCGATATCCGCGTTGATCTGGGGGGCAGCAAGGCTGCCGAGAGCTATCTCGATATCACTAAACTGCTGGCAGCAGCCAAAGCCAGCGGCGCCCAGGCGATCCACCCAGGCTACGGCTTTTTGTCGGAGAACGCCGGCTTTGCCCGAGCCATCGAGCAGGCCGGGCTGATCTTCCTTGGCCCACCGGCCAGCGCCATCGACGCCATGGGCAGCAAGTCGGCGGCCAAGGCGCTGATGGAAGCCGCGGGCGTGCCATTGGTGCCCGGCTACCACGGCGCTGCGCAAGATCTGCAGACCTTCCGCGAAGCCGCCGAGCGCATCGGCTACCCGGTGTTGCTCAAGGCCAGTGCCGGCGGCGGCGGCAAGGGCATGAAGGTCGTGGAAGAGGTCAGCCAGTTGGCCGACGCGCTGGCCTCGGCTCAGCGTGAAGCGCAGGCCTCGTTCGGCAATGCGCAGATGCTGGTGGAGAAGTACCTGCTCAAGCCGCGCCACGTCGAGATCCAGGTGTTTGCCGACCAGCACGGCAACTGCCTGTACCTGAACGAGCGCGACTGCTCGATCCAGCGCCGCCATCAGAAGGTCGTCGAAGAAGCGCCAGCGCCCGGCTTGGCGCCGGAGCTACGCAAAGCCATGGGCGAAGCTGCCGTGCGCGCTGCACAGGCAATTGGCTATGTCGGCGCCGGCACGGTCGAGTTTCTGCTCGATGCCCGCGGCGAGTTCTTCTTCATGGAGATGAATACCCGGCTGCAGGTCGAGCACCCGGTCACCGAGGCGATTACCGGGCTCGATCTGGTCGCCTGGCAGATCCGCGTGGCCCGCGGCGAACCGCTGCCGATCACGCAGGCGCAGGTGCCGCTGCGCGGCCACGCGATTGAAGTGCGGTTGTATGCCGAAGACCCGGCCAACGAGTTTCTGCCAGCCACCGGGCGCCTGGCGCTGTACCGCGAGTCGGCGCCGGGCGAAGGCCGCCGGGTCGACAGCGGCGTCAGTGAAGGGGACCAGGTGTCACCGTTCTATGACCCGATGCTGGGCAAGCTGATTGCCTGGGGTGAAGACCGCGAGCAGGCGCGTCTACGTTTGTTGGCGATGCTCGACGAATTCGCTATTGGCGGAGTCAAGACCAATATCGCCTTCCTGCGGCGGATCCTGGCGCACCCGGCGTTCGCTGCGGCCGAGCTGGATACCGGCTTCATCCCCCGGCATCAGCAGGCATTGCTGCCGGCAGCTGGTGAGCTGCCCGCGCAGTTCTGGGAAGCCGCAGCACAGGCTTGGCTGCAGAGCGAAGCCACGCGGGTTCGTGAAGATGATGCCGACTCACCGTGGGCGGCACGCACTGGCCTGCGCCTGGGCCTGCCTAGCCAGAGCAGCGTCCACCTGCACAGCGGCGGGCAGGCTCAAGCGGTGACGCTGCAGGCCAGCGCGCCGTCGACCCTGCGCCTTGAGGGGGAGCAGTTGTGCCAGTATCTGGACGGCGTGCGCCGGCGCCATCTGGCGATTCGTCGTGGCGCCACCCTGTACCTGCACTGGGACGGCGACATGCATGCCGTCAGCGCCTACGACCCGATTGCCGAAGCCGAGGCCAGCAACAGCCAGCACGGTGGGCTGAGTGCGCCCATGAACGGCAGCATCGTGCGGGTGCTCGTCGCGCCTGGACAGGCGGTCGAGGCCGGCACTGCGCTGGTGGTGCTGGAGGCCATGAAGATGGAGCACAGCATCCGCGCCGCCCAGGCGGGTACGGTCAAAGCGCTGCTGTGCGAAGAAGGTGACATGGTCGCTGAGGGCGCGGTACTGGTCGAGCTGGAGTAACGCCTGTGCGTGCTCCGTGGCCCGCTTTGCGGCGCCACGGAGTACGCCGATCAGAAGATGCCGTGCACGCGCACCACGACACCAAGGAATTCACAGCCCTCTTCGCACACCAGCGTTGGGTAACTGCCATTTAGCGCCTTCAGGTAGCGTTGGCCACCCTCCTCCGTCAGCTGGCGGAAGATCGCCGATTTGCCAGGTTGGCGGGCCACAACCAAACGCCCTGGCTCCACGGCGACGCCACTGTCAACCAGCACCAGCATGCCCTCGGCAACGCTCTTGCCACTGACTGCGCTCATCGCATCGTTTTCAACCGGTAGCCACCAGGCGTTGCCCTTGGCCAGATAGTCGGTCTGCTCGAAGGCAGCAGGTTCGGCTACCACCTCGCTGCCCAGTGCATCCCACGTCAGCAGCGGGTAACGAAAGCACACTATGTATTTGGTCCAGTCTTCATCTTCGACGCTGTCGTCGACGGCATAGCGCACGCGCTCTTCACCGATCTGCCCGGCCACCTGCAACTGCAGGCTGACGTGGTAGTGCGGCATGCCCAGTTCGACGAACACCTTGTTCATCGAATCGACCCGTGGTTGCCGGCGTTTGCACAGCCAGTGGCCAATGCTGCCCTGGGACACGCCAACGCGTTCGGCGAGCAGTTCCTGCGAGATGTCGAGCTCCTCCATCCGGTCACGGATGAGGGCAATCCATTTATCCATATTCATCGCTGGCACGATACGGACTGCCTCTAGGCGCTCAATACACATAAGGTAGTATTTCCTTGAAAGCACACAAATACATTAGGTATTAGAATCAGGCAGAGTCCTTCCCACAGCGCCGTTCCCGGTATCAGGATGAAACCCCATGAAAAAAGACGAAACAGATCTGGACAGTGAAGCTGCGCGCCGCGCGCTCGACTACTACCTCAACCCCACCCCGCCGCGGCCCAACCTGGACAACAAGGTGTGGACCTTGCAGCCCGGGGTTTCCATTGGCGAAGCCCATGACCATGCGCTGGCCCTGCTGCGCTGCGCGGCGGCAACGGCCCATGAAACCGCCACCCACCAGGACGGCATGACCCGCGAGGTGACGCTGGCGCTGATGCATATGGTGAACATGGCAAGGTCACTGCTCGAGCACAAAAAGGCAGTGATGACGGACGACAGATAAGAGAAGAACGTGAACGCCAGGTAACGGCAATGGCCCCGATTGCCGGGACAGGATGAGGAGTGCAGGTAATTTTTTTACCGATTTCAACAAATATCGTTTGACTGGCAAATGATAACGATTATTATTGCACTCAGCAGGTCGCGAGACCCGCTGGATAACCTGGAGACCTTAGGTCGGACTCTCAGATTATCTCCTCATCAGGCTAATCACGGTTTTTGACCCGGCTTTTTGCCGGGTCTTTTTTTTGGTCTTCAGGCTAATGAAGATGGGTACCGCTTTATGGCCGCGATCATAGCAAAAGTGTTTCCACAGGTGAATGGATGTAACAGCCTTTTACGCAAACAGCACTTGAGAATCAATCTCGTTACGATTAAGCTGTTCGCGCGTCAGGGAAGATGCCCCCACCCCTACACCTGAGCAAGGAGCCACCCATGACCCGCCTGCTGCCCCTTGAACAGCACCTGCACAGCCAAACTGATGAAGACGCCTTGCTGCACCGTCTGCGCCGTCTACCGCGGCGGGTGCAACAAGTATTTCTGCTCAGCCGCCTCGAACAACTGCCGTTCGCCGCCATCGCCGAGCGCCTCGATCTCAGCGTACACGCCGTCGAACGCCACATGCATCAAGCGTTGCAGGGCACTCAGGCTCGGTCTGACAGCTTTGCCAGCGCCGCCGGCCATTGGTATGTGCGCCTGCAAAACCCACAGGTCAGTGCCAGCGAGCGGATCGACTTCCGCCGCTGGCTGGACGCCGCCGACGAGCACTTGCAGGCCTTCCACCAGACCGAACTGCACTGGCGCCGCCTGCTCGCCCCGGCACGTCAACTGGGGCAAGACGGTTGGTACCGGCATGGTCAGGCAGCGCTGTCACTGGGCGGTTGCTCGATCGCGGCCGGCCTGGGCCTGGCCGCCCTGCTGGCAATGGCGTACTGGGCGTGAGTAAACCCAGCCCTTGAGCCAAGCGCGGCCTGGCTGCGTTGCCGAGCAATGCCGACACTCAATGAAACACCCCCCTGCCAACCGGCAACACATTTGCAGTCCCAGCCGGCGCTGCGAGCGGTGTAGAGTAACCGTCACAAAAAAAGCCACAGGAGCCTGGCAATGACCGTGACGTCGCCCGCTGTAACCATCGACTGCGCTTTCGATTCCGGCAATATTCAGGTGCTCGACGCCAGCAATCCAGAGCAGGTGCATCTGGCCATTCGCCCGGACAGCCACAGTGACCACTTCCAGTGGTTTCACTTCAAGGTAGATGGCCTGACGCCTGGCCACACTCACCGGTTCAGCCTCGACAACGCCAGCCAGTCTTCCTATCCCAATGCCTGGAGCGGTTATCAGGCCGTGGCCTCGTATGATCAGCAGGTGTGGTTCCGCGTCCCCAGTCGCTTCGACGGCGAGGCCCTGCACTTTGAGTTGCAGGCCACCCAGCCGCAGGCCTGGTTCGCCTACTTCGAGCCCTACTCGCGTGCCCGCCACAATCAATTGATCGACCGCGCCCAGCAGTTGCCGGGAGTCGAGTTGCTGGCCCATGGACGCAGCGTGCAGGGCCGTGATATCCCCCTGTTGCGCGCTGGTGACGGTGCGCCCGGCAAGCGCAAGCTCTGGCTGATCGCCCAGCAGCACCCGGGCGAGCACATGGCCGAGTGGTTCATGGAGGGCGTGATCGAACGCCTCGAAGCCAACGATACGCAGATTCAGGCATTGCTCGCTCAAGCCGACCTGTACCTGATCCCGAACATGAACCCGGACGGCGCCTTCCTCGGCCATCTGCGTACCAACTTCAAGGGCCAGGATCTGAACCGTGCCTGGCAGTCAGCCAGTGTCGACACCAGCCCCGAGGTGCTGTTTGCCCAGGCACAGATGAAGCAATACGGCGTCGATGCATTTATCGACGTGCACGGTGACGAAGAGATCCCCCACGTGTTCACCGCCGCCTGCGAAGGCAACCCAGGCTACACCCCGCGCCTGGCGAAACTCGAGGAGCAGTTCCGCAGCACCTTGTGCAGCATCACCGCAGACTTTCAGACCACCCACGGCTATACCCGCGACCAGCCTGCTCAGGCCAACATGACCCTGGCCTGCAACGCTGTCGGGCAACAGTACGACTGCCTGTCGCTGACCCTGGAGATGCCCTTCAAGGACCACGACGACGCGCCCAATGTGCAGACGGGCTGGTCTGGACAGCGCTCAAAGGACTTGGCCGGTGCGGTACTGGAGACATTGGCGAAAATCGCCCGTGATCTACGCTAGCTAGAACTGCACATCCAGAATCACGCTGTCGCTGTAGGTCGCAGCCGGCGGCGTCGACTGATCGCTGTAGACCCGCGCGTTGTAGTTGAAAATCTGGCTACCGGTGCCAGTGCCTGCGCCCGGGTTGACGTTGGCATCGGTACTGGCACGCCTAGCTGTATTCAGCGAGCCCCAGCGCTCGCTGCCGGCGCTCTTGAAAATGTCATAGGCCAGATAGTTATTGGCCGGTGATTTCATCCGTCGACGGCCGCCAGCCGGATTTACCCCATCATCCAGGCCAACGGTGTAGTTGCTGCCCTTGGTGCAGGAGATGTTGATGCTTTGATTGACCGTGGTAAACGCACTGACCACCGGCGCACTGTTGAAGACAATGTTCGGGGTGGTGATCTGGCAGTCATTGCTTACCGTCAGGCTGACGTTGAGGGTGCGGCTGCCATTGCCTCTATCGCGGCCCAGGCAAATCGTGCCGGCACTGATGCCAGAGCAGTAGTCCCAGACCCAGGCGATGGTCAGGGTTTCCTGGTACAGGCCCGCAGCAACGTTGGCACCCAGGTTGGTCTTCACATACAGCGGCACGGTCTTGGGTGTGGTGCCATTGAGCAGGCCAAGCAGGTCGAGGATGCCATTGCGGGCGAAGTCGAACGCCACGCCACGGGTGATCGGAAAGCTCGTGCTGTTGTTGGCATACAAGGTGTAAGGGATCACATCACCGGTTGGCCCAACCAGCCCGCTGGTGCTGGAGGTGATGGTTGCGTAGAAGTGATCGCCCGAACTCAGCAGACTGAGCAAAGAGCCGGTGCACTGCAAACCGGCATTGGTGCTCGAGGCGCTTTGCACAGTGCCGCGCACCAGGGTCGAATTGACCGTGCCGAAGCTCGCCGGCAGGGTATCGATCACATTGCACAGGCCCCAGGCCGGCGCCGCCATCACCGTCGCGAGCAGCGCCACTGCCCCTGCAAAGCGGCTCATTGACACACCAGCGGGCCAATCAACGGCACCGGCCCCTGCCCTTCCGGCAGATCAAAGGCCACCTGGCACTGGCCGCCCTCGGCCAGCTCGACCTGCAGGGTGTTGTGCGCCGAGAGGTTCTCCAGATACACCAGGCCGTCCCAGCCGACCACTGCCAGGCTGCCGCTCTGCTGATGGGTCACCCGGCTACCCAGCTTGAGGTTGTTCTGCTGCGCGTCGACCAGCACGATGCTCGCCGCCAGCACCCGCTTAAGCGGGAACTCCAGCAAGTAGCCGCTACCCCGGCGCACGGCGACCCGCTGCTCGACCTGCGGTGCCAGCACATCGGCCGACAGCTCCATTGGATCGATCTCATACTTGCCGCGGTAGTAACCGCTGCTGTAAGGCACCAACAAGTGGCCATTGCGGTCAGTGCGGCCGACCAGTTGATTCTCGTAGCGCACCGGGACATCGGCGTAACCGTCGGTGCTGACAACTACAAAGGCATCGTCAATCCGGTTGGCGGCAAACAGGCCGGCGTCCATCCATACCAGCGAACCGCTGGCGTCGGCCCAGCGGGTCATGGCGTCACTACTGCCATAGGTGCCAGCCTGCAACTGCACCGACTGCAGGCGCCAGGTCGCGTCAGCCTGGCGATAGGCTTCGCGGTCGCCATCGGCATAACCGAGATTGAAACCGACACCGCCACCCACCGGCACGGCGCGGCTGTAGTTGACCCGCTGCTGGCGGCTGCCATCCTGGCTGCGCTCCATGCTCAGGGCCAGGTTGCCATGCAGGTCGAACGGGATCACCAGCTGCGCCTGCATGGCCCACTGGCTTTCGCCGATCTCGCGGTTGGCCGACAGGTACAAGCTGCTATTGCCCCACAACGAGCGGCTCCAGCTAAGGTTGAGCAGACGGGTACGCGAGCCGTCTGCGGCCTGCACATCGAAATAGCCGGCACCGAGGCTGCCATAGCGCTCAAGGTTCAGACTCAGGGTGACCTGTTCACTACGCCTGGACAGCTGCGTGTAGGGCGTGTCGACCCGCGACAGGTCGGCGTAGTCGCCATGGCGCTGCAGGCGCTGGTAACTGAAACCGAGGCGCTGGCTGTTGTATTGATACCCCAGCGCAACCTGCTGGCCCTGCTCGCCGTCGAAACGGCTTTGCGCCAACGCCGCATTGAGCACGCCAAAATTGCCCAGCCGTAGATTGCCACCCAGGCCGCCGAGGGCGAGGGTCTCGGCGGTCTCCAGATGGCCCTCGAGGGTAAAGCTGTCGCTGACACCGTGGCGCAGGCTGGCGCTGGCAACGCCTGTGCCGTAGCCAAAATCACGTACGCCGTAGTCGCGGCGCAGGCTGCCGGCCGCCAGGGAAAAGTCGCTCAGGCCTTTGCCCAGCAGGCTGCTGGTGACGTAGAACGGCAGCGTGGTCGACACCTGGCGGCCGAGGGCGTCGGTGGTCACCACCACCGCTTCGCCGGCACCGTTGATGAACGGCACGTTGGTCAGGGTGTATGGCCCAGGTTGCAGGTCGGTGGTGCTCGCCTTGTAGCCGTTGATGAACAGGTCCAGCGACGTCGGCACCGCCGCCTCGCCGGCAAAGGCCGGCAGCGGGTAGGTGACCAGGTCCGGGCGAGCGGCAAAATCACGCGACAGCTGCAGGCCGCCGAGCCGCACCGAGCTGGTCCAGGGCAAGGCGCCGGTGACCAGGTCACCGGCCTCGATGGTCAGCAGGCGTTGCTCGTCGGTATAGCGCCAGGTCGTGTCGTAGCGCAGAAATCCCTGACGGGTATCGGCCTGCGGTGCGCTGTTGAAGGCCTGGCGCCACTGGCCGGTGGTGCTGAACGTGCCCCAGCTGTCGAACAGACGCAGCTCGTTCCAGGCGGCCAGGTAGGTGCCGCTCTCATCGGTGTCATTCAGGTAGACGTCGTAGTTGAGCAGCGCGCCGAAGCTGCTGCGGGCGTCGCTGGCCGCATACAGGCCGCGCTCGCCAACCCGCTGCAGCGGCAACCAGGCAGCGGGTACCTGCAACAGCAGGCGCTGGTTGGCGCTGTCGTAGTCGGCATGCAGGTCGGCATAGGCATCCAGCGCCACCTCACCCTGAGTAACCCCCGGCAGGCTGATGCCCGCTGCAGTGAGTACCTCACTGGCGATAAACAAGCGCCCGGCGCGTTGCTGCACGGGCACCAGCTCAGCCCTGGGCATTTGGTTCACCAGCAGGTCGAGGTACAGCGTGGCATCGGTGACCGCGCTGCTCTCGCTCGGTGGCGGCGGCAGGCCGTTGGCCAGCGCCAGCTGTGGCCCCAGCAGCAAGCCCAGGCACACCTGATGGGCCATCCACGACAGCCATTTCACACACGGCTTCCAGCCATTGTCGGGTCCTCCGTGGCCCCTGACGTCGATTCATCGAAGTTTCACTTGCCCGGGCTGATGGCCTGGGCCACGTCCTGTCCGTTGACCCGGCCCTTGAGCACACTCGCTGCGGTGGGGACTGCGGGCACTGGCCAACGCATGCTGGCGCCGGGCAGCACATAGCCAAGCAGGCCTTCAACCACCGGCTTGTCCTGGCCGGCCTGCTGCAGCACTACGTCGGTCAGGCGCGCGTGGACCGGGCCGCTGTTGCGCAGCTCGACGAAGGGCTTGCCCTGCACATTGACCGCGCGCCAGCTCAGCTGCGGCTTGCCGACTCCATCGGCACTGCGCTTGCCTTCCGGGTCGGGTTTGCCCCACAGGCCTTCGCCATACACGAACAACGGCACCGAGTAGCGCATCTGCAGGCGGATCGCTGCCGTCGGTGCCTGAGTACTGGCATCGACCGGCAAGGGTGAGGGGATTTCGTCGATGATGATGCGGTAGGCCTGCTCCTGACCGGCTGGCGAGCTGCCGGTACGGGTCAGCCGGATCAGCTGCTTTTGCCCCGGCGCGATATTCGCCACCGGCGGGCTGCCGATAATCTCGCGCTGGGCCTGGAACTGCTCCTCAAAGCCGCCCTGGCGCCAGGCAAATACACGCACCTGCAGGTTGGCCGGCGTAGTGCCGCGGTTTTCCAGCCACAGCGCCCCCGCCTTCTGATCTGCCTCCAGCACCGGGTCAATTGGCCAGATCAGCACCGAGGTTGCCGCCGCCGCTAGCTGACTGGCCAGCAGCAAGCCAACGACTATTGCTTGCGCACACTTCGCGCCTGCCCCCATGCCATTCTCCTTGGTTTGTTGTGTTAATCCCTGCGTTCACCAGGTCACCGTGACCTGCACGACATCGGTATAGGTACCTGCCGGCAATGTCCCCGGCAGCTGCGTGCGACCGTAAACCGGCAGCTTGATCGCCGTCGGGTCGCTGTAGCTGACCGACGTCACCTGGCCGATTGCAAGGCTCTGACTGAAGCCGGCGTCGCGATACAGCTGGTAGGCGAGCAGTTGCGTACCACCGCTGCGCTTCAGGTTGCGGGTCCCGCCGCTGTTGTTCTGGCCACCGTCCAAGGCCATGCTCAATGCCACCCCCGGCGTGCACTGAAAGCTCACCGTGCTGCCACCCAGCGCTGCGCTGACGCTGGCCTTGGACAGGGCTGATTGCGTGCCGAAGTCGAGGCTGCCGTAAGCGCTCACCCCGCCCACCACCAGGCAGCCGGCCACGACCTGCGCGCTGACCTGAAAGGTACTGGTGGTCGCTGCATCCAACGGCAACGCCAGCACCAGGCCCAGCCCCGCCGTGGTTGCGCGAACCCAGCGATTCATGGCTCAGAACGTCAGCTCGACGGCAACCGTGTCGGTGTAGGTGCCCGCCGGCAGGCCAGCCTTGCCCTTGGCCTGGCCGTACAGGTTGACGGTCTGGGCAGCGCCGGTACTGGTCGGCACGGCGATGCTGCCGTCGATGGCCAGCGGCACGGTGTGTCCGGCATCGGTATAGAAGTCATACGGCACGAAGTTGCCATTGCCGTCGGCCAGCGCCCGCGTGCCTCCCGTCGACAAGCCATCATGAGCGCCGGCGCGCACGCGAATTGACGCCCCGGTACCATTCGAGCAGAGGATGCTCATGGCGCCGCCACCCGGGCCCATGACCTGGGCATTGGCGGTACCGAACAAGGCGTCCTGAGTACCGAAGTTGAGGTTACCGAAGTTGACCCCGGAGGTACCGGCACTGCCGTTGACCTGGCAGGCGGCGATCAGGGTCAGGGTCGAGTTGATGGTCCCGGTCACGGTGGCTGCCTGAGCCTGGGACGCCAGCGCCAGGGCGAGGCCGGCGAGTACTGAGCAGGTGAGGTGTGTGCGCATCGGATTCTCCTTGGGTGTTACCAGTCCAGGGTCACGCTGAGGGTGTCGCGGTAAAGCCCGGCGGGCAGCGCGCGCGGCTGCGCGATGACCACGCCGTAGATCGGAATCGGGATCTGCTGGCTGCTGTTGACGGTGAAGGTGCGCGCCTGGCCTACCGGGTAACGGCTGTTGCCGCTGGGATCGACCGCCAGTTGGTAAGGGATCATCTCGCGACCGTTGCTCAGCCGGCGCACCCCATCGCCACCGTTCTGGCCAGCATTGATGCGCACGCTGAAGGCGCGCACCGACGGCGTGCAACTGATCTGCAGGCCACCATCGCCTGCGATTTCGTCGACCTTGCCCTGCAACGGCTCCTGCCAGCTCGGCCCGCGCGAACCAAAGTCCATGACCCCTGGCGTACCCAGCGTCGCCGGTGGCTGATCGCTGCTGATCTGGCACGCGGCACGGATCACCAGGCGCGCTTCGATAACCCCGGTGGTGCTGCCATGCACGGCGCCTGGCAGCAGCAGCGGGCCCAGGCTCAGGAGCAGAATGCTGGTGCGACTCATGACGTAGCCTCCTTGCTCATGGCGATGCCCCTACCAGGTGACCGTGACTTTCAACAAGTCGGCGTACAGGCCAGGCCGTGGCACCCAGGCCAGGCTGTCGATGCGCGCATACAGCGGCAACTCGACCGAGCCACTGTCTGGAACCCGCGCCGATTGTGCGCTGCCAACACTCAGCGGCTGGCGCCAGCCTGCGTCGCTGTAAAGCCGATAGGGAATGGGCCTGGCTTGCGCATCCGCGCTGGCCAGGAAGCGCAGCTCGCCTACGCCGCCATGCAGACCGCCGTCGACGCGGATTTGATAAGGCGTGTCCGGGTTGCATTCGAGCCGTGGTGGCCGAGGGCTGAGCAGCACGCCTGTCAGCGGCGCAGCGGCGCCGTCAAGGCGTGCTGCGCTGCCCAGGTCGATCTGGCCCAATGCTTGCGCTGCCGCATCGCGGGGTTGGTTGACCAGCATGCAACCACGCTCGACCTGCACCCGCACCTCGACCAGAAAGTCCGCCGCCAGGCTGTTCACGCTCAACAACAGCCCCGACCACATGGCCACTCCGCGTACTTCCACCGCACTATCCCTGTTTCAGGCCCTGTTTCCAGGCTATGACCTTGAGGGTAGCAGCGCAGTCTGATCCCGCCGGGTTTGCCCTACCCTTCATTGGCATTAACAACAATGGCTTAGGTGGCTATTTGCCGCGTTAAAGGCCACCCGTTCGGCACCTTTCACGGCACTGCACGCTATTTTTGTAATCCAACCGGCGAACCCCTGAACTAATCACACCTCAAATGGCCATATGCCGGCAAAGCAGCCGACAATCTGATACTTTTGCAGCAGCAACAGCCTATGCCATGCGCTTTTCGCCGGGCGAGGACAGAATCACCAGGAGTACCGCTTTGACAACTGCCCCCACCGCATTCGACCAGGCTGTCGAGCGCTGCGCCCAGGAGCCTATTCAGGTCCCCGGCAGCATCCAGCCGCAGGGTTTCATGCTGGTACTCGACGAGCAGGACCTGTGCGTGCTGCAAGCCAGCGAGAACGCTGAGCGCTGGCTTGGGTCTGCGGCGCCCGAGCTGCTTGGGCGCACCTTCGCCGATCTGATCAGCGACAGTTTCGACCTGCGTGCACAGATGCAGTATCTGCCGGTCGATGAGGTATTCCCGTTTCATATCGGCGACGTTGAACTACGCCAGCCCAGCCCAGACTGCAGCCACATGCGCGTGCTGGTGCATCGTCACGACCAGGTCCTGATCACCGAATTCGAACCGATCCGCACGGCCAGCGGCCCGTCCGGGCATGGCGATTACTACCCGCTGGTACGCGCCTTCGTCGGCAGCGTGCACAATGTCAGTTGCATCGTCGAACTGTTGCAGCAGTCGGTCATGCAGATCAAACGCATTACCGGCTTTGGCAGGGTCAAGGCCTACCGCTTCGATGCCGAAGGCAACGGCGAGGTACTTGCCGAGGTCGCCGACCCCGGCTATCCGAGCTATCTGGGCCTGTGCTTCCCGGCCTCCGATATTCCACGCCAGGCCCGCGAGTTGTACCGAGTCAATCGGATTCGGGTCATCGAAGATGCCAACTACATTGCCTCGCCGCTGTACCCCCACAGCAACCCGCGCACCGGCAAGCCGCTGGACATGAGCTATGCGGCGTTGCGCGCGGTATCCCCGGTGCACCTACAGTACATGCGCAACATGGGCACCCTGGCATCGACCTCTTTGTCGATCGTGGTAGACGGCAAGTTGTGGGGGCTGATCTCCTGCCATCACGACCAGCCGCATGCCGTCGACCTGCCCACTCGCACGGCCTGCGAGCTGCTGGCCAGCGTGCTGTCGCTGCAGATCGAATCCCGTGAAGCGCACACCGGCACCCAGACCATGCTCGACATGCGCCAGCGCATCGTGCGCATGCTGGCCTCGATGGCCGACCACGACAGCGTCAGTGCTGGTTTGAAGGCCTTGCCTCAGGTCCTGCTGGACTTTGCCGGTGCCACTGGCGCGGCGATCATCAGTGCCGAGCGCTGCGACCTGATCGGCGTGACGCCGCCCGCTGCGCAGGTCAATGCGCTGGTCCACTGGCTGTCGCAGCAAGACGCCGAGTCGGTGTTCAGCACCGACAACGTGCGCCGCGACATCCAGGACTTACCAGAGCTGGCCAAGCACGTTGGCGGTGTGCTGGCGGTGGCGATTTCGCAGATCCACTCGCACTATCTGGTGTGGTTCCGCCCCGAGCAGGTACGCACGGTCAACTGGGCCGGGCGCCCGGAAAAAGCCATCAGCGCCGCGGGCGACCTCAACCCGCGACACAGCTTCGAGCGCTGGCAGGAAGACGTTGGCGGTTACAGCGAATCTTGGGACCCGCTGATCATCGAAGGCGTGGCCGAACTTCGCATAGCCGTACTGGGGATCGTGCTGCGCAAAGCCGAAGAGCTGGCGCAACTGGCCGGTGAGCTGCGCCAGTCGAACAAGGAACTCGAAGCGTTTTCCTACAGCGTGTCGCACGATCTGCGCGCACCGCTGCGGCACATCGCCGGCTACACCGAACTGCTCACCGAAGTCGAAAGCGAGAACCTCAGCGAACGCGGCCAGCGCTTCCTCAAGCACATCGAAGAAGCCGCGCACTTTGCTGGCACACTTGTCGACAACCTGCTCAATTTCTCTCAGATGGGCCGCTCTGCCCTGCGCATGTCGGATGTCGACCTGAACGCCCTGGTCGACACCATTCGCAACGAGCTGACACCGGATTTTGCCGGCCGTACAATCATCTGGGACGTGGAAAAACTGCCCAAGGTGATCGCCGACCCGGCGTTCATCAACATGGCACTGCATAACCTGATCGCCAACGCGATCAAGTACACCCGAGGCCGCGATCCTGCGCGTATAGAGATCCGCGCCAAGCAACACCCGCACGAGACTGAAATCTATATACGCGACAACGGCGTCGGCTTCGATATGGCCTATGCCAATAAGCTGTTCGGCGTGTTCCAGCGCTTGCACCGCATGGAAGACTTCGAAGGCACCGGCATCGGCCTGGCCAGCGTGCGCCGGATCATCGAACGTCACGACGGCCGTGTATGGGCTGACGGCGAGATCAACCAGGGAGCGTCGTTCCATTTCGCCCTCCCGCGCCATTCATCGAACACCTGAGGTAACGTACATATCATGCTAAAACCGATCTTGTTGGTCGAAGACAACCCCAGGGATCTGGAGTTGACGCTTGTCGCGCTGGAGCGCAGCCAGCTGGCCAACGAAGTCATCGTACTGCGCGATGGCGCCGACGCCCTCGACTACCTGTTGCGCCGCAACGGTTACGCCGACCGCGACGATGGCAACCCGGCCGTACTTCTGCTCGACCTGAAACTGCCCAAGGTGGATGGCCTGGAGGTGCTCAAGGCAGTGCGCGAAACCCCTGAGCTGCGCAGCATCCCGACGGTGATGCTGACCTCCTCGCGGGAAGAACCCGATCTGCTGCGCGCCTATGAGCTCGGGGTCAATGCCTACGTGGTGAAGCCGGTCGAGTTCAAGGAATTTGTCACGGCCATCTCCGATCTGGGGATCTTCTGGGCCGTCCTCAATGAACCGCCGCCTGGCTCGTTGCGGCTGACTCGGCGTGGTAACAATTGAGTCCAACTAGCATGTTGTCAGGCCCGCTCAAGCTACTGATGGTCGAAGACAGTTCGATGGATGCCGAGCTGACCTTATTGCGCCTGGAGCGCAGCGGGCTGCACATCGAGTCGCAACTGGTGTTCGACCATATTGGCGTCGAGCATGCGCTGCACCACGGCCGTTTTGACCTGATCCTGTGCGATTGCGTGTTGCCTGGCTCGTCCGGCACCGAGGTGCTGGCGATTGCTCAGCGGCTGGCGCCAGATGTGCCGTTCATCTTCCTCTCTGGCATTTATGGTGAAGAGCACGCGGTGGAGATGATCCGCCTTGGCGCCACCGACTATGTCCTGAAGAAGAACCTGCCGCTGCTGCCCAAGGCCGTGCGCCGGGCGCTGACCGAAGTGCAGGAGCGCCATCGCCGCCGCCGCGCGGAGGAAGCGCTGGCCGAGCTTGAGGCGCGCGCCCGGTTTGCCATCGATGCTGCGGGCATGGGTACTTGGGACTATCGCCCGCAGGAAGATCTGCTGCTCTGGGATGACCGCTGCAAGACCTTGTTTGGCCTGCCTGTCGACACTCAGATGTCGTTGGATGTGTTCTACGCAGGCATCTATCCCGAAGACGTCGCGCTGGTTCGTGACGCTGTCGAGCAGGTCATGCAGCCCCAGGCAGGCGGTCACTTCCGGGTCGAGTTTCGTATCAATCAGCGTGACGGCCTCGAGCCGCGCTGGTTGCTCTCGAGCGGCCAGACCCAATTCGTCGACGGCCGCTGCGTGCGCTTTTCCGGCGTATTGCAGGACATTCATGAACAACGTCAGGCGACCACAGCGCTCAAGCAGCTCAACGAGATGCTCGGCGAGCGGGTCGAGCGGCGTACCCGGGAGCGCGATCGCTCATGGGAATTGTCCCAGGACTTGCTGGCGGTACTGAACAGAGACCTGACCCCGGTCGCGCTCAACCCAGCCTGGGAAGTCAGCCTGGGCATCTCGCGTGAACGCCTGAGCCAGACCACCCTGCTGCAGCTGCTACCCGAGCCGGATCAGGAAGCCTTTCTCGCTGAGCTGGCCGCCCTCGGCCAGGGCCGCACCAGTGCCCGCTTTGTAGGGCGGATTCAACATGCCAGCGGCCAACAGCGCTGGTTGTCCTGGGTGATCGTGCCCGAGGACACCCTGCTCTATGTGGTCGCCCGCGATATCACCAGTGAGCGCGAATCGTCGATGGGCCTGGCCGAGGCCAACATGCGCCTGCGCGAGCAGATCGATGAGCGCGAGCGTATCGAAGCTGCGCTGCAGCAGATGCAGCGACTGGAGGCAGTCGGCCAGCTGACTGCCGGGGTCGCGCACGACTTCAACAACTTGCTGACGGTGATTCTGACCGGCGCGAGTTTCCTTGAGCGTGACCTGCAGAAAGAGAATTACGACAAGGCCCGCAGCCGCCTCAAGCACATCCGCGAGGCTGGCGAGCGCGGTGCCAAGTTGACCTCACAGTTGCTGGCATTCTCCCGGCGCCAGCGGCTCGAGCCTGTGCCGCTGAACCTCAACCAGACCCTCACCGGCCTGGAAGAGCTGCTGCGACGCACCTTGGGCGGCAATGTCTCGGTACGCCTGGATCTGGATGCCAGCCTGTGGCAGGCACTGACTGACCCGACCCAGACCGAGATGATCATTCTCAACTTGGCGATCAACGCCCGCGACGCCATGGCCGATGGCGGCCAGCTGATCCTGTCGACGCGCAATACCTTGATCACAGAACGCGCCCAGCGACCGGAAGACCCGGAGCCTGGCGAGTACGTGATGCTGTCGATTCGCGATACCGGCTGCGGCATGAGTGAAGAGGTAGTCGGCAAGGTATTCGAGCCATTCTTCACCACCAAGGACATCGGTAAAGGCTCGGGCCTTGGCCTGGCCCAGGTGTTCGGCTTCGCCAAACAATCGGGCGGCGGCGTGTCTATCGATACTGCGCCGGACCAGGGTACCTTGGTGTCGGTCTACCTGCCTGCGGTCAAGCAGCCTGTAGCCTTCGAACCACCCGCGGCGCCTGCGGCGCCAGCCCTCTCGGCAGAGGGCCGTGATCGCACCGTGCTGTTGGTGGACGATGATCACCTGGTCCGCGACATGATCGGCGAGCTACTGCGCTCGCACGGTTATCAGGTACGCCAGGCGCACGGTGGCGAGCAGGCCCTGTGCTTGCTCGATGAACACGTCGATGTGCTGCTGACAGACTTTGCCATGCCCGAATTCAACGGCGCGCAGCTCGCGTTGGCGGCGCGTGAGCGCTTCCCGCAATTGCCGGTGGTGATTCTCACGGGCTATGCCGAGCTGCAAGGCTTCGAGCTGGGCGACAGTGTGGTCATTCAGAAACCGGTACAGGATCAACTGCTGGCGAAAACCCTGGACGATTTGCTGGGCGCGGTCTGAGCACCGCGCTCGGCCGTTGCTCAGCAACTGCAATACGGATGGGTAGCGTTGGTGGATTGCGCGGGAATAGAGAGAGGGTAAAGCGAGGAAGATAATGGCAGGGGCGGCTGGATTCGAACCAACGCATGGCAGGATCAAAACCTGCTGCCTTACCGCTTGGCGACGCCCCTGTATCTGATGCAACGAGTGCGATGCACTGTCGCTCTGACAATTCCCGTGGCTGACAACATGAGTTGTTGTCGGGGAATGCGCGGCACTTTAACAACAATCCTTGACCATGAAAACCCCTCTTTTAAAAAAAATCTCAAAAAAACAGCAAGTTAGTCAGGCGCCAGCCGCTGTATGACCGCCTGTCGGCAAAGCTCGTCCAGCTAAAAAACCAAATCCCTGCAGCCCTGCCCAATAGTCAAGTAACCCAGCGCTTACAAGGAGGGCGCCATGCCAGTTTCCCATGACCTGTACCAAGACCTGCACTACCCCCGCGAAATCGTTCAGCAGCGCCGCCAGCAGGATCAGACCCTTGATCGCCTGCTCGACGAGTACGTCGATATCGACAACCAGGTGCTGGCTGCCGAGGCCATCTCGGCGGGCTATACCAGCGATGATGACCTGCACCGCCTCAAGGAACGTCGTTTGTCGATCAAGTACATGATTGATCGTCAGCTCAAGCGCGAGGACTGAGGCTGTTCATTTGGCAGTGGCGCATGACCACTGCCAGTGGTCACTGACCGGTCGGTAGTCGCCCACAATCGCCTGGCTACTCGCCGGGAAGATTGCCTGCCAGCGGTGCCTGCGGCGAAAATGGTCACTCACTGAGGGCGCTAACCGCCCTGCCCCGCCTGCGAGGACCACCCGCTTGTCTGCCTGGATTCCCACGCCGCTTCGCCACTTGCGCCGCCGCTCGCGTACCGATGCGCAAGGCGACTGCCAGCTGTTGAGCTACTTCGAGGACAAGGCCAGGCAGCGCGGCTATAGCTTGAGCGAAGGCCAACGCCGGGTTATCGAGCGCATGACGCAACAGCTTGCCGCGCTGGCTGATGGCCAGGCGCGCAGCTTGTATCTGTATGGATCGGTTGGCCGCGGCAAGAGCTGGCTACTCGATGGCTTTTACCAGGCGCTGGAGGTTGAGGCCAAGCTGCGCCTGCACTTCCACGATTTCTTCGCTCGTCTGCATCAGGGCATGCACCGCCATCGCGGCGCCGACAATGCCATGGCGGCGACCCTGGATGAACTGATTGGCGACTGCCAGGTGCTGTGCTTCGACGAGTTCCATGTGCACGACATCGGCGATGCGATGCTGCTCACCCGGCTGTTCAGCGCGCTGTTCGAGCGCAATGTATTTGTCGTCCTGACCTCCAACTATGCCCCCGAAGGCCTGCTGCCCAACCCGCTTTACCATGAGCGGTTCTTGCCAGTGATCCGCCTGATCAACAGCCGCATGCTGGTGCTGGAAGTGGGCGGCGACGTCGACTTTCGCAGCCTGCCGGCCAACCGCGCGCACCAGCGTTTTACTCAGGGCCACTACGTCTGGCCCGGCACAGCTGAGCAACGCCTGGCCCTGGCGCTGCCTGAAACCCAGCCGCTGACCCTGGACATCAATCACCGCCCGCTGCGCGCCCTGGCCAGCCAGGATCGACAGGTGCACTTCAGCTTTGTCGATCTGTGCGAGCAGGCCACGGCGGTGGTGGATTATCTAGAGCTGGCCAGCCGTTACGATCGCTGGATCATCGACGACCTGGAAGACCTGGCCGAATGTTCGCTCGCAGCGCAGCAACGCTTCGTCAACCTGGTCGATGTGCTGTACGACCAAGACTGCGAGCTGGTGCTGATTGGCCGCTATCCGCTCGAGCAGAGCCTGGGTGGCGCCATTGCCGACCTGATGCGCAGCCGCAGCCGTCTCGGCCAGCTGCATCAGGTCGGCACGACTGTGCTTTAACCTGCGCGGGGCAGATCGGCCAGCACCGCTTCGATTTCGCCAAGCACAGCCGGGTCATCCAGCGTTGACGGTGGTACATAGGCCTGACCGTCAGCGATCTTGCGCAGCACCGCGCGCAGAATCTTGCCGGAGCGTGTCTTGGGCAAGCGCTTGACCAACCGCACCCGGTTGAAGCATGCCAGCGCACCGATCTGCTCGCGCACACTGGCAACCAGTTCAGCCTGCAATTTTTGCTCGGCTAGCTCTTCGCCGTCCTTGAGTACCACCAACGCCAACGGCACCTGGCCCTTGATGTCGTCGTGCACACCGATCACCGCGCACTCGGCAACCGCTGCATGGCGGGCGACCAGATCTTCCATTTCGCCGGTAGACAACCGATGCCCAGAGACGTTGATGACGTCATCGGTGCGACCCATGATGTAGACGAAGCCGTCATCGTCCAGGTAGCCGCCATCACCGGTATGGTAGTAGCCCGGATAGGTGTGCAGATACGCCTGCAGATAGCGCTGATGATCACCCCACAGCGTCTGGCTGCAGCCCGGCGGCAGCGGCAGGGCGATGACGATCGCGCCCTGTTGATTCGGCCCGAGCAAATGCCCGTCGTCGTCCAGCACCTGCACGTGGTAGCCCGGTACTGCGCGGTTGCTCGACCCGGGGCGTGCGGCGCTGCCTTCAAGGCCGACACAGGGTGCGGTCACCGGCCAGCCGGTTTCGGTCTGCCACCAGTGGTCATGCACCGGCTTGCCGGTGACCTGCTCCAGCCATTGATGGGTGCTTGAATCAAGCTTTTCCCCGGCCAGGAACAATTGGCGCAGGGAGCTCAGGTCATACCCGGCGAGCAGTTCGCCCTGGGGGTCTTCCTTGCGGATCGCGCGCATCGCCGTCGGCGCGCAGAACAAGGCATTCACCTGATACTGCTCGACCACCCGCCAGTACGCGGCGGCGTCCGGGGTGCGGATCGGCTTGCCTTCATAGAACACCGTGGTGCAACCGGTCATCAGCGGCCCGTAGACGATCAGCGAGTGACCGACCACCCAGCCCACATCGGAAATCCCCCACCAGACATCGCCCGCCTGCATGCCATAGATATGGCGCATGGTGTAGCTCAAGGCGACCGCGTTGCCGCCGTTTTCGCGGACGATGCCCTTGGGTTTGCCGGTGGTGCCGGAGGTGTACATGATATATAGCGGGTCGGTTGCACTGAGCTCGACCGGCGCCACAGACTGCGCGTTGACCAGTGCCTGTTGCCAGTCCAGGTCACGCCCAGGCTGCAGCGCGGCCTTGGCCTGTGGCCGCTGCAGCACCAGCACGTGGCGGGGCTGATGGGTGGCCAGTTGCAGCGCGCGATCGATCAGCGGCTTGTATTCGATGACCCGATCAAACTCCAGCCCGCAGGAGGCCGTGAGCACCAGGGTCGGCTTGGCATCATCGATACGCAGGGCCAGCTCGTTGGCGGCAAAACCGCCGAACACCACCGAGTGCACTGCGCCAATCCGCGCGCAGGCGAGCATGGCCATGGCCGCCTGCGGCACCATCGGCATGTAGATGACGACACCGTCGCCCTTGCGCACGCCCAACTCGCGCAGCAGCCCGGCCAGACGCGCAACTTCATCGCGCAGCTCAAGGTAGCTGAAACGCTGCTGGGTGGCGGTTACCGGCGAGTCGTAGATCAACGCGGTCTGCTCGCCACGGCCTTGTTCGATCTGGTGATCCAGGGCCAGGTAGCAGCTGTTCAGGCGCCCGTCGGCAAACCAGCAATGGCTGCCGTCGGTGTTGTTGATCAGGGTCTGGCGCGGCTTGTGGTACCAGGCCAGCTGGTCGGCCTGTTCGGCCCAGAAGGCCACAGGGTCGGAAATGGAACGGGCGTAGCTGTGCTGGTAGGTCATGTCAGTCGCAACCCGATACTTGTTGTTATTGAAGGGCGAGCCTGCAGTATGGACCTGCCTGACGCACCTGCCATGGGACTAAAGTCCATAACCGACCTGCAAATTCGCAGCAGCAGGCGCTATCAAGGCGGCGCTTTTGATACGCGCCAAGCAGCGAGCAAGGCTCTAGAATAGCCATCACCTTGATCAATGAGCACAGCATGGATATCGAACAGGCACGCACCTTTCTGGAGATTGTGCGCTGCGGCAGCCTGGTCGCCGCCGCCGAGGGCCTGTGCGTGTCGCAGACGGCAATCACCGCGCGGGTGCAGCGTCTTGAGCAGCAGCTAGGTTGCCAGCTGTTTGTCCGCAGCCGCAGCGGCGCCAGCCTGACCGCAGACGGCGAAGCCTTCGTCACCTACGCCCACCAACTGGTGGAAACCTGGGAGGCCGCCCGCCGTGACCTGCCGCTGCCGCAGGGTTGTCAGCAGCTGCTGCACCTGGGCGGCGAAACCAGCCTGGGCAACCCGCTGCTGCTCGACTGGGTCAGTGCGCTGTACCGCGAGATGCCCAGCCATGCCATCCGCAGCGAGGTCAGCGACGGCGAATCGTTGCTGCGCAAGGTCGAGCGCGGCTTGCTCGATGCTGCGCTGGTCTATCAGCCCATCTACGGGCCTGGCCTGCAGGTGGAGCAGTTGATGGAAGAAAAACTGGTGCGCATCCGCCACGTAGAACGGCCAGAGCCTTATGTGTATATCGACTGGGGCGAGACGTTTCGCCGCCAGCATGATGCCGCCCTGCCCGACTGTGCCCGCCCAGCGCTGAGCTTCAACCTCGGCCCGCTGGCCTTGCAGTTCATTCTCGAGCACGGTGGCAGCGGTTATTTCCGTACACGGGTGGTGCAGGCTTATCTGGACAGCGGCGTGTTCGAGCGGGTGCCGCAAGCGCCGGAATTCACCTACCCGACTTTTCTGGTGTACACCCGCAAGCACGACAGCGCCGCCTTGCAGCAGGCCTTCGGCGTGCTGCGCCGGCAGGTCGCAGCGGGCGTCAGTGACTGGTCACAACGCTGGGACCCGCTCATCTGAAGCAAGCGTGCTGTGGTTGAGCAACTGGCGCTTGAGACCGGCAATCAGGTCGGTCTGGGTGATCACCCCGACCAGCTTGCCGTCATCGAGTACCGGCAGGCAGTGCAAGCCTTGCTCGCACAGCAATGGCAGCAGACGCTCCAGCGGGTGCTGGCTACTGACACTGATCACCCGCCGGCTCATCACCTGCTCCAGCACCACCGGCCTGCGCCGCCACAGCCCACGCCAGCTGAACCGCGCCCGCGCCATGGCCGCCGTCAGCACATCACTGAGGCTGACGATGCCGACCAGGCGCCCCTCCGCCAGTACTGGCAGCGTCTTCAGGTGGTGGCTGGCGAGCATCTGCCAGGCTTGCTCCAGCGTGGTCTGCGGGCTGGCAAATTGCACATCGCGGGACATCACCGAAGCCGCGGTGATACCACCTAGACTGCGCTGCAAGGCATGCTGTTCAGTGGCCAGAAGAATACGCTCAAGCTCGTCACGGCTGACGTCAACGTACTCGCCGATGTCTTCCAGAGCCTGATCGAGGTCGTCGCTGCTGAAACCTACCCGGGCGCTGGGCACTGGGTCGTGGGTGTGGTGCAGATCCTTGCGCGGCAAGCCAGGCTTGGGATAGCGCACGCCGGTCAGCCGGTTGTAGACCACCGCCACTGCGACCAGCACCAGCGCATTGAGCATGATTGGCTCGAGCAGATGATCGCCCATGGCGACCAGCCCGGAATCGGCCAGTACCGCGCTGACCGCTACTCCGCCGCCCGGCGGGTGCAGGCAGCGCAGCAGGCACATGACCAACAACGACAAGCCCAGCGCAGCGCCAGCCACCCACAGCTCGCTGCCCAGGTGCTGGCGCATGACCAAGCCGATTACGCCCGCCAGCGCGTAGCTGCCCAGCACCGACCACGGCTGCGCCAGCGGCCCGGCGTGCACGGCGAAAACCAGCACGGCTGTTGCCGCCAGAGGGCCAAGCAAATGCAGCGCAATGGAGGGACCATAGGCCAGGCTGCATAGCCAACCTGCCAGGCACAGGCCGAGCAAGGCACCGACGCCTGCGCGCAGCCATTCTTTGGGAGGAATATTGAGGGGCGCCGGCATCAGGCGCTGCAACAGGGGTTCGGGACGCGAGGCAGACATCGGCAGAACGTGCTCTTCAACTTGGCCGGGATGAGCCATTTCAGAGCAAGAGTGTGCCGCGCGCACTATTGTGGGGCAAATTCAAAATAATGCGGTTTGGGCTCAATAATTTTGCAGCATCAGCGTAGGCCGTTCAGCGGCCTTTGCCGGGCAGCTCGATGCTCACTCGCAGGCCGCCTTGAGGGCTTTCCTGCAGGGAGATGGCGCCACCCCAGGCGTCGACGATATCGCGCACGATACCCAAGCCCAGGCCGTGACCATTGACCTGCTCGTCCAGCCGCGAACCTCGCTCGAGCACGTGCACGCGTTTTTCCTCAGGAATGCCCGGGCCGTCATCATCCACCCATAACTGATAACCGGTGGCGCTCGTGGCGATACCCAGGCGAACTTCACTGTCAGCCCATTTGCAGGCATTGTCGAGCAGGTTGCCGAGCAGCTCGAGCAGGTCCTCGCGGTCCCAAGGCAGCAGCAGTCCGGCGGGCGTATCGCTTTCGAGCAGCAGACCTTCACCATGAATCATGCCCAAGGTTGCCAGCAGGCTTGGCAACTCCGCATCGCAATCAAACTGCGCGCCGGGCAGAGCATCGCCCGCCAACCGCGCACGGTTGAGTTCACGTTCCAGACGCTGCTGGATCTGTTCGAGCTGCTCGCGCATTTGCGTGCGTACCTCAGGCAAATCGCGCAAGCGCTCGCTGGAGGCCAGGCTGAGCAGAACCGCCATCGGCGTTTTCAACGCATGGCCAAGATTGCCCAGCGCATTGCGCGAGCGGCGCAGGCTGTCTTCAGTGTGGGCCAGCAGATGGTTGACTTGATCGACCAGCGGCTGCAGCTCGCTGGGTACTTCGGCATCCAGCTGTGAGCGCTGACCTTGCTGCAGTTGCGCGATCTGCTGGCGGGCTCGCTCCAATGGCCGGAGCGAGCGGGTAACAGTGATGCGCTGCAATACCAGCACCAGCACCAGGGCGATCAGGCCCATGCCCAAGCCGATCTGCTGCATGCGCTGAAAGCCCTGGCGTACTGGTGAATAATCCTGCGCGACGCTGATCGAGATGTCCTGACCCAGGCGCCGATAGTCAGCACGCAGGGCCAGCAACTGTTGGCCTTCAGGACCTAGTACATGGGTATCTTCGAGTCCCGGCTTGGCCGGCTTGGGCATGTCCAGGTCCCACAATGAGCGAGATCGCCAGCTGCCCTGCTCGAAGTCGATGCGAAAGTAATACCCGGAAAACGGCCGCTGGTAGGCCGCCGAGATGCGCCGCTCGTCCAGCTGCAGACCATCCGGGCCGCGCACCAGCGCCACTAGCAGGTTCTCGCTTTCCTTGCGCAAACCGACTTCGAGGTAACGCTGCAGGCCGGCCTCGAACAGCCACAGGGTCAACTGTGCAAAGGCCAGCCCGATCACTACCAATACGGCGATAAGGCCAACACTCAAGCGTGCCTGGATCGACTTCACGGCGTGCTGCCGGCGTAGACATAACCTTGCCCGCGACGGGTTTCGATGACGCTGCGGCCGAGTTTACGCCGCAGGTGATTGACGTGCACCTCAAGCACGTTGGAGTCGCGCTCGGTTTCGCCGTCATACAGGTGCTCGGCCAGATGCCCCTTGGACAGCACCTGGCCGGGATGCAGCATGAAGTAGCGCAGCAGGCGAAACTCCGCCGCGGTCAGTTGCACATCGACACCCTCGCGGCTGACACACTGGCGGCTTTCGTCCAAGTGCAGGCCGGCTGCTTCAAGCTTGGGCTGATTGGCCAGGCCGCGCGCGCGGCGCAGCAGTGCCTGAATGCGCAGTTGCAGCTCTTCAGGGTGGAACGGCTTGCTCAGGTAATCGTCGGCGCCGGCCTTCAAGCCTTCGATGCGCTCGGCCCACGAGCCGCGCGCCGTCAGGATCAGCACTGGCGTGGCCAACCCGCCTGCACGCCACTGGGCGAGGACTTCCAATCCCGGCAAGCCGGGCAAGCCAAGGTCGAGAATGATCAGATCGTAGGGCTCGCTCTGGCCTTGATAGACCGCATCACGGCCGTCTGCCAGCCAGTCGACGGCATAGCCCTGACGCTGCAGGCCGGCAGTCAGCTCATCGGCCAGCGGCACGTTATCCTCGACCAGCAACAGGCGCATTCAGTCGTCCTCCTCGTCTTTGAGCAGCACACCGCTGCGAGCATCCAGCTTGATTTCGCGCACCACCCCTTCAAGGGTCAGCAGCTCGACCTCGTATTCATAGCGGCCATGTTTTTCTTCAAGCTCTGCCTCAAGCAGACGTGCCCCGGGGTAACGCCCCAGGGCAGAGTCGAGCAGATGCTCAAGCGGCAGGATGATGCCCTTTTGCCGCAGCGCGAGGGCTTCATCCTGGTCAAGATCACGCGCCAGCGCCAGTGAACACACGGCCATCAGGGCCAGCGCCAGGTAGCGCGGCGTGCGCGATAGCGGGCTCATTATTTGTCTTGGGCGTTTTTCAGTATTTCGCCGGTCTTGGCATCCAGATCAACGTCCCATTCAACGTTCTGCGCATCACGCAGTTCGACCTTGAGGATGTAGCGGCCGTATTCGTTTTCAAGCTCGGAGTCGGTGATGGTTGAACCAGGATGCTTGGCCTTGGCAGTCTCGGCCAGTTTCTGCAATGGCTGCACGGTGCCGGCTTTTTCCAGGGCGCTGATTTCATGCGCCGGCACGTCGGCCAGGGCAGCGGTGGCAGCAACAGACAGGGCAGCAGCAGTGAACAGGGCAGTCAAAGTTTTCATGAGTATCTCTCCATCGGGATATGCAAGTTGTCTACGGGGTTAAGATTAACCACGGCTCCTTAAGCCAACCTGAAATTGCTCGCGGGCATGATAGCGCATGCCTCGAGCACTGTTGCAGTGGGTGCGCAAGCGCCACCGGGCAGCTGACCACACAGGCACAACCACTCACTGCGGCCATGCTGGTAGAATCGCCGCCATTCTCGCTTGCAACAGAGTTACTACCCCGTGGAAATTTTCAAAGAGTTCACCTTCGAATCGGCCCATCGCCTGCCCAATGTCGCGCCTGGTCATAAATGCGGCCGCTTGCACGGCCACTCGTTCAAGGTTGCCCTGCACCTGACCGGCCCGCTTGACCCGCATACTGGCTGGATCCGCGACTTCTCCGAGATCAAGGCGATTTTCAAGCCGATCTACGAGCAGCTCGACCACAACTACCTGAACGACATTCCTGGCCTGGAAAACCCCACCAGCGAAGTGATCGCGGTGTGGATCTGGCAGCAGGTGAAACCGCTGCTGCCAGAACTGTCCAAGGTGCGTATTCACGAAACCTGCACCAGCGGCTGCGAGTACAGCGGCGCGTAGGCGGTTTCACTCTATCGAGGGTTTCGGGTGCGGCGGCACGCATGGGTTGTCGATACACATCAGCAACACACCCGGCCTGCCGCGGCCTGTATTCAGATACCCTTGCCCGTTCTCTACCAGTCGGCGCACCTTGACAGCTTCAAGGCCGCCATAGAGAGACAGGTTCAGGTGCAGACCGCCCTCCACCAAGCGCTCCGGATTCAGGCATGCGATGTGCCAGAGCGGCGTCTTCAAGCCCTTTCTGAGTTTGTAGAGCGGCAAGTCGAGATCAATCTGCGTGTCTACCGGCAGTTTTACCACCGGCGCGACACCGATCGGATCTTTCAGGGCTATTACCCCTTCTTTATCGGTCAGGCTTCCAGCTTTGGCGTCTGTAGGGTAAAAACCCAGATAGCCGCTCCTGCTCACGTCCAACCAGTAGTTGAGCCTGGGATACTGGTCGCCGTTGCGGCCAGTATAGGCCGGGCGGATCTCGTAGACGTAGCCCAGCGCATGGCGATAGGTGCCGAACCAGAAGGTATCGACACCGAGCGATTGTCGTAAATCTTCACCCTGCCATTCGTCCGGCGGAAATGAATCTGGCCGTGTTCCGTCATAATTGCGGCTCGCTATCAACCAGCCGCTGTCGCTATTCCAGGTATCGAACTCGGTCCAGAGCGGCCGGGACAGGTCGTCGCCGTCCTCCCATACCGCAGGGGTCGAAACATAATCTGCAAGTTGCCAGCGGCAGCGGGCGGTAAAACTCAGTTCAGGCATGAATACAAGGCTGCTCATCACGTCACTCCAGCTTGAAGGAGCGATGAACGCTAAGGACTGCTGGCGCCGCGCGGCATCTGGAAGGCTACCCCAGCACGTCCTTGAGAAACGACGGTGCGATGTAGCGCTGGTAATGTGCTTCGGACAACAGGAAGAACTCCCGGTCGATGGCGTCGCGCAACTGTGGCAGATCCCAGCCACGAAACTCAGGCAACAGCGCCATGCCATAGGCCTCAAGGTCACGGATCATCCGCGCGCCCCTGGCAATCAATTGATAGGCCCAGCAGTACTCTGACTGCTGCACGACGAAGCGGATCGAACGCTGCTCCAGTTGCTGGCGCAAGCAGTCTTTGTCGAACACTTCAAGCTTGGCCATCATCACTTGCACCAGCAACTGCTCCAAGCGCAGCCAGACTGCCCGCTTGGCCTCCTCGCTGTAGCCGTTCCAGTGGATCACTTCATGATGAAAGCGCTTGCAGCCGCGGCATACAAGGTCGCCGTAGACGGTCGAGCAGAGCCCGACGCACGGGGTTTTGATGGACTGATTGGACATGAACAGACAACAGCTTGGCGGTGGCACACGGCTCCATGTTAGCCCTTTGTATAACCAGGGTCACTTGTTAAAGTCGCATCCCGCGCCTTACTTTTGTTCAGTTTTTGCCGTAGAATCAACCCGCCTTTTCAAGGCAACAATGTCCGTTGGAAGCTGTTTTCAAAGCGTCACGAAGCACAGTTAATCCGGTAGAACGGTGTTGGCCGGCCCATGCAGCCCTCGCATGCGCCGCGCCAACCCCTCATCAGCGCTCCGTTCTACAGGCGTAAAACTTTGAAAACAGCTTCTGCAAGGATTTTCCGCACGCCTGGCTGGACGGCTCACGAAGCCGTATTGCGCATGGCCGCGTTGAATTCTGGATGAGCGTCCCGGACTCCCTTTAGGGACCACTGATGAGGGTAATAACTGTGCTTGAAGCCTACCGCAAACATATCGAAGAGCGTAAAGCCCTGGGCATCGTGCCCCAGCCGCTGAACGCCGAACAGACTGCAGGCCTGGTCGAACTGTTGAAAAACCCGCCAGCCGGCGAAGAAGCCTTCCTCGTTGACCTGATCACCAACCGCGTACCACCAGGCGTTGACGAAGCTGCCTACGTCAAGGCCGGTTTCCTCTCGGCCATCGCTAAGGGCGAAGCCACTTCGCCACTGCTCGACCGCAAGCATGCCACCGAGCTGCTCGGCACCATGCAGGGCGGCTACAACATCGAGACTTTGGTCGCGCTGCTGGACGACGCCGAACTGGCTGCCGTCGCGGCCGAACAGCTCAAGCACACCCTGCTGATGTTCGATGCTTTCCATGACGTCGCCGAAAAAGCCAAGGCGGGCAACGCCCACGCCAAGGCTGTGCTGGAGTCCTGGGCCAATGGCGAGTGGTTCACCAAGCGCCCTGAAATTGCCGAAAAGTACACCCTGACCGTGTTCAAGGTGCCTGGCGAAACCAACACCGACGACCTCTCCCCTGCCCCGGATGCCTGGTCGCGCCCTGATATCCCGCTGCACGCCCTGGCCATGCTGAAAATGGCCCGTGACGGCATCGAGCCTGAGCAACCAGGCTCGGTCGGTCCGCTCAAGCAGATCGAAGCCATGCGCGCCAAAGGCTTCCCGGTCGCCTACGTCGGTGACGTGGTCGGTACCGGTTCGTCGCGTAAATCGGCAACCAACTCGGTACTGTGGTTCTTCGGTGACGATATCCCCAACGTGCCGAACAAGCGCGCTGGCGGTTTCTGCTTCGGCACCAAGATCGCTCCGATCTTCTACAACACCATGGAAGACGCCGGCGCCCTGCCAATCGAATTCGACTGCAGCAACCTGGCCATGGGCGACGTCATCGACGTGTACCCGTTCAAAGGTGAAGTACGCCGTCACGAAAGCGACGAGCTGGTCACCACCTTCGAACTGAAGACGCCAGTCCTGCTCGACGAAGTCCGTGCTGGCGGCCGTATCCCGCTGATCGTTGGCCGTGGCTTGACCGACAAGGCGCGCACCGAGCTGGGCATGGGTCCAACCGACCTGTTCAAACTGCCGGACGCACCGGTCGATACTGGCAAGGGCTTCACCCTGGCGCAGAAAATGGTTGGCCGTGCCTGCGGCATGCCAGAAGGCCAGGGCGTACGTCCAGGCGCCTACTGCGAACCGAAGATGACCACCGTGGGTTCGCAAGACACCACTGGCCCGATGACCCGCGACGAGCTCAAAGACCTCGCCTGCCTGGGCTTCTCGGCTGACCTGGTCATGCAGTCGTTCTGCCACACCGCGGCTTACCCGAAGCCAATCGACGTCACCACCCACCACACCCTGCCGGATTTCATCCGCACCCGTGGCGGCGTGTCGCTGCGTCCTGGCGACGGCATCATCCACAGCTGGCTGAACCGCATGCTGCTGCCTGACACCGTCGGCACCGGCGGCGACTCGCACACCCGCTTCCCGATCGGCATCTCGTTCCCGGCCGGTTCCGGCCTGGTCGCCTTCGCCGCTGCCACCGGCGTGATGCCGCTGGACATGCCAGAGTCGATCCTGGTTCGCTTCAAGGGCAAGCTGCAGCCTGGCATCACCCTGCGTGACCTGGTCCATGCGATCCCGTACTACGCCATTCAGCAAGGCCTGCTGACCGTCGAGAAGAAAGGCAAGATCAACGCCTTCTCGGGTCGCATCCTGGAGATCGAAGGCCTCGACGAGCTGACTGTCGAGCAAGCGTTCGAGCTGTCCGACGCTTCCGCCGAGCGCTCTGCTGCTGGCTGCACCATCAAGCTGCCGGAAAAAGCGGTTGCCGAATACCTGCAGTCGAACATCACCCTGCTGCGCTGGATGATCAGCGAAGGCTACGGCGATGCGCGGACCATGGAGCGCCGTGCGCAAGCCATGGAAGCCTGGCTGGCCAACCCGCAGCTGCTGTCTGCAGACGCCGATGCCGAATACGCCGAGATCATCGAAATCGACCTGGCCGACGTCAAAGAGCCTGTGCTCTGCGCGCCGAACGACCCGGACGACGCCCGCCTGCTGTCTTCGGTACAGGGCGAGAAGATCGACGAAGTGTTCATCGGCTCGTGCATGACCAACATTGGTCACTTCCGCGCTGCTGGCAAGCTGCTGGAGAAGGTCAAGGGCGGTATTCCGACCCGTCTGTGGCTGGCTCCGCCAACCAAGATGGACGCTCACCAGCTGACCGAAGAAGGCTACTACGGCATCTACGGCAAAGCTGGCGCGCGCATGGAAATGCCAGGTTGCTCGCTGTGCATGGGTAACCAGGCACGTGTGCAGACCGGTTCGACCGTGGTTTCCACGTCGACCCGTAACTTCCCTAACCGTCTGGGCGATGCCACCAACGTCTACCTGGCTTCGGCCGAGCTGGCAGCAGTGGCTTCGATCATCGGCAAGCTGCCGACCATCGAAGAGTACATGCAGTACGCCAAAGACATCGACAGCATGGCTGCCGACGTCTACCGCTACCTGAGCTTCGACCAGATCGCCGAGTTCCGTGACGCTGCGGAAAGCGCCAAGATCCCGGCTGTTCAGGTCTAATACCTGCAACAAGCGCCTAGCGCGGTAAAAAAGAAGCCCCGGCAGTGATGCCGGGGCTTTTTTATGCGGTGCTTTTGTTGCCGTTCAGCTTGGGCGAAGCCGGTGCACAGCGATGTGGCTAGAAGCTGTCCGCCGGCACCCGCACCCAGCCTTCCATCAACACGCGAGCACTGCGGCTCATGATGGCCTTGGTCACGGTCCACTGGCCGTCTACCTGGCGCGCCTCGGCACCGACGCGCAATGTCCCGGACGGGTGCCCAAAGCACACCGCAGTGCGTTCACCACCGCCTGCAGCCAGGTTGACCAGCGTACCGGGGATAGCGGCTGCGGTGCCGATGGCGACTGCTGCAGTACCCATCATGGCGTGGTGCAGTTTGCCCATCGACAACGCGCGCACCAGCAGGTCGATATCTGCCGCCGCGACCGCTTTGCCACTGGACGCAGCATAAGCAGCCGGTGCCGCGACGAAGGCCACCTTGGGGGTGTGCTGACGTTCGCGGGCCTGCTCGAGGTTGCTGATCAAGCCCATGCGCAGTGCGCCATAGGCGCGAATGGTCTCGAAGCGCGCCAGCGCTTGCGGGTCAGCATTGATCGCATCCTGCAATTCGGTGCCGCTGTAACCGAGGTCTTGCGCATTGAGGAAAATGGTCGGGATGCCGGCGTTGATCAGAGTCGCCTTGAACGTGCCAACCCCTGGCACTTCCAGGTCATCAACCAGGTTACCGGTGGGGAACATCGCACCACCGCCTTCATCATCGGCGGCCGGCTCGACGAACTCCAGTTGCACTTCGGCAGCAGGGAACGTCACCCCGTCCAGCTCGAAGTCACCGGTCTCCTGCACTTCGCCGTTGCTGATCGGCACGTGGGCAATGATGGTCTTGCTGATGTTGGCCTGCCAGATACGCACCGTGGCAGTGCCGTTGTGCGGGATGCGCGCTGGGTCGACCAAGCCGCTGCTAATAGCGAACGAGCCGACCGCTGCCGAGAGGTTTCCGCAGTTGCCGCTCCAGTCGACAAACGCCTTGTCGATGGCGACCTGGCCGAACAGGTAATCAACGTCGTGCTCAGGCTTGGTAGTGGTCGAGACGATCACCGCCTTGCTGGTACTCGAAGTGCCGCCGCCCATGCCGTCGGTCTGCTTGCCGTATGGGTCGGGGCTGCCAATCACGCGCAGGATCAGCGCGTCCCGGGCAGGCCCGGGCTGGCGAGCGCGCTCCGGTAAATCTTGCAGGGAGAAAAACACGCCTTTGCTGGTACCACCACGCAAGTAGGTGGCGGGGATTTTGATCTGCGGTGCGTAGGTCATGATTGAGTCCTATGAATTCTGCGGTCTAGCCGGGGCCGCTGCGCGCCCCTTCGCGGGTGAACCCGCTCCCACAGGCACCGCGCAAACCCTGTGGGAGCGGGTTCACCCGCGAAGGGCCGCACAGCGGCCCCGGTACTCAGGCGGTAGCTTCGAGGAAATCCTGGGCGAAGCGCTGCAGCACCCCGCCCGCTTCGTAGATGGAAACCTCTTCGGCGGTATCCAGGCGGCAGGTCACCGGTACCTCGAGGCGCTCGCCGTTGCGGCGGGTGACCACCAGGGTGAGGGTCGCCCGCGGGGTGCGCCGGCCGAGCACGTCGTAGCTTTCGCTGCCATCGAGGCCGAGGGTGTTGCGGTCGGTGCCGGCCTGGAACTCCAGCGGCAACACCCCCATACCGACCAGATTGGTGCGGTGAATGCGCTCGAAGCCTTCGGCAACGATCGCCTCGACCCCGGCCAGGCGCACGCCCTTGGCGGCCCAGTCGCGTGACGAGCCTTGGCCGTAATCCGCACCGGCAACGATGATCAGCGGCTGCTTGCGCTGCATGTAGGTTTCGATCGCTTCCCACATGCGCACCACCTGCCCTTCCGGCTCAAGCCGCGCCAGCGAACCCTGCTGCACGCTGCCATCGGCCTTGCGCACCATTTCGTTGAACAGCTTGGGGTTGGCAAAGGTGGCGCGCTGGGCAGTCAGGTGATCGCCGCGGTGGGTTGCGTAGGAATTGAAGTCTTCCTCGGGCAGGCCCATCTTCGCCAGGTATTCACCGGCGGCGCTGTCGAGCATGATCGCATTCGACGGCGACAGGTGATCAGTGGTGATGTTGTCCGGCAGCACCGCCAGCGGGCGCATGCCGCGCAGGCTGCGCTCACCGGCCAGGGCGCCTTCCCAGTACGGCGGGCGACGAATGTAGGTGCTCATCGGGCGCCAGTCGTACAGCGGCGGGACCTTGGGCCCGGTGTCTTCTTCGATGGCGAACATCGGGATGTACACACTGCGGAACTGCTCGGGCTTGACCGCGGCACCGACCACGGCATCGATCTCGGCATCGCTGGGCCAGATGTCCTTGAGGCGGATTTCCTTGCCGTCGACCACACCCAGCACATCCTTCTCGATATCGAAGCGGATGGTCCCGGCAATGGCGTAGGCCACCACCAGCGGCGGCGAGGCGAGGAACGCCTGCTTGGCGTACGGGTGGATGCGCCCGTCGAAGTTGCGGTTGCCCGACAACACCGCGGTGGCGTACAGGTCGCGGTCGATGATCTCCTGCTGGATAACCGGATCGAGCGCGCCAGACATACCGTTGCAGGTGGTGCAGGCGAAGGCGACGATGCCAAAGCCCAGTTGCTCCAGCTCATGTTCGAGCCCGGCTTCCTGCAGGTACAGCTTGACCGCCTTGGAACCCGGCGCCAGCGACGACTTGACCCACGGCTTGCGGGTCAGCCCAAGGCGGTTGGCGTTGCGGGCGATCAAGCCGGCGGCGATCACGTTGCGCGGGTTGCTGGTATTGGTGCAGCTGGTGATGGCAGCGATGATCACGGCGCCGTCCGGCATCTGCCCGGGCACATCCTGCCAGGCCCCGGCGATGCCCTTGGCGGCCAGCTCGCTGGTGGCCACGCGGGCATGCGGGTTGGATGGCCCGGCCATGTTGCGCACCACGCTCGACAGGTCGAAGCTGAGGACACGCTCGTAAACCGCGTCGACCAGGCTGTCGGCCCAGAGGCCGGCGACTTTGGCGTAGTTCTCGACCAGTTGCACCTGCTGCTCTTCGCGGCCGGTCAGGCGCAGGTAGTCGATGGTCTGCTGGTCGATGGCGAACATCGCCGCAGTGGCACCGTATTCCGGAGCCATGTTGGAGATGGTGGCGCGGTCGCCCAAGGTCAGCGCGCGGGCGCCCTCACCGTAGAACTCCAGATAGGCGCCGACCACCTTCTGCTTGCGCAGAAACTCGGTCAGGGCCAGAACCAGGTCGGTGGCGGTGATGTTTGGCTGCAGGCGGCCGGTCAGCTCGACGCCGACGATTTCCGGCAGGCGCATCCACGAGGCGCGACCGAGCATGACGTTCTCGGCTTCAAGGCCGCCCACACCAATGGCGATGACGCCCAGTGCATCGACATGCGGGGTGTGGCTGTCGGTGCCGACGCAGGTGTCCGGGTAGGCTACGCCGCGCTCGCTGTGGATCACCGGCGACATCTTCTCCAGGTTGATCTGGTGCATGATGCCGTTGCCGGGCTGGATCACATCAACGTTCTTGAAGGCTTTCTTGGTCCAGTTGATGAAATGAAAGCGGTCTTCGTTGCGCCGGTCTTCGATGGCGCGGTTGCGCTCGAAAGCCTGCGGATCGTAGCCACCGCACTCGACGGCCAGGGAGTGGTCGACGATCAGTTGCACGGGCACTACCGGGTTGACCTGGGCCGGGTCGCCGCCCTTGTCGGCGATCGCGTCGCGCAGGCCTGCCAGGTCGACCAGGGCGGTCTGGCCAAGAATGTCGTGGCACACCACCCGCGCCGGGAACCAGGGGAAGTCGAGATCGCGTTTGCGTTCGATCAACTGCTCCAGCGAGGCATTGAGGGTGGCTGGATCACAGCGGCGCACCAGGTTTTCGGCCAGTACGCGGGAGGTGTACGGCAGACCTGCGTAGGCGCCGGGCTTGATCGCCTCGACCGCTGCGCGGGCATCGAAATAGTCCAGGCCGGAGCCTGGCAGGGCCTTGCGGAAGGTGCTGTTCATATAGTTATCAGGCTCACGGTATTGGTTGGTAAAGCTGGGGGCGCTGAGCGCCCCTTTCGCGACGCAAGGCCGCTCCTACAAAAGCACCGCAGTCCACTGTAGGAGCGCCCTTGTGTCGCGATAGGGCTGCAGAGCAGCCCCCGACACCCGCAGCCTCAACGCTGCTCTATCGGCACATACTCACGCTGCTCGACCCCGACATACTCCGCACTCGGGCGAATGATCCGGTTGTTGGCACGCTGCTCGAACACATGCGCCGCCCAGCCGGTCAGCCGCGAGCAGACGAAGATCGGCGTGAACAGCTCGGTCGGAATGCCCATGAAGTGATACGCCGAGGCATGGTAGAAGTCGGCGTTGGGGAACAGCTTCTTCTGCTCCCACATGGTCTTGTCGATCGCTTCGGAAATCGGATACAGCACGGTGTCGCCGGCTTCATCAGCGAGCTGTTTGGCCCAGCCCTTGATCACCTCGTTGCGCGGGTCGGACTCTTTGTAGATCGCATGGCCAAAGCCCATGATCTTGTCCTTGCGCTCGAGCATCTGCAGCAGCTCGGCGGTCGCTTCCTGCGGGCTCTGGAAGCGCTCGATCAAGGCCATCGCCGCTTCGTTGGCGCCGCCATGCAGTGGGCCGCGCAGCGAGCCGATCGCCGCGGTAACGCAGGAATACAGGTCAGACAGGGTCGAGGCACAGACCCGGGCGGTAAAGGTCGAAGCGTTGAACTCATGCTCGGCGTACAGAATCAGCGAGACGTTCATCACCTTCACATGCAGTTCGCTCGGCTTCTTGCCGTGCAGCAGTTGCAGGAAGTGCCCGCCGAGGGTGTCTTCATCGCTGTTGCAGTCGATGCGCACGCCATGGTGGCTGAAGCGGTACCAGTAGCACATGATCGCCGGGAACAGCGCGAGCAGGCGATCGGTCTTGTCCTGTTGGGTGTCGAAGGTCAGCTCCGGCTCAAGCGTGCCGAGCATCGAGCAGCCGGTGCGCATGACGTCCATCGGGTGGGTATCACGGGGAATGCGCTCAAGCACCTCCTTGAGCGCCTGAGGCAGATCACGCAGCGCCTTGAGCTTGCGCTTGTAGTCGTTGACTTCGGCTTTGCTGGGTAGCTCGCCGTACAGCAGCAGGTAGGCGACCTCTTCAAATTCGGCATGCTTTGCCAGGTCACGCACATCGTAACCACGGTAGGTCAGGCCGGCACCGGCCTGGCCAACGGTCGACAGCGCGGTCTGGCCGGCCACCTGGCCACGCAGGCCTGCGCCACTGAGTACTTTTGCTTCGGCCATGGGGCTTCTCCTTTATTGAACTTGTTATGGAATTGCTGGCTAATCCGGGCGACTGCTAACTGAGTGTCAGCCTTTTTTCTGGGCAAACAGCTCATCGAGGCTCTGCTCGAAGGCGTGGTAGCCGATGGCATCGTAGAGCTCCATGCGAGTCTGCATGGTGTCGATGACGTTTTGCTGAGTGCCATCGCGGCGCAGTGCGGTGTAGACGTTTTCCGCTGCTTTGTTCATGGCGCGGAACGCCGATAGCGGGTACAGCACCAGCGACACGTCGACCGCTGCCAGCTGTTCGGTGGTGTACAGCGGGGTAGCGCCGAACTCGGTGATGTTGGCCAGGATCGGCGCCTGCACGCGCTCGGCAAAGGTCTTGTACATTGCCAGTTCAGTGATCGCCTCGGGGAAGATCATGTCAGCCCCCGCCTCGACACAGGCGGCGGCGCGGTCCAGCGCGGCGTTGAGGCCCTCTACTGCCAGCGCGTCAGTGCGCGCCATGATCACGAAGCTGTCGTCCAGGCGCGCATCGACGGCGGCCTTGATCCGGTCGACCATCTCCTGCTGGGTGACGATCTCCTTGTTAGGCCGGTGGCCGCAACGCTTGGCCCCAACCTGGTCTTCGATATGAATGGCCGCGGCGCCGAACTTGTTCATCGAACGCACGGTGCGCGCCACGTTGAATGCCGAAGCGCCAAAGCCGGTGTCGACATCCACCAGCAACGGCAGGTCGCAGACGTCGGTGATGCGCCGCACGTCGGTGAGTACGTCATCCAGACCGGTGATACCCAGGTCTGGCAGGCCAAGCGAGCCGGCGGCGACGCCACCACCGGACAGGTAGATGGCCTTGAACCCGGCGCGTTTGGCCAGCAACGCGTGGTTGGCGTTGATCGCGCCGACCACCTGCAAAGGATGTTCAGCGGCAACCGCGTCGCGGAAACGTTGGCCTGGCGTGCTCTTCACAGTCATGACTCACCTCGTGGGCTGTTGTTGTCTACGCCTTCATAGTGGCGCGCGATATTGCGTTTGGAGGCGCCGATATGGCGGCGCATCAGCAGTTCGGCCAGCTCGCCGTCGCGGTCGGCAATCGCATCGAGGATGCGGTGATGCTCGGCGAAAGCCTGATGCGGGCGGTTAGGCGTGGCGGAAAACTGGATGCGGTACATGCGCACCAGCTGGTACAGCTCGCCGCAGAGCATCTGCACCAGGGTCTGGTTGCCGCTGCCCTGAATGATGCGGTAGTGGAAGTCATAGTCGCCTTCCTGCTGGTAGTAGCCCACCCCGGCCTGGAACGCGGCATCGCGCTCGTGGGTGTCGAGCACCCGGCGCAGTTCGTCGATCTCGGCCGCACTCATGCGCTCGGCGGCCAGCCGACAGGCCATGCCCTCGAGCGATTCGCGGATCTCGTACAGTTCGATCAGTTCGGCGTGGCTCAGCGATACCACGCGAGCACCAACATGCGGCACCCGCACCAGCAAGCGCTGGCCTTCGAGGCGATGGATGGCCTCGCGCAATGGGCCCCGGCTGATGCCGTAGGTGCGCGCCAGCTCCGGCTCGGAGATCTTGCTGCCTGGGGCGATTTCGCCTTTGACGATGGCAGCCTGGATACGCCGGAAGACGTTTTCCGAAAGCGTCTCGCTTTCTTCCACTATGGTCGGCGGGGCTTGGCTGAGTTCCAGCATATTGTCGACACCTTGATCTTCAATAGCCACAAAACTAGCTAAACCGACTCGAATAGTCAAAGCCAAAATGCACATTGTCGACAATCGTCTAACGGCGAACTTAAAGCGCGTCAGCACTGTCAGATTGCGACGCGCTGGCGTCAAGACGTCGCCGTGGTAGAATGCCGCGCTTCCCTGAGGGGGCATCAACAGTCCGCCTGTCGTCGTATGTCATTTGTGTAGTCATTTGTATAAGTGTCGACAGATCAAAAGGATGCTTGGCCAGTCGCCTTGCCCTGAACCCAGCACAGCACCGCGCCAGGATTTATGAGACTTACACCCGTTCTATTGTTGTTCTGCCTTGCCCTGCTGCCGACCTTCGGCCACGCAGCCGAGAAGACCGTGTACGGCCTGAACGAGTACGCCCACTTGAATGACCTCGACCTCGAGGTTGCGGCCAAGCTCGATACCGGCGCCAAGACAGCCTCGCTGAGTGCCCGTGATATCAAGCGTTTCAAGCGCAACGGCGAGAGCTGGGTGCGCTTCTACCTGGCCATCGATAGCGCTCACTCGCACCCGATCGAGCGGCCACTGGCCCGGGTCAGCAAGATCAAGCGGCGTGCCGGTGATTACAATGCCGACGAAGGCAAGGCCTACACTGCCCGCCCGGTTATCGAATTGAACATTTGCATGGGCCGAGCCCTGCGCACCATCGAAGTCAACCTTACCGATCGCAGCACGTTCCAGTTCCCGCTGCTGATCGGCTCCGAGGCCTTGAAAGACTTCGACGCGCTGGTCGACCCCAGCCTCAAATACGCGGCCGGCAAACCTGCCTGTGCCACCGACGCTCCCAAAGCAGAGTAATCCCGATGCGCTCTCTCACCCTTCACCTCAAAGTCCTCATCACCGTGCTGGTGTTGCTGGGCGTGGCGGTCACGGCCTATCAGATCTTCTTCCTCGGCATCCCGATGACCGAAGACGAAACCGACGACTTGTGGAACATCGACGCCAAGGTCGAGTTCGTCGCCAGTGCCAAGGATCCAGTCAAGGTGCAGATGTTCGTGCCGCCGCTGAGCCGCGATTACGTCAGCCTCAACGAGAGCTTCATCTCCAACAACTACGGCGTCAGCGTCAACCGCGCCGATGGCAACCGCAAGGTGACCTGGTCGGCGCGCCGCGCCAATGGCAATCAGACCCTGTACTACCGCCTGGTGCTGACCAAGCGCTACAGCAACGAGAAGATCGCCATCAAAGGCCCGACCTTCCGTGACAGCAAAGCTGTCGAGGGGCCTGAGAAGATTGCTGCCGAAGCGTTGATGGCGCCGATTCGCCAGCACTCGGCCGACGTCGAAACCTTTGTCGGCGAGACCATCAAGCGGGTCAACAACCTCAACGACGACAACGTCAAGCTGCTGTTGGCCGGCGACACCTCGGCCATGAACAAGGCCAAGGTCATCGACCTGCTGCTGTCCATCGCCCACGTACCGATGGAAAAGGTCCACACCATTCGCCTGATTGCCGACACCCCGCAATCGCCTGAACTGTGGCTGCGCAGCTTCAACGGCAACGACTGGCTGTACTTCAACCCGGACACCGGCGAGCAAGGCCTGCCCAGCGATCGCCTGCTGTGGTGGACCGGCGATGACAACCTGATCACCGTCGATGGCGGCAAGAAGGCCAACGTCACCTTCAGCATGAACAACAGCGAGATGAATGCCATCCGCCTGGCCAAGCTGACCGACGAAAACACCGACGCCGACTTCCTCGAATACTCGCTGTACAGCCTGCCGCTGCAAACCCAGCAGACGTTCATGATCATGGTCATGATCCCGATTGGCGTGCTGGTGATCCTGGTGCTGCGCAACCTGATCGGCCTCCAGACCCTGGGTACCTTTACCCCGGTGCTGATCGCCCTGGCCTTCCGCGAGACTCAGCTGGGCTTCGGCATCATCCTGTTTACCGTGATTACCGCCCTGGGCCTGTCGTTGCGCTCATACCTTGAGCACCTCAAGTTGCAGATGCTGCCGCGGCTGTCGGTGGTGCTGACCTTTGTCGTGGTATTGATCGCTGCCATCAGCCTGTTCAGCCACAAGCTGGGCCTTGAGCGCGGCCTGTCGGTGGCGCTGTTCCCGATGGTGATTTTGACCATGACCATCGAACGCCTGTCGATCACCTGGGAAGAACGTGGCGGTGGCCATGCCATGAAAGTTGCCATCGGCACCCTGTTCGCCGCCTCGCTGGCGCACCTGCTGATGATGGTCCCGGAGCTGGTGTACTTCGTCTTCACCTTCCCTGCGGTGCTGTTGATTCTGGTGGGCTTCATGCTGGCGATGGGTCGCTACCGCGGCTACCGCCTGACCGAGCTGGTGCGCTTCAAGGCATTCCTGAAGAAGGCTGACGCCTGATGTTCGGACTGATCAAGACGTGGAAAGCCCTGGAGGCCCGGGGCATCATGGGTATCAATCGGCGCAACGCGGACTACGTCCTCAAGTACAACAAGCGCAACCTGTACCCGATCGTCGACGACAAGATCATCACCAAGGAACGCGCCATCGCGGCCGGCATCCATGTGCCGGAAATGTATGGCGTGATCGAGACCGAAAAGCAGATCGACAAGCTGCACGAGATCATCGGCGGGCGTAGCGACTTCGTCATCAAGCCCGCTCAGGGCGCGGGCGGTGACGGCATCCTGGTCATCGCCGACCGCTTCGAGGACCGCTACCGCACAGTGTCGGGCAAGATCATGAGCCACGAGGAAATCGAACACCAGGTGTCGAGCATCCTCACTGGCTTGTACTCGCTTGGCGGCCACCGTGACCGGGCGCTGATCGAGTACCGGGTAACGCCGGACCAGATCTTCAAGAGCATCAGCTATGAAGGTGTGCCTGACATCCGCATCATCGTCCTGATGGGCTACCCGGTGATGGCCATGCTGCGCCTGCCTACCCGCCAGTCGGGCGGTAAGGCCAACCTGCACCAGGGCGCCATCGGCGTCGGTGTCGACCTCGCCACCGGCGTCACCCTGCGCGGTACCTGGCTGAACAACATCATCAGCAAGCACCCGGACACCACCAACTCGGTAGACGGTGTACAGCTACCCAACTGGGACGGTTTCATGAAGCTCGCCGCCGGCTGCTACGAGCTGTGCGGGCTGGGTTACATCGGCGTCGACATGGTGCTGGATCAGGACAAGGGGCCATTGATTCTCGAGCTCAACGCCCGCCCGGGCCTGAATATCCAGATCGCCAACGACTGCGGCCTGACCCAGCGTACCCATGCCATCGAAGCGCATATCGAAGCGCTGGCCAAAGACGGCATCAGCGAAGATGCCGAGCAGCGCGTGCGGGTTGCGCAAAGCTTGTTTGGCCACGTCCCTTCGCACAACTGAGTAGTGCCTGCGCATGGGGCTGCGAGCAGCTCCACTGCGCTACCCAGGCTGCGGATGTCGCAGCCGGGACTAGGCCGCTCGGCATCAGCAGCCTACAATCGCCTCCTCGTTTTTTCAGCGCTGTTCATTCGCATGCCGACCTGTACGCTTCACCCCCTGCCCTATCAGGCCGACCCGGCCGTGTGGTTCGCTCGCCTGCGCCAGGCGCCGGGCGCGATCCTGCTGGACAGCGCCCGCCCCGGTGCTGAGCGCGGCCGCTACGATCTGCTCAGCGCCTGGCCAGTCGAGCAGCTGCAAATCCAAGCCGATGAAGATGGCCGGGCGTATCTGCAACGGCTGCGCGCCAACCTCAGCCGGCTAGGCCGCGCCGAGCTGCCGGACGACGTCGAACTGCCCTTCGCTGGCGGCCTGATCGGCTACCTCAGCTATGATTTTGGCCGCCGCCTCGAGCAGCTACCGAACCAGGCTCGCGACGACCTCGGCCTGGCTGACGCGCAACTGGGTTTGTACGCCTGGGCCTTGGTCAGCGATCACCTGCTGGGCACCAGCCAACTGGTGTTTCATCCAAGCCTTGCGCCAGGCGAGCAGCAGCTGCTGATCGCGCTGTTCAGCACCGCAGCCGAGGCTGCGCCCGGCACGTTCAGCCTGCTCGCGCCGATGCGCGGCGATCTGCAGCCCGACGACTATCGCCAGGCGTTTGATCGCGTGCAGCAGTACATCAAAGCCGGCGACTGCTACCAGATCAACCTGACCCAACGTTTTCGTGCGCCCTGCCAGGGTGACCCGTGGGCCGCTTATCAAGCGCTGCGCAAGGCTTGCCCTACGCCGTTCTCTGGCTACCAGCAGTTGGCAGATGGCAGTGCCCTGCTGAGCTTCTCGCCGGAACGGTTTGTGCGAGTGAGCCAGGGCGAAGTGGAAACCCGCCCGATCAAGGGCACCCGGCCGCGCTCCAGCGACCCGACGGAAGACGCACGCAACGCCGCCGAGCTGCTTGCCAGCAGCAAGGACCGCTCAGAGAATCTGATGATCGTCGACTTGCTGCGCAACGACCTGGGGCGCTCCTGCGAGACCGGCACGGTCAAGGTACCCGAGCTGTTCAGCCTGGAGAGCTACCCCAACGTGCACCACCTGGTCAGCAGCATCACTGGCCGCCTGGCCGCAGGCAAGGACTCGCTCGACCTGCTCGGCGATAGTTTCCCTGGCGGCTCGATCACTGGCGCACCGAAGATCCGCGCCATGCAGATCATCGACGAACTGGAACCCACCCGCCGCGCACTGTACTGCGGCTCGCTGCTGTACATCGATGTACGCGGCGAAATGGACAGCTCGATCGCCATTCGCAGCGTGCTGATCAAGGATGGTCAGGCCTGCTGCTGGGGCGGCGGCGCGGTGGTGGCAGACTCGCACTGGGAGGCGGAATACGAAGAATCGATCGCCAAGGTGCGGGTATTGTTGCAGACCCTGCAAAGGCTCTGAGCTGCGGCGCGGGGCATCACAAGCAGTCCGTCCTGCCAATTTTTGTTACCATTTGCCGACTACGAGCGCACAGCGCCATAAACCCGATGGAAACCGCCTGATGAGCCAAGCCTTCGACGTTGCCACCCTGGCTGCAAGTTACGCCAGCAAGTCCCCCCAGGACATTCTCAAACTCGCCTTCGAGCACTTTGGCGATGACCTGTGGATCTCTTTCAGCGGCGCCGAAGACGTGGTGCTGGTGGACATGGCCTGGAAGCTCAACAAGCAGGTCAAGGTGTTCAGCCTGGATACCGGTCGGCTGCACCCGGAGACCTACCGCTTTATCGATCAGGTCCGCGAGCAGTACAACCTGCCAATCGAAATCCTCAGCCCCGACCGGGCCAAGCTCGAGCCGCTGGTCAAAGAGAAAGGCCTGTTCAGTTTCTACAAGGACGGCCATGGCGAGTGCTGCGGGATTCGCAAGATCGAACCGCTGCGCCGCAAGCTGGCCACAGTCAGCGCCTGGGCCACTGGCCAGCGTCGCGACCAGAGCCCTGGCACCCGCAGCCAGGTTGCCGCACTGGAAATCGACACCGCGTTTTCAACGCCCGAGCACACCCTGTACAAGTTCAATCCGCTGGCGCAGATGAGCAGTGAAGAAGTGTGGGGTTATATCCGCATGCTCGAGCTGCCGTACAACAGCCTGCATGAGCGCGGCTTCATCAGCATTGGTTGCGAGCCGTGCACACGGCCGGTGCTGCCCAACCAGCATGAGCGCGAAGGCCGCTGGTGGTGGGAAGAGGCAACGCAGAAGGAGTGTGGGTTGCACGCGGGGAATATCATTTCCAAGGCGTAGTGCAGGGCGCCTGGATCGGGGCTGCTTGGCAGCCCCTGATAGCGCAGATCAATGCACCGGCAGCTCAACCCCGTTGAACAGCTCTTCAAGCTCTTGCTTGTTATGGCACTGAATCGCCTTGGCCATTACTTCACGGGTCAGGTGCGGGGCGAACTTCTCGATGAAGTCGCACATGAAGCCACGCAGGAAGGTCCCGCGGCGGAAACCGATCTTGGTCACGCTGGCTTCGAACAGCTCGCTGGCATCCAGTGCCACCAGGTCGCTGTCGAGCTTGGCATCGACCGCCATGCCAGCCACGATGCCCACACCCAACCCCAGGCGCACGTAAGTCTTGATCACGTCGGCATCGGCTGCGGTGAACACCACTTTCGGGGTGAGGCCGCGATGGTTGAACGCCTCGTCCAGCTTGGAGCGGCCAGTGAATCCAAACACGTAGGTCACGATCGGGTATTCGGCAACCGCTTCCAGGGTCAGCTTCGGCAGCTTGGCCAGCGGATGTCCCTGCGGCACCACCACACAGCGGTTCCACTTGTAGCAAGGCATCATGATCAGATCGCCGAACAGCTCCAGCGCCTCGGTGGCGATGGCGAAATCGACGGTACCGTCAGCGGCCATTTCAGCGATCTGCATCGGCGAGCCCTGGTGCATGTGCAGGGACACATCCGGATATTGCTTGATGAAGCTGCTGATCACCGGCGGGAGCGCGTAACGCGCCTGGGTGTGGGTCGTGGCGATCGACAGCGTGCCCTTTTTCTCGTTGGAGAATTCCTGAGCGATCTGCTTGATGCTTTCAACCTTGCGCAGGATCTCGCCAGCGGTGTTGATGATGCGCTCGCCGGCTGGAGTAACGCGGGTCAGGTGCTTGCCGCTGCGTGCAAAAACTTCGACGCCCAACTCATCCTCGAGCAGACGGATTTGCTTGCTGATCCCCGGCTGCGAGGTATACAGGCTCTGCGCTGTTGCGGAGACGTTGAGGTCGTGGTGCGCCACTTCCCAGATGTAGCGCAGTTGTTGAAGCTTCATAGGTTTCCCTCGGTTCTGCGGTAAGTCACCAGCAGCAGGCAGCGACGATATATAACTATATTAGTGGCTAATGTAATAAATCTAGAACTATTTTGTTACATGAGCAGGAAATGTCCTACGCCGCATTTCACAATTTCCTACGCCCCAGATGCTGGGCCAGAGGCACCATGTAGACCGGCACCGACGACAACTGCAACAGCCGCACCGCTGTGCGCCCGATGGGCACATCGACCCCTGCCCCGTGGGTATGGCTGCCGAAGATCAGCAGGTCAACGCTCAAGCGCTGGGCCTGCTCGAGAATGACCTGCGCAGGGTCGCCCTGGCGCACCCTTACCGCCTGGATCACCGCCAGATCGGCGTCCTCGCCGAGCTCCTCACGAAAACTGGCCAGCACCCTCTGCTCAATGTTGGCCATGACCGTGTTGACACCCTGACTGTGCAACTGATCCAGGGTTTGCTCATCCAGATAACTCTGTAGCAACGACTCGGCAAACTGGCCCATCGGCTCGACTGCATGAATCACATAAAGCTGCGCATTGAAGGTTCGCGCCAGCGCCAAGGCATGCTGCATGACAAACGGCGCATAAACCCCAAGGTCGGTGGCGTACAGCATGGAACGAATCATTCGGCCTCCTGCCCTGCCGCCAAGGCAGAGCAACTTCAGCTTAGCAGCGCCGCGCCCGGACGCCGTGCCATCCAGCTACGCCGCTGCCATAGTTGCCCGCGCATGCCGCTATCTTGTGGCACCAGCTGTCATCTGATTGCACTCGCACCCTTTATTACCTGGGCTCAGCCCATTGTCGCGACCCCTGTAACGCGCTAAGGTTCGGCCTCCCCGCTGCGAACAATCTGCTGCTGGGCCGCACGGGGATTGTTGGCGGCCGGCACCCGTGACCTGACGAGTAACACGATGGCTGATTTACCGATCGATGACCTAAACGTTGCCTCCAACGAGACCTTGATCACCCCTGATCAGCTCAAGAAGGAAATCCCTCTCAGCGCCAAGGCCCTGCAGACCGTTACTGCCGGCCGCGAAGTGGTGCGCAATATTCTCGACGGCAAGGACCACCGCCTGTTCGTGGTGATCGGCCCCTGCTCGATTCACGACATCAAAGCCGCCCACGAATACGCCGAACGCCTCAAGGTGCTCGCTGCTGAAGTCTCCGACACCTTGTACCTGGTGATGCGCGTGTACTTCGAGAAGCCGCGTACCACTGTCGGCTGGAAAGGCCTGATCAACGACCCGTACCTGGATGACTCGTTCAAGATCCAGGATGGTCTGCACATTGGCCGCAAGCTGCTGCTGGACCTCGCGGAAATGGGCCTGCCAACGGCTACCGAAGCGCTCGACCCGATCTCGCCGCAGTACCTGCAGGATTTGATCAGCTGGTCGGCGATCGGCGCACGCACCACCGAATCCCAGACCCACCGCGAAATGGCCTCGGGCCTGTCTTCGGCAGTCGGCTTCAAGAACGGCACCGATGGCGGCCTGACCGTGGCCATCAACGCCCTGCAGTCGGTCTCCAAGCCGCACCGCTTCCTTGGCATCAACCAGGAAGGCGGCGTGTCCATCGTCACCACCAAAGGCAACGCCTATGGTCACGTGGTGCTGCGTGGTGGCAATGGCAAGCCCAACTACGACTCGGTCAGCGTTGCGCTGTGCGAGCAGGATCTGGCCAAGGCCAAGATCAAGGCCAATATCATGGTCGACTGCAGCCACGCCAACTCCAACAAGGACCCGGCACTGCAGCCACTGGTCATGGAAAACGTCGCCAACCAGATCCTTGAGGGCAACCAGTCGATCATCGGCCTGATGGTCGAGAGCCACCTGAACTGGGGCTGCCAGTCAATTCCCAAAGACCTCGCCGACCTGCAGTACGGTGTTTCGGTGACCGACTCGTGCATTGACTGGAGCGCGACCGAGAAGGCAGTGCGCAGCATGCACAGCAAGCTCAAGGATGTGCTGCCGCAGCGTAAACGCGGCTGACGCCAGACAGCAAAACGCCGGGCATTGCCCGGCGTTTTTGTGTCCGCAGTCAGCGACTCAAGCCTTGCTCGAGTGGCGCTGCTGACGCTCCATGTAGCGCTCGACATACGAGCAGGACGGGATGACCGTATAGCCCATCTGTTCGGCATACTGCAGTGCCTGCTGGGTCAGCGCCGCTGCGATACCGCGACCGCGCAGGGCGTTGGGTACGAAGGTACGGTAGATATCCAGCGTTTGCTTACCCAGATCCATGTAGGTGAGGTAGGCACGATGACCGTCCACATTGGTCTCGAACTGATGACCGGCCTGGTCATGGTGGATGGTCAGCGCTTCGCTCATCACTACTCCTCGCAGGTCTCGTCGGCAGACCCATACCTTACCCGATTGATGTATCCGGCGGAGAAACTCTACGCCCCCTCATGCCCCCTTCGACCACAGGGTTCCCTGCACGTTCGGCATTTCTGGCACCTACAAATAGTAGGCGCCCGTGGCAGGATTGCTCAAGTTTTCAGCGCGCTTAGTCAGCGATGAGCAAACAGCGGTACACACCGCTGGCCCACTCACAAGAGCATCCGGATGATGTTCTGGTATGACGCTGAAAGACCGCTGAAGTCACCTTTAGTTCAACAAAAAAGTTCTGGTGCTACAAGTGCTTGCATGCGCCGGCGGCCATATTGGGGAAAACCCCGAGATGCGCCGCCAAGCCCCTATAAAGCGGCATTTTTTTCACAGTTCTTGCGCTCCGTCAGTTTACTTACTACAAGTAATGGGTACTATGTACGCCGGCCAGTTTCTCTTTTTTGAGAGATGGCTCTTTTGACTAGAAGATCCTTGAAGGGGAACACGATGAACAACGTTCTGAAATTCTCTGCTCTCGCCCTGGCCGCTGTTCTGGCTACCGGTTGCAGCAGCGTATCCAAAGAAACCGAAGCTCGCCTGACTGCTACCGAAGACGCAGCCGCTCGCGCTCAAGCCCGTGCCGATGAAGCCTACCGTAAGGCTGACGACGCTCTGGCTGCTGCTCAGAAGGCTCAGCAAACTGCTGACGAAGCCAATGAGCGCGCTCTGCGTATGCTGGACAAAGCCAGCCGCAAGTAATAATCCTCACGGATTGTTGTGAAGCCGACCCACTCGTGGGTCGGCTTTTTTATTGCCCAGGTTTTTCTGGGAAAACAAAAGTCTCAGGCAACAAAAAGGCCTGCACGCGGCAGGCCTTCGGGCAACGCACTGCGAGTTACTGCAGCTCTTCGGGAATGCTCGACACCATCGGTGCGCCAGCCTGCCCTGCCACCGGCACGGCAATTTCCACCGGCATGCCATCTTCGGCGGCGACAACATCGCGAACCATGTCCCAGTTCATGCGCAGGTTGTTGGCCAGGTCTTCGCGCTTGAGCAGGGCATTGATCACTGCGGTGTGCTTGTCGACCACCGACGGATTACCATGATCATCCAGCGGCGTGTGCGCTTCCAGATACACCTTGCCGGCACTAACACCAAACTTGTACGGCTCGTTGATGATGCGCACCGGGGTACCCACCGGAACCATCTTCGACAGCTCCAGCACATTGTTGTTGAACATGCGGAAGCAACCGTGGCTGGTGCGCATGCCAATGCCGAACTTCTTGTTGGAACCGTGGATCAGGTAACCCGGCACGCCCAGGGTGAACTTGAACGGCCCAAGCGGGTTATCCGGCCCGGCCGGCACCACGGTTGGCAGAATGTCGCCATCGGCGGCATGCTCGGCGCGGATCGAGGCCGGCGGCGTCCAGGTCGGGTTCGGCGTCTTGGCGGTGATCTTGGTGTTGGCGATCGGCGAGCCCCAGCCTTCGCGACCGATACCCAGCGGATAGGTATGCACCACGTTCTGCCCTTTCGGGTAGTAGTACAGGCGATATTCGGCCAGGTTGATCACCACCCCTTCACGGGGGCCAGGCGGCAGCACATAACGCGTAGGCAGGATGATCTCGGTGCCGGCACCCGGCAGCCACGGGTCGACACCCGGGTTGGCCGCGATCATCTCGAGGTAGCCGAGGTCGTTGGCGGTGCCGATGTCGGCGAAGGTGTCTTCGTACTTGGCTTTGATGGTCTGCACCTGACCAACGACGTCCTCACCAGGCGGCGGCAGTGGCAGTTCCAGCGCGCAGGCGGGGCCCGCTACCAGCAGGGCAGCCAGGGACAGGCGACGGGTGACGGCGGGAATGCGCGGCAACATCCGGAGAATCCTTCGAAGGTAGATCAAGACGGTCGATTGTACACCCGCCCCGGCGCAAGCGGGAGACGGGCAGTGGCTGCATACATTTCAGATGATGAAAGGCTGCTACGGTTCCACGCGGCCGTTCACAGCTGTGGCCAGACGGGACGAGTTCCGCGCCGCTGGGCATCGAGGATGGCCCGGCACAACGTACACAGGCGGTTATCGCGCTGGATCGAGCGCGGCACCACCGACCAGCGCGGCTGAGCCGGCAGTAAACCACCACAAAGGGTGCGGTCTACCGGCGCGCCCAACTCAAGTTGGCGAGCTACCAGATGCACGCGGACTTCCTGACACGCGAACAGGTCCAGCTGATCATCAGGCTCGATCAGTTGATAGGCATACAGGGACCAGGCAGGACGCGGCATCGGGGGGTCTCGAAACGGGGGGCGCAACATTATCCGAAAGCGGCCCCCGTTTAAAGCGTCACAGCAAGGGTTTTATCACCGGCCAGGCATTTTCCAGCAGACGCTCCTGCGCGGCCTGCGCCGGATGAATGCCATCTGCCTGCATCAGCTCAGGTACCCCGCCCACGCCTTCAAGAAAGAACGGCACCAACGGCACCTTTTTATCAGCACCCAACTCTTCGAACACCTGGGCAAAGGCCGTGGTGTAGCGCAGGCCGTAATTGGGCGGCAAGCGCATGCCCAACAGCACCACCTTGGCCCCGCTGGCCTGGGAGCGCTCGATCATCGACGCAAGATTTTGTTTCAATTGCGCTGGGGGCTGCCCACGCAGGCCATCGTTGCCGCCCAACTCGATGATCACCAGCTCTGGCTTGTGCGCTGCGAGCAGCGCTGGTAGCCGCGCCTGGCCGCCTGCGCTGGTATCGCCACTGATCGACGCATTGACCACTTTGGCATCATTGCCCTGGGCCTCGAGCCGCTGCTGCAACAGGGAAACCCAACCCTGGCGGGTATCCAGGCCAAAACCGGCACTGATACTATCGCCGACAACCAGCAGTGTCCCCGCCGTCGCGCTCTGAGCCAGGCAACACAAGGCCAGACCCGCACTCAACCACCACGCTCGCATTGGATTCTCCATGGATCAAAGCATTCTCGTTGCGCAGAACCTTAGCAAAGTGGTCCCCAGCACGGAAGGCGACCTGACCATCCTGCACGCGTTGGACCTGGATCTGGCCAAAGGCGACAGCCTGGCCATCGTCGGTGCGTCCGGTTCGGGCAAATCCACCCTGCTCGGCTTGCTCGCCGGCCTCGACCGGCCCAGCGCAGGCAACGTAATCCTGGCCGGGCAGGATCTCGGCCCGCTGGATGAAGACCAGCGCGCGCGGGTACGGGCCGAGCACGTCGGCTTTGTGTTCCAGTCGTTCCAGTTGCTCGACAGCCTCAACGCGCTGGAGAACGTCATGCTGCCGCTGGAGCTCGATGGCCGTGGTGATGCCCGCGAGGTGGCACGCAGCCTGCTCGAGCGGGTCGGCCTGGGCCAGCGCCTGACCCACACCCCGCGCCAGCTCTCCGGCGGCGAACAGCAACGGGTGGCGATTGCCCGCGCGTTCGCCGCGCAGCCGGCGGTGCTGTTCGCCGACGAGCCAACCGGCAACCTCGACAGCCACACCGGCGAACGCATCAGCGACCTGCTGTTCGAACTGAACAAGGAGCGCGGCACCACCCTGGTGCTGGTCACCCATGACGAGCGTCTGGCCAAACGTTGCCGCCGCCTGATCCGCCTGGACGCTGGCCGTCTGGTCGCACCCCTGGAGCCGTGATGAGACGATTGTCGTTGCTGCGCCTGTGCAGCCTGGCCCTGCGCCAGCTGCTGCGCGATGTTCGCGCCAGTGAAGTGCGTGTGCTGTTCTTCGCCCTGCTGGTGGCAGTGGCGGCAAGCACCGCCATCGGCTACTTCGGCGCCCGCCTCAACGGCGCCATGCAACTGCGCGCCAGCGAATTCCTCGGCGCCGACCTGGTCTTGCAAGGCAGCTCGGCGGCAAGCGATCCGCAGATCAGTGCCGGCACAGAGCTGGGCTTGCGCCATGCGCGGGTCGTGGAGTTCACCAGCGTGGTCGGCACCGACGCCGGTATCCAGCTGTCGAGCATCAAAGCCGCTGATGCCGCCTACCCACTGCGCGGCGAACTGCGCAGCGCCGCCGCGCCGTTTGCCGAAGAACGCCCAGGCGGCGGCCCGGCGCCTGGCGAGGCCTGGGTCGAACCGCGCCTGCTGGTAGCCTTGGGCCTGGCCATGGGTGACAGCATCGACGTCGGCATGAAGAGCTTGCGCATCAGCCGGGTACTGACCTACGAGCCCGACCGCGCCAACAACTTCTACAGCCTGACGCCGCGGGTGCTGATCAACTTCGACGACCTGCAGGCCACTGGCGTGATCCAGCCTGGCAGCCGAGTGACCTACCGCGACCTATGGCGTGGCGAGGCCGAGACGCTGAGCCGCTATCGCCAGACCGTGGAGCCAACCCTGGCGGCCAACCAGAGCCTGCGCGACACCCGCGATGGCAATCGCCAGATCGGCGGCGCACTGGGCAAGGCCGAGCGTTATCTGAACATGGCCAGCCTGGTCGCAGTGTTGCTCGCTGGGGTAGCCGTGGCGCTGTCGGCCAGCCGTTATGCCGCACGCCGCCTCGACGCCAGCGCCCTGCTGCGCTGCCTGGGCTTGTCCAGGCGCCAGGCCTTGGGCCTGTACTGTGTGCAACTGGCAGCCCTGGGCCTGGTCGCGGCATTGGCCGGAGCGGTTATTGGCTGGCTGGCACAGCTGGGCTTGTTCCGCCTGCTGGATGGGCTGATGCCGAGCACCATCCCGCCGGGTGGCCTCACCCCAGCATTGGCCGGTATCGCCACCGGGCTGGTGGCACTGGCCGGCTTCGCCTTGCCGCCGCTGGCCGCGCTGGGCCGAGTGCCACCGCTGCGAGTATTGCGCCGTGACCTGCTGCCCGTGCCAGCCAGCAGTTGGCTGGTGTATGGCACAGCGCTGTTCGCCCTTGGCCTGATCATGTGGCGGCTGAGCCTGGACCTGTTGCTGACCTTTGCCCTGCTCGGTGGCGGCCTGATTGCCGCCCTGCTCCTCGGCGGCCTGCTCCTGCTCGGCCTGCGCAGTCTGCGCCGCTTGCTGGCCGGTGCGCCGCTGACCTGGCGACTGGGCCTTGGCCAGTTGCTGCGCCACCCGTTGGCCGCTGCCGGCCAGGCGCTGGCGTTCGGCCTGATCTTGCTGGCGATGGGCCTGGTCGCGCTGCTGCGGGCCGAGTTGCTGGACAACTGGCAAGCGCAGCTGCCAAAGGATGCGCCGAATCATTTCGCCCTGAATATCCTGCCGGATGACCGTGAGCCGTTCGCCCAGCGTCTGCGTGAAGCAAACGCCATCTCCGCGCCGTTGTACCCGGTCATCCCCGGCCGGCTGACCCATATCAACGATGAGCCGGTGCGCCAACTGGTGAGCAAGGAGTCCACCGGCGAACGCGCTGTGCAGCGCGACCTGAGCCTGACCTGGGCGGCCGATCTGCCACAGGGTAATGCGCTGGTCAGCGGTGAGTGGTGGCAGGCAGCCCCAGCGAGTGACGGCATCCCGGGGGTATCGGTGGAAACCGAGCTAGCTGCAAGCCTGCACCTCAAACTCGGCGACCTGCTCAACTTCGACATTGCCGGCCAGCAACGCCAGGCCCGCGTCAGCAGCCTGCGCAGCGTGCACTGGGACAGCTTCCAGCCAAACTTCTACATGATCTTCCAGCCGGGCACCCTGCAAGGCCTGCCAACCACCTACCTGACCAGCTTCTATCTGGCCCCAGGGCATGATCAGGAAGTGGTGGCGCTATCACGTGCGTTCCCGGCAGCCACCATCCTCCAGGTAGACGCCCTGCTCGAACAGCTGCGCAGCATCCTCGCCCAGGTCACCCTGGCGGTCGAATACGTGCTGCTGTTCGTGCTCGCAGCAGGCCTGGCAGTGCTGTTCGCCGGGCTGCAGGCCACCCTTGACGAGCGCATCCGCCAAGGCGCATTGCTGCGTGCACTGGGCGCCGGTCGGCCATTGCTGGTGCGGGCGCGACGGATTGAGTTCGGCCTGCTCGGCGCCGCCAGTGGAGTGCTCGCGGCAGTGGGCTGCGAGTTGATCAGCTGGGCGCTGTATCGCTACGCCTTCGATCTGCAGTGGGGCCCACATCCATGGCTGCTGTTGCTGCCGTTGATTGGCGCCCTGCTAGTTGGCGGTGCTGGGGTGTTTGGTACTCGCCGGGCGCTCAATGCGAGCCCGCTGACAGTGCTGCGCGAGGGCTGACGAGAAGCGCTCGACACCCGGTGTGACCGAGGCCAGCCTTGCGTGCTAGCCTCGGCTCCGTGACTGTTGGGCGTCTGCCCAATTCTGTATTGAATTCGACGTTTGCACGCCTGGCAACGCTAGCCTGGCCTTGTGCAAGCAGTCAGCTCGACCGTGCTTGGAGTCAGCATTGCCAACCAACATCATCACCCGCGCAGGCCACACTGCGCTGAAAGCAGAGCTGGATCATCTGTGGCAAACCTATCGCCCGGAAATCACGCAAAAGGTCGCCTGGGCGGCATCGCTTGGCGATCGCAGTGAAAACGCCGATTACCAGTACAACAAGAAGCTGCTGCGCGAAATCGACCGCAGAATCCGCTACCTGCGCAAGCGTCTGGAGGATATCCGCGTTGTCGACTATGCCCCCGAACAAGAGGGCAAGGTGTTCTTCGGTGCCTGGGTAGAAATTGACAACGAGGCCGGCGAGGTCAAACGCTTCAGAGTGGTCGGCTACGACGAAATTTACGGACGTAACGACTACATCTCCATCGACTCACCGATGGCGCGGGCGCTGTTGAAAAAGTCGGAAGGAGATGAGGTGATCGTGCAAACGCCGACCGGCGAAGCGGTGTGGTTTATTGCCAGTATCGAATATGAGGTGGGATGACGATTTGGGGGCTGCTCTGCAGCCCCACTCGCTCAACGCCGGGTAATCAGCCCCTGCCGAGCAATCCGCGTCAGGTGACCGATCACCTCGCCGGCCTCCTCCGCCGTAGGCGACTGAATTACTGCCAGATCAAAACGATCACTTGCGTACTGCTTGAGCAAGGCACAGGTTTCAGCGAACTGGATCAGAAACGCGCGAGCCTGGCCCTTGCGCCGCGAAAAGCCGTCAAGGTGGCGCAACAAGGTAGGCTGATGCTGACCGCTGAGTAGAATGCGCGGGGTGCGCGATACCTGGCCGGCAGGCAGAGGGGTCAGACAGACACTGGTACGTGGACAACTCATGGAGTAATTCTCCGCCTCGCGAATCCCGCTGGGCTGCGGTGGGAGGCGTCACCGAACCAGCGTTTTAGCGGTATTTCAGAGTGCCCTGGCACGGGCTGCCTCCTGCGCCCCGCAAGTAGCTGTTTAAATCGGCGCAAGGGTTATGCTAGAGCTACACGCGACAACTTACAAGCTGTACGTGTAGCCCTTGTGACAGCCAGATTGCTCAACGCCTGGCGACGCGCTCGAGGCTGGCGCGCTCGCGATTGAAGGCGAGGAAGTACTTGTTGACGCTGTTGACGAAATTGACCGGGCCCATGCCGACCTGCTCCATGGCGATGCGCTCGGTCTGGAAGAACCACTGATTGCCATTGAGCCCGCGCCTGCGCGCTTCGGCACGCATCGCCTGGACCCGCTCCGGGCCGAGGTTGTACGCCGCCAGCACAAACGCCATGCGCTCGCGCTCATTGAGCTGGGGGCTGGCGAAAAACTTGCGACGGATCAACGCCAGATATCGCGCGCTGGCCTGGACATTGCCATCCACGTTCGCCGTGTTGCTCACCCCTACCCGCTGCGCCGCCGACGGCGTGATCTGCATCAGCCCATGGGCGCCGCCGACGCCGCGCGCGGCGGGATTGAGGGTCGATTCCTTGAACGCCAGCGCGGCCAGATTGAGCCAGTCGATCTGCTGCGCCTCGCCGTGCTTCTGCAACACCCCACGCACCGCCTGCAAGCGCTGGCGCTCCTGGCGGGCCAGCGGATTGTGCACGCGGTACTGGCGCCGGTAGATACGCTCGAATGCGGCGTCCTGGTTTTCCGGGGCGCGGTAGCCGGCCAGAAAGCGGTCGACAGTTGCCAGCAACTGATCAGCGCCTTTACCGACGTACCAGCGCACAGCCTGCGGTTGGCCGATCTGTACCTTGCTGTCGACGCGCAGCCGCGGCATCACCCGCGCCCAGCGCAGCGCGATCGGCCGCTCCACCACGGTCAGGTGATAGATGCCGGCCTGGACCATCTCCAGCACATCCTCGACCGCCAGCGTTGGGTCTACCCATTCGATCTTGATCGGTGCGCGCTTGCGCAATGCCAGCTGCTGATTGATAGCCTGGATCGCAGCGCCCGCACCGCTGGCGGTGGTCAGGGCGATGGTGCGCCCGGACAACTGCTCGACCCGACTGAAGCTGCGCTCGCCCTTGCGTCCAACCAGCAGCAGCGGCACCTTGTCCAGCACTGGCGCACTCACCCCGACGCCACTGACCTGGGCCGGGTCGAGCAGCTCGCCCGGCGCTGCCAGGTCACCCTCCCCGCGCTGCAAGGCGCCGAGCAGTTGCTCCTTGGCCCGCGGGATCAATTTGACTTGAATCAGATCACCCTGGCGTTCGCGGCCATTGAGAAAATGCTCCAGCGCGCGCAGCCGATGGTATTCGATGCCGACCGGCTCGCCCTTGATTTCCCCGGAGCTGTTGCGGCTCTGGTTGACCAGCACCCGCAGTACCTTGCTGCTGCGCACCTGCGCAAGATCGCGCGGCTGCTTGCTGGTTGAGCTGGCCTGCGCCGGCCCGGACACTGCCGCATGCGCGGCGGCCGCCGTGAGCAGGCTGAACATCAGCGAAACAATCAGCAGGAATCGCTGCATCGGCAAACATGTCCATGGTGTGGGAAGAGGCCTCTGCGGCGGCGCCAGCAGAGACTGAAAGACCTTGGCAATCCATTGAAGTTCTTGGCTTTTTCGCGATGTTCGGGGGATTTGCTATGCTGGCCGCCCCGCAGCACGAGGTAGCACCATGCAACTGATCGATATCGGCGTCAACCTGACCAACAGCAGCTTTCACGGCAAAGAGGCTGACATCGTCGAGCGCGCGCAGCAGGCAGGCGTCGTGCAAATGGTCGTGACCGGTACCAGCCTGGAAGGCAGCGAACAGGCGCTGGAGCTGTGCCAGCAACTGGATGAACCGGGGCATCGACTGTTCACCACCGCTGGCGTGCACCCTCACGATGCCAAGAGCTGGGGTGTCGACAGCGAGCGGCAACTGCGCCACCTGCTCGCTCAGCCTCGGGTAAAGGCAGTCGGCGAGTGCGGTCTGGACTTCAATCGCGATTTCTCGCCGCGGCCTGAGCAGGAGAAAGCCCTGCACGCACATCTGGCCCTGGCAGTAGAAACCCAGCTGCCGGTGTTTTTGCATGAGCGCGATGCCAGCGAGCGCCTGCTGGCGATCCTGAAGGACTACCGTGACCAGTTACCAGCCGCCGTGGTGCATTGCTTCACCGGCGAGCGCGCGGCGCTGTTCGCCTATCTCGATCTGGACCTGCACATCGGCATCACTGGCTGGATCTGTGACGAGCGCCGTGGCACGCACCTGCATCCCTTGGTCAGCAGCATCCCCGTGGGTCGCCTGATGCTCGAAAGCGATGCACCGTACCTGCTGCCGCGCAGCTTGCGGCCGAAACCGAAAAGCGGCCGCAACGAGCCTGCGTTCTTGCCCGAGGTGCTGCGTGAGGTCGCCTTGCACCGCGGCGAGAGCCTGGAATACACGGCAAGGCACACCACCGAGTGCGCGCGCCAGTTCTTCGCCCTGGCGCCGGCAGAGGCATAAGTCGACCGGGATTCGTTGACACACATCAAGACTCACTCTGAAGCAATCGGAAACAATGATGGCACCTTGCCAATACTGTTTCCGCTCAACTCAGAGAAGACCTATACGATGGGTGCCTGGCTTAGCAATATTTCCTTGAAGTACAAATTCTGGGCCGTCAACGCAGTGGCCTTTGTCACCACCCTGCTGCTGGTGCTGTACGCCGTGCAGCTCGAGCAGCAGGCCCGGGCCGAAGGTGCGCGAGCAACCGCCCAGGCGCAGGCTCGTCTGCTTGCGGCCTGGCCGGCCGGGCAAGCGCTGCCTGAACTGGCCAACCTTATCAGCTGGCAAGCCGGGCAAACGCCAAGTTTCGCCGGCCAACCACTGCCCGCGCTGAACAACGCCCAGGGCTGGGTCGAGCTGGCCAATCGCTCGCTATTGGGTGACAACCCGCTGCGCGGCGCTCAGGTCGTGAGCCGTGGCCAACAGCAACTGGCGCTGCTGGCGCACTCGCCAAGCCTGCGCCAGGTGTTTATTGATCGCTTCGCCAATTACGCGGTGTGCGTGATGGTCCTGATGCTGGCCATGCTCGGTGCGTCGCAGCTGCTGATCCGCTTTCTGCTCAGCCAGCTCAACACGCTCAAGGACGTCATGCTCCACGTCGAGAAGACCGGCGACCTGTCGGCGCGTGTGCCGCTGGCCTGCGGCGATGAGGTCGGGCAAATGGCCGGCGCGTTCAACGCCATGCAGTCGACCTATCACCGGGTAGTCAGCACCGTAGCGCGCACTGCAGCGCAACTCGACTCCGGCGCCGCGCGCCTGGCAGCGAGCATGAGCGATGTACGCCACGGCATGCTCGGCCAGCAAAGCGAGACCGACCAGGCCGCTACCGCGATCAACGAAATGACCGCGACTGTGCACCACATCGCTCAACATGCCGGTGCCACCCGTGATTTGTCGCAAACTGCGGACAACCTTGCCGGCAGCGGGCAGGCGGTTGTCGATCGCGTGCAGGATTCGATTTCCGGGCTGTCCAGCGGCGTGCAGCAGACCGCCGAAATGATCCGTCAGCTGGCGGAAGACAGCCAGAAGATCAACGGCGTAGTTGGGGTGATTCATAGTATTGCCGAGCAAACCAATCTGCTTGCCCTGAACGCCGCCATCGAAGCGGCGCGGGCGGGCGATCTGGGCCGTGGTTTTGCCGTGGTCGCCGACGAGGTGCGCAACCTGGCCAAGCGGGTACAGAGCTCCACCGACGAAATCACCGACATGGTCTGCGCCCTGCAGTCCGGCACCCGCGATGCGGTGGAGTTCATGCAAGAGAGTTCATACAAGGCCGATGACTGCGTCAAGCAAGCCCGCGAGGCCGGTGAGTCGCTGGCGGAGATCACCAGCGCGGTTGCGCAGATGCGCGAGAGCAACACCCAGATTGCCGTGGCTGCCGAACAGCAAAGCCAGGTGGCCGAAGAAATGAACCGCGCGGTGGTAAGCATCCGCGATGTCACCGAGCAGACCGTGCAGCAGACCGTCGGCTCGGCGACCACCAGCAGCGAGCTGGCAACCCTCGCCGGTGAGCTGAACAAGGCGATCGGTCAGCTCAAGCTATAGTCACCATAGCCAGCCTCGATTGGCCGCAATGATCGCGCAGCACTAAGCTTTGGGCATGACTGTGAGGAAATGCCCATGAGCAAGCGCCTGTTCAACCTTCACCCCAGCCAATGGCGTGGCGCCCACCACGCCCACCGCCAACCGGCCGAGCTGGCACTGTTGCTGCTAGCCGTAGCGTTGGGCGTTCTTGGAGCATTGCTGGTCCTGTCCGGCGTGTTCAGTATGGACCTGAGCCAGATTGCGGTAGGCCTGATCGCCTTGATCGCGGGTCTGGGCCTGCAACGCCACGGCTATCGTCGCTAGGCAAATACGGTGACGGTTTGGCGGCTGAGGGCAAGCAGCTCGCCGTCAGCCGTCCACAACGCCGCGCGGGCATGGCCGTAGCCATCCTTGGCGTATTCCGTGTCCACGCAATACCGGCACCAGTCATGGGTGCTCAGTTGCGGCCGGGGCTGAATGAATTCGATGGTCCAGGTCAGAGTGCTGCCCGCCGCAGGCTGTTTCAGGTGCGGCAGCAGGCTCGGCGGCCAGGCGTCGACCAAGGCCAGCAGATGCGCTTCGGTCGCGGCTTCCTCAGGCACATCCCGCAGACGCACCCAGCCGCCCATTTGCCGTGAAGTGTTGCCACTGAAGGGCAGCCCGCCGAGCGTCCAGCGCAAGGCTACATTGCGCATGAACTCTGGCGTCACGCCTTTGATATAAGGCAGTTCCGGCGCTGCTTCGGCGAGCGCCTTCATCTCGACCGGGGGCTGCGCAGGAACATCTATCAGCGAGGAGCGGCCCGCGCCAAAGCTGCCCTGCACGATCGTCACTACCTGGCCTTGCTGCACAGCACGCCCAAGCAGGGTGCTGACGGCTTTACCCTCGCGCAGCACCTCTACTTCGAAGCTGATCGGGATATCTGCCGCGGCGGGAGCAACGAAGGTGATGGCCAGCGAGCGCACCGGACGCTCGTCGACAAGTTGCAGGCGCATGCGCTCATAGACCATGGCAGCCATCAGCCCGCCGAAAACTGCACGCCCCTGCGCCCAGGTGGCAGGCACCGTGACGGCTTCTGGTGATTGTTGTACCGCGGCCAGCAATTGGGTGAAGGTCATGGCGATCTCGCAGGCTTGGCTATCGAATCGGGGCGGCCAGGCGCCCCAGCTGCAGCCGATCTTAACCAGCTGCGCTCGCCGATGCAGGCTTCATATCGGTCAATCCAGCGCCTAGCGGCGTGACACTGCCTTGTGCAGGCGCTTCAAGGTCAGGTCGCCTTGCCGCTCAGCGGCCTCAAGCTCAGCCTGCCAGGCCGCCTGGCAGGGCCGTAGCGCTGCATCGAGCGGTACCTGCACCAACCACTGCAGACGGTCGTGCCAATCGCCCAGATCGCCTTGTGCGCGCTTGAGCAGGCGCTGCAACTTGTCGCCGGCATGATCAAGCTGTGGGTAGGCCTCATCGCCATAGCGCACCCGCTTGATCAGCAGGCGCAAACGGTGCCGATCGTGGGCTGGGTCGAGTAACCCCTGCTGTAGTTTGTGCCACTGTTTGCCGAGGCGTTTGTCGACGCGTTTTTGCAGGCCTTTGACCAGGCCTTCGCGATCCGCTGCCCGCAGAAACGCCGGAAACGCGTCGATGATCGCCAGCATGCGCGTCAACTCGGGACTCGCGGCCACAGTGGCAAAGGTCTGCGCCCTGCCCCGCAGGCGCCGCTCGGCAGCGTCCTGTTGACCACGCTCGCGCAACTCGGCAGCGAGCACCTCACGGTCACGCAGCGGCGTGGTCAGGGCGCCCAGTGCCCGCGCGGCATCTTCCAACTGATCGACTGCAGGCAAGCCCCGCAGCGGCCGCAGCAAACTGCGCAGGCGCCGCGTGGTGGTGCGCAGGTCGTGCAGGGCTTCACTGTCGACATCAGCCGCCAGCCGCTCGCGGCAGGCGAGCAAGCGCACCTGCAGGGTCAGCACCTGGGCAACCACGTGATCAAGCATGGCAGACATACAACGCTCCTTGGTCAACGCCCGGCGCGGGACTCACGAATGTAGAAGCGGGCCTTCTCGGATTTTTTCGCACAGCCTTCGAAGCCTTCGAACTGCTGCTGGGTCTTGGCCCCGGTCAACAGCGACAATGCCTTGGAATAACTGACGGTGCCCGCAAACCCTTCGGCCTTGGCCAGGTCGAGTTCCTTCCAGGCGGCGTCCAGCTGGGTTGCGCAGCTATCACGATAGGCCGTCTTGCCGGCGCAGCCAGCGAGCGCCACAACCATCAATGGCAGGCAGATCCATGCTTTCATCAGTAATACCTCAAAGTGCACAAGGGAGTGGCCGTTCGACGCTCGGCCAAGCGAAAAGTGCCCTCATCAGCGTAGTCCAGCAAGGCTTGCATTGAAGCCGAGGGCGCAATGGGTGCATTGTTCGGGGATGGTTGCACAGCCACGAGGGAATGACATGAGTAAACGCGTTGCATTGGTGCTGGGTTCGGGCGGTGCACGAGGCTATGCGCACATCGGGGTGATCGAAGAAATCGAGCGCCGCGGCTACGAGATATCCTGCATTGCCGGCTGCTCGATGGGCGCGGTGGTCGGCGGTATCTATGCGGCCGGCAAGCTCGATGACTATCGCCACTGGATCGAGAGCCTGGATTACCTGGATGTACTGCGGCTGGTCGATGTGAGCTTTCGTCTCGGCGCTATTCGCGGTGACAAGGTGTTTGGCCAGATCCGCAAGATTGTCGGTGAAATCAACATCGAACAGCTGCGCATTCCCTATACGGCGGTGGCCACCGACCTCACCAATCAGCAGGAAATCTGGTTTCAGGAAGGCTGCCTGCACCAGGCCATGCGCGCCTCGGCGGCAATACCAAGCCTGTTCACCCCCGTCGTGCAGGGCAACCGCATGCTGGTCGACGGCGGCATTCTCAACCCGCTGCCGATCGTGCCGGTGGTTTCCAGCCACTGTGACCTGATCATCGCGGTCAACCTCAACGCCACCAACCAGAACCAGTACCAGTTGCCGGTGATCGAGCGCCCCGCCGCGTTCAAGAAGCGCTTCGACGCGCTGATGAGCTCGGTGGGCTCGCGCCTGCCGTTCCGCCGCAAGCCGGCAGAGCAGCTCAGCCGCATCGACCAGGCAGTGCTTGCCGAGAACCTGATCGCAAGCAATCCGTGGCTGGGTGAAGCAGCCAACCCCGAAGGCCAGCAACCCGCTGCGGCGCCCGAGAGCGGCGGCGCACCGCGCTCAGCAGCGGGCTCGTTCATCATCGACAACGTCGGCCCGGCGTCCCTGCTCGACCTGATCAACCAGAGCTTCGAGGTCATGCAGACGTCGCTGGCGCAGTACAAGATTGCCGGCTACCCGCCAGATGTACTGATCAACGTGCCCAAGCGGGTGTGCCAGTTCTTCGAGTTCTACAAGGCACCGGAGCTGATCGCCCTGGGCCGGGAAATCGCCCGCGACACGCTGGACATCTACGAGGGCAAGCGGCGCTGATTACCGCGCATTTGCAGGCTGCAGAAACCAGACAGGCCGCATAAGCGGCCTGTCTGGTTTTGGGCAGATCAACTCAGTAGCGAGTGATCTCGGCATTAGCTGCCAACTGCTTGCGGTAGGCCGCGAAGTCCTGCTGACCGGCACGCGAAGCGAGGTAGCGGCGGATCTGCTGCTTCTCTTCGTCGGTGGCCGCAGCGCCTTCGTTGACGCCGCGCAGCTGGACCACCACCAGGCTGCCATCGGCGAGCACGGCACTGGCGTATTCAGGCTTGTCCTTGCCGGCAGGCTTGGCCAGGCGGAACACTGCCTGCAGCTCGACTGGGTCGATACCTTCCTGGCCGCGGCTGACCGCTTCTTGGACTTTCCAGGTCTGACCGTCATGGCCAGCACCGGCGGCGATCGAACCGTCACGCAGACCGGCAATCAGTTTGTCAGCCTTGGCTTTGAGTTCGGCAGTCGCCTTCTCTTTGGCCAGGTGCTCGCTGATCCGTTGCGCGACGGCCTCCAGCGGCAGTTGCTCGGGCTTGCGGTGTTCTTTGACACGCAGCACCAGCACGGTCTCTGGATCCAGCTCGATGGCGCTGCTGTTGGCGCCTTCGTCGATCACTTCCTCGCTGAACGCGGCCTGGACGACCTGGCGGTTAGCTGTAATGCCGTCGCCACCTTCACGCCCGAACGGCGCCGAAGTCTGCACTTTCAAACCCAGGTCCTGAGCCGGCTGGGCCAGGTCGGAGGCTTCGAAGGCGGAGTCTTCCAGTTGCTTGGTCACTTCAACGAAGCGCTGCTCGACCTGCTGGGTTTTCAGCTCGCGGGTCAGCTTGTCTTTCAGGCTGGCGAAGGTCGGCACTTGCGGCGCCTCGACACCCAGCAGCTTGATCAGGTGATAACCAAACTCGCTGCGAACCGGCTGCGACACCTGGTCCTTGTTCAGCTTGTACAGGGCATCTTCAAACTCGGCGTCGTAAGCACCAGGGCCGGCGAAGCCAAGATCACCACCGCTGGCAGCGGAACCGGCGTCCTGCGAGAACTCCTTGGCCAGGGCGGCGAAGTCTTCACCTTTGGCCAGACGCTGCTGGATCTCTTCGATCTTGGCCTTGGCCTGGGCATCGCTGACCTTGTCGTTGACATCGATGAGGATGTGCGCGGCATGGCGTTGCTCGGCCAGGTTGGCGATCTCTTTCTCGTACAGCGCTTGCAGCTCGGCCGGATCGACCTTGACCTGGTCGAAGAACGCCGATTTCTTCAGCTCGATGTAGTCGATGACGACCTGATCCGGCGTCATGAACTCCTTGGCGTGCTGGTCGTAGTGCGCTTTGACCTCTTCATCACTGACCTTGACCGCCGCCGGGTTGGCCTTGAAGGTCAGCGAGGCGAAGTCGCGGGTCTGTTTCTCCAGACGCGCAAACGCCTCGACCTGTTTGTCGGTGACAAAGCTGCTGCCGGCAAGCCCGGTGCGCAGCTGGCCGATGAGCATTTCTTCGGCGAGCATCTCGCGGAACTGCAGGCGCCCGTAGCCCATCTGGCGAATGACCTGGTCGAAGCGGTTTGCATCGAACTTGCCATCAACCTGGAACTCAGGCGTTTGCAGGATCACTTGATCCAGCGCCGCCTCGGAGAATGCAAATTTCGCGTCCTTGGCACCTTCCAACAGCAATTTGCGATCGATCAAGCCTTTGAGCGCTGCTTCACGCAGCATCTTTTCGTCCAGCAGAGCAGGATCGAAGTCCTTGCCCAGCTGTTGCATCAGCTGGCGGCGCTGCATATCGACAGCCTGGCTCAGCTCGTTCTGGCTGATGGTTTCACCGTTTACCTTGGCGGCGTCCTGGCTATGGCTGGCGGCCTGAAAAATCGCCTCGAAGCCCGTCAATGCCATCAGCACGACGATAAGGCCGATGATGGTCTTGGCAATCCAACCCTGTGAATTGTCCCTGATATTCTGCAGCATGCGTCCCCCAGAAACGGTTGTACCACTGCGTCGTCAACCGCGGAGCGTGGGTAGAGTCCTGATAGAAGAAAGGCGCATCCGAAGATGCGCCTTCTCGAAGCGAGCGTGACGGCGGGAACGTTTGCGTCCCGCCGTCACGCGATTGGCCACGGTAGCGCCGCGGCCGGCTGAACAGACGACTTAGTTGACAGCGTCTTTCAGGCCTTTGCCAGGCTTGAAGCCAGGAACCTTGGCGGCGGCGATCTTGATCGCAGCACCGGTTTGCGGGTTACGGCCAGTGCGCTCGGCACGGTCTTTGACCGTGAAAGTACCGAAACCTACCAGAACCACGTCGTCGCCTTTTTGCAGAGCGCCCTGTACGGAGTCGATCACTGCATCCAGAGCCTTACCGGCGGTGGCTTTCGAAATATCAGCAGATGTGGCGATAGCGTCAATCAGTTCCGACTTGTTCACTCTAAGTCCCCTTATATCTCTAATTTAAGTATGTTTCTAAGTATGTAATTAATGCGTGTAAAAATTAGTGCGTGCAAAACGAGCGCTGGGTGGCCTGTTGACACGAGCGTGCCGCTTTATAGCAAGGGCCCGAAAAAACTGTCAAGGAAAGCCCCCCAGCGTGAGACGTATTAGTGCGTGCTGATTCTTTCCTTGGCATCGCTGTCGCGCTTGTCATCCTTCGCGACGATCTCCGGAGCCACATCTGGCAAGGGCTCGGGGGCGTATTGCAGCGCAATTTGGAGGACTTCGTCAATCCATTTGACCGGTTTGATCTGAAGATCCTGCTTGATGTTGTCCGGAATCTCTTTCAGGTCACGAACGTTCTCTTCGGGAATGATCACCGTCTTGATCCCACCCCGGTGCGCTGCAAGGAGCTTTTCCTTGAGCCCGCCGATGGCCAGAACCTGACCACGCAAGGTGATCTCGCCGGTCATGGCCACGTCGGCGCGTACCGGGATCTGGGTCAGTGCCGAGACCAATGCGGTGCACATGCCAACGCCTGCGCTCGGGCCATCCTTCGGCGTCGCGCCTTCAGGCATGTGGATGTGAACGTCGCGCTTCTCGTGGAAGTCAGCGGCGATCCCCAGACTACGGGCACGGCTGCGAACCACGGTTTGCGCCGCCGTGATCGACTCGACCATGACGTCACCGAGCGAACCGGTCTTGATCAACTGGCCCTTGCCAGGGATCACTACCGCCTCGATGGTGAGCAATTCCCCGCCCACCTGGGTCCAGGCCAGGCCGGTCACTTGACCGATCTGATCCTGCTGCTCAGCCAGGCCGTAACGGAACTTGCGTACTCCCAGGTGATGCTCGAGCTGCTCGCTGGTGACCTTGACCTTCACCGATTTCTGCCCGCTGTGCTCCTTGACCACCTTGCGGCAGATCTTCGCAATCTGACGTTCGAGGCCACGCACACCGGCTTCGCGGGTATAGAAGCGGATGATGTCGCGGATCGCCGAGACATCGATGTCCAGCTCGTCCTTCTTCAGGCCGTTGGCCTTGACCTGCTTGGGCACCAGGTACTTGACCGCGATGTTGATCTTCTCGTCTTCGGTGTAACCCGGCAGACGGATGACTTCCATTCGGTCGAGCAGCGCCGGCGGGATGTTCATCGAGTTCGAGGTGCACAGGAACATTACGTCGGACAGGTCGTAATCGACCTCCAGGTAATGGTCGTTGAAATTGTGGTTCTGCTCGGGATCGAGTACTTCCAGCAGTGCCGAGGCCGGATCGCCGCGCATGTCGCTGCCCATCTTGTCGATTTCGTCAAGCAGGAACAGCGGGTTACGTACGCCAACCTTGGTCATTTTCTGGATCAGGCGGCCCGGCATGGAGCCGATGTAGGTACGCCGGTGACCACGAATCTCGGCCTCGTCACGCACGCCACCGAGGGCCATCCGGACGAACTTGCGATTGGTAGCAGTGGCGATCGACTCGGCCAGCGAGGTCTTGCCGACGCCAGGCGGGCCAACCAGGCACAGCACAGGACCACGGATCTTTTTCACCCGCTTCTGTACGGCGAGATACTCAAGGATGCGCTCCTTGACCTCGTCCAGGCCATAGTGGTCGGCGTCGAGAATTTCTTCAGCCTTGGCCAGGTCCAGGCGGACCTTGCTCTGGGCTTTCCATGGCACCTGCACCAGCCAGTCGAGGTAGGTCCGCACCACGGTAGCTTCAGCCGACATAGGCGACATCTGCTTGAGTTTGTTCAGCTCAGCCTGAGCCTTGGTCAGGGCATCTTTGGGCAGGCCAGCGGCATCGATGCGCTTTTTCAGCTCTTCGACTTCGTTGTGGCCTTCATCGCCATCACCAAGCTCCTTCTGAATGGCCTTCATCTGCTCATTCAGGTAGTACTCGCGCTGGCTGCGCTCCATCTGCTTCTTGACCCGGCCGCGGATGCGTTTTTCAACCTGCAGCAGGTCGATCTCGCCATCCAGCAAGGCCAGCACGTGCTCGACCCGCGCCTGCAGGTCGACGATCTCGAGGATCTCTTGCTTCTGCTCGATCTTCAGCGCCATGTGCGCGGCCATGGTATCGACCAGGCGACCCGGCTCTTCGATGCTGTTGAGCGAGGACAGTACTTCAGCCGGGACTTTCTTGCCCAATTGCACGTACTGCTCGAACTGCGACAGCAAGCTGCGCACGAACACTTCCGACTCACGCTCTGGGGCGTCGGTTTCATCGATCAGGCTGACGTCGGCACGGACATGCCCATCAACCTCGTTGAAACGCTCGACAGCGCCGCGCTGCTCACCCTCGACCAGGACCTTGACGGTGCCATCGGGCAGTTTCAGCAGCTGCAGGACAGTGGCGATGGTGCCGACGCGGTACAGGGCGTCTTCACCTGGATCATCATCGGCAGGGTTTTTCTGGGCAAGCAGCAGGATCTGCTTTTCGCCCGTCATCGCCGCCTCGAGGGCTTCGATGGATTTTTCGCGCCCCACAAACAGCGGGATAACCATGTGCGGGTAAACGACGACATCGCGCAATGGCAAAAGAGGCAAGTCGAGGGTTGTCTTCATGATTTCGCCTCTACAGCGGCCTTATGGCCGAATCCGGTGGAAATAGTGCTTGGACCTAATGTGGGGGTAGGTCCTTCAAATTACAAGCACTTAAGCGGGAAAAGCAGAAAGGGGCCCGAAGGCCCCTTTCATTTTTCACAACGGCTGCCTGGATCAGGCGTCCGGTGCGGCTTTGGCCTGCGGCTCGTTGTTCTCGTAAATGAGCAACGGCTGCGAGGTACCTTCGATGACGCTCTCGTCGATCACCACCTTGCTGACTTCCTTCTGCGAAGGAATCTCGTACATGGTGTCGAGCAGCACGCCTTCGAGAATCGAACGCAGGCCACGGGCGCCGGTCTTGCGCTCCAGGGCCTTGCGCGCGACGGCCTTGAGAGCATCGCTGCGGAACTCGAGGTCCACGCTTTCCATCTCGAACAGCTTGGCGTACTGCTTGGTGAGGGCGTTCTTCGGCTCGGTCAGAATCTGCATCAGCGCAGCTTCGTCCAACTCGTCGAGGGTAGCCAACACCGGCAGACGGCCAACGAACTCAGGGATCAGACCGAACTTGACCAGATCGTCAGGCTCGACTTCACGCAGGGATTCACCAACCTTCTTGCCTTCTTCCTTGCTGCGCACTTCTGCACCAAAACCAATGCCACCTTTGGTGGAACGGCCCTGGATGACCTTCTCGAGGCCAGAGAATGCGCCACCGCAAATGAACAGGATATTGCGGGTATCAACCTGCAGGAATTCCTGTTGCGGGTGCTTGCGACCACCTTGCGGCGGCACGGAAGCCACGGTGCCTTCAATCAACTTCAACAGCGCTTGCTGCACGCCTTCACCCGAAACGTCACGGGTGATCGACGGGTTGTCCGACTTGCGCGAAATCTTGTCGATTTCGTCGATGTAGACAATGCCCATCTGGGCCTTCTCCACGTCGTAGTCGCACTTTTGCAGCAGCTTCTGAATGATGTTCTCGACGTCCTCACCAACATAACCGGCTTCGGTCAGGGTGGTGGCGTCGGCAATGGTAAACGGTACGTTCAAAAGGCGTGCCAGGGTTTCGGCGAGCAGCGTCTTGCCCGAGCCAGTCGGCCCGATCAGGAGAATGTTGCTCTTGCCGAGTTCGACTTCGTCGCCCTTCTTGTCACGCTGATTCAGGCGCTTGTAGTGGTTGTACACCGCTACCGCGAGCACCTTCTTCGCGCGCTCCTGACCAATCACGTACTGGTCAAGGATGCCGCTGATTTCTTTCGGCGAAGGCAATTTGTGCGCATTGCTTTCGGCCTGGGCTTCCTGCACCTCCTCTCGGATGATGTCGTTGCACAGGTCGACGCACTCGTCGCAGATAAATACCGAGGGCCCAGCAATCAATTTGCGCACTTCGTGCTGGCTTTTGCCGCAGAAGGAGCAATAAAGCAATTTGCCGCTGTCCTCGCCGTTACGGGTGTCAGTCATTCGATCGATCCAATCCGGTAGGCTTGCAACACAAGATGAAGGCAATTGCGGGCTTTTTCAAGTCCGCAGGCAGGCGCTTTTGACGCCTGCCTGCTCTGGCCCTGAGGATCAGGACGCCAGTTGCCGCTTGTCGTATACCGAGTCGACCAGGCCGTACTCGGCCGCGCGCTGCGCGCTCATGAAGTTGTCACGCTCAGTATCACGCTGGATCGTCTCCAGATCCTGGCCAGTGTGGTAGGCCAGCAGCTCGTTGAGACGGGCCTTGATGCTGAGGATTTCCTGGGCGTGGATCTGGATGTCGGTGGCCTGACCCTGGAAGCCGCCAAGCGGCTGGTGGATCATGACGCGCGAGTTCGGCAGGCAGTGACGCTTGCCCTTGGCACCCGCGGTCAACAGGAAGGCACCCATGCTGCAGGCTTGGCCGATGCAGATGGTGGAGACATCCGGCTTGATGAACTGCATGGTGTCGTAGATCGACATGCCCGCAGTCACCGAACCGCCCGGTGAGTTGATGTAGAGATGGATATCCTTGTCCGGGTTTTCCGCTTCGAGGAACAACATCTGTGCCACTACCAGGTTGGCCATGTAGTCTTCTACAGGACCTACCAGGAAGATCACCCGCTCTTTCAAGAGGCGCGAGTAGATGTCATAGGCGCGTTCGCCGCGGGCGGACTGCTCGACAACCATCGGGACCAGACCGCCTGCGGCCTGGATGTCAGAGCTCTGCTGAATATAAGAATTGCGGGACATGTCCTGCACTCACTCCCAAATAGTCATGGCTTGAATACGCACAAGCCAGCGCGAAGGCTGGCTTGTGGTGGTTTCCTACGAGAGCTGCAGATTACTCAGCTTCGGCAGGAGCCTGTGCTGGTTTAACTGCTTCTTCGTACGAGACCGATTTGTCGGTCACAGTCGCTTTCTGCAGGACAGTATCTACAACTTGCTCTTCCAGCACAACCGAACGCACTTCGTTCAGCTGCTGGTCGTTTTTGTAGTACCAGCTGATGACCTGCTCTGGCTCCTGGTAAGCGGAAGCCATTTCTTCGATCATCTCGCGAACCTTGCCTTCGTCAGGCTTGAGGTCGAACTGCTTGACCACTTCAGCCACGATCAGACCCAGCACGACGCGGCGCTTGGCTTGTTCTTCGAACAGCTCGGCCGGCAGTTGCTCAGGCTTGATGTTGCCACCGAACTGCTGAACAGCCTGTACGCGCAGACGGTTGACTTCGTTTTCCAGCAGCGCTTTTGGCACTTCGATCGGGTTGGCGGCCAGCAGACCGTCCATGACCTGGTTTTTTACCTTGGTCTTGATCGCCTGGCGCAGTTCACGCTCCATGTTCTTGCGAACTTCGGTGCGGAAGCCTTCCAGGGTGGTTTCCTTGATGCCGAACTGGGCGAAGAACTCTTCGTTCAGCTCAGGCAGCTGGGGAGCCGAAACGCTGTTCACGGTGATGGTGAACTCAGCAGCTTTGCCAGCCAGGTCGAGGTTCTGGTAGTCCTCTGGGAAGGTCACGTTGACAACGCGCTCTTCGCCAGCTTTGGCGCCTACCAGGCCATCTTCGAAGCCTGGGATCATGCGGCCGGAGCCCAGTACCAGCTGGGTGCCCTTGGCCGAGCCACCGGCGAACTCTTCACCGTCAACCTTGCCGACGAAGTCGATGTTGACCTGGTCGTCGATCTGCGCAGCGCGCTCGACAGTTTCAAAGCGGGTGTTCTGCTTGCGCAGGACTTCCAGCATGTTGTCCAGGTCAGCATCAGCCACTTCGGCGCTCAGACGCTCGACGTTGATCGAGTCGAAGCCGGCAACGGTGAACTCTGGGAACACTTCGAAGATGGCAACGAATTCCAGGTCCTTACCTTTTTCGAAGGACTTTGGCTCAACGGCCGGGGCGCCAGCCGGGTTCAGCTTCTGCTCAACCACAGCCTCGTAGAAGGACGACTGAACCAGGTCACCGAAGGCTTCCTGACGGGCAGCTTCTTCGTAACGCTGGCGGATCACGCTCATTGGCACCTTGCCAGGGCGGAAGCCCGCAACCTTGGCGCGACGGGCAGTCTGCTGCAGACGCTTGTTGACTTCGGTCTCGACGCGCTCGGCCGGGACGGCGATGGTCATGCGGCGCTCGAGAGCGGAAGTGTTTTCAACCGAAACTTGCATGGATATTCCTCGTTGCACAGACGTTAGCCGGCGAAAGCCCGACTCCAGAATCAAGGGCAAGCATTCTAGTGACTCACGCACCAGAAGTCACCCCACTCAAGACGACGGGAAATCTCGCCGATCGATTTCATGGAAAACCCTGCGCAAAATGCGCCAGGCCTCATCTATAAAGGGCTGCACGCAGGCAGCCGCAGCCCCTGACTGAAAAACCTTGTCAAACAAACACGGCGGCAATCAGCCGTGCTCGGGGTCGATCTCGTTGAACGCGCAGTACTCATCCCACTCCATGCCCAACGCCTCGGCCACCTCACGGTGCACCTCAAGACGCATGGCGTGCAGTTCCTCAGGGCTCTGAGCGACCAATTGCAGGGTCAGTTCCCAGGGCTCGATGCCCTGCTCCTGCGCTGCATCATCAAAGGCCCACTGGATCTGCTGAGCCTGCTCGCGCGGGCTCAATTCGCGGATCTCTTCGAGCATCTGCGGATTGGCCTCGGCAAAGCGTTGCAGTGCCAGCGCCTGGCGAGCTTCTTTGGCTATCATCGGGTATTTCCTCTGGCGGCAGCTGGCCGCAATTCAACCAGCTGAAATCTATCAGCTTTTACTGAATTGTCACCAGCGCAGCGTGCCAAAGCGCGTCCAGAGCTGCAGACGCCGAGCACGAGTGGCCCGACGAGGTGCACCTGCGGGCTAGCCCCAATCAGCAGGGGCCGCCCAAGACCTTTGCGGCAATAATGGTCGCGATCAGACGAAACTGATGTTATGACGCTGCGCGCCGTAGACTACACGTGCCGCTGTAATCAGCTGATGTGGGATCTCTACATAGGGCACGTCGGAGTTGGTCAGCGCCACATCGAACAATTGCACCAGCTTGGAATTGCGGCGCACAAGAATCACGTCCGACCAATCCGTATTGGTGACTGCGACAGGGATGAAGTCGGTGCGCTTCATGAAACTGCCCAACGCCTCGAGAACACCCAGATTCTGCTTGGTGCCCATGACGCTGTGGCAGCAATCATTGAGCATCATGATGCCATCTTCACCGAGAAACTCCTGATAGCGCATCATATCGCGCAGGACGTATTCGTACTGATGATTGGCATCGACATACACCAGGTCAAACTGATGAATGCCGGTTTGTTGGCGGACCTTGTCGATGGCACTGATGGTATCGGCGCGGATCATGCTCACTTCCGGCTTGTCGACGAACTTCGCTGCGCACTCGTCATAGAGCGCATCCCAGGTCGCCGGGTCGTGCATAGAGCCGCCATAGTAATACTCGTAGGCATCAACCGGTGCGACCCACTCCGGCAGCTCGTCGAATGGGCTGTAGGCATCGTTGGCCGCAGCGCTCCAGCTGTCAATCAGGACCATACGTTCCGGCTCCATGGCCGCATACATCTTCAATGCGTTTTCCCCGCGGAGCACACCCAGCTCCGCCACCAATGGGCGCTTTTCAAGCGACTGGAATACTGCACCCAGCAAACGATAAAAGTTGTCTCGATTGGTATGGCAGACTTTCATGGTTGATCCTTGTATGCACGAGAGTGGCGCGCCAGTAGACCAGCGGCAGGCCTCCCACCTAGCAAGAAACCGACCAACAAGAATAAAAAACCAATAGAATCAGCAGGTTATTCGCGAAAGCCACCCCCAACAGCCTGCATCATGCGAAGGCGGCGCCAGCCAAATGACGGACCACCTCGAAAAGAAGGCAAAAAAAAGGCGCCTGATCATTCGATCGAGGCGCCTTTAATATAAATATGGGGTGGACGATGGGAATCGAACCCACGACAACCGGAATCACAATCCGGCGCTCTACCAACTGAGCTACGCCCACCATAGTGCGGTACTGCGTTGAAACCTTGAAGCATGGTGCGGATGAAGAGACTCGAACTCTTACAGCTTGCGCCGCTGGAACCTAAATCCAGTGTGTCTACCAATTCCACCACATCCGCATGCAACACTTAAATCAAAGGCGCCAGATCGTTCAATCAAGGCGCCTTCGAAAAATATGGGGTGGACGATGGGAATCGAACCCACGACAACCGGAATCACAATCCGGCGCTCTACCAACTGAGCTACGCCCACCATATAGCGGCATTACGTTACTGCATCACTTGCGTGCCTAAGCTGCCTAATGGCGCACCCGGCAGGACTCGAACCTGCGACCATCCGCTTAGAAGGCGGATGCTCTATCCAGCTGAGCTACGGGCACATAAGCAATCTGCCTAACCTCACAGGGGCTGGCAGCAACGCTGCGAACCACCCATTCTGCCCGACTTCGCCAACCAGTGATAGGCTGTGCCCGACAAGTGCGCCGAATGTTATAGACGAGCTGTAAAAGCGTCAACACCTTTCTCTAAAAAATCGAAATTATTGAAGGAGTTAGAGGATTTGCCCGACTACCCGCCTTTGCCCTCGGGCCGTGTCGTGCGAGAATGCGCCATTCTATCTGTTTCTTTCTCGATGGTTAATCACGCGTCTATGACTGCACACCTTATCGATGGCAAGGCGATCGCCGCCAACCTGCGCCAGCAGATCGCTCAACAGGTCGTGGAGCGCCGCCAGCAAGGCCTGCGCACGCCAGGCCTGGCAGTGATCCTGGTCGGCACCGATCCCGCCTCCCAAGTCTATGTATCGCACAAGCGCAAGGACTGCGAAGAGGTCGGCTTTATCTCCCAGGCGTTCGACCTGCCCAGCGAAACCTCCCAGCAAGCGCTGACCGACCTGATCGACCAGCTCAATGAGGACGCCGCAGTCGACGGCATCCTCCTGCAGCTGCCGTTGCCAGCGCACCTCGACGCTTCGCTGCTGCTCGAGCGGATTCGCCCGGACAAGGACGTCGACGGTTTCCATCCGTATAACGTCGGCCGCCTCGCCCAGCGCATCCCGCTGCTGCGCCCATGCACCCCGAAAGGCATCATGGCCCTGCTGGAAAGCACCGGCCAGGACCTGTACGGGATGGACGCTGTAGTCGTCGGCGCCTCGAATATCGTTGGCCGGCCGATGGCTATGGAGCTGCTGCTGGCTGGCTGCACCGTGACCGTCACTCACCGCTTCACCAAAGATCTGGCCGAACACGTCGGCCGCGCCGATCTGGTCGTGGTTGCGGCGGGCAAGCCGGGCCTGGTCAAGGGTGAGTGGATCAAGCCGGGCGCAATCGTCATCGACGTCGGCATCAACCGCCAGGAAGACGGCAAGCTGGTAGGCGATGTGGTCTACGAGACCGCCCTGCCCCGTGCCGGCTGGATTACGCCGGTACCAGGCGGCGTTGGGCCGATGACTCGCGCCTGCCTGCTGGAAAACACCTTGTATGCGGCGCAAGAGCTGCATAAATAAGGTCAACGCCAACGGTGGCCAAGGCTGCTACAGCGTAAAAAACGGCACTCATGTGCCGTTTTTTTTGAGCCCAGTTCGTCAGATACGTTTGAGCACTCCACCAGGCCACTGCTCTGGCTGCACGTAGCCGTGCGCCCACACCAGCACATCCGCCGCCGGCATGGGCCGCGCAATCGCATACCCCTGAGCCAGATCACAGCCCAGCGCCATCAATACCAGGCCGTGCTCGTGAGTCTCAAGACCCTCGGCGATGACCTCGCGGCCAAAGGCCCGAGCCAGGCCGATCACCGCCCGGGTCAGAGCCAGGTCATCCTGATCATGCAAAATGTCCCGCACGAACGACTTGTCGATCTTGATCGTCTGCGCCTGCAATCGCTTCAGGTAGCTGAGCGAGGAATAGCCGGTACCGAAGTCGTCCAGCGAGAAACGCACCCCAAGGCCCTGACAAGCCGCCAGGCATTGACTGACGTGCTGGATATTCTCGATGGCGACCGACTCGACGATCTCCAGGTCCAGCAGCGCCGGATCGACCGAGGCATGGCGCGCCAGCAATTGCTCCAGACGCTCGGCAAAATCAGCGCGCTGCAAATGACGCGCAGCGATGTTGACGCTGACCGACCATTGATGACCTTGCGTGTGCCAGCTTTGCAATTGCCTCAAGGCCTGCTCGATCACCCATTCGCCCAGTTCGACGATCAGGTCGGTCTGCTCGACCAATGGCAGAAAATCTCCAGGCATCACCATTCCGTTGAGCGGGTGCTGCCAGCGCAGCAGCCCTTCAAAGCCCAGCACTTCCCCGCTGCGCATATTCACCTTGGGCTGGTAATGCAGGCACAGCTCACCGTCATGCAGGGCCTGGCGAACCCGCGCCACGGTCTGGTGAGTGGCCTTGAGTTCAAGCTCCTGCGTCACGTCGAACAGGTGGTAACGGTTGCGCCCGCGCTGCTTGGCGACATACATGGCCTGATCGGCATGGCGCACCAGGGTGTCGGCATCCTCGTCATCCTGCGGAAACAGGGTAACGCCGATGCTCGCACTGACGATCACGGTCTGCTCGCGTAACGGATAAGGCGCCGCCAGGGCATCGAGGATGCGCTGCAGGCCAGCATGCAGCTGGTCACTGTCCTTTACATGGCGCAGGATCAGCACAAACTCATCCCCTGACAGCCGCGCCACCGAGTCCCCTGCGCGCAAGATCTTTTGCAGACGGCTCGCCACTTCCACCAGCAACCGGTCACCCGCGGCATGCCCGTAGCCGTCGTTGACCGCCTTGAACCGGTCCAGATCAAGCATGCACACGGCCAACGGAATGTTCTCTCTGCGAGAAAAGGCCAGGGCCTGATTGAGCAGATCGGACAGGTAGGCGCGATTGGGCAGCCCGGTCAACACATCGTGTCCAACCCGCCACTGCAGGGTGTGCAGCAGTTGGCGCTTTTCGGTCACGTCGAAGCGAATCGAAACGTACTTGCGAACCTTGCCCGACGCCGGATCAATCAACGGCACCATGGTGCTGTCGACCCAGTACAACGAACCGTCCTTGGCACGGTTGCAGATCTCGCCTTTCCAGACCTGCCCGGCCACCAGCGCGCGCCACATGTCGAGGAAGAACTCAGGCTCGTGCAGGCCCGAATTGAGGATCCGGTGGTTGGCGCCGAGCAGTTCCTCCCGGCTGTAGCCGGAGATGCTGCAAAACTGCTGGTTGACGTAGGTGATACGCCCGCTCAGGTCGGCTTCGGAAAAAATCGCGGCCGCGTCCACGGCCGCGCGGTAGTTATCGTCCATATGCCATCCTGGCCCAGCGCTTGAACCGCTTCATCCATACAGATCAGGCGGCCGCTCAAGCAAAAGCGGCGGATTCTACGTGTCCATGCCGAGAATGGAAATGAGGCCAAAGCATCAGCGCACTGGCTAGCGCCGTTTGGGTTCAAGCGGCATCTGCCGCACCCTGCACAGCAAATTGCTCTGGCTCGAGCGCTTGCACAGGTAATTTCCCGCGCCAGAGCGGCCAGATGCGATAGCTCGCAACTGGTCAGACCGGTCAGGCCAAATTCACTTGCAATGTAGGAAATTTCGCGGTTTTATGATCGGGCACTGAACAAACCGGTAAGACCACAATAATTAAGTCCTGCGCTCTTTGGCCCGCTGCTCCATCGAAGCAAGGACACCGATCTGAGACTCCTCCCATGCTTAAGTGGTGCTCGCGTTCGATTTTCCTTCAGGTGGTGCTAGGGCTGGTCCTTGGTATCGTTTGCGGCCTCAGCTTCCCTGAGGTCTCCCTCCAGTTGAAACCCCTCGGCGACGGCTTTATCAAGCTGATCAAGATGCTCATCGGCCTGATCGTGTTCTGCGTGGTGGTCAGTGGCATTTCCGGTGCCGGCGACCTGAAAAAGGTCGGGCGCATCGGCCTCAAGTCGGTGATCTACTTCGAGGTACTGACAACTATTGCCCTGGTCATCGGCCTGGTGTTCGCCTTCAGTACCGGCATCGGTAGCGGCGCCAACATCCATCTGGATCAACTGTCTGTTGCCGACGCCAATGGCCTCGCCGACCGCGGCCAGCAGGTGCACAGCACCGCCACCTTCCTAATGGGCCTGATCCCGACCTCGGTCATCGGCGCCTTCGCCGACAACAACATCCTGCAGGTGCTGCTGTTCTCGGTGCTGTTCGGCAGTGCCCTGAACCTGGTTGGTGAAGCCGCGTCAGGCATTTCGCGCCTGATCAACGAACTCAGCCACGTGATCTTCCGCATCATGGGCATGATCGTGCGCCTGGCACCGATTGGCGTGTTCGGCGCGATCGCTTTCACTACCAGCAAATATGGCCTGGAGTCGCTGCACCACCTGGGCGGCCTGGTCGCGCTGTTCTACCTGACCTGCGCCGGCTTCGTGCTGGTCGTGCTCGGCACCGTGATGCGCCTGTCGGGCCTGCGCCTGCTGCCACTGATCAAGTACCTGCGTGAAGAGCTGACCATCGTCATGGGCACCGCTTCGTCCGACGCTGTACTGCCGCAGATCATGCGCAAGCTCGAGCACCTCGGTATCGGTAGCTCGACGGTTGGCCTGGTGATCCCTACCGGCTACTCGTTCAACCTCGACGGTTTCTCGATCTACCTGACGTTGGCCATCGTGTTCATCGCCAATGCCACCGGCACGCCGCTGGCCATGACTGACCTGATGACCATCTTGCTGGTATCGCTGGTCACCTCCAAAGGCGCCCACGGCATCCCCGGCTCGGCACTGGTGATCCTCGCAGCCACGCTGACCGCAGTGCCGGCGATCCCGGTGGTTGGCCTGGTGCTGGTGCTGGCAGTGGACTGGTTCATGGGTATCGGTCGCGCCCTGACCAACCTGATCGGCAACTGCGTCGCCACCGTGGCCATCGCCCGCTGGGAAAAAGACATCGACCTGGAGCGCGCCAACAACGTGCTCAGCGGCAAACCGGGCTTTGCCCACCAGCCGCGCAAACAACCCATCGCCCATCAACAGGAGTTCTGATTGATACAGGCCGGCAGCGATGCCGGCCTGTTTCAGGAGCGTTATGCAACTTTTATCAGGAAACGACCCATGATCAGTTCATCGACCGTGGTCACATCAGTAGTGGAAAAACTGCGCCAGGCGCTGGCCCGCGGCCAGTGGCGCAGCGGTGAAATGCTGCCCGGCCAGCGCGAGCTGGCCGAACAGATGGGCATCAGCCGGCCGAGCCTGCGCGAAGCGGTAACCGTCCTCGAAACCCTCGGCCTGGTGCGCTCGCTACCGGGCAAAGGAGTGCTGGTCCTGGACGCTGACGCCGCCGCAGCGCAGGAGCCGGTCGGCGACGCCGTCGGCGCTGCCAGCCTGGCCGACGTGCTCGAACTGCGTTACACCCTTGAGCCGTTTATCGTCGGCCTGGTCGCGCAGTCGGCTAACAGCCAGGACATAGGCCAACTGCGCCTGACCCTGATGGACATGCGCGAGGCGCTAGACGCCAGCGACAGCGAAGCTGGCGTCAACGCCTACATCGCCTTCCATCAGGAGCTGTTTGCCCTGACCACCAACCCGATTTTCCAGAGCGTGGTGCAACAGACCGGCAATGCCCTCAAGCAAAGCGCCGACATGCTGCGCAATTCGCCCGAGCACCTGGCTGCGCGCCTGCGTGAGAACGAAGCCGTGGTGCGTGCCATCCGTGACAAGAACAGCGCCCAGGCCAGTGCCCAGATGCGTCGGCACATCCTCCAGGAAGGCCTGCGCATGGGTATCGAACTGAATATCCCGGACGAACACCCCGGCCCATGACTCCAGGAGAGCGACCATGACCGCTTGCGCCCACGCCGCCCAGCCCCTGCCTGCCCTGCTCGGCGCCGGCGAGACCCGCCTCTCTGCCGAGCAGATCTACCCCCGCTTGTTCGACGCCATCCTCGAACAGCGCCTGCCACCTGGCAGTGCACTGCCGGAACAGGCCCTGGGCGACGCCTTTGGCGTCAGCCGCACGGTGATCCGGCGGGTGCTTGGGCGCTTGTCCGATCAGCAAGTGGTGGTGCAGCGTCCAAGCCATACCGCGCACCTGGCCGCACCCGACCCGCAACAGGCGCGGCAAGTGCTTAGCGCCCGCCGCCTGGCCGAAACCACCCTGATCACCCTGGCGACCCAACGGGCCCGCCCCAATCAGATCCGGCAACTACGGCAACTGGTCGAGCGCGAGCGCCAGCACCATGAACAGGGCGAGCGCTGCACGGCGATCCGCCTCGGCGGCGAGTTCCACCTGAAGCTTGCGCAGATGGCCGCCAACGCACCCTTGGCGCGCTTTCTCAATGGCCTGGTGCCGATGACTTCGTTGATCATCGCCCGCTATGAGTCACCCTGCTGCGACCACTGCGCCTGGGAAGAACACGCCGCGATCATCGATGCCGTCGAAAGTGGCGACAGCAGCGCGGCGCTGACCTTGATGCACGAGCATCTGGACCGGCTCGAAGCCAAGCTCGATCTCGGCCAGGACCACAGCCTTTAGCAAAAACTGCCGCGGGGCCGCTGCCTACCTATAATCAGCTGATCCCCTCAGCCTCTTCACAAGGAGGCGCCGGCATGAATGCGCGTGGTGGCTTGCTCTTGCTCTGCCTGGTGCTGGCGGTAGGCGGCTGTGCCGGCAAGCGGCCCACTGCGCCGCCCCCGGTCGCTCTGAGTGTCGGCGCCTGGCAGCAGGTCGATCGCGAACTGATCAACGCCTCGCTGGCTGCCACCGGCTCGGCCAACGACTATGCGCGGCGCTCGATGCGAGTATGGAAGGACGAGGTGCAGAAACGCACCGAAAGCGACTTCATCCCGTGGTTCACCGGCTACTGGACGCAGCAGTGGCTGACCCTGAAAGTCGCCTGGTACAAGATGAACAGCGGCAACGGTGCCGAGCCACCCGAGAAGCGCCTGGCGTTGTATCTGCAGGAGCAGTATCACCAGCGCGTACTCGAGCCGGTGGCACGGGAGATCAACCCCGAAGCCATCCGTGACCGCGCCAGCGAGCTGTACCTGCAACTGTTTGCCCAGCAACTGACGGCCATCATCCAGCGCTACAACGCCCCGCCCGACCAGCTCAGCCAACGCCTCACGCGGGTAAAGGCAATCGCACTGGGCCCACCCGCTGCGCGGGATGCCAGCCTCTATCAACTGCTCAGAGCCAAACCCCTGGCGCAGCAACCAGCCTGGCTTGCGCTGCGCCAGCACCTCAATCAACAGGCAGCCAAACTCGCCAGCCAGACCCAGCTCGGCCTGTCGTCTGTGGCCACTCGCGCCAGTGAAAAGCTCAGCGCCACCCTCGCCCCACGCGGTATTGCCAGTGCGGTGGCAGCGGCGGTGGGCAAGGCCGCCGGGGCGTTGATCTCGGTAGCCGCTACCGGCATCGCGATGATCAGCCACGACCAAGAGCAACCGCAGATGGTCGAGCAACTGCGGGTGATCCTCAACGTTGCCCTCAACCAGGAGTGGCGCGAGCTGATGGACAACCGCCAGAGTGGGGCGATGTCCGGGGTGTATTACCTGTCGGGGCAGATCGAGGATGGCCTGCTGCTCAAGCAGTAGCCATGGCCGAGGTGGGCAGGCCGAACAGGCGATCGAATGCCCAGTTGTAGGCAAAGGTGTAGCACGGCACCAAGATAATGAACGCGAGATCCACCACCAGTGCTTCGAGCAAGGTCATGTCCAGCCACCAGGCAATCAGCGGGATCAGGTATATCACCAGGGTCAGCTGAAAACCGATGGCATGCGCTAGCCGCCGCACCACGCTGCGCCCGCGCTTGCTCTGGCGCGCCTCCCAGTACTCGAACAGGCTGTTGTAGATCAGGTTCCAGAGCATCGCGATGGTGGTGATCATCACCGCCAGCGGCCCGGTATGTGACGCCTGGGTGTCGGACAGATAAGCCAGGCCGAGTGTCGACATGCACAGGCCGATCAGCTCATAGAAAGTCACGTAGACCAGTTTGCGTTTGACACCTTGCACAGCGTTACCTCACGTCTTGCGTTCACCGAAGGCGCGCAGGATGCTTCAGCAGACTTGACAGGAAAAGTCAGCTGCTATCAGCTTTGCTGACAGGAGCCTGACCGACCATGAATTTTTCCAGCGACACGATCCAGCTGTTTCTCGCCGTCCTCGACCACGGCTCGTTCTCGGCCGCCGCCCGCGCCTTGCGCCGGGTGCCATCGGCGGTGAGCATGGCAATCGGCAATCTCGAAGCCGAGCTTGGCTACCCGCTGTTTCAGCGAGGCCCGCGTGAGGCCCGCCCTACCCCGCAAGCACTGGCACTCGAGCCTCATGCACGGCTGATCGGCGACCAGCTGGGCCGCTTGCAGGTGCATGCGCTGGAGCTGTCCGGAGGGCTGGAAAGCAGCCTGGCCATTGCGGTGGTGCCGGACATCGACCACCAACCCCTGCTGCAAGCCATTGCGACCTTGAGCGCACGCTACCCGCTGCTCGACGTTGAGCTGATCAGCGCGCCGCAGGATGAGGCCCTGCACTTGCTCGACAGTGCACGGGTGAGCCTGTGCCTGGCGTTTGCCGAGCTCAAGGTCGACTCGCGTCGCAGCTTTCACAACATCGGCAAGGAGTCGCTACTGGCAACCCTGGCACCGCATCATCCGGCCCTGAACGGCAAGCGCATCCGCTACCTCGAAGACCTGGTCAATGTGCGCCAGATTCTGGTCTGCAGCAGCGAGCTGCCGCTGGCTGATCCACGCACGCTGATCGGCGCCGCACACTGGCGCAGCAACAGCCTCGATCTGGCCCTACAGATGGTCGAAGCAGGCTTGGGCTGGGGTGACTTCCCGGCCTCTCGAGTCACCCCACTGGTCGCCGCCGGGCGCTTGCTGCAGCTGGATTTCGGCAATACCCAGAACGCCCTGGAGCTGCCCGTGCATGCTTATTGGAGCAAACAGCACCCGCTGGCGCAGGGCGCGCGAATGCTGGTCGAGCTGCTGACTGAGCGTTAGCCGCAAGGCACTGCAGCATGGGCAGACCAGCCGACGCTCACCGTCCGTCGCCGTGCACTAAATAAAGCCGCACTGGCCTATCAGTTTTGTCCGGCTTGAGCCGATAGAAATCAAGTAAGCCGTCATCGCGTCACAAGCGCCCGGCGTCCTCTCAACATGGCTCAAGGTCTCGAAACATGAACCTGAAGTTCCGCCACAAGATTCTCCTCAGTGCCTGCGGTGTCGTGGTGCTGGCATTTGCCCTGTTTACCCTCTACAACGACTACCTGCAGCGCAGTACGATTCGCCAGAACCTGGAATCGTCGGTGCAGCAGGCCGGCGCATTGACTGCCAGCAGCGTGCAAAACTGGATGAGTGGACGCATCCTGGTGCTGGAAAACCTCGCTGAAGACATTGCCGAGCAAGGTGCTGGCAATAACCTGGCCGGACTGATCGGCCAGCCTTCGTACACCCGCAACTTCCTCTTCACCTACCTGGGCCAGACCAATGGCGTATTCACCCAGCGCCCTGACGAGAAGATGCCCGACACCTACGACCCGCGTCAGCGTCCCTGGTACAGCGCCGCTGTCAGCGCCGGCCAGACCCTGCTGACGCCGCCCTACCAGAGTGCCGTCGGCGGCCTGGTGGTGACCATTGCCACCCCGGTCAAAGCCAAGGCCGACGGCCAACTGCTCGGTGTAATCGGCGGTGACCTGTCGCTCGACACCCTGGTCGAGATCATCAACTCGGTCGACTTCGGCGGCATCGGCCATGCGTTTCTGGCCGACCGCGACGGCCAGGTGATCGTCAGCCCGGACAAGACCCAGGTGATGAAAAACCTCAAGGACATCTACCCTGCCGCCAACCTGCGCGTCGAGCCGGGCATGCAGGACGTGGTGCTCGATGGCCAGGAGCGGCTGATCTCGTTCGCCCCGATCAACGGCCTGCCGTCGGCCAAGTGGTATATCGGCCTGTCCATCGACAAGGACAAGGCCTATGCCGCGCTAAGCCAGTTCCGCACTTCGGCAATCATTGCCATGCTGGTTGCCGTAGCGGCCATCGCCGGTCTGCTCGGTTTGCTGATCCCGGTATTGATGCGCCCGCTGACCACCATGGGCCGCGCCATGCGCGACATCGCCGAAGGCGAAGGCGACCTGACCCGCCGCCTCACCGTGCAGAACCAGGACGAGTTCGGCGAACTGGCGACCTCGTTCAACCGCTTCGTCGAGCGCATCCATGCTTCCATCAGCGAGGTGTCCTCGGCGACCCGCCTGGTCCATGACCTCTCGGAAAAAGTCGTCAGTGCCTCCAATGCCTCGATCAGCGGCTCGGAAGAGCAAAGCATGCGCACCAACAGCGTCGCGGCAGCGATCAATCAGCTCGGTGCCGCGACCCAGGAAATTGCCCGCAACGCCGCCGACGCCTCGCAACACGCCAGCGGCGCCAGCGACCAGGCCCATGACGGCCGCCAGGTGGTCGACGATGCCATCACGGCGATGACCGCACTGTCGCTGAAAATCAGTGAGTCGTGCGAGCAGATCGAAATCCTCAACACCAGCACTGACGACATCGGTAAGATCCTTGATGTGATCAAGGGAATTTCCCAGCAGACCAACCTGCTCGCGCTCAACGCGGCCATCGAAGCTGCCCGCGCCGGTGAAGCCGGCCGTGGCTTTGCCGTGGTTGCCGACGAGGTGCGCAACCTTGCCCACCGTACGCAGGAGTCGGCAGAAGAGATTCACCGCATGATCACCAGCCTGCAGGTCGGTTCGCGTGAGGCGGTGCACACCATGAACGCCAGCCAGGTGTCGAGTGAGCAGACCGTGCAGGTCGCCAACAAGGCCGGTGAGCGGCTGGCCAGTGTCACGCAGCGGATCGGTGAAATCGACGGTATGAACCAGTCGGTGGCCACCGCCACCGAAGAGCAGACTGCCGTGGTCGAGAGCCTCAACCTGGATATCACCCAGATCAACACCCTCAACCAGCAAGGCGTGCAGAACCTCAACGAGACCCTGCAGCACTGCGATGCGCTGAGCCAGCAGGCTGGGCGTCTGAAGCAGCTGGTCGGCAGTTTCCGTATCTGATCCAGCCCCGCGTAACAAAGCCCCGCGCCAGTTACGGCGCGGGGCTTGCCCGCAACACCCTCCCGCACCCGGTTATAACCTAATAACCAACAAATCTATTTGGCTATATCAACTACCTATATGCTTGCGCTCATCCGATCACGGGCAAGTTGGGCAGTCGAGTAACGTATGGATGTAGGTTCTTTCGGTTTCACCATTGCAGGGCTAATCGTAGGTTTCATCGTTGGCATGACTGGCGTTGGCGGCGGGTCGTTGATGACGCCGATCCTGCTCTGGTTTGGCGTCAACCCTGCAACTGCCGTGGGCACCGACCTGCTCTATGCTGCTATTACCAAGGCCAGTGGCGTCTGGGTGCACGGGCGCAACAAGAACATCGACTGGAAGATCACCGGCTGGCTCAGCCTGGGCAGTGTGCCTGCGGCGGCGCTAACCCTGTGGTTCCTCAGCACGCTGCATGCCGACACCTCGGCGCTGAATGCGGTGATCAAGCAAGGCCTGGCTGTGGTGCTGATCCTGACCGCGCTGGCGCTGCTGTTCAAATCGCGCCTGCAGGCCTTTGCCAGCCGCCATGCCGGCGACCACTATCACCTCAGCGATCGCACCCTCAACGGCCTGACCGTGTTCACCGGGGTGATCCTCGGCGTGATGGTGACCCTGACCTCGATCGGCGCCGGTGCCCTGGGTACGGTAGCGTTGTTCCTGCTGTACCCGTTCCTGGTTACCCGCCGCCTGGTCGGCACCGAGATCGCTCACGCCGTGCCGCTGACGCTGGTCGCGGGCCTTGGCCATGCCGGCATGGGCAACATGGATTGGTCGCTGCTCGGTTATCTGTTGCTGGGCTCGCTGCCGGGCATCTACCTGGGCAGCCACCTCAGCGGGCGCATCTCCGACAACGTCCTGCGCCCATGCCTGGCGGCGATGCTGCTGCTGATCGGTTACAAGCTGGCGTTCTGACCTTCTTCCGGGGCTGCAGCGCAGCCCTTGCCGTTACTTGCCGGCACGCCACAGCACCGGCCAATACTCTGAAGAAACCTGCGCACAGCGGTCCATCTTGGCCAGGCTGAGCAAGCGCATGCGCTCACCGTCGTAGCGCCAGATCTCGTTGACACCGCAGTCGCCAATCCCGCGGCCCTTGTCGAAGCCGTACAGCTCGCCGCTGTTCGAATCGAACGCGACATAGCCGGTCAAGCGGCTGTCGACCACCTCACTTGCCGGCGCCTCGAACGGTAGCTCGCTGATCACGTAAGGCGCTGCACGGCCAACCCGGTACAGCGTGTACGAACAGTTGTAGGCGCCGCATTCCGAACTGATCAGGGCCAGCGCGTGCTGGCTGTCGAGTGGCTGTAGTTCGAGGCTGCGCACACCCTCTTGATCAAATACATCGCCATCGGCCTTGGCTTTGGCCATGACCGCGCTGCGCATCTGGGTGGCCTGCGCAGGGTCCAGCGCGGGCGCTGCGGTGAACGGCGGCAGCTTGGCCATGGTGGGTGCTGGCGGCACGCTGGCATCTGCGGCGGTGCCGGGGCGCACCAGCGCGCTGGCGTGGCCGATACGGCCCTGCACCGAGTCGATCAGCAGCAGCGCCGCACTGATGCCCTGCAGCGATGCCTGCAACTCGCCGTCGCTGCTGGCCGCTGTCAGGCGCTCGCCGTTGCGCAACTGGCGCACGAGCGCGGCGCCGGCCTCACCATCCACCTGCAGGACGGTCTGATACTCGTCGCGCTGCTTGTGCCAGCTGGCCGTCAATGGCTGGCCGTCGAGTAGCGGTGGCGAGTCCCAGGAAGCGCCGCCGACCACGCGCAGGCTCAGCGCACCGTTCAGACCAGCCTCGCGGTGCACCACCAGCCACAGCGAATTGGCATCTTCCTGCGCTGCGGCGACGGCGGTACAGGCGCGGGTGTTGTCGCAGCCAACGATCCAGTCCTTGATCTGCCGATATACCGGTACTGGTTCCGGGCCAGCCGCTACGGCCAGGCTCGGCAGCAACGCGAGGCCGAGCAGGGCTGCCCGGCATGGGAGGGTTACGTGCATCATGCTGATTCCTGTGCAGTCCTTGAGGTGCCCTGAACGGGCCTGACGATCATTGCAGATGCGCCGCCAAGTGCAACCGGGCGTTGCCAGGATTTGCGTCAGGTCACAGCAGACGCACTCGCCACTGCCCGTTGAAGCTCAGCTGTAGTTTTGCCAGGGGCAGTACATCGATGCGCTGCAGGGCAGCCAGCGGGCAGTCGAGCAGTTGCCCAAGCACAGCCCTGATCACCTGAGGATGAGTCACTGCCAAGGTCGAGCCTGGGCTGTTGAACGCCGCAAGCCAGGCGGCCACTCGTTCGCTCAGCTGAGCCAGGGATTCGCCGCCGTGGGAGGCACTATGGGGATCGCTCAGCCACTGCGCCAGCGCATCCGGCTGCTCGCGCTGCAACTGCTTCAGCGTCAATCCCTGCCAGCGACCCAGATGAGCGTCGGCCAAGGCCGGCTCGCTCATCACCTGATCGCCCAGCACACCGGCGGTGTCGAGGGTACGGCGCTCGGGCGCTGACAATACCTGCGTGTAATCAGCCATCAGTTCAGCGGCAGAAGGCAGCGCAACCAGCGCATCATCAGGGCAAGCCATACGGCCGAGCCGCTGGGCATCGGTCAGTCCATGGCAGATCAAGGTCAAGCGAACAGCTTTCACCGGTGTCCTCCAACGCAGGCTTCAGGCGCGCTGATACTACGCTGCCACCGCTACCTTGCGGTAGGATGCTGTCTAGATGCCATACCCTTTTACCCGAGCCGCCAATGCCCCACACCCCCAGTCCGCTTCTGCTCGCACTGCGCGCAGGTACCCAAGCCTGCCACCAGCGCTTGGAAGCCCGCTTGCCGTTTTTCCGTGATGACTTCGACCTGCCTGCCTATCGACGGCTGATGCAGGCTTACTATGGCTTCCATGCCCCGCTACAAGCGCTACTGACAGACCATCAAGGCAGCGAGCGGGCCAAGACCACAGTGCTCGAACATGACCTTCTGGCGTTGGGCCTGAGCCGCGCAGAGGTTGCCGCCCTGCCCCGCTGCGAGGCGCTGCCGGCAACTGCCGATGAAGCCAGCGTGCTCGGCGTGATGTATGTGATCGAAGGCTCGACCCTCGGCGGTCAGGTGCTCAAGCGGGCGATGGCCGAGCGCCTGGGGATCGACGGCGACCACGGCGCGCGCTTTCTCGACGTGTACGGGCCGCTGACCGGCGCGCATTGGCGCAGTTTCCTGCAGCGCCTCGACCAGCCTGCCGCCAGTCACCCGCAGACGGTGGCCGCCGCCATCGCTACGTTTGAGTGCTTCGAGCACTGGCTGCAGGACTGCGGCGTGCTGGCCTGATCAACCGAACAGGTGCAGCACGCCCCACGCCGGTATTGCCGCCACCAGCGCTACGGCGAACCTGGGCCAGTACGGCAGCAGCAGCACCAGCACCACCGCTGCCAGCGAGATCACCCCAAACCAGGCCACCGCGCCCATCGCCCAGCCCCAGGCCTGCGCGCACAGCAGCAAGCTCAACAGCAGCCCCAGCCAGCCCAGTGCGCGCAGGCTCAGGCGCAGCGCTGGCGACGGTGACCGTTGCCACACCTGCTTGTAATGGCGCTCCAGCCCCTGACACAAACCGAGCATGCCGGCATAGGCAAACAGCAGGCTACCCGTCACCAGACTGATCATGCCTTGGCCTCCATTGTGCGCGCCGCGCGCGGCTTGACCACCACCGGTTTGGGGCACGCCACACGCCATGCCGCCAAGGCCAGGCCAATACCCAACACCAGGCCCGTGACCTCGACACCCAGGCGCAGGTGGTCGACGCCGCCGGCAAAGATACCCAGCACACCCAGACCACCGCACAGCACGGCGCAAAGTGCCAACTGCTCGACCCATGCCTGTTTGGCAGGGCGCACGCCGGCATGCAGCAACGCCAGCAGCCACAGGCCAAAGAACGCCCGCACTTCCCACGCCTCACGTTGCGCCAGCTCCGCTGGCAACAGTCGGCTGGCCCACAGCAAGCCGACACAGGCGACCATCAGGCCGCTGATAAAGCCGACGTTGCACACTTCAGCCACGCGATACCAACGTCGCGCCGCCGCATCGGCACGGCTGTCGGCAGCGGCATATTTGCGCCCACGCTTGACGCAGAACAGCACCAGCCCGCTGGCGATCATTGCGCAGCTGATCAAGCCGCAGATGAAGTACAGCCAGCGCATCGGGTAGCCACCAAACTGCGCAAAATGCAGCCCGGCCATGACCCGCTGAGTCAGCGGCGCCGGGCGCAGTTCAGGGACGTCGCTGAGCAGCTTGCCGCTGACACCGTCGAACACCATTGCATTGCCTTTGGTCAGCGCGATGCGGTTACCCAGCACCGGCCGCACTTCGATCAGCGCCGCGGCGGTGTTCGGGTTACGAATGCCAATGCTGCCAATTGGCCCGAGACGAGCTTCGGCCTGGGCCAGCAGCGGCGCCAGTTCGACCAGCTCGGCGGGCGTCTTGGCCAGCCGTCGCGGTTGTTCCACACGGGCATTGCCTTGGGCCTGGAAGTAGGCCCGGCTGTCGCCCTCGAACACGGCGTCCACGCCTGCGGGGATATAGATCATCATGAAAATCACCAGGCCGGTGTAGGTGATCATCAAGTGAAACGGCAGCAGCAACACCGCGCTGGCGTTGTGAAAGTCCAACCACGAGCGCTGGCCTTTGTCGGGGCGGAAGGTAAAGAATTCCTTGAAGATCTTCTTGTGAATGACGATGCCGGTGATCAATCCCGCAAGCATCACCAGCGCCAGCGCGCCGACCACGAAGATGCCCCAGTTGCGCGGCAGGTCGAGGGTGAAGTGGAAGCGGAAGAAGAAGTTGCCGCCGACGCTGTCACGCACGGCAAGCGGCTCGCCGCTGTTCGGGTCGAGCGGCACCACCACGCCGTGGCGGCGATCGCCGGTGGAGACGCTCAAGCCCGGCGAGCGTTCGGTCGGCAAGCTGATACCCCAGTTGCCGGCGTTGGCTTGGTGCTGTTGCAGGTAGCTGATCGCGCGCTTGGCGGCATCGGCCTGGGATACTGTACTTGCCGGGATTTCTGGCTGCATCCAGTGGTTGAGCTCTTTGTCGAACACCGCCAGGGTGCCGGTGACAAAGATCGCGAACAGCAGCCAGCCAAAGATCAGCCCGGCCCAGGTGTGCAGCCAGGCCATCGATTGAGTGAAGGTGTTTTTCATGCCAGCCACCGCAGCGCCTGCGGCCAGAAGCCAATCAACGCCAACGGCACCGCCAGCGCCAGTGGCGCCCAGGCCCGCAGCGCGTCACGGCTGGCGAAGGCCCAGAGAATCGCCAGGGTATAGAAGACGAACGCCGGCAGCGTGGCGACGATCACCGCGTCCGCCGGCGCCAGCGGCAGGATCCGCGCCAGGCAGGCGGTGCTGGCGTAACTGAAGGCGTAGCCACCCAACAGGGCTGCGCCGCTGCGCGAGAGGATGCGCAGCCAGGTTGGGGTTTCGCTCATCAGAAGGTCCTTGTGCCGATCGATCAGAACGAAATGTTCAACGAGGCAAACACGGCGCGCCCAGGCTGGTTATAGGTGTTGGCGCCGGAGCTGCTGGCGTTGCCGCCGCGCAGGATCTGCTTGTCGAAGACGTTGTTCACGCCCACGCGCACATCGTAGTTCTGGTTGAATTTGTAGCCGGTGCTGATATCCACCAGGCCGTAGGCTTCCACATCCTGCTGTGCTTCCAGGTCGTAGTCCTGCTGGGTGCGGTAGTTGTAGCTTGGCGATTTCTGCTTGCCGAAGTAGGTGCCGGCGAGCTGGAACGACAGCTTGTCGGTGGCGCGCCAGTCGAGGGTGGTATTGACCGTGTACTCGGGGATCACCGACAGCGGCTCGCCGGTTTCACGGTTGTCGTTGTCGAGCATCCAGGTAAGGTTGGTGTTCCAGTCGAGCGCCGGGCTCAGCTCGATGAAGAAGTTGCCCTCGATACCCTCGACCCGCGCTTCGCCGGCGTTTTCCCACTGGGTCACGCGACGACCACTGTTGATCGCATAGATCACGTCGGTGCCACCGATAATCTTGTTCTGGTAGTCGTTACGGAAGTACGTCGCGCTGGTGCGCCAGGTGCCGCGGTCGTACTGCAGGCCGATTTCCTTGTTGACGCTGATTTCCGGCTTGAGGTCGCTGTTGCCCTGCAGGTAGCAGCCACCGGAGTTGGTCTGGCCGACGCTGCAACCGTTGCCGCGGCTGTACAGCAGGTAGTTGGAGTTGTACTGGTACAGGTTCGGCGTTTTGTAGGCACGGGCAATGCCGCCTTTGACGGTCAGCGCCTCGGTCAGCTTGTGCGACAGGTTCAGGCTTGGGCTGAGGTTGTCACCGAAGGCTTCGTGGTGATCCAGGCGCAGCCCGGGGGTGACGGTGGTGTCGCCGATGATGACGTTGTCTTCGACGAACAGCGCGTAGCTCTTGGCAGTCATCTTCGAGTTGCTGCGATCAAAGCCACTGATCGCATCGCCGCCGTTGCCGCTCGGATCGAAGCTCTGCGGGCGGAACGAGCCCTGGTCGTTGAGGCTCTCGTACAGGTATTCGCCGCCCAGGGTCAGCACGTGTTCGGTGCTGCCCATGGCGAACGGCAGGTTGACCTCACTGGTCAGGCGCGTGTTGCGCAGCCGCGACATAGCCGCGCCACTGTCGTTGATCGCGCCTTCCGGGCCACCGGCGAGGCCTTCGTTGAGGCGCCAGTTGCGCACGTACTCGTAGGCCAGCACGGTCTTGCTGGTGCCCCAGCTGAAGTCGCCCAGGTGGGTCAGGTCGTAGGTGCTGCGCTGCATGATGTTGGTCTCCTTGCCGTACAGGCTGGAGATCAGATCAACGTTGCCGCCGCCGTTGCTGTTCATGGTGTCGCCGGCGTAGATGTTGCCTTGGCGGCTGTAACCGCTGCTCATCTCGAGGCGATGCTCGTCGTTGAGCTTCCAGCTCAGCAGGCCATTGATGTCTTTGTTGCGCACACCTTCGCGGCCGCCCACGAGGGCACTGTTGGCCGCGTCGGCATTGATGTCGAGGTCATCGGCATCGGTCTTGGCCAGGCCGCCGAACAGACGGAAGCCAAGGTTTTCGGTCAGGCCACCGCTGAGGTTGAAGTTGGTCCGCCGGCTCATGCCCTCGGCGCTGTCTTCCGGCAGCTGGGTGTAGACGTTGACGTTGCCCTTGAACTCATCGGTCGGGCGCTTGGTGATGATGTTGACCACCCCACCCATGGCCCCGGAGCCGTAACGTGCCGCCGCCGGGCCACGCAGGATCTCGATGCGCTCGACCGCTTCGGCCGGCACCCAGTTGGTCTCGCCACGGGTATCGCGGTCGCCGTTCCAGCCGTAGCGCACTGCGTTGCGCGCATTGGACGGCTTGCCGTCGATCAGGATCAGGGTGTTTTCCGGGCCCATGCCACGCAGGTCGATCTGGCGGTTGTTGCCACGCGCGCCGCTGGCGCTGTTGCCGGTCAGATTGACCCCAGGCTCGCGGCGGATGATGTCGGACAGGTCATTGGCGGGCGGGCGGCGCTTGATGTCTTCTTCGGTAATGATCGACGAACCGAGCGCCTGACGCGCCTCACGTTCAGCGGTAACCAGAGTGTCCTGGATGATCAGTGCATTGCTGTCTAGCGGGACGTCCAGCACCTCGGCGTCTTGCTGCTCGTCGGCGTGAGCCGGCGCGACCAGCAGTGCTGGTGTAGCCAAGGCAACAAAAGCCAGGGCCAGGCCATTGGGTGAGGTTCTGGATTGCATCGACACATCTCCTGATCATGGGCAAATGCCAACCCCGACCAGGAAACCGAAGAGCCCACACCCTCCGGCCTCTCAAGCAGTACTTGGGGGGCCAATAGGGATGTGGAATATAACGATTCTCAAATGACTTTAAATCTTATTTACGAAATTTACAGATTGGGTGGGGAACTTGCGCAGGTTGCCGGCCTGCTGCGATCCAAGGCCGAGCAACTGCTCGATACAACATCGACCTTCCCTCGCCAGTGTTGTACCTCCCACTATCCCTACGTCAAAGACGTAGGGATGAGGTATGCTGACCATTATCGAATCGCCGCTTTTCTCCAGGCAGTGGCCGGATTACTGGACCGCCGAAGAGCATGGAGCTTTTATGGCGTACCTTGCTGCGGATCCAGAAGCTGGCGTCGTGATCGCCGGTTCTGGTGGGTGTCGCAAGGTGCGCTGGAGCATGGATGGGCAAGGGAAACGGGGCGCGGTCAGAGTCATCTACACGGCCCAACTCGCTGACGGTGCGCTGGTTACACTGCTCGTGTACTGCAAAAGCGCTGTAGAAAATATACCTGCGCATGTGCTGCGCAAGATCATGAAGGAGCTGGACCATGCCGTTGAGTGAGACAGAGCTCATGCTTCGGGACGCCAAGCGCGACATCGGCGAAGAATTACTGCAGTCGATCCGCGATGTGAAAGCCGGCCGCTACGGCGCAGTGCATCAGGTTGAAGTGACTGAAGCCGCTGAGGCGCGTAACAAGACGGGGCTATCGCAGCTTAAATTCGCAGAGCTGCTGGGTGTTTCGATTCGAACCCTTCAGGAGTGGGAACAAGGGCGTCGAGCGCCTTCTGGTGCGGCTCGCTCGCTGCTATATATCGCGGCCTCTCGCCCGGACGTGTTTCGAGAGGTGCTGCAGAATCGCCACTGATACCCTGCCACGTGAAACCCCTTGGCGGGGCGGCAATCCAGTCGAAAGGGGCTGCACAGCAGCCTCGAAACCCAAATGGCAGGCCTAATTATCAAGCCAATATACGGCCCTAGCTGTCAGGACTTGAACCGCCCAACCAACCCATTCAACTCCTGCGACAGCTGCGACAACCGCCCGGAGTCAGCCTGCGCCGAACTGGCCAGGCCCTCGACCAGCTGCGCTTCGTCATAGATCTGCTGAATATGCCGGTTGATCTCTTCGGCAACGCTGTGCTGCTCCTCCGCCGCTGCGGAAATCTGCAGGTTCTGGTCGCGGATTTCGTTGACCGACAACTGGATCCCTTCAAAGCTGTCGCGCGCACTCTCGATCGACGACACGCTGGCCCGCGACAGATCCAGGCAGCTGTCCATCTTCTCCGAGACCTCTGCAGTCTTGCTGCCGAGGGTATTGAGCAGCAGGTCGATTTCGCCCGTGGAGTCAGCGGTACGCTTGGCCAGCGCGCGCACTTCATCGGCCACCACGGCAAAGCCGCGGCCCTGATCACCGGCGCGGGCAGCTTCGATCGCAGCGTTCAACGCCAGCAGGTTGGTCTGCTCGGCAATGGCGCGGATGGTGCCGAGGATCTGGTTGATGCTGCGACTGCCCTGCTCCAGCTCGACCATCGCCTGAGACGACTCGCTCAAGCGCATGCCGAGGCGGTTGACGTTGTCGGTGGTCTGCTCGATCTGCTGCTTGCCCTCAGCGACACGGCGGTGGCCGTTTTCGGCAGCATCGGCAGCGCTGCTGCACGAGCGCGCAACTTCGTTGGCGGTGGCGACCATCTCGTTGAATGCAGTGGACACCAGTTCGACTGCTTCGCGCTGACGCCCGGCGGCTTCGTTCATATTGCTCGCCACCTCGCTATTGACCCGCGAAGCGTCCTCAAGATTGCTCGACGCAGCGCCGATGCGCTGGATCAGCTGGCGAATCGCCGCCAAGAACTTGTTGAACCAGCCGGCCAGCTCAGCTGTTTCATCCTTGCCCTGCACCTGCAGATCTCGGCGCAGGTCACCCTCGCCTTCGGCGATCGACTGCAAGCCGGTGCTGACCTGGCCGATGGGCTTGACGATCAGCTTGGAGAACGCCGCCGCGATCACCGCAAATACCAGCGCCAGCAAGATGACGATGACTGCCGTGAGATAGCTCATGCGCGTGGCCGCAGCCATCACTTCCTGCTTCTCGATCAGGCCGACAAAGCGCCAGCCCAGGCCTGGAGAAGTCCATACGTTGGCCATGTAGTTGACGCCATCGATCTCGACTTCAGTCGAGCCCTGCGCGGTCGCTGCCAGATGCGCGTAAGGCTCGCCAAGGTCCTTGAGCTGCTTGAAACTGTGGCTGGCGTCGCGTGGGTCGACCAGCACCGTGCCGTCTTCGACCAGCATCACGTAGCCGCTGTTGCCGAGCTTGATGCTCTTGATCAGCTCGGTGAGGTTTTTCAGCGAGACGCTGACGACGAACACACCCTTGGGCTTGCCGGCGTCATCGAGCAATGCCCGCGCAGTGCCGACCAGCGCCACATCGTCCTTGTCGTAGTAATAGGCAGCGGTGCGCACGGTCTTGTTCGGGCTGGCCATGGCCGCCTTGTACCAAGGCCGCGTGCGCGGATCGTAGTTGGCAAGCTTGGGATCATCCGGCCATTTCGCGTAACTGCCGTCTTCCAGGCCGATGGACAGAATCGCCGCGGCCGGGTGAGTCGAACCATAGCGGGCGAATTGATCAATGACCTGCTGCGCCGCAGCCGGCATTGGCTGACTGGCGGCGTCGGTACTGGTGTACTGTTTTAAAGTACTTACTGAAGTGTATACAGGATCAGCGGACAGTTGATCGACGTTTTGCGTAGTTGCATCAAAGAACTGACGCATGTTGCCGTCTATCTGACGGATTTCCCGCGTGCTGCCATCGACAAACTGTTCAAGTGCATCGGCGCGGATATTCAGCACCGATATAACCCCGACCACGCTGACTGGGATAAAGGCTACCGAGACGAAGGCAAGGATCAATTTGGTTTTTATTTTCACTGTCACGACCATCCATGTAGGGCGGGGGCAAATGGCCGCTGCTGGGCAGTAGTGGCGACCTGCTACTCACACTGTTTCGGCCGCACGGATCTATATCTTTAGCTAATCTCCTGTACACAATTAAACCGGCGATTGGTGTTGATCCATCAGTCAACTTTACCAACGTCGCCGGGCCGGCGGTCGCGGCCAACTTGACCGTCCCAAACTGCAGCTGTTTACTGTATGCATATACAGCAAAAAGCCAGCCGCCATGCCAACCGCCACCTCACCCGTATTCGCCCTGATCGACTGCAACAGTTCCGGGGCTTTGCTAACAGTTAGATACGATTTTTTCTAGAAAATACAGGCGGTTAGGCTAGGTAACTTTTTTCACGTTTTTTTGTTTTTGAGGTGGTGTCGACCACGTTAATCGGGCTCTGCCCATCCGCTATCCATGTGGTTCCAAGGATCAGGCATGGAGGGGCATGGCAGGACTCCACGCGGCAATCGAGTTTCTGGCTGGGTAGTTGCACAGACTTGCCCGCCCGTTTGCATTCGACCTGACCAGTCCTTTGGGCCGGATTCGACCAGCACGCTTCTTGATCATGACCGGCAGAAGACGACCCAAAGCAGCCGTTCGCCAGGACGGTAAACGGCCAAAAGCGGCCATCCAAGGAAGAGAACGCTTGCGCCGCAAGCGGTGTTTGAACGCCAACAAAAGTACGGGCAATTCACGCCCCCGCTGAAGCGTGTATTAATCGCAGTAACGCCTAGACCGCGACAGGCGCCGGGCGCATTCGTGGCCTTTACCGCGCGTTACTTTTCAGTGAGAACCGACGTAGCTTATCGGGCCTGCTCGGAGCCCCGGCCGGTCGCCTGTAACGGGGATCCTATCGCTTTGTTGATCGTCACAAAGCGCGTGCGCAACCGCCCCTCACTCGCCACCAGACTGCGCCGCGCCTGCAAGTAGCTGCGCTGGCTGTCGAGCACCGAACTGAAGTCGATCGTGCCGCCCTGATAGCGGGCCTGCGCCAATGAATAGGCCTCACCGGCACTTTTCACCTGCAGGTCGAGTTGCTGCGCCTGTTGCTGCTCGGCGCTGTAGGCGCTAAGCGCGTCGTCGATTTCTTGCCAGGCTTTGAGCACAGTGCGTTGGTAAGTCACAGCCGCTTCCTGCTGTTGCAGCTCGCGCAGTTGCACCACGCTTTTGCGCCGACCGTGGTCGAACAGCGGCAGGTCCAGGCTGGGCCCGATCGACCAGGTGCGGCTGCCCCAGTCGCTGAATTCCCCGCTCAGGTACGACTCATAACCAAACTTCGCACCCAGGCGAATGCTCGGGTACAACGCTGCCTGTGCCACGCCAATATCCGCCGTTGCGCTAGTCAGCGCGGCCTCGGCGGCGCGAATATCCGGGCGCTGTAACGCCACTTCCGAGGGCAGGCCCAGGGTCAGGTCGGGCATAGTGCTGGGGCGGTCTTCTTCGATTGGCAGTAGCTGGTCATGCAAGGCGCCAGGGCGCTCACCCAGCAGCAGCGTGAGTTGGTTGGCGCTGGCGCTTTCTTGCGCCAGCAGGGCTGGCAATTGGGCTTTAAGCGCCGCTTGCTCGGCGCGTTGGCGCTCGAGGTCGAGGTGGTCGAGCACCCCGCCCTGCACTCGGGCAGACAGAATTTCTACCTGCTCATCCAACGCGGCGATGTCGTCACGGGCCAGGCGGATCTGGCGCTGAGTAGTGCGCAGCTCGAAGTAATTACGCGCCACGTCGTTGGCCAGGCTTTGGCGGGCCAACTCAAGCAAGGCGGCTTGCTGCGCGATATCGGCATCAGCCGCCTCGACGGAGCGGCTGATGCGGCCCCACAAGTCCAACTCCCACGAGGCGTCGAAACCAGCCTGGTACAGGGTGAAGGGTTCGGCGAGCAGCTTTTTCAGGTCGTCGGCGTTGCTACCGGTGCCTATTGCGTCGATCAAGCGGGTGCCGGCGCCGGTTTCACTTTGCCGTTGGCGGGTGGCCGAACCGCTAACGCCGACTTCCGGCAGGCGCTGCGCGGAGACGGTACTGCGCTGCACCCGCGCTTGTGCGAAGCGTAACGAGGCGGTCTTGAGGTCGGGGCTGGCTTGTACAGCTTGCGTCTGCAAACGGTCCAGCACCGGGTCGGCGAATGCTTTCCACCACGCGGCGTGGGGTGCTTGCGTCACACCGGCAGACGCGCGCAGCGAAGGGTCGGCGCTGCTCCAGGTGGTCCAGTCGTCCGGCGCCGCCGCCGTGGGTTTGACCACGTCGGGGCCGACGGCGCAGGCACTCAGCGCCACGGCGCACACCAGCAGGGCCAGGCGTGCAGGGCGATAAACAAACAGCTGAGAGTCGGACATGGCAGGCACCTGAATCAGGAAAGTCGGTTGCGAAACAGCCAGGCTGCCAGTGGCAGCGTGACGGCGCCCATCAGCAGCAAGGGAATAAAATCGAGCCCTACATCGGCGAGCGTCGCGCCTTCGAGGTACACCCGGCGCACGATGCTGGTACCAAAGCGCAGCGGGTTGATGTAGGTAGCGATCTGCAATACCACCGGCATGTTTTTCACCGAGGTGAGAAGGCCCGAGAGCAGCATCAGCGGCATGATCAGCAAAAAGGTGTAAAGCATTGCCTGCTGCATGGTCAGCGACACCGCCGAAATCGAAAGCCCCAGGCCCACTGCCGCCACGGTAAAGGTCACCAGGCCGAGATAAAGCAAGGCCACCGAGCCGGTCATGGGCACGTCAAACCAGAAGCGGATCACCAGAAAAATAATCGTCGATTGCAAGAGCCCTATGCCAATCGCCGGCACGGCTTTGCCCAGCAGAATCTGCATCGGCGTTAGCGGGGTAACCAGCAACTGGTCAAAGGTGCCCTGCTCGCGCTCGCGGGCCACCGACAGTGCCGCGAGCAGCAGCGTTTGCAGCATGCTCAACGAGGCAATCAGCGCCGGCATCAGGTTCCATTGCGACTCAAGGTTGGGGTTGAACCAGGCGCGCCGCTCAATAGTGATACCCGGCGCAGCGCCGCCCAATGAGCCATTGAGGTCGGCGACGATGGAACCCACATAGCCGCCCGCCAGGCCGGCGGACGAGGAATTGCGACCGTCCAAAATCACTTGCAGCGGCGCACGCTGCTGGCTCGCCAGGCGTTGCTGGAAGTCGGACGGAATGCTCAACACCATCAGCGCCTTGCCGTCATCGATCACCGTGGCGATCTGCGCCGGGCTGGTGAGCGTGGCGACCCGCTTGAATACACCGGTGCCGTCCAGCCGCGCCAACAGTTCGGTAGACGCCTGCCCGTGGCTTTGGTCCAGCACCGCGTAGGGCGCGCTGTTGAGGTCATAGGTGGCGCCGTAACCGAACAGCAGCGCCTGGACCAGCGCCGGGCCGATCAGCACCACGCGGCTGGCCGGTTCTTTGACCAGGGCGATCAGCTCCTTGCGTACCAGCGCACCGATCTGCGCCAGGCTCGCTAAAAACGCGTTCATCGGCTCACTCCAGTGTTTTGCGCAAGGTGCGCGTGGTGGCCCAGGTGAGCACCAGCGCATAGAGGCTAAGAACGGCACAACTGCGCACGATGGTCGGCCAGTGGTCGCCCGCCAGAAACAGGGTTTTGATCAAGGCCATAAAGTGCGTGGCCGGCAACAGTTGGCTAATCACCTGAATGACCACCGGCACGTTGCGCAAGTCGAAGACAAAACCGGACAGCATCATGGCGGGCATAAAGCTGGTGAGCAGCGCCATCTGACTGGCTTGGAATTGGTTACGGGTGGCGCCGGAAATGTACAAACCCAGCAGCAACGACACCGTCAGGTAAAGCATCGAACTGAGCACGATAATGACCAGCGAGCCGCGTATCGGCACATGAAATAAAAACGACGAGGCCAGCAAGCACATCACCAAGTCGATGGCACCGATCACCAGGTACGGCGCCAGTTTGGACAGCACCAACTCCAGTGGCCGCACCGGCGTGACAAACAGCGACTCCAACGTGCCGCGCTCCCATTCGCGGGCGATCAGCAGCGAGGTCAGGAATGCACCAATTAGCGTCAACACCAGCACGATCAAGCCTGGCACCAGGTACCAGCGGCTTTCACCGGTTTCGTTGAACCACATGCGTTGCACCACTTCCACGCTGCCACCAGCTGCGGGTTTGTTGCCAGCACGGTCAGCCTGCTGCTGCGCCCAGCCACCAATGGCGCCGCTGACATAGCCTTCGATAATCGATGCGGACGTGGAGTCGACGCCGTTGAGCATCAACTGAATACGCGCATCGCCAGCCGCCAGACGCCGAGAAAAATCCAGCGGGATGCGCACAATGCCGTCCACTTCACCAGCCTGTAGCATCCGCTCGGCTTCGGGCATATCGGCCACCCACACCGGCGCCAAGTACTTCGAGCCCTCAAGCCCCGCCGCCACGTCACGGGCGGTGGCCGAATGGTCTTCCAGCACCAGCGCGACCGGCGCATTTTCCACGTTGAACGAAAGGCCGTAGCCAAACAGCAGAATCAGCGCCAACGGCAACAGCAAGCCCACTGCCAAGTTGCTTTTGTCGCGCAGCAACTGCCGCACTTCCTTGCGCAGCAGCGCGGTAAACCGGCTGCTGAAACCTGATGCACGGGTGCTCATGGGTGCGCGCCCTCGGTTGTCGGGCGGCTGGCGGCGCGGCCTTGTTCCACGATGGCGATAAATGCGCTGTTCATGTCGTTGCCGGCAGCGCCACCGGCCTGCTCGCGCACCTCGCTCGGGGTGCCAAGCGCAAGCATCTTGCCGGCATCCTGAATGGCGATGCGGTCGCAGTACTCGGCCTCTTCCATAAAGTGCGTGGTGATGATGATGGTCACGCCGCTCTGCGCCAGCGCGGTGATGGTGCGCCAGAAGGCACGCCGGGCCAGGGGATCGATGCCGCTGGTGGGTTCGTCGAGAAAGAGGATTTCCGGTTCATGCAGCAGGCCAGTGGCCATGGCCAGCCGCTGCTTGTAACCGCCTGGCAGCAGGCCACTGACGGCTTTTGCTTTGAGCTCGAATTGCTCGAGGGTGGCGGCGATGCGCTGCTGCAGCACTGCGCCACGCAGGCCGTAGGCACCGCCAAAAAATTCGAGGTTTTCCAGCACTGTGAGGTTGCCGTACAGGGCGAATTTTTGTGATACGTAGCCGATGCGCGCACGGGCCTCGGTGCGGGCGTTGCGCAGGTTCAACCCGGCCACTTGCAGTTGGCCACTGGTGGCCGGCAGCAGCCCGCAAAGCATACGAAAGGTGGTGGTTTTGCCAGCGCCATTGGGGCCGAGCAGACCGAATATCTCGCCGCGCGCCACTGCAAACGAGGTGCTGGCGACGGCGGTGAAATCACCAAACGTGCGCACCAGATCTTGCACCTCAATGGCGGGTTTACCATCGGTTTTGCGGGTCGCGGTGCCGGCGCTCGCATGTTCAGCCAGGTTCGCTGCTTCAGGTACCGGCGTCGCCTGCGCGCTTTCGTGATGCTGACGCAGCATCATCATGAAGGTGTCTTCGAGCTCAGGTTGCCGTTGCTGGTAGGCCACCCCGACCAGCACTGTTTCCAGCGCAGGGCCGTCGGTGTCGGTCTGGCGGATAAAGCGCACAGCGCCGCCTTTGGGCACGGCATCGACTATCGCGTCGCGGGCGTCGAGCAAACGCGCCTGCAGGTCGCGCGCCGGCATGCCTGCCGGGGGTGTCGCCACGTAGGTCAAGCCATGGGCTTTTTGCGTCAGCGCCGCAGGCGTGCCCTCGGCCAGAATGTTGCCTTCGTGCATCACGAATACGTTGGCGCAGCGCTCTGCCTCATCCATATATGAGGTGCTGATAATCACGCTGAGGTTTTCGTCATCCACCAGCTGCTGCACGATTTTCCACAAGTCGCGGCGCGACAGCGGGTCGACGCCCACGCTCGGCTCGTCGAGTAACAGCAAATCGGGCGAGCGCACCAGGGTGCAGGCCAGGCCAAGCTTTTGTTTCATACCGCCGGACAGTTTGCCGGCCGGGCGATCGGTGAACCGCGTGAGGTCGGTCATCTCCAACATGCGGGCGAAACGCTCGCGGCGAACCGCCTGCGGCACGCCATGCAAATCGGCGTAGAGGTTGAGGTTTTCCTCCACGCTTAAATCTTCGTACAGGCCGAAACGCTGGGGCATGTAGCTGATGCGGTCTTGCACCGTCTGTGGCTGCGCCGACACATCGATACCCAGCACGTGCAGGCTGCCGGCGTCGGGCTTTAGCAGCCCGGCCATCATGCGCAAGAGGGTGGTTTTCCCCGCGCCATCGGGCCCAACCAGCGCCGTCAATTCGCCCGCGCGCACGGTCAGCGCGATGTCGTTGACCGCATGCAACGGGCCACCGCCCGGCGCTTCGAAGGTTTTGCGCAAACCCTTGGCCGCAACGGTAATGGCGGCGTCGGTCATTGCACGGCGCCAGTGGCCAACTTGACGGTGGCCGGTTGGCCCAGGCGCAGTGCGTTGTCGGGGTCCTTAACCAGCACGCGCACTTCGTACACCAGGCTGGTGCGCAGCTCTTCGGTTTGTACGGCTTTGGGGGTGAACTCGGCCACGGAGGAGATATAACCCACCGTGCCGGCGATGGCCCGGTCAGGAGAGGCATCAGTAAACACGCTGGCATTCATGCCGGGTTTGACGCGGCCAAGGTCCGGCTCGTTGACGTACACGCGCACCCACTTGGGCTCGGTCAATGCCAATGCCAGCACCGGGCGTTGCGGGGTGGCCATGTCGCCCGGTTCCAGCAACCGCGAACGCACCACGGCATCGGCAGGTACTTTGAGTTGGCCTTGCTCAACCTGGTGTTGCAACAGCGCCAACTGCGCTTGCGAGGCCTTCAGTTGAGCCTCTGCACCGGCTAGCTCTTCCTGGCGCGGGCCGATTTCGGTCAGGCGCTGGGCCTCCTGGCGCTCAGCTACCGTGGCCCGCGCCACTTGCACGCTGCTCTTGGCGCGATCGAGGTCTTGGGCACTGACGCCACGGCCTTTGGTGGAATCGGCGATGCCTTGCAGGCGCGCCAGGTCTTGCGCCGCACGCGTGGCATCGGCCTGCGCCGCCAGTGTGCGGCTGCGCGCCTGGGCGATTTCCTGGGGCCGTGAACCGCTGCGCAGCAGCTTCAGATTCTGCTGCTGCACCTCGATCTGCGCCTGCGCCTGCTCGGCTTGCAATTCGAGCGTGCGGGTATCGAGAACAGCCACCACATCGCCCTTGTGCACCCCCTCACCCTCATCGACGCTTAGCGAAGCGATGCGGCCGTTGCCATCGAAGGCCAGCGAGATCTGGCGAATATCGACGTTGCCATGCAGCACCAGGCCGTCGTCTTTTTTGCCCGAGCTGAACTGCAGCCCGGCCCAGAACGCCAGGGCTACAACGCCAAGGACCACGAGGATGACTGGCAGTTTTTTCATGGTGTATTTCCACGAGACATGAGAGCGACAGGGAGGTAAAGACAGCCTAGGTTAAATTGAATTTAAACTAAAACTCAAGCACTATCACCGGATCCTGGGTTGTTTGATGGAAAGGCTAGATGAGTAAAAGTCCCCGCGCCGCGCGTATCGACGGCGAAGTTACCCGCGCTCGAATTCTGGAGGCGGCAGGGGCGCTGTTTGGCACGGCAGGCTTTGCCGAGACCACCAGCAAGGCCATTGCGGCCAAGGCTGAGGTGGATCTGGCTTCCATCAATTACCACTTCGGCGGACGCGACGGGCTCTATCAGGCCGTGCTGGTGGAAGCGCACCGCCGCGTTCTGGATGTGACCGCATTGCAGCACATCGCAGAAAGCGAGCTGCCGGCATCGGAAAAACTTAGAAGCCTGTTTGAACAACTGGTGCCCAAAACAATGGGCGACGCCAACAGTTGGCACCTCACCGTGCTGGCCTCGGAATTTTTTGCGCCCTCCTCGCACCTGCAGGTGCTGATGCAGTCGGAGGTGCCGATTAAGGTGTCGCTGATCCTGGGCCTCGTCGCGCAGCTCACCGGTATTCCCATGGGCAACCCTGCCCTGCTGCGCTGCCTGCTTAGCGTTGTCGCGCCTTGCCTGATGCTACTGATTGGGCAACGCAATATTCCCGGCCCTATTCAGGAAATCAGCGCACTGCCGCGCGAAGAAACCGTCGAGCACCTGTACCACTTCGCCCTGGCGGGACTGGAAGCCGCAGGGCGCAGATTCCGCGCAGAACCGGGCTAAGGCGCTGTTGCTGTCATCAGTTGCGCAATGCCGCTGCGGGCATTGGCCTCGCGCGCCAGCACGCGCTCTTCGGCACTGGCGTAGTGGCGGTCCCAGGCCAACACCTTGGGTGTCATTAGCTTGTGCCACAGGGGCGGGATCATGGCGGCGATGATGGTGGTCAGATAACCGCCCACCATCATGGGCGCATCGGCAAACGGCTTGAGGTCTACGAGAGGAGATTTCACAACCGATTCGGCGTCTCCTACGAAATGGCGGCGATGCGCAGCTCAAGGGTGATTCTCGCAAGCCCATATCAGTCCAATTGTACAGAGCCATTATCGAAAGGCTGCTTTTGGCCGTTCTCTGTCGGTCACGGCCACGAAGCGTGCTGGTCAAATCCGATGCAATCTGTGGTCAGGTCGAATGCAAACAGGTGGTCAAGTGAAGTGCAATTTCGCATCTGGCGGCTCGGAACAAAAATTACAGACCGTTTAATCTGTGGGTCACGTTTTATGGGAGGGCAGGGCTACTATTTTAAGGTCACCGCTCCTTGCTTTTAGGGGTCGCAGTTCTGCCATCAGAACTTCATTAATCGAGGCGAGGTCAGCGGTTTTCAGGCGTAGCTCTTCGAGCTCTTGGCGGAGCAGTTTATTTTTCTCGCGTTCCGCTATGAGATCCTGATGCTTTACGTCACGTTGGGCGCGACTAGAACGGCCCTGAGCTTCGCGGACTGCCTCGGCCACATTCGGGTAGTGGTTATGGATCAACGCCGTTGAGACTCCGGCCTCACGAGCTACTGCGGCAATAGTGACTTTGGACTCACCTGTATGGGCTCGGCCACGTTGAATACGAGCTAACGCAAGACGCAGATCTCGTTCACGACTGTCGGATGTCTTGCGTGTTGTTTTCATTCGTCATCGATCTCCGGTTTAAATTCAAGCTGTTCCAGTACATTCCGACAGCGATCCAAATCACGCAGAACGCGCTGGCGGCCACCTTCGCCGATGTCTTTAAAATCCAACAATCCTTTTAGGTTATCGAAGAGTCCTTGGTAGACCCCAGCATGCTGGACACCAATCACAGAGCTGTCGCAGCCGCTACAGCGCGTTCTTTCCATTGTATTGCCGACGCAACCGTCATCATCAGCAGTACACCAGGAGTGGCCATTACTTCGGATCGAGGTGCTCTCGGCAATCGACTTAACCATCGAGGCATGGCTTTTGAAAATGGCGAGATTTTTAGGATCTCGGTGCCATTGCTTGATTGATCTTCCGTAACCGCCCCCTAGAGGTGACTTACCCAACCAGCCGCTAACCACACCAGACTTGATGTCCTCGAGTTCGAACTGGATATCTTCAAAAAGCTCGATATCGAGATGCTGACCCCATTCCTGATCCATGGCGTAACCTAACGTCATATCCATCGACCAATGAGCGAAGTGTTCTCGGAGGTAGCGCAGGTCGCCGAATTTGCTGTGCGCAGCGTAGTTGGCAAATTTTCGGCGGAATTGGTGGCTCGCGAGATTCCAACTAAGGCCACAACTCTTTGCGAAGGCTTTCAGACACCTGTTCCAGGACGAGCCCGAGAGAGTTCTGACTAGGTTGTTTTTCGTGGAAGTTACGCCCAGAAAGAGCGCGTGCCTATGCTTTTGCGCTTCGGTGATTTGCGGGTCAGCCGGATTGACGCTGCATCGCCTCGCGATTTCGTCAGCAATCATCGCCTGGTAGGGAGCTGCCCAACGCTCCATTAGGCGCACCGCAGATACTGTGCTTTCAGGAATCATCCAATCATGGAGGCCCGCGTCGGTTTTTTCCGACGTTGAGCGAAGCCAATGGTAGACGGTGCCTTCATCGTCTTCAGTGCTGTGGTGAGCTCCGGCCATAACGTTCGCCAACTCATGGTTTCGGCAGCCGGAAGTGCTAGCTATGACAATGTAAGATGCAGTTCTGAGGCTCTGGATCGCTTGGTTGAACTCCCCAAGCCCTTCGCCCCAGCCAAGAGCAACAAGTCGACGAGTTTTCGCCTCTTGAATGCTTCTGGTTACTTGCCCATGACGCTCCGCAGAGACGCGCTCTAGATCATCGTAGATGTCGAGCAAGGCATTACCACGCCGAACCTGCTCATGGGCCTTCTCGAATAGAGCGCAAAATACATCGTCGGGTAATAATGGGGTCTTGCCGGCCTCTTCGCTCCGCGAACGGCCCCCCGACATTGCGCGCGCCGACGTATCAGGCCAAGGGTTTCTAGGTATTGGGTCGTGGGTGTATTGGCTCAGATCGTAGAGGGCTTCCACAGCCAAAAAGCGCCGTTCAAGCGCACTGGCAGATAAGGGTTTTCCCTTGCTTCGCCGTGTTTGACGGATAGCCCGGCACTCAGAGACATAATTTGCACAGATCATTGGTGTTATCGCACCGAAGTGATCGATCTTGCACGTGCTTATGTGCCGCAAAAACGGCAGGCTGTTTTCAAAAACGTTGCGCACTGTACTTGCCGATGGGCGTTTTTGTCCGGCACGGCCACGGCGTAGATACCGATACATGACGGACTTCATCACCAGAACAAATTCAATGGGGACGCGACCGAAGTCGATCTCCCGTACACCGTCTGGCACGTTGCTGGTGAACCCCTCTAACCGCCAAGTCATGTCACGGTATCGACTGAGGATGACCCAATCGCTTCCTACCCGGATGGCGCTAATGATGAGTGCTTCACGTTCGTTCACAGAGAGTTCGCGAGCATCCCCTGGCTGCAGTCCCAACTCGCCCCACTGCGGCGCGTCAGCAATATGCGCACTCACGAGAAAATCTCAAGGCTATCTAGGACATCCACTGACCAGAAGGGATGCGGACTTAGGCGAGCTTGTTCGCGGGCTGCCTCGACAGCTTCTGGTTTGAAGGCTCCTCGCCGCAGGCCTTCGGCGATAATATAGTCGTCTATCAATCTGGGAATGTGGGCGTATTGCTGACTCCAACGCCGTTTCCCCATCCGTACACGCTCCGCAAATACTCGGAAATAGAAACTGAATAGTCGGTGCAAATCCTCGCCAGTAATCGCGTAGTGCTTGCAACGTAGGCAGTTGAGAAATGAGAAGCACGCGATACCCTGGCGTTTTGGCGCGTACTGACCATTTACTGGGTCTTCGCACTGGCCCATGGGAGTTTTTTGGTATGTTGCGCCTATAGTCCGGCTGAGTAATTCCTGCACCAAGATCTCTCCCATGAAGCGCCAGTTGCGCCTTGCTTCAGTGCTCGGTGCTAGATAATTTCTGTCGGCCACCTGAGGCGTATTTCCGAGCGCGATTGACGTCGTCGTCAAATCGCCATCTAGCAATTCAAATACTCGATTGGCAAACGTTTTGCGCAGGCGTGAGATATTGATGCGAAGCGGCTTACCATCTGTGTCAATAAGCTTGTAGTCGGTTACCAGTTTTCTGGTCGCTACCTTCAGCGCCCCGTCTGTCAATTCAATAATGCTGCCAAGCCCTGGCCCTCGCTGTACGCGGTAGAGCCATACAAGATCTTTGATGCTGTCAGGCGCTTCTGGCCGTAGTGATTCACTAAGGGTCAGGACTCGGCGGATCAGGCGCTCAATATTGGTTCTGATGGTCGGAGTAGATTCAAGGAGGCGTTCGTCAGCGCTTTCTGTTCGTAGAGCAACCTTGTTTGTGGTGTGTCCACGGCGCTTCCACAAAACCAAAAATACACTGCCGTCTTTGGGATGCGCCCGCAAGCAGTCGCGCCCCATCTCTAGAAGAGGGGTGGAGTTGCGCCCTGTATGCAGTGCGATGGTCAACAGTACGTAGGCCAAAAGCTCACCACTTAGTACAGCGTCATCTTTCCATATCGGTGCAACTGCTTGCTTCAATGCTGAAGCAAACGCCTGCCGTTGGCGCTTGGGCAGTGACGTTTCCCCTTTGCTTCTACCACTACTTGGGAAGGGATTTCTTGGGAAGGTTGCGTCGTCCCCTGAGGTGATCAGAGAAATTATCCCTCTGCTACCTAGCGCGTTCAGGACGGATTTCGCAGACGTGTAGTGACTTCGCTGACTGAGGGTAGCGATGCCAAGGCCCGCGAGGTGCCCGAGAAAATCGTCGACTAAGGAGCGATTAATGTCTCCAAGCACTAGCTCACGCTCAAGCGCAGTGGCTCGCAGAGTCATAAAATTGAGAAAGTGACGTAGGCCACCTTTACAGATGCTCGCTACGGTACTCGGCTCGATTTCGCTGTCTTGCTTGGCGAGATATCGCTCAATCTGTCGCTGGCAGGCATAGGTGATTGAATCGATACCAGCCCCGTACCACGACGCGAAATCGTAGTTTCTAGAGCCGGTAGGGTTCCTCCCAAAATCGACATTCGTAGTTGTAGGTGGAAGCGCTTCAGGAAGTACGAAAACTGCACCCACTGAGTCACGACTATGTTCCACCTGGGGCACGCTGAGGTCGGTCTTAACAAAGATCTTTCGCTTACCCATTAAACTGCGTCCATGCCATCTGCAAGCTCGTCATCGTAAGCCAGTACCGCGTTGTCAGCGAGTTCATTGATCAGGTGCAGGTATATCATCGTCGTTTGGATGGAGCTGTGACCGAGTTGCCGCTGCAAGAACACGAGCGGCTCCACCTCTCGGCCATTGCGCTGAAGAGCGACCAGCGTATGAGTTGCATAGGTGTGGCGAAGCATGTGCGGATGTACTCTGAGGTTCGCTCGTTTTCCAATGTCACGGACAATGCGCTCAATGCGCTTTCCATCATCGGCGTAGGGCTCACCAAGCTGATTCAGAAACAATGGTTTGTGCTGGTTATGGGTCAGCGAAGCCCGCTCACCACGAACTTGCACTGCGTATCGATGGAGCTCCATGAGGAAACGCCGACTGATGTAAATCTCACGCGGCTTGCTCCCCTTGGTGCGCATACCGCTACCATCTTGCGGATCGAGATGAATCCTAATGTTTCGCTCAGATTTGCCGGCCTTGTCGGGATCGAAGACATAGGACAAGGGAAAAGATGCGATTTCTTCCCGCCTCAGCCCAGTATGAAGACCCAGGCGGATCATCATTCGGTGATGCAGATTCTCTGCTTCTGCCAGCAGCGCCTTAATCTCGTTCATGCTGAGAAATTTGGGCAGCACTCGGTGCTTCACGGGCATGATGTCGTTCACCAGTGCTTTTCCACCATTGGCAGCAACGTGAGCCAGAAAACCTGACTCGCCATTTATTTTCCGCTCCTCAAGTCCGAACGGCAGCTTGCTCACCCATCCCTGGCGCTGAGCAAACTCGTAGAACTTGCACACATAATGGAGCCTTTGGCGGGTGGTAGAACGTGCCAACTGACACTCTACCAAGCAGTAATCCCGGTAGCCCACGACTATGCTCTTGGCCTCACCTCGATCTACATCCTGCCAGTCGAGTTCGTGCGCCTGGAGGAAGCTGAAATAGTCGTATAAAGCACGCCCCGTGCTTGGCCAAGACTTCTTAGATCCTATGGCTCCTCGGAGGAGATAGTGGCGCATAAACTCGTTCGCGTGCACACAACTAGCCATGGTGTCCCACAGCAAGATCGGGAATCCAGGGTATGGACGACCTCCTATCACCAAGGACTCAGTGGCCCGAAGCAACTCCATCTCTTTCCTCCAACAGCGCTTAAACAAAGCGATTTCTAATATGTTGGCAGGATGATACTTTTCTCCTAACTCTTCGCAAGCCCCAGAACAACAGCTTCTACGCCAGCTGCGAACGGGTGTTCCGCCCCGACCTGGTACGCACGCCGATCGTGGTACTGAGCAACAACGACGGTTGCGTCATTGCCCGCAGCGCCGAGGCCAAGCAATGGGTAAAGATGGGCCAGCCGTACTTTCAGGTGCGGGATGTGCTGCGCCGTCACGGCGTGGTGGCGTTCTCCTCCAATTACGCGCTGTATGGCGACATGAGCCAGCGAGTAATGACGGTGATCGAAGGCATGGTCCCGGCCACCGAGGTGTACTCGATCGATGAAGCCTTCGCCGACCTCAGCGGCGTGCCTGGCGATCTCGAGCAACTGGGCCGCGACATTCGCGAGCGTGTTCTCAAGCACACCGGCATTCCCGTCGGGGTCGGCATCGCCGGTACCAAGACCCTGGCCAAGCTGGCCAATCACGCAGCCAAGCGCTGGACCGCGCAAACCGGCGGGGTCTACGACATGCGCGACCCGGTACGGCGCGACTGGGTGCTGAAAAAGTGCCAGGCCTCAGACGTCTGGGGTATCGGCCCGCGCATGGCGGCGCACCTGACCGCGCTGAACATCCGCAGCGCCTGGGACCTGGCTCAGGCCGACCCGTGGAGCCTGCGCAAGCAGTTCAGCGTGGTAGTTGAAAAAACCGCCCGCGAGTTGTCCGGCACGCCCTGCCTGGAACTGCAGGCGCAGGAGCCGCCGCGCCAGGAAATCTGCTGCAGCCGCATGTTCGGCGAGCGGGTCAGCGAGTTGCAGCCGATCAGGCAGGCGGTGGCGACCTACGTCATGCGCGCCACCCAGAAACTGCGCGCGCAACGCTCGCTGGCGCGCAAGCTGCGGGTGAGCATCCGCACCGGCATGTTCAACCCCGAAGAAGCCAAGTACGCCAGCGGCGTAGTGGTGCAACTGCCCTACCCCACCGACGACGTACGGCTGCTTACGCGCATGGCGCTGGAGGCGGTAGGCACGATCTTTCGCCCAGGCTTTCGCTACAGTAAGGCCGAGGTGTTGTTGATGGACCTGTGCCAACCGGGGGGGTTTTCAGATGACCTGTTCGCCCCCAGACAATCGCCGACTTGTGATCGCCTGATGCAGGTGATGGATGACATCAACGGGCGCTGGGGCTCGGGCACCATGCGCGCGGCCAGTGTGCCAGCGGCACCGGATTGGGAGATGCGCCGCGAGTTGATGAGCCAGAGTTTCACCACCCAATTCAATGCACTCTGGCGTGCCCGATCTTGAACTCAAGCCTTGGGATCGTGGCTGCGCACGCTGAAGGTGACCACGCCCCAGATCGCCAGCTCGTCGCCCTCGAGGATATGCCGCGGGGCAAAGCGCGGGTTGTCCGAGCGCAGCACCACCTGCCGGCCAACCCTGTGCAGCCGCTTGCACAATGGCTCGCCATTGACGGCGGCGATCACCACATGGCCGTGCTGGGCTTCGATCGAGCGATCGACCAGCACCAGGTCGCCATCGAAGATGCCCGCGTCCTGCATGCTGTCGCCGTCTATTCTCACCAGGTACATATGCGGCGCGCGCAGGTTGAACAGTTCGTCCAGCGAGATCGGCTGCTCCATGTGGTCCGCCGCAGGCGAGGGAAAGCCTGCCGGCACGCTGAACAGATAGCGTGACAGCGCGCCTGCGCTGGCTGCGATGGGGCCAAGGATGGTAGTCATGGGGCACGCCTTGCAATTAAACTGTACGGATATACAGTTAATCGGGCGCCACGGCTTTGGTCAATTTCGGCGTAGGAAATTTCGACAAGTGGGAGACCTGCAATGTGCGGACGCTTTGTTCAGTCGCAAGGCCTGGCCGATTATCTGCGTGAGCTGGACGCCGAGCAGGATGTCATCAGTGGCTACGACAACGTGCCGATCGACCGCTACAACGTCGCCCCGGGCAGCCGTGTACTGATCCTGCACAACGCCGCCGACGGCCTGCGCATCGACCCGTGTCATTGGGGCTGGGCGCCGTTCTGGGCCACCGGCAAACGCCCAGCGCCGATCAATGCACGGGTCGAGACGGTGACTACCGGCAAGTTCTTTCAACCGCTGTGGCCGCAAGGCCGGGCACTGGTGATGGCCGATGGTTGGTATGAATGGGTGGTCGACCCGGCCGACCCCAAGCGCAAGCAGCCGTATTTCATCCGTTTGAAAAGCCGGGCGCCTATTTTCATGGCGGCGTTGGCGCAGGTGCAAGCCGGGCTTGAGCCGAACGAGGGCGATGGCTTCGTGATCATCACCGCGGCCAGTGATGAGGGCATGCTCGATATCCACGACCGCCGCCCATTGGTGCTGGCGCCGGAGCAGGCACGGGCCTGGCTCGACCCGCAACTACCCGCCGAGCAGGCTGAACGGCTGGCCCGTGAGCAGTGCTTGCCGGTGGCTGATTTCGAGTGGTTTGCGGTCAGCAAAGACGTAGGCAACATGCGCAATGAAGGTGCCCAGTTGCTGGTGCTGGAAACAGTGCAAGGAACGCTGTTCTAGGCAGAAGGCAGCGGCTGGACGCCGCTGCCTGCCTCCTCTGGTCAACCCTCCGCGAGGGCCTCACGCACCAGATCGTCCACGCCTTCGTCGGGATGTGCCTGCATCCACTCGACGATCTGTTTGCGCATCAGCGGGGTCCAGAAGCTGTGAATATGCTGGCGTACCCCCTGCACCGCCAGCGTCCGGTTGGGCTCGCTGTCAAAGTAGTGGGCGATCTGGTTGGCCATCTTGACCAGGCTGTCGACACTCATCGGCGTACCTCGGCAGTTTCCTGTTGCTCGCTGTTGCGCCGCTCCTGCAGCAGGCGCCGTTGTTCGTCACTGAACGCCTGATAACGCTGCTGCCATTGCGACGGCTGCGATACACGCACCACTTCTACCGCCGTAACCTTGTACTCGGGGCAGTTGGTGGCCCAGTCGGAGTTGTCGGTGGTGATGACGTTGGCGCCCGACTCGGGGAAGTGGAAGGTGGTGTACACCACCCCCGGCGCAACCCGGGTACTGACCTGAGCGCGCAGCACCGTCTGCCCGGCGCGGCTGCCAATACCGACCCAATCGCCTTCGACAATGCCGCGGCTTTCGGCGTCGCTTGGGTGAATCTCAAGCCGATCCTGGGCATGCCAGGCGACGTTTTCGGTACGCCGTGTCTGCGCGCCGACGTTGTACTGGCTGAGGATGCGGCCAGTGGTCAGCAGCAGCGGATAACGGCTGTTGACCTTCTCGTCGGTGGGCACGTAGCCAGTCAGCATGAAGCGGCCCTTGCCGCGCACGAACTGGTCGATGTGCATGGTCGGCGTGCCGTCTGGCGCGGCTTCGTTGCACGGCCATTGCAGGCTGCCGTGACGCTCCAGCTCGCTGTAGCTGACGCTGTGGAAGCTCGGTGTCAGCCGGGCGATCTCGTCCATGATCTCTGACGGATGACGGTAGTTCATCGGGTAGCCGAGGGCGTTGGCCAGGGCCATGGTGCCTTCCCAGTCAGCCTTGCCGGCCAACGGCTGCATGACCTTGCGCACCCGCGAAATACGCCGTTCGGCGTTGGTGAAGGTGCCATCTTTTTCAAGGAACGAGCTGCCCGGCAGGAATACATGGGCAAACTTGGCCGTCTCGTTGAGGAAGATATCCTGCACCACCACGCATTCCATCGCCCGCAGCGCGGCCGTCACGTGCTGGGTGTTGGGATCGCTCTGGGCGATGTCTTCGCCCTGGCAGTACAGCGCCTTGAAGCTGCCATCCAGCGCCGCCTCGAACATGTTGGGGATGCGCAGACCTGGGTCAGGCTGCAGGGTCACACCCCAGGCCTGCTCGAACTCGGCACGCACGGTGGCGTTGGAGATGTGCCGATAACCCGGCAGCTCATGCGGGAACGAGCCCATGTCACACGAGCCCTGGACGTTGTTCTGCCCACGCAGCGGGTTCACCCCTACCCCTTCACGGCCGATGTTGCCAGTAGCCATAGCCAGGTTGGCGATGCCCATCACTGCGGTGCTGCCTTGGCTGTGCTCGGTCACGCCGAGGCCGTAGTAGATGGCCGCGTTGCCAGCGCCGGCATACAGCCGGGCTGCCGCACGGATCTGCTCGGCCGGTACGCCACAGGTCGGGCCAAGGGCTTCGGGGGAGTTCTCCGGCAGGCTGACAAAGTCGCGCCAGCGAGCGAACTCCGGCCCTTCACAGCGGGCATCGATAAAGCCCTGATCAAGTAGCCCTTCGGTAACGATCACATGGGCAAGTGCGTTGAGCATGGCCACGTTGGTGCCGGGGCGCAGTTGCAGGTGCAGCTCGGCGCGGGCATGCGGCGAGTCGACCAGATCGATCCGCCGAGGGTCGATGACGATTAGTTTGGCGCCTTCACGCAGGCGGCGTTTGAGCTGCGAGCCGAACACCGGGTGCGCGTCGGTTGGGTTGGCACCGATCACCAGGATCACGTCGGCCTGCATCACCGAGTCAAAGCTCTGGGTGCCAGCGGATTCGCCCAAGGTCTGCTTGAGGCCATAACCGGTCGGCGAATGGCAGACCCGTGCACAGGTGTCGACGTTGTTGTTGCCGAACGCCGTGCGCACGAGTTTCTGCACCAGATAGGCTTCTTCGTTGGTGCAGCGGCTGGAGGTGATGCCGCCGATCGAGTCGCGCCCGTACTTGAGCTGAATGCGGCGCAGCTCGCTGGCTGCGTAGGTCACCGCCTCGTCCCAGCTGACCTCTTGCCACGGGTCGTCGATGTGCTTGCGGATCATTGGTTTGGTGATGCGGTCCGGGTGGGTCGCGTAACCCCAGGCGAAGCGGCCTTTGACACAGGCATGGCCGTGGTTGGCGCCGCCGTTCTTGTCCGGGACCATGCGCACCAGCTGGTCGCCTTTCATCTCGGCGCGGAACGAGCAGCCCACGCCGCAATAGGCGCAGGTGGTGATCACCGCACGTTCTGGCTGGCCCAGTTCGACCAGGCTTTTTTCAGTCAGGGTTGCGGTTGGGCAGGCCTGCACGCAGGCGCCGCACGACACGCACTCGGAGGTGAGGAAGTCGCTACCGCCAGCCGCCGCTACTCGCGAGTCAAAACCGCGACCGGTGATGGTCAGAGCAAAGGTGCCCTGAATGTCTTCACAGGCGCGCACACAACGGCTGCAGACAATGCACTTGCTCGGTTCGTAATTGAAATATGGGTTGGACAGGTCCTTGGCGTCGGCAAGGTGGTTGGCGCCTTCGTAGCCATAACGCACCTCACGCAGGCCAACCTGGCCAGCCACGGTCTGCAACTCGCAGTTGCCGTTGGCCGAGCAGGTCAGGCAGTCCAGCGGGTGGTCAGAGATGTACAGCTCCATCACATTGCGGCGCAGGTCGGCCAGGCGTGGCGTCTGCGTGCGCACCACCATGCCCTCGGTGACCGGTGTGGTGCACGACGCCGGGTAACCGCGCATGCCGTCGACTTCGACCATGCACATGCGGCACGAGCCAAAGGCTTCGAGGGTATCGGTGGCACACAGTTTGGGGATGTTGGTGCCGAGCAACGCGGCGGCGCGCATCACTGAGGTGCCAGCGGGCACGCTGATGGCGCGGCCGTCGATATTCAGGCTGACCTGCACCTGGCTTTCACGCGCGGGGGTGCCGAGGTCGGCATCACTGGCAGGGTCGAAATAATTGATCATTGGGCGGCCTCCGGGCTGGCCAGACCGAAGTCGGCAGGGAAGTGCTTGAGGGCGCTGGCCACGGGGTATGAAGTCATCCCGCCCATGGCGCATAGCGAGCCGTATTGCATGGTGTCGCACAGGTCGTGCAGCAGGTTGGCCTGGTCGGCGCGGTAGGCCGGGTCGCTGCTGGCGATCAAGCGGTCGACCACCTCCATGCCACGGGTCGAGCCGATCCGGCACGGGGTGCACTTGCCGCAGGATTCTTCAGCGCAGAACTGCAAGGCAAAGCGCGCCATGTTGGCCATGTTCAGGGTGTCATCGGCGACGACCACACCGCCGTGGCCGATCATCGCGCCAAGCGCGGCAAACGCTTCGTAGTCCAGCGGCGTATCGAACTGGCTCGGCGGCACCCAAGCGCCCAATGGCCCGCCGACCTGAGCGGCTTTCAGCGGACGCCCGCTGGCAGTGCCACCGCCGTAGCCTTCGACCAGCTCGCGCAAGGTCAAGCCAAATGCGCGCTCGACCAAACCGCCATAGCGCACGTTGCCCGCCAGCTGGAACGGCAAGGTGCCCAGCGAACGGCCCATGCCGAAGTCGCGATAGAACTGCGCGCCCTTGGCCATGATGATCGGCACCGAGGCCAGGGTGAGCACGTTGTGCACCAGCGTCGGCTGGCCGAACAGGCCTTCGAGCGCCGGCAGTGGCGGCTTGGCGCGGACGATGCCGCGCTTGCCTTCGAGAGATTCGAGCAGAGCGGTTTCTTCACCGCAGATATACGCGCCAGCGCCGACCCGCACCTCCAGGTCGAACGCCACACCGCTACCGGTGGTATCCAGATAGCCCGCCTCACGGGCCAACAACACCGCCTCGTTGAGCGCGTGGACCGCATCCGGATATTCCGAACGCACGTAGATGTAGCCCTTGCTGGCACCCACCGCCAGGCCGGCGATGATCATGCCTTCGATCAGCAGAAACGGATCGCCCTCCATCAGCATGCGGTCGGCAAACGTCCCCGAGTCGCCCTCGTCGGCGTTGCATACCACGTACTTCTGCACCGCCGGAGCATCGCGCACCGTGCGCCATTTGATCCCCGCCGGAAACGCCGCGCCGCCCCGCCCGCGCAGGCCGGAATCGAGCACTGCCGCGACCACCTCTGCCTGCTCCAGCAACGCAGCCTTGGCCAGGCCTTCGAAGCCGCCGTGGTTGCGGTAATCCTCCAGCGACAGCGGCCGGGTGATGCCGGCACGGGCGAACAGCAAACGCTGCTGACTGCTCAGATACGGGATCTGCTCGACCAGGCCCAGCGCCAACGGATGCTCAGCCGGCGCCGCCGTCAACGCATCGAACAGGCCCGTGACATCTTCGGCAGCCACGGGCCCAAAGCCCTGCCGGCCCTCAGCGGTTTCCACCTCAAGCAACGGTTCCAGCCAGTACAGCCCGCGCGAGCTGGTGCGCTGAATCTGTACCTCGACCTGCCGCCGTTGCGCCTCGGCGCTGAGCGCGTCGGCCAGTTGATCGGCGCCCACTGCACGCGCCACCGAGTCGCAGGGAACAAAGAGCTTCAGCATGGTTTCACCTCCTGCAGGCAGCCGCTGACCAGTGCGCTCAAGCGCTCCGGCGTCAGCCGCGCATGCACCTGGCCATCCAGTTCCAGCGCTGGCGAACAGGCGCAGGCCCCCAGGCAATACACCGGCCGCAGGCTTACCGCGCCGTCGGCACTGGTGCCGTGATCATCCAGCCCCAACTGCTCGCGCAACTGCGCCGCCAGCGTCTCGGCGCCACGGCTCTTGCAGGATTCGGCCCGGCACAGGCGCAGGATATGCCGCGCTGGCGGCGCGGTACGGAAGTCATGGTAGAAGGTGATCACCCCGCGCACCTCAGCCTGGCTGAGGTTAAGTGCATGGGCGATATCCGGCACGGCGGCATCGGGGATATACCCAACGCCGGCCTGGATCGCATGCAGGATCGGCAACAGCGCGCCGGGGGTCTCACGGTGGTGATCCAGCACACGCTGGATCACGGGCAGGTCAAGCGTCTCATCAGGCATACAGCGGACCTCGGCGTCGCGAGCGCAGGCAATACCTGCGCCCGACGTGTTCTGCTGCGGCGCACCGGCCACGTCACGGTTGCGTGGTCGCCGGACACCTCCTTGCCCACGGCCGCGCATCTACGTGCACTGGCGTCGAGGGCATCCTGACAGCATGGCACTCCTGCCAGTACAGGGATGTGCGCCAGCGACCAGACGTATCCTGAAACCGACGCGATGACCGATAGCGCTACTCGGTCACTGTAGGAGCGGTCTTGTGTCGCGAAAGGGGCGCACAGCGCCCCCAAATTTCTGCCCGACAAATACCTTGAAGGGCTCCCTTCAAGAGTTTCTGTTAATGCCCATATGCGCATCATCCATCAGCGCTTTAGCCATTTCACCAAGAAAATGAGAGGCCCAAACCAGTGCAGGCTCATTGTCCATGACGCCAATAAACGAGGCCTTACGGGCGCTATCCATCAACACCGATGCCTGCGCCAAGGCGTGGTCACAACAGTTACCCGCTTCTACCCGAAACAGCCGCTTGCCCATAATGGCACCTTCCAGGCAAGTCGCTGTGCCGACTGTCAAGCCCAGCCTGCCGATGCGGTCTAGCGGTTCATTATCCATATGCAATCCTCCGGCTTGGCTGATTCAGTGCAACGTCGGCTTGGTCGGCTCATCGAAGCGCTGTACCTGCGTGAGAGCCGTATCCACTAAAGCTCGGGCGGTTTCGAGCTCATGCATGATGGTCAGCATCATGATCGAGCCGGGCGTGCGCGGCAGGAGCAAGGCAGATTGATGGGCCACCGTCAGTGCGCACAGGACGTAATCTGCGGCTTGGATCAGGGTGTCTTCGAGGGCGTGGAGGGAGTTGGGATGGGGTGGGTCGGGGACGATTTTAATCATGGTGTGATCTCATCTTTGGACGATTGGACCACCACGTCACCACTTGCATTTGATGGGTGGCAGCTACGTACAGGTCTGCAAGACCGGAAGATGAGAAAACCGGCAGATCCGAAGATCTCCCATACGTAGCCACCATTGACCGAGGACACTGACATGCCTGAGCACAACAGTGTTTCGGAGGTGGGATTTCATCTTCGAGCTTGCAGGCCCGGTCGCAGGTTTGGCAGCGACAGGGCGAGACTAGAAGCTCAGAGAAACCACCGCAATGGCCCAAAGGCGGTAATAGGATGATTCGGAAATGGACTACAGGGAAGAGCGAAAATCTGATTAATTCACGTAGGACGTAGGTCCGATATGAAACAAAATAAGACACGCGTCATATCGACCGAGCTGAGATTGAATCAAACCGCGAGATACACAAGCTTGCGCCGGCGTGGACTGCGGCGGAATCGCCACCACGGTTTCGCAGCCGCTGCAGACGCCCACAAGAATATCTTGCGCCTGGCCCTGGCCGTCGCTGAATGGCACGTCGCGACGCCCGTATACATACGAAATCCATCGTACATTACTGCAGTTTGGTCCAGCCCGCCTGTAGAGCCATCCCTTTTGAGGTGTTCTGAAATTGCACTTGTCGTGAGGTCGTCGGGGGCGCTGCGCGCCCCAGCAATCTCAAGCCAGACAAAAATTCAGATAAATGCAGAGCCCTTGAGGGAATGCCCTTCAGAGCGGAGCAACCAATGATCGTCCGTCGCATGCCTCTGACCTTAGATCGACACCGCTTGAGTCAGGCGCACCTGGCACCCGCGTGAATCCAGCTGAACTTTCGAAACCGCCCTGCCCTCCCATTTTTACGCGTCGGGGAAAAGCACCGACCGAACCATTTCCACCACCTTGATCGAGAGGACCGAGAGACCACCATGAGTAATCAACTGGCAGGCAAGAAGGTACTGTTCATCACCGCAAACACCGGCATCGAACGCGATGAGCTGGTCAAACCGCTGGAAGCGCTGAAGGCTCAGGGTGCGGAAGTCACCCACGGGTCGAGCGAGGGCGGCACAACGCAGACGTTCGTTGGCGACACCGAGAAGGATCGCACCGTCGAGTCCCAGACCGCTCTGGCTGGGCTCAAAGCGGCAGACTTCGATGCGCTTGTGATTCCAGGCGGCACGGTCAATGCCGATACGCTGCGATTGGACGAGAACGCTCAGCGCCTGGTGAAGGAGTTCGCCGATGCGGGCAAGGTGATCGCTGCGATCTGCCATGGCCCTTGGGTGTTGATCAATGCCGGGGTTATTCCGGGCAAGACCCTCACCTCGTACCCTAGCGTTAGGCTTGACCTTGAAAATGCCGGGGCTGAAGGTTGGGTCGATGCTGAGGTGAAACAGTGCGAGGCCAATGGCTGGACCCTGATTACTTCACGGACGCCGAAGGACATTCCAGCCTTCAATGACGCTATCGCTGCGGCGATTGAAGGGAAATAAGGTACGCACAGATGGCAGCCCGCGTGGGTTGCCATCAATCCCCGCTCGTTTTTCCCGCCATAAACGGCTGATGTAAGTCATATGGCACCCATCCGATCGGATGCTTGCTCCTGCCCTTTGAACTGCCAAGGGCGCACATGCCATTTTTCGTAATCACTTCACCTCTAGTCGCCTCGTTCGAGCCTATCAGGGTGATCGCGGGCGAAATTGCGGGCTTCTTGGTAGACTACGGCATCCTTTCAGGCTGGTAAGGGCGATGCAGCTAACCGATCCGTCAGCCTTATTACTTGCTCTCATTGTTGCCATCTCGACGGAGCCGGCGCGCCCAGAAGTGGAACCGCTCTCTCCGCTGTCATAACAAGGCGCCTACTCGTAGAAATGGTACGGACATGCGTAGACCAGAATGCCCCTAGAATCAGTCTCAAACCCACAAACCAAGCGCCCTGAGCCGTCCCGCCGGTTCAGCGTTGCACCGATGATGGACTGGACCGACCGCCACTGCCGGTACTTCCTGCGCCTGCTCTCCCAGCACACCCTGCTCTACACCGAAATGGTCACCACCGGCGCCCTGCTGCACAACGACGCCGACCGTTTCCTGCGCCATGACGTCTCCGAGCACCCGCTCGCCTTGCAACTCGGCGGCAGCAATCCGACCGACTTGGCCGCCTGCGCAAAACTCGCGCAGGCAGCAGGCTATGACGAGGTCAACCTCAACGTCGGCTGCCCAAGCGACCGGGTGCAGAACAACATGATCGGCGCCTGCCTGATGGCCCACCCGGCGCTGGTAGCCGATTGCGTCAAGGCAATGCGCGATGCGGTATCCACGCCGATCACGGTCAAGCACCGGATCGGCATCAACGGCCGCGACAGCTACGCCGAGCTTTGCGACTTCGTTGGTCAGGTGCGTGACGCCGGCTGCCACAGCTTTACCGTACACGCGCGGATCGCGATTCTCGAGGGCCTCTCGCCCAAGGAAAACCGCGATATCCCGCCGCTGCGCTATGACGTTGCCGCGCAGCTGAAGACCGACTTCCCCGACCTGGAAATCATCCTCAACGGCGGTATCAAGACGCTTGATGAATGCCGCACTCATCTGCAGACCTTCGATGGTGTGATGCTCGGCCGCGAGGCCTATCACAACCCGTACTTGCTGGCCGAGGTCGACCAACAGTTATTTGGCAGCACCGCGCCGGTAGTCACCCGCAGCGAGGCGATGGCGCGCCTGCGGCCTTACATCGTCGCGCACATCGAAAGCGGCGGTGCGATGCATCACATCACTCGGCATATCCTCGGCCTCGGCCAAGGCTTCCCGGGGGCGCGGCGGTTCCGGCAGTTGCTGTCTGCAGACATCCACAAGACCGACCAACCGCTGGCGGTGCTGGATCAGGCGGCCGAGCTGCTGCAGGGCCGTTGAGCCGTTGGGCGGGAATGGATGGAACCCTGAGCACGGCTACGACTCGAACGTGCACACTTTCTTCAGCGCTGGGGCTGCGGTTCGCCGTCGTCCCCTGAGCTAACCCGCCGCCCATCGTAATTGGCCCTGCCTGATCAAGGTTTCGCGCTATTTCACGAGGGGCATGCTCGGCCTGCCCTGACGCCCCTTGAGCGCTGCTCCGGGCTCGGGTAATGTCGAGCCATTGCACAGGACAGAGCACGCCATGACTTCCAAGCTGGAACAACTCAAGCAGTTCACCACCGTGGTCGCCGACACTGGCGATCTGGATGCCATCACCCGGCTGCAGCCGGAAGATGCCACCACCAACCCTTCGCTATTGCTCAAGGCTGCTGGTATTGCTGGCTATGCCGACTTGCTCAAGCAGGTGAAGGCGGATGCCAAAGGCGATGTTGGCCTTGCCTGTGACAAGTTCTCGGTAGCGGTAGGTAGCGGGATCCTTAAAGTCATCCCGGGGCGGATTTCGACCGAGGTCGATGCGCGCTTGTCGTTTGACGAAGATGCGCTGCTGGCCAAGGCGCGCCAACTGATTGCGCTGTATGACGCAGCCGGTGTTGGCCGTGATCGGGTGCTGATCAAGCTGGCGTCGACCTGGGAAGGTATCCGTGCTGCCGAGAAGCTGGAGAAGGAAGGCATCCAGACCAACCTGACCCTGCTGTTCTCCTTCGCTCAGGCGCAGGCCTGTGCCGACGCTGGGGTATTCCTGATTTCGCCATTCGTTGGGCGTATCTACGACTGGTACAAGAAGAGCACCGGCAAAGAATATGTCGGCGCTGATGATCCGGGTGTGCAGTCGGTAACCCGCATCTACGACTACTACAAAACCAACGGCTACAACACCGTGGTGATGGGCGCGAGCTTCCGCAATATCGGCCAGATCGAGCATCTGGCCGGCTGCGACCGGCTGACCATCAGCCCCGAGCTGCTGCAGCAGTTGAGCGAAGACCACGGCGAGCTGCCGCGCATCCTCAAGCCTGGCAATGCCGGTGAAGCCAAGCAGCAGCTGAACGAAAGCCAGTTCCGCTGGGCGATGAACGAAGACGCCATGGCCACCGAGAAGCTGGCCGAGGGTATTCGCCAGTTCGCCCGCGATCAGGAGAAGCTGGAAGCGCTGATGGCCGACAAGGCTTGATACAAATCTGCGCGTAAGCAACAGGCGGGAAATGCCGAGCATTTTCCGCCATTTTTTTGCCTGTGAGATAATCCCCGGCTTGACCGAGCTGTTGAGTTGTCGATGACGCCCTCCCCCGAATCGTTACCCCTTGTCCTCGCTGGCCCGGTACTGCGCCGCCTGGAGCCTCGGCGCCTGGCAATCTGGCTGGTTGGATCGCAACCGCTGCAGCTGGACTTCGTCCTTGAACACCCCGGTGTCACTGCTCAGATTAATTGCCAGACCGTGCCCATCGGCAGGTCGGCTTTTATCCACCTGCTGGATATCCATTTCGACACCGCGCTGCCGTTTGACGTGGCCCTCGAATACGACTTGCTGCTCGATTCGGGCGAAGGCATTGCCAGCTGGGCGCCGCACCTGCTCTACCCCGGCGCCAGCCGACCGAGCCTGGTGCTGCGTGAGCGCATCGACCAACTGCTGCATGGCTCCTGCCGCAAGCCTCATCACCCGGCGGCCGACGGCCTGCTCTGCGCCGACCGTTTGCTGCAAGCGAAGCCAAATCCGGAGCAGCGGCCTGCGTTACTGATGATGACCGGCGACCAGGTTTACGCCGACGATGTCGCCGGGCCGATGCTGCGTGCGATTCACAGTTTGATCGAGCGTTTGCGGTTGTTCGAGGAAAGCCTGGAAGGTGCGCTGGTCGCTGACAGCGCCGAGCTCTATGGCCACCCTGCCTGTTATTACCACCGCGCCGATCTGCTGCCCGCACAGGAAGGTAACGAGACCCTACGTGAGCGCTTCTTTGGCGGCAAGCGCAAGCCGATCTTCTCCTCCAGCAACGCTGACAACCATCTGGTGACCTTCGCCGAGGTGATGGCGATGTATCTGCTGGTGTGGTCACCAACGCCTTGGAGCCTGGTGCAGATGGATATGCCGGCGGGGCTGACCGACAAGCGCCAGGCGCGCTATCAGGAAGAGCTGCCGCTGATCGAGGGCTTTACCGCAGGGCTCGGCGGGGTCGCTCGGGTCATGGCGCACCTGCCCTGCTTGATGATCTTCGATGACCACGACATCACCGATGACTGGAACCTGTCGGCGCAGTGGGAGGAGACCGCTTATGGCCATCCGTTCTCGCGGCGGATCATCGGCAATGCCCTGCTCGGCTACCTGCTCTGCCAGGGCTGGGGTAACGACCCGGACAGTTGCGCGCCACTGCTGGAGCAGTACTGCAGCCTGGCCGAGCAACATCTGGCCAAGCAAGCGCAGGATGCACTGATTGGCGAACTGCTGCGCTTTCAGGGCTGGCAGTTCAGCCTGCCGACCACTCCGCCGCTACTGGTGCTGGACACCCGCACCCGGCGCTGGCGTAGCGAGAACAGCCTGAGCAAGCCTTCTGGCCTGCTCGACTGGGAAGCGCTGTGCGAGCTGCAGCAGGCATTGCTTGACCACCCTTCGGCGATCATCGTGTCACCGGCGCCGATCTTCGGCGTCAAGCTGATCGAGGCGGTGCAGCGGGTGTTCAGCTGGCTGGGTTATCCGCTGCTGGTCGACGCTGAAAACTGGATGGCGCACCGCGGCGCGGCGCAGGTCATCCTGAATATCTTCCGCCACTCGCGCACCCCGGGGCATTACGTGGTGCTGTCAGGCGACGTGCATTATTCGTTTGTCTATGAAGTGATGATCCGCCATCGCCAGCACAACCCGCACCTGTGGCAGGTCACCAGCAGCGGCATCAAGAACCAGTTTCCGCAGCGTTTGCTGGATGTGCTTGATCGGCTCAACCGCTGGCTGTATTCGCCGCGCTCGCCCCTGAACTGGTTTACCAAGCGGCGCCTGATGGAAGTCGCACCACGCCTGCCGAGCCGCAGCAAGGCCGGCGAGCGGCTGTGGAACAGCGCGGGGCTGGGGCAGGTGTTTTTCACCGCTGACGGCCAGCCAGAGCGGGTGTTCCAGCTCAATGCGGATGGTTCAGAGGCTAATGAGTTCTTGCGCGATCAGTGAGCGGCTGCGGTGATCAGTGCACCGCAGTCGAGGCTCAGGAGCGCTCGAGCGCGCTGACCAGGTCATGGAAGGCTTCACGATTGGAGTCGTTCAGGCCCATGAGGATGCGGTGTGCTTCAAGCACCTTGGAGCGTACAACCTCTTCGCTCTGGTCTTGCGACGGCAGGTCGGTCAGGCACTCTGGGCAGGGGATCGGCCGACCCACAATGTTGAACACCTGATCGAAACCCATCGACTGCAGCAAGCGCGAGATATCCGGATTGGTAGTGACCACGGTCGGCAACAGACCCACCTTCTGCCGGGACAGAATGGACAATTTGGCCAACAGCCCCAGTGTGGTGCTGTCGATGCTTTCGGTTTCGGTCAGATCGATGACGATGGCCGAGAAATTCAGCGCAGTGAAGATTTTCTCGATCGTCGCATCCAAAGCCGAACACAAGGTCAGGCGTACTTCACCGACAAACTTCAGTACAAAGGTACCGCTTTGCTCGGCGAACTGGATTCTACCGGTACTCATTGAAGGTTCCTGCTTAACACCAATAGGGCGATATCATCCGGCATCTCCCCAAGCGTAGCCAATCCGAAACGTTGGCGCAGCCCATCCAGGCTACCCCCTGCTGCTTTGACGATCTCCGGCAACGCAAGCTCTTTATCTTTGAGCGTGTTACCGGGCAAAAGGTCCAGAATACCGTCCGACATCAGGCTGAGGCTGAACTGCGCAGGCAACTCGACCACCAGATCCTGATAGGTGGCTTCTTCGAACAACCCCACCGGCAAGCCGCGGCCTTCGAGGTAGCGCGTGTGCTCTGGGGTATACAGCACCGGCATTGGCAGGTGGCCGCCGACGGCGTAGGTCAAAAGGCCGGTGTCTTCGTCGATGACGCCACCGACCATGGTCACATGCTTGCCCAGCTTGCAGTTGATCAGGCCACGGTTGATGTGACTGAGAACTTCCGAAGGCTTGAAATCGCGCATCTTGCCGCCACGCTTGAATTCGAACATCAGGCGGGTGGTCATGAATTTCAACAGTACGGTCACGAACGCCGACGACGCACCATGGCCGGATACGTCGGCCAGATAGAATGCGATACGCCGCTCATCCACGCGGAAGTAGTCGGCAAAGTCGCCCGACAGGTACAGCGACGGGATGATCTGGTGCTCGAAGGAGAACTCGCCGGCTACCCACGGGCTCTCGGGCAGCATGTTCATCTGCACCTGGCGCCCTGCGGTCTGGTCTTCCTGCAGCAGGTGCAGGCTGGCCTCGAGCTCGCGATTGGCGGTTTCCAGTTTGTCGCGATAGCGCTGGTTTTCGACCAGCAGGCGCGAACGGTCAAGCGCACGGTGCACCGAGTGCTCCAGCACTGCCAGGTCCTCGAGCGGCTTGATCAGGTAATCGTCAGCGCCCAGGCGCAGAGCTTCGACAGCGTCGCTCATGACACCGGCACCCGACACCACGATCACCGGCAACTGCGGGGCCACTTCGCTGATCCGACGGATCAACTCAAGGCCGCCCATCTGCGGCATGCGCAGATCGCAGATCACGAGATCAGGCTGGTGTTGTTCGAAGACCTGAAGCCCCTGCTGGCCATTGCCGGCCTGGAGGACCCTGAAGCCGCTGTCTTCGAGATACGCGGCGAGGCTCGCACGGACCACGTCGTCGTCATCGATAATCAGCAGCGTTGCACTGGTTTTCTGCATGTGGGCGAACGGCGCCGGATTAGGTTTGCGTAGGATCGTCGCAATTGCGCCTATCACTACTGGAATACTGTTTGGCTGCTCTACCTATAGAGTTGTAGGACAAGAACCCTTGTCCGGCAACAGCAGAGGTGCCCTGTCAGGCGCAGACGGTACTCCCATCCGCCGGGGGTTTCAAGCATGCGCGAGTCGGCTTGATTACACAGCGTTTGGCAAATTGCTGGTAGTTATAAGAAATGTGTTTGAGGTAACCCGATGGATGGTCGCAAGGCCCGTTGCGGACCCAGCTTTGGGGCTGCTTTGCAGCCCCAGCTACCCGAATTCAGAAGTCGTCTTCGACTTCGCCATCCTTGACCTTGAACTCGCGGTTCTGCAGGTAGGCGTTGCGGATGAACACGTACTTGTCGCCACTGATCAGCTTTTCAGCCGAGAGCAGGCTGGCACGGGTGTCAACCAGGTCTACCCCCAGCGTCGTGTTGCGGGTCGGTACATGATCGATGTAGCGGTACGGCTTGGTGTAGCTGTCCGGGTACTTGGCCAGGCCGTCACGCACGGTGCTCGGGCCGAGCAGCGGAATGACCACGTAGGGGCCACTTGCGACGCCCCAGTAACCGAGGGTCTGACCGAAGTCTTCGTCGTTGCGCTGCAGGCCCATGCGGGTACCCACATCGAACAGGCCGCCAATACCGAAGGTGGTGTTGACGATCAAGCGGGCAGTGTCGACGCCAGCAGCGTGGGGCTTGAGCTGCAGAATATTGTTGGCCAGGTTGGTGACATCGCCGATGTTGCGAAAGACGTTGTGAATGCCGTCTTCGACGAACTGCGGGGTGATCGCCTGATAGCCTTGGGCCAACGGCTTGAATGCATAGGTGTCGATCGTATCGTTGAACCGGAAGATCGGCCGATTGACCGCCTCCCAGGGATCTTCTTCGGTAGCTGCCTGCGTAGCAGCCACGGGCGCCAGCAACAGACTGGCGCAGACACAGGCCTGGGTGATTCGCTCGATCACACTGGCGCCGATCCTATGCATAGATGTTTCTCCATCAAGATTCACGGTCGCAGATGCGCGTTTGCTCTGCTGAGTTTGGGCGACAGTATAAAGCGTCGACGGCTGATAAACAGCTTCGCTGAGTATTGCTCGATATTTTGTTAGTAACTGTTGCTACGTCATCTACGTGTAACAGTCGCTACTTAGTCTGACTATTTTCAGGGAAGTTGCCATGCACGACGCACCCGCCTTCACCGCTGTGCTTTTCGGGCTGCGTGGCTGCCTGGTGGAAACCGCCAATGACGTATCTGCGCCAGCGCCTGGCGCGCTGGCCATGCTGGCTGACCTGCACAGCCAGCAGGTGCCTTGCATCTGGCTGGATGAGCCCGGCACCGGCGAGTCATTGACCAGGATGCTGCCGAGCTGGCTGCCGGGGCATTCGACCCCTTCCCTGCCCTGGCCGGCACCGAATGCCTGCTGGCAGGCGCTGATGCAGCTCAACAGCGCGAAGCTCGATGGCAGCGTGCTGGTCAGCGGTGATCCGCGCTTGCTTGAATCTGCGCTCAAAGCCGGTTTGTGGACTATCGGCCTGGCGGCATGCAGCCCCCGCTGCGAGGCCTCGTCGAAGCGCTGGCAGGCGATGACCGCCCAAGACCAGCAAGCGAATCGCGGCAAGGCCACCCTTGAGCTGTTCAGGCTCGGCGCGCATTCGGTGATCGATCATCTGGAAGCGCTACAACCGTGCCTGGCAGATATCGCCCAACGCCGCCGCAAAGGTGAAAAACCCTGATACAGGCGGCTTGACGCGGATCATGCAAAGCCGTGGCGAGTGGATTACGCTTGAGGCATGCGCGAACCTTTGCCCAATGGCCGAGGTCCATGCTTTGCCAAGTCATAGAGGGAGAACACCTGATGCCTGCCCGCGAATTGCAAGAGCAGCTCGATAGCCTGCGCGATCAACTGGATCGCAACCCGCCGCTCACGCTGGAAGAGCGCGACAACCTGCACAGCCTGATGCAACAGATCGAGGCGCAGATCAAACTGGAAGAAGCCACCCAGGACACCAACCTGGTCGACGGCGTCAACCTCGCCGTCGAGCGCTTCGAGGTGGCCCACCCCGACCTCACCGCCACGCTGCGCAACATCGCCAACAGCTTGCACAGCATGGGCATCTGAATCAGGCGGGGCCGACGCGGCACTCATGTGCCCCGTCGGCCCACTATTACTGCCGAACCAGACGCAGGTTTTGCGGGCTGATCGGCCCGGTGCTGCGGTACGGGTTGATATCCAGCCCACCGCGACGCACGTACCGCGCGTACACCGTCAGGTGCTCAGGCTGCAGCAAGCGCTTGAGGTCCAGATAGATCCGCTCGACGCACTGCTCATGGAAGTCAGCGTGCTGGCGGAAGCTCACCAGATACGTCAGCAAGCTGGCGTGATCCAGCGCCAGGCCCTTGTACTTGACTACCACCGTGCCCCAGTCAGGCTGGCCCGTCACCGGGCAATTGGACTTGAGCAGGTGGCTGTGCACCGTCTCTTCCACTACTTGGGTTGAATCGCACTGCAACAGTTGCGGCTGCGGTTGCTCGTAGTTGCTGATCGCGACATCGAGTTCGTCAATGCACACCCCAGGCAATGCCACTACACCTTCACTCTGCACTTCTGCCAGGCTGCGCACGCGCACCGTCACCGGCGCGCCCGCAGCGGCAGACAAGTCTTTCTCCAGGCAAGCCTGCAGCTCAGCGCTGCTGGCAAAGGCTGTCTGGTTAAGCGAGTTGAGGTACAGCTTGAACGACTTCGATTCGATGATATTCGGTGACTGTGCCGGGATGGCGAACTCACCGATGGCCACCACCGGCTTGCCGGACGGCAACAGCCAGGACAGCTCGAAGCAGTTCCAGTAATCAACGCCCTGCCACGGCAGGGCGTCGCCACTGACACCGAGCTCGGCCCACTTGGCCAGGCGCGGAATCGGGAACAGCAGCGACGGGGTGTAGGTTGCAATGTATTCACTGGATTTACCCAGCGGAGAGTCTTCGGCAGCGGGATGCATGGTCAGGACCTGGAAAAAACGGATGCGCCCAGTTTACCGGTTTTGCAGCCCGCCTTGGGTCCGAACTCACTCGATGGTCAGCGGCCCGACCATCCCGGCCTGATAATGCCCCGGCACGTTGCAGGCAAACTCGATCGGCGCAGCGCTACGGAAGGTCCAGGTCAGCTCACCGCGCTGGCCAGGCTGCAGCAGCACGGTGTTGCCGCTGTCGTGGCCGTGTTCACCATGGCCCATCTGGCTGTGATCCATGCCCCCGGTGAACAGTTTGCCCTGCATCGCCACCATCTGTTTCTGATGCTCTGCGTGCATGGCCTTGTCGCCCAGGTTGAACTCGTGGGGCAACTGGCCCTGGTTGATCAGCACGAAACGCACGGTCTCGCCGGCCTTGACCTGCAAACTGCTGGGCTCAAAGGCGATGTCCTTGAGCACCACCTCAACCGTGCGAGTGGCCTTGGCCGCTGGCGCTGGCTCACCGAAAGCGAAGCTGGTGTGCTCGGCGTCAGCCCAGCCCGACGTGCTGAACAGCGCGAAGGCAGCGGCGATGAACAGGTGTTTCATATCTACTCCGATAATGACGGCAATGGCGTGCCACTCTGGGCTGGCGCAGCTGGCAACTGGCTGACCGCAAGATTACAACTTTGTCAGCTTGGCTTGAGAGCGGGTTCGTCACGTATCATTTCCACTACTCCCTGACCGACGCAAAAACCTGATGAAACTGCTGATCGTCGAAGACCAGGTCAAGACTGGCCAATACCTGCAACAAGGCCTCACCGAGGCCGGCTTTGCCTGCGAGCTCAGCGCCGACGGTGAAACCGGGCTGCACCTGGCGCTGACCGGCGATCATGCCCTGCTGATTCTTGATGTGATGCTGCCAGGCCGCAGCGGTTGGCAGATTCTGCAGGCGGTACGCCAGGCAGGGCTCGCCACCCCAGTATTGTTCCTCACCGCCCGCGACGCTGTGGAGGACCGCGTGCATGGCCTGGAACTGGGCGCAGACGACTATCTGGTCAAGCCGTTCGCCTTCTCCGAGCTGCTGGCCCGCGTGCGCAGCTTGCTGCGCCGAGGCGGCGCCGGGGTGCAGGACACCACCCTGGCCTTGGCAGACCTGCGCCTGGACTTGATCCGCCGCCGCGCCGAGCGTGCCGGCCAGCGCGTCGACCTCACCGCCAAGGAGTTCGCCCTGCTGGAATTGCTATTGCGCCGTCAGGGCGAGGTGCTGCCCAAGTCGTTGATTGCCTCGCAGGTGTGGGACATGAACTTCGACAGCGACACCAACGTCATCGAAGTGGCCATCCGCAGGCTGCGGCTGAAGATCGACGACGGTCACGCCAGCAAGCTGATACACACGGTGCGTGGCATGGGTTATGTACTCGAAGAGCGCCAGGACTGATGCGCCGGATATCCCTCGGCAGCCGCCTCGCTCTGCTGTTTGCTGCCTGTACCGCGGCGGTTTCGCTTGGCGCCGGCGTGCTCTTCACCCAAGCCAGCGAGCAGCATTTCATCGAGTTGGATGAGCAGCTGCTCGACACTCGCCTGACGCAGTTACGCGAGCAACTTACCGGTCTCCAGACACGGCGGCAGGTAGTCGACAGGCTCCCCGAGCTACGGAGCCAATTCAACCTCCAGACCGATGTCGCACTGCGCATCAGCAGCGGCACGGGCGAAGCCTGGTTCGAAAGCCGGCCAGGTTTGCCCGATGCCAACCAGTCTGCACAACTGAAGACACTGCAGGCCGGCGGCGTCGACTATCGCGGCTTGTCGGCGCCATTGATCGAGCATGACCCACAGTCACCGCAACTGACCGTGCTGCTCGACATCACCCATCACCAGCACTTCTTGCAGAGCATGCAGCGCTTGATCTGGCTAACGGTGGGTCTGTCGGCACTGGCCACGGCATTGCTCGGCGCCTGGGCGGTACGCCGCGGCTTGCGCCCGTTGCGCCAGATCGGCGCGGTGGCGGCGAGCGTCAACGCTCGTTCGCTGACCACACGTCTGCCAGTGGCGCAGATGCCCGAGGAGTTGGCTCAGCTGGCAGAAAGCATGAATGCCATGCTGCAGCGGCTGGACGATGCGTTTCAACGGCTGTCGGCGTTCTCCGCGGACATCGCCCATGAACTGCGCACGCCGTTGTCGAACCTGCTGACCCACACTCAGGTAACGCTAACCCGCCCACGCAGCCTGGACGAATATCGCGAGGCCTTGCATGGCAACCTTGAGGAGCTGCAATGGATGGCGCAGCTGGTCAACGACATGCTCTACCTGGCCAAGGCTGAGCACGGCCTGCTGGTGCCAGAACAGCAGGTGCTGGACCTTGCCTCGGAAGTGGATGCACTGCTGGAGTATTACGCGCCTCTGGCTGAGGACACTGGAGTGACCCTGCTCCGCGAGGGTGAGCTGGTGATCGAGGGCGATCGGCAGATGTTGCGGCGGGCGTTTTCCAACTTGCTGGAAAATGCGCTGCGGTTTGCTGGAGTAGGTGGCGTGGTGAAGGTGGGCTTACAAGCTGGAGGGCAAGTTACGGTCGCCAATACCGGTGTGGCGATTGAAGCAGCGGCTGCGCAGCGCTTGTTTGATCGATTCTACCGCGGGGATTCGGCACGGGCCGAAGGAGGCGCTGAGCACGCCGGGCTGGGCCTGGCAATTACCCGTTCGATCGTCCTCGCCCATGGTGGCGGGATTCAGGTGGAGTGCGAAGCAGGATGGACGCGGTTTGTGATTGATTTCGGCAAGGGGCCGCACAGCGACCCCAAAGATACCAACGCCGCCCTTACTCGTAACGCAATGCCATAGCCGGCTCGATCTGCGAAGCCCGGTAAGCCGGATACACAGTCGCCAGGAAGCTCATCACCAAGCCCGCCGTACAGATCATCAGCACATCCCCCCACTGCAACTGCGAAGGCAAGCTGCTGATGAAATACACATCGGAGGTGAAGATGTGCTGGCCGCTGACCCGCTCCAGCCAGCCAACGATCTGACTCACGTTGATCGCCGCAATTACCCCCAGCACCCCGCCAATCAGCGTGCCGACCACACCGATCAAGCTGCCCTGAACCATGAAGGTGCCCATGATCTGCATCGGCGTGGCGCCAATGGTGCGCAGGATGGCGATATCCGCGCCCTTGTCGTTCACCACCATCACCAGGGTGGCGATGATATTGAACGCCGCCACCGCGATGATCATCATCAGCAGCAAGCCGATCATGGTCTTTTCCATCTTCATGGCGCTGAAAAGGCTGCCCTGGGTGTGCGACCAGTCATCGGCGTGGTAGGCATCGCCCAACTGCCCGGCGATGGCCTTGGACACCTGCGGCGCCGCGTACAGGTCCTGAAGTTTGAGCCGCACGCCCTGCACGCTGCCCGGCGCCCAGCGCTGCATCTCGGCGGCGTCGGCCACGTTGATATAAGCCTGCGAGCCATCCAGCTCGGCACCCACCTTGAAGATGCCGACCACGGTCAGGCGCTGCATGCGTGGCGTGATACCACCCGGGGCCTTGCTGATCTCCGGCACGATCAAAGTCAGCTTGTCACCGGTGTTGAGCCGGAAGCGCCGCGCCGTCAGCTCGCCGAGCACCACCCCGTATTCACCCGGGACCAGATCCTGCAACGCGCCCTGGACGATATGCTGGCCGACTATCGACACCTTGCCCTCTTCGGCCGGCTCGATCCCGCTGACCTGAATCGGCTGCATCGCGCCTTTGTACGAGAGCATGCCTTCCATTTCGGTTACCGGCGCCGCAGCGACCACTGCCGGGTTCTTCAGCGCTGCGTCAGCCACACTGCGCCAGTCGCTCAGCGGCTGCGCGCCAAGGATGCTCGCATGCGGCACCAGGCCAAGAATGCGTGAGCTCATTTCGCGCTGGAAGCCGTTCATCACCGACAGCACCACGATCATGGCCAGCACGCCCAGGGACAAGCCGATCATCGAAGTCATCGAGATGAACGAGATGAAGTGATTGCGGCGCTTGGCACGGGTGTAGCGAGCACCGATGAACAAGGGCAAGGGTCTGAACATGTACGAGAACACCCAATGAACAAAAGTTGCGGGGTGGATCATTCCACCCCGGGCAGTCGACTCAGATCGCCACCAGGTGGCCATCTTCCAGCTTGAGCACGCGATCCATCTGCCGCGCCAGGCTCAGGTCGTGGGTCACCACCAGGAACGCAGTGCGCGATGAGCTGGAAAGCTCTTGCATCAGTTCCTGAATGCCCTGCGCAGTGTGATGGTCGAGGTTGCCGGTCGGCTCATCGAGCATCACCAGCCCCGGCCGATTGACCAGAGCGCGGGCGATCGCCACACGCTGGCGCTCACCACCGGACAGCTCGGCCGGTTTGTGGCTCAGGCGATGGCCGAGGCCGACTCGCTTGAGCAAGGCCTCGGCACGCTCGCGCGCTTCCGGGATCGGCGTGCGTCCGATCAGCAGCGGCATGCACACGTTTTCCAGCGCCGTGAACTCGGCCAGCAGGTGGTGAAACTGATACACGAAGCCCAGCGCACGGTTGCGCAGCAGGCCACGGGCGCGCTCGCCCAGTGCCGACAACTCTTCGCCAGCCAGCCACACGCTGCCCTGGCTCGGCGTGTCGAGGCCGCCCAGCAAGTTGAGCAAGGTACTCTTGCCGGAACCGGAGCTGCCGACAATCGCCACCCGCTCACCCGGCAGCAGTTCAAGCTGCAGATTGGCCAGCACCTGCACCGACTCCGGGCCCTCGTCGTAGGACTTGCCCAGGTTGCGGCAACTCAGAACGGCTTTATCACTCATGCGCGACTCACTCATAACGTAGCGCCTCTGCAGGCTGGGTGCGCGCCGCACGCCAGGCCGGATACAGGGTGGCGAGGAAACTCAGGATCAATGCCGCGCCGCAGACCATCCACACGTCCTGGGCGATGATCTGCGAAGGCAGGTAGTCGATGAAGTACACATCGGCGTTGAGGAACTTGTGCCCGATCAGCTTCTCGATGCCGGCAATCGCTGCGCTGACATTGAGCGCTGCGAGAATGCCAACCACCGCACCAATCAAGGTGCCGACCACGCCGATCACCGTACCCTGGACCATGAATATGGCCATGATCTGCCCAGGCGTAGCGCCCAGGGTGCGCAGAATGGCGATGTCGCCGCGCTTGTCATTGACCACCATCACCAGGGTCGAAATGATGTTGAACGCCGCCACCGCCACGATCAGCAGCAGGAGCAGACCAATCATCGCCTTCTCCATGCGGATAGCCTGATACAGGTTGCCGTGGGTGCGGGTCCAGTCACGCGAGTAGAACTCCTGCTCGCCCAACTGCTGGGCGATGCTCCAGGCCACGCGCGGGGCTTCGAACAGGTCGTCGAATTTCAGCCGCAGGCCCTGCACCTGATCCGCTTTCCAGCGGTGCAGGCGCGACAGGTCGGCGATGTTGGTCAAGCCCAGGAAGCCGTCGATCTCGCCCGCACCGACATGAAAGGTGCCGACCACGGTGAAGCGCTTCATGCGCGGGAACATGCCCGCGGGCGTGACGCTGACCTCTGGCGCCACGAAGGTCAGTTTGTCACCGACCTTGACACCCAGTTTGGCCGCGGCCTTGTCGCCGATCATGATGCCCCACTCGCCCGGCGCCAGCTTGTCGATGCTGCCTTCGCGGATGAAGTTGTCGATGATCGACACCTCTCGCTCACGCGCAGGATCAATACCGTTGAGCAGCACCTTGCTGACCTTGCCATCGAAGGTCAGCAGGCCCTGCATCTGGGTGAAGGGCGCGACCGCCACGACTTGTGGATTCTGCTTTACTTGTTGAGCAAGGGCAGGCCAATCATTGATCGGCTGGCCGCTCTCAAGCGTGGCGTGAGGGATCATGCCAAGCACGCGGGTACGCATCTCGTGGTCAAAGCCATTCATCACCGAGAGCACCACGATCATCACCACCACGCCCAGGGCGAGGCCGATCATCGAGGTCAGGGAAATGAACGAGACGAAATGGTTGCGGCGTTTGGCACGGGTGTAGCGAGTACCAATAAATACGAAAAGAGGTCTGAACATGTCGGGGCTTGTTCGGATGAAAGGGAACGTCCTTGTGGCGAGGCGCCTACGGCGGCTTTACACTCGGACCACCGCCGTAACCTTGGGTTCGCCATGACGACAATAGACGATGAAGATCGCCGCGAATACTACCGCATCGAAGACAGGATCGCACTGGAAATCACCCCGCTGAGCGCGGCTGAGGCCCTGGAGCCAGAACTGTTGCAGGATGATTCGCCGCTGTTCAACCTGCTCAGCGAACTGCATCTGTCGGACTTTGAATCGCAACATCTGCTGCGCCAGTTGAGCGACAAGGACCGCACCCTGGCGGCGTTTTTACGGGCCCAGAACAAACGCCTCGACCTGCTCAGCGCAGTGGTCGCGCACAGCCTGCTCGGCGAGATCGGCGCACCGCATCGGGTGATCCTCTCCGAGGGCGGCATCGAGTTCAGCCAGACCAGCGCGATCGCCGCCGGCACCCGGGTCAAGGTCAAGATGGTGTTGATGCCCCGCGCCCACGGTTTGCTGCTGCGCGGCCGGGTTACCCACTGCGACGCTCGCCCCGGCGGCGACTATGAAGTCGGCACCGAATTCACCGACATGACCGACGCCCAGCGCCAGTTGTTGGCGCGGTATATCCTGCAGCGCCAGCAACAGCAACGTCGGCAGGCACTGGAACAGAACGACCCCGCCTCCTGAGCTCCGCTCTTATTGATTTGAAGGAACGAACGTGACCCTGATCTACGGCCATCGCGGCGCCAAGGGCGAAGCACCTGAAAACACCCTGACCAGCTTCCGTCAGTGCCTGGAGCACGGCGTCAATCGCTGTGAACTGGACCTGCACCTGTCGGCCGACAACCAGCTGATGGTGATCCACGACCCGACACTCAAGCGCACCACTGGCCGCCGCGGCAAGGTGGTCGAGCACAGCGCCGCTGACCTGACCACCTATGACGCCCGTGCCGGCGGCCCCGGCCATGTACAGCCCTGCCCTATTCCACGGCTTGAAGAGCTGTTCGAGAAATGCGCATTCGAGCACTGGCAGCTTGAGGTCAAAAGCGCGTCGCGCACCCGCGCCGCCAGCACCGTGCTGGCCATCCGTGAGCTGGCGCAGCAATATGGCCTGCTCGACAAGGTCACCATCACCTCAAGCTCGCGTGAAGTGCTCAGCGCTGCGGTTGAGCTGGTGCCGGATGTATCGCGTGGACTGGTGGCGGAATATGCCTGGCTCGACCCACTGAAGGTCGCGCAGAACTACAACTGCCAGATGCTCGCCCTGAACTGGACGCTATGCACTCCCGAGCGCCTGATCAAGGCACAGCGCCAGGGTTTGCACGTGTCGGTATGGACGGTCAACGAGCCAGCACTGATGCGCCGACTCGCCGACTTTGGCGCTGACAGCCTGATTACAGACTTTCCCGGTTTGGCCAAGACCACCCTTGGGTAGGATTGAAACCGAGCTCCCCGACCGGCTCAGGCCACCGGTCGGAGCCGCTCAAAAAAGCCGGTTGAGACCGTCGTAGGCCGCTACGCGATAGGCTTCGGCCATGGTCGGGTAGTTGAAGGTGGTGTTGACGAAGTACTTCAGGGTATTGCGCTCACCCGGCTGATCCATGATCGCCTGGCCGATGTGCACGATCTCCGAGGCCTGGTAACCAAAGCAGTGTACGCCAAGGATCTGCAAGGTCTCGCGATGGAACAGGATCTTCAGCATGCCTTGCGGCTCACCGGCGATCTGCGCACGCGCCATGCTCTTGAAGAATGCCTTGCCGACTTCGTACGGCACCTTGGCCTGGGTCAGCTCCTGCTCGTTCTTGCCGATCGAGCTGATCTCGGGAATGGTGTAGATCCCGGTCGGCACGTCGTTGACGAAGCGCCAGCTGCCATTGTCGACGATGCTGCCCGCTGCCGAGCGGCCCTGGTCGTGGGCGGCACTGGCCAGGCTCGGCCAGCCGATCACGTCACCGGCGCCATAAATGTTCGGCACGGTGCTGCGGTAGGCTTCGTCGACTTCGATCTGGCCACGGCTGTTGACCTTGATGCCGATGTTCTCCAGGCCCAGCTTGTCGGTGTTGCCGGTACGGCCGTTGCACCAGAGCAAGGCGTCGGCCTTGATCTTCTTGCCCGACTTCAAATGCAGGATCACGCCGTTGTCGAGGCCTTCGACCCGCTCGTAGTCTTCGTTATGACGCACGGTGATGTTGTTGTTGCTGAAGTGGTAGCTCAGTGCCTGGGAGATTTCCGAATCGAGGAAGCTCAGCAACTGCCCACGGTTGTCGACCAGCTCGACCAGTACACCCAGGCCGCTGAAGATCGAGGCGTACTCGCAACCGATCACGCCAGCGCCGTAGACAATCAGTTTGCGCGGGGTGTGGCTGAGGCTGAGGATGGTGTCGCTGTCGTACACACGCGGGTGGTTGAAGTCGATGTCAGCCGGGCGGTACGGGCGCGAACCGGTGGCGATGATGATGTGCTTGGCCACCAGCTTTTCGACCACGCCATTGGCGCAGACCACTTCGACGGTTTGCTCGTCGGCAAAGCTGCCGGTACCGACAAATACATCGACGCGGTTACGGGCGTAGTAGCCGGTGCGCGAAGCGACCTGCTTGGAAATCACCTTCTCGGCGCTCTTGAGCACGTCCGGGAACGAGAACCAGCGCGGCTCGCCGATGGCACGGAACATCGGGTTGGTGTTGAACTGCATGATCTGCCGCACCGAGTGACGCAGTGCCTTGGACGGGATGGTGCCCAGGTGGGTGCAGTTGCCGCCAACCTGGCGACGGCTATCGACCATCGCCACCTTGCGCCCTGCTTTGGCGGCGTTCATTGCCGCACCTTCTCCGGCCGGGCCGGAACCCAGCACCACTACGTCGTAGTTGTAGACAGCCATGCGTACTCCTTCAAAACTGGCCCGCCGGCCGGTTGGCCGCGGGGCGCGATCATGTCGCCGCGGCGCCATGGAAAAATTCGGGTGCAGTCTAATCAAGCGGGAACGCCGCGCACATTAACCCTTGGTCGCGTCGTAGGCGAATTTTGCCTTCACTACATATCGTGGCAAGCACGCCTGCGTGAGGCGGCCGAATGCCCATCAGTTAAGCAATGGGGCCGCTTTGCGGCCCTTCGCGGGTGAACCCGCTCCCACAGGATCGCGGCTATCTGTGGGAGCGGGTTCACCCGCGAAGGGCTGCAAAGCAGCCCCAAAATCAGCAAAACAACGCTATCGGCGGATCAGCGCGGGAAGGCTGGCGGGTTGACCCCGGCCATGTCTTCCATCACGCGCACTACCTGGCAGCTGTAACCGAATTCGTTGTCGTACCAGACGTACAGGACAACACGGTTTTCGTTGCAGATGGTCGCTTCAGCATCAACCACACCGGCGTGGCGCGAGCCAACGAAGTCGGTCGAAACCACTTCCTGCGAGTTGACGTAGTCGATCTGCTTGTGCAGCTCGGAGTGCATCGCGGTCTGGCGCAGGTACTCGTTGATCTCTTCGCGGCTGGTGCCGGTTTCGAGGTTCAGGTTGAGGATGGCCATGGACACGTTCGGCGTCGGTACGCGGATCGCGTTGCCGGTCAGCTTGCCCTTGAGCACAGGCAGCGCCTTGGCAGCGGCGGTGGCAGCACCGGTTTCGGTGATGACCATGTTCAGCGGCGCGGCGCGGCCACGACGGCTGCCCTTGTGGAAGTTGTCGATCAGGTTCTGGTCGTTGGTGAACGAGTGAACGGTTTCGACGTGGCCGTTGATGATGCCGAACTTGTCGTTGACTGCCTTGAGCACCGGCACGATGGCGTTGGTGGTGCAGGAAGCCGCGGAGATGATCTTGTCATCAGCGCTGATTTCACCGTGGTTGATGCCGTGCACGATGTTCTTCAGCGCGCCTTTGCCAGGTGCGGTGAGGATCACGCGGGCAGCGCCTGGGCATGCCAGGTGCTGGCCGAGGCCGTCGGCGTCACGCCATACACCGGTGTTGTCGACGATCAGCGCATCTTTGATGCCGTACTGGGTGTAGTCGACTTCGCTCGGGCTCTTGGCGTAGATAACCTGGATCAGGTTGCCGTTGGCGGTGATGGTGTTGTTGGCTTCGTCGATGGTGATGGTGCCATCGAACGGGCCATGCACCGAGTCACGACGCAGCAGGCTGGCGCGCTTGACCAGGTCGTTTTCAGCACCCTTGCGGACAACGATGGCGCGCAGACGCAGGCCGTCGCCACCACCGGTTTTTTCGATCAGGATGCGTGCCAGCAGACGGCCGATACGACCGAAGCCGTACAGCACGACGTCGGTGCCCTTGCGCGCCGAAACGTTTTGCTGACCAACCACGTCGGCCAGTTCTTCGCGGACGAACTGCTCGGCGCTGCGGCCATTGCCTTCAAGCTTGAACTTGTTGGCCAGCTTGCCCAGGTCGACCGAAGCGGCGCCCAGTTTCAGCTCGCTCATCGCCTTGAGCAAAGGGAACGTCTCGTGGACAGACAGTTCGGTCTCGTCGGTCTGACGGTGACGCGCAAAGCGGTGCGCCTTGAGGATCGAGATCACCGAACGGTTGATCAGGCTACGGCCATAGATCGAGCTCACCACATTGTTGTTGCGGTAGAGCTGACCGATAAGCGGGATCATGGCTTCAGCCAAAGCTTCACGATCAATCCACTCACCAAGACACTGGTCGGGCTTCTGAGTCACGGGAACCTTCCACATGTAGGGGTAGAAAAAAGGGGCTACATTATGACGCCCCACGGCGTATCGAGCAATGAGCGCCTGTCGTTAACGCTGCACACCGCTGCTTGAGCCCTCGCGAGCCTGACAGCTGGCACCGGCGTCGGTACAATCGACCTCTTTGCCGCAACGCTTGGAGTGCATTCTCCCGTGTCAGTTCTGCGCTTACCGCAATTGTCGGCCCAGGCCGGCAAACAAACCTGGGGCAACTTGCCCGGTGCCGCCCTCAGCCTGGCCATCGCCGAGGCCGCCAGTGGCGCCCGGCGCTTTACCCTGCTGCTGACCGCCGACAGCCAGGCCGCCGACCGTCTCGAGCAGGAGCTGCGCTTCTTTGCCCCGGACCTGCCGGTGCTGCCGTTCCCCGACTGGGAAACCCTGCCATACGATCTGTTCTCGCCGCATCAGGACATCATCTCGCAGCGTATCGCCAGCCTGTACCGGCTGCCGGAGCTGGACCACGGCATTCTTGTGGTGCCGATCACCACCGCCCTGCACCGCCTGGCGCCAACGCGCTTTCTGCTCGGTAGCAGCCTGGTCCTCGACGTCGGCCAGACCATCGATGTCGAGCAGATGCGCAGCCGCCTCGAAGCCAGCGGCTATCGCTGCGTCGACACGGTCTACGAGCATGGCGAATTTGCCGTGCGCGGCGCGCTGATCGACCTGTTCCCGATGGGCAGCAAGCTGCCGTTTCGGATCGACCTGTTCGACAACGAAATCGAGACCTTGCGCACCTTCGATCCAGAGACCCAGCGTTCGATCGACAAGGTCGAATCGGTACGCCTGCTGCCGGCACGCGAATTTCCGATGCAGAAGGAAGAAGTCACCCGCTTCAAGGCACGTTTCCGCGAGCGCTTCGACGTGGATTTTCGCCGCAGCGCGATCTTCCAGGACCTCGCCAGCGGGATCATCCCGGCCGGCATCGAGTACTACCTGCCGCTGTTCTTCGAAGAAACCGCGACACTGTTCGACTACCTTCCGGCTGACACCCAGGTGTTCTCGATGCCCGGCGTCGAGCAGGCTGCCGAGCATTTCTGGAACGACGTGCGCGGGCGTTATGAAGACCGCCGCGGCGACCTGACCCGACCACTGCTGCCGCCGGCTGAACTATTCATGCCAGTGGAAGACTGCTTTGCCCGCCTCAAGCAGTGGCCGCGCGTGGTGGTCAGCAGTGACGACCTCGAACCCGGCGCTGGCCGGCAGAGCTTCCCGGCGCGCGAGCTGCCCAACCTGGCCATCGAAGCCAAGGCCAATCAACCCCTGGCGGCACTGTCGGCATTTCTTGAGCAGTTCCCGGGCCGGGTGCTGTTCACTGCAGAATCTGCCGGCCGCCGCGAAGTGCTGCTGGAGCTGCTCGAACGGCTCAAGCTGCGCCCGCAGACCGTTGACGGCTGGACCGATTTCATTACCGGCAAAGAGCGCCTGGCGATCACCATCGCACCGCTCGACTACGGCCTGTTGCTGGACGACCCGGCACTGGCGTTGATCGCCGAAAGCCCGTTGTTCGGCCAGCGCGTGATGCAGCGCCGACGCCGCGAAAAGCGCGGCGAGGCGGCCAACGATGCGGTGATCAAAAACCTCACCGAGCTGCGCGAAGGCGCACCGGTGGTGCATATCGATCACGGGGTCGGCCGCTATCTGGGCCTGGCCACACTGGAAATCGACGGCCAGGCCGCCGAATTCCTCACCCTTGAGTACGCCGAGAACGCCAAGCTGTACGTGCCGGTCGCCAACCTGCACCTGATCGCCCGCTACACCGGCAGCGATGACGCCCTGGCGCCGCTGCACCGGCTCGGCTCGGAAACCTGGCAGAAGGCCAAGCGCAAGGCTGCCGAGCAGGTCCGCGACGTGGCTGCCGAACTGCTCGACATCTATGCCCGTCGCGCCGCACGCAAGGGCTATGCCTTTGCCGATCCTGCAGCCGATTACGCCACCTTCAGCGCCGGCTTCCCGTTCGAGGAAACACCCGATCAGCAGAACGCCATCGACGCGGTGCGCGAGGACATGCTCGCTGCCAAGCCGATGGACCGTCTGGTCTGCGGCGACGTCGGCTTCGGCAAGACCGAAGTGGCCATGCGCGCGGCATTCATCGCCGTGCACAGCGGCCGCCAGGTGGCCGTACTGGTACCGACCACCCTGCTCGCCCAGCAGCACTACAACAGCTTCCGCGACCGCTTTGCCGACTGGCCGGTAACCGTCGAAGTGATGAGCCGCTTCAAGTCGGCCAAGGACATCGCCACTGCTGCTGCCGATCTGGCCGAGGGCAAGATCGACATCCTGATCGGCACGCACAAGCTGCTGCAGGATGACGTGCGCTTCAAAGACCTCGGTCTGGTAGTTATCGACGAAGAGCACCGCTTTGGCGTGCGGCAAAAAGAGCAGCTCAAGGCCCTGCGCAGCGAAGTCGACATCCTCACCCTGACCGCCACGCCGATCCCGCGCACCCTGAACATGGCCGTGGCCGGCATGCGCGACCTGTCGATCATCGCCACCCCGCCGGCGCGCCGGTTGTCGGTGCGCACCTTCGTCATGGAGCAGAACAACAGCACGGTGAAGGAAGCTCTACTGCGCGAACTGCTGCGTGGCGGCCAGGTGTATTACCTGCACAACGACGTCAAGACCATCGAGAAGTGCGCCGCCGACCTCGCCGAACTGGTACCTGAAGCGCGCATCGGCATCGGCCACGGGCAGATGCGCGAACGCGAGCTGGAACAGGTCATGAGCGACTTCTACCACAAGCGCTTCAACGTGCTGATCGCCTCGACCATCATCGAAACCGGTATCGACGTGCCCAGCGCCAACACCATCGTCATCGAGCGCGCCGACAAATTCGGCCTGGCCCAGCTGCACCAGCTGCGCGGCCGGGTTGGCCGTAGCCACCACCAGGCCTATGCCTACCTGCTCACCCCTGCCCGGCAGAAGGTCAGTAGCGACGCCGAAAAACGCCTGGAGGCGATTGCCAACACTCAGGACCTCGGTGCCGGCTTCGTGCTGGCCACCAACGACCTGGAAATCCGCGGCGCCGGCGAGTTGCTTGGCGATGGCCAGAGCGGCCAGATCCAGGCAGTCGGTTTCACCCTGTACATGGAAATGCTCGAACGCGCAGTCAAGGCGATCCGCAAGGGCAATCAGCCAAACCTGGAACAACCGCTTGGCGGCGGCCCGGAAATCAACCTGCGCCTGCCGGCGTTGATCCCGGAAGACTACCTGCCCGATGTGCATGCGCGGCTGATCCTGTACAAGCGCATCGCTTCGGCGGCCGACGAAGAAGGCCTCAAGGACCTGCAGGTCGAGATGATCGACCGTTTCGGCCTGTTGCCGGAGCCAACCAAGAACCTGATCCGCATCACCCTGCTCAAGCTGCAGGCCGAAAAACTCGGCATCAAGAAAGTCGACGGCGGCCCCAACGGCGGCAAGATCGAATTCGAAGCCGAGACCCCGGTCGACCCGCTGACCCTGATCAAGCTGATCCAGGGCCAGCCCAAACGCTACAAGTTCGAAGGCGCTACCCAGTTCCGCTTCCTGGTGCCGATGGAACGCCCGGAAGAACGCTTCAATACCGTGGAGGCGCTGTTCGAGCGCCTCACCCCACAGCCTGCTTGAAGGAAGTTACATGCGTGCCATTCGTTGCCTGACCTTGCTGTTGACGCTGTGTGCGCCGACGGCGTTTGCTGATGGCTTGTATCAGGTGGAAATGCTGCTGGTGCGGCAAAACGATGTGCCGGCGGTGACCAGCCAGTTCGCCCCGGAAGACTGGCGCGCCGGCGCGCCGCGCTTGAGCAAGGAAGCCGAACGGCCACCGGTGCTGACCGACGAAGCGACCCGCCTCGAGGCCACGCCGAGCTACACCGTGCTGCTGCACAAGGCCTGGCAGCAACAACTCGGCAGCGAGCCCAGCAGCATTGCTCTGGGCGCTGGCGAGCAGCAGTTCGGTCACTTCCCGATCGAGGGCAACCTGAGCCTGGCCGACGGCCGCTTCATCGCCGTGCAGGCGAGCTTCTGGGTCAACCAGCTCGATGGCAACGGTAACGTGCTGCGCAGCGAGCATTTCCAGCAGAGCAATCGCAACATGAAAAGCGGCCAGCTGACCTTCCTCGACGGTGGCCACCTGGCACTTCTGCTCAAGGTCGCACCTGTCGGCGCGCGCAAACTGCCGGAGATGACTCCGGAGATGATGGAGCAGTGACACCGTGACCTCCGACGCAGTCGCCCTGGTGCGCAGCAACATCAGCTGGAAACGCGCCTTCTCCGCTGCGGTTTTGCAACGCGGCCAGCGCTACGCCGAAGAAGACCGGGTACAGATCCTCGACCATGACGACACGCGGATTGAAGCCACCTGTCGCGGTAGCGGCAGCGGCATCTATACCCAGCGCATTTTCATCACTGCGGCAGCTGGCCAGTGCCATGTGCGCGGCCACTGTTCGTGCCCGGTCAGAGAGAACTGCAAGCACTTTGCTGCGGTGCTGTTCGCCCTGCTCGACAGCAGCGCGCCGGCTGAAAGCGACGCCCTGCCCCATCATTTACAGCACTGGCTGCAAGGAATGCAGCAACCGGCCACCGTCAGCCTCGGCGCAGATGACAAACGCGGGCGGATGGTCTGCTATCAGCTGGTACTCCATGAAGACCGCAGCTGCAGCCTGCGCGTGCGCAAAGGCACCGACGATGAGCGTGGCCTGCGCTTCAGCCGGGTGCAGTCGCTGTATGACTTTTTGTATGACACGCCGCGCTTCGTCACAGCTGAAGACCTGCGCATCCTGCGCCAGTTGAATGGACAGAACATCCCTTACGGCCAGGACCGCGGCTACGCACTCAAAGGCCAGGAAGGCGGCGAATTGCTGCAGCGCGCACTGGACACCGGCCGCGTCCTGTACAGCGACGACCGACCACTGCTGCGCCAGGGCCCGGAACGCGAGGCCGAGTTCCGCTGGGTGCGCCAGAGCGACGCCACCTATTGCGGCAGCTGGTTCAGCGGCGAGGAGAAGCTGTTCGTGCTGGCACTGGCGCCGCTGTTCTGGCTGGATGTACGCGCCGGTGAAATTGGCCGTGTCAGCCACTCACTCGACCCGCATATAGCCCTGCAACTGTCACTGGCACCACCGGTACCCGAGCATCTGGTAGTGCCGCTGAGTCACAAGCTCAACGCCCTCAACCATCAAGTGCCGACCCCGACCCAGGTCAAGCAGCAGTTGCTCGAAGATATCCAGCCGACCCCGCGCCTGACCCTGGGCAGCCTCGAGTTCAGCGCTTACACGCCCAAGACCGGGCGCATGCAGCGGCAGATGCAACACCGCGCCGCACTGGCGTTCGACTACGACGGCGTGCTGGCAATCGGCAACGACGACAAGCCCCTGACCCGCCTGGTTGGCGCCACCAGCCAGCGCATCCGCCGTCAGCCACAGGCCGAGCAAGCCATGCGCAAGACCCTGCGCGAGCTGGGTTTCAAGCTGGCCACCCGGCAAAGCAAAGCGTTGCCCGACAGTGCCGGCGACATGCATCAGCTTGCCGACGACGAAGCGTGGCTGACATTTGCCCGCGACGGCTTGCCGCGCCTGCGTGAGGCCGGCTGGCACATCGATGTGCACCGCGACTTTGCCTTCAACTTGCAGGAGGTCGAAGACTGGTACGCCAGCGTCGACGAAGCGCCTGGCCACGAATGGTTCGACCTTGAGCTGGGCATCGTTGTCGATGGCCAGCGTCACAGCCTGCTGCCGATCGTGCTGCAACTGCTGCGCAGCAATCCGGAAATGCTGCGCCCCAGCGAACTGGCCCGGCGCGGTGACGATGAGCACTTGCTGCTGGACCTCAACCGCGGCCGCCTCGATAGCCCGCCGCTGCGCGTTGCCCTGCCCTATGGCCGGATCAAGGCCGTGATGGCGACCCTCGGCGAGCTGTACCTGCATGAACATGCAGGCGGCCCGGCGCTGCGCCTGGACCGCGCCGATGCCGCGCGCCTGAGCGACATGGAACACATGCCGCTGCTGTGGGAAGGCGGCGAGCACGTGCGCGGCCTCGGCCGGCGCCTGCGCGATGCACGGGATATCCAGGTCGAGCCGCCGCTCGCGCTCAACGCCACCCTGCGCCCGTACCAGCAACAGGGCTTGAACTGGCTGCAGGCGTTGCGCGAGATCGGCACAGGCGGGATTCTGGGCGACGACATGGGCCTGGGCAAGACTCTGCAGACCCTCGCCCATCTGCTGCTGGAGAAACAACATGGACGCCTGCTGCAGCCAGCCTTGGCGGTGATGCCGACCAGCTTGATCCCCAACTGGATCGACGAAGCTCAGCGCTTTGCCCCCGACCTGCGCGTGCTGGCCCTGCATGGGCCGGCGCGCAGCAAGCACTTCGCCAGCCTTGACCAATACGACCTGGTCCTGACCACCTACGCGCTGGTGCCGCGCGATATAGAGCAGCTGCGCGGGCAGCACTGGCACACGCTGGTGCTGGATGAAGCGCAGAACATCAAGACCAGCACCAGCAAGGCCGCCGTCGCCGTCGGCGAGCTGCAGGCAGGCCAGCGCCTGTGCCTGACCGGTACGCCGATGGAAAACAACCTCGGCGAGCTCTGGTCGCTGTTTCACTTCCTCATGCCCGGCTGGCTGGGCGACAGCAAACGCTTCAATCAGGAATACCGCACCCCCATCGAGCGCCACGGCGATCAGGACCGCCTGGCCCACCTGGCTGGGCGCATTCGCCCGTTCCTGCTGCGTCGTACCAAAGAGCAGGTGGCCAAGGAGCTGCCAGCCAAGACCGAGATGGTGCACTGGGTCGAGCTCAGCGACGCCCAGCGCGACACCTACGAGGCGGTGCGGGTGGCGATGGACAAGAAGGTCCGCGACGAACTTGCCCGTAACGGCGCAGCACGCAGCCAGATCGTGATTCTCGATGCCCTGCTGAAGCTGCGCCAGGTGTGCTGCGACCTGCGCCTGGTCAAGAGTGTCGAGAGCAAGGGTAATCAAGCCGACAAGGGCAAGCTGGGCAGCCTGCTGCAGATGCTCGAAGAGTTACTCAGCGAAGGCCGCCGGGTCCTGTTGTTTTCCCAGTTCACCTCAATGCTGGCGCTGATCGAGCAGGAGCTGATCAAGCGTGACATCCGCTACAGCCTGCTGACCGGCGACACTCGCGATCGGCGCGCACCGGTGCAGCAGTTCCAGCAGGGTGACAGCGAAGTGTTTCTGATCAGCCTCAAGGCCGGCGGCACCGGGCTCAACCTGACCGCCGCGGATACGGTGATCCACTATGACCCATGGTGGAACCCGGCAAGCGAAAACCAGGCGACCGACCGTGCCTACCGGATCGGCCAGGACAAACCAGTGTTCGTCTACAAGCTGATCACTCGCGGTACCGTCGAAGAGAAGATTCAGTTGCTGCAGCAAGAGAAGGCAGCACTCGCCGCCGGCCTGCTCGATGGCGGCCATAGCGGCCAGTGGCGTCTGGGTGATGAAGAGATTGAAGCGCTGTTCGCGCCGCTGCCGGGCAAGCGCAGCCGTTAGGTGAGCCGGGCTGACCTGTCACCTAGGTCAGCTCGGCATTTGTTCAGTCGATCAACTGTGCTTCTTTCAAAGCGCCAAGCGCCTCCAGCCAGCGTGGCTGCTGGCGATAATCGGTGCTGGCAAAACCTTGCCCGCGCATGCCGGCAACCCGTGGCGAAGGCTTGACCTTAAGCCGCTGCGCTGCACTCAAAGCCAGCTCTGCCGCGGCCCGGTCATTACACACCAGGCCCATGTCACAGCCGGCGCTCAAGGCCGCTTCGATCCGGTTGGCGGCATCGCCGACCACATGCGCACCGGCCATCGACAGGTCGTCACTGAAGATAACCCCGGTAAAGCCCAGCTCGCCACGCAGAATGTCCTGCAACCAGCGGCGCGAGAAGCCAGCAGGCTGATTGTCGATCTGCGGGTAGATCACATGCGCGGGCATGACCGCAGCCAACTGACCGCGCAGGCGGGTGAACGGCACCAGGTCAGCCTGACGCAACTGCTCGAGGCTGCGCTCGTCGGTGGGGATGGCCACGTGCGAGTCGGCCTCGGCCCAACCATGCCCCGGGAAGTGTTTGCCGCAGGCAGCCATGCCGGCTGAGTTCATGCCGCGGATGAACGCGCCGGCCAGTTGCGTGGCCCGCTCCGGATCGCCTTCGAAGGCGCGGCTGCCAACCACTGCGCTGCGCTGGTGATCAAGGTCGAGCACCGGCGCAAAGCTCAGGTCCAGACCGACCGCCAGCACTTCAGTGGCCATCAACCAGCCACATTGCTCGGCCAGGTACTCGGCATTGCGGTTGTCGGCTATCGCGCGCATGGCCGGCAGGCGCACAAAGCCCTGACGCAAGCGCTGCACGCGCCCGCCCTCCTGATCGACAGCCAGAATCAGGTCAGGCCGGATCGCCCGAATCGACGCACACAACTCACGCACCTGGCGCGGGCTGTCGATATTGCGGGCGAAGATGATCAGGCCAGCTACTTCAGGCTGGCGCAGCAACTGCCGGTCCTCGGCAGTCAGCCAGGTACCGGCGATGTCGATCATCAGGGAGCCTTGCAGGCTGGCAGTCATGAAAAGTCCTTCAGGGAATGTCGTGCAGTGAATTATCTGCGAAGCCTGTGCCCACGCGCCAGTGCCGGTTCAGGCTTTGGCCGGCGTGCCAGCAGGGCTGGTCTTGCTGCGCGGGCGCAGTTGCGCGGCAGCCATGGCCTGGTCGGTGACGCCGCTGTCGGCACGCATACCGGCTGCGAGGAACGGCACCATCAGGCGCATGACCTGCTCGATCGAGGTGTTGATACCAAAGTCGGTTTCGGCGATAGCGCGCAAGGCCTTGATCCCGGACATGCTGAACGCCGCCGCGCCAAGCATGAAGTGCACCCGCCAGAACAACTCGATCGGCGGGATACGCGGCGCGGCATCATTGACCAGCAGCATGTAGCGGCGGAACACCTTGCCGTACATGTCTTCAAGGTAGCGGCGCAGGTGGCCCTGGCTCTGGCTGAACGCCAGGCCGAGCAGGCGCATGAAGATCGACAGGTCATTATTGCTGCGCGGCTGCACCACCAGCGCTTGCTCAACGAGCATCTCCAGCAGCTCTTCAAGGCTCGGCTTGAGTTCCGGCCGGCCCTGGCGGCGCTCGAGTTCACGCTCAAGGCTTGCGCAGAACGGCCCGAGGAAGCGCGAGAAGACCGCCTGGATCAGCGCCTTTTTCGAGCCGAAGTGGTAGTTCACCGCTGCGAGGTTGACGCCAGCCTTGCTGGTGATCAGGCGCAACGAGGTTTCCGCGAACCCCCTTTCCGCGAATAGCTGCTCGGCAGCATCGAGAATGCGTTCAACGGTTTCCGATTGGGCCATGACTACTCGCTACTCCGGGGTGGGGGCCTGACAAACAGTTGTTTGAAACATACGTTTCAGGCTTCTATCTGTCAAGGTTGGCTGACTCACCGGTCGCCATTAAAACACAGCCTCGCGTGCAGAGCTGCAGGCCACGCCGTGCGTCAGTCCGAGCATCTTCTGCGGCAAGATGCTTGCAGCCAGCCTTCTACTGTATATAATCCCAGTCACTGTATAAAAAGACAGAGCGATCGCCATGTTGAAACTGACGCCACGCCAAGCCGAAATCCTGGCTTTCATCAAACGCTGCCTCGACGACAACGGCTATCCGCCGACCCGCGCGGAGATCGCCCAGGAGCTGGGCTTCAAGTCGCCCAACGCCGCTGAAGAACACCTCAAGGCCCTGGCGCGCAAAGGCGCCATCGAGATGACTCCGGGCGCGTCCCGCGGCATTCGCATCCCTGGCCACGAAGCCAAGGCCGAAGAGAGCGGCTTGCCGATCATTGGCCGCGTCGCTGCCGGTGCGCCGATCCTGGCTGAACAGCATATCGAGCAGTCGTGCAACATCAACCCGACCTTCTTTCACCCGCCCGCTGACTACTTGCTGCGCGTACACGGCATGAGCATGAAGGACGTCGGTATCTTCGACGGCGACCTGCTGGCCGTGCATACCTGCCGCGAAGCACGCAATGGCCAGATCGTGGTCGCACGCATTGGCGACGAAGTCACCGTCAAGCGCTTCAAGCGTGAAGGCAACAAGGTCTGGTTGATGGCCGAGAACCCCGAATTTGCCCCGATCGAAGTCGACCTCAAGCAACAGGACTTGGTGATCGAGGGCTTGAGCGTCGGCGTCATTCGTCGCTGATCCAGGAGGCGTCATGCAGCAAGCAATCCACGTACCGCAGTCAATTCAGTTGCCATTATTCGAAGCGTTTCTGGCCGAACCGGTGCTACCTGGCCTCAAGGCCAGCGCCCAGGCACGGCAAAAAAACAGCGACCCCGAGCGGTTCAGCGAACTGGCCCTGCGCGGTGCGCCGGGACATTGCCAAAGCCTGCTGGCGCCGGTACTGCGCGACCTGAGCGAAGAAGTGGATGCGCGCTGGCTGACGCTGATCGCCCCGCCGACCAGCCTGACCCAGGCCTGGCTGCGCGATGCCGGGCTCAACCGCGAGCGCATTCTGCTGCTGCACCCCAGCAGCAACAAAAGCGCCTTGCAGCTCACCTGCGAAGCCCTGCGCATGGGCCACAGCCATACCGTAGTCAGCTGGCTGGGTAGCCTCAATGTCACCCTGCGTCAGCAGCTGATCCGCGCCGCCACGGTCGGAAACGCACAAAGCCTGAACATCCGCCTCGGCTGATGTTCAGGCTTCGCCTGTTCTCATCGTGATCGTGTAGGGGACTGGCACTACTCAGTGCAGAACGCGCGGCCCTTCGTCACGCTCCAACTCGCCTTCCACCAGCTTGCCAGCCATTTGCACGCCGACGCTGAGCATGGCCTTGGCCACTTCGACGTGTTGACCCTGCAAAAACACCTTGGCGTCCTCGGAGAAATCCAGGGTTACCAATGAGCCTTCATCTTCGGCGCGACGCAGCTCGATCCGGCCATCAGGCAACTCTACAATTTCAAGAAAGGACGTCGACATAAAAGGCTGTTCTCCACGAAAGGCGAGCATTGTACCAGCCAAGTGCCTGCTCAGCACTCACTCAACGCATCACGAAAGCGCCTGGCCAGGTCTTTCAAATTGCTCCGCCACTGCTCGAGCTCTGCCCGCGAAAGCGCAGGCTGCTCGGGCTCGTCGAGGTTGATGGCCTGAATCAACGGCTGGGTGACGTCAGTTTTAGCGGTTTTTTTCGCGACAGGTGGTCGGAACAAATCTGCATAAGCGGTCAACATCTGCGCCAGCCAGGTTTGCCGATTGTCTGCCAGTTCGATCAGCTCGGCCAACTCCGGGATGGCCATGCCGGCCAGCACTTCGGCGTCCAGTAGCTGTTCAGCGCGAGCAGCGCCCGCTTGCGGCAGGCGGTAGAAGCCGGCGATTTCGTGACATAACCCAAGCAGCGCACCGTATAGATGAAACTGCGCCGCTTCGCGCTCAGCCTGCACCAGCCCCTGGGCGTTCATGGCCTGGCTTTGCTCAGCCTTGGCCATGGACTCCAGCGCGAGGCCGGCGAAGAACAGTTTCTGGTTGGTGCGGGTATAGAGTTCCTGGGCCATGGCGGTTGGCCTCCTGAGGGCAGCGTGGCGATCAGCAAGTTTCAGCTATCGCCGGGCACTCTCGCAAGCACAAAAGCCGCTAGCGCAAAAGCAGCGCGGGGCAAGCCTGCTGCTGCGCCTCACCCTGAGGACACAACAGCGGGCTTGCCCCGCGCAGGTGCTGCGGCGCCGGATCAGCGCTTGTCTTCGACCTTCCAGGCCTTGCCGTCGTAGAACGCCTTCCAACCGGTCGGCTTGCCGTCAACTTCGGACTGCACGTACTGCTCCTTGGTCTTGCGGCTGTAGCGGATCACGGTCGGGCGACCGTCTGGATCCTTGGCAGGCGCTTCACAGAGGAAGTGGTACTTGGGATCGATCTCATCCTTGTGCGGGATGATTTCTTTCACCAATGGCGCGCGAGTTTCGCGGTTTTTCGGGAACTGGCTGGCCGCCAGGAACAAGCCCGAGGCACCGTCACGCAGCACGTAGGTGTCATCGACCTTCTCGCACTTGAGCTCAGGCATTTCCACCTTGTCCATCTTCGGTGGCGCTGCTTCGCCGTTCTTGAGCAGCTTGCGAGTGTTTTTGCAGGCCGGGTTGGTGCAACCGAAGAACTTGCCGAAACGGCCGGTCTTGAGCTGCATTTCGCTGCCGCACTTGTCGCACTCAAGGCTCGGACCTTCGTAGCCCTTGATCCGGTAGCTGCCCTGCTCGATTTCGTAGCCAACGCAATCCGGGTTGTTACCGCAGATGTGCAGCTTGTGCTTCTCGTCCAGCAGGTAGGCATCCATCGCCGTGGCGCAGATCGGGCAACGGTGCTTGCCGAGCAGCACGCGCGATTCGGACTCACCCTCGTCGTCCGCGGCGATTTCGTCGCCGGGCACCAGGTTGACGGTCGCCTTGCAGCGCTCTTTCGGCGGCAGGGTATAACCCGAGCAACCGAGGAACACGCCGGTAGAGGCGGTACGAATCATCATTGGCCGGCCACATTCCTTACAGGCGATGTTGGTCATGGTCGGCTGGTTGGCGCGCATGCCGTTCTCGGGAGACTCAGCGGTTTGCAGCTTTTTGCTGAAATCGCCGTAGAACTCGTCGAGTACGTTTTTCCAGTCACGTTCGCCCTGGGCGACGTCGTCGAGGTTCTCTTCCATGCCGGCGGTGAAGCCGTAGTCCATCAGGTCGGAGAAGCTCTCGGACAACCGCTCGGTAACGATGTCGCCCATCTTCTCGGAGTAGAAGCGGCGGTTGTGCAGGGTGACGTAGCCGCGATCCTGGATGGTGGAAATGATCGCTGCATAGGTCGACGGGCGACCGATACCGCGTTTTTCCATTTCCTTGACCAGGCTGGCTTCGGTGAAGCGCGCTGGCGGCTTGGTGAAGTGCTGGCTTGGATCAAGCTTGATCAACTTGAGCACTTCGCCCTGGCCCATCTCAGGCAGCACGTCATCTTCGCCTGGCTTGCTCTGCTGCGGCAGGACGCGGGTGTAACCGTCGAACTTGAGGATGCGGCCCTTGGCGCGCAGCTCGAAGTCACCGGCCTTGACCGTAACGCTGGTCGACAGGTACTGCGCGGGTGGCATCTGGCAGGCCAGGAACTGGCGCCAGATCAGCTCGTACAGGCGCTCGGCATCGCGTTCCATGCCAGTCAGCTTGCTTGGATGGGTCGCCACATCGGACGGACGAATCGCTTCGTGCGCCTCCTGTGCGCCGGCCTTGCTGCCGTAGACGATCGGCGCTTCCGGCAGGTACTGCTTGCCGAACTCGCGCTCGATGTAGCTGCGGGCCATTTCCACGGCATCGGCCGAGAGGTTGGTCGAGTCGGTACGCATGTAGGTGATGTAGCCGGCTTCGTACAGACGCTGGGCCATCATCATGGTCTTCTTCACGCCGTAGCCGAGGCGATTGCTCGCCGCTTGCTGCAGGGTCGAAGTGATGAACGGCGCCGACGGCTTGCTGCTGGTCGGCCGGTCTTCACGCTTGGCGACGGTGTAGCTCGACGACTTGAGCTGATCCAGGGCAGCCATGGCCTGGGCTTCGTTGAGCGGCTTGAAGGCTTCACCCTTCTCGCGCGCTACTTCAAAGCGGACCTTGGCGTCCTTGGCGGTGCCGAGGTCGGCGTGTACTTCCCAGTACTCTTCCGGGTTGAACGCACGAATCTCGCGCTCACGCTCGACCACCAGCTTGACCGCTACCGACTGCACACGGCCGGCAGACAGGCCACGGGCAATCTTCGACCACAGCAGTGGCGAGACCATATAGCCCACCACACGGTCGAGGAAGCGCCGCGCCTGCTGGGCGTTGACCCGGTTGATGTCCAGCTCACCTGGCTGCGAGAACGCCTCCTGGATGGCCTTTTTGGTGATCTCGTTGAACACCACGCGCTTGTAGCGGGTGTCATCACCACCAATGGCTTCACGCAGGTGCCAGGCGATTGCCTCCCCTTCGCGGTCCAAGTCGGTCGCGAGATAGATGGTGTCGGCATCTTTGGCCAGGCGGCGCAGCTCTTCGATGACCTTTTCCTTGCCGGGCAAGATCTCGTACTTGGCTTTCCAGCCAGCGTCCGGATCGACACCCATGCGCGAGACCAACTGGCGGCGAGCCTTTTCTTTCGGCGTCAGTACCGGTGCCTCAGCCGCAGCTGCCTTGCCACGTTTGGCCGCCGGCTCCTTACTGGCGCTGGCCGAACCGCTGGTGGGAAGGTCACGGATGTGGCCGATACTCGACTTCACCACGTACTGGTTGCCCAGGTACTTGTTGATGGTCTTGGCCTTGGCCGGGGATTCCACAATGACCAGCGATTTGCCCATGGATCGGTGTATTCCTGAATCTGAAAATTAAAAATCGCGTCAGGTGCCGCACGCGGCACCGCTATATATAGTGGCTACAGGGTCAGGTCAAGCGCGCTCGACTAACCGCTGGCCTGTTCGGACGGGCCAAAACGCCCCTCCTCGGCCGTGACCAGAGCAAAGCGCGGGACCTGCTCGCCGTCAACTTCGACCGATTCGACAAACATTGCCAAGGGTCGCACCCACAGCCCGTAATCACCATACAGGCATTGATAGAACACCATCCACTCTTCGCTTTCAGAATGGCGGGCTGCGCCGAACACACGATACTCAGGCCCTTTGTAATGCCGGTACACGCCTGGCTGTATGTGCATGTTGCTGACCCTCGTGATAAATCCTGTAAAAAACAAAAACCGGGGCACATGGCCCCGGCTGCTGTCTTGCGCCGCGATCAGACGCGTTCGAAGACAGTGGTGATGCCTTGGCCCAGGCCGACACACATGGTGGCGACGCCGAGGGTACCGCCATTCTGCTTCATGACGTTGAGCAAGGTGCCGGAAATTCGCGCACCGGAGCAACCAAACGGATGACCCAGGGCAATGGCGCCGCCGTGCAGGTTAACCTTCTCATTCATCTTGTCGAGCACTTTCAAATCTTTCAGCACCGGCAGGGCCTGTGCAGCGAAGGCTTCGTTGAGCTCGATGAAGTCGATATCGGCCATGCTCAGACCGGCACGCTTGAGCGCTTTCTGCGTCGAAGGCACCGGGCCGTAACCCATGATAGCCGGGTCGACACCGGCCACCGCCATCGAGCGAAGCACCGCCAGCGGCTGGATGCCCAGGTCCATGGCGCGCTGACCGGACATGACGATCATGCACGAAGCGCCATCGGTAATCTGCGACGAGGTACCGGCAGTGACGGTACCACCTTTGGGGTTGAACGCAGGCTTGAGCGAGGCCAGGCCTTCGAGGGTGGTTTCCGGACGAATGGTTTCATCGAAGTCAAAGACCTTGAGGAAGCCATTCTCGTCATAGCCCTGCATCGGGATGATCTCGTCCTTGAACTTGCCCTCGACCGTGGCCTTGTGCGCCAACTGATGCGAGCGCACGGCGAAAGCATCCTGTTGTTCGCGGCTGATGCCGTGCATCTTGCCGAGCATCTCTGCAGTCAGGCCCATCATCCCGGAGGCCTTGGCAGCGTGCAAGGACATGTGCGGGTTGGGATCGACACCGTGCATCATGCTGACGTGACCCATGTGTTCGACACCGCCGATGACGAATACGTCACCGTTGCCGGTCATGATCGCCTGGGCAGCTGTGTGCAGTGCGCTCATCGACGAGCCGCACAGGCGGCTGACGGTCTGCGCCGCCGAGGTGTGCGGAATCTGGGTCATCAGCGAGGCCATGCGGGCGATGTTCCAGCCCTGCTCAAGGGTCTGGTTGACGCAGCCCCAGATCACGTCCTCGACTTCTTTCGGGTCGACCTTGTCGTTGCGCTCGAGCAACTTGCTGATCAGGTGCGCCGACATGTCTTCGGCGCGGGTGTTGCGGTGCATGCCACCCTTGGAACGACCCATCGGGGTCCGACCGAAGTCGACAATCACCACGTCTCTTGGATTCAGGCTCATATCAATACTCTCGCTCTAACTCGTTGGGCGCTCAGTTGAAGAAACGCTGGCCGGTCTTGGCCATTTCGCGCAGCTTCGCGGTGGGGTGGTACAGCGGCCCCAGGTCGGCGTACTGGTCAGCCAGGGCGACGAACTCGGCAACCCCGATCGAGTCGATGTAGCGCAATGCACCACCGCGGAAGGGAGGGAAGCCGATACCGTAGACCAGGCCCATGTCGGCCTCGGCTGCGGTTTCGACAATGCCGTCTTCCAGGCAGCGGACGGTTTCCAGGCACAGCGGGATCATCATCCAGTTGATGATGTCCTCGTCGCTGACTTCACGCTGCTCGAAGACAATCGGCTTGAGCACTTCGAGCACGCTCTCGTCGGCAACCTTTTTCGGCTTGCCGCGCTTGTCGGTCTCGTAGGCATAGAAGCCCTTGCCGTTCTTCTGGCCCAGGCGTTTGGCTTCGTACAAGGCATCGATGGCGGTGCGGCGATCGTCCTTCATGCGGTCCGGGAAGCCTTCGGCCATGACGTCGCGGCCGTGGTGGCCGGTGTCGATGCCGACCACGTCCATCAGGTACGCAGGACCCATTGGCCAGCCGAATTTCTCCATGACCTTGTCGATGCGCACGAAGTCGACACCGGCGCTGACCAGGCGAGCAAAGCCGCCGAAATACGGGAACAGTACGCGGTTGACCAAGAAGCCTGGGCAGTCATTGACCACGATCGGGTTCTTGCCCATTTTCTTGGCATAGGCAACGGTGGTGGCCACGGCCACTTCGCTGGACTTCTCGCCACGGATCACTTCCACCAGCGGCATCATGTGCACCGGGTTGAAGAAGTGCATGCCGACGAAGTTCTCCGGACGCTTGAGGGCCTTGGCCAACAAGTTGATGGAGATGGTCGAGGTGTTGGAGGCGAGAATCGCGTCCTCTTTGACCTGACCTTCGACTTCGGCCAGAACGGCTTGCTTGACCTTGGGGTTCTCGACTACAGCTTCGACCACGATGTCGACATTGGCGAAGTCGCCGTAGGACAAGGTCGGGCGAATCGCATTGAGCGCCTCGGCCATTTTCGCCGGGGTCAGGCGACCCTTCTCGACACGATTGCCGAGCAGCTTGGAGGCTTCGTTCAGGCCCAGCTGGATGGCATCCTCGCGGATATCCTTCATCAGGATCGGGGTGCCTTTGACCGCCGACTGATAGGCGATACCACCGCCCATGATGCCAGCGCCGAGTACGGCAGCCTGCTTCACGTCATTGGCGATCTGGTCGTGCGCCTTGGCCTTGCGCTTGAGCTCCTGGTCATTCAGGAACAAGCCGATCAGGCTGGCAGCGACGGGCGTCTTGGCCAGTTTGGCAAAGCCTGCAGCTTCCACTTCCAGCGCTTTGTCACGACCGAAGTTGGCGGCTTTCTGGATGGTCTTGATCGCTTCGACCGGCGCCGGGTAGTTCGGCCCGGCCTGGCCGGCAACAAAACCTTTGGCGGTTTCGAAGGCCATCATCTGCTCGATGGCGTTGAGCTTGAGTTTTTCCAACTTGGGCTGGCGCTTGGACTTGTAGTCCAGTTCACCGCTGATGGCCCGCTTGATCAGGTCCAGCGCTGCAGCCTGCAGCAGCTCCGGGGTGACCACGGCATCAACGACGCCAACCTTGAGGGCGTCTTCGGCGCGGTTTTCCTTGCCCGAGGCAATCCACTCGATGGCATTGTCCGAGCCGATCAGGCGCGGCAGGCGCACGGTACCGCCAAAGCCTGGGTAGATGCCCAGTTTGACTTCCGGCAGGCCGATCTTGGCGGTGCTGGACATCACCCGGTAATCAGCTGCCAGGCACATTTCCAGGCCGCCACCCAGTGCGATGCCGTTGATCGCAGCAACAGTAGGTACGCCGAGGTCTTCGAAATCATTGAAGATGCGGTTGGCTTCCAGGTTGCCAGCGACCAGCTCGGCCTCGGGCAGCTTGAAGTTGTCGACAAACTCGGTGATGTCGGCGCCGACGATGAACACATCCTTGCCACTGCTGACGATGACGCCCTTGACCGAGGCGTCGCTCTTGATGGCGGCCACGGCCTGACGCAGATCGTCCAGGGTCAGGCGGTTGAACTTGTTGACGGACTCACCCTTGAGGTCGAACTTCAGTTCGACGATGCCGCTTTCAAGAGCCTTAACCGTGATGGCTTTACCTTCGTAAATCATCAACTGATCTCCACGATATGGAAGCTAAACTGTACACGCCGGACGCTGGCTAAACCCTGTCACAACAGCGGCTTGGTCAGGCACACCCGTCAGCGCGATAGTCGGGATTGGCATGAACGGCGCAACATACAAACGCTCAATTCATACGCCCGTTTGATTTGGGTACGCACACATTCTCCGAAAAGGTCGGCGTTGTCAAATCCTCCCTGAGGAGGTGAAAACGCGACTTTCCGGTCATTTTGTAGCGACTAGGTATCAACCTTGATGACAGTGATCGCCAGCCATTCATGCCAGCGATAAGCCCTTGGCGGGCAGCAGAAGCTGCGCCAGGCACCCGGCAAAAACTGCGCAGCAGGCTGCGGCAGGCTATAGTCACTCTCGCAAGCAAAGTATCCCGGCCTGCCTGGCCTTTCTGCGGCAGCAGAACGCATCGCGGGGCACCCCTGCCGATCCGCCACCTGAGCATGGGTGGCGGATCGGCAGGGGTGCCCCGCGATGTCGTTACGAAGGGTTAAGCGAGGTCTTCGAGGGTTTGCGCAATGTTCTGCAACACAGATTCATCACCGCGCTCGCCCCAGTACAGGGCAACCATTTGCGTGGTGGCTTCAATCATGTAGACATTGCCCGGCAACACCGCCAAGGCCTTGGCCAGGCGCGGATCTTCGCAGGCCTCACGCCACTTGTTCCACCACACCCCAGGGCTGACCTGCCAATACGCCCAGCAGTCATCCCGGCCCTTGCGCCGCGGCCGATGGTACTGCGGGCACGGGCTCGGCGGCTGCTGTTCGAGCCAGTGCGGCCACTGCTGCGGCGCCAACTGCATGGCCAGGCCAATGCGCCTGCCGGCCAGGCGCAGGCTCATCTGCTCGCTCTGTTTGCGTGATGGACGCAGCCAGGCAAGTGGGCTGAGAATCAGCGCAAGGATTGACACCACCAGCCATACCGTCATATCTGTAGATCCCATAAAGCGTTGCAAATGAGCTGGTTAGCCAGGTTTCACGGTAAACCGCCACAAAGCGACCATACTTCTACTATCGCGATTGTCAGGAGCACCTCCAATGTCCTACGAACATCTTCTGGTCGCTGTCGACCTCACCGAAGAATGCGATCCGGTGATCAAGCGCGCCAAGGCAATCGCTTCGGCGAGCGGCGCCAAGGTATCGCTGGTGCATATCGTCGAACCGATGGCCATGGCCTTTGGCGGCGACGTACCGATGGACCTGTCGCAGCTGCAGCAACAGCAGTTCGACCAGGCCAAGGAACGCATGGATCGCCTGTTCAACAAGTACCCGGATATCAACCGGGGTGACTCGCACCTGGTCTACGGCCAGCCGCGCCAGGAAATCCACCAGTTGGCCAAGGATCAGAAGTGCGACCTGATCGTGGTCGGCAGCCACGGTCGCCACGGCCTGGCGCTGCTGCTAGGCTCCACCGCCAACGATGTGCTGCACGGCGCGCCGTGTGATGTGCTGGCAGTACGCCTGCTGAAGAAAGACTGAAAAATGCACTGACGCCATCGCGGGCAACCCCGCGATGGCTGATGGCCGCTTAGCCTTCCAGCTCTGCCCAGCGCTCGACCAGAACATCCAGCTCGCCCTGTAGCTTCTCGAGCTTGGCCAGCACCTCGGACGTCTCGCCGATCGGGCGCTGGTAGAAGTTCGCCGAAGCCACTTCTTCCTGAAGCTTGGCCATGGCTTTCTCGATCACGTCGATCTGCCCTGGCAACGCCTCCAGCTCACGCTGCAGCTTGTAGCTGAGCTTCTTCTTGCTCGCCTCTACCGGTGCAGCAGCAACTGGCGCGGCCACATCGGCAGCCTTTTCGACCACGGCGCTGTTGAGCTCGGACTTGCCACCCTTGCTTTCGGTGACGCCCAGCAGCTTCGGCGAGCCGCCCTGACGGATCCAGTCTTCGTAGCCGCCGACGTATTCCTGAACCTTGCCGCCGCCTTCGAACACCAGGGTGCTGGTCACCACGTTGTCGAGGAAGGCCCGGTCGTGGCTGACCATCAGCACGGTGCCCTTGTAGTTGCACAGGACTTCTTCGAGCAGCTCGAGGGTTTCCACATCGAGGTCGTTGGTCGGTTCGTCCAACACCAGCAGGTTGGCAGGCTTGCTGAACAGCTTGGCCAGCAGCAGACGCGCACGCTCACCTCCGGACAAGGCTTTGACCGGCGTCCGGGCACGCTGCGGGCTGAACAGGAAGTCGCCCAGGTAGCTCAGCACGTGACGGTTCTGGCCGTCGATTTCGATGAAGTCGCGCCCCTCGGCGAGGTTCTCGATGACAGTCTTTTCCAGGTCGAGCTGGTGGCGCATCTGATCAAAATAGGCCACTTCCAGCTTGGTGCCGCTCTCGACCTTGCCCGACGTCGGCTGCAAGTCACCCAGCATCAGTTTGAGCAGGGTGGTCTTGCCGGTACCGTTGGCGCCGAGCAGGCCAATCCGATCCTGACGCTGCAGGACCATGGAAAAGTCCTTGACCAGCATCGGCCCGTTCGGGTGCGAGAAGCTGACGTTCTCCAGCAGCATCACTTGCTTCCCGGATTTTTCCGCGGTGTCGATCTGGATGTTGGCCTTGCCCTGACGCTCACGGCGCTCACCACGCTCGACGCGCAGCTCCTTGAGCGCACGCACGCGGCCTTCGTTACGGGTGCGGCGGGCCTTGATGCCTTGGCGAATCCACACTTCTTCCTGGGCCAGGCGCTTGTCGAACAGCGCGTTGGCGGTCTCTTCGGCCGCCAGCGCGGCTTCCTTGTGCACCAGGAAGCTGGCGTAGTCGCCGTTCCAGTCGATCAGCCCACCGCGGTCCAGTTCAAGGATGCGGTTGGCCAGGTTTTGCAGGAAGGAACGGTCGTGGGTGATGAACAGCACCGCGCCACCAAAGCCGCTCAAGGCTTCTTCCAGCCAGGCAATCGCACCGATGTCCAGGTGGTTGGTTGGCTCATCGAGCAGCAGCAGGTCAGGTTCGGAAACCAGCGCCTGGGCCAACAGCACACGGCGACGCCAGCCACCGGAGAGCTCGGCCAGGGTCTTGTCGGCAGGTAGCTGCAAGCGGCTCAGGGTGCTGTCGACCACTTGCTGCAAACGCCAGCCATCGCGCGCTTCGAGCTCGTGCTGGACGTGCATGAGCTTGTCCAGATCTTCGTCGTTATGGATGTTCTGGCTAAGGTGGTGATACTGCGCGAGCAGCTCGCCTACGCCGTCCAGGCCAGCCGCGACCACGTCGAACACAGTCCGCTCGTCGGCCACCGGCAGTTCCTGCGGCAGCTCGCCGATTTTCAGCGCGGGTGCGCGCCAGACCGAGCCGTCATCAGGCTTTTGCTCGCCCTTGATCAGGCGCAGCATGCTCGACTTGCCGGTACCGTTGCGGCCGATGATGCACACCCGCTCACCTCGGGCGATCTGCCAGGAAACCTTGTCCAGCAGCGGCATCGCGCCGAATGCAAGGGACACATCGCTTAATTTGAGCAGGGTCATGATCATCTCCAAAAACTGGGCGCGTATTCTACCTGACTTGACCCTCGCCAGCACTAAGTCAGCGTGTGTATCAAGGCTTTGCGATATCCGGTCGCCGATAACACCCCGATCTAACCGCAGTGCTTTCGCCGGTAGCCGGCAACCGGCTAAGCTAACGCCATACAACAGTGCTGGCACCGCCGTCACTTTCCCATGGTTCAACTGCCCGGACGTATCATGCGCAGCCGCCTGTTACAGATTGCTTCATGCCTGCTGCTGACTGCCGCCACCACGAGTGCGGCACAGGCCATCGACCTTAGCCAGCAGCGTCAGTACTACGACGAAGCCAAACGCGCCCTGGCCAAGGGCGACAAAGGTCCCTACCTGCGCTACTCGCAGGCCCTCAGTGACTATCCACTGACCCCGTATCTGGCGTACGACGAACTCACTGCTCGCCTGAAGAGCGCCAGCAACGAAGAGATCGAGGGTTTTCTGGCCCAGCACGGCGACCTGCCACAAGCCAACTGGATGAAACTGCGCTGGTTGCGCTGGTTGTCCGAGCGCGGCGAGTGGGCCACCTTCGCCAAGTACTACGATCCCAAGCTCAACTTCACCGAGCTGGACTGCATCAACGGCCAGTACCAGCTCAGCACCGGCAAACGCGCCGAAGGCTTTGCCAGCGCTGCCAAGCTGTGGAACGTGGGCAAATCTCAACCTGCTGCGTGTGACACGCTGTTTGCGATGTGGGCGGCCGAGGGTCAGCTCACCGAAGCCAGGCGCTGGGAGCGAGCCAAACTGGCCGCACAGGCGCGCAACTACCCATTGGCGAACAATCTGGTCAAGACCCTGACCACCCTCGCCCCCCAGGGCCAATTGCTGATCGATGTGGCGCAGAAGCCCGAGCTGCTCAACCAGCCGTCGCGTTTCACCCCGGTCAACGAGGCAATGTCCGACGTGGTCAGCCTAGGCCTGCGCCGGCTGGCACGCCAGGACCCCGAGCGGGCCATGGCGCTGCTCGATGACTATGCCCAGCGCATGCATTTCTCGCGCGACGAAAAGGTTGCCATCGCCCGCGAGATCGGCCTGACCCTGGCTCGCCGCTACGACCCGCGCGCGCTCGACCTGATGACCCGTTACGATCCGGAGCTGCGGGACAACACCGTCAGCGAATGGCGCCTGCGCCTGCTGCTGCGCCTGGGCCGCTGGGAAGATGCCTACGAGCTGACCAAGCGCCTGCCGCAGGAGTTGGCCGCCAGCAGCCGCTGGCGCTATTGGCAGGCGCGCAGCCTGGAACTGGCACAGCCGAACAATGCGCAGATCCCGTTGCTGTACAAAGCGGTCGCGCGTGAGCGTGACTTCTATGGCTTCCTTGCCGCAGATCGGGTGCAGACGCCCTACCAGCTGAACAACAAACCGCTGGTGCTCAGCCCGCAGCTGGTCAACAAGGTGCGCAACACCCCGGGCGTGCGCCGCGCACTGGAATTCCATGCCCGCGGCCAGATCGTCGAGGGCCGCCGCGAGTGGTACCACGTCAGCCGCCACTTCAACCGCGACGAAATGGTCGCCCAGGCCCGCCTGGCCTACGACCTGCGCTGGTACTTCCCGGCGATTCGCACCATCAGCCAGGCGCAGTACTGGGACGACCTGGATATTCGCTTCCCGATGGCGCACCGCGACACCCTGGTGCGCGAAGCCAAGGTCCGCGGCCTCCACTCCAGCTGGGTGTTTGCCATCACCCGCCAGGAAAGCGCCTTCATGGAAGACGCTCGCTCGCCGGTGGGCGCCAGCGGCCTGATGCAACTGATGCCAGCCACCGCCAAGGAGACTGCACGCAAGTTCAGCATCCCGTTGGCGTCACCGGCCCAGGTACTCAACCCGGACAAGAACATCCAGCTCGGCGCCGCCTATCTGAGCCAGGTACATGGTCAATTCAACGGCAATCGGGTGCTGGCATCGGCCGCCTACAATGCCGGGCCAGGGCGCGTGAGGCAGTGGCTCAAAGGCGCCAAGCACTTGAGCTTCGATGTCTGGGTCGAGTCGATCCCGTTCGATGAAACCCGCCAGTATGTGCAGAACGTGCTGTCGTACTCGGTGATCTACGGGCAAAAGCTCAATGCACCGCAGCCGCTGGTGGACTGGCACGAGCGTTACTTCGACGACATGTAATCGAGCCACCCTAAGCTCAAGCCCGCTGCCATCGGCTGCAGCGGGCTTGAGCTGGCGGCTTACTCCAGCACTTCTACCGGCATGCCCACGGCAATCTCACCCGGCCCATCCACCGCCAGGTTCTGCCCGAACAGCACATCGCCGTCACGCTCACGAAATGTCTTCAGGGTGGCCAGCGGTTCGCGGTCAGCACTGCGCTCGCCCGTGTGCGGGTCAAGGGTAGTGAATATGCAACGAACGCTCGGTTTGAGGATGCGATAAGTCAGCGCACCGATGCGGATCCGCTTCCAGCCGTCTTCGGCAAACGCTGCGCTGCCCTGCACCACCAGATTGGGCCTGAAACGCAGCATCTCCATCGCCCGGCCAACCCGCCGGCTCAGCTCATCCAGTGATCCCTGGCCGATCAGCAGCAACGGAAAGCCATCCGGAAACGCCGCACGGTCGCTGTTCAAGCCATAGCCGCTGGGCAGGTAACGCGCGCGCGGCTCGGGGCAATACACCAGCCGCACCGGCTTGCCGAGCAGTTGGCTCAACCACAGCGCAGCAGCGTCGCCTGCGTCTGGCACGCGCAAGGTGTCGCGCCAGATGGTCACACCGCGCAAGTCTTCGTCGTCCGCCGGCACGGCGACCAGCAGCGGTGCCTGCCCTGGCGTCTCCAGCAGCAGATCACCACTGGCAGCGACCGTGGCACTGAGCTGACTCAGCAGTGGCCAGGCGCGCTGGGTCAGGAAGCGTCCGTTGCCCTCCTCTACCACCAGCCAGCGGCGGTCGCCTTCCAGGCCGAGCAGACCTACCGGCGAGGCCTGCAGGCTTTGCGCCCGACACGACTTCACCGGATACCGATACAACTCACTTACAAACATCCCTGCCCGCCTCATGCCAGTGCAAAAACGCCTAGCTTATACCCAGCAGGACGCGTGCAGGTATCAGGCCGGCGCGTGATCAAGCATCAGGCGCTGCCGCACCACCTCTACCAGACGGTCTGGCTGGAATTTGGACAGGAAGTTGTCACAGCCGACTTTTTTCACCATCGACTCGTTGAAGCTACCCGACAACGAGGTATGCAGCACTACGTACAGGCCACGCAGACGCGGATCGCTACGGATCTCGGTGGTCAGGCGGTAGCCGTCCATTTCCGGCATTTCGGCGTCGGTGAAAATCATCAGCAGTTTTTCACACAGGTCTTCACCGGCATCTGCCCAGGCCTTGAGCATGCGCAAGGCCTTCAGGCCATCGCTGGCCACATGCAGTTTTACGCCCAGTTGCGACAAGGTATCGCGCAACTGCGCCAAGGCCACGGTGGAATCGTCGACCAGCAATATCTCGCGGCCGCGCGCCTTGGCCAGTACCGGATCGGCAAGCTTGTCGCCGGACACCTTGGCGTTGTACGGCACGATCTCGGCCAGCACCTTCTCGACGTCGATGATCTCGACCAACTGTTCTTCGACCTTGGTGATCGCCGTCAAATAATGCTGGCGACCGGCACTGGTCGGCGGCGGCATGATGGCTTCCCAGTTCATGTTGACGATGCGATCGACACCGCCGACCAGAAACGCCTGCACCGAGCGGTTGTATTCGGTGACGATGATGGTGCTGTCCGGGCCTGGTTGCAGCGGGCGCATGCCAATCGCCTGGGACAGGTCAATCACCGGCAAGGTCTGCCCGCGCAGGTTGACCACCCCACACACATAAGCATGACGCTGCGGCATCAAGGTCAACTTGGGCAGTTGCAGCACTTCCTGCACCTTGAACACGTTGATGGCGAACAACTGACGGCCCGCCAGACGGAACATCAGGATTTCCAGGCGGTTCTCACCTACCAGTTGCGTACGTTGGTCTACAGTGTCGAGAATGCCAGCCATTGGAAGCCCCCAGGCGCGTATCGGGAAAATGTAATCATCTGCTCTGTATCGGCGGGTAAACCGGCAGCTTGACCCTCGTCAGCAAATCCAGACCAGGCGATTGATATCACTTTACCATCATGCTTTACTGCTTCGACACTTTCAGCAACACCTGTTAGGGCGGCGTAACCAGCAACGCCCCTCAGGGTTTCCCCTATGCCGCAATCAGGCCTAACCTGATGTTCGCGATATCCATTAGCCATTAATGTGACGCCATTCTCATTGCATGAATGGAGTCAGGCTTTTGCTAGCAATCGTTTCGGTGTTGCCCAGCCCGCTCCAGCCCACCGTGCTGGAGGCTCAGGATGGATAGCTGCGTGCCGCCCGGCGCCGAGCTGCCGGAATTCCTGCGGGATGCACAGCGCTTGTTGAGCCAGGCGCAGGAGTGCCTGCTACACCTGCAACTGATCGACAATGATCCAGATGCCTGCCGGTGCCTCAACGACACCCTCACCAAGCTGGCCAAGCGCGCCGAGCAACTGGGCCTTGACGAGGTCGCCCACTACAGCTCCGCCCTGCACCATCTGCTCGCACCTGCCTGCGGCCAGCGACACCTGCATAGCACAGCACTGCCGGCAGTCGAAGCCTGCCTCAACCTGCTGGACTGGCAACTGGAGCTGGTCGATGCCCAAACCGGACAACTGAACCTGGACCGCAGCGAGCAGGCAGTGCTTCTGGATGATCTGGCCAGCGCCCTGCAAGGGTCAGCCAGGTCGCCATCGGAATCACCGCCAAACGTACAGTAAGTTCGGCATTCGTCTGCAACTAAGTCAATCAAGCTGTATTTATCAGCCAGACACTTGGCAAGTTCCGACTGGCCGCTTGAGTAATAGTCGTTAGTTGCAGTGCTCGATTATGCACGCACTCGCCAATGCTGGCTTTTTGATAGTTATGCCAGACCCGGCCAGATAGTTTTGAGCCCGTGAATACGGCGGTTTGAGACCCCTGAGCAAGGCGACCAAACACAACTTAAGTGATACCATGCGCGCCAATGAATGCAGCCCATGCAGATAGCCGTCAATTGAACAGATGCTTTTAATTGATTGTGAGCAGGACGCCAAAGCCGCTGACTAGACACGTGCAAGGCCTCCAATAGCATTAACTCAGTGGCTTTCCAATTTATGTTCCCACGTTTGAATCTTACCCCGCGCCACTGCTCTCGCAGCGCCGTGGCGCGCTGGACGACCGCAGCGCTATGCGTGGCATCACTGAGCGCTAACGTGGCACTGCACGTAAAAGCCTTGCCGATGCCGATCGGCCTGATCCTGCTGCAGATGGCGGCCCTGCTTGGCGCCGCCTGGCAATGGCACCAGTGGGCCCGCTCGATCAGCCTGCGCCCCGCAGAACTGGCCGAGCGCATGCTCAAGGTCCAGGAGAACGAACGCCAGCGTCTGAGCCGTGAATTGCATGATGATATCGGCCAATTGCTCACAGCAGCGAAGCTGCAGTTGGACTGGCTCCAGCGGCGCCTGCCAAGTGAGCTGCTGAGCCATGCCAGCAGCTTGCGCAGCACCCTGGATGAGGCCTTGAACAGCGTGCGTGATGTTGCCGCCCTGCTTAATCCGCGCCAGCTGGCAAGCCTCGGCTTGGAAGCCAGCCTGCGCGAGCACCTGCTGCGCACGCTGAACGATAGCGAGGTGCAGTGGAGCCTGGAGTGCAAACAGCGCCTGACCGGGATCAACGATGACATCAGCATGGCTGCGTTTCGCATCACCCAGGAGGCTGTCACCAACATGCTGCGCCACGCCAGCGCGCGCAATCTGCGGGTGCAGTTGCAGCGCACCGCTGCGGGGCTGGCCTTGACCATCGAGGATGACGGCTGCGGATTCATCCCCAACAGCGATCCGGCTGCGGCCGGTCAGCGCGGTATGGCCGGCATGCATGAACGCGCCCGCGCGTTGCACGGTAGCCTGAGCGTGTACAGCCAACCGGGACGGGGCGCCCGCATCGAGGCCATGCTGCCGTGGCCAGCCCGCACTCAAGAACGCGCCAGGACCTTTGCCAGCCATGACCTGTAGATTACTTCTGGTCGATGACCATTCGCTCATTCGCGCGGGGGTGCGCGCGCTCGTGGCGGACATCGCTGGCTATACGGTGGTTGGTGAAGCGGATGACGGCGGCCAGCTCAACGCGCTTGTCGAACAGCTGCAGCCGGACATCGTCCTGCTGGATATCTCCATGCGCTCTACCAGCGGCCTTGACGCCTTGACCCAACTGCGTGCCAGCGGTCATCCCTGCAAAGTACTGATTCTGTCGATGCACACTGATCCGGAGCTGATCATGCGTGCGCTCGAATGCGGTGCGCATGGCTACTTGCTCAAGGACACCAGCGCTGTTGAACTGGAGCAGGCGCTGAGCGCCTTGCGTGGGGATGAACGCTATCTCAGCCCAGCGATCGCTCACACCGTGATCAACCAGGCCTTGCTGCGCGCGCAGAACAGCCGCCAAAGCATCAACGACCGACTTAACCTCACTGCACGCCAGCTGGAAATCCTGCGCTTGATCGTACGCGGCAAATCAACTCGGGAAATAGCCGGCGGCCTGGGCCTGTCGATCAAGACCGTGGAGACCCATCGCTCCCAGATCATGAAGCGCCTGCAGATCTACGACGTCGCAGGCCTGGTGCTGTTTGCCGTGCGCGAGAAGATCATCAGCCTGGACGACTGAGCAACGGCGAATCGGCTGGCAGGTGCACACGCAGTGCTGCCGGGACGGCTTCGAAGCGCAGACTTTCGCCGTGCATCGGCTCACCATCCAGGTTGATATCCAACCCCTGCGCACTTTTTATTTCGACCCACGGCAGGCGCGCGCGCACGTACAAGCCCTCACCACCGATCAGCTCTTTCAGCGCACCGACCACCTCCTGCGGTGCGGGCAAGATGCCGATATCGAGCAGGCCGTCGTCAGCCAGCGCCTCGGGGCACAGCTCATGCCCACCTCCGGCCTGGCGGCCATTGCCGATACCCAACGCCAGCACATCGCCTTGCCAGTGAAAATCCGGCCCGGTCAGCTCGACTGCAGCGGCCTGCAGCTCACTGAAGCGCGACAGCCCGGTAAACAAGTAGGCCGCTGCGCCCAGGACTTTCTTGAGGTCCTCGGAAGTGTTGGCCGTGACCTGGCTGCCGAAGCCGCCAGTAGCCATGTTCAGAAACAACTGATCACCGGCCCGCCCCAGGTCGATGGCGCGTGCGGGCTGGTCCAGCAAGGCCAGCGCCTGGGCTGGCTCCAGCGGTATTCCGGCCGCTTTGGCGAAGTCATTGGCAGTGCCCAGTGGCAGCAGCACCAGGCTGGCCTGTGTCGCGGCCAGGCCCATGGCTTCGGCGATATCGCGAAGGGTGCCATCACCACCACCGGCGATGATGTGGCTGTACCCTGCTGCCAGGGCTTCAGTGACCAGCCGCTGGGCGTCGCCGCCCTCCCAGGTCAAGCGCACATCCAGCTGCCAGCCTTGCTCGCGCATGGTGCCCACAGCGGTTCTGACATCCTCGTTCATGGCTTGCTTGCCATGCAGCACCAACATCGCCTTGCGCTCGCTCATCCGTTCCACTCCGCAAAAATACCTATCCCAATCTCGACCATGGCCGAGGGCAAATTGCTGCATACAAAGAGCGCTTGCGTCAGAAAATAAGCGGGTTTAACACAAATGCCATTGAAAGCCGGCGCGAGCAAGCGCATCATCGACAAATAATTGGCCATCACGGAGGATGCCGCTAATAAATGTCGGTTTTTTGACTTATTGCCTCGCCGTACATCTGACAGATCGCCTGAGTTTATGGCGAAGTCCCTTTGATCGCGCTGCCCTCAGCGCCCCCGCTTCGAGGCTGTGATAATGAGCGTTCTGATCCCTTGCATCATTGCTGGCGGTGCCGGCACCCGATTGTGGCCGGTTTCCCGTGAAGCCATGCCCAAACCGTTCATGCGCCTGGCCGATGGTGAAAGCCTGCTGCAGAAGACCTTCGTGCGTGCCAGCGCCCTGCCGGGTGTCGAGCGCGTGCTGACAGTGACCAACCGCGACGTGCTGTTCCGCACCCAGGATGAATACAACCGGGTCAACAGCTTCAATGTCGCGCTGGACTTCATTCTCGAGCCATGTGGCCGCAACACTGCGCCGGCCATCGCTGCCGCCGCGCTGCACTGCGCCAAGCAGTATGGTGAGGATAGTCTGCTGCTGATCTTGCCGGCAGATCATTTGATCGAAGACATCCAAGCCTTCGAACAAGCGGTCGCCCAAGCGGCCCAGCTCGCCCATGACGGCTGGTTGAGCACCTTCGGCTTGCTGCCCAGCCGTGCTGAAACCGGCTTTGGCTATATCGAGCAAGGCGAGACATTGGGTGAGCGCGCGTACAAGGTCGCACGCTTTGTCGAAAAACCGGACGCCGCGACCGCTCAGGCCTACCTGGACGGCGGCCGCCACCTGTGGAACGCCGGCATGTTCTGCCTGCGCGTCGACGCCGTGCTGCGCGAGTTGCAGACCCACGCGCCCGAGGTGCTGGAAACCGTCGCCCATTGCCTTGAGCAGAGCGTCAGCAAACAAGGTGAGCGTGCCCTTCAGGTAGAACTGGACCCGGACACGTTCGTTCTGGCGCCGGACATCTCCATCGACTACGCGTTGATGGAGCGCTCCAGCCAGGTTGCAGTGGTACCGTGCGAGCTGGGCTGGAGCGATATCGGCAGCTGGGAAGCAGTGCGCGAACTGCGCCAGACCGACGCTCAGGGCAACTACGCCAATGGCGAGACCGTACTGCATGATGTGAGCAACTGCTACATCGACTCGCCGCGGCGTCTGGTCGGCGGCGTGGGCCTGGACAACCTGATCATCATCGACACCCCCGATGCGCTGCTGATCGCCGATGCGGCGCGCAGCCAGGAAGTCAAGATCATCGCCCAGCAGCTCAAGCGCCAGGGCCACGAAGCCTATCGCCTGCACCGGACCGTGACCCGGCCATGGGGCACCTACACCATCCTCGAGGAAGGTGCGCGGTTCAAGATCAAGCGGATCATGGTCCGCCCCGGCGAATCGCTGTCGCTGCAAATGCACCATCACCGCAGCGAGCACTGGATCATCGTCAGTGGCATGGCCTGCGTGACCAACGGTGACGAAGAGTTCCTGCTCGACACCAACGAGTCGACCTTCATCAAGCCAGGCCGTACCCACCGCCTGACCAACCCGGGGGTGATCGATCTGGTGATGATCGAGGTGCAGAGCGGCGAGTATCTGGGCGAAGACGACATCGTGCGCTTTACTGATATCTACGGACGCGTCCCGGAAGAAGCCGCCATCGGCTGAACCTGTGCGGGCGTGCCTTGCCATCCATGACCCAACCGTCAGCGAGGATTTGGGGCGATGCGCATACTTTGGACTTTGCCCTACCTGCCCTGGCCAACCACCAGTGGCAGCAAGACCCGGCAATACCACCTGCTGCGCGAACTGGCGCAGCGTGGTCACCGGATTACCTTGCTGGTGCAGTCCAAGGTGCCCCTCGGCGACGCCGCCCGCACTGCCCTTGAACCCCTGCTCGAGCGCCTGATCGTGCTGCCCAGGCGCGCGTTGCACAGCCCACTCAACCTGCTTGCTTCGCCGATCATCGATTACCCCATGCGGGCGATCATCCATGGCCTGGCTCCTGCCCTGCGTCATCAGTTCGAACAACTGCTGGACGAGCCCTGGGATGTTATCCAGATCGAGCACAGCTATAGCTTTCAGCCCTTCGAAAAAGCTCTGCAGGCCCGCGGCTTGCCCTACATGCTCAGCGAACACACGCTGGAGTCGGTGATGGGTGCGGCCTGTCACGACCGCCTGCCGCTGTGGCTCAGGCCTCTGAACGCATTCGACCGTTGGCGCTACCGGCGCTGGGAGCAGCGGGTGCTGCGCCAGCCCTCGGAGGTGGTCGCGGTGAGCCCGCATGATGCCGAGTTGATCAGCCAGATCAGCGGCCGGCCGGTCAATGTAGTGGTCAACGGCGTTGATTGCGACTACTTCGAACAGGTGCGCCCCGCCGCGCACAGTCAGCGCCTGCTGTTTGTCGGCAATTTCGAGTATGGCGCCAACCTCGAGGCTATCGAGTGGGCGCTGGAAGAAATCCTGCCGCAGGTGTGGCTGAGCAACCCCGCCGTGCGCCTGGCGATTGCCGGGCATGCCCTGCCAGCGAGCTGGAAGCTGCACTGGAACGACCCGCGTATCGAATGGATCGGCTACCGCCCCGACCTGCGCGAACTGCAGCGCCGCTCCGCGCTGTTTTTTGCCCCGCTACGGTATGCCGGCGGCTCCAAAGTGAAGATTCTCGAAGCCATGGCAGCCGGCCTGCCGGTGATCACTACCAGCAAGGGTGTGTCGGGACTGGCGGTCAACAACGGCGAGCATTACCTGGGCAGCGATGACAGCGGCCAGTTGGCGTTGCAGATCACCCAGTTGCTCAACCAGCCGTGGCGGATGTGTCAGCTGGGCGAAAGCGGCCGCCAGTTCACCCGCCAGCGGCATGACTGGAGCGTCGTCGCGCAGCAGCTGGAGAGCGTGCACACGCGCTTGACCCAGACGCTGCCAAGCACCGCCCCAGCGCCAGCGGCGGTGATTCTGAGGCGCTCAGCCAAGTAGTTCGCTGAGGGGGATGAAACTGACGTTGTCGCCCTGTTGCGGGGTGCTGCCTTCGCGCACTTCGACCAGACCTTCAGCCCACGCCGCGCTGCGCAGCACACCCGAACTCTGGTTCTGGTAAATGCGCACGCGGCCGTCTTCGATACGGGCGCGCAGGTACTCGCGGCGCGTCCCGGCCTTGGGCCAATCGAAGCCGGCTGGCACGCTGAACTGCAGCGGCGTGACATTTGCCACGCCCTGGCGACGCAATAGATAAGGTCGCGTCAGCAGGCCAAAGGTGACCAGGGTCGAGGCCGGGTTGCCAGGCAAGCCGATCACCGGCACACCGCGATAATGGCCAAAGGTCAGCGGTTTGCCGGGCTTGATCGCCAGCTTCCACAGCGCCAGCTCACCGGCTTCACGCAGGGCGATACCGAGATAATCAGCCTCGCCTACCGAAACCCCGCCCGTCGAAAGAATCAGGTCGACGTCAGCCAACCGCGCCAGGCAGTCGCGGGTCAGTTGCAGGTCGTCAGCCAGGATACCGGCATCGACCACTTCGCAGCCCAGACGTTGCAGCCAACTGGCGAGCAGGCGACGATTACTGTTGTAGATCTGCCCCGGCCCCAGGGGCAAACCCGGCTCGACCAGTTCGTCACCGGTCGACAGCAGCGCCACGCGCACCTTGCGCACCACTTCGAGGCGCGCATGCCCAAGCGTCGCCGCCAGGCCAAGTTCAATCGGCCCAAGCCGAGTGCCAGCGCTCATGACCTGCTCGCCAACGCGGGTTTCCTGGCCCTGCGGACGAACATTCTGGCCCACCCGCAACGGCTCGCTGAAGGTTACCCGGCCGTCATCCAGCACTTGGGCGTTTTCCTGCATTTCGACACAGTCGGCGCCCTCAGGTAGCGGCGCGCCGGTGAAAATCCGCGCGCAGGTCCCGGCCTGGAGCGGCTGCGGCGCATGCCCGGCAAAGATCCGCTGGCTGACCGCCAGCGGCTCGCCGTGCCAATCGGTCAGGCGCAGGGCGTAGCCATCCATGGCGCTGTTCGGCCAGGGCGGCAGGTCCAGTGCGGCCACCAGCTCGGTGGCCAGCACGCGGCCTTCAGCGGCCGCCAAGGCAACCCACTCGGTGTCCTTGATTGGCGCAGCTTCGGCCAAGGCCAGCAGGCGTTGCAGGGCCTCTTCGACCGGCATCAATGGCCGGCTTGGGGCGGGTTCAACCACGGCTGTCACAGGCCGCTGCCTGCTTCAGATGAGGGACAAAGTTGCACGGGCGATGACGCGCGTCGAGCTGTTCGGCAAGAATGCCGTCCCAGCCGGTGCGCACGGCATTGGTCGAGCCCGGCAGGCAGCACACCAGCGTGCCATTGGCCAGACCAGCCAAGGCCCGGGACTGGACGGTCGAGGTGCCGATGTCGGCAAGCGATATCTGCCGGAACAATTCGCCAAAGCCATCGACCTGTTTATCCAGCAGGCAGGCGACCGCCTCGGGCGTGCTGTCACGGCCGGTGAAGCCGGTACCGCCGGTGATCAGCACCACCTGCACCTGGTCGTCGGCAATCCAAGTCGCAACCTGAGCGCGAATCCTGTACAGGTCATCCTTGAGCAGCACCCGCGCGGCCAATTGGTGACCAGCCTCGGTGAGACGGTCGACGAACACCTGGCCAGAGGTGTCGGTTTCAAAAGTGCGGGTATCGCTGACCGTGAGCACGGCAATGTTCAGCGGCACGAACGGGGTGTCTACCTTGGCTTTCATGGGGGCTCCAGCGCAGGGAAGGAAGAAGATGGCGCCTGTTATATCACAGCCCGCACAGCGCCGAACGCGACGCTTGTTCTCGGTCAATGTCAGCCTGCTGTGACTATGCTGCACTGGCTGAGGAACTTGCGCGGACACACCGCGTCATAAAACCATCAAGCACCATCGACAGGAGAAACACGATGATTCAACGGACCCTTCCCGCCTTTATTCTTGCACTTGGCCTCGGCGCCCTCGCCGGCTGTGCTTCGCCAACCGTGATCACCTTGAACGACGGCCGCGAAATTCAGGCGGTAGATACTCCAAGCTATGACGACGATTCCGGCTTCTATGAAATCGAGCAGCTTGACGGCAAGCGTACCCGCATCAATAAAGATCAGGTTCGTACTGTCAAAGAGCTCTGATCTGCGCTAATGCTAAATCGCTGGGGCCGCTACGCGACCCTTTCGCGACACAAGGCCGCTCCTACAGAGACCGCGCATTCAGGTAATACGCGGTCGGCGTAGGAGCGGCCTTGTGTCGCGAAAGGGCTGCGTAGCGGCCCCGGCAATTCTGAGTCGAACAAAGTTCACACCCCCAGCCGCGCCGTCACCTGCCCCAACTGCCCGGACAATCCATGCAAACGCTGCCCAGCCTGCTCGGTATGCTCGACCGCCTGCTGATTGGCCGTGGCGATGCGGGTGATTTCGATCAAGTTGCGCGAGATGTCCTCGGCCACGCTGGTCTGTTCCTCGGCTGCCGTTGCAATCTGCCGATTCATATCGCGAATCGCCTCGACCGCCTGGGTAATCCGCTGCAGCATCTGCCCCGCATGCTGGACTTGTTCGGCGCCCTCCTCGCTGCGCCGCTGGCCGCTCTCGATCGCCTTGACCGCCTCCACCGCTCCTGATTGCACCGCGTCGATGATCTGATTGATCTCGGCAATCGAAGCCGCCGTGCGCTGGGCCAGGCTGCGTACTTCATCGGCGACCACGGCAAATCCGCGCCCGGCCTCTCCGGCACGCGCCGCTTCAATCGCGGCATTGAGTGCCAGCAGGTTGGTCTGTTCGGCGATCCCGCGGATGACTTCAAGCACTTTGCCAATGCGCGTGCTGTCGTGCTCCAGGTCGCGAATCACTGCAGCGGTACCGGCAATCTCGCGGTTGACCCCGGCAATGGTCTCGATGGTTGCCTGCATCACCTGCTCGCCCGCCTGGGCACTGTGATCGGCATCGTCGGCAGCGTGGGCGGCCTGGGCAGCATGGCGCGCGACCTCCTGCGCAGTCGCCGACATTTCATGCATGGCCGTGGCCACCTGATCGGTGCGCTGGAACTGATCCTGGGTGCCCCGCGCCATGTCGCCGGCAAGGTTGCGCAACTGGCCACTGGCGCCTTCCAGTTCTTCGGCGTTGTCCTTGAGCCGGCCGATGGTCTCGGCAAGAAAATCACGCAAGGTATTTGCCGCACGCGCCAGGCGCCCGAGCTCATCTTTACGGCGATCATCAACGCGGGCGGCGAAACGTCCTTGGCTGAGCTGGGCCACGTAGTCGATCAACTGGCGGATTGGCTCGATCAGGCTGCGGTTGACCAGCCACAGGCTGAGCAACCCCACCAATATGGCTGAGCCGAGCATGACCAGCAGACCGATCCACACGGTACGCTGGGCGCTGTCATTGATGATCGCCGCACGCTCGCGGGCCTCACTGCGCAGTTGCTCGACCAGCGCGCTCATCTGCTCACTGGCGGCGCGGTCGACACCCTTGACCGCCGCATCGCCTGCCACCGGGTCACCGCCGGCGGCCAGAAACGCCTCACGCCCCTTGCTGTAGGCCTGGCCCAACTGGCGATGGCTGTCGCGCAGCTGGCGCAGTGGCGCCGTAAGCTCGCCATCGCTGTCTGCCAGCAACTGCGCCAGCAGGCTCTGCACCTGCTGCTCGCGGCTCTGAAACTGTTGCCAGTACTTGTCCAGCTCGGCCGGTTGGCGGCCGCGCAGCAGCACGTTCTTCCACTCCTGCACCTGGATCTTGAATTGCAGATTGGCCTCGTCGATCAACTGTGACGCGCGCAATGGGCCATCGACCAGCTCGGCATAGCTGCGCACGCTAGACGACAGGAACTGGAAGCAAACCAGCGCGATCAGCAGCATGGCGATCAGGCTGCCGCCCAGCAGAGAGAGAATTTGCACGCGAAGGGATGTACGCAACATGCGGGTCTCGAGAACAAGGAGAGAAGAAAACGGCGCTGCAGGCAGCACCACGACAGACATCCATGTCCTCGTTCGCAGGGCAAAAAAAAGCTGCCATCAGTCGATAGCAGCCAGGTCGAGCACTTACGCTGAGGCAGATAGTCTCAGGCCATTGCTACAGAAATGTGACAGATCAGCGACGTGCCTCCAATTTCAGCTCGAGGTGAACTGCAACTGCGCCAACCGCGCATACAGTGGGCTTTCTTCGATCAACTGGCGATGACTGCCCACCGCCACAATCTGGCCCTTGTCGATCACCGCGATGCGGTCAGCATGCTGCACGGTGGCCAAGCGGTGCGCGATTACCAGGGTAGTACGGCCCGCCATCAGCGTGGGCAGCGCCTGCTGGATCAGGTGCTCGCTCTGGGCGTCGAGGGCACTGGTGGCTTCGTCGAGCAACAGGATCGGCGCATCCACCAGCAGCGCCCGGGCAATCGCCAGGCGCTGGCGTTGACCACCGGACAAGCCGACCCCGCCTTCCCCAAGCAAGGTCTGATAACCCTGCGGCAGCTGCTGGATAAACTCCTCGGCATGCGCCCCGCGGGCCGCGGCCTGCACCTCGGCGAAGCTGGCATCGGGGCGGCCATAGCGAATATTGGCCTCAACCGAGCCGCGAAACAGCGCAGGGTTCTGCGCCACCATCGCGAACTGGCTACGCAACAACAGTGGGTCGAGACTGGTCAATGCCTGGCCATCGAGGAGGATGCTGCCTTGTTGCGGGTCATAGAAACGCAGCAACAGGTCAAACAACGTCGACTTGCCGGCGCCGGACGGACCAACCAGCGCCAAGGTCTGGCCCGGTTCGATCAGTAAGCTAAGGCCATCGAGCGCCGCCACGGTCGGCCGCGACGGGTAGGCAAAGCGCACCTCGCGCAGCTCGATGCGACCGCTGGCGCGCGGGTTGGCCAGGCCCGCGCTCAGCGCCGGCGGCAGGATCGTACTCTGCGCTGCCAGCAACTCGGCGATCCGCTCTGCCGCCCCAGCCGCGCGTTGTAGCTCGCCGATCACCTCGCTGAGGGTGCCAAACGCGCTGCCGACGATCAGGCTGTAGAACACGAATGCGGCCAGCTCGCCACCGGAGATACGCCCGGCGATCACGTCCATGCCGCCCACCCAGAGCATTACCCCGACAGCGCCGAGCACCAGCACGATGACCAGCGTGATCAGCCAGGCCCGCTGGGCAATCCGCTGCCGCGCCACATCAAAGGCCGCCTCGACCGTGTCGGCAAACCGTTCACGGTCGAGGTTTTGGTGGTTGTAAGCCTGCACGGTCTTGATCTGGCCGAGGGTCTCTGCGACATAACTGCCGACATCGGCGACCCGGTCCTGGCTCTGCCGCGACAGGCTACGCACCCGTCGGCCAAACAACAGGATCGGCGCCAGCACCAGCGGCAGTGCCAGCACGACGATGCTGGTGAGCTTGGGGTTGGTGATGAACAGCAACACCACGCCGCCAATCACCATCAAGGCGTTGCGCAGGAACATCGACAACGACGAGCCGATCACCGATTGCAACAAGGTGGTGTCAGCGGTCAGCCGCGACTGGATTTCCGAACTGCGGTTGTCCTCGAAAAAGCCCGGATGCAGGCCGACCAGGTGGTCGAACACGGCGCGGCGGATATCGGCCACGCAGCGCTCGCCGATCCACGACACGAGGTAGAAGCGACTGAACGTGCCGATCGCCAGTGCCAGCACCAGCAACATGAACAAGCCGAGGGTCTGGTTGAGCTGGTGCGCAGAACCGGTCATGAAGCCTTGATCGACCAGCAGGCGAATGCCCTGGCCCATCGACAACGTGATCGCAGCGGTGACGACCAGCGCCAGCAGTGCCAGTACCGCCTGCTTGCGGTAGGGACGCAGAAACCGCCAGCTAAGGCGCAAGGCGCGGCGCTGACGTGAGGAGACAGGTTCGGTCATGACTCAGATCATTCAGGCGAAGAAGCAGCAAGCCTACCATCCATCTGCACAGGCTGAACTTTGCAGCGGTTGTCAGGATCGCAGAAAAGGACATGCCATTGGCCAGCACAGCAGAGCACAGTAGCAATAGCTTATGGTTCTAAAGTGCTGGTGGAGCTTTGCCGAGCTTTCTGTTGGACTAGAGCAGTCGTGGCGGCACAGACAATGTCATACGCCAGTCACGACCCGTGGATAGGCTTGGTTTGAACCTGATGAGGAGACAGCACATGCAGCAGCACAGTGAAACGCACGCCAACCAGCAAGCGCAACCGCAGCCGATTTGCGGCTCGATCATCGACGACCAGGGCCGCGAAGTGGCAATTACCCCTGAGATGATCAAACAAGCGTGTGAAGAGCTGGAAAAAAGCCGAGTGGCGCTTGCCGAGAAGAATTGATTGGATCACAGCAGCGTGGCGCTCAGTTAGCTAGTTGAGCGCTGCGCGGGCTGGATTGGGGCCGCCAAGCGGCCCCTGCTTTACTACACTACTGGCTAAACCAGAACCGCCCCCAGCGCATTGATCATCTGCGCCAACTGCGCCGACTCGCCGCACACCTTCACTGCCAACCCTTCGATTTCCCTGCGCACGGGGTAATGCTTGCGCAGCAGGTCAAAGGTTGCTCGCTGTTCGATCGGATCCTCGCTCAAGCTACGGCGCATGTCGGCATCGTCGCGGCGCGGGTCGTAAACTGCTCGGCAGACCGTCGCCAAGGCCACGGCCGGATCACTGGCCGCATTCAGCTCTATCTGGACCAGGTCGCGTTCCGGCAGCAGATCGGCCAACTGCACAGGCGCCGGCACGCCGCGCCACTGGCAAAATGCCTGATAGATCTGCGCCGTACCGCGCTGCTTGCCGTCGAGGCTGTAACCGGCAATGTGCGGCGTCGCCAGCGTGCACAGGTCGGCCAGTTGCAGGTCAACCTGAGGTTCACCCTCCCACACATCCAGGACCGCGTGCAGATCGTCGCGCTGCAGCAGCAACTCACGCAGCGCCTGGTTATCCACCACCGGCCCGCGACTGGCGTTGATCAGACACGCGCCCGGGCGCAACCGCGCCAGTTGCGGGGCGCCGAGCAAGTGCCAGGTGGGGTGTTCGCCGTCGCGCTGCAGCGGAGTGTGCAGGCTGATCACATCACACTGCTCGAGCACGCGATCGAGGCTGACGAAATCGCCGCCTTCCGCCGCCTGTCGCAGTGGGTCACACACCAGTACTTTCCAGCCCAGGCCATGCAGCACCCGTACCAGACGCTCACCAACCTGCCCGGCACCGACCACGCCATAGACCCGCTCGGCGAGGTTTTCACCCTCGAGCTCGGCCAGGGTCAGCAGGCTGCCCAACACATAGTCGACCACGCCCCGGGCATTGCAGCCCGGGGCGCTGCTCCAGCGGATACCGGCCTCGGCGAAGTAGTCCAGATCCAGGTGATCGGTGCCGATGGTGCAGGTACCGACAAAGCCGACCTTGCTGCCTTGCAGCAGTTGCCGATTGACATCGGTTACCGAGCGCACCAGCAGCACGTCGGCATCTTGCACGCACTGAGCATCGATGCTGCGGCCAGGGTAGCGGCGGATCTCGCCGAATCCGGCAAAAAACGCGTCGAGCAGCGGGATGTTTTCGTCGGCAACTATCAGCATGGCGCTCTCCTGTCAGGGGCCCGCAGTGTAGGCCCTGCGCCGGGCGCGATCCAGCGCGGCTCAATCGGCCTTTTTGCGAATCCAATACAGATAAGTGCCAGCCTGTTCCTGCTGCTCAAGCAACTGATGGCCGAGGAAGGTGCAGAACTTGGGGATGTCACGCTGGGTCGACGGGTCGGTGGCGATGACCTTGAGCAGGCCGCCGGCAGCCAGTGCGCGCACCTGTTGATGCAGCATCATCACTGGCTCCGGGCAGTTCAGGCCGCTGGCGTCGAGGACGGCGTCGGGGGTGTAATCGGTCATGGGCTACTCCGTGAATGGCCGACCATTGTCGCTCAAGCCCGCCCCCAGAACCATCCTCGACGCCTTTTCGGCGAATTAGCCGCAGCTCCCCAGCGCAGCCTGCAAGGCCTCGGCAAAGCGCTGCGCGACCTCGTCGACCTGCTCGGCAGTGATGATCAGTGGAGGCAGGAAGCGCACCACTGCGCCATGCCGACCGCCGAGTTCGAGAATCAGACCGCGCTTGAGGCACTCGCGCTGCACCTTCGGCGCCAGCTCGCGGGCCACCGGCGGATGCCCGCGGGTGTCGAGTGGCCCATTCGGCTCGACCAGCTCGACGCCCAGCATCAGGCCACGCCCGCGGATATCGCCAAGCTGCGGGTAGCTGCGCTGCAACTGCTGCAGGTGGCCACGCAGACGTTGGCCCATGGCCTCGGCGTGGTCTGCCAGGCGATGCTCGAGCAAATAGTCGATGACTGCCGAGCCCGCCGCCATGGCCATCTGATTACCACGGAAGGTGCCGGCATGGGCGCCCGGTTTCCACGTGTCGAGCCAGTCGCGATAGACCACCACGGCCAACGGCAGGCTGCCGCCAATCGCCTTGGACAGGGTCACCACGTCCGGCACGATGCCGGCATGTTCAAAGGCAAACATCTTGCCGGTGCGGGCAAAGCCGCTCTGGATCTCGTCGACGATCAACGCCACACCAGCCTGCTCGGTGATGCGCCGCACGCCCTGCAGCCATTCGATATCGGCCGGGATCACGCCGCCCTCGCCCTGTATCACTTCGAGGATCACCGCTGCCGGCAGCGGCACGCCGCCCTCCGGGTCAAGCAGCAGATTCTCCAGATAATGCAGGTTGGCGCGCACGCCTGCGGCACCGCCGAGGCCAAACGGGCAACGGTAGTCATACGGATACGGCATGAACTGCACACCGTTGCCCAGCAACGCGCCCAGCGGTTGCTTGGGCCCGACGCTGCCCATCAAGCTCAGCGCCCCCTGCGACATGCCGTGGTAGGCACCCTGGAACGCCAGCACCGTGCTGCGACCGGTCGCCGTGCGCACCAGTTTCAGCGCAGCTTCCACCGCGTCGGTGCCGGTCGGGCCACAGAACTGGACCTTCGCCTCACGCCGCAAGGCTTCGGGCAGAATGGCAAACAGGTCCTGGACAAAGCGGTCCTTCACCGGTGTGGTCAGGTCGAGCGTATGCAGGGGCAGTTCATCGGCCAGCACACGCTGGATCGCCGCCACCACCACCGGGTGATTGTGGCCCAGCGCGAGGGTACCGGCCCCGGCCAGGCAGTCGATGAACTGCCGCCCTTCGACGTCCTCGACATAGATCCCGCGGGCGCGCTTGAGCGCCAGCGGAATCCGCCGCGGATAGCTGCGCGCATTGGACTCCTGCTGCTGCTGGCGCAGCAGCAACGGTGATTCGGCGAATTCATACAACGGCTGCGGCGTGGCAAGCGGCAGGATCTGGGCAAGGCTGGAAGCGGTCGACATTGAAGAGTCCCTTGCAAGCGAAAGGTGGCATCGCTTGAAATACGCTTCAGCCCGTCACGGATTTACAAACATTTTGCGCCTGGGCCAACCCAGGCCAAGGCGCCGCCGGCAAACTCAGTTGTCCGCCCGAGTCGGCACCTGCAGCCAAACCCGCAAACCATCGCTGCGGCTGTCAAAGCGCAGGCTGCCGGCACAACGCTGGACAATCGCCTGCACAATCGCCAGGCCCAGGCCGCAGCCGCCACTCTGGCTGTTGCGCCAGAAACGCTCGGTCATGTGCTGCAAATCGCCTGCGCTGATGCCCGGGCCATGGTCACGCACCAGGAACCCGGCCTGGCCGTCGGCCATCTGCACTTCCAGCTCCACGGCGGCATCACCGCCATGGCGCAGTGCGTTGTCGAGCAGGTTGCGCAAGGCCGCCACCGCCAGCGGGCCGGGCATGCTCAGGTAAACCTCGGTGGCGTCCTGCGGCAGGCGTACGGTGATCCGCCGACTGTCACCGGCGCCGACATCCTGCACGGCCTGGCGCGCCACTTGCTCGGCAGTGCACTGCACCCCGTCGTCAAACGACAGGCTGCCCTCGACCCGCGCCAGCATCAGCAACTGCTCAAGAGTGCGGTGCATGCGGTCGGTGCCCTGCTCGGCGTGCTCGAGTGCCTGCTCGCGTACGGCGCCGTCGGTCATGCGTGCCACCTGCAGGTGCGTCTTGATCGCGGTCAGCGGGCTGCGCAGCTCATGGGCAGCGTCGTCGGTCAGGCGCCGCTCGCGCTCAAGGGTCTGGGCGATGCGCTGGAACAGCTGATTCTGGGTTTCCACCAACGGCTGCAGTTCACTCGGTATACCACTGACCTGCAGCGGCTCGACGCTGTCGACACGACGCTTGCGCAACGCATCGCGGATCCGATTGATCGGCTCCAGCCCTTTGCCCAGACCGATCCACAACAAGCCCAGGCTGCCCAGCAAGGCCATCAGCACCGGTGCCGAAGCCGCCAGCAGGATCGATTGATTGAGCGCCTCGCGCTCTTGATGGCGGTCCGCCGTGGTGATGCGGATATCACCGCGGTGGTAGGTGAACGTGCGCCAGCTTGCACCGTCGATGGTTTGGTCACGAAAGCCGCTGTACTGGTCGTCCATGGTGCCTTCGTGCTTGTGGTTGCTGGCGATGATCTCGCCGCGCAGCGAACTGACCTGGCAGGCCATGCCATCCGGCACGCTGAGCTGGTCAGCGGCAAAGCGAGTTTCTTCACCCTTGCCCGCCAGGGGCTGGGGCAACTGGTCGATCAGCCCGGCAACCATCCGCGCGGAGGCCACCAGGCGCTGGTCAAGGGAGAACATCATCTGCTGGCGCAGGTCGCGCAGCATCCAGGCCGCGGCAAGCGCCCAGATGACGATGAAGGCGCTGCCCAGAATAAGCGACAGGCGTACACGCAGGCTCATGGTGCGGGCACCTGCGCCGGGCCCAGCCGATAACCGAGGCCGCGCACGGTCTCGACAATGCCGTTGCCCAGCTTGCGCCGCAGGTGATGGATATGCACGTTGAGGGCATTGCTCTCGACTTCATCGCTGAAGCCGTAGACGCAGTCTTTGAGTTGTTCACTGGAGAGCACCCGCCCCTTGTTCTGCAGCAGTGCCTGCAGCAGCGCCTGTTCACGCCGGGACAAGTCAACAGGCTGGTCGCCCAGATAGGCTTCGCAGCTACTCGGGTCGTAGCGCAGCGGCCCGTGCTCGATCATGTTCACTGCGCGCCCGGCCATGCGCCGCAGCAAGGTGTGCAGGCGCGCCGCCAGCTCGCGCAGGTCGAACGGCTTGAGCAGGTAGTCGTCGGCGCCCGCCTCAAGGCCGGCGACGCGATCGGTGATCGCATCGCGGGCGGTCAGTACCAGCACCGGCAAGCTCTCGCCCTGCTGGCGCAGCCGCCGTAGCAACTTGAGGCCGTCTTCGTCAGGCAAGCCAAGATCGAGAATCATCACGTCGAACTGTGCCGCCTGCAGCAGCGCGCGGGCGGCCGAGGCACTGGCAACCCGATCCACGGTCAGGCCCTGGGCGGTAAGCCCGGCGCAGATGCCGCTGGCGATCAGGTCGTCGTCCTCGCAGAGCAGTACGTGCATGGTCAATCTCCAATAGGCGATGAGCTATTGCGCCATGGCCTGATTAAGTCAGGATTATGGACTGTGCGGATGGATTAGTCGCCTGCGCCTGGCTGTAGGACGGCCCGTGTAGGACCGGGTTAACCCTCGGTTAATCAGGCCAATCCAGCATGGCCATTCTTCTGCACTGCCAAGGCCCAGACATGCGCGTTTTTCTGTTGCTGCTGACATTCTTCATGAGCGGGCCATTGCTGGCCAATCCATTCGAGGTCAAGCCTGACTTTCTCCCGGTGGAACAGGCGTTCATGCTCACCCATGAGCGCTTGCCGTCAGGCGAACTGCGCGTGCAGTTTCAAATCAAGGACGGCTATTACCTGTACCAGAAGCGGCTGAAATTCGACGGCCTGGATGCAACGCAGCACCCGCCGCTGCCAGCGGCACTCAACCATCACGATGAATTCTTCGGTGACAGTGCGGTGTACCGCAGCGAGCTTGAGCTGCTGATCCCGGCGACGGCCAGTGGCCAGCTGCGACTGGGCTGGCAGGGCTGTGCCGACGCTGGCCTGTGTTACCCGCCGCAAACCACCGTTATCGACCTTGGCGGCAGCACGCCTGCTACGAGCGCAGGCCAGGCGGATGACCAGGCGCTGGCAAGTGATCTGCAGCAGGGCCAGTTGGCCTGGGGCCTGCTGGCGTTCTTTGGCCTGGGGCTGCTGCTGGCCTTTACCCCCTGCTCGCTGCCCATGCTGCCGATCCTGGCCGGGCTGGTGTTGGGCAACGGCGCCAGCGCTCGCCGCGGCTGGCTGCTGGCGGGCGTCTATGTACTGAGCATGGCTCTGGTCTACGCCGCACTGGGTGTGATCGCCGCACTGCTGGGCGCCAGCTTGCAAGCCTGGCTGCAGCAACCGTGGTTGCTCGGCAGCCTGGCGGGACTGTTCATTTTGCTGGCGCTGCCAATGTTCGGCGCCTTCGAGCTGCAATTGCCTGTCGCCGTGCGCGACCGCCTCGACCGGGCCGGCCAGGGCACCCGCGGTGGCAACCTGTACGGTGCAGCCCTGCTCGGCGCGTTGTCCGGGCTGTTGATGGGTCCATGCATGACCGCGCCGCTGGCCGGTGCACTGCTGTATATCGCGCAGAGCGGCGATGTCGTGCAAGGCGCTCTGGTGCTGTTCAGCCTTGGCCTGGGGATGGGCGTGCCACTGCTGTTGCTGGTCACCCTCGGTAACCGCTTCCTGCCGCGCCCCGGCGCCTGGATGAACCGGGTCAAGGGCCTGTTTGGCTTTGTCTTCCTGGCCATGGCCCTGTACACCCTCCGCGGCTTGCTGCCAGCGCCTCTACTGCTGGGTCTGGCCGGCAGCTGGCTGATTGCCCTGGCCTGGGCCGCCTGGCCCGCACTGCAGCACTTGCCGGCGCTGCGCGTGCTGCCACTGCTCGGCGCGCTGTGGGGTAGCCTGCTGCTGGTGGGCGCCGCTGCTGGTGGCAGCGAGTTATGGCAGCCGCTGCATCCGTTTACCGCCGGTGCGCCAAGCTCAGCGGGTAAAACCGAAGACGCCTTCATCACCGTCAGCCAGCCGCAGGACCTGCAACGCGAACTGCAAGCCGCCAAGGCCCGTGGCCAGTGGGTGCTGGTCGACTACTATGCCGACTGGTGCGTGTCGTGCAAGGTCATGGAGAAACAAGTCTTCGCTCGCGCTGATGTACAAGCCAGCCTGGCCGGTGTGCACCTGCTACGGCTGGATGTCACCGCTGACTCGCAAGCCAGTCGCGAGTTGCTGCAACACTACAAGGTACCGGGCCCACCGAGCCTGATCTGGATCGGCCCAGAGGGTGACGAACGCCGCCCCCGGCGCATCACCGGTGAAGTCGACGCGGCGACATTCTTGCAACACTGGGCACAGACAAGGAGCCAAGGCTGATGCTGAGCGTGACCCTCGGGCCATTGACCATGGCCCTGAACCATCTGCTGATGCTGGCGGCGCTGGCGATTGCCTGCGTGGTTGGCTGGGCCGTCGCCCGACGTGGTGGCCAGAGCCCGGAGTCGGCACTATTCAACCTGTTCTTGCTGGGGGTACTGGGTGCACGCGTGACCTTCGTGCTTGCCTACTGGCCGATGTACCGCGATGAGCTGCTGCAGATCATCGATATCCGCGATGGCGGCTTCTTGCTCTGGGGCGGCTTGCTGGCGATCGTGCTCGGCACCCTCTGGCAGGGCTGGCGCCAACCCGGCCTGCGCCGGCCGCTGGGCTGGGCGCTGGCCAGCGGCGGTGTGTTCTGGGTGCTGGCCAGCCTGGGCAGCCACCTGTACAGCAAGGGCACCGAGCTGCCGCAGCTGACCTTGCGCACCGCCAGTGGCCAGTCGATGGCGCTGCACGACTACCGCGGCAAGCCACTTGTGATCAATATCTGGGCGACCTGGTGCCCGCCTTGCCGGCGCGAGATGCCGGTGCTGCAACAGGCCCAGCACGAATACCCACACGTGACTTTCCTGTTCGTCAACCAAGGGGAAACCCCGGAAAACGTCAGCACCTTTCTTGCTACCACCGGCCTCAGTCTGACCCATGTGCTGTTCGACGGCGCTGGCCAACTGGCCCAACGGGTCGGTTCGATGGCCTTGCCCACCACCCTGTTCTACAGCGCCGACGGCAGGCTGGTCGGCAGCCACCTGGGCGAGCTGTCCCGGGCCAGCCTGAGCCACGCGCTGCAATCATTCGAGCGGGACGATGTGCCCGCCTCCGCTGCAAAAGGAAATTGACATGCGTTTGACCGCACTCCTGCCATTGACCCTCGCTCTGCTCGCCGCGCCCTTGCTGCAGGCCGAAGAACTGCCAAAGGCCATCCAGCAACTGCAGGCCAAGGGCGCCGTGATCAAGGGCAGCTTCGCCGCTCCAGACGGTATGCGTGGCTACGCAGCCGAGTACCAGAACAACGGTATTGCCCTGTATCTCACACCAGACGGCAAGCATGTGCTGGTCGGCAGCCTGTTTGACGAGCAAGGCCAGGATCTGAGCGCTGAACCACTGGAAAAACTGGTCTATGCGCCGATGAGCAAGGCGATCTGGGCAAAGCTGGAAAAGTCGGCGTGGATTGCCGATGGCAAAGCCGATGCACCGCGCACGGTCTACCTGTTCAGCGACCCGAACTGCCCCTACTGCAACATGTTCTGGCAGCAGGCACGGCCGTGGGTCGAGTCTGGCAAGGTGCAGCTGCGGCACATCATGGTCGGCATCATTCGTGAAGACAGCCCAGGCAAATCGGCAGCCCTGCTGGCCGCCAAGGACCCAGCCAAGGCCCTGCTGCAGCACGAGAGTTCTGGCAAGGCCAGCACCCTCAAGGCGCTGGACAAGATCCCCGAGAGCGTCCAGCAACAGCTCGACAGCAACCTGGCGGTGATGGAAGAACTCGGCCTATCGGCAACCCCGGCGATCTTCTACCAGGACGCGCAAGGCCGCCTGCAAAGTCAGCAAGGCGCACCACGGCCGGACAAGCTCGGCGAAATTCTCGGCAAGCGTTGATCCCGGCAGAGCCTCAGCCGTGCGTGTTGCGCGGTTTGAGGTCAAGCCGGCGCAAATGGCAGGTGACTTCTTCGCGGTCGTGATAGAGCTGCTTGCAGGCGATCGAGACCCTGATCTTGCGCTCCTTGAAGCCCGCTTCGATGCGGTCCAGCAGGCGCCGGACTTCGGCGTAGCGCTGCTTCATCGGCAATTTGAGGTTGACCACCGCCTCACGGCACAAGCCCTCGCCCAGCCACGTCTCGATCAAGGCCGCACTGCGCGCAGGCTTTTCGACGATGTCGCAGACCATCCAGTCCACGGTGTGCTTGGGCTTCCAGGTGAAGCCATCGGCCATCAGGTGCTGCACCAGGCCGGTGTCCATCAAGCTTTCGGCCATCGGCCCGTTGTCGATCGCGGTAACCAGCATGCCGCGCTTGACCAGCTGATAGGTCCAGCCACCCGGTGAGGCACCCAGGTCGACACCGGTCATGTCATCCTGCAAACGCTCTTCCCACTGATCGCGCGGGATGAACTGATGCCACGCCTCTTCCAGCTTGAGGGTCGAACGGCTGGGCGCCTCGCGGGGGAATTTAAGGCGCGGAATGCCCATTGGCCACAGCGCCGAGTTGTCCGCTTCGGCAAGGCCGACAAACACCCGTCGACCACTGATGAAGCTCAACAACAGGCGCGGCCGCTGAGCGTCTTCGACCAACCGGCCAGCCTTCTCCAAAGCCTTGCGCAACGGCCCTTCGAACTTGCGGCAGAACGTCGACAGCTCTTTGCCGTCATTGGTATCAAGCACCTCCAGCCACAGGCTGCCGGCGACCGGCAGCGCTGCCAGATGCTCGAGCAACACGCTGATGCGGTCGGTTTCGGGCAACTCGATAAATTCACCACGCGCCCATTGGCGAGGGAAGATCAGTTTGTCGAAGCGCAGTTCACGCATCAGGCGCTCGGCGGCACCCGGCTCGCTGCAGACGAACTCGGCACTGGCGCTCTGCGCTTTACCTTTGGCATAGCCGGCCACCCCAAGCTGGGCGGCGTGTTCGCTGATTTCGGCGCAGACCTCGCCTTCGAAACCAGGCCGGCAATGCATGAACAGGGTATTCATTTGTCACTCCACATCGCTGACGGCGATCGTCAGCCTTGATCCAGCGCACAACACGCACCGGCACGGCGGCGATGATAAAGGAAGATCGGAACCAGCGACATGCCCCGCCTGTCCAGTACAGGGTCATGGCCGCAATTTCGGCCTAACCTGACTACTCAGCCAGGTCCGTGCCGTGCGGACCTATTCAGAGCGGTGACACCGGCATGCACAAGAGGCCGGGCACCGGCGCAGAAGGAGTTGGCAATGCCCTCGCTCGATAGCCTGAACACCCTCAAGACCCTGCAGGTAGGCGACCGCGCCTATCAATACTTCAGCCTCGACGAAGCCGCACAGCAGCTAGGCGAACTGCAACGCCTGCCGATGTCGCTCAAGGTCCTGCTGGAAAACCTGTTGCGCTGGGAGGACGGCAAGACCGTCACCGGCACCGACCTCAAGGCGCTGGCGCAGTGGCTGGACACGCGCAGCTCCGACCGCGAGATCCAGTACCGCCCTGCCCGGGTATTGATGCAGGATTTTACCGGCGTACCGGCCGTGGTCGACCTGGCAGCCATGCGCGCGGCGATGGCCAAGGCCGGTGGTGACCCGCAGCGGATCAATCCGCTGTCGCCCGTGGACCTGGTCATCGACCACTCGGTGATGGTCGACCGCTACGCCAGCGCCGATGCCTTCGAACAAAACGTCGATATCGAAATGCAACGCAACGGCGAGCGCTATGCCTTCCTGCGCTGGGGCCAGAATGCGTTCGATAATTTCAGTGTGGTGCCACCGGGTACCGGCATCTGCCACCAGGTCAACCTGGAATACCTCGGCCGCACCGTCTGGACCCGCGAGGAAGACGGCAAGGTCTACGCATTCCCCGACACCCTGGTCGGCACCGATTCGCACACGACCATGATCAACGGCCTCGGTGTACTTGGCTGGGGCGTGGGCGGCATCGAGGCGGAGGCAGCCATGCTTGGCCAGCCAGTGTCGATGCTGATCCCCGAAGTGATTGGCTTCAAGCTCACCGGCAAGCTGCGCGAGGGCATCACTGCAACCGACCTGGTGCTGACCGTCACGCAGATGCTGCGCAAGAAAGGCGTGGTCGGCAAGTTCGTCGAGTTCTATGGCGACGGCCTTGCCGAATTGCCCTTGGCCGACCGCGCGACGCTGGCCAACATGGCGCCGGAATACGGCGCCACCTGCGGTTTCTTCCCGGTGGATCAGGTGACCCTCGACTACCTGCGCCTGTCAGGCCGGCCACAAGCCACGGTCGACCTGGTCGAAGCCTATTGCAAGGCCCAGGGCCTATGGCGCATGCCAGGCCAGGAGCCACTGTTCAGCGACAGCCTGGGGCTCGACATGGACACCGTGGAAGCCAGCCTGGCCGGCCCGAAACGGCCGCAGGACAGGGTCGCTTTGGGTCAGGTCAGCCAGGCCTTCGATGACTTCCTCAAGCTGCAGGTCAAACCTGCCACCAAGGAAGTCGGCCGGCTCGAGAGCGAAGGTGGTGGTGGCGTTGCAGTGGGCAATGCCGACCAGACCGGGCAGATCGACTACAGCCACGAAGGCCAGAACTACACCCTGCGCGACGGCGCGGTGGTGATTGCCGCGATCACCTCCTGCACCAACACCTCCAACCCCAGCGTGATGATGGCCGCCGGTCTGGTGGCGAAGAAGGCGATCGAGAAGGGTTTGAGCCGCAAGCCTTGGGTCAAGAGCTCGCTGGCGCCTGGGTCCAAGGTCGTCACCGATTACTACAATGCTGCCGGCCTCACCCCATATCTCGACCAACTGGGTTTTGCCCTGGTCGGCTACGGTTGCACCACCTGCATCGGTAACTCCGGGCCGCTCGATGAAGCTATTGAAACGGCCATCGGCACCGCTGACCTGAGCGTCGCCTCGGTGCTCTCGGGCAACCGCAACTTTGAAGGCCGGGTGCATCCCTTGGTCAAGACCAACTGGCTGGCCTCGCCACCCTTGGTGGTGGCTTACGCGCTGGCTGGCAGTGTGCGCGTCGACCTCACCCAAGAACCATTGGGCGTCGGCAAAGATGGCCAGCCGGTGTACCTGCGCGACATCTGGCCGAGCCAGCAGGAGATCGCCGATGCGGTAGCCAAGGTCGATACCGCGATGTTCCACAAGGAATACGCCGAAGTATTCGCCGGCGATGAACAATGGCAGGCCATCGAAGTGCCCCAAGCGGCAACCTATGTCTGGCAGGCTGACTCGACCTACATTCAGCACCCGCCATTCTTCGAGGACATCGGCGGGGCGCTGCCCGAGATCGTTGATATTCAGCAGGCCCGTGTGTTGGCGTTGCTCGGAGACTCGGTCACCACTGACCACATCTCCCCTGCCGGCAACATCAAGGCCGACAGCCCTGCCGGTCGCTATCTGCGCGACAAAGGCGTGCAGCCCAAAGACTTCAACTCCTATGGCTCGCGCCGCGGCAACCATGAGGTAATGATGCGCGGCACCTTCGCCAACATCCGCATCCGCAACGAGATGCTCGGCGGCGAAGAAGGCGGCAACACCGTGCACGTGCCCAGCGGTGAAAAACTCTCGATCTACGATGCCGCCATGCGTTATCAGGCCGAAGGTACTCCGCTGGTGGTGATTGCCGGGCAGGAATACGGCACTGGTTCCAGCCGCGACTGGGCAGCCAAGGGCACCAACCTGCTCGGGGTCAAAGCAGTGCTGGCCGAGAGCTTCGAGCGCATTCACCGCTCGAACCTGATCGGCATGGGCGTGCTGGCTTTGCAGTTCATGGCAGGTGACAGCCGCAAGACGCTGAACCTGACCGGCACTGAACGCATCGATATCCTCGGCTTGAGCGACGCGCAGATCCGCCCGGGCATGACCCTGACCCTGCGCATCCACCGTGAACACGGCGAGCAACAGGACATCCAGGTGCTGTGCCGGATCGACACCCTCAACGAGGTCGAGTACTTCAAGGCAGGCGGCATTCTGCACTATGTGCTGCGGCAACTGATCGCCAGCTGATCGCCATCTCATCAACCCAGGGGCGCATTGCGCCCCTTCTCTCGCCCGCCGCTGGTTAAATAATCATTCAATAAAACCGCAGCCATGCCGATAGCCATGGAAAGCCTTGCGGACCGAGCAGCCATGCGTAACAACCAGCCGATTACCCAGAGAGAACGGACTTTCCCTGCCCAACAGCGGTTGATCTCCACCACCAATGCCAAAGGTGTGATCAGTTACTGTAACGATGCCTTCGTCGAAATCAGCGGTTTCTCACGCGAGGAATTGATCGGCGCTGCGCATAATCTGGTCCGCCACCCCGATGTCCCCGCAGCAGTGTTTGCCCACATGTGGCAGACCCTCAAGCAAGGCCTGCCGTGGATGGGTATCGTCAAGAACCGCTGCAAGAGCGGCGATCATTACTGGGTCAACGCCTACGTAACGCCGATTTTCGACAACAACCAGGTAGTCGGTTACGAATCGGTGCGGGTCAAACCTACCGCTGAACAGATTCGCCGTGCCGAAGGCCTGTACCAGCGCCTCAACCAGGGCAAGTCGGCGATCCCTCGCCGCGACCGCTGGCTGCCGGTGCTGCAAGACTGGCTGCCGTTCATTCTGGTCAGCCAGGTCGGCTTCCTGATCGGCAACTGGCTGGGCCATTCCTGGGGCTTCGCCCTCGCCGCCGGCCTGTCGGTACCGTTGGGCCTGCTCGGTTTGAGCTGGCAGCAACGCGGCCTCAAGCGCCTGCTCGGTCTGGCTGAGCAAACCACCTCCGACCCGCTCATCGCGCAGATGTACACCGACAGCCGCGGCGTACAGGCGCGTCTTGAGATGGCCATGCTCAGCCAGGACGCGCGGATGAAAACCTGCCTGACTCGCTTGCAGGACAGCGCCGAACACCTGAGCGATCAGGCGCGTCAGTCCGATGTCCTGGCTCACCAGAGCTCATCGGGCCTGGAACGCCAACGGGTAGAAACCGAGCAGGTCGCAGCTGCCGTCAACCAGATGGCCGCGACCACCCAGGAAGTTGCCAATCACGTGCAGCGCACTGCCGATGCCACCCAGGAAGCCAATCGCCTGACCAGCCAGGGCCGGCAGATCGCCGGGGAGACCCGCGAGGCCATTGCTCGCTTGTCCACCGCAGTCGGCGAAACCGGGCAGACCGTGACCCAACTGGCCAAGGACAGCGACGAGATCGGCGGCGTGGTCGATGTGATCAAAGGCATTGCCGATCAGACCAACCTGCTGGCCTTGAACGCGGCCATCGAAGCCGCCCGCGCCGGCGAAATGGGCCGCGGTTTTGCCGTGGTGGCTGATGAAGTGCGCCAGCTGGCGCAACGCACTGCCGAATCCACCGGGCAGATCCACGGCCTTATTGCCAAGCTGCAACAGACGGCCAGCAGCGCCGTGTTGACCATGGAAAGTGGCCATCGCCAGGCGCAGGAAGGCGTTGCCCGGGTTATGGAAGCGGATCAGGCGCTGATCGGCATCAGCGAAGCAGTGGCCAATATCACCGACATGGCGACCCAGATCGCAGCGGCAACCGAAGAGCAAACCGCCGTGGCTGACGAAATCAGCCGCAACATCAGCACCATTGCCAGCCTTGCTGACGAAACCGCCGAACAAGCACAGCACTCGGCTTTGCTCAGCGAAGAGCTGACCGGCACGGCGGGGACTCAGTACTCACTGGTGGAGCGCTTCAACCGTTGATGTGCTGACGGAGCCGTTATCGCTGGGGAACCTGCGGTAACGGCCGTTTACCAGTCCAGCGCCAGCCGCGTTTCGAAACAGCGCTCGCTGCCGTCCAGCGGATCGGCAAAGCGCAGGCTCTGCGCCAATAGTTTCAAGGGCCGCTGATAGTCATCCTCGACCGCCTGCAGCTGCGGGTAAAACGGGTCGTTGCAGATGCCCGCCCCCAACGCGGCCATGTGCACGCGCAACTGGTGGGTCTTGCCGGTTACCGGCGACAGGCCATAGCGCCAGCAATCACCATTTTTCTCGATCACATGCGCCAGCGTCTCGCTGTTCTCTGCGCCGGGGACCTCGTGCATGCGGAAAAACGGTTCGCCGTGCACCAACCTGCTGCGTCGCACCAGCGGGAAGTCGAGTTCAGGCAGTGCAGCGGCAATCGCCTGATACTGCTTGTCGATACGCCGTTCGGGGAACAGGCGCTGATAGGCGCTGCGGGTCTCAGGGTTGGCCGAGAACATGACCAGTCCTGCCGTATGCCGGTCAATGCGATGCAAGGGCACCAGGTGCGGGTTGCCCAGCCGGCGGATGAGCCGACGGAGCAAAGTCTGCTCGACGTATTCGCCTGTGGGCGTCACCGGCAGAAAGTGCGGCTTGTCGGCGATGACCAGGTGCTCGTCCATGTGCACAATCGATTCGTGCACCGGGATCGGTTTCTCGTTGGCCACTTCACGAAAATAATGCAGGCGCATGCCGCGTCGGTAAGGCAAATCTGCGCCGATTGCACGCCCTTCAGCGTCCAGCACCCGACCGCGAGCAAAACGGTCAAGCCATTGCTCGCGATCAATCGCCTTGAAGTGCTCACACAAGCAATCAAGCACCGTCTTCCACTCGCCAGGCGGCAGGCACACCGTGCTGGCTTGTTGATGTGCGGGATCGAAAGGTGCGCTCATGTCAGGCTCAGGCAGTCAGTAAGCCGGCATTATCACCGATGGCCTGCGGCTCAGCCAGCTTCGGCCGTCTCGCAGCGCACCTTGAGCCAGCGCAGTACCTGCACGGCGTCCCAGCGACCAGGATCGTACAGCGCATAAACCAGGCCTTGATAGCCGACGACATCCAGCGCTCGGTGAAAACCGGCCCGTTGAAACAACGCCTCGACTTCAGCGAAGCAGGTATTGAAGTGGACCTTGCCAAAGGGCGTCCGGTCATCCGTGACCAGGCCCTCGAGACGCAGCTCCAGAACGGCGTCGGCTACACGCTCGGGCGCCATCCTGTTGATGCTGTATTTCAGTTGCTCGACATTGAGCATCGCTCCACCCTGATACTGTATTTATATACAGCATACGAAGTTGTTCCGGCTTTCGTCAAATGGCAGGCGTTGTCAGACGACGCCCGGTAGGTAGCCGCCGCCTCGTTGAATAGTCAGTATCTGACGGCGTGGATGCTCGATCGAGACAGCCAGGTGGACCCAGCTGTCGAACTCGAGAATCAACTGATCGAATATGACGTCACTGTCGCGAATCCGTATTGCAACTTGGCGTGCGGGAATGTTCAAAGCCGTGAAGTCAGCCGCCAGCCCCAGTACATGAGCGCTTTGCGCTGTGCCGCCGACCTTCTGGTTGAGCGCCTGGCTACGAAAGCCGCTGGTAATCGTCAGTGGCACCTGGAGCAGACTACGCACCTGCTCGAGTACGCCGCATAACAGGCCCAGGTTCGTCAACGCCGCGGGTGGCGGCGTGTTATCCAGACCTGCAAGCGCTGCTGTGCTGGAAGCGGTCATTTCGGCTAGCGTGAAGTGGGGGGTGATGAACATCACGGACCTCTGCGTGGCTGATGGCAAGGCTCGCTCATGGCGGGCCAGGGCCGATCATCTGTCACCACACAGGTTTGCACACGAGGGACGCGCCGCCGCTGGTGCGATCATTACCGGAGGAAAGCCACCACCTGTTCGCTATCGAACGGCCAATGCAACTCATCGCCTGAATCGCACCGACGCAGCACCGGGATGATCAATCCATAGCGCTCGAACAAGGCCTGCTGCTCGCTGATATCGACCAACTCCACCAGCAGGCCACACTCGACGAATGGCATCAGCACGGCTTCGGCGACTTCGCACAGGTGGCACCCAAGGGTGCCCAGCAGTTGGCATTCCGGAAGCATGGCGGGCCTGCGCACAATGGAGAGGTGGACTTATTGTAAAGTCCAGCCCGCACGCGTCAATCCTGGCTGGTGGCACCAATTCGATGCAGCGACAGGTCTGCCCCCTGAAACTCCTGCTCATGGCTCAGACGCAAGCCCAGCGTAGCCTTGAGCAAGCCATACACGACCAGGCCACCGGTCAATGCCACGAGTACACCGCCGAGGCTGCCGATCAGTTGACTGATCATGCTCACCCCGCCCAGGCCAGCCAGGCTCGGCTGGGCAAAGATCCCGCAGGCGATGCCGCCCCACACACCGCAAACGCCATGCAGTGGCCAGACGCCGAGAACGTCGTCGATTTTCCAGCGGTTCTGCGCAGCGGTGAAACACCAGACGAACAGCCCACCCGCCACTACGCCGGTGAGCAGCGCGCCAAGTGGATGCATCAGGTCGGAGCCGGCACAGACCGCCACCAGCCCAGCCAACGGACCGTTGTGCAGAAAGCCTGGGTCATTGCGCCCGGCCAGCAGCGCTGCCAGGGTGCCGCCCACCATTGCCATCAGCGAATTGATCGCCACCAGGCCACTGATCCCTTGCAGGCTCTGCGCGCTCATGACGTTGAAGCCGAACCAGCCGATGATCAGGATCCAAGAGCCCAGCGCGAGAAACGGAATGCTCGAGGGAGCAAAGGCGATCAGTCGCCCGTCGCGATAACGCCCACGCCGTGCGCCAAGCAGCAACACCGCTGCCAGGGCCAGCCAGCCGCCCATGGCATGCACTACCACCGAGCCAGCGAAGTCGTGAAACGGCGCACCGAAGCGCTGTTGCAGCCAGTCCTGCAAGCCAAAATTGCCGTTCCACACAATGCCTTCATAGAACGGGTAGACGAACGCCACAATCAGCGCTGTCGCGCATAACTGCGGTGCGAAGCGGGCACGTTCGGCGATGCCGCCGGAGATGATCGCGGGAATGGCCGCTGCGAAGGTGATCAGGAAAAAGCACTTCACCAAGGCGTAGCCATGATCGCTGGCCAGCGTCGCTGCCGGCTGCAGGAAGGTCACCCCATAAGCAACCCAGTAACCGACGAAAAAGTACACCAGCGCCGAAATGGCAAAGTCGCTGAGGATCTTCGACAGTGCGTTGACCTGATTCTTGTGGCGAACCGTACCTACTTCCAGAAAGGCAAAACCGGCATGCATCGCCAGCACCAGAATGGCGCCCATCAGTAAGAAAAGCGTGTTGGAACCGTGGACCAGAGAGTCCATTGCGCTGTGGGTGTTTTCCATGAAGTTGGCAGACCTGCTGAAAAAGGCACCATGACAGTTCAAGAACCGGCATCCCTGCACCGAATCGGTGCCCGCCCCGCTGCCCTGTTCTGGTGAGGCCTGGCGGAACGTGCGTGGTTTTTTCTTGGGTTTGTCGTGGATTGGGTTAAGGTTTATCGGTATGTGCAGACGTGATGCGCGAAATCGTCGCAGCCGCTGCGGGCACGCCCCAATACTTAACAAACACTTAGCAAACGCCATACCAGCAACTGCAGTGAACCTTCACAACAGCCATCACTCGAATTATCCACATACCTAAACAGGGAGAGACCCAATGGCCAGCAAATCGGCAAAGAATGCTCAAGAGATATTGATGGCTGACTTCCAGGCGCTAGTACGCGACACCGAGCGGCTGCTGGCGGACACGGCCAATCTGGCGGGTGATCAGGCTGACGAATTGCGCGAACAGATCCATGCGCGCCTCGAAGAGGCTCGTGCCAACCTGCAGGTGACTCAGGAATCGGTGCGCGCCCGCGGTCAGGAGGCGGTTGTTCAAGCCGAAGCCTATGTCCAGGAAAACCCTTGGCAGGCTATCGGCATTGCTGCAGGTGTCGGCCTGCTGATCGGGCTGCTGGCCAATCGCCGCTGAGGTAACTTCATGGAAAATGACGCCTCCACTGGCGCAACCGGCAAGCGCCTCGGCGCTGCCGTGCTTGGCCTGCTGCACAGCCACATCGAGCTGTTCGGCATCGAGCTGCAGGAGCAGAAAGGCCGTACCTTGAAGCTGCTGCTGTTCGCAGGCATGGCATTGGTATTTGCCCTGCTGTTGCTGTCGGCATTGTCTGGTCTGCTGCTGGTACTGGTCTGGGACAGTTATCGCCTGGCCGGGATCATCGGTCTGTGCGTGTTCTACTGCCTCGCCACGCTGTACTGCGCTGTTCGCCTGAAAGCTGCGGTATTCGATGAGTCTTCACCGTTCAGCTCCACACTTGAGGAGCTTGCCAAGGATCGGGAGCGACTGTTGCCATGAGCCTGCCTGAACTTCCCAATACGCGTAATCCGCGCGAGCTGCGCAAGGCGCTGTTGCGTCTGCGCCTCGAAATGCACCGCCAGGAAATCCGCCAGGAATCGGCGCAACTGCTCGAGCCAGTCCGTCGCCTGCGCGGCATAGGTAGCTCTGTGCAGCAAGGGCTGGGGATCAAGCATGCGCCGTTATGGGGCATTGCCGGCGTGGTTTTGATGGGCTTTCTGACTGGCAAGGGTGCCCGCGGTGGTGGCCTTACCCGCTTGCTGCGCCTGGGCGGCACGTTGCTGCCCTTGGCCAGACTGTTCCTGCACAACGGTCGACGCCGCTAGCAGCGGCTGCGCCTGCCCCTTGCGCAGGCGCAGCGCTACCCTGAAGCTATGGCGATTATCCGATCGGAGAGCGAGCATTGGACTGGGATACCCTGCTAACCCGTGAGCGCCTGGGCAAGGCCCTGTACAGCCCTGAGGAACTAGGGCGCAGTCCCTTCCACAAGGACCACGACCGGATCATCTTTTCCGGTGCGTTTCGCCGGCTTGGACGCAAGACTCAAGTCCACCCGGTGTCGAGCAACGACCATATTCATACCCGCCTGACCCATTCGCTGGAAGTGAGCTGCGTCGGCCGCTCACTCGGCATGCGTGTGGGCGAGACCTTGCGCGACGAGCTGCCGGCCTGGTGCGAGCCAAGCGACCTGGGCATGATCGTGCAGTCGGCCTGCCTGGCCCACGACATCGGTAATCCGCCGTTCGGCCACTCTGGCGAAGACGCGATCCGCTCCTGGTTTCAGCAGGCGGCAGGTCGCGGCTGGCTGGACGGCATGAGCGACGAGCAACGCGCTGACTTTCTCAATTTCGAAGGCAATGCGCAGGGCTTTCGGGTGCTCACACAGTTGGAGTATCACCAGTTCGATGGCGGTACCAGGCTGACCTACGCCACCCTCGGCACCTACCTTAAATACCCGTGGAGTTCGCGTCACGCCGATGCCCTGGGCTACAAGAAGCACAAGTTCGGCAGCTATCAGAGCGAGCTGCCGTTGCTCGAGCAGATCGCACGCAAGCTGGGCCTGCCGCAGCTCGAGGAGCAACGCTGGGCACGCCATCCGCTGGTGTACCTGATGGAGGCTGCCGACGATATCTGCTACGCCTTGATCGACCTTGAAGACGGGGTCGAGATGGAGCTGCTGCAATATGCCGAAGTCGAAGCGCTGCTGCTGGACCTGGTCGGTGACGACCTGCCCGAGACCTACCGCCAGCTCGGCGCCAACGACTCGCGCCGACGCAAGCTGGCGATCCTGCGCGGCAAGGCTATCGAACACCTGACCAATGCGGCAGCCGAAGCGTTCGTCGAGCAGCAACGGGCGTTGCTCAGCGGTCAGTTAGCGGGCGACCTGGTCGAGCACATGCACGGCCCTGCCAAGCGCTGTGTACTGCAGGCCAAGGACATGGCGCGCAAGAAGATCTTCCAGGACAAGCGCAAGACGCTGCACGAGATTGGCGCTTACACCACGCTGGAAATCTTGCTCAACGCTTTTTGTGGCGCGGCCCTGGAACAACACGGCGGGCGCACCCCGTCGTTCAAAAGCCGGCGAGTGCTCGACCTGATTGGCAACCATGCGCCAAGCCCTGATGACACGTTGCACAACGCCTTCCTGCGAATGATTGATTTCATCGCCGGCATGACCGACAGCTATGCCAGCGAGATGGCTTGTGAGATGACTGGGCGTTCCAGCCCGACCTGAATACGGCAAACTTAGGCAGATCTCAGCCAGTATTGGGGCCGCTGTGCGGCCCCGGCTATGCGAAGGTTAACAGTGTAGATAGATGAACCAATCTCACGCCTATCGATTAACCAACCCCAACTAACAGCCACTCACACCACGTTACTAATTTCTTGCTACATATAAACATCTCGTCTCAAGAATCATCGACTATGTAGTCTCTTACTGTAGTCCATTTCCCATATACGACTGACAAACGCTTGTTGCCTGCTTCCTGCCGCCCATCTGGGTTAAGGTGCGCTCTGTTCACGCCATCTGTCCCAATGGAATGTTAACTATGCAATCCGTATTTATTGTCGACGACCATCCGGTTATTCGCTTGGCCGTACGCATGCTACTGGAAAACCAGGGTTACAAGATCGTCGGCGAGTCTGACAACGGCGTCGACGCGATGCAGCTGATTCGCGAGGCACGCCCCAACCTGGTCATCCTTGACATCGCTATCCCGCGACTGGATGGGCTCGAAGTGCTGGCGCGTTTCCAGAGCATGGCCCTGCCCATGAAGGTGCTGGTACTAACTGCCCAGTCACCCGCGCTGTTCGCCATTCGCTGCATGCATTCGGGCGCATCGGGCTATGTCTGCAAGCAGGAAGACTTGAGCGAACTCATCAGTGCAATCAAGGCAGTACTTGCTGGCTACAACTATTTCCCCAGCCAAGTCCTGCAGGGTGAGACAGAAAGCAGCAGGTCGGAATTAGGTCTATTCCGACAGGTCAATGATCGAGAACTGATGGTGCTGCAACTTTTTGCCCAGGGTCGAAGCAACAAGGAAATCGCTTCAGGCATGTTTCTCAGTAACAAGACAGTGAGCACCTACAAAAAACGCCTGATGCAAAAACTACGGGTAAGTACTTTGGTCGACCTGATTGACGTGGCCAAACGGAACGCGCTGGTGTGATGCTGCGAGTGGGGCATTACTTGACCTGTTTGTGCCTTGTCCTGGCCGCCACCGGCTTGTCGGTGGCGGCGGAGCAGGAGCCTACGACACTGACCTTGCTCAAACGTACGTCAGCACAACCAAGCCGCCCACAGCTCAGCGCCGAGCAGCGCAACTGGCTTGAGACAAAGCAGCAACTGACGCTAGGCACCTCTTTCCCCGATTACCCCCCGTTCGATATCACCAGCGGTGGCCGTGACTACCAGGGCATTACCGCCGAGTACGCTGCGGTGATCAGCAGCGCGCTCGGGCTGCCGGTGAAAGTATTGCGTTTCGACAATCGCCTGGATGCCGTCGAGGCGCTCAAGCAAGGGCGGATTGACCTGTTGGGCAGCGCTAACGGCTTCGAAGCCGCTGCGCAAGGGCTGGGGCTGTCGGTCCCGTATGCGGTCGACCAACCCGTGCTGGTGACTCGCGAGGACGAGGCGCGCCCGTTGAACAACGGCCTCAATGGCATGCGCCTGAGCATGCTGTATCACTACCTGCCGCCCAAGGTGGTACGCGAGACCTACCCCAACGCTTCACTGCTGACGTTCGGCTCGTCGACCCAGGCACTCAATGCGGTTGCATTTGGGCAGGCCGACGTCTTCATCGGCGATACCATTTCCACCTACTTTCAACTCAATCAGGGCCATCTGCCGCGCCTGCGTATGGCCAATTTTGGCCAACATGAGGCCATTGGCTTCAGCTTCGCCATGCGCCGCGACGCATCGATGCTCAGAGGGTTGATCAACCTCGCGCTGCAAGCTCAGCCAGTGGTGGTGCAAAGCAACATTCTCAAACGCTGGAGCGCCGGTAGCGACATTCTGCTGAGCGAGCGCAAGCTGCAGCTAAGCCCAGCAGAAGAACAGTGGCTAAGGCAGCGTCCATTGTTGCGGGTAGTCATCGACGAAACGGCGGCCCCGGTGTCCTACTTCGACGCGGCCGGTCAGTTCCGCGGCATTACCGCCGACCTGCTGGAAATGCTCCGGCTGCGCACAGGTCTGCATTTCGAGATTCAGCGTGCGGGCAGTGTTGACGACATGCTCGCGCGGATTGCCGATGGTCGCGCCGATGTCATTGCAGCACTGCCGATGCAAGAGCAGCACAACCCGCAACTGCTGGTGACTCGGCCGTATCTGGAAAGCTCGCTGGTGCTGGTCACCCGACACAACGAAACGGCCAGCTCATTCGAGCAACTCAACGGCAAGCGGGTTGCCGTCACACGTGGCAGCGCAGCAGCGCAATTGCTTGCCCAGCAGTACCCGGATGTCATGGCTATCCAGACCGAAAGCCCGTACTACTCCCTGGCGCTGCTCAGCAGCAGTGCCGTCGACGGCGCTGTCAGCACGCTGATCGATGCCAATCATGCGCTGGCCAGCGACCCGGATCTGGTGATTCGCAATACGGTGGGCATCGAGCCCGCCAGCTTCGCGATGGCGAATGCCAGCAATGCGCAGCCGCTGGCAGCTATCCTCGACAAGGCCTTGTTGAGTATCTCTCCAGAAGAATTTGGCGCGATCTACAACCGCTGGAGCGGCCTCAATGCGCAAGACGATGCCTATTGGCGGAACCTGCGGCATCTGGCTCTGCAGATTGCAGTGGGGATCGGCTCTTTACTGTTGCTGGCGCTGGTCTGGAACGCGCATCTGCGCCGCCAGATTCGCCATCGCCAACGCGTCGAACGAGCCCTCAACGACCAACTCGAATTCATGCAGGTGATGCTCAATGGCACTCCTCATCCGCTGTTTGTGCGGGGTCGTGATGGCAAGTTGCAAAGCTGCAACGACAGTTACCTGAAGGCGATGGACGCCTGTGCGCAAGACGTCATTGGCAAACGCCTGGAAGAGAGCCTGGGCAGCCAGCATGCCTGTACGCATCAGATCGAAGCCGACTATCAGCAGGTCATGGCCGCCGGCGAGCCGTTGATCCTTGATCGCCAGCTCCGCCTGAAAGATCGCGAACTGACGGTGTACCACTGGGTCCTGCCCTATCGTGACTCGTTGGGTGAAGTGCAGGGCATCATTGGCGGCTGGATCGATATCAGCGAGCGCCGCCAGCTGGTGCAGGAGCTGCGCCTGGCAAAACAGCAGGCCGATGATGCCAACCGTGCCAAGAGCACCTTTCTGGCAACCATCAGCCATGAAATTCGCACGCCGATGAACGCAGTCATCGGCATGCTCGAACTCGCCGTCAGGCACGCCGATCAAGGCCGCGTGGACAAACCGGCACTGGAAGTCGCCTACCATTCCGCTACCGACCTGCTGGGCCTGATCGGAGATATCCTGGATATCGTGCGGATTGAATCCGGGCACATGAGCCTGGCGCCAGAACCGGTCGAGCTGGCTGCTTTGATCAAATCCGTAGCGCGGGTATTTGAAGGCCAGGCACGTGAAAAGGGCCTGGCACTGGAAGTCCAGATCGAGCCGAGCGCACAACGTCACGTACTGCTCGACCCACTGCGTTTCAAGCAGGTACTGAGCAATCTGCTCAGCAATGCGATCAAGTTCACCGACATTGGCCAGGTCCGCGTACACGCGCAGCTGCACCGATCAGCTTCTGCGCCAACCACCCAACTGGAACTTGAGGTGCGCGACAGCGGCATCGGCATTCCCGAGCACGAAATACAAGGGCTGTTCAGTCCCTTCGTGCAGGCCAACACCCAGAGCGACGGCGCACGCTGCGGCACCGGGTTGGGCCTGACCATCAGCCGCACCCTGTGCGAAATGATGGGTGGCACACTGACCCTGCGCAGTTTGCAGGGGGTAGGCACCCAGGTCCGCCTGAGCATGCCGGTCTGCCCAGCCGGTGCGCCGGTGGCAGCCGAGGCGGCGATACGCCAGGTCGACGCGCTCAATCCCGACTTGCGCGTACTGGTCATCGACGACCATCCCGCCAACTTGATGCTGATGGCGCAGCAGTTGAATTTCATGGGGCTGCGCCACACCAGTGCGCGGGATGGCAATGAAGCCTTGCAATGTTGGCACAGCGATACGTTCGATGTGCTGCTGCTCGACTGCAACATGCCCCACATGAACGGCTATCAGGTGACGCGAGCCATCCGCGCTGAAGAGCGCGCCAGCAACCGGCCACCCTGCGTCATTTTTGGCTACACCGCCAATGCCCAACCCGAAGTTCGCCAGCGCTGCCAGGATGCGGGCATGAACGACTGCCTGCTCAAGCCGATAAGCCTGCGTACGCTGAGTGAGCACCTCGCCAACGTCACTCCATTGCCCGAATCCGCGGCGCTACAGCCCCGCCGAGCGGCGTTCGACGTCGCCAGTGTGAGGAGGGTTGCTGGCGACGACCCGGCAGATCAACAGCGTTTTCTGCAGCTGTTGCAGCAGAGCCTGAAGGATGACTGCACAGTGCTGATGAGCCTTGATCCAGAGCAGCAAGCCCTGGCCATTGTCGAGCAGGCACACAAAATCCTCAGCGCCGCACGGATGCTGGATGCTCAGGCAATGATGGAGGTGTGCGAGCTGCTCGCCAGTGGCGAACTGACGCTGCACGAATTGAAGCTGAAGCGGCAGGCCTTGGCCAGGCACATGCGCAGAACTGAAAAAGCCCTGAGCCGTCAGCTGGGCTGAGCGTTCAGGGCTTTGGCATGGCGGCGCGCCGACAGCGCCCGCCAGGCTGGATCAGGAAGCCGAGTTGATCGGCTTTTCCGGATACCAGGCGTCGAGCAGCGGGCTGACTTTGACTTCGGTCAGCTCGTTACGGCCCTTGAGCCACGCTTCGACAGCAGCACGTTGCTCTTCGCTGACCGAGCCACGTTCGGCCAGGCAGACCAGACCGAAGTCATCGCCGCCGACGTAGTCCAGGCCGTTGGCGTCCATGGCTTCTACCAGGAAGGCGTCGAGGAAGGCATCGATGGCTTCTTCAGACAGGTCTTCCTTGAAACCAAGGTTCAGTTCGAAGCCCAGCTCCTGGAATTCATCTACGCAGAGTTTTTTGCGCAGACGGCGGGAACGGTTGGTAGCCATGAAACAATCCTCTTAAGTAATTACGGGCGGCACTTTACCAGTTTCCGGGGCGCAGCGGCGCTTTTGTGTCGAACCCGGCACATACAGGACGCGCTTGGGGCATAATGCCCGCTATATTTCGATCTGGGGCCACCATCTTTTACAGCCCCGTTATTTCCCCCTCGCCCGCAGGGTTTTCCTACTTATGATCAAAGCGCTCCGCCCACTGCTGCTCGCCGGCCTGATGCTGCCTCTGGCCATGCCCACTCAGGCCGCCGTCAACACCACCTTGCCGCCCAAGGTGCAACAGGCTCTCAAGACCAACAAATTGCAGGATAACGCCCTGTCGCTGGTCATGCTGCCCCTCGATGGCCCCGGTACGGCAACGGTGTTCAACGCCGATGTGTCGGTCAACCCGGCCTCAACCATGAAACTGGTTACCACCTACGCCGCCCTCGAGCTGCTTGGCCCGACCTTTCAATGGAAAACCGAGTTCTACACCGATGGCACCCTGAGCAATGGCGTGCTCAACGGCAACCTGTACCTCAAGGGTGGCGGCGATCCCAAACTGAACATGGAAAAGCTCTGGCTGCTGATGCGTGACCTGCGCGCCAACGGCGTGCGCACCGTCACCGGTGACCTGGTGCTGGACCGCAGCCACTTCGTGCAGCCCAACCTGCCCCACTTCGACGATGACGGCGGCGACACCAACAAGCCGTTTCTGGTCAAGCCAGACTCGTTGCTGGTCAACCTCAAGGCGCTGCGTTTCGTTGCTCGCAATGACGGCGGCAAGGTCATGATTGCAGTCGAACCGCCGATTGCCAGTATCCGCATCGACAATCAGGTCAAGGCGGTCGCCTCCAAGCAGTGCGCCGGTGAGGTCCGCTATAACCCGCAGGTCAGACCAGACGGTGTCACCGTAGTGGTCAGCGGCCAATTGGGCGAAGGCTGCAACTCGCAGACCTATCTGGCCCTGCTCGACCACCCCGCCTACGCGGCAGGTGCCGTTCGCGCAATCTGGAACGAACTGGGCGGCACCATCCAGGGTGGCGATCGCATCGAGAACGTGCCGAAAAGCGCCCGAGTACTGGCGCGGGCATTCTCGCCCGACCTGGTCGAGGTGATCCGCGACATCAACAAATACAGCAACAACACCATGGCTCAGCAGCTGTTCCTGAGCCTGGGCGCGCAGTTCCGTACCGATGCCGATGGCGATGACGCGCGCGCCGCACAACGGGTCGTGCGTCAGTGGATGGCGAAAAAAGGTATCACCTCACCGCACCTGGTGATGGAGAACGGCTCTGGCCTGTCTCGCGCTGAACGTGTCAGCACACGTGAAATGGCCACCCTGCTGCAGGCGGCCTGGAACAGCCCTTACGCTGCTGAATTCATCAGCTCGATGCCGCTGGTGGGCATGGACGGGACCATGCGCAAGCGCCTTAAACGCACTGCCATGACCGGCCAGGCGCATATCAAGACCGGCACTTTGAATACCGTGCGCGCAATCGCCGGCTTCAGCCGCGACAGCAACGGCCACACCTGGGCAGTGGCGGCGATCCTGAATGATCCCAAGCCATGGGGTGCGTCACAAGTGCTTGATCAGGTGCTGCTTGAGCTGTATCGCCAGCCGAAACTGAATACTGGTACCGCCGCATCGGGGCTCTGAAGCAAGCAGTCTGAGCAGCGCGTGCCAGCCGCCGCGGCGCTGCTCGGCAGGCAGATCAGGCCGACTTAAGGCTGCACTACTTCAACTCGGTCGCGGCCACCCTGCTTGGCCGCGTACACCCCGGCATCGGCGCGCAGCAGCAGCGCATCGGCGCCCTCCCCCGGGTGCCAGGCAGCCACGCCGAAGCTTGCCGTGACCTTGCCGACCCCGTTGATCACCAGACTGCGTACCCCCTGCCACAGCTCCAGCGCCAGGGTGCGCGCCTGCGCGATATCGCTACCTGGGCACAGCACCATGAACTCCTCGCCGCCGAGCCGGCAGAACACGTCTGTACGGCGCAGACGATGGCTGATGTGCTGGCACAGGCTGCGCAGGACATCGTCACCTACCGCATGCCCATGCTCATCGTTGATGCGCTTGAAGTGATCGACATCGAGCATGATCACCGCCAGCTCCAGGCCATCACGCGCGGCGCGATCAAGCTCGATCTTCAGCCGCTCCTGGAAGTAGCGGCGGTTGTGAATACCGGTCAACACGTCGGTAATCGATAGCGCCCGCAGCTCGTGCTCGACCCGCTTGGGCTCGGAAACATCGGTCAGATAGCCATGCCACAAGGTGCATCCCGCCTCGCCTAGTTCAGGCGTGGCCTCACCGCGCACCCAGCGCAAACCGGCCTGCGGCAGAATCACCCGATACTCTTCGCGCCACGGGGCAAGGTGCTCTGCCGAGTGACGGATCGAGCGCAGCACCCGCTCCAGGTCATCAGGATGAATCCGCTCGGTAATCGGCGCCGCATCCTCACGCAGCTGATGCAGGTCGATCTCGTAGATGTCGAACAAGCCCTGACTGGCGTAGGGGAAACATGTATGTCCAGACGCATCCAGACGGTACTGATAGATACCTCCGGGCACTTCGGCACTGAGCTTCTCCAGCAGCCGATCACGCACCGCCAGTGCCTCATGCACGCGGCGCCGTTCAGTGACATCAATGCAGATTGCCAGGTAGCCGACCCAACGGCCGTGCTCATCGAGCACCGGGCTGACCAGCATGGTCGCCAGCAGCTGGCTGCCGTCGCTACGTTGCAGGGTCCATTCGCCAGGCTGGTTGTCCGCGGCCTGCGCCGCATCGGCAAAGATTGCCTGAGCGCAGCTGATGTCGCGGCCGTGCTGCTGGCTCAGGGCCTGGGCGCGCTGGTGCAACTCGTCGGCCTGAATCAGCGCGGGCAGATCAAGCCGGCCGACCACTTCGCTGGCGGCATAACCCAGCATGCGCTCGGCGCCAGCATTGAAGGTGATGATCCGGCCCTCGAGGTCAGTGGCGATAATCGCCACCTGAGTTGCCGCATCGAGCACGCTGCGCAGTTGGTTATGGGTGCCCCTGAGGGACTGCTCACTGATGCGCAATTCGGCCGTGCGCTGCTCGACCAGCTTCAATGCGCGCTGGCGCTGGCTGAGCACGCTGTACAGCAAAGCGCCGAGCAGCACGCTCAGCAGCGCCCCAAGTATCGCGACCGCCGGCACCAACGATGAACGATTGGCGTGGACGAAGCTTTGGCTGGGACGAATCAGCATCTGATAGGGATAACCAGCCAGCTGCAGTTGACGGGCACTGACCATTGCCAGCGGCGCTGCCGGGTTGAGCGACTGGTACAGCAGGTTTTGCCCGCTGCCATCGCTGATGCGCACCACCAGGTCGTCGTCCGTTGCAGCTGACACACCCTCGCTGACCAAGCGCTGCAAGTCGAGCAGGACAATCACATAGCCACTGGGTACACCGTCGCCTGCAACATTGGCGAAGACTGGAGCAAGCATCATCAGCACTACCGCCGCAGGCTGCTCTGGCAACTGCCATGGCGCGGACACCGCCATGCTGCCTGGGGTAGTCGCGCGCACCAAAGTGCTTTGCACGCGTCTCAGGTTGAACAGCTCCAGGCCAGAAGGCAGCCCAGGCAGATTGGAAGTTTGCACAAAGCGTATGGGGTAGGCGTGGCCACGCAATGCTAAGGGCTGTACCTGCGTCTGGCCGCCAGCATCAATGGACGCATTGTGGACAGCCAGTTCGGCACTCGCCCCCCACCTGGCGGTGGCAACGGCGGGCGCCCAGGCGTAGGCCAAAGTGCGCTGCAACAGCGGTTTGACGTAACCCTGAAATTCGCCTGCGGTGACGTTATCGGAATAACTGAAAAAGCGCCGCAGGCTATCCAGGCGCTGTTGCTGGTCTGCCAGGCGTTCGGCAATGCGGCTGTAGCGGTCTGCGGCCAGCAGCTCGAAGCGCTGGCGCAGTTGCTGTTTGGAGAAGCTGTACGCGGCGGTCGTCAGCGCCGCCGTGAACAAAGCGCCGCTGATTACCGCAAGCAGCGCCAACGCCCAGGCCGGTAATGCCTGATAGAGCAGGCCAAACACATTCGCACGCACCTTCGACATAGAGCGATCTCGTCACGTCAGCGTCCTGCGAATTGTTCAGCCCTGACTATTTATAGCTATTGGCCATTAGCGGCGCAACTCCGACATTACCCAGTGCTACTTCAACGCAGTTGCAAGCGCCAGGCACGGTGGATCTTGCTGTTGCGAGCAAAGTCCGGATCAACCGTCTGCGCGCTTATTTCTTCCACGGCATACCGCGCGCTCACGCTCTCGTCGAGCTGGAACTTGCGGAAGTTGTTGGAGAAATACAGCACACCGCCAGGCGCCAACCGGGCCAGGGCCAGGTCAAGCAACTGCACGTGGTCGCGCTGCACGTCGAACACCCCTTCCATGCGCTTGGAATTGGAGAACGTCGGCGGGTCGATGAAGATCAGGTCGTAGCTCTCGCGGCAGCTCTCCAGCCAGGCCATGACGTCACCCTGCTCCAGGCGATGGCGATCGGAGTAGCCATTGAGCGAGAGGTTGCGCCGCGCCCAATCGAGGTAGGTCTTGGACAGGTCGACGCTGGTGGTCTCGCGTGCGCCGCCCTTGGCCGCATGCACAGTCGCCGTGGCGGTGTAGCAGAACAGGTTGAGGAAACGCTTGCCGGCCGCCTCGCGCTGGATGCGCATGCGCATCGGACGGTGATCGAGGAACAGCCCGGTGTCGAGATAATCGGTCAGGTTGACCAGCAACTTGACGCCGCCTTCGCTGACTTCCTGGAAGCGCCCTTCAGTCGCTTGACGCTCATACTGGCGAGTACCGCTCTGACGCTGACGGCGCTTGAGCACAATACGCTGCTGATCGATGCCCAGTGCCTGCGGGATCGCTGCAAGCACATCGAGCAGACGCCCTTGGGCCTTTTCTGGATCGATAGTACGCGGGGCGGCGTACTCCTGAACGTGCACCCAATCCTGGTAGAGGTCGATCGCCACAGCGTATTCGGGCATGTCGGCGTCATACAGGCGGTAGCAGTCGATCTGTTCGCGGCGGGCCCACTTGCCCAGCTGCTTGAGGTTCTTCTGCAAGCGGTTGGCAAACATCTGCGCACCTTCAGAAAGGCGTGCCGGCTCGTTGACGACTGCCACCGGGCGATCGCTGTCAGCTTCCTGGGCCTCGACAGAACGACGCTCGCCGGAGACACCCGTGACGAACTGATCAGGCTGGATCTTGAACAGCAGCAGTTTGCACGGCAACGCGCCGTTCCAGAACGCATACTGTTTGTGGCTGCGCACACCCATACGCTTGCCCAGTTCAGGCGCGCCGGTGAACACCGCCGCCTCCCAGCCCAGACACGCCTGGCGCAGGCGCTCGCCCAGGTTCTGGTAGAGGTAGAGCAAGCTGGCCTCATCGCCCAGACGCTCGCCGTAAGGCGGGTTGCTGATGACCAGACCTTTCTGGTTCTGGTCCGGACGCGGTTCAAACGTGCCGACCTCACCCTGGTAGATCTTGATCCAGTCGCTCAGGCCGGCCCGTTCGACGTTGTTGCGGCCCGGCTGAATCAGCCGTGGGTCGGCTTCGTAACCGCGAATCCACAGCGGCGGCTTGGCCAGGCCGGCTTCGGCGCGCTGGGTTGCTTCGTCATGAACCTTGCGCCACAACGCCGGCACGTGGCCAAGCCAGGCGCTGAAGCCCCAACGCTCGCGCTTGAGGTTGGGCGCAATATCGGCGGCGATCATCGCGGCCTCGACGAGGAAGGTACCGACACCGCACATCGGGTCAGCCAGCGCGCCGCCTTCGGCAGCAATGCGCGGCCAGCCGGAACGAATCAGCACCGCTGCGGCGAGGTTTTCCTTGAGCGGCGCGGCGCCCTGCTGCAGGCGATAGCCGCGCTGGTGCAGGCTGTGCCCAGAGAGGTCGAGCGAGAGGATCGCTTCACCACGATCCAGACGCAGGTGCACACGCATGTCCGGATTCAGCTTGTCGACCGACGGGCGCAGGCCGTCTTTGTCGCGCAGCTTGTCGACGATGGCGTCCTTGACCTTCAGCGCACCAAAGTGGGTGTTGTCGATGCCCGAACCATGCCCGCTGAACTCCACGGCCAGCGAGCCATCGGCGAGCAGATGATCCTGCCATTCGACGGCATTGACGCCGTCGTAGAGGTCATCGGCATTTTTCATCGCAAAACGTTTGAGCACCAGCAGTACGCGGTTGCCCAAGCGGGACCACAGGCACAAGCGATAGGCGGTTTCCATGTCGGCCTCGCCACGAATGGCCGAGGTGTGCTCACGCACGTCCTCAAGGCCGAGGCCTCGGGCCTCATCGGCGAGCAGGCCTTCTAGGCCCTTGGGGCAGGTGAGGTAAAGTTCGAAACGGTCCGACATGAGTAATCCAGTGCCTATGGCTATTTGAGTGACGGGACGACGCATCGTCCGTCAGGGTTTTCCCGAGCGCCCTTTTCAGGCGCTCGGGTGGCCTTGCGTGATTCGCGAAGGCCTGGCCGCCCGACAATTGTGCATGCACCCAAGGGTGAAAGCAGCCTTTGATCGTCGAGCAGTACGAAAAATTCTTGCGCCAGGTCATTAAAGTGACCCTTCGTCGCATTTCAAATTAATTCAGCCGTTTTTTGACGACGCTGGCCAAATAGCGGCCAGTGCGGCTAAACCCCGATCACAGCGGGCATTTGCCCAAACAAGGTTGAGTCGCATTTATTTACTTATCACTTCACCTACAGAAACGTTACGTCCTTATGACAAAACGATCATTCACACTGTGACTTTCATTGGTTAGAACTGACCACAGGCCGCTTCGCAACGAAACGGCACTTCAAGCTCGCCACGCCGGCAGCGAGCGCAAACCGGCAGAAAGATTCTGCCCGGCCTCTGTGAGGCCGACGGGACATTACAGTCAACAAGTGAGGGCAACACCCTATGAGAAGACTTAAGCGTGATCCGTTGGAAAGAGCATATTCACGTGGCTACCAGTATGGGGTCACCGGCAAATCTCGCGAACTTTGCCCCTTCACCCTAGCATCTGTACGTCAGGCCTGGATAAACGGCTGGCGCGAGGGTCGCGGAGATAACTGGGACGGCATGACCGGCACTGCTGGCATTCATAGACTCAACGAAAATCACGCCGTTGGCTGATCAAGGAATCTGAATTCGAGTCACCATGCACGCCCCATCCGGGCGGCGGGCTGCGGCCCAGGGGCCCCTTAAAGGGGCCCTTTTTTATGCCCGCTGATCAACCCCGTGGCATTGCTGCAATGGCATCGACTGCTTCGCGAATCAGCGCCGGGCCCTTGTAAATGAAGCCCGAATAGATCTGTACCAGGCTGGCACCGGCAGCGATTTTCTCAGCTGCGTGACGGCCTTCGGTGATCCCACCTGCGGCGATGATCGGCATCCGCCCGGCCAACTCCCCTGCCAGCACCTTGACCGTATGGGTACTCTTGGCCAGCACTGGCGCACCCGACAGGCCACCGGCTTCAGCGCCATACGGCAGGCTCTCGACGCCTTCACGGGACAGCGTGGTGTTGGTTGCGATCACTGCATCCATGCCCGACTCCAGCAGCGCCGCAGCTACCAGCGCGGTTTCTTCGTCGGTCATGTCCGGGGCAATCTTGATCGCCAGCGGCACACGCTTGGCATACTCAGTGGCAAGCTGCTCGCGGCGCACCGCAAGTGCATCCAGCAACTGCTTGAGCGAGTCACCGAACTGCAGCGAGCGCAGGCCCGGGGTATTCGGCGAGCTGACATTGACGGTGATGTAGCTGGCGTCGTTGTAGACCTTCTCCAGGCCAATCAGGTAATCGTCGACCGCGCGCTCGACCGGCGTGTCGAAGTTCTTGCCGATGTTGATCCCCAGCACGCCATCGAAGCGCGAGGCACGCACCCGCTCCAGCAGGTGATCGACGCCCAGGTTGTTGAAGCCCATGCGGTTGATGATCGCCGTTGCCTCAGGCAGACGAAACAGCCGCGGCTTGGGGTTGCCCGGCTGCGGGCGTGGCGTCACGGTACCGATTTCGACAAAGCCGAAGCCCAGCTGGGCAAAGCCATCGATGGCCGCGCCGTTCTTGTCCAGACCCGCCGCCAGCCCGACCGGGTTGGCGAAGTTCAAGCCCATCACCGTCACTGGCGATGGCGCCGGCTGCTTGCACAGCAGGCCATTGAGCCCCAGCCGGCCACCGGCACCAATCAGGTCCAGGGACAGGTCGTGGGAGGTTTCCGGAGAAAGCTTGAACAGCAGCTGGCGGGCCAGGTTATACATGGGCGGGCAAGACTCGGGGATGAGTGAGGGGGCGATTATAGCCAGCACGCCGCTGGTGCGACAGGCCTTTGCTGACCGTCTGGCATATGCCTTGCTTCAACAGCAGGCACAGCCTATTCGGTACAGGCGAGGATTTTTGTGAATACAGCTCCCCACGCAACACCTCTGGCCTGGGTCAACGGTAGTGACGCGCCGGAAAAACCCAGCCTCGATATCGGTTTCATGGCCCTTACCGACTGCGCTTCGGTAGTGGTAGCCGCTACCCAGGGCTTTGCCCAGCAGCAAGGCCTGACCCTCAACCTCAAGCGCCAGGCCTCATGGGCCGGCATGCGTGACAAGCTGGTCAGTGGCGAGCTGGATGCAGGGCATTGCCTGTATGGCCTGATCTACGCCGTGCACCTGGGCATCGGCGGCAGCGCCCGCCGCGATATGGCCGTGCTGATGGGTCTGAACCAGAACGCCCAGGCCATCAACCTGTCACCCGCCCTGCAGCGCAAAGGCGTGACCAGCCCTGAAGCACTGGCAAAACTGGTGCACCAATCAGGGGCGAAGCTGACCTTTGCCCAGACATTTCCTACCGGCACCCACGCCATGTGGCTGTATTACTGGCTGGCCAGCCAGGGCATTCATCCGCTGGACGACGTCGCCAGCGTCGTGGTGCCGCCCGCGCAAATGGTCGCCCATGTACAGGCCGGTCGCATCGATGGCTTCTGCGTCGGCGAACCGTGGTCAGCCCAGGCGGTGGCCGAGGGCCAGGGCTTCACCCTCGCCACCAGCCAGTCGATCTGGCCGGACCACCCGGAAAAGGTCCTTGGCTGCGCGCGAGCGTTCGTCGAGCTGTACCCCAACAGCGCCCGCGCACTGGTCAAGGCGATATTGGCCGCCAGCCAGTTCATCGAGCAGAGCCAGGAGAATCGCCGTAGCACGGCTCATCTACTGAGCGGCAGTGCCTACCTGGATACCGCAGTGGCGACGATTGAACCGCGCCTGCTCGGCGACTATCAGGACGGGCTGGGCAATCACTGGCAGGACCCCCACGCACTGCGCTTTCATGACCAAGGTCGGGCCAACCAGCCCTACCTGTCCGATGGCATGTGGTTCATGACCCAGTTCCGCCGCTGGGGTTTGCTGCGCGAAGACCCCGACTACCTGGCGGTCGCCAACCAGGTGCAGCAGCTAGCCCTGTATCGCGCTGCTGCCGCTGAGCTCGGCTTGCCAGGCGACGTATCAGCAATGCGCAGCAGCCTGTTGATCGACGGCATCCGCTGGGATGGCAGCGACCCGCATGGCTACGCCCGCAGTTTTCACCTGCACGCCATGACACCGGCGCCTAGCGCCCATCTCGCTCGGTGAAGGGGCTGAACATGCTACGGATCCTGTTGATCGACGACACAGAAAAAAAAGTCGGCCGGCTCAAGCTGGCACTGATCGAAGCCGGCTTCGAGGTCATCGAGGCCACGGGCCTGACCATCGACCTGCCTGCCTGCGTCGAAACGGTGCGCCCGGACGTGGTCTTGATCGATACCGAGTCACCGGGGCGTGATGTCATGGAGCAGGTGGTGCTGGTCAGCCGCGATCTGCCGCGGCCGATTGTCCTGTTCACCGACGAACACGACCCGGATGTGATGCGCCAAGCGATCCACGCCGGGGTCAGTGCCTACATCGTCGAGGGCATTCAGAGCAGCCGGCTGCAGCCGATTCTGGATGTAGCGATGGCCCGCTTCGAGAGCGACCAGGCGCTCAAGGCCCAGCTGTTGGCGCGCGACCAGCAACTGGCCGAGCGCAAGCGTGTGGAGCATGCCAAGGGCTTGCTGATGAAGATGAAGGACTGCAATGAAGAGCAGGCCTACACCCTCATGCGCCGCCAGGCCATGAGCAAGCAGCAGAAGCTCATCCAGGTGGCGGAGCAGATAATCGCCATGCACGAGTTGCTCGGCTGACACGGATGCCACCTAAGGGGTTGGCCCGGCTTTTGCTCTGCAATCACTACAGGTAGCCAACGGCGGTTGCCACAGTTTCCGACAAAGACGTCGCTCACCCCTCCATCAAGATGGATCGGGTAGCGGCGTCTTTTTCGTTCCAGCCCAGCACAGCCTGGGCATGACAACCGTTGCAAGCCGCGTGAGGTGTTCGATGAATACGAGCTTCTGGAAATCCGGGCATGTGCCTACCCTGTTTGCTGCATTCCTGTATTTCGACCTGAGTTTCATGGTCTGGTACCTGCTCGGCCCGATGGCGGTGCAGATTGCCACCGACCTGCAGTTGACCCCACAAGAGCGCGGCCTGATGGTCGCCACGCCCATCCTGGCCGGCGCCCTGCTACGCTTTGGCATGGGTCTGCTGGTCGATCGTCTGTCGCCCAAAACCGCTGGACTGATGGGCCAGGTGGTGGTGATCGTGGCGTTGGCCTGCGCCTGGCACTGGGGCGTGCACAGCTACGAACAAGCCTTGCTGCTGGGAGTTTTTCTCGGATTTGCCGGCGCTTCGTTCGCCGTGTCACTGCCGCTGGCCTCGCAGTGGTACCCGCCGCAGCATCAGGGCAAAGCGATGGGCATCGCTGGCGCCGGCAACTCCGGCACCGTCTTCGCGGCGCTGCTGGCGCCGGCCCTGGCCGCAGCCTATGGCTGGAACAACGTGTTCGGCTTCGCCCTGATCCCGCTGCTGCTGACTCTGCTGGTGTTTGCCCTGCTGGCCCGCAACGCGCCGCAACGACCAAAACGCAAAGCCATGGCCGACTACTTCAAGGCGCTGGGTGATCGCGATAGCTGGTGGTTCATGTTCTTCTACAGCGTCACCTTTGGCGGCTTCATTGGCCTGGCCAGCGCCCTGCCGGGCTACTTCAGCGACCAATATGGCCTGAACCCGATCACTGCCGGCTACTACACCGCGGCCTGCGTGTTTGGCGGCAGCATGATGCGCCCGCTGGGCGGCGCTCTGGCCGACCGCTTTGGCGGCATCCGCACCCTGCTCGGCATGTATGGCGTAGCTGCGGTATGTATCGCCGCGGTCGGCTTCAACCTGCCTAGCGCCACGGCTGCGCTGGCTCTTTTCGTCAGCGCCATGCTTGGCCTGGGCGCCGGCAATGGCGCAGTGTTTCAGCTGGTGCCGCAGCGCTTCCGCCAGGAAATCGGAGTAATGACTGGCTTGATCGGCATGGCCGGCGGCATCGGTGGCTTCCTCCTGGCCGCAGGGCTGGGCATGATCAAGCAGCACACCGGTGACTACCAGCTGGGTCTGTGGCTGTTCGCAAGCCTGGGCCTGCTGGCCTGGTTTGGCCTGCATGGGGTCAAACTACGCTGGCGCACCACCTGGGGCTCGGCTGCGGTTACCGCAGCGCGGGTATAGGGCAAACCCATGAGCCTGCAATTGCGCTTTGCCCAAGCCAGCGCCACCGGTCCGCGCAGCGAAAACCAGGACGCTCTGCGCCTGGTGACACCGGCGCCGGAATTGGCAGCGAGCAAAGGCTATCTGGTCGCACTGGCCGACGGCGTCAGTCAGTGCGCCGATGGCGGCCTGGCCGCGCGAGCCAGCCTGCAGGCGTTGGCGCTGGACTACTACGCCACGCCGGCCACCTGGCCGGTCGCGCAGGCGCTGGATCGCCTGCTGCTGGCGCAAAACCGCTGGCTGCGCGCCCAAGGCAGCGGCCAGCCGCTGCTGACCACCCTCACTGCACTGGTCCTGCGCGGGCGCCGCTTCACCCTCGCCCACGTCGGTGACTGCCGTGCCTATCGCTGGGATCAAGGCCGCTTGCTGTGCCTGAGCGAAGACCATGTCTGGGATCAGCCGGGCATGCAGCATGTCCTCAAGCGCGCGCTGGGCCTGGACCAGCATCTGCTGGTGGACTACCTGGACGGTGAGCTGGTTGCCGGCGAAACCCTGCTGCTGCTCAGCGATGGTGTCTGGGCCTGCCTTGGCGAGCAAGCGATTGCCGCCATCCTCAGAGATCAACCTGACCTGCAGGACGCCGCCGACATCTTGGTCGCCAGCGCCCATCATGCCGGTAGCCAGGACAACGCCAGTGCCGTGCTGGTGCAGGTCGAACAGCTCGGCCCGAGCAACTTCAGCGACACCCTGGCGCAACTGCAGCAATGGCCAGTGCCCGGGCCGCTGCGCCCCGGGCAAGCCATCGATGGCTGGCAGGTCGATGCTCAGTTGGCCCGCAGCCGCCAGTCGCTGCTGTATCGGGTGCATGACAGCCAGGGCCAGGCGTGGCTGCTCAAGACCCTGCCCGGCGCCGTCGAAGCAGATCCGGGTGCCGCTCAGCGCTTGCTGCAGGAAGAGTGGTTTCTGCGGCGGGTGGCCGGTCGGCACTTCCCTGAGGTGCATGCGGCCAATCACCGTCAGCATTTGTACTACCTGATGCGCGAATACCCGGGCCAGACCCTCAGCGCTCTGTACAACCTGCAAGGCCCGCTACCCCTGGCGCAGTGGCTGGAAATCGCCCGTCAGCTGCTGCAGGCAGTCGGCGTGCTGCACCGGCGCAACCTGCTGCATCGGGATATCAAGCCCGAGAATCTGCACCTGGGCACAGACGGCCAGTTGCGCCTGCTCGACTTCGGTCTGGCCTATTGCCCAGGGCTGTCTGAAGACGCCCCCCATGACCTGCCCGGTACGCCGTCGTTCATTGCCCCGGAGGCGTTCGACGGGCAACTGCCGCAGGCGCGCCAGGACCTCTATGCCACGGGTGTAACTCTTTACTACCTGCTCACCGGGCACTACCCCTACGGTGAAATCGAGGCCTTCCAACGGCCGCGCTTCACCCACCTGGTCAGCCCCGGCCGTTATCGCCCGGACCTGCCTGAGTGGCTGCAACGCAATCTGGAGCAAGCCGTCGCGGCCGATCCCCGGCAACGTTTCGAAACCGCCGAGCAATGGCTGCTGTTGCTCGAACGTGGCGACCGCCAGGAACTGAGCGAGCGGCCACGGCCATTGCTGGAGCGCGAGCCGCTCAAGGTCTGGCAGACGCTTGCCGTGCTGTCTCTGCTGTTCAACCTGATATTGCTGTTCAGCCTGTTCAAGGGCTGAGCGCGCTGCTTGATGAGGAACATCTGATGAACGCAAAAATCTGGTTGGTTGGTGCCGGCCCCGGCGACCCTGAACTGCTAACGCTGAAAGCGGTGCGGGCCTTGCGCGAGGCGCAGGTGGTGATGATCGATGACCTGGTCAATCCGGCTGTGCTTGAGCATTGCCCAGGGGCACGGGTGATTGCCGTGGGCAAACGCGGCGGTTGTCGCTCGACGCCGCAAGCGTTCATTCAGCGCCTGATGTTGCGCCATGCCCGCCAGGGGCGCTGCGTGGTGCGCCTGAAAGGCGGCGACCCATGCATATTTGGCCGTGGCGGCGAAGAAGCACTGTGGCTGCAGCAGCGCGGTATCGAGGTGGAGTTGGTCAACGGCATCACCGCTGGACTGGCCGGTGCCACTCAGTGCGGCATCCCCCTCACCCTGCGCGGGGTCAGCCGTGGCGTGACCTTGGTGACTGCACATACCCAGGATGACAGCGAGCTGAACTGGGCAGGCCTGACTCAGGGCGGCACCACCTTGGTGGTGTACATGGGCGTGGCTCGCCTGGGTGACATTCGCCGGGGTTTGCTCGAGGCCGGCATGGCGGCAGACACGCCCGTCGCCATGATCGAAAACGCTTCGCTCCCGAGCCAGCGCGAGTGCCGCAGTACGCTGCTGGAGATGGCCATGGATGCGACCGCCTTCGCCCTGCGCAGCCCAGCAGTGCTGGTGATAGGCGAAGTGGCGCGGCAAGGCGCGGTGGCCGAGCTGGTGACCGCAGCCGTAGGCGTTGCCTGAACGCGGCACAGCGGACTTTTTTACAGGCAAAGAAAAACCCGGCCTAGGCCGGGTTTTTCCTGAATCTCAGACCAATTACTTGGCTTGAGCTTCTACTTGCGCTTCAACGCGACGGTTAACAGCGCGACCTTCTTCGGTGGCGTTGTCAGCAACCGGACGGGTTTCGCCGTAGCCAACCGAGTCAACACGGCTCGATTCTACGCCGTACTGCTGGGTCAGAACTTGCTTAACGGCGCTAGCGCGACGCTCGGACAGCTTCTGGTTGTAAGCGTCTGGACCTACGGAGTCAGTGTGACCTTCGACAGTGGTAGTAGTCGATGGGTACTGCTTCATGAAGTCAGCCAGGTTCTTGATGTCGCCGTAGCTGTTAGGCTTGACAACCGACTTGTCGAAGTCGAACTTGACGTCCAGCTCAACACGTACGACTTCGGCAACTGCTGGGCAGCCGTCGGCGTCAACGGTAACGTTGGCTGGGGTGTCTGGGCATTTGTCGACGTTGTCGCAGACGCCGTCGTTGTCGCTGTCGGAGCACACTTCAGCAACTGGAGCTGGAGCGACTTCAGCAGTCTTCGGGCTACCGCCGAAGTTCAGGCCGATACCAACGCTTGGCGCCCACTCGGTGTCGCCTTGGTCGATGTTGTACTGAGCTTCAACGCCAGCACGAGCGTAGAACATGTCGGTGATGTACCACTTGGCACCAGCGCCAACGTTGGCGAAGGTGGACTGGTTACGACCACCACGGCCGGTCTGGCCGATGGACTGGTGGGAGAAACCAGCCGACACGTACGGACGGATTGCGTCGTACGGGTTGTTGAAGTGGTACAGAGCGTCCAGAGCGGTGTTCGAGCCCTTGATGTTCTTGCCATCTTCGCCACGAGCGTTGTGGACTTCGTCGTAGCCCAGACGCAGTTCAACGTCGTCGGTCAGGAAGTAACCGATCGAGCCGCCGAACAGGTTGCCGTCGTTCTTGAAGTCACGCTGGCTGTCGAAGAATTCTTTCTTGTAGAAGCCTTCGACTTCTACAGCGCCTGTGCCTTGTGCCAGAGCGCCGAACGAAGCAGCGGCAACGAGCGAGCCAATGGCCAAGCCCAAAGTGTTTTTCAATTTCATCCGTTAAATCCCCATCGTGTGATAGATAAGCAGTCCCACCAAAAACCGGGGGACAACTCGACGGCAAGTCTAGCAGAACTCACCGGTGGTTTAGAGACATTTGCTGGCCACTAAGTTTCAACCTCGCCAGCAAATTTCTCTCTGAGCTTGTCGAGCGCACGCTTGTAGCGCATTTTCGTTGCGCTCAAGCCCATGTGCATGATATCGGCGATCTCCTGGAATTCCAGCTCTGCGACAAAACGCAGCACCAGGATCTCGCGGTCAATCGGGTTCACATGCACCAGCCACTTGTCCAGGCCGCCCTTTTCTTCAGGTTTTGGTGCCTTGTCCTCTGACGCCTCTTCTATAGGGTCAAGGCTCAAGGCATCCATCAGCCTGCGTTTGCGTCGCTCCTTGCGGTACTGGGTGATGCACTCGTTGTAGGTGATGCTGTAGAGCCAGGTCTTGAACTTGGATTTACCTTCGAAGTTCTTCAACCCGTACAGCACTTTCAGCATCACCTCCTGACAGACATCGTCAGCGTCGCGGTCGTTCCCCAGATAACGTGCACAAACGTTGAACAGGGTCCGTTGGTACCGGCGCATGAGTTCCTCATACGCCCGGGTAACGTGAAACAGCTCCTCATGCGAACGCGCCACCAACTCCTCGTCGGTGAGTTCGTGTGGGTCATAGCGCATGGGCGGCGAATGAACTTTATTCAAAACGAATCTGGCCGACAGTCAGGTCAAGTCGCCGCACGCACCCTCAGGGCGCGTTTTCGCGGCGACATACAGTAACAGCTTTTACCCGGTTAGCGGCTATCGACACGCTGTTCGAGCAAGCTGCGGTTGGCCAACGACACCAATTCACCTTCGTCGGTCAGCACTGTCGTCTTCACCGTGCCGATCTCTTCGATCTGGCCTTCAACCTCTCCAATCCGGACCTGCTGGCCGACCTGATACAGCTCGCGCACGTAAATCCCAGCCAGAATCTGCCCGGCAATTTCGCGGCTGCCCAAGCCCATCGCCAGGGCAATTGCCAGACCAACGGTAATCAAGCCAATGACGATTACGTGGTTGAGCAGGTCGGTCTTGACCTCCAGCTGGCTGATAGCCACCGAGATCGCAATGATGATCACCAGGCCTTGAGCGATGCGCCCGACGCCTGCAGCGTACTCCAGGCCGATGCCTTCCGCGGCGCCGCGGACCAGGCCATTGACCAGTTGCGCAAGCATGACCCCGGCCAGCAGCACCAGGGCCGCGCCAAATACCTTGGGCAGATACAGCGCGAGCATGTCCAGCGTTGCCGAGACCCGCTCAAGGCCGAGTGACTCAGCCGCAGAGACGAGGAAGATCAGCAGCACGAACCAATACACGATCTTGCCGATCAGGGTCGATATCGGCACCTGAATGCCGCCGCGGCTGAGCATCTTGGTCATGCCGGTACCGGCCATCAGACGGTCCAGGCCAAACTTGGCGAGCAGCTTGGACAACAGCGTATCGAGCAGCTTGGCCACCACGAAACCGAGCAGCACCACGACCAGCGCGCCGAACAGGTTGGGGATGAAGTTCGCCACCTTGGTCCAAAGGGCAGTCATGGCGGTGACCAGGCTCTGGGTCCAGAGATCGAGTTCCATATTCAATCAGCCTTATCAGCTTTGCTGCCAGCGGCAGGATTACGGCGCACCGGCGCAACATGCGCCGAGCCATTGTTGACGGCAATCATCAGCGCCTGGCTCCAACGGCCAAGCAAGCTGAATAGATCGCCTGCACCAACCTGACGGTTGGCGGTTTTCAGCACGCGACCCAGACACGCTGCGTCGTCTCGGTCCTGACCGGACGGCGACGCATTGAGCAGGTCACGCAAGGATTGTTCAAACGGATCGTGCATGGGCACCTCGCGTAATGTCAGTCAAAGACGAGGGCGCCGGGCAACGGGTCACAACGTCACCGCACGCGAATGTTTCAAAATGCACCGGATCACACCCAGCGCAGGCGGCGGAACAACCACCACTGCCCTGCCGCCAGTGCCAGGACCAGCAGGCTGGCGAACAGGAATCCATAGGGGCTGTCGGCGCCCGGAATGCCGCCGACGTTGATCCCCAGCAGGCCGGTGACAAAGCTCATCGGCAAGAAAATGCAGGTGATGATGCCGAAGCGGAACATGGTCCGGTTCATCCGCTCGCTGCGCCGCCGGTCTTCGCTCTCGAGCACCAGTGCGGCGCGCTCGCGGGTCAGTTCCAGCTCCTCGAGGTAGCGGATCAGGCTGTTGTTGAGCTCGTTCCAGTAATCGGCATCGGCGTCAGCGAACCAGCTCCACTTGTGCCTTGCAAGCTGTACGTAGATTTCCCGTTGCGGCGCCAGGAAGCGGCGCAGGCCGGCAGCGCGGCGGCGAATCTGCTGCAGCACGCCGTCTTCTGGCGTGTACCGTTCGTCGGATTCCACCTTCTCTTCTTCGAAATCGACCAGTTCGGACAGATCACTGACCAGCGCCTGGACCTTTTCGGTCAGCAGTTCGCCCATCAGCAAGAGCAACTCGGAGGCCGATTTGGGCCCCCTGCCCTCGCTCAGCAGCTGCAGGATTTCGTCGCTGGCACGCAGTGGCCGCAAGCGCAGCGAGATGATCCGTTGCGCCTGGGCAAATATGCGCACCGAGACCATATCTTCAGGCTCGGCACCAGGATTGAGATTGACCCCGCGCAAAAACAGCAGCAACTGCTCATCCGCCAACGGCAACAGCCGTGGTCGGGTGTTTTCTTCAAGCAGCAGCTCGCAGCTGAACTCGCTCAGCCCGCTTTCGCGCAGTAACCAACTGCGGGTCTGCGGATGGCTGCGGTCCCAGTGCAGCCAAAGGCTCTGCTCTGGCTGCAACTGCAGGTCATCCAGTTCGGTCCGAGCGATAGAACGCGCGCCACCTTTGCCATCGAGCACCAGGGCATGCACCAGCCCCCACTGCGCGTTGTCTTCCTCGAACATTCCAGCTCCATCAGCGCGCGCGGCGCATCACTCGGGCATTTGCAGCGGTTGCGGCGAAACGATCACGCCGTTGTTGTCGGCGTAAACGTATTCACCCGGGCGGAAGGTCACGCCGGCGAAGGTCACCACCACGTTGAGGTCGCCAAGGCCACGCTTGTCGGTCTTCAGCGGATGCGCGGCCAGCGCCTGCACACCGACGTTGGTCTGCACCAGCACGTCGACATCGCGCACGCAGCCATAGATGACCAGGCCTTCCCAACCGTTTTGCGCAGCCTTGGCGGCAATCATGTCGCCCAGCAGCGCGCAACGCAGCGAGCCGCCACCGTCGACCACCAGCACCTTGCCGTGGCCATCAAGCTCGGCTTGGGCCTTGACCAGCGAGTTGTCTTCAAAACACTTGATGGTCACGATCTGGCCGCCGAACGAGTCGCGGCCACCGAAGTTGCTGAACATCGGTTCCAGCACCTGGACCAGGTCTGGGTTGGCGTCGCACAGATCGGGCGTTACGTAATGCTGCATGGGAAGGCTCCTGTCAGGCACAACGAAAGCGGAAAGTCCGGCCAAGGCTACACCGCACGAGGTGGTGCAGTCATCTGCGACTGCTCAGTCAGGCTGGCCGCCAGTTCGGCGCCACGTACCGGCGCGTCAGGATCACGCAACCAGCCTTCGATCAGCGGCCATACCTGGATCTGCGCAGCCTTGCTTACCAACATGTCGACATGGCCAAAGGCATCGAAGCCCTGCTCCCGGCCCAGGCAAAGAAACTGCTTGCGCTCGGCGCCGTATTGCTCGAACAGCTTGCGGCAGGCCCACACCGGGTCCTGCAGATCACCCGCGCCCGCCACCGCCAGCAGTGGCACATCGACCTCGGTCAGCCCTGCCCACCAATCCTTGCCCTTCTCGCCGAAGCGCCCGAACAGGCCATGCCAACGCATGCTCTCCAGCGCCAGGCCGATCGGCTCGTCTTCCGGCCCGCGCTTGAGCCGGGAGCCAGAAATATGTGCAAAGCGTTTGAGCAGCAAGCGCGCGCCCCACTCCACTGTCGGCACCTTCAACGGCCAGTACACGCGGCTGATCTGGGTGCCAAACAGGGCCACGCTGGCCACCTGTTCAGATGGCAGGTAAGCGCCACCCAATGCTGCCGTAAGCGTGGTCCCGCCCAGCGAATGGCCGATCCAGTGCGGAGCCCGGCCGGCTTGTTCATGGACAAATGCAGCAATCACTGGCAGATCGTAGCGCGCGTAGTCGGCTACGCGGTTTTGCCGCCACTGGCGATTACGCGGTGACAGGCCATGACCGCGCATCTCCGGGATCCACACATCAAAACCGGCCCTCGCCAGAAACGCGCCCAAGCCGATGCCTTTGGGCGAAAACCAGAACCGTCGATTGGAGAAGCTGCCGTGCAGCAGAATCACCGGTATGCCATGAACGCCGCCGTGATCGGCAAGGCCAAGACGCGTGACCGCCAGCTCGACGCTGGGGTCGGGGCTGTTGCCAGCCTTGATCCGGTACACGTCTTCACTGAGGTCACCGCGGCGTTCGGCACTTTGCAAGGCCACGGGGAAGAGAGCGCTACTGCTTTGCATAGAATACTTGTATGAAAAAGGGCGGGAACCATCGCTGGAACTCGCCCCGAAGAATACGCGCGCAGGCACGTTGGACATGCCTGCGCAGTGGTTGGATCAGGCCGGGGCTTGACCTTCGGCCAGGAAGAACCAGGTCTCGAGTACCGAATCCGGGTTCAGCGACACGCTCTCGATCCCCTGTTCCATCAGCCACTTGGCCAGGTCTGGGTGGTCGGAAGGGCCCTGGCCACAGATGCCGATGTACTTGCCGGCCTTGTTACAGGCCTGGATGGCGTTGGCCAGCAGCTTTTTCACCGCAGGATTACGCTCATCGAACAGGTGCGCGATGATACCCGAATCGCGGTCCAGGCCCAGGGTAAGCTGAGTCAGGTCGTTGGAGCCGATCGAGAAGCCGTCGAAGTACTCGAGGAACTCTTCAGCCAGAATCGCGTTGGACGGCAGCTCGCACATCATGATCACGCGCAGGCCGTTGTCGCCACGAGCCAGGCCGTTTTCGGCAAGCAAATCGACAACCTGGCTGGCCTCACCCAGGGTGCGCACGAACGGTACCATGATCTCGACGTTGGTCAGGCCCATCTCGTTGCGCACGCGCTTGAGCGCACGGCACTCGAGCTCGAAGCAGTCACGGAACGACTCGCTGATGTAGCGCGAAGCACCGCGGAAGCCCAGCATCGGGTTTTCTTCTTCCGGCTCGTACAGCTTGCCGCCGATCAGGTTGGCGTATTCGTTGGACTTGAAGTCCGACAGACGCACGATGACCTTTTTCGGGTAGAACGCCGCAGCCAGGGTGCTGATGCCTTCGACCAGTTTCTCGACATAGAAGCCGACCGGATCGGAATAACCGGCGATACGCTTGTCGACACTGTCCTTCAGCTCAGGTGGCAACCCGGCGTAGTTGAGCAGCGCCTTGGGGTGCACGCCGATCATGCGGTTGATGATGAACTCCAGACGCGCCAGGCCGACACCGGCGTTGGGCAACTGGGCAAAATCAAAGGCGCGATCCGGGTTGCCGACGTTCATCATGATCTTGAACGGCAGGTCGGGCATGGCATCGACCGAATTCTGCTTGATGTCGAAGCCCAGCTCACCTTCGAAGATGAAGCCGGTATCGCCCTCGGCGCAGGACACGGTCACGCCCTGGCCGTCCTTGAGCAGCTGGGTGGCGTTGCCACAACCGACTACGGCCGGAATGCCCAGCTCACGAGCGATGATCGCCGCGTGGCAGGTACGCCCGCCACGGTTGGTGACGATGGCGCTGGCGCGTTTCATGACCGGTTCCCAATCCGGGTCGGTCATGTCCGACACCAGCACGTCGCCCGGCTGGACGCGGTCCATTTCCGACACGTCGTTGATGATCCGCACCTTGCCGGCGCCGATGCGCTGGCCAATGGCGCGGCCTTCGACCAGTACCGTGCCCTTCTCTTTGAGCAGGTAGCGCTCCATGACATTGGCGCTGGCGCGGCTTTTTACCGTTTCTGGGCGGGCCTGAACGATGTACAGCTTGCCGTCGTCACCGTCCTTGGCCCACTCGATGTCCATCGGCCGCTGGTAATGCTGCTCGATGATCATGGCCTGCTTGGCCAGCTCGTTGACTTCGTCATCGCTCAGGCAGAAGCGCGCACGTTCGGCACGGTCGACTTCGACGGTCTTGACCGAACGACCGGCCTTGGCTTCGTCGCCGTAGATCATCTTCAGCGCCTTGCTGCCCAGGTTGCGGCGCAAGATCGCCGGGCGGCCGGCTTGCAGGGTGTGCTTGTGGACATAGAATTCGTCAGGGTTGACCGCGCCCTGAACCACGGTTTCGCCCAGGCCGTAGGCGCCGGTAATGAACACCACGTCGCGGAAACCCGATTCGGTATCGAGGGTGAACATCACCCCGGCAGTGCCGGTTTCGGAACGGACCATGCGCTGCACGCCAGCCGACAGGGCGACCAGTTTGTGGTCAAAGCCCTGGTGCACGCGGTAGGAAATGGCGCGATCGTTGAACAGCGAAGCGAATACTTCCTTGGCCGCGCGGATCACGTTTTCAACGCCACGGATATTGAGGAAGGTCTCTTGCTGGCCAGCAAAGGAGGCGTCTGGCAGGTCTTCGGCGGTGGCCGAAGAGCGCACGGCCACGGCCATGTTGTCGTTGCCCTGGGCCATTTCGGCGAAGGCAGCGCGGATTTCGGCATTCAGGCGCTCGGGGAACTCGGCTTCCATGATCCACTGACGGATCTGCGCGCCGGTCTTGGCCAGGGCGTTGACGTCATCCACGTCCAGTGCGTCGAGCGCGGCATGGATCTGCGCATTCAGCCCGCTCTGCTCGAGAAAGTCACGGTACGCCTGAGCCGTAGTGGCAAAGCCGCCCGGCACCGAGACGCCGGCACCTGCGAGGTTACTGATCATCTCGCCGAGGGATGCGTTCTTGCCCCCCACATGCTCTACATCATGGACGCCGAGCTTATCGAGGGAAACTACGTACTCTACCAAGGTGATCTCTCCACTAACGGTGTTGGAAAAGCTCAGAGCGCCCGCCTGACGGTTCAGACTGGGCCGGGCGCTTATGGCCGGGACCTGGAAAATAAGTGAGAATGCCAAAAGCCGCATTCGGCAAAGCGAACTTATCATATCCAAGAAACGTCATCAGCTTAAGGCCTAGGGTGCAAATGAAACGAACCGCGTTTTTCATCTCCGACGGCACCGGCATCACTGCCGAGACCCTGGGTCAAAGCCTGCTCGCACAATTCGAGAGCATTCCGTTCAATAAATTCACCCGCCCGTACATCGACAGCCCGGATAAGGCGCGCACGATGGTGCTGCAGATCAACGCAGCGGCGGAGCGTGACGGGATGCGGCCGATCATCTTCGACACCATTGTCAACCAGGACATTCGCGAGATTCTGGCGACTTCCAACGGGTTCATGATCGATATCTTTTCGTCGTTCCTGTCGCCCTTGGAGCAGGAGCTGACCGCGCATTCGTCGTATTCGGTGGGCAAGTCGCACTCGATTGGCGGCAACTCCAACTATATGGAGCGGATCGAGGCGGTGAACTTTGCGCTGGACAACGATGATGGTGCGCGCACGCATTATTACGACAAAGCCGACCTGATTCTGGTGGGGGTGTCGCGCTGCGGCAAGACGCCGACCTGTCTGTACATGGCGATGCAGTTCGGGATTCGTGCGGCGAACTATCCGTTGACTGAGGATGACATGGAGCGGCTGCAGTTGCCGGCGGTGCTGAAGAAGCATCACAGCAAGTTGTTTGGCCTGACCATTGACCCGGACCGGTTGACGGCTATTCGCCATGAGCGCAAGCCTAATAGCCGATATTCGAGCTTTGCGCAGTGTGAGTTCGAGGTGCGTGAGGTGGAGAATCTGTTCCGCCGGGAGAATATTCCGAATATTGATTCGACGCATTTTTCGGTTGAGGAGATTTCGGCGAAGATCTTGGTTGAGAAGGGGGTTGAGCGGCGGTTCAAGTAGGTTGGCTTTATTGAATGTGGGCTTATCTGTTTGATTTAATGGCAGTTTTTGCCAATTTCGCCCTTACGGCGAGTCACTTTTTGGCAAACGCCCCAAAAAGTAACCAAAAAGGCCTGGCTCCCACATACGGCCCCTGCGCTACCCTCCGGGGTTCCCTCACTCCGGCATTGCTCCCGGAGGGACCGCGCTGAACGGGCCATCCTGGCCCGCAGCGCTTGCCGGCCATCCATGGCCGGCACCTCCCTTCGCAATGCCTGCGTTCGGCCTCCTGAGGTCGCGGGTAGATCAAGAGCACGCCTCGCTGCGCTGGCGCAGATCAAAAGCGACAGTCAAAAGCTAGGGCCGCTTTGCGGCCCTTCGCGGGCAAGCCCGCTCCCACAGGGATCTGCGGGGTCTCAGGTCAGCATTAATCCCTTTGGACGCTACGGCGCTCCAGCAAATTTGCTACACAACTCATGAACAACGCTGACCCTGTGGGAGCGGGTTCACCGGGACGCCAGACCGCCGCGAAGGGTCGCGCAGCGGCCCAGCTGTTGATCTTGATCTTGCTCTTGATCCACTGGCGACTCAGGAGGCCGGAGCGAGGGAACCCCGCAGCGCAGCGAAGGGGCCGGATGTGGAGCCAAGCATTTTTTTGGGGCGTTTGCCAAAAAAGTGACTCGCCGTAAGGGCGAAAGGGGCCCGCAAACCCACCACAAAATCCGGATAAGCCCCAAACCCCTAAAAGCAAAAAACCCCGGCACCAAAGGCACCAGGGTCTCTCACTCACAAACCAACCAAATCAGCTATCAGGAAGGCACAACCACAGCCTGCCCACTCATAGCCAGATCAACCAACTCCCGGTTAGCGACCGCATACATCGCATAGTCATGCCCCGAAGCACTGCGCAGATCATCCAGCATCGCGCGCCAGCGCTCCACCATCACCCGCCGCTGCTCAGACCACAATGCCACCCGCGCATCCATGTCCTGCGGCGCATCGGCCATCTGCAGCACAGAAATGGTGATCGCCCGCTGCTGCAGGTCGATATCGTCACGGAACGCCTCACGCGCCAGCGCCTGCCAGTTGTTCTCCACCGGCAAGTTGCTGATCTCCTGCAGGTACCAGGTCAGATCCAACGCACTGCCCACCGCGAAGAACGCCTTGGCCACCTGCGCCGGGTCATGCCCGGTCACATCCGAAGCCTCGATGATCGGCAGCAGCGTGTACAAATGCGTGGTCCCGGCAACCATCCGCGCCAGCAACTCGGGCACACCAGCCTCGACGAAGCCCTGATAACGCACCTGCCAGCGCTCACGGGTCGGCCCTTCCAGCAGCTCGTCCAGTTTCAGCCCAAGCTGGGCGATCTTCGGCCCGAAGTGCGCCACATCACGGCCTGCATCCTGCTCGTTGCGACGGCTACGCAGGAACCAGCGCGTGGCGCGGCGGCCCAGACGCATCAGCTCATCCATCAGGGTCAGCTGAATCTCGGCCGGGACCTGATAGTCCAACGCCTCGATCTGGCGGAACCAATGCGGCAGATGGAAGATATCGCGCACGATCACATAGGCCCCGGCGACGTTGGCCGGGCTCATGCCAGTCGACTCCTTGAGCCGCTGGACAAAGGTGATGCCCATGTTGTTGACCAGGTCATTGGCGATCTGGGTGCTGACGATCTCGCGCTTCAGACGGTGACGGCGCATGGCCTCGCCGAACTGGTTGAGCAGTGACGGCGGGAAGGCCGTCTCCATGTCGCGGGTCAGATAGTCGTCATCCGGCACCTGCGATTTCAGCAGTTGCTCTTTGAGGTCGATCTTGCTGTACGAAATCAGCACCGACAGCTCGGCCCGGGTCAGGCCCTGGCCTGCGGCCAGACGCTCGGCCAGTTGCTCTTCGGACGGCAGGAATTCGATCGCCCGATCGAGCTTGCCGCGCGCTTCAAGGTCGGCCATCAGGCGCTTGTACTCGGCAATCCGCTCGCGTACGCGACGGGCCGCCAGCGACAGCGCCTGGGTCTGCTTGTAGTTGTTGCCCAATACCAGCGCGCCAACTTCTTCGGTCATGCTGCCGAGCAGCTGGTTGCGCTGCTTCTCGGTCATGTCGCCACCCTGCACCACTTCGTTGAGCAGGATCTTGATATTGACTTCGTGGTCGGAGCAGTCGACGCCACCGGCATTGTCGATGAAGTCAGTGTTGGTCGCACCGCCGTTGAGGCCGTACTCGACCCGGCCAAGCTGGGTCATGCCCAGGTTGCCGCCCTCGCCCACTACCTTGCAGCGCAGCTCGTTGCCGTTGACGCGCAAGGCGTCGTTGGCCTTGTCGCCGACGTCGGCGTGGCTTTCGCTGCTGGCTTTGACGTAGGTACCGATACCGCCGTTCCAGAGCAGATCGACCGGCGCCTGCAGCAGCGCGTGCAGCAGCTCGGTCGGCGTCAGACGGTCGGCTTCGATGGCGAAGCGTTCCTTCATCTGCGGGCTGATGCTGATGCTCTTGGCGCTACGCGGGAAGATCCCGCCGCCTGCGGACATGATGCTGGTATCGTAATCGGTCCATGCCGAACGTGGCAGGTCGAACAAGCGCTGGCGCTCGGCGAAGCTGCTGGCCGGGTCCGGATTAGGGTCGATGAAGATGTGCAGGTGGTTGAAGGCAGCCACCAGTTGCAGCTTGTCGGACATCAGCAAGCCGTTACCGAAGACGTCACCGGCCATGTCGCCGACGCCGACCACCGTGATCGAATCTTGCTGGACGTTGATGCCGCGCTCACGGAAGTGGCGCTGGACGCCCACCCAGGCGCCGCGGGCAGTGATACCCATCTTCTTGTGGTCGTAACCAGCCGAGCCGCCCGAGGCGAACGCGTCTCCGAGCCAGAAGCCGTAGTCGATGGCAATGCCGTTGGCGATGTCGGAGAAGGTCGCGGTGCCTTTGTCGGCCGCCACCACCAGGTACGGGTCGTCATCGTCATGCCGCACCACGTTGGCCGGTGGCACGACGCCGCCGTCCTTGAGGTTATCGGTGATGTCGAGCAGGCCCGAGATGAAGATGCGGTAGCAGGCGATACCTTCAGCGGCGATGTCGTCACGGCTGCCGCCCAGCGGCAGGCGCCGGGGCAGGAAACCGCCCTTGGCGCCGACCGGCACGATCACCGAGTTCTTCACCTGCTGCGCCTTGACCAGGCCGAGCACTTCGGTGCGGTAGTCTTCTTCACGGTCCGACCAGCGCAGGCCGCCACGGGCGACGTTGCCGAAGCGCAGGTGGACGCCTTCGACACGCGGCGAGTAGACGAATATCTCGAACTTGGGCACCGGCTTGGGCAGTTCGGGGATCAGCTTGGGGTTGAACTTGAAGCTGAAGTACGACTTGGCCTGGCCGCTGCTGTCCGGCTGATAGAAGTTGGTACGCAGGGTGGCTTTGATCAGGTCCAGGTAGCGACGCAGGATGCGGTCTTCGTTGAGCACCTGAACGTCATCCAGGGCGCTGTTGATGGCCTGTTCCAGACGCAGCTGCTTGTCTTCCAGATCATCCTGGGTGAGCTTGCGTGCCAGGTAGAAGCGGGTCTTGAACAGCCGGGTCAGCTCGCGCGCGATGTCGGTGTGGTTGTTCAGGGTGCTGGCGATGTAGCCCAGATCGAAGCCCAGACGAATCTGCTTCATGTAGCGGGCGTAGGCGCGCAGCAGCGCCACATCACGCCATGGCAGGCCGGCGGTCAGTACCAGGCGGTTGAAGGCGTCGTTTTCGGCGTCGCCCTTGACGATATGGATGAAGGCATCCTGCAGAGTGTCGTTGAGCTGCTGGATATCCAGGCTCAGGCCTTCGCTGTAGGTGAATGCAAAGTCGTGGATCCAGTACTCGCGGCCATTGGCGTGGCGCAGGCGGTACGGGAACTCACCCAGCACACGCAGGCCAAGGTTCTCCAGGATCGGCAGCACGTCCGACAGCGCCAGCGGGGTATCGGCGTGGTACAGCTTGCAATGCAGCAGACGCTCGCCGTACTGGCCCAGGGGCTGATAGAAGCTCATCGCCAGCGGCTTGGCTTCGTTCAGGGCCAGCACATGTTGCAGGTCGACGACCGCCGAATGGGCGCCAAAGCGCTCGCGGTAGCCCGCCGGGAAACCCTTGGGGAAGTCCGCCAGGATATTGGTGCCCTGAGCTTCGCCGAAGTTTTCCACGACCAGTGCGGAGTAATCGTCCTGCCACGAACGGCAGGCCTGGATCACTTCGTTTTCCAGCTGCTGCGGGTCGATGTCGATGCGGTTCTTCGGGTCTACCCGCAGAATCAGTTGCACGCGCGCCAGTACCGACTCGGAGAAGAACGTCCAGAATTCGCAATCGCTGGCCTTCAGGCGCTCCATCAACACTTGCTGGATCTTCTGGCGCACTTCGGTCGAGTAGACCTCGCGCGGTACATAGGCCAGGCAGTAGCAGAAGCGGCCGTAAGGGTCTTTGCGCAGGAACACGCGGATCTTGTTGCGCTCCTGGATCTGCACGATCGACATGACAGTGCTGGACAGCTCGTCGATCGGGGTCTGGAACAGGTCGTCGCGCGGCAGCACTTCGAGCACCTGCGCCAGTTCCTTGCCCAGGTGGGCCTTGGCATCGAAGCCGGAGCGGCGCTCGACTTCGGCTACCTTGCCGCGGATGTACGGAATGGCATGCACGCTCTCGCCATACACCGACGAGGTGTACAGGCCCATGAAGCGGCATTCCTTGATGACCTTGCCGTCGGCATCCAGCTGGCGGATCGACACATAGTCCGGGTAGGCCGGGCGGTGCACACGGCTCGGCAGTGCAGCCTTGGCGAAGGACAGCAGCAGCGGCTCGTTGAGGTAGGCCACAGCGTAGTCTTCGATGCGCAGCTCTTCGGCGGTCAGGCCGATGCGCAGGCGACGTGGCAGGCCGAGGAAGGACTGCTCGTCGTAGTTCATGCGGCCGCCATCGGCGCCGCCCTCGACGGTGAATTCTTCATAGCCGAGGAAGGTGAAGTGGTTATCCAGCAACCACTCGAGGAACGCCTTGACCTCGGCCTTCTCGTGCTGGGCTTGCGGGTACGGGGTCTGCTCGACCAGCGCCGCCACTTCGCGCAGCTTGGCTTTCATCGGTTCGAAGTCGGCAACCGCAACGCGCACTTCAGCCAGGACCTGTTCGATTTCCCGGGCCAGCGAGCTCAGTTCGGCTGCGTTGGCACAACGGTCGATTTCCAGGTACATCAGCGATTCATGTTGAACGCCGTCACCGTGGGTGCCTTTGGGCAGCAGCTCGAGCAGTTCGCCCTTGGCGCCGCGGCGCACGCTGAGCACGGTGGTCTGCAGGGTGTGGATGCTGTAGCCGCGGCGGTTCAGCTCGGTGCGTACCGAGTCGACCAGGAACGGCAGGTCATGGTGCAGGACTTCGACCACACTGTGGGTCGACTGCCAGCCATTGCGCTCGTAGTCGGGGTTGTACACCCGCACCAGCGGGGTTTCAGGGTCGAAGCGCTCGATGATGCGCCAGGCAGACAGGGTGCAGCCAGCCAGGTCGGAAAGCCGCCGCTGGGTAAGTTCGTCCAGAGAGATGATGCCGAAGAACTGTTCGGCGAACAGTGCCACTTGTGGCAGTGACTGTTCGCTGATGTGCTGCGCCAGGGCCGCTTGCAGTTGGTGCTGGAAGTCGGCTTTGCTGGCTGCGGTGAAAAACGCCATCTGTGGTACTCCGCTTGGGCTTTGTTTTGTAGTGAAGCGTCGTGCATGTGCGTGTTGCCTGGGATCAACAATAGCAACCCGGGGCAAAACAGGCCGATGAAACCAGGCGCTGAGCGTGTTTGCCACGCTCATCTGTTGGGTACCTGCAAAAGCGACTGCCTGTGGCTGTGCCTTTACGGGGACCCATCGACTGCGCAGCTTAACGACTGAGCGGTCACCGCGGCTTGCAGCGCTGCGACATATTCGGTCAATGCCCGGTAACATTCGTTTATGGAACGGCCCAAGACTGGCAGAATTCCATTTCATTTCGTCAATTCGAGCCGACCATGCAACTGACCACCCCCCTGCTGTTCGCCACCCCTTGCGATGATGAAGAAGACAACATGGCGACCCTGTGCTGCCACAGCGACCAGGGCCAGATGTTCCTGCTGACCCGCTACCCGGACGAAGACACCGTCGACCTGACCCTGGACGATGAGCCGTCGACCCTGGACGGCATCAAAATCACCTTCAGCGCCAAGCGCCTGCTGCTGGAAGTTGCCGCAGGTGACACCGACGCCCTCAAGGGCGATGAGACCCTGGAGATCGTATTGACCAGTGACGGCAATGACCTGGCCGAGATCGACGAGACTTTACGGATCATTCTGAACGGCACCGGCACTTACGTCAGCGAGCTGTAATCTGGCTGAGCTGGGGAAATAATTGACAGACACAGCGGATAGCGGGCATTGTCTGACAACCTGATCAATAGGCACTCCGTCCATGTTAGAGCTACAGCGCCCAGATACTCTGGTAGAAAGGGTTGTCGGCGCCATCCGTGCGGAAATCGACAGCGGCCGCCTGGCTGCCGAAGCACGCCTGCCCACCGAACAGCAACTGGCCGAGCAACTCAACGTCAGCCGCTCGGTGGTGCGCGAGGCAGTGGCTCAGCTCAAGGCCGACGGGGTGCTGATCGCCCGTCGTGGCCTGGGCTCGTATATCTCGCAGACGCCCCATGGCACGGTGTTTCGCTTCCCCGGCAGCAACGGGCGCAAGCCTGATCTGGTGCAGATGTTCGAAATGCGCCTGTGGATCGAAACCCAAGCGGCCGCCATCGCTGCCCGTCGCCGCGATGCCGGCGACCTGAGCAACATCGCTGCAGCGCTGGAGCAGATGCTCGACCCGCGCAATGACCTGGCCGCCGCCGCGGCCGCCGACGTGGCCTTTCACCGGGCCATCGCCGAGGCGAGCAAGAACGACTACTTCGTCGCCTTTCATGACTTTCTCGGCAGCCAGTTGGCCGCCGCGCGGCAGCGTGCCTGGGAAAACTCGGCGTCGCCTGCGGTAGGCGGCCCGGCAGACGCCAACCGGGAACATCAGGCGTTGTATCAGGCCATCGCCGATGGCGACCGTCACGCCGCTGCGAGCTGCGCCGAAGCGCATCTGCGGGCCTCGGCCAAACGCCTGAAAATTGAGCTTCCTGAACTGAACTGAACCGAGCAAACCGACCCTGCCCAATCAAGGCAGGGTTTTTAACGCACCACTTAGTCTGACAACCTGATAAGCAGATCAACTGACAAGAATGCCAAGGTACCCTGCATGACTTACGACTACTTGATCATCGGCGGCGGCATCGTCGGCCTGGCCACAGCGATGGCACTGCTCGAGCAGCGCCCCGGCGCTTCGTTGCTGATCGTGGAAAAAGAGGCCAGCCTCGGCCGCCACCAGACAGGCCACAACAGCGGCGTGATCCATGCCGGGATTTACTACGCGCCTGGCAGCCTCAAGGCCGAGCTGTGCAAACGCGGCGCGCAAGCGACCAAAGACTTCTGCAGCGAACACGGCATCCATTTCCAGGTCTGCGGCAAACTGCTGGTTGCCTCCAACGAACTGGAGATGCAGCGCATGCAGGCGCTGTATCAGCGCTCGCAGGAAAACGGGTTGAAGGTCGAGCAGCTCGACGCCGCTGAGCTCAACCGCCGCGAACCCAACATCGCAGGGCTGGGCGCGCTGTTCGTCGATGCCACCGGGATCGTCGATTACCGCCAGGTGTGCCAGGCAATGGCCAAGGTAATCGAACGCGCTGGCGGCGAGCTGCGCCTGTCGACCAGCGTCCGCTCGATCAAGGAATACTCCGAGCATGTCGAGGTATGCAGCGACGAGCACCGCTGGCAGGCGCGCCAGTTGGTGGCCTGCGCTGGTTTGCAGTCCGACCGCCTGGCACGCCTGGCCGGCGTGCGCATCGATCACCAGATCATCCCGTTCCGTGGCGAGTACTACCGCTTGCCTGCGAGCAAAAGCCAGGTCGTCAACCACCTGATCTACCCGATTCCGGATCCGCAACTGCCGTTTCTGGGGGTCCACCTGACCCGCATGATCGACGGCAGTGTAACCGTCGGACCCAACGCGGTACTCGGTTTTGCCCGCGAGGATTACCGCAAGTTCGCCCGCAACTGGGCCGATATCGGCGAATTCGCGCGTTTCCCGGGCTTCTGGAAAACCCTCTGGAACAACCTCGGCTCGGGTACCGCCGAGATGAAGAACTCGCTGTTCAAACGCGGCTATCTGCAGCAGTGCCGCAAGTACTGCCCGTCGCTCGAGGTCGACGACCTGCTGCCTTACGAAGCCGGCATCCGTGCCCAGGCGGTGATGCGTGACGGCAGCCTGGTACATGACTTTCTGTTCGCCGAGACACCGCGCATGGTGCATGTCTGCAATGCGCCCTCGCCCGCTGCCACCTCGGCCATCCCGATCGGTCAGATGATCGCCGAAAAGATCCTCAACGCCCGCTGAGCTGCACCCCTAACTACAAAGACAATAAGGACAATCAGATGTCGGTACATCAAGCAGCAGTGACCGCAAGTGAAACGCCAGAACAGACACGCAAACGCCTGCGCAAAGTGGCCGCGGCGACCATTTTCGGCTCGATGCTGGAGTGGTACGACTTTTACCTGTACGCCACCATGGCCGCGATCGTCTTCTCGAAGATCTTCTTCGACGCCAGCAACCCTGCCGTAGCATCGCTGCTGGCGTTCTCGACATTCGCCATCGGCTTCATCGCCCGGCCCTTCGGCGGCGTCCTGTTCGGCTACCTGGGCGACCGGTTCGGACGCAAACACGTACTGGTGATCACCTTTTGCATGATGGGCGTATGCACCGCGCTGATCGGCTTGATTCCAAGCTATGCAACGATCGGCGTGTGGGCGCCGATCCTGCTGGTGGTGATCCGGATCATTCAAGGCCTGGGTGCGGGCGCAGAGCTGTCGGGGGCGGCCGTTACCTCCTATGAACATGCCAGCGAAGGCAAGCGCGGCAGCCAAGGCGCCTGGCCGGCACTGGGCTTGAATCTGGGCCTGCTGCTGTCGTCGCTGACCGTCTACCTGCTGACCATGAATGGCAATGACTTCCTGCTCGCCGGTGGCTGGCGCATCCCGTTCATTGCCAGCATCGTGCTGGTGGCAGTGGGCCTGTGGGTGCGCAAGAGCATTCCGGAAACCCCAGACTTCAAGGAACTCGATCGCTCCGACGCCAAGCCGCAGATATCAACGCTGAAACTGCTGTTCAAAAATGACCTGAAAGGCCTCGCCGTGGTGTTCTTCGTCGCCATCGGCTACAACGCCCTGAGCTACATCTTCAAGACATTCTCGCTGGCCTACCTGACCCAGTTCAAAGGTGTAGAGGCGCACGTCACGTCGCTGTCGGTGACCATCGCCAGCCTGGTTGCGATCTTTGCCGTGCCGTTCTTCGGTTGGCTGTGCGACCGTTGGAGCAGCAAGACCGTGTTGATGCTGGGTGGCGTGCTGTCTGCCCTGTTCGCCTACCCATTCCTGCAGTTGCTGAGCACCGGCGAGCCGAGCATGATCTACCTGGCGATCGGGATCGGCACCGGGATTCTGGCACCGATGATGTTTGCCCCGCAGGGCTCGTTCCTCAGCCGCCAGTTCCCGACCCAGACCCGCTCATCCGGGTTTGGCACGGGCCGCGAAGTCGGTACTGCCGTGGCCGGCGGCCTGGCGCCGTTGGGCGGGCTGGCCCTGGTGGCCAGCTCGGCGACGCATTCCACCGACGGCGTCGCGCTGATGCTGACCATTGCCGGGATATTGGTTGTGGTGTTTGCGTTCTTTGATCAAGGCCGCAAGCACTCCAGCTCGAAAAACTGACGGCCGCCCAGCGCCACCGCCCTGTTGGCGACCTCACTGCAAACAGGGCAGTGGCCCGTGACGCCCAACAGCCTGCGCCAGCGATAAATTTCGCCTCTGCCATTGGTCGTCACCACCCCGGATGGATTAAAGTAGCAGGCCCTGCCCGGGCTGCCTGCTGGCAACTCCCCGGCCTCTCTCCAGGAACCGTCGCCGATGGAACACCGTGAAGCGCTGAACGCGCTACGCACCTTTCTTTCCTCCCAGATTCTGGGCCAGGAAAAACTGGTCGAACGCCTGCTGATCGTCCTCCTTGCCGATGGCCACATGCTGGTCGAAGGCGCCCCGGGGCTGGCCAAGACCAAGGCGATCAAGGAGCTGGCCGAGGGCGTCGAGGCGCAATTCCACCGCATCCAGTTCACCCCCGACCTGCTCCCCGCCGATATCACCGGAACCGAGATCTACCGCCCGGAAACCGGCAGCTTTGTCTTCCAGCAGGGGCCGATCTTTCACAACCTGGTGCTGGCCGACGAGATCAACCGCGCGCCGGCCAAGGTTCAGTCAGCACTGCTCGAGGCCATGGCCGAGCGCCAGGTCAGTGTCGGCCGCAGCACCTACGACCTGTCGCCGCTGTTTCTGGTGATGGCCACGCAGAACCCGATCGAGCAGGAAGGCACCTACCCGCTGCCCGAAGCTCAGCTCGACCGCTTCCTGATGCACGTCAAGATGGGCTTCCCCGACGCGGCAGTCGAACGGCGCATTCTGCAGCAGGCCCGCGGCGAGGCGCTCAATGGCGAGACCAAGCCCGAGCGGCGGGTCAGCCAGCAGGCGATTTTTGCTGCGCGCAAGGAAATCCTCGGCCTGTACATGGCCGATGCAGTGGAGGAATACCTGGTGCAACTGGTGATGGCCACGCGCACCCCGGCCAAGTTCGACAGCGACCTGGCTGACTGGATCGCCTACGGCGCCAGCCCGCGTGGATCTATCGCGCTTGACCGTTGCGCCCGTGCGCACGCCTGGCTGGCCGGGCGCGACTTCGTCAGCCCCGAGGATATCCAGGCGGTGCTGTTCGACGTGCTGCGCCACCGGGTGATCCTGTCGTTCGAGGCGGAAGCGGCCGGGGTCGATCAGGACCGCGTGGTCCAGCGCATCCTTGATGTGGTTGCCGTTGCCTGAGGCCGATCAGACGTTTGGCTCTACCAACCGCCCCTCATCAGCCGGGCGGTTGAGATAGACCAGATCGTCTGGCAGAAACCCGCAGGCAGTGAATGCCTCCCAATTCGCCGTGGTGTGCACGTATTTGCGGTACAGCAAGTGTCGCTCTGTCTCGGTCAGGCCAATCTCCGACGAGCGGCCCAGGGCGAAATCTTCCAGTTTGCCAGCGATAACCAGCAAATCCTGAGGCAGCTCCCAACCTGGCGAGGGCGCCGACAGCGGCTGCATCGGCACCTGCGAGTCGACCGCAAGGGCATGCATGATCCTCAGATAGACTCGCGACAAATGACCATGAACCTCGCGCTCACGATGCAGCACGGCATTCACGGTCTTGCGCTGTCCAAGCAAGCCTGCCCGCGCTTCCCACACCCGCACTTGCGGCGTGAGCCCAGGTACATCGGTATAGTCTGCAGCCAGCGCGAGCGCCGCAGCGTAAGCCTCGCTGTCGAGCGGATCGGCATCCGCATTCAAATCACTCGTTTGCACACGAGACAGGTCGATTTTTTCGCGGCTCACTTGCAGATAGCCGCCGCCGAGATCGGCATGGGCACCGGGCAAACGCAGGTCGTTGCCGGTCGCGACCAGCGGATAGTTGTAGCGATGCTCGTCAGCCGCTACCAACTGTATGACCTTGCCGGCGACGCCCGGCGCCAGGGCCAGATGCAACTGTCCGTAGTCGCCATTGGTCGAGGTGAAATTGAACTTCAGCGGTTCGACGATGGCCCCGACGGTGTCAAATAGACCTATGAAGTCGATAGCGACGCCCTGCTCCCATCCCAGGCATGGTGAGAAATCGCAGGCTTGCGCAAGCAGGCTTTGAGTGCCTTTGCCTAGGTCATTGGCAAACGCTCGCGCGCCAGCCGCACCGCGACTGAAACCAAACAGGTCAAATTTCAGCGCCTGAAGCTGCACCGAGGGATGGCTCTGTCGCCAGGCCTGTAATTTCGCGGCCAGGGCCAAGGCAGCTTGCCCGAGGCGTTGACGAACCCCGGTTCCGCCGCTACCGGTATACCAGCCAATGTCGGAATCCGGTTTGCCCTGGAGGGTTCCTGGCCCTTCAACATACAGGCTCAGAAATCCTCGCGCGACTGGGTAGGCGTCATACAACAAGGCTATATTGGAGAGTGCACTCGCGTAGCTACCCGTTGCCTGCTCGGGCACAGGCTCGTCCCCTTTGACGGCGTTGCTGCGGTTGTTGCCTGTGCCATCGAAAAACACGCCGATACGCAGCGTGGTTGGCTCATGTTCCGTTGCCATGGTTGAACCTCCGTGATCAAGGGCACCATTGAACGGCACACGGCCTGCACGCGAGCATCAGCCAAATCTGTGAGTACCGTGTGATCAGCGGTGCAGACGAAGGCCACACGCCGCAGTTGCAGTCAGTTTTTTAGCATTCACGTTGGTCGGCGATGCTGCGGATGCTTTAAAGTATTGCGCTCTGCGCAGCTCGCCCCCTGGCCGATGCGCTCCCTACCCAGGAACCGTCAACCATGCACCATCCTGACGCACGCACAGCGCGGCAAGACCTGCGCGGCTTCGCGGTCGCCTGACGCCCATGCCCACCGCACAATTGGCCGAACCTGGTATCCGCACCAGCCTCAGCGAGCTGATCGACATGCGCCACCGCGTGCGCGAGATTCAGCTGTTCTCGCGGCCCGGCCAGCGCAGCCCGCTGGTGGGCCTGCACCTGTCGAAGTTGCGCGGGCGTGGGGTCGATTTCGACCAGGTGCGGGTCTACCAGGCCGGCGACGACGTGCGCAACATCGACTGGCGGGTGACCGCGCGCACTCAGGAGCCGCACACCAAGCTGTTCCATGAAGAGCGCGAGCGGCCGATCTTCATCATGGTCGAGCAGAGCCAGCGCTTGTTCTTCAGCTCCGGGCTGACCTTCAAATCGGTGCTGGCCGCTCAGGCGGCTGCGCTGTTCGGTTGGGCGGCACTGGGCCACAACGACCGCATCGGCGGGCTGGTGTTCGGCGATAACGAGCACTATGAAGTCAAGCCAAGGCGCAGCAAGCAAAGCCTGTTGCAGCTCCTCAACCGCCTGGCCAAGGTCAATCAGTCACTGCACCCCGAGGCCGTGCCTCAGGCCGACAGCCTGTCGCTGGCCCTGCGCCGGGCGCGCGAAGTCCTGCGCCCAGGCAGCCTGGCCATCGTCATCTGCGATGAACGCGCCCTCAGCGAAGGCATCGAGCAGCATCTGTCGATGCTCTCACGCCATTGCGATGTGCTGCTGATGCCGGTTTCCGACCCACTCGATCATGCCCTGCCTGCCGCCGGCCTGCTGCGCTTCGGCCAACGCGGCGCGCAGTTGGAGCTGGATACCCTCGACGGCAATCTGCGCCAGGCCTACCGCCAGCAAGCCGAAGCGCGGATCGAGCGCTGGGAGCTGCTGGCGCAGAAACTGCGTGTGGTGCTGATGCCGCTGAGCACCCAGAGCGAGATGGTCGAGCAACTGCGTGAATACCTCAACGCGCAGCGCCCGGGGCACCGCAAGTGAACCCGCTGGACGAGCTGCAACCGTTGCTGGCGCCGCCGGCGATCAGCCTGTGGCCGCCGGCGCCCGGCTGGTGGCTGCTGCTGGCACTGCTGCCGGTGCTCGCCTGGGGCCTGTGGCGACAACGCCACTGGCGCCCGGGCAAACGCCGCATAGTGCGCGCCGAACTGCCGCTTGACCCGGTCCGCGAAGCAGCCCTGGCCGAACTCGCGCGCCTGCCGCGCCCCTACGACGGCGCGCCGGCCGGTGCCTGGCTGCAGCAGATCAACGCGCTGCTCAAACGCCTGTGCCGCAACCATTATCCGGGCGCCAACAGCCATACCCTGAGTGGCCGGCAGTGGCTGGCGTTTCTCGACAACCGCTGCCCGGCGGCAGGCTTGACCCGCTGGATGGTGCTGGTCGAAGGCACCTACAAGCCCGAGTGCAAGCTCGACGACAAAGCCATCGTCGGCCTCAGCCAGGCGGTCGAAATCTGGATTCGCAAGCATGTTTGAACTGGCCTGGCCGTGGATCTTCGTGCTGCTGCCGCTGCCGTGGCTGGCACGGCTGGTGCTGCCGGCTGCCGACAGCGGCGAGCCGGTGCTCAAGGTCGGCTTCATGAACGAACTCGAAGGCCTGGCCGGGCGCCGTGCCCGTCTCAATCTGCCCACCTGGCGCCAGCAGGCGCCGTTCGTGCTGATCTGGCTGCTGCTGCTGTTGGCAGCGGCGCGCCCGCAGTGGCTGGGCGAACCGGTACCGGTGGAAGCCAGCGGTCGCGACCTGCTGGTGGCCGTTGATGTGTCCGGCTCGATGGACTTCCCCGACATGCAGTGGCAGAACGACGAAATCAGCCGGCTGGACTTGGTCAAGGCGCTGATGGGCGACTTTCTCCAGGATCGCCAGGGCGACCGGGTCGGCTTGATCCTGTTCGGCAGCGAGGCCTACCTGCAAGCGCCGCTGACCTTCGACCGACGTACCGTGCGCACCTTCCTCGACGAAGCGCAGATCGGCATCGCCGGCAAAAATACCGCCATCGGCGACGCCATTGGCCTGGCCGTCAAGCGCCTGCGCCAACGCCCGGCGCAGAGCCGGGTGCTGGTGCTGATTACCGACGGCGCCAACAACGGCGGGCAGATTCATCCGCTGACCGCGGCCCGCCTGGCGGCCCAGGAGAACGTGCGCATCTATACCATCGGCATTGGTGCCAACCCCGAAGCCAGCGGCACCCCCGGTTTACTCGGTCTCAACCCAAGCCTGGACCTGGACGAAGCGTCGCTGCGCGAAATCGCCGACATCACCCACGGCAAATACTTCCGCGCCCATGATGGTGCTGAACTGGATGCCATCGGCGACAGCCTCGATCAGCTTGAACCGGTCGCTCAGCAACCGACCCAGACCCGCACCGCGAAAGAACTCTACGCCTGGCCGCTGGCTCTGGTGCTGCTGCTCAGCGTGTTGTTGGTGATTACCACGCTATGGCCAGACAACCTGCTGCAGCGCGCCCTGCGCCGGCCACGTTTTCTGCAACCGCACCCGGAATGGCGCCAGCGCCTCAAGCGTCTGCGCCTGCGGAGGCGGCGATGATCGATCTGTGGCCCCAATGGCTGCGCCCGCTGTGGTTGCTGGCCGTGCCGCTGCTCGTCTGGCTGCTGTTCAAGCTGTGGCATCGGCGCAAGCGCGCGGGCCGCTGGCAGATGATTCTGCCGGCGCAGTTTCATGCGGTATTGCTCGGTGGCGGCAGTGGCAGCAACAGCAAGCTGCCATGGATCGCCCTCGGCGGCGCCTGGCTACTGATCGTACTGGCCCTGCTCGGCAGCAGCTGGCAACGCGTCGAGGAAACCCGCCAGCGCCCGGCCGACCCGCTGGTGATCATGCTTGAGCTGACCCCGCAGATGCTCGCCGAGGACAGCACGCCGAATCGCCTCGAACAGGCCCGGCGCAAGATCCTCGACCTGCTCGAGCACCGCCGCGACAGCCAGACCGCGCTGGTGGTCTACGCCGGCAGTGCGCACACGCTGGTGCCGCTGTCGGATGACCTTGGCACCACGCGTAACCTGCTGGAAGCGATCGACCCGTCGATCATGCCGCAACCCGGCCAACGCGCCGACCTCGCCGTGCAAAAGGGGCTGGCCCTGCTCGCCCAGAGCGGCCTCGGCCAAGGCCGCCTGCTATTGATCGGCTCATCCCTGAGCAACAGCGAACGCGAGGGCATTCTGCGTGCCCTGGGCCGGCAAGGACCAAACCTGTTGATGCTCGGCATCGGCAGCAGCGAAGGCGCGCCGGTCCGCCAGGCAAACGGCGAGTTCCTCAAGGATGAGCAAGGCGCAATCCTCTTGCCACGATTGGACAGCGCCAGCCTCAAGGGCTTCATCAACAGCACCGGTGGCCGCTACCGCCACGCCCGCATCGACGACCTCGACCTGCGCGGGCTGGGCCTGTACGACAATCCACGCGCCCTGCGCAGCGACGGCCAGACCGTGCAACTGGACAGCTGGGCTGATCAGGGTTACTGGTTGCTGCTGCCGCTGCTGCTGTTGGCCGCCTGCGCCGGGCGGCGTGGCTGGCTGTTCTGCCTGCCGCTGCTGTTCTCCCTGCCGCAGCCCAGCCAGGCCTTTGAATTCAACGACCTGTGGCTGCGCCCCGACCAACAAGGCCAGCGCCTGCTGGAGCAGCAGCGCCCCGCCGCTGCCGCGCGCCACTTCGAAGACCCGCAATGGCGCGGCATGGCCCTGTACCAGGCCGGCGACTATGAGGGCGCGGCCAAGGCCTTCGCCCAAGGCAGTTCCGCCGCCGCGCACTACAATCGAGGCAACGCACTGGCTCGCGCCGATCAGCTGGAAGCCGCCCTGGACGCCTACGAGCAGGCCCTGGAACGGCGCCCGGATCTGCAAGCGGCGCTGGATAACCAGGCGCTGGTCCAGCAATTGTTGCTGCAGCGCCAGGCCAAGGCCCAAGCCGAAGAGCAGCAAGCCAAGGAAGATGCACAAGGCGCCCCCGGCAAGGACACCGACGGCAACAGCAGCTCGGCCAGCGATCAGGCACCCGGCGATGCCGACCAGCCCCAGGCCAAGGCCGGCCAGGAGCAAGGCGACAGCGCCAGCAACACCCCGCCCCCCGCCGGCAATCAGGCGGGTGACGACGATAACCTTACCCAACCGCCGCAACGCCCGGTTTCCACCAGCCTCGATGGCGAACAACGCCAGGCCCTGGAACAGTGGCTGCGGGAGATCCCGGACAACCCTGCGCAGCTGCTGCGGCGCAAATTCTGGTATGAACAGCAATTGCATCAGGAAACCCCACGATGAGTCGCTGCGGCGTCTTGCTTGTCAGTCTGCTCTGGATGCTTCAGGTCCAGGCCCAACCGCCGCTGCAGGCCAGCGTCGATCGCACCCGCCTGGAAGCCGGCGAAACCTTGGAGCTGATCCTCGAAAGCGAGGACGTCACCCAGTTCGGCAAGCCCGACCTGCGTGCGCTGGAGGGCGACTTCGATGTGCGTGGCACGCGCCAGCTCAACAGCCTGCACACGCTGGATGGCGAGACCCGCGCCAGCACTCGCTGGATCATCACCCTGCTGCCAAGGCGCAGCGGCAGCCTGAGCATTCCCGCGCTGCAACTGGGCCAGTCGTTCAGCCAGCCGATCGAGGTGCAAGTGCTGCAGGCCGGCGACAACCGCCCGGAAAGCGCCTCGCAGGTGTTCGTCGAGGCAACTCTGGACAGCAACGATGTCTACGTTCAGGCCCAGGCCGTGCTGACCCTGCGCATCTATCATTCGGTGTCGCTGTATGACGACAGCAGCCTCAGCCCATTGCAACTGGACAACGCCAAGGTCGAGCCGCTGGGTGAGTCGCGTACTTATGAGAAAGAGATCAACGGCGTGCGCCATGGCGTGATCGAAACGCGCTACGCGCTGTATCCGCAGCAAAGCGGCACGCTCGATATTCCACCGATGACCTTTACCGCCACCGCTGCTGCCGCTGATACCGGCGAGCAGCCGTCTGCTGCCCCGCGCGCAGGCCGCCAGGTCCAGGTCAGCTCGTTGCCGCTGCGCCTGAACGTGCGGCCGATACCGGCCAATTACCCAGCCGGCGCCGCCTGGCTGCCGGCGCGCAGCCTGACCCTGGAAGAACACTGGAACCCGGACCCGAGCAAACAGACCGTGCAGATCGGCGACTCGCTGACGCGCAGTATTACCCTGCGCGCCGACGGCCTCTCGAGCACCCAGCTGGCGCCGCTGCCGGCCACCGAAATCATCGGCCTGCGCCGCTACCCGGACCAGCCACTGCTGCGCAACGAGGTCACCGAGCGCGGTATGACCGCCAACCGCGAAGAGCGCGAAGCGCTGGTGCCGACCCACAGCGGCGAATTGACCCTGCCGGCGCTGGAAGTCACCTGGTGGAACACCCGCGAAGACCATCTGGAAAACACCAGCCTGCCGGCGCGCAGCCTCAGCGTGCAGGACAACCCGGCCCTGAGCGCCGAGACGCCGGTGGGTGACAGCAGTTCATCCAGTCGCCTGCTCTGGCCGTGGCAACTGGCAACCCTGCTGCTGGCCCTGAGCACTGTGCTCGGTTTCACGCTGTGGTGGCGAGCCCGCTCGCAGCCAGCGGTGCTGCGTGCGGCGCAGACCGGCCCGAGCCCGCGGACCTTGCTCGATGACCTTAAACGCGCGTGCCAGGCCAACGACCCGCAGGCGACCCGCCAGGCCCTGGATGCCTGGGCGCGCCAGCATCCGGAGACGCTGGCCGAGATGGCGGCGCGCTTCGTGCCGCTATCGGATGCGCTGGATGGCTTGAACGGCGCGCTTTACAGCGAGAGCGGCCAGCACTGGCAGGGCGACGATCTGTGGCGTGCGATCAATGCGATTCCGCCGGCCGAGCAGTTGCTCGACCCGGTCGGCGATGGCGGCAGCTTGCCGCCGCTCTATCCGAAGTAGCCCGGCGCGGCTGACCCGTTGAGTTACCATACGCCGCGACCACTGCTTCCCTCGAATTCACTTCAAACAGGTTATTCATGCGTCTGTTCCACACCTCCGACTGGCACCTTGGCCAAAGCCTGCATGGCCAGGAACGCGACTTCGAACACGCCTGCTTTCTCACCTGGCTGCTGGGCCAGTTGCACTTGCGCCAACCCGATGCGCTGCTGATCGCCGGCGATATCTTCGACACGGTCAACCCGCCGGTCAAAGCCCAGGAGCGGCTCTACCAGTTCATCGTCGAGGCTCACGAGCAACAGCCCAAGCTGGACATCGTGATGATCGCCGGCAACCACGACTCCGGCTCGCGCATCGAGCTGCCCGGCCTGCTCATGCGCCGCCTGCGCACGCATGCCCTGGGCCGGGTGCACTGGCTCGATGAGGGCCAGCTCGACGCTGAGCGCTTGCTGATCCCGCTGACCAACAGCCGTGGCAAGGTCGCCGCTTGGTGCCTGGCGCTGCCTTTCCTGCGCCCGGCCGAAGTCACCGGCCCACAGCTGGGCGACGACTATGTGCAGGGCATCACCCAGGTGCACCAGCAACTGATCAAAGCCGCCATGGCCAAGCGCAAGAAAGACCAGGCGCTGGTCGCCATCAGCCATGCGCACATGGCCGGTGGCTCGATCTCGGAAGACTCCGAACGCAGCCTGATCATCGGCAACGCCGAAGCGCTGCCGGCCAAGCTGTTCGATCCCGCCATCAGTTACGTTGCCCTGGGCCATCTGCACAAGCCGCAGAAGGTCAACCGCGAGGAGCGCATCCGCTACAGCGGCTCGCCGATTCCGTTGTCGTTTGCCGAGATCGGCTATCCGCACCAGGTGCTGGAGATCGAGCTTGAAGGCAGCCAACTGGTCAGCGTCGAGCCGCGCCTGGTCCCACGGGCCGTAGCGTTGCAGCGGATCGGCCCGGCGCCGCTGGCCGAGCTGCTCGAGCAACTGGCCGAGCTGCCGGTGATCGACCTGCTGGAGGACCCCAACCGTCAACCGTGGCTGGAAGTACGTGTGCGCCTCGACGAACCGCAGCCCGACCTGCGCCAGCAGATCGAGAGCGCCCTGCAAGGCAAAGCGGTGCGGCTGGTGCGGATCAGCGCCGAGTACGCCGGCCGCAGCGCGCTGGACGAGGACCAATTGCAGTTCGTCGAACTCAGCCAGATGACTCCGCAAGACCTGTTCAGCCGCGTCTGGGAGCAGGCCTACGGCAACCCGGTCGATGAGCAGACCCTGAGCGACTTTGCCCTGCTCCTGCAGGATGTGCAGCTGGAGGAGGAACAGCCATGAAAATTCTGGCCATTCGCCTGAAAAACCTCGCCTCGCTGGCAGGCCCGATCGACATCGACTTCACCGCCGAACCGCTGGCCAGTGCCGGCCTGTTCGCGATTACCGGACCCACCGGTGCCGGCAAGAGCACCCTGCTCGACGCCCTGTGCCTGGCGCTGTTCGGCAGCGTGCCGCGGCTCAATGACATCGGCCGTGAGGCCAAGGTGCCGGACGCCGATGGCGACATCCCCACCTACGACCCGCGCAACCTGCTGCGGCGCGGCACCGGCAGCGGCTATGCCGAAGTCGACTTCGTCGGTATCGACAGCAAGCGTTACCGCGCCCGCTGGGAGGCCAACCGCGCCCGCGACAAGGCCAATGGCAAGTTGCAGATGAGTCGCCAGAGCCTCTACGACCTGGATGGCGAGCAACTGCTGGGCAGCGGCAAGAACGAATACAAGCAATTGGTCGAGGCACGCCTGGGCCTGAACTTCGAGCAGTTCACCCGCGCCGTGATGCTCGCCCAGAGCGAGTTCAGCGCGTTTCTCAAGGCCGATGACCGCGAGCGCAGCGACTTGCTGGAAAAGCTCACCAACACCGCCATCTACACCCGCCTCGGCCAACGGGCGTTTGCCAAGGCCAAGCAGGCCGGCGAGGTCTATCAGGGCTTGCAGGAGCGCGCCAGCCACCTGCTGCCGATGGTCGAAACCGAGCGTACCGAGCTTGACCAGCGCCTGGAGCAGGCGCAACAGCTGCTCAAGGCCGAGCAGGCGCGCGAACGCGAACTGGACCAGCAACGCGCCTGGCTGCGCGATCAGGTGCAGCTGCAGCAGCAACTCAGCGCGGCTCGCGAGGCTTTGCACAGTGCCGAACACGACTGGCAGCAACTGGCCGGACAGCGCCTGGACCTGCAACACCTCGAGCGCCTGGCGCCGCAGCGTCATCAGTTCCAGCGGCAACTGGCGCTGATCGGCGAGCTTACTCCGCTGGCCGCAGCGGTCGCGGCGCAACTGGTTGAGCAGCGCCACCTGCACAGCCATAGCGAGCAGTTGCAGCAGGCCCTGCAAGCTGCCCGCGAGGCGCTGGCACAAGCGCAGGCTAAACACACCGACAGCGCCGCGAACCTGCGCCAGGCGTTTGCTGCTCAGGACAACCTGGCCCGCCTCGACACAGAGCTGGCGCAGTTGGCCACTGTCGGTGCCCAAGCCGATCAGGCAGTCAGCGAAGGCCAGTCGCAGCTGCAGCAGCTTGAGCAACAACAGCAGCACAGCCAGCAGCAGCTCGCCGCCATCGACGCCGCGCTGGCCGACAGCGCCGCACTAGCTGCTATCAGCAGCGCCTGGCAGGCCTACCGCGGCCAGTTGCAGCAACTGCTGCAGATCGGCAATCGCCTCAGCCAAGGCCGCGACGAGTTGCCCAGCCTGCAAGCCCAGGCCAGCCAGGCCAATGCCCTGCTGCAGGAGCAACGCGCCGCCATCGAGCTGCTGTTCCACGAAGCCGGCGCCGAACCGCACGCCCTGGCCGAACAGCTGGACCTGCTCGGCACCTTGCTCCAGGAGCAGCGCAAGCAGCAGCGCGCGGTCGAGCAATTGTCCCGCCTGCACGCTCGCGAGCAGGAGCTGCAGCACACCCTGCACAGCGTGCGCGAACGTCAGCAGCAAGGCTTGCAGCAGCGTCAGCAACTGATCAGCGAAGGCCAGGCGGCCAAGGCCGAACTGGACACCGCCGAGCAGGCTCTGACATTGACCCGGCAACTGCTTGAACGCCAACGTCTGGCGCGCAACACCAGTGTCGAGGAGCTGCGCGGGCAACTGCGTGATGGCGAGCCGTGCCCGGTGTGCGGCAGCGCCGAGCACCCGTTCCATCAGCCTGAAGCCCTGCTGCAAAGCCTGGGCCGGCATGACCAGGTCGAAGAGGCTGCAGCGCTGGCTCAGGTCGAGGCGCTCAATGCCCGCGTGGTCGAGTTGCGCACCCAGGTCGGCATGCTCAACAGCCAGGGCAAGGAGTACCAGCAGCAACAGCTACAGCTGAGCGAACAACTGCTACCGCTGCAGCAGGAGCTGCAAGCGCACGCCTTGTGGCCATCGCTCAGCACCCAAACCGACAGCACCCGCAGTGCCTGGCTGGACGGCCAGCTGCGCCGCCTCGAAGAAGAAATCAACCGCGACGAGCAGCGCCAGAGCGCCCTGCTCACCCTGCAGAAAGACGCCGCCCGACTGACCCAGCAAGTGCAGGCCGCCAGCGACGCGCAGCAGCAAGCACAGCAGCGCCTGGATCAGCAGCACCAGGCCATGGCCGCCGATCAGCAACGCCTGGAGCAGACCCTGGCCGATTTTGCCGAGATCCTGCCCGGCGATATCCTCAAGGCCCTGCGCGACGAGCCAGCCCATGCGTTTCTCGCCCTCGATCAACAGGTGGCCCAGCGCCTGCAGCAACTGGAGCAGCAAAAGGACGAGCAAAACGAGCAGCAACAACGCCTGCAACAGCAGCAACGTCTGGCCGACCAGCAGCAGAGCCGGCTGCAACGCCAGAGCGAGCTGCACAGACAACTCGCAAGCCTTGCCGAGCAGCAGCAACAGGCGCACAGCGTGCTCGCCGAACTGCTTGGCGAACACGCCAATGCCGGTGCCTGGCAGCAGCACCTTGAGCAGCAGGTCGAGCACGCCCGCGGCTTTGAGGCCAGCACCGCGCAGGCGCTGCAGGACGCTCACAGCCAAAGCGTGCAACTGGCTGCAGAACTCAAGGCCAATCAGCAACGCCAGCAGGCCTTGGAGCAGGAACAGCAGACGCTGCAGGGCCAGATCAGCCAATGGCGAGCGGCCCATCCAGAGCTCGATGATACGGGCCTTGAGCGCTTGCTCAGTGTCGATGAAGCCACGCTGGACGCGCTGCGCCAGCAACTGCATAGCGTCGACAAGGCCATCGAGCAAGGCCGGGTACTGCTGCAGGAGCGCGAGCAGCGCCTGCAACAGCACAACCAACAGGCTCGGACCGAGCTGTCCAGCGAGCAACTCGAGCAGCACCTCGCCGACTTGCAGCAACAGCTGGTCGGGCACGAGCAACAATGCGCCGAGTTGCGCGCGCAGCAGGCCGACGACCAACGCCGGCAGCACGCGCACAGCGCCCTTGCCGCTGAAATCGAGCAGGCCCAGCACCAGTGGCAACGCTGGGCGCGCCTGAACAGCTTGATCGGCTCGGCCTCGGGCGATGTGTTCCGCAAGATAGCCCAGGGCTACAACCTCGACCTGCTGCTGCACCATGCCAACAGCCAACTGCGCCAGTTGGCCAAGCGCTACCGCCTCAAGCGTGGCGGCAGCGCACTGGGCCTCTTGGTGCTGGATACCGAGATGGGCGACGAACTGCGCTCGGTGCACTCGTTGTCCGGCGGCGAGACCTTCCTAGTATCGCTGGCCTTGGCCCTGGGCCTGGCCTCGATGGCCTCGAGCACCCTGCGCATCGAATCACTGTTCATCGACGAAGGTTTCGGCAGCCTTGACCCCGAGTCACTGCAACTGGCGATGGATGCGCTGGACGGCCTGCAGGCGCAAGGGCGCAAGGTGGCAGTGATCTCCCACGTGCAGGAGATGCACGAGCGCATCCCGGTGCAGATCCAGGTCCGGCGCCAGGGCAATGGCCTGAGCGAGGTGGAGGTCTGCGGATGATCCTCTACTCGTTTCGCCGCTGCCCCTGGGCCATGCGCGCGCGGCTGGCGCTGGCGTATGCTGGCTGCACCGTCGAGGTGTGTGAAGTGTCGATGAAGCACAAGCCGGCCGAGCTGCTGGCGTTGTCGCCCAAAGGCACGGTGCCGGTGCTGGACACCGGCGCCGAGGTGTTGGAAGAGAGCCTGGATATCATGCGCTGGGCCTTGCTTCAGCATGACCCGCAGGACTGGCTACTACGCGATGATCCAGCGGCAGCTGTGCAGGCGGACGCCCTGATTGCTCGCAATGACAGCACCTTCAAGGCTCAGGTCAACCTGTACAAGTATGCCGAGCGTTACCCCGAGCACACTCGCGAGGAGTACCGCCTGCAGGCCGAATCATGGCTTGAGGAGCTGGAGGCGCTGCTGCAAGGCAGGCCGTACCTGCTGGCCCAGCACCCAAGCCTGGCCGACGCCGCGTTGTTGCCGTTGCTGCGTCAGTTCGCCGGGGTCGAGCCTTTATGGTTCGCCGAGGCGCCCTACCCCCAGCTGCGTGACTGGTTGCAGGGCTGGCTTGCGTCAGACCTGTTCAAGGCCGTGATGGCGCGCTGACTCAGTCGAGAAACTTCAGGTCCGACGGGGCCAGCTGGTCGAACTTCTGCAGCGTTTCACCGAGTTGGCCAGTGCGTGGGTCGCGGTGCATGACCACGATCTGATTACTCTTCTGGTTGGCCACCAGCAAATACTTGCCGCTTGGATCGATAGCGAATTCACGTGGGTGGTCGCCCTCAACCGAACGCCGCTGCAACAGGCTCAACTGGCCATCTTGCTTGCCGATCGCAAACACCACGATCTGATTGGCCGTGCCGCGATTGCTGACATAGAGGAAACGCCCATCGGCCGATAGGTGCAAGCCGCCGCCGGCCTTGGCGGCAGAGTCTTGGCTGTCGGTCAGCGGCAGGCGCTGGCGCTCGATCAGGGCATCGTCACGCACATCGAACATCACCACTTCAGCGCTCATCTCGAGGGTCAGATAGGCGTGCTTGCCCAGCGCGTCAAACAACAGATGGCGCGGGCCGCTGCCCGGCGGCAGGCTCACCGAAGCCGGCGTTGCCGGGCTCAGCGGCTGCATCGGGCTGGCGCCGTCATAGGCGTAGACAAACACCCGGTCGGCGCCCAGATCGCTGGCGTACAGACGCAGGCCTTCGGCCGAAGGCACGACCGAATGCACATGGGCGCCGGCCTGGCGCTCCGGGTTGACCTTGCTTGGCGTGTGCGCCAACTGCTGCACCATGTCGCCGAGCTTGCCGTCCTTGGCCACTGGTAGCACCACCAGGCTGCCACCAAGGTCGGGCGCGACCGCGTAGTTGGCGACGAACAGGTAGCGCTGATCCTGGCTGAGGCTGGCGTGGGTCGGCTCATCGCCGGCGCTGGACACCTGGTTCAGTGGCGTGATCACGCCCTTGCTGCTCACTGCAAAACTGCTGACATGGCCGCGCGGGGTTTCATTGACGGCGAACAGCAAGCGCTGGTCGGCCGACAGCACCAGCCAGGACGGGCTGACCGTCTTCACCACCTGCAGCGGGGTCGGCTCGATACGGCCCTTGGCTGTATCGAACTGATATCGATAGATACCCTCGCTGGCAGTGCCTTCGGTATAGCTGCCAACCAGCAGGGTGGCGGCCTGCGCAGTGCCAAGCACAACGCTCAGGGCACTAGCGCTCAACAGGGTTTTCCAGCTGCGGCTGATCATCTTCCTGGTCATCATCGTCTTCGTCCGAGCCGTACACGGCACTCATGCAGACTAGCTCATGCTCGCCTTGGTCATCGTTGAGGCGCCACTCTTCGCCTGCGCCGACCGCGGCCGCGACCTGTTCGGCAGTGAATTTCCAGCGTTTGAGGTTGCGCCCGTCCATGCATTCGATCACCAGGCCGCTGGCGTCGAAGGTGAAACCGAAGGCGTGCAGGCCATCGATCAGGAGCATGTCGCTGGTGGCGAGGGCAGTGGCGAGGGTGGTCATGGGGCTACCTTGATGCGCAAAGCGTCCAGTATAACCAAACCCGGGCCAGGCCCGCTGCTCACCGCAGCGGCCTGACCGCACAAGCGTCAGTGGGCGAAGATCGAGCCGCCCTGCTTGCCTGCCAGTTTTTCCGGTTTGATCAGGAAGCGCGCCAGTGCCGGCAGCAGCCAGAGTGCACCGAACATGTTCCAGAGCAGCATGAAGGTCAGCATCAGGCCCATATCAGCCTGGAACTTGATCGCCGAGAAGATCCAGGTGCACACACCGATGGCCAGGCACAAACCAGTGAACAGCACCGCCTTGCCGGTCGAGCGCAGGGTCTGGTAATAGGCCTCCTGCAACGGCAGACCAGCACGCAGGAAGCTCTCCAGACGGCTGTAGATATAGATCCCGTAGTCGACCCCGATACCCACGCCAAGCGCCACCACCGGCAAGGTCGCGACCTTGACGCCGATGCCCATGAACGCCATCAACGCGTTGCCCAGCACCGAGGTCAGCACCAGCGGCAGGACGATGCACAGCATCGCGGCAAACGAGCGGAAGGTGATCAGGCACATGATCGCCACGCACAGGTAGACCAGAATCAGAATGGTCAGCTCGGCCGACTTGATCACCTCGTTGGTGGCCGCCTCGATGCCGGCATTGCCCGCCGCCAGAAGGAACTGCAGGCCGTCACGGTTGTGCGTATCGGCAAAGGCCTTGGCTGCGGCGGTGACGCGCTCAAGGGTTTCTGCCTTGTGGTCGTTGAGGAACACCAGCACCGGCGCCAGCGAACAGTCAGCGTTGTACAGGCCGTCGGCGCGGGCCACCGAGCTGTTGAGCACATCCGGGTTGCGCGAGAGGGTTTCCCATTTCAGATTGCCCTCGTTCATGCCGCGGATCATCTGCTTGGACACACTCACCAGGGAGATTGCCGACTGCACCCCGGGGGTGTTCTGCATGGTCCACATCAGCTCGTCGATGGGGGCCAGGGTCGAGTGGATCGAGCAGCTCTCCGAGGGCGTCTTGACCATGATCACCAGCACATCGGAACTGGTCGAGTAGTTGCTGATGATGAAGTGGTTGTCCTGGTTGTAGCGCGAGTCCGGGCGCAGCTCCGGGGCACCCGGGTCGAGGTCGCCGATCTTCAGGTTCTGGCTGTACCAGAGGCCGCCGCCAAAGGCGACCAGCGCCAGCGCAACCGACACCGGTGCCACTTTAGGGCTGGCGAAGTTGGCCAGCAGGCGCCAGAACGGGTGCTCGCGGGTGGCGTCACGCTTGGAGCGCTCGACGGCCTTTTTGCTGATGCCGACATAGGAGATCGCCACCGGCAGCAGGATCAGGTTGGTGAAGACAATCACCGCCACGCCGATCGAGGCGCCGATGGCCAGCTCGCGGATCACGCCAATGTCGATGATCAGCAGAGTGATGAAGCCCACCGCGTCGGCCAGAATCGCGATCATCCCCGGCAGGAACAGCTGGCGGAAGGTCCGCCGCGCAGCGGTCAGGGCATTGTCGGCGCCACTGGACTGCAGGGCGATGCCGTTGATCTTCTGCACCCCGTGGGAAATACCGATGGCAAAGATCAGGAACGGCACCAGCATCGAGTAAGGGTCGAGGCCAAAGCCCACCGCGTGCATCAGGCCCAACTGCCAGACCACCGCCACCAGGGTGGTGATCAACACGGCAATGGTGCTGCGGATACACCAGGTAAACCAGTACAGCAGGACCCAGGTGATCGCCAGCGCCACGCCGAAGAACAGCACCACCATCACCAGGCCGTCGATCAGGTCACCGACTTTTTTCGCAAAGCCGACTATGTGGATTTTCACATTGGGGTTCTGCGCCTGGAACTTGTCGCGGATCTTCTCTTCCAGCTGGTGCGAGAACTGCTGGTAGTCGAGCTTGACCTGCTTGCCCGGGTCCTGCGGATCGGGGTAGCTCTCCAGCAGTGGCACGTCGACGATGCTCGACTTGAAGTTGTTCGCCACCAGGCGCCCGACCTGGCCGGACTTGAGCACGTTGTCGCGCAGCTGATCGAGGCTTTGTGCGCTGCCATCGTAGGTGTTGGGGATCACCTCGCCACCGGCGAAGCCTTCTTCGGTGACCTCGGTCCAGCGCACGCTGGGGCTCCACAGCGACTTCAAGCCGGCGCGGTCGACACCCGGGATATAGAACACCTCGTCATGGATCTGGCGCAGGGTCTCCATGTAATCCTTGTCGAAGATGTCGCCGTTGACCGCCTCGACCGAGATGCGCACGGTGTTGCCGAGGTTGGCCAGGTCATTGCGGTGCTCGAGCATCTGTTCGATGAACGGGTGCTGCAGCGGGATCATCTTCTCGAAACTGGTCGAGGGGCGAATCTGCGTGGCCTGCCAGAACAGCAGGATGCTCACCAGCAGGCAGAGGCCGATCACTACCGGGCGGTTGTTGAAGATCATCCGCTCGAGCAGGGTGGGTTTGTCCTGATGATGCTGGGGCATGTCGAAGCGCTCCGGGCCGGTCATGGTTGCTGCTCCTCGGCGCCTTGGCCGTTGGCCAGGTGGATGCCGCCCTGCCCGACCAGCAGCAAGCCGCCGTCGGCCAGGCTGGTGACGCCGGCCAGGGCGATGCGGTCGGCGCGGTTGAATACGCTGAAGGTCAAGCCATCGTCACGGCTGCGCAACACACTGCCGCCGTTGCCGACCAGGACGATACTGCCGTCCTCGAGCAGCGCCGCGCTGGCCAGGCCGAACTGCAGCGGGCCGCGACTGGCGGTCAGGGCGATCTGCTGCCAGCTGTCGCCGAAGTCACTGGAGCGGTAGAGGTTGCCCCGCAGTCCATAGGCCAACAAGGTGTGCGCCTGGGCAGTGCCGAGTACGCCGAACAACGAGCCCTCGTACGGGCCCTCGACGCGCGACCAAGTGGCGCCGTTATCGACGGAGCGGAACATGCTGCCCTGCTCGCCGACGATGAACAGGCCGGAGTCCTTGATCGCGGCGATGCCATTCAGGTGCAGTTGATCGGGGTTGTCGAGGCGCTCGGCGACGTCCTGCCAATGCTGGCCGCCGTCGGTGGTCTCGAGCAGCGCGCCGTAGGCACCGACGGCAAAGCCATGCTGGGCATCGACAAAGCTGACGTCGAGCAACGGCGCTTCGCGGGCGAGGTCTTCAAACTGCTTGCTCCAGGTGGCGCCGCCATCGCTGCTGGCGAGGATCTGCGCGTCGTGACCGACTGCCCAGCCGCGCTTGTCATCGATGAAGAACACCGCGGTGAGCAGTTGCCGGGTCGGCACGCGCGCCTGGCTCCAGGTCTTGCCCTGGTCGTCGGAGAACAGGATATGGCCACGATCACCGACCACCACCAGGCGCTTGCCGGCGTGGGCGGCGTCGATCAGCAGGTTGTCGACTGCCTTGGCCGATTCAGTCGAGTACTCCTCGGCGGCAGCAGCGACGACAGTGCCGCTCCACATACCCAGCAGCAACAGTGCGCCCGCGGCCAGTGGCCTGGCGTGCGCCATCACCCGTTCCCTCATGCCCTTCCCCTATTGTATTTTTCTTGGTGGGTCATCCAGTGCAGGCACTGCAAGAAGCCTGATTCAGAGGCCTGCAACAGCTTTGAGCCATCCTAGCGGGGAGTTCTGCGGCAACACAATTGGCGGGACGTTATGTTTTGTTAACGGCGACAGCGCCCTGTTGTTTCGACCGCGTCGCCGGGGTGCTGCGCGGTCGGCGTAGGAGCGGCCTTGTGTCGCGAAAGGGCTGCGCAGCGGCCCCAGATTTCAGCTTCGCAGCCGATATCCCCGGGCCAGCTACGCTGGCCTTTCCGACCGGTCCGGCGCCCCGGCAAGGCCGCTCCTACGCCAGATCACGGGCGCTCGCCAGGTTCATGCCAGGCTCTTGCTGACCACCTCGTACACGTCGCTGGACAAGGTGCCCGACGCCAGAATCCGCTCCAGCTCGGCCTTCATCAGCGCCTGACGCGCGCTATCGTACTTGCGCCAGCGGGTCAGCGGCGCGAGCTGGCGCGAGGCGATCTGCGGGTTGAGCGCATTAAGCTCGATGACCAGGTCCGCCAGGAAGCGATAGCCGGAACCGTCGGCCGCGTGGAAGTTGACCAGGTTCTGCCCGGCAAACGCGCCGATCAGTGCGCGCACCTTGTTCGGGTTCTTCAAGGTGAATGCCGGGTGCTGCATCAGCGCCTTGACCCGCGCCAGGCCGCCCGGCAACGAGCTGGCTGCCTGCACGCTGAACCACTGGTCCATGACCAGCGGGTTGTCCTTGAAGTGCTCGGCGAAGGCTTGCAGCACTTCGGCGCGCTCGGCCTCGAACGGCGAGTTGACCAACACCGCCAGCGCGGTCAGGCGCTCGGTCATGTTGTCGCTGTCCTTGAACTGCTCAAGGGTCGCCGCCAGCACCTGCGGCTTGCCGCTGAGCATCAGGTACGACAGGGCGATGTTCTGCAGGCTGCGCCGGGCGAAGTGCTCGGCGGCCGCCACATATGGCGTGCGCCGCGACACTTCACGGTTGGCCTGATAGCGCGACCACAAGGCGTCGAACAGCTGCTCGGCGATCTGCTTGCGGGCAAATTCGCGGGCCGCGTGGATCGCGTCGACGTCGGCCACCTGGCTGATCTCGGTCAGGTAGGCCTCACCTGGCAGCGAGAGCATTTCCGCGACCATGGCCGGGTCCAGCGCGTCATTGCCGATGACCGTGGCCAGGGCAGTGATCAAACGCGGATCGAGGCTCAACGGCTGGCCGGCCTGATGCTGGCCGATCAGCTCCTGCAGCACTTGCACCGACAATTGCTGGCCGGCTTCCCAGCGATTGAAACCGTCGCTGTCGTGCTGCATGAGGAACATCAGCTGGTCGCGGTTGTACGGGAAGCTCAGCTTGACCGGCGCACTGAAGCCGCGCAGCAGCGACGGCAATGGCTTGGCGGCGATGTCGAGGAAGGTGAAGGTCTGCTCGGCCTCGGTCAGCGACAGCACGCGGCTGCTGCCCTGGGCGCTGGCTTCGCCGTCCAGGCGCAGCGGCAGGTCGTTGCCGTCGGCGTCGAGCAGGCCCAGCGCGACCGGAATCACGAACGGCAGTTTCTCGCGCTTGTCCGGCGTCTGCGGGCAGCTCTGGCGGAAGGTCAGGCTGTAGCGCTGCGCTGTGCTGTCATAGGCTTCGCTGACCTCGAGGCGCGGCGTGCCGGCCTGGCTGTACCAGCGTTTGAACTGGGTCAGGTCAACGCCGTTGGCGTCTTCCATGGCCTTGATGAAGTCATCGCAGGTAACGGCCTGGCCATCGTGACGCTCGAAGTACAGGTCGCTGCCCTTGCGGAAGCCATCGGCGCCGAGCAGGGTGCGGACCATACCGACCACTTCTGCGCCCTTCTCGTAGATGGTCAGGGTGTAGAAGTTGGAGATTTCAATGAAGCTGTCCGGGCGCACCGGGTGGGCCATAGGGCCTGCGTCTTCGGCAAACTGATGGGTGCGCAGGTACGCCACGTCCTCAATGCGCTTGACCGTGCGCGAGTTCATGTCGGCGCTGAATTCGGCGTCGCGGAACACCGTGAAGCCTTCCTTGAGCGACAGCTGGAACCAGTCGCGGCAGGTGATGCGGTTGCCGGTCCAGTTGTGGAAGTACTCGTGCGCGACCACCCCTTCAACGCGCTGGTGAGCGGCGTCGGTGGCCGTTTCGGCACGCGCCAGCACACAGCTGGAGTTGAAGATGTTGAGGCCCTTGTTTTCCATGGCGCCCATGTTGAAGTCGTTGACCGCGACGATCATGAAGATGTCCAGATCGTACTCGCGGCCATAGACTTCCTCGTCCCAGCGCATCGACTTCTTCAGGCTGACCATCGCGTGCTGGCACTTGTCGATGTTTTCTGGCTCGACATAGATGCGCAGCGCCACGTCACGGCCGGACTGGCGAGTGAAGGTGTCTTCGACGCACCAGAGGTCGCCCGCCACCAGGGCGAACAGGTAGGCCGGCTTCTTGAACGGGTCTTCCCAGGTTGCCCAGTGGCGGCCGTCGTCAGCCGGGCCGCTGCCGATCGGGTTGCCGTTGGACAACAGGATCGGATAGCGATGCTGCTCGGCGATCACCGTGGTGGTGAACGTGCTCATCACATCCGGGCGGTCGAGGTAGTAGGTGATCTTGCGAAAGCCCTCGGCCTCGCACTGGGTGCAGTACATCGACCCCGACTTGTACAGGCCCTCCAGAGCCGTGTTGCTCTCGGGGTGGATCTTCACCGTGGTGTCGAGGGTGAACGTCTGCGCTTTCGGATGCAGGGTCAGGCTGTCGTCATCAAGCTGGTAATCGCCCGCGCTCAGGGCCTGGTCATCCAGTTGCACACTGACCAGTTGCAGTTGCTGACCGTTCAGCACCAGCGGCGGCAAGCCTTCGCCACGCGCCGGGTTGCGGCGCATCAGCAGTTGCGCATGGACCAGGCTGTGGTCCTCGAACAACTCGAAGGTCAGGTGCGTCTCGTCGATCAGGTACTCGGGCGCCTGGTAATCCTTGAGGTAGATCACTTGCGGTTGTTCGGTGCGCATGTGGCTGTCCTTTTACTGATGCACGGCCAACTGGTAGGCCGTGTATTTGCGAATATTGATCACGCCGGTATCGAAGATCAGGTACTGGCCCTTGATCCCGAGCAGAGTGCCTTCGATGACCGGGGTCTTGTCCAGGTTGAGGCTGACGATCTTTTTCGGATAGGCCTCGACCGGGTAACGGATCTCGACCACCTCGGCATCGGGCAGCGGCTGGATCGCTTGAAGGCCAAAACGTTCGTGCAGGGTGCGAATACCGTCGGCGCAGGCGTCGAAGATCTGCTCGCGAATCGCCGCCAGGTCGAGCACCTCGGCATCGCCCTTGAGCAGGTTGCGCCAGTTGGTGCGGTCTGGCACCTGGCTGCGCAATACATCCTCGACCAGGCCCGACTGCTGCCGAGTGGAAACGCGCATGATCGGCAGGGCCTGGATGGCGCCCTGATCGAGCCAGCGGGTTGGCAGTTGGGTAGCGCGGGTGATACCGACCTTGACCCCCGACGAGTTGGCCAGGTAGACCACGTGATCGGTCATGCAGAACTGCTCGCCCCAGGACGGCTCGCGGCAGGTGCCGGCGTCGTAGTGGCAACGTTCCGGGGCCATGATGCACAGGTCGCACTGGGCCAGCTTGGTCATGCACGGGTAGCAGTAGCCCTGGCTGTAGCTGGTCTTGGTGCGCTTGCCGCAGTGGCTACAGTGGATGGCACCGAGGTATTCAAGACGCAGGGTCTTGCCGATCATCGGGTTGACCGGCACCAGCGAATCACCCAGGCGAAAGCTGTATTGCACAACCGGTGCCTGCAACTGCACCGACATCTTGCTCAAAGAGCCACGAGCGAGTTCGATCAATGTACCGAGTCCGACTTGAACAGAATATTGGCGATGGGCGCCGACTTCGAGGCGCACTCCTGCGGGCCCATGTAACCGGTACGCTGGTCTTCCGGCAGGTTCTGCAGTTCCCAGGCGATGACCGCCTGCAGCGACAGCTCTTTCTGTTCGACGGTGAGCTTGCGCCCGTCGGACCATTTGCCCAGCTCGACCGCAAGCTTGAGGCTCTGGTAGATCTCGGGGGTGATGTTTTCAATCATTTGGGCGAACGTGGACATTGTCTCTCCTCAATCAAGCCGACAGTTTACGCCGCGCCAGCGCGCCACCCAAGAGCCCAGTCAGGCATCCGATGAGCAGGCCACCGACATGCGCGGCATTGGCGATCTGGCCGAAGCCGAGCTGGCCGACCACGCCGGTCAGGCACACCACCAGCCAGATCAGCATCATCACCAGTACGCCCTTGGGCAGGCGGTAATGCGGGTTGGGTGCCAGCCACTGGTACAGCCAGACGTAGCCGAGCAAGCCGTACAACACGCCGGACAGCCCGCCGAACAGGCTCGGGCCGCCGACCAGGTGCTGGGCCAGGTTGGAGATCAGGCTGAACAGCAGCGTCAGCAACAGCAGCAACCAAGGCCCCTGGCGCAGCTCGATGCGCTTGCCCAGCTCCCAGTACCACATGCCATTCATGGCCAGGTGGAGGAAGCCGAAGTGCAGCAGCATTGGCGATATCAGGCGCCACCACTGACCGTCGCTCAGGCCTTGCGCCAGCGAGGTGAAGTACAGATATTCACCCTGCACACGGAAATCGAGAAAGGTGAACCAGCTCAGCGTCGACAGGTTGTCGCCCAGCCCGGTGATTGCCGCGACCACCGCGCACAGCAGCAGTACGCCAGCCGTGACCTTGCATGCGCGGGCCTGCTGGGCCAGGGACGGTTGCCTGGGCAGGCTGGCCTGAGCCGCGGCCGGCAGTTCGATCTGGTCGTTGCCTTCGGGGTAGCGCTCATACAGCTGGCGGACATCCTCGAGCAAGGCCTGCGGCGCCCACAACACCTGCTCTTCGCCCTCCTCGCTGACCCGGTGCGGCACCTGCAGGCGGCGCAGCAGGCTGACAAAACCACTGAGGTCGACGGTCAACGGCAGGCGCAGCACTTCGATCACATTCATTGAGTGTCCTGTGGGCGCTCGACATCGACCCAGACGAACTTGTGCGGGTCGATGCCGGTTTCGTCATCCAGGCGATAGGCCGCCAGTTTGCCGTAGAGCACGGCGCTGTAATCCAGGCAGGCCAGATTGGGCCGGATCGGCGCCGGGCGACCGCTGCGCCAGTAATGGCCGACGAACAGCATCGGTTGCGCTTCGTCATAGCGCAGCAAGGCGTTTTTCTGCGTGTGGCTGAGCGGCGCGCTGGCCACCTCGTCCGGCAAGGCATCGGGCTGGAACACGATGTCGCCGTAGGTCTGCGGGTCTTCTTCCCAGAACTTGGTGCGGAAGAACGCCCGCGTCAGGCCATCGCCACCGGTCAGGGTGAGGCCATCCGGCAGGCGCATGTCGGTGCCGCGCAGGAGGCGATTGCACACGGTCGAGGCAAAGCTGCCGGACACACCCGAGGCCTGAATGAAGTGCTCGTCGATGCAGCCGCTTGGGTACTGCGGGCGCAACTGCTCGATCAGGCTCGGGTCCCAGCAGGCGTGCACCAGCCGGAAGCGCCCGGCATCGACAAACAGCGGCAGCTGGTAGAACCAGGCCAGGAAGTCGTGCCAGTCGCCCGGGTGCTGGGCGAACTGGGTCAGGGTTTCGTCGATCAGGCGCGCGTTGCGCGGCGAGTGCTCACGGACAAATGCCTTGCCACTGCCGGGCAGCGCCGGCGTGACCCAGGCCAAGGCGTTGTACTCATGGTTACCCATGATGCAGAACGCCTGACCGGCCACGACCATGTCGTGGACGATATGCAGCGCCTCGCGAATACGCGGGCCGCGATCGACGATATCGCCGAGGAACAGTGCCTGGCGCCATGGATGCCGCCAGACCCCACCCACGCGCTTGTAGCCGAGGGTATCGAGCAGGCGTTCGAGGGTATGTGCACAACCGTGCACGTCGCCGATGATATCGAAACTGCGCGCCGGATCGAGCATCAGTCGCCCCCACCCCCCAGGCGGCTGCCCCAGCCGAGCTTGGTGCGGCAGACTTCGTAGTAGTTGTGATCGAGCGGGTGGATCAGGCGCAGTTTCTGCGGCTTCTTGCTCACCGTGATGGTATCGCCGGGGGCGCAGGTGAAGTGGTTCTGGCCGTCACAGGACACTTGCGGATAGATCTGCAGGTCCTGCGAGACGACGATCTTCAGCTCGCTGTTGCCATCGACCACGATCGGCCGGCCCGACAGGGTGTGCGGGTACATCGGCACGATGACGATGGCGTCGAGCTTGGGGTGCATGATCGGCCCGCCGGCCGACAGCGCATAGGCGGTCGAGCCGGTGGGGGTGGCGACGATCAGGCCGTCGGCCTTCTGGCTGCAGACGAACTGGCCGTCAATGTAGATTTCGAACTCGATCATCCGCGTCGACTTGCCCGGGTGCAGGACCACGTCGTTGAGCGCGTCGCCCTGGCCAATGGCTTCGCCGTGGCGGCGCACTTCGGCCTGCAGCAAGAAGCGGTTTTCGACCAGGTAGTGGCCGTCGAGCACTTCGGCGACCTTGACCTCAAGCTCATCCGGGCGGATGTCGGTGAGAAAGCCCAGGTTGCCGCGGTTGATACCGAGCACCGGCACATTGTGCCGGGCCAGCGCGCGGGCGGCGCCGAGCAGGCTGCCATCGCCGCCGACCACGATGACCAGGTCACAGACCTCGCCGAGCAGCTTGCGGGTCGAGGTCTGCAGGCCATGCCCTGGCAGCACTTCGGCAATCGTGTCCTCGAGGATCACGTGCATATGGCGATCGAGGAGGAACGTTTTCAGTCGGCGAATGGTGTCGAGCACCTGTGAGCTGCCCAGGCGGCCGATGATACCGATATTGCGAAATTGCTCCATGGTGCTCCTGCAAGGCCGTGCGGCGGGTAACGATAGACGGATTATGGTCGAAACGACCGTCCAGCGGCAAACCGGCTATGCTCGCAGGATGACGCCCTTCGCCGAGCTGCGCGACCTGCCCCGCCGTTTGCGCCGCCCTGCGGTGCGCGATCTGGCCTGGGCGCTGCTGTCGCCACCGCTGATGCGCGACTTGCCCGCACCACAGCGCCACCCGTTGACCGCCAGTGACTGGGCTGCCGACCCGCAGCAGTTGCAGGACTGGTTACTGGCGCTGGATGGCGATGATCAACCGCTGCGCGATTGGCTGGTGAAGATGACCAGCCGGCGCCTGGGCCTGTATTACGAGGCCCTCTGGCAGTTCGCCTTGAACCACGCCAGCGGGGTCGAACTGCTCGGCGCCAATCTGCCGATCCGCGAAGGCGGCCGCACTCTGGGCGAGCTGGATATCCTCCTGCGCGACCGCGACGGTGTGCATCATCTGGAACTGGCGATCAAGCTCTACCTCGGCCCGGCCAATGGCGCTGGCCCAGGCTCGATGCACTGGTTGGGGCCGGGATGCCATGATCGGCTCGATCTGAAACTGGCCCACCTTGTCGGTCATCAGCTGCCTATTTCTGCTCGGCCAGAGAGCCAGGCGCTGCTTGCGGAGCTTGGCCTGGATCAGCCCCAGGCGCATCTGTGGCTGGGCGGCTATCTGTTCTACCCAGGCATGCTTGCAGTCCATCCTCCAGCCGGCGCAGAACCTGCGCACTTACGCGGTGACTGGCTGCACCGGCACGACTGGCCCGGCTACCGCAGCGGCGCGGCAGAGGGCCGCTGGCAGGTCCTGACGCGCCAGCACTGGCTGGCGCCCGCGCGTATTGCAGACAGCGACTGCTGGACGCCAGCGCAGTTCGAGCAATGGCTGATGCAGCTGGACCCGTTCGCACCCGCGCAATTGCTGGTCAGGTTGACGCAGGCCGAAGACGGCGCCTGGGAGGAACAGCAGCGGTTGTTTCTGGTGGCGGACAGCTGGCCGCACTTGCCGAGCTGAGCAGCAGGCCGCCAAGGTTTTCGACAGATTCACGCAAATATCTGCGCAGCCTTCGACCTGTAGCAAAGAAATCTGTCAGCCATCGATTAGAGTTAGCGATACGCGCCAGCAAGAGCGCCTTTTCGACCTGATAAGTGAGGAGTGACCATGGTTTCATCCAACCCGCCGGCGCATTACGCGCGGATCTCGATTGCCCTGCACTGGCTGATGCTGGTGTTGCTGGCAAGCGTCTACGCCCTGATCGAACTGCGTGGCCTGTTCCCCAAGGACAGCGCCGAACGCAACCTGATGAAAGACCTGCACTTCATGTTCGGCCTGACCGTGTTCGTACTGGTCTGGCTACGCCTGGCCATGCGCCTGATCAACCCGACGCCGCCGATCACGCCCAAGCCGCCGGCATGGCAGACTGGCCTGGCGCACCTGGTGCACCTGCTGCTGTACCTGCTGATGATCGGCATGCCGCTGGCGGGCTGGTTGATCCTCAGCGCCGCCGACAAGCCAATCCCGTTCTACGGCTTCGAGCTGCCCGCGCTGACCGGGCCTGATTCGGACTTTGCCAAATTCATCAAGGGCTGGCATGAGCGGGTTGGCGGCTGGGGCTACTGGCTGATTGGCCTGCATGCACTGGCCGGGCTTTACCATCACTACATCAAGCGCGATAACACCCTGGTGCGCATGCTGCCCTACAAGTAACCGCGTCGGCCCTGCAGCCCGCCTGTGTGCACGAACAGCAGGCGGCTGCCGGGCCTGAAGCGCCCCGCCTCGACCTCATCGCGCAGCGCCAGCAGGGCCTTGCCGGTGTACACCGCCTCCAGCGGCAGGCCACTGTGCTGTTCGCTGTCGGCGATAAACGCCAGCAACTCATCATCCATGCGCGCAAAGCCGCCACGGCAAGCGTCATGCAATTGGTAGCCCTGCTCTCCCGCCAACGCTGCCACCGTTGCCGCCACGCCGTGGTCAGCCGGCACCGCAAGGGCGCCGTGCACCGGGCGCGCACCGGCTTCAGCGAGCACCAGCCCCGCCAGGGTGGTGCCGGTACCGACGGGCAGCCACCAGCCATCGTAGTCATCCCAACCCAGCTGCGGCAGCTGCTCGCGTGCCTGCTCGACGATCAATCGGCAACCCTGTGCGCCGGCCATGCCGCCACCGCCCTCGGCGATGCACTGCCAGCCGGGGTAGCGTGCTTGCCACTCAGCCCAGAACTGCGGCTCATGTCGCGCCCGGTAGCCGCCATAGCCGAGCCAGTACAGTTGCATGCCCAAGGCTTGCAGGTCGCGCACGGTCGGGGTGTCCTGCGCATGGCCACGCAGCAGGCCGGCGGTGGCAAAGCCAAACCGTTTGCCGGCAGCGGCCAGTGCATGCAGATGGTTGGAATGGTTGCCGCCCAGGCTGATCAAGCCGGGCGCGTTGCACCGCCAGGCTTCGACCAGATGGTCGCGCAGCTTGAACCACTTGTTGCCGCTGATCAGCGGGTCGATCAGGTCCAGACGCAACACTGCGAGCTGGACCTCAGCGCGCTGAGTCCAGGGCAAGCACAGCGGTTGTAGAGGTGCCTGAGGCAGGCAGGAGAGTTCGGCAGACATCGGCCGAGTCTACCAGCTTGGGCCGGGGCCGCGCTGCAGCCCCACCCCATGCCGTTACAGCTCGGCGGCCAAGCGCGAACCTTGGTTGATGGCGCGCTTGGCATCCAGCTCGGCGGCCACATCAGCGCCGCCGATCAGGTGCACCGACTGCCCCGCTGCGACCAGCCCGTCCTGCAGTTCGCGCAGTGGATCCTGGCCTGCACAGATCACTACGTTGTCCACTGCCAGCAACTGCGGCTCGCCATCAGCAATGCGTACATGCAAACCAGCGTCGTCGATCTGCAGGTATTCGACACTGTTGAGCATCTGTACCTGCTTGTTTTTCAGGCCAGTGCGGTGAATCCAGCCGGTAGTCTTGCCCAGACCGTCGCCGACCTTGGTCTTCTTGCGCTGCAAAAGGTACACCTGCCGCGCCGGCGCATGCGGCTCGGGCTTGATCCCGGCCACGCCACCACGCGCTTCGAGCGCAGTGTCGATGCCCCACTCTTTCCAGAACGCGTCGCGATCCAGGCTGGTTGCCACGCCCTGGTGCACCAGGTACTCGGAGACATCAAAGCCGATGCCGCCCGCGCCGATCACCGCAACCCGCTGGCCGACCGGTTTGCGCTGCAACAGTACATCCAGATAATTCAGCACCTTGGCGTGCTCGATGCCGGGGATAGCCGGGGTGCGCGGGACAATCCCGGTGGCCAGGATGATCTCGTCATAATCGCCGGCAATCAGCTGCTCGGCGCTGACTCGGCTATTCAGGCGCACGTCCACGCCTGTGAGCTGCAGCTTGTTACGGAAATAGCGCAGGGTTTCGGAGAACTCTTCCTTGCCCGGCACGCGCTTGGCCACGTTGAACTGGCCACCGATCTCGCCAGCGGCGTCAAACAGGGTGACCTGATGGCCGCGCTCGCCGGCCACAGTCGCCGCAGCCAGGCCAGCCGGGCCAGCACCCACCACCGCGATACGCTTGACCTGGGTCACCGGCAGGTAATTCAGTTCGGTTTCATGGCAGGCGCGCGGATTGACCAGGCAACTGGTCAACTTGCCGCCAAAGGTGTGATCAAGGCAGGCCTGGTTGCAGCCGATGCAGGTATTGATCTGCTCGGACTGATCGGCTGCGGCCTTGTTGACGAACTCTGGATCGGCCAGGAATGGCCGGGCCATCGACACCATGTCGGCATCGCCGGCAGCCAGCACGGCCTCGGCAACTTCGGGTGTATTGATGCGGTTGGTGGTGATCAATGGGATGTTGACGTGCCCACGCAGCTTGGCCGTGACCTTGCTGAAGGCCGCCCGCGGTACTTTGGTGGCGATGGTCGGAATGCGCGCTTCGTGCCAGCCGATGCCGGTATTGATCAGCGTTGCCCCGGCCTGCTCGATGGCCTTGGCCAGCTGCAGGATCTCTTGCCAATCGCTGCCACCTTCGATCAGGTCGAGCATCGACAGGCGGAAGATGATGATGAAGTTAGGGCCCACCGCCGCACGCACGCGGGTGACGATTTCGACCGCCAGGCGCATGCGGTTGGCGTAGCTGCCACCCCAGCGATCGGTGCGGTGGTTGGTGTGAGCGGCGAGAAACTGGTTGATGAAGTAGCCTTCCGATCCCATGATCTCGACGCCGTCATATCCCGCGCGCTGGGCCAGTTCGGCACAGTTGACGAAGTCGGCGATCTGCTTCTCGATGCCGGCTTCGTCCAGCTCCTTGGGCTTGAACGGGTTGATCGGCGCCTGAATCGCGCTCGGCGCCACCTGGCGCGGGCTGTAGGCGTAACGGCCGGCGTGGAGGATCTGCAGACAGATCTTGCCCCCAGCGGCGTGCACCGCCTCGGTGACGATACGGTGCTGGTCGGCTTCTTCAGCGGTGCTCAGCTTGGCAGCGCCGGAGTACACGCCACCCTCATCGTTTGGCGCAATGCCACCCGTGACCATCAGGCCAACACCACCGCGTGCTCGCTCGGCGAAGTACACTGCCATGCGCTCGAAGCCGCCTGGGCGCTCTTCCAGGCCGGTGTGCATGGAGCCCATCAGGGTGCGGTTGCGCAAAGTGGTGAAGCCAAGGTCAAGCGGGGCCAGCAGGTTCGGGTAAGCCATGGAGCAACTCCACATGGGCAAAATCACGGGATGCAGGCGCCTCGCTGGGATGCGGGGCCCGTCGGTTATCTGCCCTCGACATTAAACAGCCGTTTGAACCGGCTCAATGATCGAAACTGACAACTTATTGATCCTGCTGCACAGCAGGTCTACCCTAGGGCTCCTTACATTCGATGGTGCCGCAGCGGTTCATGCGCAAACTTCTCGCAAGCGCCCTGGCGCTGGTAATGATCGCCGCGTTGTGTGGCTATGGTTTCTGGACGCAACAGCGCCCTGAAGGCCACTACCTGTCTGACCTGCGTATCGAGCTGGCGCTCAATCAGGGTAGCCCTGGCGAGCGCGGCAATCTGCTCGGCATCGAGCCGCTGCTCTACCCCAGCGACTATCAAAACCTGCAACGGCTGCGCCTCAAGCTTGCCGCTTACCTGCAGCAGGCCCGCGAGCAGGGGCTGGTGAATCCGCGCACGGTGGTGGTGTTGCCTGAGCACATCGGCACATGGCTATGGGCGCGCGGTGAAAAAAACGAGCTGTATCAAGTGACCCAGCGGCGCGAGGCCGAGCAATGGCTTGAGCTGAGTAACCCGCTGCGCTACGGCCTGGCAATGCTTTGGGCGACCGGCGACGACCGCCGCGCCGATGCGCATCTGCGCATGAAGGCGGCGCAGATGGCCGCCGACTATCAGGCTCTGTTCAGCGGCCTGGCAAAGGAATTTGGCGTGACCCTGGTGGCCGGCTCGATTGTCTTGCCCGCGCCCTATGTGGAGAACGGCGTGCTGCACGCCGGCAGCGGCCCACTGTTCAACAGCAGCGTGGTATTCGCCGGCGACGGCAGTGTGCTGGGGCAGCCGCAACGCCAGCAGTTTGCCGACAGCGAAGTACGCCGGTACATTCAGGACGGTCGCGGGCAAGACGGTCGCGAGCAGCCCCTGCACGTCGTTTCGACCCCAGCTGGACGCCTTGGCGTGTTGATCGGCAGTGACAGCTGGTACCCGGAAAATTATCAGCAGCTGGCGCAGCAGTCCGCACAGCTGATCGCCAACCCGGTATTTCTCAGTGGCAAGCACAGCTGGGACGCACCCTGGCGCGGTAATCGCCATCAGGATGCCGCCGCCGAGCTGCCACTGCAGCGTGGTCAAGTCAGCGAACAACAGGCTTGGCGGCAACTGACCCTGGCCGCCAATCCCGGCCTGACCAGCATCAGCGTGTTCATGCGTGGCCAATTCTGGGAACTTGGCGCTGACGGTCAAGGCTTTGCCAACCACGCTGGCGGCCAGTTGGCCGGCACCTCGCAGCATGGCGCCCGCCTGCTAAACGTGTGGTTGTAACGCCATGCCCAGGCCGCGTGTGCGCCTCGGTGAATTGACTGTAGGGTTCGTCCAGCCTCTGGCCGAGGCCCTGCAACAGCTGGGGCATGACCCTACGCCGTTGCTCGAGCGTTACGGCCTGACCAGCAGCCGCCTCGCCCAGCCCGGCGCGCGCTTGTCGATACCGCGCTACATGCACCTGGGCCATGCAGCAATCAAGCTCAGCGGCGAGCCAGCGTTGGGCCTGCGCATGGGCTGCCTGAGCCGGCTGGCACAGACAGGTTTGGCCGGAGTCACCGCAGCTCAAGCACCGACGCTCGGCGAAGCTGCCCGCACCTTGCTGCGCTTCGAGCCGCTATATGCGGCCAACTACCGCGGCAGCTCGGTGTTTGTCGAAGACACGCAAGGCGCCTGGCTGCGCTTCTATTCGATCAGCCCCTACAACGACTACAACCGTTTCGTGGTCGACTCGCTGCTGTCGGGCTGGCTTGCGCAGTTAGGCCAGCTGGCGGGGCAGCCGGTGCAGGCAGAGCGAATGGAGATCGAATTTGCAGCGCCAAGCTACGCAGCGGGCTATCAGGCACTTTGTGCCACGCCGATACACTTCGCGGCCGAAGGTAATCAGCTGCGCCTGAGCCGGGCCACGCTTGAGCAGGCCAACCCGCAGCACTGCCCCAGCACCTGGCAGCAGCTGCTCCAGCTATGTGAAGTGGAGCTCGCCCAGCACACCCGTGTACGCAGCCTTGGCGAGCGCATCACGCATCTGCTCGGGCCGCTGCTTAACGGCGGGCGCGAGCCTGACCTGGAGGAAGTCGCCCGCCATTTGCAATTGCCGACCTGGACCCTGCGCCGCAAGCTTGCCGAAGAAGGCACGCGCTTTCGCAGCCTGCTCAACGACACCCGCCAGGATCTTGCCGAGACCTACATCCGCGACACGGAGCTGGCCTTCGGCGAGATTGCCTATCTGTTGGGGTTTGCTTCAGCAGAAGCCTTTCAACGTGCGTTCAAGCGCTGGACCGGGCTTACGCCGGGGGAGTTCCGGCGTAATCAACGGCGCACCGGTTAGAGCTCGGTGGCGTCGTCTGGTTCGGGGGCGTCCAGTTCATAGGCCTGATATTCGAGCAGCTCTTCCTGATAGTCGTCCATCGCCCTGCTTCCTCTTCACTCATGATGTTGGCTCATGTCGCCACGCTAAAGCGGGCGCATGACGCATTGATGACAAGCTTATGAGTGATAAACGTAGCAGGGGTTCGAATGATTAGCCTGGCAAGCTGTAACAACAAACTGCAAGGCCGATCGAGGCCTTGCAGAGGCCATTTACATCGAGGCTGGAGCAGCCTCGCTGGCCGGAGCCTCCTGCTGCACCTGGATCGGCGAAGCCTCGTTGGGTGGCGCGATCGGCTGCGAGCTGCGGCTGTCGTCTACCAGCGGCGCGGCAGGTGCCTCGCTGACGGGAGCAACGGCCGCTGGGGCGACTACAGGTGCTTCGGGAGCCGCTGGGGCCGCTGGGGCCGCTGCCGGCGCGACCGCTGCAGCCGGAGCCAATGCAGCCGGCGCTGGCGCTTGCTCCGGCAGGCCCAGATCTGGCGCTGGCTGTTGAGCCTTCGGCGCCTCCACCTTGGCTTCAGCCTTTTTCGCCTTCTTCGGTTTGGGCTTGGGCAGGAAGCTCTCGACCAGCGCGAAGTAGCGCTCATAGAACTGCGGCGCCGTGACGGTTTCGCTGGCCACCTTGACCATCGAATCATCGCTCGAACCGATTGGCATCGACACCGAGCCAAGAATGCCTACGCCAAGGCTGGCCGAGGTATTGGACTTTTTCAGCGCGTAGCGATCCTGCAGGGCGTTGGCGAACATCGTCGAACGCTGCTCATCGCTGCTGTCGGGTGCACAGGTGACGCTGAAGCTGATCTGCAGATGGTTGTCGCTGTTCTGCTGAAAGCTCTTGTTGCCGGCGATCTGGTTGTCGCCCGTGCTGGTGATGATATAGCCCTGGCTGAGCAACGCGCGCCGGGCCGCTTCGCAGGAGCCGGCGTCGCTGACCGGGAAGCTGCGCGAGTAGGTGCCCGAGTCATCGAAGTTCTCGTGCTCGTAGACCGCAGGTTTTTTCGAGGAGCAACCGGATACGCCCGCCAGCACAAGGGCCAGCCCGAGCGCACCGAAGACGGATGATCTGGACATCATGAATACCGGATTGGTCGAATGGCGCCTATTGTGCAACACATACCCGCTGACTTAAACCGTTGATCTGTGAAGAGGCTGTCAGCTTTGGCTAAAGCTGGGCTGCCTCAACACGGTGATAGGGGCGCTGTGAGCAAGATAGCAAGACGCGATCACCCTGCCGACAGGTGTGTATGCAACCGCTCGATGTGCTCCGGCCCGATCCCGCAGCAACCGCCAACGATGCTGGCTCCAGCGGCCACCCAGCTACTTGCCCACTGCAGATATGCCTGAGGGGTCAGATCATCACGAATCTCGAGCAAGGTACTATTGGCCTTGGCCGCCGCGCTGACTGGAGGAAACGCATTGGCATACACCCCAAGCTCGATGGCCTGACCGAGGCGCTGGATGACCACGCGCGCTTCATGCAAGGCCGCAGCCATCACCTCTGGCTGGCTGCAGTTGAACAACACGACGGCCGCGCCCAGCTCCGCCGCCACACGCACGGCCTCAGCCACCGTCTCACCTGAGCGCAAGCGCGGGGCCCCGGCGACCTCGCCCAGCAAGGTAAAGGACAACCACAGTGGCTTCGGCTGCGCACCCAGTGCCTCGGCCACGGCGCGAGCTTCGGCGACAGAGCTTTGTGTTTCCGCCAGCCAGACATCAACCCGCTCGCGCAAGCCAGCAATCAGTTGCCGGTGAATGGCGACACTGCGTGCATGATCGAACAAATCCGGGCGGTAAGATCCCAGCGCCGGCGGCAATGAGCCAGCCACCGTGACTGGCGCGGGAGACTCATCGGCAGCCTCGCGGGCAAGGCGCCCTGCCCTCTCGGCCAACGCCTGAGCATGCTCGGCAAAGCGCTCTTCACCGAGGTGAAACGGCACCACGGCATAGCTGTTGGTGCTGATGATCCTGGCGCCAGCGGCGATGAACGAGCGATGCGCCTGCAGCACGAACTCGGGCGCTTCAATCAATGCCAGCGCCGACCACTCCGGCTGCCTGAACGGTGCGCCGATGCGCTGCAGCTCACGGCCCATGCCGCCATCCAACAAACGAACAGAGGCTGCACTCATTGGTTGGCACTCACGGTCTGTTGAGGCTCGCCCAGCCAACGAGCAATGATGGCAGGGTTAGCCTTGACCCACGCCTTGGCTGCAATTTCAGCCGGCTGCTTTTCCTTTTCGATCTTGAGAATCAGGTCATTGAGCTGCGCAGGTTCGATAGCGACGTTTTGCAGAAACGCGGCAATTTTCGGTGCACGCTTTTGCAGGGCGACCGACGACAACACGTAAACCTTGGCATCCGGGTACGCGCAAGTGATCTGGCTTTTGTTGAGCCAGTCAGGGTCAACTGTAGGGCTGATGAACTTCCAGCAGCCGTCAGCCTTGTACAACGGATCCCCCTTCTTGTTGTCCTGGGCATACCCATCGAATGCCGGCTCCTGCAATCGGCGCAGGTCGAAGGCGGAGAATATCCAGTCCGGGGTATAGGCATAGAACACCACGCCTCGCCCTGCTTTGTAAGCTGCCGCCAGCCTGGAATAGGTGACCGCTGCCTCGGTGGAGATCGACTCGAATTTATCGGCAAACTGGTAATCCTTGGCCTTGATCTCACCGATGTAGGTTGACTCCCAGCCCGCTGGCCCGACCAGCAACTGCGCCTTGCCGCCGCCCGGTGGCTGGAAGAGCTCGGCGACTTCCGGCTTCTTCAGGTCATACACGGATTTCACCCCGTATTTGTCCTGCAGATAGCCGGGGATGTAAAAGCCTTGCTCGCCGGTGTACGGTTGTTTGTTCGGAAACAGCGAAGGGTTGGCACCGCTGACATATTTCGCCCAGGCAGCGGATTGGTTGGGCATCCAGATGTCGGTCAGCACGTCTACCGAACCATCGCCTTTCGACGCTGCGCTGAGCAGCACCGGGACGTCCCCCGCCAGGTAGGAGACGTCGGCGTCGAGGCGGCTCTGCAGCACTTCACCGAGGATGTACTGAATGGCGACTGCGCCAGTCCAGTTCTGTTCGCCAATGACGATCTTGTCCTTGGCCAACGCCGTGTTCGAACCGATGACGGCGGCCAGTACAGCCAGCGCGCCGAGGCTACGCGATAAAGATGGGTTCACGGTAAGTCTCACTTTCACTGGTAGAGTTGGCCTTGCTTGCGCAGGCTCGATTGAATGATCCGATCAGGGATCAGCGCGCACACGACAATCGCGATACCCGCAAGCACGCCCTCGCCGCCTTTGATGTTGCGCAGCGCAGTCATGACGTCGTAACCCAGGCCGCCGGCGCCGATCAAGGCAGCGACCACCACCATCGACAGGCTCATGACAATGGTTTGATTTATCCCCAGCAGCAGCGAACGCCGAGCCAGCGGCAGCTCCACCTTGCACAGCGTCTGCCAGGGGCTGGCGCCATGGGCGACGGCGGCTTCGAGGGCATCCTTGGGTACTTCCTGAATGCCCAGCGAGGTCAGGCGAATCATCGGCGCCAGCGCAAAAATCACAGTAGCAATCACCGCAGGCGTCTTGCCGACCGAAAAAAACACCACGGCAGGGATCAGATAGACAAACGTCGGCAAGGTCTGCATGACATCCAGCAACGGTGTCATCAGCCGCCGCAGCAGTGGCCGTTTAGCCAACAAGATCCCGCTGGGGACGCCGATGACCAGGGCAATCAGCACCGAGGAGCCGACCAGCGCCAGCGTGGCAATGGTGTGGTCCCAGAAGCCGAACACGCCGATATACGCCAAGGCGGCGGCGCTGGTGAACGCCAGCCCCCAGCCAGCCGAGCGCCAGGCAAGGTACACCAGCGTCAGTGCCGCAACCGGCCATGGCAACCAGCCCAACAGGTTTTCGACACCCTCGATCACCGTGCGCACGGCCACGATCACACCAACGAATGCACCCTCAAAGGTGACCTGCGACCAACCGATAAAGTCGTCGATTGCTTGTGCGGTTACCAGCAGCAACTGGCGGTTGACCGGAAACTGCAGCAACGCGTGGCTTGGCTCTGGTGCCGCCACACGCCATAGCACCAGCGCCTGGCAGACAACCACCAAGGCCAGCGGCAGTAGCCAGCCAGTACCTTCGCTTGCACCCGCATGACGGCTCAGCCTGACCGCAGTCAGGCGGCTTGCCAGCAGTGCCAGCAGCGCGAGAATGCTCAGCCACCCGGCAGTCGACTGTGCCAGCCCGACCAGCGCGGCTAGCTCGACCCCAAACGTGCCCCAGAAGGCTGCGCCTTTGCCGCGCGCCGCTAACGCGGCTGGCCCCTGCAGCGCTGCTTGCCACCAGGGCAAGGCGGTGCTGCCCGGCTGCGCCCGGCGCTCTGCTGGCAAGGCGGTCTGGGTTGACCTGCTCGCCGCAGCCGGCGGGGTCGAAGCGGGCTGGCAGTCGCGGAAGAAATCCGCCACTTCGCTGTCAGCCGGCTGCTCGAGCAACGTCTGCGGTGCGGCCAATTGCACCAGTCGCCCGCCGCGCATGACTGCTATACGGTCGGCCAGCCGCAACGCCTCAGCAGGATCATGGGTCACCAGCAAGGTGGTGATGCCACGCTCACGGACCAGGCTCAGAAAGTGCAGTTGCAGGTCTCGGCGAATAGTCGGGTCCAACGCGCTGAACGGCTCGTCCATCAACAGAATGTCCGGCTCCGACACCAGCGCCCTGGCCAGACCGACCCGCTGTTGCATACCACCGGAAAGCTCATGCGGATAATGCTCGCCCCAGCCCTCAAGCCCGACCGCCTTGAGCTGCACGGCAGCTGCCGCGTGCCGAGCGCCCTCGGCTTCACCGCTCAACTCCAGCGGCAATGCGACATTGTCGAGCACGGTGCGATGGGGCAGGAGACCAAAGTGCTGGAACACCATGCCGATGCGTCGTGACCTGAGTACCCGCAGCGCGCTGTTGCTCAAGCCACTGAGGGCCTGGCCGTCGATGAGCACTTCACCTTGGCTCGGCTTGATCAGACGGTTGATGTGACGCAGCAGGGTCGATTTTCCGCTGCCAGAGGTGCCCATCAGGCACAGGACCTCACCGCGGCGCACCTTGAGACTGACGTCATTGACCGCAGGCAGCGATGGCGTGCCCTTGCCACGCAAGTAGCGCTTGGTCACCGAGCGAAGTTCAAGCACCACGTCGCCGTCGTCCTGCTCGGAAACATTGAGATCAAGCTCTGACTCATACACTGGCGCCAGCGGCGATTGGATGACTGTCACGACGACTCCCGACAGATCAGCTGGGCCAAAACCGGCTCACAGGCTGACGAAAAAAAAGCGGGCGTCAGTGGGATATTGCTTCAGCCCGACGCCTGGACAACGCCTGACTGGACAGCAAGGCGTTGGGGTTGGGTTAAAGCTAAACGATCTTAAAAAAGCAAAATAAATACTTTTTTAGAATTAGCTTAGTCGTGTGCGTCGTAGTCACGAGGAGCGTCGGCATGCTTCAGCACGCAGGCACGCCTGAGCAAGCGTCACACTTCTATCGCTGAGTGGATACCGTCGATGAAGAGGGATAACTGCTGGAAACAAAAAAAGCGACCCGAAGGTCGCTTTCTCTGTGTGCTTCAAGGCGTTCAAGGGGCCTCGAAGCGAAGATGGCGCAGCGGACGGGACTCGAACCCGCGACCCCCGGCGTGACAGGCCGGTATTCTAACCGACTGAACTACCGCTGCGTATCATTCAGGCTTGCGCCTGTTTGAAACTGGGATCTGACCTACAGCAACCTGTGCTGGCGGTTCAGGCACAAAAAAAGCGATAACGTGATCGCTTCTTTTGTGTTGCTTCGAGGCGTTCAAAGGGCCTCGAGGCGAAGATGGCGCAGCGGACGGGACTCGAACCCGCGACCCCCGGCGTGACAGGCCGGTATTCTAACCGACTGAACTACCGCTGCGTATCGTTCAGGCTTGCGCCCGATTGAAACTGGGTCTGGCACAAAGGCTTGGCCTTTGAACCTCAGACCGGTGACAAGCACCCATCTGGAGAAAAGTGGCGCAGCGGACGGGACTCGAACCCGCGACCCCCGGCGTGACAGGCCGGTATTCTAACCGACTGAACTACCGCTGCGCATAGTGGACTTGCGTCCTGTTCCTCTCTACCGATTTGCTTCTTGCGAAGCTGACCAGTCAGGAACATCTCAGAAAGTGGTGGGTGATGACGGGATCGAACCGCCGACCCTCTGCTTGTAAGGCAGATGCTCTCCCGGCTGAGCTAATCACCCATATTCGCTTCAAGTGTTGCCTAGTTCTACCTAGTCTTGCTTGTTACGTTTACTTCGCTGAGGCCGCGAAATTTACGCAGGTACCGATGCTAAGTCAATACCCCCATTGAATTTTTTTTCAAAAAGGGCAAAACGGATCAGGTATAGATCATCTTCCGGCTCATGCCGCCGTCCACTACAAATTCCTGGCCGGTAACGAACCCGGCCTGACGCGACAGTAACCACGCCACCAACGCCGCGACGTCTTCCACTGTCCCTACCCTGCCGGTCGGATGCTGGGCGTGGTCGGCATCGGTCAACGGCTCAGCCCTGCGCTGGGACGGGTCACGTGCGTCGATCCAGCCCGGGCTCACCGCATTGACGCGAATCTCCGGGCCCAGGCTCATGGCCAGGGCGTGGGTCAGCGCCAGCAGCCCGCCCTTGCTCGCCGCATAAGCCTCGGTATCAGGCTCGGATTGGCGTGCACGGGTCGAGGTCAAGTTGACGATGGCGCCGCCATGGGCACGTAGATACGGCGCACAGTGCTTGGCCAGCAGCATCGGGCCATTCAGATTGACCGCCAGCACCCGGTTCCACTGGCTCAGGCTCAAACTCTCGAGGGTATGGTTGTGCGGGTTGGCGATGGCGGCGTTGCACACCAGTGCATCGAGGCGACCAAACTGGCCAAGCACCTCGGACACCCCGGCACTGACCTGGGCTTCATCGGCAACGTCCATGGTGATGAACCAGGCATTGTCGCCCAGGGCCTTGGCCACCTTGGCACCGCGCGGGCGGTCAAGGTCGCTGAGGACCACTTGCCAGCCCTCACAGATCAGCCAGGCGGCAATGCCCAGGCCGATGCCGCGGGCGGCACCGGTAACCAGGGCGACCCGACCGTTATGATCGGGCTCGCCGCCCTTCCAGTCGATCACAGCGCTGCCAGCCCACGCGCCAGGTCGGCTTGCAGGTCAGCAACGTCTTCCAGGCCAACCGCAATGCGGATCAGGCTGTCGCGGATACCCGCCGCCTCACGCTCCTGCGGCGACAGACGGCCGTGGGAAGTGGTCGCCGGGTGGGTGATGGTGGTCTTGCTGTCACCCAGGTTGGCCGTGATCGAGAGCAAACGGGTGGCATCGATGAAGCGCCAGGCGCCGTCTTTGCCGCCTCTGACCTCAAAGCTCACCACCGCACCGAAGTCACTCATCTGCCGTTTGGCCAGTTCGTGCTGCGGGTGGCTGGCGAGGCCAGCGTAGTGGACTTTCTCTACCCCATCCTGCTGCTCAAGCCACTGCGCCAGCGCCTTGGCACTCTCGCAATGGGCGCGCATACGCAGCTTGAGCGTCTCCAGGCCTTTGAGGAAGACCCAGGCGTTGAACGGGCTGAGGGTAGGCCCTGCGGTACGCAGAAAGCCCACTACTTCTTTCATCTGCTCACTACGCCCGGCCACCGCACCGCCCATGCAACGGCCTTGGCCATCGATGAACTTGGTTGCCGAATGCACGACGATGTCGGCACCCAGCTTCAGCGGTTGCTGCAGCGCTGGGGTGCTGAAGCAGTTGTCGACCACCAGCAGCGCGCCGCGGGCATGGGCGATCTCGGCCAGCGCGGCAATATCGACAAGCTCGGCCAGCGGATTGGACGGCGACTCGACGAACAGCAGCTTGGTGTTGGCCTTGATACCCTGCTCCCAACCGCTGAGCTCGGCCAGTGGCACGTAGTCCACCTCGACGCCAAAGCGCTTGAAGTACTTCTCGAACAGGCTGATGGTCGAGCCGAACACGCTTTGCGAGACCAGCACATGATCACCGGCGCTGCAAAGCGCCATCACCGTCGACAGGATCGCCGACATGCCGGTAGAGGTGCCGACTGCCTGTTCGGCGCCTTCCAGGGCCGCCAGACGCTCTTCAAAGGCGCGCACGGTCGGGTTGGTATAGCGCGAATAGACGTTGCCCGGTGTTTCACCGGCAAACCGCGCAGCTGCATCGGCAGCCGTGCGGAACACGTAGCTGGAGGTGAAGAACAGCGCGTCGCTGTGCTCAGCCTCCGGCGTGCGGTATTGACCGGCGCGCACCGCCAGGGTGTCGAAAGCGACACCCTCGAGGTCGCTGTCCAGTCGCCCGGCATCCCATTGATCCGTCATGCCGTCACTCCCAATCAGTTGTTGTAGAGGTCGATGATCGCGCTGACAGCCTGAGTCTTGACCTTCGCCGCATCGTTGCGATTTTGCTCGATACGGTCCAGGTAGGCGTCGTCGATGTCGCCGGTGACGTATTCACCGTCGAACACTGCGCAGTCGAAATGCTCGATCTTGATCTTGCCGCCACCGACCGAATCGATCAGGTCTGGCAAGTCCTGATAGATCAGCCAGTCGGCGCCGATCAACTCGGCCACCTGGTCGGTGGTACGGTTGTGGGCGATCAGTTCGTGGACACTCGGCATGTCGATGCCGTAGACGTTGGGGTAACGCACTGCCGGGGCAGCGGAACAGAAGTAGACGTTTTTCGCGCCGGCCTCGCGGGCCATCTGGATGATCTGCTTGCAGGTGGTACCGCGCACGATCGAGTCGTCGACGAGCATCACGTTCTTGCCGCGGAATTCCAGCTCGATGGCGTTGAGCTTCTGGCGCACCGACTTCTTGCGCGCGGCCTGGCCGGGCATGATGAAGGTACGGCCGATGTAGCGGTTCTTGACGAAGCCTTCGCGGAACTTCACGCCCAGACGGTTGGCCAGCTCCAGCGCTGCGGTACGGCTGGTGTCCGGAATCGGGATAACCACGTCGATGTCATGCTCAGGACGCTCGCGCATGATCTTGTCGGCGAGTTTCTCGCCCATGCGCAGCCGCGCCTTGTACACCGAGACGCCATCCATGATCGAGTCAGGACGCGCCAGGTAGACGTGCTCGAAGATGCACGGCTTGAGCATTGGGTTATGCGCGCACTGCTTGGTGTGCAGCTGGCCTTCCTCGGTGATGTACACCGCTTCGCCCGGTGCCAGGTCACGGATCAGGGTGAAGCCGAGCACGTCGAGGGCGACGCTTTCGGAGGCGATCATGTACTCCACGCCCTCGTCGGTGTGACGCTGGCCGAACACCACCGGGCGAATGCCGTTGGGGTCACGGAAGCCGACGATGCCGTAGCCGGTGATCATCGCTACTACCGCGTAACCACCAACACAACGGCTGTGCACGTGGGAGACCGCCGCGAAGACGTCTTCTTCGGTAGGCTGCAGCTTGCCGCGCACGGCCAGCTCGTGGGCGAACACGTTGAGCAGCACTTCCGAATCGGAATTGGTGTTGACGTGGCGCAGATCGGACTCGTAGATCTCCTTTGCCAACTGCTCGACATTGGTCAAGTTGCCGTTGTGGGCCAAGGTGATGCCGTACGGCGAGTTGACGTAGAACGGCTGGGCCTCGGCCGAGGTCGAGCTGCCCGCAGTCGGGTAGCGCACGTGGCCAATGCCCATGTGGCCGACCAGACGCTGCATGTGCCGCTGCTGGAATACGTCGCGCACCAGGCCATTGTCCTTGCGCAGGAATAACCGGCCGTCATGGCTGGTGACGATACCGGCAGCATCCTGGCCGCGGTGCTGGAGGACCGTAAGCGCATCATACAGCGCCTGATTGACGTTCGACTTACCGACAATACCGGTGATGCCACACATGCGACGCAACCCCTACTTTGATGAAACTTGAGTGAATAGCGCTCAAGGCCGCGATGGCCCCAGCAACTGTTCCTTGAACGGAAGATCAGCAGGTGCGCTGATCCCACTGGACATCCACTGGCTGGTGAAACCCAGGATAAGGTTTTTCGACCAGTCAGCGACCAATAGAAATTGAGGTATCAGGCGCGACTCTTGCCACCATGGGTCCTGTTGTACAGGGCCAAGGCTGAGCAGACCGACTGCCACGACAACCAAAAGGGCTCCACGGGCGGCGCCGAAGGCCATGCCCAGAAAGCGATCGGTGCCGGACAGCCCGGTCACGCGGATCAGCTCGCCTATCAGGAAATTGAGCATCGCCCCGACAATCAGCGTGGCGACAAAAAGAATGGTACAGCCGGCGATGACCCGTGCCGAAGGCGTCTGGATGTAGCTTTCCAGGTACTGCGCCAACGAGCCGCCGAACATCCAGGCAACCGCACCCGCGGTAATCCAGATGACCAGCGACAGGGCTTCCTTGACGAAGCCGCGTGTCAAACTGATCAATGTGGAGACGGCGATAACAGCGATGATCGCCCAATCAACCCAGGTAAATGCCACGGTGCCGCCTGCATACGTTTGAGGCGGCGCATTTTACCAGAGCAACGGGCTGGGAGTAAGCGGAATGTCAGGGTGTTGCTTCACCAGCGCTGGCGACGCTGGCAAAGCGACATTCCGGACTCAGTTGCGCTCGGGCTGGAAGCGGGTGACAAAGCCCTTGAGCTTCTGCTGACGGTTGATCACATCACGCAGGCGCTCGGCCTCGGCGCGCTCGATCAACGGCCCGACGTAGACCCGGTTCATGCCATCGGCGGAGCGGATGTAGGCGTTGTAACCCTGGCTGCGCAGGGTCTTTTGCAAGTTGTCGGCACCGGCCCGGTTGGACAGACTGGCCAACTGGATCGACCAACTGACCGGCAGACCATTGGTATCGATCTTGGACGCGGCGGCAGGCTTGGTGGCGGCGGCGCTGGCGGTGGCTGGCGCGGTGACCGGCGCACGGTTCTCGACCTTCGGCGCAGGCGCTGGCGCAGTTACCGGCGCTGGCGACGGTGCAGCACTGATAGGCTGGCTCGGCGTGGACGGTGGCGCGGTCGACTCATCGACCACCACCGGTGGCTGCTCGACAATCGGCTGCTGCTCGGGCACCTGGATCGTCTCGACCTGCACCTGCGGCAAGCTCGGCATAGCCGGGGCCTCGGGCGCATCGACCCGGACCTGGCGCATCTCGTCTTCGCGGGTGAACAGCATCGGCAAGAAGATCACCGCCAGTGCAACCAGCACCAACGCACCGACCATGCGCTGTTTCATTCCCTTATCCAGCACTGCCATTTACTCCGCCCTCAGGAGCCTGCTGCGCAAGCCATTGCAAGGCCTGGGCAACACAGAAAAACGAACCGAACAGCACGATCTGATCATAGCCGGTCGCGTGTGCGCACTGGCCCTGCAAAGCGGCCTCGACGCTGGGGTAAGACTTCACCGACTGGCCAAGGTTCGTCAAGGCCTGCGCAAGCTCGCCAGCCGGGCGACTGCGCGGGGTGTCGAGCGGTGCCACGGCCCAGCTGTCGAACAGCCCCTGCAGCGGCGCGAGCACGCCGTCGAGGTCCTTGTCGGCGAGCAGGCCGAACACCGCCAGGCGTTTGCCCAGTGGTGGCCTGGAAGCCAGCCGTCGCGCCAGGTACTCGGCCGCATGCGGGTTGTGGCCGACATCCAGCAGGACCTCGACAGGTGTACCCTGCCAAGTCAGCGAACGCCGGTCGAGGCGACCGGTCATGCGCGTGTCCAGCAGTGCCTGACGTACCTGCGCCGCGTCCCACTCCAGCCCCATCAGCAGATAGGCCTGCAACGCGAGCGCGGCGTTTTCCATAGGCAGATCGAGCAACGGCAGGTCATGCAGTTCGACCGCCGCGCCATCCAGGGTCCGCCCCCGCCAGTGCCAGCTATCGGCAGCCAGGCTCAGGTCAAAATCGCGGCTGCGCAGGAACAACGGGCAGTCCAGCTCGCGGGCTTTATCCAGCAACGGCTGCGGCGGCTCGAGATCACCACACAGGGCCGGTTTGCCCGGACGGAAGATGCCCGCCTTCTCGAACGCCACCGACTCTCGCGTGTCGCCCAGGTATTCGACGTGATCGACGCCGATACTGGTGACCAGCGCCAGATCGGCATCGACAAGATTGACGGTATCCAGCCGCCCACCGAGGCCGACTTCAAGCACCACGGCATCCAGCGCCGACCGCTCGAACAGCCAGAACGCCGCCAGGGTGCCCATCTCGAAATAGGTCAAGGAGGTGTCACCGCGTGCAGCCTCGACGGCGACAAACGCCTCGCACAGGCGCTCATCGCTGGCATCGACGCCATCGATGCGCACCCGCTCGTTGTAGCGCAGCAGGTGCGGCGAGCTGTACACGCCAACGCGCAGGCCCTGGGCCTTGAGCAACGCTGCGACAAAGGCACAGGTCGAGCCCTTGCCGTTGGTGCCGGTAACCGTCACTACCCGCTGCGCCAGCTTGCCCAGCCCGAGCCGCTGCGCCACCTGCTGCGAACGCTCCAGGCCCATGTCGATGGCTGAAGGGTGCAACTGCTCGAGATAGGCGAGCCATTCGCCGAGGGTGCGCTGACTCATCAGGCGACGGCCGCCACTTCCTGCACCAGGGCCTGGGCAGGCGTTGGCTGACCGGTCATCTGCGCCAGCAGACGGGCCAGACGTGGACGCAGTTCAGGACGGGAGATGATCAGGTCGATGGCACCGTGCTCCAGCAGGAACTCGCTGCGCTGGAAGCCTTCTGGCAGCTTCTCGCGCACGGTCTGCTCGATTACGCGCGGGCCGGCGAAGCCGATCAGCGCCTTGGGCTCGCCAACGATCACGTCGCCGAGCATAGCCAGCGAAGCAGAAACGCCGCCATAAACCGGGTCGGTCAGCACCGAAATGAACGGGATGCCTTCTTCACGCAGACGCGCCAGCACTGCCGAGGTCTTGGCCATCTGCATCAGCGAGATCAGCGCTTCCTGCATGCGCGCACCGCCGGAAGCGGAGAAGCAGATCATCGGGCAGCGATGTTCCAGGGCATAGTTGGCAGCACGCACGAAGCGTTCACCGACCACGGCACCCATCGAGCCCCCCATGAACGAGAATTCGAAGGCGCTGACCACGACCGGCATGCCCATCAGGGTGCCGCTCATGGAGATCAGGGCGTCTTTCTCGCCGGTCTGCTTCTGCGCGCCGACCAGACGGTCCTTGTACTTCTTGCCATCGCGGAACTTGAGGCGGTCGACCGGTTCCAGATCGGCACCCAGCTCGGCACGGCCTTCGGCGTCGAGGAAGATGTCGATGCGCGCACGGGCACCGATACGCATGTGGTGGTTGCACTTGGGGCAGACGTCGAGGGTCTTTTCCAGCTCCGGGCGATACAGCACGTTCTCGCAGGCCGGGCACTTGTGCCAAAGGCCTTCAGGCACCGAGCTTTTCTTCACCTCGGAACGCATGATCGAAGGGATCAGTTTGTCGACTAACCAGTTGCTCATGCTTCGTCTCTCCAGTATTTGACGGACGGGGACCGGTCACGCCGGCCAAGCCCTGCCCTTGAGCTCAATTTTTTCAAATGATTCGCTACCAGCTCGGTTCCGTGGCCCGCGGTAGTGCGGTGCCGGCCGGACGACCGGGCCGTGTTCAATCTGTTCGGCTGCGCCACAGCGCGCGCCGGGCAGCACCAGGCTGCGAAAGCTATGGACGATGGCGCGCGGCCAGCCGTCACATCTGCACTCATGCCTGGCGCACTGCGCGCATGAACGCTTCGATCCTGGCCGCGTCCTTGATGCCCTTGGCCTGCTCGACGCCGCCGCTGACATCCACCGCATACGGCTGCACCTGGGCGATTGCCTGGGCGACGTTGTCTGCGCTCAGGCCGCCGGCAAGGATGATCGGCTTGCTTAACTGCGCCGGCACCAACGACCAGTCGAACGCCTCGCCGGTGCCACCAGGCACGCCGGCGACGAACGTATCCAGCAGAATTCCGCTGGCACCCGCGTAGTACTGGCAAGCCGCCTCCAGATCATCCCCCGGGCGCACCCTCAGGGCCTTGATGTATGGCCGGTTGAAGCCCACACAGTCGCTCGGGGTTTCGTCGCCGTGGAACTGTAGCAGGTCCAACGGCACCGCCTCGAGGATCTCGTTGAGTTCGCAGCGTGAGGCATTGACGAACAAACCGACCGTGGTCACGAACGGCGGCAGCGCGGCGATGATCGCCCGCGCCTGGTGCACGTCGACCGCACGCGGGCTCTTGGCGTAGAACACCAGACCAATGGCATCGGCGCCTGCGTCGGCGGCAGCCAGGGCATCCTCGATGCGGGTAATCCCGCAGATTTTGCTGCGCACGTTGCTCATGGACGGCGACCCTCGGTAATCGATAGGGGGCGGATGGTAGCAAACGCTGGATGCCGCGTCAGTCCGCCAAGGTATCGAAACCGCTGAGAAAGTGTGGGCCGATGTAACGCTGAGGCAGCACGAATGGCTCGGGATATTCGACCTGCACCAGGTACAGCCCATACGGATGCGCGGTAACTCCGGCTTCGCGCCGGTCGCGGCTTTCCAGCACTTCACGAGCCCAGGCCACTGGCCGCTCACCGCTGCCGATGCTCATCAACACACCAGCGATGTTACGCACCATGTGGTGCAGAAAGGCGCTGGCGCGGATGTCGAGCACGATCATCTGGCCGTGCCGGGTCACGCGCAGGTGGTACATCTCCTTGACCGGCGACTTGGCCTGACACTGGCTGGCGCGAAAGGCGCTGAAGTCGTGGGTACCGAGCAGGCATCGAGCGGCCTCGGCCATGCGCTCGACGTCGAGTGGGCGGTGGTTCCAGGTGACTTCCTCGGCCAGGTGCGCCGGGCGGATCGGATCATTGTAGATGACGTAGCGATAACGTCGGGCGTTGGCTTTGAAGCGGGCGTGAAAATCCGCCGGCATGACCGTCGCCCAGGTCACGCTGATGTCGTGGGGCAGATTGTAATTGGTACCCATGGTCCAGGCACGCTCGTCGCGCAACGCATTGGTATCGAAATGCACAACTTGACCACTGGCATGCACACCGGCATCGGTGCGCCCGGCGCAAGACACGGTAATGGGTGCATTGGCCACCTTCGACAGGGCCTGCTCAAGCGCCTGCTGAACACTCGGTACGCCACTGGTCTGGCGCTGCCAGCCACGGTAGCGGGCGCCCTTGTATTCCACGCCCAGGGCAATCCGGGAGAAGCCTTCGGCCGCCGATTCGGCCCGGTCGATGTCGATGATGTCCAAGTAACTGAAACCTGTGGATGGAACAAAAGGCGGCAGTATAACGACAACGGCAGCCGATAGGGCTGCCGTTGCCGGGCAGGCGCCATGTCGGCCCTGCCCCGTTCTGCTGAACTGGCTGACTAGACCAGACGCGAGAGCATGTCCTCAGCTTCGCTGCGCTGGGTGTCGTCGCCGTCCTTGACCACTTCATCAAGGATGTCCCGCGCGCCTTGATGGTCACCCATGTCGATGTAGGCACGCGCCAGGTCAAGCTTGGTCGCGACCTCATCGGCGCCGGAGAAGAAGTCGAAGTCCAAATCGTCCAGCGGCTCCAGCTCCTGCTCGGCATCGGCGGCCGTGAACTGCGGCTCGAGCGGCGGGGTTTCCAGGCTCTGCGACAGCTTGTCGAGTTCGGCGTTGACGTCGTCCAGCTCGGAGGCGAAGTTCTGCGCTGCCGGCGAGTCGTCGTCCAGCGACAGCGACAGATCGAAGTCGTCTGGCAGCTCCAGCTCGGAGATCGGATCGAACTCGGGGATTTCGTCGAATGCGGCCAGTTCCGCCGCGACATCTACCGGTGGCTCTGCTGCCGGCGGCTCGACTGCTACGTCGCCGACGTCAAGGTCGAAGTCAGCCAGGTCATCAACGGCCTGCGGCTCGGCCTGGGCCTGGGCCTGGGCTTGCGCCTGTGCCAGCAGCGCTTCGAAATCATCGTCCGCGTCGGTAGCGGCAGCGACAGGTTCAACCGGCTCGCTCAGCTCGGTTTGCGGATTATCGTCCAGCGTTACCGTGAGGTCGTCCTGGGGCTGCGCCTGCAGTGGCTCATCCAGCAACAGGTCATCGTCCAGGCTGAGGTCGAAGGCAGTGTCCAGATCGTCTTCGGCAACCGGTTCGATATCGGCCAGTGCGGCCGGCTCGGGCTCAGGCTCTGCTGCAGGTGCGGGCTCGGTGATTACCGGCTCGGGCTCGAAAGACAGATCGTCAAGCACCGGCTCCGGCTCGACAGCGGCCGGGATGTCCTGTTCGTCCTGCAGCAGCTCCTGTACGTACTGCTCGTCCAGCTCAGCGGCCAGCGCCGCAGCACCGAGGCCGGCAGCTGCCACTGCAACCATGGCCGGGAAGCGCTCGCGCAGCGAGTCGACTTCGGCTTGATTGGCTGGGTTGGCGGGCAACTGGCGTTCCTGCTCGACAAAGGCGTTTTGATCGCCCTGGCGCGCGTAGACTTCCATCAGTTTGAGGCGCAGATCGCTGCGTTCCGGCTCGGCAGCAACCGCTGGTTCGAGCAGGTCGGCGGCGTGATTCAGGCGACCACGAGCCAGGCTCAGGTCGACTTCCGCGAGCAGTGGATCAGTCGTATCGGCTTGAGCTGCGGGCTCAGCCTCCACCACTGGTACCACCGGAGCAACCGGCACCACCGGTTTCTCGGCCGCTGTCGCCGCTGCTGCCGACGCTGCTACCACCGCTGGTGCAAGGGTCACGCTCGGCGCCGACATGTCCAGACCGTCGAAGCTGCCAGGTGGCAGATCCAGATCAGGGTTGCGCTCGCCCTCCTCCGACAAGGCACGGGCCATGCGCAGGTGTTTTTCGGCCTCTTGGTCGGCTTTGCGCTTACGCGCCAGCAAGAGCAGGAGCAACAGCAGCACGAGCAGCGCGGAACCGGCGATCAGCGCCAGCAACAGCGGGTTGCCGAGCAACTGGTCCAGAGCGCTCTGTTCCGGCTTGACCTCATCTGCAGGAGCGACTTGCGGCGCAGTATCCACAGCAGCTGGCGCAGGTGTAACCACCGGCTCGGCCGGGGCCAGTTGCGCATCGACAGCAGGTACAGCAGGCTGAGCAGGCGTCTCTGCACCAGGCAGCGCAGCTGCAGCGGCCGGGTCTGGCTCGGCCGCGCCTTGGGCTTCAAGGCGGGCCAGCTGGTCGTTCTTCATCTGGATCAGACGCTGCAGCTTGTCCAGCTGGCTCTGCAGGTCGGTCATGCGGCTTTTCAGTTCGTCGTTGTCACGACGGCTGGTGTCCAGGCTTTCCTGGGCCACGGCCAGCTTGTCACTGACCGCCTTGGCATCGTTCCTGGCGGTCTTGCCGCCAGGGGTCACCAGGCGCAGGTTGTCGCCTTGAGCGATCTGCGCGGGCGTGGCTTCAGCGGCACCGCGGCGAGTGGCATCGAGCTGGCGGGCGCGCGGCCCGAGCCTGCGCCCTTCACGCCAGGCGGCATATTGCTCGGCCACATCGCGATTGGCCTCACCCTGCGGGATGCTCTGGATCTGTTGCTGATCAGGCAGGCGCAGCACCTGACCGACCTTGAGCTGGTTGATGTTGTTGCCGATGAACGCGTCCGGGTTGAGCGCCTGGATCGCCAGCATGGTCTGCTGCACCGAGCCACCCTGGCTGTTGCGCGCAGCAATCTGCCAAAGCGTGTCGCGGCGCTTGGTGGTGTAGTTGGCGGCACCACTCACGGCCGGGTTTATATTGGCTGCAGCAGGCTGCGCGCCTTGGGCCTGGGCCTGGTCGAGGAGAACGCTGTAGTCACGCAGCAATCGCCCCTGCGGCCACATTACCTGCACCAGGAACTTGACCACCGGCTCCGGCAACGGCCGACTGGAAGTAACCCGCAACACGCTCTTGCCGTTGGGGCTGAGCACCGTGGTGAAGGTCAGGTCCTCGACGTAGGACGGATAGGCCACCCCGGCCTTGGCGAACTCTTCGCGCGAAGCGAGGCTAGGTGCCACCTCGGCAGCGGTGAGGTCGCGAACGTCGAGCAGTTCGATCTCAGCGTCCAGCGGTTGGTTTTGCGCCGACTTCAATGTCAGCTCACCCAACCCCAGAGCATTGGCCATGCCAGACGACAGCGCCGAAGCTGCCGCCATGGCCAGAACCAGTTTGCGAATTCGAAGCATGACCTCTTCCCTTGTATGAATCGTCCCGAAACCTGCATGCGGTGCAGGACAAAAGTGCTCAGCAGTATCTTTTACAGCCTGTGTTTAAGCAACAATTGGCCGACCTGCACGGCGTTGAGCGCCGCACCCTTGCGCAGGTTGTCGGTGGTCAGCCAAAGGTTGAGCTGCTCTGGCTCATCAATTCCGTGCCGTACACGACCAACATAGACCACGTCTTGGCCGACTGCGTCACCCACCGGTGTCGGATAATCATCCGCTTCGACCAATTCGATGCTCGCCGCCGCCTCCAGCGCCTGGTTCACCGCACCCAGATCCACCGGGCGCCGGCTTTGCACGGCCACACTCAAGCTATCGCCGAAAAACACCGGGACTTGAACGCAGCTCACAGAAATCTTCAGCGCTGGCATATCCAGCAGCGCCCGCAGCTCATTGACCAGGCGCCGCTCTACCGCGCTGTGGCCGTGCGCGTCAACGGCGCCGACCTGGGCCAACACGTTGAACGCGATCTGCCGATCGAAGAAGCGCGGCTCCAATGGCCGCGCATTGAGCAGCTCGGCGGTCTGCCGGGCCAGCTCACCCACCGCTTCCTTGCCCTGGGCCGACACCGCCAGGCTGGCCATGACCTGCACCCGCTCGATATCGAGCAGGCCCTTGAGCGGCGCCAACGCCACCGCCAGGGCCACGGCACTGGCACTTGGGCTGGTGATCAGCGCGGGCAGGCTCAAGCCGGCCACCTGCTCGGGATTGGCTTCTGGTACCAGGGCAACGGCGTGCTCAAGCTCGCCGGACAGGTCGATCACGCTGCAACCGGCGGCATGGGCCTTGCTGGCGAAGCTGCGGCTGACCGCCGGGCCCGCAGCAAAGAAGGCCAGCTTGACCAGGCTGAAGTCGAAGCTGTCGACCTCACGCACGCTCACCTTTTTGCCGGCGAACATCACACTGCTGCCAGCCGATTCCATGCTGGCCAGCAGATGCAGGGTGCCCACCGGGAATTCGAGCTCTTCGAGGATCTGCACGAGGGTTTCACCGACACTGCCGGTGGCGCCGATCACGGCGATATCTAGGGGTTGGCTCATGGGGAGTCCTCTGCTGAAACGGCGGGAGCGGCACTTTACTTGGATTCTCAGCCTGGGGGTACCTTGGCCGCGCCATCTACCGCCCATAAAAAAACCCGCGCTGGGCAACAGCGCGGGTTTTTCTTCAGTGCAAACGCAATCAGCGCTCCAGCAGAATCCGCAGCATGCGGCGCAGCGGCTCGGCAGCACCCCACAGCAGCTGGTCACCGACGGTGAACGCGCCCAGGTACTGGCTGCCCATGTTCAGCTTGCGCAGACGACCAACCGGCACGTTGAGGGTACCGGTGACGTTGGTCGGGCTCAGCTCCTGCATGCTGATTTCACGCTGGTTCGGCACCAGTTTCACCCATGGGTTGTGCTGGCTGATCATGCCTTCGATATCGGCCAGCGGCACATCCTTGTTGAGCTTGATGGTCAGCGCCTGGCTGTGGCAACGCATGGCACCGATGCGCACGCAGATGCCGTCGACCGGGATCGGGCTCTTGAAGCGGCCGAGGATCTTGTTGGTCTCGGCCTGGGCCTTCCATTCCTCACGGCTCTGGCCGTTGGGCAGCTCCTTGTCGATCCACGGGATCAGGCTACCGGCCAGCGGCACACCGAAGTTCTCGGTAGGGAAGGCTTCGCTGCGCATGGCCTCGGCAACCTTGCGGTCGATGTCGAGGATGGCGCTGGCCGGGTTGGCCAGGTCTTCGCTGACGGCGGCGTTGATGCCGCCCATCTGCTTGATCAGCTCGCGCATGTTCTGCGCGCCAGCGCCGGAAGCGGCCTGGTAGGTCATGGCGCTCATCCACTCGACCAGACCCGCTTCGAACAGGCCACCCAGGCCCATCAGCATCAGGCTGACGGTGCAGTTGCCGCCGATGTAGTTCTTGGTACCGGCATCGAGCTGCTGGTCGATCACCTTGCGGTTGACCGGATCGAGGACGATCACCGCGTCATCTTGCATACGCAGCGACGATGCAGCGTCAATCCAGTAACCCTGCCAGCCGGCTTCGCGCAGCTTGGGGAACACCTCGTTGGTGTAGTCGCCGCCCTGGCAAGTCAGAATGACGTCGAGGGTCTTCAGCTCTTCAATGCTGTAGGCGTCCTTCAGCGGAGCAATATCCTTGCCCACGTTCGGACCCTGGCCACCGACATTGGAGGTGGTGAAGAACACCGGCTCGATCAGGTCGAAGTCCTGCTCTTCCAGCATGCGCTGCATGAGCACGGAACCGACCATTCCACGCCAACCGATCAGACCTACACGTTTCATCGCAACTACACCTTTGCTAAAAAGTGGGCCGCCACCGAGAGATATTGGCAGCGGGCCAGAGAGATTACAGATTCCGCAGCGCCGCGACTACTGCATCGCCCATTTCCTTGGTGCCAACCTTGTTGCAGCCTGTCGACCAGATATCACCCGTGCGCAGGCCTTGATCGAGCACCTGGCTGACCGCCTGCTCGATTGCCTCGGCAGCAGCGTGCTGATTGAAGCTGTAACGCAGCATCATCGACACCGACAGGATGGTCGCCAACGGGTTGGCTACGCCCTGGCCGGCGATGTCTGGCGCCGAGCCGTGGCATGGCTCGTACATGCCTTTGTTGTTGGCATCCAGCGAGGCCGAAGGCAGCATGCCGATGGAACCGGTGAGCATGGACGCTTCATCCGAAAGAATGTCGCCGAACATGTTGTCGGTAACCATTACATCGAACTGCTTGGGTGCCCGCACCAGCTGCATGGCGGCGTTGTCGACGTACATGTGGCTGAGTTCGACGTCTGGGTAATCCTTGGCAACCTCTTCAACCACTTCACGCCACAGCTGGCTGGACGCAAGTACGTTGGCCTTGTCGACCGAGCACAGCTTCTTGCCGCGCACGCGGGCCATGTCGAAGCCGACCCGGGCAATCCGGCGCACTTCGCTTTCGCTGTATGGCAGGGTGTCGTAGGCCTGACGCTCGCCGCCTTCCAGCTCGCGCTGGCCACGCGGGGCGCCGAAGTAGATGCCGCCGGTGAGTTCACGGACGATGAGGATGTCCAGGCCCGAAACGATTTCCGGCTTCAGCGAAGAGGCGTCGGCCAGTTGCGGGTAGAGAATCGCAGGACGCAGGTTGGCGAACAGGCCCAGTTGCGCACGAATCTTCAGCAGGCCGCGCTCTGGACGAATGTCCCGCTCAATCTTGTCCCACTTCGGCCCGCCGACAGCGCCCAACAGCACCGCATCAGCGTTGCGCGCACGCTCAAGGGTGGCATCCGCCAATGGCACGCCATGGGCGTCGATGGCAGCGCCACCGATCAGATCGTGCTCAAGGGCGAAACCGAGCTGGAACTTGTCGTTGGCCAGCTCCAGTACCTTGACCGCTTCGGCCATGATTTCCGGGCCGATACCGTCACCTGGGAGAATCAGAATCTGCTTGCTCATGCTTTTCTCTATCCGTTCAAACGGCGCCGCCGCCATGGCCGCGCCGAACAAAAATTAATGCCCGACCTGCGCGCTGCTTCAGGCTTCGCGGAACAGCCATGGCTGGCTGGCGCGGTGCCTGGCTTCGAACGCCTGGATCGACTCGCTATCCTGCAAGGTCAAGCCAATGTCGTCGAGACCATTGAGCAGGCAATGCTTGCGGAAGGCGTCGATCTCGAAGTGCAGCACCTTGCCGTCAGGACGGGTAACGGCCTGCGCCTGCAGGTCGACGGTCAGCTGATAGCCTGGAATGGCTTCGACCTGCTTGAACAACTCGTCGACTTCTTCGTCGCTGAGGATGATCGGCAACAAGCCGTTCTTGAAGCTGTTGTTGAAGAAGATATCAGCAAAGCTTGGCGCGATGACGCTGCGAAAGCCATATTCGTCGAGGGCCCACGGGGCGTGCTCACGGCTCGAGCCGCAACCGAAGTTTTCCCGGGCGAGCAACACACTGGCACCTTGGTAACGTTCGTGGTTGAGCACGAAGTCCATGTTCAACGGGCGCTTGCTGTTGTCCTGGTATGGCTGGCCAACGTCCAGGTAGCGCCATTCATCGAACAGGTTCGGGCCGAAGCCGGTGCGCTTGATCGACTTGAGAAACTGCTTGGGGATGATCTGGTCGGTATCGACGTTGGCGCGATCCAATGGCGCAACCAGGCCGGTGTGCTGGGTAAAGGCTTTCATGCTGCGCTCCCTTGAATCAACTCGCGGACATCGATGAAGTGGCCGGTCACCGCGGCAGCGGCGGCCATTGCCGGGCTGACCAGGTGGGTACGACCACCGGCGCCCTGCCGACCTTCGAAGTTACGGTTGGAGGTCGACGCGCAATGCTCGCCGCTTTCCAGCCGATCCGGGTTCATCGCCAGGCACATCGAGCAGCCCGGTTCACGCCATTCGAAGCCGGCTTCGATGAAGATCTTGTCCAGCCCTTCCTTCTCGGCCTGAGCCTTGACCAGGCCCGAGCCCGGTACCACCATCGCCTGCTTGACGGTAGCGGCGACCTTGCGGCCCTTGGCGACTTCGGCGGCAGCGCGCAGGTCTTCGATGCGCGAGTTGGTGCACGAGCCGATGAACACCCGATCGAGACGAATATCGGTGATCGCCTGGTTGGCACTCAGGCCCATGTACTTGAGCGCGCGCTCGATCGAGCCACGTTTGACCAGATCCGGCTCGGCAGCTGGATCCGGTACACGCTGGTCAACGGCCAGGACCATCTCCGGCGAGGTGCCCCAGCTGACCTGTGGCTTGATCTGTGCGGCGTCGAGCTCGACCACGGTATCGAATACCGCATCGGTGTCGGACACCAGCCCTCGCCAGGCGGCAACCGCTTGCGGCCACTGGCTGACAGTCGGCGCGTAGGGGCGGCCTTCGACGTAATCGATGGTGGTCTGGTCGACAGCGACCAGGCCAACTCGGGCGCCGGCCTCGATGGACATGTTGCAGATGGTCATGCGGCCTTCCATCGACAAGTCGCGGATGGCGCTGCCAGCAAATTCCATGGCATGGCCGTTACCGCCGGCGGTGCCGATCTTGCCGATCACGGCAAGGACGATATCCTTGGCGGTCACGCCTTCGCCCAGCTGGCCCTCGACACGGACCAGCATGTTCTTCATTTTTTTTGCGACCAGGCACTGGGTGGCGAGCACGTGCTCAACCTCGGAAGTGCCGATGCCGTGGGCCAGTGCGCCGAAAGCGCCGTGAGTCGAGGTGTGCGAGTCGCCACAGACCACGGTCATGCCCGGCAAGGTGGCGCCCTGCTCTGGGCTGATGACGTGAACGATGCCCTGGCGAATGTCGTTCATCTTGAATTCGACGATGCCGTATTCGTCACAGTTTTCATCGAGGGTCTGCACTTGCAAACGCGACACCTGGTCAGCGATGGCCTCGATGCCGCCTTTGCGCTCAGGGGTAGTCGGCACGTTGTGATCGGGCGTAGCGATGTTGGCGTCGATCCGCCACGGCTGCCGCTTGGCCAGACGCAGGCCTTCGAATGCCTGGGGCGACGTCACTTCGTGAATGATGTGGCGATCGATGTAGATCAACGACGAACCATCGTCGCGTCGCTTGACCTCATGCGCATCCCAGAGCTTGTCGTAAAGCGTTTTGCCGGCCATCAGACTGTTCCTCATCAGCGTCTTTCTATGCCAATAACCCCTTGGCTTGTACGGACGATGCTATGGGTTTAGATTGAATAACTCAAATTGATAATTTTTATGCTTTGGATAACCAAAAGGAATACCAGCAGTGGACCTGGCCAACCTCAGTGCGTTTATCGCCATCGCCGAGACCGGCAGTTTTTCTGGCGCAGGAGAACGCCTGCATTTGACCCAGCCCGCCATCAGCAAACGCATCGCTGGCCTTGAGCAGCAACTTGATGTTCGCCTGTTCGATCGGCTGGGCCGCGAAGTGACCCTGACCGAGGCCGGCCGCGCCCTGCTCCCGCGTGCCTACCAGATACTCAATGTACTCGACGATACACGACGCGCCCTGAGCAATCTGACCGGTGAAGTCACGGGTAGGCTGACCCTGGCGACCAGCCACCACATCGGCCTGCACCGCCTGCCACCGTTATTGCGGGCTTTCACCCGTCAGTACCCCCTGGTTGCGCTGGATATTCAGTTCCTCGATTCAGAAGCGGCCTACGATGAAATACTCCACGGCCGGGCTGAAATCGCGGTAATTACCCTGGCCCCCGAACCGCACAACCTGGTGCGCGCGGTGCCGGTCTGGGACGATCCGCTGGATCTGGTGGCTGCCCCCGAGCACCCGCTGGCCAGCAGCGAGACAGTGAGCCTGGCTGACGTCGCCCGCCATCCGGCAGTGTTTCCCGGCGGCAATACCTTTACCCACCACATTGTCCAGCGCCTGTTCGAAAGCCAGGGCCTGACACCCAACATCGCGATGAGCACCAACTACCTGGAAACCATCAAGATGATGGTCTCGATCGGCCTTGCCTGGAGCGTGCTGCCGCGCACCATGCTCGATGATCAGGTTGCGCCTATCGCTTTGCCCGGCGTAAAGCTGACGCGGCAGCTAGGCTACATTCTGCACACCGAGCGCACCCTTTCGAATGCCGCCAAGGCATTCATGGCCCTGCTCGACAGTCACGCCGGCAGCGCCTGACGGTTCGTCGGGGCGGCACACCACTCTCAGGGACAGGTCACTCGCCAAAGGTCTGGTATCGATGCCCAAATCAGCTAACCGTTTTCCGCGCTTGCCGCGTATTCCTGCTGTCGACCCGCAGGACTCGGAGTTGGCCTGGCAGAACGCCCCGCAGTTGTTGGCGGCGCTCAATGGCGCGCAATTGGGCGCTTGGCTGTGGGATATCGACAGTGGCCGAATCAGTTGGTCGCGAGGCACCCAGGCGCTGTTCGGCTTCGATCCGCAGCAGCCTTTGCCCAGTGATATCGACTACCTTGAACTGCTCCCGGAGGAAGACCGCGCGCGTACCCGCCTAGCGTTTCAGGCGGTGGTCAATGGCGAGCCCATCGAGCAGGCCATGCGTCATCGGATTCGCTGGCCCGACGGCAGCCTGCATTGGCTGGAGGTCAGCGGCAGCCTGACCCACGACGGCAATGGCCGCCGGCAGATGATCGGCGTGATCCGCGAAATCACCCGCCAGCGCGACCGCGAAACGGCCTTGATCAACTCGGAAAAACGCTTTGCCAGCCTGTTTCACATGAGCCCCAATGCGATTCTGCTCAGCCGGCGCAAAGACGGCATGCTGTTCGAGGTCAACCAGCATTTTGAAGACATGTTCGGCTGGCCCGGGGCGCAGATCGTCGGCAAGACCAGTATCGAACTGGGCCTGTGGGTGCATCCGGAACAGCGCCAGCAGGTACTGGAGGCGACCCGCTACAGCACCGGGCCGATCACCATGGAAGTGCAGTTTCGCGGCAGCGGCGGCAAGGTCCACGACGGCATCCTGTGCACCCAGAGCAACGAACTGGAGGGCATAGCGTTTCTACTCACTACCTTTGTCGATACCAGCGAGCGCAAGCGCGCCGAGCTTGCCCTCAAGGACAGCCAGGAACGCCTCGACCTGGCGCTGGACTCTGCCCAGCTGGGCACCTGGGACTGGCATATCCCCAGCGGCATGCTCTACGGCTCGGCGCGCGCCGCGCAGCTGCATGGGCTGGAGCCGGTGCCGTTTCATGAATCCTTCGAAGCGTTTTTCGAAGGTGTGCCTGAACAGGAGCGTGAGGCCATGCGCCAGTCTTATCGCAGCTTGCGCGAAGGCCCGGCGGGCAGTTACCAGATCACCTACCGGGTGCAGCTGGAAAATGGCACAGCGCGCTATATAGAAAGCCGCGCCCGCCTCTACCGTGACGAGCAGGGCAATCCGTTGCGCATGGCTGGCACCCTGCTCGACATCACCGACCAGGTCGAGCGCGAGCAGCGCCTGAGCGCCTCTGAAGAAAAGTTCGCCAGCCTCTTCCAGGTCAGCCCCGACCCAATCTGCGTAACCCGCCAGGACAATGGCCAGTTCATCGAGATCAACCCGGCCTTCAGCCAGACCTTTGGCTGGAGCGCGCAACAGGTGCTCGGCCGCACCGCCGAGCAGATCGGCCTGTGGGCAGAAACCGCAGAGCGCGCCCAGCGTATCGAACACGTGATCCGCGAACGGGCGCTGAGCAACGTCGCAGTCGTGGTCAACCATCGTAGTGGCGCGCCCATGACCTGTGTCATTTCCAGCCGCCTGATCATGGTCGATAACCAGCCCTGCAGCGTGACCTCACTGCGTGACATCACTCAGCAGCAGCGCGCCGAAGCGGCAATCAAGGCCAGTGAAGAGAAATTCGCCAAGGCGTTTCACTCCAGCCCCGACGCCATCACCATAACCGTGCGCGCCAGCGGCCTGTACCTGGAAGTCAACGACGGCTTCTGCCGCCTGACGGGCTACAGCATTGACGAAGTGATCGGGCGTACCGTGCACGAGCTCGGCATCTGGGCCGACGACACGCAACGGGCGACCTTGCTCAGCGAGATCAAACTGCGCGGGCGGGTGCACCACCGCGAGATGCTCGGACGCAACAAACGCGGCGAGCTGCTGACGGTGGAAGTGTCGGTCGAGCCGATTACCCTGAATGCCACCGAATGCCTGCTGCTGACCGCGCGCGACGTCAGCCAGCTGAAAAACGCCCAGGCGCAGATTCGCCACCTGGCGTACCACGACCCGCTCACCAACCTGCCCAACCGCGCCCTGCTGATGGACCGCCTGAGCCAGCAGATCGCCCTGCTCAAGCGGCACAACCTGCGCGGCGCGCTGCTGTTTCTCGACCTCGATCACTTCAAGCACATCAACGACTCACTCGGTCACCCGGTCGGCGACATCGTGCTCAAGGTCATCACCGCCCGGCTCGAGGCTAGCGTGCGCCTGGAAGACACGGTGGCGCGCCTGGGCGGCGACGAGTTCGTGGTCTTGCTCAGCGGTCTGGAAGGCAGCCGCGAGACGGTTGAAGGCAAGGTCCGCGAACTGGCCGACACCCTGCGCGAATTGCTCGCCGAGCCGATGTCTCTGGACGGCCAGCGCCTGCAAGTCACCCCCAGCATTGGCGTTGCCTTGATCCCCGATCATGGGGCTACGCCTGCCGACTTGCTCAAGCGCGCCGACATTGCCCTGTACCGGGCGAAGGACTCTGGGCGCAACACCACCCAGCTGTACCACACCACCATGCAAAAGGCCGCCAGTGAACGCCTGCGCATGGAGAATGATCTGCGCCAGGCGTTGGCCCGCGGCGAACTGGCGTTGCACTTTCAGCCGCAGGTGGATGCCCGCGACAATCGCATTGTCGGCGCTGAAGTACTGCTGCGCTGGCATCACCCGCAACTGGGGCAGCAACCGCCCTCGCAGTTCATCCAGGTGCTGGAAGAAAGCGGGCTGATTCTGGAGGTGGGTAGCTGGATTCTCGACGAGGCCTGTGATGCCTGCGCCGGCATGCTCAGCGACGGCCTGATCAAGGCGGACGAGTTCAGCCTGTGCGTGAATATCAGCCCGCGGCAGTTCCGCCAGAACGACTTTGTCGGCAGAGTGCTGCGCAGCCTGGACGACTTTCGCTTGCCCCGGCACATGCTCAAGCTGGAGATTACCGAGGGCATCGTGATCCAGAATCTGGAGGACACCATCGCCAAGATGCGTGAACTCAAAGGCTACGGCGTGAGTTTTGCCATGGATGACTTCGGCACCGGTTACTCGTCGCTGACCTATCTCAAGCGGCTGCCGGTGGATACCTTGAAGATCGACCAGTCATTCGTGCGCGATGCGCCGATAGATCCCAATGATGCCGAGATCGTCCGCGCCATCGTCGCCATGGCCCGCAGCCTTGAGTTGACGATCATTGCCGAGGGCGTCGAGCTGAGCGAGCAATTGGAGTTTCTGGAGCGGCTGGGTTGCCATTTGTATCAGGGGTATTTGCATAGCCGACCGTTGCCGCTGAGCGAGTTCAGGCAAATGTTGCTTGAGGCACCGGCGGATTATTGATCAGGCGGGGGATAGAGGAATGGGGCCGCGAGGCGGCCCCAGCCAATCGTCAGTTCAACGCTGGCTTGTCAGCACTGATCGGGATCCGCTTGGCTTTGGCTTCTTCCGGCACGACGCGCAGCAGTTCGACGCTGAGCAGTCCGTTGGCCAGGCCTGCGGATTTCACTTCGATGTGGTCGGCCAGGCGGAACGACAACTTGAAGGCACGCTGAGCGATGCCCTGGTGCAGGTAGGTCACTGCGTCGTTGCTGGCGTCGCGTTTGCCGCCAGTAACCGTCAGTACACCCTTCTCAACCTGCAGTTCAAGGTCTGATTCCTGGAAGCCTGCTGCTGCAACCACGATGCGATAGTGATCATCGCCATGTTTTTCCACGTTGTAGGGCGGGTAGCTGCTACCGGCCTCATTACGCGCCGCGGATTCGAACAGGTCGTTGAAACGGTCGAAACCAACGGAATGGCGGAACAGTGGTGCAAGGGAGAAAGCGGTAGTCATGGTCATAAACTCCTGAAAATCAGCAAGTGAGTCAATCCGCGACCCGAATTCGGCATCGCGTACTAAATAGATATGGCTCGACCAACCGCTTTCAAGAGCTCAACCAAAAAAATTTTTAAAATTTGCTCAGGCCACTGCTTCACATGGCAGCTGGCTGATGTCGGCACCCAGCAAATGGGTGATCCGCTGACAATCATCGACCCGGCGCAGTTCGGCAAATAACAGTACTGCTTCCGGATAGCTGCGAGTCAGCATTGCCACCCACTGCTTCATCCGCCCCGGCGCATAGCGCGGCGACAGCTTGGCCTGGGCCTGACGCCAAAACTCGCGCAGCAACGGCAACAGCGCCTGCCAGGCAAGCGGCTGATACTCGAGCCCCGCCCGTGCAGCAGCAATCTGCAGGCCCAGATCAGGCCGCGACACCAGGCCACGGCCGAGCATGATGTCTTCAGCGCCGCTGACCTCGCGGCACCGTCGCCAGTCGTCCACGGTCCAGATCTCGCCATTGGCGAACACCGGCACCTTGACCACATCCTGCACCCGCGCCACCCACTCCCAGTGCGCCGGCGGCTTGTAGCCCTCGACCTTGGTCCGTGCATGCACCACCAGGTGCGCCGAGCCACCTTCGGCCAACGCGGTAGCGCAATCGAGGGCGCCATCCGGGGTATCGAAGCCCAGACGCATCTTGGCCGTGACCGGGATGTGGGCAGGCACCGCCCGGCGCACTTCACGGACGATCGCGTGGAGCAACTCAGGCTCCTTGAGCAACACCGCCCCACCGCGGGACTTGTTCACCGTCTTGGCCGGGCAGCCGAAATTCAGGTCGATCACCGGCGCGCCCAGCTCGCAGGCCAATGCAGCGTTTTCAGCCAGGCACACCGGATCGGAGCCAAGCAACTGCACGCGCATGGGCACACCTGCCGCAGTACGCGCGCCGTGGCGCAGTTCAGGGGCGAGCTTGTCGAACTGGGAAGGTGGCAGCAGGCGGTCGCAGACGCGAATGAACTCGGTCACGCACCAGTCGACACCGCCGACCCGCGTAAGGACGTCGCGCAGGATGTTGTCGACCAGCCCCTCCATGGGGGCCAGGGCAATTTGCATGAGGGGGCTCTTCAAAAATTTGCATTCTATCAGAGAAGAAACCCGGACGGACGGAGGGCAGCTGCTGAGGCGAGAGCACCACGGTGCGCAACACAATCGCCCGTTTGAAAAATAATTGCGTGGAATTCAGATTTTTTTCACGTTTAACCGCTCGCGATTGACAGTAACAATTCCTACAGCGCATCCAGTACAGTCAGAATAAAAACTTGCGCTTAAGAAAACAGCGAGCAACTAATAGCATTTCAATCCTGGGACTACATTAATTTAGGAAATTTCTGAAATCCATTTCGCAGGATTATTCGCCAAATAACGAAACTCAATAAACATACTACACCGTAGAGGTACCCATTGATCGCCGGGCAACATTGACGAACAGCATCAAAACTACTAAACCTTGAAAAATCCACACCAGGGCATTCAAGGAGGCAAAATGACAACTACATTTGGAACTACGCTGCTGAAGTTAAAAACAGGGGTCGCCAACCACTTCGATCCTGAGTTCTTTGGAGGATCGGGCGGTGCAGGTGGCTGTGGAGGTAGCGGCGGATGCAGCGGCGGGAGTGATGGCTCTGGCGGATCCGGATGCTTTAAGCGATCTCACATAAAGATATATACAATTACCAAATTATTTATCATCGAACAACTCAGAGAGCCCACCGCACTTCTATGGACCACACTCTCCCCGTGCGCATTATTCTACTTCATGGCTTCATCAAAACACGCTCAACTGGCGCCGCCAAACTACACGTCGTCGGCATCATGGTTTTGTGCATACATCGCATGCAGCTCAGCCTTATTCGGCTTGAGCTACTACCTCATTGGCCGGCGAGAGAGTGGGTTCATACGGTCATTCATCTATAACGAATCTGCACTGAGGCTATTTCTAACCTCGCACATCCTCAGTAATAGCTGTATCAGCGCGATCCACTTCTCTATCTTCTATTTAATTACCAAGCCCATGGCAGGCGCTTATTCCATCACGGAGTACACATTCCTACTGACGGGTTTTTACATTAGCTACCTGGGGTTTGCATCGATCGGTCTGATTTTTACTATTTTGCCGATCAAGTTCAGTACAGCAGGCACTCTATTTTCAATCTTTTCATTTGCGATGTTGGTGCTAGGGTTTATCAGTGCTTCAGCTACTGAATCCTCAATGCCTCTTTCACGCTACAATCCGCTTGCCCTGATCGCAGCGCTGCTATCGGGCGACATCCCATTGCTGACAGCTGCTGTCGCCGTCGCTGCTTCATTCCTGTTTAGTCTTTATCTGGCCAAGCGCTATTTTCGCATCCAACCCGTATGGAGCAGATACTGAATGACCAAGATCACTATCCGCGACCTAGGCTACTCATATGCTCGCACCCCACTGTTCCATAAACTCAATTTTTCTGCCTACCGAGGTGAGGCTATCGGAATACTCGGCTCCAATGGCGCGGGCAAGACCACCTTGTTTGACTTGATTTGTAATCTTAGGAAGCCAGACGCCGGTACCCTGACCAATAACGCTTGCCGTCAGTTATACCTATCCCAAACGCTGTCACCTCCCCCAGGCTTGCGTATGCAGGAGATTCACGCCCTCATCACTCATCTTGATGGGGACAAGCCGCTTAGCGCGGGTGAAACCTTCAAGTGCATGGAGCGATGGTCAGTCCCCTTGTATAAACGCTATGCGGCCCTCTGGAACAAAAAACCAGCGAACTGCAGCTACGGAGAAATAAGGAGTTTTTTCACGCTGACGTTGCTCGTGATGCAGGGCGACTTGCTTATCCTTGATGAGCCGACAGCTGGCGTTGACCCGGAGTTCCGGCACTATATATGGCTGGCCATTCGCAGGGCCTGCGCAGAGGGCGCGACCGTGCTCGTCTCATCACACCACATTCAGGAAATCACGGCTAACTGTGATCGGTTCTACATGCTTGCTCAACGCACATTGCAGGAGTTCAGCAGTGCCGAACATTTTATGACCCACCACGACACAGCGTGCCTTGACGAAGCGTTTATTCTCGCTTCGTCGAAAGACTGATTCAGGTATCACATCAGCGCCTGCCCATAACCTTCAATGAATTCGCCCGGCATACGCTTGGGCTTGCCGGTCGACAGCTCGATACAGACAAAGGTGGTTTGCGCGCGCAGCAGGGTCACGCCGTCGCTCGGGCGCTTGAGCTGAAACCGGCGGGTCATGCGCAGGCGCTGGTCCCAGTCGACGATCCAGGTGGCCAGTTGCAGCTCGTCATCTTCGTAGCCGGCAGCCAGGTAATCGATTTCGTGGCGAACAACGGCCATGGCCCGGTCAAGACGGCGATATTCGACCAGGTCCAGACCCAGACGCTGCGAGTGGCGCCAGGCGCAGCGCTCCAGCCAGGTGACGTAGACCGCGTTGTTGGCGTGGCCGAGGCCGTCGATGTCGTCACCGCCAACGCGTAGGTCGATGATGAATGGCGATGCCAGATCCCAGCTCATGCGCGCTCCGAAGGTCATTGAACGCGTTGATTGTACCGGATGCTCAGGCGCTTTGGCGTGCTGGTGTGGCAGCGCGCGCCAGCAGCTCAAGCACGCCTTCGACCAGGAGCGGGTCGGCCAGCACACGCTGGTGACCGCCTTCTTCGAGCATCAGCAAGCGGCTGTCGAACCAGGCCTTGTGGATCAATTGCGCTTCGCTGGCAGCGACCAGAGGATCATCACTGGCGTGCACTATCAGGCCCGGCAGCTCGAGTTGATAGCCGTTGACGTCAAGCCGGGCGACTTGCAGGCCGACATCCTGCTCGACCTGGCGAATAAACGCCGCCCGCGCCCGCGCCGGCATGCCCAGCCGCTGGGCAAAACCGCGCAATACCCCGAGCAGTTGCGCCGGCGCGGCAATGCTGACCGCAGCCTCGGTGCGCAAACCCCATTGCAGCGCCAGCAAGACACTGGCACCGCCCATCGAATGGCCGATCACGGCGCGCAGCGGCGGCAGTTCGGCGGCAGCTTCGAGCAGCGCCCGGGCAAACAGCGCCACATGCGCCTGGCGGCCCGGAGAACGTCCGTGGGCCGGCCCTTCCAGCGACACCACGGTATGCCCAGCCGCCACCAGCGCTTCAATCAACGCGGCAAACTGGGTTGGGCGCCCTTCCCAACCGTGCATCATCAGCACTGTCGGCCCCTGGCCCCAGCGCAGCGCTGACAGGCCGAAGCGCAAGGTGATGCGTTCAGCTGTCGCCAGCAAGGGCAACTCCCATTGCCGCGGCGGCAGGTTGCGCGGGGTCATGAAGGCGCGGCGCATCTTGCCCGCTATATGCTCGGGGGCCAGTCGGCCCAGGGTACCGTTGACGCCGCGAATCCAGCTCAGGGTAGTCATCATCAATACTCCAGTCAGGCCACTAGATGACCGCCGACTTGGCGGCGCGCAGGATTCGGTCGGACAGCTCACTGGTGCCCAGCGCTCGGGCCAGCGCCAGGCCACCGATCATCAGCGCCAGGTCGGCCAACGCCTTGTCGGCGTCCTCAGGGCGGTCGACCATCTGCGCGGTCATCAGCTCCAGGTGCTCGGCCAGCGCCTCGCGAAACGCCTCAGGCAGGCGCTGCATCTCGCTCAGCGAGGTGGGCAACGGGCATGCCTGCTCGAGCGCGTCGCGATGCTTGCGTGACAGGTAGAAAGCAGCAGCGAGGGCACGGCGGCCGGCGCCGTCCAGGGCTGGATCGATCTGGGTGAATAAACCGCGGCGCTCGCTCAGCAACTGGCTGAACGCCTCGAGCATGAGTTCGTCCTTGCTGTCGAAGTGCGCGTAGAAACCGCCCACGGTCAACCCGGCGGCGCCCATCACCTGACTCACACTGGGCTCGGCCGGTCCGTGCTGGATCAACGCGCTGCGGGCTGAATCGAGAATGCGTTGGCGGGTCTTGCTCTTCTTGTCGTTCATAAGCCACCCGATAAATATTATGAGCGTAATATGATGCACATAATATTTATTGGCAAGCGAAAAAATCGAGCTCAGGCCGCTTCATTGAAAAAGTAAGGAAGGCTGAAAAAACAAAAGGCCCATTCAATAATCGAATGAGCCTTATAAGCCCCGCAAAACGCGAGAAAAAATTGGCGTCCCCTAGGGGACTCGAACCCCTGTTACCGCCGTGAAAGGGCGGTGTCCTAGGCCACTAGACGAAGGGGACTTGTAACCTTCGTGCAGGCCCGCTTTCACGAACCCTGGCAAATATTGGTGGAGCTAAGCGGGATCGAACCGCTGACCTCCTGCATGCCATGCAGGCGCTCTCCCAGCTGAGCTATAGCCCCTAAAACAAAAGGCCCATCCAATATGCGAATGAGCCTTTAAAGCCCCGCAAAACGCGGGTAAAACTGGCGTCCCCTAGGGGACTCGAACCCCTGTTACCGCCGTGAAAGGGCGGTGTCCTAGGCCACTAGACGAAGGGGACATAACCTTCGTGCCGGTTCGCTTGCACAAACCGCGGCAAAATTGGTGGAGCTAAGCGGGATCGAACCGCTGACCTCCTGCATGCCATGCAGGCGCTCTCCCAGCTGAGCTATAGCCCCGGATTTCTAGCCTCGCGGCCCAGCGACATGGTTATACATCGCTTGTGCAAAACTGGCGTCCCCTAGGGGACTCGAACCCCTGTTACCGCCGTGAAAGGGCGGTGTCCTAGGCCACTAGACGAAGGGGACGAACCTTCTACCGTGAAACCTGGCGCTGGTGCCGGGCTTCATTCTCCGCCAGCAGTGCTGGCCAAGAATCGGAATTTGGTGGAGCTAAGCGGGATCGAACCGCTGACCTCCTGCATGCCATGCAGGCGCTCTCCCAGCTGAGCTATAGCCCCACAATGCCGCTTTGAACTGAATTGCCGGCTGGGTTGCTGACAGTTCGTTACGTTCATCGCTGTGGACGGGGCGCATATTAAGATCGGATGGCTATGCTGTCAAACGAATTTTTGAAATTAACCAAAAGATTTTTCACAGATAACAATCACTTACCGCCCTGCCCCAGCAATTGACGATTTTGCCTACGGCAGCCGGCCCGCCCAGCGTCAGCTGGGACAGGCAAGCACGCTTGGGTAGCTGGCTGTCAGGCAATGTTGGCCAGCAGTTTTTCCCATTCCTTGTTTTCTTTCTTCGACACACCACCGAGCAGATCCAGCGCCTGACGCAGGCGGTAGCGAGTCAGGTCAGGGCCAAGGATTTCCATCGCATCCAGCACCGACACCGAACTGGCCTGGCCTGAGATAGCAGCAAACATCAGCGGCATGGCGTCACGCAGCTTCAGCTCAAGCGATTCGACCACGGCCTGGATGCAACCGGTGATGCGGTCTTTTTCCCACTGGCGCAAGCTCTCCAGCTTCCACAGAATCAGCTGGATGACCTGGCGGACCTGATCGGGCGAGAGCTTCTTGTGCTCGAACAGCTTGGCATCAAGCTTCAACGCACCCTCGAAGAAGAAGCCACCCAATGGGGCGATCTGGCTGAAGGTCTCTACGCGACCCTGCACATGCGGCGCGATCTTCATCATGTAATCGCTGTTGAACGCCCACTTCTGTACCCGCGCAGCGAACTCCTCGACCGGCAACTCACGCAGCCACTGGCCGTTGAGCCAGGACAGCTTTTCGATATCGAAGATCGGCCCACCCAGGGAAACCCGCGACAGGTCGAAGTGCTCGACCATCTCGGCCAGGGAAAACTTCTCGCGCTCGTCCGGCATCGACCAGCCCATGCGGCCGAGGTAATTGAGCATGGCTTCGGGCATGAAGCCCATGCGCTCGTAGAAGGTGACCGAAGTCGGATTCTTGCGCTTGGACAGCTTGCTCTTGTCCGGGTTACGCAGCAGCGGCATGTAGCACAGCTGCGGCTGCTCCCAGCCGAAGTACTCATACAGTTTGATCAGCTTGGGCGCCGACGGCAGCCACTCTTCGCCACGCAGGACGTGAGTGATGCCCATCAGGTGGTCATCGACCACGTTGGCCAGGAAGTAGGTCGGCAGGCCGTCGTTCTTCATCAGGACCTGCATGTCCATGCGATCCCACGGGATTTCGACATCGCCACGGAGCATGTCCGGGACCACGCAGACGCCTTCGCTTGGCACCTTCATGCGGATCACATGGGGCTCACCAGCGGCCAGGCGACGCTGCACTTCCTCAGCGCTGAGCAACAGCGCGCGGCCGTCGTAACGCGGCGTCTCGCCCCGGGCCATCTGTTCGGCGCGCATCTGGTCGAGTTCTTCTGCGGTACAGAAGCAGTAGAACGCATGCCCGGCGTCAACCAGCTGCTTGGCGTACTTCGCGTAGATCTCGCCACGCTCGCTCTGCCGGTAAGGGCCGTGCGGGCCGCCCACGTCCGGGCCTTCGTTCCACTCGATGCCCAGCCAGCGCAGGGCGTCGAAGATCTGCTGTTCCGATTCACGGGTCGAACGCAGCTGATCGGTGTCCTCGATGCGCAGGATGAATTCGCCGCCGTGCTGCTTGGCAAAGCAGTAGTTGAACAGGGCGATGTAGGCGGTGCCAACATGGGGGTCGCCGGTGGGCGATGGCGCGATACGCGTGCGAACGGTGGTCATGGAGGGTCTCGAACGAAGTTGAAACAAAGGCGCGATGTTAGCAGGGAGCGGGCATCAGGCTCCAGCGGTGGCGCAATCGCCCCACCGTCAGCCCAGGCGTGCAGATGATCGGCAGGCTATGCCGATCACCGGACCCGTCGGCAACTTAGCTGGTGATCAGCCGCTCACGCAGCTTGGTGATCTCGTCGCGCATCTGCGCGGCGGCCTCAAACTCGAGGTCGCGCGCCAGCTGGAACATCTTCTCTTCCATCTGTTTGATGCGTTTGGTGATCTCGCCTGGGGTGCGCAACTCGGCTTCGTAGCGAGCGCTCTCCTCCGCCGCCTTGGCCATGCCTTTGCGCTTCTTGCTGCGCCCGCCGGGGATGTTGGCGCCTTCCATGATGTCGGTGATGTCCTTGACCACCCCTTTGGGCACGATGCCGTTGGCCTCGTTGAAGGCGATCTGCTTTGCCCGGCGGCGCTCGGTCTCGTCGATGGCGCGTTGCATCGAGCCGGTCATGCGGTCGGCATACAGGATGGCCTTGCCGTTGAGGTTACGCGCTGCGCGGCCGATGGTCTGGATCAGCGAGCGGTCCGAGCGCAGGAAACCCTCCTTGTCGGCATCCAGAATCGCCACCAGCGACACTTCGGGCATGTCCAGGCCTTCACGCAGCAGGTTGATCCCTACCAGCACATCGAAGGTACCCAGACGCAGGTCGCGAATGATCTCTACCCGCTCGACAGTGTCGATGTCCGAGTGCAGGTAGCGCACGCGTATGTCGTGGTCGGCCAGGTAGTCACTGAGGTCTTCGGCCATGCGCTTGGTCAGAGTGGTGGCTAGCACGCGCTCGCCAACGGCCACACGTTTGCCGATCTCCGACAACAGATCGTCGACCTGGGTCAGCGCCGGGCGGATTTCTACCAACGGATCAACCAAGCCGGTCGGCCGCACCACCTGCTCGACCACACGCCCGGCATGCTCCGCCTCGTACTGACCGGGGGTGGCAGAAACGAAGATGGTCTGCGGGCTGACCGACTCCCATTCATCGAAGCGCATGGGCCGGTTGTCCAGCGCCGATGGCAGACGGAAACCGTACTCGACCAGAGTCTCCTTGCGTGAACGGTCGCCCTTGTACATGGCGCCGACCTGCGGAACGCTCACGTGCGACTCGTCGATCACCAGCAGGGCGTCGGCAGGCAGGTAGTCGTACAGGGTGGGCGGCGGCGCACCGGAAGGCCGACCAGACAGGTAGCGCGAGTAGTTTTCGATACCGTTGCAATAGCCCAGCTCGAGGATCATTTCCAGGTCGAAGCGGGTGCGCTGCTCGAGGCGCTGCGCCTCGACCAGCTTGTTGTTCTTGTGCAGGTACTCAAGGCGGTCCTTGAGCTCTTCCTTGATGCCCTCGATTGCCCCAAGCAGGGTTTCACGCGGGGTTACATAGTGGCTCTTCGGATAGAAGGTAAAACGTGGCAGCTTGCGCAGCACCTCGCCGGTCAACGGGTCGAAGGCGGCAATGTTCTCCACTTCGTCATCGAACAATTCGATGCGGATCGCCTCGAGATCTGACTCGGCCGGGTACACGTCGATGACATCACCGCGCACGCGGAAGGTGGCGCGCGCGAAGTCCATCTCGTTGCGGGTGTACTGCAGATCGGCCAGGCGCCGCAGCAACGCGCGCTGGTCGAACTTGTCGCCGCGATCGATGTGCAGGACCATCTTGAGGTACGTCTCAGGGCTGCCCAGACCGTAGATGCACGACACCGTGGTGACAATGATGGCGTCGCGTCGCTCGAGCAGGGCCTTGGTAGCCGACAGGCGCATCTGCTCGATATGGTCGTTGATCGATGCATCCTTCTCGATGAAGGTGTCCGAAGACGGCACATAGGCTTCCGGCTGATAGTAGTCGTAGTAGGAAACGAAATACTCGACCGCGTTGTTCGGGAAAAACGCCTTGAACTCGCCATACAACTGGGCCGCCAGGGTCTTGTTCGGCGCCAGCACCAGGGTTGGCCGCTGCACCTGCTGAATCACGTTGGCGATACTAAAGGTCTTGCCCGAGCCGGTTACCCCGAGCAGGGTCTGGTGCGAAAGCCCGGCGTCGATACCCTCGACCAACTGGCGAATCGCCTCAGGCTGGTCGCCGGCCGGCTGAAAACGGGTGACAAGCTGAAACTCGGACATGGCAGACCTCGAGCAACTGTAAATATAGCCAGTAGTCTACACCGAAACGGGCCTTTCCATTGCCCGCTTCGCGGCTGGCGCTGTGAACGTGTGTTTCTGTGGACCGGGCAATTAGACCAATGGTCCAAAAAAATTGCGAAAAAACGCCGGAAAACCTGCGCCCGATGGTCGCAGCGGTCGGCGCGTATCTCTATACTGACTCCCCGTTTGTGCACCGCTTCAGTGCATTCGGCTGGAGCGTGCAAGCCCTATCACACTCCATTCAGAGCCAAGGTAACAATGAGCCTGTTTTCCGCTGTCGAGCTGGCACCCCGCGACCCTATCCTGGGCCTCAACGAAGCTTTCAACACCGACCCGCGCACCGACAAGGTGAACCTGGGCGTCGGCGTTTACTGCAATGAGGAAGGCCGTATCCCGCTGCTGCGCGCAGTGATCGAAGCCGAGACCCAGCGTGCCGCACAGCATGCCTCGCGCGGCTATTTGCCGATCGATGGGATTGCCACCTACGACCAGGCTGTACAGAAGCTGCTGTTCGGCGCCGAATCGCCACTGCTGGCCGCTGGCCGCGTGGTCACCGTGCAGGCCGTGGGCGGCACTGGCGCGCTGAAGATCGGCGCAGACTTCCTCAAGCGCCTGTCGCCTGATGCAGTCGTCGCCATCAGCGACCCGAGCTGGGAGAACCACCGCGCGCTTTTCGAGACGGCCGGTTTCCCGGTACAGAACTACCGCTACTACGATGCTGCCAGCCACGACGTCAACCGCGCCGGCATGCTCGAAGACCTCAACCAGCTGCCGTCGGGCTCGATCATCGTCCTGCATGCCTGCTGCCATAACCCGACCGGTGTCGACCTGACCCTGGACGACTGGAAAAACGTCCTGGAAGTGGTCAAGGCTAAAGGCCATGTGCCGTTCCTCGACATGGCCTATCAGGGCTTTGGCGCCGGCATCGCCGAAGACGCTTTCGCCGTACGCCTGTTCGCCGAGTCGGGCCTGGACTTCTTTGTCTCCAGCTCGTTCTCCAAGTCGTTCTCGCTGTATGGCGAGCGCGTCGGCGCGCTGTCGATCGTCACTGCCTCCAAGGACGAAAGCACCCGCGTGCTGTCGCAGGTCAAGCGGGTTATCCGCACCACCTACTCCAATCCGCCGACCCACGGCGCAAGCATCGTCGCTGCCGTGCTGAACAGCCCTGAGCTGCGCCAGATGTGGGAAGACGAGCTGGGCGAAATGCGTAATCGCATTCACGGCATGCGCAAGCAGATGGTCGAGTTGCTGGCTACCTATGGGGCCAAGCGCGACTTCAGCTTTGTCGGTCGCCAGTGCGGGATGTTCTCCTACTCGGGCCTGACTGCCGAGCAGGTCAATCGCCTGAAGGATGAGTTCGGCATCTATGCGCTGGATACTGGCCGTATCTGTGTTGCTGCGCTGAACCAGAGCAACATCCACGTAGTGACCAAAGCTATCGTCGCGGTGCTTTGATGCAGTCGGGGGCTGCTCTGCAGCCCCCAACTGTTTTCAGCCAGCACGCCCAATCGGGTAAAACTGGCCATGGCTCCACACCCCGAGCCATTCCTCGCCGTCCAGCAAGCGCGGCACCGCCAGCTCCACCAACTGATAGAACACGTTGCGATGCAATAGCGCCTCAAGGTTGCTGCGCATCAGGATGTAGGGCGCAGGTTCCTGCGTGACCGGATCAACCTCGACCCGCAACGGATGCGCACTGCTAGCCTCAATCACATCCTCAACATTGTTGGTGAAACGCAAAACCTGCGCCTCCCCCGCGCCGATCACCTCCAGCAACACCGCCACAAACGGCGCGTCATCGACTTGGATGCCGACCTTCTCGACCGGCGTCACCAAAAAGTAATCATCACCGTCACGGCGCAGGATATTGGAAAACAGCCGCACCATCGGTTTACGGCCAATTGGCGTGCCCTGGTAAAACCAGGTGCCATCACGGGCGATGCGCATGTCGATGTCGCCGCAGAAATCCGGGTTCCACAGGTGAACCGGCGCCGGGCCCCTACCCTTGGGGATTTGCGCCAACAGATCATTGGTCTCGACAGACTCGGTCATCACCCTCTCCTATCAGCGACTCATACCCAACAGGCTACGAGCGTACTCGCGCATGGGCGCTGCGAGCAAATCCTGCGGGCTATTGTCGTGAAACGTCAACAAACCGCCACGGCTCTTGATCCGCGCTGTGTCGATCAGGTAGCGAGTGCTGGTTTCGATGAGCATCATCTGCACCACGCCGGTGTCCCAACCGAGCCGGTCGACTGCCTGTTCGTCGTACCACTCATCACCATTGCCGATGCGGTCGTCGGTACGAGCGAAGCGGGTATACAGCACGTAATGGGCACCGACCGAGCGGGCTTCGGCGATGGCATCTTCCAGGCCCAGCGGGCCTTGCGCACGACGCACCAGCGGGAAGTACTCGACAAAAGCCTTGAACGCTTCTTCGGCGACGATGTTCTGCTGCGGCAGCGGGCCTTTACCCGGCGGCACGAACGCACCCTGGCCAATATAGATGAACGAATCCGGTTGCAGGCGCACCGACAGGCTGCGCTGGGTATCGCTATGATCGAGCAGACCGGCATCGCTCATGTGATAGCGAACACCTTCGCCCATATCGCTGACATTCATGCAGCCACCAAGCGCCATCAGCGCCAGCAGCAAAACCAGGCTACGCATCTTTCCTCCAGAGACCGGTGACGAAAAACCGGCGAATAGCCGCCAGATGCAGCTTTTGCGCCAGAGTCAGCCGCCGATCACCTTCATTACCGTTACCCCACCGGCGAACGCCAGCTCCTGCTTGTCAGCCAGGGCTTTTACCAGTAACCGTTGCAGCGCTGGCAACGCCAGGTGCCGGGGGCGATCAAGCAAGTCGCCGATGTAGTGCCGATTGCTGCTCGACAGGCAGCCATGCAGCCAGCCGGTTGAGGACAAGCGCAGCCGCGAACAGGCGCGGCAGAACGGTACGCTCTCGTTGGCGATAACGCCAAAATGGCCTTTGCCGGGGATCTGGTAGCGCAATGCGGTGGCATCAACAGCAGCGCTGGCCTGCTCAAAAGCATAGTGCTGGCCAATCAGCGCCAGCAGCTCAGGCAGGCTGACCAACTGCTGGCGAAAGGCATTGCCGTCGCGCGCCAGGTGGCCCATGCGCATCAGCTCGATGAAACGCAGCTCGTAGCCACGCGCCAGGCAGTAGTCGAGCAGCGGCGCGACCTGATCCAGATTCTGTCCGCGCATCGGCACCATGTTGACCTTGATGCGCATGCCAGCCGCACTGGCCTCTTGCATGCCAAGCAACACCGTGGCCAGGTCACCGCCGCGAGCAATGCTGCGAAATGCAGCGGCGTCGAGGGTATCCAGCGACACGTTCAAGCGGCGGATACCCGCGGCCTGTAGCAGCGGCAGGCGCCGCGACAGCAACTGGCCGTTGGTAGTCAGGCTGATGTCGTGCAGGTCGAGGCCGGCGATGGCGGTGAGAAACCCTTCAAGCCTGGGACTGATCAGTGGCTCGCCGCCGGTGATGCGTAGACGTTCGATGCCGGCCGCCTCGATCAGGTAAGCCACCCCTCGTGCCAGGGCCTCGCCAGAGAGCTCATCCTGCGCCGCCACCAAACGCTTGCCGTCGGGTACGCAGTAGGTACAAGCGTAGTTACAGGCCGCCGTCAGGCTGACCCGCAGGTTGCGAAAACGCCTGCCTTGACGATCGACGATCATGGATGACTCCGACATGGAAGAATAAGCCGTACAAAACCTGACTCATAAATCAGGTTTTTGCAAGCTCGCATGTCGGACAGCCACGCAAAGGGTGACGGGGCGTTGCTGTCAGGCGTTCGGTTCGGGGTCGCGCTTGCGCTTGTTACCCATGCGCACACCGATGTCCATCAGGAACTGGAAGAAGCCTTCCTGATCTTCCAGCACATTGCTCCAGAACGGCGAGTGGTACAGCGCCACTGCGCCATGCACCAGCGCCCAGGCGGCGCAGTAGTGGAAGTACGGTGGCACGTCTTCAAGCTTGCCTTCGCTGATACGACCCTTGATCAGTTGAGTCAGGCGATCGAAATTGGAGGCACGAATGCTGTGCAGCTCCTCGACCATCTCTGGTACCTGATTACCCTTGACCACCTTCTCTTCAAGGCGATCGAACAGCCGGTAGCGCTGCGGGTCACGCATGCGGAATTCGAAGTAGGCACGCGACAGTGCTTCTTTGTCGCGGTCGACATCGGCCGAGTGCAGCAAGGTGTTCAAATCGCGCTCGTAGTCGAGCATCAGGCGCAGGTAGATCTCTGCCTTGGACTTGAAGTGCTTGTAAATCGTACCTTTGCCGATGCCAACGGCGTCGGCGATCATCTCGACGGTGACGCTGTCTTCACCCTGTTCGAGGAACAGTCTGAGGGCGGTATCAAGGATCTCTTGTTCGCGACGGCGAAACTCACGGACCTTACGCGGTTCTTTCTGCATGGGAGGCTGCATGGGGGAGGACTGGCTGACAATCGAAGCGGATTATTATGCCTATCTTGCAAGAAATTGCACGGATCATCGGCGCATGTCTGTGTTTCACGATGAGTTCGCAAACGGTGGGATTGATTGGGCAAGCTGCAGATTGGCCAATCGAAGTGACTTGCCTGCAGGGAATGCACTGTGCATCCCGCGACGTATTCCAAATCTGTTTAAAAAACGACCAGTTGTCGCTGGCACTGTGCCAAAGCTGACCAATACTTGAAGTGTTGACCCGCCACATCCCCCCAAGTGGCGTGCCGATAAAGGCGCTCAGGGACCGCGTGCCTTTGTTTACTCCTAATGGTCTTAACCCGGTTTCCTCCCCCAGAACCCGGGTTTTTTTTGCCCGCCAATCAGGCTGTCAGATCAGCGTACTCGCGCAAGCGGGAACAAGCGCTTGAAGTTGGCCGTGGTTTGCTCGGCCAATTGTGCATAACTGACGCCACGCAGCGACGCGACGTATTCGGCGACTTCTCGCACGTACTGAGGCAAGTTGGGCTTGCCTCGGTAAGGGATCGGCGCCAGGTACGGTGAATCTGTCTCTACCAGCAGACGATCGCTGGGGACCTGGCGGGCCACGTCGCGCAGGGCCTCGGCATTGCGGAAGGTGACAATGCCGGACAACGAGATGTAGTAGCCCAGGTCCAGCGCCGCCTTGGCCATCGGCCAGTCTTCAGTGAAGCAGTGCAACACCCCGGCCTGCTCCAGGCTGGCTTCGCGTAACAACGCCAGGGTGTCAGCCCTGGCCGCACGGGTGTGCACGATCACCGGCTTGCCGGTCTGCCGCGAGGCCTCCAGGTGCAAGCGGAAAGACGCCTGCTGCAGGCTCGCCGCCTCCGGCTCGTAGTGATAGTCCAGGCCAGTCTCACCAATCGCCACGACGTGCGGATGCGCAAGCTCGTTGAGCAACCAGTCCAGCGCTGGGGTTTCTCTTGGCGCCAGATCCAGCGGGTGAATACCCACCGAGCAGTCGACATCTGCGTACTGTTCACTCAACGCCTTTACCGCGCCGGCATTGTCGGCACTCACGCCGATGCACAGAAAGTGTCCTACCCCGCGCTCACGCGCCGCCTGCAGGGCAGCATCGAGCGAGCCATCATGGGCACTCAGGTCTAGACGGTCGAGGTGGCAGTGGGAATCTACGAGCATGGCAGCAGGACACATATTTAGAAGAAGGGAGTCAGCGTGAGCCTGGCAGCTGGACCCAGTGGGCCAACAAGGCTTCCAGCAGCAACACGCGGTTGAGGTTGGCCTTGCCCAGCACCTTCTGGCGCTGTTCAAGGATCCACGCCTGGGTTTCCAGCACCTTGCCCTGGCGGCTCTTCTGCGCCAGATACTGCAGCACCTTACGCATATCAGCCAGGCCCAGGCCTTGTTCATCCTGAGTCATCTGATAGCGCAGGATCAGGTGCGACCACTCGAAGAACCAGTCAAACAACAGCAGCAGCGGCACGCTGTTCCACGACTCGGCCAGTTGCGTCGGTGACTGTTGCTGCTTGAGCAGTTTTTTCACGCCCTCGGTGACCTGCGCACGTTGCTCGAGGACACCTTGCGCGTGCAGCTTGGCCGCCATCAGTGGCGATCCTGCCGCCAGGGTCAGCAGCTCCTCGCGCTCTCCCGGTCCACTGTCTGGCAACGCATTGGCGAGCCAGGCCTGGCTTTGGGCAAGGTTTGGTTGCGGACATACAACTTGCTGGCAACGGCTCTTGATGGTCGGCAACAGTCGGCTCGGCTGATGGCTGACCAGCAGCAGCACCGTATTGCCGGACGGCTCTTCCAGACTCTTGAGCAAGGCGTTGGAGGCATTGATGTTCATGGCCTCGACCGGTTCGATCAGGATCACCTTGCGCCCGCCCAACTGCGCGGTCTGAACAACAAATGACACCAGTTCGCGAACCTGGTCGATCTTGATCGGCTTGTCGACGTCTTCCGGCTCAAGCACGTAGTTGTCCGGATGGCTGCCAGCACGCAGCAACAGGCATGACTTGCACTGCCCGCAGGCATCAGCGCCTTGCGGCTGCTGGCACAACAAACGCGCCATCAGGCGCTCGGCCAGGGCCCGCTTGCCAATCCCCTGCGGACCGTGCAGCAGGTAGGCATGGGCATGCTGGCTGCGCCCGGCCAATTGCTGCCAGAGCGCATCCTGCCAGGCGAAGGCCTCAGCCACGGGCGCGTTCCAGCATGGCCGGCAACAAGCTGTCGATGTCGCGCTGCACCGCCTCCAGCGATTGGCCGGCGTCGAGGATGCTGTAGCGCTGCGGGTCAGCTTGGGCCCGTGCCAGATAGGCATGGCGCACGGCCTCGAAGAAGGCCGTGCCTTCTTGTTCGAAGCGGTCCAAACGGCCCCTGGCAGCCGCGCGCGACAGGCCGATCTCGATCGGCAGGTCGAACACCAGCGTCAGGTCAGGGCGCAGATCGCCCTGGACAAATGTTTCCAGCGTAGCAATGCGCTCGACCGGCAAGCCGCGGCCGCCACCTTGGTAGGCGTAGGTGGCATCTTGTTTCGCTTTTGCTGAAAATGTAAACACAGTGGTATTATCTACCCATACGACAAAATGTAAACACGCTGTTGGAAGGGTCTGCAAACCCCCACAGCCCAGGGAGTACAAGGCTTGAGAACAATTTTGGGACTGGCAGCCAAGGCTCGCTCAGGGAAGGACACAACAGCCCAGCTCCTGCTTAAAGATGCAAGGGTAGCGGCATTTGCCCTTGCGAATCCACTGAAAGCAGGTTGCCAGGCGTTATTTGGTCTGTCCGATGCCGAAGCCTGGGGTGATTCGCACAAGGAAATCCAGATCCCTCATTGGGGGAAGTCGCCCCGAGAATTCTTCCAGCAGGTCGGCACTGAGTGGATGCGAGGCCTGGACGCCAACCACTGGCTGAAGCGTGCAGAGCGCGAGATCAATCCTGCTGCTGTGGAGTTCCAGTCTGGTGCGACCCCAAACCTCCTACTCCCAGATGCCCCCTTCCGCCTGGCAGCCCAAGCCTTCTTTAATTTCACCGATGCCCAGGTTTGGGAAACGCCCCAATTCGACCAAGTCGATTCGTACTGGGGCCTAAGCCCTCGACAGACTGTGGGGTACCTGGAGCAAAAAGCCCTGGAACTCACCCCCGACTACTACCGAAAACGCTCTGCGGTGCCCACACAGCCACCTAAGGCGCTCCTTGGCATTCCTCAAACCGCAGCGGTGATCATCATCACTGACATCCGGTTTGAGAACGAGGCCGCGTTCCTGCGCAGCCACAACGGGGTCATCTGGCATATCGTCCGCCCGGGTGTGCAGTCAGTGAACGCGCACTCCTCCGAAGCCGGTATCGAGCGCAGACCTGAAGACGCCCTGATCATGAATGACGGCTCGCTTGACCAGCTTGAGCATCGAGTGAAGCAGGCATGGGGACAGCTCATTTCAAACGCCTTGACGCCCGCACCACAAAACGGCGAAGGCCAGAACCCGCAAAGCCCCGAACTCCCTAACAAGGGAGATCAGTGATCATGTTGGCCCACACCGAGTATCTTGAAGAAAAGATCATTAGCAAGAAGGGCCAACCCGTACCCTGTCGATACCGTCAGCATCCCGCCTGGGATCGCGACCTTCCGCTTTGCATTGCTTTGGACTTTGTGTTCAAAAACTACGCAAGCACCCGCACACAGTCTAATGGCTATCTCCTACTGACTGCCATTGAAACATTCATGACTGTTATTCAACAGCACAACTCCGTTAACCCCGTAGGTTTAGCTGCAACCCGCTTTGAGCACATCACTTCGGACTTATTCAGTCGATATATTCATTATATCCAAGCGAGCGGAATCCCCATTTCCTATGCCGAGCGCATGAAATCGGCATTGATTGGCGCAGCAAAGGAAACAGGAAAAATCCCTTTTCTTATCCTGCCCATTGTTCCGCAGAAGCCAAGAAAAGAAACGGAACCACTCGAACCCGAGGCATTTGATGCACTTGAGTCTGCACTACGAGGCCATATCGACGGCCTCTATGCAAAACTTGAGTTTCGAAAGCTGGTTGATGCTAGCGAGCCTTACACTTGGCCCGAAATTAATAAGCATGCTTATCCAGAAGTCTCCAGAGAACAAGTATTGGGGTTCTGCAAATTTAATGGAGGCCACAGCTGGAGCGAGAAAGCGAAGGCGCAGCTCTTAGCAGCTGCTAAGCGTTGCGCGGATCCTGTTATTCAGACTATCGCCCGATCAGGTGGGGACGTTCTCCACGTCCTTATCAACATGGCACGCACAGAACCAGACCTTACTCCACTGGATAGCATCCCAGTGGGGAAACAGCCAGGGCCTGCGGCATGGAGCCCGGAACTCCCTCGCCTCCTGAAAACCCTGTTAGCCCAAGGCTATCCTTTCGAGATGCCCTTGGAACTCATCGCCACACGCTATTCGAAACCTAAGGACGTCCAAGAGCACTACCGTGACGATCTAATCTCGATGATCATGTATCGTCTAAAGCGACTGAATTGGAGCGAAACTGCCGCCCCGCTGCCTCTCTTGGACGACCTGCTGGGTCTTTATTTTCCAACGGAATTGGACATGACCGCTCTGGTATTGTTCATCATGCTGCAGAGCAACTGGAACAAAGAGGTAGTGCTGGCCGTAGACCGGCACAACTTTGAGCACGCGCTGACCGCTACCATTGAAGATTCACTTCGCGTGGTGTTTTCTGAGAAGCAAAGGTCTCAAAGCAACAATACCGAATACCTTAAGCCCCAAAGGCAGAACGCGCCGACTTCGACCAAAGACCCGTACTCCATCTATAACATGATCCGTCTTGCCAACCAGCTGGCAAAACCTCTCATGAGGTATGAGCTGGATTATATACCGCAGGGCGAAACAAAAGACAGTTTTAACCCTCTCTTCTTCTGCATCCGGGATCACGCTGACTGGCTCAATAAAGGCGGACGACACACTTCTATCGCAAACCCCAAAGCGTTTCGCATTGGCGTGAAGTACCTGCTTGAAAAGTACGAAATCATCGAGAACGGGGAACGCCTCACAGGCGCCAAAGACCTCACGCGCCGTCTTCGTCCTACCTGGACGGCCTATAAAAAGAAAACGCACCCTCTTTCGATGTTGTCCCGCATTAGTCTGGGTCATAAGGATCAGGCGACGACGGACATTTTCTACGACAACCATGCCCAGGCCCAAACGGAGCGTTTCAAACGACTGCGTGTTGCTTTTGAAGAAATCATGGATCTGCTTCGCTCTCGACAGTTCAAGGGCATGTTGCTAACTGCCCATGCGCAGGAACAGGCCAGTGGCGAGATCAAGTTCTTCCATATTCCTGGCCATCGCCGCGCTATGTGGGGGTGCCGCGACCAGATGAAGCCAGATTGGGCAGGCGCACAATCTCTGCGCGAACAGGGAAAGAAGTGCTTCGAGCTGGATCAGTGCATCTTCTGCAGCCAGATCTGGATTTTCGAAGACTCACTGCCCTACCTGATCGAGCGGATGAGCCATCTTATGCAGGAGATGGAGGAAGAAGACGACATCATCTTCTCGTCGCGGGTAGCTAGCGAAATCAAGGCACTGGAATTCATCCTTGATAACTGGCCAGTCATCGAAGATGAAGACGAGGACGAAGATGCCATGACCAAAGCCGAGAAATTCCAGCGCCTCAACAAGCCCCTGCTACCCCGTAATCTAAATAGTCTTAAACTTCTCTTTGAAAGCGAGTCGCTCGATGTCTGAACTGACCCTGGAAGAACTTGAACGCGAACTGGGCTTGGACATCGAAGACGCCCGAAGCGAAAACAAGGATGACATTGAGGAAATGTTCAAGGAAATTGATCTCTCAGTTCTTTTGGTGCGCGGAACGCTGAAGTATAAGCTTTTGCATGGCGAGGGCGACTTTGCGATCAGTGACAAGTCTAACTATATGAGCCCGTCGTGGTCGCTGCCCAGTGGCAAACACCGCCACCCTAACAATGTCAAGTTTGATCGATCAGTTCTTGGCTCCAACGACCTGAAGCGCGCATTGATCTTTCACATGCTCCCTGAAAACGCCTTCATGGGAAACATTCGTTCCTATAAAACTTCCAACACTGCCGCAAATCAATATTCAATTCTAGAAAAATATATTTTCACGGACAACTACCTCGACGCCACACCCGAGAGCCTGCTCGCCATCTCTGCTACCTTGATCAATAAGGCATTGGACAAAGCACGAGAACAAGATAAGAAATCCCACTACTTTGTCTTGTTCAAGTTTGTGATGCTGTGGGCATCGCTGTCCAGCCACGACATGATTCCGGAAGAACTGAAGATCAAGGTCACCTTAAGCGAACTTGATACGATTGAGCGTAAGCAAGACGTTGTGAATGTGTATACCGGCAGCATGGAAAGCTGGGTCGCATACTCGGAAGAAGATCTGGAACACCTCATGGACTATGCGCTGTTCTGGACTGAAAAGGCGCTGCCAGAGCTTCTAAAAGCCAAGGACTTTGTTCTGCAGAATGATTACACCCAGAACAAAGGCATCATTTACAAATACAGCTATCCTCATGAAGCAGAGGCGGCACTCAATATTATCGTTGATGATCGCAGAGTTATGAAGCCCTCGATCAAAACTCGGCAACAAGATGGAAGAACATTCCACGTGACCTCTTGGCGTCGCAGTTACAACAAAGCAATGGACAGGGTGCGTAACTCTATTTTTATCCTTCTTGCACTGATGACAGGTGCCAGGAAGTCTGAACTTGCCACCCTTCGCGACTCTGATATCTTCAAGGATAAAGTCGGTGATTACTGGGTCAATATCACCCGATGGAAAACATCCAAAGACCCGAATTACCGTGGCGACACGGAAGCGCTTCCTCTCCCGAGGTTTATCGGGGAGGTCATTGAGCGCTATGCGGAAGCTCAAACTGCAAACCCGGAAATCATTCGCCCTTATCTTTTCCAGGCCAATGAAAGCTACCGAAAGGTTGAGAGAGCCACGCCGGGTTTGATTAACATCCTTCTTACGCAACTCAAAGATGAAATCCCTGTAGAGCGCCTGCACCCCCATCGCTTCAGAAAGACAATTGCCGAAATTCTTATCAATCGGGATGAGCGAAATATCGAACTCATTCGCGCACTGTTCGGCCATAAAAGCTATGCCATGACGCTGAGGTATATCGCTCGCAACCCGCTCATGGTTAGAGCGGTAGCAATTGCCATTGAGCAAAGCTATACCAAGGACTTCCGCGAACTTATTGCCGAGATCAAATACGGTCGTTTCTCAGGCACTGCGGGATCGCGAATTGCGGAACAAGTGCTTGCCAAGCCTGATGAATTTACTGGCAGCCAGATGCGAACTTCGGTCTTGCTCTATGTTTCTCACCTTTTGAAAGCCGGCGAGCCGATCTTTATTCGTCGTACTGCGATTGGCACGTACTGCGTGACCGGTGAGGATTATACCCCGAGCAATCTCCCGCCCTGCATTGAGCAATCATGGGAACCAGGTCAAGCACTTATCCCCAACCCAGGAAACTGCCAAGTGGAATGCAACAAACTGGTGTTAGTGGAAAAGGCCAAGACTGCGCTGGAGGAAAATATCGCCTTCTATTCAGCGATCCTCGATAATCCTGACTCCAAGCTCAATGCAAAAACCGAGCAGGAATTGGCAAGGCGTGTGGCTGCCAGTAAGCACCACCTGAGCAACCTCCAGATGAACCGCCTGCCGCTTCCCCTCTACACCGACTCTGGTCACAAGATGGTGGGGGCTCAAACACACAAAACCCACATCATTGTACGGTCAGGAGAGTTCGCATGAATGTCAATTCAACGCGAGAGCGCCTGATCAAGATCATCGCGGAACATCAGCTGGCCGGGGATGGTTCCAAGCTAAAAATTGGTGATTTAGCCATTTTGGCTGGAATTAGCCGTCAATCTTTCAATCGTTATTATGATGACCTAAAGCCCTATATCACCGGCGATAAGAAAATCGGGGAACTCCTGACAAGTTCCGACGACAGTTCGCTTTCGGATTTCCTCATCAAGAGTCAAGCTAGGATTGAGGAACTGGAAGGCTCGCTGGCTGAGCAGCAGGAAGAACATGCGCGGCTCATGGAAAAGACCTTGAGCAATCATATCTCCACTCTGATGAATAATGACATTGCTTTTTTCAGTGCCAATAAAATTCGCGCCAACTTCGAATCCCAGTCCCTGCAGGTCGACAATCTTGGCAATAAGATTCTTGAACTAGAAGCAGAGCTCGCACTGGCCAAAATGGAAAGCTCCACCCCAGACAGTGCAAATTACGCCACAGGCAGCAGGGGCAAGGTGACGGTGGTCGACATGGACATCGAGACGCTCTTCAAAGACTACATGAAACATAAGGATCTGGAAAAATACAGTACCGAGAGGCTTCGTCTAATCAAAGCCACTACGGATCGAGTTGAAAAACTAGCTAAGACTGAGAACACAGCAGTAGCACTATTCTTCGAGCGCTACATATCGCGATTCAGTGTCTTCTCAGATAACTACCAACATCACTCCCCACAGAATGTCTTGCTGGTTCGAGCCCCTCTTTTCAGACGATCCGAGTACCTGCGTTTCCTGAAGTCATTGGACACCCCAACCGAGATAACAGCTTACGTCCCTGCGTGCCTCTCCCCAGCAGACAAGCAGGCCCAGAGAAGCTTTTTCGCCAGAATCGTTCCAGACTTTGAACTGAGTGAAGCAGATTCGGCTGACCCATTAAAACTGGAGCAAGGGTTCCATCGCGTGATCCAGTTCAATATCAAGCAAGGTGAATGATGATCACCATCAAACGGCAAGACATCACTTACCATAGCAGTGAGTTGAATACCTCAGTCTCCCATTGTATCTTGGTTGCAAACCATAAGAAGAAGCAGGTGTTGCTCAGCCATGCAAATCTATATCTCTATTACGTCTCAAGAAAATCCATTGCGACTTCAAGACGATATGCCAGCATAATTTTGATGTTTTATAGATTTCTTTCAACGCAGTCACACTTTGAAAATATAGATCCCGCCCAGTACCACGTTATTGCAGATAATAGGGATATCCGACGCTGGAAAGTGCAGAGGCAAATTGATCGCGTGGCGCGAGGTTCATTGCGACCAACCACTGAAACAACGTCGCTTGATGCTACAGTTTTGCTTTTTTACTTCCGCTGGCTCAAAGACAACAAGTTTGTCACCAACGTTGATGTAGCGCTCAGAACCTGGCAGGCAAAGTTTAAGAGCCCGAAAATGCTCAATTACATTCAACTCAGGGCGCGAGTGAGCATCGACAGCAGAAACATCGACACGCTTGACCGAGCGAGCAGGCAAAAGGTATCTCGCGATTTGATTAGCAATCGCGAAATCGAGACTCTGCTCAAGTCATACAACGACCCCGTGTACGCTGCGATGTTTCTGTTGGCGATGGGCACAGCTATGAGACCGATGGACTTGTGCAATTTTCCGTACATAGGCAACGGAAAGAACAAGCATATTATGCCATTCTCGGACATGGCCAAGTCTGCCAAAACCGTGAAATACAAGATCGAAGCCAGCAAAGGCAATAAAACCAGAACAATCACGTTAAATATGTCTGACCTTGAAGCGCTGGAGAATATTTACATCCGCGAGCATTACCACGTTCGCCGAGGCCTCTATAAGAAGCGGTTTGGTCACGAATGCCCGTTAGACGTTCTGTTTTTGAATTCGCGGGGCATCCCCGTTACGCCACATATGGTTGCCACCCGTACCTATGTTGCTAAGCAGCGGGCTATGCAAACTGATCCAGAGTTCAGACCCCACCTCTCCTTTTATGAATCTCGGCATTGGTGGCCGACCAAATATCTCATTGAGTTTTTTGGAGACAAACTGCTCACTGAATATGCAGACGGCTATTTCCAGGCAGCGGCCCAGGCGCTTGCCGATCAGATGGGGCATTCATCTGTTGAGACCACATACAAATACTATGTGAATATGGCCAGGGTGGTGATGGACGCTCACGCCGGGCGGGTGCAGGAACTCATCAGTGCCCCGTCCAACAGCGTCATTGAGTTCTTGCATTTGTTTGACGACACGAAGCTTGAAGGCATCATAAACGCGTCTGATGACGAGGGCTGAGGCCTCCGTCACTGCTAGCCCGCGAGGATGACGACACAGCGCTGAGTCAGCCCCAGGCATCCTCAGTCAAACGCCCTGCTCTGCACGCTCGCTGTGAAGATCAGCTACCCCTTATGGCCCCCGCCGAAGGTGGCAGCGCGAGCCGCAGGAAATTAGAGCTCACCCGCAGCAGGGGCCCGCCACATAGAGCATGCGGTACCATAAGCCGCCAATCAATCAGATGGCACTAGGGCTCACGATCGCCTGTGACTAGCTCCAGGCCAAACATTATAGGTGCACAAGAAATGGAAGCTGAAAGCTCGATGATCGGTTTGGTCGAACAGGAAGCGCGCGACGTTTTCCTTCGGTTGGAGAGTGCCGAGGGAGATTCTGAGTTGCTCCAACTGCTGTCCGGCGTAACCAAGGAAGATTACGCCCTGATCGGCGAACTCATCCAGACGTACTGCATGGCCGACGCATTGTGCCGTGGCCTCACCGCCATGCTCAAGGAGCACCGGCTTGGTACCGCAAGCGATTCGATTTTCTCACTGAACGATACCGACGTCCTCATTCACACCAAGAAGGAAGCCCGGGATAGCGCCTTAAATATAGACAAAGCCGGCATCATTTCGGCGGTTGAGACGCTTGAGATGCACAGGATCTTCCGCCACACCTTTTCTCACTGGGTGGTCAAACGGTACGTGGACGGGAAGCACCTGGTAGCGCTCACCAAAAGTGCTCCAGATGCGCTGAAGCGCGATGGAATTGCGCTGGAAGGTGGTCAGGCCAAGTTCACAGCGTTTCGGATTGATCTGCTGCTGACAGAGCTGGAGAAGGTCAAGGGCCACTGCAGGTTCTTGTCGGAAGTCCACGCTTACCTGGAAAGCGGTGCTGCAACCCAGGCGTGAGCCGAGCCCGTGCGCAAAGCGCGCAGCCTTCGATAGAGGTCATCCACGAGGTAGCAGCAACGGCACCCAGTTGAGTTGCACGCCACCTGCCGAACCGAAGATGCTTGAGTGAGTCCTGGTCTCCCTGGCCAGAACATTCTTTGCATCAGGAGTACTCATGAACCTTCTTCGCCCCCACCCCGCTTGGCGATTGAACTACCCCTCAACAAACCAGGCACTGTTCGCCATTGCTCTATGGCCAGTTCTGTTTGCGATAGGATGCTGGCGGACGCCGCAGATCGCAGTGTTCCTGAACTCGTATGGCCTAGACCTCAGCATGGCACAGGTGTTTCAGGCAGGGCTAGGCGCGTATGTCTTGCTACTGGCACGTCACCGCTGGCTCAACCGTCGCCACTTCGAGCGACACGCCGACGAGATTGACCGTCACCAGCAACTCAGCGAGGTCGAACGGGACTTGGCAGTGCGCGGCTGCAACAACACTGATGCGTATCAAGCTGTGACGAGCGAGCAGGCTGAGTTGAAAAAGCGTTTGGGTTTCCTGGCTGATCTCGATAATTTCTACAGCAAGCTGCAGTCCCTGACTCAGATTTTGAGGTGGCTGCTGAGCAAGCTCAAGTAAGCTGACAGGTCTGGACACCATGCCCCTAGGCACTGGCCCAGTCCGCTGAGGCTGGCCTAGCAGGCGCCGACTGGGGTTGGCAACTCAAGTTGCGACAAGGGATTTTCGAGAAAGCACCATGACTACCCAGCTAGACATCGCAGCAATCAAAAAACAGACGCGCCTCGCTCTGCCGGGAGACGATGGATACACCTTCCGACTGGGGATCGTGCTGTACGGCTTCGCCTCGATCAGCAGCTTCATGGCTGAAATAACCAGCTACCTGGATCCCGATGTTGACCAGACAGCGCTACGAGCCAAATGCGGTGGCGTTATTCTCACGGCGTTTCGCAAGGGCGTGAAGAAGGCCAAGCAATCAGCACCGGCGGTAGTACCTCATGGCAGAGCCGCTGGGGACTTATTCCAGGCCCTTAACACCCGGCGCTCGGACATTGTCCACGCTTACCCGATTACCAGCACGTCAGACGAGCAGATTTTGCATCGCCGGCTGGACGAGAGAAATCGACACTTCGACGTCAACAACGAGACTCTCGATGCGTTCATTACCAAGCTTCATGACGTGAGCACCAGCCTCTACAAAATCCGAGCAATCGTGAGGCCTGACCTAGGCGACTGAAACGCCCATTAAGACGTGGGCAGCAGATGTCTCACCAGACCATCAGGAACAACCGCGCCCGTGTATCCAGAGCCCTGAGGACGACTGCGCACTGTGAAGTACCCAGTCGAGTTGAGCTCGCCTTGAGCCAGCCGGCAGCCCCTTTGAGCTTTAGCCCGCGTCCCTTCCCGAGGTCGACAGATGTCCAACAACACGCTTTACATCATTGGTAACGGATTTGACCGGAATCACGGGATGCCTACTGGGTATGGGCATTTCAAGGCTTACGTGCAAGTCAATGATCGGGATGTCTACGATTGGATTGAGGACTACGTACCCGCCGGCGGCGACTGGGCCCATCTGGAGGCGGCGCTTGCCGACCTCGATACCGACCACATTGTCAGCAGTCTCAGCCACTTCATGGGATCATATGCTGACGATGATTGGAGCGACTCGGGACATCATGATTTTCAATATGAGATCAATCGAGTGGCGGAGGGATTATCGGCCACGCTCCAAACGCTGTTCGCTCAATGGATCCGGACGATTGAGGTACCTGATTCAGCCAATGCGCCGAATCGATTGGGCAATCTTGATCTCACCGCCACTTATCTCACCTTCAATTACACCAGCACGCTGACTAGCGTCTACCAAGTACCTAGGGCGAACATTCTACATATCCATGGCGAATCCACTGATGAGGACTCCGAATTGGTGCTGGGCCACGGGTGGGCTCCGGAGCAGCGCCCATCCCTCTTCGAAGCTGTTGATCACGAAGATTCCGACCATCGCGTCATCGAAGCCATGACATCGTTGGACGATTTCTTCACCGCCACTTTCAAGCCCTCACATGCAATCATCGAACGTCATGGCGATTTTTTCGCACGGCTGGGCACAGTTCAAGAGATCGTCGTGCTGGGGCATTCCCTGGATGCGGTGGATGGGCCTTACTTCAAGGCTCTCGTACGCGCAGTAGACAACCGCCAGGTACCTTGGACGGTTGCTGTACTTCCAGACGACGATGAGCGAGAAAAAGTCTATAGGCTGCAAATGCAGGGCGTCGATCCTGCATTAGTTCGATGCAAGCCTTGGAGCGAATTTCATGCGTGAGGACTGGGATAGCCATGAAGAATACATGGCCTGAGGAGAATAAGTGCAGCTACCACCTAGGTACGTTCAAATTAACGGCGCGGAAGGGATCTCATGTGCATGCACACGGTCTCCCACTGCCCGAACCGGAACCGGTTGTACTGGCGAACCAGCACGACTTTTCCATGACTGTTCATGGCGTATTCTCCATCTGATCTCAGCGGGCCGCTGATAGCCTTTACACCACGTGCAAAGCGAGCAGATGACTTCAGGCAGGAAGGAGAGTCCTTGGGTAGTAGCTGCGGGCACAATGCTATCAGCGCGCTCGCAGGCTGAAAAGCCCGGCTGCTACCTGAATCGATTCATGTGACACTCCACTCAGACGGGTCGACTTGAGGCACTGGTCTTCCCGAACCAATTGAGCAGTTGACCAGTAGCCGCCCCGTTTTTTGATGACGCACCCGCGCCACGAATCAGCCCATCATTTTGTTATAGTGCTCCTCAAAGTCGGTCTTCACGAACACTTGGCGGAATCGCTCGACATAGACCTGCGGATCGATTTCGCCAAAGTCGGTGATGTTAACGGCATCAGCATGCGATTCGCGGTTGATATAGCGGTATAGGGAGCGGAATTGCGGATCCTGATCACCCAAGTCTTCGAGCGCCTGGGCGAGCTTGTCTTTGCAATGAACGAACGTGAAGTAGTACTCCAGGATGTTTCGCATCATGTTGGGAATCACCGTAACCGACGTGCGACCATCCAGGGCGTCTTTGATCGTCTGCCAGAAGGACTGGTAGTCATTCTGAATCTCCTTAGGCTGCATGGCGACCACAGTACTGTATTCGGATTTAGTGATCCTAAACAAGGCCAGCTGGCTCGCCTCCTGCCTACCATTCCCCCTGCCCCGCCCCCCGTCTTCATTCATGAGCTTGACCATCTCGTGGAAGAAAAACAGGTTATGGGTCAGGATGATTACCTGCTTGAACCGGGTTTTCGGACTCAGTACATGGCGCTTGATCAACGAGGCAATGTCGTACACGTAATTGTGGGACAAGCTCGAAATCGGATCATCGATCACGATGATGCGGTCGCTGATCAACCTCCCTGCTGCAGCGTTCAGCTCACCGTTGCAAACCTCTAGGAAATACAGGAAGGAAATGAGCGTTTTCTCGCCCTCGCTGAGCGTCTTGAAGACGTCCGTGCGTTGCTCGGGGCGCTGCAGCCTGTACTGAGGGACTTCCCCTTCCTCTTTGGTCAACTCAAAGCCCTTGAACCCCAGGATGCGGAGCCATTGGTTGATGCTGTCGACTGACTGATCGATATTGGTGATGGCCGCCTTGGACTGGGCGATGATTGCCCGCTCTGCCCTCGCCTTCACGCGCAGCGCCTCAATATTATCCCTGGCTTGCTGCTGCGCCTGAGCAAGTTCCTGGTCTTCCTGAAGGTAGTGATCAAGTAAGGCGCCGCACGCTTTTCTCAGCCCCCCCCAGAAATCCTCCCTGATCCGGCTCAGGTGGATCTGTTTGTTCTTCACCTTGTGGTTGAATTCATCGATGACTTTCTGCTCGACCGCGATGAGCTCGTTCAGGGTGTCAATCAATCCCGCAGTCACCTCTAGCTCAACCGCAATGGATGGGCTGGTCGCCTTTTTAACGATGAGTTGCTGGTTTCGCTCCAGCGCTGCAGTGATTTTGGAGATTGTGAGTTGAAATGATGGGTGCTGATAACCGGCACCGCGCAGGCGCTGGAGGGTCTGCTCGACGGCACCACTGTAGCGGCGGTGAATATCCGCGAGATCGCGTATACGCTGCTCGTAGGTTTTGTCGAAGATCTTCGCGAGCTCGGCATGAAAGCCCTCTGGCAGCGGTTGCTGGCAGAACGGACATAAATCGCCCTCAATGCGTGGAAAGGTCAGCGCATGCTGAACCCAGTCGGAGTGACCGATGGAGTGAATGAGGTCAGCCAGGTAGGAGTTGTCTGAGCCAGTGATGATTTCCTTGAAAATAGGATGGCTTTCAAGCTCAAAGGCTGGAAACCCGATAGGCTGAATCGAGGGCAATTGTGCATCCGACGCAGACTGCAACGCCTGGGCCTCTGCCATCAGCTCCTCGGTGGTGACACTGCCTGTAGATTCAGCTGTCGCCTGGATCTTATCCAAAAGCCGCTCTTTGGTATTGAACCCTTGTAAGCAATAGGCCAAGGGTGTCCCATCAAACGGCGTTTTAAGCTTCCAGAGACTGTCCTTCAGCGCCTGCTTGGCAACCTCGCGCGCGGTCTTGCTGGCTGTGCCCTTGGCCAGCTCTTGCTCCTGCTGCGTTGACAGCACCTTGATAGCGGCCTGCGCGGCATTCAGGGAAGTCTCGGCTTCGATATTGCCGGCATTGAGGGTGAACACCCCAGGCTGAGCCACGTCCTCATGGAAGTTCTTTTCCAGGAACGTATGGTTGTAAACTAGGATCTCTCGCTCGGGGTCAGCAGGCACCATGCTGCAGGCCCGGTAGTAGGCTTCACCAGGGGCCTGCAGATAGTTGCCGATCGTGCTCTTACCCGTCCCGTTTTGACCGTAAAGCATGCTGACCCGCTTCAGGGGGCCGATGGCAGTGTGGGCGTTGGGTGAATAGCTTGATACGCCGCGTATGAGCAGGTTCTCGATCACAGGGCAATCCATCGCGCGAAAAAATCGAGATTAATCGGTCTGCAATAAATTGCAAAGTGCCACCATTCGCCAAACCAGGCAACAGCGTCTTGGCCTCCCCGTTTCCAAGCGCACCGAGTATCAAACGCGAAGCATGAGCGGCTTAGTTGCTTACCGTCGGACGATCTCACGCCTACTGGAGGGCGGCATCCTTCATGGTGTTCGCTATCGAAGTCTGGCGCCAGAAGGCTGCCATCCGCCAGGGCGGAATCTAAAGGTAGATGAATCGCTGGAGCTCTCAGCCCTATTTAAAGGCAGGCCGAAAGGCTGGCGTGTCTGAAGACACACTGCAAAACGCGGTGAAAGCAGCCAATCAGACGAAACATGGCTGTCCACCCATCCTCACCCTGAATCACCTCGCACACCTGACAGGTGTCCCCTATCCTTTTTTGCATCGAACGGTCAGCCGAAAGTATCAGACAGAGGCGTATAACGTCTTTAAGCTGCGCAAGGCCAAGGTGGGTCACAGCCTCGATCGCTTCAGGTGGATATGCGCACCCAGTGAAGATTTACTCCGCGTGCAGCGTTGGATAAACGCCAACATTCTGTCAAAGGTCGATCCTCACGAGGCCAGCGATGCCTATGAAGATCGCCACGGGGTGCTGGAAGCAGCTGAACTCCATTGCGAGGCAGCATGGCTGATCAAGCTCGACCTTACGAACTTCTTTGAGTCGATCCTGGAGCCGAAGGTATACGAGCTTTTCAGGTCATTCGGATATCAACCGCTGGTAGCCTTCGAACTTGCCCGGCTCTGTACCCGCGTACGCGCAAGCGGCAACCCGGATCGAAGATTCGGTAATAAGCCGCTTCCCACAGGGCTGCCCTATACCGGCGATCCTCGGATCGGTCACCTTCCCCAAGGTGCTGCTACGTCCCCAAGAATCGCTAACTTGGTGATGCAGTCATTGGATGAGAGTCTGCAGCTATATGCGTCGGAGAATGGTCTCATGTACTCGCGGTATGCCGACGACCTCGTGTTCTCATCAAGAAATGCGTTCGACCGCTCACAAGCGTCCCAACACGTTAAATCGATCAATGGATGGGTGATTGAGGAAGGGTTCTGGCTCAACGAGGCCAAGACGAAAATCGTCCCACCTGGGGCCCGCAAGATTGTGCTGGGGCTGCTAGTTGATGGTGATAAGCCCCGGCTCACGAAGTCCTACAAGAAGTACGTCAGCGATCATCTCTACTACCTTGACCACCCGTCTATCGATCCGATGATCCATGCCAAGCATCGTGGATTTCAATAGCTTCAGGGGCTGATAAACCATATCAGCGGGAAAATAGCCTACGGCTATAGCATTGAGTCAGAATGGGCCAAGAAGCAAGGTGCCCAGCTCAAAGCGATCTGCAAAACGCTAGAGGTTGACCACGTCGTCTTCCCCTAGCTCTCGCCAGCTCAATCATCGCTCGTAGAGCTGATGCCGTAATCCCCATATTCACAACGGTGGGACAGGGGAAATTGGCCTGCTCCCCCCGATTTCTACCAGGTTAAATGTCAACACCCCACGCTCGAACCTGACCGCGTAGATCCTCACGATGCGCCATGTTCTCACTATGCCCCAAATAATGTGTACCAACCAATTGGCTAAATTCCGGTCGTATGCCAGGAGTGATTACTGGCCTTCCATGTTTGAGACCCAAGTGGATTTCAATACTACGGAAGGACAATTCATCGCTTTCATCGGAGTCAATGTCACCCGAAAAAATGTCGAGGACATCAGCGAAGGGTTCGAGAAGCACTTTCTTCAGCGCAAATACCGTCATCCCTTGGTGCATTTCTTCCAAGTGTCGGTAAAAGAACGAGGTAACCCCAGCTCCGCAGATTTGCACTCGTTCGCTCGGCGCCGGATAGGTCGGCGTGACACCGGCTGGGACGTAAACTCGCTCATATACCTGACGCAAAGCTTGTCCGAAAGCCGGAAGCAACGCATCCGCACCCTCCGCATCGAATGCAGGCGTGCGCAGTTGATTTATGATAACCCTGAGGTGCGGGCACCTCGCTACGGCGGTGAACACAAGCCGCGTGCCAAAGAAATCAGCCCACATTTCAATGGCTCTACTGTCTAGATCATCCTTATCCAGGTGCTTAGTATGGGAATTTGCCCAATGAGCCAGCTCATGGCCGGCGATGATCAAGCAGTAGAACAAATCGGTGTGATCGCTTACGAGACTATCGGCGAATCGGTAGGAGAATTTCAGGGTAGCCTTCCCACCAGCCTCCGCAATCTGGGCGAGCGGGGATGGATCACCATTGAAGTCACATTGCACATCAGGCTGCTGATTGGCCTCATGCATCCACTTGAAATCCGCAATGAACGCTTCGACGACATCCCTGTAAGTAACCGACACTAGGCACCTCCATTTTTGTGGAGGGCTATCATCGCTTGAACCTACGCCAACCGCCAGCCGAAAGTACGCTCCACGCCTCCCTTGCGGCCTGGACAGCCCTGTAACGCCCGGCATGGTCGCAAGCAAAACACATGCGCTCCATTCGCACAGCCACCCTATAGGCTTCGACGAAGCGTCGCAGGGTGCACTGCGTAACTCAAGGCCTTCTAACAAACTGACCCGTCGAAGTGAAGGGTTGGCTACCCTCGAAGCAGTAATGTCAAAGACCCAGATCACCAGCGAACCGCAGATCCAAAGCTCGTGGCAGTTTGTCCTCAATCATTCGGTCAAACAAAGCCAAGGTCATTGCATCCCATCCGTGACCTTCGCCTCGGTGCGGCGAATAGCCCTGCTCAGCATCCGGCATCGCCCAGTGATAATCACCCTTCGCCAGGCGCACCTTAGCTTCACGCTTCACAGCGGCACAGGCTGCGGCCACAGACGGAAATTCCATATCCGGAGCTGGATCTCGAAGTCGATCGAAAGAATGCATCAGCTCTCCTGTCAATCTGCCGAGCGAATAGTCACCGGACTGCACCATCTCGTCGAAAATCTGCGCAAGCTGCTCAGTCGTGTAAACCTCACATGCGAGATCCCATGTTCGGAGATTCGACTGGAGATCTCGATCACTGAAAGCCATCAGGGCAGTCAGAACGTTGTCTGTCTGCAGGCGTCTGATGAACCTCTTGCAGTAGATCGCCTCGCTCGGGGCCTTCTTGCTGTGGATCTGTCGAGGGGCTTTCTGCCCATCAGATGCATCAGCCAATCCTGCCCCGCTAGAGTTTAGAGCAGCGTGCGTTGCGTGTGCGTCAGAATCCATATCCTTCCTTCATGGCAAGCAGGCGCAGCGTTTAGCCATTGTGTCGACCTACGGCTGAAAAATCGCCATGTTAACCGGCCAGCAGGAAAACATCACTGAAGGCAACCTCATCGCTTCAACCAGATCCTATCGAAGCGAGTATTTGGGGATGGGTAGTGGTTCCCGTTGACCAGCACTAGCCCATGCTTGCAGGCCCTCCCCTGATCGGTACACTGATGGCCTATAGCCAGAAGCTCGGACGCTTAAGCTGTCCGTGAGACCAGGAGCGCAACCGTATCGGTTACCACGCAGCCGTCGGCAGGATGACCGTGGCTTCATACTCGATATGAAGATTGGATTTAATCCGCCTTTGATTTGAGGGGTTTGCATGGGCATCAAAATGGATCACGCCTTCGACCAGAACGGCGATAGATGGGAAGCAGACACATACACCAAAGGCACGGGAGCCGAACCTCTTCAATGCAAATGCGGAACTCCAGTCGCTCATAACCCACCGTACACCCGGGAAATGTATGACAAGCCTGTTTTCGTCCAGGGCTATTTTCGCCTCTATCCCAAAGGTGCCCATGCCGCGAACTGTCGATTCGGTGTGGACGAGGAAATTAACGAGATTGCCAGCACCTCCGAAGACCTGATCGAGAGCATCCAGCACAATCGTTACCGGATGCGCCTGGTCATGATCAAAGAAGCCCTGGAGAAAGGTGGTCGTAATTTCGAGGATGATGGGGGCACTCGGGCGACAGCGGGTCGAACTTACACCCACAACCCAAATCTTCTTCCAGCGTACATCAATTCCGCCAAGCGAGCCCTGAAGCTCCGCGCGCTCTGTGACAAAGACCAAGACATCGAACAGCATCTGGAGCTGGTGTTTGAGGGCAATGTGAAGGTCGCCTGGAATCAGTTCTATTTCGAGCCGGAGCGCCACGCAGAAGCGTATTACGCGGTGTCGCATAACACCGTTCAACACCCCATCGCGATTCAGGGTGCGGTGAGCAGTGTCAGGACTGAAATCAGGGGTGACAAATCCAAGAACGTTATCAACCTGCAGATGAACAAGTTCCGAGTTGATCCGGATGATGCAGAAAATGGCATTGGCCTGGAGGTGAGCATTTGGGCCAGGGATCCATCGTGGCTCAAAGGCATTGAAAAGGACGATGAGGTCGTAGTTCTGGGCATGTGGAAAAACTCCACAACCGCACCCGAGAAAGCCCCTAGGGAGGGACGCTTCAAGACCCTCACTAAACGCAGATTGACGTTGACCTTGGTTCTGAAAGCCCAGGTCTCCAAAATCGACTGATGAACGCTTACCCTCCTGCCTAAGGTCAAACAGGAAAGGCTCATGCCGGCCATCACCAAACTCGTGCTGCACAATTTCAAAAGCTTTGGCGATCTGACTCTTCAGTTTGATGCCGGCACCAACGTATTGATTGGGGACAATGAGACGGGCAAGAGTAGCGTCCTACTGGCCCTTGACCTCGCATTAAGTGCGAGTCGCAGCCGAGTCGAAACCATTGGCTACGAAGCGCTACTGAACCAATCTGCAGTGAGGAAATTCCTGGCAGGCCCAGCCCGCCTCGATTTGCTGCCTGAGGTGATAGTGGACGTTTTTCTTGAAGCGGGTGATGACCAGGGTTTGTACGGACGCCAGAACTCGACGGGGGCAGACAGCGATGGCCTGCGCATGGCCATCGTTCCCTTGGTGGAGGATTTCGGCGGAACCATTCTTGAACTGCTTCGGGATAACAAAGAAAGCTTTCCATACGAATATTACGCGGTGCAGTTCTCTACTTTTTCCGGGGCACCCCACGTCAGTTATCGAAGGCCTGTGAAGCACCTACTCATCGACAGCTCTCGAATCGACACCGAGTACGCCGCGCGGGAGTACACACGGACGGTGTTCGGCTTCCACACCCAGGTGCCAGACCGCCATCGGCTCGAAAACCAATACCGTCAGGGCAAGGAAGGCTTCCAAAGAGACAGTCTCAAGGAGCTGAATGCCAAGCTGGGCGAGTACCAGTTCGCATTGCGAACCAGCGTGCGTTCGAATCTGGAAACTGACCTGGTGATCACCAAGGAAGGGATCCCAATCGAAAACCGTGGCAAGGGCGAGCAGTGTTTCATCAAGACCAATTTTGCGCTGCAGAAGCATGATGCCAGAGGTGGCCTACACGCATTGTTGCTCGAAGAGCCCGAGAACCATCTGAGCCACACGAACATGAAGCGTCTGGTAGAGCGTCTGACCCGTACCCAGGGAACTCAACTCTTCATTGCCACCCACAGTAGTCACATCTGCTCACGACTCGATCTTCGTCGAGCCCTACTCCTGGGAACCGAACAAAAGGCAGGCCGACTCAAGGATCTGACGGAGTCCACTGCCGAATTCTTCATGAAGGCCCCGGACAACAATGTGCTTGAGTTTTCGTTGTCGAATCGGGTCATTTTGGTCGAGGGGGATGCCGAATTCATCCTTCTGGAACATTTCTACAACAAGCACGCTGGAACCACTCCGCAGTCAGACAACGTCCACATCATCTCGATCGGTGGTACCAGCTTCAAACGGTATTTAGAGCTCGGCAAGCTCCTTGGGATCAGGGTCGCAGCAATCCGGGACAACGACCATGACCATCAGCAAAATTGCGTCGAGAACTACAAGGCTTGCCTGTACGACGGTGCCCAGATTTTCGCTGACGGGAACAATGAGCGCTCTACGTTCGAGATCGGCCTTTACCTCGACAACCAGAAAATCTGTGACGGTCTATTCGGGGGAGCACGCAAGACCCTTACGGTTCAGGATTACATGCTCAAAAACAAGGCGGATGTGGCTTTCGAGCTCCTTACGAAGAAGCCAGAAGAACTCATCGCACCTGCCTATATCCAGGAGGCGATCCAGTGGATAAGAGCGTGATCTTCGCGGTTGCCGGATCCGGGAAAACCAGCCTGGTGATTAATCGCCTGAGCCTTGACCAGCGCGCTCTGATCGTCACCTATACCGAGAACAACTATCGCCACCTTCGACATCGCATCATCCAAAACTTTGGGACGATTCCGCCCAACATCACCGTCATGACGTACTTCTCCTTTTTGCACGGTTTTTGTTACCGCCCACTGCTGCAGTTAGAGCTAGATACCCGGGGTATGAACTTCCGGCTACCAACCAACCCCCGGACACCGCTCAGCGACATGGCGCGCTTCAGGGATGGCAGTCGAAGGCTCTACTACAACCGCCTGGCAAAATTGCTGGAGATGAGGAAATGCATACCGGCCATACGCGCGCGGATCGAGCGTTTCTATGACTGTGTCTACGTCGACGAGGTGCAGGATTTCGCTGGCCACGACTTCAACCTACTGCTGGACATCTCGAAAGCAAAGGCGGGTATGACCTTTGTTGGTGACTTCTATCAGCATACGTACGACACCAGCCGGGACGGCTCGGTTAACAAATCGCTGCATGACGACATCACCAAGTACGAGAAACGATTCCGTGAAGCTGGAATCAAGGTGGACAAAACCACTCTGGGGCACAGCTGGCGGTGCTCTACAACCGTCTGCGATTTCATCAACGCGAAGCTGCAGATCACCATGGGCGCGCAGCAGGAGCGGGTTAGTGAGATCATTACGATCGAAGAACCTGGACAAGCCGCAACCCTTCACGCCGATCCAAACGTCGTGAAGCTCTTCTTGAAGGAACACGACAGATACGATTGCCACTCGCTCAACTGGGGAGCGAGCAAAGGCATGGATCACTTCGGGCACGTCTGTGTCGTTTTAGGCGCCGACACCTGGAAACGATACCAGAATGGCAATTTACACGAAGCCAATCCACAGACTCGAAACAAGCTGTACGTGGCCTGCTCGCGCGCGAATGGCGACCTCTACATCGTTCACGACAAGCTTTTAAAACCGTTCAAGAAAGCTCGGTAGCGCGGGACGCTCGCGCCTGCCAGCAGCAAGTCGTCGAAGTGCGGTAGCTTGCGCTTGATACCACCACCGCGAATGTCGTAGATCTCCCAATCAACCCCCTGCTTGCACAGAGCCAGTACCGCTCAAACTGGCCCCCTCCTACACAGGTGTCCTCGCTCCCTATCCGACAACGGGATCCTAGAGAATGAGGAAGCTCTTCCGGATGGTCTGCTTGACGTCCCAGGTACCTGCGCAGTTTTCAGGAAACAACACCGCATCTCCTGCACGGATTTCAATTGCCGAACCGTTATCAGGGATGAAGAAACAATGTCCTTCAACAAAATGGCTGAACTCTCTCTGCATGACCTTACGCCGCCAGCGACCCGGGCTGCAGACCCACACGCCGGCAGACAAACCGTCTTGGGTCTCATGCTCATGACAAGCCACTTCAGCGACGGGAGAACCTAAAGGCTCAGCGACGCGAGTCGCCAGACCCAGCGGTTGGTTAAGAACATCTGAAAAAACTACAGGTTGGCTCATGGGGATCTCCTGATCATCAAGAGCGAGGAGTGTCCTCGCTCCCGCTAGACTGTTATTAGGTATAAGCGCTGAGAGAGGCCGTTTGATGAAGCGAACGGCCACGGGTTTCAGGCGCCCAAGCCAGGCAAATGACGAACGCCACCAAGGTGATTCCTGCGCCGATCAAGATGGTTGCCTGCAGCCCAATCGTGGCGATGCCGATGGGCATCAAATAGGTGCCTGTAGCAGCCCCAATACGACTGAACCCGACCGCTACTCCTACAGCGGTCGCTCGGACTGCTGTTGGGAAGAGCTCATTGGGGTAGATCCATTCAAGGATACTAGGGCCCCCAGACACGAATGCGTAGAAGGCGAATGCAGCAACGATGAACCAAGCAGGGGCATCAGCCCATAGGCCTAGGGCAATCAAGGGCAGTGCCATCAGAGCAAATGGCACCACTGCCATCGGGCGTCGTCCCCACGTTTCGACCAGCCGCAATGCAGGCAAAATCCCTAACGCGAATAGCATGGCGATCAGCAACTCACCCAGTGTCGACGAGTTGTCCTCCTGAATTCCAGCGGACAGCAAGATCAAACCACCGAATGTGTAGAGCACGTACTGCGGGGTGATTTGGGCAAAGTACAATACCCCGCACATGATAGTGCGCTTGAGGTAACCACCAGTGCACAGTAAGCGGAGGTCGCTGATGATCGAGCGCTGATGTGCCCCATCGTTGAGTTCGAGGATGTCCTGGTCAGTGATGGACACAGTTTTCCCGTAGACGAGCTTGATAACCTCCTCTGCTTCACGAACACGGCCCTTGCTCGCCAGCCACCGTGGTGACTCGGGAATACCGCGACGAGCGATGACGACAATGATGCCCACCACCGCGCCGCTGAACAGCATCCATCGCCACAGCGAGTGGTCACCAGAATACTGCACCATGAGGTAACCCACGAGGAACGCTGTCATGGCGCCGATAGACCACGCGAGACCTGACACGCCGATCATGAAGCCTCGTCGCTTGGCAGGAGTAAACTCCGTAAGCAGTGAGGTAGCGATAGGATAATCCGCACCTACCGCAAGACCGATCACGAATCGTAATACGATCAGCTGCCAGGCATCTGTTACGAACGCAGAAAGACCGCAAGCGATGACTAGCACCGCCAAGTCCAGTGCATACATCGTTTCCCGACCAATTCGATCAGTAAGCGCTCCGAATACAGTTGCACCGAAGAAAATGCCGAGTAAGGAAGCGGCGCCAATTAGCCCTGTCTCTACCGGTGTGGCACTGATGTCTTGAGAAAAGCCCACCAGAGCAATGCCAATCAAACTGAGGATATATCCGTCAAGGAATGGGCCACCGCAGCAGGCAAGCAGTAGTTTTCGATGAAACTTTGAGACAGGTGAGTTTTCAATTACGTCGAAGACGCTCATGCTTTACCCTTATTGTGTTTATTGTAAGCCTCAGGAAAAAAAGCCCGCAACTGGTGAGATAGCGGGCAAAGCGCAGAAACTTAAATCTCCCAGCCGACTTTCATACCTTCGTAGATCGCTTCTTCAGCAGTACGGGGAGCAAGGCAGTCACCAGCACGATATACTTCAATACTCGGGTCAAGTTGCTCAACCAGATCATCGACCGGCTGATGGCCTGTACATAGAACCAACGTGTCTACATCCTCAAACATGATCGGCTCGCCACTGGCCGTATGTTGCATGTACACAGTGCTGTCGTCGCAACCGTAGAGACGAGCATACGTGGTCACAGGAATTTGCAGCTTGTGCATTTCCCCAACCAGATTGTCCCGAACGTACAGGGGGAGTGTCTCGCCCACATTGGTGCCGTTCACAGCCAATTGAACATTGTGACCCGCGCGGATCAAGATTTCCGCAATACCAGGCCCGATCCAGTCACACCGCCAGTCGACCACTACTACGGATCGTCCGACCTTCACTTCATTGCGCAGCACTTGCCAAGCATCAACGACTTGAAGCTCGCCTCCCGCTTCATATTGCGGGATGTACGGTGTCGCGCCCGTAGCAACCACGATGGCATCAGGTGCAAAGTCCGCGACCGACTGGGCAGTGACCCGCACGTTCCTCTGGACTTTGACGCCAGCGAGTTCCATTTCGCGCTGCAGGTTGGTGCTTGCTCCCCCGAACTCGGTTCGACGAGGCAACAATTGAGCAAGCAAGACTTGCCCCCCCAGCTGCGACGTTGCCTCAAAGAGGGTTACGTCATGACCGCGTTGCGCGGCGATTACTGCTGCCTTCATACCGGCGGGGCCTCCGCCGACGACCATCACCTTCTTGCTGACTGCCGCTGGCGTGACCTTGCCATACTTGATCTCACGCCCCGTTTCGGGTCGCTGGATGCACGAGATTGGGAACCCTTTATGGAAGTGTCCAATGCACGCCTGATTGCAAGCAATGCAGGCGCGAACATCATCAGCCTTATCCTGGTAAGTCTTGTTCGGCATCTCCGGGTCGCAGATCAACGCACGGGTCATCCCGCAGACATCTGCCTGGCCGCGCGCAACGATCAGCTCTGCTTCTTGTGGAGCGTTGATGCGTCCCGTCACGAAAAGCGGGATTGATAGCTTGGACTTAAACAGTCCAGCATTCTTTGCCAGATACGCGGCCTCAATGGCCATTGGCGGAACGATGTGCACCGCGCCCCCCAACGTCGCAGAGGTACCTGCGACAATGTGGAGATAATCCAGACGATCTTGAAGCAATCGAGCGGCTTCAAGGGACTCGTCTTCTGTGAGGCCTTCAAGATCAAGCTCTTCAGCGGAAATACGCATCCCGACAACAAAATTTTCGCCGGTACGGCTTCTGACTGCCTGAATGATCTCCTCGATGAAGCGTACGCGCTTACTGATGTCGCCGTTGTAATCGTCTGTTCTCCGGTTAACCCGGGGATTCAGAAACTGTGACGGGAGATAACCATGGCTTGCTACGATTTCAACGCCATCAATGCCTGCTGCTTCGAGGCGCTGGGCCGCCTCACCATAGCCCCGCACGATCTCGTCGATCATTTTCTGATCTAGAGCTCGCGGCATGACATGGAAGCGCTCGTTGGGGGTCGAGGATGCGGAATACGCGACTGCCAACGGCCCATCGCTGGATTCCATGATCTCCCTACCTGGATGAAAGATCTGGGAGAAAACCATAGTCCCGTTAGCGTGGCAAATGTCTGCAACACGACGGTAACCCGGAATACACTCATCATCGGTGGCCATCAATACGTGGGAGGTATAACGCGCACTTTCGTGCACACCTGCTACTTGGAGAATGATCAGCCCTGCGCCACCCTCCGCCCGCGCTTGGTGATAAGCAACAAATTGATCATTGACCAAGTTGTCGGTAGGCATCGAGGTATCATGTCCTGTGGACATAATACGATTCTTCAAACGCTTGCCACGTATCTCGAACGGCGAGAAGAGGTTCTTGTAGGCGCTATTCTGGGAAAGCATATTTTTATACCTATAGGCTAAAACGGTACGACTTCTATCAGCCCTGCCAGGTCACTGGATAAAGCGCATAGAATACTTTTGCTTTTTTACCAGAATAAACAAGCGGGCTTTTCTCAGGAACCCAAATAACATCCCCGGTTTGAGCATGTATAACTTCATCACCAATGGAAAGGTCAAACTCTCCCTCCAGCACAACGATCACCTCATCATAAAGAACCGTCCAAGGGATCGAGGCGCCATCAAAAAAAGCGATGCCTGCACCGATGGTCTCACTCTCCTTAGTTCCCACCAAACGGCAAATGGACGCCCGCTCATCTGGTTCACCACCATATGAGGAAAACACCATAGCCTGGTTCTTGAAGTGAATATGTTTAGACATTATCAGGCCTCTCATAATAAAGTGCATGTTGAATTGAGCAGGGTTTTCCCTGCTCGAATTTCATCTAAATTTTCCCAGGACGCTTACGCTCAAGCGCGACAATAATCAGGTAAGCAACCGCTGTCATTCCCACCATAATATGTGGAAGCCAGCCGAACACGCCTTCAGCCTGGATAGCAAAGTAATAAACGAGAATCGCACCGAAGGTTAGACCACCAAGAGCAATCGATACAACATTGAGTATGTTATGTTCGTTTGATGCAATGAGTTCCTTAATCGCGCCGATGCTGAGCAAGACATAAGGCACAATCCAGAAAAGCGAGAAAAGTGTGGCCAAATAGTTAGCCGACAGCAGGGGGGGCGCACCAGCGAAGATTTGCAGCGCCAGTGGGATTACAGCGGCGGACGCAGCCATCAAAATAGTCGCGGCAGTGGGCGACCCATAGATTGGGTGAACGCTGGAAAAAACAGCTGGCAAGAAGCGCTCGCTAGCGGAAGTGGCGAAAACGCGGCTTCCGTAGTTAAGGAAAGCTACCAAGCTGGCAAATGCTGCCGCAGCCAGCAGCAGGTCAATAGGCTTTTGCAGGTAGGGCATGCCTGCGATCGTAGCCAAAATCGAGGTAGGAGATTCACCTGCATTGAGCGCGTCCATTTGGCCATTCATCAAATGGCAGCTCAGCATGATCAAACCAATGAACGCGAAGCCGGTGATGAGCAAGACATTCCGCAGTAGTTTTGGAACGTTCTTCTTGGGATTATCAGTCTCAGCTGCAAGTGCTGCCAGCGCATCGCAACCGACGAAATAGGCGAGACCTACAATGGTGCCTTCAGCCAAGTTGCGCAACGAGACGCCTTCGAGCGTCAATTGGCTGACAACATCTACTCCACCGTTCATGGCAGCTGCGACACCGACGATTATAACCAGGGGCGCAGAGAGGAACGACAACCAGGCAGTTACCGAAATAGATGCGTCCAATCCTCGCCACGTCAGCGCGCCGGCCATGACAGATATGGAAATGGCCGAGACAGCCTGGAACCAGTTTGCGGCTGCAAAGGACACTCCAACGCTATGCAGGAAGCTGCTGCTAAACATCACTACGGATGTAGACAATGAAGCGCAGACAATCAGGAAACCAGTTAAATAAGAGGCAGCCACCACCCGCTGTGGCAAGCGACCAAGCGCAAGCCCCACATAAGAAACCAACGAACCAGTAACGACGTACTTTCGTGCGAACACATTGGTAGCGATCGACATGAAAAGTGCCGCAACCAGCGCGAGAAGCATTGCCAACCAAGATCCATTCCCTGCATAAAGAGGCAATGCACCTGCAGCCATCGCCGCGCTAGGAACCAATTGCTGCCCAGAAAGGCCGAGCATGGTCACGCGAAACAAAGACTCCGTTTTTTTGACTTCACTGCCAGAATCGGAATCAAGAAAATTACTTTCGGATAAGGCTGTTTGGTTAGTCACAAATGAACCCTCTTGTTTTTATGTCAGAGCCACGGGTTTCCATTTATTAATCACACTGCGAATGACACACATCCATGTGTGTCATCTGGACTAAATCAGTGCTTGATCATCACGTGGCGCACAGCGGTGTAGTCTTCAAGACCGTACATCGACAGATCCTTACCGTAACCAGAATGTTTCTGCCCACCGTGGGGCATTTCGCTGATCAACATGAAATGAGTGTTGACCCAGGTGCAGCCATACTGGAGTCGCGCAGAAAGGCGGTGCGCTCGACCCAAGTCGTTAGTCCAAACTGACGATGCGAGTCCATAGTTGGAATCGTTGGCCCAGTTCAGAACCTCACCCTCAGTGGCAAATTTTGTTACCGAGACAACGGGGCCAAATACTTCGCGCTGAACGATTTCATCATCTTGCTTCGCGTCAGCAACGATGGTGGGCTGGAAGAAGAAGCCTGGCCCTTCCACTGTTTTGCCACCAGTGGTGATGCGAATATGTGGCTGAGCTGCTGCACGCTCTACAAAGCCTTTAACGTGCGCGAGATGCTGGGCAGTGATCAACGGCCCCAATTCAACGCCTTCATCATCTTGAAGACCATGTCTTAGGGTGCCTACAGCTTCCGTCAGCTTCTCAAGGAAGCGATCGTAGATTCCTTCTTGGACATAGAGTCGCGTGGCCGCGCAGCAATCCTGGCCTGCGTTATAGAAGCCGAATGTGCGAATACCCTCTACCGCAGCATCGATGTCAGCGTCATCAAAGATGATGACCGGAGCCTTGCCACCCAGCTCCATGTGCATGCGCTTGACGTCACTGCTAGTGCTGGAAATGATCCTGGCGCCCGTTGCGACCGATCCAGTAAGCGAAACCATTCTTACAAGCGGGTGGTTGGTGAGCGGGGAGCCAACTGACGAGCCACGCCCAAAAACCACGTTCAAAACACCAGCCGGCAGAATCGAACCGATCAGCTCGGCCAGACGCAGAGCGGTCAATGGCGTCTGTTCGGAAGGTTTCAGCACAACAGTATTGCCCGCAACCAAAGCAGGAGCGATCTTCCAGGCAACCATCATGAGTGGATAGTTCCAGGGAGCGATGGAAGCGATCACACCGATCGAGTCTCGTCGAATCATCGACGTGTGACCGGGCAGATATTCGCCAGCTGCTGTACCAGTCAAGCAACGCGCCGCGCCTGCGAAGTAGCGAAACACGTCGGAGATACCGGGCAATTCATCGTTTAGCACTGCATTGAAGGGTTTTCCGCAGTTAATAGACTCCAGCCGGGCAAGCTCTTCAGCGTGCTGATCAATGACATTTGCAATCTTGAGCAGCAGCGTCGAACGATCCTTGGGAGATGTCTGAGACCAACTGTCAAACGCTTGGTGAGCTGCCTCCACTGCTCCGTCAACCTGATCAAGGGTAGCCTCAGGAATCATCACCACGACCTCACCGGTCGAGGGATTCAATACCGGCTGAGACTCACCAAGCCCCGAGACCAACTGACCATTTATAAGAAGCTTCGTTTGCATTTTATTCACCAGCTTATTGTTTGTAGTTGGATTTACATGTTGGCGTAGTTAGGGCCGCCGGTACCCTCAGGCGTAATCCAGGTAATATTCTGCGCCGGATCCTTGATATCGCAGGTTTTGCAGTGAACACAGTTCTGAGCGTTGATTTGGAAGCGCTTATTACCATCATCCATCTGCACCACTTCGTAAACTCCCGCAGGGCAGTAACGTTGTGCGGGCTCATCAAACTTTGGCAGATTCGAGTCGATCGGGATGCTCGGATCAGCCAACTTCAAATGGACTGGTTGATCTTCCTCATGATTGGTGTTGGAGAGGAAGACCGAGGACAGCTTGTCAAAGCTGATTTTGCCGTCCGGCTTCGGATACTCAATCCGATCAGATTCTGATGCCAGCTTCATGCATGCATAATCAGGTTTTGTGTCATGTAGGGTAAAGGGCAGTTTGCCGCCAAAGATATTTTGATCGACAAAGTTGATGGCTCCACCAACCTTCAAACCAAACTTATGCAGCGATGCACTAAAGTTACGACTACTAAATAATTCATCGTACAACCAGCTTGACTCGAATGATTCCACATAGCCAGTCAAGATCTTGCCGTCATCGGACGGATTCTGAAGTGCATCTACAATCGCATCAGCCGCCAGCATCCCGGATTTCATCGCGGTATGACTGCCCTTAATCTTGGCAGCATTAAGTGTTCCCAGATCGCAGCCAATCAAAGCGCCGCCAGGGAATACCATTTCAGGAAGCGAATTCAAACCACCCTTGCAGATTGCGCGAGCACCGTAGGCGACACGTTTGCCGCCCTCAAGATGCTGCTTGATTACCGGGTGATGCTTGTAACGCTGAAATTCATCAAACGGCGACAGGTAAGGATTGCTGTAGGCCAGATCAACAATGAGGCCTACCACCACCTGGTTGTTCTCAAGGTGGTACAGGAACGAGCCACCTGGATTGGCATCATCCAACGGCCAACCAGCGGTATGAATCACCAGGCCTGGCTGATGTTTGGCCGGATCTATGTCCCAGATTTCTTTAATGCCGATACCGTAGTGCTGAGGATCGGCGGTGGCGTCTAGCTGGAAACGCTTGATCAGTTGCTTCCCGATGTGCCCACGGCATCCTTCGGCAAAGAGCGTGTACTTGGCCCGCAGCTCCATGCCCGGCGTGTAGACACCCTCTTTCTGGTTCCCCTCTTTGCCTACACCAAGGTCACCTGTAAGCACGCCGTAAACAACACCAGACTCATCGATGAGCGCTTCCTGCGCGGCGAAGCCAGGGTAGATTTCCACTCCCAGACCCTCGGCTTGCTGCGCAAGCCAACGGCAAAGGTTGCCTAAGGAAATTATGTAATTACCTTCGTTATGCATTGTTTTCGGAACCAGGAAACCCGGAACCTTCAGAGCGTCTTCAGCATTTTTTAAAAGAAAAATGTCGTCGCGAATTACTGGCGTATGGAGTGGCGCGCCGAGCTCTTCCCAATCAGGAAATAACTCCATCAGCGCACGCGGTTCAAAGACTGCGCCAGATAGGATATGAGCCCCAACTTCAGAGCCCTTTTCCACTACACAGACGCTAATCTCCTGGCCAGCTTCAGCTGCTTGCTTTTTTAAACGGCAAGCTGCAGATAGACCAGACGGGCCGGCGCCAACAATGACGACGTCATATTCCATAAATTCACGCATAGCATCAGACTTTCTTATAAGAGTGGCGTATAAAAAAAGCCGGCGAACCGGCTATAAATGAGGGTTCGATGAACGTTTAAAACGCAATCAATCCTTTTAAATCGCTTTTTCCAGCTCAGGCATCAATTCGAACAAATCGCCGACCAGGCCATAGTCAGCCACCTGGAAGATGGGCGCATCTTCATCCTTGTTGATCGCAACAATGACTTTGGAGTCTTTCATACCCGCCAAGTGCTGAATCGCACCAGAGATACCAACCGCGATATAGAGTTGTGGCGCTACAATCTTACCGGTTTGGCCAACCTGCATATCGTTGGCTACGTAACCAGCGTCCACTGCTGCGCGCGAAGCACCAACAGCAGCCCCAAGCTTGTCAGCCACGGCATAAAGAAGCTTGAAGTTCTCGCCATTCTGCAACCCGCGACCACCGGAGATAACCACCTTCGCAGAGGTCAGGTCAGGACGCTCGGACTTGGCAAGCTCCTCACCGACAAAGGCTGACTTGCCTGAATCGCCACCCACGCCAACGATTTCGATGGCTGCGCTGCCACCCTGAGCAGGGGCAGCATCAAAGCCGGTTGTGCGCACGGTTAACACCTTGATCGTCGCGTTCGACTGCACCGTGGCAATCGCATTACCTGCATAGATCGGGCGCTTGAAAGTATCGGCGCTTACAACGGCGGTGATTTCGGAGATCTGATCCACGTCCAGCAGCGCAGCCGCACGCGGCAGGTAGTTTTTGCCGTTAGTGGTGGCAGGCGCAATGACGTGAGAATATTGCTTTGCCATTTCGGCAATCAGGGGGGCGACATTCTCCGGCAACTGGTGAGCAAAATGCGCGGCATCTGCTACCAGCACCTTTGCAACGCCTTCTACCTGAGCCACAGCTTCGGCCACCGAACCTACACCCTGGCCTGCAACCAGAATGTGGATATCACCACCTATCTGGCGAGCGGCTGTGACTGCATTGAGAGTGGCAGCAGCAAGGCTACCATCGTTGTGTTCTGCAACAATCAGGATAGCCATCAGATCACCTTCGCTTCGTTTTTCAGTTTCTCAACCAGTTCCGCAACAGATTTCACCTTGATCCCCGCAGTACGCGTCGCCGGGGATTCAACTTTAATGGTGGTGACTGTCGAAGCGGTCGATACACCCAGAGCTTCGGGAGTGATAATTTCCAAAGGCTTTTTCTTGGCCTTCATGATGCTCGGCAGAGATGCATAACGAGGCTCGTTCAGGCGCAAGTCAGTGGTGACGATCGCCGGCAGGGTCAGCGAAACCGTCTGCAAACCACCATCGACTTCCCGAGTGACACTGACCTTATCGCCTGCCAGCTCAACCTTGGACGCGAAGGTGCCTTGCGGGTAACCAGTCAAAGCACCCAGCATCTGACCCGTTTGGTTGTTGTCGGTGTCAATGGCTTGCTTCCCGATAATGACCAGCTGCGGCTGCTCTTTGTCGACTACCGCCTTGAGCAGCTTCGCCACTGCCAAAGAAGAAACATCTTCGGAAGTCTCGACCAGGATGCCCGAGTCGGCGCCAAGGGCCAGAGCAGTGCGAACCTGCTCCTGTGCAGCATTGGGGCCGATCGTCACGACGACGATCTCAGAAGCGATACCCTTCTCTTTCAGACGCACAGCTTCTTCCACTGCGATCTCGCAGAATGGATTCATCGCCATCTTGACGTTGGTGAGATCAACGCCCGAGTCGTCCGGCTTGACACGCACCTTGACGTTGAAGTCAACGACCCGTTTTACAGCTACCAATACTTTCATCTTGTTATTACCTTGCGTGCTCTGGTTTCAGCAACGCCGGCTTCTCCCCTCACCGTGGAGGGAGACGGCAATCTACTGACGGGACTGTCGAAGGAACCAGCTACGCCCCAAGGGGGGAGGCTGGCCAGGAGGCTCAACAGAAGCGCCGTGAAAATTTACTCATTTTTTCACGGAGTAGGCAAGGCATTTCAAATTTACGTTCGTCGTTTTTTTGGAAAACCCTTTCAAATCAGTGTCTTATTAATCAAGAAGACCCCGGTGCGGCGTTTTGTCTCGGGACACCATTCGTGAAAAAACTGAAATCAGGGCCCCTGCTTGTGCGTAGAGATCTCCTAACGGAGGGAAAATACCCACACTATTTTTGCTGGCTTTTTACCACGATTGATATAGCTATGAGGGGTAGCCGACACGAATTGGAAACTGTCGCCGCTGGCAACCGTGAAGAATTCGCCGTCAACTGTGAACTCAAGCTCGCCTTCCAGCATCAATCCACCCTGCTCCCCGACGTCTTTCATTTGGTCATCGCTGGACTTCGCGCCTGGTGCAACCTCGGTCATGAGCATGTGGAATTTTCCGGAAATGCTTGGTGACAGCAGTTCGTCGGAAATCCCACCTCGGTAGTCCAAGACGGAGCGCTCGGATCTTTTCACAAAAAAACGGTGAGACGGCTGTTCCTCTTCAGTTGTGAAAAAGCTTAGGTAGTCGACCTCCAGGAGCTCAGCGATAGCACCTATGTCTTCTATGCTGGGCCGAGAAAGCCCTCTTTCAATTTGGGATACGAAACCCACCGAGCGGCCAATGTGATCTGCTACCCGCTGAAGGCTGAGACCCTTTTTTTTACGCAGGTACTTGATCCTAAGACCTGCGACATGATCGTTCATTGGAAGCTCCGTAAGACAAGGTTAGGGTCTGATAGTCAGGCGCACGCAACCGCCAGCTAGCCCAAAAGTCGATTTTTTCTCTTAGCTGCGAACAATACAGGAACTGTCGAGAGTGAAAAACCACCGACTGATTTCATGAATATTCTTGATTTTTTTCAGCGGGAATTTCAGAGTGAAGGCCACCTTCGGTATGGAGCCTGATGCCACCTCAGCGCTGCCGCATTGATAGGAGGCCGTCGAGGGGGGCTGAAGCTGAATCGTCAAGCTCTTGATGCCCGCTGGCTCGCAGGTTCACCAAGGCCATTCCGCACCGTAGATCCGCAGTGGCATTACGGCGCATGACCACCTTCAATCGCTGAGGAAGAACTGGGCAATACAGAACGCTCAGTGCATGGATGGATCATCAGCGCTCAAGGAAAAGGTGGGTAGAGGATTAATGCTTTCGTGGACTTCTGATCAGGATCCATTGATGACGGCAGCATAGGTACGGTGAGGGCCATTGGCATCGGACGTAGGCATTGCAAAAGCCTTTGACGGGAAGACTGTTACGAATTTTCCTCTCAATAAACTTAGCCAAGTTGATCCGACGATGATCCTGGGCGATTAAACTGAGGTGCTTTGGATATGATAGAATCTCTCGCCACGATGAGCGCGCTCGTGACTGTGCTTGGACTCCCATTCGCTATTTTCTTATATTGGATGCAACGTACAAGAGCTCGCGAAGACGAGGACAGAGCAATCTACGAGAGCCTTACCTCAAGCTATAATGAGTTCTTAATACTGATTTTAAAAAACTCTGATCTTAAACTTCTAAGTCCTGATGAAAAAATCGAACTAACCGCAGACCAAGAAGAACGGTCAAGAGCGCTGTTCGAGCTCCTGGTGTCTCTATTCGAACAAGCTTACATTTTGTCTTATTCGAGAAAAATGTCGAAACACCAAATCAGAAGATGGGCAGCATGGGAAAACTACATGCGTCAGTGGTGCAGCAGAGACGATTTTTCCGATCGATTGGATAGTCTACTAGAGGGTGGCGACCCACGGTTCATCCAGTACATCAACGGTTTGAAAGACAACTCCCCCATCAAGTCGGCGTAGATCAATCTGGCCCAACTACCTTCCTCGCTTCGTATTTCCGAGCAGCATCGTTTGACTTGGGTGATGCACAACCGCGCCCGGTCACTGATTGGGTCAGCGCTTGTACGGAAAGCATCTCGTTCGTGAAAGGGTGGCTTGCTGACCGTCCGTGAAAAAACGACGCTTCATTTCATGAAAATTCTTGATTTTTTTCACGTCGGGTTTCACAGTGGCGCCATAACAACGTGAGGAGCGTGCAGCTCCTGCCACCCTGAGGTTCCCAGCCATGATGACAGATCCGCGATACGCCCTCCTTTTCGAACCCGTAAAAATCGGCCCAGTAACTGCCCCAAACCGCTTCTTCCAAGTACCTCATTGCAATGGCATGGGGCACGTTCGTCCAAATATGCTGGCAGCAATGCGAGGGATTAAAGCGGAAGGTGGCTGGGGATCGATCTGCACAGAAATCACCGACATCCACCCAACGTCTGACCAAGGCCCCTACGCTGAAGGAAGGCTCTGGGACGATGGCGATATCCCCGCTATCGCAGCCATGACCAAGGCAGTCCATGCTCACGGAGCCCTCGCCGGCATTGAGCTCGCACACCTTGGACTCGCATTCGGCAACCAAGACTCGCGCATGCCGCCTCTGGCCCCTTCGCATCGTTCCATCGTTTTGGAAGAGCCGATCCAGGCCCGTGGGATGTCGCTTCGCGACATCAAAGAGTTCCGCACCTGGCACCGCAATGCCGCATTGCGGGCAAAGAAAGCCGGATTCAACATCATCTATGTGTACGCGGCGCACAATCTATCGATACTGCAGCAGTTTCTCCTTCCACGCTACAACACCCGAACAGACCAATACGGCGGCTCGCTTGAAAACCGTGTGCGGCTCCTTCGAGAAGTGTTGGAGGATACCAAAGACGCCGTAGGTGACACTTGCGCCGTAGCGCTGCGTTTCTCGGTCGAAGAATTGCTCGGTGACGGCGGTATCCGCTTCGATGTGGAAGGACGTGAGATCGTTGAGATGCTCGCCGAGATTCCCGACCTCTGGGACGTAAACGTCAGTGATTGGGAGAACGACTCGTCACCTTCGCGCTTTGCTCAAGAAGGAAGCCAGGAGCCATACATCTCCTTCGTGAAGCGAGTGACCAGCAAGCCCGTGGTCGGCGTAGGCCGGTTCACCTCACCAGACACCATGGTTCGGTTGGTTAAATCGGGTGTCATCGACCTGATTGGGGCTGCACGCCCATCGATCGCAGACCCATTCCTGCCTAACAAGATCAAAGAAAACCGCCTCGAAGACATTCGTGAGTGCATCGGCTGCAATATCTGTGTTTCATCGGATCAGAATGGCGTACCAATCCGCTGCACCCAGAACCCTACCATGGGTGAGGAGTGGCGTCGGGGCTGGCACCCTGAACGCATGAATCCGAAAAAATCGGATGACGCGGTGCTTGTCGTTGGAGCCGGCCCTGCAGGCTTGGAAGCTGCCCGAGCGCTGGGTGAGCGAGGATATACCGTCGCGTTGGCGGAAGCCTCCACCGAATTGGGTGGGCGGGTAATGAAAGAAGGCGCGCTGCCAGGCCTGGCAGAATGGCGTCGCGTGGCCGACTACAGGATCCAACAACTGCTGAAGTCGACCAACGTAGATATCTACCGTGATAGCCCCCTGTCTGCCGAGGACGTCCTAGGCTTTGGGTTCCAGCACGTGTTGCTGGCAACCGGCGCTACGTGGCGAAACGACGGGGTGGGTCGCTCCCACTATCAGCCGTTGCCTGGGCTCGGTTCTATTCCCGTCTTTACACCGGACGACATCATGCGTGGCCATCTCCCCACCGGTGAGGTCGTGGTGTTTGATGACGACACCTATTATATGGGTGGCGTTATTGCAGAACTCCTAGCCAAGCAAGGTTGCACAGTCCGCGTGGTAACGCCATCCACCGTCGTCTCTCCATGGTCTTATTTCACATGGGAGCAACGTCGTACTCAGGTACGTCTCATGGAGCTTGGTGTAGACATCATTACCTGTCGAACCTTGACTGGCCTTTCAGACAATGGGGTCACAAGCGCGTGCACCTATACCGGCAAGGAAACCCACATACCCGGCAACGCAGTTGTTTTCGTCACTGAACGCACACCCAATGAGGGCCTGTATCTGGAGCTCAACGCTAACCAGGACGCCCTAAACGAAGCGGGCATCAAAACGGTGAGAGCCATTGGCGACTGCTTTGCGCCAGGAATCATTGCCAGCGCGGTGTACAGCGGTCATCTGGCTGCACGGGAACTTGAGGAAAGCGAAGAAGCTATCGCATTCCGTCGTGAAAGAATCATTGTCCAGTCGTGAGATGTAGAAATGAATATTAAACAAATTGAGGATGTTGTCTCCTTCTCCCGCTCCGGCGTTGAGCCCGCTCATGAGACTGTAAGCCATGAGAAAGTGCTCTCCGGCGAATACAGAGCTGCCACTTGGTTGCATTTTTCTGACGAGCAACGTGGCTTCATCTCGGGCGAGTGGGAAGCAGGAGCATGCCGCGAGAGCTTCGCCTCAGAGCAGGATGAGTTCTGCCACATCCTCGACGGGCATGTACGACTGACCGACGACCATGGGAACTCTGTTCATTACGGCCCGGGTGAATCCTTCGTAATTCCCGCCGGTTTCAGCGGTGTCTGGGAAAACATTGGCACTGTGAAAAAGCTGTTCGTCATCGCTTAAGACTGGGCCGCGCAACGCGGCTCCTACATCCAGACATGGCGCAGGCTCTGGGTGCTATCAGCTGGCGAGGTGACCATTCGTCGTCCCCTCGCCCAGCCATCGTGAAAATATTTGTTTTTATTCATGATAATTCTTGATTTTTTTCACGCCCCGTTCCACAGTGAGTCGATAAAAAGAGGCAAAGCCCCAGCTAAGAGGAAAGACTCATGAAGTCTGATCTTCTCAATAACTACCGCGCTTCAACGACCAGGCTCCCCGCTTCAGCGCCAGTGTCAACGCTCGACTGGAACAGGGCCACTCCTTCTCATTCATTGATCTCTTCCGCGTCAGTACACTCCTCGGATCATCCAGGCATGCCATGATGATGTGAGCTAACTTCTGCGTTGTCATTCTTTACTTATCACTTATCGCGCGCTAGGCACATAGCAACGATGAGATATAGAAGGAGACGAAAGATGAAAAATGCGTTGACTAGCCTCGCTATAGTTACTGCTATTCTTGCTCAACAGTCTGTTGCAGTGGCGCAAAAGAACACGACGAAGGTCGTGAATGTTTACAACTGGGGCGACTACATTGATCCGGGTATAAAGCAGTCGTTTGAGGAGAGCACAGGCATTAATGTTGTATATGATGTTTTTGACACCAATGAAACGCTTGAAGGTAAACTGCTCTCAGGAAACACCGGTTACGATGTTGTCGTTCCGTCGAACCAATTCTTAGCACGCCACATCCAAGCTGGCGTCTATAGAAAACTGGATAAAACTAAGATTCCGAATTTTAAATATCTCGATACGGAATTTCTCAACAAGCTGGAATCCAGTGACCCTGGCAACAATTATGGCGTGCCCTATCTGTGGGCATCAACGGGCCTGATTTACAACCCGCAGAAAGTCAGTGCGCTAATCGGCAGCAGCGGAATTGACTCTTGGTCAGCGGTTTTTGACGTAGTTACAGTAAAAAAACTCTCAAAATGCGGTGTTGCATTCTTAGACTCTCCTGACGAAGTCATCACATCAGCCTTGATTTATCTCGGACTGGATCCTAACACTTCAAAACCAGATGATTTCAAGGCAGCTGAGAACCTGCTGAAAAAAATTGCGCCTTATGTTACCTACTTCAATTCTTCTAAGCATGTTTCAGATCTTGCTAATGGGAACATCTGCATAGCAATAGGTTATTCAGGAGATGCTGGCATGGTCAACTCGCGTGCTCAGGAAGCTCGAAATGGCGTGCAGGTAAAGTTCACAGTCCCTAAAGAGGGTGCGAAGCTTAGCGTCGATATGCTGGCCGTGCCGGCAGACGCCAGGAACACCGACAACGCGGAGGCTTTCATAAACTACGTAATAGACCCTAAAAATATGGCTGCTACTACCAATTATGTTCACTTCCCGAATGCAGTGGCCGACGCCAAACAATTCATCGCTCCAGAGATTTTGCATGACACTGCAATATACCCTGATGCACAGACCATGGCACGGTTGGTGGTGGCCAAGATCCAGCCCCCTTCAGTCAACCGCCTTCAGACCAGAGCTTGGAACAAAATTAAGAGTGGCAAATAAGGAGGGTCTCTGACCAAGAGGCCATTAAGGACATGGATTTGAAATTTGAATTGACATGCCTTCTGAAACTCATTGACATCCACCTGCGCAAGGCTGCGCCGAATATCGCTCAAAAAATACAGCTCAATACAGCACGTTTAAATATCAAACCCCTGACAGAAAGTCGACTCGAAAATCAAAATTTCTGGGCGGCTAAGGCAGCCATAGGATCAGCAAGAAAACAACTCGCCAGCGTTCCCGAAAATATTAGACTCATGGCCAGCTGTATTTCTGTAGTCGCGCATGAACTGGACTGGTACAAAAAACCAAACACCGTTGACAACCCCGAGTTTCATGAGGGTCATTTCAATGCCATAATTTTTGGAACGAGGGGACTGGCAACTTGTGAAGATTTCATGCTCGGTATTACGGTGATGCAACCTCAGATTGTGTATCCAAAACATCGGCACAAACCTGAGGAGCTCTATATTGCGCTATCGGAAAGCGAATGGTGGCAACCGAACCAAAATTGGTTCGCACCGGGAGTCGGGGGGATTGTTCACAACCCATCAAATTCGCTTCATTCAATGCGTTCTGTCGGCACGCCACTCCTAGCACTTTGGCTCATGTACGGCGACCCCGATTTCGTCCCCGGAGCGGCCTAGCTCTACTATTCATTGATCAGTTGGAGTTTAAATGAAGTTTAAATCCATTCAGCATTCCGTGGCGATGCTGGCCGGGGTAAGTGTGCTCGCCGTTGCTGCTGCTCTAGTCATATATGCACTTCATGCAGGCTCCGAGACTAAGATTCTTGTAGAAAAAAGCACCGAAAAACTCTTAGAAAAATCCACGGAATCCCGACTCAGATCGCTGGCACTCGCGAAGGTAGCTCAAGTTCAAGCTGAACTGGCCCACCCCATGATGATTGCTAAAACGGTCGCTCAGACCAATGCTTCGCTAAGCACAGAGGAGGATGGTCAATCCGCATCCAATCAACGCTTGCGAAAGGAGATGACCAACCTCACCCACAAAATTTTGCTGGAAAATCCAGAGCTCATCGATCTGTATACCGCGTGGGAGCCGGGCGCCTTCGATCAGGAAAAGCTTGGCACCTCCGAAGCAGAGTCCAAGGGTTCAGGGAGGTTTACCCCCTGGTGGTACCGCGATTCCTCTGGACAACCTCAGCTTGCTACGCTCGGCGACGAACTCGAAAGCCAGAAGATGCTCTCTACGGGCGTACGCGAGGGTGAATACTACTTGTGTCCACGAGAAAGCCTCTCCACCTGCGCCATCGATCCGGCACCTTATGACGTTGCAGGTAAGCCGACCCTGATGTCCAGCTTCAATGCCCCTATCATCACTGACGGGAATTTCAGAGGTGTGGCAGGCGCGAGCTTATCGCTGGCGTTCATCCAACGTCTCATCACTCAGGCTAACCAGGAACTCTACGGTGGCGCCGGCAAGGTCGCGTTGCTGTCCAGTAACCGGCGCATCGTCGGGTTCAGCGCAGACGACAAGATTTTGGGTGGTGACAGCCGTGGAGTGCTCAGCGGCACCCTGCAAGATCTCGTTCAGATGGAGATGACTGACGACGGAGTCTTCAAGATTGATCGAGAGAACGGTCGTATCTATCTGTTGCAACCTTTCAGCGTAGAAGGCTCCAAACCTTGGCTGCTCGTGCTCGACCTGCCTATCGATGTGGTAATGGCTGACCTGCATGCATTAGAGAGCCAACTGAGTGAAAGGCGGGCAAACGACATCTGGGGGATGACCCTGGTAGGACTGACAGTCTCGCTGGCCGGCTTAGGGGTCATCTGGTTGATCAGCTTTGGCATCGCGCGACCAATGCGCCAGATGGTCGCAATGCTTGATGACATTGCCCAAGGCGAAGGGGATCTGACTCGCCGCCTGGTCTCCAGCAGAAGCGACGAACTCAGGGCGATAGCAGACGGGTTCAACGCATTCTTATCCAAACTTCAATCAACGATTCACCAAGTCACGTCATCTGTCAGTGGGCTGCGCAACTCCTCGCAGAGCACCGCCGATATTGCCGCACAGACAAGCTCAGAGGTGCAAAAGCAGCTCGCCGAGATTGAACTCGTGGCAACTGCAGTGCATGAGATGACTGCAACCGCCCAAGATGTTGCGCGTAACGCTAGCCTAGCCGCCCAAGCTGCTAATCATGCAGATGAGGCAGCTGCAGATGGAAAGCGCATCGTTCATTCCGCAGCAGAGGCCAGTGCTCAGCTTGCGCTGGAAATTCAAAAGGCCACACAGGTGGTTGAGCTTCTGGCAGATGAAAGCGAAAGCATCAGCGCCATCCTGGTAACCATCAGCGGCATCGCAGAACAGACAAACCTCCTGGCGCTCAACGCTGCAATCGAAGCCGCACGAGCTGGGGAACAGGGTCGAGGATTTGCGGTGGTAGCAGATGAGGTCAGGCACTTGGCCCAACGTACCCGAAAAGCGACTGACGAGATCCAAGCCATGATCTCCCAACTGCAGCAAGGAACCCAGCAAGTGGTAGAGGTCATGGCGCAGAGTCAAACCCGCACGGAGCTTACGCTTCGGCAGTCCGAGGACGCCCAGAAGGCACTGGATACAATAGCGCAAGCTGTATCGGTCATTAGCGACATGAATGCACAAATTGCCAGTGCCGCAGAGGAACAAAGCTCGGTGGCAGAGGAGATCAATCTGAATGTCAGCAATATCGGATCAGTAGCAAACTACGTTGCGAAAAATGCGGGAGCCGTATCACTGGCCAGCATCGAACTGTGGACATTGGCTGAAAATCAACATCGCCTGATGAATGTGTTCAAGATCTGAATAGACATTGCCACATAGATTTTCTCCCTTGAGTATATATAGAGCCACCCCTTGGGATCGCAACAGACGAGATCAAGGGAAGCTCATTTTTACACTGTACCTTATGGGAGTTTATGTGGAAGCGCCATGAAATCAGACCTGCACCGGCTTTATCGAAACCAGCTCAAAATAACGAAATTTATTATTTTTCGCCGCAGCCTTAGCTTCTGCTTCAGCAATCAAACTACTCAACGTATTTACCTCGTGGACAAATAGTTCCTGGGCCCCCTCGTAGGCCTTCGTGACGTGCAAAGTTACGCGCAACCTGGAAACAAGGGGCTTCGATGCTGGTGCCTGAGGAGATGGTGATAATTGGGACTTCGACTCTGGCTGCCGATCCGACTTGCCAACAGAGGTAATTGCTGTACCGAAGAGCGCGGCACGCATATCTTCCTCGCTGAGGGTATCGCTCATTTCTTTGACTTTCTCAAACTATCGTTTTCTGCCACTGGCGACTGTGCATCGGCAAGCCTGTAGCTTCACGCTTCAACTTCAGTTGCTCAATCATCCAGCGGCTGGACGATTCGAACTGTCGCATCATTTCCACGAAGTCTGCTTCAGTCAGCGCCGTGGGGGAACTGCCATCCTTCATGGTACTTCCAGAGGCATGCCCGGCTCATTGACCCTGTTCATTCGACAGCCCCATCATGCGCCTACATCTCCCCCAAAAAGAGCGTCTCGAAGAATGGGCGTATCGACCTCATCCTTGACCAGCCGGCGCAGTAGATAATGGATGAGGTGTGAGCGAAGCCGTGAGCGCAGTTCGAGACACGACTCGGAATCCCCAAAATGGCCTTTAGGCCAGCGCGAAATCAATTCTTGCTTCAAGACCTGCAGCGCTTGGATTCCAGCAGTGCTGGGGTACAGACGAGTCAAATCATCAAGTCCAGCAGTGCGCTTGTAGCCTGCCAACGCCTGGCCCAAAACTGCGCTCAACGAGTCGCCATAGACCTGCGACACCTTTTGCCACATGAGCTTTTCAACATCACCATCCAATGCTAATTCTCGCTTCTATTACGCCATCGCATCGTGTTGTGATCAGGGCGCAACGCGATCATCACACCTACCGAGACAGCCTGAGCATGCACATCGAATTTGAACTGAACCAAAACGATCTGGAAGCCCTATTAAGACACTGCGAGTCGTTTAAGCCAGCAAGCGGTGACAGCCGCGACGATCAACGCTTAGAGGACGCCTTGGAGGCCTTACAGGAGGCTCTACTGGTGGCCAATGGATCGCGATGACCTCGGGTCATCCATTGCACGTGATTATATCGGCAACCAGTGCCAATACCACCCACCCCGCCCTCTGAGAATGCTGGGCAACCTCATCCAAAGTCCCCCACGCGTCGGATGACCTGCGTGGGATTCCACGCGGACTCATTCCCACTCAAAAAAATGTGGATTGCAGGGTTGTTTGTATTCAAAGAGGCAGTAGGGCCTTACGGCCCCAAACGCCGATCCCCCTACCACCCCCGCCATGCGTGCCAGCAAGGCAACCAAGGACTCAAAACCTTGTGATCCAGAAGCCGGAAATATCAGAAGTAAAAGCCGGTGGTAGCCTGTGGGAAAAGCGGTGTCTGGGCCACTGCCGCTTTTCTCTTGCCCTCAAATAAAGAACTCCGTCGTCCTTTAAAATTTTCAAGGGGGTGGGGTACGAAAAAAACCTGAAATTGACATGAAATGTCGCAAAACCATACGTTAGTCTGACGCTGCCCGCACAAGGCTGCATTTCATCGATCTCTGAAAAGGTCGTTACCCCTCCCCTAATTGGGTTTCAATAACAATGTGTCCGGGACGGTCGTCCCGGTATTTGGGTGAGCCAAAGGGATGCCTGAGCTATCAACTGAACGAGCTAGCTGGCCGCCGTTCAGGATGCTTACCACTCACCAGTAAAGTCGTGCCCGATGACCCTGTCAGTGAATTGCATGAGGTCGCTGATCTGCCCCAAACCTGACCGGTCTAAGTGGTACCCCATTATTCCCACACTGCCAGGGCCATCTCTGTCGCATTTTCTCGAGTCACCAATCATTACCACCCGCCCATCTCCAGCGTTGCGATGACCGGCCTCCACGCCCATCTCTCGGCATACGGCCAAATAGATTTCAGGGGTGGGTTTCATGATTGCAAGCTCATAACTGAAAGCGTGGCACTGCACGTGCGGAAAGGCCTTCCTGATCACAGAGCCGAAGGGCTGGGCGAGGTTCGAACAGATGCCAATGATCACCCCAGATTCCTGGAACTTGGCAATCGCCTCAAGAGCATCTGGGTAAGGCTCGACGGATGCCAGTTCCTTCCCTAACGCATCGTTCAGCTCGGCTCGCTTAGAGGGAGAAAGCTCAATACTCAGATGATCAGCCATCTGATCAAAAGTGAGATTTGCCGTCATCGCGAAATGAGCGCTGTTGGGTGTGAGCAACACCCCCTGTCGCCGACCTTCTCTGAACAGAGCACCATAAGGGTTGGTGCGTTCACGGATGCGAACGATGGTACCAAATGCATCAAATATGGCGGCTGAAATCATGAAGCTCCTCCTGACCGACCTGACTCAAATTCCACGACTACCCGGAGCAACCAGTTGTAGAACGGTATCCGAATCTGTTCTGCCAATCCTTTCAGTCGAGACGTGACCCTCAGTCAACTTAGGGCTGTAAACCGATTTTCCGACTTGAAAACTGCCATGGTTAACAGGTCAAAAAACAGGTTTCATCTTTCTGAGATGCCTATTTTCCGGGCCGTACGGCAAAAAGGCCAGGCGATCATGAGCCTGATATTTGCTCCAGAATTGGAGAGCAGGACATTGCTGGCGAGCAGCATACATGACCGCTTGCCCTCCCCTGCCAACGCCTCAATGACCATCGAGGAAGAGTTCAAATCCATCCTGAATCAGGTATCAACAGTTCATAGGCAGTGATCCGGACACCGCCTGCGCGAACGCGATTGCCTCATACAGGGGCATACAGGCCCCGCCCTAAAGCGCCCCAAGACTCATGATCCGGATCATTTCATGGACTGGCATGAGTGCTGGCCTCATCGGCTTCCAGCCAATTCACAACGACGTAATGATCACGGCCACTAATGCTCCGGAGCAATACGAAGCCCTGCTGCTCAGCGATAGCCTTGGCCGGCGGAGTGGCGACGGTCTCTCCGTCCTCAATCAGACCCGCACGATCCGAGAAAGCCATAGCCGAGTATCGCGCTCCTACTCTCGCAACATCGGTAAGGTACGCATCGATAACAACGCCCCACTTGATTCGCTTCGCAGCTAAGACTTGTAGAGGGATGGGAGTTACGTCACCCGCCGAGCTCCTCGCTACTTTCGACACTTCAAATCTCCAGAATCTTGCTAGGGTCAAAGCCCGTTTCTTCGGACGGATATCCCCGAGGGTTCGAGATCAACCGGCACTGCCCAAAAAACTGATCGAGCGAATGGTGGGTATGCCCGAAGATCCAGACGTCGGCTTGGTCAACTAACTGGTGCCAGCGGTTGAAATAGCCGGCGTTCAAATGTCCTGAATGCTCTGACCCAGAGGCCTCTGGGATGGGGCAATGATGGGTGATGACTACCGTCTTGCCGGCATAGGGAATCGCGAGTTGCTCGCACAGAAACTCGTAAGTTGTTCGATTTTTCTCAATGAGATCCGCAGGCCGGATGCGACGGTATTCGCTACCCGTACGGATCATTCGAAAGTCATTCAGCTCCCGCACGCTTGCGCTGGAAGCAGCCATCACATCACCTGTTCCAGAGAAATCAGTCCAAGCGGTCGCAACAAGAAATCGGACACCGTCCGACGTCCAGACCTGGTTGTCCAGGACATGGACATGCGAGGCTGCTGCTGCCTCCATTTTTTCGCGAGTACGAGTGAGATGGCCTTTGTAGAACTCATGATTACCGCTGCAATAAATCACATCACTCGTGAACGCGTCATTTGCCCACTTCACCCCTCGGTGCAGGAGATCGATATCTCCAGCCAGGACGACCAGGTCAACGTTGATATCGGGTGGGGCGAAGCAGTCGAATTCGTTGTGCAAATCCGAGTAAATCAAAATCTTCATTGGGGAACCCTTTGCCTCCCAGGAAACGGGCTGGAATGGCATTCCTGGCCAACCTCAGAACCGCCACTCGGCGGTTTATGGGTCTTCTAATTGACGGTTTTTCGCTATATTGAATCTGGGTAGACTGACTGTGATCAACGGGGCGAGTGCGTGCTTAGTAGCCGTAGCCAAGCCTGTAAGCGCCATGGACAAAAAACCATCTAACGAGACCAACCCTCGCTAACACTTATTCCGTGCTGAGAAAAATCCTGCAACAATTGCTTTCGACTCAAAATTGCCGGAATTTTAAAAATTTGCTTATACGCTTGATAAAAGCCCAATGGGATCAATAACAGCCCGAGCCCGTACGTGGCGATTGCCACTATGATACCTACGGGAATCGCAGCGATACCGCACAGAACCCCAGCCCACAACCCAGATCGCGACAACTCGCGAACCTCATCCAGATCATATTCGACCTTTCCCGCTTTGGTCTCAAAAGCTACCAGAACCACCGCTGACTTATGGATATTCTTGATAAACCAAACTTTTGGAGTATCGCGGACGAACGCCCCCTTACTCTCAAGATACTTAGGAACAATCAGATCTTTGTAATAAAAGACCTTGCCGTCCTCGTCCTCTAGCCGAACCTTTTTATACAAATTTGCACAGCTTTGGGATGAGTGGAATTCAAAATTCTTAACTACGACAGTTACTTTCTTCAGCTTTGACATCCTGGCTTTCCCTAGTGCCTAACCTGTTCATAAAGCAATTTAAATCTTTATTGCGCCTCCGCACGAACCCGCGAAGGCAACGCCACCACGGGCCATGGCAACCATCGCAGGCATATTGCTCAAGCGCCGCTCTGTGCGGCATGCCAAAAGCTAGCCGTGACGGCAACGTAAAGCCCATACGACTCAATATATAGATTTGTTCGAGCGCAGGCAAACGAGGCATACCGTCTGTTTTTGAGAAGGCCAAATGTCGATTCAAAATGGCTTCGCCGCCGCGCTGCGCGTGATCCGCCTGGCCAAAGGTTTGACGCAAAAGGATCTCAGCGGCACGGTTGCTGCGTCGCATGTCAGCCAGCTAGAAAGCGGGAAGACCAGCCCAACACTCAAGGTTGCAGCAGACCTAGCCTATATGCTCGACCTATCCCCTTCCGCTCTAGTAGCCGTTGCCACAGCCTCTGACTCTCAGGACTCGCCCAGGTCTGTGCTGATGCAGGCAATCAGCGAATTAGAACTCCTTGAGTTGGCTGATCAGATTCCACCGGCATCTGCAGAGGCCGTAGATAGCACACACCCAACGAGCATTCGCGCTGCAGCTACGCGCGCGGATGTGCAGATGCTCAAAAGCCAGGGGCTGACGCAGGTTGAGGCAGCGAAGCAATTAAGGCTCCCAAGATCCACCGTTCAGCGGCATTGGCATGAGCTTTGAGCAAGATGTGGGGCTGAGATGATTTCGGGCGTGCTGACAGGCGCCGATTCTGACGCGATTTACTAGGCACCAAACCCGTGTTCTATACGCCCTATCAGATCCATGACTTGTTCAATATCCGCCTCTGCTGGACGCTTGTCGCCTAGCGCACGCGCTGGGGTGGTCAGCCATTTTTTCGCTTGAGTCGCGCTACCGAAAACACCAATAGCTGCCGTCAGCACATTGGGGTCAATCTGATCCACGGATTCGTCCAGTATGGCGTCTCGGTTTTCTCCAAGGCCCTGCTCACCTTCATGATACCGGGCGACAGCTTCAGCTATGGCGTTTTCTAAGACGGCGGAGAGGTTCAGATCGATGGCCGCTGCCCTGTCCAGCAGGTCGCCGTTAACAAGAAGCTTGACTGCCTGTTTGGGGGCATTTGGGTCGTATCCGAGTGGCATGGCTTATCTCCTATAATGCGCAGAGCGAATGGGCTGTCCTACTCGAAGCTCCAAGCCTGTAAAGCCCCCGGAAGTGAATGCTAGCTTGCCATTAAAACTCCCCGTGCGTAACGGGTCAGATTCCAGCCTACGCCTCAACGCCCAAGTCCATGACCTGAATAGTCGTCATTGATCGTCACCATGAGTGACTACACTCGATGACGGACGACACTCGACGGCATTTTTGGGAGCACAACCCTGCAGGATAGCATCACACCAGCCACCATCTACTCAGCCTCAGACCCACGTTTCGCAGGGCGTTTCCCAGACTCCGAGCATGACGAGCTTTGGCTCGCTGACATTAAGGCTTGCGAGCCTGGAGGAGCATGCCGGGTTTTCAAGGATGTATTGTTTGTGGAGTCTCAGCAGGCGGCTTACCTCTACGGCCTGGAACATGAAGATGGTCGGCCCAAGGGGCTCAAATCAGAGGTGGCAGACACACAGCAACTCTTCGTCGAGTTTGTGCGAGAGCAGACTGAGCTCACGCTGGCCAGGATGGGTCTGCTCGCCCCCGTCTTCGATGGAGCAGAGTATGCCTGCCAGGCTAGGGTCACGGCGGCTTACATGATCCACCGTGAAAATCTTCGGTACTTGGCCTTCGGCTACCGCAATCGCGACGGTGACTACGTCAGAGAGAAACTTGAAGACCCTGAGGACTGGCTTGATAACGCACGGGCTATACGGCCTTTTGACGAGTTGGACACGTCCCGGGCGTAAGCTGGGGACATGGTGCGATGGGGTGTCCCGGGTGGATTGCATTCTGGAGCCGGAGAGGTTGCAATTTTAAACTGCTATTACCCCCTACCCCGTCTTGACAACCTTGGTGCGCGCCATGACTACCGTCCTTTACTACCCTGCGCATGATGCTGTCCGAACGCGATGCAGTTCGAGGGCCCTCGATCCTCCAGAAAGTTTCATACCCCTCGATATGACGGCTGGCCTTCTCGGACGCAGGCACCTTTTCAGTCCACGTAATGTGCCAGTAGCAAGAGGTTATTGTACGGGCGATCGCAACATAAGCTGTCCGCAGACTCAACCAATCACACCGTGAAAGCCATGACTCAACATTCGGAAGCCGAGCCTGCTATAAATTGGCTCCACCGGACGTTCAGAGAATGTGATTGAAGGTCGCACCATGAATCCGGCAGGCATGCCCCAAGGCGCACACAAGGAGTGAACATGGCTTTCAAGATCCCCACTACAGGTACTTCTGTTCCTGACTCGCCGGATAAGCTTTTCCGGGAGCTACCTCGAAGAAAATTCCCGGACGTCCTGCCTCACCAGGCCCAGATGATGCAGGCCTATGCTGCAAAAGCTGTCAACGCCGAGGATGTAGCATTGCAGCTGCCTACAGGTAGCGGAAAGACCTTGGTGGGGCTACTGATCGCAGAGTGGCGCCGTCGCAAGTACAGGGAACGCGTAATCTACCTCTGCCCCACCAAGCAACTGGTCTATCAGGTAGCCGAAGAAGCAGAGAAAAAATATGGCCTTTCGGTGTCAACTTTTGTGGGCAGCAAGAGAGATTTCACCCCTGCATCCAAAACGGATTACCTCCAAGCGCAAAAAATTGCAGTCACCACCTATTCAGCTTTATTCAATACAAATCCATTCTTCAATCAAGCCGACATCATCTTTGTTGACGATGCACACGCCAGTGAAAACTATATCGCGCATCTATGGACGCTGCGCGTTAACCGCCTCGAAGGGCGGTACGCAGCATTGCATCAAGCTCTTAGCAATGCTTTCGCACCCTACCTGACCGCCACAGACCTCTCGCGCCTGAGAGGCGTCTGGGAAGACGTGGTAGACCGTAACTGGGTCGAGAAAATTGCCACGCCCACGGTGGTGAAGCTTACACCCCAGATCATTGAGATTCTGGATGCCCATACCCAGGACACCGACCTTGCCTATTCATGGTCACTGATCCGTAGCCACCTTGACGCCTGCCACGTCTACCTATCTTCCCAAGAGATAATGATCAGGCCTCTCCTGCCACCTACATTCTCTCATCCCGCATTTGGCCACGCTAAGCAACGGATATACATGTCCGCAACCCTAGGTGCGGGAGGAGACTTGGAACGGCTCACTGGCCGCAAAAAAATCATGCGTCTCCCTGCACCAGACGGTTGGGACACCCAAGGTGTTGGCCGCCGCTTCTTCATTTTTCCAGAGATGTCCCTTACCGCAGAGGAGACTGTACAGCTTAGATGTGAGCTGATGCGACGAGCTAGTCGCAGCGTTGTACTTGTGCCGAGCGATAAAGCAGCCGCGCAGGTTGCTGAGGAAGTTAATAAAAACCTCAAATTTAGAGTATTCCACGCAACGGATATTGAAGAATCTAAAGCTGACTTCACGCTGGCTAAAGAAGCGGTAGCCGTCGTTGCAAACCGATATGACGGGATCGACTTCGCTGGGGATGAATGCCGCCTGCTATTCATTGAAGGCCTTCCCAAAGCGATGAATGCGCAAGAGCGATTCCTGATGACCCGGATGGCTGCTAACGCGCTCTATAACGAACGAATCCAGACTAGGGTGGTTCAGGCTATCGGGAGATGTACCCGCTCCCTTGAAGATTATTCTGCAGTGGTAGTTTCCGGCGATGAGCTACCTGACTATCTGGCAGACTTGCGCCGTCGACCATTTTTCCACCCGGAACTCCAGGCAGAAATCAGCTTTGGGGCAGAGCAGTCCCGAGGCACTGAACTTGCCGACATAATCGAGAATTTCGAAATCTTCCTGGCAAACGGCAGGGACTGGGAACAGGTCAACCGACTGATCCTTGATGAGCGCGATCGCACTCAGCAGACGTTCTTGCCAGCGATCGCAGAGTTGGAGAATGCCGTCGGAGCTGAAATCGATTACCAGACTGCGCTTTGGAACCATAATTATGACGAGGCAGTTGGTGCCGCTGAGCGCGTTTTAGGGATCCTAACCTCTGCTGATCTGCGAGGTTACCGAGCGCTTTGGAACTACCTTGCTGGTTCGACGTGCTACCTCGGTGCGCAGGCTGGTAACTCCTCTATGGCAGCAAAGTCACGACAGTATTTCAGCGATGCGCACAAGTGTGCTCCCACTATCCCATGGCTCACAGCGTTTGCTCGCCGTGAGGTCAGTGAAGCAGTCAGTGTTCAGGAAGATGATATTGCTCTTCAACGCCAGGTCGAGCGATTGGGCGCTGAACTAACTCGACTTGGCGCCACCCATGATCGTGATTTTGCCAAGCTAGAGATGTCCATCCTAGATGGGCTTCGACATCCCGACACGTTCGAGCAAGCGCAAAAAGACCTTGGGGGGCTTTTAGGCTTCAATGCAGGAAAGGTTGAAAGTGACGGCTCGCCGGATCCATGGTGGATTTGTGATACCAAGTGCATTGTCTTCGAGGACTACGTCAACACCACAGATGGAACGTTGCACGTGAACAAAGCAAGGCAAGCTACCTCTCACCCGGATTGGATGCGAGCAAACGTCAGCGAATCCTCACAGTGCGAATTCCTCACAGTACTAGTTACCCCTGCGACCAAGATCAGCCACGCGGCACTGGTTCACGCTGCTGGCTTGCTGTATTGGGAGCTCGGTAATTTTTGCAATTTTGCAGCGCATGCTCTCCAAGTCGTGCGCAAGCTCAGATCAAGCTTCTTTGAGCAGGGTGACTTAGTCTGGCAAGCACAGGCGATGGACGTACTAAAGCAGCAGGCGGTCGACTTCGCGTCTATCTGCCGACATGTCCAAGCCACCCCGGTCGAACAGCGCATGCAAGCCGTTTAGCCCAGCAGAAACTAGCCATACGGGAGCAGGCAAAGCACCTCTCGTATGGTCATTCACGCCTTTGAAGTAAAACAGGCTTGCGAGACTGCTCTCGACCCGAGAGCCACCCAGCCCATGCCAACCGTCTTCCACAGGTTGGCGAGACGATAGCTAAGTAATTTCTCTTTGCGCTTCATCTGCCATGGCCAACGCAAACGAACCCTCGCCCTCGGCTGATGAAGTCACAAATCGCGGGGCACCCCTGTTTACACGAAACTTTTCAAGGGTATAATCCCGCCATCCGAAACCTGAGATCCTTTACATGACCAAAACCCGCCAACCCACCATTCCCGAATTATTGATTCACCACGTCCCTCGAAACCTTGTCATGGGTGCCGAGGATGCCTGCGAGGCAGGTGCGCTTCGTGCCTACTTGGATACGAAGGACATGGACAGTAATCATCGGAAGAATGCGCTAGGGCAGATGCGGGCTTTCCACATGAACGAGTCTTTTGAGGAGATGCTGCGTGCCGCCGACGCAGTCCATACGCCCCTCAAAGGCAATGGCGTCGTGCTAGGCCACGCCGGCATCTTCAAGTTCGGTCGGGTAAATATGTCGTCCACCCTGTGGAACAACATCCGGCGCGGCGCCACCCGTCGTCAACTCGCGGAGGCGAATCAGGCCATGACGCAACTGGTTCAGCCATCGCTGTTTGCTCCGGAACCTATCACCTCCGGTACGTTTTTTTTCGTTGCGTGCTTCACCGGATCGCTCACCAATCAGCCGGAACGCCCTATAGAAATCCACATCGCGGTACCGGATGCGGAAATGAAGGGCTGGCTTTTCCGGGAGCCGTTGACTAAGTTCCTGGCTCGCTACGACGAAACACCTCAGCAAGTCGACTTGGCCATGCCAAAGCTCAAAACAGGTGTGCTGGAAACGGGCCTTCTCGAAACAGGAAAAGATACAGAATCATGAGTCGTGGAATTACAGGGTTTGAGCCGGGCCGGCTTGTACAGGCGCTCTCGGCTCGCGGCCTTTCTCAAGTCGCACTGGCGAGCATGGTCGGGGTTTCCCCTGCCACCATGAGCAAGTGGAAAAGCGGGCAGCAGTCACCCGAAGCCGAAGCATTGGCTAACCTTTCTAAAGTCATCAATGTGGCCCCGGAGTGGTTTACCCGCCCTTTACCTGAGAAATGCTCTCTCCCCTTGTTCCGAAGCAATGCCTCGGCGCATGCCAGCGCCCGAATGATGCTTGAAGCCCGCCTAGAATGGGCCCAGGATATCGCACTCGCGCTGGGCGAGTTCGTGGATTTCCCTGATGTGAACCTGCCCAAGCGCACGTTCACGGATCCGGAACAGATCACCAGTGCCGATATCGAAGAAGCTGCTGATGAATGTCGCGAGCTTTGGGGACTAGGTCGACGTGCGATACCTGACCTTGCAATGGCGGTCGAAGGCGCTGGCGTAATATTGGTACGTGAAGAAACTGGCGTCGCAACTATCGAGGGACTGTCAGCGTGGAGTCAGGTGCTGAACCGTCCGCTCGTGCTGCTTTCCGCTGACAAGCAAAATGGCTTCCGCAGCCGCTTCGACTTGGCTCACGAGCTTGGTCATCTGATCCTCCACAAAGGAATTGAGCGGTCGACTGACCCTGTTCGCCACAAAGTGATGGAAGATCAGGCACACCGTTTCGCTGGTGCCTTCCTGCTCCCTGCAGAGACATTCGCCTCGGAAGTCAGGAGCCCCGTCACCCTGGACAGCCTCCTACTGCTCAAGCAGCGCTGGGGTGTTTCTGTAGCTGCAATGGTTATGCGCTTGTGGGCGTTGAACGTAATCGATGATGACGCGAAAAGCCTACTCTTCAAGCGTCGCTCAGCCCGTTGGGGGGTAAAGGCAGAGCCCGGTGATGAGGGGCGCGCTCCTGAGCAACCGCGCCTTCTCAAACGCACCATCGAGTTGTTGGCCTCTTCAGGCGTCTTACCTGTGAACGGAGTCGCTGGCTACATTGGCCTGGCGGCAATGGATATCGAGATGCTGACAGGCTTGCCGAGCCGCTACCTCAGTGGCAACGCTGAAGTAGTGCACTTGGCCAAGCTCAAGAACAACGGTAGTTCCGTGACCGCTACGCACAAAACGCGAGATGCAGGAGTTGTGGTGCCATTCAATCGCGGTAGATGATTTTCACGGAGGCCAAGTCGTTTAGCCTCCGGCCTCACTACATTCTTAGTTGCGGCTCAGCTGGGAAGACAGTACGAGGCGTGCCGCTGCAAGCACTTACAAGCCCGCCGTCGACCTCACGAAGCTGTGCCCACCGCCGCTGTTTGATTGTACAAACAACGGGGAACATGTTTCTCAAAGCTGACCTGGCTCACGCGCGTGACGACCATTTTGACAAGGACGACTGCATGCCCAACGTACAACGGCTACTCCTGCCCGATACCAATCAAAGCCCTGTGCACGTCCTGGCAGGTGTCAAAGTCGCAGACCGTCTCTGCGAGACCTCCGGCACTCGCGAAGTCATTTTCCTGGTGCCCGCCAAAGCATCACTCACCTCTGGCGCTCTCCATGAGGCGCTAGGGGCGACGATGCACAGTAAGCTGGTCAAAGGAGTACCCGTGACATTGCCTAGCGGCGCCCAGATGCGCTGCGAAACGATGAAGACCTTGAAATGGGTATCCAAACCTTCCGTGCTGATCGCCATCTTTGCCAGCCAGGACATGATGGACAAAATCGATTCGCTGCAAAACCTGGTGGCTGTCGTGGCTGTCCCATGGATGCCTGATGCAATTGAAAATTGGAATAGAACCTGGTCACCCCAAGTGCTGGGCAAGCCCGCAAAATCTGGGAAGTCTGCCGCCCCCGCGATCAAGCTCATTGCCGATCCGATCGTTGAGCAAGCAATGAAGTCATTAACCTCAGCCATCAACCGGGGCACCGCCGTCTTGAACGCCTCCGATGATGACCACGCCAAACGCACCCTTAGAATCCTGCGCTCGCGCAACCATCAAGAACCGGCAGAAAACATCAAGCTGTGGGCGATCAAGAATGGCTGGCTGCCGAAAGCAGCAGAGCGGCTGGAGACCTTGGCTGAAAAGACGTTCGCTTTGCGTTCAAAACCGAAGCTCGATAATCCGGCTCACGCCGAGCAGCTCTATCTGCGCTGGACTGAGGCAGCGAAGCCGCAACATCCTATCGACTGACAGCTAGCTTCCGCCCCCTCCTAACCGGGCCAGCATCGGGCATTCACTTGGTCACGCCGCCCTATGTGATGCTGCCCCGACGCACATCCAGCTAGGCCTTCCTCGCTTGGCGCTGTCGTTGTCGAAACCGCTTGATGAAGTCGGCGTCCACCAGTTCATCGGGAGCCAAATCCAGGCCACAATTGACGAGCGAGGCCATACAGCTGTCAGAGAGCGCGAAGTCATTGGGGATGAAACCACACTCCTCAACTCTATTGCCGTCAATCCGTGCCATGAACGCCCTCACGAAGTCTGAGCGCCCTGATTTCCGGCTCGCTGTAGCAGCTGCAGTAGCTGGGTCATTGGCGGATACTTCTGCCCTCTCAGAGTCGGAACCGATCGTCTGGATTACGTCACTCAATGTCGGCCAGTACTTCAGGTCGTACTGGTATTGAAGGCGCTCCACATCTTCCTTCACGTAGCTCTCATACAGGCCATTGTGCTCCGACGCTTCGTGCACAATATCCATGATGTGGTAGTGCGTATTCGAACGGAAGCCTGTGTAGTTATGAATGGTATTGCGCCGATCTAGCAGCGCCGCCAACTGGTCAGCGAGCTCGCTGATTCGGCGATTGACTCCGACCAACTCCTCGCGAGCTTGCCGTGCCGCGTGATTCTTCTGGGGGTTCCAACCATCAGCAGCATGGAGGAAGACATCCCAAAAAATGTATAGAGCCCTGGGTGAGTGCGCTAGGGAGCCATGAACCTCCTGGTATACCTCCGCAAGCTCGATTCGGCGTTTGAGCATGCCGTCGATGATGTTGGACATGTTCGGCCAGATTCGCTTGGCCTGAAGATCCTCCATCATCGTGCGCAGTAGAATTTCGCATTTTTGTACCGCTTCGGTGGATGCGTGGGACACTCAGTGATACCTGTCTGATTTTATGTGTCCTTAGGCTAGCTTTCGGCGCCTGCAGAGTCGGTACCTATTCAAAACTTTTCCAGCGCGCCATAGGTACCCGTGCGTGTAATCAGGCCTTGGCCACTAGGCGCTACCATCGAGGTGCACTCGCCCCTACAATCCCACAATTAAACCAAGACAGACAAGGTGAGGGGTTATGGCACGCAGGTGGTTGAAACAGGAACGCCGTACGAAAGAAGAGCTTTTCGATGCCCTGGTGCGGAACGCCCTTGGCTTCGTGAATACCTCCATCGATCATCTCCAGCACAAACCCAAGAATGCCATTGTCGACCTGTACACGGCGATCGAGCTGTTCCTGAAAGCCCGACTAATGAAAGAGCACTGGACATTGATGCTGTCCAAGCCCGAGACCGGCGACCTTCAAAACCTTGCCGTAGGTGATTTCCTTTCTGTCTACCTGGATGACGCGCTGAAGCGAATCGAATCGATTCTAGGAGACAAAATCCACAAGGATGCCTCTGAAAATTTCAAGGCACTGGGTGAGCATCGCAATCAGATTGTCCATTTCGCTCACTCAGGCATGGATAATCCGAGCAAGACACAGGCCGGTGTGATCGCGGAGGCGTGGGCGTCTTGGCACTACCTGCATGCGCTGTTGAGCGGGCCATGGGAAGCTATCTTCCAGCCCTATGCAGCCGAACTACATGTACTCAACCAACGCATGATGCGTCAGGGTGAGTTCATCAAAGCCCGATTTGAAATCCTTAAGCCCGAGATCGAAATCCAAGTCAAGAAAGGCAAAAACATCGTTCCTTGCGGTCATTGCCACATGCCTGCCGCAATTGAGGGTGAGGCACACGCGTGGGGCACTGACTATGCCTGTATGGTCTGTGGGGTTGATGACACCGCGTTGGTGGAATGCAACGCAGAACTTCCCTGCCCTGAATGCGGCACTCCATTTAAGTTTTTTCAGCAGGGCAACAGCGTTTGCCGGGGCTGCGGTCATGAAATAACCACCGATGTCCTGATCGACCTCTGCTCCAAACACTTTACCGAGGGAGACGCTTGGTGCGAGGAAGGCCAGGTACACATCGCATCCTGCCACAGCTGTAAGCACGCTGAGCCATCAGTATTTTTCATCGACGGTATGTGGAGTTGCGTATCGTGCTTCGACCGTGGCTGGGGAGCAGTCGCATGCAGTAGATGCGAAGAATTTGTCACAGGCGACATGGAAACAATCAAGTACTTTGCCTGCCACAAATGTGAACCCCAGGTAAGGGCGCAGGCCTTGCGTATGGCCCAGCCTCCGGAGAGCACTACTACTAATAGCGGCGGTGTGCCCGCGCTATGAGCCAAGAACGACAAAGGTGGTGAAGCCACAGGTCAGCTACAGCTTCTATATGTAAGGAGGCTGGGACTCTCGCGAGGTGGGGTCTGAGTTGCGTGTACAAATGCTCAATGGGTGCCAGGGAAGACAGGAGAGCGCATGGTGCTGACTGCATACCGATTAGCATTTAAGCCGTCAGTGCCAGAGTCAGGATCAGCCAAAATTCCGACAAACGGTAGAATCTCGCATTATTGGCCAAAAATCCTCGACTTTGAGGCGCTGCCACGCACTGTTTTTAGAAATGTAAACCGTGAAAGGCCCGTATTTACTGGGTTTAGCCAAAATTGACGCCGTCCATGTTGCCGTTTTATAGAGAAAGAACAAAGGGCACGTTTACATTCCTACCCTAAAAAGCCCCTGATCGGAGGGGGTTTACATTTTTCAATCGGCAGATGCTACAATTAAATCATACCGCAAGCACTGAAACAGATCAGACCCTTGTATACAGGGGTTTTAGGCGATCAGGTGTGAAGCAGGAGGGAGTGAGGAGTCAAAGTTTGCTTGGTTTACCCTCCTCCCTAAGAATAGATAACGTCGCGGTGAAGCGATCGCACAACACCACCGCACCGCGCGCCAGCGCCGGGCGGATGACCTTGGCCAGGTGCTGGGCACGCGCCGCAAACATCAACAGCAATTCAGTATCCGCTGCCATGCTTTCGTCGCTTGGTGCCAGTAGCAACTCACGAATCTGTTCAGCAACCGGCGTGCCGCCCGGCTCGCGGGTCAGCACTACGTCCAGGCCCTGCTCGCGCAAGCGCTGCGCCAGATATTCGCGGTTAGTGCTTTTGCCCGCGCCTTCGGGGCCTTCCAGGGTAATAAACAAGCCGCTCACGCGCAGTCCTTAGGGTTTGTCATCGGGTGTCGGCGCCGCTGCGGGGGCAGCGTCGGTCGCCGGTGCGGTTGGCGGGGTCGACGCAGGTGCGTCCGCCGGTGCATCCGCAGCAGGTGTCGGCTGGTCTCCCGCTGCCGGTTCTGGCTGCTCAATCGCACCCGGCTGAGCCTGCGGCGCGGGGCTGGAGCGGTAGTCGCTGCGGCGCTTGAGTTGATACTCGCGCACTGCCGAGTTGTGGTTGTCGAGGTCGTCGGAAAACACGTGACTGCCGTCGCCCCGCGCAACGAAGTACAGACTGGTGCCGTTGGCCGGGTTCAGCGCGGCATGAATCGCCTCGCGGCCGACGATAGCGATCGGTGTCGGCGGCAGGCCACTGATGGTATAGGTATTGTAGGGCGTGGGCTCACGCAGGTCGGCACGGGTGATCTTGCCGTTATAGCGCTCGCCCATGCCATAGATCACGGTCGGGTCGGTCTGCAGCATCATGCCCAGCCGCAGACGCCGCACGAACACCCCAGCAATCTGCGCGCGCTCTTGCGGGATACCGGTTTCCTTCTCGACCAGCGAAGCCATGATCAGCGCCTGGTACGGGTCGCGGTAAGGCAGTTCGGTGGCCCGCTCGGCCCATTCCTTGGCCAGCACTTGCTCAAGACGCATGTACGCCTGCTGCAGGAACTCGACATCGCTCATGCCACGTACGAAGCGGTAGGTATCCGGAAAGAAGCGTCCCTCAGGGAACACGCCACTATGGCCGAGTTTGTCCATCACCTCGGCATCGGACAGGCCGTCCAAGGTCTGGGTGATTTTCTCGTGCTTGGCCACTGCCGCACGCACCTGGCGGAAGGTCCAGCCTTCGACCAGAGTCAGGTTGTACTGCACAACATCGCCACGGCGCCAGGCATCGAACAGCTGGTTGACGGTCATGCCAGGTGTCAGCCGGTATTCACCGGTATGCAGTGGCGTGCCGGCCATGTTGAAGCGCCAGTAAAGGCGCAGCCAGACGGCATCGTCGAGCAAGCCGTCAGTCTGCATGCGGTAGAACATGCGATTGGGTGTGGTGCCGTTGGGAACCTCGAGCATCCGCTCCTGCTCGACGTGCAGAGGCTGCTCAAGGGCCGAATGGACTTTCCAGGCCGACCAGCCCAACGCCAGACCGGCTAGGATCAGGCCCATTTCCAGCAGCAGGAGAAATTTGCGTCTCACGAATCAGGTATCCAGTAACGTCCGGGCAACGGCCTGCAGTTTACGGGTGAGCGGCCCCGCCGGCCAGTTCAGCTTGAGCGCAGAGCACTCCAGTACCGGCCAGATTCCATACACGCTGTTGCAGAGAAAGACTTCCTCGGCCTGTTCCAGGTCAGCCAGGGCCAGATCACTGACCTGCACGCTGATACCCAGTGCCGGCGCTTGCGTCAGCAAGGCGCCGCGCATTACCCCGGCTACACCGCAGCGACTCAGCTCAGGCGTTTGCAGCACCCCACCACGAACCATGAACAGATTGCTGTAAACGCCCTCGATGACCCGCCCGTGGCTGTCACAGACCAGCCCTTCGGCGTGCTCGGCGTCCTGCCATTCGGCGCGGGCCAGCACTTGCTCAAGGCGATTGAGGTGTTTGAGGCCGGCCAGCAGGGGTTGTTCCGCGAGGCGCGTCTGGCAGGCGAACAAACGCACGCCTTGCTCGGCATTGACTGCGGGATACTGTGGCAGCGGGCTACCCTGAAGGATGCGCCGAGCCGCGGCGCCAACGCCTGGAGCGTAGCCGCGCTGGCTGTCGCCACGGGTAACGATCAGCTTGGCGACGCCGTCGCCGAGCTGGCTGGCAAAGCGCAGCAGCTCGTCGCGCACCAACGGCAGGTCGATGCTGATAGCCAGACGCTGGCAGCCCAGTGCCAGGCGCTGCAAGTGCAGCTCCAGCAGGCTGGGCTTGCCGGCACGCACGGCGATGGTTTCGAACAGACCATCGCCGTAGGCCAGCCCGCGGTTGTGCAGGTTGACTGCAGTCGCGGGTTGGCCGTCGATCCAGCTATGCATCAGTCGGCGAACCGGCGGAACACCAGCGAGCCGTTGGTACCACCAAAGCCGAACGAGTTGGACAGCACCACGTCGATCGGCATGCTGCGGGCGTGATGGGCAACGAAGTCGAGATCGCAGCCCTCGTCCGGCTCGTCCAGGTTGATGGTCGGCGGCGCCATCTGGCTGTTGATTGCCAGCACGCTGAAGATCGCTTCCACGGCACCGGCAGCACCGAGCAGGTGACCCGTCATCGACTTGGTCGAGCTGACTGCCACCTTGTACGCATGCTCACCGAACACACGCTTGATCGCGGCCACTTCGGCGATATCGCCGGCCGGGGTCGAGGTGCCATGAGCATTGATGTAGCTGACTTCTTCCGGGGCGATGCCGGCATCGCGCAGGGCGTTGGTCATGCAGCGCGCCGCACCCCCACCGGAATCCGGTGGCGAGGTCATGTGATAGGCATCACCGCTCATACCAAAGCCAACCAGCTCGGCATAGATGGTGGCGCCGCGCGCCTTGGCGTGCTCGAGCTCTTCGAGCACCAGTGCACCGGCACCGTCGGAGAGCACGAAACCATCACGGCCCTTGTCCCACGGCCGACTGGCCCGGGTTGGCTCGTCATTGCGCGTCGACAGCGCACGCGAAGCACCGAAACCGCCCATGCCCAGGCCACACGCGGCCATTTCAGCGCCGCCGGCGATCATCACATCGGCTTCACCGTAGGCAATGTTGCGCGCGGCCATGCCGATGCAATGGGTGCCGGTGGTACAGGCAGTGGCGATGGCATAGTTCGGACCCTGCAGACCCAAATGGATCGACAGGAAGCCGGAGATCATGTTGATGATCGAACCAGGCACAAAGAACGGCGAGATGCGACGCGGGCCTTGCTCGTGCAAGGTCCGGCTGGTCTCTTCGATATTGGTCAGGCCGCCGATGCCGGAGCCCATGGCCACGCCGATCCGCTCACGGTTGCTGTCGTTGATTTCCAGCCCGGCGTTACGGAACGCCTGGAAACCTGCGGCCAGGCCGTATTGAATGAACAGGTCGAGCTTGCGGGCCTCTTTGACCGACAGGTACTGCTCGACTTCAAAGCCCTTCACCGAGCCGCCAAAACGGGTGGAGTAGGCCGTCAGATCGGAGTGTTCGATCGGACCGATGCCACTGCGGCCAGCCAGAATGCCCTGCCAGGTGCTCGGTACATCGGTACCCAGCGGCGACAGCATGCCCATACCAGTGACCACGACGCGTCTACGCGACACAGTACTCTCCTCATTGTCCAGTAACAGAGTCTCTTGCCGTTGCATTCTGCAGCAAAAGGCAATGGCAAAAGGCTCTTGGTGCCTGCTTCACACATCTCGCAAAGAAAAAACCGCACGCCAGTTACGGCAGTGCGGTTTTCCCCGACAAGAAGCGTCGACTACAGACGTCTTAAGCCTGGTGGCTGGTGACGTAGTCGATAGCAGCTTGAACGGTAGTGATTTTTTCGGCTTCTTCGTCAGGGATTTCGGTCTCGAATTCCTCTTCCAGAGCCATCACCAGCTCAACGGTGTCAAGCGAATCGGCACCCAGGTCTTCTACGAAAGAAGCACTGTTAGTTACTTCTTCTTCCTTGACGCCCAGTTGCTCGGCGACGATTTTCTTGACGCGCTCTTCGATGGTGCTCATACCTAATTTTCACTCCTAATAGACATATGTCAGGCAGCTGGCCGGTGACCGAGTTTATAGCAAGACGCCTGCTTTTCAAGCGTAACGCGCCCCGCCATCAACTGGCTATGTGGTCACTCGACCCTCTGCCCGGAATCTGGTTGCAGCTTTATAACGGATTTTAAGCTCGGAGTATGACTCTTTTTTGAAGCAATCCGTCACATTGAGTTGCGATATTACATGTACATCCCGCCGTTCACAGGCACTGTAGCACCTGTGACATAGGCTGCGCCGTCGGACGCCAGGAAAGCAACTACCTTGGCGATTTCGTCGGCTTGACCCAGACGGCCCAGCGGAATCTGGGTCTGCAACGCTTCACGTTGAGCCTCTGGCAGCTCACGGGTCATATCGGTGTCGATAAAACCTGGAGTTACCGAGTTGACAGTGATGTTGCGCGACCCGACTTCACGTGCCAGAGCGCGGCTGAAACCTTCCAGACCGGCTTTGGCGGCGGCATAGTTTACCTGACCGGCGTTGCCCATGGCACCCACAACCGAGCCAATGCTGATAATGCGGCCCCAACGCGCCTTGGTCATGCCGCGCAGCACGCCCTTGGACAGGCGGTAGAGGCTGTTAAGGTTGGTGTCGATCACGTCGAACCACTCGTCGTCTTTCATCCGCAGCATCAGGTTATCGCGGGTGATGCCGGCGTTGTTGATCAGGATCGCGGTAGTGCCGAACTGTTCCTGGATCGCGGCCAGAACGCTGTTGACCGACGCTTCATCAGTCACGTTCAGCTCCATGCCGGTGCCGGTGATGCCATGCTCCTTGAGCGTGGCAGCAATGCGCTCGGCGCCCGAGGCCGAGGTCGCGGTACCGATGACGGTAGCGCCCTGACGGCCCAGCTCGAGGGCGATGGCCTGGCCGATACCACGGCTGGCGCCGGTGACCAGTGCAACTTTACCTTGCAGGCTCATGCAAGCTTCTCCAGTTTCAGGCCAGCGCCGCACGGGTGGCGGCGATGGCATCAGGGGTATTGAGGTTGTAGGTGGTCACGCCTTCAGCGCAACGCTTGTTCAGACCGGCCAGGACCTTGCCCGGGCCGCACTCGACCAGATTGACCGCGCCATTGGCCGCCAGGGTCTGCACGCATTCAACCCAGCGCACGGGCTGGTACAACTGGGCCAGCAGGTCTTGCTTGAGCACGCCCAGGTCAGCTGGGATGGCTGCAGAAACGTTCTGCACCACTGGGATCTGCGGCGCCTGCCATTCGATGGCGTTGACCGACTCGGCAAAGCGCTCGGCAGCAGGCTGCATCAGGGCGCAGTGCGACGGCACGCTGACCGCCAGCGGCAAGGCGCGTTTGGCGCCCTTAGCCTTGCACAGCTCCATGGCGCGATCTACCGCTGCCTTGTTGCCAGCAATGACCACCTGCCCTGGCGAGTTGAAGTTGACCGCGCTGACCACCTGGTCTTCTGCTGCTTCAGCGCAGATGGCGACCACGACCTCGTCGTCCAGACCGAGAATCGCGGCCATGCCGCCATGGCCTGCCGGGACTGCTTCCTGCATCAGCTGGCCACGGCGCTCGACCAGGCGCACCGCGTCTTTCAGGCTGAGGCTACCGGCCGCTACCAACGCGCTGTACTCGCCAAGGCTATGCCCGGCGACGAACGCAGGCTTTGCGCCGCCCTGCGCCAGCCACAGGCGCCACAACGCAATGGAGGCGGTGAGGATGGCCGGCTGAGTCTTGTCGGTTTGATTGAGTTGCTCTTCCGGACCTTGCTGAACCAGTGCCCACAGGTCGTAGCCCAGAGCGTCGGAAGCTTCCTTGAAGGTTTCGACGATCACCGGCTCTACTGCGCCGATTTCGGCGAGCATGCCCAGCGATTGGGAACCTTGACCCGGAAAGACAAATGCGAGGGATGCAGACATTGAACAAGCCCTTATGATCTTGTCGTCGGAGAGGATGCGCCCAGCCCACGGCTGTACGCAGAATCTGAAAACTTGGATGAATACGAAAACCCAGCGGTCACATTTAACCACCTCATGGCGATTATGCCTAAGGCAGCAGGTCTTCGAGGCGGCTCTGCAGGCGCCCGGGCAGGTTTTCCTCGATCTCGATCAGCGCACGCTGGATAGCGCTCTGCAGGCCTTCGACCCCTGCCGAACCGTGACTCTTGATGACGATGCCCTGTAGACCGAGAAAACTCGCGCCGTTGTGCCGTGCAGGCGCCAGGTCAGCCTGCAGGCGTTTGAGCAGCGGCATGGCCAGCACACCGACCGCGCGCGCCAGCACCCCCCTCTTGAACAGCGCCTCAATTCTGGCACTGATCATGGTTGCCAGACCCTCGCTGGACTTGAGCAGGATATTGCCGACAAAGCCGTCACACACCACTACATCGGCTTCACCGCGATACAGGCCATCACCCTCGACAAAGCCGACGTAGTTGATACCGCGGGCATTCTGCAGCAGCGTTGCCGCCAGCTTGACCTGCTGATTGCCCTTGATGTCTTCGGTGCCGATGTTGAGCAGCGCAACACGTGGGCGCGGAATGCCCAAGGCCTGCGCCGCCACCGAGCCCATCAACGCGAATTGGTAGAGATGCTCGGCACTGCAGTCAACGTTAGCGCCCAGATCGAGCAACTGGCAAAAGCCTGACTGAGTCGGGATCGCCGCGACCATGGCCGGCCGATCAATGCCTGGCACGGTCTTGAGGACAAAGCGCGACAGCGCCATCAGTGCACCGGTATTGCCGGCACTGACGCAGGCCTGGGCCTTGCCGTCCCGCACCAGTTCAAGGGCGATGCGCATCGACGAATCAGGCTTGCTGCGCAACGCTTGCGAGGGCCGCTCGTCCATCTCCACCACTTCACTGGCCGCGACAATTTGCAGGCGCGCGCGATCGGCAGCTTCTAGGCCGCTGACGAGTGATTCAAGAAGGGAGGGTTGACCGACGAGGGTCAGGTGCAGCGAGGGCGTAGCCGAGAGGCAAGCGATACTTGCCTGAACAATGTTGCGGGGACCGAAGTCCCCGCCCATTGCGTCGATCGCGATGATCTGAGCGGACAAGATTTACTCGTCAGCGCCCTTGTCGATCACTTTGCGGCCACGGTAAACGCCTTCTGGCGAAACGTGGTGACGCAGGTGAATTTCACCGGTGGTTTTTTCTACCGACAGCGCGTTTTCCGACAGGGCATCGTGCGAACGACGCATGTCACGGGCAGAGCGGGATTTTTTGTTCTGCTGAACAGCCATAATTGATTAACTCCTAAACGTTTGGGTCACGCTTTAACTGCGCCAGGACACTGAACGGGTTGGACCGCGTTACCTCGTCCTCGCTCGATTCGGGCTCATCGAGGCCCGCCGGCTGCTGGCATTCTTCCGGATGATGAGCAGGCACGATGGGCAAGGCGAGCAAAAGCTCTTCCTCGATCAGCGCCTGCAGATCCAAAGGATCTTCGCCCAGTTCCAGCACGTCATAGCCTTTCGGCAACGACTGGGTATTCGCACCCTCCTTCACCACCGCGTACGAACACTCGCTGTGGATCGGTAGGGTGACCAGCTCAAGACAACGCTGGCAAACCATTTTGACTTCGACGTCGAGCTCACTGTGGATAACCACGGCATGCTGTTCATCTCGTTCAAAATCGAACTTCGCCTGCACCGTACCGACATTGTCGGAAAGCGGGTCGCAGAGTCTTTCCAAATCAGCGAGTTGCAACGAACCTTGAAGGGTTACGCCACGATCGGCTAATTTGCGCGGGTCAACGTGAGGTGGAATCGGGTCATTCAACATAGGCGCAGCATTCTAGGGATGGCCCCCGCCCCTGTCAAAGGAAATTCGGCGGCAAGTGGATGATAGAATCGGTTGATCTGCCAAGGAGTCTACCATGCTGCCCCTTTTGCTGGCTTCCAGCTCTGCCTACCGCCGCGAATTGCTCGCCCGCCTGCGCCTGCCCTTTACCTCGGCAAGCCCCGACCTAGACGAACAGCGCCTGCCTGACGAACCCGCCATCGCACTGGTCAAGCGCCTGGCGCAGCAAAAGGCCGAGGCATTGGCCGCAGCCCACCCCGGCCATCTGATCATCGGCTCTGACCAGGTCGCGGTGCTGGGCGAACAGATCCTCGGCAAGCCACATACGTTCGAGCGCGCCCGCGAGCAACTGCTTGCCGCCAGCGGCCAACAGGTCACCTTTCTGACCGGCCTGGCGCTGCTCAACAGCAGCAGCGGCCACTGCCAGGTCGACTGCGTGCCGTTCACGGTGGTCATGCGCGAGCTGAGCCAGGCCAGTATCGAGCGCTATCTGCGCGCAGAGCAGCCTTACGACTGCGCCGGCAGTTTCAAAGCCGAGGGACTGGGGGTAAGCCTGTTCAAGAGCACCCATGGCAGCGACGCGACCAGCCTGATCGGACTGCCGCTTATTCGCCTGGTGGATATGCTGCTGGAAGAAGGCGTACAGGTGCCCTGAAGGGAAACTGCTGGCCTGCACGCACAGGCCAGCAGCGCTTAGCGCAGGGTCGGCCCCTGGAAGCCCATCCACATTGCCAGGTGCTCAGCTACGCTGGCGCCGATGCGTTTGGAGAAACGGTCGAACGGCGACTCCTGCACAGTGAAATCGACCAGATTCTTCTCGCCAACGATGTCTCTGGCGACATAGCTGGCACTGCCCAGACCATCTACCAGGCCTAGCGCCTTGGCCTGCTCACCGGACCAGATCAGGCCACTGAACAGCTCAGGGTGCTCTTTATCCTTGAGCCGATCACCACGCCCCTGTTTGACCATGGCAATGAACTGCTGGTGAGTGGTGTTGAGCACGCCCTGCCAGAACTCGGTTTCTTCAGGTTTTTGCGGCGAGAACGGATCGAGGAATGCCTTGTGCTCACCGGCCGTATAGGTGCGCCGCTCGATGCCCAGCTTGTCCATGGCACCGACAAAGCCATAGCCCGCAGCGGTAACGCCGATCGAGCCGACCAGGCTGGCCTTGTCGGCATAGATCTCATCGGCAGCACTGGCGATGTAATAGGCACCCGAGGCACCGAGGTCGGTGATCACTGCGTAGAGCTTGATCTGCGGGTACTCGGCGCGCAGGCGGCGAATCTCGTCATAGACGTAACCGGACTGCACCGGGCTGCCGCCTGGGCTGTTGATACGCATCACCACTGCCTTGGTATTGGCATCCTTGAATGCCTCGCGCAGGCTCTTGATCAGGTTGTCGGCACTGGCCGCCTCCTGATCAGCAATAACCCCACGCACCTCGACCAGTGCGGTATGGCTGCCACTGCGCGAAGCAGCGCCGTCCATACTCATCAGCGGCGAGAACAGGAACAGGATGCCGAACAGGTAAAGGAACGTCAGCAGCTTGAAGAAAATCCCCCAGCGTCGCGCTCGACGCTGCTCCTGCACACCAGCAAGGAGGGTTTTCTCCAGCAGCTTCCAGCTCTTGCGATCCTCACTCTCGACCACTTCGGTCTCGGGCGCTTTCCACTCGTCAGCCATGCTCACCTACCTTGGAATTGATAATTGCGCCGAACCTGCCAACCACTCGCGCAGCTGGGAAAAGTGATCGATGCACACCTGCGGCCCGAACTCTGCCAGCGCCTGCAGCGACATAGCCCCGTAACCGACAGCCACCGAGTGCATGCCGGCGTTGTTGGCCATTTGCAGGTCGAACGCAGAATCTCCGACCATCAGCGCCTGGCCGGGTTCGGCGCGGCAGTGGGCAAGAATTTCTTCAAGCATCAATGGGTGCGGCTTGCCGCGGGTTTCGTCAGCCGCCCGAGTGATATCGAAAAAGTCTTCCCAGCCATTGGCCTTGAGCACCCGATCGAGCCCGCGACGAGCCTTGCCAGTAGCTACTGCCAGGCGATAGCCCTGGGCGCGAAACGCATCCAGCGACTCGACCACACCGTCAAACAACGGTGACGGCTGCTGGTCGAGCGCCATGTACACATCAGCATAGTGCTGACGGAAGCGTTCGACCTGCAGCGGCTCAAGGTGCGGATACAGGGTCCAGATCGCCTCGCCCAGGGCCAGGCCGATAATGCCCTTGATTGCATCCTCGGCACTGGGCGCCTCACCGGCGCGCTCAGCGGCCTCATTCATCGCCAGAACGATGCGCCCGACAGAGTCAGCCAGGGTGCCATCCCAGTCAAAAATCAGCAGCTCGTAGGGTTTGCTCATGTGAAGTCAGGCCGCGCCAGGCGCTCTACAGTCTTGGCCCACATTTCGTCGACCGGCGCTTCTACCTTGAGCTCGCCGCCATCGGGCAGCGGCACGGTCAGGGCATAGGCATGCAGGAACAGGCGCTTGCCGCCGAGATCACGAATCTCGCGGGAGAATTCTTCATCGCCGTATTTGTTGTCGCCGGCAATCATGTGCCCGGCATGCAGGGCGTGCACGCGGATCTGATGGGTGCGACCGGTGATCGGACGCGCTTCGATCATGGTGGCGAAGTCGCCGAAACGGCGCAGCACCTTGAACAGGGTCAGCGCTTCCTTGCCCTCTTCGTTGACCTCGACCATACGCTCGCCAGAACGCAGGTTGCTCTTCTGCAATGGGGCATTAACCTGTTTCTTCGCGGTTGGCCAGTTGCCACGCACCAGCGCCATGTAGCGCTTGTCGACGCCATCACCGCGCAGGGCAGCGTGCAGATGGCGCAACATGCTGCGCTTCTTGGCGATCATCAGCAGGCCGGAAGTGTCGCGGTCGAGCCGGTGCACCAGCTCCAGCTCCTTGGCATCCGGACGCAACTGGCGAAACGCTTCGATCACGCCAAAGCTCAGGCCGCTGCCGCCATGCACGGCAATGCCGGCCGGTTTGTTGAGCACGATGAGCGCCTTGTCTTCATAGACAATGGCCGCCTCCAGGCGCTGCAACAGCGATTGCGCCACCGGCACCGGCTCGTCACGCTCGGGCAGACGCACCGGTGGCACGCGCACGATGTCGCCGGCCTGGATCTTGTATTCAGGCTTGACCCGACCCTTGTTGACCCGCACTTCACCCTTGCGCAGGATGCGGTAGACCAAGGTGCGAGGCACGCCCTTGAGCGCCGTGATCAGGAAATTGTCGATTCGTTGGCCGGCAAGCTCCGGCGCGACTTCGATCAGCTGGACGCCGGAAGTCGGAGGGGTATTGGTAGTCATGGCGCCGATAATAACAATTTTTTAGGGAATTGAAGCACTTAATCATTGCTGCTATAGTCGCGAACGCCGCCAAAAGCGGTGGGCCAGCGGTACACGGCGCTTTGCCAGCCCCTGACCAACGCAATTCTCGAGGACGCGAGGCCGTCCTACGGGGCTTTCGCCAGTTTATCGAAATACCTGGAAGCGCCACTCGCGCCGGGTAGAGAAGACCGAAAAAATCATAAGTGCGGTAGTTCACCTGCTTAACTGGCTTTTTCGCCGTGTCTCTGCACCGCCATCGTCACTTCCTCCTGCACCCGGCGAATGCTTCGGAAATACCTGCCTTGGACATGAATGGCGCCAGCTTCCCTTATGAAGATGGCGAAAAATGCAACCCGTTGCGGATTCAGCGCGCGGCAGCACCCGAATTATCAGGGATACGTGCAGGGTGGAGATGCACAGCCCTCGGACCGTGTAGCACCGCGTCCGGCCACCGCCCCACTGTAATGGGCGGCGAGCGGATAAGGTCCTTACAGATGCCACGTAGGCGTCCACGGCTGACGGTTGATTCCTCCTCCTGACTGAGTGCACCAGGCCTGCCAGGTTGATCCCGATACCACAGGCCCACAGCACCGCAGCAACAGGACGCGTCGTCGCGACAACGGCAGGCTGGGCAACCGGCTGGTGCCGAACGTCGCCGACACGGGGGTGGTTCGCCACCCTTTGCGCACCTTGACACCGACCATGAGAAGTCGTGTGTGCCGAACGCCGTTTCCGGCAGCCCGGAAACCGACGGTACAACATGAAAAGAATGCTGATTAACGCAACTCAACCCGAAGAGTTGCGTGTAGCCCTGGTGGATGGCCAACGCCTCTACGACCTGGATATCGAATCCGGCGCCCGTGAGCAGAAAAAGGCCAACATCTACAAAGGCAAGATCACCCGGATCGAGCCCAGCCTCGAAGCCGCCTTCGTCGACTTCGGCTCCGACCGTCACGGCTTCCTGCCGCTGAAGGAAATCTCCCGCGAGTACTTCAAGAAGGCCCCAGAAGGCCGCGTCAACATCAAGGAAGTACTCACCGAAGGCCAGGAAGTCATCGTTCAGGTCGAGAAGGAAGAGCGCGGCAACAAAGGCGCCGCCCTGACCACCTTCATCAGCCTGGCTGGCCGTTACCTGGTGCTGATGCCAAACAACCCACGCGCTGGCGGCATCTCCCGCCGTATCGAAGGCGAAGAGCGCAACGAGCTGCGTGAAGCCCTCAACGGGCTGACCGTACCGGGCGACATGGGCCTGATCGTGCGCACTGCCGGCCTTGGCCGCAGCAGCGAAGAAATGCAGTGGGACCTCGACTACCTGCTGCAGCTGTGGACCGCCATCAAGGAAGCCTCGCTGGACCGCACCGCGCCGTTCCTGATCTACCAGGAAAGCAACGTCATCATCCGTGCCATCCGCGACTACCTGCGCCAGGACATCGGCGAAGTCCTGATCGACAGCATCGAGGCCCAGGAAGAAGCTCTGACCTTCATCCGCCAGGTGATGCCGCAGTACGCCAGCAAGGTCAAGCTGTACGAAGACAGCGTGCCACTGTTCAACCGCTTCCAGATCGAAAGCCAGATCGAGACCGCCTTCCAGCGCGTCGTCGAGCTGCCGTCTGGCGGTTCGATCGTGATCGACCCAACCGAGGCGCTGGTGTCGATCGACATCAACTCGGCGCGTGCCACCAAAGGCAGCGACATCGAAGAAACCGCCCTGCAGACCAACCTGGAAGCGGCTGAAGAAATTGCCCGCCAACTGCGTCTGCGTGATATCGGCGGCCTGATCGTCATCGACTTCATCGACATGACCCCGGCGAAAAACCAGCGCGCGGTCGAAGAGCGTGTGCGTGAATGCCTCGAGGCCGACCGTGCTCGCGTCCAGGTTGGCCGCATCTCGCGCTTCGGCCTGCTGGAAATGTCGCGCCAACGCCTGCGTCCATCGCTGGGTGAAAGCAGCGGCATCGTCTGCCCACGCTGCTCGGGCACCGGCATCATCCGTGACGTCGAGTCGCTGTCGCTGGCGATCCTGCGCCTGATCGAAGAAGAAGCCCTGAAAGACCGCACTGCCGAAGTGCGCGCTCAGGTGCCAATCCCGGTTGCCGCGTTCCTGCTCAACGAGAAACGCAACTCGATCACCAAGATCGAGATGCGCACCCGTGCTCGCATCATCATTCTGCCGAATGACCACCTGGAAACCCCGCACTTCGAAGTCCAGCGCCTGCGCGACGACAACCCGGAAGTGCTGACCAACCAGTCCAGCTACGAAATCGCCACCACCGAAACCGAGGAAGCGCCGCAGCAGGCCGCGACCCGCACCCTGGTTCGCCAGGAAGCTGCGGTCAAGACTGCTCCACCGCGTACCAGCGCTCCGGTACCGGCTGCTGTAGAAGAGGCTGCTCCGGTTGCCGCTGCGCCAGCACCAAGCATGCCTGAGCCAAGCCTGTTCAAAGGCCTGGTCAAATCGCTGGTGAGCCTGTTTGCCGCCAAGGAAGAACCGGTCGCTGCACCGGCTGCCACCGAGAAGCCTGTTACCGAGCGCCCACAGCGCAACGAAGAGCGCCGCAACGGTCGTCAGCAGAGTCGCAACCGTAACGGTCGTCGCGACGAAGAGCGCAAGCCGCGCGAAGAGCGTGCACCGCGTGAAGAACGCGCTCCACGTGAAGAGCGTGCACCGCGTGAAGAACGCGCACCGCGTGAAGAGCGTGCGCCGCGCGAAGAACGCGCACCACGTGAGGAGCGTGCTCCACGTGAAGATCGCCCACGTCGCGGCAACCGTGACGAGCGCCCTGTGCGTGAGCTGCGTGAGCCACTTGACGCTACCCCTGCATCGACTGAAGAACGTGCACCACGTGAAGAACGCGCCCCTCGCGAAGAACGTGCTCCACGTGAAGAACGCGCACCTCGCGAAGAACGCGCTCCACGTGAAGAGCGCGCCCCTCGCGAAGAACGTGCTCCACGTGAAGAACGCGCCCCTCGCGAAGAGCGTGCTCCACGTGAAGAACGCGCCCCTCGCGAAGAACGTGCTCCACGTGAAGAACGTGTGCCGCAGGAAGAGCGTCAACTGCGCCCAGCCGCCCAGGCTGACGAGCAGGCCGCAGAGATCGCCGATGAGCAACTGCCGAACGACGAACTGCAGCAGGAAGAACAAGAAGCCACTGATGGCGAACGCCCACGTCGTCGCTCGCGCGGCCAGCGTCGTCGCAGCAACCGTCGTGAACGTCAGCGCAATGCCAATGGCGATCTGATCGATGGCGACGAAGAAAGCAGCGAAGGCAACGAAAATGGTGAAGAACAGCAACCACGTCAGGCGACTGATCTGGGTGCCGACCTCGCCGCTGGCCTGGCCGTAACTGCCGCTGTTGCCACTAGCAACATCAGCGCTGCAGCCGAAGCACAAGCCAATCAGCAGGCTGAAATCGCTTCTACCCAAACGCCTGAAGCGGCTACCGGTGAAGTTATCGCCCTGCCAGCCGAGCCTGCACAGCAAGCTGATGACGTTGCGATCGCCCCTGTGGTCGAGCAGCCTGTCAGCGAGCCGGTTGCAGTGGTCGAGCCGAGCATCGAGCCGGTTGTCGAGGTTGCGCCGCAGCCCGTAGTCGAAGCACCTGCCGTTGAAGCAACCCCGGTTGCTGCAGCAGAAGTGGAAACTGCAACGCCAGTTGCTGAAGCGCCACTGGTCGAGGCACCAGCCGCCGAAGCCCCTGTGGTTGAAGCTCCGGTGGTTGAAACCGCCGTGGTCGAGTCGGGTGAAGCCGAGAAGCCAGTGCACGTTGCCGAGGCCCCAGCGGCCGCGCCAGTCGAAGCACCGGTGGTCGAGCAGGCTGCACCGGTTGAAGCCAAGCCCGAAGTTGTCGAGGCAGCGCCTGTAGCGGCTGAACCGGCGCCTGTAATGCTGGCCAACGGTCGCGCACCGAACGACCCACGTGAAGTGCGTCGCCGCAAGCGTGAAGCCGAGGCCGCTGCTGCCGCAGCTCAGGCCCAGGCATCGACCGATGAGCACAAGCCTCATCACGGTTGATAGCCACGGCTGAATGAAAAAGCCCCGCCAGTGCGAACTGGCGGGGCTTTTTTTTGCGTTGCATTCAGCGCTGCACTGGCATATCCATGTGCCACCTACTCAGTACAGATTCGGCTCCATCTCCAGCTCCACGCCAAACCTGGCGAAGATATCAGCCTGAATTTTCTGCGCCAGCGCATGCAACTGCGCCCCCGAGGCCTGGCCATAATTGACCAGTACCAACGACTGCAACCGATGCACGCCGGCATCGCCATCGCGATAGCCCTTCCACCCTGCCTGCTCGATCAACCAGCCCGCCGCCAGCTTCAGCTGGCCATCGGCCTGGGGATAAGCCACCACACCCGGATAGCGAGCGCGAAGCTGCTCGCCGAGCACGGCGCTGACCAGTGGATTCTTGAAGAAGCTGCCAGCATTACCCAGTTCGAGCGGGTCAGGCAGTTTCTCGCGACGAATGCTGCAGATCGCATCGCTGATTGCCTGCGCGGTCGGCTCGACGACGCCCTGCTCGTGCAGACGCTGACGCACTGGGCCGTAGTCCAGGTGCGCATGCAAGCTGCGACTCAGGGCAAAGCGCACGCGCAGGATCAACCAGCGGCCGGGATTGCGCTTGAACAGGCTGTCGCGGTAACCAAACCCGCACTCCTCAAGGGAAAAATCCTTGAGCTCGCCTGTTTCACGGTCGAGTGCGGTCAAGCCGGCAAACACGTCTTTGATCTCGACGCCATACGCGCCGACGTTCTGCATCGGCGCGGCACCGACGGTGCCGGGAATCAGGCTGAGGTTTTCCAACCCGCTGCAACCCTGCGCCAGGCTCCACTGCACAAACTCATGCCAGGGTTCACCGGCTTCGGCCTCGACCACCACACGATCGCCCTCCTCACTCAGCAGCCGCCGGCCACGGCTGGCCATATGCAGCACCAGCGCGTCGATGTCACCGGTCAACAGCAGGTTGCTGCCACCGCCGATGACCAGCACCGGGAGCTCAAGACGGGCCGCTTCGAGCAATGCCGCCCGCACCTCGGCGTCGCTGTGCGCCTGGGCGAAATAGCGGGCCTTGACGTCAATACCAAAGGTGTTGAAAGGCTTGAGCGATACCTGCTGTTGCCAGGTGGCAGTCATAGCCGCCCCCTGATTTCATTGACCAACTGCTCGCACGCCAGCTCGATCAGGTCCAACACCTGCTCGAAACCGGCCGCGCCGCCGTAATACGGGTCGGGGACTTCATCCAACGCGCCGTCATAGCGACGCAGGAACAGATCCAGCTCGCCCTTGGACGCCGGCGGGCGTATGGCCTTGAGGTCGGCGAGGTTGCTGGCATCCATGGCCAGCACCAGATCGTACTCGGCAAAATGGCCGGCCTTGACCTGCTGGGCACGTTGCGCCGACAGGTCATAGCCGCGCGCCAGCGCTGCCTTGCAGGTGCGCGCGTCCGGCGCCTTGCCCACGTGCCAGTCGCCCGTACCGGCCGATGCCACTTCTACCTGGTCGGCCAACCCGGCGCGTTGCAACTGATGGCGCAACACCCCTTCTGCGGTGGGCGAGCGGCAAATATTGCCCAGGCACACAAACAGGACGCGCATCAGGCCTCCAACAAGCGCCGAACGCGCTCCAGGTCTTCTGGGGTATCAACGCCCACGGCGGGAGCCTCGAGCGCATCTTCAACGTGAATACGCACGCCATGCCACAGCGCTCGCAGCTGTTCCAGCGCTTCGGTCTGCTCGAGCCAGCACGGGCCCCAGCTGACGAAGTCCTGAAGAAAACCAACTCGGTAGGCATACATGCCGATATGGCGGCGATAAGGCACTGCCGGCGGCAACTGCTCGCGGTTCACGGCAAACACATCGCGGGCCCACGGCAACGGTGCACGGCTGAAGCTCAGGGCCAGGCCATTCTTGTCGCTGACTACCTTGACCGCGTTGGGATTGAACACCGTCTGCGGCTCATGGATCGGCTCAGCCAGGGTGGCGATGCCGGCTTCCGGGTGCGCAGCAAGGTTGGCCGCGACCTGGTCGATGATTACCGGCGGGATCAATGGCTCGTCGCCCTGCACGTTGACGACGATGGCATCACTGGCCAAACCCAGCTGGGCGGCAACTTCTGCCAGGCGATCAGTGCCCGACTCATGGTCAGCGCGGGTCAGCAATACCTCGGCACCAAATGCCTGACAGGCGGCAACGATGCTGGCGTCATCGGTGGCGATCACCACCCGGCTGGCGCTGCTTTTGCGCGCCTGTTCCCAGACGTGCTGGACCATCGGCTTGCCAGCGATCAACAGCAGCGGCTTGCCCGGCAGGCGCGTGGAGCGCAGCCGGGCGGGGATGACCACAGTGAAGTCCAGGCTCATTTGTCCAGACGCTCGTCGTCGGTCAAGGTGCGTGCTTCGCTTTCCAGCATGACCGGGATGCCATCGCGCACCGGGTAGGCCAGGCCTGCGCCTTTGCTGATCAGCTCGGTCTTGTCGGCGCTGAGCTTGAGCGGGCCTTTGGTGATCGGGCAAGCCAGGATATCAAGCAGTTTGGTGTCCATGAGTGCGTCCTTGGGGCCAAGCGGCCGGAAAATTGAACAGGGTCAGGGCTGCTGCGCAGGCAGCAGACGCTCAAGCTGGGCGTCGAACCAGGTACTGAAGGCCGGCGACGGTTGCGCCTCGACTGTCAGGTACCACCAGTCGTCAGCGGCAAAGGCACGGCATTTCACCGCATCTTTTTCGGTCATCACCAGCGGCAGCGTCGGGCTGAACGTCAGCGCTTCGGCGCTGAACTGCGCATGGTCGGCAAACGGGTGCGGCACCGGCTGCCAGTTTAGCTGCAGCAGGGTGTTGAAGAAACGTTGTGGATTACCGATGCCAGCCACCGCATGCACGGCCTGGCCAGGGCTGAAATGGTCAAGCCCACGGCGTTCGTCACTGCGCAGGTTGACCAGCGCCGAAGGCTTGAGTTGAAAGGCGAAGCCGTCTTTGCGGTCGCTGCTGGCACCGTTGTAGAGCAGCGCGTCGACCTCGTCGAGGCGCTCGACCGGCTCGCGCAGTGGCCCTGCGGGCAGGCATCGGCGATTGCCCAAGCCCCGTGCGGCATCGATCAGCACCAGCTCAAGGTCACGCGCCAGGCGGTAATGCTGCATGCCGTCGTCGCAGAGGATCAGGTCGAGGGGTTCGCTGGCAAGCAGCCCGCGTACGGCCGCCGAACGGTCGGGATCGATCATCAGCGGCACACCGGTGCGCTGAACGATCAACAACGGCTCGTCGCCGGCCTGCTCGGCGCTGTGCTCCGCCGCCACCCGCCAGGGCAGCGAAGGCGGCTTGGCACCGTAACCGCGGCTGACCACACCGACGCGCAAGCCCCGCTTGCGGCAGTGTTCGATCAGCCAGAGGATCATCGGCGTCTTGCCGGTGCCGCCAACGGTAATGTTGCCGACCACAATGACCGGCACCGGCGCGCGGTAAGCGGCGCTTGCACCACTGATGAAGCGCGCACGCTTGCGCAGCACGACGCGACGGTACAACAGCTCCAGCGGCCGCAAAAAGGCCAGCGCTGGGTGGCCGTTGTACCAGGCAGCGAGCAAGCGCTCGGTGAAAGCCATCAGGGCGTCCCCGCTGCGGCCTCGACCGTGGTCATGCGCAGCTGGCTGAAACCAAGCTTGCCCGCCGCGTCCATGGCCGTCACCACCGACTGATGCGGGGTCTTGCCATCTGCGCTGATCGACAACGGCAGCTTGGTATCACCGCCAGATTCCTGCTGCAGCGCTTCGACCAGAGTGGCCAGGTCGCTTTTCGGCAGCAGGTGGTTGTTCACCGAGTACACCCCGTCGGCACTGATGGTGATATCCACCCGCTTGCCCTCGTCGGCCTCGGCCGGCGCGCCTGTAGAGGCCTCCGGCAGTTCGACCCGCAGCTGGTTTTCGCGGGTGAAGGTGGTGGTGACGACGAAGAACAGCAGCAGCACGAACACCACGTCGATCAACGACGCCAGGTTGATGTCGACGTTCTCCCGCGCACGGTTGCGCCGAAACTTCACGCCTTGACTCCCGCCACTTCCACTTCGCGATCACCTTGCACGACTTCGACCAGCTTGATCGCCTCTTGCTCCATACCGACCACCAACTCGTCGATGCGGCGCAGCAGGAAGCGGTGGAAGAATACCGCCGGGATACCGACCATCAGGCCTGCAGCCGTGGTCACCAGGGCTTTGGAGATGCCACCGGCGAGCACCGAAGCGTTGGCGGTCATCTGCGACCCCATGAACGCGCTGAAGATGTCGATCATGCCCAGCACGGTACCGAGCAGACCCAGCAGCGGTGCCATCGCAGCGATGGTGCCGAGCGTGCTGATATAACGTTCGAGCTCGTGAATAACCCGCGAGGCGGCTTCTTCAATGCACTCTTTCATGATTTCGCGGCCATGGCGCGAATTGGCCAGGCCGGCAGCGAGGATCTCGCCCAGCGGCGAGTCAGCGCGCAGGCTCTTGAGCTTGTCACTGGTGAGCTGCTTGTCCTTGATCCACATCCACACCTGACCCAGCAGGTGCGGCGGGGTTACGCGACTGGCACGCAGGGTCCACAGGCGTTCGACGACGATAGCCATGGCGACGATGGAGCTCAGAATGATCGGCAGCATCATCCAACCACCGGACTTTACCAATTCCCACACAGTAATCATCCCCTCGAAAAAGGCCGCCACTCTACCATAGGATCGCCCTCGGCTGAGTTGCCGGAGGTCGCAACAATGCGCGTGCCGGGGTCATTCTTTGTCACGCCAGAACCTGCGCTGGGCACGCTGCCCGGCAACCTGGGATTGAGCGCCCAGGCGCAAGCTCAAGGCGCCCTCTATGGCGGTGTCGTGAATCGCCAGCCCATGGCGCTGGTAGCGTTCCAGCACCTGCGCATGCGGATGGCCGAAACCGTTGTGCGCACCGCGGGAAATCAATACGCCGCGCGGCCTGGTGGCAGCAATGAACGCCTCGGTGGAGGAGCTGCGACTGCCGTGGTGCGGTGACTGCAGCCAGTCGATGCGTTTGCCTTCATGCGCCGCCAGCCAGGCGCGTTCGGCGCTGGCTTCAATGTCGCCGGCCAACAGCAGACGCTCGCCCTGCGCCTCGACCAGCAATACGCAGGAGCGGTCATTGCTCGAGCGCGCCTGCGGCCAATGCCAGAGTGAAAAGTCGACCCCGTCCCACTGCCAGCCCTGCCCCGTCTCGCAGCTTTGTGCCTGGAAGGCCTGCTCCGACTCACCGGCCACAACGCGCCCGACCGACAGGCCGCGCTGCACGGCCGCTGCGCCGCCGGCATGGTCGGCATGGGCATGGCTGATCAGCAGCACATCCAGTCGATCGACGCCCAGTTTACGCAAAGTAGGCAGCACTACACTTTCGCCCAGATCGCTCTCGCCGCGTGCTGGGCCAGCATCGTAGAGCAGGCTGTGGTTGCGCGTGCGCAAAAGGATCGCCAGGCCTTGGCCGACGTCCAGCTGCAGCACCTCGACCTGCCCCTGCGGCAACGACTTGCCAGGCACCCACAGCGCCAGCAGCATCAGCGCGCCCAGGCCACGCATGGGTACGCCACGGGGCAGCAACACGATCAACGCGCCACTGAGCACCAGCAACCAGGCCAGTAGCGGCAACTGCCGGGCAATCCATGCCGGCTGCCACTGAGCCACCACCGTCAGCACGTCGAACAACCCAGCCAGCGCTGCGCCGGCCAGCCATAGCAGCAGTTCGCCAAACCCCGCCAGCGGCAGCAACAAGGTGCCCAGCAACGCCAACGGCAGCACCACGAAGCTGATCCAGGGCACCGCGAGCAGATTAGCCAACGGCGCGCTCAGACTGATCGGTAGGCCCAACGCCAGCATCGCCGGCAACAAGCCGATGGCGATCACCCACTGCGCACGCGTCCACGCTTGCCAAGGCCGCCAACCGCCTAGGCGCTGGGCAAAGCAGCAGATCAGCACTGCCACCGCGCCGAACGACAACCAGAATCCGGGCAGCAAACTGGCCAACGGCTCAACCAGCAGCACACCACACAGCGCCATCAACAGTGGTACAAAGGCGCTCACTTGGCGAAAGCGCAGGCGCCAGAGCAGCACCACCGCCAGCATCAGACAGGCCCGCTGCACAGGCACGCCAAACCCGGCCAGCCAGCCGTAGCCCAGCGCGGCCGTCATGGCCAGCCCGCACGCCCACGGCAGCCATGGCCAGCGCCGCGGCCAGCCTCCGTAACGTAACAGCCCCGCCACCAAGCCGTAGACCAACCCTGCGACCAACCCAATGTGTTGGCCCGAGATGACCAACAAGTGCACCGTGCCGGTCGCCTGCAGCGTTTGCCAGTCTTGCCTGGCCAGCCCCGAGCCATCGCCCAGTACCAGCGCCGCCAACGTCGCTTCGCGGCCCCAGGCATCCACTGCCAGCAGGCGCTGGCGCAAATTGTCGCGCCAGCCGCCGGCCACCGGCTCTAGCAACGCTCCCGCCTTGACCGTGCCAGTGGCGCCGATGCGCCGGGCCAACAGCGTCGCCTCGCGGTCCGGCCCATGTGGATTGAGCAGGCCGCGCGGGCGTTTCAGGGTCACGGCCAGGCGCCAGCGCTCTCCGGCACGAATCTCTGGGCCGTCGAACCAGCTCAGTTGCAGGCGCCCGGGCAATTCGGCGCGGCGCGAAGCGGGTTCATCCAGCTCGAAGCGCACACCGTGGGCCGATACCGCTGGCAGGCCGACCACGCGCCCCTCAAGCCATAGCGTGCGGCCATCAAGTGAATGCGCCAGACGATCATCCAGCGCCTGCTGCGCCGACCAGCACGCCCAGCAAAAGCCCAGCAGCAAGCAGCCCAGCGGCCAGACTCGCGTAGCCAGGCAGCCAAGCGCAGCCAGCAGCATCACCACCAGCCAGCCGACCGTCGGCAGAACGGGTAGAAAGCCCAGGCACAACAGCCCGAGCGCAAGCGCCAACATCCCTGTGCGCATAAGGTAGAGCTCCGCAAGCAAGACAGCCTGCAGAGGAATAGCGTATTTAAGGGTCAGTCTTGCTCAACAATTGTCACAAACTCTGAACAAGCCATTCCGGGAATCAAGGCATACTTGCCCGATCACTGCCCCGGGAGCCCCCATGCCGCGCCGCCTGTTCAAACGGTACATGCCGGATCCGACCAGCATTCGGGAACACAAGTCCTTACGCTTTTTCGGCAAGCTGCTGCACGACCCCAACCTCTGGCACCTGAACCGCCATTCAGTGGCACGGGCCATGGGCGTGGGCCTGTTTGCCGCATTGATCCCGATGCCGATGCAGATGCTGCTGGCCGCCAGCCTGGCGATCCCGCTGCGGGGCAACCTGCCGATCGCGGTCAGCCTGGTCTGGCTGACCAACCCGCTGACCATGCCGCCGGTGTTCTTCGTCACCTACATGACCGGCGCCTGGCTGTTGCAGACGCCACCACGCAGCCTGCCCGACGACCTCACCTTCGAGTGGATCACCGACCAGCTGGCTACCGTGTGGCAGCCATTTTTGCTCGGCTCAGTGGTGTGCGGCGTGGTGCTGGGCATCGCCGCCTACTTCATCACCATGAGCTACTGGCGCTGGTGGGTCGGCCGCCAGTGGCGGCGCCGCAAGCAACGTACGTCATGCACGCATGCCGCGGCCGCTGACCAGCAGGCGAATGCACAGGGCATACAGCACAGCCGTGGCCACCAGCATGAAGGTGATCGCAGTACCGATACTGATATCCGAAACCCCTAGGATGCCGTAGCGGAACGAGTTGACCATGTGCAGCACCGGGTTCGCCAGCGACACCACCTGCCAGAACGGCGGCAGCAGGCTGATCGAGTAGAACACCCCGCCCAGGTAGGTCAGCGGGGTCAGCACGAAGGTCGGGATGATCGAAATATCATCGAAGTTGCGCGCAAACACTGCGTTGACGAAGCCCAGCAGCGAGAAGATGGTTGCGGTCAACAGCACTACCACCACGGTCACGCCCAGGTGATGCACCTGCAGGTGGGTGAAGAACATCGACAGGATGGTCACGATCACCCCTACCGCCAACCCACGCAGCACGCCGCCGAGCACATAGCCAACGAGAATGGTGTGCGGCGACACCGGCGACACCATCAGCTCCTCGATCGAGCGTTGGAACTTGCTGCCGAAGAAGCTCGAGACCACGTTGCCATAGGAGTTGGTGATCACCGACATCATGATCAGCCCAGGCACGATGTACTCCATGTAGGTGAAGCCACCCATGTCGCCAATCTGCCGACCGATCAGGTTACCGAAGATGACGAAGTACAACACCATGGTGATGGCCGGCGGCAGCAGCGTCTGCGGCCAGATCCGCAAGAAGCGACGCACTTCGCGGTAGACGATGGTATTCAGGGCGACCCAGTTGGTGCGCAGTTCCACACTCATACGGCCACCTTCGACAGGTTTTTCTCTACCAGTGACACGAACAACTCCTCAAGCCGGTTGGTCTTGTTGCGCAGACTCTGCACCTCGATGTTCTGCAAGGCCAGCTGGCCGAACAGCGCGGTGATGCCGATATCCTTGTCGACCTGCACTTCCAGCGTATGCGGGGTGATCAGCCGGCACGGGTAGCCGTGCAGGGCTGGCACCGTGGTCAGGTCCTGCTTCAAGTCCAGCACAAAAGTCTCGACATGCAGCGTGCCGAGCAGTTTGCGCATGCTGGTGTTTTCGACAATCGTGCCGTGGTCGATGATGCCGATGTTGCGGCACAGCTGTTCGGCCTCTTCCAGATAATGCGTGGTCAGAATGATGGTGATGCCTTTCTCGTTGAGCTCGGTGAGAAAGCTCCACATCGACCGACGCAGCTCGATATCGACGCCCGCGGTTGGCTCGTCGAGGATCAACAGGCGCGGCTCGTGAATCAGTGCACGGGCGATCATCAGCCGACGCTTCATGCCGCCAGACAATGAGCGTGATGGCACGTCGCGCTTGTCCCACAGGCCCAACTGGGTCAGGTACTGCTCGGCGCGTTCCTTGGCCAGCTTGGGCGGGATGCCGTAGTAGCCGGCCTGGGTGACGACGATATCGAAGGTCTTTTCAAACTGGTTGAAGTTGAATTCCTGCGGCACCACGCCCAGGCAACGCTTCAGCGCGGCAGGCTCGCGGTCGAGGTCATGGCCAAAGACGTTGACGCTGCCGCTGGTCTTGTTGACCAGGGTCGAGAGAATGCCGATGGTGGTGGATTTGCCGGCGCCGTTGGGGCCGAGCAAGGCGAAGAAGTCACCTTCGGCGACATCCAGATCAATACCCTTGAGGGCCTGGAAGCCGTTGCCGTAGGTTTTGGTCAGCTGTCGGATGGACAGAGCAGAACTCATAGCGGGTCACGTACCATTCTAGGAGGTTCAGGACACGCCAGATAAGGTCACTGGCGCAGTGAGTGCGGCCCATGGTGCAAGCCAGGGCCACACAAGTACAGTCATGTGCATTGATAGTGACTATCGAAAGCGCACAGGTGTTCGATCAGGTCAGCGCGGTCATTACCGCCGCTTGATAGGCCGGCCGCGCCTTGAGGCGCTCATACCAGGCCTGCAGATGGGGCAAATCAGGGCGCTCGATGGGCATCTCGAACCAGGCGTAGGCGAAACAGCCCAGGGGAATGTCACCCATGCCGATCTGCTCGCCGGACAAGTACGGTTGCCTGGCCAAGGTCTCATCGGCGATCGTCAGCAGGTTGCCACAGGTCTTTAGCGCGGCGTTGATCGCCACCCAGTCGCGTTGCTCCTCGGGCGTGCGCAGGATGCCCCAGAACAGCGGCCGGAACGGGGTGGCCAAGGAAGAAGTGGTCCAGTCCATCCATTTGTCCGCCAGGGCGCGCTGGCGTGGATCATCCAGATACCAGCCCTGCTCGCGGCCGTACTGCGCGCAGAGGTAGCGCACGATGGTGTTGGATTCCCACAGGGTCAGGTCGTCGTCTTCGACCATCGGCACCAGGCCATTGGGGTTGCGCGCACGGTAGTGCGGCTCATTGACCAGACCAAAAGCGCCGCCGGCATCGATCGCTTCGAAATCCAGGCCGAGTTCGTGGGCAGCCCACAATACCTTGCGCACGTTGCTCGAGTTCTTGCGACCCCAGATCTTCAGCATGACGACGTCCTTATGAATGCAGAACCTGGAGTCTACTCCAGCGGACACCCAGGAAACATGCCCTGACAACACCCGGCGAACTCTTGGCGCCACGACCGGTCACTGAACAGACGAGGCCGTCTATGCTGCTGGGGTCGGCTCAAGCCCAACTTCCAAGGAGGAAGGATTATGTTGCTGTTGTGGTTGCTGGTCCTGGTGATCGGCACGGCGTACCTCACCCACCGGCGTCTGCCACCGTTGCAGATTCTCGCCATCGTTGCCGCCTATACCCTGCTGATGGGCATTTTCAGCAAGGCACCCGGCTGGCTGCTGGCGCTCATCTGGCTAGTGCTGGCGGCGAAGACCGCCCTGCTGGTGCTCCACGATTGGCGCCGCAAGATCTTTACCGGGCCGGTGTTCAAGTGGTTCCAGCGCACCCTGCCGCCGATGTCGCAAACCGAGCGCGAGGCGATCGAGGCCGGCACCGTCTGGTGGGATGGCCAGCTGTTCAGCGGCCGTCCTGACTGGCATACCCTGCTCGACTACCCCGCGCCGAAACTCACCGAAGAAGAGCAAGCGTTCATCGATGGCCCCGCCGACGAGCTCTGCGCGATGGTCAGTGATTGGCAGATCGGCCAGGACCTGGACCTGCCCCCCGAAGCCTGGGCATACATCAAACAACACGGTTTCTTCGCCCTGATCATCCCCAAGGAATATGGCGGCAAGGGCTTCAGCGCCTACGCCCACTCCCAGGTCGCGATGAAACTGGCCACCCGCAGCGGTGACCTCGCCTCGACCGTGATGGTGCCCAATTCGCTCGGCCCGGCCGAACTGCTGCTGCACTACGGCACCGATGAGCAACGTAACCATTACCTGCCACGCCTGGCCCGCGGCGACGATATCCCGTGCTTCGCCCTCACCGGCCCGCTGGCCGGCTCCGATGCCGGCGCCATGCCTGACACCGGCATCATCTGCAAAGGCCAATGGCAAGGCGAGGAAGTCCTCGGCCTGCGCTTGAACTGGGAAAAGCGCTACATCACCCTCGGCCCGGTCGCTACCCTGCTCGGCCTGGCCTTCAAGGCCTACGACCCCGAGCACCTGCTGGGCGAGGAAGAGGAACTGGGTATCAGCCTGGCTCTGATCCCCACCGACACCCCCGGCGTGGAGATCGGCCAGCGCCACCTGCCGCTGGGGGCAGCGTTCATGAACGGGCCGAACAGCGGCAAGGACGTGTTCATCCCGCTGGACTTCCTCATCGGCGGCCAATCCATGCTCGGAAAAGGCTGGATGATGCTGATGAACTGCCTGTCGGTCGGCCGCTCGATCTCCCTGCCAGCGGTCGGCACCGGCGCCGCCAAGTACACCAGCCTGGTCACCGGCCAGTACGCCAACATCCGCGAGCAGTTCAACGTACCCCTGGCCGCCTTTGAAGGCATCCAGGAATCGCTGGCGCGCATCGGCGGCAATGCCTGGCTGATGGACAGCGCGCGCCTGCTCACCGCCAAGGCGGTCGACCTCGGCGAGAAGCCCTCGGTGCTCTCGGCAATCCTCAAGTACCACCTGACCGAGCGCGGCCGCGAGTGCATTCAGCACGCCATGGACGTGCACGGCGGCAAGGGCATCATCATGGGCCCGAACAACTACCTGGGCCGTAACTGGCAAGGCGCGCCGATCTTCATCACCGTCGAAGGCGCCAACATTCTTTCGCGTAACTTGATGATCTTCGGCCAAGGCGCCATCCGCTGCCATCCGTTCGTGCTCAAGGAAATGGCTGCGGCCGGGCACGAAGACCGTGAGCAGGGGCTGAGGACGTTCGATGATCTGCTGCTCAAGCACATCTCGTTCGCCGTCAGCAACGCGGCCAGCACCTTTGTCCTGGGCATTGGCCTGGGGCGCTTCGAGCGGGCACCGGGTGACGCCTTGAGCCAGGGCTACTTCCGCGCCTTGAACCGCCAGGCCGCGGCCTTTGCGCTGCTCGCCGATCTGTCGATGATGCTGCTCGGCGGCGCGCTCAAGCGCCGCGAACGGCTCAGTGCCCGCCTGGGCGACGTGCTCAGCTACCTCTACCTGTCCTCGGCGGCGCTCAAGCGCTACCACGACCTGGGTTCGCCCGAGCACATGCAACCGCTGCTGCGCTGGGCCATGGAAGAAAGCCTCGGCCAGGCGGAAAAAGCCCTGGATCGCCTGCTGGACAACTTCCCCAACCGCTTCATCGGCTGCGCCCTGCGGGTGCTGGTATTCCCCACCGGCCGCTGCCATACCGGACCGAGTGACGAACTGGATGCGCAGGTCGCCGAACTGATCGGTCGCGGCAAAGGCGACCCGGCGCTCGAGGAATTGCTGGCGGGCTGCTACCGGCCCAATGCCGCCGACGACCCGGTGGGTGCACTGCAGCGCGCCAGCGACCTGCTCGATGAGGTCGCCCCGCTGCAACGAACGCTGCACCAGGCCCTCAAGGACGGCACCGTGCGACCCGCGCCCGGCGAGTCGGCCATCGATGCGGCGGTGAACGCAGGCGTACTGCAGCCGCAGGACGGGCAACGCCTGCTCGATGCGCAACAGGCCCGTCGACAGGTGATCGATGTGGACGCGTTCGAACCCGAGCATCTGGCGCTGACCGAGGGCCAGATTCGCTGACGGCGTGCCAGCCCGGGACAGGCGTTCGGTCCCGGGCTGGCGCTACAGGCGCCTCAACCGTTGGTCAGTTCAACGAAGCGAGCGGCGTCCAGCGTCGGTACAGGCAGGACAATCGACGCCCAATAGTGGAACTGCGCCTGATCCTGAGTATCTTCTGCCAATAGCACAGTGAAGGGGGACGGATCGCTCGGATGTGGCGTAAACACCCCCGCTGCAGACATGCTGCCATTACCACTGATGACGGTCCATCGGACCTGGGCATCAGGCACCTCGACCACCCCCCCCCAAGTCTCATAAAACACCTTCAACTTGACCTTGTTGTTGGCCAACTGCGCCTTGATGTAATGGGACTCTGTGGTGTGCAACGCAACGAAGGTGGACGTTGCACTTTGACCGCCCGCTGTTGCCTTGATGACATCCGCGCTGATCAGCGTACCTGCGTCGGATCGGCGCGCTACAGGATGCCTGGTCTTATTATTGGCCTCGAGCACGAAGGCCGGCGAGGGTGCATTGGGCGGGTAATAGAACATCTGCCCCTGTTCGTTTACCAAGCGGCCGAGAGCTCGACCCTCAAAGCTCCACTGCACGCTCGGCGCGCCAGGGGGCAAGCTCAGGGCCTGTTTTGCATCACCTGCGCCAACCAACCGAAGCCGAGGCGTAATGGACAGCGGTGGTGCAGCGAGTGCCTGACTGTGGTCTGGGCCCGCCACGCTGCTGACGTCATACATGGCCCAATACATCAACAGTTCAGGTATCAATTGCCCGGCGGTGAATCGCAGGGAAGCCGGCGGCGTGCAGAAGTTGGCAAGCCAGGCCCTATCAACAGGTGGCAGCCCGGTTAATACCTCGGGAAAAAGAATGCTGAGGAACGATAAAACGCCCGCATCCCCTGCACGTGCAGGCGCAGGCGCTGGCGTTGCATCAACCGCGGCATGTTCTCCCGATAACGAAGACAACACCAGGTCCATACTGTCGTCGCGTATCGTGTAACTGCCTTTGATGTCGTGCAGCAGCGGACTGACTGGCGGAAGTACCTCATACAAGTTGACCCGAGCCGCTGTTTTATAAAACTCGCTCAGCGCTGCCCAATTGTAATCACCGCCCGAGTTTTCGAACGTCGCCTGACCCGACCACTGCAGCCGAACGACCCGCCCCTCGATCGTCTTGTAACGCAAGTAGCCATTGGCCAGCGGTACCTTGACGGTGAATGTCGTGTCCGCACCCGGCAAGACTTCCAGGATTTCATGAACCCGTCGCTCGGCACGCCCCAATTCCGCGCGAAAGGTAAACTGCGAGTCCTTTACAACGGGCAGGGTCAGGCTGATGGAATGATCGCCGTAGTGCACGCGTGGAACACCCACAGCGAGGGTGCCCACCCGCCACACATTACCCTCGACAATCCGGTCGTACGGTATCTGCTCACTGATGCGCTGCGCATCACGCTGAGCATAAGCCGACCAGGACGCGTTGACGACCTGCTGGTCAAAGACACCGATAAGCAGCGTTGGCGGGTCGACACACAGCGTTTTCAAGGAACTGTCGGGCGTCGTGGGTTGCGCGCGGCGTGGCGTAGTATCAGGCATGGCAAAACTCCTTGTTCTTCAGGTCGCCCATACCAACATTGCGTCACCACCCCGCCAACTGACAGCCCTTGCAGTAGACAACCCACTCATTGGCAGAACACCCTGTCTGCCGCCCACCCACATTGAGACGGGGCGATAGCCGTTGGCGCCCATTCGGGACAGGAGGTCGGCCCTGAGCGTATAATTGCGCATTTTCTACGTACTCGAGTTGTTAACATGGCCCACTCCTATCTGGCACACCACCTGCAGCTTCTGCAGCACCTGCGTACCATCTTGGTGGCGCTCGGCGAAGCCGAACAGGTTCCCGAAGAAAGCCACGCGTTGTTCCTCGAGCGTTTCGACGAACTGCTGGAGCGTCTGCCGACCGATCCACTGGAAAGCCAATACCTCGGCCAGGACCTGATCTGTCAGGTCATCCAGCGCTATCCGCAGATCGCCCACCTGGTGCCCCGTGACCTGCTGTGGTTCTTCGGTGGCGACTGCCTGCACTTCATGCCGGACGACGAGCTCGAGCTGTACCAGCAACTGGAAGAAATGCGCTACGACGCCGAACAGCAAGGCGAAGCGTTCGATTGGCATCAACACAAAGAAATGTTGATGCTGTCCAATCGAGGATCCGCGCACTGAACACTGCGGTCTGCCATATCCGGGGCGGCGCGTCAGGCTGACGTGTGCCCCGCCTCTGCGCCCCTTGCGGCGCCCCCATCTGATAATCCACAGGCGCGGGTTAATTAGCCCTACATCCTGCCTGTCGCGTCCCCTTTAATCTGCTCGTCGCTCACATCCACCCAGCGCCGCTCCATCAGCGAGCCTGCTGGGCCTGCCACACATACGAACAGATTCAAGGAACGACCCATGAAAAAGACGTTACTCATGCTTGCCCTGGGAATGGCGAGCAGCACCGTGTTCGCAGCACCCGAAACCGGCCAGATCAACTTCTACGGTACCGTTTACGGCGGTGGCACCTGCCCCATCGAGGTGGTCAACCCGGGCGGCAGCGTCATCCCCCGTGTATCGATGGGTAACTTCACCACCGGCTACTTTGGCGCGAGCGGCACTGCCACCCCAGACGTGGCATTTGCCTTGCGCGTGACGCCGACCACCACGTGCGTCATCGCTCCCGGTACCAAAACCAAGGTGACCTTCACGCCATTGCACGGCGTGATCGGCACCAACCTCTACGCCATTCGCGATGGCGGCGCCACGGGACTGGGCATCACGATCAAGGACCGGACCCGCACCAAACTCAACCCCAATGCGGCATCTCCCGATTACGACCTGTACCAGTCGCAGCCTACCGACTTGATGTTCTATGCGGCGTATGAGTCCCACGCCGCCAGGGTTGGCGAAGGCCTGGCCGAAGCGGAAGTTTCGTTCCTGGTGAGCCTGCCTTAACACGCACTCCAGGTGCTGGCACCTGGAGTCGATTTCTTTACGCTCGGTCAAACATCATGCAGCCTCTGCCCCGCTCACTGATTACCCTGAGCAGCTGCCTGCTGCTGCTCAGCGCCAGCATACCTAGCGCGTATGCCGCACTCACCATAAGCCACACGCGAATCGTCCATGAGAGCGCCAAGCGCAGCTCTTCGGTGATTGTCGCAAACCCTTCGAAAACGTCGTACGCCGCACAGGCCTGGGTCAATACCCAGGCCGACGATGCGACCACTGCCGTCCCCCTGATTGCCTCGCCCAGCCTGTTCCGCATCGACCCTGACAATGAACAGACGGTGCAGATCAACGCCCTGCCCAACGACCTGCCGCAAGACCGTGAATCGCTGTTCTATTTCAACCTGCAGGAAATTCCGCAAGCGACGGACACTGGGCAAAACGTCCTCAACATCGCCCTGCGCACACGCATCAAGCTGTTCTACCGGCCCAGCCACCTCAAAGGCCGCCCGGAAGATCGACTCAAGGACCTGGTCTGGTCGGTACAACGGATCGACGGTAAACCGCACCTGGTGGTCGACAATCCCTCGCCCTACCACTTCACCTTCAACCAGCTGGTCATCAGCGGCGCCGGCGTCCGTGAAACCATCACCGCCCACGACATGGCCTTGCCATTGGCCCGCCAGACCTATGCGTTGAAGCAGGTATCGGTCACCAACGGCCTGCAGGTCAGCTTCACCACGATCAATGACTACAGCGGCATCACTGCCGAACGTTCCAGCCCGGTGGGCGTGCAGTGATTCAGCGTCGTTAGCGGCTGGCCGGTAACCACCCGGCCGCAGCCCACAGCAAAAAAAAGGCCTGTGCATGCACAGGCCTTTGTTCATTCGAGGCAATCCAAGGGCCGCTGTGCCTGCACATGCCAGGTCACACCGCGCCCGTCACTCAAAGCGTTTGTTGCATCGCCAGCCGATCCAACGGGTCGTAGCCGTAAAGGGCGATGGTTGAACGGTCCTCGTCCTTGACGCTGTGCAAGCGCCCCAAGGCATCGTACTGCAGCTCGCGCCCTTCTTCGTCCAGCACCAGGTTGCCATCCAGGTCATAGTCGAGCACGATCCGGCGCGGCGTTTCCTCAAGCCCGCGGACCTCGATACCGGTCAACTGCGCAGGATCGAGCGCATTGTCGAACTGATAGCGGGCGTCAATGGTGCCCCCCTTGAAGCGCGTGCGCACGCGGGTGATGTTGTCCAGGGCGTCCAGATCGAACCGCTGGATCTGGATTTTCTTGCCGTAGGGGTCCACCGGCACGTACGCGTCTTCACCCTCACACTCGTAATGGGTCAATCGGCCTCGCTCGTCGTAGTTGTACGTTTCCTCGCGAAGCCGTTGTCCGCCCTCGCTGAGCGTCTTGGTGACGATCGCATCGACCGCATCGTAGGTCTGCGCCAATACCTGCTGCGCATCGCCAAAATCAAAGTGGCGAGCGGTCTCACGCTCGAAGTCGTCATAGTCCAGGGTGATCTGCACGCTGCGAACAGCCTCATCGGCGTCACGCGTCTGGGTGGTGATCGACGTGTTGCGGCCCAGTGCGTCATAGCTGAAGGTGCTGGTCAGCGTGCCCAGGCTGGTCTGCTCGAGTTGGCCCAGCGGGTTGTAGCTATAGGACTGGACCTGCCCGAGCACATCGGTGTAACTCAACAGGCGACCGGCCAGGCTGTGAACATAAGCCATCTCGTAGCGGGTGCCCTCCTGCACGCGCGCCTCCGACCGCACCTGGCCGGTGCTGAAGTAGGTACGCGAGAGCTCCTCGCCCTGCTCCTTGCAATACAGCAGCCGCGCATTGTGCTTGTCGTAGTCGTATCGCGCCTCGACCCCGGAGCCAATCACCGCCCGCTGCAAGGGTTCCTCACCCAACTGCGGCAGGTACTCATAGCGGATGACCTGGCCACTGGGGGTGACCACCGACTCCGGCTGGCGCATGCCATCGGCGTACTGCAGCACCCGCCGACGGCCACCGGTGATGGTCTCGACCATGCGATCGAGGCCGTCGAACACCTGTTCACCCAGCACACTCTGGGTGGCACCGTCGGCATGCCGCACCTTGATCAGCACCGGCAGGTCTTCATCGCTGTGCTCGGCATACTCGCGCAGCACCTGCGCGCCATCGGCCAGGGTATGCGTGTGCAGGCGGTCGAACTCGTCGTAGGCGAAGGCGGTCTGCGCACCACGGCCGTCGATTTCTCGCGCCGTCCGGCCCAGGCCGTCATAGAAGTACTGGTGCAGGCTCTCGCGCGCATCGTCACAGCGCAGACGTTCGACGCGTACCGGCTTGTCGAACAGATTGTTCCAGATGACGGTCTTGCCAGTGCGCACACGGCCATCCGCCGACTCACGCCACTGGGTGAGGATCGGCCCGTTCGATTCTGGCGTGCCGATCGGATCGACCTGCTCGTGGTTGCGCACGCCGTCGGGGCCGATCACACAGCTGCGCTGGCCCCAACCGTCGTATTCGAAGCGGGTGCGCAGCGGCAGGTCGTCCAACGCCAGCCACTCGTGCTCGATCTCTTCACACAGATTGCCGAGGGCATCGTAGCGGGCACTGTAGCTCAGCCGCGGCGCTTCCTGGGCCAGCCGGGTCGTCGCGTAGTCAGGGTCCTGGCGCATCTGCCGGACCACCCGGTTGAGGCCGTCGACGTAGCTCCAGGTAGTGACGCCCTTGACGTCCGTCATGACCTGCACCGCCTGGTTGCCCGTGGCCGACAGGTAGTAGCTGTAGGCGCGCGCGGCCTTGAATGCTTCCTCGTTCGGCGAGACGGTTTCGCGCACTACACGCCTGAGCGGGTCGTACTCGTAGGCAATCTGCACCTGATTGTCGTCATAGTTGAGCAGCGGCTCACCGATCAGCACCGAGTGGTGCAGGGTGGTGACTTTTTGCGTTTTATCGAACCCCGTCCGGGTAGCCACCGTCTCCACCACCGGGTGCCGGTCGACCACGCGCTGGGCGTAGCGGTAGTCGGTACGGGTGCGCTTGCCGCCCAGGGTGCGCATCTCGCTCAGGCGCCGGCCATGCAGCAGCGGATCGGCCAGCGCGGCCGCGTACTCGACTTGGGTGCGGCTGAGGACCGTGCCGTCACTCACTCGCACCAGCACTTCGCTGTCCTGCAACAGCTCGCCCTTGGCCTGAGCATCGAGGGCGGCCAGCGCGATGTAGGTGTAATCGCGGCGCAGGGCCTCGGCCTGGCCCTCACCGTCGGCGGCCGGCAGCTGGACCTGCGACTTGAGCGTGCGCACAAAGCCTTCCGGATCGCGCGGGCAGCCCTGGCTTTGCGTGGCCGGGTAATAGCTGTAGTGGGTTTGCATCCCATTGGCCTGGACCTCGCGGATGAGGTTGCCGTGGGTGTCGTAGTCGGTGGCGGTCACTTCACTGCGGCGAGCCTGGGGGTTGCCTTGCAAGCGCCACTCGGTGGTCACCGTCTGGGGCAACTGGAAATGTTCAGGCTGGTCGGCGAACGGCAGATCGCTGAGCTCGTGATAGGTGGTTGTCGCCGTTTCGATGCAGCCTTGCTGGGTGGTGACCTGGGCGGTGAGCAAGTGGAAACGGTTGAACTCGCGGGTGATCGTGCGCAGCGCGGCGCCGTCCTGGTAGTGACTGGCCGTCGAGCTGTAGACGAAGCGTGAGCCGGTAAACTTGTACAGGTTGTCCAGACCATCGTTATCCCAGCTCACCCCGGTGCCATTGCCGAGGAAGTTGTTGCTGCTGAACGCGTAGTGCGTCTCGACGTCCGGCTGCCCGGCGCCGGGGCTGATGACATGGCGCCGCACGTACGGCACTGTGCGCCCCTGGCCGCCGGGCAAGGCATGGCCGTCATCCTTGTACTCGATCACTTCGCGGGCACCGACCGGGGTCTGCATGGCGGTCAGGCAGCGCAGCTCACCCACCCGACGATAGGTGAAGGCCCAGCATGCCTGGTCGGCGGTCGGCAACACGACCTTGCCCAGCTCATCACCCGAACGTTCGAGGGTGTAGCGCGCAAAGGCTTCAGTGCCGGGATTGAGGTCGATCTTCACCTGCGCATTGCCGCTGTAATCGATCGCCAGCAGGGTGCGCGGGCGGCCGTCGAGCAGCGTGTCATCGGTGATCGTTTCGAGGCAAGGCGCGCCGTTTACCACGCGGTAGCTCAGGCTGATGCCGTGGCCGCTGGCGGCCAGTACGCGCACTGGCAGCGCCACCGAGTAATCCGGTGCCTGCGGTTCAAGCACCTCGATCAGGCCGGACTTGTGGGCGATGCGCAAACGCTCCTGCGCACCCTCGCTGACATTCTCGAAGTGAAAGCTGTCGATCTTGCGTTCAGGGATCACTGCCGTCTGGCCAGGCCCATTGTCGGCCACCTTGAAGCTTTCGCCGGTGTGCAGGCCGAGCATGCCGGTGGTGACGTCGAACTGGGTCAGGTTGAGGCTCCAGCCGACGCCGAAGCCGCTGTCCTGAATGTTCAATGGGTTGTAGCGCAGGCTCAGTGGCAGGTTGGGCCCACTTAGGTGGTTGGCCGGCAGCTCGGGCAGTGCGATGGCCAGGGAATAGAACCCGGTGCGCGGGTCGACACTGCCCTGCACGAAGCTGAGGAAGTTGAAGGCGTTGGAGTGAATCAGGGTTTGCGTCGTCATAGGATCGTTTTCGTTCTGATAGCGATGGAAAGTCGCCCCGCGAAGGGGCGACCCACACTTACTGAAGGTCCAGCGTCAGGGTGTTGCGACTGTCTGCTCCGGCACCGAAGGTGACCTTGAGCCGATGCGCAATGCCGAAGTTGTCGATCAGGGTGAACGACAGCGGCGTGTCCAGGACTTTGCGGTAATTGGTGCCTGCGGTGTCATACCAGTAGGCGAGGTTCGGTACCCGATCCAGAGTCAATAGCAGGCTGCCTTCAGCGACGTCTTCCTGGCCCTTGAAGCCATAGTCGAGTTCCTTGAAAGCCACTTGCCGTTCTTGCGCCAACAGCTGCAATTCGGCCTGGTATTCGATACCTGTCGATGTCGGCACTGCGCCCCGGTAGCGGCGCGGTTTGAAGGCGTAGCCGGTGTACGTGCAATACGACTCCTTGAGCAGTTCGCTTTCCCAGCGGATCATCGACGCTTTATCGAAACTGACACTGGTGAATTGCGTGTCCCTTGCGCTGATCACCCAGTAATCGGTGGTGTAGTGCCAGTAGTTGAAGGTATCCAGTGGCTGGCCGTGATCAAAGCCCATGCGACGGGCCACGCGCTTGGGCGCGATCACGTAGTTGCCAAGGTTCGGTGGCGGTACCACCACCCCTTCGAGCTGCACGACGCCCTTGGTTTCGTCCTTGAGCTCGGAGTAATGCCAGGCATTGGCATGATCCTGGAACTTGGCCTTGAACTTGCGAACCTCTGCCTCCAGGCAATGCACGTACACCGTGACGATGCGTCGGGCATCAGCCGGCGCCAGCTGCGGTGCCGGCGTGGCCTGGGCGCTGCGGTTGGCGGTTGGCAGGTAGTCGAAGCGATTGCGCACCTTGCTCACCGCCCAGTGCTTGCCGTCGCCGGGTTTATCCGGGTCAAGCCCTTCGCGCCCGGGCAGCAGGTAATCGACTTCAGTGCCGTCCTCATGCAGGATCACCAACGTCGACAGCTCCAGGTCGCTGACCGGGTCCCAGGCCGTACCGTCATCGTCCTCGAACGAGTTGGTTTCAAGCAGGATATCGATGCCCACCTGCTGCAACCCATTGGCCAGCACCCGGTTACGGTTGGCGTTGTTGAGCGAAACCTCGAACCTGTTCAGGGTTTTCCAGCGCGCGCGCAGGCTGGCCATTTGTTGCGGGCTGTTACGCTGGTGTTCGATAACCGCAAAGCCGGCGTGCATACCGGCGATGCCGGCGACCACGCTGACCTCGCCCGCGCCGCTCTCAGGCGCCGTGTACTCACCGGTCGCTCGGTCGATTTCGCCGGCACCGAACAGTACCCAGTCATCAGCGGGGAAATCGGCCAGGGCGAACGTCTGAACACCACTGGCGGGCATCGTGCTCACATGGAAGGGTTCGACGTTCAACACTGGCGTGTAGTTGAGAATCGCCACGGTCGCATAACCGCTGTCCGCGCCACGGGTGACCTTGATCCGCTGCAGCACGACCTGCGCCGCACCGGTCTGATCCTTGGGCACGAACTGCGCCGTACCCAGGTTTGCCGGGTCGGGCTGCAGACTGCCGTGCGCTGCGCCCTCCAGCTCCCAGCGCAGGCCGTCACTCTGCGACGCGCGCAGGCTGACGGGGCCATCGCCCTTGCCCCACAGCACCACCCTCGGCGAGATGGCCAGGGACTCGCTGGACTCGACCAGCAACGCCGTACGCAGCTTGCTGTCCGCTGCATCGGCCACGTGTGCGGTGACCAGCACCACTTGCTGATCGCTGACGAAATCTTCGCGCGCAGATGCGGTATAGCGGCCTTGACTGATCGCACCGCACGCACGTGGATGGACGAGGTTGCGCGCCGACCATGCGCTGGCGGGTGTTCCGTTCAGCTTGTAACTGACCTGCCGTGAGGCCGCGACACTGCTCAGGGCGGGTTGCAGGTCACTGCTTTGCGCAGTGGCCTCGAGGTCACCGAACAGAATCATGTCGTGCGGCAGGTGCTCTTCGCTCATGCGCACCTGATAAGCCTGGGGTAGCAGCATGCGCGTCAGGGTATTGCTGGCCTTCTGGCCCAACAGCGGCGCACGAAGTCTGTCGACCAGCAGGGCGGCATTGTAGTTGCCGCCACCGGTATCCTTCGCCGGCAGCAGGTACGGCAGCGCCGAAGGGACGTCACCTGCGGCGGCACTACCGCGCAACTGCAGGAGCAGCAGCACGGCACCATCGTCTGCCGGTGACGCGCCGCTGCCAGCGCCTTGCGGTGCTTTCTGCGCGACTACATTGAAATCGGCCACCGAGGTTGCGTCATAGCCGAGCATGTCGAGGGTCATCACCGGCAGTATCCACTCGGGGCGTTGCTCACCGAGTTGCTGCTGGATGAAGTTACCCATTGCGCGCCTGGCGATATCGCTCATCCCCAGGTTGCAGGTGGGCTCAGTGGCAGCCCCCAGGTCCAGGATCAACTGGCTCTGGCCGGACGCTTCCAGCGGGACCACCTGCAGCACCGCCTGCATTTCCAAGTGATAGCCCATGCCCTGCAGCAAGCGATGGCTGCGGCGCAGCCAGTCGGGGGCGCCTGGATGCTGGCCGATCGCGTAGCAGGTACCGGCGATCAGCTCCATGCTGACCGTGACCTGCGCCGTTTTCCCGCTGGCATGCTTGAACGACAGCTGAGGCGGGCCGAGCATGAGGTTGTCGAAGACGACCTTCTCGGTGCGGTTTTCCATGAAGTACTCGCCGCTGATCGGCAAGGTGAAATCCTGGGTCGCGAACGCATCGACGAATTGCGATTCAAGCAACTGATTGAAGCGATTACGTCCCAGCGCGAGGATCGCGCCCCAACCATGCAGGGCATCGCCCTTTTTCAGCTCATCGAGCAGGGTTTGTTTAGCGTTGCCAGTCATGATCAGCCCTTCCTTTGAGTGCTGTGCGCGTGCACATGCTCGACCAATTCGGTGTAGGCCTGGTCATATGGCATCGGCAAGATGGTGTAGCTCCAGACAAGGGCCGGAGAAGTCTTGTCAACCGCGGCAACGATGATGTAGTCACCCTCGGCACCTGGCGTGTAGATCCCTGTTTCAGCCAGGGTGCCCTCACCCTTGACCAGGAACCACAGGGTATTTTCAGGTGGCACCTCCACCGAGCCGCCGCCCCAGCTCTGCCCCCACAAGCCCAGTTTGAGCGTATTGCCCGGTTGCGCAGTGACCTTGAGTTCGGCGGTGGTGGGCATCCAGGGCAGGACGACATCCATGGTCTCTGTTTGTGCACCCGCACTCACCTTGACCGTATCCAGCTGCATCAGGGAGTCGATCGTGCCGCTAGCGCCCGGTTGTTTGGTCGGCGCGACATAGATCCGCACCTCCTGGTCCACTGGGATGTCCAGGTCCGAGTCTTCAGCGCCCGGCGTGCGCAAGGTGCCTTTGGCCCCGGGTGCCATCGACCAGGTCAACGGGGCGCCCAGGCTACCGCCGGTCACGACATAGCGGGACGGTTTCGCAGGCGGCTCGCTGGAGAATTGGCCACTGAGCAGGAAGGGGAAGACCGACACGCTGCGGGGAACGACGGTCACCAACGCGCGGCTGAGCTGGTCGCCGACCTTGGCCGTAACGATGACCCGCTTCGACGTACCGGTGATGGTTTCGCTGGCCGGCGCGCTATACACACCGTTGACGATCGTGCCTTTGTCGCCGGTCTCCCCTGGCAGGTGGTCGACAGTCCAGGTCACCGTACCCGAAGGGCGTGGCGTCAGCTGGAAGGTTTGGCTGGTACCCGCAGAGAGCGAGGCATTCAGCGGTTCGACGGCGAATGCGGTGAGCTTGGGTGCCAAGGTGCCCAGCAGTGACAGGTCACCAGGGGCCTGGAGGCTCTCCGGCTCGGCAGCCTGCTCGCTGCGAAACAGCAGGCTGTTCAAGCGCAGGACGTCCAGCGAGACCCCGGCGGCATCTACGGCAGCGGTAAAGGTATCGAACTTCTCGACGACCTGAGCCAGGAGTTTGGGGGCAGTATCACGGCGAATGTAATCCTGGAAGGGGCCGATATTCCAGTTGGTATCGTCCACCTGCTTGACGTCCACAGTGGACGTGACCGCGTCACCCTTGAAAATGACACTGCCTTTGCGCGCACCACTGGTCTGCAGTTCCGATACGAACTTTTTGGTGCAGGTAAAGGTAAACTCAGCCTTTCGGCCCTCTGCCACTACCCACGACTCGGCATATTTGAATCGGGATGAGAAGGTGCCGACCGCCACGGCGCGCCACGAGAAAACAATGTTGTTGTCTTCCACACGGAAATTCAGCGCGCTACGGCTCGGCTGCAGATCGAAGGCATCATAGGCCTGCCATGTCACCCAGTTATCGCCATCGAAGTCATCGCGGCCGGCCGGGAACGCGACATTGGCTGAGCCGAACTCAACCCCTACATTGAAACCATTCTCCACCACATAGGTCGGCACGGTTTCGGTAAAGCCAGGCACACTTCTGAGCAACTTCACCAGTACCTGCTGGGTCCAGCTGGCATTGCTCAAGAGCACGTTCATGGTGTACGGCGCATGACCACTGTTCGGCGCAGGCTCGGGCAGCAAGTACGGCATGTCCTGGTCACGGGTTGGAAAATCGCCCCCCTTCGCGCCGTTGAAGGCGACACCGATCACCACTGCGCCCTCTTCTTGCTCAGCCCGATCGGTGCTGGCTACAGATTGCCCGGCGTTGGCCAAGGAATGGGTGCGTACCGCAAACGAGGTGGGGTTGAGCTCACCCTCGACCGGCTTCAGCGTGTTCAGCTCCCACACCCGCTCCTCGATCGGTAGCGCGGCAAAGCTCCGCTGAATAGCGGCGCCGACCTTTTCGTTCAAGTCTTTCCAGCTCGACACTTCGAAGGTGTAGCCCGAACCCTCGGAGAGGTCCAGGGTCACCCGTCCCTGATCGGTGATAGTGCCGTTGTTACTTTGGTTGAGGTTGATATTCATGCGCACGGCCGGTGCACTCAGCGGGTCGAGCCGCGACAGCCCCACCAGTTCGATCTGCTCACTGCCGGTCTTTCTGCGCAACTGTTTGAGTTTGCCACCTTGCATAGACATGCTCAAACGGGCCGCCGAACTGCTGATGTTCGAATTGACGAAGGACAGGCTCGGCTTATCCATTGTCAGTTCGGAAACATCGGTCCAGCTGCCGCCTTCGGTTTCCACTCGCACGCTGATCGGTTTCAACCAACGGCTGTTGTCAAAGCGTTCGATATGTTCCTGCGCCAACAGCATGTTGGTTTTGAAACGGTCATACACCAACAGCGCACCCCAGCCTTTGGTGCGGGGTTCACGTTTCAAGTAAGTTAAATAATTTGCGAATGTAAGCTTAGCCATCAGGGTCTTTCTCCTAACCTATCGAGTCGTCATGAACAATTCTGCGAATTGCATGGAATTGCAGGCGATATGAATCGCCAGATAAACCTGGAGTCGATTTGGATTGTTTGCTATCAGTCAGTGTCCTGGAAGGCAGCTTGACAACGTGCCAACCGGGGTTATTGAATGGTATGAACTAGCGGTTCAACGTTAATGTGATACTACGAAACGGCGTGTAATAGTCCCCGCCGTTAAAACTGAGTCGTGGCGAAAGTGTGAAACGTTCGCCCATTACCAGCCCTTGCAGGAATGCCCTGGGCAACTTTGCCTGTACCCCTTTCTCGGCTTGCTCGGCCGTGACCGGAACGCTGTCGAGAATCACCTCCTCGACCTCGCCCGTTGCCGTCAGGCCGCTGGCTACCAGCGTCAGCAGTTGGCCTTCTTTGCCGAACAGCCAGGTCCCCAACGTGAGGTCGGCACCCGCAGCAGGAACCCTCGACAGTGACAGCCCCCCCGCATCAGCCTGGGTACAGTTGATCTGCGGGTAGTTGGCGCTGGGCACCGGCGTGATCCGAAGGTTGTACGGCAGCGAGTCGACATGGCCGTTAGCTCCGATCAACCGGTAGAACACCGGAAAACGCCTGGACTCGTCCCGGTCACCGCGGCCAAAGTTCGCCGGCACATAGTCTTGCGGAATGAGGAAGCGCAGCGGGTTGGCCTCGCTGACCGGTGACTTGGCGACATACTGGCCCAGCGCTGACTGGCCCATCCAGTGAACCTCGGCTCGCTCGCCCGGGGCCAGGGTGTCTGGGGGCACCACCACATAGACTCCGCCTCGGGCCTCGAGAGCGGGTATCCGGCCTGAGCCAGGCGCGTTTTCCGGGATGGCACTTCGGACATCAGCGGCAAGCAAGGTGCGTATCAATGCCACATTGATCAGCAGCTCCCTGGAGCCCAGACTGGCGCCCTCGCGCCCATACTGGTAGGTCAAGCGCACGCTCGCGCCCGCGTTGTGCACCAGGTTTTCGGCAGGCACTCGGAAATACATCGAATCCGCCGTCACGCTGCTGAGGTCTACCCGCGCCGCCTGGATCAGGTCACCCGCCGGGCTACGCCAATGCAGCACGACATGGTCCGACACAGCCATCCCCGGATAACCTGGCACGCGAAGGGTCAAACCGTTGCGAAAGCGTGCCGGGTCCAACGGCTCGCCCTCGGTGTGGCCCTCGATGGCGGCTGCATCGAGCAGGCCGGGGAGCGTTGCGCTCGAGTCGATCTTCCAGCGCTGCGCAGGCGAGTCCAGGCTGCTACCGTCAGCCAGGGCAATGCGGTAATGGCCTTCTACACATCCGTCTTCGAGGAAACTGAACCAGTTCTTGGGAACGTTGGCGGACAGCGGCTTCTTGTCGAAATGGTCTTTGTCCACCGTCAGCACAGTCGACCAGTCATCGTCCTCGACCCCATCTTCGTCGTAGCCCACCAGCTTCACGGTGATCTTGTCACCGACCTGCATGGCCTGGTAAGGCGCGACCACCAGCGTGATGACCCCATTGGAGGGCAACGCCCGTGGCTGCAGGGTCAGGTCATGCGAGGGCAAGGCATGCAGCACCGACAGGGTTTCCGCCGCGGGCTTTGGACGCAGGCCCAGGTAGCAGATCTTGCGCAGTGATTCCGGCCCTTCGTTGACGCTATAGGAATACACCGCCAGCCCCCCTGCGGCGGCGCGAATATCTTCATTCTTGATAATGACTGGATGACCGCTCACCAGATCATCCGGGCCCACCTGACGTACGGCCCCGACATCGTCGAACGGCTCGCCGCTGATACTGGCGCCTATCCAACGCGGCCGGAGCAAGTCACCATCTTGCATACCGGTATATTTGATATAGGTCAGCAGGTCCTGGTTACCCAACGCATCCAGGTCCAATTCATTCGATTCATTCAAATAAGGAACTGACGGTTCTTCGAGCCCTGCCGTCTGTTGCACACTCATGTTTAGCGACCTCAAATCAGAGACGGAACTTATTTAACCGCCGCATCGCCAGCGGTTGCCGGGCCTCAGTTATAAGCCGGGTTGAATGAGTCGAACAGCTGGCACAACTACTAGGCTGCTCACGGTGAACTCACCAGCCCTCTGGATTCGCCAGCTTGCGGCCAGCCTGCGCGCACCTGTGAATGTTACGAGGTGCGCACCCAGTCAAACTCTCCTAGCCTGCCAATCTTCAAACAGCGCTGCACGGCACCCGCCAATTGTGCTCACACAGGCCCTGCACGCACGTGTGAACCAAACTATTAATTCACGAGGTTAGTGTTTCATGACCTATAACAACGCACGCTTGCAATCTGCGGTGATCATCGTCAGCGATCCCGATCAAGATTCAAAGATTCTCAATATCCCGGCAGATGCCAACGGTCGAACCTTCACACTGGACCTCACCCGAGGCGATACCCAACTGGGCAGACCGCGCAAGATTCAAATGGACGACTTACCGTCTGCCACACGCATCACACTCGCGTCCAGACAACTGAACAGTGACGGTACACCACAGTGGTGGATGCGTTTGAAAACCACTCACCAGACTTCAAAGTTGGACAGCCACGACGTCGATTACTTCGTTAATGGTTATCTGGCGAACGACTTTATCAAGGAAGGCCTGGGCATCGTCGTCGATGCAAAGACTGAAAATAATATAACCCGCGACACCCTCGGCAAAGTCACCGTCGACACGTCCCCTGTCCCCCCCACCCACTGAGCTGAGTGGTTTCACCTGGAGCACTGTATGTCTCTGCATTCCAATGCCTTCAACTTCATGAGTTTCGTTCAGGGCAGTGTCGACCCACGCACCGGCCAATATGCACTGGGCATCGACCTGCCGGCACTCAACCCCAACGCACTGTGCGGCCCCGATCTGCCCCTGCAGTTGAGCTTCAACCCGATGAACGAACGCAACAGCGGCTTCGGCATCGGCTGGAGCCTTAAACTGACCCGCTTCAGCCTCGCCGATGGCATGCTCGAGCTGCACACCGGCGAAAGCTTCAAGGTCGCCGATAACGGCCCTGGGCAAACCGCGGTCATCGCGGAGCGCAAACTGGAAAGCTTCCAGTTCAGCAACATCAGCGAAGGCGAACACAAGCGCTTGCGCATTGCCCATAAATCGGGCCTTGTCGAAATCCTCGAACCCCAGGGCCCAGGCTTCGACGTGGCCCTGCCGGTGCGGGTACTGGCGCCCTCCGGGCATGGCGTCGACCTGACGTATCAAGTCCTCAACGGCCAACCGCGCCTGGCGTCGATCAGCGACGACAGCCAACGCACCCTGCTGAGCATCGACTACAGCGGCAACGCCCGGGTACTGCTCGACCTGCACCCCGCGACCGACGCCCATGCCCGCTTCACCCTGGGCCTGGAAGGCGACCAGCTGACCCGGATCACCCTGCCCGGCACCGACCAGGCGGGCTGGGACTTCACCTATCGAACCATAGGCGGCTTGTACTACCTGACTCGCTTGGCCAACCCCATCGGTGGCGTCGAGACGGTGGCCTACAAGGAAGACGGTCACGCGCTTCCGGGGGTCGCACGCACGCTGCCCTATGCCGCCGTACACATTCTCCAGCCTGACCCGCTGGATGAATCCACCCACATGAAGAACACCTACACCTTCAGCAGCAATAACTTTCTCGGCTATGGCGCCGGCGTCACCTGGTCCGACCAGGGCGAGGACAACCTCTACAAGTCGACCCAGGCCAACTTCAGCTACGACTCCACCGCCAGCCATTACCTCGATGGCCCGGTACTGCGCACCGTCAAACGCAGCTTCAACCGTTTCCACCTGATGACCGAACAGGTCACTACCCAACAAGGCTGCATTGAAACCGTCACCACCACCTACCATGAACTGCCCAACCTGCAGTTCGCCGACCAGCCGAACTTCTTCCAGTTGCCGCACACGGTGACCAAGACCTGGACCCTGCAGGGCAACTCGCAGGACCGGCGCGCGGAAACCCTGCAAACCCGCTATGACGCGTTTGGCAACCTGATCGAAGAGACCAACGCCAATGGCATACGCACCGTGCGCGAGTACTATCCCAGGACGCAAAGCGACGGCTGCCCGGCGGACCCGGAAGGCTTCGTGCGCAACCTCAAATGCGAGACGGTCTACCCCGCCCCGGTCGACGACGAGACGCTGCCCGCCGCGGCGATCAAACGTAATCGCTATCGCTATACGCTGCTCCCTGGCCTGAGCCGGAACACCCTTCAGACGCGGCCTGAAGGCTGGCTCGCACTCGCGCAGGAGGATACCTTCGAGGTCACCCTCGATCAGGCCAAGGAACACGAAGCGCTGTTGCACAGCAACCGTCGCAGCTACCTGAACCTGCCCGATAAGCCGCATCTGCACGGTCGCCTCGACCAGCATCAGTTCAGCATGAATGGCGTTTCCGCCAGCCGCCGCTGGCGCTACGAGCTGGTCGATGACCCTGCCGGGCAATCGACCTGGCTGCAGACACGCGAGACCTACAGCGCGCCATGCGGCACCCTGGAGACCACTACCCGTTCGGCGCAGTCGATCATCAGCGGCCATCTGGTCGAAGACCAGGACACCCTCGGTGTGGTCACCCGCTACCAGTACGATGTGCTCGATCGCCTGGTCGAGCAGACCACCGCGCCCGATGACCCGACCTACCGGGCCACCCGCCGCTTCGCTTACCCGATCCTGCAAGAAGACCGCCGCACGCGCAGCTGCGAGGAAGTCACCGACGCCAAGGGGGTGCTCACGCGCATCGTCTACGATGGCCAAAACCGCCAGATCAGGGAAGAGCGCGAAGTCGCCATGCCAGGCGACCCGCAACAGCGTCTGAAGTACACCGTGTCGACCATGCGCTACGACTCGGTCGGCCGTCTGGTCGGTGAAACCTTCCATGACTATCCGACGCAGCCGGGGGATGCCCGGGCGCTGACCCCGGACGTCACCCTGAGCTATAGCTACGGTTACGACGGCTGGGGCCGACGCAGTGAAGTGACCCGTCCAGACGGCGTCAGGGAGCTGACCCACTTCACCCCGTTCGGCGACGGTGGCGACCGTCTCACCAACTGGTCCGAGAGCCCGGATGCACCCGGGGTCAAGCAACAGCTGCGGGTCAGCCAACTCAATGCGTTCAACAAGCCGGTATTCGAGTACCGCCAGCTCGAGCAGGGAGACCAGCCAGCGCTCCAGGTGGGGCGTAAGGACTTCGTCTATGACGGGCTCGGCCGCTGCGTCCAGGACACCTTCAGCTTCACTGACAACAGCACCCAGGCAGTACGCCGCGTGACGCAATACACCTATGACGTCTGGGGCCGAATGGTCGAGACCGTGCGTCCGGATGGCAGCGCCCTGATCCGTCACTTCGCCGCGCAGAGCGCCAGTGAACTGACCACCGCCTTGCAGGTGCGCAAAAGTGCCGGCAGCGACGCCGAGACAGTCTGCGAGCGTGCCTTTGACGGCCTGGATCGGCTGGTCAAGGTCAAGGTTGGCCCGCGCCTCGAAGAATACGATTACCGCAGCACCACCCCGCTGGTGGAGAAGCGCACGAGCTACAGCCTCGAGCGCACTGGCAAGGGCCTGCGCAAGCGGGTGATCGGCTACCAGTACCTGCCGCAGTTGACCGTGCAGCCGACCCACGTCAGCGCCCGGATCGAAGTGGAGGGTCAAAGCGCGCCCAGCAGCGAACTGCAGGCCAATTATGCCTACGACGCGGTGAGCGCAGAGATTGCCAGTGCCGCCAATGCCAGCGGTAGCCGCGAATACCACTACTCCGCTCAGGGTCACCTGCGCGCAGAAACCTGGAAAGTCGCCGACCAGCAACAGCATCACAACGCCTACCGGCACTCGCTGCAAGGGCGAATCCAGGCCCGCGAGCACTCCGATGGTCACGACTGCCACTATGCCTATGACAGCCTCGGGCGCGTCACCCGCGTGGACCAGGGCAGCCTGCACTGTACCTTCGGCTACAACAGCGAAGGCTTGCTCGCCTCCACCACCACCCGCGACAGCGACAATGCCGATCGCCAGGTGCAGTGCACGCTGGCCTACGACGCGCTGGGACGCGAGGTTACCCGCACACTGAGCGTCAATGGCAGCGAACAGCAGGTAGTCAACCTGACCTGGCTGGACAACGACCTTCTTGCGAGCCGTACCTTGCACCGCGCTGGCAAACAGGTGCGCAAAGAGACTTTCGAGTACGATGAGCTCGATCGCCTCTTCGAACATTGCTGTGACGGCGAGGCACTGCCGCGCAATGCCAAAGGGCGGCCGATCAGTCTGCAGCAGTTCCGATTCGACGAACGAGACAACCTCACCCGCTGCGTAACCCAATTCGCCGATGGCACCAGCGACCGAGCCGACTTTACCTACGCGACGGATGGCAGCTTCAAGCTGACCAAAGTGACCCATCGCCTGCTTGAGGATTACCCCGCAGAGCAAGCGTTCGACTACGACGAATTCGGCAACATGCTCAATGACGAGCAGGGGCGCAAGCTTGAATACGACACCCTCGGCCGCCTGCAACGGGTGCTGGAGGTCGACGGTGTGACTCCGTTGGTCGAGTACCAGTACGATGGCCATGATGAGCTGGTGGGCTCGCTGCACGGCGGCACTCGCCAGGTCGACCGGCGCTTCCTAGGTCAGCAATTGCACTGCACCTCGCAAGACGATGTGCTGACCCACTACCTGTATGCCGGCATCCAACCGCTGGGGGTGCAGCACTACCCCGCCGATGCCGACGCCACGCAACTGCTGCTCAGCGACCTGTCGGGCAGCGTCATCGGCGAATGCGATGCGCAGGGCACACGCCACGCAGACTATAGTGCCTACGGCGAACGGCCCGATGACAATGGCATGCGCAGCCTGCTGGCGTTCAACGGCGAAGCCCGTGAAGAGGCGCTTGGCTGGTACCTGCTGGGCAACGGTTATCGTGCCTACAACCCAGGCTTGATGCGCTTCCACAGCCCGGATTCGCTGAGCCCCGAAGAGGCCGGCATCAACCCCTACCTGTATGCACTGGGCAACCCGGTCAACTGGCGTGACCCCACCGGGCACCGGGCCGAAGGCGTCTCGCCGGATCGCGATCCACCGTCGTATGTCGATCCGCCGGAGAAGCCGAAGACACCGTGGGGCGCATGGATCGGCGTAGGCATCGCCGCCTTGATGCTCGGCGTGGCGGCCTTCACCATGCCGTGGACCGCACCGGCGACCATTGGCCTCACGCTGAGCTATGTTGCCGGTCTGGGCGGGGTGGCAGCCAACGCAGCGGCGCTCGGCATCCAGACCTACACCGCAATTACCGGAGATGACAACGCCAACCTGACCTACATCGCCTACGGGCTCAGTTTCATGGGCGGCTTCATCGGGGCTGCGGGGATCAATGGCACTCGCGCTGCACTTGGCGCAGTCAAGGCGGCGCAGTCTGCGAAAGCCGCAGCCAGTTACCAAGCGGCGAAAAAAGCCTTGTTCGACAATGTCTCCAAGGTCGCCACGGCCACGAGCAAGGTCAAAGGTAATGCGCCAGCGGGGCTGTCGAGGTCGCCGAGTTTGAGTGGATCCACCAGAAGCTCGATCGCCACCTTGCCCGAGCCCGGCGCAGCCATGGGAAGCAGAACCGGTTCACAAAGTTGGGCAGGGCTGGACCTAACGATGTTCGACAACGCTTCCAGTCCGTCACCAGCCGCTTCCCCGGCACTCTCGCGCGCGAGCTCAGCGTCGAGCGTCAATCCGGTAGCAAACAGTGGCCATACAACTGCCACACCAGGGGCGGCATCCCCATGGAGACCAGTGCCCGCTGACTTTACCCAAGTGGGTAAGGGGCAATACATCGCCTGGAGAGATAATCACCGGCAATGGAGAATCATAAATGGCTAAACCTGAGGGTTGTCGAGCCTGAGCACGCTCTGCGCCATGCAGCGGTAGTCCATATCGCTACGTAGACTACTCCACTGCGAACCAGAGAAATTGCCTACATCCCCCCTTCCGGCGCCAGCCTAACCTAGCGCCCTCGAACCCGATGTACCTGCCGCTGAGGCGGTCGGTACATCGCGGTTCCCCCCACGCTCCAGCCACCACTCACCGATCCGCTGCGATCGGTAGTGCATGCAGTTCAGGATCCTCCCATGTCCCGACTTGACCGGCGCAGGCCTCTGCCGTCGCGCCTGCGCATCGCCCTGCTTCCACCCTTTACGGGCAGTTGCCTGACCCTGGTGCTGAGCGCACCCGCCCTTGCCGAAAGCCCCTCTTCGCAGTTCCAGGCAGGCTTCATGCGCCAACCACCCGGCCAGGCGGCCGAAGCGGGTGCGCTTGCCCTGCAAAGCCTGGCGGCGGATACCCCGCTGCCCCCTGGGCGCTATCGGGTGGCACTGCTGGTCAACCTCACGCCCGTCGAAACGCGCGAGATCGAATTCCGTCAGTCTGCCACGGGCAAAGCGTTGCAGGCCTGCCTGACCCGCGACCTGTTGCGCGGCCTGAACCTGCGCGAGCAGGCGCTGGAAACGCCCTTGCCCGATGACGATCGCTGTATCGACCTGGCAGCGCTGATTCCCCAGGCGCGGGTTGATTTCGATCCGTCGCAGCTACGCTTGTCGCTGTCGATCCCACAGATTGCCCTGCGCCAGGATCGCTCCAGCAGCGTGCCGCAAGAACGCTGGGACACCGGCATCCCGGCCGCCTTCATCAACTACCAGGCGTCTGCCCAGCACAGCAGCCGGCGCGACGGGCGCAACACCCACAGCCAGGACCTCAACCTCAACAGCGGGCTCAATCTGGGGGCCTGGCGCCTGCGCAGCCAACAGTTCCTGCGCGAGGATGAACAGGGCCGGCGCCGCTGGACCCGCACCGACACCTACGCCCAGCGCGACCTGCCGGGCCTGTATGCCAACCTCACCCTGGGTGAAACCTTTACCAGCGGCGACATGTTTCGCTCCTTCGCCTTCTCCGGCGCGCGCCTGGCCTCCGACCAGGGCATGCTGTCCGATACCCTGCAACAGTACGCCCCGGTGATCCGCGGTGTGGCACAAACCCGGGCCAAGGTCGAAGTGCTGCGCAGCGGCTTCCCGATCTACTCGACCTACGTGGCGCCCGGCCCCTACGAAATCGACGACCTGAGTGTCGGCTCCGGCAACGGTGAGCTGGAAATCGTCGTCACCGAGAGCGATGGCCAGGTCAGCCGTTTCATCCAGCCCTATTCATCGATGGGCAGCCTCCTGCGCGAAGGCGTCTGGCGCTACAGCGCCACCGTTGGCAATTACACTGGCGCCAGGCACCTCGACGAGCCGCGCTTCTGGCAGGGCACGCTGGCGCGCGGCGGCGCCTGGGGCACCACCCTTTATGGCGGCCTGCTTGTCAGTGACCACTACCGAGCCGATGTGCTGGGCATGGCCCGCGACTTCGGCGAGCTGGGCGCGTTTTCGCTGGATGTCACCCAGGCCAATACCGACCTGGGTAGTACCCTGGGCCACGTCCAGGGGCAAAGTTACAGCCTGCGTTACGGCAAGACCTTCCAGACCCGCACCAGCCTGCGCTTCGCCGGCTACCGCTACTCCACCGAGGGCTACCGCGACTTTGACGAAGCGGTCCAGCAGCGCTTCGCCGACGCGCGCTTTGCAGGCAGCCGGCGCAGCCGGGTCGAGGCCTCGCTGTACCAGAACCTTGGCCGCAGCAGTTCGCTGAGCCTGACCCTGTCGCAGGAAGACTTCTGGCACAGCAATCAGCAACGCCGTCAGTATCAGTTGCAGTACAACACCCGCGTGGACAAGCTGGGGATCAACCTGTTCGCCTCGCAATCGCTCAGTTCGCGCAACACCGACAGCCGCCAGTTCGGGGTCAGCTTGAGCCTGCCGCTGGACTTTGGCCGCCGCCCGCATACCGCTTCGTTCAACCTGCAACACGTCGATGGCAAGTCCACCGAGCGGGCGAGCCTGCAGGGCGGCATGCTGGATGATCGCCTCAGCTACCATGCCTCGCTCAACAACGATCGGAACCAGCACCAGAACGGCGCCGTATCCCTCGCTTATCAGGGCAGCCAGGCCAGCTTCGGGGCAGGTTACAACGAGTCACGCCAGCAACGCAGCCTGTCCCTGAACGCCAGCGGTGCGGTACTGGTGCATGCCGACGGTATCGCCTTAGGCAGCTATCTGGGCGAAACCCCGGCCCTGGTCCATGTACCCGACGTCGCCAACGTCGGCGTGCAGAACGCGTCCTCGGCTCGCACCGACGCCCAGGGCTATCTGCTGGTCTCGCACCTGAACCCGTATCGGATCAATTCGCTGGTGCTGGACACCGACCAGCTGTCGCCCGAGGTCATCATCGACAATGCCAGCCAGCAGGTGGTGCCGCGCCGGGGCGCGGTGATCAAGGCCCGTTTCGATGCCCGCAAGGTGCTGCGGATGGTGCTGACCCTGCATCAGCCCGACGGCCGCCCGCTGCCCTTCGGCGCTCAGGTCAGCAATGCCCAGGGCGAGGTCCTGGGGAGCGTCGGCCAAGCCGGGCAAACCCTGCTGGCCATCACCGAACCCGGGCTGCAGCAGCTGCAGGTGCGCTGGGGCGACAGCGCTATTCAACACTGCCAGGTGATGCTGGATGCGCAAACGATGCCGTACAGCGACGGCTATCGCCTGCAAACGCTGGCGTGCCTGCCGTACTCCCCTGACGACGCCGCCCCGGCCTCCGCTACCCTCTTACAGGAACACACCTCATGACTTCTGCGCTGCGCAGTACCCTGCGTCCCCTCGTGCTGATCCTGGGCAACCTCGCGCTCGGGCTGGCCTCGACCAACGCCTACGGCAGATGCGCATTTGGCACCGGTGGCGCCTACATGACCTTCGTCAAAGACATGGGCAGCTTCTGGATCCCTCGAGACGCCCCGGTCGGCACCGTCATTGGCAAAGCACGATTATTCGCTCGCAATAACGAGAGCACGACGCTGGAGTGTTTTTATGATGCCGCCACCCCAGTCACCGCCAGGTTGCCCAACACTGCACCGCTGTTCAGCGGCAGCCTGCCACCGGTCGAAGGCAAGAACGTTGATGGTCACGTGCTGCAAACCAATATCCCAGGCGTCGGTGTGTATATCGATTTGGGATATCCCTACGATGGCAGCAGCACCAATAGCTTCAGCCCGGACGCTGTCAACGCAGTCCCCTACTCTGGCGCCATGAGGACCATGACCAGCTTCCCCGCGTCACTGAGCACCATCAATGGCGAGGCGGTGTTCATCAAGACCGACGACATCGCCGCGGGGCCGCAGCGGATCGCTGGAGAGATGTTCCATGGGATTGTCCACGACCTGGGCAAAGTGCTGGACTACCGGCTCACGGCGACGGTCACTCGCGCGCAATGCTCCCTCAGAGCCGATGCGGTGAGTGCCGACCCGGTGTTGCTGGGTGATCACAAGGTTGAAGACTTCAAGGGCGTCGGCACGCACACGCCGTCTGTACCCTTCCATATCACCCTAAACGATTGCCAGGACAGCAGTGTGCCCGGCGCCACCCGTGCGGATGTCCATGTGTATCTCGACGGTGCCAAAGGCTCTCGGGCAATCGACCCTGATCAAGGCGTGTTCAGCCTGACGAGCACGTCGGACGATATCGGCCTGGGTATTCAGATATTGCGCAGCGACGGCTCGCCGATGCCGCTGCAAGCCGATCAGTTGATGAAAGCCCTGGACATCGGCCTCACCCGCCTGGATTTTCAGGCACGCTATGTTCAGATCGACCCGCGGGTGAAACCGGGCGTGGGTGAAGGCGCGTTGAACTTCACCATCACCTACCGCTGAGCCCTACACGCCCCTGATTCAGGGGCGCCGGCGCAGTCACTGGATCAGCGTGAAAAAATCCAGACGCAAAAAAGGGGACCAGAGGTCCCCTTTTTCGTACTACGTTTGGAGCGGGAAACGAGACTCGAACTCGCGACCCCGACCTTGGCAAGGTCGTGCTCTACCAACTGAGCTATTCCCGCAATGTAAAGCGTGCTTCTGTCGGCGTGAAAGGCTGTACTGCCCTGCACCACCGCTGTTACGTCATGAACGCCACAGTTTGAAAAACTGGAGCGGGAAACGAGACTCGAACTCGCGACCCCGACCTTGGCAAGGTCGTGCTCTACCAACTGAGCTATTCCCGCAAATGGCGTCCCCTAGGGGACTCGAACCCCTGTTACCGCCGTGAAAGGGCGGTGTCCTAGGCCACTAGACGAAGGGGACAATGCCGACGCTTTGCAGCGCACCAGGTACAAGCCCTGGATTTCTTTTTTCGAGCCCTGCCGTGAGGCAAAACCCTGAAAACTGGAGCGGGAAACGAGACTCGAACTCGCGACCCCGACCTTGGCAAGGTCGTGCTCTACCAACTGAGCTATTCCCGCAATGGCGTCCCCTAGGGGACTCGAACCCCTGTTACCGCCGTGAAAGGGCGGTGTCCTAGGCCACTAGACGAAGGGGACACGCTACATCTTCACTATTTATTACTGACTTGCTGCATCTAGCGGTTAGCTTTCCGCTGCAAGTGGCGCGCATTCTAGGGATGCCTTCGAAAGCCGTCAACCCCTTTGTATAAATTTATTGAAATCAATGACTTCGGCGCTGGCTGCGCAGCTATATAGGTAGCGTCCGGGGATTGGCGTTGATTTTCTGACAGCAGCCCGGCAAGCTCGCAGCAAAGTGCCACTAGCGATCGACTGCACTGCAGTTTTTGCCGTGCGAGCCGACACAGGATACAGGCATCGTGCCTGGCGTCCGCCAAGCTGCACTGTTCGCCCTCCAGCGAACTCACTACACTCATTGCAGCAAAACTTATTCATGAGGCGTTAACGGTGACACCACTTCTGATCACTCTGCTCATCGTTGCCGGCATTGCCCTGCTAATCGTTATCGGCTACCTCAACAATGTGGTCGAGAACAGCAAGCTCGAACGCGCACGGCTGAAAATCGAGCTGGCCGAACGTGCCCGCCGCTGTGGCGAAATCAACGAGACGTTCCCCGGGCAGCTGATGAACCCGGCGCTGAAGCTGTTGATGACGCGCCTGGAACACAACGTCACGCAGCGCCAGTTGGCGGTGGACAAGAACAGCGCCCCCCTGAAAGCGCGCCTGGCCGAGCTGGAAGGTTTGATTGCACTGGGCGACAAGCTGCCGGTGAACAACCCACCGAGCCCGATCCAGACCGAAGTCAAAGCCAAGGATGTGCGTTTCCTGCTGGAAGCACTGCACAACCAGATCGTGCGTGCCACCCAGGAAGGCTTCCTGGCCAGCAACGAGGGCAAGTACTGGGTCAAGGAAATCCGCCATATCCTGGTGCTGCTGCACATCGAGTTCTTCAACAACCTCGGCCAGCAGGCACTCCAGCAAAATCAGCCTGGTCAGGCGCGGTTGGCCTTCGAGCGCGGCGTGCAGTACCTGCGCAAGCAGCAGGAGCCCAAGCAGTATGAAGAGCAGTTGACCTATCTGGAGAAGCTGCTGGCCCGCGCCAACGCTATGGTGCTGGACCAGATGGAGCCTGCCGAGAGCGACAATAATGAGTTGACCGAAGGCCTCAAGACCGACGAGGAAGAGACCTGGAAGAAAAAGGTCATCTACGACTGATTGGCATGCTGCATCGGTTGCAACACAGCACAAGGGGCCTGATCAGGCCCCTTGTCGTTTTCAGCAGTCGGTCAATTCCAGAAAGATCGCCGCCAATCGCTCCAGCCCCATCTGATCGGCCTCAGTGAAACGCGCAAGCCTGGGACTGTCGAGGTCGAGCACGCCAATCAGCCTGCCCTCCTTGACCAGCGGAATCACCAGTTCGCTCTGCGATGCACTGTCACAGGCGATATGCCCGGGAAACGCATGCACGTCTTCCACCCGCTGGGTCTGCCAGCTGGCTGCGGCCGCGCCGCACACGCCCTTGCCGAAAGGAATGCGCACGCAGGCCACTTGCCCCTGGAATGGGCCAAGTACCAGCTCTTCGTCACGGTTGATATAGAAGCCGGCCCAGTTCAGGTCATCCAGCTGGCTGTACAGGAATGCCGAGAACTGCGCGGCATTGGCGATGAAGTCGCGCTCGTCGGCAAACAGCGCCTGCACTTGCGCGGCCAGCAGGTGATAGCCGTCCAGGCCTGCGCCACTGGCATTGAGGTCGATCATTTCAGTTTTGCTCCAGCAATTGCAGGCCGACCCAATAACGGGCGAACTGATAGGCACAGCGGCCGTTACGATTACCGCGCCCGGTGGCCCAGCGCACGGCGAGAATTTCCAGTGCTTCGTCGCGCTGCCATTGCAACCCGGCGGTACTGGCCAGTTGGCCGATCCAGTGCTCGACCACATCGAGGAAGTGCTCCTGGGTGAACGGGTAAAACGACAGCCACAGGCCGAAGCGGTCAGACAAGGCGATCTTGTCCTCCACCGCCTCGTTGGGGTGCAGCTCGCCGTCAACCATCTTCCAGTTTTCGTTGTCGCTCTGCTTCTCTGGCACCAGGTGGCGGCGGTTGGAGGTGGCGTACAGCAGGACGTTGTCCGGCGCCTGCTCCAGCGAGCCATCGAGCACGCTCTTGAGCACGCGGTAGTCGCCCTCGCCTGCTTCAAACGAGAGGTCATCGCAAAACAGCACGAAGCGCTGCTTGAGCTTGCTCAATTGCTCGACCACCCGCGGCAGGTCGGCTAGGTGATCGCGCTCGATCTCGATCAGGCGCAGACCGGCGCCGGCGTGCTCGGCGAGCAAGGCGCGCACCAGCGACGACTTGCCGGTGCCACGCGAGCCCCACAGCAGCGCGTGGTTGGCCGGCAGGCCGTTGATGAATTGATGGGTGTTGCGGCCGAGTTGATCGCGCTGCTTGTCCACCCCGATCAGGTCGGACAGGCGCATGTCCAGGCTGACTTCCAGCGGCATCAGGTAGCCGCTGCGGCCATCGCGCTGCCAACGGGCCGCCAGGGTTATGTCCCAGTCGATCTGCGGGCGCAGCGCGGGCAGCAGCGGTTCGAGCCGGGCGAGCACCGATTCGGCGCGCTCGAGAAAGGCGGTGAGGCGGGGGTCCATGGTGACTCCTGGTTAAAACGGATGCAGGGAAAGGCTGAATGTTTGACAGACCCACCAGTTGCCGAGGTTGATCGGCTATGCTTGCGCAGCGCAGGAGCGCGAAACCGGCTTGGGATCCATGGATATAAAGTTCACCAATCGTCTGTCTTACAAGCAAGCCCGGCTGACTGTCCTGGTCGGCTTCATACTGGGAACATTGCTCAGTCTCATCCAGATCGGTATCGATTATGCCAGCGAAGACGCGTCTATCAACCGCGAAGTGCAGGCATTATTGCAAATCAGCCACAACCCCGCCTCGCGCATCGCCTACAACATCGACACCGAGCTTGCCCAAGAGCTGACCGGCGGCCTGCTGCAATCGCCGGCGGTGATCCGTGCGCGGCTGATCGACAACAATGACACGGTGCTGGCCGATGTGCAGCGCCCGCGCCTGGAAGACCGCTATCGGCTTTTGAGCGACTTTCTGTTCGGCGAGCAACGCCAGTTTCAGGAGCGCCTGCACCTGGCGCAGATGCCCAAGGACTACCTCGGCACGCTGTACCTGGACGTCGACACCTACACCTTCGGCGGGCGCTTTCTCGAGCGCGCCTGGGTCACCCTGCTCAACGGCTTTACCCGCAGCCTGGTGCTGACCGGCATCCTCCTCGGCCTGTTCTACATGATGCTGACCAAGCCGCTGGTGACGGTGATTGCCGCGCTGAGCAACAGCGACCCGCGCCAGCCCCAGCAAACCCGGGTGGATTGCCCGCCCGGGCACGAGTCGGACGAGATCGGCGTGCTGGTCAAGGTGGCCAATCGGCAGTTCGTCAGCATGGCCACCGAGATTCAGCAGCGGCGCGCTGCGGAAAACCGCCTGACCGACTACCTCAACGAACTGGAGGACCGCGTCTCGGCCCGCACCGACGAGCTCAAGGCAAGCAACGATCGCCTCAGCCAGACCAACCAGGACCTTGAAGAAGCACGCCGCCGCGCCCTGGAAATGGCCCAGGCCCGCGCGGCGTTCCTGGCCAACATGAGCCACGAGATCCGCACCCCGCTGAACGGCATGCTGGGCATGATCTCGCTGGCCCTGGACAGCGGCCTGCCGGCCGAGCAGCGCCAACAGCTGTCGATCGCCCATGATTCCGGCAAGGTGCTGGTCGAACTGCTCAACGATATCCTCGACCTGTCCAAATTCGACGCCGGCCAGCTGGAGCTGGAGCGCATCCCGTTCGACCTCGGCGCGATGGTCGAAGACACCGCCAACCTGCTGTCGCAGAACGCCGCCGCCAACGTCGAGCTGACCTGCCTGATCGCCAGCCAGTTTCCCAGTACCGTGCTCGGCGACCCAACGCGGGTGCGCCAGATCGTCAGCAATCTGCTGTCCAATGCGCTCAAGTTCACCCGCTTTGGCCGTGTCGATGTGCGCCTGTCGCCAATTGTCGGCGGCGTACGCCTGGAAGTCTGCGACACCGGCATCGGCATCCCCGAAGAGGCCCAGGCACGAATCTTTCAGCCGTTCACCCAGGCCGGTGCCGGCATCACCCGCCAGTACGGCGGCACCGGCCTGGGCCTGGCCCTGACGCGCAACCTGTGCAAAGCCATGCAAGGCCACCTGCATATCCAGTCAGCCGCAGGCTTTGGCAGCCGTTTCAGCGCCGACCTGCCGCTGCTGACCCACACCGAAGCGATTCCCGCCGCGCCGCTGCGTGGACGCGTGGTGGTCCTGAGCAAGGCCGGCAGTGGCCTGGCCGAGCTGCTGAGCAGCAACCTGCCTGGCTGGGGCCTGGACTATCAACAGCACGAAAGCGCCAGCACGCTGCAGCCAGGCGCATTCGAGCTGTTGATCACCGATGACCTCGAGCAACTGCTCGCGCTGCGCCCGCAATTCGCTGCGCCGATTCTGCTGGTCACAGCCTACGGCAACTTCCTCCCCTCCGAGCGCGCCGGCGAGCTGGCTCCGCTGGTGCAGCTGGCTCGGCCGTTGGCGCGCAACGCGCTCTACCAGACGCTGCGGCGGATGCTCCAGGGCGAACAGGCCCACACCGCTCCCGTGCAGGCTTCGCCCAACGCCCTGCAGCACCGCGCACGAGTGCTGCTGGTCGAAGACAATCCGGTCAATCAACTAGTGGCCAAGGGCATGCTGGGCAAGCTCGGCTGCCAGGTGCTGGTCGCCAGCCAAGGCGCCGAGGCCCTGGAAATGCTCGAACGGGAAACCGTCGACATGGTCCTGATGGACTGCAACATGCCGGTCATGGACGGTTACGAAGCCAGCCGGCGGATTCGCCAGAGCGGACGTTGGCAACAATTACCCATCGTCGCCCTGACCGCCAATGCCATGCCGGAAGAGCGCGAGCGCTGCCGCGCCGCCGGCATGGATGACTACCTGGCCAAGCCGTTTCGCCGCGAAGACCTGCTCGCACTGATCGAACACTGGGTGCCGCTCAAGGGTTGAGCAGTTTCTCCACCGCAGCCTGTAACGCCTGCGGCTTGGTGGTCGGAGCAAAGCGGGTGACCTTGCCGCTGACCGGGTCGAGCAGGAACTTGGTGAAGTTCCACTTGACCTTCTCGGTGCCAAGCAGGCCCGGCGCGCGTTTTTTCAGCTCGACGAACAGCGGATGAGTGCCTGGGCCGTTGACGTCGATCTTGCGCATCAACGGGAAACTGACGCCAAAGCGTGCTTCGCAGAACGAGGCGATTTCGCGGGCATCGCCGGGCTCCTGCTTGCCGAACTGATTGCAGGGAAAGCCCAGCACCACCAGGCCCTGCCCGCGATAGTCGCGCCATAGCTGTTCCAGGCCCTGATACTGCGGGGTGAAGCCGCACTGGCTGGCGGTGTTCACCACCAGCAGCGCCTTGCCGGCGAAGTCGCCGAGCAGCTTGTGCTCGCCGCTCAAGGTCACGCAGGGGATGTTCAGCAAAGAATCGTCCATGGTCGCTCTCCGGTCAGTCACGCGGCTTGAAGTCCAGACACACCGAGTTGATGCAGTAGCGCAGCCCGGTCGGCGGCGGGCCGTCAGGGAACACATGACCCAGGTGCGCATCGCACTGGGCGCAGGTGACTTCGGTACGGATCATGCCGTGAGTCGTGTCACGGATTTCGATCATCGCGCTGTCGGCAATCGGCGCATAGAAGCTTGGCCAGCCACAGCCGGAATCGAACTTGGTGGTCGAGTCGAACAGGTCAGCGTTGCAACAGATGCAGGTGTACACACCGTCGGCCTTGTGGCTGTTGTACTTGCCGCTGAACGGGCGCTCGGTGCCTTTCAGGCGACACACCTGATACTGCTCGGGGTCGAGCATGGCGCGCCATTCATCCAGGGTTTTGTCGATCTTTTGCATGTTGTCACCTCGGCAGGCTGAATTTCACCTCGCACCGGCTTTTCCACGGCGCGGGTGGCACGTATATTAGTTGGCTTCGTGCGCAAGGCTCCAAGTCTGGCACCCGCGCCGCGCCCTTACAAACCTTTCGACGGCGACGCGTCCGCGACTTCTCAATCGGGATCACATCATGCAGTTCAGCAAATCGAACAAGCTGGCCAATGTCTGCTACGACATTCGCGGCCCTGTGCTCAAGCACGCCAAACGCCTGGAAGAGGAAGGCCACCGCATCCTCAAGCTGAACATCGGCAACCCGGCGCCGTTTGGCTTCGAGGCGCCGGATGAAATCCTCCAGGACGTGATCCGCAATCTGCCGACCGCCCAGGGCTACAGCGACTCCAAAGGCCTGTTCAGCGCGCGCAAGGCAGTCATGCAGTACTGCCAGCAAAAAGAGATCGAAGGCGTCACCATCGAGGACATCTACCTTGGCAACGGCGTCTCCGAGCTGATCGTGATGTCGATGCAGGCGTTGCTCAACAATGGCGACGAAGTGCTCATCCCGGCACCGGACTACCCGCTGTGGACCGCCGCAGTAAGCCTGGCCGGCGGCAACCCGGTGCATTACCTGTGCGACGAGCAGGCCGACTGGTTCCCGGACCTGGCCGACATCAAGGCCAAGATCACCCCCAATACCAAGGCGCTGGTGATCATCAACCCGAACAACCCTACCGGCGCGGTGTACTCCAAAGAGATGCTGCTGGGCATGCTCGAACTGGCTCGCCAGCACAACCTGGTGGTGTTCTCCGACGAGATCTACGACAAGATCCTCTACGACGAAGCCGTGCACATCAGCACCGCCGCGCTCGCCCCGGACCTGCTCTGCCTGACCTTCAACGGCCTGTCCAAGTCGTACCGGGTGGCGGGCTTCCGCTCCGGCTGGCTGATCATCTCCGGGCCCAAGCACAACGCCCAGAGCTACATCGAAGGCATCGACATGCTGGCCAACATGCGCCTGTGCGCCAACGTGCCGGCCCAGCATGCGATCCAGACCGCCCTGGGTGGTTACCAGAGCATCAATGACCTGATCCTGCCGCCAGGCCGCCTGCTCGAGCAGCGCAACCGGACCTATGAGCTGCTCAACGACATCCCGGGTGTCAGCTGCGTCAAGCCGATGGGCGCGCTGTATGCGTTCCCGCGGATCGACCCGAAGGTCTGCCCGATCCTCAACGACGAGAAGTTTGCCCTCGACCTGCTGCTCTCCGAGAAGCTGCTGATCGTCCAGGGCACTGCGTTCAACTGGCCGTGGCCGGACCACTTCCGGGTGGTTACGCTGCCGCGCGTGGATGACCTGGAGCAGGCCATCGGCCGCATCGGCAACTTCCTGCGCACCTATCAGCAGTGATCCAGCCTTGAGCATGACGGGGCCGCGCTGCGGTCCCGTCTACGGGTGCGGAATTCCCCTTACATCCTGCAACGCTCTCGCCTACAGCTGGGCGAAATTCCTCTGCCATACTCCGCGCTACACAGTTTGAAATAGTCGCCCGGTTGAATCAGCGCGACAGCCCCCTTATATACCCCGCAGTCAGCAAAATTTTCATCCGTCAGGAGAACGTAACAACCATGATGCGCATTCTGTTGTTTGTAGCCACCAACCTCGCGGTGGTGCTGGTTGCAAGCATTACCCTGAGCCTGTTCGGCTTCAATGGGTTCATGGCCGCCAATGGGGTTGACCTCGACCTCGGCCAGTTGCTGGTCTTCTGCGCCGTGTTCGGCTTCGCCGGCTCGCTGATCTCGCTGTTCATCTCCAAGTGGATGGCGAAGATGAGCACCGGCACGCAGATCATCACCCAGCCCCGCACCCGCCATGAGCAATGGCTGTTGCAGACGGTCGAAGAGCTATCCCGCGAAGCCGGCATCAAGATGCCCGAGGTGGGTATCTTCCCGGCTTACGAGGCCAATGCCTTTGCCACCGGCTGGAACCGCAACGACGCCTTGGTCGCCGTGTCGCAAGGCTTGCTCGAGCGCTTCTCGCCCGATGAAGTCCGCGCGGTGCTGGCCCACGAAATCGGCCACGTCGCCAACGGTGACATGGTCACCCTGGCGCTGGTGCAGGGCGTGGTAAACACCTTCGTCATGTTCTTTGCGCGGATCATCGGCAACTTTGTCGACAAGGTGATCTTCAAGAACGAAGAAGGCCGCGGTATCGCCTACTACGTCGCGACCATCGTTGCCGAGCTGATCCTGGGCATTCTGGCGAGCATGATCGTCATGTGGTTCTCGCGCCGCCGCGAGTACCGCGCCGACGAAGCCGGCGCTCGCCTGGCCGGCACCGGCGCCATGATCGCTGCCCTGCAGCGCCTGCGCGTCGAGCAAGGCATGCCGGTGCATATGCCCGACACGCTGAAGGCCTTCGGCATCAATGGCGGCCTCAAGCAGGGCCTGGCTGGTCTGCTGATGAGCCACCCGCCGCTGGAAGAGCGTATCGAAGCGCTGCGCCAACGCGGTTGATAACCCGCCGGGCCGCTGCCAAATGCAGCGGCCTGGCACGTTACATCTCGGACCGCTTCAGCGCTGCAATTGATACACCCGCTCCAACAAGCTGCTCACGCCGGCCTGACTGTACTTAGGGCTTTCGGCAATGATCTGCTGAGTCCCCAGCGCATCAACCTGCCAACCTGCATAGCCTTCCCGCACTTCACGCTCAGCCACCGAAAACGGCGGACCGTCGATACGTGCCTGATCGTACTCAAGGGTCACCAGCAAGCCTTGGGCGCCAGCTGGCAAGCCGTTGCCAAGCAACTGCAGATAGCTGCTACGCATTTCCTGCGGCAAGGCAATTAGCGCCGCACGGTCATACAGCCCGGCGCACTCGGCCAGGTCAGCCGCCTGCAAGTCGAAGATATCGCCACACCAAAGCTCGATTTCCCCGCTGTGCCAGACCTCGAACTGGCCCTGACGGGACACCTCTGGCTGCAGCCCGTTGCCGGCAAAAAACGCCTCGATTGCCTGAGCGGACAGCTCTACTCCACGCACCTGATGGCCCTGCCCGGCGAGCCAGAGCAGATCCAGGCTCTTGCCACACAGCGGCACCAGCACCCGGCTACCAGGCGCCAGTTGCAGGGCCGGCCAATGCGCCTGCAAATAGGGATTTACCTGGCTCTGGTGAAAACCGATCTGGTTGTCTGCCCACTTCTTGTGCCAAAACGCAGCCTGCATGCTTCCTCCTGGTTTTTCGATCAGTCACTGCAAAAACTTATATTGGAAGTCGATCTGAATCTGCTCGAAGATGGCCTCATCTTAGCCTTCAGGACCACCGCCATGTTGCCCAGCCTGTTTATTTCCCACGGCTCTCCAATGCTGGCCCTGCAACCTGGGGCCAGCGGGCCGGCCCTGGCCAGGCTGGCCCGCGAGCTGCCGCGACCTAAAGCCATCGTACTGGTCTCGGCCCATTGGGAGAGCCGCGAGCTGCTGGTCATGAGCAACCCGCAGCCAGCGACCTGGCACGACTTCGGTGGCTTCCCGCCAGCGCTGTATGCCGTTGAATACCCGGCACCGGGTGCGCCCGAGCTGGCCAGTCAGATCAGCCAGCAACTGAGTGCTGCCGGCCTGCCAGCGCGGCTTGATGACCAGCGTCCGTTCGACCATGGCGCCTGGGTACCGCTGTCGCTGATGTACCGCGAGGCCGATATTCCCGTAGTACAGGTGTCGCTGCCCAGCCACGCCGGGCCTGAGCTGCAACTGCGCGTCGGCCAGGCACTGGCCGCGTTGCGCGCAGACGGCATCCTGCTGATCGGCTCAGGCAGCATCACCCATAACCTCGGCGAGCTGGACTGGCACGCTGGGCCAGATGCTGTAGAGCCCTGGGCGCTGGCGTTTCGCGACTGGATCGTGGCCAGGCTGGAGGCGGATGACCGCCCTGCCCTGCTTGACTACCGGCGCCAGGCACCGCACGCGGTACGCAACCACCCGAGCGATGAGCACCTGCTGCCGTTGTTTTTCGCGATGGGTGCAGGGGCGCGCCTTGGCGTGGTCCATCAAGGCTTCACCCTCGGCGCGCTGGGCATGGACATCTATCGCTTCGATTGAGCCTGGGCGTTTTTCAGGCAAAAAAAATCCCCGAATCAATCGGGGATTTTTTTTAGTGCGCCAGGATCAATCCTCGCGATAGCGGCGCAGCTTGAGCTGCTTACCGGCTACGCGGGTGTCCTTGAGCTTGGTCAGCAGACGCTCCAGACCATCTTCTGGCAGCTCGACCAGGCTGAAGCTGTCGCGCACCTGGATACGGCCGATAGCATCGCGGGCCAAGCCGCCTTCGTTGAGGATCGCGCCGAGCAGGTTCTTGGCGGCGATGCCGTCACGAGCACCCAGAGCGGTACGGCAACGCACACGGCCTTCGGCCAGTGGCATTGGCGCACGGCGCTCACGGTCGCCACGGTCGCTGCTGCTGCGCTCGCCACGATCAGGGCGGTCGCTACGCTCGGTACGCTCGCCACGCGGGGCACCGGTTGGTACCAGCGGCTGCTCGCGCTCAACCGAAGCCAGGTCCAGCGGCTGACCGTTGGTGGCTTTGCTCAGCAGGGCCGAAGCCAGAGCACGCGGGGTGCATTCCAGCGAAGCGGTCAGGCGGTCGAACAGGTCGCCGTGGGTGGTTTCTGCTTCGGCTACCAGTGGCGCCAGGCTTGCGGTCAGCTTCTTGATGCGCGCATCGAGAACAGCTTGTGGGCCAGGCAGACGGGCTTCAGCAACTTTCTGACCGGTCACACGCTCGATAACCTGCAGCATGCGGCGCTCACGTGGAGTCACCAGCAGCAGTGCACGGCCTTCGCGACCGGCACGGCCAGTACGGCCGATACGGTGAACGTAGGACTCTGGGTCGTACGGCATGTCCACGTTGAACACGTGGGTGATGCGCGGTACGTCCAGACCACGGGCAGCGACGTCGGTAGCGACGACGATGTCCAGGCGGCCATCCTTGAGCGACTCGATGACGCGCTCACGCTGGTTCTGGGCGATGTCGCCGTTCAGCGCGGCAGCCTTGTAGCCTTTGGCTTCAAGGGCGGCAGCGAGATCCAGGGTGGCTTGCTTGGTACGCACGAAGGCGATCAGGGCATCGAACTCTTCGACTTCCAGCAGGCGCAGTACGGCAGCGATCTTCTGGTCGGCGTGAACCATCAGGTGAGCCTGATCAATCGCGGTGACGGTCTGAGTCTTGCTCTGGATCTTGACGTGTTTCGGCTCGCGCAGATGACGCTCGGCGATGCTGCGGATCGACGACGGCAGGGTCGCAGAGAACAGCACGGTCTGGCGAGTCGGCGGCAGGGCCTCGAAGATGACTTCGAGGTCGTCCATGAAGCCCAGCTTGAGCATCTCGTCGGCTTCGTCCAGCACCAGGTGCTGAACAGTCGACAGGACTTTCTCGTCGCGACGCAGGTGGTCGCACAGACGGCCTGGGGTCGCTACGACGATCTGAGCACCATTGCGAATGGCACGCAGCTGTGGGCCCATCGGGGCGCCACCGTACACAGCGACTACATTGATACCCGGCGTTTGTTTGGCGTAGGTTTCGAATGCGGTAGCAACTTGCAGCGCCAACTCACGGGTTGGCGCCAGGATCAGGGCTTGCGGTTCGCGCTTGCTCACATCGATGCGATTCAGGATCGGCAGAGCGAAGGCAGCGGTTTTACCGGTGCCGGTCTGCGCCTGGCCGATCATGTCATGACCGTCGAGGATGATCGGGATCGACTGATGCTGAATGGCGGACGGCTCTTCGTAGCCGGTGGCCATTACAGCAGCAACAATGTTCGGGTTAAGTCCGAGAGCGGCGAATCCGCCGGTTTCCTGGGTCATGGGTCTGCCTCTATGTGCATCCGCAAAGACCCATGCTCCAAAACTGCACATGCCTTGAAAGACCCAAAGGTCACCCAGGCAGTTTTGGCGGCGGGGATTTGCGAAAACGATTGAAAAAGAAATACTTGAGAAGGTCCGACTAGCGGACGTGCAGCCGAAGCTGGACTCGGAGGATTTGCACCACCTGATTTTGCGGCCCGCTAAAAGACCGGCGCGTACTATACCCGAAATCCTTGATTACGGTGAAATTTTTTTCTCGACCGTGGTGGGGTGGGTAGCTGGCCAGGGATTATGGCTGAATCGGTTCGGCTTTTGCGGGTGGCAGGATGAAGAATTGTAGTGTGCAGGCAATTCGGGGAGCATGCGCCCCGAAGGCCTCAGGTCGCCGGGCGAATAGCCTTGATCAGGTACTCAAGGCTATACCCCAACTGCGGCGCCAGCGCCTCGGCCCGCGCGCGCAACTCGTCGATCTGCAATTCCTGATCGAATTCGGCTGGCACCAGCACCACGACATTGCCCTCCTTCACCGGCAACTCCCAATAATGCCGGTGGTAGAGCCCACGCAGCAGCGCCGCACCCAGCGGCTTGCCGTCATCGCCGGCCCACTGGTTGATCACCAGCCAACCGCCTGGGTTTAGCTGCTGCTGACACTGCTCGAGGAAATTCCAGGCCAGATGCGCCACTCCCGGCCCATGGTCGGTATACAGGTCGACAAAGATCAGGTCAGCCTTCTCGGCCGTCGGCAGCAACTCGACCGCATCACCAATGCGCACATACAGCCGCGGGTCATCGTCCAGACCGAGGTATTCCATGGCCAGCCGCGGTACATCCGGGCGCAGCTCGATGGCTTCGACGTCATCCAACGGCAGGAACTTCAGGCACGCCTGGGTCAGCGTACCCGCACCCAGGCCGAGAAACAGCGCGCTCTCGGGCAGCTCATGGCACAGCGCGCCGATCAGCATCGCCCGGGTGTAGTCGTATTCAAGCCAGCTAGGGTCAGCGGTAAACACGCAGCTTTGCTCGATGGCCTCACCGAATTCGAGAAAACGATAATCCTCGACCTCGTAAACGCTGACGATGCCATAGGCATCCTCGACCCGAGCCAGCAGCCGCTCTTCCCGCTCGTTAGTCATTACCACTCCCGCTGCACCGCGCACAAAAGCGTCATTGTCCGTCAATGCCTGCGGTGCAACAAGCACGCCGCCACCTGATACCATGAGCCATTGCCCATAACAGCCATAACGAGCCCGTGATGAACCAACCCTGGAGCCCCGAAAGCTGGCGTGCCCTGCCCATCCAGCAGCAGCCGAGCTACCCCGATGCCGCGCACCTGGCCAAGGTCGAGCAGACCCTCGCCAGTTATCCGCCGCTGGTGTTCGCCGGTGAAGCGCGTGAGCTGCGCCGGCAATTCGCCGAGGTCACCCAGGGCCGGGCGTTTCTGCTGCAGGGCGGCGATTGCGCCGAGAGCTTTGCCGAGTTTTCCGCCGCGAAGATCCGCGACACCTTCAAGGTGCTGCTGCAGATGGCCATCGTCATGACCTTTGCGGCCGGTTGCCCGGTGGTCAAGGTCGGGCGCATGGCCGGGCAGTTCGCCAAGCCGCGTTCGGCCGGTGACGAGACCATCGGCCAGGTGACCTTGCCAGCGTATCGCGGCGACATCGTCAACGGCATTGGCTTCGACGCACCCAGCCGCATCCCCGACCCCGAGCGCTTGCTGCAGGCGTATCACCAGTCCACCGCCAGCCTCAACCTGTTGCGCGCGTTCGCCCAGGGCGGTTTTGCCGACCTGCATCAGGTGCACAAGTGGAACCTCGACTTCATCGCCAACTCAGCCCTTGCCGACAAGTACCACCAGCTCGCCGACCGTATCGACGAGACCCTGGCGTTCATGCGCGCCTGTGGCCTGGACAGCGCGCCGCAGCTGCGCGAAACCAGTTTCTTCACCGCCCACGAAGCGCTGCTGCTGAACTACGAACAGGCGTTTGTACGCAGCGACAGCCTGACCGGCGATTTCTATGACTGCTCAGCGCACATGCTGTGGATCGGCGACCGCACGCGCCAGCTCGATGGCGCGCATGTCGAGTTTCTGCGCGGTGTGCACAACCCGATCGGGGTCAAGGTTGGCCCGAGCATGGACCCTGAGGAGTTGATTCGGCTGATCGATGTGCTCAACCCGAGCAACGATCCAGGCCGTCTGAACCTGATCGTGCGCATGGGCGCAGGCAAGGTCGGCACACACCTGCCGGGGCTGATCCGTACGGTAGAGCGCGAAGGCCGCCAGGTGCTGTGGAGCTGCGACCCGATGCACGCCAACACGATCAAGGCCAGCAGCGGCTACAAGACCCGCGACTTTGCGCAGATCCTCGATGAGGTGAAGCACTTCTTCCAGGTTCATCAGGCCGAAGGCTCGTACGCTGGCGGCATTCACATCGAGATGACCGGGCAGAACGTCACCGAGTGCATTGGCGGTGCGCGACCGATCACCGAAGACGGCTTGTCCGATCGCTACCACACCCACTGCGACCCGCGGCTGAATGCCGACCAGTCGCTGGAGTTGGCATTCCTCATCGCCGAAACCCTCAAGCAGGTCCGTCGCTGACCTGCTCCGCGCAGTCACTGCCAGCCAGTGACTGCGCGACCGGCTTACAGCTCGTAAGCCAGCAGCACGGCGCACACCACCAAAAAGCCACAGAACATCATGCGCAGCACGCGCTCGGGCAAGGCGTGCGCGAGCTTCACGCCCCAACTGATGCTGAGCAGCCCGCCCACGGCCAGGGCAGCGCCCATCTGCCAGTCAACACTGTGGTGCAGGCCGTAGGTGAGCAAAGTCACCGAGGTGCTCGGTGCCGCCAATGCCAGCGACAGGCCCTGGGCGACTACCTGAGTGGTGCCGAACACACTGGTCAGTACCGGTGTGGCAACCACCGCGCCGCCAACCCCGAACAGCCCGCCCATGGTCCCGGCAAAACAGCCGAGCACACCCAGCCACGGCCACGGATAACGCAACTGGCTGCTGGCCGGTGCGGTGCGCATGAACATCCGCGCCAGGTTCCACACCACCAACGCCAGCAAAAAGCCGACAAAGCCCAGGCGCATCGAATGGGCATCGATGCCGACCGCCCAGATCGAGCCCAGCCAGGCGAACAACAGACTGCACAGCGACAACGGCAAGGCGTAGCGCAGTTCGATGCGGTTGCGCTGGTTGTAGCGCCACAGCGCCAGCAGCACATTCGGCACCACCATCACCAGCGCGGTGCCTTGCGCGAGTTGTTGGTCCAGACCGAACAGCACGCCCAATGCCGGTATCGCGATCAAGCCGCCACCGATGCCGAACAACCCGCCCACCGTGCCCAATGCAGCGCCCAGTACGATATACAGCAACCACTCGGTCATCAGGGCCTCATCTGCCTGTTACACAATGTGTACATGCTAACCATTGCGGGCTGGTAGGGAAACGCACAGCAGCGCACAATGGCTTTGCGTATCTCGCACAAGCAGAGTCTTAATGAACCCCGATGCCCTTACCGAACAGCTGAGCCTGTTCCTCGACGTGCTCGACACCGGCAGTTTTTCCGCAGCGTCCAGGCGCCATCCCCTGACCCCATCTGCCGTGGCTCGGCGCATCGACAGTCTCGAGGCAGCGGTGGGCAGCCGGCTGTTCGTGCGCAGCACCCACGCCGTACGCGTGACGCCCGCCGGCAAGGCCTTTGCCGAACGCGCGCGGCGCATCATCGAAGAGCTGCGCCTGGCCCGCGCCGAAGCGGTGTCGCTGAGCAACGCCCCTGAGGGGCTGATCCGCATCGACGCCCCGGCCGCCTTCGGCCGCCTGCACCTGGCCCCGGCGATTGCCGACTTTCTCGCGGCGTATCCCGGGCTGGACGTACGCCTGCGCCTGATCGACAGCTTCGTCGACCTGCACGGCAGCCACCTGGGCGAGGTCGATCTGGTGTTGCGCGCCGGCCCCTTGGCAGACACCCGCCTGGTTGCTACGCCACTGGCCTATATGGTCCGCGTGGCCTGTGCCAGCCCGGCGTATCTGACCAACCGTGGCCTGCCAAACTGCCCCAGCGAACTGCCAGAGCACGACGGCCTCGACTGGGACGGCCTGGCGCCACCGTTTGCCTGGCGCTTCAACGTCGACGGCCAACTGCGCCTGTATCGGCCCAGCCGCATGCGCATGTCGGCCAACAACGCCGAGACCCTGCTGTGCGGCGCCCTGGCCGGTTTGGGCGTGGCACACCTGCCAACCTGGCTGATCAGCGAGCACCTGCTGCGCGGCGACCTGGTGCCGTTATTCTGTCAAAACGGCCTGCCTGCAGCCGAGACCAGCGGTATCTATGCATTACGCCTGGAACATGAAACGAACTCTCGCAGTCGCTTGCTGCTCGAATTCCTCAAGAGCCGGTTCAGTCCGTTGCCGCCGTGGGATCTTGCCCTGCGCAGCGAATTACGCTGGTAGTGACCGCGCCAGTTATCAGCGTGCTAGATTTTAAATCTGAAGAATTCAAGGACCTGCATGAACGCCGACACTAAAGCCCCTTGCGACGAGCTGCTGCTGAACAACCAGGTCTGTTTTGCCCTGCACTCGACCTCGTTGCTGATGACCAAGGTTTACAAGCCCTTGCTGCAGGCGCTGGGCCTGACCTATCCGCAATACCTGGCGATGCTGGTGTTGTGGGAGCAGGACGGCCTGACCGTAGGTGAAATCAGCAATCGCCTGCTGACCGACCCTGGCTCGCTGACCCCGCTGCTCAAACGCCTGGAAAGCGAGGGCCTGCTCAAGCGCACCCGCAGCCGCGAGGATGAACGGGTGGTACTGGTGCAACTGACCGACAAGGGCCATGCCCTGCATGAGGATGCCAAGCGCGTGCCGCAGTGCATTCTGCAGGCCAGCGGGCGCAGCCTGGAGCGGCTCCAGCAGTTGCAGGCCGAGCTGTTGGACCTGCGCGCCAGCCTGCAAAAAGCCGTATAGCAACTAGGCTGTGACAGCCGCTCCGACAAACGGTCAGCTATTTATCTTGCGCACTAACTAATTGCGCGCTAATTTAAATCCCACACCAACCAGCGCCACGGCGCGCAGCACATTACGCGAGGCTAGTCATGCAAAAGGTCACTCCGCTGTACATTGCCCAAGCCACTTCCACCGGTGGTCGTGATGGCAAATCCCGCTCGGACGACGGCAAGCTCGAAGTCAAATTGAGCACGCCGAAAGAGCTCGGCGGCGCCGGCGGCGAAGGCAGCAATCCCGAGCAGCTGTTCGCTGCCGGCTACTCGGCCTGCTTCATCGGTGCCCTGAAGTTTGTCGCGGGCCAGGCCAAGCAACCGTTGCCAGCAGACACCACGATCACCGCCAAGGTCGGCATTGGCCAGATTCCCGGTGGCTTTGGCCTGGACATCGACCTGGAGATCAACCTGCCCGGCCTGGAACAAGCCGCAGCGCAGGAGCTGGTCGACAAGGCACACCAGGTCTGCCCGTACTCCAATGCCACCCGCGGCAACGTCGATGTACGCTTGCATGTGAACGTCTGAGTAATCTTCAGGCATAAAAAAACCCGGCCAGCGCCGGGTTTTTTTTGCGTTCGGCAGAAGTGATTACTTCTTCGAACGGCCTTTGAAGCTACCGTCACGGGTGTCGATATCGATCATTTCGTCGATTTCGATGAAGTCAGCAACCTGAACTTCAGTACCGTTGGACAGTTTGGCAGGCTTCATGACCTTGCCCGAAGTGTCGCCACGCGCCGAGTTCTCGGTGTAGACAACTTTACGGCTGATGGTGGTCGGCAGTTCAACCGAAACCAGACGGTCTTCGAAGAACACCGCTTCGCAGACGTCTTCCATGCCTTCTTCGATGTACGGCAGAACGGCCTCGATGTCTTCGGCGTTCAGCTCGTACATGGTGTAGTCGCTGGTGTCCATGAAGGTGTACGAGTCACCGCTGATGAACGACAGGGTCGCTTCTTTGCGATCGAGGATCACGTCGTCCAGCTTGTCGTCTGCACCGTATACGGTTTCAGTCTTGTAGCCGGTCAGCAGGTTTTTCAGCTTGGTCTTCATGATCGCGCTGTTACGGCCCGACTTGGTGAACTCAGCTTTCTGAACCAGCCACGGATCGTTATCGATGCGCAGAACGGTACCGGGTTTGATTTCTTTACCAGTTTTCATTGCGAAATATCCGAATCTGGATGGATTTATAAAAATCGAGGCCGCGTATCATAGCGAATTTCGGCAAAAGTGTACTAGCGCTGTGGCGAGGTCCGGCTGAGCGGCTTGCGCGACAGCCCATTCGCGGGCATGGGTTTGCAGTTCGTCCCAGTGTGGCTGCAGCGCTTGCCAGGCCTGGCCCATGTCGCCGTCGATGTTCCATGCCCGCCACAATGCGGTCAGCGCCACGCTGGCCGGGTCTGACAGACCCTGGCGATAGAGCGCCAGGAACGCTTCGAGTTTTTCCCAGTGGGCATTCTCGTCCTGGACGTAGATATGCCACAGCATCGGCACACCGGCCCACTGCGCACGCACGAACGAATCTTCACCGCGCACGGCATTGAAGTCGCAGGCCCACAGCAGCTTGTCGTAATCACCCTGACTGACGAATGGCACCACCTGCACAGTCAGCGCGCCGCGTTGATGCAGCGCACCCGGCGCCAGCGTGGCAACCTCGAGCCAGGCCGCCAGGTCCGCCAGAATTCGCCCCTGTGGCACCAGCAGGTGAGTCGCTTGCGCCCCTGCCGCCAGCGCCTGCAGCCAACTGCCCAACTGGCGGTTCTCATAAGCGAACAGCGACAGCAGCCGGCTGCCGGATGCGACCTGCACGCCCAGCCCTGCCAAAAACTCTGCCCGTTGCTTTGGCGCTGACTGCAGGCTGTCGCGGCTCCCCAGCAAACCGGCCTCGCGCAGCAGGCCGCCGGTCCTGGCGGTGAAACCCGGGAAGAAAAACACCTTACGCAGGCCGCTGGGCTGGGGCGACGGCAAACCGTGGCAACCCTCGACCCAGTCTTCGGCGCTCAGGTACTCGAGGTTCAGCCACAACGGCGGCGTCGCTTGCGCGCTCATCGCTTCGATGTAGGCCGGGGGCAGTTGGCAGGCAAAAGCACCGATCACCACCTCGGCTGGTGTAGTGGCCGGCCATGCCGCCGGCCAATGGCGCACGTCGACCCCCTCGTGCCACTGCTGCTCGGCGTTGGCGTCAGCGGCTGGGCACAGTGGCACGAAGGCGTTCAGGTCGTCGACCCACAAGCGAACAGCCAGGCTATGTTCGGCCACCAGTTGCCGGGCCAGGCGCCAGGTCACGCCGATATCACCGTAGTTATCCACAACGGTGCAAAAGATATCCCAGCTGGCTTTCATCGCCGCTCCCATGCTGCGCGGTAAAACCCGCGATTTTGCGGATAAACGCCTGCCGACAAAAGCACCGCGCTGAATATTTGTCGGCGGCCATGCGACAATGCTCGCCACCCCGCCCTGCCAGGAGGCCGCCATGTACCGCCGCCGTGAACTGAAGATTACCCTCAAGCCCGTGCAACTGGTGCTGTGTATTGCCTTCGGCCTGTGGCTTGGCGCCGTCGCGATTGCCGTGAGCCTGTGGCTGGCGGCGCGGTTGTGGCCCGAACAGGTACAGCCGGTCGCTCAGGTGCTGGCACCGGCAATCGTAGCGCCGGCACCGGCCGCAGCCGGCGATGCCCAGGCGCAGATGTTCGAGCGCTACAAGGACATTCTGCACAACCAGGAAGCCGAGCAGGCCGCCGCAGCCGCGCAGGGCAACCCGCGTAACCTGAACAAGCCCAAGTGCCAGTTCTGGCTGCAGCAGAATCGCACCGCGCCGACCGACAAGAGCCAGGCCAACGTACTCGAGTTCTGTTACTGATGCTGAACAAGAATGAAGTCCTCAGCGCCATCGTCACTGCCCTCGAAGCCGACGTCGAGGCACTGCGGCGGGCCGCGCAGATCGCCTATGAAGCCGCCACCGCCGAAGAGAACAAGGCCGAGAACAAGTACGACACCCTCGGCCTCGAGGCTTCTTACCTGGCAACCGGCCAGGCCCGTCGCGCTGCCGAGATCCGCCAGGCGCTGCTGACCTATCAACAGTTGGTGCTGCGTGACTATGACCCCGCACGCGGCATTCAGATCAGCAGCCTGGTCACCCTCGAAGACGAACAAGGCGATCAGCGTCGGGTGTTCATTGGCCCGGAGGGCGCCGGCCTGAAGATTGGCCACGGGCCGCAGCAGGTGACCGTGATCACCCCGCGCTCACCACTGGGGCAAGTGTTGATCGGCAAGCGGCTGGACGATGAAGTGAGCCTGGTGGTGGCAGGCGTGGCCCAGGTGTCCGCCGTGGTTGCTGTCGTCTAAAGCAGCTCCAGCGCATCAAAGGCGCTGGCCAGGCCCTGCTCGGCAAACTGCTCGACGACAAAGTCGATGAACGCGCGGGTCTTACCCGGCAGCAGCTTGTGCCCAGCGTAGTAAACGCTGATGTTGCCATCGTCCACGTACCAGTCCGGTAGCACCCGTTGCAGCAGGCCAGCGCGCAGGTACGGCACAGCAAACGGCAGGCTGACCAAGGCAATCCCCAGGCTTTGCTGGGCCACCGCGCAGGCAGCATCGGAGTCGCTCATGGTCATGGCCTGACGCAACTGCAGCGGTCGTTGCTCACGCCCGCGACTGGTCAATGGCCAGGCCCGCACGCGGCCGGTCTGCGGCGAGCGGATAAGAATGCCGGGCAACTCGATCAGATCTTCCGGCTGATTGATCGCGGCGCGCCCTTGAATAAACCCAGGCGCCGCGACCAGCACCCGATGCGCTGGAGTCAACCGCCGCGCCACCACCCCCGGCGGCAGCTCGAAGCCGCCGCCGATGGCCGCATCGAAGCCCTGGCCGATCAGGTCGACCTGGCGGTTGTCGAAGTGCCAATCCGGCGTGATCGCCGGGAAGCGCTGCAAGAACTCACCCAGCAGCGGCAGCACGTACAGGCGGCCGAACACCGTGCCCATGCTCACCCGCAACTGCCCCGCCGGCTGCCCCTGCGCGCTGGCCAGGTTGGCCATTGCCGACTGGATAGTGCCGAAGCTGTCCTTGACCTCGCTTAAAAAGCGTTGGCCGGCTTCGGTCAGGGTCAGCTTGCGGGTGCTGCGCTGAAACAGCCGCACACCCAGGCGCGACTCCAGTTGGGCAACGTTCTTGCCCACTGCGGCCGGAGTCAGGCGCAGCCGCCGAGCCGCTTCGGCGAAGCTGCCAACCTCGGCGCTGCGGATAAAGCATTCCAGCGTACTGAATGACTCGATGGCCATGATTAGCAACCCATGGTTTACTCTGCTGATCGTGATTAGCATCTTATCAGTAGCTAATCGGCAGCGGATACTGCGCCCATGCCAAGGCCTTTCGCCTTGCCCACTAGCAGGAGTTCGCCCATGTCCAGTTCCCTCACCCTCACCGGCAAAGTCGCTTTGGTCCAAGGCGGTTCGCGTGGCATCGGTGCAGCCATCGTGCGCCGCCTGGCGCTGCAAGGCGCACAGGTGGCCTTCACCTACGTCAGCTCCGCCGGGCCTGCCCAGGCCTTGGCCGAAGAGATAAATAGCGCCGGCGGCAAGGCCTTGGCGCTGCGCGCAGACAGCGCCGATGCCAGCGCCGTCCAGCAAGCGGTACAGGACACCGTGGAGACTTTCGGCCGGCTGGATATCCTGGTCAACAACGCCGGCGTGCTCGCCGTTGCACCCGTCGCCGAGTTCGATCTGGCCGAGTTCGACCGCATGCTCGCGGTCAACGTGCGCAGCGTGTTCGTAGCCAGTCAGGCTGCAGCGCCGCACCTGGGCCAGGGCGGGCGAATCATCAATATCGGCAGCACCAATGCCGAGCGCATGCCGTTTGCCGGCGGCGCCCCGTATGCCATGAGCAAGTCAGCGCTGGTTGGCCTGACCAAAGGCCTGGCACGCGACCTCGGCCCGCAGGGCGTGACCGTCAACAACGTGCAGCCAGGGCCAGTGGATACCGACATGAACCCAGCCGATGGCGACTTTGCCGACAGCCTGATCCCGTTGATGGCCGTCGGCCGTTATGGCCACGCCGAGGAAATCGCCAGCTTTGTCGCTTATCTGGCCGGCCCCGAAGCGGACTACATCACCGGCGCCAGCCTGACCGTGGATGGCGGCTTTTCGGCCTGAGTACCTGCCCCGTTGCGCCAGACAGCGCGACGGGGTCGCCTGGTAATCGCTACCATGCAGCAATTGAATTGGGATGGGGCCAACGCAGCCCCAATACTCGATGTACTTTTTACTGCCAGCAAAGGATCTGCCATGCCCTCCCCGACCTTGAGTCGCGCCCTCATCCTGCTGATGGCGACCGCCACCGGCCTGGCCGTTGCCAGCAACTATTACGCGCAACCTTTGCTGCACAGCATCGCCGAACAGTTTGGCCTGAGTACGGTCAGCGCCGGCACCATCGTCATCGCTGCGCAGCTCAGTTACGGCGCCGGCCTGCTGCTGCTAGCGCCGCTGGGCGACATGTTCGAGCAACGGCGGCTGATCGTGTGCATGATTGCCATCGCCACGGTCGGTCTGGTCATCAGTGCCTGCGCTCCGAACCTGGCCTGGTTGCTGGTCGGCACCACGCTGACCGGATTGTTTTCGGTGGTGGCGCAGATTCTGGTGCCGATGGCCGCCAGCCTGGCCGCCCCCGAACAACGCGGCCGCGCGGTCGGCACCTTGATGAGCGGGCTGCTGCTGGGGATCCTGCTGGCGCGCACCGCTGCGGGCTTCATGGCCGAGCTGGGCGGCTGGCGCAGCATCTATGTGCTGGCGGCAGTGTTGATGGCGATCAGCGCCATCGCGCTATACCGCAGCCTGCCGCAGCACAAGAGCCACGCTGGGCTGAAATACCCGGCACTGATTGGCTCGGTCTTTCGCCTGTTCGCCGAAGAGCCGGTGCTGCGCCTGCGCTCGTTGCTGGGGCTGTTGGCGTTCAGCCTGTTTGCGTTGTTCTGGACCCCACTGGCGTTTTTGCTGGTGCGCGAGCCCTACCACTATGGCGAGGCGGCCATCGGCCTGTTTGGCCTGGCCGGGGCTGCCGGTGCCCTGGCAGCGAACTGGGCCGGGCGCCTGGCCGACCGCGGCAAGGGTGCCCTCGGCACTACCGTGGGCCTGAGTGCGCTGGTGCTGTCGTGGCTGCCACTGGGTTTTGCCGAACAGTCGCTGGTGGCCCTGCTGATCGGTGTGTTGCTGCTTGATCTGGCGGTACAACTGGTACATGTCAGCAACCAGAACGCCGTGATCAGCCTGCGTCCCGAGGCCCGCACCCGGCTCAATGCCGGCTACATCACCTGCTACTTCATCGGCGGCGCGCTGGGCTCACTGCTGGGGACGCAGTTGTTCGAGTACAGCGGCTGGAAAGCCATCGTCGTCGCCGGGATCCTGATCGGCACGCTGGCCTTGCTGGTGTGGGTTCTGGCCGAGCGCAGGCGCAAGCTGCAGCCGCCGCGCCCGTCGGCTGCCGCGAGCTGAATTATCTGCCAGCTCAATCGTTTCTCTGAACGGGCGCCTCTGAAATAGGGGCGCCCGGCGCTGCTGCGCCTGCTACCATGGCGCCCCTTTTTCGCCTGCCTGGCGCAATACCAGCAGGCTGCCCGCTGCCGCTGCCACGCCCCGCCTGCCCTCGGCGCAGCGGTGCCGCGCGCGCGTTTTTCCAGGAGCCCTGCATGACCTCGCTTCGCCCTCGCCTGCCCCTGAGCCTGCTCAGCCTTGGCCTTGCTCTGCACAGCGGGCAGGCCCTCGCTGACGGCGTGACCCTGGCGCCGTTGCAGGTGACCGATGTTTCCGCCAGCGACGGTTATCAGGTGCGCCAGGCGCAGGTCGGCGGCTGGCAGCCAGCGGCGCTGCTCGACACCCCGGCCTCGATCAGCGTGTTCAGCCAGCAACTGCTGGAAGACCGCCAGGTGCGCAAGCTCAGCGAAGTGCTGCAAAGCGATGCCTCGGTGGGCGAAAGCTATGCGCCGATTGGCTACTACGAAAACTTCAACGTGCGCGGCTTCGAGCTCAATGCTGCCAGCAGCTACAAGATCAACGGCCAGACCATCGCCGGCGAGCAGAACGTCGCACTGGAGAACAAGCAGCAGGTGGAACTGCTCAAGGGCTTGTCGGGTTTGCAGAGTGGCGTCTCCGAGCCGGGCGGCCTGATCAATTACGTGACCAAACGCGCCGCCGATGTGCGCAGCGTCAGCGTCTCGACCAACGAACACGGCGAGCGCTATCTGGCCACTGACGTTGGCGGCTGGTTCGGCAGCGAGCGCCAGTTCGGCCTGCGCGCCAACCTCGCCCACGAGGACATTCGCTCGTATGTCGACCACGCCGACGGCAAGCGTGATTTTGCCTCGTTGGCGTTTGACTGGCAGATCAGCAGCAACGCCACCTTGCAGCTGGACGCCGAGTATCAGCACCGCGAGCAGCGCTCAGTGCCGGGTTATCAGCTGCTTGGTGGCAGCGCAGTGCCGCATGGGGTCGATCCGAGTGATCGGCTTGCTTATCAGCAATGGGCCAAGCCCGTGCAGAACGATTCGCTGAACCTTGGCGGGCGCTTCGAGTACCGCTTCAATGATGACTGGAGCGGCACGCTGAGTGCTTCGCGCAGCAAGGTGGTGATCGACGATTACAGTGCGTTTGCCTGGGGTTCGAGCGAAGGCGCGTTCTTTGCCGGCAATGGCGATTACGACATCTATGACTACCGCAGCCCGGACGACACCCGTCGTACCGATGAGGCGCAGGCAATGCTCAATGGTCGCTTCGATGCCCTGGGCCTCGGCCACGAATTGACCGTAGGTGCCAGTGCGCAACGCCGTACCCTCGACCAACGCCCGTACTACAACGAATGGCTCGGCAGCGGCAATATCGATACCGGAGCGCCGCCACTGGAACCGTCGAGCAAGGCCGTTGGCGCCAGCGAGCGCCGCCTCGACAGCCGCCAATACGGTGTGTTCTTCAGCGACCGCATCACCTTCAACGAGCAGTGGCAAACCGTGCTCGGTGCCCGCGAAGTGCGCCTGGATGAGAAGACTTGGGACGAGACTGGCATTGCGGGCCGCCACACGCAGCAGTATCAACTGCTGCCAAATGCTGCGCTGATCTACAAGCCGCAGCCTGACACCACCGTCTACGCCAGCTACTCCAAAGGCCTTTCGGCCGGGGGCACGGCACCGTGGTTCACCAGCAACCTCGGCCAAATCCTCGCCCCGACGCTCTCAAGGCAACTGGAACTGGGCATCAAGCATGACTGGCAAGGCATGAGCTTCAGCGCTGCGCTGTTCCAGATCCGCCAGGCCTACCAGTACGCTCGCCCTGAGGTCGGTGGCTTTACCTACGTCCAGCAAGGCCAGCAAAAAAACACCGGCCTGGAGCTCGGCGCCAGCGGTTGGGCCACCTCGAAGTTGCAACTCCAAGCCAGCGTCGCAGCTATTCGCGCGCGGGTCGAAGACAGCGGCACCGACGCTTACGAAGGCCACCAGGCGATCAACGTGCCGAAGGTGCGCGCCGCGCTGCACGCCGAATACACCCTACCGGTGCCCGGCCTGGCCCTGCTCGGCGGCGCCCGTTACAGCGCCAGCAAGTACGCCAGCCAGGCCGGTAACGTCGAAGTCGGCGGCTACACCGTGTTCGATCTCGGCAGCCGCTACCGCACAGCCATCGGCGGCTATGACACGGTACTGCGCCTGACCGTCGACAACCTGTTCGACAAACGTTACTGGCGCGACACCGGTGATTATCTGGGCGACAACTATCTGTTCCAGGGCGCCCCGCGTACGGCTCGGTTGTCGGCTTCGGTGAGTTTTTAACCCAGCGTCTACCTGCACGCGGTCATCAACCGCGTGCAGGTGAAGTACAGCCCGCCAAACCGCGCCCAAAACAAAAAGCCCCCGAACTTTTCAGTTCGAGGGCTTCTCGTAGAATGTGGCGGTGAAGAAGGGATTTGAACCCTTGATACGATTTCTCGTATACACACTTTCCAGGCGTGCTCCTTCGACCACTCGGACACTTCACCGTTTCTCTTCAAGCTATTCAGCCTGTCGAGGCGCGCTAATTTAGTCGAAGAGTCGGGTATTGGCAAGCGCTTTTTTCAGAATTTTCATGCGCTTAAGCAAACCCGAGGATCGCTGCAGGGGCCGATGGCAAAGCTGCCATTGTACCCGGCGCTTTTCCCGCGCAACGGCGGCCACGGCCGCAACCCGTGGCCGCGATGGCCGCAGCTGACTGGCCGGTCAGCCTTGCTGCTTTACCTGCGCAGCTGCGCTGGGTAACGTCATCGCCACGCCACTTAAAGGACTCTGCCATGAACGAGCTGATCACTTACCACGCCGAAGACGGCATCGCCACGTTGACCCTGAACAACGGCAAGGTCAACGCCATCTCGCCAGACCTGATCACCGAATTCAACGCCGCCCTTGATCGTGCGGTAGTGGAGCGCGCTGTGGTGATCATCACCGGTCAGCCCGGCATTCTCTCCGGCGGCTACGACCTCAAGGTAATGACCTCGGGCCCACAGCAGGCGGTCTCGCTGGTCACCGCAGGCTCGACCCTGGCCCGCCGCCTGCTCGCGCACCCATTCCCGGTGATCGTCGCCTGCCCCGGCCATGCCGTGGCCAAGGGGGCGTTCCTGCTGTTGTCGGCCGACTACCGCATCGGCGTCGAAGGGCCGTACAAGATCGGCCTCAACGAAGTCGCCATCGGCATGACCATGCACCACGCCGGCATCGAACTGGCCCGCGACCGCCTGCGCCGCTCGGCCTTCCACCGCTCGGTGATCAACGCCGAGATGTTCGACCCGCAGGCGGCCCGCGAAGCTGGCTTCCTCGATGCGGTGGTACCCGCCGAGCAATTGCTTGAAGCCGCCACCAGCGCAGCCCATACGCTGAAAAAACTGAACATGAATGCGCACAAGAAAACCAAGCTGAAAGTGCGCAAGGACCTGCTTGATGCGCTCGACGAAGCGATCATCCTCGACCAGGACTTTGCCCTCTGAGCCCGCGCTGAGGTTGCCTGCGCGGCGCAGACCGACCAAGCTGTCCGACATAGTCAACCGAACAAGCGGACAGCCATGGGTCGAGTCGTCGCAGCGGCGGTGTACAGCGCCGGAAGAAAGGTCACCAACATCAGCATCGACGAGGGCAGTGAGTGGGCGAAAAAGCCCGGCCACTTCGTCTGGATCGGCCTGGAAGCGCCCAGCGCCGAAGAGCTGGCCAGCCTGCAGTGCCAGTTCAACCTGCATGAGCTGGCCATCGAGGACGCGCTGGAGAAACACAGCCGGCCCAAGCTGGAAACCTTCGGCGATGCGCTGTTCATCGTCACCTATTCGCCGGTGCGGCAGGACGGCAAGCTGGAATTCATCGAAACGCACATCTTTGCCGGCAACGGCTACATCATCACCTGCCGCAACGGCCACTCCAAATCCTACGCGCTGGTGCGCCAGCGCTGCGAAGCCCGACCGTTGCTGCTCGATCACGGTGAAGACTTCGTGCTGTATGCCCTGCTCGACTTCGTCACCGAGAATTACCAGCCAGTCAGCGAAGCGATCCACGGCGAGATCGAGGAGCTGGAGCAGAGCGTGCTCAGCAGTTCGCTGATGGAAGACGACATCCGCCGCCTGCACAGCCTGCGCCGCGACATCCTGCGCCTGCGCCGCTACGTGGCGCCGATGGTGGAAATCAGCGAAGAGCTGCAGCGGCTGAGCTTCCCCTTCATCGACAAAAACATGCGCCCGTATTTTCGCGACGTGCAGATCCACGTCACCCGGCAGATGGAAGACCTGGTGAGCATTCGCGATATCGCCAGCCAGACCATCGAGATCGGCATGCTGCTGGAGTCGTCACGCCAGAGCATTACCCAGCGCAAGTTCGCCGCGTGGGCAGCGATCCTGGCGTTCCCGACGGCGATTGCCGGGATCTACGGGATGAATTTCCAGAATATGCCCGAGCTAAGCTGGCACTACGGCTACTTTGCCGTGCTGAGCGTGATCGGCCTCGGCTGCACCGGGCTGTTCGCCAGTTTCAAGCGCTCGGGTTGGCTGTAGCGGGATAAGCAGGAGCCGCGCTGGCGGCTCCTGACAACTGCCTCAGGCGGCGCTTTCCTTGGCGCTCGGTGCGTGCGCAACAAAGCGCAGCATCCACTCGCCAACCAGATCGCCTTGGTGCTCCAGCTTGAGGCTGGCAATGGCGCGCTGGTAAACCTCGTCCCCCAAATGCTCCTGGCGGGCATCGAGCAGTGCCCGCGAGTAATCATGGACAAACTCAGGGTGGCCCTGGAAGCACAGCACCTGATCGCCCACATGGTAGGCAGCGTTCGGGCAGAAATCGCTTGAAGCAATCACCGTGGCGCCTTTGGGCAGCTGAGTGACCTGATCCTGGTGGCTGATCAGCAGGGTCAACTCGGTTACCTGCGGGTCCATCCATGGCGCATGCGCAGCCAGGGTGTAGCGGTGCACGCCCACGCCCCAGCCACGGTCGGCACGTTCGGCCTTGCCGCCGAGCACCAGCGCCAGCAGTTGGTGGCCAAAGCACACACCGAGCAACTTGTCGCCACGCTCGTACAGCTTGAGCAGGTACGCCTTGAGGGTCTGGATCCACGGATCATCGCCGAATGAGTCGGCCTTGCTGCCGGTCACCAGATACGCATCGAAGCGCTCGTCCTCGGGGGGATAGTCGCCGTTCATCACGTTGTACACACGAAACTCGGCCTGGTTGACCGACTGACGCAAGAACAGCTGCTCGAACATCCTGCCGTAACCCTGGTACTGCGCCGTCAGCTCTGGCCGCAGGACGTCGGTTTCAAGGATGCAGATGCGTAACGACATAGCGATAGTCCTGAACGACACAAGGAGGGTTTGGCTGTAGAGACTGCCGCGAAAGACACGTACAAGCAAGTAGGCTGTACTGACGAACGGTAAGGGGTGTCACCCTTGGTAACCCCCATCGCGCAGCGGTCTAGCCCAGACATATCGGGCTGCTGGCAAGTGGCCTTAAATGAAACTTGAATGACAAAGCCCGCACTTAGAACAAAGGGTTCTCAAACATGCATAACCTACACCCTACTGTTGGATGTATACCCAAAAGCAGGAGGCCAGCAGAACCGGCGTGTAGCCACGCCGCTGTGATCGACCCGACCCGGCAAAGGGAAGCCAACGGCTATTCAGGAATAACAACAAGAAGGCGGTCCGCCATGTTCAGACAATCAAAAGTACGCCAAGCCGGACTCATATTGTTCGCTACCACCTTGCTGCTGATCTTGCCGAACCTTTCTCGGCTGTTTGGCTGACAGCTTGTGTGGCTATTTCAGACACTGCATAGGTAATCTGCCGATCTCACCGGTTGGAGATTACCTATGCGCATCACCTTCGCCCTGCTGGCACTGCTGCTCAGCCTGCCCGTGGCTGCGGCGCAGCTGAACCTTGAGCTGGGTGAGCGCACGCGCCATTGGCAAACTGCTGAGCTGCTTGCCCATCCGCAGGCACGTGATATCGACATCCCGGCAGACGTCGCCTACAAGCGGCCCATGCATTACCGTGTAGTGCCCTTGGCTGTGTTGCTCGAGGGCGTGCAGCCAGGCGAACACCTGCAGGCCATTGCGCTGGATGGCTTTGCTGCCGAGATGCCCGCTGCGCCGCTGTTGGCCAATGGCCCCGCGCAGGCGTGGCTGGCGGTAGAGGACAGCGCCAAGCCATGGCCCGCACTGGGTAAAGACCAGCCGAGCGCCGGGCCGTTCTATCTGGTCTGGAGCAACCCTAAGGCCAGTGCCATCCGCCCGGAGCAATGGCCCTTCCAGATCGCCACCATTCGCCGCCTGGCAGCGGTCGAGCAACGCTTCCCGGCACTGCTGCCCGAAGCCGGCCTGCCCAGTGACGACCCGGTACGCCAGGGCTTTGCCCTGTATCAACAGAACTGCATGGCCTGCCACCGCCTCAATGGCGCCGGTGATGCGCAGTTCGGCCCGGACCTGAATCGCCCCTACAATCCTACCGAGTACTTCCAGCCGGCGTTTTTGCGCAAATACATTCGCGACCCACAAAGCTTGCGCCAGTGGTCGCAGGCAAAAATGCCTGGCTTTGCCGAAAGTGTATTGAGTGAACAGGAACTGGACGCGCTGCTGGCTTACCTGACGCACATGAGCAAGCGCAAAGGGTGAGCCGCAGGTAGAGCCATTCGCGAGCGCACTCGCGAATGGCCATGGCACTTAAGCGGTTTGCCGCTCGTGCTTGACGCCCCAGCCTTCGACTTCGCCACCGAGGGGTGAAACCACCCCCTCGAAGGCCTCTTCGAAGGCACCGATGCCGCGGTAGGTTGCATACATGATCTTGCTCAACTCAAGGTTCCAGCCGCCATCATCACGTTCTCGTACCTGAGCATTCAACGACTCGCCACGAAACCGCCCGGCCGCCTGGCGGGCGCCGCTTTCATCTGGAAATACCGCATAGAACTCGATGGGGTGGATCTGGGTGAAGTCAAAACCGCCAGCTTTCATCTGGCGCAGGACATTGCTGCTGATGTCGTCGTTCTGGCTGCTCATGAATCGTCCTCCTGAATAATGCAATGGATAGACTTTCCGTGCACTACGCACCTGCCGGCGCCGGTAAGGGCCGCAAACAAGCCGAGCTGATCGAGCTGATGCAAGACGCGAAGAAAACCGCGTCGGCCCGCAGAAGAGGCCGATGCGTGAGACTAGCGTAGTGCTTATCGCAGCACTACGCCAGAGGGGCTGCTCAAGGCAGTTCGCGGATGTCGCTGATGGTTACGCCGTTCTGCTCCTTGAGCCAGCGTGCCGTCGGCGCGTCGCTACGGTCCTGGAAGTCATTCAAATCCAGTTCATTCAAAAGCGGAAAAAGCTTGGTGCGTATTGCGCGTGCCGCCTCTTCATCACTGGGACGCTGATCGCCGGTAAGCAGCAGCGTCGTCGGTTCACCTTTCTGGTCGGCAAAGATGACTTCCCACTCTTTCATCGAATAACCCTCGGTGGATACGGAATTGACTGACATCCGTTCTAGCTTGACCACTGGCTGCAGAAGTTGTTCAGCGCGCTCGCCAGGCGCACATGAAAAAGGGCCCGCCGGTTACCCGGCGAGCCCTTCACGGTGCCTCAGCGCGCCCTATTTGGGCGTGCCGTGGACCACGCCTGCGGTGTTGTCGAGCAGGCTCTTGGTAGCGGTCTGGATGTAGGCTTCGAGGTTTTTCAGCAGTTCGGGCTGATCCGGGCTTTCGATCAGTTCGGCCTTGAACTCGCTGCCCAGCTGGTAGCGATACATGCGCGGCGTCATGTCCTTGGACTCGATCAAAATCCGGTCGCCCTTGACCAAGCCGACGATCTGCTCGCTGCCAGATGGCTTGATCATGCCCATGCCCTGGTCGCCTTCCGGCAGGTTGAGCAGGTCACGGCCCCAGCACTGATGACGGGTCTGACCACCCAGGCGGCCCATGATGGTCGGCACGATGTCGACCTGGGTGCCGACGGTGTGGTCGACCGCGCCGAACTTCTCCTGGATGCCCGGACCGATCAACAGCAGCGGCACGTTGAAGCGGCCCAGATCGAGCTCGGTGACCTGTTGATGGTTACCAAAGCCGTGGTCGCCAACGATGACGAACAGGGTCTCCTTGAAGTACGGCTCTTTACGCGCCTTCTCGAAGAACTGGCCCAGCGCCCAGTCGGAGTAACGCATGGCGGTCAGGTGCTCGTCGAGACGGCCCTGGCCGGTCACAGGCTCAACCGGCAGGTCTTTGGGCAGCGCGTACGGCGTGTGGTTGGAAAGCGTCTGCAGCAAGGCGTAGAACGGTTTCTTGCCGTAGTTTTTTGCCAGCTCTTCGGCACCACGGTCGAACATGTCCTGGTCGGACACACCCCAGGTCGGATCGGAGAACACCGGATTGACGAAGTCGTTACGGCCGATAAAGGTGGTCATGCCCTGGTTGCCGAAGAAACCGGACTGGTTGTCCCAGGCAAAGTCGCCGTTGTAGACGTACACATCGTCGTAGTCGCGGGCACTGAGCAGCGCCGGCAGGCCGGACAGTTTGTGGCCGCCCTCAGGGGTCTGCATCAGGTATTCGAAGCCCGGCAGGTTGGGGAAGCACGCCATGGTGGCAAACATGCCCTGATGGGTATGGGTGCCGTTGGAGAAGAAGCGGTCGAACAGCAGACCCTCCTTGGCCAGCTTGTCGAAGTACGGCGTGATGTTGTTGGGGCTGCCCAGCGCGCCCACCGAGTGACCGGCAAAGCTCTCCATCAGGATCACCACGACGTTCTTGATCGGCAGGGTGCGCTCGGCTGGCGGTACGAAATCACGACGGATCGCAGCTTCGTCGGCATCGACCAGGGTGTCGTGCGGCGTCAGCAGCAGGTCACGCACAGTTTGCTGTGCCACTTGCTGATCGAGCACCGGCTTCCAGACATTGGCGCGATCTTCGCCGAAGCGGCTCTTGGCAGCGTCGATCAGGGTCAGGGTGCCATTGAGGCCCAGCTGGTTGATGAAGTTGGAGTCGGTGGTGAAGGCGTCGCCCCAGCGCATCGGCGGGCCTTGGCGCAGGGTGCCACGGGCGGCAATCACGGCAATCAGCAGGATCACCATGAATACGGCCAGGCGGTAATACCAGGCCACAGGCGGGCGCGGGTTGCCGTGCAGCGCGCCGCTGGCAGGCCGGGTCAGCCGATCGATGCCTTTGAACAACAGGCTCAGCAGCCAGGTGCCGATCACCCAGGCGAGCAGATAGCGCACCACCGGGAAGCCGTACCAGAGCATGCTCAGGACGGTTTTCGGGTCTTCCTTGACGTACTGGAACACCAGTCCGTTGAGGCGCTGGTGGAACTCGCGATAGAAGTCCAGCTCCATCAGGCCAAGGAACATGACCACGCTCGAGGCGATCGTCAGCCACACGCGGAATACACCACGCGCTGCCATCGCCGCCGGGCTGAGGATCGCCAGCAGCAGCGGGATGCTCAGGTACACCACCACCCGCAGGTCGAAGCGCAGGCCATTGAGGAAGCCCTCGGCAACTGTGGAATACGGCGTATCGCCGATCATGTCGCTGTTGTAGGCCAGCAGGCCAAGGCGTACCAGGCTGAGCATCAGCATGATGACCAGGCCGCAGAGCAAGGTGTAGGCCAGGTGCGATTGCAGGGTTGGCGCGGAACGAACCGGCACGGCCCGTTGTTTCAAGGCATCCGTGTTAGCCATGAATGGGGAGATCCTAGGAGTTTGCGGGAAGGCGACAGCGCCCATAAGCCCTGCCAGCGGTCGTGGCGATAGGGCAAACGCGGCATTGTGCGGCGCGGATTCTGGTTAATCCAGTGTGAAAATTGTGTCACGAAGCAGCGACTGCGCAGTCAGCCCCGCGCTGACACGGGGCTGACTGCCGCCAAGGGTCAGACGCGCACGTTGCCGCGCGGCCCGGCGATGGCCCAGATGATCAGGCCCACTACCGGCAGCACCAGAATCAGCAGGATCCAGAGCAATTTACTGCCCGTAGACCCGCCGCTTTTGACCACATTGATGATCGCCCAGATGTCCAGGGCAAGAATGATCAGGCCGATCAGGCCGTTGAATGTCGATCCCATGCAGGTACTCCCCATAAAGTCATGTCCGGTGAGCATAGTCGCCTATCACGTCGATAGAAGGGAATCCTTGGCGAGCAGGCGCGGTCACTGCTTAGACTGCTTCATCCATTGCCCAGAGGTTCGCATGCCCCCCGCTCACACCGACAGCGCCGTCGACAGCCCGACCGTTTCCCGCCTGTTCAGTAGTCTGCGCCAGCATGCGCAGGCGTCGCCGTGGCTGAGCTTCGGCCTGGGGGTGGCCTTGCTGGCCATCCTCGGCTTGCTCGGCGCCAGCATGTGGAATGCGGTCAATGGCGATCACTCGGAGAACCTGCACCTGGCCGTCCTAGGTGGCCTCGCCGGCTTTGGCGCGACGGCGCTGGGCGCGGTATTGGCGGTGGTGCTGCGCGATGTCAGCTCTCGTAGCCAGGATGTGATGCTCGGCTTTGCCGCCGGCATGATGCTCGCGGCCAGTTCGTTCTCGTTGATTCTGCCGGGGCTGGAAGCAGCCCGGGAAATTACCGGCAACGGCGCAGCAGCAGCACTGACCGTGGTGGTCGGCATGGGCCTGGGCGTGTTGCTGATGCTCGGCCTGGACCGCTTCACCCCGCATGAGCACGAAACCGTCGGCCGGCAAGGGCCGGAGGCCGAGCGGATAAATCGGGTGTGGCTGTTTGTGCTGGCAATCACCCTGCACAACCTGCCCGAGGGCATGGCCATCGGCGTCAGTTTCACCAATGGCGACATGGCTGTCGGCCTGCCGCTGACCAGCGCGATTGCCATTCAGGATATTCCCGAGGGCCTGGCAGTCGCCCTGGCCCTGCGCGCGACCGGGCTGTCGAACTTCAAAGCGGCGCTGGTTGCCGTCGGCTCGGGCTTGATGGAACCGCTAGGCGCGGTGATCGGTCTGGGCATCTCTACCGGCTTTGCCCTGGCCTACCCGATCAGCATGGGCCTGGCGGCTGGCGCGATGATCTTTGTGGTGTCCCACGAAGTGATCCCCGAAACCCACCGCAATGGCCACCAGACTTCGGCAACGCTGGGCTTGATGGGCGGCTTTGCGGTGATGATGTTTCTCGATACCGCGCTGGGCTAACCCCGGCGCGCGGTCCCCGGCTCAGACGTGGACGGCGACCTTCAAGGCTTCCAGTGCCGGCTCGACCTTGATATTCAGTTGCTGGCCCAGCTCCAGCACCCGCGCCAGGTCATGCTGGCCAACCATGACCATCTGCAGCTCCTCGTCCAGTAACTGGCTGAAGTTGAGCAGTACATAGCCGCCGGCTTCCTTGTTCAAGGCAGCCATCTGCACCTGAATGCGGTTGAGCGCAGTCAGCGCCTCGGTCTTGGCCAGTTGCTTGGGCTTGAGGTTGAGGGCGACGCTGCTGTCGAACGACTCGCTGATCGCCTGGAACAGCTCCTGATAGCTGTCACCGATGAACACCACCGTCTCCGGCAAGCTGCCGAGCACGATCCACTCGCCCAGCGGCATCGGGTAGCTGTCGTCGTAGTTGATGTCTGGGTTGGCAGCAAGGAATGCGGCGGGGTCGGCGTAGGCCTGAGCGGCCTCGTCGGCAATGCGCTCGATCTCGTCATCGGGCATGCAGCCGGCACCGATGAGGCTGATGAATTCGCGCAGTTGGTCTTTCATGTGGGGGCTCTGCAAGGTGAAAAATGTCACCAAGGATAGCCGCAAACGCCCCCTGAGGGTTAGCCGGCGAGCGCCTGCAAGCGTGCTGCGGTGTCGGCCGCCCCCATGGTCTGCGCTGCTGCCAGGGCGTTGGCACCGCGCACATCCTGGCGTACCGGGTCTGCGCCCTTAGCCAGCAGGAACTCGAGAATTTCGCTGCGGTTGAACATTGCCGCCAGCATCAACGCCGTACGCCCGTCGGCAGCGGCGGCATCCACCGGTACCCCATGCTCGATCAGCAGCTCGATCATCGGCAGGTCACCCTTGAACGCCGCGCCAGCAATCGGCAACTGGCCGTTGTCGTTGGCAATCAACGGATCGGCGCCATGCTCGAGCAGCACGCGCACGGCCTGATGATGGCCGTGATAGCTGGCAAGCATCAGCAGGGTATCGCCCTTGTGATTACGCAGGTTGACCGGCAGGCCGCTGTCGAGCAGGCGCCCTAACATGTCGGCGTCGCCACGGCGGGCGCGGTCGAACACCTCGTCGGCAAATGCGGCTGCTTCATCGTCATTCATGGTGGCGGGCTGTTGGTCGGACATCTGTAACCTCCTGGCAAAATGGATGGCCCAAGTGTTGGTGAGGCACTGCCAGTGGGTCAAAGGTTCAGATTCTATGGGGGCAAGAGGCTGCGGCTATGACCTTGCAAAATGCACTGTGCAAATTGCATGACCTTGCACACTGCACGAGGCGCAAAATCAATAATAGGCTCAAGCTGCTGATTTTAAAGGGTTTTTTTACATGGCAAAAGCTGGCACGGTCACTGCAACCATCAACTCAACGTCTGCACACACATTCAGCCAGGAGTTGATATGGACCTTATTCAGCAAAAATTCGCCTCGGTCTTTTCCGCCTACTCGGTCAACACTCAGCCACGCCCTGACGGCGGTATCCTGCTGACCCTGCGTGCTGCCGATGGCAAAGTTACCCGCCGTGTACTGACCTACGGTCAAATGCACAGTGCCGAGCAGCTGTCGTGGGCCATCAGCGCTATCCGCCGCGACCTGGCTGAACAAGCCAGCGAACTGCCGATGATCAACATGCTGCAAAGCCAGCAGCGCTTTGCACTGCCGACTTATCGTTAAGCAAAAAGCACCTGCGCGAAGCTGGTCCTGCACAGCCTGTTCAGGCCTTACAGGAGCAGCCTTGCAGCGCTGGCGAGGGCGCAATCCTCGCCAGCACTACCCTTCAGAGTTCGTCCATCCCCAAAAATTCCCTTGCTGCCGGATCCCCGGTGAATTGTGCTTGCACGCCTTGCTGATCGCGGAACAATCGCGCCGCCAGGCAAAACGGCGAGTTACCCAGATCAATCCAGCGTCGCGTCTGTGCCGGCACGTGCAACACATCGCCCTTCTCACATACCACCGCAAAAACAAATTCGCCTAGACGCAGAGCCATTTGAGCACGTCCGCTGATCACGGCGAACAGCTCGTCGCTGCTGTGCACATGCTCGTCGCGCAGGTCGATCTGCGACTCGATGGCACCTTCCTGATTGAGCAGACTGACCGCGCTGAAACCGTTGGCGGTCAGCAACTGATCGAGCGGCTCACGCCAGGCATCGAGCACCTGATCATCCGGCGTACCCGGACGAATACCTACATCTGCAGGTTGCCGGGCAAAATGCACGCCGTGCTCTGCCAAGGTGGCGGCGATGTCGTCGTGGTGGGTCAGAACCTTGTTCGGCTGGCCGGGGCTGGTCGGGTGGAAAACACTGAGGATGCTCATCAGGGGCTGTTCCTGCTATCGGTCATTCGAGTGGCAATGATACCGGCTGCGGCAAAGGCTGCGACGCTGGCCATACCAAAGGTGAAGTTGGGGCCCAACAGGTTCCAGCTGTAGCCCGCATACAACGCGCCAAGCGCGCCGCCAGTGCCGGACAGCGCCGCATACAGCGCCTGGCCCTGGCCTTGCTGGCGGGCGCCGAAGCTGGCCTGGACGAAGGCGATAGAGGCGGCATGGAAGCAGCCGAAGGTGGCCGCGTGGAGCAACTGCGAAACGATCAGCACGCCAGCATGGTCGGCCAGGTTACCTAACAGCAGCCAGCGCATGCCCGCCAGAACAAAGCTGACCAGCAGCACCTGGCGCACCGAGAAACGCGCGAACAACCGGCTCATGGCCATGAACATCAACACTTCCGCAACAACCCCGAGTGCCCACAGCAAACCGATGCTGCCGCGGCTGTAACCCAGATGCTCCAGGTGCAGGGTGAGGAAGGTGTAGTAAGGGCCGTGGCTGAGCTGCATCAACGCCACGCACAGATAAAAGGCAATCACCCCTGGCGCCAGCAGCTGGCGGCCGAAGCCCCCTGCCCTGCTGCGTTCGGCGTTCTCCACCGGCTGGGCGTTAGGCACCCACAGGCTGGCGCCGAAAATCCCGGCCATGATCGCCACCAGCGCCAGCGGGTAGATATCCAGGCTCAGCCATTCGAACAACTGGCCCAGTCCCACCACCGCCAGAATAAAGCCGATCGAGCCCCACAGCCGCACCTGGCTGTAGCGCGAGGTCTGGCCATGTAGGTGGGCCAGCGTAATCACCTCGAACTGCGGCAGTACCGCGTGCCAGAAGAACGCATGCAGGGCCATCACCAGCGCCAGCCAGGCGTAGCTCTTGCCGAAGAAGATCAACGAGAAACTGGCCAGGGTCGCCAGCGCGCCGAGGCGCACGATCAACAGCCGCTGACCGCTGCGATCACCCAGCCAACCCCACAGGTTGGGCGCCACGCAGCGCATCAGCATGGGGATCGCGACCAACTCGCCGATCCGCGCCGGAGAAAATCCCAGATGATCGAAATACAGCGCCAGAAACGGCGCAGTAGAGCCGAGCAATGCGAAGTAACAGAGGTAGAAACTGGACAGGCGCCAGTACGGGATGGGCGGCATGGGCGGGGTCGTCATGTACTGCCGTTGGCGGCCCGCACGCAGGCCGCCCGTGGCGAGCGAAATTTACAGCTGGCGCAGGACCGGCGTCGTTACCTGCACATTGGCGTTTTGCGCGCGGTGGCGCAGCAGATGGTCCATCAGCACCAGGGCCATCATCGCCTCGGCGATCGGCGTGGCGCGGATGCCAACGCACGGGTCATGGCGACCCTTGGTGATGACCTCCACCGGATTGCCATGGATATCGATCGACTGGCCTGGGGTGGTGATGCTCGAGGTCGGCTTCAAGGCCAGGTGGGCGACAATCGGCTGGCCCGAGGAGATCCCGCCGAGAATGCCGCCGGCATTGTTGCTGAGGAAGCCTTGCGGGGTCAGCTCGTCACGGTGCTCGGTGCCGCGCTGGGCGACGCTGGCAAAGCCGGCGCCGATTTCCACGCCTTTGACCGCGTTGATGCTCATCAGCGCGTGGGCAAGTTCGGCATCGAGGCGATCGAAGATCGGCTCGCCCAGGCCAGGCATGACGCCTTCGGCAACCACGGTGATCTTGGCCCCGACCGAGTCCTGGTCGCGGCGCAGCTGGTCCATGTAGGCCTCGAGCTCCGGTACCTTGTCCGGGTCGGGGCTGAAGAAGGCGTTGTCTTCGACGCTGTCCCAGGTCTTGAACGGGATTTCGATCGGGCCGAGCTGGCTCATGTAGCCACGCACGGTGATGCCAAGGCCGGCCAGGTATTTCTTGGCGATGGCACCTGCCGCTACACGCATGGCCGTTTCGCGGGCCGAGCTGCGCCCGCCACCACGGTAATCACGCTCACCGTATTTGTGGTGATAGGTGTAGTCAGCGTGGGCCGGGCGGAACAGGTCCTTGATCGCCGAGTAGTCCTTGGACTTCTGGTCAGTGTTGCGGATCAGCAGGCCGATCGAGCAGCCGGTGGTGCGCCCTTCGAACACGCCGGAGAGGATTTCGACTTCGTCCGGCTCCTGGCGCTGGGTGGTGTGACGGCTGGTGCCAGGCTTGCGCCGGTCGAGGTCGCGCTGCAGGTCGGCCTGGGAAATTTCCAGACCTGGCGGACACCCATCGACAATGGCGACCAACGCCGGGCCATGGCTTTCGCCAGCGGTGGTAACAGTGAACAGCTTGCCGTAGGTATTGCCGGACATGGACGCTCCGCGAAATCAGCCTGAATGGGGTGCAGCGGGCAGTATACGGAAAGCAGCCGCCTTGCGACGAGTCTGCGGGCTGATTTGTTGCCTGCAGCCGCCAGAACCTTCGTCAGAGCGCTGGGTCAAACCGTCAACTCACTACGAAGCCCTGCCCATGCTGCGCCTCACCGCCCTGCTCGTGCTGCTGTGCAGCACCCTCGCCAATGCCGCCGCCCCGACCGTTCTGCAACGCCCGATCGAACTCGATACTGGCCATGGCGTGCTGTACGGCAGCCTGCTGTTGCCACAACAGGACACCCCGCCGCCGGTGGTGCTGATCATTGCCGGCTCCGGGCCGACCGACCGCGATGGCAACAACCCGGCGGGCGGGCGCATCGACAACCTCAAGCGGCTGGCCTTGCTGCTGGCCGGCGAACACATCGCCAGCGTGCGCTTCGACAAGCGTGGCGTGGCCGCCAGCCAGCCGGCGACTCCAGACGAACGCAACCTCAGCGTCGAGGCATATGTGGCCGATACCGTGGCCTGGGCGCACAAGCTCAAGGCCGACCCGCGCTTCGGCCCGCTGATTCTGCTCGGCCATAGCGAGGGCGCGCTGATTGCCACGCTGGCCGCTGAACAAGCCGGCGCCAGCGCCGTGATCAGCCTGTCCGGCAGCGGTCGTCGGGTAGCCGAAGTCATCCGCGAACAACTGGCCCAGCGCCTGGCGCCGGCGCAACTGGCCCAGGGCACCGCATTGCTCGACAGCCTGCAGGCCGGGCAGACCAGCCTCAACGTACCGGTGCCACTGCGCCAGGTATTCCGCCCGACCGTGCAGCCGTACTTGACCTCGCTGCTGCGTCAGGACCCGGCCGCAGCGTTCGCCCAACTCAAGGTGCCGGCGCTGATCATCCAGGGCCGCAACGACGTGCAGGTGGATGTGGCCGACGCCGAGCTGCTCAAGGCGGCCAAGCCCGATGCGCAACTGGTGTTGATCGATGGCATGAACCACACCCTGCGCATCAGCCCGCGGGACATCAGTGGCCAGCGGGAAACCTACCAGAATCCAGAGCTGCCACTGGCGCGCGAGCTTGGCCAGCGGATCGTCGCTTTTATCCGGCAATTGCCACCAGCCTGAGTAGATCGCCCTCAGGTCTTGCCTGCGCCTGCCGATAAGCAGGCATTGGCCCGCGTTTGACTGGCCGACCCCGATTCGAGGACGACCGTGATGACCGATGCCCCAGCCGCCGAAGCGACCGCAGAGCCGCAAGCCCCGGAGAGCGCCCCGCTGCCTTGGGCGGATCTGGCCGCCGAGCACTTCCAGTTGCTGCGCCTGGCGCCATTGCCCACCGACCGCCACACCGGCCCGCGACCGCTGCGTTTTGTGCAGTTTGGCTATGCCGAGCGCCACAGCAAAGAGCACAGCCTGCTGCGCATGCAGATCACCCTGCCGGGACAAAAGGTGCGCAAAGAGCAGAATCAGCTCGACATCCGCGTCGATCACCAGCTGCAACGGGTCTCGATTGGCAGCGAAAACGGGCTGCAGATGGAGCCGCTCAACCGCGGCCTGGGCCGGTTTCTGTTCGCCCAGGCGGTGCAGTGGCTGCAGGCCAACTGGTCGCACTACCAGATCGAGACGGTGGCACTGCCAAACAAGGACGCACTCAACGAAGACACCCGCCTGCGCCGCGACAATGTGCTGCGCTGCGTCGGTGTTGAAGTCGAGTACGTAGAAGGGCAACTGCTCAAAGGGCGCACGCCCGCGCTTGCCGTCAGCCAGCTCAAGGGCGGCTGGAACACCGAGAAAGTCCAGCGGGTGGACATCCTCGAATCGGCCGGCATGCTGCAACAGGCCGAGCAGACCTTGCTGGAGAAAGAAGCTCAGATCCGCGAGCGGGATGAACGCGTGGCCAAGTACCGTCGCGAAGACGGCGGGCTGCGCTTCACCATCACCTGCCTGGTGGCCTTTGCGGTGTTCCAGGCAGGCCTGCTGATCTGGATCGCTACACGCTGATCGGCTAGCCAGGCGGGGGCGTTTTCCAGCCCTTCGCGGGCAAGCCCGCTCCCACAGGTTACGGCGGCGCTGCAAAATCCTGTGGGAGTGGGCTTGCCCGCGAAGGGCCGCAAAGCGGCCCCAAAACAATCAAATCAGACCCGCGCCTGGAACAGCTCCTGGTGCTGACGGCACTGCTCGGCAGTCAGCATGAACACGCCATGGCCGCCCCGCTCGAACTCAAGCCAGGTGAAGTCGACCTCGGGGTACAGCGCCTCGACGTGAACCTGGCTGTTGCCCACTTCGACAATCAGCAAACCCTTGTCGGTCAGGTGCTCGGCCGCTTCGGCGAGCATGCGCCGCACCAGGTCCAGGCCATCGTTGCCGCAGGCCAGGCCCAACTCAGGCTCGTGGTGATATTCAGCCGGCATGTCGGCGAAGTCTTCGGCATCGACATACGGCGGGTTGGACAGGATCAGGTCGAAGCGCTGCCCCGGCAGACCGGCGAAACCATCGCCCTGCACGGTGAATACGCGCTGATCGAGGCCATGCCGTTCGATGTTCTGGTTGGCCACTTCGAGAGCGTCGAAGGACAGGTCGGCCAGCACCACCTCGGCCTCGGGGAATACGTCAGCCGCGACGATACCAATGCAGCCAGAGCCGGTGCACAGGTCGAGAATGCGCGCAGGCTCCTGCGCCAGCCATGGCTCGAAGCGCTTTTCCAGCAGCTCGCCAATCGGCGAACGCGGCACCAGCACGCGCTCATCGACAATGAACGACATACCACAGAACCACGCTTCGCCGAGCAGGTAAGCGGTCGGCACACGGTCTTCGATGCGGCGCTTGAGCAGGTGCAGCAGGCGCACGCGCTCATCGTCTTCCAGGCGGCAGTCGAGGTAGCTGTCGGCGATTTCCCACGGCAGATGCACCGAGCCCAGCACCAGCAGGCGGGCTTCGTCCCAGGCATTGTCGGCACCGTGGCCGAAGAACAGCTCGTTCTCGTGGAAGCGGCTGACCGCCCAGCGAATATGGTCGCGCAGAGTGCGCAGGCGTGAAGTGATCACGGGGGACTCCTTTTCAGACAGCCTGAAAGTCTAACAGGCCCACCCGCTGAAATGTTCCACCAACGCCCTGCCGGTGGGACAGATGCCAGTAATTGCATCGCTTGCGATGTCAACCATTCCCATTGGTCGCCAAGCAGGGGACAATAGCCCGACAAAAGCCCTGCTCAAGGAGCCCTTGATGTCTGTTCCAACCACGATGTTCCGCCTCAGCGGCCGCGACTATCCGCCGGCCAAGCTGGGCAACGCCAGCCTGATCATCATCGATGCGCAGAAGGAGTACCTCAGTGGTCCCCTGCAACTGTCGGGCATGGACGAGGCCGTGGCCAACATCGCCAGGTTGCTCGACGCGGCGCGCAAGGCTGGCCGGCCGATCATCCATGTGCGCCACCTGGGCACCGTTGGCGGCCTGTTCGATCCACAAGGCCCGCGCGGCGAGTTCATCGAAGGCCTGGAGCCACGCGGTGACGAGATCGTCATCGAAAAGCGCATGCCCAATGCCTTCAAGAACACCTCGCTGCACGAAACCCTGCAGAACAAGGGCCATCTGGACCTGATCGTGTGCGGCTTCATGAGCCATTCCAGCGTCAGCACCACGGTGCGCCGCGCCAAGGACTATGGTTATCGTTGCACGCTGGTCGAAGATGCCTCCGCCACGCGCGATCTGGCGTTCAAGGACACTGTCATTCCAGCGGCACAGATTCACCAGGGCGAAATGGCCGTGATGGCCGACAACTTTGCCTGTGTTGCACCGACTGCCAGCCTGGTCTGAGCACCGTTAGGCGCCTGCCGGGCGGGCGGAACCGGGTGACTGCAGGTGGGTCGAATGGCCGATAGCGCAGAGGAAATCCGCAATGAAGCTTTCTGACAGTTTCGACGCCAAGCGCCTGCGCTCGCGCCCGCCGCGCAACTGGACGGCGCGGTTGGGCGCTGGCCTGTCTGTGCTGATCGCGACCTTGGGCATCCTGTTGATGATGGCCGGGTTTGCCGGTTTGCTGGGCAACTATGCAGCGCTGGCGGATTTGAATGCCAACCGGCCGCTGGCAGCGACCGTGCTGGGTGGCGGCGTGTTGTTGCTGTGGCTGGGTGTTTGGTTGTGGCGGCGCAGCCGGATCAGGTTGCGCCGTGGCCGTGAGCTGAACATTGCCCCGCACTTGATGAAGAAACACGACTGACGTTCCTCGGGGCCGCTTTGCGCCCCTTTCGCGACACGAGGCCGCTCCTACAGCGACCGCGTCAGGCTGGGGGGACGCGGCCCCTGTAGGAGCGGCCTCGTGTCGCGAAAGGCCAGCAAAGCTGGCCCCAGCTGCCTCCCGCTGATCCGCAGACTCGCGTAAACTCCCCGGCCCACGTGGAGGCCTGCATGCAAGACGATGACTTTTCCCTGTTCCATGCCGAAGTGCGCGGCGTAAAGCCGATCAAGCATGACCGCGCCGAGGTCGGCAAAGCCAAGCCTGACCGCAAGCAGCTGGCCGGCCTGCGCCAGTCCGCCACGGTACGCAGTGATCAGCCGCTGGTGGTTGACGGCATGTCTGACCAGTTCGTCATCGACGTAGCCGCCGAAGACGAGCTGTCATGGCGCCGCGATGGCGTGCAGGAAAGCCAGCTGCGCAAGCTCAAGCTCGGCCAGATCGCCTTTGAAGGCAGCATCGACCTGCACGGCATGAGCGTCGAGAAAGCCCGCGAGATCCTCTGGGCGTTTCTCGCCGAAGCCACCAAGCTGGAAGTGCGCTGCGTGCGTGTGACCCACGGCAAGGCGGCGCGCCTGGACGGCAAGCGGCCGATGATCAAGAGTCACGTCAATACCTGGCTGCGCCAACACCCCCAGGTACTCGGCTTCACCTCATGCCAGGCGCGCCACGGCGGCACTGGCGCGGTATACGTGATTCTGAAACGAACCATGCTCGACGGCCGCGACGAATAACGCCGCGCTTGCAGCGCCGTCGTTGCCGCCGTACCCTTGCGTATTTGCGTTTACTCCCACAGGTAGATCCATGTCCCTGGAACAGAACTACACCGAGATCCTCAGCCAGATTGGCGAGGACGTCTCCCGCGAAGGCCTGCTCGACACGCCAAAGCGGGCCGCAAAGGCCATGCAGTACCTTTGCCGCGGTTATCAACAGACCCTGGAAGAGGTCACCAACGGCGCGCTGTTCACTTCCGACAACAGCGAGATGGTGTTGGTGCGGGACATCGAGCTGTATTCGATGTGTGAACACCACATGCTGCCGTTCATTGGCAAGGCGCATGTAGCCTACCTGCCCAAGGGTAAAGTGATCGGCCTGTCCAAGGTCGCGCGGATCGTCGACATGTACGCCCGCCGCCTGCAGATCCAGGAAAACCTCAGCCGCCAGATCGCCGAGGCGATCGAGAAGGTCACTGGCGCTGCCGGCGTGGCCGTGGTTATCGAGGCCAAGCACATGTGCATGATGATGCGCGGCGTCGAAAAGCAGAATTCGAGCATGATCACTTCGGTGATGCTCGGTGAGTTCCGCGCCAATGCCGCGACTCGCAGCGAGTTTCTCAGCCTGATCAAGTGATCGGCTGGTGATCCCGAACCGACCCTGATGGGTCGGTTTTTTATTTGTTCAGGAGTTGCCCATGATCGTCAAAGCCCTGCGGGTCGGCCTCGGCCAGCTTATCGTGTTCGGTGACTTGATCAGCCGCCCAGCCAAGCGCAAGCGCAATGCCGCTGCCCAGGCTGCGGTCGAGCAGCAGGCCAAGGGCCTGGCTTTGTACCAGTTTCATGCCTGCCCGTTCTGCGTGAAGACCCGCCGTAACCTGCATCGGTTGAACGTGCCGGTGGCGCTGCGTGATGCCAAGAACGACCCGCTGCATCGCCAGGCGCTGCTCGAAGGCGGCGGCCGAGTCAAAGTACCGTGCCTGCGCATCGAAGAAGCCGGGGAAGTGACCTGGATGTATGAGTCCAAGGCGATCATTGCCTATCTGGATCAGCGCTTCGGTACAGTCTGAGGCTGCCGGGGCTGGTTCGCAGCCCCGATCTACGCTGCCCTCACTCCCCCATCGGCACATGCCGAGGATGCTCGGCCACCCGCGCCAGCCACTCGCGCACCGCAGGGTAGCCAGCCAGGTCAAAGCCACCCTGATGCGCCACGTGGGTGTAGGCATACAGCGCCACATCGGCAATCGAATACTGCTCGCCGACCAGGTATGGGGTCATCTCCAGCTGCTTGTTCATCACCTTGAGCGCCTTGTAGCCGCCCTTGTGCAAGCCTTTGTATTCTTCCAGGCGGTCATCCGGCAGGCCCAGGTAGTACTGAATGAACCGCGCCACGGCGATGTACGGCTCATGGCTGTACTGCTCGAAGAACTGCCACTGCAACACTTGCGTTCGCAGGCGCGGCTCGGTCGGCAGGAACTCGCTGCCATCGGCGAGGAAGTTGAGAATCGCGTTCGACTCCCACAGGCAGGTGCCGTCTTCAAGCTCGAGCACCGGCACCTTGCCGTTAGGGTTCTTGGCGAGAAACGCCGGGGTTTCGGTCTCGCCTTTGAGAATGTCCACCGGGTGCCATGCAAATTCATGCCCGAGCAGGTTCAGCATCAGCTTGACCTTGTAGCAGTTGCCCGATTTGTAATCGCCGTAAACCTTGTACATCGCCCCTTCCCCTCTGCGCAGTTGTCGACCGTGGGCCAATAGTTGGCGACTGTACGGCTAAAAGCAATGGTCGCTGTATGGCAAGGATCAAGCTTGGCCGCGTTAGCCTGCAAAAAATACTTACATGTACAAGGACAGCACCATGACCGATGCCACCTCAGCGCGCCTGCGGCCCTTGGCAGACAGCTCCCCCTCGGCGGTGGTCGCCGGCTTCATCGCCATGCTTACGGGCTATACCAGCTCGCTGGTGCTGATGTTCCAGGCCGGCCAGGCGGCCGGGCTGACCACCGCGCAGATCTCTTCGTGGATCTGGGCGCTGTCGATCGGCATGGCGATCTGCAGCATCGGTTTGTCGCTGCGCTACCGCACACCGATCACCGTGGCCTGGTCGACCCCGGGCGCAGCGCTGTTGATCACCAGCCTCGGCGGCGTCAGCTACGGCGAAGCCATCGGCGCCTACATCACCTGCGCCGTGCTGGTGTTGATCTGCGGCCTGACCGGCAGCTTCGAGCGCCTGGTCAGGCGCATCCCGGCATCGCTGGCTTCGGCGTTGCTGGCAGGCATCCTGTTCAAGATCGGCAGCGAGATCTTCGTCGCCGCACAACACCGAACCCTGCTAGTGCTGGGCATGTTCTTCAGCTATCTGCTGGTCAAGCGCCTGTCGCCGCGCTACTGCGTGCTGGCTGCGCTGGTGGTCGGTACGGCGTTGTCGGGGGCGTTGGGCCTGCTCGACTTCAGCCACTTCAACCTGCAGCTGGCTACACCGGTGTGGACCACTCCAAGCTTCTCGCTGGCAGCAACCATCAGCATCGGTATCCCGCTGTTTGTGGTGGCGATGACCTCGCAGAACATGCCCGGCGTGGCCGTGCTGCGCGCCGACGGATACCAGGTGCCGGCCTCGCCGCTAATCACCGCCACCGGTTTCGCCTCACTGCTGCTGGCGCCGTTCGGCTCGCACGGGGTCAATCTGGCGGCCATCAGTGCGGCAATCTGCACCGGCCCGCATGCCCATGAAGACCCGAGCAAGCGCTATACCGCGGCAGTCTGGTGCGGGATTTTCTACGGCATTGCAGGTGTATTTGGCGCGACCCTGGCCGCACTGTTTGCCGCCCTGCCCAAGGAGCTGGTGCTGTCGATTGCAGCACTGGCGTTGTTTGGCTCGATCATGAACGGGCTGAGCGTGGCCATGAGCGAGCCACGCGAGCGCGAGGCGGCGTTGATCACCTTCATGGTTACCGCCTCCGGGTTGAGCCTGTTCTCGATCGGCTCGGCGTTCTGGGGGATTGTTGCCGGGGTGATTACCTTGCTGATCCTCAACCCGCGCAGGGCTTGATACGGCCTGTCTTCTTGAATGCCGGTCAGCAATGCTGGGGCTGCTGCGCAGCCCTTGGCGGGCAAGCCCGCTCCCACAAGGTTCGCGGAGCCCTGCCGCTCTCGGGCAATGCAATACTCTGTGGGAGCGGGTTTACCGCGAAGGGTCGCAAAGCGGCCCCGACGATCTCAAGCCATTCAGGAGAACCTACAAACGGAAATGCCCAACCATCCCCTTGAGCTCATCGCCCAACTGGGCCAGCTCGACACTGGAACGGGCATTGCCCTGCATCGCCAGCGCGGCCTGATCGGCGCTGCCGCGGATCTGCGTGACGCTGCGGCTGATCTCGTCACTGACCGAACTCTGCTGCTCGGCGGCAGCGGCAATCTGCTGGTTCATCTGCTGGATCTGTGACACCGCCACCGCGATGCTGGCCAGGGCGCTTTCAGTCTGCAAGGTGTCGGCCACTGCCAGGCGCACCAGCTCGGTACTGCCACGGATCTGCGCCACCGACTGCTCGGCATTGCCGCGCAGGCTGGCGATCAAGCGCTCAATATGCTCGGTGGATTGTTGCGTACGCTTGGCCAACGCCCGCACCTCATCCGCGACTACCGCAAAACCGCGACCCTGCTCGCCCGCCCGCGCCGCCTCAATGGCGGCATTCAGCGCCAGCAGGTTGGTTTGCCCAGCAACGCTCTTGATCACTTCAAGCACATCGCCAATGGTATGAATCTCGGCACTCAAACTGTCGATGCCGGCGCTGGCCGCTTCTGCCGCCACGGCCAGCTGCTCGATGCGCTGCAGGCTCTGACGCACCACCTGCTGGCCCGAGTCGACCTTGCCGTCGGCGACTTCGGCCGCCTGCGCCGCCTGCTCGGCATTACGCGCGACATCGTGCACGGTCGCGCTCATCTGCTGCATGGCGGTGGCGACCTGCTCGGTCTCCTGCTGCTGGCTGCCAACTTCACGATTGGTCTGTTCGGTGACCGCCGACAACGACTGGGCGCTGCCGGCCAATTGCTCGATACCCTGTTGCAGTCCGCTGACAATGCCACTCAAGCCCGCCGCCATCTGCTGCATCGCCAGCAGCAGTTGGCCGACCTCATCGCGGCGCGGCACCTCGGCGTCGCCGGCCAGGTCACCCGCGGCAATCCGCTGGGCGCGACCGATGACTCGCTGCAACGGGCCGACGATCGCCCGGGTGATCAACCAGGCCGCCAGCATGCCGACCAGCAGCGCCAGCGCGGTGGCAATGGCAATCGCCACGCCGTTGCGCTTGAGCTCGCTGTGCATGGCCTGCTCCTGGCTGGCGTAAGCCTGGTCGACCGCGCTGGTGGCCTGGTTGGCGCGCGCCTGCAACTGCGCCTTGATGCCCTGCTCTTGCGCAAGCAGGTCGGTGTATTCATTGAGCTTGTCGGCAAAGCTGGCGATATGCCCGGCGACCTCGGCGAGCACACCTTGATAGCCGCTGTCGGCAACTGCGCTTCTGAGTTGCTCGACCAGGCTGGCCGCCTCGACGGTCTGGGCGATGCGGCCACTGTTGACCTCCTCGCCTTTGCGGCTTTGCTCCAGGCGCACACGGGCCTCGTCCATCGCCTGCAGCATCAGGCGCGAGACGGCTGCCACCTGCGTGGACTGATCGAGGAACTCGCTGCCTTGCTGGCCCTGGGATTGTTTCAGGGTGTAGGCGCCGTCATCAGCCAGGCCGGCCTGGAGCACGTCGAGGTTGTTGGCCACGCTTGAGACCGACCAACTGGCCGTGTCCAGCGCCAGCTCCTTGGCCTGCACCGCCTCGACAAAGGCGTCGAACGCCTGGCCATAGGCGCTCAGATCCGCTTCGGTGGCGCTCAACTGGGGCACGCCGCGGGCTCGCTCAAGAAGATTTTGCAGGCCGCTGCGCAGTTTGTCGGCCTCCTCGCTGTCGGAACGCAAGGCAAAACCCTGCTCATGCTGGCGCAGGCGCAGCAGGTCGCTGTTGAACTGAGTCATCTGCCGCAGGCTGTCGAAGCGCTGGCTGACGCTGTACAGCGAAGCCACGCCAATCGCCGCCACCGCCAAGGTCAGCAGCAGCACCAGGGCAAAGCCCAGGCCGAGTTTGCGGGCCATGCCCAGGTTGGCCAGAACACCGTGCTTGCTCGCCGTCATTGCTCATCCCCCGGTTGCGAAGGCCAAGAGTGACAACGCCGCCAGCTCCCTCACAAGGGATTGACGCCACAATAGTGTCAAATAGCTATGTGATGTCGCCCGGAGCATGATCGAGGTCGCCTTTGGCCTCACCCGCCGCGCGCAGGAACCCCTGGGCGCGCACGTCCTGAGCATAGGCGACATTGATCCGCAGCCAGTCGCTGCTGTACCCCTGATAATCGAACGCAGCACCCGGCGTGAGCAGCACCGAATGCGCCAGCGCCAGGCGCTCGAGGCTGGCAAAATCGTGCCCGGGCGCCCGCACCCAGACGAACATGCCGCCATTGGGCTCGGCGAACACCTGCCAGCCATATGCCTCGAGCTGAGCCAACAGCCTGGCCCTGTGCTGACCCAGACGCACACGCAGACGCTGGGTGCTCTTGCGATAACTGCCGTTGGCCAGCATCTGCGCCAGCACCTGCTCGGCAAACCGGGAAGTGCCGATGCCGCTGACCATCTTCAACTCGGCCAGGCGCGCGATCAGCGCTGCATCGGCGACCACATAGCCGACCCGCAGCGAACTGCTCAGGGTCTTGGAAAAGCTCGCCAGATAGATTACTCGCTGCTCACTGTCGAGGGTCGCCAGCCGTGTCGCCGGGCCTTCCTGAAAGTCGGCATAGATGTCGTCTTCGATGATCCGCAGGTCATGCTCGCGGGCCAGTTCCAACAGGCGGTAGGCGACCTTGGGCGTGAGGCTGGTGCCGGTCGGGTTGTGATACAGGCTGTTGATGAACAGGCAGCGCGGCCGGTGCTCGACCAGCAGGCGCTGCAGCGCGTCCAGATCCGGCCCATGGACGGTACGCGGCACGGCAAGCATGTTTATCTGGTGGCTGCGCAGCAGGTTGAACAGGTTGTAGTACCCCGGGTTTTCCACCAGCACCGTATCGCCCGGACGCAGCAACGCGCGCACCAGCAGGTCGAGCGCCTGACTGGCGCCGTGGGTGGTGACAATGCGCTCGGTGCCTGCGGCGATATCCAGCCGCTCCAGACGCTTGTGCAACTGCTCGCGCAGGCTGGCCAGGCCGAGCGGCGGCGCGTAGTCGAACAGGTCGGCCGGGTTGCCACGGCTGACCTGGCGAATGGCCTGGGCCAGTTCATCTGCGGCGCGCCAGGCCGACGGCAACCAGCCGCAGCCGAGCTTGAGCAGTGCCTCCTGGCCTTCATCGAACTGCCGCCACTTACCATCGACCGTCTCGCCCCACAGCGCTGCGTCCTGCTCAGGCAGCCCGGCCTTGCGCTCGGCGACGAAAAAGCCGGTGCCGTGGCGCGCCTCCAGCCAACCGCTGGCCACCAGCCGATCGTAGGCCTCGATCACACAGGCGGCGCTGACCCCGTGGGTTTTCGCCAAGGCCCGGATCGACGGCAGCCGCGCGCCCGGACGCAGGCGTTGCTGCTCGACCCACGCTTGCAGCTGGGTGGTGAGTTGCTGAACCAGCGACACGGCGCTGAGGCGATCGAGGGTGAGGTGCATAGATCAACTGTTCGCGATTTTTATGCGAACAGTTAAGCATAAATGGCTGCCCGCTGTGCCTTGTTGCGCGCCCACAGCAAGCGCAGCCTGCAGCCAGTACCCGTTCAATCAAGGACCTGCGTCAATGCGCGACCGCCACGCCCCCGCCCTGCTCGCCTTCGCCCTGTGCATCATCACCCTTGCAGTCAACCTGCAGGCGCCGCTCTACACCACCTATGCCGACCTCTCCGGGCTGGGCGCGACGGCTACCGCCGTGGCGTTTTCCGCCTATGTGCTGGGCGTGCTGCCGGTGCTGCTGGCTCTGGGCGGACTTGCCGACCGGATTGGCCGGCGGCCGATGATCATCGCCGCGCTGAGCTTGTCGATCATTGCCACCCTACTCGTGCTCAGCCTACCCAGCCTGTACAGCATTGGTGTCGCGCGGCTGCTGCTGGGTATCGGCACCGGCCTCGCCTCGGCTACCGCTACGGTGTACATGAGCGAACTGCTGCCTGCCGAGCGCAGCAGCAACGCCGCCAGTTGGGTCACTGCCAGCACCTCACTGGGCTTCGGCCTGGGCGCTGCGCTGACCAGCCTGTGCCTGCTACGCGGGCCCAGCCTGAGCCCGGCCAGCTTTTATCTGCACCTGCTGCTGGCCGCGCTCGCGCTGATACTGGTCTGGCGCCTGCCGGAGCCACGCCAGGCAGCACGCGCGGCCATGCTGCGCCTGCCTTGCTACCCGCCCGGCAGCCTGGTGTATGGCTGCGCCATTCTGCTCGCCTGGGCCTGCGTCGGGCTGGTCACCGGACTGCTGCCGGCAGTACTGCGTCAGCATGATTTGAGCGCCTGGTCAGGGTTTTCCACGTTCTGCGTGATCAGCTGCGGTGTGCTGTTTCAGCCCTTGGCCAAGCGCCTGCCAAGTGCCACGGCGGTGCTGCTCGGGCTGGCCATCCTGCCCTGCAGCTATGCGCTGCTGGCCTGGGGCGCAGAACGCGGCGCGCTGCTGGCGGTGCTGCTCGGCGCCGTCGCCGCCAGCAGCGCCTGTTACGGCTTTATCTACCTGGGCGGGCTGGCGGCGGTGAATGAACTGGCCAGCGAAGAAAAGACCCGCGCCACTGCTGGGTTCTTTTTGTTGGCCTATGTCGGCTTCAGTTTGCCGGTGATCGTTACCGGCTTGATCGGCGACTGGCTGGGCATGCGCATGGCGTTGATGCTGTTCGGCATGGCATTGCTGGCGGGCAGTGTCGCTATCGCCGTCGCGCTGGCTCGGCAACACAGCCAACGTCTTGGATCCAAAAAAGAGCACAGTGCCTATAGGACAAATCTGAAAGAAATGTGAAAATAGTGTGAATGTTTGTAAAACCGATCTATTCAGCAAGGATGCAGTGTGTCACCGGACCCAAGTACCTGGCCAAAAGAGTACCCCTACACCTTCAAGCATCGCCGGACCACGCTGCACTTCCAGACGCCACTGGCAGAGCACACCCGTACGGCCCTTGAACGCCTGGTCGAGCGCGCCCGCGTGCCCGGCGCCAAGCGCATCAGTGCACCGCTGGACTGTGAGCGCAGCCAGCTGTTCGCCAAGCGCGAGCAGCTCGACAGCCTGAAGAAAAAGTGGCGCGTGCAGCGCGGCGCGGCGCGCAGTGATGGCACCTATGACTGGGCCGTCGAAGAAATCATCAATACCTACAAAGCCCATCAACGCGGCGCCCCGGTGCCCGAGCTGGTGGGCTTTGGCTACACCCGCTCCCGGCTTGGGCTGGTGCAGGACCTGTTCGTCATCACCCGACTGTTGCAGGGCTACAGCGATGGCCTCAGCGTGCTGCAGCAAGACCCCAGCAGCGTCTACCGCGTGCTCGATGCCTCGACCGAACTGATGTTCAGTCTGCACAAGCAAGGCATCACCCATATGGACCTATGGGCCGGTAACGTCATGCTCTGCGACCGCCAGGAAGGTGCACCCGTAGCCATCGACCTGGAAAACAGCTTCTTCGTACCCACTGCATTCGCCAGTGAAACCCTCGGCTTCCAGTTTGGCTTTCTCTACCTGCGCGAAATCTACCGTTACATTACCGAAGCCAAGTACGACGCGTGGGTGGACATTGCGCTGAGCAACTTTGCCCCGGAGATTGATAAGGCCGCCTTCCGCCGGGTTTATGAATACGCCAAGCATGAGCACATCGGGCGCCTGGATCGTCGCGAGATCTTCCTTAAGGGGAAAGTAGCCGGCTGCTAAAAGGCTGACAGCCCGCACGCTTGTGCCAACCTTCTATCCGTAACTAGGGCGACTGACGGCCATCACCCTGGTGGATCACCGGCCATTCGCCCCGCGCACAAGCCTTGCCAGCAGCTCCCCGTACCTCTATCAAAGGCAGTGTCCTTTTTTCAGTGAGAGCTCCCATGACCCAGACCAACCGCCGTTTCCTGCTCGCCAAACGCCCTGTCGGCGCCGTCACCCGCGAAGACTTCAGCTTTGAGCAAGGGCCTGCCGCCGAGCCTGCCGAGGGTCAGATCCAGGTTCGCAACCTGTACCTCTCGCTCGACCCGGCCATGCGCGGCTGGATGAACGAAGGCAAGTCCTACATCCCGCCGGTGGGCCTTGGCCAGGTCATGCGCGCCCTCGGCATCGGCGAGGTAACTGCCTCCAAACACCCTGACTTCAAGCCCGGCGACCACGTCAGCGGCGCCCTTGGCATCCAGGACTACTTCACCGGCGAGCCGCAGGGCCTGCACAAGATCGACCCCAATCTTGCCCCCCTGCCCCGTTACCTGTCGGCACTGGGCATGACCGGCATGACCGCCTATTTCGCCCTGCTCGACGTCGGCCAACCGAAAGAAGGCGAAACTGTAGTCATCTCCGGCGCTGCCGGCGCGGTTGGCAGCATCGCCGGGCAGATCGCTAAGCTCAAAGGCTGCCGTGTAGTCGGCATCGCCGGTGGCAAGGACAAGTGCCAATACCTGCAGGATGAACTCGGTTTTGACGGAGTCATCGACTACAAGGCCGAAGACGTGCTGGCCGGTCTCAAGCGTGAATGTCCAAAAGGTGTCGACGTTTACTTCGACAACGTCGGCGGCGACATCCTCGATGCCGTGCTCAGCCGCCTCAACTTCAAGGCCCGCGTGGTCATCTGTGGCGCTATCAGCCAGTACAACAACAAGGAAGCGGTCAAAGGCCCGGCGAACTACCTGTCGTTGCTGGTCAACCGTGCGCGGATGGAAGGCTTCGTGGTGATGGACCACGCCAAGGAGTATGGCAAGGCCGCACAAGAAATCGCCGGCTGGATGGCCAGCGGCAAGCTCAAGAGCAAAGAGCATGTGGTCGAGGGGCTGGAGACCTTCCCGGAAACCCTGCTCAAGCTGTTCAACGGCGAGAACTTCGGCAAGCTCGTATTGAAAGTCTGACCCAGTCAGTTAGTACCCAGGCCAGGGCTGCAGAAGCAGCGCCCGGCCATCGCCCGAATCAGGTGCAGGCTTCGCAGAGCAACCGATCGATCAACCCCTGGGGGCTGTGTTTACGCAGCGCCGCGGCGGGCACCGGAGGCGCCTGACTGGTGAGGAACTGCTTGAGGTCGCGCTGCTCATCACCCAGTACGTAGAACCGGTCAGGGTGATAAAACTCCAGGGTCTTTACCCGCTGATTGTCTGTAATCAGCTTTTTGTCAAAAAATGCAGCCTCCAGTGGGCGCAGGGTCAGCCCGCTCTGGCCTGGCTGATTGATTTCCACCAACACTTGCGCGCTGAGTGCCTTCGCCAGATTTTGCTCATAAGGCAGCACCGCGTCGGTGTGATACCGGCAAGGATGAGTGGAGGTGTGATCTCTGACAATACTGAAATCGATATCGCAACCGTCGGCAATCAATTGATCAGCCACCGCACTGAGGCGCGCTGCGCGGCCTTTGTCTCGGCCGAGGAAAAAGCACAGCGGCTTCTCGCCGATGTGTTCCTCAGCGCCCTGTCTAGCGGTTTCGACATTGAAGGGGAAAAACTGATCGAGAAAAGCCATGTCCAGCTGCTCGCACTGTACAGGGTCGTAACTATAGATACGGTCAAACAGAGGGCGCACGTTATCGATGAACGCAGCGTCCACCAAGTCCCGCACCAACAGCACCCGCGTGCCGGGAAAGTTGGCGATAACCCGCGGGTTGAGGCCGCGCCTAGCCTGTCCCTCGTTGCACACCAGCAGATCATCGGCCTTCGCTGCGCAACCTGACCATATCCGGCGGGCCAGCCAGTCCAATGGCAGATTCACGCCGCTACGCTTGCTGATGGAGCGCACGGCGCGCACGATCTTCTTGGCGTAAGCAGGGACCTTCACCACACGCACATCATTGTTGCGCGCTAGGTTCTCGATCATGAGAATTTCGTAGTGGGCCTTCCAACCCAAAAAATAGACGCTCAAACAGACTTCCTTTTCATGCAGCTACGGCTGGCGGTAGTACTGGTGTAATTGGATTACAAGTGAATCCAAGCAGCTGCTCCCTCCACCGCTATGCTTGGTGGGTGATCGGTCGCCTCCGGCGAAGCTAACGAGAGATTGTAGACCTGTAACCGGTCCCAAACCACTCCCTTGGCCATCATCTCAAAACAGCAGGCCCGCCGCTGGCTACGGAAGTCGAACACTCGGAAGTAAAGCGGCGAATACTGTTTTCACAAAAACGCATTGCTGATTAAGCGAATCGAGCGCCACCAGAAACCCCGCTCAACATGATCCCCGGTAAATTCCGCGGGGAGTTGGCGGTCAAGGTCTGTTCAATCGGCGAGTACAGTGGAGAGCGAAGCACCTCCAGACGCTAGCCCGTCATCAGCTGTCGATGTGCATGCTCATCTGCGAGTGACCTCGAATTAGCATCAGCCTTGCGCAAAATCATGGAGAGCGCTTGCTCGGCGGTGATCTTGGGGATCACTGAAGCCGGGATGCGTGACGCGGCAGACAGGTTGAAAACGGCAAAGCGCTCGCCCACTACTCGCTTAGCCATCAGCTTGAGCGATGGCAATACACGCCCTTCATAGTGCTGATCAAGCCCGCATGGAGACTTGGCAGACCCGGCTGTTGCTGTTTCGTAGAAGCGTCCAGCGGACTGATTCAAGTCAACACCCACAAGAAACACTTTGCTGAAGCCCAAATGATAAGCGAGCTGCAGCGCTGCATACGCCACGGTACGCGCATCAAAAAAGCCCTCGCCAAGGTCTTTGCTGAAACCGATTGAGCGGGCACGAGCACTCAATGCAAAACGAGGGCGGACGCACGCCGACTGGACCCGCACCATGGACTGTATCACCGAAAAACCAGGGGCTTTTTTCAGCGGATACAGCCTTGCAGCGCAGGTCCCAGCAACCTCGGCAACCTGCTCCGACCACAAAGCAACATGTTGGCAGCCTTTCAGCGCCCGGGCGAAAAGCTCAGGCTGCTGTTTGGGGAAGCTGGTATCAGTGCAGATGTAGAAAAAAGGCTTGATCGGCGTATCGGCAAACATCGAGATCGCGCCGTTCATGGTGATCACCGGCACACCAGCAAAACGCGCTACCGGAAAGTCCTTAGCGGAGCTGCCCGAGGCCATGATTATGACCGAGCCCTGGGCAATGTTGCGTACATCGGCAAAACTACCAATGACTGGCTGCAAAGGTTGGGTAATGTCTGAACTGACCGCCAATGTTTATGCCTCAATATGGTTCTTCAGCCTATTCTGACAAAAAAATCGGCGTTGAGTTCAGGCTTCGCTGGTAGTTCCCTCGAGATCATGAAATTATTCTCACATCTCGGGCGGAGTGGGCAGGTACTCAGCTGCGGATCTCGGCGACAACGGCAGCCAGCGCCTGGGCTGGATCGGCAGCCTGACTGATCGGACGCCCGACGACCAGATAATCCGACCCCGCATCCAATGCTTGACGTGGAGTAAGAATGCGCCGTTGATCATCCAGTGCGCTACCGGCTGGACGAATACCGGGGGTGACCAATTGCAGCGACGGATGTGCAGCTTTGAGCGCAGTGGCCTCCAGCGCCGAGCAGACCAAGCCATCCATGCCGGCTTTTTCGGCCAACCCTGCCAGTCGCAGGACCTGCTCCTGCGGCTCGATATCCAAGCCAATGCCTGCAAGGTCTTCGCGCTCCATGCTGGTCAGCACGGTTACACCAATCAACAGAGGTTGCGCTCCGCTGCGCTTGTCCAGCACTTCACGACAGGCTGCCATCATGCGCAGGCCGCCCGAGCAGTGCACATTTACCATCCACACACCCATTTCGGCTGCTGCCTTGACTGCCATAGCCGTGGTGTTGGGAATGTCATGAAACTTGAGATCAAGAAAGACCTCGAAACCCTTCGCGCACAACGTCTCGACAATGCCCGAGGCACTACTGGTGAACAGCTCCTTGCCTACTTTTACCCGGCACAGTGCAGGGTCCAGTTGGTCGGCCAACTGCAAAGCAGCTTCACGGGTAGGAAAATCCAGGGCGACGATCAGGGGCGTCTGGCAAGCGGGCATTGGCAGGGTCTCATGGCAGGTCTTGAACGGCGCGCATTGTAAACCAAGTCAGGCGCGCTTTGCAGGCCGCAGATCAGCAGAACCAGGCCAGCGTATGGCGAGCTACAATGGAACCAATGGCCGTGGGGTCAGCTCGTAATGGGTACCAGCGAAGCTTTTAACTGCCCGTAGGAGAACAAGATGCCTTGGTATGCCTGGTTGATATTGGTCGTAGCCATTGGCTCGATCGTTGGCGGGTTGATGATGCTGCGCGATACCGCGAAGAAGCTGCCATTGACTGAAGAGCAACTGCGCAAAGTGCATGCGCGTAACGCCGAGATGGATGCCAAGGAGTCAAAGGATCTATGAGCGATTGATGGCCGGCTTCACGCCGGCCATCGATGACGCTTTATTCCAGTGTGAGTTTTTCGCGGTTGCGCTCCAGCAAGGCGCTGCCAATGCCCTTGATTTCCAGAATCTCATCTACCGATTGAAACGGCCCGTGGGCATCGCGATAAGCGATGATTGCTTGCGCCTTGGCTTGACCTATACCGTTTAATTCCCGCTGCAGCGTCAAAGCGTCGGCGGTGTTGATATTGGTCTGAACGGGCTGTCCGGCAGCAGGGGCGACGATTGGGGCAGGTTCAACCTGATCCTCTAGAGCAGCGGTTACTGAAAATGAGAGACCTGCGAACAGCGGGAGCAGAAGATAGGAAATTAGGGTATTGCGCATAGTGGACACTCCTGTCGAGTTGGGCGTTTTTAGCAGCGTTCCTTGGCTGCTCACCAACGATAATCAACAGAAAGGATGCGTAAAACCCGGATTTTCTTTCCAGACATTACATAAGCAAATCGCAACTAATATTGATCAACTCTGCGGCACGGATTAATACTGCTCACCCGTAGGAGCATTCGACATGACGGTTCCTTGTCTGCTCCCTCAGCAAGGATGTACCGGTTGTGCGATGAGGTCCGGCCGGACCTACCGGTTCAGGCGCTGCTGCAGGTAGACCCAATCGACGATGTCTCCTTCTGGCATGTAGCCGTTAACCAACTCCCTTAGCAACTGCCGAACACGAGCGTAATCGTCATCTGACACAGCCTTGAACAACCACCCCAAACGTTCACGCAACACGTCCCAAGGCAGGTAATCCTCATTGGCAGCCATGATCATCGGGTGTGCGGTAGGCGATACGTCGTGCCCGATCAGCAACTCTTCAAAGAGTTTTTCACCCGGGCGCAGCCCACTGAACTCGATGGCGATATCACCTTGCGGGTTAGCCGAGTTACGCACGCTGAAGCCCGAGAGATGAATCATTTTTTCTGCCAACTCGAAGATTTTTACCGGCTCGCCCATGTCCAGTACAAAGACATCGCCACCCTGCCCCATTGCCCCGGCCTGCACGACCAGCTGTGCCGCTTCGGGAATGGTCATGAAATAGCGAGTGATCTTGGGATGAGTGACAGTTAACGGCCCGCCTGATTTGATCTGCTGATGAAACAGGGGGATGACCGAGCCCGATGACCCAAGCACATTACCGAAACGCACCATGGTAAAGCGGGTCTTGTTAACACGTGAAATCTTGTCACTATCGCCATACATGACGGGGGCAGCCTCTTGGCTTAACCCCTGCAGAATCAGCTCGGACAGCCGTTTGGTGCTGCCCATGACATTGGTCGGCCTTACCGCTTTGTCAGTGGATATCAGCACAAAGTTGGGCACGCCCGATTGCAGTGCGGCCTGCGCAGTGCACAGCGTGCCATAGACGTTGTTGAGGATACCCTCAGCAATATTGTGTTCGACCATCGGCACATGCTTGTAGGCAGCCGCATGGTAAACGGTATCTACCCGCCAGGTACTCATCACATCAGCCAGGTGCTGTTGATTACGCACCGAACCCAGGATCGGGAGCAGTTGCACAGCAAGCGACTCACGCCTGACGCACTGCTCAAGCTCCGTGAGAATGCTGTACAGATTAAATTCGCTATGATCGAACAGCAGCAGGGTCTTGGGGCCCAGTCTGATAATTTGCCGACACAGTTCAGAGCCGATGGAACCGCCCGCCCCGGTCACCAGCACGGTCTGTTTCTTGTTGCAGCGCCAGAGCAACTCTTCTTGAGCTGGCACCGCATCGCGCCCCAACAGATCGGCGATGTCTACATCCTGAATATCGTCGACCTTGACCCTTCCGCTTGCCAGGTCAGCGAACGCCGGAACACTGCGCACGTGCATGGGATAGGGTTCAAGCAAGGCGAGAATTTCCTTACGCCTTGCGCGAGAAGCCGAGGGCAGTGCAAGCAGTATTTCCTGAGCCCCGGTTTCCTTGACCATCTGTTGCAGATGCTTGGGTTTGTAAACCTGCAAGCCAGCAATTATTCGGTTGGCCAGGTCGCTGTCATCGTCGATGAAGGCTACTGGACGCATGGTACGACCCATGCGTAGTGCAGCAAGCAGCTGATTGCCAGCGGTACCGGCACCGTAAATGGCAACCTTGACCTGGCCGTCGTCGCGATTGGTGAATGGGATCTGCTGGGCCCCTGAGAACCAGTCGCCGAGAAAGTACTGACGCATGATCAAGCGCAGTCCACCGATGATGACCATGCTCAACCACCAGTAGTTGAAGATGATCGAACGCGGCACAACGACCTTGTGGCTGCTGTACCAGTACACCACGACTGCCAGAATCAAGGCTGACAGGGTAACCGCCTTGATGATGGTAATCAGCGCATCATTGCCGAAGTAGCGCATCACTGCTCGGTACATTCCGAAGCGGATAAACAGAGGGATGGCTACAACCGGCGCAGCCAGAAAAAGCCAGCTGTGCTCAAAGATAGGGTTATACATCTCATCGATGCCAAGCCGCACTGTGAACGAAAGCCACAAAGCCAGCCAGATCAGTACGACGTCGGTGCACACCTGGATCAGACGTTTTTTGCGCCGGGACAGATTCACCAGGTAGCGGCGCACACCGCCCTTGCTTGTATGGTTCATCAGGCCCTCCTCAGCGCCACAGTACCTCGGTTACCTGACCGGCTGGCGTTACCAACGCTTGCGCACCTGATCATATTATTCCCGTGCGCCAGCACGATACTTGATCGCCAGCAGTATAAGAGGCACGTAGGCGACCAGCGTTCCCAGCGCCCCGTCGATTTTCATGACGACTACTACGAGAGCGACCGGCAACAGCCAGCACAGGTTTATCAACGCCACTGCCAGACTTACCGCTAGGTGGCTGCCATGCTGGCGTGACGCGTACTGATAAGCGTGGCTGCGATGGGCCTCGTAGACCTTATCGCCACGCAGCAGCCGCCTTCCCAACGTAAAGGTGGCATCCACCACGAACGCACCCGAAAGTATTAACCAGCCCCAGAAGAATAGCGGGTTTAACCAACCTGCCTGCACTGCCAGCAAACCGATGATCAGGCCGAGAAACCCACTGCCAGCGTCGCCCATGAAAATACGCGCGGGAGGGAAGTTCCAGAACAGGAAGCCGGCCACCGTCACGGCCAGCAGAAGCGGCAGCCAACTCGCCCAGGCCTGCCCTGTTATCAAGTAGAGCAGGCATCCGCCCAGGCAAACGCAAATGGCTTCAATGCTCGCAATAGCATCGATACCGTCCATGAAGTTATAGAGATTGAGCAACCAGACCAGATAAAGCAGCCCGATAATGGTCATCCCCCCCCCCGGCTCAAGCGGCTGCCCGAAAATCAGCAGCGGTGGCATGCCGCCAATCCAGTACAACCCCCACCCCGCAGCCAGGAAGTGCCCAAGCAGGCGCCAGCGAGCGGCGATGTGACCGTGATCGTCCATGAAGCCGATCAACGCAACCAGGCTACCAGCACCTACTACGCCGGTGACCAACTCGGTATCGACCGCGCCGGCCCAACCGAGGCACAACGCCCCTGCCACGAACGCAGCGACAAAGGCCAGACCACCACCGCGCGGTGTGGGCAAGGTGTGAGAGCTTCGGGAATTGGGAATGTCCAACAGACTGCGCGACAGCGCATAACGGCGCAGCGCTGCAGTCATCAGCAACGAAGCGGCGGCGGCCGCGAACATCAACCACATCATCGGTGATCATCCAGCAAGGATCGAGCGGCTTTTTCCAGGCCTTGACTCAGTGTAACGGGAGGTGTCCAACCAAGCAGTTGGCGGTTTTTGGTGATGTCCACCTGCAAAGAGCCCAGCAGACGCTGAGCAAGATCTCGCCGACGGAACATCACCGCCGCCAGCCTCAACATAGTCGCCGGAACCGGAATCAGCCTGGCCGGTCGCCCTAGCGCCCGCCCCAGTGCCCGCAATAACTGGGTCAAAGATACGTCTTCACCATCACTGACCAGGAAGATCTGATTGGCAGCTCGCTGATGATCAATGCAGGTCACGATCAAGTCGAGCAGATTATCAAGCGCGACCAAGCTGCGCCGGTTATCGATGGCACCTAGTGGCAACGGCAGCCCGCGCCGAACCCAGCGCATCATGCTGTGGAAGTTGGCCTTGACGCCAGGCCCGTATACCAGCACCGGGCGAATCACCACAACTTGCATGCCGGTGGCAGAAGCTAGCTCGAACAGGCCTTGTTCAGCCTCATACTTGGAGACCCCATAGGGGTCCAGTGGTGCTGGAACGTCATCAGCGGTCAACGCCTGACCGGGCCGGCTAAACTCGCCATTTACTTTGATTGAACTGATGAAGATGAACCGGCGCACGCCCGCTGCTGCAGCCTGACGTGCCAGGTTGAGGGTACCCTGGACATTGACCCGGCGAAATTCGCCAAGGCTGTTGTCGGCAGTTTCGTTCATCACGTGCACACGTGCTGCTGCGTGTATCACCACATCAACCCCGGCCAGGGCAGCTCCCCAAACTGTTTTGCAGCTCAGCTCCCCGACCGTGAACGGTTCCACACCCGCAGCCAGCGCTGCGGCGCTGCTACGCTGCGCCGCGTGAACGTCAAACACATCCGCATCAAGCAAGCTGCGGCAAAGTGCACTACCCACGAAGCCGGTGGCACCGGTGACCAAAATCGCCCGCCTACCCATTTACGCATACCTGATGACGGCGCCACACCACCCTGGGCGAACTCAAAAAAGGGATGAGTTGCTGCAGCGCAGAATCGAATGGCGTAGCTGTACAACCGCTCACCTACCGTTCTACCCAGAGGCACAATGGCTTGCCATGCATCGTTGTATAAAGCCCGTGTGATTAGTCAGCGGCCAAGTATACAGACGTTAGGTCGTTGACTCGACTCAGAAAATCCTGTGAGCGGGCGGTAGAAGGCACGGTCAACCCGCTTCATCGCACCTGCGATGCCCCCGCCCTGGACACAGCACGGGCCTGGCCAGTAGTCTCACCATCCCCCTGAGCCGCACCGCCAGGCAGGCTGGTCTCGGGTACCGGGCTCAACCAGACATTGACGCTGTCGACGCTGTCCTGATTCAACTCACCTGCCCAGCGATTCAGCAGGAACAGGTTGGTGATGAAGTCATACTGCGACTTGAGCAGGTCACGGCGGGTCTTGAACTCGTTCTGCACCGCAGTCAGCACATCCACCGCGTTGACCACGCCATAGGTGAACGCCTTTTGCGCAGCGACACTGGATTTCTGCGCAGAGGACAAGGCATTGCGATTGGCGCGGATCTTCTCGACGCTGGACTGAGCAGTGAGATACGCCGTGGTGGTTTCACGCACCACCTGGCGACGAATGCCCTCCATTTGCACTTCAGCGGCCAGCTGCTCGTCGTATAGCCCCCGAACCCGAGCGGAAGTAGATCCGCCGCTATAAAGCGGGATTTTTACACCCAGCGTCGCGACATAGCTGTCACTGCGTGGCGCCTGGGTGTTGTCATAACCCTGGTCACTTTGCTGCGCATTCAGACTAAGCGACAGCTGCGGATAGTGCTCACCCTTGCCCTCACGTACGGCGGCATTCGCAGCCTCGGCGCCACTCTGGGAGGCCTTTAGCATCGGATTGGTTTCAACCGCCTGGGTAATCCAGCTCTGCAATGGGCGCGTCGACGCCTGCAACTGCACATCGTTACGCACCCGGCTCAGCGGCTCGCTGATCGGCCGTCCGACGATTTCGGCCAAGGCCTCGCGACTGACCTGGACCTGGTTACGCGCGTCAACCTCCTGCGCTGCGAGAGAGTCGACACGCGCTTGCATATCGAGCTTGTCGGTGATCTTGGCCATCTGCCGGTCGAACATCATGCTGACCCGATCAAGGTTCTTTTGCGTGGCGCGGCGTTCGGCCTGAACGAGCGCCAGTTCATCGTCAGCAGCCAAAGCAACGAAGTAGCGCTTGGCCAGGTCGACGGTCGCTTCGGCCAAAGTATCTTCCGCCTGCTGGCCCTTCTGGTCCTTGACGCTCTTGGACTTCTGATAACGCTCCCACGCAGGCTTGTTGTACAAGTACTGAGTCAAGCTGAGCGAGTAGTTTTCGTTGTTGTAGATGTCGCGCGTGTTTTCATTCTTGCGCAACACACGGCTGGTATTGGCATTGGCCGACACTTGCGGCAACAAGCCACCTAGGGCTTCGCGCTGTTGCTCAGCGGCAGAACGCGCACGGGCATAGGCCGCCAGCACACGAGGATCTTCCAGGCGGGCCTCGCGATAGAGACCTGCAAGGTCAAGCGCGTAACTGGACGCTGCAACTTCCCGGGGCACTTCATCCTGGGGTTGCACCGCCAGCGTCTGGCTGGCGGCCATGCACATCAAAACACCGAGTAGCAAACGCACAATCATTCCTCGATCAGCGATTCAGCGAACATGTTGCGCGCTGGTTTCAGGAGATACTGCAACATGGTGCGTTCACCTGCGTTGATCAGGACGTCAGCCGGCATACCGGGTTGCAGTTTGCGATTGCCGAGTTTTTTCATGCCGTCTTCAGATACCTTGACCCGCACCAGATAGTACTGATCGCCGGTGCGCTCTTCGGTCAGGCTGTCGGCGGAGACGCGGATCAACGTGCCTTCGATTACCGGGGTAGTCGCCTGGTTGAAGGCGACGAAGCGGATATCTGCTGTCCTGCCAAGCTCAAGGCGGTCGATATCCTTGGTTGCAACCTTGGCTTCGACGACCAGCTCGGAACTCGCTGGAACGATGTCCAGTAGCGGAGTGGCGGCACTTACAACGCCACCGATGGTGTGAACCTTCATGTCCAGCACCATGCCGCTCTCCGGGGCACGGATGACCACCCGCGACAAACGATCACGCAGCGCCGCTTCCCGCTCCTGAAGATCGAACACCTGAGCCTGGACTTCAGAAAGCTCATTGGCCACATCCGAGTCGAACTTCTTCTTCAATTGCACAATCTGCAGTTCGGTTTCACCGATCTGCAGCTTGGTCGTGGTGATGCTCGACTGATGGTCAGCCACCTCTGTCTTGAGCAGGTCGAGCTTGCGCTCCTGCTCGAGCAAACGCTGATTGTCGACGAAACCCTCGGCCAGCAGTTCTTTCAACTGCTTGATTTCACCCGTATAGGACTTCTCCAGGTTGCGCTTGGTGCGGATCATGTCATCGAGGCCGGCAATCTGCTGCTTCATCTGCTCGATGCGCTCGCGATTGACTGATATCTCACCCATCAGTGAGTCATGACGAGCCTTGAATACCTGCAGCTCTCCGGCCAACGCCTCTCTGGCCCGCTCAGAATCGGTGCCATCCATGGTTACCGCCGGGATCTCCTGGAGGCCATCCCGCTCGGCACGCAGGCGCGCTTCCTTGTAGCGACCTACGATCAGCTGGTTGCGGGTGGATTCATACTCGGCGCTCAACTGGGCTTCATCCAGCACGATCAGCGGATCGCCTTTCTGTACCAGATCGCCATCGCGAGCCAGCAGCTCCTTGACGATGCCGCCTTCCAGATGCTGCACAGTCTTGCGGTAGTTCTGCACGGTTACCACACCGGAACCGTGCACCGCATTGCTCAGTGGGGCGAACGCAGCCCAGGTGCCGAAGACGCCGAAGGTGATCACGATGATGGTGATGCCGATACGGCGAATACCGCGATCGGAGGTTGGCATATCGTCGAAGTTGTGGTCGAACGTGGTGATCGCTTTACTGCTCATCTGGAAATCCCTTCACACGCCGGGGCTGGTGGTGGTAACCGGCACTGCGGCGGCCGTCGCTGGTGGCGCTGATTTTGGAGCGGCAGGACCCGCCGCCGGAGGCTGCGCTGCATCGGGCTGAGCGACACGCTGCTGACCCTTGGCCTGCTGAGCCGCCAGCTCAGCAATGACTCGGTCGCGCTCGCCGTACAACGAAATGGTGCCGCCCGACATCACCAGCACGCGATCCAGACGACTGAGGATGTTGGGCCGGTGCGACACGATAAATACCGTCGCGCCGGTTTCCTTGAGTTTCTGCAGCGCCACGCCCAAGGCGCGCTCGCCGACATCGTCAAGATTCGAGTTTGGCTCGTCGAGCACGATCAGCCGCGGGTTACCGTAGATGGCTCGGGCCAGTCCGATACGTTGCCGCTGGCCGCCCGAGAGGTTGACACCATCCGAACCAATCACGGTGTCATAGCCGTCAGGCAGCATAAGGATCATTTCGTGAACGCCGGCCATCTGTGCGGCGTGCACAACCTTGTCGGGGTCAACCTTGTCGAATCGAGCAATATTTTCGCTGATGCTGCCTTCGAACAGTTCAATGTCCTGCGGCAGGTAGCCGACATAAGGACCAAGCGCGTGCTTGTCCCAGCTATGGATGTCAGCGCCATCCAGACGCACTACGCCATGCTGCGGCGGCCAGATACCCATGATTGCCCGCACCAGCGTGGACTTGCCTGCCGCACTTGGGCCAACGATACCGACGATGGAACCTGCGGGCGCCACGAAGCTGATATTGCGGATAACCGGCGCTTTCGCGCCCGGGGGTGCAACAACCAGATTTTCCACCTGGATGTGCCCTTCCGGCGCGGGCAGTGGCATGCGCTCCGGCTCTTTGTTGAGGTCATCCATGACCTTGCTCAGGCGATCGTATTGAACCTTGGCAGCGACGAAACCCTTCCAGCTGCCGATCATCTGATCGATAGGTGCCAGGGCACGCCCCAACAGCAGAGAGCCCGCCATCAGCAGCCCGGGATTGATTTCGTGGGTGACTACCAGGTAGGCGCCGATGCCCAGCATGATCGACTGTGACCAGGTGCGGAATGTCTTCGAGATGGTGCTGACGATACCGCCCTTGTCACTTGCCTCGGACTGCAGCAGCATGATTCGGCGCTGACGTTTGGCCCAGCGATTCATCAGTGTCTCGAGCATGCCCATCGACTCGATGACTTCGGCATTGCGCAAGGTCTTGGTAGTCACCATGTTCGAGGCGACGTTTTCCTTGTTGGCATTGGCCAGGGCGTTGGCAGTCAAGCGGTGGTTGATGAAGGCCAGAACGGTCAGAACCGCCCCGCATGCCAGGGTCATGTAGCCGAACCAGGGGTGGAAGAGGAACATGACCAAGGTGTAGATAGGGAACCAGGGCGCATCGAAAAAAGCGAACAGCCCGTTGCCGGTGAAGAACTGGCGCAGCGCAGTGAGGTCATTCAACGATTGCGCGGTAGCATCTGCGCCGCCACTGTTCAGTGCTCGTTTGAAGCTGGCACGGTATACATCGCGACTAAGCATCACGTCGAGCCGGTTGCTGATGCGCACCATCACCCGCGATCGCACCCACTCAAGGGACCCCATGGTTGCCAACAACAAAGTCAGAATCACGGTCAGCATCAGCAAGGTTGAGGTACTGCTCGATGGCACCACACGCCCAGAGATCTGGATCATGTAGAACGTTGGCACGAGCATCAGCGTGTTGACGAAGAAGCTGAAGAAACCGACCGAAAGGAAGCTGCTCTTACAGGCTTTGAGGGCGGCTTGCAGGTTGTTTTCGGATAGTGAACTCATGGTATCCATACTGGGGAGGGCAAAAAAACGGCAAGCAGTGTAACACTCGATTAGGGGGGCAGCGTGCCTGATTCCCCACGGCGCCGCTTGACGAGCCGATGAAGCGTTTTATTTATGAAAAAATAATGACCAGCGTCAACAAACGAGCATAAGCGAACTTTCAGAGTCAACTTAGATATCACAAGGCCATCTGCAAGAGTGTTCAGCGACCAACGGCACTAAGCCTGGTTGCTGACAACAGGCCTTGACACGCCCAAGCCAAAGCATTGACGCACGCTCATATTAACGCTGCAAGCATCTGAAAAACATAGTGAATTTCGATGCAGACATAGAGTCATAGGAACGTCTGCATCGCACTCAGTCCGACGCTGCGATCATTGAGCCAGACATTTAGTTCAGAAAAAAAATGAAAATTATTTTACATGAGTGAGTTGACAACATTTTCACATCCCTGCATCTTCGTCCCTCGCATGGAGCGTCCGCTGTCCGTTCCAGGCGTATGCACGGGTTTGAGCAAGTTAGCTGCCAGTGTTTTTGTTTAAAAGGAGCTTAACAACGCCATGTCCTCCCCTTCGCAGCCGCTAGATGGCCTGAAAATCAGCTCGAGAGTCACGCTGCTCGAGCCGGGCATGTACATCTTCCGGTACGCCTCCCAACCCCCCGCCGACAAGCCTGTGTGCATAGCCTTGCAGCAAGCGCCACTCGGTAAGGGCTCAATCGATTTCTTCCCCGCCGAGGGTGTCAGCAAGAACATGCTGAACACGCTTGGCGACACCATCGTTGCGCGCGTCAAGGGCGGCGTGACCACGGTTCTGATCACCGAATATCACATGTTCGACGACGTGATCGACCCCGTTGACCTGCGCATAGACCGCATCGACAACTCCCCTGCCATCATGCGTACGTTTGCCGTGGTCGCCACCAGCGATCCGGAACTTGCGTTGGAAGCCAGCACTGCGCCCATGGCTCTGGAGCTCACTGCACACCTGCAACATGCCGGCGAAGTCGTCTCGAGCGAAGGCTGGGTAGGCGCCCCTGACAGCGAGGAATTCATCGAAGCGTTCGCCATTGGCTGGCCAGACAAACCAGCGGATGTAGACCTGCTTTACACCTGCATGGTGGCCGGCTCCGGCCCCAGCCGCAACGTCTCGACCGGCACTTTCGTCGGCATTCGCGGCGAGGGCCTGCCACTGATCTGCGCAGGCTTCAGCCTAGTCGGGCCGCGGCGCAAACATTACGAAATTTCCGGTCATATCGTTTTCGGCAACGCCGAACCACAACGGTTGATCGCCAGTCAGATGATGCATGGCCCCACTGGCAACGAGCCACTGGTGGCGCTGCATATCGCCATAACTCCCGTCACGAAGATGAACGCTGCCCGCTCTAAGTCTCCGTGGGAAAACTCTGCTTACCAGCAGAACATAAGTATCGCAAGCCAATTGGCTTGAAGTCGTAGGAATCGATCATGCAATACGATAGCCCCGTTTCGTCTACCGAGTTTCAGTCCTTCCTGACAGCTACCACGCTGACTGACAGCACTGTCAACGCCATCAGCTCGCTGCTGGGCCTGGACGCTGAAGGCGCAACCGTCAACGTTGCAAGCTTCGACGGCGTGAACCTGGAGCTGCCAGCTGGCGGCGCAGTAGATGTTGTTACTGGCGAAATCGCTGGTGTTGCAACCGACCTGGTTACCCTGGACCTGTCCGAAGCTGAAGCTGCTGGCGCTCGTGCTTACATCCTGGAAAGCGATGCAAGCCTGAACGTCACCCTGCAAGGCCAATCGGGCGCTGCCCCTGCTGCCTTCGCTGCTCTGGCTGCCGACATCGCTGTCAGCGCTGACGCCAACGCCGAAATCGGCCTGGTTGTCACCACCGGCAACGGCAACGACGTGATCACCGTTAACGGCGACCAGAACACCTACATCGACGGCGGCGACGGCAACGACACCATCGTTACCGGCAACGGCAACAACACCGTTATCGCTGGCGCTGGCAACAACAACGTCAAAACCGGTTCGGGCAACGACACTGTCGTCCTGAGCGGCGTCAACCACACTGACATCGTCGACACTGGCGCTGGCTACGACGTGGTTCAACTGGACGGTTCGCGTGCTGACTACGAGTTCGCTGCCAACTCCAACTTCAACGTTACTCTGACCGGTAGCCAAACCGCTTCGATCTCGAACGCTGAGTTCCTGACCTTCGTTGACGGCGACACCGTTGAGACCGTTGCACTGGCTCACAGCGAAGCTGAAGCTTCTGCCCTGCGTCTGTACCAAGGTATCCTGGGCCGCGATGCGGACCTGCAAGGTGCCAAGGACTTCGTAGGCGCTGTTAACGGTGGCACTTCGCTGACCGACATCGCCAACCTGTTCCTGAACTCGTCCGAAGTCACCAGCGTTGTCAACGCTGCCGACATCAACGACCTGTACCAAGCTCTGCTGGGTCGTGACGCTGACGCCGAAGGCGCTGCGGATTGGGCTGGCCTGCTGGCCAATGGCGGTTCGCTGACCGACATCGCTGCTGCGATCGCAGTTTCGCAAGAAGCTATCGCTGCCGATGCGTCCAACGGCGACTTCGTACGCGACCTGTACGAAAACGTCCTGGGCCGTGAAGCTGAAGAAGAAGGCCTGAACGCTTGGGTCGGTCAGCTGTTCAACGGTGCAAGCCGTTCCGAAGTGGCTTCCGCCATTGTTGGTTCCGCTGAAGCTCAGACCAAGTCCGATGCAGACTTCATCGAAGGCCTGTACCAGACCGCTCTGGGTCGCGATTCCGACGCAACTGGCAAGGCTGCTTGGCTGGGCCTGCTGGCCAACGGCGGCACTCACGCCGATGTTGCCCTGGGCATCGTTGGTTCGCCAGAAGCTGTTGACCACATCGACAACGTCGTTGTGCTGCACGGCCAGGTGTAACTAGCCCTGTCGTAGCGATGCGTATGCCCGGCCGCAAGGTCGGGTATATGCGAAAAGGGGCGACTTCCGGGTCGCCCCTCTTTTTTATTTTCACTCAAGCCAAGTTTATGTCCAGACACCTCGACCATGGGCGAGAAACGCTCATGGGCATGTTCCACCGCCATCGCCTAGCCAACGAGCAGAGCCTCGCGGCTGCTGCGCTCGAGCGTGCCATGCAGACCGCCGAGTACCGGCCGGAAGCCTTGGTGTGGAAAGGCATTGCGGCACTCCCGCAAACGCCTGACCTGGCTTTTATTTATTTTGCCAATGCAGCCCAGGTGCTGCCCGACCGTGCCGACATCCATGCACTGGTTGGCCGCAGCCTGTTGGCGCAAGGCCACTTCGAACTCGCTACCCGTTACCTGACGACAGCCTGGAAAACCCAGCCTAATGACCTGGCGCTGCGCATGACGCTATGGCAGGCCCGCAGTCAGTCAGAGACTCCCGCCGAGCTGCGCCGGATGATCCTTGCGCATTTGCCTGAAATCCATACAGCGCAGGAGCTCACACAAGTGCTCAAGCTGCTGGCCGCGCAAACCGAGGCCTCGGGCAGAATTGGGGTGGTGCGCTACATCCCTGAACAACGTGTGATCCAGGGCTGGGCGATCGACCTGCACAATCTGCAGACCCCCGTTGCGCTTCGACTCGACGCCAACGCCGTCAGTGTCGACACCCACGCCAGCGCACCGCACCCCTTGCTCAGTGCTGCCGGCCTGCCCACGACCCATGGCGGCTTGCGCGTGAACGTACCCAATCCGACTGCGGCAGTTCACATGCGCTTTGCTGATGGCACTCCGCTGCTGGGGAGCCCGGTATTTGCCATGCCTGCGTTTGTACCGCCACCCGCATCGGGCGGAGGGGGTGAAAAGCATCCAGTGGACGTGCTGATACCGGTCTACGCTGGCCTTGATGAGACGCTGGAATGCATCCATAGCGCGCTCGAGGCACGCAAGCTCAATCGCACTGCGCACCGCGTGGTCGTTGTCGAGGACGCCACTCCCCTGCCCGCCCTCGCCAAGGCGTTGAAGGTACTCGCGAGCAAAGGCAAGATCACGCTGGTAAACAATGCGGTGAATCTGGGCTTCATTCGCAGCATGAACCGCGCCATGGCGCTGAGCCCGAACAAGGATGTGGTGTGGCTGAATGCCGACACCCGCGTGCACGGCAACTGGCTTGATCGTCTGCGCAAGGTGGCCTACAGCGATATCAGCGTCGCCTCGGTGACGCCGTTCACCAACAATGGCGAGCTGATGAGCTTCCCTCAGAGCAGAGTCAGCCACCCCATGCCCAGCGCCACGGAGCAGGCGCAGCTGGACGACCTCGCCCGGCAGACCGACAGCCCGCCGGTAGAAATCGAGACCGGCTGCGGGTTTTGCCTGTACATCAAGCGCAGCGCGTTGGATCAGGTGGGTTACCTGGACGAAGTGCACCTGGCGCGCGGCTACGGCGAAGAAACCGACTGGTGCCTGCGTGCGCGCAGTCTCGGTTGGCGTCATATGGGCGCGGCGAATGTATTTGTCGCGCATCAGGGCGGGATTTCATTCGGCGCCGAAAAAACGCTGCGCGTGGCACATAACAACGCCATCCTGCGCAAGCGTTACCCTGACGCTTCTGCTCGCTACAATGCATTTTGCCTGCGCGATCCGATCAAACCGGCTCGCGAGCAATTACAGCGAGCCCGTGTAGCCAATCTGGCAGGTCTAAGCACTACTGCGCAAAAAGCATTTTGGAGCCAGCAGACCAGCCAGACCCTTCATGTAAGTGGCGGCGATGCACATAGCGAATCGGTGTTCAGCCTCGCGTGGCGCCACGAGCATCACCGCGTCTGGGCCACGCTAAAGGCGCCCATGCGGCCGCTGTCGCTGAGCCTGGACTTCGAGCTGCCGGGGCAGTATGAGCAATTGGTTGAGACGTTGCAGTTGCTGCCGATTTGCGAAATTCAATACGAGCAGCTGTCCCGCTGCCCTGCTGAGCTGTGCGAGCTACCTTCCCTGCTCGGACTGCCCTACCGGATCATCTGCCGGGACAACCGGCTCCTCAGTCAGGACGCTACCTTCGACTGGCAGCGCTTTGCCAACGCAGCAACTGCCATCCAGCTACCTTGGCACGCGTTGCAGGCAGGCTACGCAAGTGGGCTTCCAGAAGCAGCCTTGCTGCCTCCCACCCATGCCTCTGCACCTGCACCTGCACCCGTAACAAACCCTGTAGCGGCTGCAACCCACCAGCAGGTGTTGCTGATCGGCGACAGCCTCAGCCGGCCAGCCCTCGCCCAGCGCTGGCTAAGCCTGGCCAGACAGGCCATTCGTGAACAATTACCGCTGGTACTGTTAGCCAAGGATGATGGGCCTTGGGTTAAGGCTCTACAGGCGACCGGTGTCGTTCACCGGCTTCCGCTGCTGCACGATTTCAGCCTGGCCGAGCGCGCTCGCGCTGCGGGCTGCAGCGCCGTGCTAAGCCTCGATGATGCACCAGGCGCCGACTGGATCGCTCCAATGCTCGCCAAGACTCTGGCTGTGCCACTGTTTGCCGATCCAGGTACGGTGGCGACCGAAGCCGGTGCGAGCGCTTTGACTTCTTTACCCTTCTCAGTGAGCCAGGCCTGATGACTCAAGATCTCTTGGAAAAGCCCCAGGCGGGCCAACACCCAGTACTGCCCTGCACGCATGCCGGTGTCATCCTTGGCCTGCAAGGGGACGTGTTACATGGCTGGGCGATGAATACGGCACAACCAGATCAACGACTGATTGTGGAAGTGATCATCGATGGCGCACCGGTCGCGCTCGCCCGTGCAGACCAATATGAGCCTGTGGCCCCCATGGGCGACCAGTTCCACGGTTTTACCGTGCAACTGCGGCAGAGTTGGTTGGATGAAGCAGCGGTGATTGCGGTGCGGATTGCCAATGATGGTTTCGAGCTCGACGGCAATGTGCTGCTCCCGGCGGGCCCGCCAGATTCTAGCCACGCAATAGCGGCACAGGTTTGGCACACGGGTGGACTTCGACTCAGTGGCTGGTGCTGGGACCCACAGTCACCCAGGCGGCATGTGGAAGTCACAGTCAGCGAGGGCAATGTGGTCATCGCTAGTGCGACATGCAACTCGCACAATCAGGCACTGGCATATCGCGCGACGAGCGATCACGGTTTCTCCATTGACCTTCCCTGGGAGCTGGCCGATGGAATGGTACACAAGCTGGAATTGACCGATGATCGAGGTCAGCAACTTGCTGGCAGCCCCATTAGTGTTTGCTGCTGGCCCGAAGGCGTCACCGGCCTGCTGCAGAAATTGGAAGTTGAATCAGATCCTGCGCTCATTTCGCTGCTGACAGATGTCGCAAACGAACATACGGTTCTGTTGCCCAAAAGTGCCGGCTGGCACCTGTACCCGAGCTGGTTTGAAGCATTTCAGCGCTTGGACAGTTTGCCAGCGGTTGAACTGCAGGGTAGGGTTGGAGTGGTGCTGATAAGCGACGGGAATTGCGCACATGAACAGCTAACGCTGGACAGCCTGGGCCAAGACCGGGGCTTGGTACATGAGATTGCGATCACGCCTGCTGAAGACTTAATGCCTGCTGTGGATAAGGTGCTGACAGCAGGCTGCGATTTTATATTGCCCTTAATTGCCGGCGATCGTCTTGCGCCATCGGCACTAGGTCATCTGTGCGCACTGCTCGACGGCAATAATGCGTGGGCATATGGTGACTGCGACCAAGACAGTCCCACAGGCGAGCGGACACATCCCTGGCTGAAGCCGATATGGGATATCGACCTGTTTATTGGGGCCGATGTATTCACGCCGGGGGCCATCTTCAGCGCTCCATTCATCGCCCAGGCATTGAGCCTTCTCCCGGATCGAGTAAAACATTCTGCTGTGAATTGGCATGACCTGACTGCAGCTATTGCACTGGCTACAGAGCAAAACAAAGTACCCGTGGCCCATTTACCCCGCGTTCTCTATCATCGCTCGACTTGCGCCCCGGAAAGCCCCGAGCAAGCGGAACCTTCGGCGCATCGTAGGCTCGCGGTGGAATGGTTATGTGAGTCGCTAGCGACTGGTACAACGGTTAGTTCTGTTGAGCATTATCCAGCGCTTTTGCGGCCACTCTGGCCACTGCCGCAGCAACTACCGCGCGTAAGCTTGATTGTTCCTACGCGCGACCAATTCAGGTTGCTGCATACCTGCATTGAAGGTCTATTGAACGAGACCGATTATCCTGATCTGGAAATCATTGTCGTCGACAATCAGTCGAGTGACCCGCAGACCCTTGCGTATTTCGAGGATCTCAAGAAGCGAGGCGTTGCGGTGGTCTCTCACCCCCACCCGTTCAATTACTCGACAATCAATAATGTTGGTGTGAGCCACGCGACGGGCGACCTGATTGGCCTGGTCAATAATGACATCGAGATCGTTGAAGGCGGATGGCTAAAGGAAATGGTTTCGCATGCGCTGCGCCCAGATGTTGGTGTGGTCGGTGCTAAATTGTTGTGGCCCAACCATATGGTCCAGCATGCCGGCGTGGTCGTCGGCATCAATGGGCTGGCGGCACACACTGGCAACCTACTCAACGACCAGGACCCGGGCTACCTCGCGTTCAACCATCTTACCCGAGAGCAGAGTGCGGTCACTGCAGCCTGCCTGTTGATCTCTAAATCCCTTTACCAGGCAGTGCAAGGACTCGACGAGTTAGCATTCCCAGTGGCATTCAATGACGTTGATCTTTGCCTGAAGGTGAAAGCCACGGGCAAGCGCATAATCTGGTCCTCCAAGGCCAAACTCATTCATGCAGAGTCGGCCAGCCGTGGCAAAGATCTAACGCCGGAGAAAAAGGCGCGAGCGCTGCGAGAGCAGAAAAACTTTATAGAACGCTGGGTCTCGACCCAGGGCGGTGACCCTCACTATCACCCAAGCCTCTCGCTGGATTACCTGAGCGGCGCCTATGGAGGGTTGGCTCTTCCTCCAAGACCCCCGGTAACGCGCTAAGACAACGTCTATATCCATTACCTACGCGGTCTGCTCAGCAGGCCAAGGCATTAATCTTGACTATTAAAAACCCCAGAAAAAAAGTGCAAAATCTAAAAAACGCCAAAGACGCTCGCACGCCAGTACTGTCCGCAGAAGTCGTTAGCCATAAATCGACTGCAATCGCGGCCCAACCTGCGACTACCCCCCAAGATATGCCTAAACTTGAGCAAGTGGCACCTCCTGTCACGATGATCACCAATCAAGCTGGTTATGTGTTCACCGGGTCGACGAATCCGACCAAAAGATTTGCAGAGCAATTGATCCGTGACCGGCCAGACATCGACCCGAGTCACATATACAAGTGCCTGATTGATCACAAAAAATATACTGCGAAATACAGCGATGTTCTTAAAAATGAGATGCACGCTGCGGACCACTACTTCACGTATGGATTCAAAGAATCACGCGAGCTGATCCGGCCGGGGTTGCTCAGGCATTCACAAACCTTTAAGAACACCCACGAAGCAACGCTTTTTCTCTCGAGCGCACCGCGACGTGACGGCTCATTCGTCTATCGGTGCCTGTTCCAATCACAAAAGATTTCGAAGAATCTGGTGTACCACGGCCAGACCGAAATCCATAAAATGGTTCGTGCGATCTTCAATTGTAAAGAGCTGATTTTTTCACGACCTGAACATAACGAGATGTCGCTTTATCTCATCGAGCTGGCTAAAAATATCGGCATAAAAGTTACACTTGATTACGATGACCTGCTACTCCCCGAGCACTGCGAGTACCTCGGACATGTCAGATCGAGCGACGGGAAAACCGTCGAACATGCGCGCAAGAACATTATGGGGAAGTCCGCATTCCTTCTGTATGCCGATGCATTTCGTTGCAGTACACCATTGATCGCCCAAGCAATGGCACATCTGGCGAAGCCCATTGAATTGCACAGAAATCAAATTGTTTCGGCAATGGTATTGCCTAAACAGCAGTGCGTTGAAAAATTGAAAAATATTACAAGCCGCAAGGTAAAAATACTCTATCTGTCTGGCACTGCTACCCATAAAAAAGATTTCTCTATTGCTCAGGGCCCACTCCTGAAGCTAGCACAAGAGTATCCGGACCGATTTGAAATTACCTTCCTCGGAAATACCGGCACCCAGTCCAATCCGATCGAACTGTTTAACACTAAAGTCACAGTCATCTCTCGCGTCAACTTTAACGAGATGTTAAGTGTTATTTCCGAACATGACATCGCCCTCGCCCCCCTTGAGGACACGATTTTCAATAATGCGAAATCAAACATTAAGTTTATCGAGTGTGGATCCCAAGGTGTGCCGGTGATTGCCAGTCCGCGAGACGAGTTCGTCGAAGCCGTCACGCATGGCGTCAATGGCTGGCTGTGTGAATCGCAAGCAGAATGGTACTCCACGCTTGAAAAGCTGATCAAAGACCCTGCAGTCATAGCTCGTGCCTCTCTGAAGGCCAGGGAAGCAGTCCTCAAACATCACGTGGTAAGCGCACAATGAGCGGCGTCATCAGATCTGAGCAACTGAATCTAAAGCAGTCCAAGCAGACACTGCTTTATGTGACGAATAACTTTCCGCAAGTGGAGTTGGCGCTGCTGTCTGCGCTCGGCTCCAAGTTTGATTACTTGATATACAATAATAGTCCGCAGAAAGACTACAATCTGGCTACGGATTACGTGCTACCGGACAATGTTAAAATCACATCCGATGCGAAGTCGGTGATCATGCTAGCGGGCGTCTTCAGCGCCGCGATTACAACGGTAGGTCATATCAGCCCCGTGCTAGAAAAGGGCATTCTTACAGTTCTCAAAGCATGCGTTGCCATTTCGATTCCAATCATCGAGGTACCGCATGGTCTGTATCAGCTTGGTTTTAACTTGTCCGACGATTCCAAATTCGTGAATACGGCTTCACATACATCAGGTGCTGGATACCCAGTTCCATCTTTTGCCGATCATCAGTTGAGCTGGTTTGCCGACGCCTCTATCGGGTATCCCAGAAACCGGGCTCAACGCGTGAAAAAGGAAAGCCCACCGGTCGTACCCGTGTTTACGGTGATTACTACCAACACCAACTGGTATCTCTATAGCTATCAGGATCAGCGTGTACTTGCACAGTCCATATTTGAACTGGCGAGGGCCAACCCTGAAAAACTGTACATCTGGGCGCCCCATCCTGCAGAGCTGAACACTCAGAATTTGATTCATTACATGCTCAGTGCAAAACCGAGTAACCTCCTCCGCTACGGGCATGATAGAGAGATCTACTTCCACTCGATCGACACAACCGAGGAGCTTATCAAGCATGCTTCCGAAGGCGTTTCGACCGTCTCTACCTGCCTGCTTGAGTACGAGATGTACGGTGTACCTGTATCGATATTTTGCAATGAAGGCTTGAAGACGGTTACCGATTCACTCTCAGGGGCATCGCTGTTCTCAACACCTGAAGAGTTACAAGCCAGCAATCCGGCAGTGCCAACCACCGGGTTGCTTCACAGCTTCAACGTAGAAGGCTTCGACCTTGCGATTAGCCAGATTCTGGCAAAACCTCAGATTCGTAACCCCCTGAAGAATCTGATAATGGAAATTTGATTCAATTTTTCTGGTGGGCCAGCGCAGGCTAGTAAATTTTTAGCAGCCTGGCCCCCTCAAACTGCTCATTACAAGAATGCGTGCGCCCAATACGCTCAAGCTGATCAATCAGCTCATCCACAGCAGGCATTGATATTTCACTCGGCACAACCCCATGCTTGCCTTTGAATATATCCAATGCGGCCGCTACGCTGGCCTCATGGTCTGCGCGCGACGAGATGTTAGATTGCTCCACGCTCCACCCGTCATCACCAATATACTTATAAGACTCAGCGATATCCGCAAAGCTCCAGAAAGACGGATGCATACCTGCCTTAATGATCTCGTAGGTATGATCCACATGTTCCAAAGCGTTAAAATAACGCTCATCTATCAAGCCAACCGTGTCTAGGCACGTTCTCGAATAGTAGGAGAATGCGCCCACACAGTGCTTATAGATATCCAACTCAACGCCGCCGCTGATAACGCGCGCGATCGGTTTGGGCACACCTGACTTCTTCCTGTTTAGGTTGCCATGCTGGCTAAAGTTGAGATGCTGTATACCGGTACGCTCAGAAGCCGCTATGTACCTGTCAAAAACTGTGCAATCTTTGACATAGACGTCATCTTCTATAAGAAAAATATGGTCACAGCCTTTGTCAAGCAAGTGCTTTAACGCCTTGTTCTTAGAACGCCCGACCCCGAGGTTAAGCTCGTTTTTAATAACCTCAGCACCGACTGAACCTGCCATTTCCGTGCCGTCATTGACAATGACTAACGCGTCCAGGCAAGTACCTTCAAGAGATCCTAGTAATCGCTGGAAGCTCTCAGCCCGGTTGCATGTGATAATCCCACAACCTATTCGTTCTCGAGACATATAGGCCCTGCCTGCGCCAGCTATTCAAATCGAGAGATGAGATCAGGGCCCTTGCAGGGACAGCCGGACTACCCTGCCCGGTTGTACCACTTGCCGTTGTCCTGTAAAGGCAAAGACACTCACTAGTCAAAAATTTCTACTACGCCCAATACCGCACCGTCATCGCTGGTTACAGCCAGGGCTCTGATCTTGTTTTCCTGCATATATATCTCAGCCTCGGACAGCTGAGCACTGTCATTGATAGTGTGAGGCTTGGCAGTCATGAAATCTGACACGGGCTGACGAATAACGCCCTCGTTTTCAAGCAGCGCTCGACGCAGATCGCCATCGGTGACGATACCGACGAGCTTTCCCTGGTCCAGCACTACAGCCATGCCCAGGCGGCTTTGAGTCATTACCATCAGGCAGTCATGAAAGGTGGTATGAGGCGACACTGCTGGCGCAGGCGAGTGCATGACGTCTTTGACCCGGGTCAACAGCTTCCGGCCGAGGCTGCCACCGGGATGGTACCGGGCGAAGTCCATGGCCTTGAACTGGATAGCCTCGATAAGGGCCACTGCCAATGCATCACCCATGGCCATGGTGGCCAGCGTTGAGGTCGTCGGCGCCAGATTGTTAGGGCACACTTCGCGTTCGACGGATACATCGAGCCAGATGTCGGCATGCTTGGCCAGGGTGGATTTGCCGTTGCCGGCCATCGCGATGACCTGGTTGCCAAACGACTGCAAACTCGGAATGAGTTTGATCACCTCTTCAGTTTCACCGCTATAGCTGATGAGGATCAGCACATCGACCGGTTTGAGCATGCCCAGGTCACCGTGGAACGCTTCTGCCGGGTGAAGAAAGAAGCTGGGGGTGCCGGTCGAGGCAAAGGTGGCCACCATCTTTTTACCAATGAGTCCGGACTTCCCCATACCACAGACCACGACCCGGCCCTTGCAACCGAGTATCAACTCAATTGCGCGTTGAAACTCCTCGCCTAAACGGTCTGCAATAGCACTTACCGCAGTAGCTTGAGCCCGCAGTGCTTCTTTGGCGATCTGAAGGTGATTCATAGTCTTCCGTAATGAATTGATTAACACGTAAGCGGCCATGGTACGGTCTAAAACAGCCCTGTGCAAAGTATGCGCAATGGCTGGGCGTGGGGCGGTTGGTGCGCCATCAGTTGAAGACGTCCGCCTTGATCCTGTCGATCAAGTACACCGAGCCATGTTTGCTGAGATGGCCAAAGTCGACCACTGGCAGATCGGTGACATCGTCGCCAAGCCGACTCAAGCAGGCTTGCGCCTTGCAAAAAACGTCCAACGCCGAGATATAGGATGCGCCGATGGCAGGTACGCGCGTTTTGAGAAAACTGTCCCAGGCCATGACTTGTGGGTTCAGCCCGTACTCCATGTACTGCGGGGGCAACTGCTTGTATTGCGCCCAGTAGTTCAGGATCTTGGAGCTGAGATTGCCATTCCAGTGCGGTACCGGGCCAATCACAACCACCTTGGTCAATGGCGATGCCGCGGTTATTTTTGCCACCGTATCGCCAAGCAGTGCCAATGCCTGATTTTGCTCGTGAGGCGCGTTGCTGCCAAATACCAGCCAACTCAGGATCACCACATCTGGCTTGTACATCGCCACTGCAGCCAGCCGATCATCATTCGCCTCGACAACCGGTTTGCCTTCATCGGTCTTGCCCGAGACGGTGAAGAACGGTGGCCCGTTACCGTCCGTCATTTGCGCTATCCCATACTCCGGATAACCGTCATCACGTACTTTCAGCACCCCTTGGTAGAGGGCAGCGGCATACGAATCACCCCAAATGAAGATCATCTTGCGTCCAGATTCGATGCACTGTGCATAGCTCGCATCTTTGGGCACCGAGTGGCACACCCCGTAGCGGATATTCTGCTTGAAATCGAAATATTCGTAGACATTGGTAATGGCCGACAGGGCTTTGATTTCGTCTGCAAACCGGTAAGGGGCCCCGTTGCTTTTAGTAATGGTATACCCGCTGAGCACTACCAGAACGAAGGTGCTGATGGCCAGCGGTCGTCGTGTTTTGGAGCGCCATTTGCCAAGCGCGCCCACGGCGGACGCTCGGCGGGTGCCTGACTGCTCTACCGTCCAGTAGGAGGCTGAGCCCAGTGCAAATGACAATGCGATACCACCCACAATTGCCCATGGCTGGTCGACCAGCCCATGTTTATAGAGATAGACGCAAACCGGCCAATGCCAGAGGTAGGTCGAGTAGGATGTCTTGCCTAGCCAGGCGACCAGGCCATTGGTGGTCAGCCAGGATCCTGCATAGCCCGCGACAATGACAAGACAGGTACCGGCGACAGGCAGCAGCGCCCACTGCCCTGGCCACGGTGTCGTGCTATCGAGCGCAACCAACGACAGGATGATCAGCCCCAGTCCCGTCAGTGCCACCAATGCTTTATTCCGGCCGCGCAGCTCCAGCGGATAGAGGTACACAACACCACCAATCAGCATTTCCCATGCGCGTGACGGCAGCATGAAGTAAGCAAAGCTCTCTGCGCGGTAGGACAACCACGTTGCCAGCGCAAACGAGAGACACATCAGTGCCACGATCGCCAGCCGGCCCGAACGAGCGCCAACGGCCCTCAGCAACGCCATGATCAGAAGCGGATAAAGCAAATAAAACTGCCACTCGACCGACAGCGACCATGTGTGCAGCAACCATTTCAGGTGCGATGCCGAGTCGAAATAACCGGACTCGCTGTAGAAAACCAGGTTCGAGGTAAAGGTGAGCGCGCCTGCGACATGCGTTCCGAGCTGCTTGTAATCAACAGGCAGGAGGTTGAAATACCCCCAGACCAGCATGGCAGCGCACAGGACCAACAATGCTGGAATCAGCCGCCTGGCCCGGCTGACATAAAAACCAAGCAACGAAAAAGTGCCCGATTGCACCTTTGGATAGATCGCCCCTGTCATCAGGTAGCCAGAAATGACGAAGAACACATCGACGCCAGCAAAACCGGCCGGCAGTACCGTTGAATTGAAATGAAATACAACAACGGCCAAAACTGCCAGTGCCCGCAGGCCATTTACATCATCCCTGAATCGCATACCTATCCTTTGGTAGTCATCAAACGCGCTTGAAACATCACGCTGAATCTACCACACAATATGTATACGACAGTGGCACAAAGCCTTACCGTCTGGCGGCAATACGGTGGCTTATGGCAAGTCCCCAATCAAGCTGCCACGCCCCACCAATACAGGCGTTATCTCCCAATTGTTCGGGTACAGCTTTTGGCAGTATCACCCTCTGATTTTTGACTTACAGTTTATGCCTCGTCTGACCTTGCTGGAGCCCTGTAATCGTCCCGCTTAATGACCTGGCAGGTACCGTGTAAAGGCGAAGCCCTATATGCTTGTGCTCAATGCCCGCGGTTACAACGAGAATCTACGGCCCCGTCACAGCGGCGCTCGGACTCCAGTTTTAGCTGGAAATCGTCAGCAGGCTGTTTCATTATTCACTTGTTATTCAATGGCCTGCGCGCCCACGAGCGGTTTATCGTAGAGCTGATCAGCTCACGCAACCGACGCGGCTGCGGCCAATCGCAGACGTGCCAGCCCATCTCACGCGGTAGCTGTCACGCACGCGTCTCTACAGGAATCCTCAACCGCCATGACGCAAGATCCAACCCAGACGGTCGCACCCGGCGTCGTTGCCCAGCCCCCGCACCCAGAACATTCGCCGACGCCAGCTCACAGCGTCGAACCTGATACCAGCGTTGGCCACTTGTCGCCTCTCACTGAATTGGACCTGCCGTGCGCCGATGGCGTCTGGGAGTGGCAGGACTATGCCCAGGTCCGAGCGCGCATCGCCGCAGCCAAGGCCGCGCACCGTGCTGCTCAGCCTGTTTCGCTGATAGAAGTTCTGGATTTCGCCGAGGCCGACCTGCCCAGCCATGCTGAGCAGCTTCGGTTCCAGCCCGCTGGGGCGTTGCCTCTGGTGTCCATACTGATCCCGGTATTCAACAACGCCAAGCTAACCCTCGAGTGCCTTGCATCGATCCAGCAGCACCTGCCCGCCGACCTGGCCGTAGAAATCATCGTTGCTGATGACGCTTCCAGCGACGAAACCCAGACCCTGCTCGAGCCGATTGCCAACATCCGCTACCTGCGCAGTGAAGAGAACCTTGGGTTTCTGCGTAATTGCAACAGAGCGATGGCCGCGGTCAACGGCGCCTTTACCGTTTATCTGAACAACGATGTACAGGTGACTGCTGGCTGGCTGGAAGCGCTGCTGGCGACGTTCGTCGACTACGACCAAGTGGGCGTGGTTGGGCCAAAGTTCGTCTATCCCAGCGGCCATCTGCAAGAGGCCGGGGCAGCACTGGCGCCAAATGGCGTTTCGACCATGATCGGCTTTGCAGAACACCCAGACCAGCCGCGTTTCAATTACACACGTCGAGTCGACTACGTATCGGGCGCTTGCCTGATGGCGCCTACCGCGTTGCTCAAGCGCATTGGGGGTTTCTCGGAAGAGTTCTTGCCCTGTTACTGCGAAGACAGCGACCTGTGCCTGACGATTCGAGCTGCTGGTTATGAGGTCTACTACAATCCGCATGCAACCATCGTCCACCACCTGTCCAGGACCACCGCCGCGACAGGCAACGATTTCAAGATGGCTGCCATTGCCAACAACGTCAGCGTGCTGAACAAGAAGTGGGGCGCTACGCTGGACCAGCACTTTGATCCGCGCCTCATCACCTTCTTCCTGCCACAATTCCATCCGGTGCCGGAAAACGATCTGTGGTGGGGCAAAGGCTTCACCGAGTGGACCAACGTCAGCAAGGCAAAGCCAAACTTTGTGGGCCATTACCAGCCCCGGGTGCCTGCCGATATGGGTTACTACGACCTGCGCTTGCTTGAAGTGCTGCAAGCTCAGGCAGACCTGGCGCAGCGCTACGGCATCCATGGGTTCTGCTTCTACTACTACTGGTTCGATGGCAAACGCCTGCTGGAGCGTCCAGTCGAGCAGCTGCTGCTCAGTGACAAGCCGGACATCCCGTTCTGCCTGTGCTGGGCCAACGAAAACTGGACACGGCGCTGGGACGGGCTGGAACAGGAGGTGTTGATCGCTCAGGCCCACAGTGAAGACGACGACCTTGCGGTTATCAACGATCTTATCCGTTTCTTCAAGGATGACCGCTACATCAAAGTGGATGATCGTCCGCTGATGGTGATTTACCGGCCTGCCCTGTTCCCGGACTTCGCTAAAACCGCTGCTCGCTGGCGAGAGGCGTGCCGCGAGCAAGGTGTGGGGGAAATCTACATTGCCATGGTCGAGTCGTTCGAACTCGCCACAGCCGGCTTCCATCCCTCATTGTTTGGCTGTGATGCGGCAGTGGAATTCCCGCCAGGTGGGCTGGTAGAGCCCAAGCCGCCAACCGGTGCGATGCTCAATCCGGAGTTTGTTGGCCACTCGGCTGACTACCGCGACCTTGCGGTAAGCTTCGCCTCGCGTCCTGCCCCTGGATACACCCGTTTCAAAGGAGTGATGCCTGGCTGGGACAACACCGCCCGCCGCCAGCATGCCGGCGGCTGCTTCGAGATGTCGACGCCCGGCGCATTCCAGGCTTGGCTCGAAGAGTCGATTACCGATACCCGTGAGCAACACTTTGGCGACGAGCGCCTGGTATTCATCAATGCCTGGAACGAATGGGCCGAAGGTGCTTACCTCGAGCCCGACCGTCGCTTCGGTCACACTTACCTCGAAGCGGTGAGCAATGCGCTGGACGCCTCGCGTCTGTTGAAGAAAAACTGAGTGGCTGAAGACTGATGACCGATAGCATTAAAGACAGCAGTGACGTATGTCTGGCCGGCCACCCATTTGCCCCCATCGGTATGGGCGAACATGTGCGAGCCACCTTCAGGTCGCTGAACACTGTTTACCAACCGCCGCAGCTGCACGACATCTACAAGCTCGTGCCCGCCAGCCACGATGAAGTGGCCGAGTTTGGCCAGGCCATGGTTGAAGATCCTGCGCCGATCAATATTTTCCATATCAACGGCAATGAGGTCGCTGGCGCCCTGGAGCACATCAACCAGGCTCGTTCGTGGACCGGCTACAACATCATCTACCCGCTCTGGGAGCTGCCGCGCTATCCGCAGGAGTGGGCAGAGCAACTGGATCGCTTTGACGAAATCTGGGCAGCCTCACGTTTTGTCATGGACGGCCTCAAAGAGGTCTGCAGCAAACCTGTGGTCCATATGCCTTTGGCCACTGAAATCCAATTGGACGGGTTTTACAGCCGACGCTATTTCGGCCTGCCTGAAGCTGACTATGTGTTTTTGTTCTTCTACGATCTGCGCTCGTACTCGGCCCGTAAAAACCCGCGCGGGGTGTTTGAAGCATACAAGCAACTGCTCAATCAAAGGCCTTATACCCGCACACATCTGGTGATCAAAGTGAACGGGGTCGACATGAACCCGCAGGCGTTCGCAGAGCTGCAGGCAGAGGTGCAGGCACTGTATGGCCGGGTAACGTTGATCGATCGAATGATGAGCAGCAGTGAGGTCAAGAATCTCTTGCGTTGCAGTGACTGTTTCGTGTCACTGCATCGGTCCGAAGGCTATGGTTTTGGTGTCGCCGAGGCAATGGCACTGGGCAAACCAGCGATCGCCACTGCGTATTCGGGCAACATGGACTTCATGACGTCAGACACCAGCCTGCCCGTGGGTTACCGGTTGATCCCGGTATTGGAGGGTGAATATCCGCACCATCATGGCCAACACTGGGCTGAGCCGGATCAGGACCAGGCTGTGGCCTACATGCTGCAACTGGTCGATGATCCGGCAATGGGCCGGGCGTTAGGCAAAAAGGCGCAATTGCACATGCAGAGTAACTTCAGCTACCGCTACACCGGGCTGCGCTACAGGGCACGTCTGGACGAGATCCGGAAAACACGCCTGGCCTGAACCTCATATGAGGCAAGCGCTCAATGCTGCAAAGTCTGCCTGACATGCTCTCGCCAATAGCCAAGGATGGCATCCACCGTCTGCGCAAGCGGGATGGTTGGTTGCCAACCCAGCTCGGCCTTGATGCGCTGGTTTGACCCTGCTGCAACCGGGATGTCCGAAGGGCGCAGGCGCGCGGGGTCTGTGTGAATTTCGATAGGCACCGTGGTCTGCGCCAGCATCTCGTCCAGTACGCTACGGATCCGGGTGCTGGCTCCGGAGGACAGGTTGTACACCCGATGGGCAAGGCTGCGGCTGCTTACCTCGACCAGACGCGCATACCCGTCACAGACATCGTCAACGCTCAGGAAGTCGCGACTGGCATCAAGATTACCCACCTTGAGGACAGGCTCTTGCAAGCCAGCCTCAATCAACGCGATCTGCCTGCCGAACGACGCGGTGACAAAATCTGCACTCTGGCCAGGGCCGATATGGTTGAACGGGCGCACGATCACCCCGCCCAGGCCTTGACGTAAATATTGCGTGACGGCATGTTCGGCAGCCAATTTGCTCGCTGCGTAAGGATTCATCGGCGCACACGGGGCAGACTCGTCAAGTGCTTGTCCCCGCTTGAAGCTTTCACCGTAGACCTCTGATGAGCTCACAAAAAGAGTGAAACAATCCGGGGCGTGTTTTTTCAAGGATTCCATCAGGTTGAGGGTGCCGATGACGTTGGTGTTCCACGTCAGCAGAGGTTCCTTGAAACTCAATGCCACGTTGGAAATGGCCGCCAGATGAATAAGATGTGTCGGCTGCAAGCGTGCGATGACCGCGTCCACCGCAGCGCTATCGCAAATGTCCATCACCTCGAAATCGCCACCCTGATCAACGGGCGACGGGAGGAATGCAACGGTACCGATAAGTTCATGCTGGTCCTGGCGCAATCTGCGCTGCAGCACCTTGCCAACGAAACCATTGGCGCCTGTCAAAAGAATCCGGGCCATCGTCCAACTCCAAATCGTGCTCACCTGCCGCTCGCGGCAGGCTCGCGAATACGCTCAGCCTTTAGAAACAGACACCCGATTCATTACGGCGAAGGTCTGCTTCGACCATCATGCGGCACAGCTCTTCGAGCGAGGTCCGGGCTTCCCAGCCCAATACTGCTTTGGCCTTTTCCGGATTGCCCAAGAGCAGATCGACTTCAGTCGGGCGGTAAAACTTCGGATTGACCGCTACCAGGGTCCGCCCTGTGGCATCGTCGATACCAATCTCGTTTTCGTGCTTGCCCTTCCATACGATATCGATGTCGACGGCCTTGCACGCCAGAGTGACAAAGTCGCGTACGGACTCTGTACGGTGGGTGGCAAGAACAAACGTGTCGGGCTCATCGGCCTGGAGCATGCGCCACATGCCTTCGACGTATTCCTGGGCGTAACCCCAGTCCCGCTTGGCGTCCATGTTGCCGAGTTCCAGCAGGCTCAGCTTGCCCTGCTTGATCTTGGCCACACTGTCGGTGATCTTGCGGGTAACAAACTCACGACCGCGCAGCGGCGACTCGTGATTAAACAGGATGCCGCTGGCACCGAAGAGACCGTAGGACTCTCGATAGTTGATAGTCATCCAGTGCGCGTAGAGCTTGGCCACACCGTAAGGGCTACGCGGGTAGAACGGGGTTGTCTCAACCTGAGGTGTCTGCTGGACCTTTCCGAACATTTCCGAGGTCGAGGCCTGGTAAAAGCGCACCTTCGGATTGACGATACGAATCGCCTCCAGCAGGTGAACAGCGCCAAGGCCTGTGATTTCAGATGTGGTGATCGGTTGGTCGAACGAAACGCCTACGAAGCTCTGGGCGGCAAGGTTGTACACCTCAGTCGCCTCAGTTGTCTGCAGCAGCCTGATGCTGGCCGAGAGATCAGTCAGGTCGTACTCCACCAAGTGCAGATTGGGATGCTGCTCAACGCCCAACTCGGCCAGCCGCCAGAAGTTGACGGAGCTGGTGCGCCGATAGGTGCCGTACACGGTGTACCCTTTGCCAAGCAGAAGCTGCGCAAGATACGCTCCATCCTGGCCTGTAATACCGGTGACGATAGCGATCATGAATCCTCCAGAAAAGTCACCATCACAGCCTTCTCTTGAAGTGCCCTGACGGCTTGATGGACCTGCATAACGACATGATACTGACTAAGCGCCACGGGTACGAGGTTGAAAGTTAATCCGACCGTTTATGTCAGGCTTACCCTATATGCCGATTTTTGTTAGTTCTGTAAGTGTGCGGATGGATACTGCCATCAACCATTCCAGTACTCGCACAAAGCATACGCGGAACCTCGCTCTATCCCAGCCTGTCCTACCTGCCGACTCGGGTGCTGCACAGCCCCGTCGGGCCCGCGACCTGCGCATCATGAATTGCCGTAGCCGTGGGCTATTCAGGTATACTTTTGCATCGCTCTATATGATGGCTAAGTCATAACGTGCAGGGACTTATGCAGAGTTCATAGGCTCTGTCAGAACCTCAAGGTAGAAAATTCTCGTGAAGATTTTAGTAACAGGTGGTGCCGGCTTCATCGGTTCGGCAGTTGTGCGTCACATCATCTCGAACACCAATGACTCGGTGGTCAACGTCGACAAGCTGACCTATGCCGGTAATCTGGAGTCGTTGCAGTCGGTCGACCAGAATGCGCGCTATGCGTTCGAGCGGGTCGACATCTGCGACCGCGCCGAACTCGACCGAGTATTCCGCGAGCATCAGCCTGACGCCGTGATGCACCTGGCCGCCGAGTCCCACGTCGACCGCTCGATCAGCGGCCCATCGGAGTTCATCGAGACTAACATCATCGGCACCTACAACCTGCTCGAAGCAGCACGTGGGTATTGGGCCAAGCTGGACGAGACGCGCAAGTCGGCCTTTCGTTTCCACCACATTTCCACCGACGAAGTGTACGGCGATCTGGAAGGGCCGGAAGACCTCTTCACCGAGACCACTCCCTACCAACCAAGCTCGCCCTACTCGGCCAGCAAAGCCAGCTCCGACCATCTGGTTCGCGCCTGGGCCCGTACCTACGGCCTGCCGACTCTGGTCACCAACTGTTCGAACAATTACGGCCCATGCCACTTTCCGGAGAAGTTGATCCCCCTGGTCATCCTCAACGCCCTGGAAGGCAAAGCGCTGCCTATCTATGGTAAGGGCGATCAGATCCGTGACTGGCTATACGTCGAAGACCACGCCCGTGCGCTGTACAAAGTTGTAACCGAAGGTGAAATAGGTGAGACCTACAACATCGGCGGTCATAACGAAAAACAGAACATCGAAGTTGTACGTACTGTCTGTGCCTTGCTCGATGAGCTGCGCCCTGAGTCGGCATTCCGTCCTCACGTCGAACTGCTGACCTACGTTCAAGACCGCCCAGGCCATGACCTACGCTACGCGATCGACGCCAGCAAAATCCAGCGGGAGCTGGGCTGGGTGCCTGAAGAGACGTTCGAGTCGGGCATTCGCAAGACAGTACAGTGGTACTTGGACAATCCTGAATGGGTTGCCCACGTCAAAAGCGGCAGCTACCAGCAATGGATTGACACCAACTACTCCACACGCGTGAGCAAGGCATGAGGATTCTGCTGCTGGGTAAAAACGGTCAGGTTGGCTGGGAGTTGCAGCGCGCCCTCGGCGTCCTGGGCGAAGTCGTAGCCCTGGATCGTCATCGGACAGACACTGCATATGGTGAGCTGGCCGGTGACCTGTCGGACCTTGATAGCCTGCGCGCCACCATTCGCGCTGTTGCGCCGCAGGTAATCGTGAACGCCGCCGCCTACACGGCAGTGGATAAAGCCGAGAGCGAGCGCGAGCTGGCCCACACGGTCAATGCGCTGGCAAGCGAAGTAATGGCGCAGGAGGCCAAACGCCTCAATGCCTGGCTGGTGCACTACTCCACCGATTACGTGTTTGACGGCAGCGGCGAGTCTGAATGGACCGAAACTGACACCGTGGCGCCAGTCAATTACTACGGCGCCACCAAGCTTGAAGGTGAACAGCTGATTCAGGCGTCAGGTTGCAAGCATCTGATCTTCCGTACCAGCTGGGTGTATGCAGCCCGCGGCAACAACTTTGCCAAGACCATGCTACGCCTGGCCAAAGACCGCGAAGAACTCAGCGTGATTGCCGATCAGCGCGGCGTGCCGACCGGCGCCGACCTGCTCGCCGATGTGGCCGTGGCCGCTCTGCAGCAAGCGCTGCGCAATCCTCAGCTGGCCGGTATCTATCACCTGGCCCCGTCTGGCGAGACAACTTGGCATGCTTATGCCAGTTACGTCATCGACTTTGCCCGCACGCAGGGTGAAACGCTCAAGGTAACGTCGGTCAAACCGATCAACACCAGCGAGTACCCAACGCCGGCCAAGCGCCCGTCGAATTCGCGGTTGTCGACAGCAAAACTTCGCAACTCTTTCTCTCTGCACTTGCCGGATTGGCAAAGTGGTGTAACCCGCATGCTTATGGAAGCTCTGAACAAATGAACACAACCAATCGTAAAGGGATCATTCTGGCTGGTGGTTCGGGAACGCGCCTTCACCCGCTTACGCTGGGCGTCTCCAAACAGATGCTGCCGATCTACGACAAGCCAATGATCTTTTACCCTTTGTCGGTGCTGATGCTGGCGGGGATGCGCGAAATCCTGATCATCTCTACCCCGGAAGACCTGCCATCGTTCCGCAAACTGCTGGGTGATGGCAGCAATTACGGCATAGAACTGAGTTACGCCGAGCAGCCGACGCCAGACGGCCTCGCTCAGGCTTTCATCATCGGTGAAGAATTCATCGGCAGTGACCCCTGCTGCCTGATCCTGGGGGACAACATCTTCTATGGCCAGCACTTCTCGGATAACTTGCGCTCCGCTACCCAGCAAACTGAAGGCGCCACTGTGTTCGGCTATCACGTAGCAGATCCAGAGCGCTTCGGGGTGGTTGAGTTCGACGCCAATGGCCGGGCTTTGAGCATTGAAGAAAAGCCTGCCGAGCCGAAGTCGAGCTACGCGGTCACAGGCCTCTATTTCTATGACAATCAGGTTGTCGAGATCGCCAAGAACATCAAGCCGTCTGAGCGTGGAGAGCTGGAAATCACCGATGTGAACCGGGTGTATCTCGAGCAGAAGAACCTCAGCGTTGAAATCCTCGGCCGCGGTTTCGCCTGGCTGGACACCGGCACTCATCAGTCGTTGATGGAAGCCAGCCACTTCATCCAGACCATCGAAGAGCGCCAGGGCTGGAAAGTGGCCTGCCTTGAAGAAATTGCCTTCACCAATGGCTGGATCACTCGCGAGCAAGTTGCCAGCCAGGCCCAAAAACTTAAGAAGACAGGCTACGGCCAGTATTTGCAGAGCCTTCTGGAGCCAGGTCATCACTGAGTATGACTACAGGTAGCAGCTCTACCGAAATGGCCTCCGGGCCCGCCCGGATCGCGGTTCTGCTGGCTGCCTACAATGGTTGCGAATGGATAGAGGAGCAACTGGCCTCTATCCTCGCCCAGGCTCATGCCAGTGTTGATATCTACATTAGTGTCGACCCTTCGACCGACGGTACCGAGGCCTTGTGCGCTCGGCTGGCGCAGCGACACGCCAATATTGCTGTACTGCCTCCCGCCGGCCCATTCAAAGGCGCCTCACGCAACTTCTTTCGCTTGATCAAAGATGTTGATCTGTCAGCGTACGACTACGTTGCGTTTTCCGATCAGGATGATGTGTGGTACGCAGACAAGCTCGATCGCGCGGTGACCACGCTGCGAGGCAGCGATGCCGAGGGCTACTCAAGCAACGTGGTCGCCTTCTGGGATGATGGTCGGCGCCTGCTGGTAAACAAAGCACAACCGCAGGTGCGTTGGGACTATCTCTTCGAGGCCGCTGGCCCTGGCTGCACGTATGTCCTAACCCTCAGGTTGGCATCAGCGTTCAAGTCGCTGCTGTTAAGCCATTGGGATGAGGTCCAGCGTATCGATTTGCATGACTGGTTCTGTTACGCGTTCGCCCGTAGCCATCACTACTCATGGATTATCGACCCAACCCCCAGCCTTGATTACCGGCAACACGCTCGTAATCAGGTCGGGGTGAACAATGGCGTAGCCTCGGCGCGTTCACGTTTGCGCAAGATCACTGACGGCTGGTGGTTTTCCCAGATCCAACTGACGGCCACTCTTCTGGATATCCATAGCCCCTTCAGGATACTTGACGGTGAGTCGACCAAGGCAAAGGCGTGGATCACGCTGGCGCTCAGTGTCGCTCACTGTCGCCGCCGCCCGCGTGACAGGGCGATGCTGTTCGCCATTTGCTTGCTGAGCAGCATTACCCGACATCGATAAAAGTTGGGCACATTAAAAAAGGCTATCAGATCTCCTGATAGCCTTTTTTACTTGGCGTTCGGCTTACACGACGCCTCGGCCGCAATAGTGATCATCCAGCATCACGTGGTTCAGCATTTTCAGCTCATCGGTGGAGTGCTTCGAGAAGAACTCATCAGCAATCGCCCTGCTCACTTCCAGCGAAGGCGCAAAGCTGCTCAGCAACACGTTACGTACTTGCAGCGCATCCTCCGCAAACTGGATGACGCCATTGCGTAGCTCTTGTCTGAACGCGTCGCCGGTACGCTCCGGAGCAGACAACTGACGATGGTGCGCCTGGACACTAATACCATCTGCAGAAGTGTACTTGACCACCTGTCCATCGCTCGAACTGAGCAGTTTCTCCAGCTCAAAGCTGCGCAGATACATGATCGGTGCCGCCAGGCTGTGTTCGACGTTATGCATCAGGCAACCCCGAATAATCACTTCGTGGCTGTCGGCAACTTCGATTGAGCGCTCGTCGGTCGCCAGATAGTAACCATGAATCTGTTGGCCAGTCAGCCTGCACAGGTAGTTCTGAATGGTTGCGCCATACCCCACATCGACCACTGCGTTTTTCTCACCCCCCATCAGCCCCATCGACTGCAGGTAAAGGCTCAGCGCAGCATGCTCTGCATGCGCCTGCTCGAAGATGGTCTCGGCCAGCTTGATCAACAACTGCTTCAAAGCGGTCAGATTGCCGTTGCGAACCTCCACAGACGTCTGCTGACCAATACCTGTTTCAGCTTGCAGTTGGCTCCAGACATCGTCGCTCAATTCCAGACCGAAGCGCTCCAGCAAATAGTTGGATGCGGTATTGATGTAGTAATCACCCTTGGCTACGGTGAAAATATCGTCAATAGTCTTGAGCAGCGGCACACTGCAGGTTCGACGCGAAACCACCAGATATTCAGCCGGCGGTGCGCTTGTTATACCTTGCGCCCAGACATCGTAAACGGCCTTCATCAGCTGTCCCTCACGGGCCAGGAAGTGCAGCCGCTCGACGCCGTCGCGCTGGGCATTGTCTATCAGCCACTGGGCCATGCCGGTCAAAATTGGACCCACAAGGCTGTACCCGATATTGTACGGAGTGGCGTGGAACAACGAGCCCGGGTTCAGCTCGGGGTAAGTCACCGCCGGGAAATTCTGCCTGAACAACAAGCCCAGGGTCAGCTCGGCATTGAGGTCGTGGGCAAACTCATATTTTTCCACAATGCCGCGCAAGCGCGGCATGCCCCGAGCCAATTCGGTCGGGCGCAGAATATGCAAGCCTACACAACCCTTGTCGCAGGGTATCTGCAGATCGGAGCGCTCGTTGTCGCCCACCATGATCAGTTCATCAGGCTGCAACCCGTGAACTTGCAGAACATGGTCATAGAGCTGCCCGCTGTCCTTGCGCACGCCCACTTCGTTCGACAGGTAGAGCTCGGTCCAGCCATGGATGCCGTTGGCGTTCAGTGCGCGGATGATCAGCGCTTTGGGCAGGAACATATCCGAGATGAGCACCAACGGCTTGCCCGCCAACTTGGCACGCTCGAACAACTCGACGCCACCACTGCGTGCGGACAGCGATTTGTACTCGGTGTGCTCTTCAAGCTTGCGGATGGTCGCTACATCCTGGTCCGACAGCTGACTCATGTGCTGGAATGCTTTATAGATATCATCCAGGTCAACATCGCGGCCCTTGTTCTTGCGGGCTTCGCCTTCCGCAGCCACGCGATAATCGCTGTACAGCCCAGCCAGATTTTCCGACAGATTGGCGGCAACGATACGCTTGGTCGATTCTGCGTCGATCAGCGGACGGATCAGCAGCGTGTCGAATATATCGAAGCCGATGCACTTGATCTTCGGATTCGAGAAATGCTCGACCATCGAATCGAACGAGCGTCCGACCGATTGATCGAGCCGCCAAGAAGACCAGGTCGGGTTTACAGTATCCTGGATGATCCCAGGCTGCAGACCCTGCTTGCGTGCACTCAGGGCCAGCAGCCGCTCCAGACAGTGAGCGAATGTCCCATCGGTCTGGCCGGCTTCCTCATCGAAGTCGTTGATGGTTATGTTGGCATTGAACAACGGCCGCAACGCGTCTCCCCGGGCCCAGAACATGGAGCCGGCCGGGAAATCGAAATACCCCTGTGGCACTGGCGCAATACCCAGCCGTGCACACCAGGCAGCGCCCATGCCCTTGTTGGCCAGCCAGGTATTGGCCTGACTGGGCACCGATTTGAAGTTTTGCGGATAGACAATGCCCTTGTCCGCGGCCAGCAAGGTAAAGATTCTACGGATGGTTGCAGTGCTTCCCAACAGATTGCCAGCCAGATACTGGCGCCAACCTTCGGTGGCACCAGCGTTGTACAGCGACTTCTTGCTGTGCAAATGGGCAATGTAGTCATAGCGGCGCAGCGCTTCGCCGAAGGTGCAGAACATCGGCGCAATATCGCGGCCGCGATTGTCGACGATCTGGAATGTCTGCGCCTTGCAATGCTCCAGCTTGGCGAACGCTGCGCGGCAGGCACTTTCGCCCTCGGTGTCTTTTACCGACACGTAAAGATCATAGTCGAAGGGCATGTTCTTCAAATACCCGGCGAACTCAGGAGCCAGGTCTTCGTAATACATATGCAAGTGGATAGCGATCGTGCCTTGGACATGCTCGACTTGTTCTACGCTATCGAGCGCGATCAAAGTGTTATCGACTGCTTCGATGTGCACCTGAGCGCCGTTTTTCCACAGCTCGTAGTGAGGGCTGCCGCGGAACACCCCTCCCAGATTGCGATAACCCCAGTGCAGCACTGGGGTGCGATACTTCGGCGGTATCGCCCAATACAAGGGCTTGACCTGATCAAGCAGCCGCGCACGCAGACCACCGGCAACCAGCGGTCGCTGACCACGCACAGCGCGCGAGAGCACCCGCAACGGAGCCGTGATCTTCCAACTGGTAGAGCTGTGAAGGCCGTGCACGATCGCTGCATAATCTTCGGCAGAACGTTTGGCCTGTTCTTGAAGGCCCGCAAGCTGCATGCGCAGGCTCTGCAGCTCTTGCCTCGCCCTGGCAGTCTCATTGCGCGCGTTCACCAGTTCATCCCGCAGACTGGAGAGCGCCTCTCGGTCAAGCTCGGCGGCGAGCGCCTGCTGCTGGGCATCGGCCAATTGCGCTTGCAGCGCTGCTGTCATTTGCGCCGGCGCCTTTTGCGCTTCCGCCAATTGGCCCTGCATCAGACGTCGATTTGTTTCAGCCTGGGCAAGCTGAGCTTGCAAATGATGCCGGCTCCCCTGCAATGCGGCGTTCTCTTCACGCAGCTGGCTGATTAACCGTGCCTCCGGCGTGCTTTGCTCAACGTTCACTAACTCAGCCTCCCCCGACATTCGGGTATCTACGATATCGCTCAAGCGATCGAGTATTTTATTCTGCAAATGCATCTGCAAGCCTGTGATCTGACGACGCCAAGGGCAGCGCAGTGCCCGTGTGCGTCTAGGCCCCCGGCCGTTCCGCTCGGACGCGAGCCCTGTTACAGGCCTGGCTGAGCACTGACATGTAGTTGAATATCCAACATCGGAATCCCGATCAGACCAGACGCCGATGGATCATGACTGCAGTGGAAAATGACCGCGTCGTGAATCCAGTGATGTGATGTGTGGTCTTGCTGGGTGCCATCTGCAATCGCCACCTGAATCGAGTAGTCACCACTGGCAAGCCAAGGCATGGCAAAGGTGAACTGCGCATTGATTGCTTGCCCTGGCGCGGCAGCGGGGCGCAGTGTGTCTTCGATGTTCAGCGTGTTGCTCCCAAACAGGAACTGCCCGAGACGATCCTTGATGTAAAAGCCCAGCACAGGGCTTTTCAGTTCGGTGAAGGCGATGGCATGAATCGACAGGGTCACCACTTCGCCGCCGGTAAGCGCACGGATGTCACTGCCATCCTCTGCCGTCACATTGACATGCTTGATCTGCGCGCCCAGCGGCTCTGTCTGAGGTGAGGCTTGCAAGTTGGACTGGAACAGGCTCATCGGGCCTGCCGAAGCATAGCGATGCTCGCCGGCCCAGATTTCGCGCAACTTCCTGGCGGTCGTCGACGCCTGTGTCTGCTCTTGAAGGCTTTTGTCCTGAGTGGCACCGAGAATGAAATTCAGATAGTGCTCACTGGTTTCCTTGGCATCGCCAAGTTCCTGGGTCTGCCCATCGGATAACCACAGTGCCTTGTCGCACAGCGCAATAACGGAGGTGCTGTCGTGACTGACGAAAAGCAGCGTCTTCTGTTCTTTGAACTTGCGCAGGAAGCGCATGCATTTCTGCGTGAAGATGGCGTCGCCGACAGCCAATGCTTCATCGATGATGAGGATGTCGGCATCGACATGAGCAATGGTGGCAAAGGCAAGCCGCACGAACATGCCACTTGAATAGGTTTTCACCGGCTGATCGATGAAATCCCTGATCTCGGAGAAATTTACGATGTCATCGAAACGCTCGTCTGTCTGCTCTTTGCTCAAACCATAAAATGCAGCGCTGAGGTAGACGTTTTCTCGACCGGTGAATTCAGGGTTGAAGCCTGCACCTAACTCCAGCAACGCAGCAACTCGGCCAAACGTTTGCACTTGGCCATGAGTCGGGCTCAAGGTGCCGCATATAAGCTGCAGCAGGGTCGACTTGCCCGAACCGTTGCGGCCAATGATACCGAGGGTTTCACCCTTGTTCAGGGTAAATGAGACACTCTTCAGGGCCCAGAATTCTCGGCTGTAGGCTTTCTGCTTGAGCCCCAGGGCTTGCTGCACACGCGGCATGATCGACTGCTTCAAGCGATCCTGCGGCTTGCTGTAGATATGAAAGCATTTCGATACGCCTGTTACGACAATCGCCGGTTCTGCAGACTGGGGGGAATTATAAGACATCAGCAAAGCCCTTTCTTGTTCTCTGGAACCATGCATAGCCAAGCCAGGCGGTTAACAACGCCATCAACATGTAACGGCCCAGCCCCATCCAATCTGGCAGATGGCCCCAAATCAGGACTTCGCGCACCTGCTCAATGATAAAGGTCAGCGGGTTTGCCTCCATCAATGGCCGCATTTCAACCGGCAGCGAACTGACGGGAAAGAACACAGGGGACATGAACAACATCACCATGGTGATAATGCCGATGGTTTGCCCCACGTCACGCAGGTATACCCCCAGCGATGCGAGCACCCATGCCAAGCCTTGTACGAATATGATGAAGGGCAGCACCACCAAGGGTACCAACAACATGGTCGCGTGAAACTCACCATTGACGACAATGATGGCGCACAGCAGGACCAGCAGGCTGACGCCACTGTGGAATAGCGCGGTGCACATCGAGATGACGGGCAATATCTCGAGCGGAAACACCACTTTTTTAACGTAGTTCACGTTCGCCAGGATCAAGCCTGGCGCCCTGTTCAACACCTCAGCGAACAAGCCGTGAACGATCATGCCGGCAAATAACAGCACGGCGAAATCGCCTTTGCCTTCATCGGGAGATGTCGTCCAACGCGCCTTGAATACGACTGAAAAGACAAAGGTGTAGACAGCCAGCATAAATAATGGCGTCAGGAAGGACCACAACAGCCCCATCACCGAGCCTTTATAGCGGCCTGCCACTTCTCGACGCGCCATCTGCATGATCAACCGGCGGTATTGCCAGAGATTGCTGATCAACGCCTGCGGCGATATGGGGGCCTGCGAATGCGGGTTCATTCAGTTACCTCGATGAATTAATCGATCTTTGCATACGCGAAAAACCCGCGCAGGCTCAAACACCGCAGCACGTGTGGCGGTGTCGAACCTGCGCGGGCCTCGAGACAATCAGGCGAAGGTATCCGCGTCCTCGAATGCTGTATTGTGCAGATCTTTTGCTGACAGTGCCGGCGTGCCCTGGTAGGGCCACTCAATACCAACGGTAGGGTCATTCCAGGCTAGGCTGCGCTCATGCTCAGGTGCCCAGTAGTCAGTGGTCTTGTACAGGAACTCGGCGCTTTCCGAGAGCACTACAAAGCCGTGGGCGAAGCCTTCAGGCACCCACAGCTGATGTTTGTTCTCAGCACTAAGATGAGCGCCCACCCACTGCCCAAATGTCGCCGAGCTCTTGCGCATGTCGACCGCGACGTCGAACACTTCGCCCTGCACGACGCGCACAAGTTTGCCCTGGGGTTGCTGGATCTGGTAGTGCATACCACGCAGCACGCCCTTGATCGAACGGGAATGATTATCCTGGACAAATTTCACAGGCCGGCCAACGACCTCTTCGAACACCTTGTGATTGAAGCTCTCGAAAAAGAAGCCACGATCATCGCCAAAAACCCGCGGTTCGAAGAGGATGACTTCAGGAATTGCCAGAGCTGTTGCTTTCATGTGAAAAAAAATCTCCAAATACTATTCGTTCCGGTGTGCCATTTAGGGCATCCCCGAATGCTGCCCCATCCTTGAAACAAAGGCTGAGGACGTTACGCGATGATCAAATTCTGGCTAAAAATGCAGCGATAGTCAGCGTGATGTTACCGGCAAAGGTCTGTCGATACACACCTGATCGACGCAATGCTCGCAAGCGTGAAGTCAAACCGGATCGCCGGGCGCCCTCAAAGTGCTCGAGAATGGCGCGATTTTGCGGTGTCAAACCAGCCTTGAAGGTACACAGCAACGTCAAATTGGTGTCATTCCAGGTTACAAAACGACCTGTCAGCATCTTGCCGAATCGATGCAGCATCTGCTTAAAGCTCGTGTTCGCGCCAATCAGATTATCGCCATGCTGACGATATTCCAGACTGGGCTCAGCATCATATATCGCGGTACCACCACATCCGGTGACCAGGATGTAAGCCAGCCAGTCATGGGCCACGACCTGAGCATCGGGCGGTAGCTGCATGATCAGCTCGCGAGCGGCCGCATTTATCACCATCGTGTTGGCGCCTGCAAGGCTCTGAACCAACGCGTTTTGGAAGGATGGCGGCCGCGTGAACAGCGGTGAGTACCCCACAGTGCGCCGCGCTGCATCGACCAGCTGAGTTCTTGAGCAATACAGAGCCGGCTGATCAGGCGCTAATCTGACCAGATGAGCCAGGCTTCGTTCCAGCTTGTCATTGAACCAGATGTCGTCCTGATCGCTAAACGCGTAGTACTGGGCGTTGACCTGCGGGCGCTGCAGCAGCGAGATGAAGTTTTTTGCGAACCCTTGGCGCGGCCCCTCAAATACCTGCAAACGGCCAGCACCCCATCTTTGTTGAAATTCAGACAGTATCAGACGCGTCTCATCGGTAGACCCGTCATCTGAGACATACAGGGTCCAATGAGTGAACGTCTGACCGCTGAAGGATTCAAGCTGCTCACGTAAAAACGATGCACCATTGTAGGTACACATCAATATTGCAATGCTGACAGGCGCCTCAACTGCAACATCGGTAAAGCTATAACCACCCATCAAGTTGTCACGCTCTCCATGTAGTCTGCCCCTATCCAAGTGAGTGGATCTGGACTGAATAATTTCGTTCACTGGCTCAGTCCATACTGTAGGTGCGTACTATGCGCTTTCAGTTTTACGTGCCACCGAGTGTAATATAAATACTCAATTCACGAGCCGCAGCGACCGTAGTTGTCCTCAAAGCGAACGATGTCATCCTCGCCAAGGTACTCACCGCTTTGTACTTCGATCATGACCAGATCAATAACACCCGGATTTTGCAAACGGTGCTGATTGCCTGCTCGGATGTAGGTTGACTCATTGGTATTGAGCATTAACTCGCGGCCATCATTGATCACCACAGCCATGCCACTGACTACAATCCAGTGCTCGCTGCGATGGTGATGCAGTTGGAGTGAAAGAGAGGCCTTGGGCTTGACCACGATGCGCTTGATCTTGAAGCGGTCCCCTTCCTCCAGGGTGGTATACGTCCCCCAGGGTCGGTGTACCGTTCGATGCATAAGGTGTGCAGCATGACCCTCGCTTTTCAGCCGAGTGACAATGTGCTTCACATCTTGCGCATGGTCTTTGTGGGCAATCAACAGTGCATCTGGCGTATCAACCACCAGCAGATCCTGCACACCGACCAATGCTGCAAGGCGGTCTTCAGTGTGCACATAGTTGTTGCTTGCAGCGTATGCCATGACGTCGCCCTCGAAGCGATTGTCATGCTCATCTGCCTTGGTCAGTTCACTGAACGCTTTCCAAGAGCCAATGTCACTCCAGCCTAGATCGCAAGGAACAGTCGCCACCTTGCTGGAGCGCTCCATCAGCGCATAGTCGATGGAAATGTCAGGCGCCTTTGCAAATTGTTCGCTATCCAGCACCAGACAGGCATAGCCAGATGCACTTGAGGAGCGTGAGACACTCAGCGTACGCTCAACCGCTTCAAGTACGTCCGGCGCATGCTGCTTGAATTCTTCGAGCACTGTGCCGACCTGGAAGCAGAACATGCCGGTGTTCCAGAAGTAATTGCCGGTTGCCAGATAAGACTTAGCCGTTTTCAGATCCGGCTTCTCAACGAAACGCTCGACTTTCAAGCCAGCGCCAACCACCGCGCTGGCCGTTTCGATGTAGCCAAAACCGGTTTCCGGATACTTCGGCTTGACGCCAAAGGTGACCAACCATCCCTCGGAAGCGAGGCTGATGGCTTTCGCAACTGCGTCGCGGAATGCACCATCCTTCTGGATCAGGTGGTCAGCAGCTAGAATAAGCATATAGGCCTGTGGGCCATGACTTTGCTGCAAGCGCAGCGCGGCTGCAGCAACTGCACTTGCAGTGTTGCGACCAAAGGGTTCAAGGATATAGCCTAGCGGCAGCTCACTGGAATTCACCGAGCGGTATTCGTCTTCGGTCTTGAACAACAGCTCGCGATTGGTGACGGTCAGGACCTCGGCCACCTGCTCCAGGCCAGCAGCCCGAATAAAAGCCTTCTGGATCAGGTTCTGTCCATCTGGCAATGTCATGAATGGTTTCGGATGAGTTTCTCTGGATACTGGCCACAGCCGACTACCGACGCCACCGGATAAAATAACCGGAATTAATTCCATAGTTGAATCCTTAACGGTCATACGAAGTTGATAACTTCAAAGACCTGGCATTAGTCTGCTTCTGACGCTGCCACGACTAGACGGAATGGAGCTGGACGGCGTGAAAAATATGCGTCCCAACGTCCGATCCCTTCGCCGTCCATAAGCAGGGATTTCAAGCACTGCCGACTAGAATACCAGAGATCTTTCATCGAGGCTTGCGCGCTGGCCAGCAGTTGCGGGCATGCATCAACGACAAGACACAGTAGCCAGACATCCAAATCATTTCGGGACGGTGATTTCACATCGCCACCCATGTCGCTGATAGCACCGCTGCAGAGCCCTGCGCAATGCGTCCTTGGCGGCAGGCTCGCCATGCACCAGGAAGACTGACTCAGGCGCGCGCCTGGAGCCCGAAGCAAATGCGACAAGACCGGCCTGATCTGCATGCGCTGAATACCCGTGCAAAGTCACGACCTTGGCCCGAATGACGTGCATGTGACCGTCGAGACTTACCTGCGACGCGCCCGCCCTGCCCTGACTAGTTCGAATGACCGCACCTGGCGAATTGCTGACCTGATACCCGACAAAAACCACCTCATGCCGCGGATCACTCAGCATGGCCTTGAGGTAATTAACAATCCGCCCACCCGAACACATGCCATTGCCGGCAATCACAATCGCTGGCCGGCCAGTACTCTTTAGATAATTGACCACTTGCTGGTGCTTGGCGTGGCTATCCACACATACCAACTGGGAAAAGCCAAGCGGCTTGCGCCCTTCGCTCAAGCGTAGTCGGGCTTCGTCATTCCAGTACTGATGCAGCTCCCGGTAGACCTGGGTCACGCGCTGAGCCAGCGGCGAGTCGAGGATGATCGGTAACTGCGCCCAGTCGACCTGATCATCGCAGGCTGCCGCGCCCGAGGTGTCGAGCAGGCCTTTAAGGTGAAGGACCTCTTCAATCTCATAGAGCAACTCTTGCGTACGACCGAGACTGAATGCGGGGATCAGGATCGTGCCCTGGTCAACCAAGGCACGATCTATCGCTGCTTCCAGACGCTGGCGCCGGTCGCTGCGGTCAGGATGCAGGCGGTCGCCATAGGTGCTTTCGAGTACCAGCACATCGGCGCGCTCTGGCGGCTGGACTGGACGCAGCAAGGGGCTGTAGGGCGCGCCGATATCGCCAGAGAACACCACACGTGTGCTGCACGATTGCGCAGGGGTACTGATGTCACACTCGACGTACGCTGAACCGAGCAGATGGCCGGCACGCTGCAGGCGGATGCGACATTGCAGGTGCCCTTGCTCGATCAGACTGTGCCACTGACCAAAGGCGATCGGCTCAACCAGACTTTTCAGCAGATGCAGAAAACGCGCTACCTGCGCGGGCTCGCTACTGATGCCGAGTTTGAAGGCATCTTCAAGAACCAGCGGGAGCAGCTTCGCGGAAGGCACGCTACAGAAGATCGGGCCGCGAAAGCCTGCGGCCAGCAGTGAAGGAATGCGACCGACATGGTCGAGGTGCACATGGGTGATCACCAACGCCTGGATGCCGCTGATATCGAAGCCCAGCGCGGAAGAATCAGGACGGGCATCGGCGCCTTGCTCAAGCCCGCAATCGACAAGCAGGCTGGTGGCGGAATCTAGGTGCAGCTGATGACAGGAGCCCGTGACGCCGCGGGTGCCGCCATGGTGCGTGATAACGGGAAAGGTCATGCTGCTGCTGAAGCCCTGCGCAGGGGGTGAAAACGAAGCGGGCTATTACTCCATTTTCTTCGCAGATCTCATATCCGCTATGTCTGCTAAAGCTGTAGGACGCTTCCTCAGCTCTCTGCCAAGGCCGCCTGACGTGCCGATGCACGAATCCTGCGCTTGCTGCGCATGACGCCGTAGGCGCCAAGCAATGGACCGAGGGCCAACCCCACCACCAAGGCGGCGAGTACTGGCAGTGCTACGGGCACTGCAGGGGCAGTCCAGCCGAACAATACCAGGGCGACGGTTTGCTGGTTCTCCAGCACGAAGAACATCACCACTGCTGCCAGCAGCAGGACGAACAACAGCGCCAGGGCGCGCTTGAGGTTACGCATCGATCTGATCCTTTGATTGCACTCAGGCTTCGGTTTCGTGCTCTTCTTCGTTGACCCGGTCGCGCAATTCCTTGCCCGGCTTGAAGTGCGGCACGAACTTGCCTTCAAGGCTTACCGACTGGCCGGTCTTGGGGTTGCGACCTACGCGAGGTGCGCGATAGTGCAGCGAGAAGCTGCCAAAGCCGCGGATCTCGATGCGATCGCCCGTTGCCAGGCACTGGGCCATCTGCTCGAGCATGGTCTTGATGGCCAACTCGACGTCCTTGGACGAGAGTAAACCCTGATGGGTGACAATACGTTCGATCAGCTCCGACTTCGTCATGTTTTTCCCTTCGTTATCAAGCAGCTAGATCATTGCTTAACCAGTTTGTAGCACGCTCAGGAGGATTTGAACAGGGCGGTTCTTGACTTAATAAAAAAATTCAAGATTGGTGCGCGGGGAACTTTTTCGGTGCAGCGGGTTGGGCAGCGCTGGGTAGAGGGGTTTGCACCAGTTGGGCTGAGACGCCGCGGGCAGCGGCGCAACCCTCTGACAACAGGCGACAAATCGCAGGCAATAAAAAAGGGCGACCTAAGTCGCCCTTTTTCTACCGATCAAGCAGAACTTAGTTCTGTTTGGCCATTGCTTCGCGCAGCAGCGCAGCCATGGTGGTGTCGGCAGCAGCTGCCTCAGGAGCCTGTTTCAGGCTCTGGATAGCTTCACGCTCTTCAGCATCGTCTTTCGATTTGATCGACAGGCTGATAACGCGCGACTTACGGTCAACGCTGATGATCTTGGCTTCGATCTCTTCGCCTTCCTTCAGAACGTTACGCGCGTCTTCAACGCGGTCACGGCTGATTTCGGAAGCTTTCAGAGTAGCTTCGATGTCGTCGGCCAGGGTGATGATGGCGCCTTTGGCGTCAACTTCTTTGACGATACCCTTGACGATTGCACCCTTGTCGTTGACAGCAACGAAGTTGGAGAACGGATCGTCTTCCAGCTGCTTGATGCCCAGGGAGATGCGCTCGCGCTCTGGATCAACCGACAGGATGACAGTTTCCAGCTCGTCGCCCTTCTTGAAACGACGTACGGCTTCTTCGCCGGTTTCGTTCCAGGAGATGTCGGACAGGTGAACCAGACCGTCGATGCCGCCGTCCAGGCCGATGAAGATACCGAAGTCGGTGATCGACTTGATGGTACCGGTGATCTTGTCACCCTTGTTGAACTGGCCGGAGAAGTCTTCCCATGGGTTGGACTTGCACTGTTTGATGCCCAGGGAGATACGACGACGCTCTTCGTCGATGTCCAGAACCATAACTTCCACTTCGTCGCCAACCTGAACGACTTTCGACGGGTGGATGTTTTTGTTGGTCCAGTCCATTTCGGAAACGTGCACCAGACCTTCAACGCCTTCTTCCAGCTCAGCGAAGCAGCCGTAGTCGGTCAGGTTGGTAACGCGAGCTTGTACGCGAGTACCTTCTGGGTAACGAGCAGTGATAGCTACCCACGGATCTTCGCCCATCTGCTTCAGACCCAACGAAACGCGGTTGCGCTCACGGTCGAACTTCAGGACGCGAACATCAACTTCGTCACCAACGTTGACGATTTCCGACGGGTGCTTGATACGCTTCCAAGCCATGTCGGTGATGTGCAGCAGGCCGTCGATGCCGCCCAGATCCACGAATGCGCCGTAGTCGGTGAGGTTCTTGACGATACCTTTGACTTGCTGGCCTTCTTGCAGAGTTTCGAGCAGAGCTTCACGCTCGGCGCTGTTCTCGGCTTCGAGGACGCTGCGACGCGAAACAACGACGTTGTTGCGCTTCTGGTCCAGCTTGATGACCTTGAATTCCAGCTCTTTGCCTTCGAGGTGGGTGGTGTCGCGCACTGGGCGGACATCAACCAACGAACCTGGCAGGAACGCACGGATACCGTTAACGTCGACAGTGAAGCCGCCTTTAACCTTACCGTTGATAACGCCCTTGACAACTTCTTCGGCAGCGAAAGCAGCTTCCAGAACAATCCAGCACTCGGCGCGCTTGGCTTTTTCACGGGACAGCTTGGTTTCGCCAAAGCCGTCTTCGACCGCGTCCAGCGCAACGTGAACTTCGTCACCGACCTTGATGGTCAGCTCGCCAGCTTCGTTGTAGAACTGCTCGAGCGGGATGACGCCCTCGGACTTCAGGCCAGCGTGTACGGTAACCCAGTCGCCGTCGATGTCGACAACGATACCGGTGATGATCGCACCCGGCTGAAGATTGAGGGTTTTCAGGCTTTCTTCAAAGAGTTCTGCAAAGCTTTCGCTCATTTTAATTCCTGTAGATTTGGGCGAAGAAGACGCCCCTAACCACACTCCAGACAATGTGGGTTTCGTTATTTAAAGGAAAACCGGCAAGACGTTGACTGGTGCCCCTGCCTGCTTTCCTGATCATCAGGCGATACCGCGCAGGGCGATCTCGCTTTTGATGCGTTGCAACACCTGCTCGATGGACAACTCGGTAGAGTCCAGCTGAATCGCGTCGGCCGCCGGTTTAAGCGGGGCCACCGCACGCTGGGTATCGCGCTCATCGCGCGCACTAATCTCATCTAGCAGACTCGCCAGCCTAACATCGTCGCCTTTCGCTTTCAACTGCAAATAACGACGTCGCGCCCGTTCCTCGGCGCTGGCGGTCAAAAACACTTTCAACGGCGCGTCCGGGAACACCACAGTGCCCATGTCGCGGCCGTCTGCGATCAGCCCCGGAGCCTCCTGAAACGCGCGCTGGCGCTGCAGCAGGGCATCGCGCACCGCGGGCAGCGAGGCCACCATCGAGGCGCCGGCGCCGACTGCTTCGGTACGGATGTCGAGGCTGACGTCGTCACCCTCGAGCATGATGCGCTGCAGCTTACCCTCCTCGGCCGGGTAGAACTGCACATCCAGATGAGCGGCCAGCTTGGTCAGCAGCTCTTCGTTGGTCAGGTCGACGCCATGGTTGCGCGCGCTGAAAGCGAGCAAACGGTACAGCGCGCCGGAATCGAGCAGGCGCCAGCCGAGCTCACGCGCCAGCAGCCCGGCTACGGTGCCTTTGCCCGACCCGCTCGGGCCGTCGATGGTAATGACCGGGGCCTGGGCGTTCACGACTTGGCCTCTTCGGCCACACGAATGCCGACTTCGGCGCACAGCGCGAGGAAGTTCGGGAACGAGGTGGCAACGTTGGCGCAGTCATGGATACGCACCGGCGCAGTGGCCCGCAGCGAGGCTATGCTGAAAGCCATGGCGATACGGTGGTCGCCGTGGCCGTGTACTTCGCCACCGCCAATCGGGCCGCCGTCGATGATGATCCCGTCCGGGGTCGGTTCGCACTTCACGCCCAGGGTGATCAGGCCGTCGGCCATTACCTGGATGCGGTCGGATTCCTTCACTCGCAGTTCTTCGGCGCCACGCAGGATGGTCCGGCCTTCGGCGCAAGCCGCGGCGACGAACAGCACCGGGAACTCGTCGATAGCCAGTGGTACCAGCTCTTCAGGGATCTCGATGCCTTTGAGCTTGGCGCCGCGCACACGCAGGTCGGCTACCGGCTCGCCACCGACTTCACGCTGGTTCTCCAGAGTGATATCGCCGCCCATCAGGCGCAGGATGTCGATGACACCAGTGCGGGTCGGGTTGATGCCGACGTGCTCAAGCAGCAGGTCGGAGCCTTCGGCGATCGACGCGGCAACCAGGAAGAACGCAGCAGACGAGATATCTGCCGGCACTTCGATACGGGTTGCGGTGAGTTTGCCACCCGCTTGCAGCGAAGCGACCGGGCCGTTGGACTCGACCGCATAGCCAAAGCCGCGCAGCATGCGCTCGGTGTGGTCGCGGGTTGGCGCAGGCTCGGTGACGGTGGTCACGCCTTCGGCATACAGGCCGGCCAGCAGCAGGCAGGATTTGACCTGGGCACTGGCCATTGGCAGCGTGTAGTTGAGTGCCTTGAGTTTTTGCCCGCCACGAATGGTCAATGGTGGCCGGCCATCGGCGCCGGTTTCGACCACTGCGCCCATTTCCCGCAGCGGGTTGGCGACACGGCCCATCGGCCGCTTCGACAGCGAAGCATCGCCAGTCATGGTCACGTCGAACGGCTGGCCGGCGAGCAGGCCCGACAGCAGGCGCATCGAGGTGCCGGAGTTACCGACGTAGATCGGCCCGGGCGGGGCTTTCAGGCCGTGCAGGCCGACACCGTGAATGGTGACCTTGCCATGGTTGGGGCCTTCGATGACCACACCCATGTCGCGGAAGGCCTGCAAGGTCGCCAGAGCGTCCTCGCCTTCAAGGAAGCCTTCGACTTCAGTGGTGCCTTCGGCCAGCGAGCCGAGCATGATCGAGCGATGGGAAATCGACTTGTCGCCTGGAACGCGGATCCGTCCGGACACGCGGCCACCAGGTTGGGCCAGGAAAATCAGATCGTTGGCGTTCATAGCGTCCACATAGGCCCGGCGGGCCAGGATTTTACTGAAATGCTCGCGGGCAACCCGTGCGCGGGTAAATACCCCCAGCAGCTGGTGCCCATCCCCTGCATCGACCGCGTCGCGCAAGGCGTCGAGGTCGCTGCGAAATGTATCTAGCGTGCGCAGCACCGCCTCGCGGTTAGCGAGGAAGATGTCATGCCACATGATCGGGTCGCTGCCGGCGATTCTTGTGAAATCGCGAAAGCCCCCTGCAGCGTACCGGAAGATTTCGAGGTTTTCATTGCGCTTGGCCAGCGAATCGACCAAGCCGAAGGCCAGCAGGTGTGGCAGGTGACTGGTAGCCGCCAGCACTTCGTCGTGACGCTCGACCGTCATGTGTTCGACATCGGCGCCCAATGCGCGCCACAGGCGGTCGACCATGGCCAGTGCGGCAGGGTCGGTTTCAGCCAGTGGCGTAAGAATGACTTTATGCCGGCGGAACAGCGCGGCGTTGGAGGCCTCTACCCCGCTCTGCTCGGAGCCGGCAATCGGGTGGCCGGGAACGAAGCGCGGCAGATTGCTGCTGAACACTTCGCGGGCGGCACGGACCACGTTGCACTTGGCGCTGCCGACGTCGGTGACGATGGCATTGCCAAGGTCGAGCCTGGCCAGCACGGCGAGCAGTTTTTCCATGGCCAGGATCGGCACGGCGAGCTGGATCACGTCGGCGCCGACGCAGGCGCTGGCGAGGTCTTCTTCGCAGCGATCGACTACACCGAGGGCGACAGCCTGCTTGCGCGACGGGGCATCGAGATCGACGCCGACGACTTCGCGGCACAGGCCGCTTTCACGCAGGCCCTTGGCGAACGAGCCGCCGATTAGGCCGAGGCCGACCACGACCAGGCGGCCGATAATCGGCGCGGATTTGTTTGCTACCACATCAACCACGAGTGCGAACCCTGTTCAGAACGGCAGCATGTGCCGGATCAAACCATGCTGATCGATTGCCGCACCGGGGCCGCTGCGCGGCCCTTCGCGGGCAAGCCCGCTCCCACAGGGCTTTGCGTCGATCACCCGTGCGGGCTTGATGCAAATCCTGTGGGAGCGGGCTTGCCCGCGAAGGGCCGCGCAGCGGCCCCAGTAGCGCAGAGACCAGCTTCAACCTCAGAGTACCGCCTTCGGATACGAGCCCAGCACTTTCAGCGCAACGGCTTCCTGGCTGATCTGCTCCAGCACAGCCTTGATCAGCGGATCCCGATGATGGCCGACAAAGTCGATGAAGAACACGTAGGTCCACTTGCCACTGCGCGACGGCCGGGTTTCGATCCGGGTCAGGTCGATGCCGTTGTCGTGGAACGGCACCAGCAGCTCGTGCAGCGCGCCCGGCTTGTTGCTCATCGACACAATGATCGAAGTCTTGTCGTCGCCGGTCGGCGGCACTTCCTGGCTGCCGATCATGAGGAAGCGCGTGGAGTTGTCCGGGCGGTCTTCGATTTTCTCGGCAATACGCGTCAGGCCATACAGGTTGGCTGCCATATCGCCGGCAATCGCCGCCGAGTTCCATTCACCCTTGACCCGCTTGGCCGCTTCGGCGTTGCTCGACACCGCCACCCGCTCAACATTCGGGTAATGCGCATCGAGCCACTTGCGGCACTGGGCCAGCGACTGGGCGTGGGAATAGATGCGGGTGATGCTGTCGGTCTTGGTGCTCTCGCCCACCAGCAGGTGATGGTGAATGCGCAACTCGACTTCGCCGCAGATAACCATGTCGTGCTCGAGGAAACTGTCGAGGGTGTGGCTGACCGCACCTTCGGTGGAGTTTTCCACCGGCACCACGCCAAAGTTGACCGCACCAGCGGCCACTTCACGGAACACTTCGTCGATCGCCGCCATTGGCCGGCTGATCACCGCGTGGCCGAAGTGCTTCATCGCCGCAGCCTGGGTGAAGGTACCTTCAGGGCCGAGGTAGGCGACCTTCAGCGGCTGCTCCAGGGCCAGGCACGAAGACATGATTTCGCGGAACAAACGCGCCATCTCTTCGTTGCCCAGTGGGCCGCCGTTGCGCTCCATGACGCGCTTGAGCACGGCAGCTTCCCGCTCGGGACGGTAGAACACCGGCGTCTCGCCTTCGGCCAGGTTGGCCATCTTGACCCGGGCCACTTCCTGGGCGCAGCGGGCGCGCTCGCTGATCAGCTCGAGGATCTTCTCGTCGAGGCTATCGATGCGTACACGCAGGGCTTTGAGTTCGTGCTCGACCATCAGGCGTGCTCCTTCTCGAATTCAGCCATGTAGCTGACCAGAGCTTCAACGGCGTCCTGACCAAGGGCGTTGTAGATCGATGCGCGCATGCCGCCCACCGAGCGATGGCCCTTGAGGTTGAGCAGGCCGCGGGCGTCAGCACCGGCGAGGAAGGCCTTGTCCAGGCGCTCGTCAGCCAGGCGGAACGGCACGTTCATCCACGAACGGGCGTTGACGCTGATCGGGTTGCTGTAGAAATCGCTGGAGTCGATGAAGCCGTACAGGCGATCTTTTTTCGCCCGGTTGCGCGCTTCCATGGCTTCGACACCGCCCTGCTCCTTGAGCCACTCGAAGACCAGCCCCGAGAGGTACCAGGAATAGGTTGCCGGCGTGTTGTACATCGAACCGTTATCGGCCGAAACCTTGTAGTCGAGCATGGTCGGGCAGCTGCTACGGGCGCGACCGAGCAGGTCTTCACGCACGATCACCACAACCAGGCCGCTTGGGCCAATGTTCTTCTGCGCGCCGGCGTAAATCAAGCCGAACTGGGACACGTCGGTCGGGCGCGAGAGGATGTCCGAAGACATGTCGACCACCAACGGTACGTCACCGGTCTGCGGCACCCAGTCGAACTGCAGGCCGCCGATGGTTTCGTTGGACGCGTAGTGGACGTAAGCGGCGTCCTTGCTCAGGGTCCAGTCGTTCTGGCCGGGGATAGCGAGGTAATCGTAGGGCTTGGCGCTGGCAGCAATGTTGACGTTGCCAAAGCGACGCGCTTCTTCGATGGCCTTTTTCGACCAGATACCGGTCTCGATGTAGTCCGCGGTGCCGTTTTCCGGCAGCAGGTTCAGCGGGATCTCGGCAAATTGCTGGCTGGCGCCACCTTGCAGAAACAGCACTTTGTAATTGGAGGGGACGGACAGCAGGTCACGCAGGTCCTGCTCGGCCTTTTCGGCAATGGCCACGTAGTCATCGCTGCGATGGCTCATTTCCATCACCGACAGACCTTTGCCATTCCAGTCCAGCATTTCCGCCTGGGCGCGCTGCAGGACTGCTTCAGGAAGCGCAGCAGGGCCTGCGCAGAAGTTAAAGGCTCGTTTGCTCACATCCACTCTCGCTCTGCTCTGGTCAGTAAGCGGGGCGACCATGGCCGCCCCGCTCGGGTTGTTGCGCTGTTTATTCCTGCGGCGCCTCTTCGGCGGCGCCGGCGTCATCATCTGCCGCCTCTACCGCATCGAGTTCGACGCCCTCTGCGCCCTCCTCGCCTTCGAGCAACTCCTCGAGGTCTTCGGATGGCTCCTGGATCCGCTCAAGGCCCACCAGGGTCTCGTCGCTGGCCAGTTTGATCAGGGTCACGCCCTGGGTGTTACGACCCAGGCTGGATACTTCGCCAACGCGGGTGCGCACCAGCGTGCCCTGGTCGGAGATGAGCATGATCTCTTCACCTTCCTGCACCTGGATCGCGCCGATCAGCAGGCCGTTACGGCCCTTGGTGCCCATGGCGATCACGCCCTGACCACCACGACCGCGCCGTGGGAACTTGGACAGCGGGGTACGCTTGCCGAAGCCACGCTCGGAGGCGGTGAGGATCTGCGCACCGGACTCGGGGATCAGCATCGAGATGATCCGCTGGCCTTTGCCCAGCTTCATGCCGCGCACACCGCGAGCGGTACGGCCCATTTCACGCACGACGCTTTCAGCGAAGCGGATGACCTTGCCGGCGTCGGAGAACATCATGACTTCCTTGGCGCCATCGGTGATGGCGGCGGCAATCAGGGTGTCGCCTTCTTTCAGCTTCAGCGCAATCAGGCCGCTGGTACGTGGACGCGCAAACTGCGCCAACGGGGTCTTCTTGACGGTACCGGACGCCGTCGCCATGAAGATGTAGGCACCGGTAGGCTCTGCAGCCCACTCGGCAGTATCGCCGTCTTCTTCGTCGACTTCTTCGGCTTCGACCAGCTCACCCTCGAGCACGGTGTCGTCGCCGTCCTCCAGCTCTTCATCGACATCGGCGCTCTGCTGCAGGGCTTCGAGGTCGATCTGCAGCATGGCGGTAATGCGTTCGCCGTCTTCCAGCGGCAGCAGGTTGACCAGCGGACGGCCACGGGCAGCGCGCGAGGCTTCCGGGATGTCGTAGGTTTTCAGCCAGTAGACCTTGCCCTTGCTGGAGAACAGCAACAGCGTGGCGTGGCTGTTGGCAACCAGCAGGTGTTCGATGTAGTCCTCGTCCTTGACGCCGGACGCCGACTTGCCTTTGCCGCCACGGCGCTGGGCCTGGTACGCAGTCAACGGCTGGGTCTTAGCGTAGCCGCCGTGGGAGATGGTCACCACGCGCTCTTCTTCCGGGATCATGTCGCCGTAGCTGAGGTCGTGACGGGCATCGAGGATCTCGGTGCGGCGCACGTCGCCGTATTCGGCACGGATCGCTTCGAGTTCTTCGCGGATCACTTCCATCAGGCGCTCGGCGCTGCTGAGGATGCGGATCAGCTCGCCGATCTGCTCGAGAATCTCCTGGTACTCGGCCAGCAGCTTTTCGTGCTCGAGGCCGGTCAGGCGGTGCAGACGCAGGTCAAGAATGGCCTGGGCCTGCTCTGGCGACAGGAAGTACTTGCCATCGCGCATGCCGTACTGGGCATCGAGGTTTTCCGGGCGGCACGAGTCGGCGCCTGCGCGCTCGACCATGACCTGCACCGCGCTCGATTCCCACGGCATCGCAACCAGGGCTTCCTTGGCTTCGGACGGGGTCGGCGAGGCCTTGATCAGGGCGATGACCGGGTCGATGTTGGACAGTGCGACAGCCTGGCCTTCAAGGATGTGGCCACGTTCACGGGCCTTGCGCAGCTCGAATACGGTACGACGGGTCACCACTTCACGGCGGTGACGGACGAACGCTTCGAGCAGGTCCTTGAGGTTGAGCAGGCGCGGACGACCGTCGATCAAGGCGACGATGTTGATGCCGAACACGCTCTGCAGCTGAGTCTGCTGGTAGAGGTTGTTGAGCACGACCTCAGGCACCTCGCCGCGACGCAGCTCGATGACCACGCGCATACCGTCCTTGTCGGACTCGTCGCGCAGCTCGGTGATGCCTTCGAGCTTCTTCTCTTTGACCAGCTCGGCGATCTTCTCGATCAGGCGAGCCTTGTTCAGCTGGTACGGCAGCTCGGTGATGACGATCTGCTGACGGCCACCGACCTTGTCGATGTCTTCGATCTCGGAGCGGGCGCGCATATAGATGCGGCCACGACCGGTGCGATAGGCCTCGATGATGCCGGAGCGGCCGTTGATCAGGCCGGCAGTCGGGAAGTCCGGACCAGGGATGAACTGCATCAGCTCATCGATGGTGACTTCAGGATTGTCGATCAGCGCCAGGCAGCCGTCGATCACTTCGCCGAGGTTGTGCGGCGGGATGTTGGTCGCCATGCCCACGGCGATACCGCTGGAGCCGTTGACCAGCAGGTTGGGGATGCGCGTTGGCATTACCGCCGGGATCAGCTCGGTGCCGTCGTAGTTGGGTACCCAGTCGACGGTTTCTTTGTGCAGGTCAGCCAGCAGCTCGTGTGCCAGCTTGGACATGCGCACTTCGGTGTATCGCATTGCCGCAGCGTTGTCGCCGTCGACCGAACCGAAGTTGCCCTGGCCGTCGACCAGCAGGTAGCGCAGCGAGAATGGCTGGGCCATACGCACGATGGTGTCGTAGACCGCAGTGTCGCCGTGCGGGTGGTACTTACCGATAACGTCACCGACCACACGGGCGGACTTCTTGTACGGTTTGTTCCAGTCGTTGCCCAACTCGCTCATCGCAAACAGAACGCGGCGATGCACGGGCTTCAAGCCGTCACGCGCATCGGGCAGTGCACGCCCGACAATCACGCTCATCGCGTAGTCGAGGTAAGACTGTCTCAGTTCGTCTTCGATATTGACCGGGAGGATTTCTTTGGCCAGTTCGCCCATGAGAAGCCTGATTCCTTTTTCTGGTGAAACCTCGTCCAAGTCCCCAGAGGACGAACGAAGCTCGTCGCCGCAGCGCACAGTGGTGCGACGACTTACGACAAATCAATAGGTTGTGCCTTGGATCTGCGCAATGAAGACCGCATAAACGGGCGGCCTTGGAAACTGCCGGATGGTACCACAAAAATGCATCAGGCTTAAGCCTCAAGCTGCAACAAGAAGCGGCGCTGCCAAGCAATGGCCGCTTTGCCCCGACAGCTGCGCCCTGCGCGGCGCGGTGGCGCTCAATGCAGGCGCTTGCGGCACATTAGCTGGGCGATCTTGGCGGTGTCTGGGCGCTCTACCACGCCTTTTTCGGTCACGATCACGTCAACCAGGTCAGCCGGAGTCACGTCGAACACTGAATTGAACACCTCGACCTGTGCGGCAACCCGATTGCCGGCAACATCCAGCAGCTCGTCTGCTTCGCGCTCTTCCAGCGGGATATCGTCACCGGTTGCCAGGTTCAGGTCGATGCTGGTGCTTGGCGCCACCACCATGAAGCGCACGCCATGGTGCATGGCCGCTACCGCCAGTTGGTAAGTGCCGATCTTGGCCGCGACATCGCCGTTGGCCGCGATGCAGTCAGCACCCACCACGACCCAGGTGATGCCCTTGACCTTCATCAGATGCGCCATCGCCGAGTCAGCGCAGAGGGTGACCGGCACGCCTTCCTGCGCCAGCTCCCAGGCGGTCAGGCGCGAGCCTTGCAGCCAAGGCCGGGTCTCGCCGACGTAAATCCGCTCGACCATGCCCTCAAGGTAAGCTGCACGCAGCACGCCCAGCGCGGTACCGAAGCCCCCGCTGCCCAGCGCACCGGCATTGCCGTGGGTCAGCATGGTCTGCTCGTTGCCTTGCTGGCGGCGGATCAACTCGATGCCGTACTGGGCCATGGTCAGGTTGGCTTCGCGGTCGCTGTCGTGGATGGCGATGGCCTCGGCCTCCATGGCCGCCAGCAGGTTTTCATTGGGGCGCAGGCGCTGCAAGCGATCACGCATGCGGTTGAGCGCCGAGAACAGGTTGGCCGCGGTGGGCCGCGCTTCGGCCAGATCCAGAAAGTCTTCTTCGATCGACTCTTCCCAGTCGCCCTTCTCGGCAAGCCGGGCACGCAGCGCCAGGACCAACCCATAAGCGGCGCTGATGCCGATGGCCGGCGCACCGCGCACCGCCATCGAGCGGATCGCGCTCACTACCTGAGACACGTCGGTACAGGCCAGCCAGCGCTCTTGCGCCGGCAGCAGGCGCTGGTCGAGCAGATGCAGGGTGCCGTCACGCCACTGAATGCCGGTCACCTTCTCTGCCGCCAAAAGTCGCTCGCGCATCGCCTCTCCCCGTGCTTTGCTGATCAAAAGCCGGCGATTATAGCGAGCCTCAGCCGCGGGCGCTCGGGTATACTGCGCGATCCGCCCAAACCCTTCAGGTAGCTGCCGCATGCCGACCTCCGTAGCCCCCCTCGACCTGCTCCTGGTGCCGACCTGGCTGGTGCCTGTGGAGCCAGCCGGAGTGGTACTCGAAGGGCACGCGCTGGGCCTGCGCGACGGTTTGATCGCCTGGCTCGGCCCGCGCGAGCGCGCGCCGGCGGCGCTGCAGGTGCGCGAGTTGCCCGACTGCCTGCTGTGCCCAGGCCTGATCAACGCCCACGGCCACGCCGCCATGAGTCTGTTCCGCGGCCTGGCCGACGACTTGCCGCTAATGACCTGGCTGCGTGAGCACATCTGGCCGGCCGAGGGCCGCTGGGTCGATCCGGGCTTTGTCCGCGACGGTACCGACCTGGCCATCGCCGAACAGCTCAAGGGCGGCATAACCTGCTTTGCCGACATGTACTTCTATCCGCGCGAAGCCTGCGAGCAAGTCGAGCAGAGCGGCATTCGCGCCCAGGTGGCGGTGCCGCTGCTGGACTTCCCGATACCCGGTGCAGCGACTGCGGACGACGCCCTGCATCAGGCCATCGAGCTGTTTGGCGAGTTGCGCCACCACCCGCGCATCACCGTAGCCCTCGGCCCCCACGCGCCGTATACGGTCGGTGACGAGACGCTGGAGAAGATCCGCGTGATTGCCGATCAGCTTGATGCGCCGCTGCACATGCACATCCACGAGACCGCCAGCGAAGTCGAGCAGGCCGTTGCCGAGCACGGCGAACGGCCGCTGGCTCGGCTGGCGCGGCTTGGCCTGCTGGGGCCGAGCCTGCAGGCGGTGCACATGACCCAGATCAGCGACGACGACCTGGCCCTGCTGGTAGAAAGCAACACCAGCGTGATCCACTGCCCGGAATCCAACCTGAAACTGGCCAGCGGCTTCTGCCCGGTTGAGCGTTTGTGGCAGGCCGGGGTCAATGTCGCTATAGGCACCGATGGCGCGGCCAGCAACAACGACCTCGACCTGCTCGGCGAAACCCGCACCGCCGCCCTGCTGGCGAAAGCGGTGGCCGGCTCGGCGTCGGCACTGGACGCCCATCGAGCCTTGCGCATGGCGACCCTTAATGGCGCCCGCGCCCTGGGTCTGGACACCCAGATCGGCTCGCTGGAACTGGGCAAGGCCGCCGACCTGGTGGCGTTCGACTTGTCTGGCCTGGCCCAGCAGCCGGTACACGACCCTGTGTCACAATTGATCTATGCCACCAGCCGCGACTGCGCGCGGCATGTCTGGGTTGCCGGCGAGCAGCTGCTCGAAGAGCGCCGCCTGACCCGCATGGACGAGGCAGCACTGACCGCCATGGCCCGCGCCTGGGGCGCGCGCATCGCAGGCAGGAATGACCACGCGCCAGCTGCGGCTGGCGCTTAGTGACACCTTTTATTCAAGTTTCAGAGGATCTGTTCAATGAGCAACGTCGACCACGCCGAAATCGCCAAGTTCGAGGCCCTCGCCCACCGTTGGTGGGACCGCGAAAGCGAGTTCAAGCCCCTGCATGACATCAACCCGCTGCGGGTCAACTGGATTGACGAGCGCGTCAGTCTGGCCGGCAAGAAAGTCCTCGATGTCGGCTGCGGCGGTGGCATCCTCAGCGAAGCGATGGCGCAACGCGGTGCCACCGTGACCGGCATCGACATGGGCGAAGCGCCGCTGGCGGTAGCCCGCTTGCACCAGCTCGAGTCGGGCGTCGAGGTCGAGTACCGGCAGATCACCGCTGAGGCCCTGGCCGAAGAAATGCCCGAGCAGTTCGACGTGGTCACCTGCCTTGAGATGCTCGAGCACGTGCCTGACCCATCGTCGGTGATCCGCGCCTGCTACCGCATGGTCAAGCCGGGTGGCCAGGTGTTCTTCTCGACCATCAACCGCAACCCCAAGGCCTACCTGCTGGCGATCATCGGCGCCGAGTACATCCTCAAGATGCTGCCGCGCGGCACTCATGACTTCAAGAAATTCATCCGCCCGTCCGAGCTGGGCGCCTGGAGCCGGGTTGCCGGGCTTGAAGTCAAAGACATCATCGGCCTGACCTACAACCCGCTGACCAAGCACTACAAGCTGAGCAGCGACGTCGACGTCAACTACATGATCCAGACCCTGCGCGAGGTGTGAGCATGCGTTTGCGAGCAGTACTTTTCGACATGGACGGCACGCTGCTGGACACCGCGCCTGACTTCATCGCCATCTGCCACGCGATGCTGGCCGAGCGCGGCATGGCGCCGATCGCCGACAAGCTGATCCGCGACGAGATCTCCGGCGGCGCGCGGGCGATGGTTGCCGCGACCTTTGCCATGAACCCTGAAGACGAAGGCTTCGAGGCATTGCGCCTGGAGTTTCTCGAGCGCTACCAGCGTGACTGTGCAGTGCACAGCAAGCTGTTCGAGGGCATGCCCGAGCTGCTCGACGATATCGAAAAAGGCGGCCTGATCTGGGGCGTGGTGACCAACAAGCCAGTGCGCTTCGCCGAGCCGATCATGCAGCGCCTGGGCCTGGCCGAGCGCTCTGCGCTGTTGATCTGCCCGGATCATGTCAAGAACAGCAAGCCTGACCCCGAGCCACTGATTCTGGCCTGCAAGACCCTGGATCTGGACCCGGCCAGCGTGCTGTTCGTCGGTGACGACCTGCGTGATATCGAGTCTGGGCGCGACGCCGGGACCCGTACCGCAGCGGTGCGCTATGGCTATATTCATCCGCAGGACAACCCCAACAACTGGGGTGCAGACGTGGTGGTGGACCACCCGTTGGAGCTGCGCAAGGTGCTCGACAGCGCGCTGTGCGGCTGCTGATCAATCGCTGAGGGCGCGCCCGCCGCGCCCTGGCTTGCAAAGGATAGACCTATGTTCGATTACACCGCCCGCCCCGGCCTGCTCGCTGGCCGAGTGATCATGGTGACTGGCGCCGGCCGCGGCATTGGCGCTGCGGCGGCCAAGGCCTACGCCGCGCTGGGCGCGACCGTGTTGCTGCTGGGCAAGACCGAAGCCAACCTCAATGAGGTCTATGACGAGATCGAAGCCGCTGGCCACCCGCAACCGGTGGTGATCCCGTTCAACCTGGAAACTGCCTTGGCGCACCAGTATGACGAGCTGGCAGTAATGATCGAGAACGACTTCGGTCGGCTTGACGGGCTGCTCAACAACGCTTCGATCATTGGCCCGCGCACGCCGGTGGAGCAACTCTCGGGCGACAATTTCATGCGCGTGATGCACATCAACGTGAATGCCACGTTCATGCTTACCAGCACCCTGTTGCCGCTGCTGAAGTTGTCCGAGGATGCGTCGGTGGTGTTCACCTCCAGTAGTGTCGGGCGCAAGGGCCGGGCTTACTGGGGTGCCTATGGGGTGTCGAAGTTTGCCACCGAGGGCTTGATGCAAACCCTGGCCGACGAGCTGGAAGGCGTGGCACCGGTGCGCTCCAACAGCATCAACCCGGGCGCGACCCGCACTGCCATGCGTGCGGCGGCGTATCCGAGCGAAAATCCGCAGGACAATCCGTTGCCTGAAGAAATCATGCCGGTTTACGTGTATTTGATGGGGCCGGACAGCAAGGCGGTGAATGGGCAAGCGTTCAACGCCCAGTAAAGGTAGCCCAGTCGTAACGCGGTCCCTTGTAGGAGCGGCCTTGTGTCGCGAAAGGGGCGCGCAGCGGCCCCGGCATTTTGTGGTGCTGCACAAATCCTGGGGCCGCTGCGCGCCCCTTTCGCGACACAAGGCCGCTCCTACAGGGGACCGCGCACGTAGGTAATGGCGGTCCTGTACCGTGATCAACCGGCTGCCAAGCCCAGCCGCGTACGCCCAGCCTGACGCTGCTCCAGCTGCATGCAGCGCTCGAGGAACAGGTACATGCAGTCGTAGCTCTTGCATACCGCCTTGCGCAACTCGGCGCGCAGCAACGGCGTCGGGCTCTCCCCCACCAGTGTGCAGATGATCTCCAGCGCCTCCCAAGGGTGCGCATCGTCATACTGGGCATGCATCTTCAGCCACTTCATGGCGCGCTTGCGGGTCTCTTCCGGGAAGCCCTCGGCATACGCGCCATCCGCACAGACCACCGCCGACCATTCGCCGGTAGCGCCTTCAATCGCATAGTTGGTGGCCGCCATGGCAATCGCCAGCGACTCGGTCGAGCACACCCGCCAGCACCAGTCATTCAAGCCATTAAGTTCGGCTGGCACGTCCTGCGCCTGCAGATCGCCCAAGGTCACGCCGTGGGCATGGCACCAGTGCACCCAGTAATCAGCATGGTTGAGTTCGACGCGGATATTGCGCATCAGCCAGCGCCGGGCCATGTCCTCACCAGGGTGGCGGGCAAAGCGGGTCTTGGTCAGATTGTGCGCCATGTACAGGGAAAACTGCTCAACCACTGGCCAGCCACCAATCAGGTACTGGCGAATGGTCGCTTGACGCAGTTGACCATCGCGCAGGCGCTGGTAGAACTCGTGCTCGACTACCCGGCGCTTGCTCTCGCGGCAGTCTTCGATCATTTGTTGCGCCCACTGCGGGTAGCTGGCGGGATCCATCAGCGGCCCAATCCGAACGAATGCGTCACTCACTGTCAGCTCCTTGATTCCCTGTGATTTAGCCGTCCACTCTCAGCGAAACGTCCCTGGCGCGCGCTGCAGCAAAGGCCGTGCTGCAATTCGTTGGCGTTGCAGGCTATCGCAGGTAAACACCTGCGGCCGCTCGATCAGGTAGCCCTGGGCGTAGTCCACGCCGATTTCCTGCAGGGCCTGCTCGATCAACGGCGTTTCAACAAATTCGGCAATGGTGCGTTTGCCCATGACGTGGCCGATGTGGTTGATCACCTCAACCATAGCGCGATTAATCGGATCATCCAGCATGTCTTTTACAAAACTTCCGTCGATCTTCAGGTAGTCCACCGGCAAATGCTTCAAATAAGCGAATGACGACATTCCGGCGCAGAAGTCATCCAGCGAGAATTTGCAGCCCAGCCCTTTCAATTCATTGATGAAGCGAATGGCACTGCCCAGGTTGGCAATGGCGCTGGTTTCGGTAATTTCGAAGCAAATCATCCGTGGCGGGATTTCAAACTCGCTGAACAGACGTTGCAAATAATCGAGAAATTTATCGTCGCCGATGCTCGAACCGGACAGGTTGATCGCAACCAGTGCCAACGGCCCCGGGCGCCCCTCGTTCAGGCACTGACGGATAACCTGGAACACGTTGCGCACAACCCAACGATCCAACGCGGTCATCAAGCCATAACGCTCGGCGGCGGGGATGAAGCTGTCGGGCAGAATGGTCCGCCCGCTTTCGTCGTGCAGGCGCAGCAGGATCTCGATATGCCCCGGCCCTCCCTGATCACTGAGGGCGGCAATCTCCTGAGCGTACAAGCAGAAGCGGTTTTCCTCGAGCGCCACATGCAGACGCTGAATCCAGGCCATTTCGCCAAAGCGCATGGACAGCTCGCTGTCGTCAGCGTGGTACACCTGGACCCGATTGCGGCCCTTCTCCTTGGCCATGTAGCAGGCCATGTCGGCAGCGCGCAAGGAGGCCTCAAGGGTGCCGGGCGCTTGTGCCATGCTCACCAGGCCAATGCTCACAGTGGTAATGAACGGCCGCCCCTTCCAGACAAAATGCAGGCTCTGCACCGCCTGGCGCAGTTGCTCGGCGATGCGCTCGGCTTGCTCCTGCGGACAGTTCTCGAGTAGTACCCCAAATTCGTCTCCCCCCAGCCGCGCCAGGGTGTCGCCCTCGCGCAGGCCGGACTGCAGCACCGCACAGATATGGCGCAGCAGCTCGTCACCCGCGGCGTGGCCACAGGTGTCGTTGACCAGCTTGAACTGGTCCAGATCGAGAAACATCAACGCATGCCGGCCAGGCTGACGCGCCAAGCCGTTGAGCGCCTGTTCAAGGCGGTACTCAAACTCGCGGCGGTTGGCCAGCCCGGTCAGGGCGTCATGGGTGGCCTGCCACGACAGGTTGGCGATGTACTGCCGCTCCTGGGTCATGTCATGCAGCACTAGGACGATGCCAGTGGCCTGGCCATCGCTGAGGATCGGTGAGCCCACCAGGTTGACCGAGACCGTGCTGCCATCCAGGCGCTGGATCAACCGTGCATGCTCGGCGCCGCCGCGCAGGCTGCCGGCCAGCACCTGCTCGATCAAGGTGCGCGCATCTTCGTCGCTGTGCTCGTCGAGCAGGCTGAACAGCGCCGACAACGGCAGCCCCTGAGCTGATGCAGCTTGCCAGTGGGTCAGCTGCTCGGCGGCGGCGTTCATGTAGAGGATATTGCCGTCGACGTCGGTGGTGATCACCGCATCGCCAATCGAGGCGAGGGTGATCTGCGCACGGTCCTTTTCGGCCTGCAGTGCGCTGGCAAACGCCTGGCGTTGGGACAGCAACTTGCTCGAACGGCGCCAGGCCATGGTAATGAGGAAGATCGCCGTCAGCAGGTTACTGATCAGCAACACCTTGAGCAGCACCCGTGAGCCTTCGCCCAGGGCGTCGCTGAAGGCCTTGGCGGCCGGCGTCACGCCTTCGTTGATGGTGGCGATGCGCGCCTTCCACTCATTGACCTGCTCCGGGGTCGGCTGGCCGCTGCTGAAGCTGCTGTGGATTTCAGTCGCGAGCAGGTCGAGCTGGCGCAGGTAGTCGTCGCCGATATCCCAATAGGCGATGGCCTTCTGCATGAAGCTGATGTTACGAAAGTAGCTGTAGAACCAGATGATCCGACTGACGTCTTCAGGGTGGTTGCCGCCCTGCAGGATGCCGGTGCGAGCTGCAGCGTAGTCGGGTGTGGGCTGGTCCAGCGCGATGCGCAGTTCGTGATCGCCCTGGGGCACGGCGATGGCTTGGTGAAAACGCTGCAGAAAGCGCGGTTCAGGCCGCTCGGCGTACAAATTGAGGTAATAGATGGCGTCTTTCTGCGCCTTCGACCAGAGGCTCTCGCCGGCGACATAAGCGCGCACGGCCGAAAGCGTGTACAGGCTCAGGCCGGCCAGCAAGACCTGCAGGATCACCACGGCGACAAACGGCCAGATGATACCCAGCAGCCTAGGCGCTTGATGAATATGAGTTCCCTTCATGGAGTCCCTGTCACGGCGGCAGATAAAGCACTAATCAAACCAGACAAGCAGAGCGTAGGCGAGAAACCGCTACTAGCTAGACGTTCGCATTGCAAAAAGTGCAGGATTTTCCTGCTCATGCACCGCCGCCGGCGCCAGCCACTGCTCAGGTTTGCTGCAGATGGCCGTACAACTTGGCGTAAAGCCCACCGTCAGCAATCAATTGCTGATGATCACCGTCTTCGGCCACATGCCCGCCGTCAAATACCAGGACCCGGTCGGCCTGCTTAACCGCCGAAAGCCGGTGGGCGATGATCAGCGTGGTACGGCCACTGAGAAACCGCGCCAGGGCCTGATGCAGGTTGTATTCAGTGGCGGCATCGAGGGCCGAGGTGGCTTCGTCGAGGATCACCACCTTAGGCTCTGCGAGGACCATCCGGGCAATCGCCAGGCGCTGACGCTGGCCGCCGGACAGGCGCACACCAGAGCGGCCAACGACGCTATCAAGGCCCTGCGGCAAGGCACTGATGGTGCTGTCGAGCTGGGCGATGCGCAGCGCCTGCCAACAGGCTTCGTCACTGCATTCGCGGCCCATGGTCAGGTTGGCGCGCACGCTGTCGTTGAACAAGGCCGGATGCTGCAGCACCACCGCAACGTTTTCGCGCAGGGTCTCCAGGCCAATCTCCTGCAGGCTGGCGCCGCCGAAACGAATGGTCCCGGCCTGAGCGGTGTAAAGACCCAGCAGCAACTGAACGAGGGTGCTCTTGCCGCCGCCGCTGGCGCCGACAATCGCGACCTTTTCGCCTGGCGCAATCGACAGATCGAGGTGCTCCAGCACCGGCTCGTCAGCGTAGGAGAAACGCAAGTCGCGCACCTCGATGCCAACCGTGTCGCGCCCGGCAAACGGATCGCTGGCAGCGGCGTACTGCGGCTCGTCCTCGCGCGCCAGCAGCTCGTTGAGGCGGCTCAGCGCGCCACCGGCGGCGTAGTAGGCGTATTGCAGGTTGAGCAGCTGCTCGACCGGGCCGATCATGAACCACAGGTAGCTGAACACAGCGAGCATCTGCCCGATCGACAGGTCGGAGAACAACACGGTGAGCATCGCCGCAGCGCGGAAGATGTCGATGCCGAACTGGAACAACAAGCCGCTGGCGCGCCCGCTGGCATCGCTTTTCCACTGCGAGGCCACGGCGTAGTCACGCACTTCACGGGCGCGCAGGCCAAGCCGACCGAGGAAATAACCCTGACGGTTGCCGGCGCGGATTTCCTGAATGGCATCCAGCGTCTCGGTCAGCGCCTGGGTAAAGCGGCCAGTGCTGTCGTTCTCGAGTTTCTTCAGGTGTTTGACGCGCTTGCCCAGCTGCACGGTGAAGTAGATCACCAGCGGGTTGAACAGCAAAATCAACAACGCCAACTGCCAGTGCATCCACAGCAGGATTGCCGCAGTGCCGGTCAGGGTCAGCATCGCCACCAGGAAGCGACTGAGGGTTTCGCCGACAAACTTGTCCAGGGTGTCGAGGTCAGTGACCAAGTGAGTGGCCACGGTGCCGCTGCCCAGGCTTTCGTATTCCTTGAGCGAGATACGCTTGAGGCGCTCGATCAGGCGAATCCTCAGGCGGTAGACGATGTCTTTGGCCAGGCCGGCAAACAGCTTGGCCTGAACCACGTTGAAGGCCAGCGCGCAAACCCGCAGGCAGAAGGTCACCGCGAGCATCAAGCCGATATAGCCGGTTGCCTGCTGCCAGTGGCTAGGCAGGAGATGATTCATCCACTTGAGTGCAGCGTCGCCGTGGCCCAGCAGCACCTCATCGACCAGCAGTGGCAGCAGCAACGGAATCGGCACGCTGGACAGCACCGCCAGCATCGCCACCAGGTTGGCGCCCCACAAGGCCTTGCGGTGATGCAGTGCCAGCCGGCGGATTTCTGCCCAACTCAGCCGATCAGGGGCGCCATGAGGCTTCCCCGGAACAGGGTCGGGCGACCCCGGCAGGTCAAGCACACGCGGCCTGCTGCAGCCAGCGGCCGAGCAAAGGCTGCAAGCTGGTCAGCGGCTGATAGCCGTTGGTCAGCAAGGCCAGTTGACCGTTACGTTCGGCCAGCAGGGTCGGGAAACCGGCAATACCCAGGTCTTGCACCCAGCTGAAATCAGCGGCGGTAGCACTGCGGGTTTCGCTGCGAATCAGCGCTTCAGCGAATTGCGCGCGGTCAAAGCCGGCCTGCTCGGCCAGGTCGACCAGTTGCGGCGGGCGGGTTACGTCCAGGCCTTGCTCGTAGAAACCCGCCTGAATCAGCGCCAGCAACGACCAGGCGCGTGCGGCGTCGAGTTCGCGCGCAGCAACCAGCGCACGGCAGGCCGGCTCGGTGTCATAGACAAAACCATCGGGCAGCGCGTCGTCGAATCGAAACGGCTGACCGGTGGCTTCGGCGACCGCCTGCCAATGCTCGAGGATGTAGCGCCGAGTAGAGAGATCCAAGGCGCTGCTGGCCGAGCGCAGGCCGCCCACCACCAGCCGCGTCGGCACGCCGGCATCGGCTGCCTGGGCGATGAGCGCCGCGGCCACCGGGGCGAACCCCCAGCACCAGGAGCACATCGGGTCCATCACATACAGCAGGCGTGCAGACATGCCTCAGGCCTCGGCTTTGTAGTTGAAACCAATCGGGTGTGGCTGGTTGCGCGCCTTGGCCAGTTCGATCTGTTTCTGCCGGTCGATGGCGCTGCGGCGAGTCTTCTCGCTCAGGCTGTCCCAGCAATGCGGGCAACTGACGCCTGGCGAATAATGCTCGGACGCACGCTCTTCGGCGTTGATCGGGTGGCGGCAGGCATGGCACTGGTCGTACTCGCCCTCGGTCAAGTCGTGACGCACCGTGACGCGGTTGTCGAAGACGAAGCAGTCACCATCCCACAGGCTCTCTTCCTGAGGCACTTCTTCGAAGTACTTCAGCACGCCTCCCTTGAGATGATAGACCTCCTCGAAGCCCTCACCGAGCATATAGCTGGAGGCTTTTTCACAGCGGATGCCGCCGGTGCAGAACATTGCCACCTTCTTGTGCTTGCTCGGGTCGAAGTTGGCCTTGATGTACTCGGGAAACTCGCGGAAGGTCTCGGTCTTGGGGTCGACCGCGCCCTTGAAGGTGCCGATCGCCACTTCGTAGTCGTTGCGGGTGTCGATCAACAGCACCTCAGGGTCGCTGATCAGGGCGTTCCAGTCCTTGGGCTCAACGTAGGTGCCCACCTTGTGGTTTGGGTCCACGCCAGGCACGCCAAGGGTCACGATCTCTTTTTTCAGCTTGACCTTGGTGCGGTAGAACGGCTGCTCGTCGCAGTACGACTCTTTATGATCGATGTCGACCATGCGCGGGTCGCTGCGCAACCACTGGAGCAGGCCGTCGATCCCTTCGCGGGTGCCCGAGACGGTACCGTTGATGCCTTCCAGCGCCAGCAGCAGAGTGCCTTTGACGCCGTTGTCGAGCATGGCCTTGAGCAGCGGCTCGCGCAGTTCGAGGTAGTCTTCCAGGGTGACGAATTTGTACAGCGCCGCGACGACGATAGCTTGTGACATGTAACGAGTTCTCCAGGTGGTCACCCTCGTAAGGGGCGGACCGGAATGACAGTTTGAGCGGGTGGCCTTGAAACACACATGGGAGCGGCGATGCGCTGACCCAGGCTGAAAACAGCTCGGGTCAACGCACCACCGCTCCCACGGGGATGTTGCGCAGTTTACCAGAATGCCTGGGAGGTTTCAGTGACCGCCGCCAGCACACACCGGCGATGCCGGTGCTGCGCCAACCTTGGCCCACTCCTCAGGGGTGTAGGTGTGAATGGCCAGGGCATGAATCTGCCCCATCAGATCGGCCATGGTCGCGTACACCCGCTGGTGGCGCTTGACGCTGTTGAGGCCAGCGAACTGCTCGCTGACCAGCACCGCCTTGTAGTGCGTCTCCAGCCCACGGCTGTGCATGTGGCTTTCGTCGAGCACCTCAAGGTGCACGTTGGCCAATGCCGCCAGTTGCTGTTCGATGCGTTGCTGCATGTTCATCAGCGTTGGCTCACTTCTTCGCAGGAGCGGCTTTGCCAGCGTTCGGGTCGAGCTCTTTGGTCATGTCTTCAAGCAGCTTGTTGACCACCGGTACCGCTGGCTCCAGGCTCTGCTGGGTCAGCTGGGCCGACTGCTGAGTGACCTTGGGCATTTCGCGCAGGACTTTCTTGCCCAATGGCGACTCGTAGAACTTGACCAGGTCCTGCAGCTCGCCTTCGGTGAAGGTCGCGGTGTACAGGTTGACCATCTGCGGCTTGAGCTTTTTCCAGCCAATGGCGTTGTCCAGAGCAGCGTTGGCCTTGGCCTGGTAGCTGTCGAGCACGGCTTTCTTGGAGGCTGGCGCCTTGGTCTGCTCGAAGCGCTGGGCAAACATCTGCTGCACCTGCATGTACACCGGAGTGCCCAGCTTGTCGGCATTGGCCAGGGTCAGGAACTTCTCGGCGGCTTGGTTGTGCGCAGGGGTTGCGGCAAGAACCGAACCGCTGGCGCAGGCCAGGGCGACGGCGGCACAAAGGACACGGAGACGGGTCATTGCAAATCCTTCAGGAAAGGGAGGCGAGTACCTCAGAGACGAGCATTCTGCGCCGCGCCGGGCGCTCTACTCAAGTAGCACGATGAGCGATTGAACCGCTCGGTCGAATCGGGGCCTAAACTGCGGATTCAGACGATTATGGAGTGAACGCCGCATGAGCCGTATCGAAACAGACAGCCTGGGCCCGGTCGAAGTTCCTCAGGACGCCTACTGGGGCGCGCAAACCCAGCGCTCGCTGATCAACTTCGCCATCGGCCAGGAGCGCATGCCGCTGGCCGTTTCGCACGCCTTGGCGCTGATCAAGAAGGCCGCCGCACGGGTCAACGACCGCAACGGTGACCTGCCGGCGGATATCGCCCGGCTGATCGAACAGGCCGCCGACGAAGTGCTCGATGGCCAGCTGGACGAGCAGTTCCCGTTGGTCGTGTGGCAGACCGGCAGCGGCACCCAAAGCAACATGAACGTCAATGAAGTGATCGCCGGGCGCGCCAACGAGCTGGCCGGCCAGGGCCGCGGCGGCAAGTCGCCGGTACACCCGAATGATCACGTCAACCGCTCGCAGAGCTCGAACGATTGCTTCCCCACCGCGATGAACATTGCCGCGGCGCAGGCAGTGCACGACAAGCTGCTGCCAGCGATTGCCGAGCTGTCGTCGGGGCTGGCCGAGCTGTCTGCGCGCCATCACAAACTGGTCAAGACTGGCCGCACGCACATGATGGACGCCACGCCGATCACTTTCGGCCAGGAGATCTCGGCGTTCGTCGCCCAGCTCGACTACGCCCAGCGAGCGATTCGCGCAGCGCTGCCGGCAGTTTATGAACTGGCCCAGGGCGGCACGGCTGTGGGCACCGGCCTGAACGCACCGCATGGCTTTGCCGAAGCCGTCGCCGCCGAGCTGGCGGCATTGTCCGGGCTGCCCTTCGTCACTGCGCCGAACAAGTTTGCCGCCCTGGCCGGGCATGAGCCGCTGGTCAACCTGGCCGGCGCGCTGAAATCACTCGCCGTAGCCCTGATGAAAATCGCCAACGACTTGCGCCTGTTAGGCTCCGGCCCACGTGCAGGGCTGGCCGAGGTGCGCCTGCCGGCCAACGAACCGGGCAGCTCAATCATGCCCGGCAAGGTCAACCCAACTCAGTGCGAGGCGTTGTCGATGCTCGCCTGCCAGGTGCTGGGCAACGACGTCACCATTGGCTTTGCCGCCAGCCAGGGGCATCTGCAGCTAAACGTGTACAAGCCGGTGATCATTCACAACCTGCTGCAGTCGATCAACCTGCTCGCCGACGGCTGCAGCAACTTCCAGCAGCACTGCGTGGCCGGCATCGAGCCGGATGCCGAGCAGATGGCCGAGCACCTTGAGCGTGGTTTGATGCTGGTGACTGCGCTGAACCCGCATATTGGTTATGACAAGGCGGCAGAGATTGCCAAGAAGGCTTACAGCGAAGGAACGACCTTGCGCGAAGCTGCCCTGGCGTTGCAGTACTTGACCAATGAGCAATTCGATCAGTGGGTGCGCCCGGAAAACATGTTGGCGCCTGGCGCCAAGGGCTGAGTGAGTCGGGGGCTACAAAGCAGCCCTTCGCGGGTAAACCCGCTCCCACAGGACACTGGCCAGCAGGTCAAGCTCAGTCCTCTGTGGGAGCGGGTTTACCCGCGAAGGGGTGCGCAGCGCCCCCCATCATTATTAGCGGCCAACAATCCTCAACCAACCTGCAACCGCGCACGCCGCGCTCGCCAACTGGCCAGCAGCGACGGCCCCAACGCCACCAGCGCCGAACCCAGCACTACCGTCACCGCGCCGATATAACCCAGCGCATTGATCTGTTCGGCATGCACATACTCCGGCCACAGCCACGCAGCCAGCGCTACAGCGACAAACGTCACCAAGGGCGTCAACGCCAATGTCGCACTGACCCGCGACGCCTCCCAGTGCGCCAGCGCCTCGGCGAACGCGCCGTAAGCCACCAAGGTATTCAAACAGCAGGCCAACAGCAGCCAGCCTTGCAAGGGGCTCAACTGCAGCGCCTCGAGCGGATGCACCCAGGGCGTCAGCAGCGCCGCGCACCCCAGGTAGATCACCATCATCACCTGCTGCGAATTCCATACGGTCAGCAGCTGTTTTTGGCTAAGCGCATAAAACACCCAGATGCTGGTCGCCAGCAAAATGGTCAAGACACCCGTGGTGTAGGTGCCCAACGACCCCAGCAGCTCGGCCAGGCGCTGATTGAAAAACAGCCCAAAGCCCATCAGCAGCACGACCAGACCCATGCCCTGGCCCCAACTGAAGCGCTCCCTGAATACGAATACGCTGGCCACCAACAACAGCACCGGGCCGATCTGCACCACCAGCTGGGCAGTGCCGGGGCTGAGCAGCTTGAGACCGATCAGGTACAGCACGTAGTTGCCGAGCAGGCCGAAGATGGCCAGCGCTACCAGGCCGGTACGCTTGCGGCCCAGGCCGGCAAATGGCGGCAGGCGGCGCTTGGCCGACAGCCAGATGAACAACAGACCACCGGATACCAGCAGGCGATACCAGGTCACCGTGACCGGATCCATCACCTGCAGGACCTGCTTCAACTTGATCGGCAGGATGCCCCAGAGCAGCGCGGTCAACAGTGCCAATAGCAGGCCATGGACCCAGCGTCCGGAAGTGGTGTGCATAACGTCCTCGATCAAAGCCCGTGGTGGGGGTGATTGCAGTCTAAGGGCTTGGCGGGTGTGACAGGTCTAAAATGACTGGAAAAAAATGCATCAGGTCATTCCCTGGCGGCATGCCTACCTGCTGCGCGCTGGGCGCGACGCCGCAGGCAGGCCGTTTGCGGTTACTTCTTGTGCTTGGCGAAGGCTGCTTCCAACGCCTCGTTGATGGTGCGCAGGACCTTGACCCGCGCCCAGCGCTTGTCATTGGCCTCGACCAGCGTCCAGGGTGCAATCTCGGTGCTGGTGCGGTCGACCATATCGCTGACAGCTTCGGTATAGACGTCCCATTTTTCGCGGTTGCGCCAGTCATCTTCGGTGATCTTGTAGCGTTTGAAGGGTATTTGCTCGCGCTCTTCAAAGCGCTCCAATTGGGTCTGCTGATCGATCGCCAACCAGAACTTGACCACTACCACGCCGGCGTTGCTCAGTTGCTCTTCAAAGTCATTGATTTCACCGTAGGCGCGCATCCAGTCGGCAGGCGTGCAAAAACCCTCCACCCGCTCCACCAGCACCCGGCCATACCACGAACGGTCGAAGATGGTGAACTTGCCGCGCGCCGGCACATGCCGCCAGAACCGCCACAGATAAGGCTGGGCGCGCTCGTCTTCAGTGGGTGCGGCAATCGGCACGATGCGGTACTGGCGTGGGTCGAGCGCAGCGGCCACACGGCGGATCGCGCCGCCCTTGCCGGCCGCATCGTTGCCTTCGAACACCGCGACCAGAGCATGCTTGCGCATGTGTTTGTGACGCAGCAAACCGGCCAGGCGCGCTTGTTCGCTGACCAGTTGCTGCTCGTAGTCCTTCTTGTCCAGGCGCTGGCTCAAATCCAGCGCGTTGATCAGGTTGAGGTCGTCGATGCTGCGGCCCAGCGGGGCGACGTTGCCCTTGTGCTTGGCCTTGGGGTCCACGGCCAGCGCGGCCTGCATGCTCTCCAGCAGGATCTGGCCGACGGCCAGGCTGCGGTAATGCGGGTCGGCGCCTTCGATCACGTGCCAGGGCGCATAGTCGCGGCTGGTGCGGCGCAGCACGCGCTCGCCGAAGCGCACGAAGCGGTCGTAGGTCTGCGACTGTTGCCAGTCCAACGGGCTGATCCGCCAGCTGTGCAGCGGGTCGTCGCGCAGGGTCTTGAGGCGCACCTTCATCTGCTTCTTGGACAAGTGAAACCAGAACTTGATGATCAACGCGCCTTCATCGCAGAGCATCTGTTCCAGCCGCTCGGCGCCGGCAATCGCTTGATCGAGCACGGCGTCCTTGAATTGGCCATGCACCCGGCCTTGCAGCATCTGGCTGTACCAGTTGCCGAAAAACACCCCCATCCGGCCCTTCGGTGGCAGCGCCCGCCAATAGCGCCAGGCGGGCGGCCGGGCCAGTTCTTCGTCGGTCTGCTGGTCGAAGGTCAGCACGTCGATCAGGCGCGGATCCATCCATTCGTTGAGCAACTTGACCGTCTCACCCTTGCCGGCGCCTTCGATGCCATTGATGAGGATGATCACCGGTAGGCGAGACTGCTGCTTGAGCTCGTACTGAGCGTCGAGCAGCGCCTCGCGCAGCGCCGGCACTGCAGCATCAAAGGTGTCCTTGTCGATGTGGTGACCGATTTGCGCAGATTCGAACATGCTGGCGTGGCTCCTTCATTGGAATGACAAGACTAGCGGATCGGCAGCGATTTATGCGCTTGCGTGCAGCCTAAGACCTGCGCAATGGCTTAAAATCCCGCTTCCGCTGCCGCCGAGCCGACCATGCCAGACCCTACCCTCCCCCAGCACGCCCAGATTGACTGGGACGATCAGGGCCGCCCGCACTCGCGGCAATACGACGACGTGTACTTCTCCACCACTGAAGGCAGCCTCGAAACCCAATACGTGTTCATCGAAGGCAACCGCCTGCGCCAGCGCTTTGCCGAGCTGCCAGCCGATGGCTGCCTGGTGATCGGCGAGACCGGGTTTGGCACCGGGATGAACTTCTACTGCGCCTGGCAGCTGTTTGCCGAGCAGGCCACGGGCGGCGCCCGCCTGCATTTCGTCAGCGTCGAAAAGTACCCGTTGAGCCTTGCCGACCTGAGCCGCGCCGTTAAGCTGTGGCCGGAGCTGGCGGCTTACTGGCAGCCGCTGCTGGACCAGTACGTGGCAGTGCATCCGGGCTTTCAGCAGTTCAGTTTCGACGGCGGCCGGGTGACCCTGACCTTGCTGATCGGTGATGTACTCGAGCAACTGCCGCTGCTCGATGCGCGCATCGACGCATGGTTCCTCGACGGTTTCGCGCCGGCGAAAAACCCCGACATGTGGACCCCCGAGCTGTTCGCGCAACTGGCGCGGCTGTCGCATGCAGGCACCAGCATCGGCACCTTCACCACCACCGGCTGGGTCCGCCGGAGCCTGATCGAGGCCGGCTTCAGCATGAAGAAGGTGCCTGGGCTGGGCACCAAGTGGGAGGTGATGCACGGCCACTACAGCGGCCAGCCGGCGGTGACCGCCACGGCACCGTGGTACGCCCGCCCAACAGCCACCAGCGGCCCGCGCCAGGCGCTGGTGATCGGCGCCGGGCTGGCTGGCAGCGCCAGCGCCGCCAGCCTGGCCACACGAGGTTGGCAGGTCACTGTGCTGGAGCGCCATGCTGCGCCTGCACAGGAAGCCTCGGGCAACCCGCAAGGCGTGCTGTATTTGAAGCTGTCTGCCCATGGCACAGCGCTGTCGCAGATGATCGTCGCCGGCTTCGGCTACACCCGCCGTTATCTGGAGCGCATGCAGCGCGGACGCGACTGGGATGCTTGCGGCGTGCTGCAACTGGCCTTCGATGACAAGGAAGCCGCGCGTCAGGCCAAGCTCGCTGGCGCCTTCGACAGCAGCCTGCTGCGCCCGCTGAGCCAGCTCGAGGCCGAGCAGGTGGCAGGGGTCAGCCTGGCCAGTGGCGGCCTGTTTTATCCACAGGGTGGCTGGGTGCACCCGCCGGCGCTGTGCGCTGCGCAATTGCAGCACCCGCGCATTGAAGTAAAGGTGCATCAGGAAGTGCTCGAGCTGCGCCAGGTCGATGGCCTCTGGCAAGCCTGGACGGGCGCGCGTCTGCTGGCCACTGCGCCGGTGGTGGTGCTGGCCGGCGCGGCCGACGTGCGCGCTTTTGCGCCGTGCGCCGAGCTGCCGCTCAAACGCATCCGTGGGCAGATCACCCGCTTGCCGGCCACTGCCGAGAGCCGTGCATTGAGCACAGTGGTCTGTGCTGAAGGCTATGTGGCGCCGGTGCGTGAAGACGAACACACGCTTGGCGCCAGCTTTGACTTCCACAGCGACGACCTGACCCCGACCGTGGCCGAGCACCAAGGCAACCTCGAGCTGCTTGAAGAAATCTCTACCGACCTCGGTCAACGTCTGCAGCTGGCCACACTGGACCCGGCACTGCTGCAAGGGCGCGCGGCGTTTCGCTGCACCAGCCCGGACTATCTGCCGATCGTCGGGCCGATTGCTGACGCTCAAGGCTTCAACGAGGCCTATGCCATGTTGCGCAAGGATGCTCGGCAATTGCCTGCAGTCGATTGCCCGTGGCTGGATGGCCTGTATGTAAACACCGGGCATGGCTCGCGAGGCCTGATCACCGCCCCGCTCAGCGGTGAGTTGCTGGCGGCCTGGATCTGTGGCGAACCCTTGCCGGTGCCGCGGTCGGTAGCTGAAGCGTGCCACCCGAATCGCTTTGCATTACGCGCCCTGATTCGCGGCAAGGCCTGAGCAACGGGCTGCTTGCAGCCCACCGACCATTCATCCCTTATAACCGATTGATATAAAACTCTCAGAAACCGCTCCGGTCACTACCTAAGTGCCCGTCATCCGGCGAGGCACCTTCCCCAACGGCAAAACCGGTAAGGACTTATGTGCGGATTAGCTGGAGAGTTACGTTTTACCCCGATCAATCAGGCCCCGCGCCCCGCGGATCTGGCTGCGGTTGAGCGCATCACCCACCATCTGGCCCCACGCGGCCCGGATGCCTGGGGCTTCCATAGCCAAGGGCCGATTGCCCTCGGCCATCGGCGCTTGAAGATCATGGACTTGTCCGACGGCTCGGCGCAGCCGATGGTCGACAACAACCTCGGCCTGTCGCTGGCGTTCAACGGCGCCATCTACAACTTCCCGGAACTGCGCCAGGAGCTGCTCGACCTGGGTTATACGTTCTGGTCCGACGGCGACACCGAAGTGCTGCTCAAGGGCTATCACGCCTGGGGCGCCGCGCTGCTGCCCAAGCTCAACGGCATGTTCGCGCTGGCCATTTGGGAGCGCGACACCCAGCGCCTGTTCCTGGCCCGTGACCGCCTTGGCGTGAAGCCGCTGTACCTGTCGCGCAACGGTGAGCGCCTGCGCTTTGCCTCGACCCTGCCGGCACTGCTCAAAGGCGGCGATATCGACCCGGTGATCGACCCGGTCGCACTCAATCACTACCTCAACTTCCACGCTGTGGTGCCGGCGCCGCGCACCTTGCTGGCCAATGTGCAAAAGCTCGAACCTGGCACCTGGATGCGTGTCGACCGCCACGGCGAAGTCGAACGTCAGACCTGGTGGCAGCTCAAGTACGGGCCGAATGCCGACGAGCAGAAGCTCGACCTGGAGGATTGGACCACCCGCGTCCTCGATGCCACCCGCGATGCTGTGGCGATTCGCCAACGCGCTGCGGTGGATGTCGGTGTACTGCTGTCAGGTGGTGTCGATTCGAGCCTGTTGGTCGGTCTGCTGCGCGACGTTGGCGTGGACGATCTGTCGACCTTCTCGATCGGCTTCCAGGATGCTGGCGGCGAGCGCGGCGACGAGTTCGAATTTTCCGACCTGATCGCCCGTCACTATGGCACTCGTCACCACCAACTGCGCATCGATGAACACGAAATCATCGACCAGTTGCCGGCGGCGTTCCGCGCCATGAGCGAACCGATGGTCAGCCACGACTGCATCGCTTTCTATCTGCTATCGCGTGAAGTCGCCAAGCACTGCAAGGGCGTACAGAGCGGCCAGGGTGCCGATGAGCTGTTTGCCGGTTACCACTGGTACCCGCAGGTCGATGGCGCAGCGGACCCGTACTCGGCCTACCGCGATGCGTTCTTTGACCGCAGCCATGCCGAATACCGCGAGACGGTGCAAGCACCGTGGCTGCTGGACAACGACGCAGCCGGTGATTTTGTTCGCGAGCATTTCGCCCGCCCTGGCGCGGCCGATGCGGTAGACAAAGCGTTGCGTCTGGACAGCACGGTGATGCTGGTCGATGACCCGGTCAAACGCGTCGACAACATGACCATGGCCTGGGGCCTGGAGGCGCGCACGCCGTTCCTCGATTATCGCCTGGCGGAACTCTCGGCGCGGATCCCGGCACGCTTCAAGCTGCCCGATGGCGGCAAGCAGGTGCTCAAATCGGCCGCACGTCGGGTCATCCCGCATGAGGTGATCGACCGCAAGAAGGGTTACTTCCCGGTCCCTGGCCTCAAGCACCTGGAAGGCGCCACCCTGGGTTGGGTGCGCGACCTGCTGACCGACCCAAGCCAGGACCGTGGCCTGTTCAACCCGGCCATGATCGACAAGCTGCTGAGCAATCCGCATGGCCAGTTGACCCCACTGCGCGGCTCCAAGCTGTGGCAGTTGGCGGCACTGAACCTGTGGCTCAGTGAACAAGGAATCTGATCGATGAAAGCCCACGAAACAGCCTACGGCCAGCGCTTGCTGCGCGGCCAGGCCCCCTCCTACGCGCGGCTGCAGGCGCGCCTGGCCGAAGACGGCAGCGAGCCGCACGACCAGCCGCGAGCAGTCCACTGCGGCTGGGGCCGGCTGCTGATCGGCCATACCTACCCGGACCCCAGCTGCCTGGCACAGGCGCTGCTGGAAGAAGCCGCCGGTGAACGCGACATTGCCCTCTACGTGGCGGCGCCGCATCAGGTACTGGCGCACGCTCCGCAACAGCTGTTTCTCGACCCCTCGGACACCCTGCGCCTGTGGTTCAGCGACTACCGCCCGGCGCAGCGGGTGTTCCGCGGTTTTCGTATTCGCCGGGCACAGAGCGAAAGCGACTGGCAGGCGATCAATGCACTGTACCAGGCGCGCGGCATGCTCCCGGTCAACGCCGAGCTGCTCACCCCGCGCCATCAAGGCGGGCCGGTGTACTGGCTGGCCGAGGATGAAGACACCCATGCTGTGATCGGCAGCGTGATGGGCCTCAATCACAGCAAGTCGTTCGATGACCCCGAGCATGGCAGCAGCCTCTGGTGCCTGGCCGTCGACCCGCGCTGCAGCCGGCCTGGAGTTGGCGAGGTGCTGGTACGGCATTTGATCGAGCACTTCATGAGCCGCGAGCTGGCCTATCTGGATTTGTCGGTGATGCATGACAACCGCCAGGCCAAGCGCCTTTATGAAAAGCTCGGCTTTCGCAACTTGCCGACCTTTGCCGTCAAGCGCAAGAACGGCATCAACCAGACCTTGTTCCTCGGGCCTGGGCCTGAGGCCGAGCTCAACCCGTACGCGCGCATCATTGTTGACGAAGCCCACCGCCGCGGCATCGAAGTGCAGGTCGACGACGCCAAGGCCGGCTTGTTCACCCTCAGCCTGGGCGGGCGCCGGGTACGCTGCCGCGAGTCGCTCAGCGACCTCACCAGCGCCGTCAGCATGACCCTCTGCCAGGACAAGCGCCTGACCCAGCACGCGCTGGAAAAGGCCGGGCTGAAGGTGCCGGTGCAACAGCTGGCGGGCAATGCCGACGACAACCTGGCGTTTCTGGAAGAGCACGGCGCGGTAGTGGTCAAGCCGGTCGATGGCGAGCAAGGCCAGGGGGTAGCGGTCAATCTGACCACGCTTGAGGAGGTTTCCCAGGCCGTCGCACACGCCCAGCGTTTTGATAGCCGTGTACTGCTCGAGAGCTTCCATCCGGGGTATGACCTGCGCATCGTGGTCATTGGCCACGAAGTGGTGGCCGCAGCCATTCGCCACCCGGCACAGGTTATCGGTGACGGTACGCACAGCGTCAAGGCGCTGATCGAAGCCCAGAGCCGCCGCCGCGAGGCTGCCACGGCCGGCGAAAGCCGCATCCCCATGGACGAAGAAACCGAGCGCACCGTGCGTGCGGCAGGTTATGAGTACGGCGATATTCTGCCGGCAGGCGAGCGCCTGGCGGTACGCCGTGCGGCTAATCTGCACACCGGCGGCATTCTTGAAGATGTCACCGAACGTTTGCATCCGGCCCTGGCCGATGCCGCCGTGCGCGCGGCGCGGGCGCTGGATATTCCAGTGGTCGGCCTGGACTTCATGGTGGGCGATGCCAGCCAGCCCGACTACGTGATCATCGAAGCCAACGAGCGCGTTGGCCTGGCCAACCATGAACCGCAACCCACGGCCGAGCGCTTTGTCGATCTGCTGTTTCCGCACAGCCGGGCGCCAGCCTGAATCACCCAGGGGGCCTGCGCGGTAACCGCGTCAGGCCACCCTGCCCCACCGCCGAGGAGTGACTATGTCTGTAACCCACCCCGAACCGGATCTGGACTACCTGAAACGTGTCCTGCTGGAAATGCTCGCCATCCCCAGCCCGACCGGCTTTACCGATACCATCGTGCGCTATGTCGCCGAACGTCTGGATGAGCTGGGCATTCCTTTCGAGCTGACCCGCCGCGGGACTATCCGCGCCACCCTCAAAGGTCGGCAAAGTTCGCCTGACCGCGCTGTATCAGCCCACCTCGACACCATCGGCGCCAGCGTGCGCCAGTTGCAGGACAACGGCCGCCTGGCCCTGGCGCCGGTCGGCTGCTGGTCGAGCCGGTTTGCCGAGGGCAGCCGGGTCAGCGTCTTTACCGACACCGGTGTGTTCCGCGGCAGCGTGTTGCCGCTGATGGCCAGCGGGCATGCATTCAACACCGCCATCGACCAGATGCCGATCAGCTGGGACCACGTTGAAGTGCGCCTGGACGCCTACTGCGCGACCCGCGCCGACTGCGAGGCGTTGGGGATCTCGATTGGTGACTTCGTCGCCTTCGATCCCCTGCCCGAGTTCACCGAAAGCGGCCATATCAGCGCCCGCCACCTCGACGACAAGGCCGGTGTGGCAGCGCTGCTTGCTGCGCTCAAGGCGGTGGTGGAAAGCGGCCAGCAGCCGCTGATCGACTGCCACCCGCTGTTCACCATCACCGAAGAGACTGGCTCTGGTGCTGCAGGTGCATTGCCGTGGGACGTCAGTGAATTTGTCGGCATCGACATTGCGCCGGTGGCACCTGGGCAGGCCTCCAGCGAGCATGCGGTGAGCGTGGCGATGCAGGATTCGTCGGGGCCGTACGATTACCACCTGTCGAGGCACCTGCTCAAGCTTGCCAACGACCAGCAACTGCCGGTACGCCGCGATCTGTTCCGCTACTACTTCAGCGATGCGCACTCGGCGGTTACGGCGGGCCATGACATCCGCACGGCGCTGGTGGCGTTTGGTTGCGATGCCACCCACGGGTATGAGCGGACCCATATCGACAGCCTGGCAACCCTCAGCCGGCTGCTCTCGGGTTATCTGCTCAGCCCACCGGTGTTTGCCAGCGATTCGAACCCGACCAATGCTTCGCTGGAGCGCTTCAGTCACCAGATAGAGCATGACGCGCAGATGGAGAGCGATACCCGTGTGCCGCCGGTCGACAGCCTTTTGGGTAACAAGCTGTGACGCCTGTGGTGCGCGAATCGCGTAGCATGGCGGGATTGTCGATCAATCTACGAAGTTGCCCATGCTGATCCCTTACGACCAACTCGAAGCTGAAACCCTGACCCGCCTGATCGAGGACTTCGTGACTCGCGAAGGCACCGATAACGGCGATGACACGCCGCTGGAAACCCGTGTGCTGCGGGTGCGCCAGGCGTTGGCCAAGGGTCAGGCGTTTATCCTGTTTGATCTGGAAAGCCAGCAGTGCCAGCTGCTGGCCAAGCATGATGTGCCCAAGGAGCTGTTCGAGTAATGCTGTGGGGGCTGCGAGCCGGTCCCCCTTTTTTTACTGCTCCCGCACTTCGCGGGCTTTGATTCGCTTGTAGATTTCACAGCGGTGTACGGGTAGGTCGCGTGGGGCGTCGATGCCCAGGCGGACGATGCCGTGGTCGATCGCTACTACCACGATCTGGATGTCATCGTTGATGGCGATGACCTGGCCAACTTCGCGAGTCAGTACCAGCATGCTTTGATCCTCCTCGTTCCAGGGAAGATTGGAGACTGCACCGGGTACATTCGCCTACACAACGTTGCTCCTGCTAAATAGATCGGTCCTACGCTTGAGGGTAAAAATCCCTACAAGTTTGGGGTGGGTGTTTCAGGGTTATTGTGGGCTTATCCGGTTTATCGATGGGTGGGACTGGCCCCTTTCGCCCTTACGGCGAGTTACTTTTTGGCAAACGCCCCAAAAAGTAACCAAAAAGGCCTGGCTCCCACATATGCCCCCTGCGCTGCGCTGGGGCAGATCAAAAGCGACAGTCAAAAACCGGGGCCGCTTTGCGGCCCTTCGCGGGTGAACCCGCTCCCACAGGGATCTGAGGGGTCTCAGGTCAGCATTGATCCCTTTGGTCCAGCGCTGCAGCAGCCTCGTCTCCACAATGACCACACACCCCCGGCCAACGCGAACCCTGTGGGAGCGGGTTCACCCGCGAAGGGCCGCAAAGCGGCCCCCGCTCTTGATCTGCGCCAGCGCAGCGAGGCGTGCTCTTGATCTTGCTCTTGATCTACCGGCGACTCAGGAGGCCGAGCGCAGGTTTTGCGGAGGGAGGTGACGGCCATGGATGGCCGGCAAGCGCTGCGGCCCAGGAGGGGCCGTACAGCGCGGTCCTCCCGGGAGCAAGACCGAAGCGAGGGAACCCCGCAGCGCAGCGAAGGGGCCGGATGTGGAGCCAAGCCCTTTTTTGGTTACTTTTTTGGGGCGTCTGCCAAAAAAGTGACTCGCCGTAAGGGCGAAAGGGGCCAGAACTGCATACAAATCAAATGGATAAGCCCACAACCGGATAAGCCCCATCACCCCTGCTGCAACCGCGGCCCAAACACAATAATCGTGGCCCCAACCAGACACAACAGCGCCCCAAGCCAATCGCTGCCCAACGGCCGAACCCGCTCAACCAGTGCCAGCCAAAGCAGCGAAGAAACAATATAGATCCCGCCATAAGCCGCATAAGCCCGTCCCGCGTAGGCGGCCTCGACCCGGGTCAATATCAACCCAAAAACACTCAGGCTGACCAGCGCCGGCACCACCCACCAGGCACTCTTGCCCAACCGCAGCCACAGGTAAAACGCATAGCACCCGCCAATCTCGAACAACGCCGCAAGAAAGAACCAGAAGTAATTGACCACAGCCCACGCCCGTGCAGATTCAAAGCTGCCGAGCATACCTCACTCGCCGACTACTGCCGCGCCTTGGCCCGCATCTTCACCGCCATCCCCGCCATCTCGGCATACAACAATTCCGGCGTCTGGCACTTGAGTTTCCAGGCAGCACGACCCGCCTCATGCGGCAGGATCAAAAACTCATCAGCAGCAATCCGCTCATGCATGTAGTCGGCAATTTCGGCAGCACTGATTGGCGAGCCTTCGAGCAACTTGCCCACCTGAGCTTTCATCGCTGGGTCCGGCCCGCGGAAAGAATCCAGCAGGTTGGTCTGGAAGAACGACGGGCACACCACATGCACCGCTACCTGCACCTGACGCAGCTCGACCAGCAGGCTCTCCGACAACGCCAACACCCCAGCCTTGGCCACGTTGTAGTTGCTCATGCCCGGCCCCTGCATCAATGCTGCCATCGAGGCGATGTTGACGATTCGTCCCTGGCTGCGCTCGAGCAATGGCAAAAACGCCTTGCAGCCTTTGACCACGCCCATCAGGTTGACCGCCAGTTGCCAGTCCCAGTCCTCCAGCGACAACTCGGCAAAAAACCCGCCCGAAGCAACCCCGGCATTGTTGACGATCATGTCGATGCCGGCAAAGCGTTCCTCGCAGGCCTGGGCCAGCGCCGTCAGCTGGCTGTAGTCGCGCACGTCACAACGTTGCACAAAACCTTCGCCACCAGCCGCCTGCACCAGCTCAAGAGTCTCGCGCAGACCGGCCTCGTTGACATCGGCCAGCGCCAGGCGCCAACCCTCGCGCGCCCAACGCAGGGCAATTTCACGGCCGAGGCCAGACCCGGCGCCGGTAATCATCATTCGCTTGTGCATGCTGCAGGCCTTGTTTGGTGGGCAATAGCGCGAGTCTAGCCAAGGCCGGCCAGGGCCTGGTGCGCTATCGAAATGCTGAATGAGCGAACATGCCGCCAAGGCAGATAATCAATTGAATTTTCTTGTAACAGCCGAGGTCGGAAATGTAAGCGGCCAGGATTGCCCGGCCCCTTCCCCCACGAAAACACGCAAGGATTCTGCCCATGACCACGATCCTCATCATCATCCTGATTCTGCTGCTGGTTGGCGGCTTGCCAGTCTTCCCTCACTCGCGCAGCTGGGGCTATGGCCCGTCCGGCATCATTGGTGCGGTCCTGGTGGTTCTGTTGGTGCTGTTGCTGCTTGGCATGATATGACCCGGCGCTGGCAGCTTGACCTGCCAGCCGCACAATAAAAAAACGCCCCGCAATGCGGGGCGTTTTTTATTGGGTCAAGCGGTTAGTGAGAAACCGCACCACTGGCGCCCAGGCCGGTTTGCGAACGGACGAACTGTGGGAAGAACAGCGCACGCTCGTTGACCGCTTCCTTGGACTTGTCGGTGACCGAGAAGAACCAGATACCGACGAAGGCAATCAGCATCGAGAACAGTGCTGGGTATTCGTACGGGTAGATGGCCTTTTCATGACCGAGGATCTGCACCCAGATGGTCGGGCCAAGGATCATCAGGCCAACGGCACTGATAAGGCCCAGCCAGCCGCCAATCATTGCACCGCGGGTGGTCAGCTTCTTCCAGTACATCGAGAGCAGCAGTACCGGGAAGTTACAGCTGGCAGCAATGGAGAACGCCAGGCCAACCATGAAGGCAATGTTCTGCTTCTCGAACAGAATGCCCAGCCCGATCGCCAGCACGCCGAGGAAGATCGTGGTGATCTTCGACACCCGGATCTCATCCTTGTCGTTGGCCTTGCCTTTGCGCCAGACGCTGGCATACAGGTCATGCGACACCGCCGAGGCACCGGCCAGGGTCAGGCCGGCAACCACTGCCAGGATGGTGGCGAAAGCGACTGCCGAGATGAAGCCGAGGAAGATACTGCCACCCACAGCGTCAGCCAGGTGCACCGCAGCCATGTTGTTGCCACCCAGCAGTGCGCCGGCGGCGTCCTTGAAGTCCGGGTTGGTGCTGACCAACAGGATCGCGCCGAAGCCGATGATGAAGGTCAGGATGTAGAAGTAACCAATGAAGCCGGTGGCGTACAGCACGCTCTTGCGCGCTTCCTTGGCATCGCTGACGGTGAAGAAGCGCATCAGGATGTGCGGCAGGCCGGCGGTACCGAACATCAGTGCCAGGCCCAGCGAGAACGCCGAAATCGGGTCTTTGACCAGGCCACCCGGGCTCATGATCGCTTCACCCTTGGCGTGTACCTTGATCGCTTCGGAGAACAGCGTGTTGAAGTCGAAGTTGACGTGTTTCATCACCATCAGCGCCATGAAGCTGGCACCGGACAGCAGCAGCACTGCCTTGATGATCTGCACCCAGGTGGTCGCCAGCATGCCGCCGAACAGCACGTACATGCACATCAGGATGCCGACCAGAATCACCGCAACGTGATAGTCCAGGCCGAACAGCAGCTCGATCAGCTTGCCGGCACCGACCATCTGCGCGATCAGGTAGAACGCTACCACCACCAGCGAACCGGAGGCCGACAGGGTGCGGATCTGTTTTTGCCCGAGGCGATAGGACGCCACGTCGGCAAAGGTGTACTTGCCCAGGTTACGCAGGCGCTCGGCGATCAGGAACAGAATGATCGGCCAGCCGACCAGGAAGCCGATCGAGTAGATCAGGCCGTCGTAACCGGAGGTGAACACCAGCGCGGAAATACCCAGAAAGGACGCCGCAGACATGTAGTCACCGGCAATCGCCAGGCCGTTCTGGAAACCGGTGATCTTGCCGCCGGCTGCGTAGTAGTCCGAGGCTGACTTGTTGCGCTTCGAAGCCCAGTAGGTAATCCCCAGGGTGAACAACACAAAGGCCAGGAACATCAGAATGGCAGCCATGTTCAGGGGCTGTTTCTGCACCTCGCCAGTGAGCGCGTCAGCCGCCCACACAGCGGGTGCGAAGACACCGCAGGCCAATACGGCCAAAGTTTTGGTAGGTCGCATCATTGCTTGGCCTCCGCCAGAATTGCCTTGTTCAGTTCGTCGAACTCGCCGTTGGCGCGACGCACATAGATGGCGGTCAGCACAAAGGCTGAAAGGATCAGGCCGACGCCCAGGGGGATACCCCAGGTGATGGACGACTCTGGGCTGATCTTGGCGCCGAGCAGGTGCGGGCCATAGGCGATGAGCAAGATGAATCCGCAATAGAGGCCGAGCATGATTGCCGAAAGAATCCAGGCGAATCGCTCGCGTTTGCTGACCAGTTCCTTGAAGCGCGGACTGTTCTGTATCGAGAGGTAAATGCTGTCGTTCATTGTTTTTGTCCTAGCAGCACAGATTATGGATAACCCACCTGTAACTTTATGCTGCTGTTGGACGCCAACCAGACGACCTTAGTCTTAGATGCAAGAGTGTTTTGCGGTTTTGGTAACAAACCTCAGGCAGCGCAGCGCTTTTTCAGCTGAAAACAGCGCGCCCAAGGTGACGACTCAACCTTGGGCGGCGATGCTGCTATGGCTCGTTCAACGCGTTACTTGGCAGTCCACTCCGCCACGCGCTCAGGGTGTTTGGCGACCCAATCCTTGGCCGCTTGTTCTGGCTTGGCGCCATCCTGAATGGCCAGCATGACTTCGCCGATCTCATCCTTGGACTGCCACTGGAACTTCTTCAGGAAAGCTGCAACTTCCGGGGCCTTTTTCTCCAGGTCCTTGCTGCCGATGCTGTTGACGGTTTCAGCCGCCCCAAACACGCCTTTCGGGTCTTCGAGGAACTTCAGTTTCCACTTGGCGAACATCCAGTGCGGCACCCAACCGGTAACAGCAATCGACTCCTGCTTTTTCTCGGCGCGGCCCAGTTCGGCGGTCATGCCGGCGCCGGAACTGGCCTGCAGCTTGTAACCGGTCAGGTCGTAATCCTTGATCGCCTGCTCGGTCTTGATCATCACGCCCGAACCTGCGTCGATGCCGACGATCTTCTGTTTGAAGCTGGTGTCGGTCTTGAGGTCTGCGATGCTGTTGGCCTTGACGTACTCAGGCACGATCAAGCCAATCTTGGCGTCTTTGAAGTTAGGCCCGAAGTCGACCACCTTGTCCTTGTTCTTGGCCCAGTATTCACCATGGGTCACCGGCAGCCAGGCCGAGAGGATCGCATCGAGTTTGCCGGTGGCAACCCCTTGCCACATGATCCCGGCCGCCACTGCCTGCAGCTTGACGTCATAGCCGAGCTTTTCCTTGATAACCTCGGCGGCGACGTTGGTGGTCGCAACACTGTCGGCCCAGCCATCGACATAACCGATGCTTACTTCTTTAGCCATGGCCTGCCCAGCGCTCATGGCCAACAACAGGGCGGACCCCACCCCCAGCATACGTCGCATGTTCATCAATGCATCCCCTCGTCAGGTCTCGGAGATAGCATCATCAACCTGCAACAAAGCGCGACCTGCTCCAGCCGCGACCTCTACCTTAACCAGATGCGACAGCACTTGGCCATTAGCGCCATCGGCCGACATTGGCCTGCGCGATCCTTGCATGCCAATGCGTTGGCGCCGGCGATTTGCGGCTATCATCTAGCCCTTTGCGCCTGACGATGGACCGCCCCATGCCCCGCTCCGCCCGCAATCTGCTGCCGCTCTTTGTATTCGCCTGCCTGCTCGCCCTCGCCGGGCTGGGCGCGCTCTGGTACGGGCTGGGCAAGCCGGTGCTGCTGCCCGACGCCGCCAGCCCGACGCATAAACTGCAGTGCGCCTCGTACACCCCGTTCGACAAGGACCAATCGCCGTTCGACCAGCCGTTTCGCCTGCGCCCGGCGCGGATGGACGCCGACCTGGCCCTGCTGGCCGAACGTTTTCAGTGCATCCGCACCTATTCGATGACCGGTCTTGAGGCGATCCCGGCGCTGGCGCGCAAGCATGGCCTGAAAGTCATGCTCGGCGCCTGGGTGAATGCCAATCCGGTCGACAGTGACAAGGAAGTCGCATTGCTTATTGCCGCCGCCAATGCCAACCCCGATGTGGTCAGTGCGGTTATCGTCGGCAACGAGACCCTGCTGCGCAAGGAAGTCACCGGCGAGCGCCTGGCCGAGCTGATCAAGCGGGTCAAGGCACAGGTCACGGTGCCAGTGACCTACGCCGATGTCTGGGAATTCTGGCTGCAGCATCCACAGATCGCGCCGGCAGTAGACTTCCTGACCATTCACCTGCTGCCGTACTGGGAAGATGACCCACGCAGCATCGACCAGGCATTGGCCCATGTCGCCGAGGTGCGCCAGGTATTCGGCGCCCGTTTTGCGCCCAAGCAGATCATGATCGGCGAGACCGGCTGGCCCAGCGAAGGCCGCCAGCGTGAAACCGCGCTGCCCAGCCGGGTCAACGAGGCACGCTTCATTCGCGGTTTTGTAGCGATGGCAGAGCAGAACGACTGGAGCTATAACCTGATCGAAGCCTTCGACCAGCCCTGGAAGCGTGCCAGCGAAGGTGCGGTGGGCGGTTACTGGGGGTTGTACGACGCCGACCGGCAGGATAAAGGCATTCTCGAAGGGCCGGTCAGCAACCTGGCTCTGTGGCCACAGTGGTTGGCGGCGAGTGCGCTGTTGCTGCTGGCGGCACTGCTGTTTGCCGGGCGCCCGGTCAATGCCCGGGCCGCACTGCTGCTGCCGTTGCTTGCAGCGATTGGTGCTGCCAGCCTTGGCTTATGGGGCGAATTGATGCGGACCAACGCACGCTTTGCCGGCGAATGGCTGTGGGCAGTGTTGCTGGCAGGCCTGAACCTGCTGGTGCTGGCCCACGCCCTGCTGGCCTTGGCGCAGCGCCAGGGTTGGCGTGAGCGGCTGTTTGCCTGGTTTGAAGCGCGCGCCGGCTGGCTGCTGCTGGCGGCGGGTTTTGCCGCTGCAGTGAGCATGCTGGCGATGGTCTTCGAGCCGCGCTATCGCAGCTTCCCGACTGCCTCGTTGCTGTTGCCGGCGCTGGTGTACTTGCTGCGACCAGTCGTGGCGCGTCGGGCCGAGGTGGCCTTGCTGGCATTCATCATCGGCGCCGGGGTGCTGCCACAGCTGTACCGTGAAGGGCTGGCCAACCAGCAAGCCTGGGCCTGGGCAGTGGTCAGCGTACTGATGGTCGGCGCGTTGTGGCGCAGTTTGCGTAAGCGCTGACCTTCATGCCTGCCTGGCGCCTTGTGCCTGACGCACCAGGCGCAAGCCGGCCAGGACCACCGCGAACACGGCGATACTGGCGGTATACAGCACCAGCGCGCTGAGCCCGAACAGCAAGCCGACTGCGGCCAGATACCAGCCGGCGCGGCCTTTGAGCAGTTGCGCGAGCACGCTCAGGGCCACAGCCAGCCAGGCAATCAGCTGAAAATGAATCGCCAGGCCCAGCAGCGAGCGCACCTGGCATTGCCAATACTGCGCAGGTACGCCGCACAGGCCAACCCACTGGCCGTCCTCCATCAGCCCGTAGCGCACGCCATAGCTGGCCGCCAGCCACAACGGCAGGCACAGCAGCAGGACAATGACGGGCAATGAACGAGGCATGAAGATCTCCGGGCAAATGTAAACAAACGCCAGCATAATCACTGGCGACATCTGTGCAAGGCAAGATTTCCCGGCAGCCGCTATGTTGCACAGAGCGATTGTTACCGCACTATTCACTGGCGCGGTAAAAACTGGCATAACAAATGGCCATACACCCGGCAACTTTGCCTGCTGGGCCGTGGTCAGAGCCTGCGTACCGTCATGCCTTGCCGAATATTCTGGGGGATTCAATGCTTCGATCACTGCGCCTCGCTGCCCTTCTGGGTGGCTTGCTTATGGCTGCGGCCGCCTCGGCGCGGGATATCGACGCCGCCAGCTATGGCTTTCCCTTGACCAACCCGTTCGAGGCGACGATTGCCACCACCCCGCCTGAACTGCGGCCGACGCTGCCCAGTGATGATGACATCACCCAGGCCGACTACAGCCTCACCCTGCGTCCGGAGCGTGAGTTCACCCTGCCGGACAACTTCTGGCCGGTAAAAAAGCTCAAGTACCGCATGGCCCGCCAGGACCACCAAGCGCCGCTGATCTTCATCATTGCCGGCACCGGCGCGCCCTACAGCAGCTCGACCAACGAATACCTGAAAAAGCTCTACTACCAGGCTGGCTTCCATGTCGTGCAGCTGTCGTCGCCGACCAGCTGGGACTTCATGAGCGCCGCCTCGCGCTTCGCCACCCCAGGCGTGACCAAAGAAGATGCCGAGGACCTGTACCGGGTCATGCAGGCGGTGCGCGCGCAGCACCCGCGCCTGCCGATCAAGGACTTTTACCTCACCGGCTACAGCCTCGGCGCCCTCGATGCGGCGTTTGTCAGCCATCTGGACGAAACCCGGCGCAGCTTCAACTTCAAGCGCGTGCTGCTGCTCAACCCGCCGGTCAACCTCTACACCTCGGTGAGCAACCTCGACAAGCTGGTGCAGACCCAGGTCAAGGGCATCGACCGCAGCACCACGTTCTACGAACTGATGCTGGAAAAGCTCACCCGTTACTTCCAGGACAAGGGCTACATCGACCTCAACGACGCGCTGCTGTATGACTTCCAGCGCTCGCGCGAGCACCTGTCCAACGAGCAGATGGCGATGCTGATCGGCACTTCGTTCCGCTTCTCGGCGGCCGACATTGCCTTTACCTCCGACCTGATCAACCGCCGCGGCCTGATTACCCCGCCAAAGCAGCCGATCACCGAAGGCACCAGCTTGACCCCGGCGTTCAAGCGCGCCCTGCAGTGCGACTTCGAGTGCTACCTGACCGAGCAGGTGATCCCGATGTGGCGCGTGCGCACCGACGGTGGCAGCGTGCTGCAACTGGTCGATCAAGCCAGCCTGTACGCCCTTGAAGGCTACCTGAGCAAAAGCCCGAAGATTGCCGTCATGCACAATGCCGACGACCTGATCCTCGGCCCTGGCGATATCGGTTTTCTGCGTAAAGTATTTGGCGATCGGCTGACCCTGTACCCGCACGGCGGCCATTGCGGCAACCTCAATTACCGCGTCAACAGCGACGCCATGCTGGAGTTCTTCCGTGGTTAAACGACTGCTGCTCGTCACCGCTTTGCTCGCCGCCGGGTATGCCCAGGCCGAGGAGATCGCGCCGCGTACCAGCGTGATCGATGCCAACGTGGCCGATGCGCCGGTCGAGCAAAGCGATGGCTTTCTCGACCCGTTGCGCTCGCTCAAATTCAACCCTGGGCTGGACCAGCGTGAGTTCGAACGCTCGACCCTGACCGCGCTGAATGTCTACGATCCGCTGGAGTCGGTGAACCGGCGCATCTACCACTTCAACTATCGCTTCGATCAGTGGGTGCTGCTGCCTGCCGTCGACGGTTATACCGCGATCACGCCGCGCTTCGTGCGTACCGGGGTGAGCAACTTCTTCAGCAACCTTGGCGATGTGCCTAACCTGTTCAACAGCGTGTTGCAGCTCAAGGCCGAGCGGTCGGCGAAGATCACTGCAAGGCTGATGTTCAACACCATCATCGGTGTCGGCGGCCTGTGGGACCCGGCGACCAAGATGGGCCTGCCGCGCCAGAGTGAAGACTTCGGCCAGACCCTGGGCTTCTATGGTGTACCCGACGGGCCGTACATCATGCTGCCGATCCTCGGCCCATCGAACCTGCGCGACACCACCGGGGTGGTGGTGGACTACGCCGGCGAACAGTCGATCAACTACCTGGACATGGCCAATTTCACCAGCGATCACCCGGAGATCCTGTTCCTACGGGCTGTGGACAAGCGCTACACCACTGCCTTCCGTTATGGCCAGCTGAATTCGCCGTTCGAATACGAGAAGGTGCGCTACGTCTACACCCAGGCGCGCAAACTGCAGATCGCCGAGTAATCAGCATATTTGGGGCCGCTTTGCGGCCCCAAAACTCACAAGCCGAGAAAACGACTCAGCGCCCCACGCTTGGCCAGGGCATCGCGCCGGCCAAGTTCGATCAGCTCGCTGCAATAACTCGCCTCGAACAGCAAATAGCTCAACACCCCTGCCCCACTGGTACGAGTCGCCCCCGGCCCACGCAGGAACATGCGCAAGGCCGCCGGCAGCTGGCGTCGATGGCGAGCGGCGATTTCATCCAGCGGCTGGCTCGGCGCAACCACCAGTACCTCGATCGGTGCCAGGCCCAGCGCCCGCGCATTCAAATGCGCCGGCAGCAGGTGGCTGAGGTGATTGAGCCGTTGCAACAGCTCGATGTCGTCTTCCAGGCTGTCGATGAAGGTGCTGTTGAGCATGTGCCCGCCGATCTGCGCCAGGCTTGGCTGGCGCCCACTGAACAGGCGCTGGCTGGGCAATGGCGGCGCCGGTCGTTGCGGGTTGCCGCTGACGCCGACCACCAGCACCCGGCTTGCGCCCAGGTGCAAGGCTGGGCTGATCGGCGCCGACTGGCGCACCGCACCATCGCCAAAGTATTCGTCGCCAAGCTTGACCGGGGCAAACAGCAAAGGGATCGCCGAGCTGGCCAGCAAGTGCTCGATGCTGAGCGCGGTTGGCACGCCAATCCGGCGGTGGCGCAGCCATGGCTGAATGGTCTCGCCGCCTTGATAGAAGGTCACTGCCTGGCCCGAGTCGTAGCCAAAGGCGGTGACGGCCACCGCCCGCAATTGCTCGCTGGCCAGCGCCTCGTCAATGCCGTCAAGATGCAGGTGCGCTTGCAACAGGCCACGCAGCGGGCTGCTATCGAGCAACGCCACCGGCACGTCGCCGCCCACACCCAGCAAGCTGTGGCTGACGAAGCGACTGGCCTGGCGAATCACCCCGGGCCAGTCGCTGCGCAGCACCAGATGGCTGCTGAAGTTCTGCCAGAAGGCGGTCAGGCGCTGCACCGATTCGGCAAAACGAGTTGCACCGCTGGCCAGCGTCACCGCATTGATGGCCCCGGCCGAGGTACCGACGATCACCGGGAACGGGTTGGCCGCGCCAGGCGGCAGCAACTCGGCAATACCTGCCAGCACCCCCACCTGATAAGCCGCGCGGGCACCGCCGCCAGAGAGAATCAGGCCCGTGGTTGCAGTCATGTGATCCTCCCTGGATGCGCTGGCGTCAGCGCTGCTTCTTGTCGTACAGCCGTGGCGCGCCTTCAGGGCGCGACTTGAAGCGGCGATGCGCCCACAGATACTGCTCCGGGCATTCACGCAGCACGCTCTCGACCCACTGGTTGATGCGCAGGCAGTCGGCCTCCTCGGTCTCGCCCGGGAAGTCCTGCAGCGGTGGATGCACAACCAAACGGTAACCGCTGCCATCCTCAAGCCGGCGCTGAGTGAACGGAATCACCCGCGCCTTGCCCAGACGGGCAAACTTGGTGGTGGCGGTAACCGTTGCCGCCGGGATACCGAACAGCGGCACGAACACACTCTGCTTGGCGCCGTAGTCCTGATCCGGTGCGTACCAGATCGCGCGGCCGCTGCGCAGCAGCTTGAGCATGCCGCGCACGTCCTCGCGCTCGATCGCCAGCGAATCGAGGTTATGCCGCTCGCGGCCACTGCGCTGGATGAAGTCGAACAGCGGATTGCCATGCTCGCGGTACATGCCGTCGATGGTGTGCACCTGGCCGAGCAGTGCGGCGCCGATTTCCAGGGTGGTGAAGTGCACCGCCATCAGAATCGCGCCCTGGCCATCGCGCTGGGCGGCCTGCAGGTGCTCGATGCCTTCGATATGCGCAAGCTGCGCCAGCCGGGCCTTTGGCCACCACCAGCTCATGGCCATTTCGAAGAAGGCGATGCCGGTGGAGGCGAAGTTTTCTTTGAGCAACCGCAGCCGTTGGTCGGCGGAAAGCTCAGGGAAGCACAGCTCGAGGTTGCGCGCAGCGATGCGCCGACGCTCGCCGGCAAAGCGATACATCACCGCGCCCAGCGCACGGCCCAGCGCCAGCAGTGCCCGATACGGTAGTTGCACAGTCAGCCACAGCAGCCCCAGGCCCAACCACAGGCCCCAGAATCGCGGGTGGAGAAAATAACGACGAAAACGCGGGCGTTCCATTCAAGCTTCCGGAAAGACAAAGGCCGCGCATTCTACAACGGATCGCCGCCGGTTGCGGGCAACCCGCGTTCTCGTTATAAGTCAGGGCACTTTTTCCGTTACAAGCCGTCTATGCAGACCATGAGCCCAAACCACACCCCCGAACACGCCCCCGCGTTCCAGCTCAAGGGCAGCATGCTTGCCATTACCGTTCTGGAACTGGCGCGCAACGACCTTGAATCGCTGGACCGCCAGCTGGCGGCAAAAGTCGCCCTGGCACCGAATTTCTTCAGCAATACACCACTGGTGCTGGCGCTGGACAAACTGCCGGCCGGCGAAGGCGCCATCGATTTGCCCGGGCTGATGCGCATCTGCCGCCACCATGGCCTGCGCACTCTGGCGATCCGCGCCAACCGTATCGAAGACATCGCTGCGGCGATTGCCATCGACCTGCCCGTGCTGCCGCCGTCCGGTGCCCGCGAGCGGCCATTGGAGCCTGAGCCGGAAGTCAAGAAGCCCGAGCCAGAACCGGCGCCCGTGGTACCCGCCGAGCCGGAAGTGCGGCCGACCCGGATCATCACCACGCCGGTGCGCGGTGGCCAGCAGATCTACGCCCAGGGCGGTGACCTGGTGGTGACCACATCGGTCAGCCCGGGTGCGGAACTTCTTGCCGATGGCAACATCCATGTCTACGGCGCAATGCGTGGTCGGGCCCTGGCGGGGATCAAGGGCAACACCAAGGCGCGCATCTTCTGCCAGCAGATGACCGCAGAGCTGGTCTCGATTGCCGGTCAGTACCGGGTCTGCGAAGACCTGCGCCGCGACCCACTATGGGGTTCGGGGGTACAGGTCAGCCTGTCTGGCGATGTGTTGAACATCACCCGGCTTTAACGGATACTTGCGGCATTTTTAGAGCAACTTTTTCATCGTTGCCGTTTTGTGCTTTTTCAGGGACTGCTGTCCCGACTATTTTATTTAGGGGTGAAACACCTTGGCCAAGATTCTCGTGGTTACTTCCGGCAAAGGGGGTGTGGGCAAGACCACCACCAGCGCCGCCATCGGTACCGGCCTGGCCCTGCGCGGGCACAAGACTGTCATCGTCGACTTCGACGTCGGCCTGCGTAACCTCGACCTGATCATGGGCTGCGAGCGTCGCGTGGTGTATGACTTCGTCAACGTGGTCAATGGCGAAGCCAACCTGCAGCAAGCACTGATCAAGGACAAGCGCCTTGAGAACCTGTTCGTGCTGGCTGCCAGCCAGACCCGCGACAAGGACGCGCTGACTCAGGAAGGCGTCGAGAAGGTCCTGATGGACTTGAAGAAAGACTTCGAATACGTGGTCTGCGACTCCCCTGCCGGTATCGAAAAGGGCGCCCACCTGGCCATGTACTTCGCTGACGAAGCGATCATTGTGACCAACCCGGAAGTGTCTTCGGTACGTGACTCGGATCGTATGCTCGGTCTGCTGGCGAGCAAGTCGCGCCGCGCCGAGCGTAATGAAGACCCGATCAAGGAACACTTGCTGATCACCCGCTACCACCCAGAGCGCGTAAGCAAAGGCGAGATGCTCGGGGTCGACGACGTCAAGGACATCCTTTCGGTAGATCTGATCGGCGTGATTCCGGAGTCCGAAGCCGTACTCAAAGCCTCGAACCAAGGCGTGCCGGTCATCCTCGACGATCAGAGCGATGCAGGCCAGGCCTACAGCGACACCATCGACCGCCTGCTCGGGAAAAACCTTCCGTTGCGGTTCATCGAAATGCCGAAGCAAGGATTCTTCGCGCGCCTGTTTGGAGGCAAGTAAACCATGAACCTTTTTGACTTCTTTCGTGGCAGACAGAAACAGAGCAGTGCGTCGGTAGCGAAAGAGCGTCTACAGATCATCGTGGCGCACGAGCGCGGTCAGCGCACCACGCCGGACTACCTGCCGGCGCTGCAGAAAGAGCTGGTCGAGGTGATCCGCAAGTACGTCAATATCGGCAACGATGACGTGGTGGTTGCCCTGGAGAACCAAGGCAGCTGCTCGATCCTCGAGCTGAACATCACCCTGCCCGAGCGTTAATCAACGCTGCAGGCACACCTGCAGGAGCGGCCCTGAACCGCGAAGCAGCCACTGACGCAACCAGAACATCTGGTGCCGCCCGTGGCTGTTTTGCGGTTCAGGGCCGCTTTTGTCAGTTTTTCCAGAGAAGACGCAACAATGCCCCTGTCGAACGTGCACATCCTTCATCAGGACGACGCTGTCCTGGTCATCAACAAGCCGACCCTGCTGCTTTCGGTGCCGGGCCGCGCCGACGACAACAAGGACTGCCTGATCACCCGCCTGCAGGAAAACGGCTACCCGGAAGCGCTGATCGTGCATCGCCTCGATTGGGAAACCTCGGGGATCATCCTGCTCGCTCGGGATGCCGACAGTCATCGAGAACTGTCGCGCCAGTTTCATGATCGCGAAACCGAAAAGGCCTACACCGCACTGTGCTGGGGCCAGCCGGCGTTGGACAGCGGCAGCATCGACCTGCCACTGCGCTATGACCCGCCGACCAAACCGCGGCATGTGGTCGACCATGAGCAAGGCAAGCATGCACTGACCTTCTGGCGCATCGTCGAGCGCTGTGGCGACTATTGCAGGGTCGAGCTGACGCCGATCACCGGCCGCTCGCATCAACTGCGCGTGCACATGCTGTCGATCGGCCATCCGCTGCTCGGCGACCGGCTGTACGCCAACCCGGAGGCGCTGGCCGCCCATGAGCGGCTATGCCTGCACGCGAGCATGCTCAGCTTTACCCATCCGGTCAGCGGTGAGCGCTTGAAGTTCGAGTGCCCGGCTCCGTTCTGAAGTCGCTGTGCGCCGACACAAAACGTCGCAGAACTGCGTTAAACTCGCGCCATTGCTGTCTGGAGTGAACTATGCGCGATGTTTTGAACCAGGGCCTGATCGAATTCCTCAAGGCCTCCCCGACGCCCTTCCACGCCACGGCAAGCCTGGTCCAGCGCCTCGAGGCCGCTGGATTTCAGCGCCTCGACGAGCGTGACAGCTGGGCCACCGTGCCTGGCGGGCGTTACTACCTGACCCGCAACGACTCGTCGCTGATCGCGATCAAGCTCGGTTCGCTATCACCGCTGCTGAGCGGTATCCGCATGGTTGGCGCGCACACCGACAGCCCGTGCCTGCGAGTCAAGCCGCAGCCTGAACTGCAGCGCCACGGCTTTTTGCAGCTGGGCGTCGAAGTCTACGGCGGCGCGCTGCTGGCGCCGTGGTTCGACCGCGACCTGTCGCTGGCCGGGCGGGTGACCTTCCGCCGTGATGGCAAGGTCGAAAGCCAGTTGGTCGACTTCAAGCTGCCGATCGCGGTGATCCCCAACCTGGCGATCCATCTCAATCGCACCGCCAACGAAGGCTGGCCGATCAATGCCCAGCTCGAACTGCCGCCAATCATCGCCCAGGTGGCCGGTGACGAGCGGGTCGATTTCCGCGCTGTGCTCACCGAGCAGTTGGCCCGCGAACACGAACTGAATGCCGACGTGGTGCTCGACTACGAGCTGAGCTTCTACGACACCCAGGACGCGGCCCTGATCGGCCTCAATGGTGACTTCATCGCCGGCGCCCGCCTCGACAACCTGCTGTCGTGCTATGCCGGCCTGCAGGCGATGCTGGCAACCGACAGCGACGAGACCTGCGTGCTGGTCTGCACCGACCATGAAGAAGTCGGGTCCAGCTCGGCCTGCGGCGCCGACGGCCCAATGCTCGAACAAACCCTGCAGCGCCTGCTGCCGGATGGCGACGAGTACGTTCGCGTGATCCAGCGTTCGCTGATGATCTCGGCCGACAACGCCCACGGCGTGCACCCCAACTACGCCGACAAGCACGACGGTAATCATGGGCCCAAGCTCAATGCCGGGCCGGTGATCAAGGTCAACAACAATCAGCGCTACGCCACCAACAGCGAAACCGCCGGGTTCTTCCGCCACCTGTGCATGGCTGAAGAAGTACCAGTGCAGAGCTTTGTGGTGCGCAGCGACATGGGTTGTGGTTCGACCATTGGCCCGATCACCGCCAGCCACCTGGGTGTGCGCACGGTCGACATCGGCTTGCCGACCTTTGCCATGCACTCGATCCGCGAGCTGTGCGGCAGCCATGACCTGGCTCACCTGGTCAAGGTTCTGAGCGCGTTCTACCGCACCCGCGAACTGCCTTGAAGGCAACCTGCCGAGGGTCAATGGCCACCCTCGGCGCAGCCGCTATGCTGGATGCATAGTGGCTATCCAGTTACCCCGCAGAAGGATTCTGTCGCATGTCGCCCTTTCTCTCGTTGTTCGTTCCGGTATTTCTGTTCCTGATGCTGCTGACCATCGGCTTCAGTCTGCGCGAGCGCAACGCCGGGGTGCTGATGATGTGGATCGGCACATTGGGCATTTTCGGCATCATGTGCTGGAAGATCCTCGAGAAACTGCCCACATAAACCTCTACACTCGGTCGATCGATTGTCCTGAGGTAGTTTTTCCGGTGCCTGTCTTCCTGCGTTGCCTGACCCTGCTGCTGTTGCTGTTCATCACGCCGAGCTATGCCGCCGGCATTCCCGGCCTGCTCGGCTCGAACGCGCCGGCACAACCGCAAGCCAGCGAGCCGCTGGCCAAGTCGCTGGACGAGGTGATCAAGAACCTCGAAAACGACCAGCAACGCAGCAAGCTGCTGGCCGACCTGAAAAAACTCCGTGATGCCAGCAAACAGACCCAGGCCAACCCGGAACAAGGCGTGCTCGGGCTCATCAGCGGCGCCCTGCATGACATTGAAAAGCAGTTCAGCGGCGATGAAAGCCCGTTTCGGCGCTGGTCGCTGGAAATCAATCAGGCCCAGGATGAGCTCAGCGCGCTGATCGTGCCGGTGCAGCAGTGGCCGGCGATTCTGTTCGGCTTCGCGGCTGTGATTGCGGTGTGGAGCTTGCTGGCCATGCTGTTCAACTGGATCGGTCAGCGCGTGCGCCTGCGCTTCGGTCTCAAGGCTGAGCTGCCGCAACACCCGCGCACCGGTGACCTGGTGTTGTTTGCCTTGCGCAAACTGGGGCCGTGGCTGGTGGCACTGATCATCACCGTCTACCTGAGCTTCGCCCTGCCCCCCTCGCTGGGCAAATCGATGGCGATGGTGCTGGCTTACGCGTTGGTAGTGGGCACCTGCTTCTCGGCGATCTGCGTGATTGCCTTCTCCCTGCTCGATGGCCCGCACCGCCACCGCGCCCTGCATATTCTGCGGCATCAGGCGTTTCGCCCGCTGTGGCTGATCGGCAGTTTCGCCGCGTTTGGCGAAGCGATGAACGACCCGCGCCTGACCGCAGCGCTGGGCACCCACCTGGCCCACGCTCTGGCGACCCTGGCCAACGTGCTGGCGGCGCTGTGCACCGGATTGTTCGTGCTGCGCTTCCGCCGCCCGATTGCCCACCTGATTCGCAACCAGCCACTGTCGCGTCGGCTGAACCGGCGCACCCTGAGTGACACCATCGAGATTCTCGGCAGCTTCTGGTTCATTCCAGCGATGATTCTGGTGGCGATCTCGCTGGTGGCCACCTTCGTTTCCGCTGGCGATACCAGCACAGCCCTGCGCCAGTCGCTGATGTGTACCGTGCTGGTGGTGGTGTGCATGGTGGTCAATGGCCTGGTGCGCCGCCACGCGGCCAACCCGAAGCGGATCAATCGCCGTCAGGCGGTGTATGCCGAGCGCTTGCGCAACTTTGGCTACGCCCTGCTTCATGTGCTGATCTGGCTGGTGTTCATCGAGCTTGGCCTGCGCGTCTGGGGCCTGTCGATGATCGGCTTTGCCGAGGGCGAAGGGCATGACGTCAGCCTGCGTCTGCTCGGCCTGGCCGGTACCCTGATCGCCGCCTGGCTGGTGTGGATCCTCGCCGACACGGCGGTGCATCATGCGCTGGTGCGCTCGCGCCGTGGCCTGGCCAACGCCCGCGCGCAGACCATGATGCCGCTGATCCGCAACGTCATGTTCGTGGCTATCTTCATCATTGCGGTGATTGTCGCCCTGGCCAACATGGGCATGAACGTCACGCCGCTGCTGGCCGGTGCCGGTGTCATCGGCCTGGCCATCGGCTTTGGTGCGCAGTCGCTGGTCGCCGACCTGATCACCGGGCTGTTCATCATCATCGAAGACTCACTGGCCATCGACGATTATGTCGAAGTCGGCGGCCACCTGGGCACCGTCGAGGGCCTGACCATCCGCACCGTGCGCCTGCGCGATATCGATGGCATCGTGCATACCATCCCGTTCAGCGAAATCAAGAGCATCAAGAACTACTCGCGTGAGTTCGGCTACGCGATCTTCCGCGTGGCCGTGCCTCACGGCATGAGCATCGACAAGGCCATCACCCTGATCCGTGAGGTCGGCCAGACCCTGCGCAGCGACCCGCTGATGCGCCGCAACATCTGGTCGCCACTGGAGTTGCAAGGGGTGGAAAGCTTCGAGGCCGGCCAGGCGATCCTGCGGGCGCGCTTCAAGACTGCGCCGATCAAGCAGTGGGAAGTGTCGCGGGCGTTCAACCTGGCGCTCAAACGCCAACTTGACGCAGCCGGCCTCGACCTGGCGATGCCGCGGCTGTCGGTGCAGGTGGTCACGGCCGGTGGCGGCGGGCTGAGCGAAGCGGTTGCCCAGGATGCACCAACAGCGCCGCCGACCCGTTGACTGTTCAGGCTAGCCCGCCTCGGCCCTGATCCGCACGGCATCATGGCGCCAGTACTCCAGGTCACAGTCGATCAGATGACCCTGCTGATCGCAGTTGACCCGGGTCACCTGCAGGCCCGGACTGCCCGCTGAGATCTTCAGCGCACTGGCGGCGGCCAGAGGCAACGCGGTGGGCAGGATCTCGAAGCAGACCCGGCCATATTCAATCTGATACTCGCGAGCGTAGATCTCGGTCAGCGACTGACTGAGGTCCTGCTCGAGAATCTGCGGGAAGTACGCTGGCGCCAGGTAGTGCTCGGTATACAGCACCGCGCGCCCGTCAATCCGCCGGACCCGGCAGATCTGCACCACGCTGGACAACCCCGGCAGGCGCAAGCGCGCGCAGATCGCCGCCGAGGCCGGCTGCAGGCGCGCCGACAACAGCTCGGTGGCCGGCACCCGCCCCTGCTCGCGAACCATCGCGTGGAAGTGGCTACGGGCAATCAGGTCATAGCTTAACCGCTGCGGCGCAACGAACCAGCCACGGCGCTCTTCGCGATAGATCAAGCCCTGTGCCTCCAGCTGCAGCAGTGCCTCGCGCAGAGTGATGCGCGTGGTGGCGAAGACTTCACTGAGCTTGCGCTCGGCCGGCAGTTTGCCGCCCGGCGCCAGCAGGCCGTGTTCGATCTGCTCCTGCAGGGCATGACAGATGACTGTTACCGCGCGCGCTGGCGTCGCTTGCATCAAAGGTTACCTATCTGGACTAGTCCAGCCCCACAACAGGGCAACTGGAGAATAGTGCAAGCCTAGGCACAGGCCATGAACATCCGGTTACAGAAGCCCCTCAAGGGTGACATTGAAAATGCATCAGGCCAGGCGAATCAAGGCATGGGATCTGGTCTACGCTGTATTTTCAGGCATCCCGGTAGGCCGGCCAAGGCGCTGACCTACATCAAACTGTCACGCTGGCGGCCTACCTTGGCGCAAGGTTTGCTGACCTAGACCACTTACGTCACGCGCACGGTTTGCATCCTCATATCGCCTGCAAGGCATTCCACCCAAGGAGCTTCGGATGAAACAGTTTTTCATGGCGTCATTGCTCGGTTCGGCCATCGCCCTGTGCACCTCGGCAATGGCCGCCGACGACCTCAAGACACTGGAAGATGCAGCCCGCAAGGAAGGCGCGGTGAATAGCGTGGGCATGCCCGATGCGTGGGCCAACTGGAAAGCTACCTGGGATGACCTGGCCAGCAAGTACGGCCTCAAGCACATGGACACCGACATGAGCTCGGCGCAGGAAATCGCCAAGTTCGAGTCGGAAAAGGACAACGCTAGCGCCGACATCGGTGACGTCGGTGCCGCCTTTGGCCCGATCGCCGTGGCCAAGGGCGTGAGCCAGCCGTACAAGCCAAGCACCTGGGATCAGGTACCGACCTGGGCCAAGGACCAGGACGGCCACTGGGCGCTGGCCTACACCGGCACCATTGCTTTCATCATCAACAAGCAGCTGGTCAAGGAAGGCGAGCGGCCGAAAACCTGGCACGACCTCGAGAAGGGCAAGTACAAGGTCGCCATCGGTGACGTCGGCACCGCAGCCCAAGCGGCCAACGGCGTGCTCGCCGCGGCCATCGCCTACAAGGGTGATGAACGCAACATCGAGCCAGGCCTGCAGCTGTTCACCAAACTGGCTCAGCAGAAACGCCTGTCGCTGGCCAACCCGACCATCCAGACCCTGGAGAAAGGCGAAGTGGAAGTCGGCGTGGTCTGGGACTTCAATGGCCTGAGCTACCGCCAGCAGATCGACCCTGAGCGCTTCGAGGTGTTGATTCCGGCTGACGGCTCGATTACCTCGGGCTACACCACCATCATCAACAAGTACGCCAAAAACCCCAACGCGGCCAAGCTGGCTCGCGAATACATCTTCAGCGACGCCGGCCAGATCAACCTGGCCAATGGCCACGCGCGGCCGATCCGTGCCGAGCACCTGAAGCTGCCGGCTGATGTACAGGCCAAGCTGCTGCCCAATGAGCAGTACGCGCCGGCCCAGCCAATCAAGGACGCCACGGCCTGGGAGACCACCTCCAAGGCGCTGCCGCAAAAATGGCAGGAGCAGGTCATCATCGAGATGGAATGACGCTTGCTTGGGTAATGCTCTGAACAGCTCTCTGCACCGTAACAGCGGGGCAGAGGGCAACCCCACCGTGTGATCCACCTGCCGTGGAGTCTCCATGCAACACAACGTCATTCTGGTCCTGCTCGACGGCCTCAACCACGAGGTCGCCCACCATGCGATGGGCCACCTGCACGCTTACGTCGAGGCTGACCGCGCTGCGCTGTACCGGGTCCAGTGCGAGCTGCCGTCGCTGTCGCGGCCGCTTTACGAGTGTATTCTCACCGGCGTACCACCGCTGGAAAGCGGCATCGTCCACAACAACGTCAACCGCCTGTCCAACCAGCGCAGCGTGTTTCACTACGCCCGCGAGGCAGGCCTGGGCACTGCGGCTGCGGCCTATCACTGGATGAGCGAGCTGTACAATCGCTCGCCGTTCGACCCGCTGCGCGATCGCCATACCCATGCGCCAAAGCTGCCGATCCAGCACGGGCTTTTCTACTACGCCGATCACTACCCCGACTCGCACCTGCTGGCCGACGCCGAGTACCTGCGCCGCCGCCACGCCCCGAATTTCCTGCTGGTACACCCGATGAACATCGACGATGCCGGCCATCGTCATGGCCTCGACAGCAGCCAGTACCGCAATGCCGCGCGCGGTGCCGACATCCTCTTGGCCGACTACCTGCCGCGCTGGCTCGAAGAGGGTTACCAGGTGCTGGTGACCGCCGACCATGGCATGAACAACGACCGCTCGCACAATGGCCTGCTGGCCGAGGAGCGCGAGGTGCCGCTGTTCGTCTTCGGCAGCGCCTTCAGCCTCGACCAGAATGCCAAGCCGCTACAGACCGAGCTGTGCGGAACGATCTGCGAGCTGCTCGGCGCCGCCCATGACAAAAGCGTTTGCCGCGAGCTGCTGTCGTGAAGGCCGGCACCCGCGGGCGCTACCTGGCCATGCTCTGCCTGCTGCCGTTCGCGCTGTTCTTTCTGGTGTTCCAGATCGCGCCGCTGGGCTGGGTGGCGATTCACAGCGTGCAGGCCGAGGGCGGCTGGAGCCTGGACAACTTCAGCAAGGTGTTCGCCTCCAAGTTTTATCTGCAGGCGCTGCAGCGCAGCCTGGAGATCAGCTTCTGGTCGAGCCTGTTCGGCATCATCATCGCCACCCTTGGCGCCTATTCGCTGCGCCAGGTCGACTCGAAGCTGCGCGACTTCGTCAGTGCCTTCGCCAACATGACCAGCAACTTCGCCGGAGTGCCGCTGGCCTTCGCTTTCATCATTCTGCTCGGCTTCAACGGCGCACTGACCTTGCTGCTGAAGCAGGTCGGCCTGCTCGAAGACTTCAGCATCTATTCCAAGACCGGCTTGATCCTGGTGTACACCTACTTCCAGATCCCGCTCGGCGTGTTGCTGCTGTACCCGGCGTTCGACGCCCTGCGTGAAGACTGGCGCGAATCCGCGGCGCTGCTCGGCGCCAGCCACTGGCAATTCTGGCGGCACATCGGCCTGCCGGTGCTGACCCCGGCGCTGCTCGGCACCTTCGTGATTCTGCTGGCCAATGCCCTCGGTGCCTACGCCACGGTCTATGCACTGACTACGGGCAATTTCAACGTGCTGCCGATCCGCATCGCGGCGCTGGTGGCGGGCGACATCAGCCTCGACCCGAACCTGGCCAGCGCCCTGGCGATGGTGCTGGTGGGGCTGATGACGCTGGTCACGGTGGTTCATCAATGGCTGTTGAAGAGGAGCTACCATGCGCGCTGAATCCCGCCCTGGCGGCTGGTACCACCGCGCCGTGGTCTACCTGCTGTTTCTGATCCTGCTGCTGCCGCTGGCCGGCACCCTGCTCTACTCGCTGTCGACCAGCTGGTCGGCGAGCCTGTTGCCCAGCGGCCTGACTTTCAAATGGTACGTGGCGCTGTGGAGCGAGCCGCGCTTTCTGGCCGCCTTCGGCCAGTCGCTGCTGGTGTGCGTCGGCGCGCTGCTGTTGTCGGTGGTGCTGATCCTGCCGTTGCTGTTTGTGGTGCATTACCACTTCCCGCGGCTGGATGCGCTGATGAACATCCTCATCCTGCTGCCGTTTGCGGTACCGCCGGTGGTGTCGTCGGTGGGCTTGCTGCAGCTGTATGGCAGCGGGCCGATGGCGATGGTCGGTACGCCGTGGATTCTGATCGGCTGCTACTTCACCGTAGCGCTGCCGTTCATGTACCGGGCCATCACCAACAACCTGCAGGCGATCAACCTGCACGACCTGATGGACGCTGCCCAACTGCTCGGCGCCAGCACCTGGCAGGCGGCGTTTCTGGTGGTGCTGCCAAACCTGCGCAAGGGCCTGATGGTGGCGCTGTTGCTGTCGTTCTCGTTTTTGTTCGGCGAATTCGTGTTCGCCAACCTGCTGGTCGGCACCCGCTACGAAACGCTGCAGGTGTACCTGAACAACATGCGCAACAGCAGCGGCCACTTCAACAGCGCGCTGGTGATTTCCTATTTCGCCTTCGTCCTGGTGTTGACCTGGGTGGCCAATCGCTTGAACAAGGACAAACCCTGAGATGAGCTTCGTCAGCGTAGAGAAACTGCAAAAGAGTTACGCCGGCAGCCCGGTGTTTGACGATATCGACTGCCAGATCCAGCGCGGCGAATTCGTCACCCTGCTCGGCCCGTCCGGTTGCGGCAAGTCGACCTTGCTGCGCTGCATTGCCGGGCTGACCCCGGTCGACAGCGGCCGGATCCTCCTCGACGGCCACGACCTGGTGCCGCTGAGCCCGCAAAAACGCGGCATCGGCATGGTCTTTCAGAGCTATGCACTGTTCCCCAACATGACCGTCGAGCAAAACGTCGCCTTCGGTTTGCGCATGCAGAAAACCCCTGCTGAAGAAAGCCGCACGCGGGTGCGCGAAGTGCTCGAGCTGGTCGAGCTGGGCAGCTTTGCCGGGCGCTATCCGCATCAGTTGTCGGGCGGCCAGTGCCAGCGGGTGGCGCTGGCCCGATCGCTGGTGACCAGGCCGCGCCTGTTGCTGCTGGATGAGCCACTGTCGGCACTGGATGCACGTATTCGCAAGCACCTGCGCGAGCAGATTCGGGCAATTCAGCGCGAGCTGGGGCTGACCACGATCTTCGTCACCCACGACCAGGAAGAGGCGCTGACCATGTCCGACCGCATCTTCCTGATGAACCAGGGCCGGATCGTCCAGAGTGGCGACGCCGAAACCCTCTACACCGCGCCGGTGGACCTGTTTGCCGCAGGCTTTATCGGCAACTACAACCTGCTCGATGCCGACAGCGCCAGCCGCCTGTTGCAACGCCCGGTCAGCAGCCGCCTGGCGATCCGCCCCGAGTCGATCAGCCTGAGCCTCACCGGCGAACTGGACGGCCTGGTGCGCAGCCATAGCCTGCTCGGCAACGTCATCCGCTACAGGGTCGAGGTGCGCGGTGTCGAACTGGTGGTTGACGTGCTCAATCGCTCGTCAGAGGATCTGCATGCGGACGGTCAACGGGTATCCTTGGCTATCGACCCAACGGCGCTACGCGAAGTGGCATAGAAGTAGCTCAGGAGAAGTACCGATGGCTTTGGCAATTTTCGATCTCGATGAAACCTTGATCCATGGCGACTGCGCGTCGCTGTGGAGTGAGCACATGGTGCGGCTGGGCTGGGTCGATGGCGAGTCGTTTCTACGCCGTGACCGCGAGCTGATGGAAGCGTACAGCAAGGGTGAGATGGCCATGGAAGACTACATGGCCTTCAGCCTCGAGCCGGTTGCCGGGCGCACACTGGAGGAGTTGGCGCACCTGGTCGAGCCATGGGTGGAAGATGTGATCGAGCCGATCATCTACGGCGACGCCTGCCGCTGCATTGCCGAGCACCGCAAGCAAGGTGATCGGGTGCTGATCATCTCGGCTTCTGGCACCCACCTGGTCGGGCCGATCGCAGCCCGCTTGGGTGTAGACGAGTACTTGGCGATCGAACTGGAAGCGGTCAATGGCGTGTACACCGGCAACACTCATGGCGTGCTGACCTACCGCGAGGGCAAGATCACACGGCTGCTGGAATGGCTGGATCAGGAGCAGGAAAACCTCGAGGGCGCGAGTTTCTATTCTGACTCGCGCAATGACCTGCCGCTGCTGCTCAAGGTCGATCATCCCAAGGCAGTCAACCCGGACCCGGTCCTGCGCGCCCATGCCGAGCAGCAGGGCTGGCCGATCCTCGCCTGGAAGTGAAACTGCCGGGGCCTGAGCCCCGGCATGGCTGACTCAGGCCAGCGTCTGGTCGATCACCAGCACCAGCTTGCCGGAGACCTGATTGGTCGCAAGCTCGGCGTAGGCGGCCTCGGCGAACGCGACCGGATAGGTGTCCACCAGTTGCGCCTTGAGCCGGCCATCGGTGAACAACGGCCAGACCTGCTGGCCGAGCTCCTTGAGCAGTTCGGCCTTGAAGTCATCATCGCGATTGCGCAAGGTCGAGCCGGTCAGCTGCAGGCGCTTGCCGAGAATCTGCGCCAGGTCCAGTTCGACCTTGCGCCCGCCCATCAAGCCGATCATCACCCAGCGCCCGTCGCGGGCCAGCAGCTCGACATTGAGCGGGCCGTAGCTGGCGCCAACCGGGTCAAGGATCACGTCGAACGGGCCCAGTTGCTTGAGGTCATCGAGGTTGGCATTGCGCACCACCCCACCGGCAGCGCCCAGCGCCTCGCAGTAGGCCAGCCGCTCTGGCGAGCCGACGCTGACCCAGACCGGATTACCCAGCGCCTTGCACAGTTGAATCGCCGCCGAGCCGACGCCACTGGCGCCGGCATGTACCAGCAGCTTTTCCCCAGGCTTGAGCCCGCCGAGCTGGAAGATATTCAGCCAGGCCGTGGCATACACCTCGGGGATCGCCGCCGCTTCGTGCAGGCTCAGGCCCTCGGGCACCGGCAGCACGTGGCGAGCATCGACCACCACTTCCTCGGCCATGCCACCGCCCGCCAGCAGCGCACAGACGCGCTCGCCGACGCGCCAGTCGGTGCCGGGGCCGACTTCACTGATGATCCCGGAACATTCCAGCCCCAGGTACGGGCTGGCGCCCGGCGGCGGTGGGTAATTGCCCGCGATCTGGAGCATATCCGCCCGATTCAGGCCTGCCGCGGCTACGCGAATGCGTACCTGGCCGGCATCACAGGTCGGGCGCTCGGCCTCGACCCACTCCACATGTCCGTCAACGCCTTGCAATGCCTTCACAGTGCCTCCATAGTTGAGTCATGACTGAGCCCGGGATCGCCTTGTCCCGGGCTTTTTGCAGTATTTGCCCGGCTCCATGGAACCGGCGAACGGAATAGACGGCCTACTATGCGTGATCAATTGCCTTTACGTCGAATCAGCATGAAGCATTTTCTGCCCAGCACCGCCCTCGCCCTGCTCATTGGCGTTGGCAGCCTGACGCTTGGCGGCAATGCGGCCGCCGCCAACAAGTGGGAAAGCCTGCAGCCAGACCGGGATGAGGTGGTTGCCAGTCTCAATGTGGTCGAGCTGCTCAAGCGCCACCACTACAGCAAGCCGCCACTGGATGACGCCCGTTCGGTGATCATCTACGACAGCTACATCAAGCTGCTCGATCCATCGCGCAGTTACTTCACGGCCTCGGACATCGCCGAGTTCGACAAGTGGAAGACCCAGTTCGACGATTTCCTCAAGAGCGGCAATCTCGATCCGGGCTTCACCATCTACAAGCGTTACTTGAACCGCGTCAAAGCCCGCCTGGACTTTGCCCTGGCCGAACTCAACAAGGGCGTCGACAAGATCGACTTCACCGTTGACGAGTCGCTGCTGGTCGATCGCAAAGACGCGCCATGGCTGAAAAACGACGCCGAGCTGGACGACCTCTGGCGCAAACGGGTCAAGGATGAAGTGCTGCGCCAGAAGATCGCCGGCAAGGACTTCAAGCAGATCCAGGAAACCCTGATCAAGCGCTACAAGAACCAACTTGCGCGGCTTGACCAGACCCGTGCCGAAGACATCTTCCAGGCCTACATCAACACCTTCGCCCAGTCCTACGACCCGCACACCAATTACCTGTCGCCGGACAACGCCGAAAACTTCGACATCAACATGAGCCTGTCGCTCGAAGGCATCGGTGCGGTGCTGCAGAATGACAACGATCAGGTCAAGATCGTCCGTTTGGTACCGGCCGGCCCTGCCGCCAAGACCAAACAGGTCGCCCCGGCCGACAAGATCATCGGTGTGGCCCAGGGCAACAAGGAAATGGTCGACGTGGTCGGCTGGCGTCTGGACGAAGTGGTCAAGCTGATCCGCGGCCCGAAAGGTTCGGTGGTGCGTCTTGAAGTCATCCCGGCCAGCAATGCGCCGAGCGACCAGACCAGCAAAATCGTTTCGATCACCCGCGAAGCAGTCAAGCTTGAAGAGCAGGCGGCGAAAAAGTCGGTGCTCAAGCTCAAGCAGGATGGCCGTGACTACAAGCTGGGGATCATCGAGATCCCGGCCTTCTACCTCGATTTCAAGGCCTACCGTGCCGGCGATCCTGAGTACAAGAGCACCACGCGCGACGTCAAGAAACTGCTCACCGAACTGCAGAACGAGAAAGTCGACGGCGTGGTCATCGACCTGCGCAACAACGGCGGCGGCTCGTTGCAGGAAGCCACCGAGCTGACCAGCCTGTTCATCGACAAAGGCCCGACCGTGCTGGTACGCAACAGCGACGGACGCGTCGATGTGCTTGAAGATGAAAACCGCGGCGCCTTCTACAAAGGCCCGCTGACGCTACTGGTCAACCGTCTCTCGGCCTCGGCTTCGGAGATTTTCGCCGGCGCCATGCAGGACTACCACCGCGCCTTGATCATCGGTGGCCAGACCTTCGGCAAAGGCACCGTGCAGACCATCCAGCCGCTCAACCATGGTGAGCTGAAACTGACCCTGGCCAAGTTCTACCGGGTTTCCGGGCAGAGCACCCAGCATCAGGGCGTGCTGCCGGATATCGACTACCCGTCGATCATCGACACCAAGGAAATCGGCGAGAGCGCCCTGCCCGAGGCCATGCCATGGGACACCATCAAGCCAGCGATCAAGCCTGCCGTGGACCCGTTCAAGCCGTTCCTCACCGAGCTGAAGGCCCGCCACGACGCCCGTAGCGCCAAGGATGCCGAGTTCACCTACATCCGTGACCGCCTGGCCCTGAGCCAGAAGCTGATGAGCGAGAAGAGCGTCAGCCTCAACGAGCAGACCCGTCGCGCCCGCCACGATGAGATCGAGGGCAAGCAACTGGCCCTGGAAAACATCCGCCGCAAGGCCAAGGGTGAAGAGCCGCTCAAGGAACTGAAGAAAGAAGACGAAGACGCGCTACCGGTGGAAGATGAAAACACCAAACCGGAAGACGACGCCTACCTGGCCGAAACCGGGCGTATCCTGCTTGACTACCTGAGCCTGAGCTCGTCGGTAGCCAAGAAGTGATCGCCGGCTGACGCCAGTCGCAAAAAAGGGGGTGGACGCCTAGGTGTCCACCCCTTTTCTTTGTCTGCAGTTTGCTCAGGCAAACGCCCTGCGGCGCTCAGGCTTCTTCTGAATAGGGGTGCTCGAATACCCTGGCCACTTCCGAGGCGTGCCAGGAGGCTGCTTCCATGCCATCGACCGGCCCGGTAAACCTGCCCAGGCGCTCGGCACATTCGAAAAAGCCGGTACGCGGCAGGCGGCTAGCGCCCTGGCTGATCACCAGCGAGCTGCGCAGCGGCTGTTCTGCGCGTGCGTCGATAGCGGCCAGATGCTCCAGCGCCGCGGTCAGCGTCTGCATGGCCGGGGTTGGCAGCTGCAGACGCTCGAGCAGGGCACGGTAGGTCAGCAGGTGGCGCTGGCGGCGGGCCATGTCCAGCTCGCCGAGCAGCCCATCCCAATGCTGGCGACTGATCCTGACGCCGCTCATGACGGCTCGCTCCAGCCAGCAATACCCAGGTGCCAGGCCAGGCTGCGCAGGATCGGCGCACCCGCTTCACGCTCGCCCGCTTCGATCATGGCCAGGTAGGCCGGACTGATGCCGACGCTGCGCGCCAGCGCTTCAGGGGCCAGGCCCTTAGCTTCACGCAGGCGGGCCAGCTCGCTGATTGCCGGCAGGCTGGCAGGCGCCGCAGCAGGCTCTGCTAGCGTCTGCTCTGCTTTGGCAGGGCTGGACGCAGGCGCCTGGCCGGCAGCGACCAGCAGGGCCTGATACTGCTCCCAGGGAATGACGGCGTATTCGGGCTTATCGTCCCGGCTGATGACCTGAATTTCCATTGCAAACCCCTCACGTAGGACTACTGCATGTAGCCCTTAGGCATAACCTTTATGCCAATTATATGACCAAGCGCGAGGGTCTGCGCGGATCAGGCTGAATTCAAGGCGTACCGCGCTCCAGGCGCAGGGCCTCGGGGGTGTCTGGCAGGCGCTCTACCACGCGCAAACGCTCTGGCGTCTGAGCGTCGCGCCAGGCCTTGAAACGGCCCAATTCGTCAGTCACGGTCTTCAATACCCAGCCGAGCACGGCGATGTCATCGAGAAAGCCGACGCCCAGCAGCCAGTCGGGGATCGCATCCAGCGGGCTGACGAAGTACAGCAGGCCGGCCACGATGGTCACCAGCGCCTTCGGGCTGATGGCGCGGTACTCGCCGCGCCACCAGGCCAGGCACAGGCTCTGCATCAAGCGCAGGTCTTCACGCAGTTGGCCAAGCTTGGGACCTTTGCGCGCGACCGCAAACAACAGCGCCGGCAACCGGCCACGGCTGAGCAGGCGCTCGGCGAGGGGCAGAAATCGGCTGAAATTCCAGGGTGCACTCATGGGGCCTCCGGGCGATGAGGTTATCCACATTTATTGTGGATAACCTTGTGAACAGGGCACAGTTTCCGCCGCCCCGTGCCGACAGGGCAAGGGTCGCGCTTAGATCGGGCGTTTTTTACCCAATCGTGACAGCTGCGCAAACGTTTTGCGTCATTGGGCAGACATGTACCGGCCACCCAATCTCGGACAAGCAATGCCGGCCGAGGTTCGTCTAGGTGCCCGCAAAAACGACAACGCCCCGTCGAGACGGGGCGTTGTAGACACGCTAAGGCTTACTGAGCCGGAGCTTCGGCTGGCGGCTCGGCGCCTTCGAGCTTGCTCGGATCTTTGATCGCCAGCAGTTCCAGGTCGAACACCAGTACCGAGTTGGCCGGGATCAGCGGGCTCGGGCTCTGTGCGCCGTAAGCCAGCTCAGCCGGGATGTACAGCTTGTACTTCTCACCGACGTGCATCAATTGCAGGCCTTCGACCCAACCTGGGATCACACCGCTGACCGGCAGATCGATCGGGCTGCCGCGCTCGACCGAGCTGTCGAACACCTTGCCATCGATCAGCTTGCCTTCGTAGTGAACGGTCACAACGTCAGAGGCTTTTGGCTGTGGGCCATCGGCTTTCTTCACGACTTCGTACTGCAGGCCGGAAGCGGTGGTCACGACGCCCTGCTTCTTGGCGTTTTCTTCGAGGAACTTCTTGCCAGCCGATGCGGCTTCTTCGCTGGCTTTGGTCAGGCGCTCCTCGGCACGCTTTTGCAGCGCGGTGAAGGCCTCGACCAGTTCGTCATCCTTGATGCGCTGCTCTTTCTTGCTGACAGCGTCATCGATACCCATGGCGACTGCTTTCGAATCAAGGTCTTCCATGCCTTCCTGAGCCAGGCTCTTGCCCATGTTCAGGCCGATACCGTAGGAGGCTTTCTGTGCCGGGGTTTTCAGCTCGACGTCGCTGGTCTGAGCGTCGCAGCCCGCCAGAACCAAACTTACCAGGGCAACCGCAGCCGCCAAACGATGTTGTTTCATGCTAGTTCCTTGTTCATGCGCCATAAGGGCAATCAGGGTAAAGCCGCGAGCTTAGCAGGCGGTCGTTACCAATGGCTACCGGCATAGGAGCCGCTTGCGGGCAGTAAGTTCAGTAGGTGAAAGGTTGTTCATGGCAACGCTGCAGCCACTGGCCAGTATTGAGCCCAGATGCTACCTGCGGCGGGTATTGTGGCTATTTATGTCTGCCCTGCGAAACATGACAGATCCGTCAGGGATAAAGCCCTTCGCGGTACTCCCCGGCCAACTCGCGCAGCACCTCGCACACCCACTGCGCCGGAAGGCTCTGCGGCAGCGCGGCATTGCGGCAGATGCCCACCGAGCCACCCGGTTCGTAGATGCCAAGGTCCAGCTCGACCAGCTCGCCGCGGCCCAGGTCGATCAGCACCGCGTCACGCGGGGCGACCCAGACTGCATCGCTGCCCAGCAGGTAGCGCCGGCTCAGCGCCAGCGACAAGGTCTCCAGACGTTGCGCCGGCATGTGGATGCCGCACTGCACAAACAGGCTGTCGGCGTGTTGGCGGATGGTGGTGCCAAGCGGAGGCAACACCAGCGGATAGTCGCCAACCCGGCTGCGTTCGAGCGGCTGTAGCGCCAGCAGCGGATGGCCCGGACGCACCACCAGACTCATCGATTCGCTGTACAGGTGCTCGAATGACAAGCCCTGAATCTGCGGGCTGTCGGTCATGCGCCCGACTACCAACTCCAGCTCACCCAGGCGCAATTGGCCGAGCAACTGCGCACTGACCCCGGTGCTCACGCTGATCAGCAACGCCTGATGGCGCTGATGCAGGCGGCACAGCGCCTCCGGCATGAGCAGGCCTTCGACGGTCGAGAGCACGCCAATGCGCACCTGCGACGGCGCCCGCGCCTCGCCGCGCACACTGCTCACGCCATCGCGCAGGGCCTGCACGCTGGGGCCAGCGTAGCGCATGAAGCGCGTGCCAGCGGTGGTCAGCTCGACGCCCAACCGAGTGCGCTCGAACAGCCGCGTCTCGAGCAACTGCTCAAGCTCCTTGAGGGTCTTGGAAATCGCTGGCTGGCTGATCGCCAGAACGTCGGCCGCACGCGCCAGGCTGCCCTGGCGGGCGATTTCCAGAAAGCACAGCAAGTGGCGGTACTTGATTCGAGTGTCGAGATTCATGCGTAAGAGCAGCTCTGCCCGCGATCAGCGTCGGTCAGCCATCTTAGCGCATCGCCACCTCGACAGCCTCCCCTGCCAGGCGCACCGGCCAGGTCCGCAGCGCCTGCTGCGGGTCTTCCAGGCAGCGCCCGCTGCGCAGGCTGAAGTGCTGCTTGTACAACGGCGCCGCCACCGTCAGCTCGCCACCGATGCTACCGATCAGGCCGCGGCCGATGATATTGGCGCCCGAGCGCGGGTCGCGATTGGCCACGGCATAAAGCGGCTGAGCCTGGCCAGGCAGGTAGAACAGCGCCACCTGCTCGCCGTCCAGCCACACCACTACACCGGAATCGGCGACCAGATCGCCGCGCTGGCAAACCGTTTGCCAGCTGGGTTGTTGCGCTACTGCGACATTGCATGAGTTCATCAGACAGCCTCCTCGACAGTTGGGATCAGGTGCAGCGCGGCCACCGGCCGGCGTTGTTCGCGTTCACGCACAAAGTGCACGTCCGGGTCGGCGCGCTGGTCGTTGACGAAGGTGCGGAACCGTTTGAGTTTTTCTGGATCGTTGAGGGCGTTGGCCCACTCGCATTCATACTGATCGACCACGTGCTGCATCTGCGCTTCGAGCTCGGCGCCAAGCAGCAGGCTGTCGTCAAGGATCACCGCCTTGAGGTAATCCAGGCCACCTTCCAGGCCCTCGCGCCAGACCGAGGTGCGCTGCAGCTTGTCGGCAGTGCGGATGTAGAACATCAGCACGCGGTCGATCATGCGGATCAGGCTGTCGTCATCGAGGTCGGTGGCAAACAGCTCGGCGTGCCGCGGGCGCATGCCGCCGTTGCCGCAGACGTAGAGGTTCCAGCCCTTGTCGGTGGCGATCACGCCGATGTCCTTGCTCTGCGCCTCGGCGCACTCGCGGGTGCAGCCGGACACGGCAAACTTGAGTTTGTGCGGCGAGCGCAGGCCCTTGTAGCGGTCTTCCAGGCGCAGGGCCATGGCCACGCTGTCCTGCACGCCGTAGCGGCACCAGGTGCTGCCGACGCAGGATTTGACCGTACGCGTCGACTTGCCATAAGCGTGACCGGTCTCGAAGCCTGCAGCGATCAGCTCGCCCCATATCAGCGGCAGTTCGTGCAACTGCGCGCCGAACAGGTCGATGCGCTGACCGCCGGTGATCTTGGTATAGAGGTCGTATTTTTTCGCCACCTGGCCGATCACGATCAGCTTGTCCGGTGTTATCTCGCCACCGGGAATGCGCGGCACCACCGAGTAGGTGCCGTTTTTCTGCATGTTGGCCATGAAGGTGTCGTTGGTGTCCTGCAGCGGCACCAGCGCGGCGTCCATGATCGGCTGGTTCCAGCACGAGGCCAGGATCGAACCCACCGCCGGTTTGCAGATGTCACAGCCGACATGGCCTTTACCGTGACGCTCGAGCAGCTCAGTGAAAGTGCGGATGCCCTCGACCCGGACCAGCCCATAAAGCTCCTGGCGGGTATAGCCGAAGTGCTCGCACAGGCTCTTGTCGACGGTGACCCCACGGGCAGTCAACTCGTGCTCGAAGACCTGCTTGAGCAGCGCCGCGCAACCGCCGCAACCGCTGGCCGCCTTGGTGCAACTCTTGACCGCGGCGAGGTCGCTGCAGCCGCTGTCGATCGCCGCACAGACCGCGCCCTTGCTGACGTTGTGGCAGGAGCAGATGGTCGCCGTATCGGGCAAGGCATCGGCACCCAGCGCCGGCGCGCCGCCGCCCTGCGGCAGGATCAGCGTGGCCGGATCAGCTGGCAGGGCAATGCCGTTCTGGCAGTACTGCAGCAGGGTGTCGTAGTAGCTGTTGTCACCGACCAGCACCGCGCCGAGCACGTGCTTGCCGCTGGCATCGACCACCAGCCGGCGATAGGCCGCGTTGGCCTCGTCGATGAAGCGGTAACTGCGCGCGCCGGGAGTCGCGCCGTGGGCGTCGCCGATCGAGCCGACATCGACTCCAAGCAGCTTGAGTTTGGTTGACATGTCGGCGCCGGTGAACGGGGTGGACGTTTCACCAAGCAACAGCGCAGCAAGGTTGCGCGCCATGCTGTAACCGGGCGCGACCAGGCCGAACACGCTGCCATTCCACGAGGCGCACTCGCCGATGGCGAAGATCTGCGGGTCGCTGCTGCGGCAATCGTGGTCGATCGCCACCCCGCCACGCGCACCAATCTCCAGGCCGCAGGCGCGGCCGAGGGCGTCTTGTGCGCGGATACCGGCAGAGAACACGACCAGGTCGGTTTCAAGATACTCGCCACCGTCGAAATTCATTCGATAGCGGTACTCACTGCCGGTGCTGATCGACTGGGTGGCGCGTGACACATGCACCCCCACGCCCAGCGCCTCGATCTGCGCCTTCAATGCCGCGCCGCCTTCGCTGTCGAGCTGCACCGGCATCAAGCGCGGCGCGAACTCCACCACGTGGGCTTCCAGGCCCAGCGACTTCAAGGCGTTGGCCGCCTCGAGGCCCAGCAAGCCGCCACCGACCACCACACCCCGGCGGCTGCCGCTGGCGGCGGCGCGAATGGCGTCAAGGTCATCCAGAGTGCGGTAGACCAGCCGCGACGTGCCGCTGGAGCCTTCGAGTGGCGGCACGAACGGATAAGAGCCGGTGGCCAGGACCAACTGGTCGTAGCCATAACGGCCCTCTGCGGTGACCACTTCACAGCGCTCGCGATCGATTTCGAGCACGCCCTCGCCGAGGTGCAGGTGCACGCCGTGGCGATCGTAGAAATCCGCCTCGCACATGGCCAGCGCTTCGCTGTCGCTGCCGGCGAAGTACTCTGAGAGATGTACGCGATCGTAGGCGCGCTGACGCTCCTCGCCGAATACGCGCACCTCGAAGCGCGCCAATGCGCCGCGCTCGACCAGTTGCTCGACGCAGTGATGGCCGACCATGCCGTTGCCGACGATGACCAGTCGCTGAAGTTGTCCGCCGTTCGCTGTTGCCTGCATAGCCGATCCTCGATCACGGGTTGGCGGGGTTGGCCGCCGCAAAGACAAAAAAAAACGCCTGGAGCCGAAGCTCCAGGCGCCTTTGCCTGTTCTCATCTGGGTGAGGCCCCTGATTGATCGCCGTTGATCAGTGGGGCGTGTTGTTGCTGGGTCAAAGCAGGGACTGTGCCAGTTCTGGGGTATTGAGGTGAACCATGGGTCCGCTTTGCGGCCCTTTCCGACCGGTCCGGCGCCCCGGCAAGGCCGCTACAGGGATCGGCGCGGGTGCAGACGGTAGTGGCGAGAAAGTCGATGCGCCGCCTATGGTGGATTTTCGACTCGTCTTGGTGCACGTGTCCCCATCCTGGGGCACGGCGCTGCGCTGGCAAGGCTGGGTGCCATGGGGATATGCTGCAGCCTGATTCAAGCGAGGTCTTTGAAGCGCCAATGTCCCAAGTCATCCTCAAGACAGTCGAACAACTCGACCTGATGCGCCGCGCCGGCCAGTTGCTGGCGCAAGTGTTTGCCGAACTCGACGGTTTCATCCGCCCCGGCGTGACCACGATGCAGATCAACGACCACGCCGAGGCGTTCATCGTCCAGACCCTGCGCGCCCGGCCGGCCAGCAAGGGCCAATACGGTTTCCCCTATTCGCTGAACACTTCGGTCGATCACGTCGTCTGTCACGGCATGCCCAAGGCTGACGAAGTGCTCGCTGAAGGCTCGATCGTCAACGTCGACATCACCCTGGAACAAGGCGGTTATATCGCCGACTCGTCGAAGATGTACCGCATCGGCGCGATCAGCGCTGAAGCCGAGCGGTTGGTAGAAACCACTTATGACGCGCTCTGGCGCGGCATCGAGCAAGTTCGCCCGGGGGCCACTCTGGGCGACATCGGCCACGCCATTCACAGCACCGCTGAAGCGGCTGGCTACAGCGTAGTACGTGAATACTGTGGCCATGGCATCGGCCAGCAGATGCACGAAAAACCGGAAATCCTCCACTTCGGCCAACGCGGCATGGGCATGAAGCTCAAGCCTGGCATGGTCTTCACCATCGAGCCGATGATCAACCAGGGCGCGCGCGGCACCCGCGAGCTGAAAGATGGCTGGACGGTGATCACCCGCGACGGCGCGCTGTCGGCGCAGTGGGAACACACCGTTGCGGTCACTGCTGACGGTTATGAAGTGCTGACCCTGCGCGAGGAAGAACGTCTGGCCGGAAAAACGGTCAGCTGAAGCGCCATCCCGAGCAGGCCATTTGCCGCCGTGCTGGCCGCTATTTACAATCGCCACCCGCAAGGCCGGCCGTCATCCCTGTTCTGCGCCGGCCCAGGAGTCCGTGTCATGGAAGAAACCGCGCAGCATTGGCTGCATGCCTTGTCCGCACCGATGGCTGCCCTCAACGGTGCCAGCTACACCGCGCCGGACTATCACGAGGGCGACGACCAGAGCGACCTCGAACGCTGGTGGGGCATCAGCAACCGTGCGCAGTTGCTGGACATGCTCGGCATGGCTGACAACGGCCACGCCACCGAGCTGTCCGAAGCCTACTGGCAGTTCCAGCGCTGCTTGCCCATCCAATGGCAAGCGCTGCTCGAGCGCCTGCCCGAGCGGGACCGGATCAAGTACCAGTACGCCGCCCGCACCTACCCGGACTGCGGCCCCGGCGGCACCCGCGCCTGGGACCTGGGGCGGATGAGCTTTCTGCTGCGCGCCGGGCTGAAAAAGTCCTATATCACTGCCGAAGAAAGCCTCTACCTGCATTACCGCCTGGCCTTGCGTGCCCGTCATTACTACAACAGCTGGGACGGCTACCTGGCCGGCTACCTGTTCGGCAAGGCGCTGTGGAACGTCTCTGACAGCAGCGACCAGGCACTCGCCGCCGAACTCGAACGCCAGGGCAATGAGCACTGGAACCGCTGCATCCTGCTCAACCTGCGCCTGGGTGCCAGCGAGCTGCTGGCCAGCCTCAGCTGGGATCTGCCATTACCTGAACCGGAACGCCCGGCATCGCTGGAAGAGGACTGCTGGTCATGAGTTGCTGGATACGCCTTGGCCTGGAACCGACCCAGGACCTCAATCTGATCCGCCAGGCCTACCGCGGTCTGCTGCCGGCACATCATCCGGAAACTGACCCGCAAGGTTTCCAGGCGCTGCGCGAGGCCTACGAACAAGCGCTGCGCCTGGCCCGTGAAAGCGAGGCCGACGCCGCGCCAGTGGTCGAAGCCGAAGCCAGAGCTGACGAGATGTCAGGCGCATTGCGCGGTTTTCACCGGTTGCTGGAAGACCCCACCCTGCGTTTCGATCCCGCCGCTTGGCAGGGCTACATCGCCGAGCTCGACGAACTGCCGTTGGACGAACTGGAACAACTGAGCTGGCAGCTGCTGCATGAACTGCGCAGCTGCGGGCCGATTTCGCACCGCTGTGCCGGCCTGCTGGCACAGCGCCTGGGTTGGGCTGAACAGTTGCTGCGCCTGCAAGACCCGCAGGAGGTCGAAGCATTCCTCCAGCGCCTGAGCGAACCCGATCCATTCGATACCAGCCTGATGCGCGACTGGCCACCCGCTGCGCAATTGGAGACGCTGTGGTACTTCCGCAGCCTGGAATACTGCTTCAATCAGCGCCCGCTGTTCGAGTACGAGCAGTTCGTGCAGGCTCACACCTGCCTCGCCTTCCCCAACGACGAGGCTCTGCTGCAACGCCTGCTGGTGCAGTTCTGCCAGGCCGGGATCGGCAGCCAGACCCTGCACGCGCAGGTGCAGCAGCAACTGCAACAGGCGCCCGACGATGTCGACCTGCTGTACCTGCTGGCGCGCCAGGCCGAGGCGCTTGGCGCTGAACAGCAGGCACTGGAATGCTGGCTGCGGCTGTGGCGCGAACATCGCCACCCGCAGGCCGAGCGCTGGCTGCTCAACCTATGCGCACGGCACCAGCCGCAGCGCTTGCCGCTGCTGATCCAGGCGTTCGACCTGCAGACCCCGTGCGACAGCTGGCCGGCCGACCTCGCCGACCCGGCGCAGGCCTGGGGTAGCCCGTCGCAGAGCCCGCAGACCTTGTCGCGCTGGCTCGAAGCGGCGCGGCTTGAACTGGGCGACATTGCCGCGACATTCATCGATTGGCGCCTAGACGGTGACGACGAATTGCCGTTGCTGGCCTGGTTGCTGCAGGAGCAGCCGGACGCAGACTTGCAGCGCTTGTACTGGCTGGCCTGGGCCCTGCAACGCGGTGAAGCCGAGCTGCTGCGTCTGGTAGTCGCTGAGCCAGCGCGGGAAGACACTCTCGATAATCTGATCCTCGAAGGCTTGCAGGCGCAAGCGGCGCAGCAGCTGCACTGGCTCGAACAGTCGCCGGTGGTGCAGGCATTGGTAGATCTCTGCGCAGCCAATGATCCACGCGCACAGTTGCCTGAAGCGCTCAGTGAAGACGCCATCCGCCCGGTCTGCCGCGAGTGGCTGCGGCGTATGCGGGTGTATCCCGAGCACGCCCTGCATGAACTCAACAGCCAGTTCGACATGCGCCGCATGTTCACCCGGCCGTTCGCCCTGCAGACGCAGGAAGCCCTGGCCGCCCATGGCGCGCCACTACCAGCGCCGGCGGCAGGCGAATCACTGTGGGCCTGGCACCGTCAGCAGCTGTTCATGCTGGCGCTGTTCGACCAGCCAAGCCGCTGGCTGGCGTTGATCGACCCGCAACTGCCCGGGCAACTGCACTACCCTGCCGAGCACCCGTTTGCCTCGCTGCACAGCGCGCTGCTGCAGGCCATCGCCGGGCCGCATGGCAGCAGCGATGTGCTGGCCGCGCTGGACTACAACGAGCCGCTGCAAGGCCTGCTCGCCAGCCGCGTGCTGAGCCTGCGCACGGCCCTCGACAGCAGCCGCCTGCCCACCGCTGCGCAGTTGCTGACCTGCCTGGAAAACGAACCGGCGGTGCTCGACGATTACCCACTGGGCAAAATGCTGTTCTGCGCCGTGCTCTATCACGATCGCAGCCTCGACGAAGCCCAGCGCACCCGCCTGCGCGATCGCCTCGAGGCGCTGTACATCGAGGACTACTGGTACGAGCCGTTACGCCGCAGCCTGGTGGCCGGCAAGTGCACACATCCAAGCGGGCAGCTACTGCGTAAACAAGGGATGGCCAGCGCCCCGTTCAACGACGCTCTGGATGCCCTCGACAGCCTGCTCAATGACTGCGCACCGCCGAAAACGCGGTTGTTGCGTAGATTGCAGAAAGCCAAGGACAACGTCGACCTCGACCCCGGCCTGCGCTGCGCGATCATGGCGTTGCTGGGCTGGACCGAGCGCATGCTGCGCAACAACAGCAAGCAGGTGGCGGAGCCAATGTGGGCGGTGTGGAAGCTCAACAGCCGCCTCGACCGCAAGGGCTTCGGCCTGCATCTGTTAGCGGTGATCGCCTGCGGCAGCCTGATGACCTTGCTGCCGGCGATGGCAGCGCCGATGGTGCTACTGATGGTCAGCGCCATGCTGCGGCGCCTGCGCGATCTTGGCCAGGGCGTGCCGGTGCTGATCCTGCTTGTGGTGCTCAGCCGGGTGCTGCCGGTGGTGCCGCTGATACTGGTGAGCCTACCGGGCGACAAACTGCCCAACCGCTATGGGCCAGTGCCGGGCAAGGCGGCCGATCTGGAGGGTGGTTTGCAGGCGGCCTTGCGCCGGATGAACGGCTAGCCATCACCCTGAGCAAGGCAACGGGCCGCAGTGCGGCCCGAGCCAAGGTCAGTAACGCAGCTCGTCCAGCGCCTGGCTCAATTGCTGGCGCTGGCGGCTGATCTCGCCGGCCTGCTGCCCGGCCAACACTCCGTTGAACGTATCCAGCCAGCTGCCGATCAGCTCGCGCTCATCGCCCAGGCTCTGCATCCAGGCCCGCTCCAGCCGCGCCAGTAAGGTGCGGTTGGGCAAGGCATCGCGTGGGTGAATCTTCAGCCGCGACAAGCGCTCATGGCTGGCCTGGCGCGCGTCCTGATCCAGCCCGGTCGGGCTGCGGTCAATGCTGTGGCTGTGTTTGAGGCCGGTTTCGATGAATGTCACATCGACTTCAAGCAAGCCGTTGATGTCGTAGCTGAAACGCACGTCCAGTGACTGGATCTGCCCGGTCGACTGCAGCGGGACCTCGAAACTGTCGACCAGAATATTGTCGCGCACCCAGGGACGCTCGCCTTGGTATACCGCGATACGCACGGTTTTTTGCTCCGGGTGGGTGCTGTAGAAGCGCTCGACCCGTGAGGTGGGGATCACCGTATTACGTTCGATGATCGGCGAAAACGCGCCGGCGCTCTGCTCGCCACGCTGCGAGGCAATGCCCAGGGTATACGGGCACACGTCGGTCAGGATCAATTCGTCGATGGCCGCATCGCGTGCCTTGCAAGCCGCCTGGCTGGCGGCGCCAAGGGCGACGATGGTGTCTGGGTCCAGGTGCCGGTACGGCAGCCGGCCAAACAGCTTGGCCACCAACTGCTGCACCTGCGGCATGCGCGTGGCGCCGCCGACCAGCACCAGGCTGTCGAGCTCCTTGGGGCTCAAGCGCGCATCGCGCAGGGCCTGTTCGATCGGTGCGCGCACCCGAGCCAGCAACGGCGCCCAGATGCCCTGCAGCTTGAGCTCGTCGAGCTGCCACTCACGCGCCTGGCCGTCGCCTTGCCAGGTCAAGGTCGATTGACCCTCACCCAGCGCATGTTTGAACTGGTCGATGGCGTCGTGCAGGCTGGCCAGCGCCTGTGGCTCGAGCTGTTCGAGTTTGAGCCCCCAGTCGCGCAGGCACGCCAGCAACAATGCATCGGTAAAGTCTTCACCGCCCAGATAGTTGTCACCGGTGGAGGCATGCACTTCGATCAGCGGCAGCGCGTATTCCAGCACGGTCACATCGAAGGTGCCGCCGCCCAGGTCGAACACCAGTGTGCGCTCGAACTTTTGTTCGTGCAGGCCGTAGGCCATGGCTGCTGCGGTTGGTTCGTTGATCAGCCGCTGCACCTTGAGCCCGGCCAACTCTGCGGCAAACACCGTGCGCTTGCGCTGCTCGTCACTGAAATAGGCTGGAACCGAGATAACCGCTTCGCTGACCGGGCAGCCCAGATACGCTTCGGCATCCTGCTTCAAGGCTCCCAGCACCAGCGCCGACAGTTCTTCAGGGGTGAAGCGATGCTCGCCCAGCTCGAAGCGCTTGTCGCTGCCCATGAACCGTTTGAAGGCAGCTGCGCTGCGCAGCGGATGGGTGGTCAGGCGGGCTTTGGCGGCTTTGCCGACCAGAATACTGCCATCGTCATCGAGGCTGACCACCGATGGCGTCAATACGTCGCCGAGGGCATTGGCGATCAGTTGGGCTTGGCCATCCTGCCATATGGCGATCAGGCTGTTGGTGGTGCCCAGGTCGATACCGAGCAAGGGCGCCGCAGCGGCGGGCGTTGGAGAGGTACTGGCATCCTGCATGGTCGGTCTCTTGCGTGCAATGAAGAGCCGGAGCACAGCCTGCTGGCCGCGACCGGCGGACAAGGCATTCTGACGCAATGCCAGAAACAAAAAAAGCGACCCTAAGGTCGCTTTCTCTGTTGCTTCAAGGTGTTCAGTGGGCCTTGAAGCTCAATATGGCGCAGCGGACGGGACTCGAACCCGCGACCCCCGGCGTGACAGGCCGGTATTCTAACCGACTGAACTACCGCTGCGCTATACATCGAGTGGTGGGTGATGACGGGATCGAACCGCCGACCCTCTGCTTGTAAGGCAGATGCTCTCCCGGCTGAGCTAATCACCCTTCGTCTCGGTGTGGCGCGCATTCTACGGAGGACGTACCACCCTGGCAAGCACTTTTTTCAAATAATTTTGCAGGCCTTTCAAGGACCTAGCGCTATCAGGCTTTTATTGACCATTAACCGCCTGATGGCCCTCTGACAGGGTTGGCCGCATGGCCCCAGTCGGAGAATAATGCCCGCCTTATGCATTAAGGAGAGATCTACCCCCATGTGGTTCAAGAACCTGCTGACCTACCGCCTGACCCAGGAAGTCCCATTCGAGCCTGAGGCACTGGAAACTGCCCTGGCCAGCAAGCCGGCCCGTCCGTGCGCCAGCCAGGAGCTGACCACCTATGGTTTCGTCGCGCCGTTCGGCAAGGGTGAAGACGCCCCGCTGGTGCACGTCAGCGGCGAGTACCTGCTGATTGCCGCGCGCAAGGAAGAGCGCATCCTGCCCAGCAGCGTGGTCAACGACGCGGTCAAAGAAAAGATCGAAGAGATCGAGACCGAGCAGATGCGCAAGGTCTATAAGAAAGAACGCGACCAGATCAAGGACGAGATCATCCAGGCGTTCCTGCCACGCGCCTTCATTCGTCGCTCGATGATCTTTGCCGCCATCGCCCCGCGTCAGGGCCTGATCCTGGTCAACTCGGCCAGCGCCAAGCGCGCCGAAGACCTGCTGTCGACCCTGCGTGAAGTGATGGGCTCGCTGCCGGTACGCCCGGTCACCGTGAAGGCCGCGCCTAGCGCGACCATGACCGAGTGGGTCACTTCGCAGGCGGCTGAGGACTTCCATGTCCTGGACGAGTGCGAGCTGCGTGACACCCACGAAGACGGCGGCATCGTCCGCTGCAAGCGCCAGGACCTGAAAAGCGACGAGATCCAGCTGCACCTGGGCAATGGCAAGGTCGTCACCCAGCTGGCCTTGGCCTGGCAGGACAAGCTGTCGTTCGTACTCGACGACAAGACCGTGATCAAGCGCCTGAAGTTCGAAGAACTGCTGCAAGAGCAGGCCGAGCAGGACGGCGGTGAAGAAGCGCAGCAGCAGTTCGATGCGAGCTTCCTGCTGATGATGATGACCTTCAAGGAGTTCCTGCCGGCGCTGTTTGAAGCGCTGGGTGGTGAAGACATTCCGCAGGGCGTCTGATTGCGGCGTGGGGTTGCCCGCGCAGCCCCACCTGCATCGATTGGCTACTTAATAGAAGAACAAGGATTGTCCCATGCGTGCCCTCGCCGCCCTCAGCCGTTTCGTCGGCAACACCTTCGCCCTCTGGGTATTACTGTTTGCCTGCCTGGCGTTCCTGCAGCCGCAATGGTTCATCGGCCTGAAGGTAGCCATCGTGCCGCTGCTCGGGCTGGTGATGTTCGGCATGGGCCTGACCCTCAAGCTCGACGACTTCGCCGCCCTCGCCCGCCAGCCCTGGCGGGTTGCGCTTGGGGTTGTCGCGCACTTTGTGATCATGCCGGGCATGGCCTGGCTGCTGTGTCAGCTGTTCCAGCTTCCGGCAGAGATTGCCGTCGGTGTGATTCTGGTAGGTTGCTGCCCGAGTGGCACGGCCTCGAACGTGATGGTCTGGCTGTCCAAGGGTGACCTGGCGCTGGCGGTGGCGATCGCGGCGGTGACTACCCTGCTGGCGCCGTTGCTGACACCTGCGCTGATCTGGTTCCTGGCTTCGGCCTGGCTACCGGTCTCGTTCATGGACATGTTCTGGTCGATTCTGCAGCTGGTGATGCTGCCGATCATTCTCGGCGTGCTCGCCCAGCGCTTGCTGGGCGCACGGGTGCAGGCTGCGGTGCAGGTGCTGCCGCTGGTATCGGTGGTGAGCATCGTGATGATCGTCTGCGCGGTAGTTGCGGCCAGCCAGGCGAAGATCGCCGAATCGGGGTTGCTGATCATGGCAGTGGTGATACTGCATAACAGCTTTGGCTATTTGCTTGGCTACCTCACCGGCAAGCTGTGCAAGTTGCCGCTGGCTCAGCGCAAGTCGCTGGCGCTGGAAGTTGGCATGCAGAACTCGGGGCTGGGCGCGGCGTTGGCGGCGGCGCATTTTTCGCCGTTGGCGGCGGTGCCGAGCGCGTTGTTCAGTGTGTGGCACAACATTTCTGGTGCGTTGCTTTCGACCTGGTTCCGGCGCATGCGGGAGCCGGGGCATACCCGGGTTGAAACCAGGCCCGAGGCTCATTGACTTGCCTTGGTAAACGCACTTGTGCAATATAGTGCACACGTGAGGACGACCTCACCACGCACTGCGTGACCAGCCTGGGGACGGCCCCATCCTTAATAAGATGGAGACTCACAGATGTCCTGGATCATTCTGTTTTTCGCCGGCCTGTTCGAAGTGGGCTGGGCGGTGGGTTTGAAATATACCGACGGGTTTACCCGGCCGTTGCCTACTGTGCTTACGGTGGGGGCGATGGTGATCAGCCTTGGCTTGCTGGGGTTGGCCATGAAGGAGTTGCCGCTGGGGACTGCTTACGCCATCTGGACCGGGGTGGGGGCGGTCGGTACGGTGATTGCCGGGATTATCCTGTTTGGGGAGTCGATGGCTTTGATTCGGCTGCTTAGTGTGGCTTTGATCATTACTGGGTTGGTGGGGTTGAAGGTTAGTGCTAGCTGATGGAGTGACTGGCGGTTTTGCGCACTATCCATTTGATTTGGCGGCTGTTCGGGCCCCTTTCGCCCTTACGGCGAGTCCCTTTTGGTCGTACTGCGTCCGCGGCAAAACGAACCAAAAGCCGTCGCTCCCACATACGGCCCCTGCGCCGCGGGGTTCCCTCTCTCCAGTATTGCTCCCGGGAGGACCGCGCTGAACGGGCCCTCCTGGCCCGCAGCGCTTGCCGGGGTCGCTTCGCGACACAAGGCCGCTCCTACAGGCAACGCGTAATTGCATCATGCGCGGTCAAAATGTAGGAGCGGCCTTGTGTCGCGAAAGGGCCGCAGAGCGGCCCCAGCTCTCGATCTGCGCCAGCGCAGCGCAGGGGCCGGATGTGGAGCCAAACGTTTTTTGTGGTTACTTTTCTGGCGCGTTTGCCAAACAAGTCACTCGCCGTAAGGGCAAAAGGAGCCCTAACAGCCACCACAAAAAACGGATAAGCCCCCAGTCCAGAAAACCCTCAACGCCGCCCCCCACGCAACCCCAAAACCCGCTCCCGCAATACCTCAGGCCCCGCCAAATCCCCAACAACAGCCTCCCCAGCCACAATGGTCACCCGCGACCACAGCCGCTTGAACAGGCCCTTGGCCGGATCGCGGCTGAAGAAACTTCCCCACAACCCTTGCAAGGCCAGCGGAATCACCGGTACCGGGGTTTCCTGCAGAATCCGCGTGACCCCACTCTTGAACTCATCGATCTCACCATCGGCCGTCAGTTTGCCCTCAGGGAAGATACACACCACCTCACCCGCCGTCAGGGCCGCAGCGATGCGCGCGAAGGCCCGCTCATAGGTGGCTTCATCCTCACTTCGCCCAGCAATCGGGATCGCCCCAGCGGTGCGGAAGATGAAGTTGAGCACCGGCAAGTTATAGATCTTGTAGTACATGACAAACCGAATCGGCCGGCGAATCGCCCCAGCGATCAACAGCGCATCGACGAACGACACATGGTTGCACACCAGCAGCGCCGCCCCCTCATCAGGAATACGCTGCAGGTCCCGATGCTCGACCCGATACATCGAGTGACTCAGCAGCCAGATCAAGAAGCGCATGGTGAATTCAGGCACGATGCTGAAGATATAAGCGTTAACGGCAATATTAAGCAGCGACACCACCAGAAACAGCTGTGGAATGGTCAGCTCGACCACGCTCAACAGCACAATGGTGACCAACGCCGACACCACCATGAACAACGCATTGAGAATGTTGTTGGCAGCAATCACCCGCGCCCGCTCACCCTCGGCAGTCCGCGCCTGGATCAGCGCATACAGCGGCACGATATAGAACCCGCCAAACACCCCAAGGCCAACGATCGACAGCATGATCCACCAGGCCTGGTGCATGCCCAACAACGCCAGCCAGTCGTGCGCCACGTCGGTGCTCGGCACATCGCCCGAATGCCACCACCAGAGCAGGCCGAACAAGGTCAGGCCGAACGAGCCGAACGGCACCAGGCCGATTTCCACCTTGCGCCCACTGAGCCGCTCGCACAGTAGCGAACCCACCGCGATGCCTACCGAGAACAACGTCAGTACCAGCGTCACCACCGTCTCGTCGCCGTGCAGCCAGTCCTTGGCGTAGGCCGGGATCTGGGTCAGGTAGATAGCGCCGACAAACCAGAACCACGAGTTGCCGACAATCGAGCGCGACACCGCCGGCGTCTGCCCAAGCCCCAAGCGTAGGGTCGCCCAGGACTGCTTGAAGATGTTCCAGTCGAGCTTCATCTGCGGCGCCACCGCAGCAGCGCGCGGGATCCAGCGGCTGGCCAGATAGCCGAGCACGGCGGTGCCGACGATGCCGCCGGCGACCACCGTTGCATAGCTGCTGGACGACATCATCACGCCAGCGCCAATGGTGCCCGCCAGAATAGCCAGGAACGTGCCCATCTCGACCAGGCCATTACCACCGACCAACTCGTCCTCGCGCAGCGCCTGCGGCAGGATCGAATACTTGACCGGCCCAAACAGCGCCGAGTGGGTGCCCATGGCGAACAGCGCCAGCAGCATCAGCACCAGGTGATTGCTGACAAAACCCACCGCGCCGATCGCCATGATGACGATCTCGGCCAGCTTGATCGCCCGTATCAGCGCATCCTTGGCGAACTTCTCGCCAAACTGCCCGGCCAGTGCCGAGAACAGGAAGAACGGCAGAATGAACAGCAGCGCGCACAGGTTGACCCAGATCGAGCGGTCGCCCTCAAGGCTGAGCTTGTACAGGATCGCCAGGATCAACGACTGCTTGAACAGGTTGTCATTGAACGCGCCCAGTGACTGGGTGATGAAAAACGGCAAGAAGCGCCGCTTGCCGAGCAAGGTAAATTGCGAGGGGTGACTCATCAATCGATTCCCTGAGTGATGCCGGTGGCTGTTTGTTGATTAGAATGCACCTGAGCGTCATTGCGCCACATCCAGATGCAGGTCGCCTGCACTCAGGCCGCACTGCGACGACACGCCACTGCGACCATGGTCGACGCTGACGACGCGCAAGGCACATGCCAGACTTGTTCACCGGGCCCACGCTCTACCCTATTGCTGCGGAGTTTTCATGTCGTTGTCCAGCGGGCTGATCGCCGTGGTCGCCCTGGTCTATATGGCCATCATGTTCGCCATCGCCTTTTACGGCGACCGCCGCAGCACGCCTCTGCCGCCGCGCCTGCGCGCCTGGGTATATAGCCTGTCGCTGGCCGTGTACTGCACCAGCTGGACATTCTTTGGCGCGGTCGGCCAGGCCGCCGAACAGCTCTGGGCGTTCTTGCCGATCTACCTGGGGCCGGTGCTGCTGTTGGTGTTCGCGCCGCAGGTCGTGCAGAAGATGGTGCTGATCAGCAAGCAGCAGAACATCACCTCGATTGCCGACTTCATCGCCGCACGCTATGGCAAGTCGCAGAGCCTGGCGGTGGTGGTGGCGCTGATCTGCCTGGTCGGCGTACTGCCCTACATTGCCTTGCAGCTGAAGGGCATCGTGCTCGGCGTCAACCTGTTGATCGGCGCCAATGCCGATGCCACCGGCACCCGTGTGCAAGACACCGCACTGGTGGTGTCATTGGTGCTGGCGCTGTTCTCGATCGTGTTCGGCACGCGCAGCCTGGACGTCACCGAGCACCACCGCGGCATGGTCCTGGCGATTGCCTTCGAGGCGCTGGTCAAGCTGCTGGCGTTTCTTGCCGTGGGCGTGTTCGTGGTGTTCAACCTGTATGACGGCTTCGACGACCTGTTCACCCAGGCGCGCCAGTCGGTGCAGTTGGAGAGTTACTGGCAGGAGACCATCAACTGGCCGTCGATGGTGGTCCAGACCGGGGTGGCAATGATGGCGATCATCTGTCTGCCGCGGCAATTCCACGTCACCGTGGTCGAGAACATCGAAGCGCAGGACCTGCGCACGGCGCGCTGGGTGTTCCCGATGTACCTGGTACTGGCAGCGCTGTTCGTGGTGCCGATTGCCCTGGCTGGGCAGATGCTGCTGCCGGGCACGGTGATCTCCGACTCGTTCGTGATCAGCCTGCCACTGGCCGAAGCGCATCCAAGCCTGGCCTTGCTGGCCTTTATCGGCGGCGCCTCAGCGGCCACCGGCATGGTCATCGTCGAGGCGGTGGCGCTGTCGACCATGGTCTCCAACGACATGCTGCTGCCGTGGCTGCTGCGGCGCAAAAACGCCGAGCGCCCGTTCGAAGCGTTCCGCCACTGGATGCTCTCGGTGCGCCGGGTGACCATCGTGGTAATCCTGTTGCTGGCGTATGTCAGTTACCGCCTGCTGGGCTCCACCGCGAGCCTGGCGACCATTGGCCAGATCGCCTTCGCTGCGGTCACCCAGCTGACCCCGGCGATGCTCGGCGCGCTGTACTGGAAGCAGGCCAACCGCCGTGGCGTATTCGCCGGGCTGGCGGCGGGGATCTTCCTCTGGTTCTACACCCTGGTGCTGCCGATTACCGCGCACAGCCTGGGCTGGTCGCTGCAACTGTTCCCAGGCCTGACCTGGCTCGACAGCAACCCACTGAACCTGCCGATCACGCCACTGACCCAAGGTGTGGTGCTGTCGCTGGCGGGCAACTTCATCCTGTTTGCCTGGGTCTCGATCCTGTCGCGCACGCGCGTGTCCGAGCACTGGCAGGCGGGCCGGTTCATCGGCCAGCAAACCAGTGAGCGGCCCAACAGCCGTTCGCTGCTGGCGGTGCAGATCGACGACCTGCTCAACCTCGCCGCCCGCTTTGTCGGCGAAGAACGCGCCCGGCAGAGCTTCATTCGCTTCGCCTACCGCCAGGGCAAGGGCTTCAACCCCAACCAGAACGCCGATGGCGACTGGATCGAACACACCGAACGGCTACTCGCCGGCGTACTCGGCACCTCCTCGACCCGCGCCGTGGTCAAGGCTGCCATCGAAGGCCGCGACATGCAGCTGGAAGACGTGGTGCGCATCGCCGACGAGGCCAGCGAGGTGCTGCAGTTCAACCGTGCGTTGCTTCAGGGTGCCATCGAGAACATCAACCAGGGCATCAGCGTGGTTGACCAGAACCTGCACCTGGTGGCCTGGAACCGGCGTTATCTGGAGCTGTTCAACTACCCTGAGGGGCTGATCAGCGTTGGCCGGCCGATCGCCGATATCATCCGCTACAACGCCGACCGCGGCCTGTGCGGCCCGGGCGAGGCGCAGGTGCATGTGGCGCGCCGGCTGCACTGGATGCGCCAGGGCCGGGCGCACACCTCCGAGCGGCTGTTCCCCAATGGTCGGGTGATCGAGCTGATCGGCAACCCGATGCCGGGTGGTGGTTTTGTCATGAGCTTTACCGACATCACCCCGTTCCGCGAGGCCGAGCAGGCCCTCAAAGAGGCCAACGAAGGCCTCGAACAACGGGTCGCCGAACGCACCCATGAGTTGTCCCAGCTCAACCAGGCGCTGACCGAGGCGAAGAGCCGGGCCGAGGCCGTCAGCCAGTCGAAAACCCGATTCCTCGCCGCGGTCAGCCATGACCTGATGCAGCCGCTCAACGCTGCACGCTTGTTCTCGGCAGCGCTGTCGCAGCAAGCCGAGGGCATGAGCAGCGAGTCCCAGCAACTGGTGCAGCACATGGACAGCTCACTGCGTTCGGCTGAAGAGCTGATCAGCGACCTGCTGGACATCTCGCGCCTGGAAAACGGCAAGATCACTCCCGACGTGAAAGCCTTTGCCCTGAGCGATCTGTTCGACGCGCTGGGCGCCGAGTTCAAAGTGCTGGCGGCAGAAAAGGGCCTGGAGTTCCGTGTCCGTGGCAGCCGCCTGCGAGTGAACAGCGACATCAAGCTGCTGCGCCGGGTGCTGCAGAACTTCCTGACCAATGCCCTGCGTTACGGCAAAAGCCCGATCCTGTTTGGCGTGCGCCGCCAGGGCGGCCGGCTATGGCTGGAAGTGTGGGACCGCGGCCCGGGCATCACCGACGACAAACTGCAGGTGATCTTCCAGGAGTTCAAGCGCCTGGACAGCCACCAGACCCGCGCCGAAAAAGGCCTGGGCCTGGGCCTGGCGATCGCCGATGGTCTGTGCCGGGTACTCGGCCATGCCCTGGAGGTGCGCTCGTGGCCGGGCAAGGGCAGCGTGTTCCGGGTCAGTGTGCCGATTGCCAGCGGCAGCGTCGCGCCGGCTGCAGCCGTTGAACAGCAGCCGGGGCAACCGCTGGCGGGCCTGCAGGTGCTGTGTGTCGACAACGAAGACAGCATCCTGCTCGGCATGAACAGCCTGCTCAGCCGCTGGGGCTGTCAGGTCTGGACTGCGCGCAATCGTCAGGAATGCGAAGCGCTGCTGGCCAATGGCATGCGCCCGCACCTGGCGCTGGTCGACTTTCACCTGGATGAAGGCGACACCGGCACCGAGCTGATGGCCTGGCTACGCACGCGCCTCGGTGAGCCGGTGCCGGGTGTGGTGATCAGCGCCGATGGCCGCAGCGAAACCATTGCCATGGTCCACGCCGCCGGCCTCGATTACCTGGCCAAGCCGGTCAAGCCAGCCGCCTTGCGCGCTCTGCTCAACCGCCATCTGAGCCTGGTTCAGTAAGCGCTTCGTCACTCAAGGCGCGCTCCAGCAAGTCCGCCGGCAGGCTCTTGCTGGCCCGCGCGCCGAGCAACTTGAGCTGCTCACTGCGGCTGATCAGGTTGCCACGCCCTTCACAGAGCTTGTTGCGCGCAGCGGAGTAAGCCTTGTCGACCTGCTGCAAGCGACTGCCGAGCTCGTCCAGATCCTGGATGAACAAGACGAACTTGTCGTACAACCAGCCGGCCCGCTCGGCGATTTCCCGCGCGTTCTGGCCCTGGCGCTCCTGCTTCCAGAGGCTGTCGATCACGCGCAGGGTGGCCAGCAAGGTGGTAGGGCTGACAATCACGATCTGCCGATCGAAGGCCTCCTGGAACAGGTTCGGCTCGGCCTGCAATGCCGCGGAGAAAGCCGCTTCGATCGGCACGAACAGCAGCACGAAATCGAGGCTATGCAGCCCCTCGAGGCGGCTGTAGTCCTTGCCGGACAAGCCTTTGACGTGGCTGCGCAGCGATTGCACATGCTGCTTGAGCGCCGCTTCGTCATTGCCGCTGACCCACTGCTGATAGGCCGTCAGGCTGACTTTGGCGTCGACCACCACCTGCTTGTCGCCGGGCAGCATGATCAGCACGTCTGGCTGAAAGCGCTCGCCGTCGGCGCTTTTCAGGCTGACCTGGGTTTGATACTCGCGGCCCTTCTCCAGCCCTGCGTGTTCGAGGACCCGCTCAAGAATCAGCTCGCCCCAGTTGCCTTGGGTCTTTTGCCCTTTGAGCGCCTGGGTGAGGTTGGTGGCTTCATCCGACAGGCGCAGGTTGAGCTGCTGCAGACGCTCCAGCTCCTTGCTCAGCGAGAAGCGCTCACGGGCCTCCTGCTGGTAGGTTTCGTCGACGCGCTTCTCGAAGGCATGGATACGTTCCTTGAGCGGATCAAGTAACTGTCCGAGTTGCTGCTGGCTGGTCTGGGTGAAGCGCTGCTCGCGCTCGTCGAAGATCTTTGTAGCCATTTCGGCGAACTGCGCGCGCAGCGTGTCGCGGGCCTCTTGCAGGTCTTCCAGGCGCTGCTGATGGCTCTCCTGCTGCTCGCGCAGCTCGGCTTGCAAGCCGGCGGCATGGGCTTCCAGGCGGCGCAGCTCGGACTCGCGGTTGCTGCGTTCGAGTTGCCAGGCATGGGCGGCGTCGCGGGCATTGTCACGCTCGACCTGCAGCAGTTCGACTTCGCGGCCCTGGGCGGCCAGGCTGGCCTGCTTGGCGCTATTGGCCTCGGCCAGGTCGCTGATTTCGTCACGGCTGGCGTCAAGCTGGGCCTGCAGCCCTTGCTGCGCGAGCAATGCCGTGCTCAGGCGCTCTTCGAGCAAGGCCCATTGGCGCTGCTGGGCAGCATGGCGCTGCTGTAGGTGCCAGACCCAGCCTAGGCAAGGAATTGCCGCTGCTACAAGGCCCAGCACGATGCTGAGCAGATCGACCGCCATAGCTACCTCAATTGCGTCTATCCAGAGGCAGGCAGCTTAACAGGCCGGCGCAGCGGCTTCAGGAAGGATTGTGCTCGCTGGCCGGATTCAACCGGGCGTACTCGGCCTGAGCCTGCGGATCGCCGGCACGTGCGGCCTGGCGCAGCAGCTCGTGGCCGATACGCCGGTCGCGGGCATTGCCGCAATCGCGACAGAGCATCTGCCCCAGACGGCTCTGGGCGACCACCACCCCTTGCCGCGCAGGCTGCTTGAGCAGGCGTCCAGCCAGGTGTTTGACGCTGTGCTTCTCGCCCAGGCGCGGACTATCGAGCAGCCACAAGGCGACCTTCAAGGAAAAACGCTTGGGTGCAGGCGCAGATACAGACGATGGAGCGAGGTTTTTACCGCGAAAATTCATAACCGACAGCGATGGCAATTCGTGAGGCGCGCCACTCTACCGGATTTTTCAACGAAAGGGCTGCGCCTCTGTTGATGAAATTTTCACAAAATCTGCCGTTCCTTTATTGACCTTTTCAAACGGGCCACACCGCCCCGACTATTTCGACAGGATTGTCCGACAGCAATCGAAAGTGCTGGCACGCCCGTGCTAGAGCGAACGCGCGGGACAATCCACAGAACCTGTGGATAACTCGGTGGACAACCACTTCATGATGTCTTCAAACCCTTGTGAAATGGGGGCTGCAGTCAAGTTGACGATTTTTTCACCAGCTCAAATAAGTGTTTTTTTTCATTGACTTAAGGACGCGGCCCAGGCATTGCCCGAGCTATCCGAACGAATGGCGCAGCCTGACAATGGCTGCGCTGAATGTGTACAAGTGCACCGCAATGCTGCAACCAAATGAACCAAAGTGGCCCATCTCGGCTAATAAAGGCTATACAATTGCCCCTTCACAGGCGTGTGCATAAGCGCCATAATGATCGGCTTCGCGGGTCATTCTCTAAATAAATTTGCCAGCCTTGGATTAATCCTGTAGGGTGGCCCTCGTTAGTACCCAGCTGAAAGTCAATTCTGGCCAGTAAGGTCCCTGCAGTGCCCGGCTCCCCCCAAGAGCACGAACTGCTGAAACAGGACCGGCCCTTTCGATGATTCACTCGGCAGCCAAAGCTGCTCAAGCGCGAATCACCCTTGCAGATTGATCGGGATCTTCACCCAGAGGCCATGAACCTTTGCCTCGGTGTGCCTGCCCGCCTTTTGACGTACCTACCAGTCAGCCAAGCGCCTACCTAATTTGATGCGCCACCTCTGGCTGCCCTGTTCCAGTCAGGTTCAGCGCCACTTTAATAAAGGCGTCACTGGAACGTTTATAAGATGCACGGATCGAATCCCGTGTCCAAAGCAGGAACCTCCACATAATGACAAATCATCATCAGTTTCACAGTGCCGTTGGCACGCTTTCCCAGGCCTTCGCTCCATTGAAGTGCCTCATCGTTGCCCCGCGTAAGGGCAGCTTCAGCTTCACCCTGGTTGACGAGCATGGCATTGCTTGCCACAGCGAACGTCTGTATCCAGAGCAGTACAACCGCGCCGGCCCACTGCAAGCAGTGATCGACCGCACGCGTCAGTCGCTGGTCGCGTAAGGGCTGAATATCAGCCCATTCGCGCGCTGAATTTGCCATCGAAACTACTGCCGGTTGGCTCTTGGCTTAATTGCTGCAAAGCATATGGCCCCCAACCTCTGGCAGTAATCGATTTAAAAACAGGCCTTTACACCGTGATTATCACACTACACTTCAACTCGAGCGGTGCGATCCGCTTCCGACGGGCCTGACCCTTCCCCAGCTGCCAAGCTCCAGCGCCCGTCGGCCCTTAATTGAATGAGGGCATCATGGGTATCGCTGCCAGTGAATTGTGTCGTTATGTAATCAAACCCACCCTGGTTTACCTCGGCCGGCATTGCGCCAGCGCCGAAGCCTTGCTGCTGGGTGTTGCAGCCAGCCAGTCGGGTTTGGGCTCTGCCCTGCACGACCGCCGCGGGCACGGCCTCTACCGAATCGGCGAAAGCCGCCACCAGGCGCTCTGGGACGAGTTTCTTGCCCACGACCCGGAACTAGCCAGCCTGATCCGCGGCCTGGCCAGCCAGCATGCCTTCCTGCGCGGGCCGCACCTGGAGCTGGCCGTCAACCTGCGCTACTCCACCGCCATCGCCTGGATGCTGATCGAACAGCGTGCGTTGCCCTTACCGGCGGCAGACGACCTGCTCGGGCACGCGCGAATATGGCGGCAGATTTTCCATCCGCAGGGACGGCTGCGTGACTTCACCCATGCTTGGCATACCTGCATCGAGCCAGTGATGGCGCCGGAGTCGTAGGACTGCTCCTACAGAAATCGAGAAAAAGTACGATTTTGGTCGGATTGTCCTACAAAACCGCTCTATCTCCTGCGTTTGAGCCTATAGCGCGACGCGCGATTTGTTGGTAGCTTTTCGCCCCGGAGATCCCAAGGAGTTTCACAATAATGAAAAAATCAATGCTCAAAACCTCCCTCGGCGTTGCTGTTGCCCTCGCTTCCAGCCAATTGCTGGCCAGCGGCTTTGCGCTCAACGAGCAGAGCATCAGCGGTATGGGGACAGGTTTCGCGGGTCGTTCTTCTTCTGCCGAAGACGCCAGCACCGTGTTCGGCAACCCTGCCGGCATGTCGCGGCTCAAGCGCGAACAAGTCACCGTCGGTGGTGCAGCCGTGATTGCCAAGTCCAAGATTAGCGGTCAAGGCAGCTATGGCGGTGAAACCGATGGCGATATGGTGCCGGTCGTCGGCGTCCCCATGGGTTACTACGTCAAGCCGATCGATGATCACTGGAGCGTCGGTTTTGGTGTCTATGTGCCGTTTGGTCTGGTTACCGACTACGGTAGCGACGACGCTGCGCGCTACTGGGGCAAGAAAAGCCATGTAGAAGTGGTCACCTTCCAGCCGACTGTCAGCTATGCCTTCAACGACAAGGTATCGATTGGTTTCGGCCCGACCATCAACCGTATCGAGGGTGAGCTGGGTTCCAACCTCAACCAGCGGTTCATCGGTCAGGGCGATGGCGAAGTGAAAATCAAAGGCGACGACGTTGCCATCGGTTACAACGTCGGCGTCATGGTCCAGGCAACTGATCGCACCCGCCTCGGCCTGACCTATCACTCGATGGTCGACTACAAGCTGGAAGGCAAAACCCGCGTCAGCACAGCACTGATCGGCCCGTACAACGGTGACAAATTCGACGCCAAGTTGAATATCAAGACGCCGGAATCGGTGGACTTCTCGGTCACTCACGAACTCGACGACCAGTGGACGCTGTACGCCGGCAGCACCTGGACCCGCTGGAGCCGCCTGAAGGACATCACTGTCGAGAACGACGTTCCGGCAGCGCTGCGCGGTTCAGCGTTCCAGACCATCAGCGAAGAGCAGAACTGGCATGACACCTGGGCGCATGCCATTGGCGCATCGTACAAGGTCAACAAACAATGGACGCTGCGTACTGGCTTCTCGGTCGATCAGTCGCCGACCAACAACGAAAACCGCTCGCCGCGGATTCCGACCGGTGACCGCAAGATCTTCAGCCTTGGCGCAGGCTGGAGCCCGAACGAAGATATGACCATCGACGTGGCTTACTCCTACCTGTGGGAAGAAGACACCAAGGTCAACAACCAGCCGGGCACGGCGCAGGAAGGCCTGTTGAAAGGCTCGTACCAGGCCAAGTACGAAAACAGCGCTCATGGCGTAGGTGCATCGCTGACCTATCGCTTCTGAGGTTGAGGTACGGGGGCCGCTCTGCGGCCCCCAATTCACCCTGGCACAGGCCAGACATCACCTAGACACTCCTGCAGATAATCCATGAACGCACGCACCTTGGCGGTCATGGCAGAGCGGTCCGCCACGCATACAAACACATCCATCGGCTCGGTCTGCGCGTAGGCCTGACCTGCATCGCGGTTTTCAAACAACGCCACCAGCGCTCCCGACTGCAAATGCGGCCTGACGATAAACTCGGCCAGGCGAGTGATACCCCCGTCGTTCACGGCCATTTGCGCCAATGCATCGACATCATCGCTGACCAGCACCTGGCCAAACTCGGCGTCAAAGCGCAAGCCGTCACGGACGAACCCCCAGCGCAGGTAACGGCCATCCACCGGATACCGGAACACCAGGCAACGGTGCGTGCGTAGCGACTCGGGCGCAGGCGGCATGCCCATCTTGGCCAGATAACCGGGCGATGCGCAGCAGACGAAAGGAATCTGCGCCAGATGGCGGGCGACCAGATTGTCTTCCAGCTGGGCGTTGATACGCAGGCTTACATCGACCCCTTCCTTGGCGTGATCGACGCGTCGATCATTCGTTACCAACTCTATTGAAAGCTGCGGGTATCGCGCGCTGAACGCCGGGATCAGCGGCGCCAGCACATGCCGGCCAAATGCTGACGTCGAGGCAACGCACAGCCGCCCCTGGGGCTCGCTGTAAGGCGTGGTCACCGCCAGTTCGGCCAACGCCAGATCATGCTCGATTTGCCTGACTCGCTCGTAATAAAGGCTGCCCGCCGGCGTCAGGCTCATGCTGCGCGTGGTTCGAGCCAACAGGCGCACCTGCAGGTGCGCTTCAAGCCGGGCCAGATTCTGGCTGACCGCGGCAGGCGACAGGCCCAGCGTGCGGGCGCCAGCGGCAATGCTGCCGGTCTCGACCACCTTGATGAAGCTGCGAATGGTATTGAGCAGATCCACAGGACAGATCCCGATATTCGTAAGATTCTCTTTATAAAGAACTCAACGAATCCGGTCTACAAGGCCAACCGAGCACTTGCTAACCTGCAAGCCTGAATCGGCTAACCAGGGAGAGCTCTCTCATGCAAGAACTGCCTCAAACCCGCTCTAACCGTAAGTTGCGCCCCGCCGCCACGCCTTATGTATTCGCTCTGTATATGTCGGCGATCATGGCGTGCCTGATGTGCTTCGTCATCACCGCTGCCAATTCCGGCATCAATGACGATTACCTGCGCAACGTGTTCAAAGCCTACCAGCTGGCCATGCCGGTAGCCTTCTTATGTGTGTTGATGGTACGGCCAGTGGTAGTGCGCCTGGTTGCACTTACCGTGCACCCGCACTGACATCACGGCTTGGACGCGATGGCCTTGGCGATGGCGGCCTTGAATTCCGGATCGTCCGGTTTGGTCAGGCTGGAGAAGTTACCAATGACCTTGCCCTGGCGATCAACCACGTACTTGTAAAAGTTCCACTTTGGCGCGCTGCTTTGCTTGGCCAGCTCGGCGAACAGGGGCGTGGCATCGTTGCCGCGCACGTGCTGCGCCTGGGTCATGGTGAAGGTGACGCCGTAGTTGGCGTAGCAGACCTTGGCGGTCTTCTCGCTGTCTTTGTCTTCCTGCTTGAAGTCGTTGGAGGGCACGCCGAGGATTTCCAGGCCTTGTTCTTTATTGGCCTTGTAGACGGCTTCCAACCCTTCGAACTGCGGAGCGAAACCGCAGTAACTGGCAGTATTGACCACCACCAGCGGTTTGCCGGCGAAGCGCTGGCACAGGTCGATCTGCTCTTTGCCGCCCAGCCTGGGCAGGCTGCCCTGGAGGAGTTCAGGGCAGTCCGCCGCCCAGCTCGCGGCCAGCGGAGCCAGGCACAGCAACGGTATCGATAGCCAGCGTGCATGCATCATTCTCAGTCACTCCTGCAAGTCCTTGAACCTGCAGGGTAGCCCTTAACAGACGCCCATGCCCAGCTGCATCAATGCCAGACCGCCCTGCTGCCATCCCCACCAGGCCACCGCCAGCAGCAGCAAGCCTGCCCCGGCCAGCAAGCCCTGCAGCACATAGCGCCTCATGCCGGCTGCGCCTGCAGGCGCGCGACAGGTCGTTCGCGCACTGGCCAGTTGAGCCCAGCCGCGACCAGGCTGAGCACAATCGCAATCTGCCAGACCAGGTCATAGTTGCCCGTCTGGTCGTAAACCACCCCGCCCAACCAACCGCCGAGGAACGCCCCGATCTGGTGGAACAGGAAGACGATCCCGCCCAGCATCGACAGATTGCGCACGCCGAACAGGGTTGCCACCGTGCCGTTGGTCAGCGGCACCGTCGACAGCCACAGCAGGCCCATGGCGATACCAAACAGGTAGGCACTGAACTGGGTCACCGGCGCCCACAGGAACAGAACAATGACCACCGCGCGCAGCAGGTACAGCGCGGTCAACAGGCGTGGCTTGGACATCCGTCCACCGAGCCAGCCGGCGGTGTAGGTGCCGACAATATTGAACAAGCCGACCAGCGCCAGCACCGTTGTCCCGGTTGCGGCGGGCAGATGTTGGTCAACCAGATACGCCGGCAGGTGCACACCGATGAACACTACCTGGAAACCGCAGACGAAAAAGCCCAGCGCCAGCAGCCAGAAGCCCGAATGCGAACAGGCCTCGCGCAACGCCTGGCCGAGCGTCTGATCGACGCCCTGGCTGGGCATGGGGCGATCCTTGAGCATGGCCACGAACGGCACGATCAGCGCCACCATCAGGCCCAGCACCAGCAGCGCCGCCGACCAGCCCAGCCACTGAATCAGGCCCTGGGTGCCTGGCAGCATGGCGAACTGGCCGAACGAGCCGGCGGCGCTGGCGATACCCATGGCCATGCTGCGCTTTTCCGCTGGCACCGCGCGGCCGACCACGCCGAGGATGACCGAGAACGAGGTGCCGGAAAGGCCGATACCGATCAGCAGGCCGGCACTCAGCGACAGCGACCAGAGCGAGTCAGCCATGCTCATGGTCAGCAGGCCAGCGGTATAAAGGATGCCGCCAATGATCACCACCTTCGCCGCGCCGAGGCGGTCCGCCAGGGCTCCGGCGAAAGGCTGGGCGAGGCCCCAGATCAGGTTCTGCAGGGCAATGGCAAAGGCAAATACCCCACGCCCCCAGCCAAATTCCGTGCTCATGGGATTTAGAAACAGGCCAAAGCCATGGCGCACGCCAAGCGACAAGGCCAGGATCAATGCTGCGCCGAGAAGCACCCAGCCGCTGGTTCGCCACACCGATGTCATTATTGTTTTCTCCAGCAAGCCGCAAGGTTAATTACAGGTATATACCCGTTTATAGTCGAACCACGTCAGGCCAAAACGCCCAGCAAGCGCACCAGTTCGTCACGTTGTCCGGCGCCGAGCTTGTCCACCAATGTCAGTTGTGCCTGCTCCCAGGCCGGGCCGGCGTCATGCAGGCAGGTCGCGCCCGCCTCGCTCAACAGCACCACCCGATTGCGCTGGTCGGCACCTTCGGCCAACGTCACTAGGCCTTCGGCCTCAAGCACCTTGAGGTTGCGTCCCAGGGTACTCCGGTCCAGGCCCATGACTTGCGCCAAAGTGGTTATGCTCGGGCGGTCCAGCCGCTGCAGCTGACGCAACAGGGAAAACTGGGCAACGTTGATGCCGAAGTCAGCCAAGGCCTCGTCATAGTGTCGGCTAACCCCGCGGGCGGCACGACGTAGGTGGGTGCAGATGCATTCACTGGTCAACATGATTACGTGTATATACCCGCACTCCATTTGTTGCAACAGGTTTCATCTGCGCCCTAAGCACCGGGGGCACCTGCCTGCGGCTGCAAGCGTCGTCGAATCGGCTCGAATGCGGGGGTAGCCTTGCGCGCTATTGGATCTGCCGCGCCCTCATCGATGGCTTGCCAGTAACGCCATGGCACCTTGCCGGTGCCTAGCTCATAGTCCATGCCATCCCAGCTGTCTTCACGGAAGCTGTAGAAGGCCCAGTGCAGCGCGTTGCTGTCGGTAACTGCGAGCACGTCTTCAAGATATTGCTGGCAGCCGGGCAGACGGCGCATGCAACCGAACTCGCCGACCACCAGGCGCGAACGCGGCAACTGCACGGCATCGGCCCAGTCCAGCGACTGCTGCAGGTATGCCGCCACACGCTGGCCGTCCCAATGCTCTTCGCGCCCGGCGAACGGCACCGTACCCGGATAGGCCAATGGCACCTTGCGGGTCATGTTGGGCGCGCTGGTGGCTGCGTACGGTTCGTACATATGCACGCTGTAGAGCAAGCGCTGATCAGCCAACGGCTCTGGCCAGTAACTGAACGCATCAGCCGCAGCAAACCAGCCGGCATCGAGCATGATCGGGGTGACGCTATCAACCTCTCGGACGGCTGCAATGATCTGCTTGTACAGCGCTGGCAGGTCGCGTGCGCCGCCCTGTTGCGCGACGTACCACTGGCGCATCTGCTGGCGGTCGGCATGCTCGGCCAGCCCGCCCTGCTTTTCTGGTGCGGGTTCGTTGATCAAGTTGTAACCAGCGACTGCCGGATGGTCCTTGAGCACATCCGCCAGGTCACGCCAGAACGCAGCGGCCTGGTCCCAGTAGCGTTTGTCTTGCCACAGGCGGTCATCGAACCGGCCTTGATTGTTCTGCGACCAGCGCATGCCCGGCAATGAGAGCGGCGCGATGACCACCTTGAGCCCGGCGGCATGGGCGTGGTCGAGCACCTGACGTAACTGACTCACGTCAGCAGCCGTCAGGCCTTGGTAGGCGTCGGCATCGCCGAGCAGGAAGTCGCGTTGCTCCGGGCGCCATTTGTCGTAGGACAACCGCACCCAAGTGGCGCCGTAGCCATGCAAGGCTTCGAAGTAGGCTTGGGTCGGTGGCAGCCGATTGAAACTGTTGCCGCCATGGCGCGGTGTATCCCAGAAACTCATGAGATCGGCCGCAGGAACGTGCGCGCTGGTCAGGAGCAACAGGCTGGCGAGAATCCACTGACGCATGAGCAGTGCCTCCAAGGTAGAGGTTAACGGGCGGCCGAGGATACGCCCGCCCCTGCCCAGCGGCATCTAACGAACGATTGCCGCAAATTGCACGATATTTCCAAACATTTACCGAGCGCATATGACTCAGGCCAGTGGCATCAAGGCCAGGCTCAGCACCACTGTCAGCTCCAGCAATTCCAGTACGGCACCGGCGGTATCGCCGGTGGTACCACCCAGCCGACGGCACATCGCACGGCGCAGGCCGATAAACACCAGCAACGCCAGCAGCCCTGTGCACAGCGCAGTCCAGCCGCCGAGCAAGACGCAACCCAGCACGGTGGCGAGCAGGACTCCGTTGCCGGCGCGACGCGGCAAGTGCTCTGCCAGGGCTTGCCCCAGGCCACCTGCGCGAACATACGGAGTACTCAGGAACAACCCAAGCATCGCCGCCCGTCCAACTACAGGCGCCAGCAGCAGCCAAGCCCCCGCATCGCGCTCGAGCAACACCCACAGCGCGCAGAATTTGAGCAGCAGCACCAGCATCAGGGTGACCACTGCAATTGGCCCGCTGCGCGGGTCTTTCATGATCAGCAGCGTGCGTTCACGATCACCGAAGCCGCCCAGCCAGGCATCGGCGCTGTCGGCCAGTCCATCCAGGTGCAGCGCCCCGCTGAGCAGTACCCACAGTGTCAGCAGCAGGGCCGCCTGCAACGGCGCGGCGGTGCCTTGCAAGAGGTAGCTGGCCAGCCACAGCAGCACGCCAAACAGCAAGCCCACCAGTGGATAGAACAGCAACGAGCGGCCCATCTGACGCGGCTCGGGCATGCCTGCCAAGGTCACGGGCAGGCTGCTTAGAAACTGCAGGGCGATCCACCAGGGCAGCATCTCAGAGCACCTCGTGAAGGATGCCGGCCTGCCACTGCAGGCGCGCCCGCGCACCGTGGCCGACCTCGACCTGCAGCAACTGCTCACGCGGCAAGCCTCGCGCCCGCGCCAGCAGCAGGCGCATCACACCGCCGTGGGTCACCAGCAATACATGCCGCCCGGCATATTCGAGCGCAAGGCGGTCGATGGCCGTCAGCACCCGTTCAGCGAAGGCGGCCACCGGCTCGCCGCCGGGCGGCGTGTAGGCGTAAGGATCGGCCCAGAACTGGCCGAGCTGATCGGCCTGGTCCTGCATGATCTGCAGCGCTGTGCGCCCTTCCCAATCACCGAAGTGCAGTTCACGGATATCCGCTTCGCGCTGCACCGGCAGCGCCAGTTGCTGCCCCAGCTCGTCGGCAAACAGTGCACAGCGCTGCAATGGCGAGGTGATCAGCGCCTGCCACGGAGCGGTCTGCTCCACTGCCGTACGCATCTGCGCCCACCCCTTGGCCGTCAGGGCGTCATCCAGGCTGCCACGCAGGCCGCCGCCCAGTTCGGTTTCGCCATGGCGCAGCAGGTCGATGATCATGCCGGGCGATCCGCGACTGCCGCTTCGGCAAAGGTCGCCATTTGCCCGTGCAGCGCGCAGGCCAGCCGCAGCAGCGGCACCGCCAGAGCTGCGCCACTGCCCTCGCCCAGACGCAGGCCGAGGGCGAGCAACGGCTCGGCCTGCAGCGCCTCGAGCAGCACCTGATGGCCCGGCTCGGCGCCTTGATGGGCAAACAACAGCCAAGGCCGGCACTGCGGATTGAGGCGCACGGCGACCAGCGCCGCGACGCTGCAGATAAAGCCGTCGACCAGAACTGCAACACCCTGCTGGGCACAGCCCAGATAAGCCCCCACCAGCGCGGCAATTTCAAAGCCGCCGACACAGGCCAGCGCCCGCAGCGGGTCATCTGCCTGCAGGCCATGCAGCTTCAGCGCGCGCTCGATCACGGCGGCCTTGTGTTGCACACCGACACTGTCCAGGCCAGTGCCCGGGCCACTCAGTTCACGCGCTGGGCAAGCCAGCAGCACGCTGGCCAGGGCCGCCGCAGCGGTGGTGTTGCCGATGCCCATCTCACCGCCAATAAACAGTTGAGTACCCTGCTCGGCAGCACGCTGGGCGCTGTCGCGGCCGGCCTGCAGGGCAGCCTGCAATTGCGCGTCGGTCATCGCTGGCTGCTGAGCGAAGTTGGCGGTACCGGTCCCCAGTTGCAGGTGGCGTACACCTGGCAGCTGCAGGCTCGGCTCGATGGTACCGAGGTCGACCACCTCAAGGCTCGCACCCAATTGCCGCGCCAGCACGCTGATCGCCGCACCGCCGCCGACAAAGTTACGCAGCATCTGCCCGGTCACGGCCTGCGGGTAGGCCGAGATGCCCTCCGCGACCACGCCATGGTCACCGGCAAAAATGCTGATGGCGACCTGCTCCAGGCTTGGCCGCTCGCGGCCCTGCAGGCCGGCCAGGGTCAGCGTAAGGGTTTCCAGCTGACCGAGTGAGCCGGCCGGTTTGGTCAATTGCTGCTGACGCGCACGGGCCCGTTCGATGGCAGCGTGATCAACAGCTTGGCAGGCATCACGCCACCAGAAAGGGTTCATAGAGCAGGTCCTTTAAGCATGAGAGGGAGGCCGGCGACCGTCAGCACCACGCGCTGGCAGCGCTCGGCCACCGCCTGGTGCAACAGGCCGGCCAGGTCGACGTAGCGGCGGGTCAGTTCGCCCATGGGCACCACGCCCAGGCCGCTTTCGTTGCTGACCAGAATCAGCGTGCCCGGCAATCCCGGCAGGCACTCGAGCAGCGCATCGCGTTCAGCAGCGAGGCGCTCGGGGTCGTCGAGCATGAGCAGGTTGGTCAGCCACAGGGTCAGGCAGTCGACCAGCAGGCAGCGGCCTTCAGCGGCTTCGGCGCGCAGCACAGCGGCGAGCTGCACGGGCTCTTCGATCAGGCCCCAATGTGCCGGACGGCGCTGGCGATGCAACTGCACGCGCTCGTTCATTTCGCCATCGAGAGGCTGGCTGGTGGCGATGTAAGTCACCGGCAGTCCGCAGCTGTCTGCCAGTTGCTCGGCCAGGCGGCTCTTGCCCGAGCGGGCACCACCCAGAATCAGACTATGCATGGCCGGCGACTCCACACAGTTGGCGCAATTGGTCAGTGTCCAGGTGCTTTTCGATCAGGTCAGCCAAGCGCTCGATATCGCGCTCGCGCAGTGCTTCATAGTCGATGCTCTGCACGGCTTCCAGGCCCGCCCAGCGCAGCAGCGCCGCGCAGGACTGGCTGCCTTCGAACAGGCCGTGCAGATAGGTCGCGAGGATCTGCCCGTCAGCGCTGATCGCGCCGTCGCAGCGGCCGTCGGCCAAGACCACCGCAGGCCGCTCCAGCGCCGCGCCCTGGGTGACGCCAGCGTGGATCTCGTAGCCGGCCACCGGTGACTGCTCCAGCAGCAGGCTGCCGGCAACATTGCGTAGTTGTTTGTCGGCTGCAAGTTCGGTGACGTAGTCGAGCAGGCCCAGACCCGGGCTGGTGCCTGCGGGGCCCTCCAGCCCGAGCGGATCGCGCACTTCATGGCCGAGCATCTGCAAACCGCCACAAATGCCGATCAGCTTGCCGCCGTAGCGCAGGTGACGCTCGATGGCCGTGGCCCAGCCACGCTCGCGCAATTGCGCGAGGTCGGCGCGCACGCTCTTGGAGCCGGGCAGGATGATCAGGTCGGCCGGCGGGATCGGCTGGCCGGGCCCGATGAACTGCAGATCGACCTGCGGATGCAGGCGCAGCGGGTCGAAATCGGTGTGGTTGCTGATCCGCGGCAGCACCGGCACGATCACCTTGAGCACCTGCTCGGCCTTGGCCGGCTGGCGCGCATCGATGGCGTCCTCGGCCTCCAGGTGCAGATCGGTAACGTACGGCAGCACGCCCAGCACCGGTTTGCCGGTGCGCTGCTCGAGCCAGTCGAGGCCCGGCTGGAGCAAAGCGATGTCGCCACGAAAACGATTGATGACAAAACCTTTGACCCGCGCCTGCTCGCTGGCCGAAAGCAGCTCGAGGGTGCCGACCAGATGGGCGAACACGCCACCACGATTGATATCAGCCACCAGAATCACCGGGCAGTCGACCGCCTCGGCAAAGCCCATGTTGGCAATGTCGCCAGCACGCAGGTTGATCTCGGCCGGCGAGCCGGCGCCTTCGACCATCACCACCGGATATGCCGCTTGCAGGCGTTGGTGCGAGGCCAGCACGGCCTGCATGGCGATGGCCTTATAGTCGTGATAGGCGACCGCATTCATGCTGGTCACGGCGCGGCCATGGATGATCACCTGGGCACCGGTGTCACTGTTGGGCTTGAGCAGCACCGGGTTCATGTCGGTGTGCGGTGCCAGCCGGCACGCTTGCGCCTGCACAGCCTGGGCGCGACCGATTTCGCCGCCGTCGGCAGTGACGGCACTGTTGAGCGCCATGTTCTGCGGTTTGAATGGCACCACGGCAACGCCCTGGCGCAGCAGCCAACGGCACAAGGCAGTCACCAGGGTGCTCTTGCCGGCGTCGGAGGTGGTGCCTTGCACCATGAGCGTGGTCATGCCGATTCCTTTTCATAGTCAGCCAGCGCCTGGGCCAGGCGCTGCTCTTCTGCCGCGCAGGCGGGCAGGCCGAAGCGCAGCGCTGCGGGGTGCTCGAACAGGCGCACGAGGATGCCGCGGCGGGCGAGAAATGCATGCAGATGACGGGCTTGTTCAAAACGCAGGTACTGGAACAGCTCGCAGCCGCCGGTCGGCGCCAGGCCTGCGTCGTCCAGCAAAGCCGCCAGGCGCTGGCTGGCCTGCGCGCAGCGGACAGTCTGGGCCAATTGCGCAGCGCTGTCGTTGAGGCAGGCCTGACCCAGCACGCGGGTCGGCCCCGGCACGGTCCACGGCCCGAGCAGTTCGGCCAGGCGGGCCAACAGGCTTGGTTCGGCCATGGCAAACCCCAGCCGCACACCGGCCAGGCCAAAGAATTTGCCGAACGAACGCAGCACGATCAGCCCCGCTCGCTCGGCACAGTCGACCACGCTTTGGGCTGGGCTGGTATCGATGAACGCCTCATCGATCACCAGCCAAGCACCACGCCGAGCCAGCCGTGCATGCCAGGCAAGCAACTGCTCGCGCGTGAACAGCCGGCCGCTGGGGTTGTTGGGGTTGACCACAACAAGCACGTCGAGGCTATCCAGCACCTGCTCGACATCATCCTCGGCCAGCTCGATCAGTTGATGCCCGGCACGCTGCCAGGCGTAGGGATGTTCGGCATAGCACGGCGTCAGCACCCCTACCCGGCCCGCCGCGCGCAGGTGTGGCAAGGCTTGAATGGCGGCCTGCGAGCCTGCCACAGGCAGCAGCTGCGTGGCGCCGTAGTAGTGACGCGCAGCTTGCTCCAGACCATCTTCGCTCTCCGGCAAGCGCGCCCAGGCAGCCTGCGCAATCGCCGGGATTGCGAAGGGCCATGGGGCAATACCGCTGGACAGGTCCAGCCACTGCTCGCGGGCAATCCCGTACTCACGCACTGCGCGTTGCAGGCGGCCGCCATGTTCAAGCATTCAGATACGCTCCCAGACAGATCAGCAGCAGCCACAACCAGACGCCGCGTTGCACCAGGCTCCAGCCGCGCTCGATGGCGTCGGCATCGGCCGGTGGCCCCTCGCCCAACTGCGGCCGCTCGTGCAGCTCGCCGTGATAAACCGCAGGCCCACCCAGCTCGACGCCGAGCGCACCGGCACCGCTGGCCATCACCGGGCCTGCGTTGGGGCTGTCCCACAGTGGCGCCTGACGCCGCCAGCAGGTCAGCGCCAGGCGGGTCTTGCCGAGCAGCGCGTAAGTCAGGGCGACCAGCCTTGCAGGAATGTAGTTGAGGACGTCGTCGATGCGCGCCGCCGCCCAGCCGAAGCGCTCGAAGCGTTCGTTGCGATAGCCCCACATGGCATCGAGCGTATTGCTCAGCCGGTACAGCACCACCCCGGGCGCACCGGCGATGATGAACCAGAACAAAGCAGCAAACACTGCATCGCTGCCGTTCTCCAGGACTGATTCGCTGGCAGCGCGGGCGACGGCAGTTTCGTCCAGTTCAGCGGTCTCGCGGCTGACCAGGTAGCCGACCCGACGCCGGGCTTCGGCCAGATCACCGCGGCGCAGTGCGTCAGCCACCGGCATTACGTGCTCACCGAGGCTACGCAGCCCCAACGCACAGTACAGCGCCAGCACATCGACCAGCCAGCCGATCAGCGGCAGCCAGGACAGCAACAGTGCCAGCAAGGTCAACGGCACCACGGCCAGAAACCAGGCGCTGACGCCATGGCTGCGCCAGCCGCGACCACCCGCATTCAGGCGCTGCTCCAGGCGTGCGGCAAAATTGCCGAAAGCAACCAGCGGGTGGCGCCGTTTCGGCTCACCCAGCAGCGCGTCGAGGGCAACACCGGCGACGGTCAGCAAGGCCACGCTCATGCGCGTTCTCCCCATTGGTTTTCGTAGAGCATGGCGCTCAGTGGCTGTTGTTCGGCCCAGTTTTCCAGGGCCAGCATCGGTGCTGGGTAAAACGCCTCGACCGGGCCCAGGCAGAGCACCGCCACCGGCTTGGCATCGGCTGGCATGGCCAGCAGCTCGGCCAGTGCCTGCGGGTCGAACAACGATACCCAGCCCATGCCCAGGCCTTCGGCGCGCGCGGCCAGCCAGAGGTTCTGGATCGCGCAGGCGAGCGAGGCCAGGTCCATTTCCGGCAAGGTGCGGCGGCCGAAAATGTGCGCTTCGCGCTTGTCCATCAGCGCTGCCACCCAGAGCTCGGCGCAGTCGTTGATGCCTTCGACCTTGAGCTGCATGAATTCGTCGGAGCGCTCGCCAAGGGCTTCGGCGGTGCGCACCCGCTCCTGCTCGACCAGTGTCTGGATGCGTCCGCGCAAGTCGCGCTGGCTGATGCGGATAAACCGCCACGGTTGCATCAGGCCAACACTGGGGGCCTGATGCGCGGCCGTCAGCAGGCGTGTAAGCACCTGCGGCGCTACTTCGCCACCGGCAAAGTGGCGCATGTCGCGGCGCTCGCCGATCGCCCGGTACACCGCGGCGCGTTCGGCATCGGAGAAGGCATGCTCGCTCATGGTCGCAACAGCGCCGCCGCCGCGTGGGGGTCAGAGGGGAAATAGAAGTGCACGTATGAGGCCGTCAGCCGGCCCAGGCGGTACACCGCCTCGTTGCCGCGGCCGCCGTTGGGGCTGAGGCCACGGGCGATTGGCTCCAGCTCGCTGGTGGTCAACGAGTGGTGATAGGTGTGCCCACGCAGGGTGCCTTCGGGCAGTTCCACCGCTTGCAGGGCCAGTGCTGCCAGGCGCTTCTGCATCACCGCCTCGCCAGTCAACAAACCAACCAGCGCGGCGCGCTCACCGGCAACATCGGTCAGGTTTTCAAGCAGGTAGAGCATGCCGCCGCACTCGGCCAAAAGCGGCTTGCCTGCACTGTGGTGAGCGCGAATCGCGTCCAGCATCGGCGTATTGGCGGCCAGCGCATGGTGGTGCAATTCGGGGTAGCCGCCTGGCAGATAGAGGCTGTCGACCTGCGGCACCTCGCTGTCGTGCAGCGGCGAGAAAAATTCCAGCTGCGCGCCCATGGCCCGCAGCAGGTCGAGGTTGGCGCCATAGATGAAGGCAAACGCTTCGTCCTGCGCTACGCCAATGCGCACCCCAGCCAGCGAGGGCAACGGTGCTGGCAAAGCGGGGCCATCGAAGCTCACCGCTGGCGGCAGCGCTGCATCGCAGCTGCCAGCCAGGGCCTCGGCGGCAGCGTCGAGGCGCTGGTCAAGGTCGTTCAGTTCGCTGGCTTGCACCAGGCCCAGGTGGCGACTGGGCAGCTCGATGCCGCGCTCGCGCGACAGCCCGCCGTACCAGCGCAGGCCTTCGGTCAGGCTGCCTTCAAGTAGTTGCGCGTGGCGCAGGCTGCCAACCCGGTTGGCCAGCACCCCGGCGAACGGCAGATCGGCCTGGTAGCGTGCCAGGCCCAGGGCCAGCGCACCAAAGGTCTGGGCCATGGCGGTACCGTCGATCACCGCCAGCACCGGCACGCCGAAATGGCGCGCCAGATCAGCGCTGGACGGAGTGCCATCGAACAAGCCCATGACCCCTTCGATGAGGATCAGGTCGGCCTCGGCGGCAGCTTCCCAGAGCAGTCGCCGGCTCTCTTGCGCGCCGATCATCCACAGGTCGAGCTGGTACACCGGCGCGCCGCTGGCCCGCTCCAGAATCATTGGGTCGAGAAAGTCCGGACCGCACTTGAACACCCGCACCTTGCGCCCGAGGTTGCGGTGCAGGCGCGCCAGGGCTGCGGTCACGGTGGTCTTGCCCTGCCCGGAAGCGGGCGCTGCGATCAGCACCGCCGGGCACTGGCGCGGGTCACTCATAGTTCCACGCCCTTCTGCGCGCGGATACCGGCCTGGAAGGCGTGCTTGAGCATGCCCATTTCGGTGACGGTGTCGGCCAGTTCGACCATTTCCGGTTTGGCGCCGCGGCCGGTGACGATCACGTGCTGCATTGGCGGACGAGCCTGAATGTCACTGAGCACCTGGTCCAGGTCGAGATAACCATGCTTGAGGGCGATGTTCAGCTCATCCAGCACAACGAAATGAATCGACGGGTCCTGCAGCATTTGCCGCGATACCGCCCAGGCGGCTTCTGCCGCGGCGATGTCGCGCTGGCGGTCCTGGGTTTCCCAGGTAAAGCCCTCGCCCATCACGTGGTAGCGCACCTGCTCGGGGAAACGGCGGAAGAACAGCTCCTCGCCGGTGCTGTTGCGACCCTTGATGAACTGCACCACGCCGCACTGCATGTCATGGCCCAGCGCGCGGGCGAGCATGCCGAAAGCCGAGCTGCTTTTGCCCTTGCCATTACCGGTCAGCACCAGCAGCAGGCCGCATTGATTGGGAGAGTTGGCGATGCGCTCGTCGATGATCGCCTTTTTGCGCTGCATGCGCGCCAGGTGGCGTTCGTCGCGTTCGGGGTTGTCGCTCATAAGGTTCTCCGCAAGTGCCTGCGCGCGCACCGGGCGGCGACAGATCGAAAGGCAGGCAAACGGAGAACGCGCAGGCGCCGTGGCGCAAACCACAGTGAACTGTGCATCACCCTCCGTGATGCCGTTGGCAGTAACAGGCCGGTCTCCGGGCTCGTGAGCGCTACGTACGCGGCTCACCTACCGTTGCGGGGGCAGCGCCGGACTGGTACCGGCTTCCCAGTTTCACCCCGCCAGACCGCAGTCCGCAGGGCACCTGAAACACGCCGCGAAGGTTAGAGGGTTGCACCGGGAGCGTCAATGAAACAAGGCCGGTTTGGCCTGGATCAATGGCCGATTCGACAGTACAGCGCAGACTGCTAGCATTGATATCATATCGCCATCACTGTAGCTGACCGCGATAATCACAATAAGGAGTGCGCAGCATGCAAGGTCTGATCATCAACAACCCGCGCCTGGAGTTTTTGCGTCCTGCCCTGGAGCGCTGGGTCGACTGCATCGATCGCTTCGCCGAACTCAACCATGCCAGCGACGCGCCTTACTGGCATGGCGCAGCGGCCAACGTCGGCCTGCTGGCTGCGGCTGCCTGGCAAGCCGAGCTGGTCGCCCTGACCCAGTTTGCCAGCAGCAAGCAACGCGAAGAAGGCGAGCGCGAAGGCCGTTGTGACCTGGCCATCAGCACCGCCGAGGAGTCGATCCACCTGCACGCCAGCCAGCGCTGGCCGCGCATCGCCCGGCTCGACCTGACCGCCGCCCTGCAAGAAACCACCAGCGCCGCCAAGCCGATTGCCTATGCCAGCCAGCTCAAAGCCGGGGCGCTGTTCGTCAGCCCGTGGAAAGCCGGCCAGCACGCCAGCCCGGAAGAACTCCAGGACCTGGTCGATGACCTGCAAAAGCACACCACCTGCGCCGTGGCCTGGTACTTCCCGTACGCCTATCGCAAGCTGCACAACGAGCTCGGCCAGTATTTCCCTGGTGTTGCATTGCTGTTCAAGCAAGCGTGAAGCAGCCCTGCGCCGCGCCGGGTTGAACCTCGCCCGGCGCCTATGGTTCTGTATGCCATAGCCCTTGTCGAGAGCCCGCCCATGGACAGAATGCGCAGTGCCGTTGTGCTCGCCTTGCTCGCAGGCCTCGGCGGCTGCGGCGAGACCGCCAGCCTCAGAGTCGACGATGGCATCGGCCCCACACCGCAGTTACCGGCGCCAAACAAAACCCTGTTGCCAACCGTCAACGTCGCGCCGGCGGTCGGCTGGCCGCAGGGTGGCAAACCGGTTGCAGCGGCCGGCACTCAGGTTGCGCTATTTGCCGACCATCTCGACCATCCGCGCTGGCTGTATGTGCTGCCCAATGGCGACGTGCTGGTCGCCGAAACCAACGCACCGGCCAAGCCGGACGACGGCAAAGGCCTGCGCGGCTGGTTCATGAAACGAGCCATGTCCATGGCCGGTGCCGGCGTCCCCACCGCCAATCGCATCACCCTGCTGCGCGACCGCGACCATGACGGCGTCGCCGAAACCCGCAGCCGCTTTATCGAAGGGCTCAACTCGCCCTTCGGCATGGTGCTGGTAGGCAAGGACCTGTACATCGCCGACACCGACAAGCTGCTGCGCTTCGATTACGTGACCGATGCGTTGCAGATCGACGGCCGCGGGCAGAAGGTCACCGACCTGCCGGGTGGCACCCTCAATCACCACTGGACCAAGAACGTGATCGCCAGCCCCGACGGGCGCAAGCTGTACGTCACGGTAGGCTCCAACAGCAACGTGGCAGAGAACGGCATGCAGCAAGAGCAAGGCCGCGCGGCGATCTGGGAAGTGGACCGCGCAACCGGCAGCCACCGCATCTTCGCCTCCGGGCTGCGCAACCCGAATGGGTTGGCCTGGCAGCCGCAATCGGGGGCGCTATGGACGGCGGTCAATGAGCGCGACGAGATCGGTAGCGACCTGGTCCCGGACTACATCACCTCGGTCAAGGATGGCGGTTTCTACGGCTGGCCGTACAGCTACTACGGGCAGCACGTGGACGTGCGGGTGCAACCACAAGACCCGGCCAAAGTCGCCCAGGCGCTGGTACCGGATTACGCCGTGGGGCCACATACCGCTTCGCTTGGCCTGGCGTTTATCGAGCCAGGTTTGTTGCCCGCACCGTTTGGCCGTGGCGCGCTGATTGGTCAACACGGCTCGTGGAACCGCAAGCCACACAGTGGTTACAAAGTGATCTTTGTGCCGTTCGATGCGGACGGCAAGCCAGCAGGCCAGGCGCTGGACCTACTGAGCGGTTTCTTGAGTGAACAAGGTGAGGCAATGGGCCGACCGGTTGGCGTGGTCAGCGATCAGCGCGAGGGCGTGCTGGTAGCCGATGATGTGGGCAATGTGATTTGGCGTGTGAGCGCAGCAAAGCAATGAGAGCGCTGAGCAGCCCCGGCTTTTGACTTTCGCTCTTGATCTGCGCCAGCGAAGCGAGGCGTGCTCTTGATCTGCTTTTGATCTTGATCCACCGGCGACTCAGGAGGCCGAGCGCAGGTCTTGCGAAGGGAGGTGCCGGCCATGGATGGCCGGCAAGCGCTGCGGGCCAGGATGGCCCGTACAGCGCGGTCCTCCCGGGAGCAAGACCGGAGCGAGGGAACCCCGCAGCGTAGCGAAGGGGCCGGATGTGGAGCCCAGCATTTTTTTGGTTACTTTTTTGGGGCGTTTGCCAAAAAAGTGACTCGCCGTAAGGGCGAAAGGGGCCCGCAAGGCCACCACAGAGAATGGATAAGCACGCAGCACCAGTGAACGACCAGAGATCACCGGGGCCGCTACGCAGCCCTTCGCGGCTAACGGCCGCTCCCACAGGGACGCGTAGATCGCTAATTCAGGGATTCTGCGCCAAATGCCCAGCCGGCAATACTCGCTTGGCCTGCAAATACGCCTTGGCCCAATAGCTATTACTCAGATAATCCAACCGCACAGTCCCGCCAGTCCGCGGCGCATGCACAAAGCGCCCTTCCCCGACATAGATCCCGGCATGGCTAACCTGCGAGCCGCCCCCGGTAGCAAAGAACACCAAATCCCCCGACTGCAGCGAATTGACATCAATGCTAGGCGCCCGCATCACAATCATCTCGCGAGTCGACCGCGGCAAGCTGATACCAGCAGCATCCCGGTACACATAGCCAATCAGCCCACTGCAATCAAACCCCGAATCCGGCGTATTGCCGCCCCAGCGATAAGGCGTGCCAACCAACCCGATAGCCCGGAACAACACATCCGCCGCAACCGGCGAAGAGCTGGGTTGTTGATTGAAGGTGATTTGTGGCTGAACCACAGGTGCCGGTGCCGGAGCACGGCTGGAGCAGGCAGCGAGCATCGCCACCAGCGAAAGAAATGCGAAGCGCGCCACTGTCACCATGGCTGAAACTTCCTGTAAGAGGCCGATCGACCGCAGTCGAAAAGAGTTGAGAAATTAGATTAGACGCTTTCTGTAAATGCGCACGGCGGCGAGCTTTTTAAGCATCGCCGCCGTGCGAATATAGCAACTGGCTATCAGTTACGCGAGATCATCGTTGGCGCCATGGCCAGGGCGCGCTTGGCCTCGATGAAGGTCTTGCTCCAGTAACGATCCTGGAGATTATCGATACGCACACCACCGCTGCGACGGCTGCTCGAGTGGATGAACTGATTGTCACCCAGGTAGATGCCGGCATGGCTTACGCGACCGCGGCCGTTAGTGCTGAAGAACAGCAGGTCGCCTGGCTTGAGCTTGTTGCGGGCTACTTTCGGTGCATCGACGTTGATCATCTCGCGGGTCGAGCGTGGCAGGTTCATGCCAGCCTCTTCGCGGAACAGATAACCGATGAAACCGCTGCAATCGAAACCGGACTTCTCCGAAGTGCCGCCAAAGCGATAGCGGGTGCCGATCAAGGCCATGCCGCGCTCCAGGATGCTGTCGGCAAGGACTGGCAACTGGTAAGGTTTGCTGCTGGAGAACGCCTCGAGGTCTTCGTCGGTAGCCATTGGCTCTTCGCCGAAGACCGAAGAAGCGGAAGGTTTGATCAGGTCCGCAGAATGTGCGGCAACCTGTGGGTGATCCTGGGGCTGGGAAACCGGGCTATGCGCCGCGCAGCCAAAAAGCAGGGTCACAAGTGCGAGTGGCACGAGGGGTGCGAAGTGCTTGAGCATGTGCACGACCGTGTCTTTAGTTCTAAAGGAGGCTGCGACTATGCCTTCTATCAGGGTCATTTGCAAATTTTATCGAAAAAAATGTGACTTTTCCGTTTTTACGCTGTAGCCCGCTGGTTTCAGGGCTTTACCAGCCCAGCGTTTCTTTCAGAAAAGGGATGGTCAGCTTGCGCTGAGCCTGCAGCGAGGCCTGATCAAGCCGCTCGAGCAGATCGAACAACGCACTCATGCTGCGCGCGCCGCGGGTGAGGATGAAATGGCCGACCTCGTCGGTCAGGTGCAAACCGCGGCGCGAGGCACGCAGTTGCAGGGCGCGCAGCTTGTCTTCATCGGACAGCCCGCGCATCTGGAAGATCAGCGCCAGGGTCAGGCGCGACTTGAGGTCGGCAAGCTTGATCGGCAATTCGCGCGGCGAACTGGATGCGGCCAGCAGCAAGCGTCGGCCGCTGTCGCGCAGGCGGTTGAACAGATGGAACATGGCCTCTTCCCAGTCGGCTTTACCAGCGATCACATGCAGATCGTCGATGCACACCAGCTCGTACTGTTCGAGGTGATCGAGCAGCTCGATACCGCGATCGAGCAACTGCGCCAGGGGCAGGTAGACCGCCAGCTCTCCGCGCTGCTGGAAACGCTGGGTGGCAGCCTGCAACAGGTGGGTGCGACCCACACCCTGCTTGCCCCATAGGTAGATGAGGCTCTCGGTCCAGCCGGCGTCGGCTTCGCACAAGCGCTCGACATAGCCCAGTGCTGCGGCATTGGCGCCCGGATAGTAGTTGATGAAGGTGGCGTCATCTCGCAGACGCACACCCAGGGGCAACTGGATCGGTTTCATGCTGGGCTGACGGTCACGAGGACCACGGGGCCTTGGAGGAAAGTCTGCAAAGTCTATACCTGCAGCGCGGGCGGCACAATCAGGGCCGGCGAGAGGGCAAGTAAAATCAAGGGCTTGCACCGAAGCGGGGCTGTACTCGCAGCCCCCTCCCCCGCGTTAAAGCTGAGGGTCTTCTTCGCCGCCGTACAGGTCCGACTCCTTGTACATCTCGTGGGCATGGCGCAGCAGCACCATGATCACCGCGGCTACCGGCAAGGCCAGCAGGACACCGGTGAAGCCAAACAGCTCACCGCCGGCGAGGATGGCAAAGATCACCGCCACCGGGTGCAGGCCAATCCGGTCGCCTACCAGCAGCGGAGTCAGGACCATGCCCTCAAGCGCTTGGCCGACCATGAACACAGCAACGATACCCAGCATCGGATAGAGATCACCGCCGAACTGGAACAGCCCGGCAATCAACGCCGCGCCAATGCCGATAATAAAGCCCATATAAGGCACGATCGCAGCAAGGCCGGCCAGCAGGCCGATCAACAAGCCAAGCTCCAGGCCGACCAGCATCAGGCCACTGGCATAGATCACCCCCAGCGCCAGCATCACCAGCAACTGCCCACGAACAAATGCACCTAGCACTTCGTGGCATTCACCTGCCAGCTCGACGATCTGTGCCTCGCGCTGACGCGGCAGCAGGCTGCGCACTTTGGCCATCATCAGGTCCCAGTCACGCAGCAGGTAAAAGCCCACTACCGGGATCAGCACCAGGTTCGCCAGCCATGCAAGAAGGGCCAGGCTCGACGCCGTGGCCTGACTCAGTACCGCACTGACAATGTCGGTGGTCTGGCCCATATGCTCGCTGATGGCGGCCTTGATCTTGTCGAACTTCCAGAAACCATCGGCCAGGCCCAGGCGGCTTTGCACCCACGGCAGTGCCACATGCTGCAGCCAGTCGAGCATCTGCGGCGTCAGCTCATACAGGCGTACCAGCTGCTTGGCCAGCATCGGGATCAGCACTAGCAGCAAGGCCATGAAGATCAGCGTGAACAAGGCGAACACCACCACTACGCCCCAAGTGCGAGACAGACCCGCCCGCTCCAGGCGGTCGACCAACGGGTCAGCCAGATACGCCAGAAGGATGCCGACCAGAAACGGCGACAAGATGTTGTGCAGGCTATACAGCAGTACCGCCACTACTAGGGCCACGCCCAGCCATACCCAGCGACGCTGATCAGTCATCATGTTCATGTTTTCTCTTACCAGGCAAAGCGCAAGCCATCGAAAGGTTTTGCTGCCGGAGCTTGCGCAGCCCCGGCTGGTTCATTTGTAACAGGGGCTGCAGGTGCGGCGGCGGCCGGTTCGGCTGGCAGTTCACGGAGTTTGGCCAGGCCCAGCTGGGCGCGCAGTTGCTCGCGGTTGCCGCTGACCTGATAGGTCAGCTTGTCGCCATCGGCCAGTTGCAGGCGCGGACCGTAGGGTTCGAGCACGCGGCTGAGCTCTGCATAACGTTTGAGGTTCATGCCTTGTACCTGCACCAGCAGCTCGCTGCTGGCACCCGGTCGAGTAACATAGCGCGGCGCCAGACGAGTACTCACCGCCAGCATCACCGCGTCGGCCAAGGCAGCCTGATCAGCGCCTTCGGCATCGCCTTGCTCACGTTGGTCACCCAGCCACAGCTGCCATTTGCCCTGCCACTTGCCGTCGGCTTCACGAGCGTGCACGGCCAACAGCGCATCGGCAGCGTAACGCTCGGAAGCTTCGCGCAGCGCGCTCGGATCCTTGCCTTCCAGCTGCTTGGCATTGGCGACCAGTTGCTCCTGCAGGTCGGCCAACGGCAAGCGCAGCGGCAGGCCGCGATGTTGCGCAGCGCGGCGTAGCGGCTCAGCGGCGCTCTGGCCATCGCCGACCAGGCTGCTGCCGTCGACGCTGTCGTTCAACCACCAGCTGAGGATCGACGGCCGATTGCTGCCCCACAAGGCCAGGCCAGCCTGACGCAAGGCACGCTCGGTACTGCCTGCGTCAAACTCGACCAGCACGCTCTCGGGCGGGCCGGCCTCGTTGCCAACTTGATTGATGATCTGTTGCGGGTCCTTGCGCAGCGCGGCCAGGGCTGGCGACTGCGGCGCCTTCGGATCGCCGGTCAGACGCAGGATCAACGTGTCGAGCGCACGTGCTGTGGCCTGGGAGCGGGCCTCGCTGCCCTGGCCTTCGACCGTTTCACGTACTTGATAAAGCCCGGCAACACTTTCGGCTTGGGCCGCACTGGCCAGCAAGGCGAGGCAACCGGCAGCCAGGTAATTGAGAAGACGCATGGAGGATTCCTGTCCAGATGAACGAGGGCGCGGAGCCTGTACCTGCTGGCTGTGACCGCAGCGCCTGTCGATCGCTCCGTCCGCCGGCAATTTTGTCCCCGCGCCATACCTATACCTTATACAGCGACCGGTCAGGCAACCAGTCGCGGCCCATGAAAGGATGTTTTTAAACATTTACCGCCCTGCCCGTCGGCCTGAGGATGGCCGCTGCCCGGCAACCCTGATAAAATCGCGCGCCTTCGCAGACCAGTGACGAACAGGCAGCCGCCGCTGCAACAGCCGGCCTTGGCCGTCGCGGTCGTTTTTCCGTATCCCTACCTCTAAAGGCCTGGATCAATGAGCAAGCAACCCTCCCTGAGCTACAAAGACGCCGGTGTAGACATCGACGCCGGCGAAGCACTGGTCGAACGCATCAAGGGCGTGGCCAAGCGCACCGCACGCCCTGAGGTCATGGGTGGCCTGGGCGGCTTTGGCGCCCTCTGCGAGATCCCGGCCGGCTACAAACAGCCGGTGCTGGTCTCCGGCACCGACGGCGTCGGCACCAAGCTGCGCCTGGCACTGAACCTGAACCGCCACGACAGCATCGGCCAGGACCTGGTCGCCATGTGCGTCAACGACCTGATCGTCTGCGGCGCCGAGCCGCTGTTCTTCCTCGACTACTACGCCACCGGCAAGCTCAACGTTGACGTTGCAGCGACCGTGGTAACGGGTATTGGTGCCGGTTGCGAGCTGGCTGGCTGCTCGCTGGTCGGTGGTGAAACCGCCGAGATGCCTGGCATGTACGAAGGTGAAGACTACGATCTGGCCGGCTTCTGCGTCGGTGTGGTCGAAAAAGCCGAGATCATCGATGGCTCGAAAGTCGCCAGCGGTGACGCCTTGATCGCCCTGCCTTCGTCCGGCCCGCACTCCAACGGCTACTCGCTGATCCGCAAGATCCTCGAAGTCTCCGCGACCGACATCGAGAGCACCCAGCTCGACGGCAAGCCGCTGGCCGACCTGCTGATGGCGCCAACGCGCATCTACGTCAAGCCGCTGCTCAAGCTGATCAAGGACACTGGCGCCGTCAAGGCCATGGCCCACATCACCGGTGGTGGCCTGCTCGACAACATCCCGCGCGTCCTGCCGAAAAACGCCCAGGCGATCATCGACGTGGCCAGCTGGCAGCGTCCGGTAGTGTTCGATTTCCTCCAGGAAAAAGGCAACGTCGACGAGCACGAAATGCACCGCGTCCTGAACTGCGGCGTGGGCATGGTCATCTGCGTTGGTCAGGACCAGGTCGAAAACGCCCTCAACGTGTTGCGTGCAGCCGGTGAGCAGCCATGGGTGATCGGTCAGATCGCCGATGCCGCCGAAGGCGCACCTCAGGTCGACCTGCAGAACCTCAAGGCGCACTGATGCCGGGCAAGACCTGTAATGTTGTGGTGTTGCTGTCGGGTTCCGGCAGCAACCTGCAGGCGCTGCTCGACAGCTGTAAGCCAGACGGTCCGGTGCGCATCTGCGCAGTGATCTCCAACCGCGCCGATGCCTATGGCCTGGAACGGGCCAAAGCGGCCGGCATCGCGACTGCGGTGCTGGAGCATCAGGGTTTCACCGGTCGTGAGGCATTCGATACAGCGCTGATGGCGCTGATCGACGGCTTCACCCCGGACCTGGTGGTGCTCGCCGGTTTCATGCGCATCCTCAGCGGCGGTTTCGTGCGTCACTATCAAGGCCGCCTGCTGAATATCCACCCTTCGTTGCTGCCCAAGTACAAAGGCCTGCATACCCACCAGCGCGCCCTGGAAGCGGGTGATGGCGAGCACGGTTGCAGCGTGCACTTTGTCACCGAGGAACTCGATGGCGGGCCTCTGGTCGTACAGGCAGTGGTTGCGGTGGCAGCAGATGACACCGTGCAAAGCCTGGCAGCCCGGGTTCACCACCAGGAACACCAGATCTACCCGCTGGCGGTGCGCTGGTTCGCCGAAGGACGCTTGCGTCTGGGCGAGCACGGTGCGTTACTGGATGGCCAGCCGCTGGCGGCCAGCGGTCACTTGATTCGTCCCTAGGAGATTTTATGCGTCGCGCCCTGCTGATGGCTCTCGCCGTGCTTGCCCTGCCTCTTCAGGCAGCTGATCTGAAGCCCTTCTCGGCCAGCTACACCGCCGACTGGAAGCAGCTGCCCATGAGCGGCACCGCCGAGCGTAGCCTGGTGAAGAATGCCAACGGGACCTGGAGCCTGAACTTCAAGGCTTCGATGATGATTGCCAGCTTGACCGAGCAAAGTACCGTGCGGGTGGACAAGGATGCGTTGTTGCCGCAGACCTACCACTTCGAACGCGGTGGCCTGGGCAAGGCAAAGAAAGTCGACCTCGACTTTGACTGGGCGAGCAAGAAAGTCACCGGTAGCGACCGTGGTGATGCGGTGAGTCTGCCGTTGAATCGTGGCGTGCTGGACAAGTCTTCGTATCAGCTGGCACTGCAGCATGACGTGGCGGCGGGCAAGAAGAGTGTGTCGTATCAGGTCGTCGATGGCGATGAGATCGATACCTATGACTTCCGGGTTTTGGGCACTGAGAAGGTGACTACCAAGACTGGGCAGGTCGATGCGATCAAGGTCGAGCGCGTGCGTGATCCTAGCCAGAGCAAGCGGATTACCGAGCTTTGGTTCGCCAAGGATTGGGATTATCTGCTGGTGCAGTTGCGTCAGGTTGAGACTGATGGCAAGGAATACGTGATCGTGCTGCAGGATGGTACGGTTGATGGGCGGTCGGTGAAAGGCAATTGATTTTGTCTTGAGCTGAATCCGCTGTGAAAGGACCCCACTTTGATGTGGGGTTTTTTATGGGTTGAATATGAGTGCGTTTGCGCTGGACCTGGGGGCTTACCGAGAGTGTCCATCAGAACGATGGAGCTCATCGGTGAAAGACTCCTCAGCTGTAGTGCATCGGTTGTCGGCTTTCGCTGGCCTACGGGCAACGCGTGGTTTTTTCGCCGGCCGCTGGCCCGGGCGGATGGCCCAAAGATGGGCGTTCTCACGCAGGCGTTCCTGGATATGAGGCGGTCTGTCGGCCAAAGTGGTCAGCGGCGGGATGGGTTTTCCGGGTAGCCCTGCTTCGCGGATGATTTTTGGCCAGCGCGGTTTCCAGCACAGTAGCAGGCTTAGCCAGTGGCTTAGGCCGAGGATGAGGAAGGCGGGCGAGATAAGAACAAGGCCTAACTTGATGATCCGCGAAGAATGACGAAAGATTGCGGCAGGCGCTCGCGCAAGCCGGAGTTGCCGCCGACGGCGGCGTAGCGCGGTGGCAGAATGGTGAAGCTGCGGATGCAGCTGACTGCAGGGCCTGCGGCTAACGGTACGCTGAGGGCCTCGCAGGCAGCCTGATTAATAGCGAAGAGCTTGTCCATGCTGATCATGGTGGCGTCCTTTTCAGCGTCTGCAAGCGTCGCCGATAGGGTCGATGAGTTGCCGACGGGGCGGGGGGCGGGCCGCGTTTTTTCACGGCTTTTGTTGCCTGCCAACCATACCGAGCTGACGCTTTTCAGGGGCCTGGACGGTTTCTGATAAGGGTGTAGGAAAGTTCGCTACCCAAGGCAAAGGGCTGCCCAGCCGGACGCCTGATCCCGCCGCACAAGAACCAAAGCCAGCGCTGCCCACAGCAACAGTGAGCAGTTCAGAAATAGCCAAGGGCGCTGCGTAGCCGCTTCCGTCCGGCCCTGCGCCCGGCAAGGCTGCTCAGAAAGCGCACGATCCTAGGTCGATGAAAAATCCTTCATGCCGAGTTTATTTACTTAGCCTGCTAATAAACCCTATAACTAAGTCCTGCGACACTCTGCCGCAGCCAACTCAAAGTGGAGTTTTCAACGATGACAGTCCAAGTAACCGAACGCGACGAATCGAAAATGTCCCATGAAGGCCTGGCCGCCGGTGTGCGGATCTGGGACGTCCACCAGCAAGGCGAACTGGTGGGCATGTTCCACCAGGAACACGAAGCCCAGCAATACCGCGCCGAACTCGAAACCCTCGAGAACCAGCGCCAGCAATAACCCCTGTATCGATCAACGCGCCTGGCAGTTTCCCCACCAGGCGCCGCATGAAAAAGGGCTGCCAAGCAGCCCTTTGTAACTAAATACACCACCCGTGACGGGCGTTACCACATCAAATCATCAGGAATCTTGTAAGCCGCATACGGATCATCCTCATCGGCCTCCTCGACATGCGTGTTGAGCAACAGAATCCGCCCAGGATCACGCTCCTGAATCTTCACCGCCGCCTCCCGCGGAATCACCTCGTAACCCCCACCCAACGCCACTACAGCCAACGAGCCATTGCTCAGTTTGCTGCGCATCAGCGCGTTCACCGCAATCCGCTTGACCTTCTTGTCGTCAACGAAGTTGTAGTAATCCTCGGTGGTCAACTTGGGCAGGCGGGTCGCCTCGATCAACTGCTTGACCTGCGCCGCCCGGGCCTTCTGCTCGGCCTTCTCCTGCTGCTGGCGATTCAGTTCCTGGTCACGCTTGGCTTTTTCCGCCATGGCCTCTTTGGCCAGACGCTGCTGGGTGTCGTCCACCTCGACCTGGCCTTTTTGTTCCAGGCGCTTCTGTTTCTTTTCTGCTTTGTTGGTCTGCTGGACCTGCTTCTGGTTAACCAGACCGGCCTTGAGCAATTGGTCGCGAAGGGAAAGGCTCATGGATGTTCACTCACTTATGCAACAGCTCAGCCGCAGCTGGGCAGGTTCTTTTCTTGGCGTTTGGCTTCACCCCAAAGGGCGTCCAATTCATCAAGGTTACAGGATTCGATAGGCTTGCCGCTGTCGCGCAAGGCCTGTTCGATGAAGCGAAAACGCCGCTCGAACTTGCGATTGGCGCGACGCAGGGCGTTTTCCGGGTCTTGCTTGAGATGGCGGGCGAGGTTGACCGTGGCAAACAGCAGGTCACCGATCTCGTCTTCCAATGCATCGGCATCATTATCCGCCATGGCCTGCAGCACTTCATCCAGCTCTTCACGGACCTTGTCCAGCACCGGCAGCGGGTCGGGCCAGTCGAAGCCGACCGTGGCCGTGCGCTTTTGCAGCTTGGCGGCGCGTGACAAGGCCGGCAAGGCTGCGGGAACGTCGTCAAGCAATGACAACTGCTCGGGCACGCTGTGTTCGGCGCGCTCCTGGGCCTTGATCTCTTCCCAGCGCGACTTGACCTGGGCTTCGCTCAGGCTCGGCGTGTCCAGCGGCGCGTACAGCTCGCCGGTGGGGAACACATGCGGGTGGCGGCGGATCAGCTTGCGGGTGATGCCGTCGACCACGCCGGCAAACTCGAAACGGCCTTCTTCGCGGGCCAGCTGGCTGTAGTAAACCACCTGGAACAGCAGGTCGCCGAGTTCACCTTGCAGGTGGGCGAAATCGCCCCGCTCGATGGTGTCGGCCACCTCGTAGGCTTCTTCGATGGTGTGTTGGACGATGCTTGCGTAGTCCTGCTTCAAGTCCCATGGGCAGCCATGCTGCGGGTCACGCAGACGGGCCATGAGGTGCAGCAGGTCTTCAAGGGTGTAAGTCATGGCAGGTCCTTCGGTTGGGCTCTTTCCGCGGCGGTCCGGCGTCCCGGTAAACCCACTCCCAGGGGCCCTGATCGACCTGTGGGAGCGGGATCACCGGGACGCCGGACCGCCGCGAAAGAGTCCCCGCGGTTCTAAGGAGTACGGTTACGCCGCGTCTCGATGATGTTGGGCAACTGCGAAATCCGCCCGAGCAGACGCCCGAGGGCATCCAGACCGGGGATTTCGATGGTCAGCGACATCAAGGCGGTGTTGTCTTCCTTGTTCGAGCGGGTGTTGACCGCCAGCACGTTGATCTTCTCGTTGAGCAGCACCTGCGACACATCACGCAGCAGGCCTGGGCGGTCGTAGGCGCGGATGATGATGTCGACCGGGTAGGTCAGCACCGGCACCGGGCCCCAACTGACCTGGATGATCCGCTCCGGCTCACGCCCGCTCAGTTGCAGCACCGAGGCGCAGTCCTGGCGGTGAATGGTCACACCGCGGCCCTGGGTGATATAGCCCACGATCGCCTCGCCGGGCAGCGGCTGGCAGCAGCCGGCCATCTGCGTCAACAGGTTGCCGACACCCTGGATCTGGATATCGGCACGCTTGCCGTTACGCACGCCAGACGGTTTGCGCGGGGTCAGCTCGATCTGCTCGATCCGTTCCGGCTCAAGCAACTGCTGGGCTGCGTTGACCAGATGCGCCAGGCGCAAGTCGCCGGCACCGAGCGCAGCAAACAGGTCTTCGGCGGTTTTCACGTTGGCTTTTTCGGCCAACCGATCGAAATCGACCTGAGGCAGGCCAAGCCTGCTCAGTTCGCGCTCGATCAGGGTCTTGCCGGCGGCGACGTTCTGATCGCGCGCCTGCAGCTTGAACCAATGGACAATCTTCGCCCGTGCACGCGAGGTGGTGACGTAGCCAAGGTTCGAGTTCAGCCAGTCGCGGCTTGGGCTGCCGTGCTTGCTGGTGATGATCTCGACCTGCTCACCGGTCTGCAGGCTGTAGTTGAGCGGCACGATGCGGCCGTTGATCTTGGCGCCACGGCAGTTGTGGCCGATCTCGGTGTGCACGCGGTAGGCGAAGTCAAGCGGCGTCGAGCCCTTGGGCAGGTCGATGGCGTGGCCGTCGGGGGTAAAGATATACACCCGGTCAGGCTCGATATCGACACGCAGCTGCTCGGCCAGGCCGCCGATGTCGCCCAGCTCTTCGTGCCACTCCAGCACCTGGCGCAGCCAAGAGATCTTTTCTTCGTAGTGGTTGGAACTGGCCTTGACGTCGGTGCCCTTGTAACGCCAATGCGCGCAGACGCCGAGCTCGGCTTCTTCGTGCATGCCGTGGGTGCGGATCTGCACCTCGAGCACCTTGCCCTCCGGGCCGATCACTGCGGTGTGCAGGGAGCGGTAGCCGTTTTCCTTGGGGTTGGCGATGTAGTCGTCGAATTCCTTGGGAATGTGCCGCCAGAGGGTGTGGACGATGCCCAGGGCGGTGTAGCAGTCGCGGATCTCCGGGACCAGCACGCGCACGGCGCGCACGTCGTAGATCTGGCTGAACTCCAGGCCTTTGCGCTGCATCTTGCGCCAGATCGAATAGATATGTTTCGCCCGGCCACTAATATCGGCGTTGACGCCGGTGGCCAGCAACTCGTTCTGCAGCTGGTTCATCACATCGTTGATGAAGCGCTCGCGGTCCAGCCGGCGTTCGTGCAGGAGCTTGGCGATCTGTTTGTACTGGTCAGGCTCAAGATAGCGGAAGGACAGGTCCTCCAGCTCCCACTTGATATGCCCGATACCCAGCCGGTGCGCCAGTGGCGCATAGATGTCGAACACCTCGCGGGCCACGCGCAGGCGTTTTTCTTCATCGGCGGCTTTCACCGCACGAATCGCGCAGGTGCGCTCGGCCAGTTTGATCAGGGCGACGCGCACGTCGTCGACCATGGCCACGAGCATCTTGCGCAGGTTTTCGACCTGCGCCTGCGAGCCGAGCACCAGCGACTGGCGCGGGCTCAGGCTGGCACTGATGGCGGCCATGCGCAGCACGCCGTCGATCAGCTTCGACACTACCGGGCCAAAGCGTTGACCGACCTCGGCCAAGGTGACCTTGCCTTCACGTACCGCGCGATAGATCACCGCCGCGACCAGCGAATCCTGGTCGAGTTTGAGATCGGCGAGGATCTCGGCGATCTCCAGGCCGGCCTGGAAACTGGACGTACCGTCCGCCCACGAATGCTTGGCCGGGTTGCCCTTCTTCTCGACTTCCTGGGCGAACTCGCAGGCTTCTTTCAGGTTCACCCGGTCCAGCGCCGAATCGACGCTCACCACATGATCCAGCCACGCTTCGAGATTGATACTGCCGTCGCTGTTGACCGGCTGGTGCACTCTCACCTGTACCATCTTTGCTTTACCTTTCCATACAGCGCAGCCCACGGCCGCACTGACAATCACCGTGCGCCTACCATTCCCTGGAAGCCGCACCAAGAGGGCCAGCGTTGGCTAGCCCACTTCGAATAACGCCATGGCTTCGACATGCGCCGTCTGAGGAAACATGTCGAGAATCCCGGCCCTTGTTAACCGGTACCCTTGGGCGACCAGCACCTGCGCGTCACGCGCCAGCGTCGCCGGGTTACACGAGACATACACCAGCCGCTTGGCCTTGAGGCGGGCGATGCCTTGCACCACCTCGTAAGCACCGTCGCGCGGTGGGTCCAAGAGTACCGCAGAAAAACCCTCGGCGGCCCATTCGGCACCTGCCAGAGGTTGAGATAAATCGGCCTGAAAAAACGCCGCGTTATGCACATTGTTGTCACGGGCATTGGCTGCCGCCCGCTCGACCATCACCTGCACGCCTTCCACCGCCACCACTTCGTGGGCCTGCCTGGCCAGCGGCAGGGCAAAGTTGCCCAGGCCGCAGAACAGGTCCAGCACACGCTCGTCAGGCTGCGGTGCGAGCCAGGCCAAGGCCTGCTCGATCATGGCCGTATTGACCTGGGCGTTGACCTGAACAAAATCGCCCGGGCGCCACGCTAGCTGCATCTGCCACGGCTGCAAAGTGAAACCGAGGGTCTGCCCGGCCTCAACCGGCGCAGGCTCGCCCTCCCCTTGCAACCATAGCTGGGCGCCCGCCTCTTTGCAGAAGGCCTGCAGCCGTGCCAGGTCGTCCTCTGGCAACGGCGCCACGTGGCGCAGCAGGACGGCCTCGGCGCTGCCGCTGAACAACTCGACATGGCCCAGCGCCTGCGGTTTGTTCAGGCTGCGCAACACCGTCGGCAAATGCCGCAGGATCGTTTGCAAGGGCTGTACCAGCACCGGGCATTCGTCGATGGCGATGATCGCCTGGCTGGCCTCGGCACGGAAACCGACTTCCAGCTGACGGTTCTTGACGTCCCAGCGCACGGCAATCCGCGCGCGTCGGCGGTAGCCGAATTCAGGCCCGGACAACGGCGCTGCCCATTGCTCTGGCTGGATCCCGGCCACCCGCTGCAACTGCTCGGCGAGCATGCGCTGCTTGAGCGCCAGCTGCTCGGCGTGCGGCAGGTGCTGCAGGTTGCAACCGCCACACCGATCATAGTGCCGGCACGGCGCCGGGCGCCGCTCGGGGCTGGCTTGCAGGACCCGCTCTAGGCGCGCATCGACGATCTTGCCACGGGCACCAAGCACCCGCGCTTCAACCGCTTCGCCGGCCAGGGCGCCGCTGACGAACCAGGTTCGCCCTTCATGAAAACTGATGCCGCGGCCATCACCAGCCAGGCGTTCGATGTCCAGGCGCTGCTTCTTGCCTACGGGAACTTGCGCAGCACGATCGCCGCCGGCCGGCTGGAAACGCAGGCCGCCTTTACTTTTCTTGGTCATCAGGTCGCGTCGAACAGGCCAGTGGAAAGATAGCGATCACCGCGGTCGCAGACGATCGCGACCATCACGGCGTTTTCCACCTGCTGCGACAGGCGCAACATGCCGGCCACCGCACCACCAGAGGACACACCGCAGAAAATGCCCTCTTCCCGGGCAAGACGGCGGGTGACGTGTTCAGCTTCGGCCTGGGACATGTCGATCACCTGATCAACTCGAGTGGCGTCGAATATCTTTGGCAGATATTCCTCAGGCCAGCGCCGGATGCCGGGGATCGACGAGCCGTCCATGGGCTGCAGACCAACGATCTGCACCGCCGGGTTCTGCTCCTTGAGGTACTGCGAGCAGCCCATGATGGTGCCGGTAGTGCCCATCGAACTGATGAAATGAGTGACGCTGCCCTGGGTCTGCTGCCAGATCTCCGGGCCGGTGCTGGTGTAGTGGGCCAACGGGTTGTCGCCGTTGGCGAACTGATCGAGGATCAACCCGCGGCCTTCGGCCTGAAGCTTTTCGGCCAGATCGCGGGCGCCCTCCATGCCCTCTTCCTTGCTCACCAGGATCAACTCGGCGCCATAGGCGGTCATCGCTGCCTTGCGTTCGGCAGTGGAGTTGTCGGGCATGATCAGGATCATCTTGTAGCCCTTGATCGCCGCAGCCATGGCCAGGGCGATACCGGTGTTACCGGAGGTCGCTTCGATCAGGGTGTCGCCGGGCTTGATCTGGTTGCGCAATTCGGCGCGGGTGATCATCGACAGTGCCGGGCGGTCCTTGACCGAGCCGGCCGGGTTGTTGCCTTCGAGCTTGAGCAACAAGGTATTGCTGGTCGCACCTGCGAGGCGCTGCAGGCGAACCAGAGGCGTATTGCCGACGCAATCGGCGATGGTTGGGTACTGCAGGGTCATGGTGTCTTTCGCAATCAAAACGACAGGGGCGCCTATCATACCGGCATTCCCTTGCCGGCCATATCACGCAATCTGTGGTCGATATAGCTGTCAGCTATATAGCAGCTGTGCCGGCGCCGATTCGCTCGCTTCGACATGCGCTGGCAGGCGCATGCACAGGCGCAGGCCGCGTTTGCCGTTCTCGGCCCAAAGCGTCCCGCCCTGGCGTTGAATGGCGCCGCGGGCGATGCTCAGGCCGAGGCCAAAGCCGCCGTCGCCGGGGCGCGAACCGTCCAGCCGCGAAAACGGCGCGAAGATACGCTCCAGATCGTCCTCAGCCACACCGCCGCCCTGGTCTTCCAGCCAGATCCGCCAGTAACTGCCCTCACGCCGACCGCCGAGGGTGATCACGCCGTCGCCAGGCGAATGACGAATGGCATTACGCAACAGGTTTTCCACGGCCTGGGCCAAATGGTTGAGGTTGCCCTGCACCCAGCAGGTGGCCGGCAATTCACAGCGCAGACGTGCAGGCTGCCAGGCGCTTTCGTAGCAGGCGTCCTCGGCGAGCATGTCCCACAGCGCCTGCAGCTGGATCGGTTCGAGGTTCATCGGCGCCCGTTCGGCGTCCTGCCAGGCCAGTTGCAGGGTGTCTTCGACCAGTTGCTGCATGCAATCGACCTCCCGCGTGACGCGCTCGCGCAGGCGCCCAAGGTCAGCCTCGCCATCGCCGGCCACCCGCAGGCGGCTCAGCGGCGTGCGCATTTCGTGGGACAGGTCGCGCAGCAGTTGTTGCTGCAAGGCCACTGTGCCTTGAAGGCGCTCGGCCATCTGGTCGAAGGCACGCGCCAGCTCACCAAGCTCGTCATGCCGGCCCATGGTAGTCGCGTCCAGCCGCGCCGAGAGCTGATCGGCGCGCCAGGCATTGGCCTGCTCGCGCAGCTGGTTCAACGGCACAATCAGCATGCGGTACAGACCCACGCACAGCAGCAAGGTGAACAGGCCGGGAATCACCCCGTTGATCAGGATCCGCCACAGCCACAGGTACTGGCCCGGATTGAGCCGCGTGGGCAATTCGATGACCAGCATGGCCTGCGCGGCGGGGTCGGCAAACGGCAAGCGCAGCCACGGTTGATCGACACTGCGTCGGCTCATCGGCCAGTCGACCTGGCGCAGGCGGGTCAGGCGCTGGGTCTGCTCGGCCGTCAGCGGGGTACTGCTCAAGCTGTGCAGGTGGCTGTTGATGACGCCGACAAAGCCCTGCTCACGCGCCCGCATACCTTGCAACCATTGATCGATGCCGGCCTGGCCGCCCTCGTGCCAGGCCTGCTCAGCCTCGACCGCGTAGGCCTGCAGCAGTTGCCGGGCGGGCTTGGAGAGAAATGCATTCTGGGTTTCCATGTAGCGACCCCAGCTGTAGCTCAGGCCGATCATCAACAGGCAAAAGCCCACCAGCAAAATCGCCAGGCGCCAGAACAACGAATGTCGATCGAGCATGGTTCAGCCCTCGCCGGCGCTGAGCACATAACCTTTGCCCCAAACGGTGACGATCTGCCGCTCGTGGTAACCGACCGCCTTGAGCTTGCGGCGGATCTGGCTGACGTGCATGTCCAGGCTGCGATCGTGGCGGGAGTAACCCCGCTGCAACACTTGCTGATACAGCAGGGGCTTGCTCAGCACCTCGTCCGGACTGCGGTAGAGGGTGTCCAGCAGGCGATATTCGCTGGGGGTCAGGCCGGCCCAGTTGGAGCCGAGGCAAACATCGCTTATAGCGTCATCAAAGCGCAGCTCGCCTGGCTCGACAGGTTGCGGTGCCTGGCGCCGGCGCTCCAGCTCAACCCGGCGCAGGATCGCCTCGATGCGCACCTGCAACTCGGCCATGCTGAAGGGCTTGGGCAGATAGTCATCGGCGCCGCGCTGAAAGCCGGTGATACGGTCCGCTTCAGCGCCCAGGGCCGACATCAGGATCACTGGCGTGGCGCTTTTGCGCCGCAGCTGCGCGAGTGCATCGAGGCCGTTCAGCCCCGGCAGGAGGATATCCATCAGGACCACATCGAACACCTGCCGGCCTGCTGTTTCCAGACCGTCAAGGCCGTTGCGGCACCAGGTCACCTGAAACCCACCGCGCTGCAATTCTTCGTGCAGGTAAGCGCCGAGGACCGGGTCGTCTTCGATGGCGAGAATGTTCGAGTGGTGAATGGCTACGGGATTCATTGGCTTCTGGCATTGATTCTCAATTGCGCGATTATTGGCCAGTAACTCAAGGCTAGGCAACTGGATTACGACCAAACCATTAGGGCCTCCGGCTGCAAGCGCAGCCTGCCAGCCCGCCTGGGGCGCTGAAATGATCGCTTTACGCCCGCAGCCGGAGTAACGTTCGGCAACTATTCCGTCCCGCTCGGCGACGGCCATCAGGCACATCACAGGAGGCGAGTGTGCTCGATCGTTTGGGAATCAGAAGCCGGGTCATGCTGCTGGCGCTGCTGCCGGCTACCTTGATGGCACTGGTGCTGGGCATCTATTTCACCTGGCTGCAACAAAACGAGCTGCGTACCCAGTTGCTCCAGCGCGGCAAGATGATTGCCGAACAACTGGCGCCGCTGGCGGCGCCCGCCCTCGCCCGCCATGCCACTGACCAGCTGGAAAGGATTGCCGGCCAGGCGCTGGAGCAAAGCGACGTGCGCGCGGTGGTGTTCCTGACCCCACAGCGCACCCAGCTGGCCCATGCCGGGCCGAGCATGCTCAACCAGCCGCCCAGCGGCGGCAGCGGCACGCAATTGCTGCAACGCACTGGCAATGACGCCACCCGCTACCTGATGCCGGTGTTCGGCCATCACCGCGACCTGGCCGCTGACGCAGTGCCGGCCGAAGCCGAGCGCCTGCTCGGCTGGGTGGAAATCGAGCTGTCGCATGATGGCACCCTGCTGCGCGGTTACCGCAACCTGTTCACCAGCGTGCTGCTGATTCTCGCCTGCCTGAGCGTGACCGCACTGGTCGCCCTGCGCATGAGCCGCACCATCAACGACCCGATCAGGCGGATCAAGGAGGCGGTCACTCAGCTCAAGGACGGCAACCTCGAAGCGCGCCTGCCGGCCATGGGCAGCCATGAGCTGGACGAGCTGGCGGCCGGCATCAACCGCATGGCCGAGACCCTGCACAGCGCCCATGAAGAACTGCAGCACAGCATCGACCAGGCCACCGAAGACGTGCGCCAGAATCTGGAAACCATCGAAATCCAGAACATCGAGCTGGACATGGCACGCAAGGAAGCCCTCGAGGCCAGCCGGATCAAGTCCGAGTTCCTCGCCAACATGAGCCACGAGATCCGCACCCCGCTCAACGGCATCCTCGGCTTTACCCATCTGCTGCAGAAGAGCGAACTGGCGCCGCGTCAGCTGGATTATCTCGGCACCATCGAACAGTCTGCCGACAACCTGCTGGGGATCATCAACGAGATCCTCGATTTCTCCAAGATCGAGGCCGGCAAGCTGGTGCTCGACAGCATCCCGTTCAACCTGCGCGACCTGATCCAGGACACCTTGACCATTCTTGCCCCAGCCGCCCACGCCAAACAGCTCGAGCTGCTCAGCCTGGTCTACCGGGATACGCCGCTGTCGCTGGTCGGTGACCCGCTGCGCTTGAAGCAGATCCTCACCAACCTGGTCAGCAACGCGATCAAGTTCACCCGCGAAGGCACGATCGTCGTGCGGGCGATGCTCGAAGACGAACAGGGTGACCATGTGCAGCTGCGCATCAGCGTGCAGGACAGCGGTATCGGCCTTACCCCGCAGGACGTGCGCACGCTGTTCCAGGCTTTCAGCCAGGCCGACAACTCCTTGTCGCGCCAGCCCGGCGGTACCGGCCTTGGGCTAGTCATCTCCAAGCGCCTGATCGAGCAGATGGGCGGCGAAATCGGCGTCGACAGCGCGCCCGGCGAGGGCTCGCAGTTCTGGATCAGTCTAAATCTGCCCAGGGCCCACGACGATGGCTCGGAACTGCCGCTACAAGCGCTGCTGGGTCGCCGTGCGGCCATCGTCGACGGCCATGAGCTGGCCCGCCAGGCGCTGGAGCACCAGCTGCAGGACTGCGGCTTGAGCGTCAGCGTGTTCGCCTCGTTCGAGCAACTGGTGCAAGGCGTGCAAGCCGCCCATCAGGCCGGGCAACCGTTCGAATTTGCTGTATTCGGCGCCAACCTGAACAACCTCTCACCCGATCTGCTCGGCCAGTACAACCAGCAGCTGGAACGCCTGCAGTGCCTGTGCGTGGTGCTCTGCCCGACCACCGAGCAGGGCTTGTATCATCCCAGCTTGCCCAACCCGCACGGCCAGTTGCTGTCCAAGCCCACCTGCACGCGCAAGCTGCGCCGGCTGCTGCTTGAGCTGATCCAGCCGCGCCGGCAACTGAGCGAAGTGCGTATGCCGGGCAGCCAGCGCATGCCGAAGATCCTCTGCGTCGACGACAACCCAGCCAACCTGCTGCTGGTACAGACCCTGCTCGAGGGCCTCGGCGCCGAAGTGCTGGCGGTCGACAACGGCTATGCGGCGGTCGAGGCGGTGCAGGATGAAGCGTTCGATCTGGTGCTGATGGACGTGCAGATGCCGGGCATGGACGGCCGCGCTTGCACCGAGCAGATCCGCCAGTGGGAAAGCGGCCAGACCGGCAACCCGCTGCCCATCGTCGCCCTTACCGCGCATGCCATGGCCAACGAAAAACGTGCCCTGCTGCACAGCGGCATGGATGACTACCTGACCAAGCCGATCAGCGAGCGCCAGCTGGCCCAGGTGGTGATGAAATGGACCGGCCTCAACCTGGCCCCACCGCAGCAGGAGCAGCCGCTGGAGCGGTTGCCGGAAAGCAGCGAGCTGAAGGTGCTCGACCCCGAAGAAGGCTTGCGCCTGGCAGCCGGCAAGGCTGATCTGGCAGCAGACATGCTGCGCATGTTGCTCGATTCGCTGGAGGCTGATCGCGTAGCCATTCAGGTGGCGCGGGTGGCGGGTGATCGCGAGGCGATGATCGAGCGGGTGCACCGCCTCAATGGCGCCTCGCGCTACTGCGGCGTGCCGCAGTTGCGTGCGGCCTGCCAGCGCAGTGAAACCCTGCTCAAGCAGGACAGCCCGCAGGCCATGCAGGCGCTGGATGAACTCGATCAGGCTATCGAACGGTTAGCCGAGCAGGCTCAGCTGAGCGTGTGACCCGCGCCAGCTACGCTGGCCTGGGTCAATACGCTCCACACCAGGCTGGCTACACTGCCCTGCTCAGCCGCAAAGGACCTCTGCCATGCGCATTCTCTTGTTCAGCAGCCAGCACTACGACCAGGAAAGCTTCAGCCAGGTATGCCGCGACAGCGACCTGGACCTGCACTATCAGTCTGCCCGGCTGACCGTCGACACCGCGCCCTTGGCCGATGGCTACGAGGTGGTCTGCGCGTTCATCAACGACGAGCTGCACAGCGACGTGCTGGAGCGCCTGGCAGCCGGCGGCACGCGCCTGATCGCGCTGCGTTCGGCCGGCTACAACCATGTCGACCTGGCCGCAGCCGCGCGCCTGGGTCTGGCTGTGGTGCGGGTCCCGGCTTACTCACCGCACGCGGTGGCCGAGCACGCCGTAGCGCTGATCATGGCCCTCAACCGGCGCCTGCACCGGGCCTACAACCGCACCCGCGAAGGCGACTTTACCCTGCATGGCCTGACCGGCTTCGACCTGCACGGGAAGACCGTCGGGGTGATCGGCACCGGCCAGATCGGCCAGGCCTTCGCCCGGATCATGGCCGGCTTCGGCTGCCAGTTGCTGGCGTATGACCCCTACCCCAACCCGGACATGCTCGCCCTTGGCGCGCGTTATCTGGAGTTGCCCGAGCTGCTGGCCCAGGCGCGCATCGTCAGCCTGCACTGCCCGCTGACCGAGCACACCCGGCACCTGATCAATGCCCAGAGCCTGGCGGCGCTGCACCCAGGCGCCATGCTGATCAATACCGGCCGCGGCGCGCTGGTCGACACTCCGGCCCTGATCGATGCGCTCAAGAGTGGCCAGCTGGGTTATCTGGGCCTGGACGTCTACGAAGAAGAAGCCCAGCTGTTTTTCGAGGACCGCTCCGACCAGCCGCTGCAGGATGACGTACTGGCGCGGCTGCTGACCTTCCCCAATGTGATCATCACCGCCCACCAGGCTTTCCTCACCCATGAGGCGCTGCAGGCGATCGCCAAAACCACCCTGGACAACATCATCTGCTGGGCGGCAGGCAAGCCGCAGAATCTGCTCCCAAGTTGATGCTAGGATACGCGGCATTTCTGGAGGACCCATGGTCGAGCACGATTTCCGCTACACCCTATTCAACCCGCAACACACCCTGATCGAATGCCGCGCGCTGGTGCCGGGGCGCTACCAGGTGACCGGTAATGGTGGTTCGATCCAGAAGGACGATGTCCTGCTGGTGACGCTCAAGGGCAGCAAAGACCTGAGCATGCGCCTGACCGTCGAAAGCGTGCGCCACCTGATCAACCCGAGCGGCCAGTGGGTTGCCGTGGCCAGCGGCCCGGCGTTCAAGGAGCTGGCGATTCTCAACTGGCAGATCAAGTGCGACAGCTGTGAAGCCGTGCTCGACTTCGAATTCGCCGTGGACGCCAAGCTCGGCAGCAAAGGCCACAAGCCAGCCGCCAGCGAGCGCGTAGCGGCATTGGGCTGGGCCAGCAAGGGCGACAAGCATGTGTGCCCACGCTGCCAGGAGAGCGCCCAGTGAAAAACCTGCTGAGCGCGCTGTTGATCGCCGGCAGCTTGCTGGGCTGCGCCTCGCAGCCGTCAGCGCTGCGCCAGGACCAAGGCTATGTGCTGGAGTGGATCGGTGAGCGCCCGCTGATGGATTACAGCAACCTGACCCTGACCTTGGGTGAAGACGGCCGCGCCTATGGCAATGCCGGCTGCAACCACTGGTTTGCGCCGTACACCCTCAAGGGTGACGAGCTCAGCTTCGGCAAGGTCGGCAAGACCCGCAAGCTCTGCGCGCCCGCGCTGATGGAACAGGAGCAGCGCTTCCTGCAGGCGCTGGAGACGGTGCAGCGCTGGGATGTGTCGGCAATCGAGCAGATCCGTTTCTGGCCGGCTGAAGGCAAGCCGCTGCGCTTCTGGCCTGAAGAAAGCTGAGTGTGCTGGCTTGGGCGGGACCGCTGGCGGTCCCGCCTGATCGTCAGGCACCGCCTTTGAGTGCCTTGATCTTGGCCTGCAGCCCATCCAGGGTCTGCTCGCCGAGCAGCTGTTCACGCACCTTGCCCTTGTCGTCGATGATGTAGGTCACCGGCAAGGCTTCGCTGCGCGGCAGCTCGTAGCGCTCGGCCGGGTCCTGGGCGAGCACGGTGAAGTCGATGCCCAGGGTTTGCGAGGCTTGCTTGAGATCGTCGCCCTGCAACCCGTCGTAATTGACCCCGATCACTTTGATGCCATCAGCCTGCCACTGCTTGGCGGCGGCATTCAGTTCGGGGATTTCGGTACGGCATGGGCCACACCACTCTGCCCAGTAATTGAGCACCAGCCACTGCCCCTCGATCTGCTCGGCCTTTACCGTATTGCCGTGCTGGTCCACGCCATAATCAGCACCGCAACCGCCGAGCAACAGGCTTGCAGTGATGGCCAGTGCCGCCGCCAAACGCTTTGCCATGGGTCAATCCTTCTCGAAGTATTTCAAACCTGTAATTCAGCCGCAGCGGTTAGAATAGCCGCCACACCCAGCTGGATGCGACCCGTCATGACTGATCTGACTCTCTATCATAACCCGCGCTGCTCGAAATCCCGCGGCGCCCTCGAGCTGCTCGAAGCACGCGGCCTTGCTCCACACATCGTGCGCTACCTGGAGACGCCACCGGATGCCGCTACCCTGACAGCGCTGCTGGGCAAGCTCGGCATCAGCGCGCGGCAACTGCTGCGCAGCGGTGAAGACGAATACAAAGCCCTTGAGCTGGCCAATCCGGCATTGACCGAAGCACAGCTGATCGCGGCAATGGTTGCCCATCCCAAACTGATCGAACGGCCGATTCTTGTGGCCGGTGACAAGGCTGTGATTGGCCGCCCACCGGAAAAAGTGCTGGAGATCCTGCCGTGAGCGAGCCCTATATCCTGGTGCTGTATTACAGCCGGCACGGCTCCACCAGCGAGATGGCCCGGCACATTGCCCGCGGCGTCGAGATGGCTGGCCTGGAAGCGCGCCTGCGGACCGTGCCGGCGATTTCCACCGAGTGCGAAGCAGTCGCCCCCGATATCCCTGCCAGCGGTGCGCTGTACGCCAGCCTGGATGACCTGCGCCACTGCGCCGGGATTGCCCTCGGCAGCCCGACCCGCTTCGGCAACATGGCGGCGCCGCTGAAGTACTTCCTCGACGGCACCAGCAGCCTGTGGCTGGGTGGTGAACTGGTCGGCAAGCCGGCTGGAGTGTTCACTTCCACCGCCAGCCTGCACGGCGGTCAGGAAACTACCCTGCTGTCGATGATGCTGCCGCTGCTGCACCACGGCATGCTCATCACCGGCCTGCCCTACAGTGAGTCGGCGCTGCTGGAAACCCGCGGTGGTGGTACCCCGTACGGCGCCAGTCATCATGCCGGCGCCGACGGCAAGCGCGAGCTGGACAGCCACGAAATAGCCCTGTGCCGAGCACTCGGGCAACGCCTGGCGAGCACGGCCAAGGCTTTGGGTGGCGCGCGTGGCTAAGCGTGCCAAGCCACTACCAGCGCTGGCCTGGCTGGCACCGCGGCTGCGCCTTACCCGCGCGCTGAGCCTGGCTTGCCTGGTCGGCCTGATCGCCCTGCTGCTGGTCAATAACCTGTGGTTTGCCAACCTGCATGGGGCGCGGGTCGAGGTGATCCTTGCGGTCGAATTGATCCCGCTGCTGCTGGTGCTGCCAGGCATGCTGATGGGCAGCGCACGGGCCCATGCGTGGACATGCTTCGTGGTCAATATCTACTTCATCAAAGGCGTGCTGGCGGCGTTCGACCCAGCGCGGGCGCTGTTTGGCTGGATGGAAACCCTGGTGAGCCTGGGCCTGTTCGTCAGCGCACTGCTATACGTGCGCTGGAAGTTTCAGCATGAAAGGCGCCTGGCAGGCGAATGCTGATCTGTTTTTTTGTAGGAGCGGCCTTGCCGGGGCGCCGGACCGGTCGAAAGGCGTGCGCAGCGCGCCCGGCGATTTTGCGGTGCTGCACAAATCCCGGGGCCGCTACGCAGCCCTTTCGCGACCGGTCCGGCGCCCCGGCAAGGCCGCTCCTACAGGGACCGTGTAACGGCTGGGTCAGTGGTTGACGGTGTGCGCCAGCATCACCGAGAGCTGACAAAGTGGCCGGCCGCTTTCGGCATGCCACTGATTGAACACCTCCTGCACCAGCGCACGATCACGCTGGCTGGTCGGCGCCTTGTCGATCACGCCTTGGGCGATCAGCGCGGCTGACATGTCGTCGGTGGGGATGAAGGTATCCTTGCCGACCATGCGCAGAAAGCGCGGTGCCGACAGGCCGCCGAGCTGATTACCATGCTTGGCCAGGTACTTCCACAGGCCGACGATATCGGTCACCGGCCAGTAGGCGATAAAGCTGGCAAAGCTGCCGTGCTGTTTTTCGATGTCGAGGATCATCTGTGCGTTGCGTGGCACGCTTTTGAGCTTGCCCAAGTGGCGGATGATGCGCGTGTCCTGCATCAACCGCTCAAGGTGCTCGGCGCCCATCAGCACCACCTTTTCCGGCTCGAAGCCAAAGAACACCTGCTCGAAAGCCGGCCACTTGGCATCTACCAGGCTGTGCTTGAGGCCTGCGCGAAATACCCGCAGCGCCAGCGTCGACAGGTAGCGGTCGTCGCTGATGTCACGCAACTGCGCCGGGGTGCGCGGTTGCGGCAGGAACGCCTCGAGGGCCTTGGCCGAGCCGAAGCGATTCAGGCAGAACTCATGCAGCCACTGATAATCGCGCATGGGTCAGATGTTCACCACATCGAGGAAGCGCGGCGCCGCGGTTTCATCGATTTTCAGGCTGGTGAAATCGAACAGGTTGCGGTCGGCCAGTTGTGACGGCGCCACGTTCTGCATCGCGCGGAATATGCTCTCGGTGCGGCCTGGGTGCTTGCGCTCCCAGTCGATGAGCATTTCCTTGACCACCTGACGTTGCAGGTTTTCCTGCGAGCCACACAGGTTGCACGGGATGATCGGGAATTCGCGCATGTCCGAGTAGGCCTGGATGTCCTTCTCGCTGCAGTAGGCCAGCGGCCGGATCACTACGTTGCGGCCATCATCGGCACGCAACTTGGGCGGCATGCCCTTGAGCGAGCCGTTGAAGAACATGTTCAGGAAGAAGGTTTCGACTATGTCGTCGCGGTGGTGACCAAGAGCCATCTTGGTCGCGCCGATTTCATCGGCAAAGGTGTACAGCGTGCCGCGGCGCAGGCGCGAGCACAGCGAGCAGGTGGTCTTGCCTTCCGGGATCAGTTCCTTGACCACCGAATAGGTGTCTTTCTCGACGATGTGGTACTCGACGCCCAGGGTCTTCAGGTAGGCCGGCAGAACATGCTCGGGGAAGCCTGGCTGCTTCTGGTCCATGTTCACCGCGACGATCTCGAACTGGATCGGCGCCACCTTCTGCAGGTGCAGCAGAACATCGAGCATGGTGTAGCTGTCCTTGCCGCCGGACAGGCAGACCATGACCTTGTCGCCATCTTCGATCATGTTGTAGTCGGTGATGGCTTCGCCGGCGAGACGACGCAGGCGTTTTTGCAGTTTGTTCTGGTTGACCGAGAGGGTGCCCATAGCGCTTGGAATCCGCGAGGTGTGACAAAAGCCGAGCATTTTACGCATAAAGCCGGCGCGGGCGAAGGCTTTCGCGACAATTAACCGCGCCAGGCCGACCAAAGACTGCAACGGAATCAACAACTGCGGCGACAGCGCGATTTGCTCTAAAAAGCGCCTATTGCGCAGGGATGTGCTTCCTATACTGCGACTTAAGGCCATATTACCGCTTGCTTCGGTGCCTGGCCGCGGGCCGCATGTGCTCCATCTGGGGTGCGTCAGGCAACGACCATAGGAGTGACCGGTATGATCCATCACGTTCTTGGGCTGTTTACCCATCCCGACCAAGAGTGGCAGGAGATTCGTGGCGAGGAAGAATCGATCAGCCACATGTACTTGACCCATACCCTGATTCTGGCGGCCATCCCCGTCGTTTCAGCGTTTATCGGCACCACCCAGGTCGGCTGGGTGATCGGTGACCGACCGGCGGTCATGCTGACCGTTGAAAGCGCGTTCTGGATGAGCGTGATGTCGTACCTGGCGATGCTGATCGGGGTCGCGGTAATGGGCGCTTTCATCCACTGGATGGCGCGCACCTATGACGCCACGCCATCAATGGCACGCTGCATCGCGTTTGCCACCTACACCGCTACGCCATTGTTCGTCGCCGGGCTGGCGGCGCTTTACCCACACCTGTGGCTGGGCATGGTGATCGGCACGGCGGCCATCAGTTACACGGTGTTCCTGCTGTATGTGGGCTTGCCGACGTTCATGAACATTCCGGCGGATGAAGGCTTTCTGTTCTCAAGTTCCGTGCTGGCGGTAGGCCTGGTGGTGCTGGTGGCGATCATGGCGGCCACGGTGGTCATCTGGGGCTTGGGCGTGGGGCCTGTGTATACCAACTAGATCCAAACCAACACTGGGGCATCAAGTCACCGGCCGCCGCAAGGCGGCCTTTGACTGTGTGCTGACCGATGGCTCGGCAGCCTCTGGGGGGTTGCGGCATAATGCGCGGCTGAGGAGAACCTAGATCGCCATGCCCGAGTTGCTCGAATCCCGCGTTGAAGCCTGCTATCAGCAAGCCGAAGCGTTCTTCAAACGGAGCTTCATCCGCCCACAGGTGAGCTTCAAGCTGCGCGGCCAGAAGGCCGGCGTTGCCCATCTGCATGAAAACCTGCTGCGCTTCAATCTGCAGTTGTACCGGGAAAACCACGAGGATTTTCTGCGCCAGACTGTGGCCCATGAAGTGGCGCATCTGGTCGCGCATCAGTTGTTCGGCGACAGTATCCAAGCCCATGGCGAAGAGTGGCAGTTGATCATGCGCGGGGTCTACGAGCTGCCGCCTAATCGCTGCCACAACTATGCGGTGCAACGGCGTACGGCGACGCGCTATATCTATCAGTGCCCGTGCCCGGAGAGTGACTTTGCCTTTACGGCGGTGCGGCACAAGCTGGTGCGCCAAGGGCGGCGGTATCTGTGCAAGCGCTGTCGGCAGGTGCTGGCGTATAGCGGGCAGACGCGGGTGGAGTGAAGCCGGAACGGTTTTGCGGAGATTGGACGAACTTGGGGCCGCTTCGCAGCCCTTTCGCGACACAAGGCCGCTCCTACAGTTGACCACGCAAGCCAGTCATGCGCAGTCGTCTGTAGGAGCGGCCTTGTGTCGCGAAAGGGCCGCAGAGCGGCCCCAGGTTATTGCCTGATGACTTAAGAGCGCGCTGGGCCTTCAGCTACACCGAGGTCGTCGGTTGGACGAGTGTCGGTCAGCGGCGAGCCGCCCGAAGCCAGTTCAGCGTGCAGCTTGTCTTCGTCCAGCTCCTTGACCCACTTGGCAACCACGATGGTCGCTACGCCGTTACCAATCAGGTTGGTCAGGGCGCGGGCTTCGGACATGAAGCGGTCGATACCAAGGATCAGCGCCAGACCGGCAACCGGCAGATGGCCGACAGCAGACAAGGTCGCGGCGAGGACGATGAAGCCCGAACCGGTGACGCCAGCAGCGCCTTTGGAGGCAACCAGCAGCACCAGCAGCAAGGTGATCTGGTGGCTGATGTCCATCTGCGTGTCAGTCGCCTGGGCGATGAACACGGCAGCCATGGTCAGGTAGATCGAAGTACCGTCAAGGTTGAACGAGTAGCCAGTCGGGATTACCAGACCTACTACCGACTTCTTCGCGCCCAGACGCTCCATCTTGGCCAGCATGCGTGGCAGGGCCGATTCCGAGGACGAGGTGCCAAGTACGATCATCAGCTCTTCACGGATGTAGCGGATCAGCTTGAGTACGCTGAAGCCATGCGCGCGGCAGATACCACCGAGGACGATCAGGATGAACGCCAGGCAGGTGATGTAGAAGCAGGCCATCAGGTAGCCCAGCTGCACCAGCGAGCCGACGCCGTACTGGCCGATGGTGAAGGCCATGGCACCGAAGGCACCGATCGGAGCCAGCTTCATGATCATGTTGATGATGTTGAACATGACGTGAGCGAAGCGATCGATCATGTCCAGCAATGGCCGGCCGTAGCTGCCCAGACGGTGCAGGGCGAAGCCGAAGATCACCGAGAACATCAGCACTTGGAGGATATCGCCGTTGGCGAAGGCACCGACCACGGTGTTCGGGATGATGTTGAGCAGGAAGCCGATAGTGGTCTGCTGCGCGCCGGCGGCGGCATAGGCAGCGACACTGCTGGCGTTCAAGGTGTTGACGTCAATGTGCATGCCAGCGCCTGGCTTGACCACGTTGACGACAACCAGGCCGATGATCAGCGCGATGGTCGAGACAATTTCAAAGTACAACAGCGCGTAGCCGCCGGTCTTGCCGACCGATTTCATGCTCTGCATGCCAGCGATACCGCTGACGACGGTACAGAAGATGATCGGGGCGATGACCATTTTGATCAGTTTGACGAAGCCGTCACCCAGGGGTTTGAGCGCAACGCCGGTTTCAGGGTAGAAGTGACCGAGCAGAATACCGATGGTGATGGCAACCAACACCTGGATATACAGCGATTTGTACAGCGGCTGACGAGTCGTCATGGCTTATTTCCTCGAGTGTGCCGGTTTCCACCCTTCCCAGGGCGGGGGCACCTAAAGCGCTAACCCTCCTGCACCCGGAGGGATTTGTCGTTGTGTTCGAGCTGCCTTTACAGGCCTCTGCCAAGTGAATAGCAAGGGCGATGCCAAAGTGCTCGAATGAGGTGCAAAGCCTGATCTAGAGGGGGTGGCATGCCCAACGACAGGGCAACCAGGTGGGCCTGAGCTGGCGGATTTCCGCCCGTTGGCGGGAAATGAACGGGCGGGTTGGCGGGAATCCGCCCGGGCGCGGGGTCAGCCGCGCGTGAACACAATCCTGAAGGCAGCACCGCCCAGCGGCGAATCGTCCAGGCTCAGCTGGGCGTCGTAGCTGTCGATGATGTCCTTGACCACGGCCAGGCCGATGCCCTGCCCCGGGTGCTGGCGGTCCAGCCGCTCGCCGCGCTGGAGGATGCGCTCGCGCTGATCGGTCGGCACGCCCGGGCCATCGTCTTCGATGCACAGGAGCAGGCTGTCCGGGGTTTCGCTCAAGCTCACCCGCACCTGACCCAAACATAGCCGGTAGGCGTTCTCCAGCAGGTTGCCCAGTAGCTCCAGCGCGGCGCCCTGCTCCATGGGTATTTCCGCCTGCGCAGGGACGACCAGGGTGATCGCCACGTGCTTGTCGCGGTAGACCTTGGCCAAGGTATTGCACAGGCTGTCGAGCAGCGGCGCGAGCTGGACACGGTCGCGAACCAGTCCGCTCTTGCGCAGGCTGGCGCGCTGCAACTGGTAGTCGATCTGCTGGCTCATGCGCTCGATCTGGCTCTGCAGCACTCGCGCCTGCTCGCGCTCGCCACTGCCGTGGCCCATGCTTTCGCCCACGCCCTGGAGCACCGCCAGCGGCGTTTTCAGGCTGTGCGCTAGATCGTCCAGCGAGTCACGATAGCGCTGACGCTGTTCGCGCTCACTGTGCAGCAGGCGGTTGAGCGAGCCGGTCAGACGCAACAACTCGCGGGGATGTTCGCCGCTCAAGCCCTGGCGAGCACCGCTCTCGACCTGGTCCAGCTCCACACTCAGCCGACGCAGCGAGCGCAGCCCCCAGGTCAAGCCGGCCCAAAGCAGCACCAGCAAGGCCAGCAAGGCAGCGCCGAAGCCCAGGTAGAGTTTTTCCTGCAGGCCCTCGAGGGTGTCCTGATACTCGCGTACCGGTTGCAGGGCAACGATGCTGTAGGCGGCGCTCTTGCCGCCGAGCAATTTTACTTCCACGTCGTAGACGAAGAACTCTTCACCGTTGTCCTGGCGAATGCGGGCAAACTCGTTGCCGCGGCCGTCATAACGCGGCTGGTAGTTGATGTCGCGGTCGGCGGTAGCCCGCGAACGCCAGACCAGCTTGCCGTCGCGGTCGAAGATGTAGCCGATCAACCCGGTGTAAGGCAGGTTGTAGCGCTCATCCGGGAGCTGATCAGGCATCTGCAGGCGGCCCTGCTCGATACGCGCGGCGGAGATCAGCGTGGTCGCATCGGATGCCAGGCGCTGTTCGATCGACTCCTGCAGGGCCAGGCTGAAGGCCTTCTGCAGGGCCGGTAGCAGCGCCAGCATGAACAACAGCGCCAGCAGCGCCGCCGCCAGCATCAGGCGCACGCGCAGCGAACGGATCATCGGCAGCGCTCGGTGAACAGGTAGCCCAGGCCGCGCACGGTATCGATCGGTTTGAAGCCGTGCTCGCCCTCGAGCTTGCGGCGCAGCCGGCCGACCAGCACTTCGATGACATTCGGGTCGCGCTCTTCATCGCCTGGGTACAGCTGTTCCATCAGGCGGTCCTTCGCCACCACCTGCTGGTGATGACGCATGAGATATTCAAGGATGCGGTATTCATACGCGGTCAGCGCCAGCGGCTGATCGTCGAGGCTGGCTTGCTTGCGATTGAGGTCGAGCACCAGTGGCCCGGCGGCAATGGTCGACTGGGTGAAGCCGCTGGAGCGGCGCAGCAAGGCATTCAGGCGCGCTTCAAGCTCCTCGAACTGGAACGGCTTGACCACATAATCGTCGGCGCCGGCCGCCAGGCCCTCGACCTTGTCCTGCCAGTTGCCCCGTGCGGTGAGAATCAGGATCGGGAAGCTCTTGCCCTGGCTGCGCAGCTGGCGGATCAAGTCCAGGCCGCTCATGCCCGGCAGGCCGAGGTCAATGATGGCGAGGTCAAAGGCGAACTCCTCTGCCTGGTACAGGGCTTCTTCGCCGTTGCCGACCGCCTGGACCACATGGCCGGTTTCGCTCAGGCGTGTGTGCAGATGATGGCGCAGCAGCGCCTCGTCCTCGACCACCAGCAGTTTCATGCCTTTCTCCTTATAACCATCACGACGCTGTCTTGCCTCTCTGGCGCATGCACGGCGCAAGGCCGCTGGCGAGCCAGCAGCCTTGTGCGTTGCAAACGCCGATACAGAGTACCAGCACGCCTTAGAACTTGTAGTTTGCCGAGAGGTAGGTCTGGGCGCTGCTGGTCAGGCTCATGCTGCCGATTTTCGGCCCGCCGTGTTCGACCAGTTCGGTGCTGGCGTTGGTGCGCAGGTAGCGGTAGCCCAGTTCGACCGAGGCGTTGTCGGTGACTTCCTGGATAACGCCGGCTTGCAGGCCTGCAGCGTAGCCGTAATTGGTGTCGCGGCTGTAACCGGAGGATTCCTGGGTCAGCTTGGTCACGCCCAGGCTGGCGCCGCCAAATAGTTTGGTGGTGTCTCCCACGGGCAGGAACAGGTCGTAGCTACCGAGCAGGTTTTCCTGGCGCAGCTTGAGCCCGCTGTGGTCACCGGAGACGTTGTCGTAGGTCATGTAGTAGCGACCTTCGTTGTTCATCTTGCCCAGACGCACACCCCAGGTGCCGTCCTTGGCGATCACGCCATCGGTGTTGAGGTTGTCGGTGCTGCGCGAGAGCAGCCCGGACTTGCGCACTTTGTCGCTGGTCTGGCCGTAGGTCAGGCTGGCGAAGGTGTCGTCGGCGTTGGCCTGAACGCTGAAGCCGGCGGCACATACGGCCATTGCTGCAAGCAGGGTATTGACTGTTTTCATGGGTTCTTACTCCAGTTGGATGCGCTGTTTCGGTCTGGAAGCTAGAGTAAGCATGGCGCCCTGAACCGCGGCTGAACCCTGCCTGAACCGCCGCTGAACAGCCTGCGCTTCCCTCGCCTAAAGGAGTTGCGACCATGCGTTATCTGTTTGCCCTGGCTTTGTTGAGCTGCGCCAGCCTTACTCAAGCGGCGGTACAGACCCGCCAGATCGATTATCAGGATGACGACGGCAAGCGCCTGGTTGGCTATTACGCCTATGACGATGCTATCGACGGCAAACGGCCGGGCGTCGTGGTCGTGCATGAGTGGTGGGGGCTCAATGACTATGCCAAGCGCCGCGCCCGTGACCTGGCAGCGCTGGGTTACAGCGCGCTGGCGATCGACATGTATGGCGATGGCAAGCACACCGAGCACCCGGCCGATGCGATGGCGTTCATGAAGGCGGCGCTGGAGAACCCGGAAGCAGCTGCCAAGCGCTTCGATGCGGGCCTTGAGCTGCTAAAGATTCAACCAAAAACCGACCCCGACAAGCTCGCTGCGATTGGCTACTGCTTTGGCGGCAAGGTCGTGCTCGACGCGGCCCGGCGTGGCGAGGAGCTGGCCGGTGTGGTGAGTTTCCACGGCGCCTTGGTCACGCAGACTCCAGCCAGCCCCGGCAGCGTCAAGGCCAAGGTGCTGGTCGAGCACGGCGCGGCAGACAGCATGGTCACCCCGGAGCAGGTCGCGGCCTTCAAGGAAGAGATGGACAAGGCCAAGGCCGACTATCAGTTTGTCAGCATCGCCGGCGCCAAACATGGTTTCAGCAACCCCGATGCCGACCGTCTCAGTCATGGCCAGCATGGCGGGCCTGATATCGGCTATGACCAAGCGGCCGACAAAAGCTCATGGGCAGACATGCAGGCGTTTCTGGACAAGCTGTTCAAGTGACCGCTGCGCTGGCAATGGCCAGCTCTGGCACAATAGCGCCATGAACCGACTGCCGACCTGCTGCGCCCCCTTGCAACACCACTGGCCACTACCGCGCCCGATCCCTGGCGCGGTGCTGGTCAGTTGTGCGTTCGACCCGACCAGGCTTGCTGCCGACGACTTCCAGCGCGCGGGCATCGAGCCCAGCGCCAGCCTCCAGCGCTCCGTAGCCAAGCGCCAGGCCGAGTACCTGGCCGGCCGAGTCTGCGCGCGCGCCGCTCTGCAGCAACTGGACGGTCGTGACTATGTGCCCGCGACCCATGCCGACCGATCACCGATCTGGCCGGCAGGTATCCGCGGCTCGATCACCCACGGCAAAGGCTGGGCCGCCGCCGTGGTGGCCGATGCTGCCAGCTGCCGAGGCATCGGCCTGGATCAGGAAGCACTGCTGGATGAAGCCCGCGCCGAACGCCTCGCCGAAGAGATCCTCACCCCGGCCGAGCTGCAACGGCTCGACCGCAGCCAGCTGGCACTTAGCGTGACGCTGACCTTTTCGCTCAAGGAAAGCCTGTTCAAGACGCTCTATCCACTGACCCTGCAGCGCTTTTACTTCGAGCACGCAGAGCTGCTGGAGTGGTCTGCAGACGGCCTGGCGCGGCTGCGCTTGCTGACTGACCTGTCGCCTGAATGGCGCCACGGCGCCGAGCTGAAGGGCCATTTCTGCGTCAACCACGGGCAGCTGTTGAGCCTGGTCAGCGTCTAGTCTTCAGCTTCCTGCTGGCGCGGCCAGCTCAGGCTGAAGCACGCCCCACCCAAGCCTTCACTGCGCGCAACCACCGCCCGCCCGCCGTGCCAATAGATGATTCGACGCACGATCGACAAGCCCAGCCCGTGCCCACCCGAGGCCCGGGTGCGGCTGTCGTCCAGCCGGGTGAATGGGGTAAAGATGCGCTCCCAGACGCTTTCCGGCACGCCCGGGCCGTCATCCTCGACATCGATGCGGCAGCGCTGCTGACCAAGGTGATAGCTAACGCGCACTTCGCCCTCGGCGTGGCGCATGGCGTTGGCGACCAGGTTCTGCAGCGCACGGTGCAGATAGCGCGGTTCGGCTTCGACCCAGGCGCCGTCCTCATCGGCGCCCTGGCACAGGCCACGCAGCACATTTATCTGCGGGCGCAGCGGCGCCAGCTCGGTGATGACCCGCGCCAGCAAGGCATCCAGGTCGACGGCCTGAAACTGCAAGGCCGGCGCGCCTTGTTCGAGACGCGCGTAGGTGAGCATTTCGTCGACCAGCTTGTCGAGGTCCTGGATATCGCCGTCCATCCCCGCCAGGTGCTTGGCCCGCGCCTGATCGGTGCTGGCGGTTTCGAGCATCTCCAGGCCAAAGCGCAGCCGTGCCACTGGTGTGCGCAGCTCGTGCGACACCGCCCGGACCAGCTCGCGCTGCATGTTCAGCGAGCGCTGCAAGTGCTCGGCCATACCATTGAATGCCGCCGCCAGACGCCCCACCGAATCGGCGCCGCCGGCCGGCACGCGGGTATCGAGGCTGCCCTGGGCAATCTGCGTGGCCGCCGCTTCCAGGCCGGACACGCGCCGCTCCAGCTGACGTACCAGCAGGTACACCACCAGGCCGATCAGGCACAAACCGAGAAACGCGATCAGAATCAGCAATTGCGGCGGGTAGGGATTGAGCTGGTACAGCGGGCCGATTTCCAGTACCCAGGGTGAGCCGGGCACGCCGGAGAACACCCGCACCGAATCACCGTCCTTGCCCAGCGCCATCACCGTATCGCCCTCCTCGACCCGGTGGCGCTGGTCGTCATCCAGTGCCGCCCGCTCCAACCGTTGCAGGCCGATATCGAAACCGAAGCCTTTGCTCTGGCGCAGTTGCGCCAGGCGCTGCGGCTGTTCGCTGACCGGATAACGCACCAGCTCATCAGCCAGCAGGTACACCGTGGCCCGCGCCAGCTGCTCGCTAATCTGCTTGACCTCGGCCACCAGCAGCTGGTCTTCGCGACCGATCCGGCGCAATACCCGTGCGGCATGCGGGCCGGTCTTGTCGACCACCACCAGGTCGCGGTAGAGCCGCGCGCGCTGGCCGCCGTCGAGGGTCAGCGCGGCCATTGGCCGGACATCCAGCGGCACGCCGAGCAGGCGCTCCCACATCAACAGCGAGCGCTGGCGCTCGACCGGGTTCTGCGGCGCGAGGTTGTCGGCCATCAGGCTGAACGTGCCTTGCGCCAGGCGCTCGCGGTGCTGCTCGGCGCGCACCAGGTTGACCAGGTGCAGGCTGACCACGCCGAGCACCGCCACCAGCACCAATACCGCCAGCATGCCGCCATAAATACGCAGGAAAATCGACTTCATCAGGCCGGCGCCGCCTCAGCCACGAACAGATAGCCCTTGCTGCGCAAGGTCTTGATCAGCCGCGGATGAATGGGATCGTCACCGATCTTGGGGCGAATCCTGGAGATACGCACATCAATCGAACGGTCCTGGCCGTCGTAGCCGACGCCGCGCAGGGCGGTAAATATCTGCTCGCGCGACAGCACCCGGCCGGCATGGCTGGCCAGCAGCCAGAGCAGGTCGAATTCGGCACCGGTGAGGTCGATCGGCTGCTCATCGAGCCAGGCCTCGCGCAGGCTGTTGTTGATCTGCAGCGGGCCAAAGCGCAGCGCCTGCACTTTGCTGTCGGGGCTGTCGCTGCGCCGCAGCAAGGCATTGATACGCGCCAACAGCAGCCGCGGCCGCACCGGCTTGCAGACATAGTCGTCGGCGCCCAGGTCAAGGCCCTGAACCTGATCGAGCTCATCGCTGCGCGCAGTCAGCATGAGAATCACGCCTTGGTACTGGCCACGTACCCGCCGACAGATGCTCAGGCCGTCTTCACCGGGCAGCATCAGGTCCAGCACCACCAGGTCCGGCTGGCTGTCGAGAATGCGCCGCACCGCGCGCGCGCCGTCTGCCTCGACCGCAACCTCGAAGCCATTGGCCTGGAGGTACTCGGCGGTCAGTTCGGCGAGACGCTGATCGTCCTCGACGATGAGGATGCGGTTGCTGGGTTGGTCCATGCCTGGCCTCTGTTGTTATGGATGGGCTGCCGCTGGTCACCTGAATGTAGCCTTGTTCGCGGATACTACGTCGCACATCTGCGCCTGCCAATCGGCTCTGTCGGCACCGCTGGTCCGAGACAGGCCAGGACGAATTAGCGTGATGCGCCGCACAGCAGTAACATTCTGCAACGGGTCATTACGGTGCGGAAAAAAAGTGAAAAGCCGTGAGGACAAGGCCTACAGCCGATACCCACGAATCACACACAATCTGTACACACGTTATCCACAGGCGGTCGCCTTGCAAACACCCTCAGACCGCATTATCTTGTATCCCCATCGCGGCGAACCACTAGATGTTGGGGTTGGGCCGAAATCGAGAACACAAGTCAGCGGCGAAATTCAAGCGTTTTTTCGACCTGAACTTATGGCAATACAAGCAGCCAAAGCGCTCCTGCGCAGGCAGACCGAGGCAAGCCTTGCACAGGGCTTGTTCGGGTACGGGTGTTGCAGGCACAGCCTGGCGACCCCGACAGCAACAGATTTTGCGTTGTAACGCAGAACCTTTGACTTCGGCCAGGGAGCGGCAAGCTATTGCCCCTTATTCCTGAGTCTGTCCCGAAGTCGGCACGCCCGAGCTGGCGGATCCACGTGCGCGTGGGCTCCCCGCTCGGGCAAGCCAACTGGCGGATGGAACGGTGGGCGTGGATGACACGCCCGAACACTATTGAAACTGTGGAGACACCCACCGATGCAAACCGACACAACTCGCGAGAACCCGCAGGCCCAAGCGCCGCAGGCCGCTGATTCGAACCAGGATCTGGCTGCCACTGCGCCTGGCCAACTGCGTGTGATCAAGCGTAACGGCACTGTCGTCGCCTACACCGACGACAAGATCACCGTGGCCATCACCAAGGCGTTCCTTGCAGTTGAGGGCGGCACTGCCGCCGCTTCGTCGCGCATCCACGACACCGTTGCGCGCCTGACCGAGCAGGTCACCGCAACCTTCAAGCGTCGCATGCCGTCGGGTGGCACCATCCACATCGAAGAAATCCAGGACCAGGTCGAACTGGCCCTGATGCGCGCCGGCGAGCAAAAAGTGGCTCGTGACTACGTGATCTACCGCGACCAGCGCGCCAAAGAGCGTGCTACCCGCGCCAACAACGATGCCGTGGTCGAGCCGCACCCGTCGATCCGCATCAGCCTGGCCGACGGCAGCAAGGCGCCGCTGGACATGGCCCGCCTCAACACCATCATCAGCGAAGCCTGCGAAGGCCTGGCTGAAGTCGACGGCGAGCTGATCCAGCGCGAGACCCTGAAGAACCTGTACGACGGCGTTGCCCTGAAGGACGTCAACACCGCCCTGGTGATGACCGCCCGTACTCTGGTCGAGCGTGAGCCGAACTACTCGTTCGTCACCGCCCGCCTGCTGATGGACACCCTGCGTGCCGAAGGCCTGAGCTTCCTCAACGTAGCCGACAGCGCCACCCACCACGAGATGGCCGAGCTGTACGCCAAGGCCCTGCCTGCCTACGTTGCCAAAGGCATCGAATTCGAGCTGCTGAACCCGGCCCTGGCCGACTTCGACCTCGAGCGTCTGGGCCAGGCGATCAACCACGAGCGCGACCAGCAGTTCACCTACCTCGGCCTGCAGACCCTGTACGACCGCTACTTCATCCACAAGGATGGCGTGCGCTTCGAGCTGCCGCAGGTGTTCTTCATGCGCGTGGCCATGGGCCTGGCGCTGGAAGAGAAAGACAAGGAAGCCCGTGCGATCGAGTTCTACAACCTGTTGTCGTCGTTCGACTACATGGCCTCGACCCCGACTCTGTTCAACGCCGGTACCCTGCGTCCACAGCTGTCGAGCTGCTACCTGACCACCGTGCCGGATGACCTCTCGGGCATCTACCACGCGATCCACGACAACGCCATGCTGTCGAAATTTGCCGGCGGCCTGGGCAACGACTGGACGCCAGTGCGCGCGCTGGGCTCGTACATCAAGGGCACCAACGGCAAATCCCAGGGCGTCGTGCCGTTCCTCAAAGTGGTCAACGACACCGCCGTTGCGGTCAACCAGGGCGGCAAGCGCAAGGGCGCGGTCTGCGCCTACCTGGAAACCTGGCACCTGGACATCGAAGAATTCATCGAACTGCGCAAGAACACCGGTGATGATCGTCGTCGTACCCACGACATGAACACCGCCAACTGGATCCCTGACCTGTTCATGAAGCGTGTCTTCGACGACGGCCAGTGGACTCTGTTCTCGCCGAACGAAGTACCTGATCTGCACGATTTGACCGGCAAGGCCTTCGAAGAGCGTTACGAGTACTACGAAGCCATGACCGAGTACAACAAGATTAAGGTATTCAAGACCATTCAGGCCAAAGACCTGTGGCGCAAGATGCTGTCGATGCTGTTCGAGACCGGCCACCCATGGTTGACCTTCAAGGACCCATGCAACCTGCGCTCGCCGCAGCAACACGTCGGCGTGGTCCACAGCTCGAACCTGTGCACCGAGATCACCTTGAACACCAACAAGGACGAGATCGCAGTCTGCAACCTGGGCTCGATCAACCTGCCGAACCACATCGTTGACGGCAAGCTCGATACCGCCAAGCTGCAACGCACCGTCAACACTGCCGTGCGCATGCTCGATAACGTGATCGACATCAACTACTACTCGGTACCGCAGGCACGTAACTCGAACCTCAAGCACCGTCCGGTCGGCCTGGGCATCATGGGCTTCCAGGACGCACTGTACCTGCAGCACATCGCCTACGGCTCCGACGCTGCCGTCGAGTTCGCCGACAAGTCGATGGAAGCGGTCAGCTACTTCGCCATCCAGGCCTCGTGTGACCTGGCTGACGAGCGCGGCGCCTACGAGACCTTCCAGGGTTCGCTGTGGTCCAAAGGCATCCTGCCACTGGACTCGCAACAGATCCTGATCGAAGCCCGTGGCCAGAAGTACATCGACGTCGACCTCAACGAGAGCCTCGACTGGGCACCGGTACGTGCTCGCGTACAGAAAGGTATTCGTAACTCGAACATCATGGCCATCGCGCCAACCGCGACCATCGCCAACATCACTGGCGTATCGCAGTCGATCGAGCCGACCTACCAGAACCTGTACGTGAAATCGAACCTGTCCGGCGAGTTCACCGTGATCAACCCGTACCTGGTGCGCGACCTCAAGGCCCGCGGCCTGTGGGACTCGGTCATGATCAACGACCTGAAGTACTACGATGGTTCGGTGCAGCAGATCGAGCGTATCCCGCAAGAGCTGAAAGACCTCTACGCCACCGCGTTCGAAGTCGACACCAAGTGGATCGTCGATGCCGCCAGCCGTCGCCAGAAGTGGATCGACCAGGCGCAGTCGCTGAACCTTTACATCGCCGGCGCTTCGGGCAAAAAGCTCGACGTGACCTACCGCATGGCTTGGTACCGTGGCCTGAAAACCACCTACTACCTCCGTGCCCTGGCCGCGACCAGCACCGAGAAGTCGACCATCAACACCGGCAAGCTCAACGCCGTTTCCAGCGGCGGCGACAGCGCCCCGGTCCAGGCCGCAGGTCCAGCACCTGTGCCGAAGGCCTGCGCGATCGACGAGCCGGATTGCGAAGCTTGCCAATAAGGCCGGCGCAGCGCTGAGCTGACACCACCGCAGCCATTGCCCACACGGTAATGGCTGCGGTTTTTTTTGCCTGGACGGCAGCGCTTGAGTCAGGCTTGGCGAGGCCCTTGCGACACCCGCTCGCGCCCTGTCGTCAGGCGCTTACGGGCAATCCTTCTGTTTGACCCTGATCAAGATAAAACACCATATGCAGTGTGCGGCAAAATAAAGAAGCACAAGATGTAGGAACAAATCGTATTTAGCGCTAGACTCACATCCCGTAACAAGCAGCTGGAATCGAGTGAACACAGGCGTGCTCTGCGGGTCAAAAAATTACCATCCGTAGCGGCCGAGGGGCCCCCGATCCAGCCTCGTTTCCGGTATACTTCGCGCCCCCCGAAAGGGCGAGCTGACGACAAGATTTCCAGCACCCTGGCCCCTCGTTCGAGGACAGGCCAGGCGCTGAGCCAGACACCTTTAAATGTGATGAGAGCACGCTCTCAGCGCCCGCCGTAACGCCTTGTGGGCATTGCGCTGTACAGGCATCACTTGAAAATCCAACCGGTTGCCGCGCGCAACCCTCTAGCAGGAGCCATGACATGCTGAGCTGGGACGAATTCGACAAAGAAGACGACGAACTTGCCGTAAAAAGCAGCACCCCGGCGCAGGCCAAAGCCGCCGCCACTCTCGACAAGCTCGACAGCGCCGGTGGCGCCGCCGCCCTTGAAGCGCGTGCTGCCACGGCTGCCGACTCGGACGCGGTCAAGCGTGCCAAGGCTGCCCTGGACGACCTCGACATCGCCGAAGGCCTGGCTGAACTGGAAGGCTCCGCGGCCCGCGTTGCGGTCGACGAGAAGCGCATGATCAACTGCCGTGCCGACCTCAACCAGCTGGTACCGTTCAAGTACGACTGGGCCTGGCAGAAGTACCTCGACGGCTGCGCCAACCACTGGATGCCGCAAGAGGTCAACATGACCGCCGACATCGCCCTGTGGAAAGACCAGGACGGCCTGACCGAAGACGAACGCCGTATCGTCATGCGCAACCTCGGCTTCTTCTCCACTGCCGACTCGCTGGTTGCCAACAACCTGGCCCTGGCCGTGTACCGCCTGATCACCAACCCCGAGTGCCGCCAGTACATCCTGCGCCAGGCCTTCGAAGAGGCGATCCACACCCACGCCTACCAGTACTGCATCGAGTCGCTGGGCATGGATGAAGGCGAGATCTTCAACATGTACCACGAGATCCCGTCGGTCGCGAAGAAGGCTGCCTGGGGCTTGAAGTACACTCGCGCCATCTCCGACCCGGAATTCAACACCGGCACCCCAGAAACCGACAAAGAACTGCTGCGCAACCTGATCGCCTACTACTGCGTTCTGGAAGGCATCTTCTTCTACTGCGGCTTCACCCAGATCCTGTCGATGGGCCGTCGCAACAAGATGACCGGCGTTGCCGAGCAGTTCCAGTACATCCTGCGTGACGAGTCGATGCACCTGAACTTCGGTATCGACGTGATCAACCAGATCAAGATCGAGAACCCGCACCTGTGGGATGCGGCGATGAAGGAAGAAGCCACCCAGATGATCCTGCAAGGGACCCAGCTGGAGATCGAATACGCTCGCGACACCATGCCGCGCGGCGTGCTGGGCATGAACGCAGCGATGATGGAGGACTACCTCAAGTTCATCGCCAACCGTCGTTTGACTCAGATCGGCTTGAAGGAAGAGTACCCAGGCACCACCAACCCGTTCCCGTGGATGAGCGAGATCATGGACTTGAAGAAAGAGAAGAACTTCTTTGAGACGCGGGTGATCGAGTATCAGACCGGTGGGGCGTTGAGCTGGGATTGATCTTGGTGAAGCCCTGAAACGGGCTGTCAGCTGAATTATTGGGGCCGCTTTGCGGCCCCTTTGCTTAATCTGTCATACGATGTCTTTAGCAACCCCAAACACCCCGCACCAGAGCCCTCGGGCGCGTATCATCCCCTACCCCGCCGCTGAATCCCGCCTAACACCCCATTGACAAGCTTTTTCCCCGCCGTTAATAATCCGCAAAGTCGTACGACAACACACAACAAAAACAACAATTCAGTGAAGCCCCTATGACGATCTCAGCCCTCCTCCACGCTGTTCGCCTCCGCCGTCCTCTTCAGCCCAGCACTGCCCGCGGCAGCTAGCCTTCGCGCGCAGGCTCGAAACCGTTTGGCCTGACCGGCCTCGCCTACCCCCGCCACTGCCGCTGGCCGCTTGCACGCGCCTGGCATACGGAAAGCTTTACCCTCAGGGAGCACAACAATAATGAAAATCCGCCAACATCTTCCCCTCGCGCTGTTCACCGCAACCGCCCTCGGTGCATTGCCGCAGGTGAGCTTTGCCGCAGGTTTCATGGAGGACGCCAAGGCCACGCTGGGCCTGCGCAACTTCTACATCAACCGCAACTTCGTCGACCCGGCCAACCCGCAGAGCAAGGCCGAGGAATGGACCCAGAGCTTTATCCTCGATGCGCGCTCGGGCTTCACTGAGGGGCCGATTGGCTTTGGTGTGGATGTGCTGGGGATGTGGTCGGTCAAGCTCGATGGCGGTGGCGGTACCTACGGCACCGGGCTGCTGCCGCGGCATGATGATGGCCGGCCGGCAGATGACTATGGCCGCCTTGCAGTGGCGGGCAAGGCGCGGATCTCCAAGACTGAGTTGAAGATCGGCGAGTGGATGCCGGTGCTGCCGATCCTGCGCTCGGACGACGGTCGTTCGCTGCCGCAGACGTTCCGCGGCGGTCAGGTGACGTCCAACGAGATCGCCGGGCTGACCCTGTACGGCGGTCAGTTCCGGGGCAACAGCCCGCGTAACGACGCGAGCATGGACGACATGATCTACGGCGGCGCTGCCTCGGACCGCTTCAACTTCGTTGGTGGTGAGTACAAGTTCAACCAGGACCGCACCTTGTTCGGGCTGTGGAACGCGGTACTCAAGGACGTCTATCAGCAGCAATACCTGCAGGTCAGCCACAGCCAGCCGGTCGGCAGCTGGACTCTGGGCGCCAACCTCGGTTACTTCCAGGGTGAAGACGACGGCGCCAAGCGCGCGGGCGAGCTGGACAACAAGACCTACTCAGGGATGTTCTCGGCCAAGGTCGGCGGCAACACCTTCTATGTCGGCCTGCAGAAGGTCAGCGGCGATACCTGGATGCGGGTCAACGGCACCAGTGGCGGCACCCTGGCCAACGATAGCTACAACGCCAGCTTCGATAACGCCAACGAGCGTTCGTGGCAGGCGCGGCATGACTTCAACTTCACCACTGTCGGCGTCCCTGGGCTGACCCTGATGAACCGCTACATCAGTGGCCGCGAGGTGCACAGTGGAGCGGTTACCGATGGCAAGGAGTGGGTGCGTGAGTCGGAGCTGGCCTATGTGATCCAGAGCGGTACGTTCAAGGACTTGAGCATCAAGTGGCGCAACTCGACCATTCGCCGCGACTTCAGCAGCAACGAGTTCGACGAGAACCGTTTGATCTTCAACTATCCGTTGTCTCTGCTGTAACAGCGGTTTATGGGGTGTCAGTGCTGGCCTCTTCGCGGGTGAACCCGCTCCCACAGGGGTCGCTGGGAGCCTGGGGCAGTGACAAAAACAGACACGGCAAGCATTGACAACCTTGCGAATCACTACCGATAATCCAGCACAGTCATACGACAACCTACAACAACTCAAAACAAACGAGCTTGCCATGACTATCACACCGTTCAAGCGCCTGCTGCTCACCGGAGCCGCAGGCGGCCTCGGCCAAGTGCTTCGCGAGCGCCTCAAGGGCTACGCCGAAGTACTGCGCCTCTCCGACATTGCACCCATGGCACCTGCCACCAGTGCACAGGAAGAAATCGTCGAATGCGACCTGGCCGATAAGGCCGCCGTGCACCAGTTGGTCGAAGGCGTCGACGCCATCTGCCATTTCGGCGGTGTTTCGGTCGAGCGGCCTTTCGAAGAAATCCTCGGCCCAAATATCTGCGGCGTGTTCCACCTCTACGAGGCGGCGCGCAAGCATGGGGTCAAGCGGATCATCTTCGCCAGCTCCAACCACACCATTGGCTTCTACCAGCAGGACCAGCAGATCGACGCCCACGCCCTGCGCCGCCCGGACGGCTACTACGGGTTGTCCAAGTGCTACGGCGAGGACGTTGCCAGCTTCTACTTCGATCGCTACGACATCGAGACCGTCAGTATCCGCATCGGCTCGTCGTTCCCCGAGCCGCAGAACCGGCGGATGCTCAGCACCTGGCTGAGCTATGACGACCTGACCCAACTGATCGAGCGCGGCCTGTTCACCGAGAAAGTCGGCCACACCGTGGTCTACGGCGCCTCGGCCAACCGTGACGTGTGGTGGGACAACCGCCATGCCGCGCACCTGGGCTACCAGCCGAAGGACTCCTCCGAGGTGTTCCGCGCCAAGGTCGAAGCGCAACCAGCGCCAGCCGCCGATGACCCGGCGATGGTGTATCAAGGTGGCGCGTTTGTCGCTGCCGGGCCATTCGACTGATTCACCACGCGCAAGGAGGCTGTCTACCGTGAACTACGAACTGATCGTGGATGCACGCAATGCCACCGGCGAAAGCCCGGTGTGGGATGTTGCCGAGCAGGCGCTGTACTGGGTCGATATCCCTACCGGCCAGCTGCACCGCTGGACGGCCGCAGATGGCGCTCATCAAAGCTGGCAAGCGCCGCAGATGCTCGCCTGCATCGCCCGCTCGGCCAACGGCAGCTGGATTGCCGGCATGGAGGATGGCGTTTATGCGCTGACAGCCAATGCCCAGGGCAAGCTCGACAGCCGCCTGCTGCGCGCGGTTGAACATGGCGCCGAGGGCATGCGCTTCAATGATGGCCGCTGCGACCGCCAAGGCCGTTTCTGGGCCGGCAGCATGCTGATGAACATGCAGCAGGCGGCGCCGCTGGGTGCCCTGTATCGGTACGACGGCGAGGGCCGGCCGCTGCACCTGCAGCTGGACCAGATGATTGTGCCCAACGGCCTGGCGTTCAGCCCGGACGGCACGCGCATGTACCTGTCCGACTCCCACCCCGACGTGCAGCGCATCTGGCAGTTCGACTACGACATCGACACCGGTACCCCGCACAACCAGCGCCTGTTCGTTGATATGCGCGGCTTCCCGGGCCGGCCTGACGGCGCTGCCGTGGATGCCGACGGCTGCTACTGGATCTGCGGCAACGATGCAGGCCAGGTGCACCGCTTCACTCCCGATGGACGACTGGACCGCTCACTCAATGTGCCGGTGAAAAAGCCGGCGATGTGCGCCTTTGGTGGGCGCAACCTGGACACCTTGTTCGTGACCTCGATCCGCCCCGGCGGCGACCTGCACGATCAGCCGTTGGCCGGTGGCGTGTTCGCCCTGGACGCGGGCGTGCAGGGTCTGCCAGAAACAGCCTGGCGCGGCTGAACCGAATCCCGCTGCACCCGTGCGATACCCAAATAATAACAACACTGGAGCGTCACCATGGTCTTCAAACGCAAGCTGCTTCTGGCCGTACTCCCGTTGGCGATCAGCCTCTCCGGCACCGCCTCGGCGCTGGATATCAAGTTCGCCGAGATCCATCCGGCCGGCTACCCGACCGTAGTTGCCGAGCAGAACATGGGTAAAAAACTCGAAGCCGCCAGCAATGGCGAGATCACCTTCAAGATGTTCGCCGGTGGCGTGCTCGGCTCGGAGAAGGAAGTCATCGAACAGGCGCAGATCGGCGCGGTGCAGATGACCCGGGTCAGCCTCGGTATCGTCGGCCCGGTGGTGCCGGATGTGAACGTGTTCAACATGCCGTTCGTGTTCCGCGATCATGAGCACATGCGCAAGATCATCGATGGCGAGATCGGCCAGGAGATCCTCGACAAGATCACCAATTCCGAATTCAACCTGGTCGCCCTGGCCTGGATGGATGGCGGCACGCGCAGCATCTACACGAAAAAACCAGTGCGCAAGATCGAAGACCTCAAGGGCATGAAGATCCGTGTGCAGGGTAACCCGCTGTTCATCGACATGATGAACGCGATGGGCGGCAACGGCATTGCCATGGACACCGGCGAGATCTTCAGCGCCTTGCAGACCGGGGTGATCGACGGCGCGGAAAACAACCCGCCGACCCTGCTCGAGCACAACCACTACCAGAGCGCCAAGTACTTCACCCTGACCGGCCACCTGATCCTGCCTGAGCCGGTGGTGATGTCCAAGACCACCTGGGAAAAGCTTACGCCTGAGCAGCAGACCCTGGTGAAGAAAGTCGCCCGTGAAGCGCAGATGGAAGAGCGTGCGTTGTGGGACGCCAAGTCGGCCGCCAGTGAAGAGAAGCTCAAGGCTGCCGGGGTGGAGTTCATCGTGGTCGACAAGAAGCCGTTCTTCGACGCCACTGCGCCAGTGCGGGAAAAGTACGGCGCGCAATACGCCGATCTGATGAAGCGTATCGCCGAAGTCCAGTGACCTGCGGCTCCCTCCCCAGCTAGATGCGGCTGCACGGCTACGTGCAGCCTCGGTGGTGCTTTATGAAAACACTTGTGTTGCGTGTCAACGATACCTTGTACAGCGGTTGCATCTGGGTGGCGGGGCTGTCGATCCTGACCATGACGCTGATCATTCCCTGGGGCATTTTCGCCCGTTACGTGCTCGGCAGCGGCTCGAGCTGGCCGGAGCCGGTGGCGATCCTGCTGATGGTGGTGTTCGCCTTCATCGGCGCGGCCGCCAGCTATCGGGCCGGTGCGCACATGGCGGTGACCACGGTTACCGACCGCCTGCCACCGGCACGCCGCAAGGCTGTAGCACTGCTGGTGCAAGTGTTGATGCTGCTGGTCTGCGCGTTCATGACCTTCTATGGCATCAAGCTGTGCGTGACTACCTGGAACCAGTTTCTCGCCACCCTGCCGTCGATTCGTGTGGGCATGACCTACGCGCCGATCCCGGTCGGCGGGGCGATCACCCTGCTGTTCGTGCTGGAAAAACTCTTCTATGGCGATCAGAGCCATCGCCAGGTGATGCGCTTCGATGTCGTCGAAGAAAGCGAAGGAGCTGCATAAATGGATGCGTTCATTTTGTTGGGCAGCTTCATCGCCCTGATCCTGCTGGGCATGCCGGTGGCGTATGCGTTGGGCCTGGCCGCTCTGGTCGGGGCCTGGTGGATAGATATTCCACTGCAGGCAATGATGATTCAGGTTGCCAGCGGGGTTAACAAGTTCTCGCTGCTGGCGATTCCGTTCTTCGTGCTGGCCGGCGCAATCATGGCCGAGGGTGGCATGTCGCGGCGGCTGGTGGCGTTTGCCGGGGTGCTGGTGGGGTTTGTCCGTGGCGGCCTGTCGCTGGTCAATATCACCGCCTCGACCTTCTTTGGCGCGATCTCCGGTTCGTCGGTGGCCGACACCGCATCGGTCGGTTCGGTGCTGATCCCGGAGATGGAGCGCAAGGGCTATCCGCGTGAGTTTTCCACGGCGGTGACCATCAGTGGCTCGGTGCAGGCACTGCTGACTCCGCCCAGCCACAACTCGGTGCTGTACTCGCTGGCGGCCGGTGGCACGGTATCGATTGCCTCGCTGTTCATGGCCGGGGTCATGCCAGGGCTGTTGATGAGCGCGGTGTTGATGGGCCTGTGCCTGATCTTCGCCAAGCGCCGCAACTACCCCAAGGGTGAGGTGATCCCGCTACGCCAGGCGCTGAAAATCGCCGGTGAAGCGTTGTGGGGCCTGATGGCGATGGTGATCATCCTCGGCGGCATTCTGTCCGGGGTGTTCACCGCGACCGAGTCGGCGGCGATTGCCGTGGTCTGGTCGTTCTTCGTGACCATGTTCATCTACCGCGATTACAAGTGGCGCGACCTGCCGAAGTTGATGCACCGCACGGTGCGGACCATCTCGATCGTGATGATCCTGATCGGCTTTGCCGCAAGCTTTGGCTACGTGATGACGCTGATGCAGATCCCGTCGAAGATCACCACGCTGTTCCTGACCCTGTCGGACAACCGTTACGTGATCCTCATGTGCATCAACTTCATGCTGCTGCTGTTGGGCACGGTGATGGACATGGCGCCGTTGATTCTGATCCTGACGCCGATCTTGCTGCCGGTGATCACTGGCATCGGCGTCGACCCGGTGCATTTCGGCATGATCATGCTGGTCAATCTGGGCATTGGTTTGATCACGCCGCCGGTGGGCGCGGTGCTGTTCGTTGGCTCGGCCATCGGCAAGGTCAGCATCGAGGCGACGGTCAAGGCACTGCTGCCGTTCTATGTAGCACTGTTCCTGGTGCTGATGGCAGTGACCTACATCCCGGCTATCTCGCTGTGGCTGCCGAGCGTGGTGCTGTAACTGTGACAGGCGGGCCTGCGGGCCCGCCCTCCCCCTGCAAATGGATTTGTGCACATGGCTGTCGCCTCCTCTTCGAATACCTCACTCTTCCCGCGCAAGCTGGCGGTGGCGCTGTTAGCGCTGCTGGCTTGTGCCTTTGCCGGCAACCACATCGCCGCGCGGATCGCCTTTGATAACGACACCGGCGTGCTGCTGGCGATTCTGTGTCGCTCGGGCATCACCCTGCTGGCGTTGGCGGCGCTGGTGCTGTGGCAGCGCCAGTCGCTAGGCCTGCCCGCAGGTTCGCGACGCTGGCAACTGCTGCTGGGCCTGCTGATTGCCACCCAGAGCCTGTGCCTGTACTCGGCGGTGGCGCGGATCCCGGTGGCGCTGGCGCTACTGGTCGGCAACACCTTCCCGATTCTGTTGGCGCTGCTCAGCTGGGCCCTCGGCGGGCCGCGACCGACGCGGCGCACCGTGCTGCTGATGGGGCTGATTCTGCTCGGTCTGGTGCTGGCGCTGGATGTACCGTCACGCCTGGCCGACAGCGCTGAGGCCAACCCGGACTGGACCCTCGGCGTGAGCCTCGCCTTCTGCGCTGCCTGTGTGTTTGCCTGTGCGTTGTGGATCACCGATCACAAGCTGGCCGGCGTACGCGGACCGGTGCGTAGCTTGCTGACCCTGATGATCGTGTTCGCCAGCATGCTGGTAGCCGGGGTCGGCGGCTGGGTGCCGGCGGGCTTGTCGCTGCCCAGCAGCAGCGCTGGCTGGATCGCTCTGGCCAGCCTGGTGGTGCTGTATGGCGTGGCGTTTACTCTGCTGTTCGTCTGCGTGCCGCGGCTGAACATGGCGCAGAACGCGCCGGTAATGAATATCGAGCCGATTGCCACGCTGTTGCTGGCCTGGGCCTTGCTCGATCAACGCCTGAGCGGCATGCAGTTGATCGGTGGCGCGGTGGTGGTCTGCGGGATTGTACTGCTGACCTATCGGCGCTCGGCCTGATCACCGTGTTTGCACCTGGAGCTTGCTGAATGGCTTTATTCGAACTGGATCTTGAAGACCGTCTGACACGCCTGAGCCTGGCCCCGGAGCTGGGCGCCAGCCTGGTCAACTGGCAGGTCAAGGACAGTGGCCAGGCGTTGCTGCGCCATAGCGATCAAGCGGCGCTGGACAGCGCTACGCCAAGGCGCCTGGGTTGTTATCCGCTGGTGCCGTGGTCCAATCGCATCGACAGCGGTGGCTTTGCCCGCCCTGATGGCTGGCTGGCATTGGCCGCGAACACCGAGCACTCGCCCTACGCGATCCATGGCAGTGCCTGGCAGCAGCCTTGGGTGGTGACTCATCAAGGCACTGATCATGCTTGCCTGACGCTGGACAGCGAGCTGCCTTTTGCCTATCGGGCGGTAATGCATGTCAGCCTCGACGAGGGCTGCCTGAGCCTGGATCTGCAGGTTACGCATCTGGATGAATTGCCCTGCTGGCATGGGCTTGGGCTACACCCGTACTTGCCTCGCCATGCTGATACCTTGCTGCTGGCACCGGCGCGTCAGGTATGGGTAGGCGATGAGGGTTGCTTGCCATCGCGTCAGGTTGAAATCCCGCCCGAATGGCGCTTCGGGCAGTTGAGTGAGCTGCCAACGACAGTTGTCGATCACGCCTTCAGCGGCTGGCAGGGCGAGTGCACGATTGTCCAGCCGGCAGCCGGCTATCAATTACGCTGCAGCGCCAGCGGAGCCGACCATTACCTGTTGTTCTGTCCGCAGGACCAGCCGTTCTTCTGCTTCGAGCCGGTCAGCCATCCGATCAATGCGCACCATTTGCCTGGGCGCCCAGGCTTGCGCCTGCTGCACAAAGGCGAGCACGTTAGCCTGGGTTTCAGAATGCAGTATCAAGCGCTCAATTGAGGTAGTGGTGCGCGCGAAGGTTACTCGCCAGCCGGTCGATGAACGCCCGCACCTTGGTCGAGCCGTATTTGCTTTCGCGGTGCAGCACATGGATCGGCCACGGCACTTGCTCGTAATCCTCGAGCACCACCTGCAAGCGCCCCGCCGCCAGCTCCGCTGCCACTTGATACGACAGCAGCCGCGCGATGCCCAGACCTGCCGTGGCGGCGACGATTGCCGCGTCGTTGCTGGTCACCGTCAGCCGGGGCTTGATCCGCACCTGCACAGGCGCCTGCTCAGGGCCAAACGTCCAGTCCAATCGCGGTGACACGCCGCTGGCTGCGATCATCGTATGCTCGGCCAGCTCGGCGGGATGCTGCGGTTTGCCGTGGCGCTGTAGATACTCAGGCGAAGCGCACAACAACCGGCGCACCTGGCCGACGCGCACAGCCTTCAGCCCCGAATCGGGTAATGGCCCGATGCGCACGGCAACGTCCATGCCCTCCTCCACCAGATTGACTACCCGATCGAGAAAGTAGGCGGACACGTCCACCTCAGGGTAAGCCTGCAAGTAGTCAACGATGCACGGCATGACAAAGGCTTTACCGAACAGCAGTGGCGCGGTCACCGACAGATTGCCTTTGGGTGCGGCGTTGATCCCGGCCGCCGCCTCGTTGGCCTCGTGGATACTGGCGAGGATATTGCGACTGTCTTCCAGGTAGCGGCTGCCGGCCTCGGTCAGGCGCACATTGCGCGTGGTGCGCTGCAGCAGCTTGACCCCGAGCGCCTCTTCCAGGGCACTGACCGCCCGCGTCACTGCCGCCGGCGACAGGCCGAGCTTGCGCGCCGCTGCGGCAAAGCTTTCCAGCTCACCCACCGCAATCAGCACCTTCATCAGATGGATCTGATCCATGCCCCGCCCCCGTATCAATCCTGCTGCGATTATTCCCGGGGCGGGCGGCTGATCACAAGGGTGCATCGATCAAAGATCCAGCACCAGCGGCTGGCCGCCGTCATCTGCCGGTACAGCGCAGCAGATCAGCACGCTGCCGCTCTCGGGCAGCTCGGCGGGCGGCTGCGGGTAATGCACCTGGCCGCTGACGATGCGCGTCTTGCAGGTGCCGCAGGAACCGCCACGGCAGCTGAACTCAGGCGTCAGCCCGCGGCGCTCGGCCAGTTCCAACAGGCTGCCGGAGCCAGGCGTCCAGCGCGCCTCCTTGGCCGAGCCGGCAAAATGCACCGGTACCGGCTGACTGGCTGCAGGTGGCTGCTGCAGCGCAGGCTGAGCACCGTCGCCGTGACGAGTCAGCGTCGACGGGCCAAAGGCCTCGGCATGGATGCGCGCGTCCGTCACGCTCAACCGGCGCAGGCCGTCATAGATATCCTGGGTGAAGCTGGCCGGGCCGCAAACGTAGAAGTCGTAGTCATCCAGCGCCAGGCGCGCTTTGATCTGCTCGATGCCCAGCCGACCGGCCATCTCGAAGTCCTGGCCAAGTACCGCTTGAGCTTCGGGCTGGCTGAGCGCTCGGTACAGGTGCAGGCGATCGCCGGCCTGCTGTTGCAATGCACTCAGTTCCTGGCCAAATGGCAGCTCGGCCAGGCTACGGGCGCCCTGGAACAGATAGATCGACCGCCTTGCACTGAGCGCCAGCTGCTCGCGCAGCATCGCCAGCAGCGGTGTAATGCCGACCCCTGCCGCGATCAGCACCAATGGTCGCTCGCTACTGCTGTCGAGCTTGAAGCTGCCCACCGGCTGGCGCACGTGCAGCACATCGCCGACGCCCACCTGCTCATGTAGGTAGCGCGACGCTGCGCCCTGCTGCTTGACGCTGATGCGCAGGTAGCCGTCCGAGGGCGCGCTGGACAGGCTGTAGGTGCGGATCACGGAGGATTGCGCATCAAGCGGCAAGCGCAGTGGGATGTGCTGCCCAGGCGCGAAGGTTATTGCTGAGCCGTCTGCGGGTTGCAAATAGAACGAGCGGATATCACGACTCTCCTGCTCGACCCTGCTCACCCGCCAGCCGAGCCAGTCCTGCTGGCGCTGAGCCTGTTGCAGGCGTTGCTGCGCTTCAGCCCAGGTGCCAGTGGCCAGGCTGGTTGGCGCATAGGCCTCGAAGTCCCAGCGCAGCGACACTGCCGCGGGGCGTCGTACTACCTGCTCGACCTCCAGTACCCACAGCCGCTCGGCGCCTTCGAATGCCTCGGTCAGCGGGCTGTCCAGCAGCAACTCGGTGCGCCCTGACAGCTGCAGCACGTCGCCACTGACATAATCCACGAACAGCAAGCCGGCGCGTGGATTGACCAGTAGATTGCCCAGGGTATTGAAGTGCAGGTTGCCAGCGTAGTCCGGGATGGTCAGGCGATTGCCCTCGACCTTGACGAAGCCGGCCCGCCCGCCACGGTGGGAAACATCCACCGAACGCTGACCGTCGGCATGCTCGACATAGCTGGCGACGAACAAGGTGTCGGCGGCTTCGATCAGTGCTGTGGCACATGCGTCCAGCGAGGTCGCGTCCTCGCGGGGCTGCGCGCCCCCTTCGACACGCCGATAGTTGCGCAGCTGGATATATTGTGGGCAATTGCCGAAGGCGTGCTCGACCTGCACGTCAATTTGACCAGCTAGCGCCGTTTGAATCACGCCATTGATACGGTTGCGCCGACGCGTGTGCAGCTCGATGCCGAGCATGCCAATCGCCTGCCCGGCGGCCAGCCCAGCGGCGGCTGGATCATCCTTGGCAAGCTTGGCGGCCAGGCGCAGCTGACGCGGATCAGGCGAACTGACAAAGCCGTCCGCTCCTTCGATCAAGGTCGCCCAGGGCCTGCCCTGAGGGTCAACGCTGGCGGCAATCATGAACGGCAGTTGCTGGTAGAACTGGCGGTGCTGGTCGGGCATGTAGTCACGAATGACCTTCTGCCCGAACACTGCCATCCGCTCGGCCACGCCGGCCTTTTCTTGCAGGGCTCTCTCGCCGGCGTGCCAGGGCGAGCTCGGCTCATTGGATTGCGTATGCATGACGGCGTCCCTCGGAGGGCGTGGGCCAGATCAGTCGGCGCTGTGCAGGCCGGCGGCAGTGCGCGGCATGGCGACAAAGCCGGGCAGCGCTTCGATGCGGGCCAGCCAGGCGCGGACGTTGCCGTACGGCTCCAGCGACACATTGCCCTCGGGGGCGTGGGCGATGTAGGAGTAGTTGGCGACGTCGGCGATGGTCGGGCTGGTGCCAGTCAGGAAGGGTTGGGTGGCCAACTCCTGGTCGATCACGGCGAGCAGGTTGTGTGCGCGGCCGATCACTTCCTCCGCATTGAAGGAAGCGCCGAAGACGGTAATCAACCGCGCCGCAGCGGGGCCAAAGGCCAAGGGGCCGGCGGCAACCGACAGCCAGCGCTGCACCTTCGCCGCGGCCAGAGGTTGCTCAGGCAGCCAGTTACCCTGATCGTAGGTCTTGGCCAGGTACACGAGGATGGCGTTGGAGTCGGCGATGACCGTACCGTTATCGTCGATCACCGGGACCTGGCCGAACGGGTTGATGGCGAGAAACGCGGGCTGCTTGTGCTCGCCCTTGGCCAGGTCGACGAAGATCAGTTCAGTCGGCAAGCCGAGCAACGACAGCATCAGCTCGATGCGGTGGGCATGGCCGGACTTGGGGAAGTTGTAGAGCTTGATAGGGGCTGGCATGGTCCTGACTCCGTGGTGGGTGGATGACGCAGACAATCCTGCGCCCATCCGCCAACCAATAGAATCAGTGCCCGTGACAATCCATAATTTCGCCAGGCGAAATAATCGTTCAGTTGATCACGGGCCTGCCGCACACCTTGGGCATTAGTGGCGATGTTGCTTCTGGTAGCGATACAAGCCACGCGCGGCGTCGATCACCAGTGGCACGCAGGCCTGAAGTTCATCGAAACTCATCGAGTCGAGCAGTTCGAAATTGTCTTCCAGGCCATGCAAGGAAATGGCCTTGAGCAAGGCGTCCTGCTCTGGGGGCAGCTCGCCCCACTGCGCGACTTGCGTGCCGCGCATGTAGCCGAAGCACCACTCTTCCAGAATGATCGCTACGCCCTCTTCGCCTTCACTCTCTTCGAACAACGGCTCGAAGTCATCCAGCTGTTCGGCCAACTCCGCGGCCACGTCGTTGCAATAGCGCAACATCAGCGCGGTGTAGGCTTCCTCATGGGCTGGACGCTTGAACTTCGGCACCTTGCCGCCGCTGACTGCCGGCAACCACTGCTCAGGGTTGACCTTGACCGGAGAACTGGCCAGTGCGGTGAAAAAGCCATTGAGCTCGGCCAGGTTCAGCACCGAGAAATCGTTGCCGTAGGTGATCAGCAAATCTTCGAGGCGGGCGAGTTCTTTTTCTTCAAGACGGGGCAGCATGGTTCGGTGGATTCCTGCACTACGGGATATGCAGGCACCCTAGCATAGCTAGCCGGCTTTGGTGGCAGGTTGCAGTGTGTGCCGCCACAGCCGGCGTCGCTCAGTACTGACCCAGATGCTCCTCGAGGGCTTGTTCAAGACCACAGCCGAGGAGCAGCCAGAGCAGAATCCGGCATTTGCGCGGGCACAAGCGCCCGGCCATCAGCATCCGTTTGCTGCGCAGGTCAATCTCGCCGCCGACAAAGCCATAGGTGGCAGTGGCCGTCGGCCCGCTGCCGGTGCGCGTGGCGATCACCACCGGTATCTGTTCGGCGATCCTTTGCAGTGCCTCGGCCCAGCTTGCCGATACGTGGCCGGCACCGAAGCCGGCTACCACCAACCCTGCATAGCCGAGCTTGGGCAGCGCCTCCAACAGACCGGTGTCGGCATCCAGGCTCGCTTCCAACAGCGCGACGGTATGGCCACGATTGGTGGGTAATGGCAAGACACTACGGGCAGCACCAGGCTGGCGATATACCGGCTTGCCCTCCAGCAGATAACCGTCACAACCATCACCCGGCGAGGCAAAGGCCGCCATCGCCAGGCTAGCGACCTTGCGCACTTTGGCAGCGCTGTGGATTTCATCATTGATGACCACCAGCACACCGCGCCCGCGACTGCTTGCTGCCAACCCGACCTGAGCTGCGGCGAGCAGATTGGCTGGCCCATCGGCGCCCGGCTGGCTGGCCGAGCGCATCGCGCCGGTCAGCACCAGCGGGGTTGGCGATGACCACAGCAAGTGGAGGAAATAAGCCGTCTCCTCAAGCGTATCGGTGCCCTGGGTAATGACCACGGCCTGGGCGCCCTGCTCTACCTCAGCTTGCGCCCAGGCGAGTACTTCGAACAGTTGCGCAAAGCCCAGTGACGCGCTTGGCAGCAAGCACAGGGTGGCCGTTCGCAGCTCGGCCAGCTCCGCCAATTGCGGGACTACCGCCAACAGGCCCAGGCAGTCGAGCGTAGGGGTGACGCCTTGCCCTGGTGCCGCCGCCTGCATGCTGACGGTGCCCCCCAGGCTGCCAACCGAGAGTACTGCTCGCTTGCTGATGTGAGTCATCCTGCTTCTCCTGCAATCAAACTGAGCAACGGCACTATCGCCAATGTGCAGATCGCCATCGACAGCACGTTACCGATATAGCCGTGCATATAGCTCGGCAGCCGGGAACTGATCGCGACCGCCAGCGGCGGCGCGAAAAGGGCGCCGAGGCTGGCGCTGAGGAGCATGACCTGCCAGCTACCGCCCAGAGTCAGCAGCGCGGCTGGCACCACCGAAACGATAGGAATGTAAGTTGGATACCAGCCGCGTGCAATCCACTGTCGCCGCCACAGCAATACGCCCAGCAACGAAGCCAGCGCCTGGGCTGCGACCATTTCCAATACCAGCATTGAGCCATACACCGCGGCTGCAGGCGCCAGTACATGAGCCAGCAGAACCCCAAGCAGGAGGCCAAGGCTGGCCCACTCATTGCCGAAGAACGGTGCTTCGCTGAAATCAGCCAGCACCCGGCGCAGCGTCCAGAGCACGCCATGGTCAGGTTTGGCGTTGATGGCTGGAGTATCGTTCAGAGCAGAATTGCGGCGCTCTTCCAAAAGCCCCGGGAAGCGTTTGTACAGAATAAACGCCACTGCGCTGGCCAGCGCCATGCCCAGCACATTGCCAACCACCACCGGCAGCTGCAGCGGGTAACACACATAGTTGACCAGCAGCAGGCTGGCAGGCGTGACCAATACCGCGCCCAGCAGTGCGCCACTGAGCGCCACCCGCCAACCACCTCCAAACAGCAGCACCATCGCCGCCGGCAACGAGACGAAAGCGACGAAGGTGGGTTGCCAGTCGCCGCTGGCCAGCGTCCACCCCCACAGCACATGGCTTAGCAGCAACCCCAGCAGCGAACTGAGCAACAGCCATGGCCATAAACCGGTGCCGTAGCAGATCGCGAAACCCTGCCAGCGGCGCCCGTTTCGATGTGCCCAGTGGCCAATCCCGGCGCCCAGCAACAGGCCAAGCGCTGGCAACTCATGCTTGTAGAAAGCGACTTCACTGATGTCGCCGACAATCCAGCGCAGGTAGCTGATGGGTTGCTCTAGCGTCGACGCAACCTGCGCGTAAACGGGCCAGTCGCCAATCAGCACCAGCGCCACCAGCACGCCGGCCAGCCCGATCAGGAGCAGTTCCAAGGCACCGCTGGGCGATGCCGATCGAGTACGGTTCATCACCCCTCCTCAGCGCGGCAGCGCTGGATGCAGGCGATAACCGAGGGTCTCATCGTAGAGGTCGGTGCGGCGGTCGCGAGGCAGGTCGTTGAGGCTGTTCCAGATCGGCGCACTACGCGCAGCACTCAGGTCGACGTCGGCATAGACGATGCACTCAGCCTCGGCCTCGGCAACCTGGCCGATGGGCCAGCCGTTGGTACCGGCAATCAACGAACAACCGAGAAAGCGTCCGCCACGCTCTTTGCCGATGCGGTTGGCCGCGGCGATATAGACATTGTTGACGTGGGCTGCGGTCATGGTCAGGTAAGACGCCATGCAGCGCCCGGCATCATCGAACAGCGGCGGCGGCGTCCACACCCAGTTGTTCAGGCTGCAGATGATATCCGCGCCCTGCTGCGCCATCAGCCTGGGTACTTCGGGGAACCAGATATCCCAGCAAATCAACAGGCCGATACGCCCGATGGGGGTCTCAAACACCGGAAAGCCGAGGTCCCCCGGTGTGAACCAGAGCTTCTCCTGATTCCACAGGTGCGCCTTGCGATAGTGCCCGAGCAGGCCATCGGGGCCGAACAGCACGGCACTGTCATATAGCTTGAGGCCATCACGCTCGGCGAAGCCAGAAGCCAGATAGACCTGATGCTTGCGGGCGAAGTTGCTCCACGCCTCAAGGCTGCGACCGCCGTGCAGAGGCTCGGCATGGGCATAGGCCTCGGCGCGGGTATGGAAGGTGTAGCCGGTATTGGCCAGCTCGGGCAGCACAATCAGCGTGGCACCTTCGCGCACGGCCCGGCGAGCCAAGGCCAGGCCTTTGCTCAGGTTGCCGTCACAGTGTTCGAGACCCACTTGCGGGTCGTACTGGATGACAGCAATGCGTACCGGGCTAACGGCATTGGGGGTATGGGGCATGGTGGCTTCCTTGTTGTGGTTATGGGAAGGAGGCCAGTAAAGCGGGGATGGCAAAGTTTCCGACAGCCAGGCGGCTCCGGCAAAATCGTAGGAAAAATCTACGGCGTAGGCAGGAAGCAGACAGGGTCCCTGCCCCGCTCCGGCTCAGCTTTGCAGTTGGTAATGCGGATAATCAGCCAGGGTGAAGCCGCCGTTGAATACTGCACCGCTGCGCTCGCAGATATTGATCACCGCGTCGATGGCAGTGCGCAGGCATGGTTCGGTCCAGCCGGCATCGACTGAAAACGATTCCCCGACGAGATACAGCCCGGAACCAGCTCCGAGATCGCGATTGTATTTCATCAAGCTGACGGCGTCGTAATAGGTCCCGGCTCGGTATAGTTTGGCGCAGCCCAGCGCATTACTATCTGTTACCCAGTGTTGAATCTGGATGTTGCTGGCATCGACGTAGGGCGATATCGGCTGCTGGATATTGGTGCAGCGCATTAGGATCCTGTCGAGCTCGGCCAGGCACTTGTGCCCAAGCTCAACATCTGTGAAAGCCGCCAGTTTGGTCGCATCGTCCTCCCAGGTGTAGCTCAGCAGAATGCAGTCTTGGGCATAGTGAGCGTTGTAGCGATATGCGTAGACATCGTGGACGAAACTGTCGGTGACCAGGATCTGCGGGATCTTGCAGCCCTCGTCGAAGAAGCGCTTGCTCAGTGGCGCGTAGACCTTGCAACTGGTCTCCCAGTGAGCAGTCTTCCAGGCCTTGATGATGCGCTGGGGTAACTCTGCAGAGCTGAACCCCTGGAGTTTGATATTGGTCTCGATCAACCATGACGGAAGGGTAACGATCACGGCGTCATAGTCACCGCTTCGTAATTGCTCGTTGTGGGGGCTACTGTGGTGCCAGCGGTAATCGACCCTGATACGGCCATCAGCCAACTTGCGTAGCCCACAGACGGCGCTGTCGGTAAGCAGACCATCTTCACGCGCAGCGAGATGGGCATACAAGGATTTATCGGACTGCTCGATGGGCATGAACAACAGACACTCATCCAGCGCCGCCAACCCGAGATAGCGCGGCCCCTGAAACATCAGCTCGCTGCTGTCAGGCAGCGCGGGCCGGCCCAACCAAGGCGCAGCAAGAGGTACACCCCGTTCATCTACCCGACCGTGAACCAATTGCAGGTGACTACTAAAGCCAAAGATGGCTGTACGTAGCGGGTACAGGCAGCAGACGTCATAAAACGCGCCCCAGCTGCCGTCGCCGATGCCGATGGAATAGAAGATGGCCGACTCATCGGCATCCATGCCCAGCCCGCCGAAGTCCCCTGGATTATCTTCACGCCATAGCTCTAGAGCTGGCAGGCGAACCAGATCCCTGAAGGACAGTTGATAGTAGCGAGCGACAATTGCAGCCCAGAATTTTTCCCAGGCGACGGTCCCGTAGACCCCGGCAACGCGCTCGGCGAGTTGCTCGGCAAAACGCTTCCACTTGCCCTGAACAGTTTGCAGGCGAGCTGTAGGGGGCGGCGATTCGCCGGTTGGGTTTCGCCAGACCAACAGCGTTGGCTCAGCGCTGTCGTCAAATTGCCCTTCTTCCAGGTAAATACCTGTACTCGTTACCCAGGGAGTGCCCGGATTTGGAAAGTCCGAGAGATGCAGATCGAACAGACTGGTGTAGTACGCAATTAGCGAACGGCCGTCTCTGGGCGACTCACCGGTGCGGTTGAAAAATGGCATGCGCATGGCACCCATTTCGAATGGGGTCGAGGGTTTCGGGTGTGGCTGAGTCGCACTAGGTATGGTCAGGTGTCTGCCACCGACGCGCTGGGCCTGTTCGATCAGGGTGATATTGCTGAAGCCGCAGCGCAGCAGCTCTCTGGCCGCGGTAAGCCCGGTGACGCCTGCACCGACAATACAAATGCGCTGATCCTTCTGAGTTGCCTGAGCGACACCGCCTTGCTGTTCAACCAATCGGCGATAGTCAAAACACAGGTCTGGTGGATTGGGAAAGCGTGCAGCCCAAGGTTGAGCCGGAAGCGCTGGCTCTACGGCGAGATCTGCGGGATGGTTGTGGGTAGATCCAATGGTCATTGCCTCAGTCCTTCGAAGTAATCGAAGGGCAAGCTTGAGGCTACAGCAGCTTTACTTGGCGGGATGTAATTACCACGCGGTCAGCATTTTAATAGGGCCTGGCGTGCGATATCAGCTGCAAGGCCATTTCAGCACAAAGCCGCTCCTGCACGGATAAATACAGCTGTTGAGGCTGCACTTATCCAGCAGAAGCGGCTTTGTACATACAGGCCCTGATTGACCTAAGCGTTACACCGCCAGCGCGCGCTCACGCAGCTCGCTGTTGAGGATGCGGTCGTTCTCGCTGTAGTCGACCGGGCAGTCGATCACGTGCACGCCTGGGGTCTTGATGCAGTGCTCGAGCAGCGGCAGGAAGCCTTCGGCGCTTTCTACGCGGTGGCCATTGGCACCATAGGCTTCGGCGTATTTGACGAAGTCGGGATTGCCGTAGTCCAGGCCGTAGTCGGTGAAGCCCATGTTGGCCTGCTTCCAGCGGATCATGCCGTAGCCGTCGTCACGCAGGATCACCACGGTGATGTGCATGCCCAGGCGTACCGCGGTTTCCAGTTCCTGGCTGTTCATCATGAAGCCGCCGTCGCCGCACACGGAAATCACCGGGCGGTCCGGGTAGACCAGGTGCGAGGCCATCGCCGATGGCAGGCCGGCACCCATGGTTGCCAGGGCATTGTCGAGCAAGACGGTGTTGGGCTTATGCGCCTTGTAGTTGCGGGCAAACCAGATCTTGTAGATGCCGTTGTCGAGGGCAACGATCCCTTCGGACGGCAGCGCGCGGCGGATGTCGGCGACCAGGCGCTGCGGGTATACCGGGAAGCGGTCGTCGTCGGCGCCTTCGGCGATCTGGGCTTCGTTGGCCTCGCGAATGGTCAGCAGACGGGTGAAGTCCCAGTGGCTGGTATCGGTCAAGGCTTCGCCGATCTGCCAGACGGCGTTGGCGATGTCACCGATCACTTCGATCTGCGGGAAGTACACCGCATCGACTTCGGCAGAGCGGAAGTTGATGTGGATGACCTCGGTGCCGCCACGGACCATGAAGAACGGTGGCTTCTCAATGACGTCGTGGCCGATGTTGATGATCAGGTCGGCAGCTTCGACGGCGCGATGGACAAAGTCTCCCGACGACAGCGCGGCGTTGCCGAGGAAGCGAGGGTGGCGCTCGTCGACCACGCCTTTGCCCATCTGAGTGGTGATGAAAGGAATGCCGGTCTTGTCGATCAGTTGCTTGAGGACCTTGGCGGTCATCTTGCGGTTGGCACCGGCGCCGATCACCAGGATCGGGCTGCGCGCGTTCTGCAGCTTCTCGACAGCGGCTTCGACGGCCTTGTGCTCGGCCAGCGGACGGCGGCTCAGGCTTGGCGGGATCGGCATGCTGTCGGTTTGCTCGGCAGCGATGTCTTCAGGCAGCTCAAGGTGCACAGCGCCGGGCTTTTCTTCTTCCGCCAGGCGGAAGGCTTCGCGCATGCGTGCTGGGATGTTGTCGGCCGAGGCGAACTGGTGGGTGTACTTGGTGATGGGTGCCATCATGCCGCACACATCGATGATCTGGAAGCGACCCTGCTTGGACTTCTTGATCGGCTTTTGGCCGGTGATCATCATCATCGGCATACCGCCCAGGTAGGCGTAGGCACTGGCGGTCACCAGGTTGGTCGCGCCTGGGCCGAGGGTCGACAGGCTGACGCCGGTCTTGCCGGTCAGACGGCCATAGGTGGCGGCCATGAAGCCTGCGGATTGCTCGTGGCGAGTCAGTACCAGCTTGATCTTCGACTTGCGCAGGGATTCGAGCAGGTCGAGGTTTTCCTCGCCAGGGATGCCGAATACATACTCGACACCTTCGTTTTCCAGGCATTGCACAACGACATCGGCGGCCTTAGCCATCTTGCTTGTTACCTCAAGTAATTGGACGCCGGGGACGTCCAGGACGGTCAGCACAGGGGTGCTGAAAGAGTCTTTGCACAGGCGCAAGGTGCCCGTGGGTTAAGTCTTGACGTTGAGGGTGCAGGAGAAAGTCACGTCATCAAAGTGCAATATTGTCGCACCTTCGAGGTGGGGTATGTCGAGGCGTTTGGCAGGGAGGTAGATTTGGGTGCCAGATGCAGCCGCAGTTTTCCGAATCGCGGAAAAGACAAAACCCCTACCTGCTCGCGCAGATAGGGGTTTTGCGAAATGAATCTTGACGATGACCTACTCTCACATGGGGAGACCCCACACTACCATCGGCGATGCATCGTTTCACTACTGAGTTCGGGATGGGATCAGGTGGTTCCAATGCTCTATTGTCGTCAAGAAATTCTGTAGCCAGAACGTCCAGATGAACGGCCCAGCAAATTCGGATATGTGATGTTTGTGTACGAATCTTCGGCGTTTCGTCTTCACCACCACAATCTGCATGAGCAAATTGCTTGGGTGTTATATGGTCAAGCCTCACGGGCAATTAGTATTGGTTAGCTCAACGCCTCACAGCGCTTACACACCCAACCTATCAACGTCGTAGTCTTCGACGGCCCTTCAGGGGATTCTAGATCCCAGTGAGATCTCATCTTGAGGCAAGTTTCCCGCTTAGATGCTTTCAGCGGTTATCTCTTCCGAACATAGCTACCCGGCAATGCCACTGGCGTGACAACCGGAACACCAGAGGTTCGTCCACTCCGGTCCTCTCGTACTAGGAGCAGCCCCTCTCAAATCTCAAACGTCCACGGCAGATAGGGACCGAACTGTCTCACGACGTTCTAAACCCAGCTCGCGTACCACTTTAAATGGCGAACAGCCATACCCTTGGGACCGGCTTCAGCCCCAGGATGTGATGAGCCGACATCGAGGTGCCAAACACCGCCGTCGATATGAACTCTTGGGCGGTATCAGCCTGTTATCCCCGGAGTACCTTTTATCCGTTGAGCGATGGCCCTTCCATACAGAACCACCGGATCACTAAGACCTACTTTCGTACCTGCTCGACGTGTGGGTCTCGCAGTCAAGCGCGCTTTTGCCTTTATACTCTACGACCGATTTCCGACCGGTCTGAGCGCACCTTCGTACTCCTCCGTTACTCTTTGGGAGGAGACCGCCCCAGTCAAACTACCCACCATACACTGTCCTCGATCCGGATAACGGACCTGAGTTAGAACCTCAAAGTTGCCAGGGTGGTATTTCAAGGATGGCTCCATGAGAACTGGCGTCCCCACTTCAAAGCCTCCCACCTATCCTACACAAGCAAATTCAAAGTCCAGTGCAAAGCTATAGTAAAGGTTCACGGGGTCTTTCCGTCTAGCCGCGGATACACTGCATCTTCACAGCGATTTCAATTTCACTGAGTCTCGGGTGGAGACAGCGCCGCCATCGTTACGCCATTCGTGCAGGTCGGAACTTACCCGACAAGGAATTTCGCTACCTTAGGACCGTTATAGTTACGGCCGCCGTTTACCGGGGCTTCGATCAAGAGCTTCGCTTGCGCTAACCCCATCAATTAACCTTCCGGCACCGGGCAGGCGTCACACCCTATACGTCCACTTTCGTGTTTGCAGAGTGCTGTGTTTTTAATAAACAGTCGCAGCGGCCTGGTATCTTCGACCGGCAAAAGCTTACGGGGTAAACCCTTCACCTTCGCCGGCGCACCTTCTCCCGAAGTTACGGTGCCATTTTGCCTAGTTCCTTCACCCGAGTTCTCTCAAGCGCCTTGGTATTCTCTACCTAACCACCTGTGTCGGTTTGGGGTACGGTTCCCGATTGTCTGAAGCTTAGGAGCTTTTCTTGGAAGCATGGCATCAACCACTTCGTCGCCTAAAGGCAACTCGTCATCAGCTCTCGGCCTTGGGATCCCGGATTTGCCTAAGATCCCAGCCTACCACCTTAAACTTGGACTACCAACGCCAAGCTGGCCTAGCCTTCTCCGTCCCTCCATCGCAACAATCGGAAGTACAGGAATATTAACCTGTTTTCCATCGACTACGCTTTTCAGCCTCGCCTTAGGGACCGACTAACCCTGCGTCGATTAACGTTGCGCAGGAAACCTTGGTCTTTCGGCGTGCAAGTTTTTCACTCGCATTGTCGTTACTCATGTCAGCATTCGCACTTCTGATACCTCCAGCAAGCTTCTCAACTCACCTTCACAGGCTTACAGAACGCTCCTCTACCGCATCACCAAAAGGTGATACCCGTAGCTTCGGTGCATGGTTTGAGCCCCGTTACATCTTCCGCGCAGGCCGACTCGACTAGTGAGCTATTACGCTTTCTTTAAAGGGTGGCTGCTTCTAAGCCAACCTCCTAGCTGTCTAAGCCTTCCCACATCGTTTCCCACTTAACCATGACTTTGGGACCTTAGCTGACGGTCTGGGTTGTTTCCCTTTTCACGACGGACGTTAGCACCCGCCGTGTGTCTCCCATGCTCGGCACTTGTAGGTATTCGGAGTTTGCATCGGTTTGGTAAGTCGGGATGACCCCCTAGCCGAAACAGTGCTCTACCCCCTACAGTGATACATGAGGCGCTACCTAAATAGCTTTCGAGGAGAACCAGCTATCTCCGAGCTTGATTAGCCTTTCACTCCGATCCACAGGTCATCCGCTAACTTTTCAACGGTAGTCGGTTCGGTCCTCCAGTTAGTGTTACCCAACCTTCAACCTGCCCATGGATAGATCGCCCGGTTTCGGGTCTATACCCAGCGACTAAACGCCCTATTAAGACTCGCTTTCGCTACGCCTCCCCTATTCGGTTAAGCTCGCCACTGAATATAAGTCGCTGACCCATTATACAAAAGGTACGCAGTCACCTAACAA